>JBKBNU010000004.1:0-22970 GCA_046294845.1 Micavibrio sp. | reverse complement strand
AAAAAATACAAACAGATGGAGGAAGAGAACGCCCGGCTGAAACGGCTGGTGGCGGACTTAAGTCTGGACAAGGAAATGCTGCAGGAGGTCTTAAGAAAAAAGCTTTAAGGCCTGGGCGTCGTAAGGAGCTTGTCGATTATCTGCGCACAGCGTTTCAGGTCAGCGTGCGCCGAGCTTGCGCGGTGATGCTGGTAAATCGCGGACAGTATAATTACAAGCCAAAAAAAGATGAGCAGGCCGTTCTGGTGGAGCGTATCAAAGATGTTGCGGTCTTGCGCGCACATTACGGATACAAGCGGATTCATATTTGCCTGAAGAGGGAGGGATGGAATATAAATCACAAGCGCGTCTATCGTCTTTACTGTCAGGAAGGCCTGCAATTACGACGTAAAAAGCCAAAGCGCCGGGTGGCGGCAAAGCGGCGGAATGATTGTGCATCGATCACGAAAATGCGTGACGTATGGGCGATGAACTTTGTGGCGGACAATTTATACTACGGTCAAAAATTACGCTGTCTGACTGTTGTGGATGCCTATAGCAGGTTGTGTCCGATTATTGGTGTCGGGTTCAATTACAAGGCAACAGATGTTGTGGAAACACTTGATCGTGCCCTTGTGAAATACGCCTGCCCGAAAACTATTCGCGTCGATAACGGCCCTGACTTTATATCGAAGGAACTGGATCTGTGGGCATGGTCGCATGGCGTGACACTGGACTTTTTGCGGCCGGGCAAACTAACGGATAATGCGTTCATTGAAAGCTTCAATAGCCGCTTCCGACAAGAATACCTGAACGATGCTAGATTAAAAATTGAGAGTTGGCGGTGCGAGTATAACACTGCCCGCCCTCATTTCGCGATCGACAACAAAATCCCCGCCGAATTTGCGGAAATTGCATCGCTGGCTAGCCAGGGATGCAATTTCCGCAAATATCGGTCATAGTTCGAGCGCCAGTTGACCCCCAGCATCGCCGGATACAGATTGCGCGTGTAGCTCTGGCTGTTGTAATAGCGCGTCAGCGAGAGCGGATTGGTGCCCGCTGTCGCGTAATCGGTGACTTCTTCGTACAGATTGCCCGTGGCGACGTTGATCGGATCGCCGACCGCCACGCCGCCGACGCAACAGTTAAAGCAATTGGCGCCGTCAGCCTTGGCGACCGTGGGCGGCGCCGAGGATGTGGCCGAGATCGTATAGGTGCCGGTCACATCGTTCTGCTCACCCTTGTAGACTAAAACCGTATAGGTGTCGCCATTGACAATGCTGCCCACATTGAGCGTCGCTGTCGTTGTCGGGTAAATAGCGCCCTTGGACGTGCCGTTGGCATCATAGGCCTGAAAATACGACCGGAAGCCTGATCCCCCGGTAATGGTGCCGGTGATCGCCACCGGGCTGGTCGAGCCGCCCACGAACGTCCAGATATCAACATCACCGCGCACGATGGTGCCGGAATAGGTTTGGCCGGGATACATGACGCCGCCGGAGTTACCGCCGGATATGGACAGGGCGCCCGGCACTTTGACCATAATCAGTTCATAATCACCGCCGGTGGTTTTATTATCATAACGGGTGACTTCGACCGTCCATGTCCCGGCAACGGCACCGGATGTGACCCAGCGGGCGTAGAAGTTCCCCTGCCCTGCGCCCCCGCTGGTGCCGTTAGGTTTTTTAAGCTGCACTTTGGGTTTGAAGTCAGTATCGGTGCCGATTTCGCTGACACTGACTGCGATGACATCACCAGCATCGACAGTGAACGTATAGCTGTCGATTGTTGTGTTATTGGGGATATTGCCGCTGACGATCTGGCCGTTTTCAATGCTCCCTGAAACCCCTAAAGAGAGCATGGATATCTTCTGAGCGGGTGAATATTGCTGGTAAAGGAAAGAGCCTGCCGTGAGTAACAAAAGCAGGGCGGCCAGCAACCAGAGAGCGCGTTTTTTCTTCTTATTGTCACTCATGACGCATCTCCCCTTTTGAAACAGCGTCAGGCATCACACCATATCAGAGTGTGTTATTCAATCTGATTAATCGCAGAGGTTGTCCCTTTTTTATAAACCGGGTCCTCAGACATATGAACCCCCTATTTAAATTATGAAAATAATATAAGGGGGTCATGACTCTCCTTTTTCCTCAATCTGTTTCATAAGCGAAGGAAGAGAGATCGCCAATACTCCATTTTCCAAAGGAAAGTCATCCGATCCTGAATAGACAACAAACTTCTTGGTGGGCTTAATATCTTCACAGGCTTCAAAAAATCCTCTTTGAATACTGAGGTTGGGTCCCCGCTTGATTTCTATGGCCCATTTTTCCTTGACCGAGAATTCAATAATCAGGTCGATCTCGGCGCCGCCAGAGGTTCTGTAATAAAAGAGATTGGCATTTGGTGGAAGAACAGACGCTACATTCTCAATGACAAAGCCTTCCCAGCTTTTCCCCAGAACCGGATGTCCCAGCAGATCGTTGATATTCTTTATATCAAGAAGCGCGTGGGTTATGCCGCTATCACGGACATAAATGAGGGGAGATTTGACAAGTCTTTTCTTGATATTTGTCGAATAAGGCGGGATTTTACGAACCAGAAGAAGGTCTGTCAGAAGATCAATATACCGCGATATGGTTGTATGAGAAACTTCTAGATTTGACGCTAATTTCGAAGCATTGATCGCGGTTCCTTGACCGTGGGCGAGCATCATCCAGAAACGCTCAAGGGTTGTTGCGGGAACTCTGGGGCCCAGCTGCGGAATATCCCGCTCAAGGTAGGTTTTTATAAAATCATGCCGCCAGGCAAGACTGGTCTCATCATCTTTACTTAAGAGACTATCCGGAAATCCGCCCCTCACCCACAGCTTGTTAAGGTTGTTTTTCTTCTCAGGATATTCCCGTGCATTAACAGGATGAAGTTCGATGTATGAAATTCTTCCGGCGAGAGTTTCACTGGATTGCTTGAGAAGGTCGATCGATGCTGAACCTAGGAACAGGAAGTGCCCGGCCTTGTTCCCTGCCCTTCTCTCCTTATCGATGATCCCGCGAATAGGCGCAAAAATTTCCGGGGCCCTTTGAACCTCATCGAGGATAATCAGCTTGTCCCTGTTGGCGGCATGGAAATCCTCGATATTGCTGATTTTTTGCAGATCGAGCCTGCTCTCAAGATCGAGATAGACGGAGGGTCGCTTTTCAGCAATTTCCAAAGCAAGCGTGGTTTTTCCGACCTGACGCGGCCCCATAAGGGCAACAGCAGGAACGGATTCCAGCCTTCTTTCTACTTTTTGCTTGATTTGCCTGCTTATCATCCATGTTAATTTAACATGAAATGTGCAAATTGCAATGATATATGACTTGGGAAAACGGGCTTGTCAGGGGCACTAGCTGTCCAACTTGTTCTGACGACATACAATGGTACAACGGTTTAGTCATAATATGGTATTTTAGGAAGTGGTAAAATTTTGGGGCTGGCCTAGATAATATTACAGTAAATCCTGTTTAGCCCATTTCAGGAGAACTTTGTAGAGATTTTGTGTCGGGCGGTAATTGAAACGCCATTCACATTCTTTCAGAAACAGGGGGAACTGGTCTTTGGGAATGCCGTTGAAGCGGCGCAAATGGCGTTTAGCCTGGTTCCAGAAATTTTCGATACCGTTGATATGGTTCGTCTTGCCTTCGACGAAGCGTTCCGAATGATTGATCCGATGATGATGAAACTCTGACACATCCAGAACGTCGTAACTATTATAGCCATCAGTATAAACGATGCTGTCTGGTTTTACGGACTGGCGGATAATCGGCTCCAGCGTTGATGTTTTCGTATCCGGAACGATCAAAGTATGCACCTTGCCACCGCGCTTGAGCAGGCCAAAAACGATAACCTTACCGGCAGCACCACGCCCTCGTTTACCTTTGCGATGCCCGCCGAAGTAACTTTCATCCAGTTCGATCTCGCCGGATAGAAACGGTGAATCCGCAGCCACCCGCCGAGCAATCAATTCCCGAAGCTTGCGAAAATAGAGCGTAGCCGTGTGACGGTTGACGCCCACCAGATCGGCCGTCGCACGGGCCGTTGTGCCTGCCACAAACTGACGGATCAATTCTTCCTGAATACTTCGCGGAAGCCTACTTTTGCGCCTTAACTTAACCATCTGACCTCAATAGCTTTTATCTGCTATCTAGGCCAGCCCCAAAATTTTTTAAGCATTTTTTAGCTTCTTCTCTCACTTCTACCCATCTAGGATCATCCACAAAAGCCCCACCTATTTCAGTATCTATATTAACTGGCGTTTTATTTGAGAGCTCTTTCATTATTTTGGTTAAATTTATTAACGACTCAAGCTGTTGCGTATTAAGGCCGGTATCCTTCCTTTGAATAAAATCTTCCATTGCCGCATCACTGAAAAATCGATTGAATGCCTCGCTAGGACTTCCAATTAAATCACCGATACCAAACCAAGCCTGCCTTTGAAAGCCTTCATCGGCTATTTCATCGACACTATTCCATACATTTAAAAACCAGAGATCCATGTTCACAGACATAATTATCTCCTGAATTGAAATTGTTCCGTAGGAATATTGCCGCTGACGATCTGGCCGTTTTCAATGCTCCCTGAAACCCCTAAAGAGAGCATGGATATCTTCTGAGCGGGTGAATATTGCTGGTAAAGGAAAGGGCCTGCCGTGAGTAACAAAAGAAGGGCGGCCAGCAGCCAGAGAGCACTATTATCGTGACTCATAACGCATCTCCCCTTTTGAAACAGCGTCAGGCATTAAACCATATCAGAGTGTGTTATTCAATCTGATTAATCGCAGAGGTTGTCCCTTTTTTATAAACCGGGCCCTCAGACATAAGACCTGTTATTTAAATTATGAAAATAATATAAGGGGGTCATGGGCCCCCCTGCCCTAACCAAACAACCGTTGCCACAGAGTTTTGGATTTTTCAGTCTCGAGAGCTTTTTTGAGGGCGTGGTTCTGGCGCAGGATTTTCTGGCGCTCTTCTTTCTCGGTTTTGGCGGATTGTTCCTGATTGGCGATACGGGCTTCGAGAGCTTTGAGGGTTTTTTCCCATGTCTCTACTCTACCCTCTTTTTCTCGCATATCTTCGAGCAAGTTGGTGGCCTTGCGCCGTTCGGCCTTTTCCTCCTCTAGAAGAGTTTTAATATAGTCGTTTTCTTCCTCGGTGCGTCGGATCATTTCACTGAGTTTGCTGATTTCTGATTCTAGGCGAACCAGTTGGATCTTGTCCTCGATAGACCCCTCGCCTCCCCTGCTGTCACCGATTGTCACATTCTGTTGCTTCTCAGGTGTTGCATCACTGTCGTCATTAGTCGCAGCATCAAAATTGATCTTATTGCCATAAACTCGAATAAGCTCGGATGCGTCAATCAGCTGGTTGCCGTTCTCATCTTTTTCAACTGATATAGGTTTGCTTTCGATATGGCGGTATATGGTCTGGCGTGTGGCGCCTACGATCTTGGCGGCTTGGTTAACAGTGTATTTCATGACAAGTTCCCAGTAACAGAATGTAATATCTGACAACCATGTTACATGACACAGAATCAGCTATCAATCGGCTAAATATTACACGCTGTAACTGTCCGCAACTATGACAGTTACACTTACAACAAGGGTGTCACATTTTACAGACGCATTGTTACATCAAGAAGTTTTCCATGTAACAAGCTGTAAAATTTTGTCATGTAACAGCTATAATAAATTTGTAACATTTGTTTAATATCAATTAATTATAATTGTTACATGATGTAACATTAAGAACGGCTGTTACATCGTTGTAACAGTAACGCTATTTTGTTAGAGTCAAATCATCCGATTCCCTCATTCTTTGGGAATCACCCTACTCTCTTCACGCCTATTCAAGGAGCAGCCGCCCGCCTGTTTTTAAGGAAGCCTGAAATGTAAAAACCGCCGTTGGCGCGGCGGTCTTTAAAAGAAGCGATAAAGCTTTCTGATCAATCTTCAGAAATTTTATCGCGCCGGAATGAAGGATGCAAGTCTGTAACATGACTTTTTGCAGCGTATTTTTGCATCCTGATTTTTAGGCGGTTCCCATAAAATTGGCAGCGCTGAATATAACAAAATGCAACAGATCAGTGCCGTAAAACCAGCGACCCCTCAGATCACCCGCGCGGGCAGGGTAGGGGGCTTCGCCCCTGCAGGCGGAGGTCGGGTATCATCCCCGAAGCTGCGCCGCTGCCTTTCCATGGCCGAGGACTTCGCCGGTCTGGAAGAGGACGTCAACCGCTATGACCTGCTGCTGCTGGTCAAGCGCACGGGCAAGAGCTTTGGCTTCTCGGCCCGGATGATTGAACTGCTGGATTACTATATGAGCTTCACCCGCGAGATTGACTGGGAGCAGGGGGCGCAGCCGATCGTCTACCAGTCGCTCTCAAGAACAGCCCTGGATCTGGGCGTCTCCGAACGCCAGATCCAGAAACTTGAAAACGCCCTCTTTGAAGTGGGGGCGATCAGCTGGAACGATAGCGGCAATCACCGGCGGTATGGCCAGCGTTGCCCGGAGACGGGAGCGATCCTTTACGCCTACGGCGTGGATTTGACACCTCTGGCTTACCTCAAAGGCACGCTCGCCATCCATCTGGAACAAAAGCGCCGCTATGACGCGGCCTGGATGGAAACCAAACGGCAGATTTCATGGTACAGGAGGCAGATCAGGGGCGCTGTAGCCGAGCTTGTGGCCATAGCTGGTGAAGAGGAGGCCGCCGCCTGTGAGAGCACCTATAACGATCTTGCCGTACAGATCAGAACTCATATGGATCTGGAGTGCCTTGAAAGCTTGCTGATAGAGCACAAGGCATTGCACCAGCACTTGCTGGAGGGTCTGGAAGAGCAGATCAAGGGCAGGGGGGCTGATGTTATTAACACACCGGAACCTCTCAACTCTGATCAATTATCAGATAAAGATACGTGCGAGGGCGAACAAAAGGGCGCTTACTACATAGATACAACCCAAAAACAATTTAATAAATTAAATCACAGTAGACGGATCGTCAGAGGCTTTCGGGAAAGCGGTAACGAAATTCCGCTCCCAAGGGATCAAGATTCAGGGCAAAGGGGGGATTCAGCATCATCCAAGCCAGAGATTTTAGAAAAACCTGAAGCTTTAAACCCGATTTTAGCGACAGGATTACAGCACATCACCTTAAAACAAGCCTTAAACGGGGCCTCTGAGCGCTTTAAAGCCCATATGCCGCTCGAACCGCGGCCGATGAACTGGAACGATTTTGTGGAAGCGGCCTATGCCCTCAAAACCGAACTTAAAATCAGCCAGACATCCTGGGCTAATGCTTGCGTGACCTTGGGGCGCTCTGGCGCTGCGATCTGCCTGCTGCTGACCGATCAGGCCGCGCAGCGCGAAGAAAACCGCGTCTTGAAGCCAGGCGCTTACTTCAACGCCATGATTGGCCGCGCCAAAAAGGGAGAATTGCACTTGCATAACTCGATATTCGCGATCCTGAAACGCAGGGAAGGGGAAGAGAACTTGTCGTTTTAAATGCCTGATTTTCCTGCCTGTCGGGGATGATTAGGGTGTGGTGTGTAATTGACGCCAAGATGACACTGTTTGGTTGATTTTATGAATTGTAGGGTGTATAAAGACTGAGTTGTTGCTTTTTGTTGCTTTTTGTTGTAAATTGAAGATGTAAGGAGCATTTTTATGGCTAGGACAGTTAGGTTACCGGATTCACTGGTACAGGATGCCAAAACGATGGCAACGAGCAGTATGAGGTCTGTACCCAAGCAGATTGAATACTACTATACCTTGGGCAAAATTGCCGAAGATAATCCCGATCTGCCCATGACCTTTATCAAGGATGTTCTGGCGGCAAAAGCCGAGATTGATGCCGGAAACATCTCGCCTTTTAGCTTTGAAGAATAACCATGCAGATTGTCCAGACGGGCCGCTTCAAGAAGGCCTATAAGAAACTGCATGAAAACCAGCGTCAGGAGATAAAACCTGTGCTGGAGGCGATTATGGCCAACCCTGCTATCGGAGAACAAAAGAAGGGCGATCTTTCTTGGCTGCGCGTCCATAAGTGCAAAATTCTGGGACAACTGACACTGGTTGGCTATCATGTTGATGAAGGACAATTGGTGCTAACCTTTGTTGCCATCGGCCCGCACGAGAATTTTTACCGTGATTTAAAGTGAGAAGAATAATGAGCTTCAAGCTGAATGCTTTTTAAACATTCATATGAGCCCGCAGCCATTTGGCAAGCTCCTCAAAAGTGAAGTTTTTGGCCTCATAAAGCCCGCTGATAAATACGTAAGTTTCCGCAGCACCTGCTGTGATATAGACAACGTTGATGGCTAAGAAAGTATAAGTGACCGCAAACGCCGTGCGCTTATTACCGTCTATAAACGGATGGTTTTGCCCCATGCTTTCCCAAAGGGCTGCGGCTTCCTCGATCAGGTCGCCGTAATAGCCAGTTTGCGGCCTGAACAAGGCCGCTTCCAGTAGGCCGCGATCCCGCAGGCTCTCAGAGCCGCCATAGCGCTCTATCTGGTCCTTATGAATGGCCAGAACATCAACAAGGGTGAGATAGTCGGTCATTCAGCAAGCTTTTTATAAAGGGAAGCGTATTTCTCGTGGCTGGCCTGATAGGCGGCCATGACATGGGTGCGGGGTTTTGTCTGCTTGCGTTTTTCAATGAGATCAGCAAAAGCCTCATCCACCAGCGCCTGAATCTGGCGCCCTTCGCTTTGTGCCAGAGTCTTCACAACTGATAGAATATGCGCATCTACCTGTGTGGCAAATTTTTCACGGTCTTTTGTGGCCATTGCCTGAGATCTCCTATCGTAAGTTAATCTTATCATGATGTATCATGAAACGTCAAGAAATAGAACCCTACGGTGCCAGCCGTAAGCCCTCAAAAGGGCTGGGCAGGGGAGTGGTTAATTTCCGTAATTAATCTGAAATTAAAGAGCTACCTGATAGACTGGTAAAAGAGTAAATAGCGCACTTATGCAAACTTCGTTTGCGTGCTTATTCCCGTGGCAGAAACAGATGATAAAAGCTGGTGACTGCCCGTAAAAGTCTGGGGACACCAGGCGTTGTTTTAATGCGATTAAAACAGGGCAAAACCCTTGGCGATTTATCATTGTTCTTTACGGGTGTTTACGCGCTCACAGGGCCATTCGGCTGTAGCGGCGGCCGCTTATCGGGCAGGTGTGACGTTGACCGATGAGCGGGCGGGCAGGGTGCACCGCTATGAAGCGCGTCATGGCGTCATTGACACGTTCTTGCTACTGCCTGCCGGAGCACCTGCATCCTTTACCTCCCGCGAAGTTCTCTGGAATGCAGCCGAAGCTGCCGAGAACCGCAAGAATTCTTGCGTGGCACGGGAGGTTATTCTGGCCCTGCCGCATGAGCTGTCCGATGACGGACGGGCGTCACTCGCAAGAGATATGGCGCTTTGGCTGGTTGAGCGTTACCGGGTAGCGGTGGATGTAGCCATCCATGCACCCGTTGCCAAAGACGGGCACGATCACCGCAACCACCATGCCCATCTGCTGTTTACCACACGGGCCCTTACGCCCGATGGCTTTGCTGCCAAAACCCGCATTCTTGATGACAAGGTCACCGGCAAACAGGAAACAGAAACCCTGCGCCTGGTCTGGGAGAGCCTTGCTAATGATGCTCTGGCTCAGGCGGGCTTTGCAGATATCCGGATTGACCGGCGCTCACTCGCGGAGCAGGGGGTAGAGCGCATCCCGCAGACCCATACAGGCCGCGTGGCGGAATATGCCCCTGAAGTACCCTATGGGGCCGGTTACGAACAAACCCATAGTGGAAAGCTGCCCCATGGTCAGGGTATGGCCGCGAGCGAAGAGGGGCCAGAGGCGTTTGCCATTGCGGGGCCTTATGGGGAGGAGGTTTTTAGCCGGTCAGGCGGGGAGAGGGATTATGGCCCTGATGACTCTCTTGAAGATGATACCGGGGAAACTGAAGACGATGAGGAAGAAGATGGGGGCCAAGGCGATCAGCAGGGCAAACAGCAAGGGGGTGGCCGTCAGGGCAGCGCTTCCGGCGGCAGGTCTCATAGCCCTAGCAAGGCTTCACCATCCGGCAAAGTGGAGAGCGTTCTAAAAGAGCAGGACAAAGGCGCTATAGACGCTTCTATCGATCAGGAACCCCTTGAAGATGGGCAAAGACTGGCAGATGTCAGACAAGTGACCGATAAGGGTTCCCGCACTGATTTTAGGGCGGAGATCGAGGCGCTGAACGAGGTCAGGGCGGGTTACGGTCCAAAGCCGCTCAAAGAGCAGATTGCCACTATAGAAAGGCTGATGGAGGTGGTGGATCACCGTGTCCGGAAACTTGAGATCCTGGAGCGCAAAACTGCCCTGTCCGCTGTGCTGGCAAAATCGATTGTAGAGGCGGTTAATTTTATGGGGGTACTGATATTCCAAAGGCAGAAAGGCCATGCCCTGCTGGCCTTGAATGAAGCCGAGCGGTTGAGGAGGGCGCAGCGCCAGCAAGCCCGGTACGGGCGCATTTACAGGTCAGGGATTCACGAACAGATCCATGAGATGAAAACCCTGCTCTCGATCCTGGAGGCCCGCCAGGAGGCCTATCAGCGCTATGAGAAGTTTGTGGGGCTGATCGAGCGGGAGATAGTAAAGCTGCCCTCTATCAGGGCTATTCACCCTGCAGAGGGCAGGCCAGCGACAGTGATAACGACAGCAGAATCTGCGCTTAAACTTATCTTGAAAGCGCAGATGATCAGGGAGAACATCCCGCCAGAATTTAAGGCGGCAGAGTATAAAAAGGGCCTTACCTCACCTAAAAACCACCCTGCAACCACATCCATAATCGCCACTCATATATCAGATACAAAACGTATCGAAACAATAATAAATCATATAAATATCAACAGATTAAAAAAAATATCTGATCCGATATTTAAGGTGAAGAGCGGTGATTATGGTGTAAAAGATATCTTGCCTGTCAACGGCCGCTTTAGAGAAAGAGCAGGGCTAACAGAAACTCTTATAGCCGGTCAGAAACCGGAATGGAAGCAGGTAATCAGGGGCTTCGATCCGCTGGCCATTCAGGCAAAAGTGCCATCATCGCTGGCCTCACAAACCGCCCTTGCCAGACGTGAGCGCTGGTTTATTCCTGCCGGTGAAAATACCCGCAGCCTCGAAAAAACAATCAATGCGGCTTTGGGGCCGATGAGAGAAGCGGGGGCTGTTGAGGATAATCGTATGAGTCAGTCTGACTCACTCCGCACCCGTTTTACGGGTCATGATACGGGCCAATATTCTGGAAAAACAGCCTCCCGCCAAGGCGTGACCGAGGCCCTGAAATTACAGGCGGCCGAGGTGAGAAAGGTAGTGGCGCCAGTTTACCGTAGGGAGGCTTATGAGGGTGTTGGGAGCACCCAGAGCATCGATCAGGGAGCAGGGGGAGCCTCTCCACAGCTAGCGACTACACCCCGCATGGCTGCCGGTTTTAATCGCGCCGCAGGGCAGGGTGCTGCCCCGCGTGGGCCGGAGATGCCGCATCCATAAGAGGGAAGGCCACAGCTTACTTAGGGCGCATTAGGCAGCGGGAGAGGGTTTAGGGATGGAAACAAGATAAAAGATATAAGTGTTCATTTATCTGTATGTCGTTAGAACATTATGGACACGTGAAGCATTAAATTAAGGTGGTGTTTTGGCTCCATGGGTTAAAGTTTAAGAAGCCCCCTTGCCTGTGGGACTGTCGTTATTTTCCGTAATCTATATTATCACTTTCGGACATAAAATCGGACATATACGCCCTATTTTTCATGATTTAAATTAGTCTAACGCTGTGATATTATTTATAATATGAATGAAAAAGAAGCGGACATTAAAGCGGTAGATGATAGGGCTGAGACAATCGGCCTGATGGAACCTATGCTGCTCTCTGAAACGTCCCGGCTCCGGCCTGAGCTAATGGATATGGCCCTTGATCTGGCGGCCCGATCATCTGGGTTTCGGCGAAGTTTGCCACCTGGTATCTTTTCCGCCCTAGCGGATCTGGTCAGAGCCATGAACTGCTATTACAGCAATCTTATAGAGGGCCACGACACGCACCCGGTTGATATTGAGAAGGCACTTAAAAACGACTACAGCGCCAATAAACAAAAGCGAGATCTGCAGCTTGAGGCCAAAGCTCATATCACAACACAGCAATGGATTGATCAGCGAGGCCTGAAAAGTTCTGCCTGCACAGTCGAGTCTGTTTGCGAAATCCACCGCCGGTTCTGTGAACAGTTACCTGGTGATCTGCTATGGATCGAAAACCCGGATACTAGAGAAAAACAATATGTGACGCCGGGAATCTTGCGCCAACATAATGTCATGGTCGGAAAGCATATTGCTATCAGTCCCGGCGCAGTGCCGGGCTTTATGGAACGCTTTGAAGAGGCCTATGCACATCTCGGCAAATCAGAAAGCATTCTAGCGGCAGCGGCAGCGCACCACCGATTGGCTTGGATACACCCTTTTATGGATGGAAACGGCCGCGTAGCACGGCTAATGTCTCATGCCATGCTTCTGGATGCCCTAGATACCGGGTCTGTCTGGTCTGTATCGCGCGGACTGTCCCGTAATGTCGCAGCTTATAAAGGACACTTGGCCAACTGTGACCTACCACGGCGGAACGATCTGGATGGCAGGGGTACGCTCAGCGAGGAAGCGTTGGCTGATTTTACTAAATTCTTCCTTGAAATCTGCCGCGATCAAGTAGAATTTATGGAGAGTCTGGTGCAGCCAGACCGCCTGAGAACACGCATTATGATCTGGGCAGAGGAAGAAATCCGGATGGATACACTCCCCGCCAAAGCCGGACAAGTTTTGGATGCCCTGCTCTATCGTGGTGAGCTTTCTCGCAACGAAGTACCCGGTATACTAGGAACTGGAGACCGGCAGGCACGCCGCATGACATCAGCTCTCATAGATATTGGTGTTCTTATCTCAGATAGTTCAAGGTCACCATTGCGCTTGGCATTTCCAGCGTCACTGGCTCATCGCTGGATGCCGGGTCTGTTCCCAGAACAGCAAAATCAGAGCTACATCGAATGAAAAATCAATCGCAAATTAGTGTTTCCGATAGTTTTCGCGAGCAAGAGCGTAAACTCAACGCCGCGAGTGGGGCGCAACTCGAGCAGTTCAGACAGTTTATAGCTAAAAATCCTTATTACACGACACTTGAAGATCCACGCTTCATCACCCCCCTGATGGCAGGCTTTAAGCTTCGTCCCCCACAGGAAGATTCTGCTCTCCGCTTCCGTGTTTATTTTGATAATTGCGCCCTTAATGCAACGCGAAGCGGTATCGAGATCCGAATGGAGGATAGGAGCATTACTGGAACGGAGGGCTGGCCTTATAAACAAGTCATAAAAATCGGCCAGCCAGGAAACGCAGAAAGCCATACACTTGATCGTATGGAATACACCACTAAACTCAAACAATCACGCCCACAACTCCAGACTTTAAAGGGCGAGAGTGCAGACTATTTGAAGGGTGTTTTTAATAGCCGAAGCCTCTCAAAGATTCAGTTATATCCTCTTGTCAGCATCGCAAGCCAGAGATGGAAAATGCTTTATCACCCTGATGGGAATAAGGATGTACAAATCGAGCTTGCGACCGACATTGGACGCGGTCAGACTGTGGATGGCTTCACTTGGGACATATTTCAAGTTGAAATTGAAATGAAAAAAGGCGCTCCAAAGTGCTTCGGGATAGAAGAAGCCAAGTTTATGGAAGCTATGCCTTTTCTTGTTCCCGAATTCAGATCAAAGCCTAGTCCCGGATTTGATCACCTGATGCCTGTTCTAGAGAAGAAGAAAAATCGCGAACTGATCCGCCACAGTATGAACAATGGAATCTTCCAAACACTTGAGTTCAAGAACTGAATATCAGGCTTTATGGCTTCTATAATGCAGCCACCTCAGGAAAGCCGGATTCGCTTTCTTTTTAGTGACTTTGATAGCTTTGCTGGCCTTGGAATAATGCAGCGTAATCTCTTCCTCAAAGAGCTTCTTATAAAGGTCACGCTCCATCTTGAGATCATTATTATCTGCTCTCAGAACAGATATCTGTAACTGCAAATTTTCAATCCGATCTTTGGCAGCATTCATCTGTTCAAACTCGATTACGTTTTTTACAAGCATGATTTTTTCTCCAAATACTTACATAAAAACCATTTTATGGCTTCATATTCTCCAAACCATCTACCCTCTGCCAAATCTGATGAAACAGCTTTGAGGATTCATTCCATCTTCCTTCAGTAATCCACTTGACCACGGCTGAGGCCGTATCCGGATATGTAATTCTTTTACCCTCTGGTTTTTGAAGCCATGCTGACACAGCATACTTTTCTAGTTTGTACATAGCATCGCCAAGACCCAATTTTGTCAGGGCGAGAGCGTTCGATAATTGTTCCGGCTGGCCCTCCATCGGCTTGACTAGCAGTTTCTTACCCATGTGCAAAGCCTCGGTTGCAAGCTCAAACCCGGCGCCACATATAATCCCGGCACAATCTTCAATATCTTGCTTGAATAGAGCAGATGTCGGCCTAAACTTCAGGTGCGCCTGCTCGTATGGTTTCTTAACGGCAGAGGCATAAATATAAAAGTCATATTCGCTAAAATCTTCGAGTAGATTTGTGACATCTTCCAATTCTTCAAAGTTCAAATAGACAACGATCTTGTTCTTTTGGATCGTCTTGTCTCTCGCCGGGGGCTCAAAAATAAGCGGCAAAATGGGCTGATTAAAATGATGCCAGTGAACACCCAGCCCTGTTTGCGCCGGAGCAAACTCTTTCATCCCCAGTCTTGAAAGACTATTGAACCCTGCTACAGGAATATCATGCTGGAAGGCATATTGATGTCCGATGCCGATACTGGGTGTGCCGCGCAGCTTGGCAGCCCATGCTGTCACTGGCTCATAATCGGTTATCACCAGATCATAAGGTTTCAGGTCAAGATCTTTAATATCTTTTACAAGCTGGCGGGCACTATTGTTAAATAGTGTCTTGAGATTGCTCACCTTCCCATTATTAAAATAAAAGGTCAGACCTCTTCGGGTCTGGAACTCCCCGAAGATCTCGATATTGTAGAGATCTTCAGGGGGCCTCCCAGTAAACACAAAATCCACATCGGCGTTTTCTTTTTGTAGTGCCGCTGCCATGACTCGTGCTCGTGTAATGTGCCCCTGGCCGGTCGCCTGAACGCCGTACAGGATTTTTAATCTTGAATCTTGAGTGCTCATATTTTTGTCCTAAAGTCTGAGTTCATGCTGTTTATGCCGTACCTTTTCCTGCATCCGCTCTACTTCCGCACGACGAGACCGAATATCAGCCAACAATTCAGAGCGATCTTTCGCAGGCCAGATTCTTTGAAATAATCTTAGTTGCCGCTCTGTTGTAGAGCGCTGCTCTGCATACGGGTTAGGCTGATTCTCATCAGGGTGATCGGTCAACCCTATGCGCTCTCTTTCATCAAGCCAGCGGACAACCCGCCAGTTGCCTTGTTCATCGCATGTGAGTGCCGTGCAGCTTTCAACCCAGTCGCCTGAGTTGCCGTAAAGCACCTTTCCTTTTTTCTCGAACTCGGCATGATGGATATGACCGCAGATAATACCGTCAACACCTTCTTTCCCGGCAGAATTGGTTACAGCATCCTCAAATTTCCCAATGATACCCAAAAGATTTTTGGTTTTTTTCTTCGCATAAGCCGCAATAGAGAATCGCTGACTTAAGAGCTTACGCGCGGCTTTTGATGTAACGGCATTCAGCTCAATCAAGCTGTCATAGGCAAAATCCCCAATATGATAGAGAACCTTGCCTTTTTCTTTCAGGATCTGCGGATCAAACTGATCGCCATGCAAAATAAAAAACCGCCGATTACGGCGGTCTGTATAAACAAGAGAATCTGCAAAATGAATCCCGAAATAATCCTTTCCAAAAAGCCCCCTCTTTCGCAGGGCTTCATCGTGATTACCGGGAATATAGATAACTTTCATCCCGTCTTTGATACGAGCATTGAGTAAATCCATCACCCGCTTCTGCATTTCAGGAAACTTGCGATGATGTTTGCTAGTCAGGTGCCAGCCGTCAATAATATCGCCGTTCAAAATCAGAGTATCGCAGTTCGTCCGCTGCAAAAATTCAAACAGCATGTCCGCAGAGGATGATTTTTTACCAAAATGAATATCGGAGAGAATAACCAGCGTCCAGTAATTGGCGGGGTTTACACTTGAAGTCTGCCCTTTAGGGCATTGGGCTTTAGGCGTCATGCGGACCTCGTTTCAGGGGTTCGATGGCATCAGGTGGCCAATCAAAAGGACATACAGTTTTTGTCCTGATAGGACTTCTAATCGATTCTATGTTGCAATGCAACGTACATTTTATTCTTCAATAAAATCGAAATAAATAGCTCAGTTTCTATAATTATTACAGAGACATATGCTATTCCTATAGCAATCGCCTCACTTCACTTAGAAGTCTCAGATAGTGGATTCTAAAACGCGCATAAAAAAGATGGATCTTAAGATAATTTCTAATGCAGAATTATAAAAACCTTGACTTGCCATATAATTGACTCTTATATCCCTCCGTGAAAAACTACGTACACTTAATGTTGCTTCTAGCAATTATCTTCCAGGCGAAGATCCCGACAGGTTTCATGCCGGGGGAAGCATCGGCTAGTTCTTTCATGCAGATATGCAGTGCTGATGGCCCGATTACGGTTGAGGTTGACCACGATGGCCAGCCTGTAAAAGAGCATGAAAAAAAGAAGCCCTGTGCTTTTTCACTTCTGTCTTTTGCGGATATTCCGGCAGTCCACGCTTTCGCACCAGTAGTTTTCACCGCCTTGCCACAGGCGATTCCAGAACCTGACTCATATATCGGTCATTATACCATCTACCTTCCCCCGGCAACGGCGCCACCGACCCTAATCTGAAGCTTAACAAATAAATTTTCTTTTCAGATTCAGGAGTCTTTTGTATGTGTAAATTCCACAAGGAAGTTTCGCGGATGGTCGCCACCGATCCCGCCAGCGGAACATTGAACCCCGCGCATGAGGCCGTCATCCGTGTTGCCCTCTCTCGTTACTGGCTTGAGCGTTATGTTGTGGGTGGTGAAATTATTGAAGGTTACAGTCCCTACCCCATGGCTACATTAAGTCAGCAGGCAGCCTTTGCAGCCTCAGGCTTGCAGAAACCAGCACTACAAGTGGAACAGGAGACGCGGGAGGGTATCTCTTACCTGCGTCATCGCCTAACCCTTCTCGAGGCTGAGCAAGGGCCGCTTACGGTTCAATCACTGGGTTTACCGATTAAAACAGCACGCGACGCCTTCCTTGATAAGGCTATCTTGGCGTTCTATCAAGGTGATCCGAAGGGTGATTTCCATTTTGCTGACAAGGCGGAAGAACCAATCTTAGCGCCCTTGCACAGAGCGGTCGCGTTCTTCCAGCAGGAGGACACCAGCCGCGGCGTGCTTGAACGGCTGGTTACGGGTCGCATCTGCGCCCTGTACAGCGCCGCACCCCACCAGGTTAATCAGGCAGTTATGGGCGCGTATGAGAAGCTTCCTGAAAGAGCGAAAGCCTTTCTTTACCAAGTCGGCCAATATGGTGGCAATATTGCGATGGGTGGATTTTCGGGGATTGCTGGACATGGCGTTCACTACGGTGCCGTTCTGGGTGCTGGCATGGCATCCGGTATAGCGGCGTCCACGAACTTTGCACTGTCAGGTGTTTTCTTGGCGGCTTCATACGGGATATGGGATCGTGTCTTTGGTGGCCGTTACCGCAGTAGCCCTGAAAAGCTGAATGCCTTCGCTGTGCAAGCCGCCCTCACGGTAGCCGTGGCACTGGGTGGACAGATGCTCATGTCGCACGATCACGGCTATCACCACCAGCCTGATTCAGGGCATCAGCACCATACAATGGCCCCCGGCATCAAAGAGCGGGTTAATGACCTGAAACTCAAGGCACAACCGCACGAGATGGAGCGCTGGAAAAGCACTGCGCAGAGTATGGGCATAGGGCTTGAGCAGTATTTGGCGGAGGTTTGCGTCACCCTCGAGCAAAAAGGGGTGCCGAAATCTACTTTAAAGCCTCAGTAAAGCATATTTGCCAAACTCAGATTGTTATATTATAACGCGCTTATCGTTACTTTATAACAATTGAGGCATCAACCATGGCATTTAAACTAATCCCGGCGCACACAGTGGCGCTGGACAACGCGGGTATAGCGGCAAAAATGATTTCGGAATTGATGAGTTTCAAAGCCAGCGAAGATAAGGATGATCCTGAACGGCAACAGGGGCTGCATGGGCCGTATGAGGAGTTGGTGCGCCTACGTACCGGCAAGTTGCCTGTTGATTATTATGATCCGGGTGACAAACAGCCATGGGATCTGCGCCCACAGGAAAGTCGCAGCAACATCCTGTGGCAGGTTCTTTCCGGCGTGATAGATCATGCGCCTGATTTCGCGGCGGCTTACATGACGCTGGCATTGGATCGTGCGTTATCCGATGAGGACTATGCACATGAACTGAAAAAATTGCACAAAGACTGGTCGCGCTATATTGAACACGCGGGCCTGATAAGTGACCACCAGCACAGCCGGATGTCACATATTTATAAAAGCGTATCATGCCCTGCATGCAGCATTCTCACGGCAACAGCATGCCGCGATCCCGCCATGAATGCACTTTTCCGCGAGATGCTGCCACTCAAGCCTATAGAGCGCCGTCAGTTGTTACAGGATCGTAATATGGCACCGTTACTAAATATTATGATACCAGTCACGCCGAAACCTTAAATTACAGGAGATCAGAAACATGAAAATCGCATTCGTTGGAAAAGGTGGGTCAGGAAAAAGTACGCTGAGCGCGTTGTTTATCCGCTACCTTCAAGCCGTTCGCCAGACGGATGTTCTGGCGATGGATGCTGACCTGAACATGAATCTGGCAGGGTTGCTGGACGTACAGGTTGATCCGGCAACCCTGCTCGCACGTTCCGATGTGCAGGCAGACCTGCGTACTAAACTTAAGGGCAAAAATAAACGCATCCGGGATGCTAACAGTTTCCTGCCTACCACCCCGCCTGGAACAGGATCGCATGTGATTATAGAGGCGAATGATTCTGTTCTGGCACCTTACGCTGTGTCTGTAAGCGACCAGCCTGTCCTGCGTCTTCTGACAGTAGGCTCGTACGAAAAGGAAGAAATCGGGCAGGCTTGTTACCATACGCATTTATTTATGGCAGAAAACATTCTTTCCCACACTGCTATGCCAAATGATCAATGGGTGGTTGCGGATATGGTCGCGGGCACCGATGCCTTCGCTTATTCTCTGCATCTGCAATTTGACGCTATCATGCTAATCATCGAGCCAACCCCTGAATCAGCGGAAGTTTACAATCTCTATATGGATCTGGCGCGCACGGCGAGCGTTGATAGCCTTATCCATTTGATCGCCAACAAAGTCACTGATCAGGATGATCTTGATTTTATCAAGGTGAAAACCGGAGCGTCACCACTGGTGGTTCTCCCCTATATGAATACTCTAAAAAAACAGCGCCAGCGTGGTGAGGCCATATCTGCCGATCATATCGATAATGTGCTACTTGCCGCCCTGACAAAAATCGAGCAAGCTGCGCAAAAACCTGCCATCATGGCAGAGGAACGCATGGCCAAACTGCGAGCACTACATGAAAAGCTGATGCAGCAGGACTGGGTTAAATCCGGTTACGGTGATGTTTCAAATCAGTGGGACGATAACCTCCTTCAGAAGGCCGTATAATATCATGCTGGCAGCAGTCAATATCAATGAACAGCTGGAGCAGCAGAGCATTCCCCGCCTGCACCCGCGTATTCACCCGTCTATCCGCAGCTTTCTGGATCAGCCTGAATTGTTGCACAATCTGTGTGATGGATTTGGTTCGCCGTTGAACATCATGTTTCCCGAAAATATTGATGAAAATATCCAAAGCTTCGAAGCCACCTACAAAAAGAACCACATGCGGGGTCGGATTTATTTCACCAGTAAGCCCTGTAAGTCACGAGCGCTTGTCCGCCGTGCCAGCATATTTTGTATTGGCATTGATGTGTCATCACCGGAATCCCTAAAACATGTCATGAGCTGCGGCTTTTCTCCTGACCGAATTGAGGCCACCGGCCCTAAAAATGCCGAGTATATTTTGAATTGCCTACAACTGGATGTCTTGCTCAATGCAGATAGTATGTCTGAATTGCAACTTATTCTCGAACTGCGCGGGAAGCTCGGCTTGTCACGCAAGGCGCGTGTCATGGTGCGGTTGGGCGGATTTGAATCATCCCGCATGCGCTTTACGCCACAGGACGGCACGTTTGGTATTCATACACGTGACATTCCAGCTGTGATCGATTGGCTTGTCCAGCACAAGGATAAGCTTGATTTCCATGGCTTCGCCTTTTATCTCAGCGGTGCAGGCGTGGAACAGCGTACTGTTGCCATTGAAAACCAACTACAGATGACCTTTTTGGCCCTTCAGAAAGGATTAAAGCCGCGCGGCCTGGATATTGGCGGCGGCTTCTCGGTGCAATATGCCGAAAGCGAAGAGGCGTGGAATGATTATCTTGAAGTTATGAAGAAATCTGTGGCGGGAGAGATACCCAGCCAGACGTG
Organism: Micavibrio sp.; assembly: GCA_046294845.1. Lineage (GTDB taxonomy): Bacteria > Pseudomonadota > Alphaproteobacteria > Micavibrionales > Micavibrionaceae > Micavibrio_C. Next base: position 2,297 of record JBKBNU010000004.1, on the reverse strand, counting down.
GAACAACAGCGGCCTCGGCTACCGGAATGTAAATGGCGTTGTCGCGGGCGCGCCACTGATTGTTAATCATGTGCCTTCCCATATCAAGGGCGATGAACTTGATTTATGGCTTAACCAACGCAGTGTTAGTTTTGGTAATGTGTTGCTGGCTGACCTGATACGCGATTCATTGCTAGAACTATATATCGAACCAGGGCGCGGGATGCTGGATCAGTGCGGTATTACCGTAGGGCGCGTGGCCTTTACCAAGGAATCGACATGGGGTGAAATGCTGGTGGGATTGGAGATGAACCGGTCTAACAATCACTCACAGAATCTCAAACAGCTATGTGATCCCGTAATCATTCCCCGCCATCCTGGTCGTAATCAGGTCAATACACGTGGTGTATATTACGTCGGCAATCTCTGTGTCTCTTACGACATTTTGCAATACAACAAGACCTATCCCGATATTATGCCGGAACTTGGCGATCTGGTGGTATTCATCAATACCGCCGCTTACATGATGGATTTTGTGGAATCGGAAACCCTGATGCAGCCAGTGGCACAGAAAGCAGCTGTGTGGCCTGATAAGCAAAGCGGATTCCGTTGGGCGCAGGACGATAAATATTTACCAATAGAGGCATAAACCATGATTGTAGAAAAAATGACAGACCTCATCGGCAATACACCGATGCTGAAACTTGATCCCGCCGTTACGGGACTAAAGAATATTGATCTTTATGCAAAGCTAGAGATGCTGAACCCGTTTGGCTCCGTCAAAGATCGAACAGCATGGGGTATGATCAAGGATGACCTTGAAGCAATCAAGGCTAACAACATGACCATCTATGAAAATTCTAGCGGCAATACTGCCAAATCCATGCAGGCTATTGCTGGCATGCACGGCGTGAAATTCTGCCTTGTGAGTGCATTAGCTAAAGTAGAAGAGCAGAAACAGGTTCTACAAATTTTGGGTTCTGAGATTGAAGAAATCGCAGGGGCCAGCGATTGTTTTGACCCGACTGACAGCAATGATCCGCAATATCTGATTGAACGCACAGCCAAGGGACGCCCCGGTGAAATTTATTTTCCCAGCCAGTTCACAAATACCAAAAATCCGGCCTATCACGAGGAAACAACGGCGGAGGAAATTCTGGCTGATTTGGCCCGCGTTGACTACTTCTTCGGCGGACTGGGTACGACAGGTTCTACATTGGGTATCAGCCGCCGCCTGACCGTAAAAAATCCTGATATGCAGACAATTGCCATTGTTGCAAAAAAAAATCAATTTATTCCCGGTATTCGCAGCCTCTCGCAAATGTGGGAAAGCAAATTATTCAAGCGAGAAGCTTACCAGGATTTTGTCCATGTGGGCGAACAAGAAGCCATTGACGGTCTTCTGGTGCTGGCGCGTCGCTGTGGTGTTCTATGCGGTGTATCATCGGGCGCGAATTACCATGCAGCCATTGAGTATCTGCGTACAATTGATGACAGTCTGACAGAACGTAAATCAGCCGTCTTTATCGTTTGCGACCGTATGGAATGGTATATTTCCTTCCTGAAATCGTGCCGCCCACAACTTTTCAGTGAGCCCAAAATTGAAAATGGTATATCCGAGTTCATTGACGACCCCCGCGCCATTGTTCCGGAAGTACGGCCAGAACAACTCGAAACTTTCATGCAAGATCACCCCCTGATAATCGACTTGCGTACACCGCTGTCATTCGTCATGCGTCAGTTGCCTGGATCAATCAATGTCCCCCAAGAAGCATTCCGCGGCCTTGTGAACGGATACAACCCCTTCCCTGCCGGTAAGAAAGTTCTGCTTGTCTGCGCTGTAGGTGATAATTCCCGTTACTACGCCAATTATTTATGCGCCCTTGGGTGCGATGCTTACAACCTCAGGGGTGGCGTCATGTCGTGGTGCGATCTTAGCAGAGAGGCGGCATGACACATTTGGCATTCCCCCCGAAAATTGGATCATTTTGAATGAGAGAGAATCCGGTTAAATTAACGTAATCAACCGGAGGAAAGAATGAAGAAGAAGCGTTTTACGGAGCCCCAGATAGCCTTTGTCCTGAAGCAGGCAGAGACAGGGGTGTCAGTCGGGGAAGTCTGCCGGAAAGCCGGAATATCCGAGCAGACATTTTACCGCTGGAAGCAGAAGTATGGCGGGATGATGCCGTCGGAGATGAAAAAATACAAACAGATGGAGGAAGAGAACGCCCGGCTGAAACGGCTGGTGGCGGACTTAAGTCTGGACAAGGAAATGCTGCAGGAGGTCTTAAGAAAAAAGCTTTAAGGCCTGGGCGTCG
>JBKBNU010000003.1:0-57192 GCA_046294845.1 Micavibrio sp. | reverse complement strand
GGGTTTCGGCCCATACGGGTCACGATCCTTCACGCATAAGAAGGCCCCCTTCGGGCCCTTTTTCAAGAACCCCCTTCGGGTCGCTGACGCGCTCCCGCGCCGGTATCCCCATCTTCCGCGCTTCGCTTGTGCAGACGGGTGATACCCCTCCGGCGCGTCCGGCTCTTGAAAAATTCCTCCCCGCTGAAAACGCCGCGTTGCGGCTGGTGGGAAAAGAAGTGCAACCCGCACTTTGAACCTACAGCAAAAAGGAAACGATCATGACTCTCCAAACTTTATCACTGGCTCAACTACAAGCATCTGCAGAAAATCCTAGAAAGACCTTCAATGATGAATCAATCGCTGGTCTGGCGCAGAGCATCAAGACAGATGGGCTTTTGCAAAACCTTGTGGTTTTCAAACCAAAAGGCAAAGCCAAAAAATTTCAGATCATCAGTGGCGAACGGCGGTTTCGCGCCCTTCAAATGCTCCAGAAGACAGGCGATCTGGGAGATGATTATCAAATCCCCGTGGAGATCAGGGAAGACCTTACAGAAGATGAAATATTAAGAATTGCTACGGTCGAGAACGTACAGCGGGAGAATTTGCCACCGCTGGAAGAAGCCGCTGCCCTTGCCGCCTTGGTTCAAAATGGCGAGAAAATCGATGATATTGTGGCACAAACCGGACTGGCTATCTCTACTATCCGCCGCCGCCTTGTCTTGATTGGTTTGTGCCAGTCTGTAAAGGACGCACTTTCGGAAGGTAAAATCACCCTCTCGCAAGCCGAAGCCCTTAGCCTTGGCAGCCATGATGAGCAAACCGATCTTGTTGAAGATGTTATCAGCGGTCATTACACCACCGCCGAGGACATCAAGGACAGGTTGATCGGTGAACTGCCAACATTGGCGCAGGCTATTTTCGCGCAAGATCTCTACACCGGGAGTTTCACCAAAGACCTTCTGGCAGAAGAAGATGCCACCTACTTTAATGATGTTGAGCAGTTTTACGAGTTGCAAAAACAAGCAGCCATTGCTTTGGTCGAACGCTACAAGACCTCGCATGAATGGGCAGAATTTGACGAAGGTTACTCTTTCCAGTCATGGGAGTACGGCAAAGCAGCCGAAGGCGAAAAGGGTGGCGTTGTCGTCTTTTTCAAAAATGCCGGTTCTGTCGAAATCCACGAAGGATTGACCAAAACAAGGGCAGACAGGGCAACCACACAAAGCTTGAAAACAAAGCCGAGAGACACATACCCCGCGCCGCTTCGCCGTTACATGGGGATGCACAAGAGCCTTGCTGTTCAGGCAGCACTTCTTGCTAACCCCCGGAAGGCCAAGGAACTTGCCGTATGCAATAAACTGACAGGGTTCAAAAGCCATGAGTGCCTTGGATATTTTGAGAAGGAGGGCACAACCCCCCCTGCCCTCGTTAGCATCAATGAAGAAGCCAGAAATCTTCTCGGTTTACTCGATGAAGCAGGGGAAGAAACGACATGGCGCGATCTTGGTTCTCTATTCCGTACCTCTCAAGTGACCGCCTATGACGCTATTCAAAACCTCGATGATGCTCATCTTGAGAGAATTCTCACGGTTCTGGAAGCGTGGGAGTTCGGCCAGCAGAATGTAGACAGGCTCGATACCTATGAAGCCAGCCTGTTTAACCGCATAGCCAAAGATCTGGGCGTAGATATGCGTGATTACTGGACGGCAGACGAAGGTTTCTTAAAACGCCGTAACAAGGTGCAACTGCAACAGATTATGAATGAATCCGGTGCCTCTGAAACCCTCGCCAGTGCTGCTGAATACAAGAAGGGTGATCTGGTAGGACGCTTAACAAAGTATTTATCCAAGGCAAAAAAGGCAAAGAAACCAACGGATGCAGAGGTAAAGGCCCAGAACTGGCTCCCCGAAGCCATGCAGTTCCCGGCAATCGACCCTGACGGCAAAGGTATTCAGGAACCGGAAGAATCTTATGAAGACGAAGACTATTCCGAGCCGGATGATGAATAACAAATCCATCTAGCAATTATTACCCGCGCAGTTTTGCGCGGGTAATAAGCCCCTCCCCCACATCCATTCCCACCTACGGAGATACAAATGTCCATTAAGGAATTTGTTAAAGACCTCTCATCACTCGATCACTCTAAATCTACCCAAGAGAAATTTCGGGATTTTTGTGAACTCGGTTACTGCGCTTACGCAAGACTGACTACCAGCATGGACAAAGCAGACGAACTCGAAAAGCGTTACATGCAGATTGTTTCGACCTATAGCGATAAAGACGCTATACGCGCTTATCCAAGGCTTCTGGGCATGGTATGGCAGGGCGTGGAGCAGGATAAGGCAGATTTTCTTGGCGTTGCCGCCACAGAGATCGGTGCTTTAAACGCATCTCAGGGCCAGTTTTTTACACCCATAGAAATATCTCAGCTGATGGCGCAGATTACCTTGAATGATGCGGGAACGATCATAAAGGAAAAGGGCTACATCACCTTTAATGAGCCAACTTCTGGATCAGGAGGGATGATCCTGGCAGTGGCTAACACGCTAGAAAAGATGGGGTTTGATCCAGCAAACCATATGTTGGTATGCGCTCAGGATATTAGCCAGATTTGTTATCATATGTGTTTTCTTCAGCTTGTTTTCAGAGGAATCCCCGCGCTCGTTGAGCGCAGGAATACTCTTAGCATGGAATTGTTTGAGTCGGCATGGACTCCCGCCGCGATAAAATTTTCAAAAGAACATCGCAGAATGTTTAGCGAAAATTAAGACAGGGTTATTAGAAAGCGCTCTGTGGGCCTGCTCTCGCAGGACGCTTTTCTTTTTTCTCTTGGGGCAATCCGTCAAGACCTTCGCTGGCGCTCACGCATACGCGCTCACAGGCCGGTATCCCCTATCTTCCGCGCTATCGCTTGTGCAGACCGGGTGATACCCCTCCGGCCTGTTCGGATCATGACTGATTGCCCCGCCTTTTAAGCCGTTTCACGGCGCATAGGGAAATATGCGCAACCCTGATTTTAAAGGAAAAGTGAAATGACCCGTAATGATCTCTACACCGAAGTGACCAACACCATCATCCAAACACTCGAACAAGGATTAGACAATGATCGTTGGGAATTACCGTGGCATGGATTCTCAGACATCCCCCAAAACGCAATCACCAAGAAACTTTATCGTGGTGTGAATGTTCCCCTGCTCTGGATTTTTCAAGTGAAGCTTGGATACAAATCAGGACTTTGGGCGACATATAAGCAATGGCAGGAGGCAGGCGCACAGGTTAGAAAAGGCGAAAAATCCGCACCGATTGTTTTCTGGAAGACCATCGAGACAGAAGGCGAAAACGCAGACGCAGACGCACAAAATACCCGCATGTTTGCAAGATATTCTTCTGTCTTTAATGCTGAACAGGTTGATGGTTTTGAATTTGTGCCGGAAGAAAAACGCAGCGAAATCCAGTTTAAGGAGGAATGCACCCGTTTTGTCGAACAGACACGGGCACAGCTTGAACACGGCCACCCGTATGCCTGTTATCGCACGAGCACCGACACCATTCTCATGCCGCATCCTGAATTGTTTAGGCCGACTGGTAACAATACCGCGAGTGAAAATTATTACAGCACCTTGTTTCATGAACTCACACATTGGAGCGGCGCAGAAAAACGTCTTGATCGTATCAAGCATAAAAAATATGCCGATCAGGATTACGCTTTTGAAGAACTGGTAGCAGAACTAGGCGCAGCCATGTTGTGTGCGAGCCTTGGAGCAACCCCCTGCCCTCGCGCCGATCATGCCCAGTATATCCGCAGCTGGTTGAAAGCACTGGGCGACGACAAACGGTTTATTTTTTCAGCCGCATCACAGGCGCAAAAGGCGATTGATTATCTTTATGCCTTTCAGGGCCAAGAAAACCAACAGCAGGAGGCGGCATAGCCGCCCCCTGCCCTTTCCCCCTTCTTTTTTTGGAGACTGATATGAGCAACTCACCTTTAAATGCCCCCCTGCCCGCCTACGTCCTGGAGTGGGATGAATCTGCACTTTTGAGCCAACGCGCCCGCGATCTTCTTGCTGAAGATGCAGACCTTTCAGAGAGCGAAGCCCAAGAACAGGCTTCGCTCGATCCTGATTTTCTAGAAAGCGAGTTTTCTTATTTTCTGGAAAATTTCACCGAAATGCTGAATCGGGTTTCCCCGGATGGAAGCTTTCATGTCAAAGGCCGCAATATGGGCTGGCGTCACCTGTCTGGTTCGCTTGAGTGTCAGGCAACTGATGCTGCTGAGTTTATTCGCAAAGCCTTCCCCAGAACCAATGAGTGGACATACAGCGGTATGTACGACCCTGCTTTGAAGCAGATTAAATTTACCCTCTGGCATCATGACGCACCCACCGGGGAATTCTATGAAGTTATGACAACGCCTTGAGTGAGTTCCAAGGGCAGCGGGATTTTTGTTTTATAGAAAATGCGCGTTTGATTTTTTGGTCGGGCAGTGTAGGGTGTTCCCTCCCCTGCCCGACTCCTTTTTATCTTCTATAAACAGCAAGCAGTTATCATGCAGATAACAAGATAAAGAATTGCAGCAAGCTATCAGCAATCAAATATAAATATAAAAGCATTATTGAAGATTGCAGCAAGCTATCTGCTTTATTTGTGAAAACATTTAGCTGGATAGTGGCTTGCCAATGTCTGGCAAACATCATAGAATCAGCAACAGGTTATCAATACCTATTCAAGACCTTATCAAAAACCCGCAGAAATCTAAGGATCTTAAAAGCATGTCGAAAACCCCAGTGATTGCCTTTGTTTCCCCGAAAGGTGGGGCAGGGAAGACAACAGCGGCTCTGACGCTTGCGAGCGAACTTGTTCATCAGATGGAAAAGCCCATCACCATCATCGATGCAGACCCGAATTATCCCTTTAAGCGGTGGGTTGCCTTAGAACGTAAGCCAGAGCTTCTAAATGTGATTTTTGATGAGTCAGAAGAAACCATTCTCGACAATATTGAGCGTGCTAAAGCCAATTCCAAAGTCGTCCTGATCGACCTGGAGGGAACCAAGAACATGCGGGTAGGTTTCGCCGTGAGTCAGGCGGATCTTGTTATCATTCCGGTGCAAGGGTCTATCCTTGATGCCAACGAAGCTGCCGAAGCGATCAAACTGATCAAACAAACGGAGAAGGGGTTTAAGCGCAAAATTGATTTTGCGATCCTGTTCACTAAAATGCCGGCAGCCATCGTCACCAAGAATTTTTCCGATATTGCCCGCCAGTTCGCGGAGTACCGTATTCCTGTTCTCGGCACACGGCTTCTGGAGCGCGAAGCCTTCCGCACCATGTTCTCGACCGGCCGCTGTCTGCACGACCTGACTGACAGCCAGGTTGGTGGCCTTGTGAAGGCGCGAGAAGATTCTTATGCCCTCGCAGAAGCGATTGTAAACCGTATCAATGCCGCCCGTCAGACGACGGCGCAGCAAGCCGCTTAAGGAGGCCAGATCATGTCAGCCAACACATTGCCCGCACCGGAAACCCGTCAGAAACTTAACTTTGATTTTGATGAAGAGCCTGCTGTTGAAACGAAAGAAGAGCTTCAACGGAAGATCGAAGATATCAGCGAGCGTTCCGGGTTCAATGCCCGCGCACCACAAGCAAGGCAAGCGGCATCCTCCCCCAAACCCGTTGCTGCCCCTGCCACGCCTAAGAAGGCGGAACCTGCTGCAGCACTCGTGCCCGCAAAGCAACGCCGCCGCCGCGCTAAAACCGGGAGGACATTTCCGTTTGCGACGAAGCTGCGTGAAGATACTTATGACAAGATTTGTGCTCTTGCTGATTTTGCCAGCGAGAAAGAGGGCAGGCCCGTCACGCTTGCTGAGGTGATCGAGCGCGGGATGGATGTTCTCGAAAAGCAGATGAAGGCGTAGGGCAGGGGTCTAATAGCCCATCCTTGCCTGTATTTTTGCGCTGTAGCGCGTTATTCAGTCCGGTACGTAAAACCTTAGGGGTCAACCGCGTCACCCCGTAGCGGGCGTTAAATTGAGTTCTCATTATCTTTGAATTTTTTTGGCTAGCGTGTCGGGCCGACCTGGCCCGACCAGGCTCTATTCGCTAAGGCTGGTCGAAAGATGACCAGCCAAGCTCACCGAACCCCGCGAAGAGCGTGTTTCGGCCCATACGGGTCACGATCCTTCACGCAAAGTCTAACAATATGGACCCTCGCTTTTCAGCGAGGTTTTTTGTTTTCAGGGTTAAGAGCAGGGCTAAGGGCGTGGCCCTCGCGCGCGGAAGGGTATAGGCGCTTCGCTTCCCGTTTTTTGACAATTTTCCCCTTGCCCGGATAGGGGGCAATTCCTCGCGGACGCTTCCGCTCCAAAATTCTCAAAAAACGGCCCTTCCCCTTGCTACCTCACCCTCGCCGGGCGGCAAGGGTGCATGACGCACCCGTAAGTCGATTGAAGAAGGAAGTGAGAATGACCCAGACAGCCAAGCGTTTCGAGGTTCGGTTTCAGCAGGTTCAGGCTTTTGCGATCACCATTGATGCAGCAAACGCCCATGAAGCCGATCAGGTGGCTTTGAATTTGTTCAAGGCCAACCCCGATGCCGCAAAACTTCTGAGAACGGATCACGGATTTTTCACAATCGAAGACCTCACAGCAAAAACCGCAGAAATCCAAGGAGATTAGACCATGAGCAAAGAAAACATCCTCAAATCCGCCCTGAAGCAGTTTACCGGGACAGAATACTGGTATCGCCACCAGCTATTTTCGGCCTTTACCTATACGGATGGGGTCAAGTATCTGGCTGGAGAGGCGGGGGCTTATTGGCTGCTTGACCGGATTTTTGCCTGTCAGTACGAATTTAAAAACCTTAAGGATGAGCCTTTTCAGACCTGGGAAATTGAAACCCATGAGGATAAAAGCGCGACCCTCATTTGCACCGATGGAAACTGCAACAAACTCCATGAGGAGAAAATTGAATTTACTGATTTTCCCATAAAGAGCTTCCGATTTTATCTGATAGATAACGTCTTGTTGCTCCCCACTGAATACTAGGGGGCAAAAATGCGCGGAAAACGGGACTTTTCAAAGTTCAAACAAGGGATTAATCTAAGCCAGTACGCCGCTTCTGTGGGGTACGAGATTGACCGCAAAAAAAGCACCAGAAGCTCGGTCGCCATGCGCCACCCAAACGGAGATAAAATCATCATCTCTAGACGGGGAACCAACTGGGTGTTTTTTTCTGTTCAGGATGAAACTGACAACGGAACGATTGTTGATTTTATCGCCAAACGAACAGGGAAAAGCATCGGGGAGATCGGGCAGGAGCTTGATGGCTGGCTGGGAGGGGCAGTTACCCCGCCAGAACCGGGCAGCTTTGCAAGGGAGGTTTCAGAGCAGGTTTATGACCGGGAGCGCGTGAAGCGTGTTTTTCACTACGCCAAGCCGATCAGCAGCCATGCCTACCTTGAAGAAGCGCGGAAAATCAGCCGGGCAGTTTTGAGTGATCCACGTTTTGCGGGTCGTCTTTTCACCGACCGGTACGGAAATGTTGTTTTTCCGCATCATGACCATACGGGACTTTGCGGGCTGGAAATCAAGAACCAAGACGCCGGGTTTTTAGTGAGAGGCAGCGAAAAAGGATTATGGACAAGCCGGATATCGAAAAAGGATACCGGGCTGGTTATTGCGGAAGGGGGGATCGATGCCTTGAGCTATCACGACCTTTTCCGGCCAGAAAATACTGGTTACGCAGCGATCAGTGGAGCCATGCGGGAAAAGCAGTTCGGGCTGGTGATGGATCTTATAAGCCGGATGGAGAATTTGGAGATTATCGTCCTGGCTGTCGATCATGATGAAGGCGGCGACAGGATAGGGGACAAGCTGCAAGGCGCCATAGAGAGCAAAGGCACTTTCAAAGGAACCATCCAGAAGCACACGCCGGAACGGACAGGCGCAGACTGGAACGATGAACTAAAAGCAATCCGCTAATCAAACTATCAAGACAACCAACATCCAGACGGGAGCGATCCTGTCTGGATTTATGTATTGTGGATAATTGTCGTAATGTTCCACGTGAAACTACAGGTGGCGGGAGTGAGGAGGGGGTTTAAGTTTTAAATGATTGAAACAAGATAAAAGATATAAATTTCATTTATATGAACTTATTGAATTAGAATAGTAAATTGCAAGTTTATTGCTTTGATTTAAGATTGAATTAAGTTTGATGGTGGTGTAGGGTTCGAGATAGGTTTTTAGGCTTGGTTTTAGCTTTAGTTTTTGAGGGATTTGCAGGGTTTTATGCTGCTGGAAGAATACAATTTTGATGGCGTCAAAGCGCACACGAAGGGAATTGAGCCTCTGATCGTGACGAATGAGAATGCGCGCAAGGCGATCTTCGAGAAGATGAACCGATCTGGCGGACTTGCTTCCGGCAAGCAGGGCGGCAGGAGGATGACGCAGCGCGGATTGATGGTGCGCGGCAATTCCTTTGCCGGACAGAGATACGGCCAGCGCGTGGTTGTGAAGATCCGCTATGTGAAGCATCGGCCTGGTATGGCGGGTGCCGGTAAGAGTGCTGGCGGTGCGAATGCCTTAAGAGATCACCTGCGTTATATCTCCCGGAGCGGTGCTGGCAAGGACGGCGAGCAGGCCGTTTTGTTTAACGGTGTGGATGAGGGCGTGGACCGCAAAGAGTTCTTTGCTCTGTGTGAGGGTGATCGTCACCATTTCAGATTCATCATTTCGCCTGAGAACGGGCACGATATTTCTGATTTTCATATTTATATCCGCAAGGTGATGGCTCTGGTTGAAAAGGATCTGGGGTCGAAGCTTGAATGGGTGAGTGCAGCACATTTTGATACGGAAGATCCTCACGCGCATGTGATCGTGCGCGGCAGAGATGGCCGGGGCCAGGATCTGGTAATCGGGTCCGATTATATTAAAGAGGGTGTGCGCAAGCGGGCACAGGAAGTGGCGACCGAACTTTTAGGAGAGCGCTCTTTAGAAGATATTCAAAAAAGCCTTGAGAAGGAAGTCGATGCCCTGCGGGTGACATCTCTTGACCGCTTTATCGAAAAGCAGGCGCAACTCGCTGAGGGTCGTCAGGTTGATGTCCGTAAACGGGTTAATTTCGGGAAGTCGGTTTTCTATGAGGGTGTCATTAAGGGGCGGCTCCAGTTCTTAGGGCAAGCAGGGTTGGCGCTGGAGCAGCCACCGGGGGTTTATACCCTGAAAGAGGATTATCAGGAAACCTTAGGCCAGATTGCGACCAGAAACGAGGCGCTCAAAAAACTGCATGGCAAGGTTGACCTCGGGCTTGAAGGGCTCTCGGTTTATGCTCTCAAAGCAGGGCAGGGTGCCGTGCTTGAAGGTCGGGTTGTTGCCAAGGGTGTTCACGATGAGCTTTATGACCGCAAGTTTGTGGTTCTCAAGGAGCCTTCCGGTTCTCTGCATTATATTCCTGTCAACGAATTTAAAGATTACGATCAGCTTGAAACCGGGTCGGTGATCAAGGTGAAGCCGGGTGAAGCCGGCACCGGCAAGGCGGATCATAATATCTCCTATATGGCGAGGTTGAACGATGGCATCTACGATCCCGCGCATCATCTGGCGCATGTGGAGCAAAACCAGAGCTACATCACAGCCAAAGAGCGGCCTCGATATATCGAGGCTCATACAATCAGGCTCGGTACGCTTGAAGCGAACGGGGTTGTCCAGGCGCTAGGTGGCGGGCGTTATCAGGTGCCCTCCGATGTCGTTGCGCGCGGGGAAGAGATTACCCGTCAGATCAATGAACGTGAGAAGAAGCGTTTTTACCCCATAGTCTCAGTCCTATCGATGACCCCTCCTGAAAAACAGGTTGAGACAGCAAAAAAGACCTGGCTTGACCGGGAGATTTACAAGCAATCCATCGGTAAACCGCTTTCTAGCGCGACCCGTGATCCTGTTGTGAGGGATGCTCTTGAGCAACGTAAAAACTGGCTCATCAAACATGATCTGGCGCTGATCCAGTCGAACGGTCAATTTGCGCTGCGGGATTATGCCTTAAACCGCCTCGACAAGCTGGAGGTCTATACCGCTGGTCGCACCCTAGCTGCCAAAATGGGTGTCAGCTTCAGTGATGCACAGGTCAGGGTTGATACCGTGATGCGCTATGAAGGTTTTGTGAAACTGGAAACAGGCGTATGGGCTACTGTCACCCGCGATAAAACCCTGCAGCTGGCCCCCGTTGGCGCAGAACCCAAGCTTGAGCGAGGCACCCAAGTGGTATTCGAGCCGGGTCCAGACAAGACACTTATTATAAAGAGTGTGGCGCAGGCTCAAGCAAAAACCAGAACCAAAGATAACGATCAGGACCGTGAACTGTAATGGCACAGATAAAAGCAGAACCTAAAAACAAGAAGATCCAGAAAACCATCCAGTTTGAGCCGGAGGCATGGGCGGCAATTGAAGCGCACATGAAACGGGAGAGGATAAACAACATCTCGATTGCCGTGAATGATGCTGTGAAGTTCGGGCTGTTTCCGGAGTACCGCGATGATCGCAATGCTGATCTGGTGAAGCTTTATCATCAGATGTCGTACTCGCTGGCGGAGCATCGCAAAAAGACCGGGCGTGATCTGATGCTCCTGCAGGAGTTTACGCTCCAGTTCATGAAGCAGTTTCTCATACATACGCATGAGATCCCGAAAGGGGATCAGGCGGCGGCTGAGGCACAGGCGAAGGTGCGGCTGGACAAGATTATGGAAGAAGTAATTCGTAGTCTCCCGCAGCATAAGACTACTTTGGAGGAAGCGTAAAAAAAGTTTATGAAAAGATATCAAGATATAGAGCCCCTCTTCTTGATCGCAGGGCTTATATTCATTTAAAGATATACTTGATTTTCTGTGCGTTAAAATTTCCTGAAATCTTTAGCGCGTTCAGCATGAATATGGGAGCTAATCTCCATTTGACAAGTGCGTTGCCTGTTTCATCACAGCAATCAGATAGCTCTTCTAAAAATCTCAAAATCATTGATGTTTCTTGGGTATTGTCTAGATCTTTTTCCTTTGAATTTTCTTCTCGCAGCGCGGCGGCATCATCAATCCAATCAGATAAATCAGCTTTCAGTGAATTTGGCTTGGCTTTAAATATATCCATCTGATTAGGATCATGGGTATTCCTGTCATTCGCATTCTCGCTGGGAATATCAAATTGAGGAATGCCGTAACTGATAACTCGTAGTTTGGGAATATCAGGTGGTGCTATTATTCTATCTTTGAAATTTCTGTCCCTGAAATACACTATTTTTCGGGCGCGCACAGGAACGGATGCCTCGGTAATAATGATTTCCTCATTTTTGGGGAGCCTTCTGACTTTGTCTTTGGAGATCAAGGGTTGCGCTCGAAAGCTGGTGCTTTTGCTCGGAGATTCGTACTTCATAGAACTTTTGCGGGAGGTTGATGTCGTTTTTACTGTTTTTTCGCCGCAGGAATTACTGACATAACTGGCTGTTTCAAGATCGTTTGCGGCGAAAAAAACCTGATGGGCGCAGCATGAGAGAATGCCATCGCGCTTATCCTTGCCATAGACATCATCAAGCCACTTGAGACCCTGAACAATCGCCATGACACGGCAGTTATATCCCCCGAGAAGCGTGAATGCCGAGGTCATGGCGGACATCTCCCCCAGCATATGAAACTCATCAAGCATCATCAATACTTTATAGGGTTCGTCCTTCTGCGGCTCCTGCATGGAAAGGGTGGTCATCACCTGCTCAAAGAAAATTCTTAAGAGGGGGGAGAGGGCTGTCATCTGGCCTGTCAGAACGCCGACATAGATTGCCATTCTTTTTTTACGCATATCGGCAATATTAAAATCACTCTGCGCTGTGGCCGCATCTATGACCGGGTTGTCCCATAAATTAAGCGATTGGTTAATGGAGGTTTTGACACCGCTTCTCTCTTTGGCGGCTTTATTGGCAAAGGTCATCAGGGATTTTTTGATGGTGCCGGAAAGCTCGGGATGGCTCTTTACAATATGCCTGACAATATCTCCCAGATCCTGCTCGGTGCCTAAAAGCCGGTTAATGGCACCGATCGTGGAGGGCATGTCCTCGTTATCCAGAACGTACAAGGCCAGGCCGACAAAAAGCGCCCGGGCTTCCGAGGCCCAGACGGGATCACCTTTGGGGGGATCTTTAATCAGGATGTTGGCTATGATCTGAATGTCACTGACGCGCTGAAAAGGGTCGGCACTCACAGCATCGAGCGGGTTATAGCGGTGAGAGTGACCCTTGGGATCAAGGGGCGACCACATAAAGACGTCGTGTCCGTGTTTATGCCGAAAGCCCGCTGTTTTCTTGTAATTCTCATTTTTTATGTCAAGGCAGATGAGCGAATCTGACCAGTTGAGAAGATTGGGAACCACGAGGCCAACGCCTTTACCTGATCTGGTCGGGGCAATCACCATGGCATGAGTGGGGCTATCACTGACCAGATACTGGCCTTTGTATTTCCCGAGAATAAGGCCGTCTTTTGAAAATAGGCCAGCATCATTGATTTCCTGCCAGGATGCCCAGTGTGCATCTCCGTATTCAGGTTCATGCTTGATCGAGAAACTGATGATTATGCCGATAATCAAGGCATGCGGAATTCCCAGTGAGATCAGAAATCGATTTTTCAGCAGGGGGTCAGAGAGCAGGCTGGTATGTGTCCAGATTGACCACGGCTGTACCAGACCAGAATCCATTCCGCACCAGGCATAGAATAGGGCTGAGGCCATGAAAGAGGCTGCGAACAAACCGAAGAGCAGGCCACAGACGCAGAGGGCGATTTTATATTGTGACATGATTTTGCGGGTACCATATTTCTGAAACGATACGCTGGCCCCCCACGCGTTTAAGCTGGATCACCACATCAACAATCGAGCGGATATAATGCATAATCTCCTCATGTTTGAGGCCCAGATTGGCTTGCATCACCATCAATCCGATCTGTTCAATAGCACCGTACGGCGTATCGGCATGAACGGTTGTCAATGATCCCGGGTGCCCGGTATTAATAGCGCGCAGAAATGTATAGGCTTCCTTGCCGCGCAGCTCACCTAAAAGGATACGATCAGGCCGCAATCTTAGGGAAGCTTCGAGCAGGTCTTGAATAGTAATCTTGGCGGCACTCTGCTCGCCTTTTGAAGCCAAAAGTGAAAGGCTGTTCTGGTGGGGAAGGATAATTTCCGAGGTGTCTTCTATAGTGATAATACGCTCTCCCTGATCGATATCGCGCAGGATGGCATTCAGCAATGTTGTTTTACCGGTTGATGTGCCCCCTGAGATGATGATGTTCTTTTTAGCCCGCGCCGCCTCACCAATAAATTTCCTGAAATTTCCGGAATTTGCGAGGTTCCGCAATTCTTCGGAATCCTGCTTTTTGAGAGCGTTCGATGTAAAGGACACATTCTCAAAGGCACCTTTGCTAGCGTAATCATCCAGACTCATGGAGAGCATCGTTTGTTTGCGGATGGAGAGTGCCACACCTTTTTGTGATACCGGCGGGATCACGATCTGAATTCGTTCTCCGGTCGGCAGACTCCCCGAGAGGATGGGTTTTTCTGGATTGATCGCCTGTTTTGTAACACGGGCAATTTGATGGGCTAGGGCCATCAGATCCTTGTCTGTTATGGAGGGAATAGTGAATTTTTCCATACTGAATTTGCCTAGGCGTTCCACCCACAGTTCGCCCGGCTGGTTCACGCAAATCTCAGAAACGCTAGGGTCTTGCATGAATGTCTGAAACATCTCCAGATAACGACCTACAAATATTCCTGTAGACGCTCTGGCAGACACTCCTGAAGGAGAATCCAGCGGCAGGACATCCTGATTGGCAGCTTTCATGACATTATCTCCTGGGGATGTTGCCTGCGACTTCGGAAAAATCGAGATCTTTGGCTACAAAAACCTTGATCCTTTTACCCTGGTCAACGCGGATGGTAGGGGGAATGGCAATCGAGTTTTCGAGCGCTATTTCAGCTGATTTCGAGAAATCGCTTCCCGATTCCAGGGCTACCGTGGCGCTATTCTGATCACCTAATGAGCTCACGCCAATCTGCAGGCCGGCATCGATCAGGGAGAGCAGGATAGAGGAACCAAAGCGTTCAAAAAAATGTGTATCGAGATCGCCGGCCAGACCAGAGCGGCCCAGATCATCCGTTCCCATCGAGCCAATATTGATACTGACACCATCTTGTCTCAAAACGCGGTTCCAGATGACGAATACCCGGGTTTGTCCGCGGACAAGACCTGATCGATAACGACCGATCAGACGGGCCCCTTTGGGGATCAGAATATATGCACCATCATGCCCATAAACATTTTCGCTCACGATGGCTCGTACCATGCCGGGTAAATCACTTTGAATGGCGGTCTCCAGAATGCCGGGGATCATGGTGCCTTGTGTGATCAGGCTTCCAAGGTTCTGGATTTGTATGGCGCGGGCGGTTTCAATATCCTGATTCTCATATTGATTGGCAAAGGAGACATTGCTATCGCCTTCGCCAGTCATGAGACTACCACTCTCTGCAGGGGCAGACGCGGCATAAACTGATCCTCTTTGCGTGCCCGTGTTCTTATCGATGATGAGCTGCGGGGAGCGTAGCCGCTCGTCCCGCCGCTTTTGCTGTTCTCTTGCCATGCGAAGGGCTTCTGTCTGCATCTGACGTTCCCTCTCGGCAATGCGTGGGTCGAGTACAGGTGCATCTGGCGGTGCCATTTCGGCCAGAGCGGGTTCTTCAAGTTGTTCCGGCTCGATGTAGGGGGCTGTTGCCGTTCCCGGGCCTTTAAAGGTCACTTCTTCAGGCTCTACCAGTGAAGCTGTTGCATTCTTCTTCACGCCATCAATGATGACATACCCCATCGCAAGGGTGGCCAGTGACAAAAATATTGCCATAATGACATACTTGCTTCTAGGTGTTGCTGCCACAGAAGGGATGCCCCTGTCAGCCTGATCGGGCGTTGTACTGGCATCCTGATTATCAGAGTCATGGTCTATCATCATTATCTCCTAATTATTAAATCCTGTTCTTGAGGAATTGGGGTCGCGGGCACCGAGAGTGTCCCACAATGAGCGTTGTTGCTCGTCAGCTTTGGCAGAGGTTTCTGTTAGTTGGGCAGCGACCGGCTTTTTAGGGGGAACAGGGGTATCCGCCTTAGTGATTTTTGATTTTCCTGCCGTTTTAATGGCCGTTTTTTTGGTCTGTGTTCCGGACTCTTGGGCATAAGATTCATTAAAAATGCAGGTGGCAATATCACCATCGCGCAATGTGAACTGTCGTCCGACACGTGCAATCACAAGGTACTGGCCCTGTATGTTGAAATTGATCAGGCTCTCATGACCGGACTCATCCACGACAAAAACTGCAGGTGTGATATCCTGTTTTTCGAATTGCAGGTAGGTAAATGTGCCATCATCAAAAGCACGTTCAGGCCGCAGGCGCCGTGCTCCCGAGTAGGCATAGTCAAAGTTCCAATCGGATGTATCTGTATCGGCCAGAGGATCATAATCCCTTATGGGGTTCTTCTTTTTCTGTGATCGTTCTTCTGCATCTTCCGGATATATGAATCTTACCCGGAAGGCCAGATCATCTGACTTATAAGAGCTGGCAATGCTGGCCGAGAGTTCAAAAGCATAAATGCGTTTATCTGTCAGAACGGTCATATTGGTTTCTGCGTTCGGCTCTAGCGGCTTTACAAACAGAATATTGCTTCGCTGCGTTGAAGGGATGACCTGCCAGGCTTCAGAGTCGCCGATAGAGGTTGTTTCAATATGTTCTTTGGAAGAGAGCTCTACCATCGTGGTAAAACCGTAATGCCCCTTTAACTCGAACACATCGTTTTCGCGGTAGGTCAGTGTTTTTATCCGCGCGTCAGCAGGGCCTTTACGGGGTTCCGTGATGGCATGTGCAAAAGAGCATGGCATAGAGGCTGCCAGTAATCCTGCCATCAGACCCAAAGTAGCCAGTTTTTTAATATTCATCTTGTCGTCTCCATGATCTCGGGATTGATGCGGTAACTGGTGATTTGAAACCCTAGGGGGTTGGAAAAACGGTCGATCATCTTCATGGGTTTTTGCACATACTGAAAATCGATAATGGCGTTCCAGGTGCTGGTTTTGAGAAGATTATCTTTACGGAGTTCCCGCAAAAAGCGGATCGAGGCCGTTCTATCATTCAGAAAGGAAACCGACTGGATCTTGATATCCACAGATGCCTTATGCCCGAGCTGAATAGAAGGGTTATCCGAATTTTCGCCGTTCCATAGCTGCTGGTACTCTTTGAGAGCAAGTCCACCGGAGAGCAGGGCTACAAAATCATAATGATCACGCAGTACAGCTGGATTGGGGTTATAGGATTCGCGGGCACTTACGTAGCGGACAAGGTTGGATTGTGTAATCGCCTCGTCCTGTGTCAAATTTCCAGCCTGAAGACCTTTTGTGACTTCCACATAGCCTGTGCTTCTATCAACGGTGACGATATAAGGCTCAAAAGTTTTTAAAGGCAGGATCATCATTAAGGTGATGATTGATGAAATAGCGATTCCCATAGACATGAATGAGAAAAGCCATGCCCGGTTACGCGACTGATAGGCGCTGGCAAAAATCTCGTTTTCCCAGGTTTTGCCTTCTGCAGCATACCTATTCATAAAATCTTTTTTGGATACAGGGTTCATTATTGGGCCTCCTTGTTTTTCTTGAGGGAGTTTTTCAGGAACTCACTGCCTTTTTTGGCTTTATCGACTACGTAGACAGCCGCTCCTGGTGCAGCCTTAATCGTAGTGACACTTAGTTTCCCACCTAACATTCCGGCAGCCATTCCTTTCCCCAGACCCCATGAAGGTCCGCGCATGGTTGAGAGAGACAGGCCGCCAGTAACCGATGCCGCCATATTCATGATCTGCATCAAAAGGAGGGTAGAAATAAACGTCACGAGGGCATAAGGAGCCACACCGTCAAGTAGAGCCTGTGTTACGCTGCTATGCTCTTCCAGATTCTCAAGGGGGCGCTCTGCCAGTGACAAGAGGAAGGCCAGAAGCGTATAGACAAAAATAGGGATGACTGAGTAGTTCAGTAATGTCCGAAGCCAGCCCTCAAAAAGACCGCGAGAATTTGAAAAAATCAACAAAAGTATAAAAATCGGGCCAACAGCCAGCAGAATGGCAACTGCAATCTTGGAAAGTATAATGAGCATGCCGGCATAACCGGCAAAGCAGACCGTTCCCATGAAAACGATACCTGCGTAAAGATAAAGACCAAAATCTGTGAGACCAGCACCTTCAAGGATTTTTTGAACGATTTTCATGCCCCGATCAAAGAAATTCGATAATCCGCTATTGGCGGTCATCTGGTCAGTGGGCTGAGCGTTAGAACCGAGTGTATTTGTAGATCCTTGCAGAATTTGTCCGGCAATATCATTGGGGAAATCCGTCACCATATTATAAGCAATGGTGAAGAAGGTATCCCACTGCGTCGCTACGACCAGTATGATGATAATCTTGACGCAATGAACGATCATATCGGAGGCAGAAAAGCGTCCGCTGATCATCACCTTGTAGCCATAAACGGCAATAAAAACGATGAACATAAGCTGCCATAGAATATGTATTGAAGCCGTCAGTGACCCGAATGAACCTTGGACAAAGCCCAGGATCATGCTGTCAACATTATCAATGAGTGTTTCAATAGCGCCCATTTTCTAGACTATCTCTGCTTTCAAATAACTTTTGTCTGTACTGATACTTCAGCAAAGTTAAGGGGGATCAGTTCGCAAGGTGCATTTCCTGCGGATGCCATAGGCGAGCAGGGGGCTTTCTTATCCTTCATATTTGTATGACTGCAGGCAGACAGGGTGAAAGAAATCACAGTAAACAGTGTGACAATCATCGTATTTCTCATATTTTACTCCTCAAGTTTAAAGGCGTTGGTTGCCGTGTCGGCGTTGTATTGATTTGCTGTATGAGATCGCTTGTAGCTATTGAGTTCCTGGTTATCCGTGGCCGCTCTTTGCTGGATCTGGATGGCATTCAGACGCATCATTTCATTCAAGATGAAGCCGTTCTCAGCAGAAATACGGGCGAGAAGGTCAATCGAGCCTTTGAGGTCTTCTGTATTATCCAGTTCCGTCAGCAGCGTTTCGTAAGTCTCCATCCTGCGCGGGATACTATTAAAAGCCTGTTCACCTGCCGCCATGGCCGCGTAGGTTGTTCCGGTCCTGCGATCGAGCGCTTGCGCGGTCGCACCAGAAGGGTCAGTTGTGATGGCATCGGCACCTTTGAGCGGTTCATAGAGCGCATACAGATCGTTATATGTGCCTTGCGTACCCAATCCTGCTCCATTCAGGCTCGAAACACTCATCATGTTCATGGTTTCCTGCCATGTGTTGGGCAGGTAGCGGCGTAAATCAGCTTCCAGATTGCCGTTTGCCAGAGTGCCCATAGCCCGAGTTCCGGTCAGGGCGTTGGTTTGCTTGACTGCTTCGCTCAGCTGCTCGATCTGCTTCTGGTAGTCTTGCGTCATTTGCTCTAACTGGGTCAGGATCTGTGCATATCCTGCGGCATCATAGACAGGGATGCCTTGGGCGCGGGCAGGCCCCGGCAAGGTAAAAATAGAGACAGCCAGAGCTGTAAAAAATAGATTTCTTCTCATAGTTTTTTCCTCATAATTTTCTTATCGATTCCAGAAAGCGCGGGAGCCATTGTTCGGGGGAGGGGCCAGTTTGCTCCATAATGTCGTGCATGAGTTTGACGGTTTCTGTACGGCCAGACAGAACAGCGACAAAATCATCAAGACCGCCGAGATCAAGACGAGCAATCACAGAATCCGTGCCATGCCTGACAAGGAAGCACCGGGATTGGGGTGTCAGATCCCTAATGATCTTGAGTTCGTGCCGGGAAAGGCCAAAACCTTTGCAATAATCTTCTTCTGTAGCACGGGCGTTAGGGAGGAAAATCTGTGTGGGTGATTGTTCAATGATGGCATCGCCTACGCTGCTGCCGAGGGCATCTCGTGCCGATTGTGTTGCAAAGCCGACAATCCCGTTTTGCTTACGGATTGTCTTCATCCAATCTTTAATGCGCATTGAAAAGGCCGGGTCATCCAGCATTTTCCAGCCCTCATCGAGCATGATGATGACTTTTTCGCCGTTGAGGAGGCCGTTTATCCTATGGAATATGTACATAAGCCACGGCGTACGGCTGATCGGATCATTGAGGATTGATGTTAAATCAAATCCGAGGGTACGGTTTTGTAATGAGAGCGTATCGGTCTCGTTATCAAACAGCCAGGCGCGCTCGCCCTCGCTGTGCCACATGGCAATTCTTGAGGCCAGCGATGATCCATGATCGATTTCATGCCCTGACAGTAATTCCGAGAATACAGAAAGTTTTCTCTGAGGCGGGGGGATATCGAAAATGGACGATACGGCCCGCGCAATCATTTCCAGGTCTTTAGCAGAAAGAGGGATTTTTTGATCGGCGTTCAGGAGCAGCTTGACCCAATCCCGCAAAAAGGCCTGGTTCTCAGATGTATCAGGCAACTGCAGCGGATTGAGACCTGTCGGCACGCCGGCATTCACAACTGTATAATCAGCGCCAATAGCCCGCAGGTATATTTCGGCACCACGATCTTTATCAAAATAGACGGAGTTTGGGTTGAGGCGTTGCGCCTGCGCATGCAGGAATGTCAGGAGAACGGTTTTCCCTGTGCCAGTGGGACCGATTACGGTGAAATTGCCAACATCGCGCTCATGGAAATTGAACCAGTAGGCTGTACCCGATGTGGTTTCAAGACAGGTGATGGGTGATCCCCAATGGTTGTCGGCAAATTTTCCGCCCGGAAAGGTGTGAAAGCTGGCAAAGCCCGCGAAATTTTTATTAGATATGAGAGAGCGGCGGGCAATATAGGCGAAATTGCCTGGAAGCTGCGCCCAGAACGCCGGTTCCATATTGAGATCTTCCCGCGCTGCCACAATCCCGAGATTGACGAAGCTTGCGACCGTATCGCTGACAACGTAATCAAGCTCTACAGGGTTAGCGGCAATCGCCGTGACGCTCAAATGATGCTGGCCGAAGGAGCTTCGACCGGAGGCGAGGTCATCAATGGCTTCATCCAGATCTTCTTCAAGGCTTTTTGCCCCTTGTTCGCCTGCTATCATCTTGCGTTTTGTATCCCGCATGGCCGTAAGTGAGGCCTGTCGGTCAACAAAACCAAAAGACTGTGTGATAATAAATTCATGAGGCAGGCGTAAAAGGCCATCAAGCATGCCTGGTCCCGTGCCATCGGCATATTCTTTTAAGGAAAGGATGGCACCAAGCTTGATATCTCCCGGGGCTGCTCCCCGTATCTCAAAAGTTTCTTTTCCGAAGGAGATTCTTTTAGAGGGTAGGTATTCGGCGAGCGGCATACGCGGCAGGCGAATAGGT
Organism: Micavibrio sp.; assembly: GCA_046294845.1. Lineage (GTDB taxonomy): Bacteria > Pseudomonadota > Alphaproteobacteria > Micavibrionales > Micavibrionaceae > Micavibrio_C. Next base: position 36,780 of record JBKBNU010000003.1, on the reverse strand, counting down.
GCATCAGCCAGATTAATGAGATAGGAGAGGAAAGAGAGCGGTTCAGAGAAGAAACCGTTTTCCATCTCCTTTAGCCCTAAGAGTTTAGGCTGGTAGGGTGAGAGGGTTGTTATTAGGTTACTGCATGCCTCATTCAAGGCTTTTAAATCTTCTTCTTCCTGCTGTTTTTGAATCTCTTGATCCATCTTCCTGAAAGCGGTTCTGCCAAGTTCGGCCATAAATCCTATGGCGCCCTGGGCCGGACGGCGAACAATTGTGATGTATTGTTCATTCGTGAACATACGCTTTTTCTGCAATCGGCTTTGATAGGCACGATCCAGATCACGGCACCAGTCGTTGATAAAGAATCCCTCCAGTGTGGCGGAGGACTCTTTACGCAGAATATGATGATAGATGGCAAAGCGGCTATTTGAGAGGCCGCGAAGCATGGTAGCCCGGATGGACTTTCTTTGATTGATATCAATTTGATCCGCTGTTTCAAAGGGCAGGCCTTCTACTTTGATGATCTGCAGAAGATAGCCATCTTTTGTCCTGAGGGTGGTTTCATTGACATGCCTTGTGTAGGGAATAAAGGCACTTGCGGGCCTTTCGGCCTTTGCCAGATTTCCAAAACGCGTGTCTTTTTTCTTTGCGACATTTAACATTTTAGTGGCCCCCTTATCAGGGCATATAACTATTGCTTTTCCAGTGCGGTCTATTCCGCGTAGGCGGACATTTATTCATTTTTGTGATCACTACGCTCATCCAATGAGGGTCTTTTTCCGTAGCGATATGGCCGATGGCGTGAATCGGCAGCGTGATACAGATAAAAAACAGTATTTTGCTGGAGAGGGCTATAAACAGGATCATCCCGATCCCGAAAATTATGAAATTGATCCCGAAGAATTCCATGGGAACGCCGATCACCAAGGGTGGCCGCGTCATTCCTATAAAAAGAGGATCAATATCAACAGCGTCTTCTCCCATGTTCTTTACAACGTACCGGCGATGCTATCGACAATCGCAGGAGCGGCCATAACTAGGATAATTCCCCCGGCCACTGACACGGCGAGTTGCATGGAAATGCGCCCAAACATCCATGCAAACCCTAAAAACACAACGCCGATGATGGCAATAATGCGCGCCCAGGTTGATGTAAGGAGATCTTGCAGGGCGGTCAGGAAGTTTGTCCCTGAGTCAAACAAGGCTGATTGTGCAAAGGCACTCTCTGTTTGAAACAGGGACAACCCCAACACACCGATAAACAGGACTTTGATGGCCTGTTCTCTATTTATTTTGAAATTCATGCTCTTTTCCTCTTCGCTGTATATTGACCGCATCAAGTTATTCTTGTTCTTGTAACGGCGGTGGTTGCGAAGCGATCTAAGCGCAGAGGCTAAAATTTATTCAATAAAAAACTGTCTAATGAATGCATTATACAACTGCTGGGGGGTATTTTTATGCTCACTTTATATCTGGCAGTTGTATAGATGATTTTTTGTTAAGAGATTCCATGAGCGCCAGAAGTGCTTGTTTATCTTGAGGACTTCTGATCCCTTTGAGGAGTCTTATTGCTTTTTGATCCAATTCATAATGAGTTATCTGTGGCTCAGGAATAATCTCTTCACCAAAATTTGAATGTAATAATTGGTTTACATCAATCTCAAGAAAAAGAGATATCTTTTTAAGAGCGCCCGCACTGATACGGTCAACGCCATGCTCGAATTTCTGGATTTGTTGATACTTTGTGCCAATTCCTATAGCCAACTCAGTTTGAGTGACATTTTTTGACTGGCGCGCCTTCATAATACGCCAGCCAATTTTGGCATCTTCCTCTGTTACGCGCACGATGCGCGGTTTCCTGTTCGTGGTCATTTTCTGTCTCAATAATTATTGTTTTGCCCCCTTAAGATCCCGAGCACGCATCACCACTCGCTATTAAGGCGCAGAGTGGGGTTCCGCTAATCCAGAGTGGAAATGCGGCTCAGGGTTTCTCACAGGGGAGAGTGAGAAATTTAAAAGTAAAAGTGACTCATTTTTGTCGCCCGGAAATTAAGGGGAGGGCGAGAGGGTTGCCGTAAGCGGCATTTATAAATCCTAAAAAACCTGATCCCACAAAGGCCATAAGGATGATTGCTGTTTCATTTACTGTCATTTTGGCTGCTCCACACACGCGTTAAATTTTATTGCTAAATAGGATTTCCTTTTCCCAAGAAACCCGTTAACGTGATATTCAATATCATGTGGCAATATTTAGTATCGAATTGACATAAAGTCAATTATAAAACATCAAAATATGAGATTTAATATTGCTTTTTGATTGATTTTCCGGATTCTTTGTATTAAGTAAAGTAAAACCCTGATTATGACCAAGTTGGAGCTTCGCGTGCCGGATCAAGTATCAGACCCACATTCAAAATTAAGGGCCCAACTAAGGGCTGGGCGTGAGCTTTTAGGCATGAAGCAATACGAGCTTGCTGTCACTTTGGGCGTAGATAAGCAGAAAATTTCTCGTATAGAGAGTGGAGAAACCAAGAGCACTGATGTTCTTCTTGAAATCAAGCACGGCCTAGAAAGATTGGGAATCCGTTTCACTGCCAATGGGCTTGAAATCGTTGAAAATCACTTGGATATCATAGAGGGCGAAGGCTGCTATCTAAAACTCTTGGATGATGTTTATAAAACTCTCAAAGATGCTTCTGATAAAACGCTTTTTATTATGTTTGCCTCAGATAGAGCTTCTCCGTCCGAGGTTAATTTCCGTTATAGGCAGATGCGCAGTATAGGCATTCATATGCGCCAGTTGATAGAAGAGGGCGATCAATACCTTATGGGAGAGCTAGAGGAGTATAGGACTATTCCTTCTAAATATTTCACGAACATTGTAACCCTTATATATGCTGATAAGGTCGCGCAGGTGAACGGATCTGAGAGCCTTATTACTGTCCAGACAGATAATCAATTTGCCATGCGGGAAAAGAAGCTCTTTGGATATATCTGGGATACTGGAAAAAAACCGGAAATTTCAATAGCTCCAGAAAGGTTTTTAGTATGAGAACTAGGCAATATCCGGAACAAACAGGTCCTTACCTTGTCAAAGTGAAGAGCGAGAAAAGTACCGATAGCTGGCAGAGTTTTGATGTTGCCAGATTGCAGATTAGTGTCGGGCAGGACTATCACGAGGGAGAAAAGCTTCGTGCTACGTTAGGGTGGCTGAAACCCCGTTTCTCAGTCGTTAAGGTATGCGTGAATGATACGCTCCAGCGTTTCAATTTAATGTTCGAAGAAAGACTGGATTCCGCAGAGGCCTATAATACCTCTCGGCAAAGCGGATTGATCTGGGCAGAAAAATACAAGACAGACATCGGAAGCAATAAATCAGCTGATATGGTTCATTGGGATTTCTGGCTCAATCATGCTGATTATCCTTTAATTAGGAAGAAGATTGACGACCTTTACTTAGGGAATATTGAATTCAGGGATCTAATTAACCAGAATATTCATGAGATTTGGTCCCGCCGTTGCGTCAAGAAGCCTGCTGTTTATTCTGATAACCGTTTTAAGGAATTTTTTGATTTGTCCCGTCAATACCTTCTTGAAGAAATATCCGTATTCTCAATGATGTTTGAAAATGAAAGGGCCATCGATGTTTACCCTGGGACAACAATCTTTGCCGCAACCGTTCTTCAAGGTAGAAGTCTTCAAGGTGCTCCCGATGGCTTGGGGCAGGGGCATTTCTGCAGGATAGATTTTTCAAGGAACCCCTCCTTTGCTGCAAATGCCAATGCGCGGCCGATCAAGGACAAAGGTTTAGCTTTATAAGCCCTGCTCTCTATCCAGAAGGGCCTCTATTTTTTCAACATAGTTGATCGTTTCTCGATAGGGCGGTATTCCTCCGTATTTATCAACAGCACCTTCACCAGCATTGTAGGCTGCGAGGGCTAACCGGCGATCACCATCGTATTTCTTCAGCAAGAATTTCAGATATTTTGTTCCTCCTTCTATGTTCTGCTCAGGATTAAATGAATCTTCAACGCCAAATCTCTTTGCTGTTGCAGGAATAAGCTGCATCAATCCCTGTGCGCCTTTTTTAGAGACAATGTTATGGACATAGGAAGATTCACAGTAAATAACAGCTTTAATTAAACTGAAACTTACGCCATGCCGCTCTGAAGATTCATAGATAAATTCGTCAAATGCATCGGGCAGTTGTATGGAGGAGGGGGAAAATACAACTGCCCGATGCATTCGGTGCCGTCTTTCCTCTGCAAGATAGTCTCTTGCTTCATATGTTGTTACAGTCCCGTCACCGTTAAATTCAATCACAGTGGCATGAGCCGTTACGGGCCAGAGAAATGTAACAAGGATAGAGAGGATAAATTTCCTCATAACCTCACTCAAATTGATGTGGCTTACCTTTGGCAAAAAAATTGAAGTCGCGCAACAAAAAAGGAATTCTTTATGAAACAGATTTTTGTAATTCTTATAGCAACACTCTTAATTTCCATTTTTGGATTTTCGAAAGTTCACGCAGCTTCAGAAGCTGATTGCGCCATCTGGATCTGTTTGCCCGGTGGGTTTCCTTCAGGGTGTAGTGCAGCTTACAGCGCTTTCCGCGATCGCATTAAACACAGGAAGCCGCCATTACCAGATTTATCATCTTGCACGACTGGTCCAAACGGGGAGAGAGTTGCCGGTAACTATGATCTCGGCCGAGAAACTTTTGAGACCTGCAGCGCCGGATATGTCTTGAGAGAAAATAACCGTAACGGTTTTTCGATGGGGAAATGCTACCTCGCTCAATGCGCGCCAGAGAGATATTTAGATGCCAACGAAACCTATTGCCAAAACTATGAAGCCGTAAGACGGACGAAGCAGAACTATGTAAAAATGTGGGTTAATGGCGACTATTTAGGACAATTCTGGTATCAATAAGGGAATAGATCGTAGGGAAGAAGGCTATGTCATTATGTAGTCGGTGCTCCGGAAGCGGCAGCACAATGTCACAGAGAATGGTTTATGCATCACAGGGATCTTACCAGACCGCTGTGTATGATCCCTGCACAAAATGCGGAGGATCTGGCCGCATTAAAGACCGAGATCCCCATCAAAACCCGACACCTATGAGTTTTATTGATTCTGTATCAGCGATCATGACACTCGCAGTATCGCTGTTCATTTGCTGGCATATCAGTGAAACAGAGTTTCATTCTGAGCTTTCCATGAACGGGAAATTTACTCTCATGGCGGCCAGTTTTATTTTTAGTTTCTTTGGGGCAGCCGCGATCTTTGCCTTACCGTCTGTTCAAAAACTGATGAGCTGGATTTTTGGATTAGCCATACTCCTTATGGGGATTGTGATCCTATTCTAGCAGCAGACAGATTTGTGTGTCCGCTTTGGGTACCGATCGCTGGCCTGATCTCCAGTGTGACGTTACTTGTGTTGGATTTTGCGATTAGGTAAAGCAAGATTGGGGGAAACAGGTCACCTCTTTAAGAGGGGTTTTTAAATGGGGGTTGACCAAATTTTGTATTAGAGTTCAGACCCACCTATATTTTTAAGTCTCTTTTGGGTAAGGTCTCATTCCTAAAAGGACCTCAGATTTCTCTGTAAGTGGCCTCTCCATTAATTTACTGTCAGTGTATTCAGCGAGTTGCTTGCGCACCAGAGCATAAACGGCTTCCCGGTCTTGGCTCGTGTCAATTTCAACACATTTACCTTTGTCTTTGAAAAGCTCTACCGTTGGCAAAGTCTCAGTTTTAAAAGTATCAAATCTCAGTTTCATGCTTTCGATATTGTCATCACTGCGACCTGAAAACTTTGCGCGACCTAAAATACGTTTTTCGAGAACTTCAAAAGGGCATTCAAAATACAACATTTTAGGAAGGTCATCTTCCCGCCCAAAAACTTCATACCAAGCCTCTAAGTTTGACAAAGACCGGGGGAAGCCATCAATCAGGAAATTTCTTCTTCCTGTTGTTCGGATTACGCGCTCCATAGCATCCTTAAGGAGCCTTACCACAATTTCATTCGGAACCAATTTACCCGCCTCGATATATTCCTTGATTATTTTTGTAGTAGGCCCGCCGGCTTCTTGTTCGGCACGTAACAAAACACCCGTAGATAAGTGAGTCCAGCCCAACTGAATCTCAGCAAGTTCACACATTGTTCCTTTTCCTGCACCGGGACCTCCCAGCACATAAACGACATTGGGCTTAGGGCAAGGCTGGGTTGGATCAAAATAATGAATTTCAACTTCAGGGGCTGGAGCAACTCCCATTTTATAAACATTCCACACTCTATCAGTTGGTGGCAATTCATCATCACAGGTAATCTCGTATGCGAGGTGTCCATCAAGACGACAAATGCGCCATGACTTGTAACTATTAGAATATGAAATCGCAGGGCTACGTGCGGATTTTCCATCGGCGCGGTCCCATGCCATTTTCCCATTCCAATATCCAGGGCTGGACAACGTCCCCGATTCAGACTGGGCGGGAGGTGCCTTGGAAGAAACGTAAAGCCCATCTACTTCCGGCAATCCCGATCCGGAAACTTTAATAAACAATTTGTTAGATTGAATACCTTCATCTTTAGACATTTAAAATCCTTCTTATTAGAAAAATGAGTTCACGAGGCGAGATTGATGTATCTCATTACACTATATACAAATTTTCTATTCAATCACTGTGCAACCAATTCTAATCTCATATTTTTGTGCTGACATGATATCAGCTTGTTTGGCAGGGCAGATATGGGTGTCATCAGGCGATTATCAAAGAGCAAAAGCGGGAAATGGAAATGTTTGTTCTCATTGTTAATTGCTCAATTTTTTTTGAACTTTTCAGCATCCAGATTTTTATCCCGCAGCGCAGCAAAAAATGCTTGCATTCATGCTGTATATTCTTATAGTGCAGGCAACTTTCGTGTCAAAAGTGCCGATTAATGTAACTGACAGATACAAAATTCATTGAATCGTTCACAGCCCTTACGTTAAGTGAAACCCTTCAACACCTAATTTTGGAGCAACCTGCTTTACATGGTATCGCTATCTCTTTCCTACATCAAAAAAACCTGGCTTGGTAATATACGCAACGACCTGCTTGCAGGTATGGTTGTGGCGCTGGCCCTTATCCCAGAAGCCATTGCCTTTTCGATTATAGCCGGTGTTGATCCCAAAGTTGGACTTTACGCATCTTTTTGTATCGCCGTTGTAATAGCATTTGTGGGCGGACGTGCAGGGATGGTCTCAGCAGCGACAGGCGCGATGGCCTTGGCAATGGTTATGCTGGTCAAAGAGCATGGTCTTGAATACTTGCTGGCGGCGACCATACTGACAGGCGTTCTGCAGATTATCGCAGGTGTACTCAAGTTAGGAAGCCTGATGCGATTTGTTTCGCGCTCAGTTGTCACGGGGTTTGTAAATGCACTCGCTATCCTGATCTTCATGGCGCAGTTACCAGAATTCAAAGGTGCTGGTATTACTATGTATGGCATGGTTGCACTGGGTCTAGCCATCATCTATATTTTACCACGCTTTACTAAAGCTATTCCCTCTCCATTGATCTGTATCATTGTTCTGACTGCCTTGAGCATGGTGTTGGGTCTTGATTTACGCACGGTTGGAGATATGGGAGAGCTGCCTAGTACCTTGCCTATCTTCTTGTTTCCCAATATTCCCCTCAATCTTGAAACACTTATGATTATTTTGCCGTATGCGCTGACACTAACGGCGATTGGTTTGCTGGAGTCCTTGATGACGGCAACAATTATAGATGATCTCACCGATACCCCCAGCAACAAGAACCGTGAGTGCAAAGGCCAAGGTATCGCTAATATTGTCTCGGGTTTCTTCGGTGGGATGGCGGGCTGTGCCATGATCGGACAATCGGTCATCAATATCAAATCAGGTGGTCGTGGCCGCCTCTCGACACTATTTGCAGGTCTCTTCCTGCTCTTTCTTATTCTTGTTATGGGTAAGTGGGTTAGCCAAATCCCTATGGCTGCGCTTGTTGCTGTTATGATAATGGTTTCTATTGGAACATTCAGTTGGGCATCCGTTAAGAACCTGAAAACACACCCTAAAAGCTCCAGCCTAGTGATGTTTTCTACGGTTGCAGTGGTCGTGCTGACTCATGACTTGGCAATTGGTGTATTTGTTGGTGTGCTGATGAGCGCCTTGTTTTTTGCCCGTAAGGTTGCACAGTTGATGCGTGTCAGCTCAAGCCTAACAGAGGACAAACAACACCGCATTTACATTGTTGAAGGGCAGGTATTTTTTGCCTCTGCTGATACCTTTGTGGATGCTTTTGACTTTAAAGAGGTGGTTGAAAAGGTTACGATTGATGTCAGTCGTGCTCATTTCTGGGATTTGTCTGCAGTGGGTGCTCTCGATAAAGTTATATTGAAATTCCGTCGTGAAGGAACCGAAATTGAATTGATCGGCATGAATGAAGCCAGTGCAACAATTGTGGACAGGCTTGCCATCCATGATAAGCCTGATGCGCTTGATCTAATGCTGAAACATTAAGGGGCGACCATGATAAAGTTACTCGTATGCATTGATGGCTCGCTTTATGCCGACAATATATGCACCAATGCCGCTTGGGCGGCAAAGCGCCTGAACGCTGAAATTGACTTGTTGCATGTTTTGCGCCGCAGCTCTGATTATCAGGCGGTGGCGGATGACCGCACTGGTGCGATTGGTATTGATGCGCGAAGTGGCTTGATGGAAGAGCTAGCTAGGGTGGATGAAGAACGCGGCAAGCTAGATCAGCAAAAGGGTCGCCTTATCCTTGAACATAGTGAAAAGGCTCTAAGGGCGGCAGGCATTGAAAAAATCAATTTGATTCACCGCCGCGGCAGCCTCTCTGAAACCATCAAAGAGATGGAAAACGGCATTGATATGATTTTTATTGGCAAGCGCGGTGAGCAGGCCAATCCTGATTCTGAGTTTCTCGGATCGAACCTAGAAAAGGTCGCGCGCCTTATCCATAAACCCTTGTTTGTCGTATCACGATTTGTTCGCCCGATGGAACGCTTTGCAATCGCCTATGATGGTAAGGAAAACGCCAATAAAGCCGTTGAATATGCTGCCTCATCGCCTTTGTTAAGGGGGCTTGAATGCCATTTATTAACGGTTGATCAATCGGGTCAGTTAGATACTTCAGATATTGTTAGCAAGCTGTCTACGGCAGGTTTTGATGTCAAAGTGTCTAATCAAAAATCCGACCAGGTTGATCAGGCCATCGCTTCTTATGTAGCGGATCATAAGATTGACCTTGTGTTGACAGGTGCTTACAGCCATTCCCGTGTACGCAGCATTCTCATTGGCAGTACAACAGCGAGCCTTATCAAGGCATGTCATGTGCCGCTTATTTTATTTAGATAAGTTACTGCAAGGTTCTGGCTGAATATAGATTGAACTCGTCTGCAAGTTTGTAAAATATATCAAGATGCTTAGAAACCTTGATATACTGGCTAACATTCTCTGGTCTACACCAGCAAAAATCAGCGACTTCACTTTCTTGAATTTTTACAGACGTTTTGTTTGGTACAGATACATGAAAGTAGCTGGCGTGTTGACCATCATAAGAAAATTGTTTTTTGTTTTTAAATTCTTCCGAGAACGCAAACCAGTTAATAAGTCTTGCTCTGCTAATTTTATGAACAATTTCAATATTAGCTTCTTCTCTCAGCTCTCTATACAGAGCTTCAATTTCCGATTCTCCGCTTTCAACGCCTCCGCCAAGAAATGTCCATGAATTGTCATCATAACCATGCGGCCGAATGAGTAACAGTTGAGCTGCCTCATTTGTAACAATCGCTCTGACTTTCTTTTTTAGCTTTAGGCCATCTAAATACACGTAATTATCCATGCATATATTGTAGTCAGAAAAAGTTAATCATTTACCAAAAATGCCTAAACATAGTTATTTTTTCTTAAAAGTATCATTTTTATTTCCGTACCCAAGAGGAAGCTGGAGAATACCGAACGCGATCATATAGATCGCAAACCCCATGTAAGTTGCGGCTACGGATATGCCTGCATCGTACAGAAGCCCGACAACCGCTGGCGTTGCCGCGGTGCCTAAAACCATCAGTGCCATGACGAAGGAGCGTACTGCTCCCAATGCGCGCGTTCCGTACATTTCCGGCCAGAGCGTTCCGCCTACGACCGATAGAAGTCCTGTGCTTGCACCGATCAGCAACATCATGGCTGGCAGCCAGAAAGGATTTTGCGCTCCGGCCAGAGTTAGCAGCGCGATTATAAAAGGAATGTAAATTAGAGGAAGGAGTTTAAGGCTGCTGCCGATCCGGTCAATCAGGAAACCACCCGCAAGACTCGAAACCATCATCGATGCTGCGAGAAATGGAAAGGAGAATGCAAACAGGTTCTGATCCCATCCCTTGGCAGTCAACAGTTCATCTTGAAAGAAAAATATGGATGTGCCGAATAAAGGCAGACTGAGAAAGCCCGGCAGGATGATGAAAAAACGTTTGTCACGAAACACACCATCCCGCAAAGGCGATTTCATGCGGCTGTGCTGGCCCGTTTGGCTTTCGGCGACGGTGATTTCTGCTTCCCATCGTCGGTGGCGTTCGCCGTGCCCTTTGAGAAAAAACAGGGTCAGGGGCGCAGCCGCGAAGACAAGAACCAGACCGTAGGCGGCCCAGCTTTCCCGCCATCCCGCATGTGAAATGAGAAAGGCGGCGGCAACGGGCAGGATAATCTGCCCCGCACTGATTCCCATATGCGCGATGCTGACAGCCCGTCCACGCGCGGATTCGAAATACCGGCCCATGCTTGTATTGGAGATATGCGGCATCAAGCCTTGGCCGCTCAGGCGCAGAAGAGCAATGGCCAGTCCCAGGGTGATGATATTGGTTCCGGCATACATCAGGACGCACGCCAGAACCATGGCCGCTATCACCCACAATGTGTAAATACGAAGATCGATTTTATCGACCAGCCGTCCCACCCATATAATGAGGCCCGCGCTGCACAAGGTGGCAACGCCGTACAGCGCGCCGAAATCACCGCTCGACAGGTCGTAGTCCGCGCGGATCACCCCGCTGTAAAGGCCGATGAAAAAAGTCTGGCCAAGATTACAGATAAAGGTCAGAAGAAACCCGAAACTTAGGAACCGCCAGTTTTTTGCTATAAAGTAGAAATGACTCATTTTTTTACTCAAGACTGATAAACCGCCCCGGAGATAGTATTCCATCTTTTCAAGACATAGCCTTCGCTTTCAAAAGTGCATGGCAGATTTTCTATTCGTCTTCCGGCAAGTTGACATTCCCCTTATCTGAAGGATAAATATTTCTACGTCGCCGTCGGCACGTTCTTTAAGAAGCTCGTGAAATGCATGAGGCGACTTTACGACAATCTGGCAGTATTAAAAGATTCTCTCTTCTACCCGGCCTGTTTACTGCGGTATCATTTTATCTTAAAGGGTAAAGAATGCCTATTGATCTCGAACATTACAAAAACATGCTGGTAAAGCACCGGGCGGAGTTGCTGGTGTGGGCGGAAGCCAGCAAGGCGACGACGAAACCGGTGGAGCTTGACCAGACGATGGTCGGGCGGCTCTCCCGCATGGATGCGATCCAGCAGCAGGAAATGGCGCTGGCTACGGAACGGCGGCGTGAGCAGGAACTGTACAGGATCGATGCTGCTCTCAAGCGCATTGAATCTGGCGATTACGGGTATTGCATCAAATGCGATGAGGAAATCAATCCAAAACGGCTCGATGTTGATCCCACCACTTTGACCTGCGTCCACTGTGCGGCCAGCGGTGATCAGTGATGTTTTAAAAACTGCTGTATTTTATAAAGGCTGTATTTTAACTCCAGGCGCTTGAGATTTGCCTTGATTTTACGACGTGATATTTTTTCAAGATCGCCGGAATCTATAACCTCGCGGATGATTGATAGATCATCATCAAAGCCAGGGATGGACAGTGCTAACAGGAAATCGACCGCTGCCAGCGCATGCTCTGGCCCGGCATTTCCCCTCCTATAGGCGTTGATAACGCGCAGATTTGTTTTTATCCCATTGTCATTATTCATTGATTTATCAATTAGCACGGAATCATGGCTTGACAAGCACTTTTTATCCCTTTTTAATCAGGACACAATAAAACAAAAGAAATTCAAATATTCATGATGTTCGCTGTTTGCCCCTAGAAAGATCCCGTCGCCGCCGCATTTTCGTGGCGTGAAAAGGATTTTTCAAGGTAACGAACAAGCCCCCCAGAACATCATGCAAATTATTAGCAACCGTCGCACTTTCGCCATCATTTCTCACCCGGACGCCGGGAAAACCACGCTGACCGAAAAACTGCTGCTGTTCGGCGGCGCAATCCGTATGGCCGGGCAGGTCAAGGCACGCGCCAACCGCCGTCTGGCGCATTCGGACTGGATGCAGATCGAACAGGCGCGGGGAATTTCGGTCACGACCTCCGTCATGACGTTTGATTACGGCGACACGGTGTTCAACCTTCTGGACACGCCGGGCCACCAGGATTTTTCAGAAGATACCTATCGTACGCTGACCGCGGTGGACAGTGCCGTGATGGTGATTGACGCGGCCAAAGGAATCGAGAGTCAGACGCTTAAATTGTTTGAGGTCTGCCGGATGCGCGACATTCCCATCATGACGTTCGTCAACAAGATGGATAGGGAGGTCCGCGACCCGTTTGACTTGATGGACGAGATTGCTGACAAGCTGGCGCTGGAGACAACGCCCGTGACCTGGCCCGTGGGCATGGGACGTGACTTCAAGGGATGTTACGACCTGATCCGCGACCGGATGGTTGTGTTCGAGGACAATCAGAAAGAAAAATTGCCGGAAATCGTGCAATGCGAAGGGCTGGACGATCCGCGCCTGCCGGGGTTCATGAGCGCAGAACAATACTCAAAGCTCAAAGAAGAAGCGGCTCTTATCAGGGGCGCTTGCACGCCGATGGACACGCAAGCCTTCCAGGAAGGCTACCTCACTCCTGTATATTTTGGCAGCGCTCTCAAGAATTTTGGTATCAGCGATTTAATCAACGGCCTGATCGAACACGCGCCGCCGCCGCGCTCGCAGAACGCAGCATCACGCACGGTTACTCCTGATGAAAACAAGGTATCTGGTTTTGTCTTCAAGGTGCAGGCCAACATGGACCCCAACCACCGCGACCGAGTGGCGTTTTTTAGGCTGTGTTCGGGGTCATTCAAGCGCGGCATGCGGCTGCATCATGTCCGCACTGGAAAGCCCATGAGCATCCACACCCCGATCTTCTTTTTCTCGCAAGGGCGCGAATTGGCCGAAGACGCGATTGCGGGAGATATTATCGGCATCCCGAATCATGGCACATTGCGCGTCGGCGACACATTGACCGAAGGGGAAAATCTTGTCTTCACCGGCATCCCGAATTTTGCACCTGAAATCCTGCGCCGCGTCAGCCTGAAAGATCCGCTCAAAGCCAAGCATTTGAAAAGGGCGCTGGAAAGCCTTGCCGAGGAAGGTGTGACGCAGGTGTTCCGTTCATCCTTCAGCTCCGACTGGCTGGTTGGTGTGGTTGGCGCACTACAGCTCGATGTGCTGGCGAGCCGCATGCAGGCTGAATACGGGCTAGAGGTCAGCTTTGAGCAGACAAGTTGGTTCACGGCTCTCTGGGTCAGCGGCGATCCGGCAAAGATAGAAAAGTTTGTTAGCGCCAACCGCTCATCAGTCGCGCTGGACCGTGATGAAAATCCAGTCTTCCTACCACGTAATGCGTGGAATCTGGACCAGTGCAAGAAGGACTGGCCGGATCTGATCTTTTCCAAAGTCAGGGAAAGGGGACAGGGATAGTAAATTATGAAGCAAGGTGAAAAAGAAGAGCAGGAGTGCCTTAATGAGTGTCTGAAAGCAATTGACACTAATTTACATGTTCTTAAAACTCGTCTGGGCGAATATGCGAAGGCCATTCAGAACGTGCACGACTATATGTGGGATGCCCGACGCGACATGGACCATCTTGAGAAAATCGCCGTCCGAGAGACCGTTGACCAGAAAATGCGCTCCGCTGAGGTGCTGAACCAGCAGCAGAAAAAACTCTTGAAGTTAAAAAAATCACCTTATTTTGGGCGGTTTGATTTCAAGCGCGACCGGGAAGGCACTGCTCAGGCCGATGCCATCTATGTTGGCATTCACGATTTTTACGATGAAACTAACAATAAGACTATTGTCCATGATTGGCGGGCGCCTGTTTCCTCCATGTTCTATGATTACGAAATTGGCCCGGCGCGTTATGAGGCCCCAAGCGGTATTGTCAATGGCGCGTTGGAGCGAAAACGGCAATTCCGCATTCGCGACAGCCGTATGGAAATGATGATCGAATCCGCCCTACATATTGTCGATGACGTTTTACAGGAAGAACTCAGCCGGTCGTCGGACGATGAAGGTATGCGGAACATCGTGGCCACCATCCAGCGTGACCAGAACGCAATTATCCGCGATGCCGACGCGCATACACTGATCATCCAGGGCGTGGCCGGATCGGGAAAAACCTCTATCGCCCTGCATCGCATCGCTTTCCTGCTCTACCGTTTCAAGGACACGCTCAGTTCAAAGGATATTCTGATTATCTCTCCCAACCGCGTCTTTGCCGATTACATTGGCAACGTTCTTCCTGAGCTCGGCGAGGAACAGGTGAACGAGATCGGCATGGATACGCTGGCCGATGAATTGCTGGAGGGAAAATACCGATTCCAGACATTTTTTGAGCAGACGGCGCTACTGCTGGATAAAAATGATGAGGAATTGAAGGCTCGCATCGTGGCGAAGGCTTCACTCGATTTCCTGAAACAGGTCGATGCCTATGCCGATCATCTGGAGAAAATCTCTTTTACGCCCACCGAATGGCGTTTGCGGCGAGGGCTGATTGTCCCGAACTGGTTCTTTGCGGAAACCTGGAATAAGCACAGCGGCATGCCGTTCAAGGAACGGATTGTCCGCGTCGTTGAAACTGCTGAGCATAAAATAGGTCAGTTCTACAATCATGACCTTGACACGGAGCAGCGCCGGAGCCTGCGCGAAGCCGTTAGAAGCATGATTAAGCAGACAACGCTCAGGAATGCCTATAAAAATATGTTCGAATGGATCGGCGAGCCAAAACTTTTTAAGCTCACTGCCGGTAAGCTAGAATACGCGGACGTCTTTCCGCTGATTTACCTGAAAATGCGACTAGAGGGTGTCGATAACTCGCGCAAGGACGTAAAACATCTGCTGGTCGATGAAATGCAGGATTATACGCCGATGCAATATGCGGTTCTAGGGCGACTGTTTAGTTGTCGCAAGACTATCTTGGGCGATGCTACCCAATCTGTGAATCCTTACAGTACTTCAAATGCGGAACAGATCCGGGGTGTTTTGAAAGCCTCACCGCCCGTTAAGCTGACAAAAAGCTACCGCTCGACATGGGAGATCATGCAATTCGCTCTGGGAATTTCACCCAACGCTGAACTGGTGCCAATGAAGCGTCACGGCAAGAAACCGCAAGTTATTGTCTGTCAGAAACAGGCGGAGGCCACGACGCATATTGCTCAAGAAATCCGCGACTTTGAAGCGTCAGATCATGAAGCTCTTGCAATTATCGCCAAGACCCAGAAGGAAGCCAAGCGTTTGCACAAGCTGCTGGCGGATGCCGGTATTAAATCCCGCCTGCTGGATGCTGACAGTGTCGGGTTTTCCGGCAGGGTCATCGTTTGCACGGCGCACATGGCAAAGGGATTGGAGTTTGATCGAGTGATCGTGCCGGATGCCAGTATAGAAAACTACCATACGGATATGGATCGCAACTTACTTTATGTAGCCTGCACACGCGCTATGCACCGCCTGACGCTTGTTGCGGTCGGCAAGCCAGCACAATTCCTGCCGCCTTAAAAGACGCTGGACCCCGCTGGCAAGGCAGCCTAAGAGGTTGACTTTTGACCAGTCATGAGATTAAAATAATGCTAACCCTACGTTTTCTCCACATTTTGAAAACGGCGGGATAGCAGGATAGATGCAGCCGGACACGCTTTTGCAAAAGCTCCGGCGGCACAAGCGCCCAAAGCGACCTCTTAGGAGGTATCCTGGTATCTTGTTCCGTGCAGCTTTGCAGCGTGCGACCGGCCAACATGGACGGAGCGTGAATGAATACATCTGATTCTTCCAATTCTGATGACAGTGCGGCGGAGCCGCCTTCATCACTAGCTAATATGAACCACGGCGCTCAAAAGTGCGAAACGCGGGAGCAGACCCTTGACCGCCTGTTGCGCGAATTGATCTGGCGCGTGGAAACGGTCAGAGCGATCTTGCTCAAGGACCGGGAGAAAACAGATTTCGATCACGCCGCGCACCTTCTTGAAACCGACGATATCCGTGATTTTCTCGGTTTAAACAAAGGAGTCAAATAAATGACGAGCAAAACAATTCTTCAGGGTGACGAAGCCCGTCTGGCTCTAGCCGAAGGTATGCGGTGTCTGGTGCAGATTGTAGGCGTGACGGCGGGACCATACGGACGTACGGTTCTCATCGAGATGCCTGATGGTCGTGCTCGCGTCACCAAAGACGGCTATACAATCGCTCTGTCGTTGGAGCTTGAAAATAAGTTCGGGAATGCAGGCACAACGCTGTTAAAGTATCTAGCCTATCACGCCGATGAGCGGGCGGGCGATGGATCGACGGCAGGCATCGTGATGGCGGGCCGTGTTGTGGAGGAAGTCATCAAAGCGGTTGCCAGCGGCATAGACCGGGGCAAGGTTCGCAAGGGCGCATACCGCGCCTTCGATCACGCCCGGAGCGTCTTATCAGAAATATCAAGGACGCTGATGTTCCCCGAGGACTTGTACAAGGTTGCCTTTATTGCCGCCAATGGTGATGAAAATATCGCCTTCACGCTGTCAGATCTGTATAGCGACGGCAGCTTTCAAAAAAAAGTGCTTTTAAATGACGGTACAGGAATGGAAACGGTTGTGGAACGGCATAGTGGCATAAAGCTTCCAGTGGGCTATGCCTCACCGGCTTTCGTCAACGACCTAAGAAATAATATTTGTACGCTGGATCAGCCACGTGTGCTGATCACCGATAGCAAGATCGCTCATTTCCAGACGCTGGTGCCGCTGTTGGAAGGGGCCATCCAGGAAGGTGAAGCTCTACTGTTGATCGCGGATGATTTTAGTGCGGATGTCCTGTCCGGCCTTGCCGTCAATATCCGGCAGACGGGGCTAAAGGCCGCTGCAATGAAATTACCGGCCAACGAGCGGCAGGCCTTTCTCGATGATTTAACCGAGGTTAGTGGTACAACTGTGATTTCGGAAGGCGCGGGCGATAAACTTGATAGGGCCAGAATCAGTCTTGCAGCAGGTAGTCTTAAAAGCGTTCGATTAGAAAAAGACGAATCCATCCTTATCCCCTCTTATACAAGACAAGTGCCGATTAAACGGCATTTAGCCAAGTTAAAAGAAATGCTGAGTCAATCAGAAGACAAGAAGGAAATCGAAAAACTGGAGTACCGCATAGCAGTCTTGCAAGACACTCTGGTTGAAATTCATATCGGCGGGCTGAATGATACAGAAATCACTGAGAAGAAAGACCGTTACCAGGACGCACTGAACAGCCTGCAAACAGCGCTAAAAGAAGGTGTTGTACCAGGAGGAGGCGTAGCCTTTCTGGCAGCAGCGCGGGAGCTTCTCGCGGCGCGTGACGGCATCACTGATGCGGCAGAACGTTGCGGGTACGACATTGTCATCCGTGCCCTGAAAGCGCCTGCAGAGCAGTTGCTATACAACGCAGGCGTAAATGCCCGCTATTATGTTGAGAGTATTCTTGACGAACAGGATGCTTGGTATGGCTACGATATCCGTAAACAAAAATTCGGGAATATGGACAAAATGGGCGTGATCGATTCCGCTAGAACCTCGAAGGAGGCTATTAATCTTGCGCAGTCGATCCTTACCATAGTGATCCAAACCGATACTGTAATCACTGATGCGGCGGCCTAACGGAAAAAATAATGAAGGATAATAAGGGACTCAATACAGACAATTTGATCGAACGAATATTGATGGCGATACCAGATGCTGATGTAGATAGAATCCTTATGATCGCGCCTAACTTACGTGGCATAGATGAGCGCAGTCTTGAACAAAAAATCGAATATATACGTCGGAAGATCAATAAAAAGAAAGGGAAGTTATGAAGCAAGAAAAGCAGGATGCATCAAACACATTGTCGCTTGATGGCCCTAAGTCGCTATGCCTGTCGGAAACAGATCCAGAAGTATACGGGGTCATTTCATGGGCCATTAATATGGTTCCAAATCCAACCTTGGAGAATATATACAAGATGTGCGTCAGTGCTGACGAAATGAGCCATTTAAAGCCGTTGGAGATCAGGGCCGCTATCGGCAAGGCACTAGAGGAAAAGAAAGCGACAATTAAATGAAAATCGAAAAAATAGAAAACAAAAACGAATCTGTCATTCCTTGCGCCGAAAAATACCGTACCGCTCTGGAGGCTCTAAAAGACGAAATGTCGCTGAAACAGCACCGCCTTTTGATCGGACATGCTCGCAGCCTAGAACAAACTGCGTCCCTGCAGGAACTGATGGACGCGGCTCTCTGCGAAACAATAGAGGAGGTTGAAAGAGAATATGCGCTTCTAGGTCGGGCTTTAGCAGCCTATCTGGAATTCATACCGCCCCAGGGAGATTTGCCGGAACGCCTGAACCCGATCATGTCCATTGCCACGCCGATTTCCATTATCGGGGGCAGTTTTCGGGAGTGGAAACTACGTCCAGAAATTGCCCAAGCGTTGCATAAGGCTAAACTATAAGCGAAGAGTCACATAATCAAAAATGACGCAGAAGAGTACCCGTAAAATGACTATTGAAAATATTGAGCATATCAACGAGCGCTACTGCTTGATCTCCGGTTACCGTGACGGCTTGTTTCATGCCGTCGCATACGATGGAAAGCGACCACTGAAAAGTATTGATGCTGATGAACTCAATGCCGTGAATAGTTATGAGCAGCTAAGAAAATGGCTGTTGAATGTAGTTGACGATGCAAAAATTGTTATAGCAAGAAAGGAGAAATAGCATGGGAAAAATCAAGGACAAACAGTCGAAGAAAATTGTACCAGATCGCCTAGATTATTATTATGGCCGTTATAGAGTCATTTCCGGTTTCATGAACGAACAGTTCCACGCCTATGCCTATACAGGATCTCGTGTAATCAAGAAATTTAGTGGGGATGACCAGAATACGGTTGTCCAGCAACTAAAAGAGGCCTTACACGAACACATGGAGGAGTTGAAAAACCGCCGCGATGCGGACGGCGTTCCCTGTACCGAGGAATACCGCGAAGCAATTGAATCTATTAAAGATGAGGTTTCCCAAAAGCAAATCGCGCTCTTGAAGATTCATGCTCGCAAGAGCGGCAATAAAATCACGATCAAGGATCTGATGCATGAAGCTGGGTGCAACACACTGGGGGAAGCTGATTCACTGTATGCTCGTGTAGGACGGACATTGTCGATCTTCTTGGATTTCAAGCCACAGGCGGAGGAACTGCCTTTGCCGCTCAAAGCCATTAATGTCATAGCCATCCCTCAAGGCCAACGTAGCGAAGGTCTTTGGGAGTGGACGCTGCGTCCGCAAGTCGTTGAAGCCTTAGAAGAGGCGAGGGTATAGGAGGTCCAAAGATGCTTATGAAAGTACTGCGTAGAATTCAGCGTCACTTCGTTGTTTATATTATGATGCCGATTTTTAATAACTATGGGCGGCGATTTTATCTCTCGCATCGTCCTGATTTTTCCAGCCATATCAATCCTGAAGAAATGAAGCATTTCATAAAAATATGGGAACATGGTCAGCGGGGTAATAATCGTGGCGATTGGGCACGATTATATTTTTTGATTTCAAGTATTAAAGATCTGCATAAACGAAATGTGCCTGGAGCCTTGGCGGAACTAGGTGTTTACAAAGGAGCTAGTGCAAAGATCCTTAATAGTTTTATGCCGGATCGTGATCTATACCTGTTTGATACTTTTGAAGGATTTAATATCCGGGATACGGAAAAAGATCCCAGCGGTGTGGACGCAGGGCATTTTGAAGGCTCACTGCAAGAAGTAAAGGAGTTCATCGGATTAGCAGCCAATGTCCACTACTGTAAGGGCGTATTTCCAGATACTGTGTCGGAGGTTCCTGAGGATGTGATGTTTGCGTTGATGCATCTGGATTGCGATTTATATGAACCAATGAAGGCAGCCTGTGAATTTTTTTATGATAGGCTGGAACCGGGTGGATTACTGATCATCCATGATTACCACAGTGGTTGCTGGCCGGGTGTGAAGCAGGCCGTGGACAGATATTTTGCGGATAAACTGGAACAACCTGTTCTGATACCTGATAAATCAGGTACAGCGGTTGTTGTAAAGAATAATTTGAACAATCAAAATTCTTCAATCAAAGCTATAAGAAAAATTCTTTCCCTCTCTGTCGTAGGGGTAAGCGAAGAAGCATTTCCTTCTCTGGCAATGCTGGCATTCATTTAGACACTGTTAAATAAGGATTACCTATGAGCGCGATTTTTAAGGAACTAGCTTATGCATTAACTCCCATCGGCGAACTCAGTTTGCGCCGCCGTAAGCAGCTTTCTCTGGGCGTAGATGTTTACGAGATTAAGCTCAATGAAGAATATCTAATGTCCAGCCTGTTCACTGTGGCCGAGGAGGAAGTGGCGCGGCTGGGTCTGGCTGGCCTCGACCTACCTGGGTTGGATGTTGTCGTCGGTGGTCTGGGGCTTGGCTACACGGCGCGTGCCGCGCTTGAACATAAAAATGTCAAATCTCTGCTGGTGATCGAGGCGATTGAGGCTGTTATACAATGGCATCAGGAAAAATTGCTGCCCTTGAGCGAGATTCTAACTGAGGATACTCGCTGCCGCTTGGTCAAAGGCGATTTTTTCACGATGGCCAAGGACAACGGTTTTGATCCTGACATAGTCGACCGAAAATTTCATGCAATATTGCTGGATGTAGATCACTCCCCGCGCTTGATCCTGCACCCTAGCCATGCGTGGTTTTACGAGCGCGATGGCCTGCTACGCCTTGCCGATCATCTTTATCCAGGCGGCGTTTTCGCTTTGTGGTCCGACGAACCGCCCGATGAGCAATTTTGTAAAAATCTCGCTGCAGTATTCCCAGAGTCAAAGGCGCATGTCGTCACCTTCCATAACCCCCTTCAAAACCGCGAGGCGAGAAACACTGTCTATGTCGCTCGCACCTATTTGTAATTTTTGGAAAGAAGCGTTTATGAATCTCGAGTTTATCGTCATGGGGTGCGGCAATTCGTTTGGCACACCCGGCATCGGCAATAAGTGGGGAGCCTGTGACCCTCTGGAGCCGCGCAACTGCCGTACCCGGCCCAGTGTTTGTATCCGAAGCGCCACGACGACCATCATCATCGACACTGGCCCGGATTTTAGGGAGCAAGCTAACCGCCACAATATAGAGCGCGTCGATGCTGTCATTTATACGCACTCGCACGGCGACCATATTCACGGAATCGATGAATTGCGTGCCTATCGTGCCGACCAGGGGAGCCTGATCGACATTTACGGCGACGTTGAAACAATGAACGAAATTGAAGAACGCTTCAGCTACCTGTTTACCGAAAAAAGTCGTTTTTATCCGAAGGTAGTATCGTCGCATGTCATTGATGACGGACAGTTCAACCAGCCCATGACAATCGGCGATATCACCTTCATCCCGTTCCAACAGGATCACGGCACTTGCAATAGTATTGGTATTCGAGCCGGCGATCTGGCCTATTCCACCGACATGGTTGATCTCGATCAGCAGGCACTGGAGGTTCTGACGGGTATCAAGACATGGATCGTGGACGGTGCTGGATACCAAGGGCAAAACAATTACGTCCACGCCACCCTACAACGGGTTTACGACCTTAACGAAGTTATCAAGGCGGAGCGCGTATTCCTGACGCATTTGCCGAACTTCATGGACTATAGAACCGTAAAGGAGGAATTGCCGGACGGTTATGATCTATGTTTTGATGGAATAAATTTTTTATAAAAAAGCAAAATTCTCACCCATGCTGTACTTATTCCAAGACCCCGAAAAGCGGGCTTTTAAATTGCCGATTCAAAGCGCGGCTTTATCTTTTACGTTGTGATCATTACCATGCTTACGGTCATAATCTTGCGAGTGGTTTGATTTTTTTGTCATGTAAATCCTCATTCAATTGTTGCGAAAGTCGCTGATCAGCAAACACCAAAAAACGTTTGTCGTTCCCCTGTTACTTATAAATACATAGGCTGCCTTAATCATTTTAAACGACAGCTCGTTTGCCATTTTCTAATGGTTCCGGCGCTGTGGTTCAAAACAGCCTGCTGTCTAGTATAACTCATGATTTGAACTTTCTGTTGTCACTAACGTTAGTGGTGCTGCGGAGTGTCTATTTTACAACATCTCAGCCTGAACCATTAGAATCTAAAAAGGGAATCTATGTATGACTCTTTCAACCATACTCATCATTGTTCTGATACTCTTTCTTATTGGCGCCCTGCCGAGCTGGCCACACAGCAAGAGCTGGGGTTACGGGCCAAGCGGTGGCTTGGGGACAATTCTTGTTATCCTTATTGTACTGATGCTTATGGGTTATATATAGGCAGGTGGCTTGCATAAAAAAACGGATCGGCGACCTATAAGAGATTGCCTGCCGTTAAACACGAAAACTAACGAGCCAAGGAGGACGAGATCATGGTTAAGAAACAACCTAAGGCACAAGTCCCGAAAAATAGTCCAATAAGTAAGCATGATCTGCACAGTCCCGAAGACAAAGCTGCAGCACCTCTACCTGAACTGGTCGCCGTAGATCGACCTGGCTTTGATCTAGGTGGTTCAACCGGCAAGACGAGCGCAGGGACAGGCTTGGGCCTCGGCCAGGATGCGTTTGAAAATCGCCGCGATCGTAGCCTCCCGAGGAACCGAGGGAAAGGCAAGTAGGGCATAAAAAAGGAAGCATGATATGCCAAAATGGCGTTGGGCTTGACGTTTATGGTGAGAGTGGTCGTCTTGTCATGTTTGTTGTTACTCTGGGAGTGACAGCTCCAAAAGGGGCAGATTTCAACAGATGTCGCACTTCATTTTTGAATCCACCTCTGGAATCTCTAAGCCAAACGCGAAGGATATTTTCCAGATAATAGCCATTAGGAGGCCTGCTGTAAATGCTCGTGGAACACCTCATGCGGGGTTTTGAATCCCAGGCATCTCCGGGGCGTGTTATTCATGATGCTGCAGATATCGTAGATGTCTGCAGCATCGAGTTCCGCAAGGTTCGTTTCGCGAGGCAGGAAGCGCCTAATACGGTTATTGTTGCTCTCAACGCCGCCTTTCTGCCAGGGGGCCTGCGGATCACAGAAATAACTTTCCATGCCTATTGTCTTCTGCAGAATTGGATAGCTCATAAATTCAAAACCGCGATCAAACGTAATAGTTTGTGTGATCTGCCTGGGAAGTTGTGCCAGCATATTTCCGATCTGGCCAACGACCAGAGAAGGGCGCCGGTCAGTGTTCTTGGCCAGCATGGTGTAACGGCTTTTCCTCTCGACCAGGGAAGTCAGGTTGGTTGGGCCATGTTCCCTGTTGAAGATCATCAGATCACCCTCCCAGTGCCCAAATGTTTGACGGCCAGCAATGATCTCAGGTCTGAACGCAATGCCGTGATGCTCGGGAATCCTTGTTCCCCTTGGCTTGCGGCCAAATTTTCTGCGTCTGTTTTTACGGCCTTTGAACAAATACTGATATAATCCCAGTTCTCTGCCTTCATCGCTGTAAATCAGGCGATAAATTGTTTCCGCGCAGGCATAGAATCCCTGTACGCCCAGCCGTTTCAGATACCCGGCAATCTGCTCCGGTGACCAGTAAATTTTAAGTTTATCGATCACATAGGCTTTCAGATCGGTACGCCGCAGGAAAAGCTGGAGGCTCTGGCGACGCCGACGGTAAAACTCCTGTGCATTGACCGGAAAATAACCGGAATTAAACGTATAATTGAGTGGGTCATCATCAGAAAAATAATTTCTCTGAATCTCCCGATAGATCGTTGAATGATGACGCCCCAGATGATGCGCAATCTCACAGACAGGCATCTTCCTGCCAAGCAAGACATAAATCTGCCGCCGTTCGGACAGTGACAAATGGGTGTGATGTTTCTTTTCCATGCGATAAACTTCCTTTCATATCAACCGTTGAAAAGACTGGTTTTTCGCGTTTGGCAATAGAGAGGTCCCCCTTGGGAAATTCCGATGTGATAATATAGATTATGACAATTAAATCCAATTTTATTATTTATTTCAATATATTAAGACGAACACAATAATTGTATTATGAAATAATAGATTGATGGTGAAGGGTCTGCTCAATCCTAGAACATACCTTTATGCTCGCAGATCGGTTGCAGATATCGATTAGAGAGCCCCAGATTTTTTGATTAAATTCCTCTCCTCAATACTAAGGTCATAAAGTTCAAAGATGATCTGGTCTATTTCTTCTTCGATAGATGAAATATCAGCTTCTAGATCAGACTTTTGCAGCGTTTCCATTTTTGCAACAAGCTGATTGATCTTATCGTATTCATCCTTATGGATTTTATGGTCTAGTGCAAATACGGGCAGATTCCTTGTTTCCTTCAAAACAATTTTTGGAAAATCATCGCGTTGAGCAATTTGGGAAATGTTTAGGAAATACCAGCTTAATAAACGAGAATTAATCATGGCAAGGATGTAACTAGATTTTACGCCATCATTCACAATGATCGACTGCATTGATTTGTTTGTGACAAAATCTTTAGTTGTTCTTACGGCCTGCAGACGGAACTGCCGGCTTATTATCTCTCGCAAAAGTATTCTCTCTCCTTTGAAATATTTTTCTGGTTTAAATTCAGCCAATGAATTGTCAAATCGAATATACACTCTCTCGCCTTCAGTAAATTTATATTTGCGAATTGTGCCATTAAATGCAGGTCTTGAGTTTTCATGGATGGGTTCAGGTGTTAAATTGAAAGGCGTCACACCCCTTTGAATATCTGCATATTCACTAAGTGGCTTACTTTTAGACCTTATTTTATTTATTATCTGTGCAGCCAGAGGATCTCTTAAAAGAACATACTCATCGCTCCCAGCCTCAAACCAATCAGAAAATCTTAATGATGTCAGATCGTCATAGAACGGCTCGATTGACTTTATCACATCTTTTTTATCAAAAACTCTTGTAGAAACAGTATGACTGTCTAAGCGTGGCCAATCTTGAATTGGTAGACGTTTTTTCGTTATAAAGATTGTTGTATCCACCCACGCGTCTGCAAATACATCATAGGGAAGATTAATCAATGTAAGTGGATCAGTATTTTGAGCGAAATATCTTCTCAATGCGCCAAAATTTGCGCCTGAATACCATCCAGTTGGAACAATATAGGCTGTAATCCCATCTATTTTAGATACTTTGTTTGCCACCTCGATAAACAGTCCGTAGCTATCCACCGCTTTGTCCATAGAAGTGTATGCTGTTTTGAGATATTTAAGCTCTACTTCGGTAAATTTGATTCCATAGGGGGGATTGCCTATGACAAGATCAAAGCCAATAAAGCTTCCTTGTTCATCAAGAATTTCAGGGAACTCAAAACGCCATTCAAATGCGCCTTCATAAACCTTATTGCTTTTTATTTCCTCAATTTCTTGGCCTAATCTTTTGATCTCAGATTCGAGCTTTTCACGAGTTTTCTCTTTCGCCTTTTGCTCTGCTTTAGACAATTCAAAAAGCTGATGTTGGTTTACTAAATTATTTAATTCCCCGCTCTTTGACTTAAACTTCCGCATTTTTGGATCATTACTGCTAATTTCAGTTCTAAAATCGGCCTTTATCGTTGAGATAAAGGTTTCCATTTCCCGTTTCTGCTCTTTATTAGTCGCATGATGATAGCTTTGAACGGCGGCTTTATAATTCTTGATGCTTAATTTTGATTTTTTTAATGCTGGACTTAAATCTGCATCTAACGGAAAGCGGCTTACAAGGGAGTTTCCGCACTTGATATTAATGTCGATGTTAGGAAGCGTTTCTAACTCAGTAAAATTAGAGCCGGGAGTGTAGTAAGCATTTTTAAGCAACTCAATCCAAAGGCGAAGACGACATATTTTGACTGAATTTTCGTTGATATCTACACCAAAAAGACAGCGCTCGATGATTGCTTGCTTTTCATGGAATAAAGTTTGTTGAATACGTTGGCTTTCTTTGTTTTTTGGATTGTATTCAAAAAGCCTTCCATCCTCATCTGTTACGATAAGCTCGTCATTTGATACGATAACGTGGTAGTCCCGAAGCTTCTTTCCTTGTTCATCCGCTAAAATGCCAAGTTCGCTTTTAACAGCGATGATCTCATTTAGAGCAGAAACTAGGAAGTGACCTGAACCGACTGCGGGATCACATATTTTTAAACTATTTATGATTTCATTCGCCTCAGCCTCAATTCCACCAATCTTATTGTAAAGACCGTTTAGATCATTGCAGCTCCAACCCTTAACCTCATTAAATTTTTCAAGAATTGCCTTCCGTATAGTTTCGCGGGACATAAACATAGTTATGAACCCTGGCGTAAAGAAGGAGCCGTCTTTGTAGCCATTTATCTTTTCAAAAATGAGGCCCAATACCGCTGAGTTTATGAGTGTTTTATTTTCTTCTTGAATTTCTTCAGCACTATCACCCCCGAAATCATATGAGTCTAAGAACGCAAACAAATATTCTAATGCGCTTAGTTTCCCCTTACCTTTTTTTCCCTGTGAATCTTTCAATACTGTGTTTGGAAGAACGCCAAGGGTTTCGTTGTTACTGAGCTGGCTAGCAAACAAACATGTTTGTTCAAGATTTGTAGGCTCAAATAGAGAGCTATTAAGATACGGTACTTTTGAGAATGTAGTGCCTAACTGCTGACTGCGCTCGGTAGGACGACGAGCGAGAACACCAAAAAACAGATCGTTTAAATCATCGAATGTTTTTATTTTATCGCTGTTCAGAAAATAATTCTGCTTATTGCCTTTATGATAGCTAATAAGTTGAGCCTCTAAAAGCTTCAAAAAGAGAACACGATTAACCCATGTAATTACCAACTCAAGGGCTATGTTATATAAGCGGTCTTCCTTTGTTAAGCCGTACTTTTCTGGTCGATCAACACGCGAAATTTTGTCCAGGCTATCTAAATGACTAATTGTGTTCTCAAGTAAGGAGCCGCTATCACGCGAGCCAACACCCTTACGTCCAATAACTTTCTTGCCGCCATTTTTAACCTCTTCTAATCCAACAATATGCAACAGTTCATTATAAAAGCCCTTATCGAGAGTATTGTTGTCATTTGAAAACGGCAGTTTAAGGAGATGCTCTGGAGACAGGAGCTTGTAAAGAGCAATTAACTTCGCATCATCCACCTTATCAGCATTCCTTAAAGGCGCTTGATAAGCTCTGAGGTCAAAGTATGTGAAGGGTATTTCTTGTTTCTCAGTTGCAGCCTTCGCTAGAATTTGGCCGAGAATAGGCTCTGCAATTTCTTTGTAAAAGAAATCTGTTTTCTTCCCAGATAGTTGGCCACTTTTAAATTTCTCGAATTTATCTACAAGGGTTTTATTGTTGAAAAACCATTTCTCAAAAACCACTGCATCAAAAATAAACCACTCGTGGATATTGGTTACAACCAAATGTTTAATTTCAAGATTTTTTAAACTGACTCTTTCCTGCATATAGTAAAGAAGTAGCTCTTGAAATGCCTTTGCATTGAGGCCTTCAGTTTGAATCATTTCCGCACGGTTTAACGGGCGCTTTACCTCAATAATCACGCCAACCGACGTATTGGCATCCTTACCATTATGGATCACTAAATCGTTGCGATCCTTCGTGTTGATGTAGTTTCCGGGTGAATAGTAAGTTTTATCAAGAAACCTAGAAATAATATTCTTATGAAATTCTTCAGACTCTCCATCTTTAATTTGGTCGAGAAGATGAATTAAATTGCTTTTGAATGTATCAATTCCGGCTCGGCTAGGCTTCACCTTCAAGAAGGATTTATTAAGCGATTGCCGTGGGGTTAAAACTTTAAGAGTCATAATTCTGTGACCAAATCATCAATGTTTACTTGCGTACCGTTTGTCTCTCATAGAGAAGGCTTCCGTTCCACCTTCTAAAATATCGCAGCATAACTCTCTAATGCCAGGATAATTTGTATGTCCAGCTGCAAAGTTATTTTCAATCGCGCCTGATTTGTATGTGATAGGTCGAACGTCAAGACTCTCATCTTCTTTGGACTGAGCAACAATTATTTGATCTGCGTCGGTATTAACTACAAGATTTGGGTTATGTGTTATCACAATGATCTGTCTTCGTTTCTTTGCTTCCCTGAAATAAGTAGTCAAAATTCCATAGACAGATTGGTTGTCCAAATTTTCTTCAGGCTGGTCCACAATAAGCGGACGATTATCAGACTTGTCCATTTCCAGATAAAGCATCAGAAGAATGACGCCTTTTGTACCGGGAGACAATTTCTCTAAGCTGATCCCATCGTACTTCATGCCGTAGGTCATGGTGATATGATCCACCGAGAACAGCCACAAATAAATCTCTTTAGAACTGTAAGAGCCTTTCAGTAAATTCTCAATCGGCCCATTTTTCTCAATTGCCCGAAGGAATTTTTCAATCTCAGAAGAAATAGTAGCTGTGTCGTTGTTCTTCCATGCCTCTAATAAGCGTTCTTCAACTTTTTGAGTGAATTCTTCAAGCGTTCCTAAGTCAGTCTGCTTGATTTTTCTTGCATCAAACATACTGTACCCTCTCTCACACCATGCCTTGTGATCGACATCTCTTTGGATATAGAACGTCAATCGCTTCTCGTGGGAAGCGCCGCCGCTTAGCCTATCTTTCAAAGGTTCGTATAGATTTTCCAGTTGCTTTTCTTCAGCTTCAAGGCTGGTAAAAAGCTCTTTGTAATTATCATTGACCAATTTAAAAAGTTCGTCTCGCTTTTTGATCGAGACAGTATCAATACGCTTGATCTCATCTTCTATGGTTTTAATTTTTTTCTGAAGCTCTTGGATATCCTTCAAAGATTTGTTGATGCGTTGTCTCTTTTCGTTATCTTGCGTTTCTTTCAGTTCGAGCGTTTGAATCTGATGCTTAATTTGATTCAGGGTTGCTTTTTCTAGGTCAAGGACATTGCTTTCCAACGCAGCATTCTCATTAGAAGAAGGCTCTATCTTTGGGCCGATAAGCGCAGCTATATCACCTTCAAGTTTATTAATATTTGCCGTAAGTTCATTGCTAATCGGTTCCTTTTTAAAGGCAGGCAAGGTTTCGATAGATTTAGCTGAAACACCACAATCTGATAACTCAGATTTCAAACTGCCTGTTGCTGCCTCTAAGTTAATAGAGAATTTATCGACCTTATCTTTAGCTTTTTGCAGTTTCTCAACTGAAACTCTGAAGTCCGAGATTTTTTGAATGATCTCGGTTTCCTTCTCCCGGATCGCGGTAATTTTCTTTGTTAAATCCTGTTCAGCCTGATCTTCTCTAGGCATATCTTTTTGGATGGCTTTTATATCGGCTTCCAGTCGTGCCCTTCTCTCATTCTTTTCAGCCCTTGAGAAAATTTCAGCGTTCAAACTGATGTATTCCTCTAGGTTTGAATGAAGGGATTTTCCTGTATCCAGTCTATTTGTTAATGAGCTGCTTGTTTTCTTCTTCCGTAACTCTGCAAAATCAGACGCACCCAGTCTCAATGTTTCATCAATATGCGTGAAAACAACTTTTTCAATTTCTGTACGTAAAGATTCTCCGAGCCTGTCTTCAGAGCACAGCTTCTCAACAAATTGTTGCGAAAGGTATCGAACCTGAACATCTTTTGCGGCATATTCCTTCGGGTTAATTGTCTTTATGCTTTTGTGGCCATCAGCCCATTCAATTTCTATTTCTACGCCTGAAAACTCCTTTGCCGCTTTTCTAATGAAAGAGCTTTTATCATCGTTCCAAGATTGCGTTGCATATGAAATCATGTCGGCCAAAGCGGTTTTCCCAGAGCCTTTGTTTCCTATGATAGAAATATATCCGGGGTTCAGCTCTATCTTACTGGCCTGATACCATGCAGGCGTCCTTGTCAGCTTAAGAGATTTAATAACCTTATCTGGATATCTTTGGTTTGGTGGCTGAGTTCCAATGAAAACACGTTCTTCCGGCTCAAATAGAATCTGCTTTAAACCTTCAAAGGTAGGATCAGCTTTGATCC
This sequence comes from Micavibrio sp., assembly GCA_046294845.1. Taxonomy (GTDB): domain Bacteria; phylum Pseudomonadota; class Alphaproteobacteria; order Micavibrionales; family Micavibrionaceae; genus Micavibrio_C. Next base: position 6,447 of record JBKBNU010000003.1, on the reverse strand, counting down.
AGCAATACCTTTGTTCATCCGGTTCGAACATTCGGTCAAATCTGTGCGCGTCTGAGCCGTGAATACACGGCTTTAAACCACCAATCTTTCTAACGAGCACTTCAGGCTTATCAGCGTTTTGACCAAGATAATAAGCTCTGTCACTAGGCTTACCTGAAAATATAGCATCAGAGAGCCGAAGAATTTCATTTCTGATTTCCGATCTATCGCTTTCAGGGGGAATACCCGACACTCCATCGTCAGAGCCATTGCTCACAACAATTATAGAGTTTTTCCTTAACCACGCTTGCCCGTCATACCAGGTTCTGAATGCGTCCAAAGACGGACAGAATTTTGATATACCTTCCAACAGAAAAGTTCTGTCATCATACTGACTAGGTTTATGTTCCCGCGCATAAACTGCTTTTCCTAGACTTATAAAACCCCTGTCATCACAGGCATAAGGTTGTCTATCGTTTGTTATTGTTAGATGACTTAAAGCCTCTTCTATTTTATTAATGTGCTCGTCATCTTCCGGATTTATCAGAAGATGTATATTGATAAGCCTATTTGAACTTCCGACGGTTATTTGCAAGCGAAATTCAATATTCGGCAGTATCATATCGATATTGGCCATGCGGCCAGCTTTCTTCTCCGCCGCCAGTTTCTTATAGCCTTCAATTCGGAAATAGTCCGTGAAGCCTATGACTGATATTTCTTTCGGAGCGGTTTCAATTTTTGAGATATATTTTTCCCAATCACCATCAAACTCATTATTTTTAATGGTATCCCAGGCATGGATATGCAAGTCCCAACGTCTCCAAATTGAGCCTAGCTCTTTGTTCCATGCCATTATATTTCTCCGTAATTAAGACGATGTTATACTAAGTTGCTCCGGCCTTTCCATGGGATAATTGAGCATGTTATGTCTGTAGAGAATGATTGTAACAAACATATGCAGGCTTGATGGTCAGTGCAGAACAAGTTGGTGAGGGAGTTGGACTTGAGCCAGCTAGCTTCAGCTATGAAACTCTTTTGCCAAAGCGCCACCAGGACTTTGAAGACACCCCCTTCTGCTGTAATTCAAGAAGCGTCTTAACAGTTGATTCAATCTCAGAAAAACGTTTTGCCTGTTCTTCTTCTTTACTGGATTGTTTTTCCGCAGAGCTCCGCTGGTCAGTCAACTGAGCCGTCACCTTGCCTACGACCTCCTGTTCCTTCTTGAGCAGCTCCTGCAAATTCTCGATCTGCTCTGAGAGTTGCCTTCTCTCCCTCTCCCGTTCCAGCTCTGCTGTTTTTAGACGCTCCCGAAGAACGGCCATTTCGGTCGCCAGGTTCTGCTCCCCTTCGGCGGTTTTGGAGGCCCTGGATGCCGTGATTTGATCCAAGGGCGTTACCTTGTCTCCATAAACGCGGACCAGCTCCGAGACATCAATTTTAGGCCGCTTGGTTTTGGCATCAATTACGGAAATGCCCTTCTCTCTTATATGGACATAGAGAGTGGATCTCGTGATCCCCACCATTTTTGCTGCTTCTGAAAGGGAAACTTGCATATGTATCTCTTTGTATGATTGGACAGTCAGTTGAACAATTTTGCAGCAAAATCACTGATTTGCAAGGGGTGTATAAATGTCGTACGCAGATTGTATAATGAGTGTTCGAATCTGCGACTGTATAGGCCTGTAGGATCATCCATACAGTTATACTGAAGAACTGTTCACCGACCGATTCGAGAATCATCAGGATTGACCGATTCTCTCTCACTAAATTCCAACGGGATGTCTCAGCTTCTACGGAATCCAACCACTTCTGTGGATAAGTGTCCAAACGACTCGGAGTTGCCTGCCAAATAGCTGTGTATAAGGCATTTTTTGGACAGTCGGATTGTGGATAACAAAACTGTATGTTACCTTTTTCATCGGACAGTTGTTCTTACAGTACAATTGTCTGTCTTACGGACTGTCTTTGCTCTGTTCATGGGTGGGGGCTGTCTGGATCAAGCCCGTTCCGGGCAATTTGAACGAGATTAATCACCAGAGAGAAAGGAGAGCTGAAACCTAGACCCTAAAAAAGCAAAAACCGCAGTTGACGCTGCGGCTGCTTTAGAAGCGGTATTCAAAATCTCACAGTTCTGAATATACCGCAGACCGAATCAGGCATCAAGCGAAAAAGTGATTTTTCGTGACGTTTTTTTATTGCCTGATTTAAGGGCCTGGATAAGCGAATTAACCATGGAAAACGTCAGTTTTTATGAACCGCCGGTTGGCGGGCGGGTAAACTCACCCAAATTTAGGGGGGCAGCCCAGTTTATCAGTGAATTTGAGGGGTTGCCCAAGGGCGTAACCCGCTTTGATCTGCTCAAGCTGGTCAAGCACGCCGGGCCGTTTGCCGGGTTCAGCGCCAAAATGGTCCAGCTTCTGGAATATTACATCCTCTTTACCCGCGATTGCGATTGGGTTGCCAATGGCCAGCCGATCGTTTATCAGGCCCTCTCCAAGACAGCCCTCCATTTTGGGGTTTCGGAACGGCAGATTCAACGGCTGGAAAAAGACCTGTTTATGATCGGCGCCCTGACCTGGAACGACTCCGGTAATCACCGGCGCTACGGCGTGCGGGACGAAGACGGCCAGATCATGCATGCGTTCGGGGTCGATCTAACCCCCCTTGCCGCTTTGCGCGCAGCCCTTGAAACCAAACTGATCGAAAAGCAGCGCCTCGATGCCGCCTGGATGGAAACCAAGAGACAAATTTCCTGGTATCGCCGGCAGATCAACGGCCTGATCAGCGAGGCGGAAGGCTACCCTACGCTCGACAAGCTCAGATTTGAGATGGAACAGAACTATGAGGGGATTGCCGTCTCGATCCGCACCTACATGTCCTTAAGTGACCTGCATATCATGTTGCAGGCCCACAAGGATCTGCACAGCACCCTTCTCCAAGCTGTACAGACGGCAGAAAATCGTCGTCTCGATGTTGAAATCGCATCTGAGCAGCAGGTTTCTTCTGCAGGGGTAAGTATTCAACTTTCTAAAGAAACGTCATCCATGGACGACATTACTGACGCCCACATATACTCTACAAAACAAAATCAATTTGATAAATCAAACCTTAGTAGTCCAGAAGACAAGGGGGCTTCCGGGAGAAGCGTAATCGAACCTCCTGAGGGTGAGACCAAAGATCCAGCTCCTGGAAACATCGAGGAATGTAAGGACGAGGCGGAGATTGCTGAAGAAATCGGCAAAATCACGATGAAGCAACTGCTTTATGCGGCTTCTGACCGATTTAAAGCCTATCTTCCACAGCGTGGACGCTCTCAGGACTTTGCTGAAATCGTCGAGGCAGCGCATTCCATCCTGCCCATTCTGGGAATCCATAAATCTGCGTGGGCGGAAGCCTGCAGTGTTCTGGGGCGGAACGGCGCCGCGATCTGCGTGATGATTATCGACCAGAAAATTCAAGATCCGGAGCACCAGATCAGAAATCCGGGCGGATACTTGCGTGAAATGACGGCGCGCGCCAAAAGGGGCGAGCTGAAACTTCACAGGTCTGTCTTTGGATTGCTGAAACGTGGGGAGCGTAAACATGATGCGTAACTGTACCAGCCTGATCATAATTTTCACGCTGTTTTTCCTTGGGGTCCCTGCCCTGAATTTGGCCTGGGGTCAGGAGGTCAGGGTTTTTGACGGCGACACTTTCTCGGTTTCGGGTGAAGTGATCCGGCTTTGGGGGATCGATGCTGTGGAAGCGAAGCAATCTTGCTCCGTGCAGGGAGTGTCCTACAGCTGTGGTTCTGTTTCCCGCGCATACCTGCAGGCCTTGATTGATCCAGGGTCTCTTGAATGTCAGGAAAAGCCAAAAGCTCCCAGAGAAACCCGCAAAGTCGCGCAATGTTTTGTGAAAGGGAAAGACCTCGGCCAGCTGATGGTTTCGGCAGGCTGGGCCGTTGATTACCTGTTCTTCAGCAAAGGATTCTACGCTAAAGATGAAGCGCAGGCGAAAAAAGCGCAGCGTGGATTTTGGGCCGGGGAGTTTCAAAACCCCAAGGACTGGCGAAACGCGCATCCCCGCTGATTATTTTTTCGATAATATGGCCGTTTGTGATGCTGTTGCGTCTGAAAATGCGGTCAAGGTGACGGGCAGCGCGGCGAGAGACGATATGAATTTGGTTATTTTTGCAGTTCAGTTTCCTCAAAGGCAGCAATCCTGCCGGCGGCGAATGCTTCCGCAAGGGTTGTTACGTCTCTAGCAACGACATAAAGAAGATAGCCCATGCCCGACATCGAAATGCTCTGGATTCCCTTTTCGTCGACAAAAATGAAACCAAGATGTTTGCATTCATCCAGTCCCCCAACGAGTTCTGTCAGGCGGTCAATATGCTTCAAACTATGAAAATCAAAGACGTTCTGCTCGCTCATGTATCGTTTATCCTTTTCTCCAAGCGTTTTAGCGTATCCATAATTTCAGAAAATGGGGGTTTGTCGCCGAGGATCATATCCTGCATGGCTTGATAATCTTCGGCCAATTCTTTCTGGCGCTGTGCCGAGGGCACAAGCCGGAAACTTCCCCGTTTCGCTGTCGGATACCAGTTCCAGCTTTCGAAGAAATAGGCGCGCTTGTTTTCGACGATGGTTTCCAGCAACTCCGTATCTGCGATCATACGCTCGACCAGATCTGCGTCCTGAACCAGATGATGAACATCGTAATAATGGCGTGAGAAACGATCCCGCGGCGGTTTGTCGTCCGGTCGGCAGCAGACAGAGTGAAGAATGGTCGCTTTTTCCCAGAAGGTGCGCTCAATCGCCAGTACGTTTAAAGGAACGGGTGCTTTGCCAGCGAAAGCATCCGGGAATTCTTCCTCAATGTATGATTTGACGGCTTTCTGCGTTTGGGGTGAACGATCCCCGCGCGCACCGAGTTCAAGCCGGACGAACGGTTTGATATAGCTATCAACTGCTGCACCTGGATCGCGCGGGTAATCAAAAAATAGGTTCAGCGGATCTTCTTCATCAAAGCGCAGTGCTGGCACCGTGTCCCCTGCCCTGCCCGCCAAGTGTTTTTGGATTTCGGCATCGAGCCAGGGCGCGAATTCTCGGATGATAAAATCAGCTGTCTTATCATCGAAAGCCTTGTTTCTTTTCGTCCGTTGCGCCGTGCCAAGATCAGGTGCTTCCAGAGATTTTGCCGGATCAAGGGCGATCAGGCTGCGGTCGATGGTTAGATCAACGTCTTCGGAAAACCGCTCGATCACTTTGTATGCTTTGGACAGCGAGGTGCCGCCTTTGAAGGTCAGTAAATCGGCATACGGCCCTGAAAACAGGAGTTCGAGCGCCCAGACGACCCAGTAATCCTTCTCTACGATCGCGCGCGTCAGGCCCGTTCGTTCGTTGGTTTCACCCACATAAGTGGCAAGGTCATTCGGCTTGAGAGTATTCATATGTTTCCTAGACGGTAAGCTGACGCGCGATATCGACCAGCCAAGGATTTCTGATATAGCGCAGATTCTGTTGTATATCCTTTTTGTCGTCCGGCGTTAATCTTTTTGCCACCTTGTCGATCATCTTCTGGTCAACGATCCTCGGCCCCAAATTATCAAGCGCCTGCAGCGCCATATACGCCATGTAATGTGTCAGTGTTCTTGGCAGCGTGGCCTTGCGAAGTTGAATCGTCAGTTTGTCGTGAATCCGAATGGTTTTAGGCCGCCCCGTGGTCATATAAGCCGGGCGTGCCGGGACTTGCGTGGTCAGGCCCAAGGTATTGGCCGCCGTCGCTCCGGTCGGCCAGATGCGGTCGCCGGTTGCCCTTGCGACCGCATTGGCGACAGCATCCTGCGACGGGGACAGCGTGCCCAGCTTGGGGTGCAATTTGGGATAAACATACAGGCCGCGGCTGTAATGCTTGATCACGCCTTGCGCGGCCAAGCGATGCAAGGTCGTGTCGATATTGCTCCGCGACGCCAAATCAAGGAAATCCTTGGGCGTGAACGTCCAGCCGCGCCCCTGGCGGCGGATTCTGTTCGTGATTTTCTGTGCCACAGAGATCATTTTTATCACCTTATATGTAAGATTATAACATATAAAAATCTTACATTCAAATACTCGTTTTCGCCGTTCAACAGCGCTTGATTCTGTAATAAAATATGCTATGAAAATCTTACAAAACAAGGCAAGTTATTAGATAATATTCATTATTTATCAGTAGTTTATATATATATTATTACTATCTAATAATAAGAAATACAGCTCCTGTAAACTTGACCTTGGACGTGCCGCGCCGTTACCTGCGCAACCAGGCTCTATTCCGCTAGGCTCACAATTGCTCGCCAAGCTCCACCGAACCCCGCGAAGATCGGGTTTCGGCCCATACGGGTCACGATCCTTCACGCATAAGAAGGCCCCCTTCGGGCCCTTTTTCAAGAACCCCCTTCGGGTCGCTGACGCGCTCCCGCGCCGGTATCCCCATCTTCCGCGC
>JBKBNU010000002.1:0-108505 GCA_046294845.1 Micavibrio sp. | reverse complement strand
AAATACCCGATAATCTGCTCCGCCGTATAGCGCTTCCGTGCCATTTACATACCTCCTTAAAAGTGTCCATAATCTACCCAAATTCACTCCGGATATGGACTCCTTTATAGGGGGTGGGTCAAGGTCTACAAGGCATCAATGACAAATTAATAGCACCTTATAATTTTCATAATATTTAATATATTTTAATATGCTTTCTTCTTAGTCGAGTTGTGGACAAAAAAGATGTATAATTTTGTAACGTTTCTCTTCTCTATGGTATATCCAACCAATCACTCTATTTTTTGGTACAGTCTATGAAAAGCGCCCCTGCAAGCACAGGTCAGGATAGTGCCGCCCAAGGTGCTGATGCCCGCGATGTTGTTCGTCAACTCGTGTCAAACGAGATGGTCTTCGCGGTCGTTGGGCCTGTAGGATCGGGAACAAGCCAAATAGCACAATCCCTACACGCCTTCTTAAGCGATAAAGCTGTGGGCGTAGAGGCTGAGATATTAAAGGCTAGTAAAATCATAGAGGCTTGGGCCACTACTAATAAGTCATTTGATGGGACTGTTCATGGAATAGCACGCACAACTGCCTTACAGGATGCTGGTGATGAGATGCGTGCATCAGATCATGCAGGTGTAGCAGTAGAGTTAATTAAGGAGATTCGTGCGATACGGGCCCGAAAGAGGGGTATAAAACCGGAAAAGGGGACTGCTGTTGAGCCTGATGGAGTGAAAAGGGCGTATATAATTGATTCTCTACGAAATCCAGCCGAAGCTATTTTATTGAGAAATGTCTATCAAGAATCTTTCTGCTTGATTGGTGTTATATGTGATAGCGATTCACGTAAAGACAGACTTAAGAAGAAATATCGAGGTGCGCAAGATAATGAGGCTTTGATTGAGGCCTTAATAGAAAGGGATGGTAATGCTGATAATCCTAATGGGCAGAAAGTTTCTGACACATTCCATTTAGCTGATTTTTTTGTAGATAATACTGCTTCAAGAATTTTACCCAACGACTCATCCAATCCAGAGTGGCGTGTAATGGAGGAACTGGGGCGTTTAGTAGATATTCTTACTCACAATCGTGTTGTTAGGCCTAGGCCAAATGAGACAGCGATGTACCATGCATATGGTGCACGTATGAGAAGTGCTTGTCTTTCGAGGCAGGTTGGGGCAGCATTAATTGATAGTAAAGGAGATATAGTATCTACGGGTACTAATGAGGTGCCTCGTGCAGGCGGTGGGGTTTATGGTAGCGTTTTTACCGATTTCTCTGATGATGATCCATCTCCAAAACAGGATCATCGCTGCGCTTTTAGCGGGCGGCAATGCAGTAACACCAAAGAACAAAACGATATTATTGATGAACTTCTTGCAAACATAGAGGAGTTCAAACAATTTAAAGATAATGACGACCTTAAAAAGAAAATTAGAAAAACACGCATAGGGCAATTAATAGAGTTTAGCCGTGCCGTTCATGCTGAAATGGATGCGCTGATGTCCGCTGCTAGGCAAGGTATGTCTACAGTAGGCACGCGGTTGTTTGTGACGACTTTTCCCTGTCATAATTGTGCGCGTCATATTGTGGCGGCGGGTGTTGATGAGGTTCAATTTATTGAGCCCTATTTGAAAAGCCGCGCTCTACCTTTACATGGTGATGCGATTACTGCCAATCGAGTAGGATGGCGTCCACCTAGTTCTATGCATAGGGTGAATGGTTTGAAAAATAGGGCTATGGTAGTTAAGGATGGAGAAGATAATGCACCGCAGGTTTTGTTTAGACCGTTTACTGGTGTGGCTCCAAGATTATACAGGCGGGCCTTTTATAAAGATCGTCACTTAAAGGACCCAATCTCTGGGAAAATGCTAGATAAATTTCAGGCAGCAGAAGGGACTGGAGTAAGTCAGACTTTATGCGTAAGCTTTGCAGATGTCGAAGCTAAATTTGATAAATAAGGTAAAGAAATGTCTGTTGCAAAAACTGTATCATATTTAAGATTGATCTCTGATAATACTCAGTCTTTTAATTCGGGGCATGAGCATTTTATAAAAGATTGTGTTTTAAAACAGCCTGAGCAACTTGCATTACCTTATCTGGATCCGTTTACCCTTCTCTTGGTAAATGTGGAAGGTATGCAAGTTGATAATTTTTCTAATCTATTGCAGTCCTTTGAGCCTAGGTGGGTTATAGATGCTCGTGCAACTCCTAGAATGGATGTCTTGGGTGGTACTAGAAGCTATGCATTTAATCTTTTTCAAACATATAACGTACAATATGTAGATTTATTTGGTCACCTCGGCTTGTCAACATACCGGACTGTAGAGTCTAATCCTATTTTCTTTGGAGATGTTATCAGCGAGACGTTTAAAAAGTTTAAAGCAGTTACTGGGCCATTTGTCATGCTTTTTGATAATTTAGATTTAATGGAGCAATCAAGAAATGTGCTTCCGACCCCTCTAACAAATTTTCTTGGTAGAGATGTGTCTCTAACTATTTACCAATAGGGTTCATTATTTAGCACATAGAAATTATCCGCTTTTTATAAAGAAATTATGTTTGAATTTATTCATTAGATTATCTGCAAGTTGAGGGCTTGACTTACACAATCACTTGCACATATACTCAAAACGTAAGAAATTTATTAGTAAAATCAATGGCTTAAATAAGAATAGTTTGCGCTCATAACCTGAACGTTGGGGCTGTTTGATGGTAAACCTCCCATTCTAAAGTTCGACTTCAGGGTGTAGTGCTCTGGTTGATGGGGCCGTAAGGGAAGACTACTTTCTTCATGGCAGGGCTTATTGCCCCTCTAGCCAGCGGGGCCGATGGTCTGTACGACGAAGTACCACTATTTCTGGAAATTGCGGTTCCTACTGGCGGTTCTGAGGATAAGTGCTATATTCCTCTGTATGAAGAAGCTGCTGATCACCCTGATGATGCTGGTTATGCTTACGCCCTCACTGGCGTGCGCTATGCCTGTATGCGGGGAAAAAATGGTAGCCAAAAAAGCGACGATTCCCTGCACGGATCATGCCGACTATAGTAGCGACCAGCAGTCTGATGCAGGCCAGAAGGTCAAACTTTTGAAGGACTGTATGGGTGTCGATTTACAGGTTGCAGACAGCATATCTGTGGGGCAGCCCGATATTCATGTCTACACAGTCGCCTTGCTCCCCAGCGATGGTCCAACGGTGACCACCCCCGATGGAGAAGCTGATGTTATTCGAGGGCCGCCACCTGACTGGCCTGTGGCTCACTCCACGCAACCATCCCTTATCTTAAGCACCCAGCGTTTCCGGATCTAGATTTTCCTCATGCCGCATGATTGCGGCTATGCGCGTTCTCAAAAACCTGCAGGAGGAAATCCCTTGAAATACCTATATCAAACCATAATATTTTTTATTCTGATCAGCACAGGTTTCCCTGTTCTGGCGGAAGAATACAGCCTAACCATCGCGCGCGAGCCCGTGAATATAACGGGCAACACAGTGCAAAAAATAACCGTTAATGGCAGCATCCCCGGCCCGACCCTGCGGTTTACGGAAGGCGAAGAGGCCGTCATTCACGTCACCAACAAGCTGGATGAGGATACATCTGTTCATTGGCATGGGCTGTTGCTGCCCGATGAAATGGATGGCGTTCCGGGCTTTGGTGGTTTTCCTGGCATCAAGCCTGGTGAAACCTTCACCTACCGCTTCAAAATCCGGCAGGACGGTACTTACTGGTATCACGCGCACAGCATGGGGCAGGAACAGGATGGGCATTACGGCTCCATCGTGATTGCAGCCAAAGGTAAGGATCCGGTACAGGCTGACCGTGATTATGTTGTCCTGTTATCAGATTTCCATGATGAAGATTCATGGGACATCATGTCCAATCTCAAGATGTCTTCAGAATATTACCAGTATGCCCGCCGCACAGTAGGCGATTTCTTTGATGAAGCAAAAGAGCGCGGATTTGGCAAGGCATGGAAAAGCGCCCAAATGTGGGGCGAAATGCGGATGCTGCCGACTGATCTTTCGGATGTTACGGGTTACACATTCCTGATAAATGGCAAAACACCGGAACAAAACTGGACAGGCCTTTTCAAGGCGGGCGAACGCGTGCGTCTGCGCTTTATCAATGCTTCGGCCATGTCATTCTATGATGTGCGGATACCGGGCCTGAAAATGCAGGTTGTGTCTGCCGATGGGCAAAACGTCGAGCCTGTGCCTGTTGATGAGTTCCGTTTTGGTGTAGCCGAAACCTATGATGTGATCGTCACACCGAAAGAAAACAAAGCCTACACGATTGCGGCTGAACCTATCGACCGTACGGGCTTTGCACTGGGTACATTGGCCCCGCGTGAAGGGATGCGTGGCGAAGTTCCTCAGCCTCGCCCCCGTGCGCTGCTAACGATGACAGATATGGGCATGAACCATGACATGGGTGGCATGGATCACGGCAGCATGGATATGTCGGGTATGGATCATTCGCAAATGAACCACGATATGCCAATGGACCATTCAAAAATGGACCATGGGACGATGGCGCATAAAATGCTTTCTGATGAAAGCATGAACAAAATAGCCGAGGAAAGTGGCTGGGCCAAGGCGGGCACGCCAGCAGGTGCCAAGGCCCTCAGCTATGCCGACCTGCGCTATTACGGCATCCAGAAAGACACGCGCCAGCCGGAACGCGAAATTCTTGTGCGCTTGGGTGGCAATATGGAGCGATATATCTGGACAATTAATGGTCAGAAATATGCAGATTCAGGACCAATCAATTTAAACTATGGCGAACGCATCCGGCTAAAATTCGTGAACGACACAATGATGGCGCACCCGATGCACCTTCATGGAATGTTTGTCCAGCTTGAGAATGGTCAGCCTGCAGGGAAACTGCCCAACAAGCACACGATTATCGTGCCGCCGGGACAGTCTTATTCGGTTCTTCTCACTGCCGATGAAGCAGGTGAATGGGCTTTCCACTGCCATCTGCTCTATCACATGATGGCAGGGATGATGAATAAGGTTGTTGTGGCAAAACTTGATCCTGCAAATATACCACATTCTCAAAAAGTTGATCCCCACGCTGGGCACAAGATGCCAGAAAAACAGAAAGTTCCTGCGGTCGATCATTCAAAGATGGGTCACAGTACAATGGATCATTCCCAAATGGGCCACGATATGCCTGCTATGGATCACTCGAACATGGATCATTCCGGCCATAAGCCTGCGAATGAGGAAGGACAGCATCATGCACACTAAACTATTTGGAACAATATGCTTACTAATAGCGTTTTCAACACCATCCTTTGCGCAGGATGCTGTAACGCATGCGGCAGATCATCAACATGGATCGGAAATCTGGCATATGTTTACGCTTGAAACCGCCTATGGTGCTGGCGAACATGGTCCCGTTTACAGTTGGGATTTGAATGGCTGGATTGGTACCGATGAAAATAAACTCTGGTTAAAATCCGAAGGTGAAAACGAAGACGGTACAACGGAACAGGCTGAATTCTGGGCAATGTACAGCCGGAATATCTCTGATTTCTGGGACTTTCAGGCAGGCCTGCGACATGATACACAACCTGTTTCCACATCTTATCTTGTTCTTGGCTTTGAAGGTCTTGCTCCCTATTTCTTTGAAACAGAGGCACATCTGTTTATTAGTGATAAAGGAGACGTCAGCGCGAGACTGCGTCAGGAAAATGAGTTTCTGCTTACCCAAAGGCTAATCCTTGAGCCTTATGCCGAGATCAATCTGTTTGCACAGGATGTAGAGGATCAGGATATCGGCGCAGGATTCTCCAACGGCGAAATCGGCTTGCAAACGCGTTATGAAATCACTCGAAAATTCGCCCCTTATGTCGACGTGAAATATGAACGCAAATTTGGTGAAACATCATCGATTGCCAAGCGTGAAGAAGGTGATAATGACAATTTTATCGCTGCCCTTGGCTTCCGATTTATGTTTTAAGGTAAGGTCGATATGAATATTGAAATTATACCAAACTGGCATCCGATTTTTGTGCATTTCACGATTGGATTATTGAGCATTTCTACGGTTTTGTATCTGGCAGCCCTGATTTTGAAAAGAGAGAACCTTCTTATTGTTGCCAGATGGAATCTCTGGATAGGGGCAGCAATAACGGTCTTTACTGTATTGGCAGGCCTGTATGCTTACAACACTGTAGCACATGACGGACCTTCCCATGCCGCCATGATGGATCACCGCAACTGGGCCTTGCCCACTGCTGGAATATTTATGATGCTGGCGCTTTTGGCCGCATGGAAGCAACGGGGTGCGCATAGTGTAAGTCCAGTTTTTGTTGTTGCCATGTTGCTGGCCTCCGGATTGTTGGCTACTACAGGCTATAAGGGAGCTGAAGCCGTGTACCGCCATGGCATTGGAGTCATGCGAGTGCCAGAAGTACATGGCGATGGCAGTCACACAAGTCATTCACATGGAAATATGCAAGAGCATCATGAGAATATGAAGAGTTTACCTGCCCATGGCCATTCCGGTCATGGTGATCACCACTAACCTGTAACCAAGGAGAAAATCATGAAAACTTTTTTACTATCAATCCTGATGGCTTTTATTGCCATTCCTGCTATGGCCGCTGAAGGAGAATACCAACATAGCGACAGTTGGCTTAAGCCTGTAGAGGCAAAGTTTGTCTGCATGATGAACGATAAAGCTTTTGACAAGGAACAGATGGCCATCGAGATTGAGGGCAAAAACTATTATGGTTGCTGCCCAATGTGCAAGGATATGCTAAGCAGTGATCCTGAAAAAAGATCTGCCCTAGACCCTGTGAGCCATCAACCTGTCGATAAAGCGACAGCTGTAATCGGCGCGGATTCCCATGGCATGACCTACTACTTCGAAAATGAAGAAAACTTCCACAAATTTGCGAGCGGCCCTATGCCGGAAATGAAACATCACATGGAAGGCATGAAGGGTATGGATCATATGGGGCATGGCGATACCGGAACAGAACCAGCCCCCGCGCAGGATGCTCCTAAGGCGAACGATCACAAGGATCATCACTAATTAAAACACGGAAAAATTCCGGATTTTTTTAGATATTGCACACTACTGTCCATCGCCAAAACGATGGACAGTTTTGCTTTTAGCTCCCTTAACCGATGCCATTGTTTCAAAAAGCCTCATAGAAATTCTTTACTGTAGACTTCATAACATATTGATATTTATATAAAATATATCTGACCTCTATAAGCTTGACTAATATACCCTATGGGGGTATATTATACCTATAGGGGGTATAAACCAATGACACCTGATCAACCTAAGAATTCCAACGAATGCGGCCTTTGCTCGGGTTCTTCCAAGCACGACAACACAACTGCGCTTGTAAACCGGATATCCGGCCAAGTGACAGCTGTGGGCAAAATGATTGCAGATGACCGTTACTGTCCTGAAATTTTAAACCAGATCCGTGCCGCACGCTCAGCATTGAGAACACTGGAAAGCCGCATTTTGGAGAACCATCTGCAATCCTGCGTTCGTGAAACATTCCTATCCGGTGACCAAGTCGCACAAGCAGAAAAAATAGATGAGATTGTAAAACTCTTCAGCCGCTACGATTAAAGAAATTAATAAAAGGAACATATGTCATGTCAAGTTGCCATACTACGCTCAAGGCTCCGAAACAGAATCAGCATAGCACAGAAAGCGGCCACAGCTGTCACTTGCATCACAACAAAGATAGTGCAGCAGTTTCTACCCCAATCCCTGTGGTTGCAGGAGCAATTTACACCTGTCCTATGCACCCGCAAGTGCGTCAGGAAGGTCCTGGATCGTGCCCTCTCTGCGGTATGGCTCTGGAACCTGAAGTCATAACTGGGGATGAAGACCCCAATCCTGAGCTAGTAGACATGACAAAACGATTCTGGATTGGTTTGGCGCTAACTCTTCCTGTCTTTTTTCTAGAAATGGGATCACACCTGATGAGCCTACATATTTTGGACCCGCGAACATCGAGTCTGGTGCAAATGATATTGGCGACACCTGTCGTATTATGGGCCGGAAAGCCGTTCTTTGAACGCGCAGGGGCCTCCATTATTAATCATAATCTCAATATGTTTACTTTAATTGCGATGGGTACGGGTGTTTCATGGCTATATAGTATGGTAGCCGTTCTTGCACCTGATGTGTTTCCCGAGAATTTCCGCTCTGAACATGGCGTAGTGAGTGTCTATTTTGAGGCTGCCACTGTTATTACAGTCCTTGTCCTGATGGGGCAAGTTCTCGAGTTGAAAGCCCGTGAACAAACAAGTGGAGCCATAAAAGCCCTGCTGAAGCTTGCTCCGGCAACGGCACAGCGCGTTACAGACGCGGGTGATGAAGAAATACCCTTGGGCCATGTTAATCAGGGCGACCTTCTGCGTGTCCGCCCCGGTGATAAAATCCCGGTAGACGGTATAATTGTTGAAGGTAAAAGCAGCGTTGATGAGTCGATGGTGACCGGCGAATCTATGCCTGCAAAAAAAGAAGTGGGCAGTCAGGTAATTGGTGGCTCGATCAACCAAACAGGCAGCTTTATTATCCGTGCGGAGAAGGTCGGACAAGAAACAATGCTGGCGCAGATCGTGAAAATGGTCGCTGCCGCCCAGCGCAGTCGTGCCCCTATCCAAAGATTGGCGGATATAGTTTCCGGTATGTTTGTTCCTGCCGTAGTCCTGACAGCACTATCAGCATTTGTTGTATGGTTTATCTATGGTCCCGATCCAGCCTTTACCTATGCCCTGATTGCTGCGGTCAGTGTTCTGATTATAGCGTGCCCCTGTGCGCTGGGTCTCGCTACCCCGATGTCAATTATGGTGGGTGTTGGACGCGGCGCACAAGCAGGTGTCCTGATCCGCAATGCCGAAGCTTTGGAACGCATGGAAAAGATCAATACGCTTGTTGTCGATAAAACAGGCACGTTAACGGAAGGAAAGCCCAAGCTGACTGCCATAATTTCAGCAGATGGTTACTCGCTGGATGATATCCTGCATGTTGCAGCTTCTCTCGAAAGAGGCAGCGAACACCCTCTGGCTCAGGCAATTCTGGGTGCAGCACAGGAAAAATCCATGACACTTGACACGATTGAAAACTTTGACTCCCCTACAGGAAAAGGGGTTACGGGATTTATTCGTGGAAAATCTATTGCCCTCGGAAATTCCTTGTTGATGCAGGAGGTAGGTGCGGATGTATCTGCCTTCGCTGCACAGGCTGATGAACTGCGGGCAAACGGTGCTACGGTGATTTTTGTCGCTATTGATGGAAAAGCCTCCGGATTGCTGGCCATTTCTGATCCTATCAAAGTTACAACACCTGATGCCATCAGACAGCTACAGAATTTGGGCATTCAGGTAGTCATGCTGACTGGTGATAACCGCAAAACAGCCGAAGCCGTGGCAAAAAACTTAGGGATTACGGACGTGGAAGCTGAAGTCCTGCCTGAAGACAAAGCGCGTATTGTTAAAACTCTGCGCGATAAAGGCCGTATCGTTGCCATGGCTGGAGATGGCACAAATGATGCTCCCGCTTTGGCAGCGGCAGATGTCGGTATTGCCATGGGAACAGGAACAGACGTAGCGATGGAAAGCGCGGGCGTAACATTGCTTAAAGGTGATCTGATAGGAATAGTCCGTGCCCATCACCTTTCACAAGCCACAATGAAGAACATTCGCCAGAACTTGTTCTTTGCTTTTGCCTATAATGCTGCTGGAGTACCTATTGCCGCAGGAATTTTGTTCCCGTTCTTCGGAATCCTTCTCAGTCCTATCATGGCAGCAGCAGCTATGGCGCTTAGTTCCGTCAGCGTAATAGGAAATGCTCTCAGGCTAAAAATGGTTAAGCTGTAAGCCTCTCCATACGCTGTCTGTACGCGATAGTGTATTCCTTGGTGGATGTGCCTCAGAATGTCTCAAGAACATAAAGACAGCATATGAGGGATAGGATTTGGAAAGATCATTTCTAGGTGGTAAATTTTATGAACCGCCCAAATTTTTGAAGATCAGATGTTTCTATTTGGAAATAATGAGTACATTCATTAGAGGCGCTCTCTCATGCAGAATGGCTTAATTTTCGGGGAGGCAGGTGTGCAACTTTATATCTAAAGAGCATGGCCCTTTTGTTAATACCGTGTCATTCTTGCGTAAGTCTTTGCCCTGATTGCTAAAAACAGTGCGAATCAGTCGTACAAATACTCGTACAATATTATGGCAATCACTATTTTATCATTTATTTTCAGTTACTTAAATAATAGCCCGTAAAGCTCATAACCTGAAGGTCGTAGGTTCAAATCCTACTCCCGCAACCAATCTTCTAAATCCAAACTCTCTCTAAGCCTTATAATCCCTTGCAAAAGGGCAGAGTTTTTGGGCTTTTTCGCCCAAAGCTAAAGGGTGCGCTCCCCCTCAAAAAGCCATTTATACCCCCATTTTCTCTCTAAATACCGATTTTTCTCTGAAGCTGTAGAGGCGAATACAAAAACGCCCTTCAGGTTTCTAGTATTTTATTTCAATGGCTTAGCTACATGACTTTTTAACGAGTTTAGATGGAGAGCGCGAACCGTATGATATTCGAGATAAACAATTACGGCATATCCAGCGACACGCGTAATTTGCTGCTAGGTCGCACTAATGCCTCTTGGCGAGGGGGCGGAGGAGTGCTATTCCAACACTTATAATAATTTATTTAAACAGGGTTTATATTGCAATGCAGCACAATTCATTGGCGTCTGTGGATCCGTATTCGTCTTCGGTTTCATCCTCATCCTACAACTGGACATCCCATTATCCCGAAGGCCTGTCATGGGGTGCTGTCATTCCCTCAAAGCCTGTTTTCAAAATTCTTGATGAGGCTGTTGCTGCGTATGCGGATCGTCCTGCAATCGATTGTGAGGGTACACGTCTGAGTTATGCTGAACTGGGCGCTCTGGTTAATCGTGTGGCCTGTGGCCTACAGGGTTTAGGAATTGTCAAAGGGACCAAGGTGGGATTGTTCCTGCCTAATACGCCCTACACCATTGCATTTTATTTTGCGATCCTGAAGGCGGGGGGAAGCGTTGTTAATTATAATCCGCTTTATGTTGAGCGCGAACTTATTCATCAGGTGGAAGATAGCGAAACCGATTTTCTGGTGACGATTGATAATCAGGCCTTATTTGATAAGGCTGATCATGTTCTTGAGAACTCCCGGCTAAAAGCCCTGATCATCTGTCCGGTTCCGGAGGGAAAGGTATCCATACCCGCCCATCAGTCCTATATCCATTATCGAGATCTGATTGATAATGATGGTGTTGTAAAGAATGTGGTTATTGACCCCCAAGAGGATATTGCCGTTTTGCAATATACAGGGGGCACTACAGGTTCTCCCAAGGGGGCTATGCTGACCCACGCCAATCTTTATGCGAATATGTGGCAGATTATGCTCTGGCATAAACCGCTAGTGGTTGAGGGGCAGGAAAGAATAGTCTGTGCCCTGCCGCTCTTCCATGTTTTTGCCATGACAGTCATCATGAATATGTCTGTTCATCTGGGTATGGAAATCATCATTGTGCCCAAATTTGCACCGGATACGATGATTGGTTTGTTGAAGGAAAAGAAGCCCACATTATTTCCGGCAGTTCCTGCCATCTATAATGCGATAGCTGCACATCCGGCTTCACACGACCTTGATCTTTCCCATGTTAAATTCTGTCTTTCGGGCGGCGCACCGCTTCCTGGCGGTATTAAGCGTGCTTTTGAGGAACGCACAGGGGCAATTGTTGGTGAAGGCTATGGCCTGACGGAAGCTTCACCGGTTGTGACCTGCAATCCTTTGGTTGGAAAAGTGAAGGTCGGCTCTATTGGTATGCCTATCCCCGGAACGATTGTTGAAATCCTGAGTATTGAAGATGGTAAAACAATCTTGCCTACGGGCGAACACGGCGAGGTCTGCGTCCGCGGGCAGCAGGTCATGAAAGGGTATTACAAAAAGCCCGAGGACACAGCCGCCACGATCCGCGAGGGGCGGCTGCATACGGGCGACGTGGGCTATATTGACTCGGAAGGTTATGTTCATCTGGTGGATCGCCTGAAAGATCTGATTATCGTGCGCGGATATAATGTTTACCCGACTCAAGTTGAGGAAGCTGTTTCTCAACACCCGGCAGTTCAGGAATGTATTGTGGCGGGCGTCCCCGATGAAGAGCGGGGTGAGACAGTCTGGGCATGGATCAAGCCACGGGATGGGCAAAGTCTAACTGAAAAGGATATGCAAGCATTCCTGCAAGATAAAATCTCACCCATAGAGATTCCGCGTAAGATTATCATTCGTGATACGCCACTACCCAAAACAGCTGTCGGTAAGCTTTCCCGCAAATTATTGCTGGAAGAAGAAGGCATCAAAAAATCATCCTAAAATTCAGAATACACAGGGAAAAAAATGACAGTCAGTACCCAATTTAATAACGGTGGCCAAAGCCATCTGATTACACTGGAAACACCACGCCTGATGTTAAGAGAGCATCAGCCATCTGATGTTGACCGGATTCATGAAATCACCAGAGCCCCCGGTTTTGTTTATTTCTGTTTTGATGGAAGCCGTCAAAAGGCAGAGGATTTCATCAAGGAAGCTGTCCGCACGCAAACACCCGATCCGAAAACAGGCATGCGTGAGAACCACATGCTGGCCATCCTTCTCAAGGATACAGGTGAACTGATTGGTCATACCTGCATGGAGCGCGTTCATTATATCAATGGTGCGGATTACGAGGTGAATTTCTTTGTCGATCAAAGATATCAGAATAAGGGCTACGGTCTTGAAGCCATCCTGAATTTGACAGATTATGGCTTCCAGAAATTCAACCTGCCGATGATTTCTGTCACGGTTCACCCGAATAATGGTCCTTCCCGTCACCTGATCGTGAAGGAAGGCTATCAAAAAGTTGCGGATATCACGATGAATACAGTCAACGGACCAGAGCCACGTGAGTTGTTTGTTCTTCAGCAGCAGCAGTTTTATGCGATGCGTCAGCTTGATAAACGCCCCATCCTGATGTCGCAAGTGGGTAAAATTCCAGCACCGGCGAACCAGCCATGAGCCAGAATTCTTCTTTGCGTGTTGAACTAATCGATTTTGACAGTGTCAAACTGATCGAGGATCAAACGCCGCCCGAGGTTGTCGAGATATCCGAACAAGATGGATTTTTTCTGAACCGGAAATTCACATCCGATTTTCGTATTCGCAAATCGATTTATAATATGATGAGGGCTGCCCAGAACCATCTGCCGGACGGGTATCATTTTATGATCTATGAAGCTTACCGTCCGTTGGCCCGTCAGGTGGCTTTGTGGAATATGGCGACTGATTACATTGAAAAAGAATACCCTCACGCCTCGCCACAGGAAAAGCGGGATATGACCGAAACTTTTGTGGCTGATCCCTATAACGGAATTGGCAGTGGCCATCAGGCATGCTGTGCGATTGATATTTCCTTGTGCGATAAAACGGGTAAGGAATATGACATGGGCACAGCCTGTCAGGAAATCAGTCCGCTTTCAAACACCTATGCCGAGGGGCTGGGGGCCGAGGCAGTTAAAAATCGTAAGATACTGGTCGAGGCGATGGAAGCTGAGGGCTTTGTCAATTATTCATCCGAATGGTGGCATTTCAGTTATGGCGATCACCAATGGGCCTATCTGAAAGGTGTCAGCGAAGCTTTCTTCGGTCCCATAGATATTTAAGAGCCTTAAGTTAAGGACCTTTGGGGATCTTTTTTTCGGCTAGGGGGATTTGGACGGTGCCATGGAAAGTGGCCTGACCGGTGAGCTTAATTTCTGCTTTTTCGTGATCAATCAAAACTTTCTGGATACCGCCAAGTCGGCCTTCACCACCACCGGGCGGGTAAGGAAATACATTCACGAAATCTGTCTTTTCAGGCGGAAAGGCTTGCCCGCTAAAAGCCGACCAATAGGGGATTACGGAACACATTGACGATCCACAGGCGACATCTTCATCAACGCCGATAACAGGTAAGAAAACCCTTGTAAGCACATCCATATGGCCGCCACAGGCTTTCGATGTCAGCATAATTCCCTCGTGCGGATAATCACGGGATTTTGCGAGCTTGGAGAGCTTGTTGAAATCAGGTGTCAGTGATTGCAGCCGTTCGGGATCTTTGATTTCGAGAATATAATTATCGATATTCGGGGCGTAACGGGCCGTGCCTTGAATATCTGATCGATCAATTCCCAATGCCCTGACAAGCCTCTTATGGAAGTTTTCATCGGCTTCTTTTAACCCCATGATAGCGGGCATGGTCAGTGTAATTTCATCCCCTTTTATATAAGCAGGAAAGGCGTTGTCATCATTTATGGTATATTTCTTGTTGAGCAGGAATGTAAGATGAACACCATCCCGATATCTAGGGAATTTTCGTGCCAGACTTTCGGCGGCAGCCACAGTAGCGTGGCCGCAAACATGATTTTCTTTGCCGTCGGGTGAAAAGTGGCGAATATAATAGGTGTCCGGCTGCTTGGCGGGCATGACGAATGATGTCATGTTTGTGCCGATCAAAGAGGCTGCCCGCTTCATCTCTTTTTCTGGTGGAAAGCGCGAGACTATGGCGATGGTGGCAGGGTTCCCCTGCACATCCATACCTCTTTTGGTAAAGGCATTTAGCCACTCAAAACGGAGGCGTCCCATCAGATTTTTCTCAGAATCACAGATCCTGCCGAATAACCGGCACCAAAGGAACACAGAATGCCCAAATCCCCGGCTTTCATGTCATCATGATACTTATGGAAGGCAATCACCGATCCTGCAGAACTGGTGTTGGCGTATTCATCAAGGATGACAGGGGCTTCGCCTTCTACGGGATCACGGCCCAAAACTTTCTTGGCAATCAGATCGTTCATATGGATGTTGGCCTGGTGCAGCCACATACGCTTGAGGTTCTCCCCGGGGATATTCAGTGATTCTAAATGGTTTACGATCATATCCGAAACCATGGGCACGACTTCCTTGAAGACTTTAAGGCCTTCTTGCATGAACAATTTGTCTGATTTGCCAATGCCTTCGGGAGCAGCATTATTCAGGAAGCCAAAATTATTACGGATATTGTTCGAATAACGGGTCTGCAGCTTTGTACCGATAATCTCGAAAACATGCTTTGCTGTCGCGGTTTCTTTCTTTTCCAGGATTATGGCTGTGGCTACATCACCAAAAATGAAATGGGAATTACGATTGCGGAAGTTCAGATGGCCTGAACAAATCTCCGGATTGACAATCAGTATGGCGCGCGCATGGCCTGCATTGATCATGTCGGCAGCGGCCTGAATACCAAATGTCGCGGATGAACAGGCGACGTTCATATCAAAGCCGAAGCCTTGAATGTCAAGGGCATTCTGGACTTCGATAGAAATAGCGGGGTAGGGGCGCTGGGTATTCGAACAGGCTACAATGACGGCATCAATATCTGCGGCGGTCTTGTTGGCATTTTTCAGGGCTTCTTTGGCGGCGGCAATTGACATCTCAGCCAGAATGGAAATGTCATCATTCGCACGCTCGGGAATGCGCGGCGCCATGATTTCGGGATCAAGAATGCCATCCTTTTCCATGACGTAGCGCGCCTGAATGCCTGATGCCTTGACAATGAATTCGACGCTGGAAGGTTGCAAAGCCTCAACCTCACCGTTGGCAATAGCGACAGCTTGCTCGGCGTTATAGCGTTCAACATAATTATTGAATGATGTTACCAGTTCCGCATTGGTGATTGAGTGCGGCGGGGTAAATAGCCCTGTACCGCTTATCACGATCCCTGTCATGATTCCTCCCTGTATTTGAATCAAGTCATGATTATGTATTATTTCGAAGGATCCTAGCGTTTCCAGGGGATGATTCCTATGGATTTGTAGGTCTCGGGATTGCAATTTCCTCCATGATTATATGTGCGCTGCACAATTTTTTCGTCGCACAATAACTGTTTTGGGCGGGGTATCCGGAGGATAAGTTCATGAATTTACTCGAATAATTATTCTGGCTATCAATTCATGGGAGCCTTCAGTCTCGCTTCAGCTTCGCCTTGCAGAATAGCAATACAGGCAAGGAAACTTGTGAGGGCCTGTATTGATGCTGAACTTGCTCTACAACGAAGATGGTTTGCAAACAGGGACATTGTCCTTGCGCAAAGATGCTTTGCTAGGGCAATTGAAAGCGCGTCCTTCGGTTATCTCGATCTTGCCCGCTTCCGCAAAAGATCGACTGGCCGTAGAGGAATTCATCAAGGATATATATGCCCGCGCCTATGGCGCCCGAATCGAAGTGCATTATCCCATCTTGATGAGCGTCCGTGACGAGCAGGGCAAATTACTCGCCGCCACGGGTTTCCGTCCGGCAACCAGTGAAAAACTTTTTCTTGAACAATATTTACCGGCACCGGCAGAGCAGATACTCATAACGCCCAGACAAAAAATTGTCGAAATCGGCAATCTGGCCTCTGATGGTGGCGGGGCTTCCTTGTTCCTGTTCGCTGCTTTAGCCGCCTATCTTCATCATAAAGGCTTTACCCAAGCCGTTGTCACAAGTACCGATTTCCTCGAGCGGCGATTCCGCCAGATGGGCCTGCAGCCCCGCAGACATGCGAAAGCTGATCCGTCTCTGTTGTTAAGCGATGGAGAGTATTGGGGCAGCTATTACGATACACAACCCCATGTAATTTCCGGCTCTGTTGTCGATGGCTACAAGCGTCTGCAACGTCAGCTAGGTGCCGAATATCAGGATTATCGTCCACGTTTGCTGCCACGCCTGCATTACAAACAGGAATTTGGCGATGATATTTGAAAAAATTAAATCACAGAATTCTACCACGATAGCCATTCGTGATGCTGCCAGTGCGCTTAGTTATGGCAGACTGGTGAACGAGATCACAAATAGGGCACATTCATTACAAAATGTTCGCGTTTTGGCGCTCTCATTAGATAATAGTATCGAATGGATATTGTGGGATCTAGCGGCGCTTTATGCCGGTGTGCCTTGTGTGCCGCTACCTCTGTTTTTTACCCAAGACCAGATTTTTCATGTCCTCCAGTCTGCCGGTGTCACGCATATCATTTCCCCAGAAGGATTGCGTGATACCGGTTTGGAAGGAACAGCGGCCTTACCACAAGGAACAGCCAAGATCACTTTTACTTCCGGCACGACAGGCACACCTAAGGGGGTTTGCCTTTCACAGGGGGCGATGGAAAATGTAGCAGGAAGTATTGTAGCTGTATTGGGTGATAAATTTGTCGGGAATCATGCCAGTGTGCTGCCTTTGGCTGTGTTACTCGAGAATGTTGCCGGAGTTTACGCAGGGTTGATGGCGGGCTGTACCATTCAATTGACACCTCTGCGGTCATTTGGTCAGCAATACGAAAATATTCACAGTGTGCTTAAAGGTGTCGAGGCAACATCGGCCATTCTGGTACCGGAAATTCTACGCATTCTGATGGCACAGGTAGCGGTTAATGGGCCGTTACCAAAATTACACTTTCTTGCGGTGGGTGGCTCGCGTGTTGATCCGGCCCTGATTGAGGCTGCCCGTCAGATGGGTCTTCCTGTTTATGAAGGATACGGATTATCTGAATGTTCATCGGTGGTTTCTCTTAATACTCCTACTGATGACAACCTGGGGAGTGTTGGCAAGATACTGCCTCATATAAAGGCGGATATCAAAGACGGAGAGATTGTCATCCATGGCCCCGGGTTTCTTGGTTATATCGGTGAAGCCGCACCAAACTCTTTTGCGACCGGCGATTTGGGGGCTATAGATGAAAATGGATATTTGCATGTCACAGGACGGAAGAAAAATGTCCTGATTACTTCTTATGGCAGAAACATTTCACCAGAGTGGGTGGAAAGCACACTGCTTACAATTCCTGCGATTGCACAAGTAATTGTCTATGGCGATGATGCCCCTCACTTAAGCGCGTTGATTGTTCCGTCATCACCGCAGGCCGATATTGAATCTGCCTTGGTGCGCGCCAATCAACGCTTGCCGGACTATGCCCAGATCAAGGAGTTCCGGATTGTACCCCCCTTCACGACGGCAGAAGAAACCTTGACGGGAACAGGCCGTCCGCGCCGTGAAAAAATTCTCAACCTATATACTCAGGAGAAAGATAATGAATTTCTACGATCAATTGGTTAAAGAAACAGAGGCTGCACGTGCTACGCTTTATTCTGTACCCCAGCTTGTTGATGGCATGAAGGGCAGTATCAGCCGTGAAACTTACGTGGCTTACCTGACAGAAGCTTATCATCATGTTTCCCATACCGTTCCGTTTTTGATGAATATGGGGGCCAGATTGCCCCAATCCAAGAAATGGATGCATAAAGCCATCATTGAATATCTGGAAGAGGAGGTCGGCCATGAAGAATGGATTCTCAATGATATTGAGGGGGCTGGCGGTAACAAAGAGGCTGCCCGCAACAGCACGCCCAATCTGGAGACTCAAACTCTGATTTCGTATAACTACGACTATATCAATCGCAAAAATCCGGTGGGTTTCTTTGGTATGGTTTTTATGTTGGAAAGTACATCAACCCAGATTGCCAACAAGGGCGCTGACGCCGTGAAAAGCAATCTTAACCTGTCACAGAAGGCATTTTCTTATCTTTATTCTCATGGGGAACTGGATATCAGTCATATGAAATTCTTCGAGGAGACAGTGAATAAGATCACCGATCCGGACGATCAGGCAGCGATTATTGAAGTAGCCCAGAATACGTTCAGGCTTTTTGCCAAATTACTCAGCGCAATTCCTCACGATCAAGAGCAAAAAAATGCAGCTTGAGGGTAAGCAGATATTTATCACGGGTGGCACGGGCGGCATTGGTATTCCGCTCGTTCAGATGCTCCGTGAGGTTGGTGCCAACGTCACAGTTTATGATCGAGGAACCGATGGTGATTTGGTGAATAATCTTGAAAAAGTTGCCACCAAACTTTCCCTGCAAACGCCTGACATCCTCATTAATATGGCGGGATTTAACGATTTTAATTACGCCGAAGATCAGGATTATCAATCGATTGTGACGTTAAATATGTTGGTGCCGATGCGGCTTTGTCAGGCTGTCCTGCCTGATATGCGGCGGCGCGGTCATGGACAGATTGTCAATATAGGTTCTATGACAGCGTTGATACCTTTGCCGCATCTGACAGGTTACGTTGCCGCCAAAGCAGGTCTAAAAGGCTTTACGGACTCTTTGCGTCGGGAACTTGGCGGTACAAATATTAATGTCCTGCATGTGGTGCCACGGGCTGTACGCACCAGTATGAATACGGGCAAGAGAGCTGAAATTAACGAACGTACTGGCGTTCATCATGATTCTCCGGAAGCTGTGGCGCATCATATATTTGAAGCCATCCTGAATAATAGCCGTGAAGTTCGCATAGGCTGGCCGGAAAGATTTTTTGCTTTCATTCATGCCAATTTCCCAAGGGTCATAGATCGGGGCTTGCAAAGAAACAGAATTGTTGGTGAAGAAATTCTGGGGAAGCCAAGGGCACAGCCCGTTTCCCTCTATAGCGTAAAGACTGAAACAAAAAATCAAAAATTAGGACATTGAAAATAGGAGACAATAGAAAATGAAAAAGACTTTTATATATGCTTTGGGGGCCGTAACCATGGCTGCGTTTTTGGTGCCATCGGTGTCATATGCCGAAGATCCTGTTATGGAGCAGGTTGCCTATCTGCAAACTGAGTGGGCAAAAATAAAATACCAAATTGCGGACGAAGATATGCAGCTTGATCGCATCCATATTCTGGAAGATCACGCCGCCAAGGTTACTGCTGCTTATCCAGATCGTCCGGAACCCAAGATATGGGAAGCGATTATCCTGTCAACAGAAGCGGGTATTGTGAAGGGTATGTCAGCCTTGCCGAAAGTGAACAAGGCAAAAGAGTTGCTTGAATCTGCTGAAAATATTGATGAAAAAGCTCTTGATGGTTCTGCTCATACATCTTTGGGATCTTTATATTATCAGGTTCCGGGGTGGCCGATAGGTTTTGGTGATGATGATGAAGCTGAAAGGCATTTGAAGCGGGCGCTGCAAATTAATCCGGAAGGAATTGACCCCAATTTCTTTTATGCCGATTTTCTGATTCAAGATGATCGCGGTCAAGAAGCCATACCTTACCTTGAAAAAGCGTTGCAATCACCCGAGCGTCCGGGGCGTGAGCTGGCTGATGCGGGCCGCAGGCAGGAAGTAAAAGCCGCTTTGGCAAAAATTATGACAGCGCCGGCACGCCGCACGCAAGGCCATTTGAATTAAGTAAGGGGCATCCATAATTATGATTTCGGTTATTGTTCCTGTTCATAATGAACAAGAGAATATCAGCACACTTGTGCATGAAATTCTGAGTGCTTCAAATGAAGCCGCTATCAGCGAGATAATCTACGTCGATGATGGCAGTACTGATGAAACGCCTGTGATTCTGGATCAATTGCGCAATGATATTCCTTCTTTACGTGTAATTCGCCATGCAAAGAAATCCGGACAATCTGCGGCCTTTATGAGCGGCGTCAGGGCTGCTGAAAATGGATTGATTGTCCTGATGGATGGCGATGGGCAAAATAACCCTGAGGACATTCCCAAATTGGTCAGTATGTACGAAACCGCACCTGCCAAAAAGGCGATGGTGGCGGGGCAGCGGAAAAAGCGTCATGATAATTTAGTAAGGCGAATTTCCTCGCGTTTGGCCAATCGCATTCGCTCAGGGATATTGCATGATCATATCCGCGATACCGGATGCTCCCTGAAATTAATCCGCAGAGAAGACTATTTGCGTCTTCCTTACTTTGATCACATGCATCGCTTCCTGCCCGCATTGCTGATGCGTGATGGTGTCAATATTCTGACAGTAGATGTTTCACACCGTCCACGTGAACGTGGCGTATCCAAGTACGGCTTCTGGGATCGACTTTGGGTCGGTATTGTTGATCTGGCCGGTGTACGTTGGCTTCTATCCCGTGGATTGCCGTCACAATTTAAATCACAGGAAATATTATAGCATGATGCATCAATTGATATCATTTTCCTGGGATACCAAGACATGCTGGCTTGTCATTGGTTTCTTGGGTCAGGCGCTTTTCTTTATGCGCTTTTTTGTGCAATGGCTGGCATCCGAAAAAGCCAAGAAGAGTGTGATACCGGATCTTTTTTGGTATTTCAGTCTCGGTGGCGGGGCGGTATTGTTCTCCTATGCTGTCTACAGACAGGATCCTGTTTTTATGATGGGGCAAGGTCTGGGGCTCTTCATTTATTTGCGGAATATATATTTTGTTGTAAAGGCCAAGGGCGATGCGCGCACTTGACCGTTATGGTCCTTACCTTTTATTGGCGGTCCTTTTTTGTGTTGCCCTTATCTGGCGGCCTTTGCTGCCGATTGATGAAACACGCTATATGACCGTGGCTTGGGAGATGTTTCTCCAAAAGAGATATGCTGTGATGTCGCTTAATTTTGCGCCTTATCATCACAAGCCACCTATGCTTTTTTGGTTGATTAACGCAGCATGGCAGGCCTTGGGTGTTTCACGCTGGGCGGCTCTTATTCCGGTCTTTCTGGCATCCCTTTGCCTGATGGTACTAATCCGGAAACTGGCTCATCGTGTTTGGGAAAATAAAGTACGGGACAATAATTCAAAGTTTCTCCCTTGGCTTGTGATCGGGGCTGTACCGTTCTTACTCTATAGTACGCTTTTGATGTTCGACATTCTGGTGTCTGTCTGGCTCTTGCTATGCATGATCCTTTTCCTCGATCATGTGCGTAATCCACGGTGGTGGCGCCCTGTATTGGCGGGCTTGATGGTAGGATGCGGAATCCTGACCAAGGGGCCGGTCATGTATCTCTATGTCTTATGGCCTTTGCTGCTTTATCCCTTCTGGCGGAAGGCCAATGATATCTCTATCGCGTCCTACTACAGATCCTTGGGGGTGGCTGCCGTTATATCATTATTGCCTGTGGCGTTGTGGTTATATCCGGCACTTAAGCAAACGACAGGTGACTTTGCCTTCTGGCTGCTCTGGGAACAGACCGCAGGCCGTATTTCCGGCAATATGGGGGCAGCCCACTCCCGGCCCTTCTATTTCTATTTCATGGTTCTGCCTGTTTTGTTTATGCCGTGGATCTTTTTTCCATCGGTATGGAAGAACCTGAAAACGGTGAACGGACAAAGGCAGGATTATCGCTTTCTGGCCGCAGCCACGCTGCCGGTTTTTCTCAGTTTTTGCCTTATTGCTGGAAAGCAGCCGCATTATCTCATGCCGCTTTTTCCCTATATCATTATAGCGCTAGGGGCTTGGACAAAGGATGTGCGCCCCTCCGTTGCAAGAGGGGTGGCCGTTATTTTGGTCGCCTCGACCATCATAGGGCAAGCCGTGGCGGCACAGACATCATTTGTTAAATATGATTTGAAACCCTTTGCCGCTTTCTATAAAGAGCATGCAGATGTTGATTGGGCCTTTGTCAGGAATTATCAGGGAGAAATCGGTTATCTCGCGAGGGTAGAGAAGAAAATTGACGACCTTGAATTTACGGAACTATCAGACTGGCTTGTAAATCATCCTCAAGGTTATGCTCTGGTCCGTTATAGCGACCGCGACAATATTTCTGATTATAATCTTGTTTATACCAGACCTTATAAAGGTAAGCAGCTTGGTGTTTTCACCAAGAAGTGATAAAAAAAGTCATGCGCCTTTTACTTGTCGAAGATGATCGTAATTTAGGAAAAGCAACAGCCGAGGGTCTAAAGGAATCCTATGCTGTTGACTGGGTTATGAGTGCAGAAGAGGCCGAAGATGCATTATCAACAACGGATTACGCACTGGTTGTTCTGGATGTTAACTTACCAGGGGCTTCTGGTCTGGATCTTTTGAAAGGCGTAAGGCAAGAAGGGGGAATAATACCTGTCCTTCTGCTCACGGCGCGCGATGCTGTAAGGCATAAGGTGGAGGGTCTAAACGCCGGTGCCGATGATTATCTGGTAAAACCCTTTGATCTTGATGAGTTGCTGGCGCGTTGCGCCGCTCTGATACGACGCAGTGGGGGACAGGCAAATCCTGTGATTACCCATGGTGATCTGGTTTACGAGCCGGGAAGCGGCTATCTCGAACAGGCAGGCCAGTCGATTGTTATGTCAGGACGTGAGAGAGCTATATTCGATTGCTTGATCCGTAATGTGGGGCGTACAGTTTCAAAAGAAAAAATCATGGAAAATGTTTATGACTGGTCTTCCGAGGATGTAGAAAG
Source organism: Micavibrio sp. (assembly GCA_046294845.1). Lineage (GTDB taxonomy): Bacteria > Pseudomonadota > Alphaproteobacteria > Micavibrionales > Micavibrionaceae > Micavibrio_C. Next base: position 85,238 of record JBKBNU010000002.1, on the reverse strand, counting down.
CAATACAATTGAGGTTCATATTGCAGGTTTGCGCCGGAAATTGGGACGCGATCTGATCAAAACTATTCGTGGTGTCGGGTATATAATCGAAAAATGAAACGCTATTCCTTGCGGCATCGTCTTTTGCTCTGGATCAGTCTGCCCATTATGCTGGCGACAACATTATCATTTTTATTGGGGTTTCTTTTTTCATGGCATGAGATTGAAGAAGTTTATGATGCACAAATGGCGCATACAGCCAAGTTGCTTCTGCAAATTGCTGAATATGAGATTGTTGAACAGAAGAATGAGAGAATTAATCTTGGCGAAGAAAGCGATCTTCTGCGCCATAAATACGAAAATAAAATGGCGTTCAGGATATGGCGTCATGATCGTTTGCTGACCCGTTCATGGAATACCGATAACTTTGCTGATATTGAGGCACCACCCGGGTTTTCCGATATAGATATTAATGGTAAGCCGTGGCGCATTTTTGTTTTCATCGAGCAAACCGAAGGAATCAAGATTGAGGTAGCCCAACGCTATGCCATTCGTTATGAATTGATTGGCCAGTTAATGTCTTCTTTGATTGCACCGGCTTTGATTTTTGTGCCGCTTATTCTCCTGATTATATGGGTTGGAACACGCAAGGCTACAAGGCCTTTAGTTGATATTTCGGACGATGTTAATAGACGCAGCAGTGATGATTTGTCACCTATTCGCTCAGCACAAATGCCAGAGGAAATAGCACCATTGGTATTGGCTTTGAATAATCTCTTTATCAGAATTTCTGAAAGCTTCAGGCGTGAGCGCGAATTCACCGATCATGCAGCTCATGAATTGCGTACACCGCTGGCGGCCATGAAAACGCAGACTCAGGTTTTGATTAAAAAGACGTCCGTTATGCCGGAATGTTCTGATGGTCTTGAGAATTTGCAGTCTTCAATCGATAGAGCAACTCATTTAGTCGATCAGCTTTTGGCGCTGGCGCGGATTCAGAATGATGATATGCCCCTTGCCAGAACAGATCTGTCCGAATGCCTTCAGGATATAGTGGCAGAATATCAGGGTAAAGCACGTGAAAAACAGATTAGTCTGACTATTGATATAGCCGAAGAAATCTTTGTTCTGGCTCATGCTGATTCTTTAATGATTATGCTTGGTAATTTTGTTGATAACGCCCTTAAGTACACGCCCGAGAGAGGACAGGTATTCGTAAGTTTGACCAAAAATGGTTTGCTTGAGATTTCTGATAGCGGGCCGGGCTTGAATGATGAAGACAAAAAACGTGTTTTCAATAGATTCGTGCGGGTTGATAAAACCGGACAAAGCGGTAGCGGCTTGGGCCTTTCGATTGCGCAGTGGATTGCTGACGCTCATAAAGTAAAGATTATACTTTCTGATAATTTGCCGCAGGGTTTAAAACTCTCAATTCAATGGGAAATTGTTTGATGAACAAGCTTTTCATCTATGGTGCTGTTCTGGGATTATGTTCTGTCATTATGGGTGCTGCTGCTGATCATATGATTTCGCTGACCCCTGACAAAAGCGAGAGCCTTGAGACAGCTATCCGTTATAATATGCTCTATGCCGTTTTGATTGTGCTTTTATCGTTGATCAATAATGGTATGAAGCTGAAACAGGCGGGCTGGATTTTTGCAATTGGCGTCAGTCTGTTCTCTTTTGGCATTTACGCCTCTCTCTTCAGTAGTATCGGCGTCTTTGTTTATCTGACCCCTGTCGGAGGAATGGTTATAATGCTCGGCTGGATTGTCTTGATTGCAAAAGGTCTACGTGCGGTCAAACAAGAGGTGGTCACATGATTTATTGCCATAATTAAAATTGTTGTGTCGTTAACTTTCTGATATCTCATATATTCTTTCTTTTTCGCTGGGGTAGTTTACCCCAGTTGTACAATCCGCTAGGAATAGCCTTCCTTAATAAAGACGGAATTTTAATTAGGTATAAAACGATGAATGCAGGGAAGAGTATGCAGCGCGGGATTGGTATCATTTTTTGGGCAAGTTTATATCCGTTCCTGGCTTTTTATGCACATAACGTTACTGAGAGTTATTACTTTGCTTCTATCTTTTCTGTTATGGCGGTGATTTTTACGCTGGTGTTAGCCGTCTATTTTTTAGGAATCAAGTGTTTACCAAAACTTTCACCCGAGCGCATAGCTGTAGGTTTGGCTTTTGCGATTATCGCTTCATTCAGTTTTCATCATGTGGAGTTTGCAACAGCACATATAGGTATATATCTGGGAACAATAAAAATCCTGATCTGGACTGTTATAGTCCTTCTCGCCCTCTTAAGTGGTTTAGTCTTAGGTAGATCAGGGAACGCAGCCAAAATCATTATGGCGATGATAGTCGGGCTTAATATTATCCCTTTTATGACTGCAACATCGTCATTGTATAATCAGTTCTCTCATAAACAGAGTGTCGATTCTATGTTATCTAAGGATGTATCAGAAAATTCGGCGCAAAGAAATTATCCCAATGTCTATTGGTTGATTCTTGATATGTATTCACGACATGATGTGCTCAAGGAATATTATGATTACGATAATATGCCGTTTATTAGTGCAATGCGTGAACGAGGATTCTATGTCTCTGATCACAGCTATTCAAATTACCAGAGTACACGCTTGTCCTTATCAACAACCTTGAATATGGATTACTATCTACCTGTAAAGGAGGAAATGAACCCGCTTTCATGGCAAACAAAATTACAGGGTGGGAATCGTACTGTCGATAAGTTCCGCAGTCTGGGTTATAGCTATATTCATCTTGAGCCCGGTGGCAACACGCTCAAAACCCGATGCGGTGGCGGTGAAGATCTCTGTGTACATGGGCCACAACGCGGGACATTTTCTTTAAATGAAGCTCATGTTGGTATGATGAAGATGACGCCCTTTTATAGAATTTTGAAAAATAAAAAATCAAATCTCTTCACATTTGATTTTACCACGATTGAAGATATAAAGTCCCATATTGATCCAAAAAAGAGACGGCCATTTTTTGCCTTTATGCATATTCTATCTCCTCATCCTCCGGCACGATTTGATTCAGAGTGTAATTACAGAGAAAGAACAGAATGGGAGTTATTGGAGTATAGTGACCCGCAAGCAGACAAGAACTATATCAATGATATGAAATGTCTCAATCAAAGGGTGTTGGATTTTGTTGACTGGGTCAAAGAAAACGACCCAGAAGCCCTCATGATTGTGCAAGCCGATCATGGTCGTTCAGTTAATTCGCCTGAGGCAGAGTTCACAGATGATGAGTTGGTTAGTAAGGAGCACTGGCATAAATCACACGCAATCTTCAGTTCTTTCCGTGTTCCTGATAATTGCAAAAAGGGATTATATGCGACGATGTCGCCAGTAAACAATTTTCCTTTTATATTCTCTTGCTTAGAGAATGCTGAGTTCAGGCCGCTACCTGATCGTAAGTTTGTCATTCATGGGAAGAAGGAATACAAGATGTTCCCTGAAGAGCTTTATGAGATCGAAAATCCATACTAGATATTGTGGAGCTGAATTTTAATATTTACGGGTTTCGGATCAGCAGATGCTGTTTAATTCGCTAGCATATTTCCTGTTAATGGCGCTGATGAGAATGTTTGGATATGCGTCTTGCTATCCGGGCTATGCTCTTTTGATGGGCAGTGTGCTTTTTTACAGTATAGCAGGATGGTATGATACGGCTGTTTTTAGTGTGTCAGTTATCCTTAATTGGGCATTATGCCGATTTTTGCCTGCCAACCACTTTCGTATATATGCTGCGGTTTTATCTAATATAGGTTTATTGGGGTTCTTTAAATATACCGATTTCTTTTTGGCTTCTACAGGGATTGCATCTGTATCGACGGGCTATATAAACACAGCATTACCTCTTGGTATATCTTTCTATACATTTCAGATCCTAGCTTATCATATTGATGTCGTTCGCGGCATTAGTAGAGAAGTATCATCTTTCAAAAGTTTTCTTTTGTTTATTGCGTTTTTTCCACAGCTGGTTGCGGGACCAATTGTGCGCTCTCATCAGCTGTTGCCACAGATAGAAAAAATATTTGAGAAAAAGAAGCTTCGTCGTTTCCGGTTGATCTCCTATGGGTTGAGTCTTTTTCTGCTGGGACTGGCCAAGAAAGTCGTGGTTGCAGATAGCATTGCCCCTGTTGTAGATGAAATTTTTGCCTTTGGACCCGAGAATATAATTTGGGCGTGGGTGGGTGCTACTTTATTTGCCTTTCAAATATATTGTGATTTCTCAGGGTATTCAGATATGGCAATAGGATCCGCCTATTTGCTGGGGATTAGATTGCCTGTTAACTTTAGGACCCCTTACCTGAGTGCTGGACCTAGGGAGTTCTGGCAACGTTGGCATATAACACTATCAAACTGGATTCGGGACTATCTCTATATTCCGTTAGGCGGAAAAAGGGGAGGTCCTTTTCGTGCAGGTGTTGTAGTTGTATTAACCATGGCTATTGCAGGCCTTTGGCACGGGGCTAATATAACATTTGTTGTGTGGGGCACTTTGTGGGGATGCTATATTCTGGCAGCCCGCTTCTTGGATTTTAAGGGAGCTGGCTATATACCCCGAATTATCTTTCATTTTATAGTTACGGTTAGTTTGTGGGTTTTATTTCGGGCGCCAGATATGGGCGTGGCTTTGGATTATTATAAGGTTATGTTTGGTTTCTCGGATGGAGAAATATCATCACAGTCGTTTATGGATGAAAGAGAACTATTGCCTGTCTTGGTGATGTTGTGTGGATTGCTTTATGGACTGCATATTTTAGAGGCACGAATAAGCTCAAGAAAGATGCTTTCTTTACTACGCCATTATGGTGGTGTTGTTTATTGCGTGGCTATTAGCACAATGATTTTGTTGCTTATGATGCTGCCAAATGAACTGGCTAACCCCTTTATTTATTTCAGGTTTTAGTGCCATGAAATCTTTTAAATATATGGGCTCTATCATACTGAAAATTATTTTTGGCGGTTTCGTCAGCTTACTTATATTTGAAGCTTCAATGGCTCTAGTCGCTCAGACTGCTTTAGGGAAAGTTTTACCAGTTGTTGAGCCTCAGATAGGACGGCCTGATTCTGACACGGGTTATGCTTTTGTTCCTGAGGCTAAAGCTTTATGGACGAGAGAGAATAGGGCTTCTATTGAGATCAATCAGGATGGTCTGATTGATAGACCAATTAGGCATGATAATCCGCCTCAATTCCGGATAGCTTTATCTGGAGATTCTGTAGCCGAAGCTATGCAGGTAGAACAGGAGCGTCGATTTGATAACCTCGCGGAAGAGCAACTTTTTCGCTCAGGATATGATGCGGAAATTTTAAATTTCGCTATGGCGGGTAGTGGGCCTCTGCGGCAGCTCGTACGCTTGGAGAAGAAGGCTGCATCCCTATCACCCGATATAAGTATCATGTTGATGGCAGCAAGTGACTTTCAGTCGGGTGAGTTGCGTGATGATTCTCAAAATCCGGGTTACAAGCTTGATGTTCAGGGGAATGTCGTCAGATCGTATAGCTTCCGTGACAGGTTTTCTCAAAGATATGCAGAGACAACACTTGGTGAGGTATTTCTATTTTTGGTGCGTTACTCTACGACTTTCAGAATGATCTATTATAAACGTCATGAGAGTATAGAAGAGATTCTGACGGCTCTTAAGGATAAGCCACTTGCGATAGAAGGTAAAACTTCTGAAGATCAGTGCAAATCTGATACCCTTTCATCATTAGAAAATTTCTGGTTATCGCATCAACCTAAGGAAGATTGGGAAATTGCTCGCCAATTTCTAAAAGAGGTTCATGAATATGCTTTGGGTAAACCGGTAGTGATTGGATTATATATCCCAATTACTCCGGATGCTTGCATCCTTGAAGTTGAGAGAAGAAAGCGCATCATTTTATCTATTAAGGGCGTGATGGCCCCTGAGGGAATAATATTTATTGACTGGAATGACAGGCTGCGGCAAGCCCTGCAAAGGGATTCCCAGGATGTCAATCTTGATTATCTACATGGTTTCGGATTGCAATTCGGACAGGGTCACTTGAATTATAGAGGGCACCATTATTTTTCTATTGTTTTGGGTGATATAGTCTCACAAATAATCGATGGAAATTTGCAAAATTAAAAACCATGCGGGACTTTAAATGGTTTCTAGAATTCTCTTTATCTTCTGAAGAATTCAGGCTGTTGCGCCGCCATCAACATGGATTTGAGCACCGGTTATGAAGGATGAATCAGGGCTGGCCAGAAATGCCACCACATGGGCGATGTCTGCGCCCGTGCCAAATCTGCCAACCGGCATCATTGAGCGCATCATATCAGCGGCGGGACCATCGGCGGGGTTCATATCAGTATCAACCGGACCGGGCTGCACGTTATTAATGGTAATACCGCGTGGACCCAGATCCCTTGCCAGACCGCGTGTCAAACCGGCTACAGCAGCTTTGGTCATGGTGTAGACGGAAGCCGTCGGAAAAATCGCATAATCGCTCATGATGCTGCCGATATTGATAATCCGGCCACCGGCCTTCATATGTTTGAGGGCCTCTTGTACGCCAACAAAGATTGCTTTTACATTCACATCAAGCATACGGTCAAAATCGTCCATGGTGTAGGCCGCGACATCTTCCTTGATCATAATCCCTGCATTATTGACCAGAATATCAAGCGCGCCAAAGGTGCTTACGGTTTGACGAATTGCCTGTTGTACATCTTCTACCTTGCCGCTGTCTGCCTTGATGGCGATAGCATTCCCCTGGACAGCTTTGATAGCGTTCACGACTTCGTGTGCACGATCGGGAGAGGCAGAGTAGGTGAGAACGACGTTAGCGCCGCGTGCTGCCAGTTTTTTGGCAATGTCTGCGCCCATGCCGCGTGAACCGCCGGTAACAAGAGCAACTTTTCCTTCCAGAGTTTTGGTCATGATCTTTTTCCTTATCTTGCGATTATTTTTGAGAATTCAGGCTTGTTGTTGATTGAGGGGTGTTTTACCCGGGATTTTGACGGGGGCTGGTTGCACCGAATAGCCATCATGGGCGAGCCACATTTCAGCAGAGAAAAATTGTTGGGCGGAAGACATTTTGAAATCTCCATTTCTAATTATGTACCGATAAGTAAATAATATGATAGAACGGGATTATCGTCAATCATTTTTTGTACTTTTTGGTAAATAATTTTATCTTATTGAAATTAAATGGTAAAATGCGGGTCTGATCATTGCCTAGAGCGTGGAAGATCATAATTTTTTATCAGACAGTATAAAATAATGGACAAAAGCTCTATGTCTCCTTTATATTATACTAATGGGTACATAATATGATTTGTGTGTCCCTATTATTAAGGCCCTTATTATCAGGAGAGTGCCATGCCCGCAGGACGTCCCCGCGCTTTTGATTACGATCAGGCCCTTGAGCAAGCGATCAATGTTTTTTGGCGCAAAGGATATGAGGGCACATCCATGCCCGACCTGACAGAGGCGATGGGTATGAACCGCCCGAGTATTTATGCCTCCTTCGGTAATAAGGAAGAATTATTCCGCAAGGCGATTGAACGGTATTCGGAAGTGGCTGTCGCATTTTTTACCGAGGCTCTCGATCGTCCGACAGTGAGGGAGTCTGTCGAGAATTTCCTGATGGCTTCCGCTGGTTCCTATGCCTGTCAGGAAAAACCGCGGGGATGCCTCGCGGTTCAGGGGGCTTTGGCCTGTAGCGAGGAAGCTCAGGCCGTGAAGGAGGAAGCCTTACGTCGTCGTGAAATGGTGGTTGATGTCCTTGATGAACGTTTCAAGCGGGGCGTCCGTGAAAAGGAGCTGTCCGCCGATACTAATACCCGTGAACTCGCGCGCTTTTATACGACAGTGTTGCAAGGCATGTCGATACAAAGCACAGGTGATGTATGCTGCGATGATCTGAAAGCCATTGCCCGTAATGCGTTAAAGGCGCTTCCTTGCTAAGGTTATGACAGTGTAGATGTTTGAAATATAAAACGAGGCCTTCGCTTAATGTCGAGGGCCTCGTTCGCTGTTGTTTCAATTATCTGCCTGCTGGCTCTTAGGATTGCGGAGCGGGAGCGGGGGCTGCGGCTGCTTTCTTTAGTGGAGCAGGAACAACGACACCAGTTTTGTTATCGTTTGTACCACCACAACCAGCGGCAAACGGTTCGTTTACACGGCCCGCATCACGATTCATTTTAAGACAAAGAGCGGTTCCCAAATCTTTCTCCGGCAAGCCCGCTGCTCTAAGTTTCTCTAGGTAGGCGGCATCTGCCTGAGCCTCCTTTCTAAAAACCTCTTCGGCTTTTGTAGCGTTTTCTTCACGAAGACCTAATTTTACCTTTTCTGCACGAATGCTGACAATCTCTTCGATTCTTGTCTCGGACTCTTGCGAGAAATGGAAGCCGTCCGAATAGACACCGATAATTTTTACAGGCCAGCCTTCTTTGGTCAGCTGGTCTTGCAGACGGGCGTTAATCCCCCCTGTAATTTGTTCTGTAAAGCTTGCAGCCTCTTGATTTTTGGTGGCATCTTCTTCGGGCATCAAGTTTTCAATCGTAAGAGCTTCAATTGCTCTCACGGCGGCATCTTTCGCGCGAACTTGAACGACATTATCCAGATCGCCACCTTGATCCTGCAGATCAAAGTACAATTTGTTTACATCGGCTTTTTCGTCGACTTCATATTCAATGTGATATTTTCCGCTGAGGCGAAGATCATCACCGGTCCTAAGATTTGTGGCCTCTGTAACATCTGTCTTCTGACGTGCCAGTGAATAAGCGTAACGGCTGGATAATGGATTTTTCCATTTCCATCCCGGTGTTGTTTCTTTATCAGTCACGCGACCAAACAGCACTTCTAGTGAAGTTTGTCTTTCTTCATTGATGTAGAAAGAGCTTAAGGCGGTTGTCAGGGCAAAAACGCTGGCAATTGATACGCCTGTAACGCGGCCCCATTTCACTTTTACTTTAGATTCTCTGTATCCATCACCGTCTGTTTTCTCTATGAAAAAGCCCATCTCCAAATTCCTTCGTTTCAAATATGGCGAATTGTTTGTAACGCCCTCTGGCGCGACCAGTACGCAGTATTCAGTCGAGGTAAAGTAGCATAGTTTTTACGGAAAATAAAGTTTATATGAGCTGGTGATAATAAATATTTGTTTTATATGCATTATTCCGGCAAAGGCAAGGCATCGTTCATATCATCGGGGATAGTTCCGAAGCGGCCTTGGCGCCAGTCTTCCTTGGCTTGCTCGATGCGGTCTTTGGATGTCGAGACAAAATTCCACCAGATAAAGCGTTGTTCGGGGAGGGCATCCCCACCCAGAAGCACCAGATGGGAATCTGTACGTGCTTCAATCGTGAGCTGTCCGTCCGGCAGGAAGACAGGCAGCGTGCCCGCCTCGACCGCCCAATCATTGATAGCGACATCACCGCTGATGATATAGGCACCGCGCTCGGGGTAATCATCTGTGACGGGCAATCTTGTCCCTGCGGGCATAAAGACCTCGACATAAAATAGGGGGCCAAAGACAGGGACGGGGGCCTTCATATCATAGGCCGCCCCCGCTATGACCTTCAGACGCACATTATTGAGCGTGGCGCTGGGCAGAAGCGAGGCCTCATGATGGGAAAAAGACGGTATCTGTTCTTCATATTCACGCGGTAGCGCGATCCAGCTTTGCAATCCGTGAATATTATGATGATGGGTGCGTTCGGCAGGCCCTGTGCGCTCGGAATGGGAGATACCCTGACCTGCGGTCATCCAGTTGACGGCCCCCGGTGTGATATCCTGATGCGAGCCGAGACTATCGCGGTGTGTAATTGTGCCTGAAAACAAATAGGTCAGCGTGGAAAGCCCAATATGGGGATGGGGCCTTACATCCAGACCTTCGCCTGATTCATATTGCGCGGGTCCCATATGATCGAGAAAGATAAACGGACCAATCATCCGGCGTTTCGCGTAGGGCAATAGTCGTCTGACACGCATGCCGCCTATATCGGCTTCTCTGGCGGGGATAGTCAGTGAAATCAGTGATGACATATGTTATTCCCCGAGGGTTTTAATTTAGGCAGTCTGGGCCATGGCAAGACGGCGATAGTATTTAATGATCCGGTCTTGTTCGGCAATATGGGTATTGAAGGCGGTGATCTCTTCATCAGACCAATCAAGATAGCGCATTTTTATAATCCTTTCCTTTTTTGGATAATGATTTTCTTTAGTTCAGCTGACCGCTGGCTTTCAGCCATTTGCGTACAGCAGGTTCTGCCTCGTCAGATTCAAAGTGCGCACCGGCACGATTGAAAGTCTGGTGCATAGAGCGGGCGAAAAAAAGATCCTGAAATGCGGGTGTGGGGGTTGATGTCAGCATGATGTGTTCCTTTTCCAAGTTAATTATGTACTGTATAGTACAAATATAAGACGCCCTCATTATCCCGTCAATCAGTTTTTTATACTCTTTGGTATAAAAATTATAATTCATTGTTAAATAACAATAAAATTTATTTCTGCTACTCTGTTTGCGGGAGGGCGCGGCCTTCCGCTAAAACAAAAGAGGAAGGAAATTCGGCATGGATACAGATCAAATTGACAAGCAGGACTTGAAATGGGGCGGGGCGGGCCCGCGGGCTCTGGAGCAGAGCGTTTTGCTGACTTTGGGCGGTATTGGCCTTCTATGTGTGGGATTGCCTTTGCTGGCTTTTGGCGGGACCATCATGATTTTTGGTGCTATTCTTTCCGGCCTTGGGGGATTGGCATTGGGGTTTGGTTTTGTTCGGGGTGGCCTGTTTCTCCTTGCCGGTTATATCAAGGATTTCATGGGTCATTGGCAGAAGGACTATATACTGCCGGCGCTGGGCGGGGGATTGTTTGGACTGTTTCTGTCTTTGCTTTATTTATCGGCGGCGCCCGTTCTGGTGATTTTTTGTACGGCACTGGCTGTGCATCTGGCGCGCAAGATAAAAGGGGATACGGCGTTTCCGTCCTATCCCCCTGTCATGCCCCCTGACAAGGAGGCCTGATTCAAATAGGGATCACTCCAAAGGCTTGAGGTTCATATTAAAATTATGATTGCCCAGCTCGATGATCTTGTTCACGCGCTTGTATAAAGGCGAGTCAACCTCCAGATCCTTGAACGGGATCACGCCGGACACACAGGTTTGATCGGTTGGGCGGCGGGGATGGATATCAAATATAACCACACGGCTATAAAGATCATAGAAACGGCGGGCAAAAATATCATCCAGTTTGCTGCCTGATACGCCCTGCATGATAATTCCCGGCGGATCTTCCGGACCGCCGCGTCCCAGCTCTTCAACCCAGCCATCATTATTAAAACGTATCTTCATATAGGGCTCGAGCTGGAAGATGGTCTTGGTCGCAGCCTGCTGTTGTTGCTGTTGCTGCTGCTGTTTTTGGGGGGGCTGCTTCGGAGAGCCGATTTTAGTAAATTTCATGGCGTGATATCCTGTTGCGGGGGATGTCAAATAGCTGCTGGCAAGATTAACATGACTTGAGCCATCATGACAGCATATCGCGAGGTTTACCTTTATGGTCGATAATATGGCATATCCCCTGATGCTTCAGATCAAACTGACACCCAAAGCGGCGGCTGACCGTATCGGTGAAATCAGGAAAAATACTGAAGGACAAGATATCTTGCAGGTTTATGTCACCGCACCTCCCGACAAGAACAAGGCCAACGAGGCTCTGATACGGCTATTGGCACGTCATTTTGATGTTGCCCCTTCACGGGTAATAATCGTAAAAGGACACACCAGCCGCCAAAAATTAATCGAGATCAGTGCATGAGTGAATCAGAAGTACCGCTAAATGAAAAACCACCCTTCTGGCCGCAAGCTAAAAGAGCATTACGTGGCTGCTGCCCCCGATGCGGTGAAGGTAAATTATTCCGCGCCTATTTGCGGCAGGTGGATGCCTGTGCGGTTTGTGGTGAAAAATATGGCCATATCCGTGCCGATGATGGTCCGGCGTGGCTCACTATTCTGGCGGTCGGGCATATTATTGTGCCGCTTATTCTTGAGTTTGAACGTGATTCAACGTGGCCGATGTGGATGCCGATGGTTCTGTGGCCTTCTTTGGCGCTGGGGCTGGCGTTGCTGATTTTACCTTATGCCAAGGCGCTGTTTATCACGATTTTATGGCGGCGCTAGCGGCTTCTTCAGCGAAAGCCAAGTTTAACGCTTTGATATTAAACGTTTTAACTTTCATGCCAAAAAGGTTTACGTGGCAGACAGGCTGCGTTACTGTTCCCCTATAATAAAAAATAAAGACTAAACAGGGACAGTTTTATAAATGGCCGAACAGCCAGAAAACGATTACGCCTCAGGACGGCGTAACACACTCCATAAAACTCGTCAGCTTCTGATTGATGATGTGGACCGCTTTGCCCGTGTGGTTGTTGGTGATTTCACCGGCCCGGGCGTGAAGAAGCAGGCGCTCAACCCGTTTGTGCAGATTGCCAAAGGGGTAACACGTGCCAACCTGAACGCTTTGCGTGTTGTTATTGAAGATCTTGAGTCCGGTGCCACCGTCTATGCCATCACAGGAACGGACAGTATTCCCACATATAAACCGATTACGGGCGGCGATTATAATGCCGGTGTCATGTCGGCGATTGACGATATGACGGTCTTGCTCGGGACAATCAACGGCGATGAAATTTTCAAGCCGTTTGTAACTTCAAAAAATTCTCTCAATGATCTGGCGGAAGAAAATGAAATCGCCATGCCGCAAATGTTTTCCTACAACCATGCTTTGCTGGTTGATAGTATTTATATGCGGATACATGAACAAATTACCAGCAAGACACCGGAACCCCGCCTGATTGCCTATGAAGGCACGGAAGCGCAGATCGGGACAAAATCTCTGGGGCAGCGTTTCAAGCAAGCTGTTCTCAACCAGCAATATCCGCTTGATCGTTTTGCCCGTCGTGCTTCGAAAATGCCGACGCTCTGGCCACCCCTGCATAGCCGCGAAAATATGGCGCTCAATAATCACGAGCAACTGGCAGAGTTGATTGAAGTTGCAAGAGATGAGAGTCTTGGCAGATCAAACGATAACATCGATTTCAGGGAAGGTTTTATCGAAGGCTTGAAAGTTTTGTATGACGATCTGCAGGATTTTCACTTCGATCAGTTCGGTAAAGCAGGCGGTTATGCCGGTAATCTTGGCCATGATTTCAGCTGGACCAAGCGTGTAAATGCCGTGGCTATGAACAGTTTTGGTCCTTTGCGTGATTCTCTTCGTGAGAAATTACAAGCCAAAGAGGCCTTTGGTGAGGGAACATCCCGCAAAGAAGGATTGCAGGCAGCTCTGTCATTGGTCTTGCAAGAGATTGCCGGACTGGCCCCTGCGCATAAGGAAACACAAACTGTACATGATGTTGCTCATGCCAATGCTCTTGAAACGATCCTGCCGCTATGGGTACAGGAAGCGCGCAAGATCATGGAAAAATATGCAGGTGAGGTTTCCAGACCTGTCACGCCTTCCCAGCCACGCCATCAACCATCCTGATTTCTCTGGCACTATCGATACTGGTCTGTATGATAACAGGCCAGAGGTTCTTTTATGAGTAATATTGCCCTACAAGATGTGCGTTTAAAGGCAGGAAAAATATTTCTTCTGCTTTCGCCCGTTCTTATTCTTCTGCCGTTTGTTAGCGGGGCTATGGCTTTGCTGATCGGCATCACTGTGGCGTTGGGCGTGGGTAATCCTTTTAGCAGCATCACAAAAAAACTGACACCGCGCTTTATGGCGATTGCCATCATCGGTATTGGTGCGGCGATGAATATAAACGAAGTTCTGGCTGTGGGCTCGCAAGGTTTCCTTTATACCGCATGCGGGATTGCGGCGGCCTTTATAGGGGGCTTGGGGCTAGGGCGGCTGTTTGGCATCGGGCGTGACCGCGCCTTGCTGGTCAGTGCTGGAACAGCTATCTGCGGGGGCAGTGCGATTGCGGCCGTATCGGCAACCATTCATGCCCGTGATGAAGATGTGACATTATCACTGGCCTTGGTCTTCCTGCTGAATGCGTTGGCGCTTTTGATATTCCCGCCGCTTGGTCATTGGTTGGGACTGGACCAGCATCAATTTGGTTTATGGGCGGCGATTGCTATTCATGACACCAGTTCTGTTGTCGCGGCCTCTATGGCTTATGGACCGGAAGCTTTGGATACAGGCACAACGGTGAAGCTGGCGCGGGCGTTGTGGATTATTCCCATGACCTTGGTGATCGGCTTTATTTATGCGCGTTACCAGCTTTTTGCCGTGCAGGCCGAAGGGAAGGGAAAGCCCAAAAAACCATGGTTTATTCTCGGGTTCTTATGCATGGCGGCGTTTTTTACCTATGTACCTGCGCTTGAAAATGTCGGGGACATGGTGGCTTTTGCAGCCAAACGCCTTTTTGTTTTCACACTCTTCTTGGTGGGGGTGAATTTAAGCTATCAAGCTCTGAAGACCCTGAACGTGAAAACATTATTGCATGGGGTTTTATTGTGGCTCGCGGTTTCGGGTTTTACCCTGCTGATAATTACGGCTTGAGCGCTTGTGTGACCTGATCGGCAACGATTTTGCCATCACCAGAATTTTTGACCCAGTTATAGGCCGTCGCATCGACGCGCAAAAGCGGGGTCTGGTCATCAAGGCCCGCGATAATATGGGCGATATGATTGTTCAGGGTCTCGATGAAGGCCTGGCTGGTCCGGTCTTCTTTCTCCAGCTCCCGCCCTCTTTGGCGGATACGTTCCATCTGTATGGCGGCGGGAAGCTCCAGCAAAATTCTTAAAGACGGCTTGCGGGCTTCGTGGCGGGCCGCACGGGCGGCCTCGATATAACTTCCGGCCAAAGAGGGTTTCATCAATTCAAAATCGGCGTAAGAGCGGGCATAGGCTTCGTTGGTAATGAGCGAAAAATCAAAGACGGTGTACGGTGATTTGATTTCTTCTTTATGAAGCTGATGATAATGCAGCGCCAGCATTGTCATGCCGAATTCAAATGCACATGACCACGGATCTTGATGAAAGGGGATCAGGAAAGGGTTGTTTTCAAATTCTTCCGGTATGAAAACAAAGTCCTGCTGTTGCAGGGCTTTGCCCAATGATGTCTTTCCGGCGCCGACACCGGCAATGATTTCGATATGGCTCATAACCGCCTAGACAATAAAGTTGACCAGTTTTTCCGGTACGAAAATGACCTTCTTGATGTTCTGGCCTTCGAGTTTTTCGGCAATGGCAGGCAAGTCTTGTGCCATTTTCTTGACATCGGCTTCGCCTTGGCCTCGTGTGACTTGAATTTCTGCGCGTTTCTTGCCGTTAATATGAACGGTAATCAGCACCGTATCCGATTGCAGCCAGTTCGGGTCGTATGACGGCCATGCATGATAGGCAAGGCTCTCGCTGTGACCCAGACGGGCCCACAATTCTTCGGCCATGTGCGGGGCAAACGGTGCCAGCACCAGAACGAATTTCTCGGCAATCTCTTTGGGAAGCTTGTCCTGTTTCTTTGCGAGGTTCACAAACTCCATCATTTTGGCGATCGAGGTGTTGAAACGCATATTGTCGATATCTTCACCGACTTTTTTGACGGTGATATTGATTTCACGGCGCAGTTCGTCACTGGCGGCGTGCTCTTTCTCATCACTGATAAAGCTGTTGAGCGCACCGGTTTCGGTATCGATCAGCAACGACCATGCGCGTTCGAGGAAACCGTGAACGCCCTTTACGCCGCTAGTCTGCCATGGCTTGACCGCTTCGAGCGGGCCCATGAACATTTCATAAAGACGAAGCGAGTCCGCGCCATATTCGGCCACTACATCATCAGGGTTGACGACGTTCAGCTTTGATTTGGACATTTTTTCTTCGCGCGGCGTGAGGGGGGTCTCTGTCCCCTTCACGAAAGGCTTACCGTCACGATATTCGACATCGTACGGGCCATAGAACTTGCCTTTTTCATCGCGGTGGCTGATGCCCAAAATCATGCCCTGGTTAAACAGCTTCTTGAAAGGTTCTTTTGTATGAACCAGACCGCAATCAAACAGAACCTTGTGCCAAAAACGTGCATAGAGCAGGTGCAACACAGCGTGTTCCACGCCACCGACATACAGATCGACGGGGCCCCAGTATTTTTCGGCTGCCGGATCAAACGGCATCTTGTCGTTGGTGGGGTCCATATAACGCAGATAGTACCAGCATGAACCCGCCCATTGCGGCATGGTGTTGGTTTCACGGATCAGGGCTTCCCCGTCCATATCAACTTTCATCCAGTCTGTAGCGCGGGCCAGTGGCGGTTCGCCCGTATCGGTGGGTTTATATTCACTCAATTCCGGCAGCGTAATCGGCAACTGGTCATAAGGGACAGGAATAATCTCGCCTGTCTTTTCATTATGCATGATCGGGAACGGTTCACCCCAATAACGCTGACGTGAGAACAGCCAGTCACGCAGTTTATAAGTGGTTTCGCCCTGACCGACGCCTTTTTCTTCCAGCCATTTAATCATTTTGGCTTTGGCCTCGGCTGTGGGCAGGCCATCAAGGAAGCCTGAATTTACGGCTGTGCCTTCTTCGGCGTAGGCGGCTTCGGCAATCTTACCGCCTTTGACAACCTCTGTGATGGACAGGCCAAAAACTTTGGCGAACTCGTAATCGCGCTCATCGTGAGCGGGAACCGCCATGATCGCACCTGAGCCGTAGTCGGCCTTGACGTAATCGGCAATCCAGACCGGTGTTTTGGCACCACTGGCGGGGTTGATCGCGTAAGCTCCTGTGAAGACGCCTGTCTTTTCCTTGGCAGCGGCCAGATCGCGATCAAGGTCGCTTGTGTTTTTGACCTTATCGATATAAGCCGCAATAGCGCCTTTCTGTGCTTCTGTTGTGATCGCGGCCACCAAAGGATGTTCGGGGGCCAGCACACAGAACGTCGCGCCGAATAATGTATCGGGGCGGGTGGTGAAGACTTCGAATGTCTTATCGCTGCCTTCAATACCAAAGGTGACGCGTGCACCGACAGATTTACCAATCCATTGGCGTTGCATCTCTATAATGCCTGCGGGCCAGTCCAGTTCATCCAGATCAACCAGAAGGCGCTCGGCATAGGCGGTAATTTTCAGCATCCATTGGCGCATCATGCGGCGTTCGACCGGATCGCCTGTTTCCACATATTTGCCGTCTTGCACCTCTTCGTTGGCGAGAACGGTTCCTTGGGCCGGACACCAGTTCACAGGCACTTCGGCAAGATACGCAAGGCCCTGCTCATAAAGTTTCAGGAAAATCCACTGCGTCCAGCGGTAATATTCCACGCTGCTGGTATCAACTTCGCGCTTCCAGTCATAGGACAGGCCGAGGCGTTTAATCTGTTTGCGGAAATTGGTGACGTTTTCTTTTGTGATCACAGCCGGATGACGGCCTTCGCGCACGGCGGCGCGTTCAGCGGGCAAGCCAAACGCATCCCAGCCCATCGGGTGCAGAACATTAAAACCATTCATACGTTTGTAACGCGCCACAATATCGGTCGCGGTGTAACCTTCGGGGTGACCAACGTGAAGACCCGCGCCTGACGGATAAGGAAACATATCGAGCACATAATATTTCGGCTTGGTGTAATCGTTCGGCACGCTAAAGGTCGCGTTGTCTTCCCAATGCTTCTGCCATTTGGTTTCGATGGCCTGCGGATCGTATTTTGCGCTCATGTTTTAACTCGTATTTTTTAAAAGCTTTTAGTGGTGGTTTGACCGGCCCCATGAATAGCATAACCATGCTGGAAAATCACAGCCTTATTACCCCACAATTTGTCATATTTTATTTCATCAGGAAAGGGCTAGGCGCTTTTGCCGGAATTTGCGACAGTAGCAGGCAACCGTTCCTGAATTGCTGGAGTAGAAAGGGTTTTCTCAGTATGGCCGTTCCGCATGATCTTCCCTTGGTTTCGACCGTTGCCGTAGGCATGAGTCTGGCTTTTGTACTGGGGCTGGTGGCTGTCAAATTGCGGATGCCGCCGATTGTCGGTTATTTGCTGGCGGGCGTGATCATGGGTCCGCATACGCCCGGTTATATTGCTGATATTCATCTGGCCGAACAGCTCTCCGAAATAGGGATTGTTCTTTTGATGTTTGGCGTCGGGCTTCATTTCTCGCTGAAAGATTTGATGGATGTACGCAAAATTGCCTTGCCGGGCGCGGTAGTACAGATATGCGTCGCGATGGCACTGGCCGTGGGGCTGACGTCCTTATGGGGCTGGTCCTTAGCCAGCGGCCTGATGTTTGGTCTGGCACTGTCTGTGGCCTCAACGGTGGTGTTGTTACGCTCGCTCGAGGAGCATAGTCTGTTGCAAACAAATGATGGCCGGATTGCAATTGGCTGGTTGATTGTTGAAGATCTTGTCATGGTTTTAGCACTCGTATTGATACCTGCTTTGGCTGTGAAATACGGGGCAGGGGCAGACGCCGCAGGGGCGCAAGCATCCGTGCTGGAAACATTGGCAGTGGCATTGGGTAAAGTTGCCTTGTTTGTCGTGATCATGGTGGTGGCCGGAAAGCGCATTTTGCCATGGCTTCTGACCGTGGTTGCCCATACGCGCTCGCGTGAGCTTTTTACTCTGGCGGTGTTTGGGTGTGCGTTGGGTGTGGCGTTTGGCGCGTCCAAGCTTTTTGGTGTTTCTTTTGCGTTGGGTGCTTTTTTCGCCGGTATGATGATCCGTGAATCTGATTTGAACCACGAGGTCGCCGACCGTGCCCTGCCGTTTCAGGATGCTTTTGCCGTTCTCTTTTTCGTGGCCGTGGGGATGTTGTTTGATCCCGCCATTTTGATCGAGAGCCCCCTTCATGTCGTATTGGTAGTGGCTATTATTATGGTTGGTAAGTCGCTGGCGGCTTTCCTGATTGTGCTGGCTTTTAAATATCCGCTCAAAACAGGGCTGTTAGTTTCGGCGGGCCTTGCCCAGATCGGTGAATTTTCCTTTATCCTTATTACACTCGGGACAGCTTATGGCCTGTTACCCGAGGAAGGACGTAACCTGATTTTGGCGGGGGCCATGATCTCGATTGCGCTGAACCCGCTTACTTTCTATTTTGCAAGGAAGGTTTATGAATATGTTGGACGTCAGCCCAAACTTTCGGGGGTGTTCAATATGCGGGATAACAATCTTGCCTGTTTGCGCGCTGATGAAAAGCAAGGTCTGCGCGATCTGGTCATTGTTGTGGGTTATGGCCGTGTCGGGCGTCATATCGCAGAAAATGTGCAGCAGGCCCATATCGACCTTGTAATTGTGGATCAGAATCGCGAGCGCGTAGAGGCTTTACGCGAAAATAATTTCCACGCTATTGCGGGTGATGCCAGCTATCCTGAAGTTCTGAAAGAAGCCGCGATCGAACGGGCCGTGGCTGTTGTGATTGCCGTGCCCGATCCGTTTGAAACCAGACGCATTCTTGAAACCGCCCGCGAGATCAAACCCGATATCAAAGTTCTGGTGCGCGCGCATAATGATGAAGAGCTGGGTTATTTCATGGAACAGAATGTGACATTAGCACTGACTGGTCCGCGTGAAATTGGCAGACGCATGGTCGAATATATCCATCAGATGCGGGAGGATGTCAGGGCTTAACGGGCTTGATAAGAGCGGGGGCTTAGGCGTCGCGGTCAAAGGTCCTGAGCAATTCGTCGGTCATCTCCTCTGTTGTTTTAATCACAGAGAGATTGGCTTTATAAGCATTTTTGGCAATCGTCAGATTGACGGATTCTTCGGCCAGATCAACGTTTGGAACCCCCACAACACCCTCGCTATTGGCAAAAGGCGATCCCGGATTATACGCCGGCACAAAGGGTTGTGTCTTGGGTACGAAACCGGATGTTACGCCCAAACCCTGCCCGTTTCCGTCCGTAATGGCGGTCTGCTGGGTGGTAAGCGGCCTATACGGGGCTTGTTCGGGGTTGTCCAGAGAACCCTCGACCTGCAGATTTGCGATATTCGAGGCTACCGCCTCAACCTTGCGGCTGGCAGCATTCAATCCCGTAAGTGCAATCTGGATGGCGTTTATCATATTTTCAGGATATCATGCTTCAATTAATATTGCCTGAAAAATCAGGCCTTTCCTGCCGAATCAATGATTTAATACCGGGGTTCTTATGAAGATATTGTCCAGATCCGTTCGTTTTATCCTTATGGGCGCTGTGTGCGCCAGTATTGGCCTTGCTGCCGCAGGCACGGCACAGGCAGCCGGTTCGGGATCAGGCTCCAAACCTGTGATCTGGAGCTGGTGGCCGAGCCATTGGCGCCAGCTTGATTTCCAACCCTATATCGAGCATCCGACCCAGTCCCACACGGGTCAATGGGATCAGGATTTGTGGAAACCCGCGGATTGGGCTGCCCAACGCGGCGGTAGCGGTATGAAAGTCATCAGCGGTTTTTATAAGGCCGATATCCTGCGCAGCCAGTTTATCGATGATGATATTCCTGTTCTTGAGGTCGGACCGGCTTTTTATATGCTGGGTGGTCATGACAAGCGCCGTGTAATGGATGTGATCGATAGCGAATTCCAGATCACCAGCAGCAAATTGAATGGTATGTTTATGATACGTGACTGGAAGACGGGACATGATATAGGCAGCTATACAAGCTATGGCTTGCAGCTGGAATAAAAAAGGGCCCGTGAACGGGCCTTTTTCTTGCTCCTGTTTACAGAGGGTATTTCTAGTCTTCTTCCTTTTCCCGCGAGGTGATGACAGCACTGCCCGAAAGCATTTTATGCACGGGGCATTTATCGGCAATCTCCATCAGGCGCTGGCGTTGCTCTGTGCTCAGGCCTGCCCCGTGAATCACAATTTCGCGGTCGATATGGTCTTTACCCTCACGTTGCTCGTGTGACAGGAATACATCAACCCCGCTCAACGGCAAACCTTTGTGATCGGCATACATCTTCAGCGTCATGGATGTGCAGGCCCCCAAGGCCCCCAGCATCAGACTGATCGGGGTCGGGCCTGTGCCAGCACCACCAAGGCTGCGCGGCTCATCGGCAAGGATGGTATGGGGGCCTGCCTGGATTTCCTGCTGGTATTTGCCCTCATTTGTACTGTTAACCGCTGTCTTGGTAATGCCTTTCATGGTATCAGGCCTTATTCATACATGGCTTTGCGGATGGCATCGGTCAGCTTCAGGAAGTCTTCAGCACTGCCCATAATCTCGTTACCGGATTTACCGATGATACGCTCACCTGTGCGGACCTGATAAACCGAGGCGGTGTAATTCATATTGAGAATGCCAAAGCTCTCTTCAAAGAGACATTCAAAATCCTTCTCTTCTTCAAAGAAGCCATCTGTTTCAATCGTTTTGATCAGGACATGGCGCATATTGGCGCCTTCCGGTGATGGTGAAACTTTCTTGTCCACGATCTTGCTGATCGTGCGGCCTTCCGGCAACAAGGCATTCACGCCGGCTTCGCAGCCCTTGGCCAGCTGTGTATTGGCTTGTTCACGTGATACACAACCCGTCAGCAGCAAAGCGCAGCCACAGGTGAGCAGAATGGTATGGATGGTCTGTTTCATTGATGTTTCCCCTTCAAGGCGTAGCAAGCTCCGATTCTATGTGTGATGAACCTTGATGTCCAGCCGACAGGGGATAGGGATCGTTTTCACAAAATAAACCCCGCAGAGCGGGGTTAATTTGTTCAAGCTTTTTTGACTATGACGGCCTTTACAAGGCCTTACTCTCTCCAGCAGTCTTACGCTTTGATGCCTTTTCGGCTTTAACCGGTTTAGCGTTCTGCTCAACGACATTCCGGTCACGGGGTCTTATTTTATTGTCTTTCACACTCTATTGCGGAGGCTTTACCGCCCTTTGTCCGCGTCCTATGAGTTCAACTTAGAAATAAAGATGCTCTAACGCAATAGAAAACGTAACAATATTATAAAATAGCAAGATTATTTCTTATTATATTTCAAGGTATGGACTTTTTCGTCCAATTCTTTAAGATGATAGGGTCTTCAAGAGTGCTTATTGCGCTTTTCTCTTATTTTTCAATGTGTTGCATTTGCTGAACTCTTGACAGGAGTCAAGTTGCTGTCGGCTGTCTTTGCTCTATAAAAAGACGGCAAATTGGTAAAGAAGGGAATCGTTCATGAAAATTGGTGTCGTCGGAACAGGTTTGGTCGGCAGTGCCTGTGCCAATGCCTGTGTGTTGCGCGGGGTGGGAACATCCCTGATTCTGGTGGATCATTTGCCTGATCTGGCTGTGGCGCAAGCCGAAGATATTCTGCATGCCACACCGTTTGCCCGCGCGATGCCTGTCGAGGCGGGATCTTACAGTGACCTGACAGGGTGCGGAGTTGTCATGATTGCCGCAGGGGTTAATCAAAAGCCCGGTGAAACACGCCTTGATCTTCTCAAACGCAATGCCGACATCTTTAATTTGATGATTCCCGAGATTATCCGTTATGCGCCGGATGCGATTTTTTTGATTGCGACCAATCCGGTCGATATCATGACACATCTGGTTACACAAATTGCTGCCCATCATGGTATCCCGCAAAACAGAGTGATCGGCTCGGGTACTATTCTGGATACGGCACGCTTTCGTGCTTTGCTTGCAAAGCATCTGGGTGTTTCCAGTCATTCTGTTCATGCCTATGTTTTGGGCGAGCATGGGGATTCTGAAGTGCTTTATTGGTCGGGTGCAACTGTGGGCACGATGGCCTTGCCGGCTTTTTCTGCCGATCGCGATCGTCCGATTACCAATGAAGTTACAGAGCAAATTGATAAGGGTGTAAGACAGGCTGCAGCCCGTATTATCAAAGGCAAAGGCGCAACCTATTTCGGTATCGGGGCGGGGATGGCGCGGATTGCAAGCGGCATCATCAATAACGAAAATGCGGTCCTGACCTGCAGCCAGTTACACCGGAATATTGAAGGCATAGAAAACGTGACATTATCAATGCCGGTCATATTGAATGCGACAGGGGTTGTCGACATTTTGATGCCCCTTCTGGATAAAGAAGAAAAAGAAAAATTACAAAGAAGCGCCTGCATCATCCGCGAAGCTACGGATCAGATGGCATAATACTAAAGGGTCAGACGCGTAATATTGACGATATTATCAGCAGGTTTTATCTGGTTGCGAAGCCATGTAACCTGACGCTTGGCGTATTGGCGGGTGTCGGTTTGCGATTGGATGATCGCGTCATCTTTTGAAATTTCACCTTGCATCCATGACCGCAAAGGAATGAATCCCAAGGCTTGTGTGATGCCGCCTTTTTCAGGGGCCTGACCATCGGCGATCTTCTGTGAGAGGCTTTCAACCTCCTCAATAATCCCGCTTTCCATCATATTCAGGAAGCGCTGGTTGCAGCGTTGATAAAGTATCGTTCGTTCCGGTTCCAGCACGGTGATATCAAATCGCCAGTCGGGCCGTGGAGGTTTTGGTTGCTGTGATTGCCAAGTGGCAAGGCTTTCACCTGTGGCCTCCCATACTTCCCATGCACGGATCAGACGCTGCGTATCATTGGGGTGCAAACGGGCCGCCATAACAGGATCATGGCGTGAAAAAGCTTCATGGAAGGCAGGATTGCCCATTTCAGCCTGTTTTTGATTAAGCGCCTGCCTGATTTCTGGGGGAATCTCGGGGACGATCGAAAGGCCTTCCATCAGGGCTTTAATATAAAATCCTGTACCACCGACAATGATGGGGGTTAGGCCTTCCGCGAAGGCTTTTTCAATTTCGGCAATCGCCAAATCTACCCACTGCGTTGCCGAACATAAGTCGGATGAGGGCAGGATACCATAAAGCCGGTGTGGGGCGCGGGCTTTATCCTCTGCAGGTGGCTGTGCCGTCAGGATGGGAAGTTCGTCATAAATCTGCAGGGCATCGGCGTTTATAATCACGCCTTCATTTTCAATTGCCTTTTGCACAGCCAGCGCCGATTTGCCGCTGGCTGTGGGCCCCGCCAGAATATGGACAATGGCCGTCATTATTTTTTCAGGCGCAAGGCTACAAAGCGGACATCGTTTTCGCGGTTAACCAATAACAGAACGGATGAACGTCCCGATTTTTCTGCCTTTTGTATAACTTCGCTGACCTCACCGGGTGTAGTGACGGCTTGCTGGTTGATTTCAACGATGACATCACCCGCAGCCAGACCTTTGGTCGCAGCTTCCGATCCTGCTGTCACATCCTTGACGATGACACCTTCAATTTCATTGCCGATGTTAAAGGCTTCACGGTCTTGTGCCGATATGGCCGAAAGTGACAGGCCTACCGATTCAATGTTTTTGCTATCAGGAGATACAATATCGTCTTCACCCTCTTCGCTGGCAGCGGCAATCAAACCTTCATCTTCGGCTTTCTCCAGTTCACCAACCTTGATCTTGGCATTTTGCAGTTTGCCATCGCGCCAGAATTCGATTTTGGCTTCGGTATTGATTTCGGTTTCGGCGACCAGACGCGGCAATTCGCGCATTTCCTTGATGTCTTTGCCATTGAACTTGACGATGATGTCACCGGCTTTCAGGCCTGCTACTTCGGCTGGCCCAGTCGGGGTAATGCTGGCAACCAGCGCTCCTTGCGAAGCTTTCATGCCAAAACTTTCGGCAATATCATCTGTCACAGCCTGAATGCGGACACCAAGCCATCCACGGCGGGTGCGACCGTATTTTATCAACTGATCAATCACAGGTTTGGCAAGATCGGAAGGAATAGCAAAGCCGATTCCGACCGAACCACCGGATGGCGAGAAGATTGCCGTATTGATCCCGATAACTTCGCCATCAAGATTAAACATGGGGCCGCCCGAATTACCGCGGTTGATCGAGGCATCGGTCTGGATGAAATCATCATACGGGCCGGATTGGATATCGCGCTGCTGGGCCGAAATAATACCGGCTGTTACGGTACCGCCCAGACCAAACGGATTGCCAATAGCGAGAATCCAGTCACCGACACGCAAGTTGTCACTTTTACCAAAAGATACAGCCGTCAGTTTTTTTTCTGTCTTGACCTCAAGCAGGGCCAGATCGGTCTTTTCATCACGGGCGACGATCGTTGCCGGTATGGATGTATCATCATGCAAGGTAATGCGGACTTCATCGGCATCCTTGATCACGTGGTTGTTGGTTACGATATAACCTTTTTCAGCATCAATAATAAAACCGGAACCAAGAGAAGCGGGTGGGTCCATCGGCATGCCATCACCACGACGGTTCATAAACTCTTCGAAGAAGTCCTCGAAAGGGGAGCCTGGTGGGAAATGCGGCATATCTGGAAAATCCTGAGGCTCAAGCGCTTTGTGCGTTGAGGAGATATTCACGACAGCTGGTAGCAGTTTTTCCGACAAATCGGCAAAGCTGGCAGGAACCGAAGCATAGGTCTTGGGTTCTGTGCCATTTTCTGCCTGAGCTGGTTGAATGACGGGAAGGGAAAGGGCCAGTGTCAAAGCAAAGCAAAAGCCAGTAAGTCCTGTGCGCA
Organism: Micavibrio sp.; assembly: GCA_046294845.1. Classification (GTDB taxonomy): domain Bacteria; phylum Pseudomonadota; class Alphaproteobacteria; order Micavibrionales; family Micavibrionaceae; genus Micavibrio_C. The sequence goes on along the minus strand of JBKBNU010000002.1, from coordinate 59,773 downwards.
TTTCTTAAACCTATCTTGTACTTGTCATCAGAATACCAATAAGGAGAAGCCTTATGGACTATGAATTTATGGCGTGAGCCCTTGCGGGTCAATCACGGGAAGGCTTTTAGGTCAAAAAATCACAATTTCGGCACAATCCATAAAAGTAAAAACCCTATAATGGCCATGCACATACCGAATATACGCAATTTTTCAGGTGGCAAGGTCAGGGCCAGTGCCATCATTTTACGAACTGACTCTGTAAATAGGGCATAAAGCAGCCCCTCGATAACCAGAACCAGCGCAAAAGAGGCCAGCAGGTAATCGAGGAAGCTCATGTTATATCTTTACTGTCGAGGGTGCTTATTGACCATTCTGGAAATGCTTGAAGAAAGCATTATCAGGGGTAATGATCAAACGGGTATCGCTATTGGCCATGGATGCCCTGTAAGCCTCCAGCGAGCGTATGAATTCATAAAACGATGTGTCCTTGCCCATGGCTTCGGCGTAGACCTTGATCGCTTCGTTATCGCCGGCACCACGCAGAATTTGGGATTCCTTCTGGGCTTCAGCCAGAATAACGGTACGCTCCTTTTCGGCTGTTGAACGGATTTCCAAAGCACGCTCTTCGCCTTTGGCGCGCGTCTCTGTGGCACGTTCTTTCAGTTCGGAAATCATACGGCTGACTGTTGATTGGCGCAGGGCAGGCGTCAGATCGGCACGCACAATACGGATATCGACAATCTCGATACCCAGATTATCACGCTCGATCTGGCTGTTCACGCGGCTACGGATATCATTCATGATCGATGTTCTTGTGTCGGACAGCAGGTCTTTCAAGGTGCTGCGGCCCAGAACGGCACGGGTGGCCTCATTGGTGATGCCTTTAATGCGGTCATAGGCAGCATTTTCCGTGCGCAGGGTTTTCATGAATTTCAGCGGATCGGAAATACGGTAACGGGCGAATGTATCAACGATAATCGGTTCACCGCTGGCAAGGCCTTCTTCCACAACTTCTGCGTCTTTGTTTGTACGGCGCTGGCTTGAGGAAATAACCATTTGTTCTGCTGGCGGATCAACCGCCAGAATACGGCTATCAAAGCGGCGTACATCCTGTACGACCGGAATTTTGAAATGCAGGCCGGGTTTTTTGATGTCCCCTTTGGGCTCACCCAGATGAAGAACAATCGCCTGTTCGCGTTCGTCAACGGTAAAAAGCGATTGGCTCAGGGCTACGACAGCCAAAGCAAGAATGATGACAGCAATACTGAATTTTGTATTCATTTTGGATCTCGTTTTCTTATCTTCTGAGTGTTCTTAGCGTGAGGAGCCTGCAGCCGGTTTCAATTCATTTAAGGGGACATAAGGAACAACGCCCGATTTTCCGGCTTCACCATCCATGATGATCTTCTGGGCGTTTTTCATGACTTCTTCCATGGTCTCGATGTAAAGACGGGTTTTGGTTACATCCTTGTTGGTCAGATAAGCCTGATATATCGAATTAAAGCGATCGGCATCACCCTGTGCGCGGGCAATCACTGATTGTTTATAGGCTTCGGCTTCCTGTTTCAGACGGATGGCTTCCCCGCGTGCTTTCGGAATAATATCCTCACGGTAGGCACCGGCACGGTTTTGGACTTCGATTGCATCCTGCTTGGCCGATTGCACATCCTGGAAAGCGTCTTGTACATCGGGGTGTACTTCGGCGCGCTGGATCAGGACCTGATTGATAATGATACCAGATTTATATTCATCCAGTGTCTTGCTCATGATATCGCGGGCGCGGTTGGCAACATTGTCACGTTCTTGTGTAATCAGGGGGAACATCAATGTCTGACCGACCACTTCACGAATGGCGCTTTCGGCCACTTTCTTGATGGTGCTTTCCGGATCGCGAATCTGGAACAGATAATCTTCAGCCGATTTGATCGTCCACAACACAACCATGTCAAGATCGACAATATTGGCATCGGATGTCAGCATCAGGCTTTCTTCCGGCACGCTCTGGCGCTGGGATGGGCCGCCCATCACCATCCGTTCGGAAAAACCGACGGACAAGCGGCGCATTTCGGAAACATTGACCTTGGTCAGCGTTTCAATCGGATAGGGCAGACGATAGCCCAGACCTTCAGTGGTTTTGGTATTGCTCCATTCGCCAAAACGCTGGATTACACCATTTTCACCAGGAACGATGATATAAAAACCGCTCGCCAGCCACAGGGCTGTCACGCCGGCCAGCAATAGACCGAATAATCGGGGGCCCTGAAAACCGGAAGGCATCACCTGACGGAGATTTTCTTGCGCCTTGCGCAGCATCTCGTCCAGTTCGGGAGGCATATCGCCCCCTGACCCGCCACCGGATCCGCCCGGACGCCAGCCGCCACCATTATTATTGCCGCCGCCTGAACCCCAAGGGTTCTGGCCGCCACCTGAGGGACGACCCCATGGATTGTTGGGGTTATTATTCATATGAACGTTGGCGGTGCGGGGCCTGAACATGGGTATTACGGGTCCTTTATTAAGCTTGAATATAGCGTGCTGTAAGAATATCTCTTTTCCATCAGAAAACAACCAGAACCCGCTATTATTATGTCCATTATCGCTCCGGAGCATATCGAAAAAGCCCTTTATCAGGTCCAGGACCCCGACAGGAAACAGGATATCATGACGCTTGGCATGGTCTCGGGCCTGCAGGTCAATGATGGCCATGTCATTTTCATGATTGAAGTCGACCCGCAAAGGGGGACAGCCCTTGAAGGGATGCGCCAGCAGGCTGAAAAAGTCGTGAGAGGTGTAGCAGGGGTTAAATCCGTGCAGGCGATTTTGACGGCCGAGCGTCCACCGGCAGCGGCATCCTCGCCTTCATCCTCATCACACGATCCGCACGGCATGAATAAAAATCCTGTGCTGGATTTACCCATCCGTAAAATCGTTGCGGTGGCATCCGGTAAAGGCGGTGTTGGAAAATCAACAGTCGCGATCAATCTGGCGGTGGCACTTGCGGCGCAAGGTTTATCCGTGGGGTTGTTGGATGCCGATATTTATGGTCCTTCGGTACCGCGGTTGACAGGGTTAACCGGGAAACGTCCGGTACAGAACAAGGACGAGCAATTGGTGCCGCTCGAAGCCTTTGGTTTAAAGCTGATGTCCATCGGTTTTTTGGTCGAAAACGAAGCGCCCATGATATGGCGCGGACCAATGGTGCAAACGGCGCTCTACCAAATGCTGCGTGATGTGGCGTGGGGCACGCGGGCAAACCCGCTTGATGTTCTGATTGTTGATATGCCGCCCGGTACAGGTGATGCTCAATTAACTTTGGCACAAAAAGTACCCCTGGCAGGGGCCGTGATCGTATCCACGCCGCAAGATCTCGCCTTGATTGATGCGCGTAAAGGCATTGAAATGTTCCGCAAGGTCAATGTGCCTGTGTGGGGTGTGGTCGAGAATATGAGTACCTTTTGCTGCCCGCAGTGCGGTCATGAAACGCCTGTCTTCGGGCATGGCGGCGCCAAGGCTGAAGCTGAAAAAATAGGTGTGCCGTTTCTGGGTGAAATTCCGCTGCAGATGGATATTCGTGTGGCAAGTGATGCGGGAATGCCTGTTGCCGCCAAGCAGGGGCCGTTATCGGCGCCATATCATGCGATTGCCGATGTTTTGCGGTCCAAAATACCAATCATGTAGGGAACAGGTTCCTCGCCCGAGGCAATGATTTGTTCGGTCCATTCTTCAGCGTTGATTCTGGGGAAGAAGGCATCGCCCTCATACTTCTGGTTCACGACTGTCAGATATATCCGGTCGACAACCGGCATCGTTGCCGCATAAATTTGCGCGCCACCAGTGATAAAGATTTCATCGACATCGAGTTGTCTGGCAATGCTTCTGGCTGTGGCAATCGCATCTTCCAGATTGGTGACAAACAAAACGTTTTCCATCGGTTCATGCGGAGTGCGGCTTACGACAACATGGGGACGGCCCGGTAAGGCTTTGCCTCCAATTGACTCAAAAGTCTTGCGTCCCATGATCAGGGGTTTGCCCATGGTTGTCCGTTTGAAGTGCTTGAAGTCTTCCGATATATGCCACGGCATTTTGTTATCCTTGCCGATAACAAAATTGGTGGACATGGCAGCAATAGCGCAAACGCGGATCGTCATGAACTTGTCTGTCTATACGGCTACAGCAGCCTTGATATGGGGATGAGCCTGATAACCGACCAGTTCGAAATCCTCGAATTTGAAATCGAAGATGCTCGTGACGTGCGGGTTCAGGTGCATTTCCGGCAGCGGGAACGGATCTCGGGTCAGTTGCAGTTTGGCTTGTTCAAAATGATTGCTGTAAATATGGGCGTCACCGAAGGTGTGAACGAATTCACCGGGCTTCAGACAGCATACTTGTGCAATCATCATGGTCAGTAAAGCATAGGAAGCAATGTTGAACGGTACACCCAAAAAGATATCGGCACTGCGTTGGTAAAGTTGGCATGAGAGCTTGCCATCGGCAACGTAGAACTGGAACAGACAGTGACAAGGGGCCAGCGCCATCTTGCCGATATCGCCGACATTCCATGCCGAAACGATCAGGCGGCGTGAATCCGGATCGGTTTTGATCTGGTGAATCAGATTTGAAATCTGGTCGATGTGATGGCCGTCGGCGGCAGGCCAGCTGCGCCATTGGTGACCATATACAGGACCCAGATTACCGTTTTCATCTGCCCATTCATCCCAGATGCGTACGCCGTTTTCCGATAGATAGGCAATATTGGTATCGCCTTTCAGGAACCATAGCAATTCGTGGATGATTGATTTCAGGTGCAGTTTCTTGGTGGTAACCAGAGGAAAACCTTCGGACAGATCAAAACGCATCTGGTGACCGAACACACTGCGTGTCCCTGTACCTGTACGGTCCGATTTGTCTGTACCGTTCTCAAGAACATGGCGCATCAGGTCCTGATACTGTTTCATCGTGTCTTCCTTTGGCGGGGGTTTGTCAGCCTTATCTTCCTACAGGAAAGTGGTGGGAATTGCAGCCATGACCGTGATTTGAGGGCTTCAGGCTTGTGGAAGAATCACTGAAGGACCGATATATTTTGCATATTCACTTAAGTGACAGGAGCAGATTACCTCTGGTCTTCCGGATAGTGACATAACCCTTATCGTCAAGTACGGCCAACAGATCCGCCGCCCATTCATCGCTGGATGTATGCTCAACGATCATGTGGCGCGGATACAGGTTGGGACAGGCCTGTTCAAAAAAGGGTATCAAGGCTCTGTCTTCATAACCTTCGATATCCACTTTCATCAAATCAATTTTTTTAATGTCATACTTGCTAATGATGTCCAGCAGGGGGACCATTTTCACCGGAACAGTGTTGTCTTTTTTATTTTCGGTGATATTTGCGCTTCCCCAACCGTGGGATACATCCAGCCGAGCATCTTTGTATGCTTCACCCACGGCATTACAGACAACTGCAAGTGTGCTGCCTTCATAGGGTAGTTCCTGCCGTAACAATGCATAGTTGTTCTTGATACGCTGGCACATATCCGGATTGGGTTCGATGGCCAGCGCCAGTCTGTTACGCCCGTAACCCAGAAAGTTTTGTGTGTAAAACCCTGCATTGGCCCCCAGATCGATGAAGATGGCATGATCGTGTGCTGTGTGCTCTTTAAGGAAAGCCAGTTCTTCGAGATTGTAATGCCCAAAAAGGGCTTTTGCCTCGGTCGTGTTGTCGAGATTGAGGATGAACGGAATGCCCCTGAAGTCGGTAATAATCGGATAATTAACGTATCTCTTGACCAGTTTCAGAATGCTTTTGCGGGGACGTCCGTGGCTGAGGGGGGTGTGGCGAATGAGTGCCAGCATGATCCGTATAGCAGGTGGCAAGGGTTGGGCAACTGTCATGCGGGTGTCTTTCGAAAGTTAGGGGGTGCCTATCACTTATGGGGGCAGGGGCCTTCATCCGGTCATGCCACAATCCGCAGTCAAACTAGGAAATTGCCCCGAGAGAGTCAATAAAACGCCGGTTGACCTCTAAAAATATGTTAAACGCTTTGATTTTTCAGTCTTTTACCCTATAATCATTAGTGCCGGAGTAATCCGGCTAAGATGCTAAACGCTTTGTAGAATAGACGTTGTGGACCCGGGGGCAGTGCCCGGCGGCTCCACCAGAATTCCCCGCCTTAACAGGTTGCGGGCATTCAGGCGGGGCCGAAACAGGATTGACGCGCGTGGTAAAGGCAGAGTTTGTATCCGTTATGGTACGGTCGTTATCCGGCCAGGCAATTAAATGCCAACGATAACTTCAAGTTCGCAAACGTAGTAGCGTCCAACGACAATGGTCGTTTCGCTGTTGCAGCCTAATAGGGCAGTTTGCACGAAGTCTAAATCCCTTATCGACTAACTATCGTTAAGGTGGGGCGCGGGCCGGCCTAGCAACAGAACCGGCCCATTTCTTTTTTTAAATGATTGAATCGATTAATTTAAAATACCAGTCGGAGGGTGTATCGAACACAAATCCTTCTTGCTTGGCTTTTGAGTTGTCGAGTGTCCAAATCCCTGGACGATTAAATAAAGACTTGGTGTCTGGTGCAGCTTCTGTATAGCTAAGAAGGCCCAGCTTTGAAGATAGATAAGAAAGTATCTGGTCTGTACTAATAGGTTCGTTATCACAGGCATTGAAGGGTCCATCTTTGTCATTCTCTCCTATCCATTGAAGGAACTTGGCGGCATATACAGAAGAGATGATACTCATCTTGTTGTTCCGGACAGGAGGGGTATCATTTATTACGCTTTTCAGAAAATTTTCAAAGCGCATGGTTGGGTCGTGGGGTCCAAAAACTATTGGAAATCTGATGCGCGCATTTCTCATGCCACTCGTGGCTATAATAGATTCAGCATCCTTTTTACCATTTGCATAATTTGCGCTCCCCTCAATGTAATGGTTTTCCGCGATGAAATTTGTCTCGGAGGCTGCCTCACAGACAGGTCCGTAAACTCCTATTGTGGATGTCAGTACATATAATCCGCACTTGCCTTTAAAAGCTTCTACGGCAATTTGCGCATCTGTCGCAGTGTAACAAATTTGATCGTAAATTACGTCCCATCGATTTTCAGCTAGGGTTTTGAGATCATGAACGTTGCCTCTATCAATTATATAATCACCCTTTATTGACGCTGTAAGGGCGCCAGTGCAATTGCCAGCCAAAATTTTTCCAAAAAAGCCTGTGCCTCCTAAGATTAATGTTTTCATGAATTATTTTTCTTGTGGCTGTTGTCTTTAGGGAAGTTATTTTGATTAATGGTGTCGATATTAAAATAAAGAGGGTGTTTGATGAATATTTAGCGCCGGCTGGGTTTGTTTTGTCCCTTGGGTGGGCTTGAGGCTGTTTGCGAAAGAACGTGGGCGCGGTGCATATTTTCGTTTTTGTCACTCGTGAGCTGGAAGACAACCTGCCCCAGACGGGCTTTGGCTTCCATCGCTTTATCAAATGCGGCTTTCAATTCTGTGGCGTCTTCACGCCCTTTCATACGGATCTGGCCTTTTTCAATCATCTGCAGGGATGATTGACAATCCATGTGAATATGGGCATTGGCCCCTTGTGGCAGCGCCGCCATCGCTTGCGCGGCAGCAGTCAGTTCGGCAATTTCTGAACCGTACTTGAAGGAATTCTGCAGCGGGGGAAGGGGAACAGAGTGTTCTTCTATTTCACCGTTGGCATGTTTGATAACCCAACCTGTTCCGCCTGTCTTATGGGCTTCACGGAAACTGCCATCGCACCAGATATTTGTAGCTTTCTTCATGGTTCTATTGTCCCTTCATCCAGTGGGATTGTCAAATTCATACCCCTTATACGGGGGCTGAGGCCTGTCGTGAAAGTCTGTGGGCCAATCCCATGTGCCGATCAAAGCGGTCGCTTGAGATCATCAGGGTGACGGAAGGGTGACGCGCTACGGCTTCCGCAGCTTTCCGGAAGGCGCTTTGTAAAGCGGGTGCAGGAGTTTTAGGTGTAATAATCAGTTTAGAATGGCGAAGGGATTGCAATGCCATTTCACAATCCATGTGCAGGATTACCGGCAGTTCTGCGGATACTTCATTCAGGGCCAGCATCGCGGCCTCCAGTTCGGCAATTTGCGAACCGTAAGCCAATGAATCACGCAGCCGGGGTAATGATTGTTGTCTTTCGACGATCTGGCCATCGGCATGGTGGATAACCCAGCCAGCCCCCGCAGTGCGGGGTTGCTGACGATAGCTGCCGTCGCTCCAGATTTCTGTAATTTTTGTCATAATTAAACCTTATGGGCCATGTCGTTGCGTTTTGTCAAACTTTACGGTTGATTGACAGAGGGCATGGCCCGTATCACACTGAAATTCATGAAAAATATCCTTTCCCTGTCCGTGCCGTTCTTTTGGCTTTTGTCCTTTTTCTTCAGCTTGCCGCTAGTGCAGCCCTACGAGCTTTCGCGCTTTCTGGCAGTTCTGTGTGCTTTGCATGCGGCAGTGATCGTGATTGGCTCCCCTGCAAACAGGGGGGTGCGTCTGTCCATGAATAGGCCTGTGTTCTTTATGCTGGCTTTCAGTGTTTGGCTGGGTTTGAGCTTTTTCTGGTCGGTATCGCCTTTTGTCACGATCATTTCGTGGGGCAGCTTTCTTTTGCTTCCTCTGTGGTTCCTGATCTTTGTTTATGCGCCTTTTGACCATGACCAATTGCTGGTATCCCTGCGTTTGTTTGTGGGCGCGCTGACGGCGCTGGCGGCTTGGGGCCTGATCCAGTTTTTTATTCTGCCTGAATATCTATCAACTTACGGTTCAATCCGTCATCCCTTTGCAGATCCCAATAATTTTGCAGGTCTTTTAAACATGGGGATGTTTGTGGCGCTGGGCTTGTTTTTGTATGAACGCCAGAAACCTTACGCCGTTTTGTATGTAATGGCAGGAATTGCCATGGCGATGGTGATGATCCTGATCGGTAGCCGCGTTGCTTTGGCCGTCATGATCGTAACGGCCCTCTTTATGATGCTGGTCTGCCGTTTTGCCCGTCACAATGATTACAAGATGGGTTTTGGTCCCTTATTACTCTTGACCGCAGTCATCGTGGCAACGTTTCTGTTATCTTCAATCTATAATCTGGAGAGGGTCACAGCATGGGAACGCCTGACCCATATGGTCCTCTTGTTAAAGGACCCCAGTTGGCTTGCCCGTATGGATATATGGGCCTCCACGATTACCCTGATCCGTGAAAATATCTGGCAGGGAACGGGGCTGGGGACCTTCTTTCTTCTTTATCCATCGGTAAGGCACGACACTGAAGTTTTTTCCGCAGGATTGATGGCTCATGCCGACCCCTTGCAGTTCTGGCAGGAGGCAGGATTGCCTGCTGTATTGCTGTTCTATGCTTTCCTGATTGTCATGCTGGGGCGTTTCATAGGCGCATGGCGTACCGCACCGCGCTTCGGTAATGTTTATATCCTGATTGTCGCTTTGTTCTGCGGATTACTGACTCTGGTGATGCACCTGCACCTGACTTTCCATCTTTATGTACCGGCTTTGTTAACGGCTACTGGATTACTGGCAGGGTTATTTGTAAGGCTTAGCACGAATGAAACACAAACATCACGCACTGTCAGCATGCCGCTCGTGGGGCATATCTTCCTGCTGCTCATAGGTGGTTTTATGGTTGCCTATTCATCATGTCTGTACAGTGAAAGGATGGCTGATCTCGCGACCGAGCGCTTGGCTGCGAATGATCTGGAGGGTTTTTCCGACGCTGTGAACAGGGCAGGCAAGGCAGGTTTTGGCCTTAATCCCCGCCCTTATGTTTTGGCGGCGACCATTCCGCTGGGATTGATCCAGATAGGTCGTATGCCGGAGAGCGAGCGAATTGCTCTCTTCAGTCAGACCAATGATTTGCTGGAACGCTCGCTGGCACGTTCCCCTATTAATCCGGGGGCCTATTATGCCAAGGCTTTGCTTTTCGGGGCGATGAAGCGTCCGGGGTTCGAGGATTATTTGGCTCTCACCCTGAAATACGATCCCCAGCATCCGCAGGCAGGGGCTTTACAAAAAGCGGTCGAAGGACACCCGCAACCCTGAAATCTGCGGCCTTTGAGGGCGGACAAAGGTTTTCCACAGGATTATGGGTAAATCATTGAATCAGGGATGGTTTTCCCGAGTCTGATATGTCACTCATGGGGGGCGTATAAACCTCCTTGATTCGCAGAGCATTCTTCTGCCACTAATAGACACATGAGCGACGAAGACGAAATCCTCCGTTATGACAGAATGGTCGAGCAGGCCCTGCGCGGTGTTGTCCGCCAGGCTATCAGGGAGGTCATCGACAGAAAAAACAAGCTGCCGGGTAATCATAACTTTTACATTACCTTCATGACCGATTATCCGGGCGTGGAGATCCCTGATTACCTGCGTGACCGTTATCCGGGCGAAATGACTATCGTCCTGCAATATCAATTCTACGATTTGAGCGTGGACAGTGAAAAGATGGGGGTCACCCTTTCTTTCAATAATGTCCTCGAGCGTCTTGTTATCCCGCTGGGTGCCATCACGATCTTTGCAGATCCTTCTGTGAACTTCGCACTGCAGTTCCAGCCGCTGGGGGATGAGGATCCTGATGACTTCGATCCGGATGATGATCCTTTGGATGACGAAGAAGATGCGGACAACAAGCCCGTCGGCAAGAAAACCGGCAGCAAAAGTGGCGAAGTTGTATCTCTCGATCAGTTCCGGAAAAAATAATGTACCGTGCCGATATCAATCCCGACCATGAACCGCATAAGGTTCTGATGGCGCGCGGAGAATTTTTCGACACGGCCCGCGACAATCGCAAGGTTCCCTTCAAGATTTATTATCCCGCGGCCGTTGGATTGGGTGCTTTACCGGTGGTGATCTGGTCCCATGGTTTGGGTGGCAGCCGCGATGGCGCGGGTTTTATTTCCCGTTTTTTATCCTCCCACGGTTATGTCGTTGTCCATGTCGAGCATTTGGGTACGGATAGCAGCCTTTGGGAAGGAAAGCCCGGTCATCCGTGGGATGTCATCCGCGAAAGCAAATACAGCTTTGATGATGTGATGAACCGCTACCATGACGTGCCGTTTGTTTTGGATCAGCTCCCTTCATGGGCCGCTGAAAATCCGGAAATCGGCCAGCATATGGATTTATCCTGCATCGGGATGTCTGGCCATTCTTTCGGGGCCAATACAACCCAGATCATGGCAGGGCAATCATTCGGCAAGGCCGATGATTTGCAACGCTTGTTCGAACCGCGTTTTAAAGCGGGTATCCTCTATAGCCCTGTTCCCAGTTTCAATACTGAAAGTCCGCGCGCCGATATTTATGGCACAATTTCCTTGCCGCTTTTCCACATGACGGGGACAGATGACACCAGTCCGATTGAAGGGTTTGGTTATGAGCGTCGTTTGGAGGTTTATCAGCATAGCGGCGGGCCGGAACAATGCTTGCTGGTCCTGAATGACGGCGATCATATGGTTTATAACGGCAGCCGTGGCAAGCTTGCCGATAATCCCAAACGGCCTGCTCACGAAAATATCATCAAGATTGCCGCGCTTGCCTATTGGGATGTATACCTGAAGCAGGACGCTGCCGCGCGTTCATGGCTGTTTGGTGGCGGCTTTTCTTCATGGATAAACGGCGAGGGAAGCTTTACCGCCCCTTGATAATCTGGAACGGTAAAAGAAGGTTTATTATTCCGCAGGTTTGATCCGGGCTAACGCAGCTTCAATATCCTTCTTGATTTCCTTTGAGCCCGGTTTTGTTACCGAGCCATAGGAACCAACCAACTTGCCATCGGCATCAATCAGATATTTGTGGAAATTCCAGCGGGGTTTGCTGGCAAGCATGCCGCCTATCCCTTGTCCTCCGGCCCATTTATAAAACGGGTGCGCGTCTTTACCTGATACCGCTGTTTTCTCGGTCATCGGAAAAGTGATGGCGTAGTTCATGCTGCAGAATTTTTTGATCTCCGCATTGCTGCCAGGCTCCTGCCCGGCAAAGTCATTTGCAGGAACGCCAATGATCACCAGCCCCTTATCTTTATAGAATTCGTATAATTTTTGCAGGCCTTCATATTGAGGAGTGAAACCGCAGCGTGAGGCCGTATTAACGACCATCACAACCTTGCCCTTATATTGCGATAAGGGCATATCCTCGCCGTCTATGGTTTTGAAGGAAAAATCGTAAGCGGTTTTCAACGAGTCTTTATTTTCTCTCTCTGTCATACTTGCGGATGCATTCTCGGCTGCGGTACTACCACTGATCCCGAAAACAGCGAGAAAGGTGGCGATAGCCACTATCGTAAGGGTACTCGCAGGCATGGCATTTCTCCTTCATTAAACAAGGACTGGTCTTGTCTTTTGTAACCGAGTATCTATGTAGATAATGGCAGCGGAAAGGCAAGAACGTGACAAATTACGCCATAGATATCAAAGGATTGCAAAAGACATACCGCCCCCGAAAAAAGGGGCAGGGGGCGGAAAAGGTCGCCCTGCGCGATGTTGATCTGCAAATCCCTCAAGGTTCGATTTTTGGTCTTCTCGGCCCGAATGGCGCTGGGAAATCGACCATTATCAATATTATGGCAGGTCTGGTGAACAAAACCGCAGGCAGCGTCAAAATCTGGGACATTGATATCGATCAAGACCCGCGCAGTGCCAAAGCGGCGATCGGGGTGGTGCCGCAAGAACTGAATTTTGATCCTTTTTTTACTCCGGCAGAGCTTTTGGAGATTCAAGCGGGCATGTACGGTGTGCCCAAGGCCGAACGCCGGACGATGGAAATTCTACGGATGCTGGGCCTTGATGACAAAGCAGGTGCTTATACCCGCACACTTTCGGGCGGGATGCGTCGCCGTTTGATGGTAGCCAAAGCGATGGTGCATAATCCACCCATTCTGGTATTGGATGAACCAACCGCCGGTGTTGATGTCGAATTACGCCAGCAGCTTTGGGAAAATGTCCGTTTGCTCAACCGTCAGGGTGTGACAGTTTTGCTCACCACCCATTATCTGGAAGAAGCACAAGAGCTTTGTGATACAATCGCGATCATCAATCATGGCCGTATTATCGCCTGCGAGGAAAAGGAAACTTTGCTCTCCCGTGTCGAGGCAAAAGAAATCCATTTCCGTCTGGATCGGGCAATTACGGATATTCCGGCAGGCTTGGCGGCTTTTAATCCTGAAAAACAGGGTAACAGAACTTTGGTCATTCGTTACAGCCCGCGTGAACAAAGTGCAGGCGCATTGATTGAGGCTGTGCAGGCCGCCGGTTACGGTATCAGTGATATCTCGACCGATGAGAGCGATCTTGAAGATGTCTTCTTGCAGCTGACAGCCGCAAAAGCATAAAAAATTTTTTATCATTAATAACAGGGGATACGGATCAGATGAAAATATTTTTCAAAATGACGCTTATTATAGCCATGCTTCTGGTTTTGGCATTAGGGGCGATCGTTGCCGTATTGCTGACAGTTGACCCGAATGCCTACAAACCGCAAATCACAGCAGCCGTGAAGGATGCCACAGGCCGCGAGATGAGCATTGATGGTGATATCGCTGTTTCGATCTATCCTGTTCTGGGTTTCAAGGTTGCTGGTCTGGCACTGGGCAACCCCGAAGGTTTCAGTGAAAAAGACTTTGTGAAGGCTGGCGCTGTTCAGGCCGGCGTCAAAATCATGCCGCTTTTGGAAAAGAAGGTGGAGTTGACAACCATTCGTCTGGATGCCCCTGAAGTTACAGTGATCAAACTGGCTAATGGCAAAACCAACCTCGAATTTCCCCGGAAAGAAAAGAAAGAACCAGCCGTAAAAGCACAGGATTTTGATATCAGCTTTAAAGGTCTGACCGTCAGCAAGGCACGTGTGACCGTGATTGACAAGGCGGCAGGCAAGACGACTGTGATCAACCCGCTTAATCTTGAAGTGCTGGGTGAATATTCATCCGTGGATACACCTGTGTCCCTTGATTTTATATTGAATAATCCGGCACCCGCCAAACCGCTTAAAATTGATGCGAAAGCCATGTTGAAGGCTGATCTGGATGCGGGACAGGTAACAGCACGGGCTTTGCGGGTCAGGACCGATATGGGTTTGGGTGAACCGATCGAGGTTACGGGCGATCTGGTGGCCGATCTGAAATCCCAGAAAGTCACGATCAATAATTTCTCAGCCGGATGGCAAGGTACAAGCTTTAAAGGGCAGGCAGGGCTTGAGAGTTTTTCTCCTCCCAAATTCACCTTTGATCTGCAGGCCGACCGTGTCGATCTTGATGCATTGAAGCCCAAACAGGCAGCCAAACCCGATCCGCAAAAGGCTTTATTGCCTGTCGATGCCTTGCGTACCTTGAATATGCAGGGTGCTGTAAAAATCAAAACCGTAAAAACGGCAGGGCTGGATCTTTCGAACCTGAATGCAACGATCAAGGCCGCAGGCGGCCAATTGACGGTCAGCCCTTTGGCTTTCGGTCTTTATGGCGGTCAGGTTGATAGCGCCGTGCGTATCAACGCTGCATCCGGCACACCGGATTTTTCTTTGCAGGGCAATCTCAAAGCTATGAAGGTTGGCGATTTTCTGATTGCCAAGGCGGGGCAGGATTTCGTCACAGGTCTGGCACAGGTTAGTTTTGATCTGGGCAGCCGTGGTAACAGTATGTCCGCTTTACAAAAGGCTGCCCGCGGGCAAATCGATTTTGCTTTCAGTGATGGTTATATCAATAAATGGCAATTATCACGCTTGCTCAATCAGGCGATTGCCTATTTTGAAACCGGCAAGATGCCAACCTCCGTTCCCGACACGATTTATTTCACTTCACTCAAAGGTGTTTTTAACGGTCAGGATGGTGTTTTCCGCAATGATAACCTGCAACTGATCGGCCCCAAGAGCCATGCGCTCGGCTCGGGTGCGATCAACCTTGGGGCACAGAATGTTGATTATGTGATCAGGGCTGGTCTCGGTGACAAGGTGGAAGATTTCGCGAAGGCAAAACGGATTCCTGTCCGTATTCAGGGTCCCTTGGCCAAGCCTTCTTACAATCTCGATATGCAGGCCCTGATACAGGATGTTGCGGGTGAAAAGATCGAAGAAAAGAAACAGGAAGCTCTGGACAAGCTTTTCAAAAAGCTGGATGAGAAAACCGCACCCAAGAAGAAGGATCCTGTGGCTGAAACCGTGACGACGACGGAACCTGTTGCAGAGGTGCCCGCCGTGGTAACAACGCCTGCCGCAGAAAAAGATTCAACGCCTGTGGCAGCACCGGAAGCGCCTGCTGTTCAGGCGCCCGCACCTGTTATAGAGGCCGCGCCCGAGGTTGTGCCGGAAGCAGCATCCGAAGCAGTGCCCGAAGCAGCCGGCGCGCCTGTACCGGAACCGGTTGCTGAGCCTGTCGTTGAACCTGCTGCCGAGGCGGTTGCCCCTGTCCCCGCTGAAGAGGTTCTTCCGGAATCCGGGGGACAATAAAACCTTATAAAAGCGGATTTTACCGCCTTTTATATCCTGTTTTTGGACAGTTCCCGAATAGCTATTGAAAATCCGGCCTGTTCAGGGCTAAGGTGGGGCCGCTTTGGCTTTTATGGGGTTTTACCCCTATGCCCGTCAAGCACCCGTAGCTCAGCTGGATAGAGCGTTGCCCTCCGAAGGCAAAGGTCGTGAGTTCGAATCTCGCCGGGTGCGCCACTCACACAATTTTTTGTGTTTGCAGAGATATTTCTCCTAAAAACCCCGCATTTGGCCGCTGATAGCGGGGTTTGTTATTGTGATGGGACTCAGAGAATATCCGAATAAGCTACCAGAGGCCGCTAATTCTCAAGTGAGGGTGCTGCAAGTCCCATCTCCTAACCCCAGAATGAGAAAGTCCCTGCTTTTCGGCCGAGACCATAACCAATAATTTCCAGAATACATTATCCGATTTGGAGGCTCTGCATGATCAGGCGGGAGACATATCGTATGTCTATGTTCTCGGACCTAGCTATCTCACTGATCGATTTGCCCTTGAAGTGCTGTTCACGCCAGACCACACCTTTGACCCATTTCTGTATTTCATACTCAGGCCTGTTAAATGGATCATCCTTG
Source organism: Micavibrio sp. (assembly GCA_046294845.1). Classification (GTDB taxonomy): domain Bacteria; phylum Pseudomonadota; class Alphaproteobacteria; order Micavibrionales; family Micavibrionaceae; genus Micavibrio_C. The sequence goes on along the minus strand of JBKBNU010000002.1, from coordinate 43,710 downwards.
CTTAAATGCTCACTTCGGGCATCGATACGGATCGCGCCCTTTCTTGATCGACTGATCCCCCAGTTAGCTGTGAGCTCATGAAACAGTTCTTCATGTGCAATTGGTAAAGATAGATGTAATTCTTGATTCAAGAATTCTGAGACGTTTTTACAGGAGATTTTAATTTGAAGAAAACTCTTGTGAATGATAATTCCCTTGCAGGCATGTCGTATGAATTTCTCAATATCAACCATTTCCTTAAGATCAGATGTCTTTGAGAGATCCTCAATATGATCAATCATGTTGACGCCAGCCAATAAAGCAATCTGATCAGGACGATCTAGCTGTTCAGAGAATATATTTTTGATTAATTCCTCGATTTCAGGTGCTGGTATACGCTGTGGCGTGTCAGTTTTGTTATGCGGCTCACTATGAACTTTCGAATTCACGTAATATCGATATCGTCGCCCGCCATTTTTTGTGGCATGCACAGGCGTGTACAGCACATCGTTTTCATTGCGCATTAATCCTTGAAGCAAGTTATCAAGTTTTTCATGTGGACCACGCGCATGCACGTGTTTATCTAAACTTGCCTGTACTCTGTCCCAGAGATCTTGATTTATTATTCCTGGGTGTAGGCCATTATAAATAGTGCCCTTATGTCTTATTTTCCCAATGTAGATTGGGTTTCGCAGCATGCTGTAGAGGGCACCCCGGCTATAATGAAGCCCACCCTGATGATGACCTTTATCTGTCTCCCGAACTGGAGATTTAATTCCTTCTTCTTTTAGGGTCCAAGCTAGCTTTCGCATAGATCCTACTTCCAAGTAACGCTCAAAGATCATTTTTACAAACGCAGCTTCTTCTGTCTTAGGCACAAGTTGCCGGTCAACGTTATCGTACCCGACCGGGCATGTACCGCCCATCCACATGCCCTTCTTCTTACTAGCCGCTATTTTATCCCGTACGCGTTCACCAATAACTTCTCTTTCAAATTGAGCAAAGGAGAGCAAGACGTTCAGTGTCAGACGTCCCATGGATGTCGTGGTATTAAATGATTGAGTGACGCTCACAAAGCTAACGCCGTACTCATCAAAAATATCAACAAGCTTTGCGAAGTCCATAAGTGAGCGTGTGAGACGATCAATTTTATAGACAACAATGGTTTTTATTTTTCCTGCTTTAATATCTTGAATGAGTTTTTGAAGGGCGGGACGGTCCATATTTCCACCCGTGAAACCACCGTCGTCATAAAAATCAGGTAGAGCTACCCATCCTTCAGCTTTCTGACTGGCGATGTATGAAAGGCAAGCTTCGCGTTGTGCATCAAGGCTATTAAATTCCTGATCTAAGCCTTCCTCCGTGGATTTCCGTGTGTAAATGGCACATTGATTGATAGGGATCTTCGTCATACAGCGCCCCCATTACTTGATTTTTTGATCCCAAAGAACACCCAGCCATTCCAGCGTGTGCCTGTAATATCTGAAGCCACTGCTGATAAGCTTTTATAAAGTTTATCTTTGTACTCAAAACCATCTTTGCGGACTGTCACCATGTGTCGTGTTCCGCCCCAATCACGAATCAATTGTGTTCCTGTTCCCAAAGTGAGTTTTCTTTGAGAGCCTTCTTCTTTATTTCTCTTGTATGCTGCTACAAGTTGATTGAGTTTCTCACTCTGATCATAACTTAAGCCCTTACCCTGTGCTTCCCTGATCTTGAGGGCTAGGCTGGCGATGAGCATTTCTCGGCTGATGTTTCGGTGAGTTTTAAGTTTCCAGGCTTGAGTCCAGTACTTTGACAGGGTGGCGATATGTAGATTCTGTAGCTCTGCTATGTCTAATTCTTGATAATTTTCTTGCTGCATGCACATTCTCCTTACATACACATGCATGCTTCCTTTCAGTCTAAAGTCCAGTCTCATAACCTGAAGGTCGTAGGTTCAAATCCTACTCCCGCAACCAATTCAACTTCCAATACAATCCTAAATCGTCTTTAAGTCCTTGAAACTAAAACTATAAACAGGTTTTAGTGTCCAGGGGCTTCCTATTTGCATCAGCCTATTCCAAGATTTTTGAGGGTACAGTACACGGTATATTCAGTTCAATTTTGCTTCTGTACCGCAAAGGAAACGAATATGCCGAAAAAAGCTCTAGGATTAACCGATAAAGATATACTTGCCGCTAAGCCCAGGGAGAAGGATTACAAGCTCTATGACCGTGAAGGCCTTTGTCTGCTGGTTAGAAAGTCTGGAACAAAGGTTTGGCACTACAATTATATATATAAGGATAGGCGCAAAACTTACACTATTGGGCCGTATATACAAAAGGACGTTCCCGGTCATGTCGGGTTAAAAGATGCGCGGATGGCGCGGTACGAAGTAAGGATGCTGTTAGCACAAGGTATTGATCCTAGTGCGCACAAAAAGTCTCAAATTCAATCGCCCGGCGACCAAAGTACAACATTCGAGTCTTTAGGACGTGAGTGGCACAGCAAAGGTACATGGGTGTCTAAGCATTCAAGTAATATCTTACGCTCTCTTGAGGATGACGTATTTCCATTCCTTGGTAATAAGCAAGTTACTGATGTGTCGAGGCAAGATATAATTGCTGTACTCACTAATGTTCAGGCAAGAGGGGCTTATGATGTGGCTCAGAGGATCTGCCAGCGCTGTGTAGGAATATTTGACTACGCGATTGTTAAGGGTGTCTGTGAAGATAATCCGGCATTAGGGCGAGCAAAATTTATTAAAAAACCAAAAGCAAAGAATCGCCCATTTTTGAAAGAGGATGAGTTACCTGAGTTTCTGAATAAGCTTTCCAGCTACCACGGGCGCGATTATGTGCGCATAGCGATGCAGTTGCTTGTGCTTACCTTTGTGCGCCCCGGTGAGCTACGTAATGCCCGTTGGGATGATGTGAATGAGGACAAGGCTGTACTCAAGATCCCAGCAGAAAGAATGAAAATGGACAGGGATCATGTTGTGCCTTTGTCTCCCCAAGCAATGGCTCTTTTATCTGAACTTAGGAAAATAACTGGAAATCATGATCTTTTATTTCCTAGTATTAAGAATAACCAAAAACCCATATCTGACGTTACCCTTACTAAGGTACTAATAATCATGGGCTACATAGGCGAAAGGAAAGTCGTACCACATGGATTTCGGCATACCGCCTCTACAATTTTGAATGAGCATGGTTTTAATCGTGATCATATTGAGAGGCAGCTAGCTCACGTTGAGATAAATAAAGTACGCGGAGTTTATAATCATGCAGAGTATCTTGCCGAACGTCGTAGGATGATGGATTGGTATGCTGAACATCTTGAAAAATTAATGGAGAAATATGATGCCGAGAAAGTCTGGTCAACTCAGAAGACAATATAAAGGCATTCTTAATAAGCCTATTGTAATTGCGAAGAGAGAATTTCCGCCGTCAACAATTTTGGATGGAGGAGAAACTCCTGAGGTTAAGGCTGTAAAAGCTAGGCTAAAGCTGGAAGAGCTGATGGCTACCGTTCATCATGTCGAATGTGAGTATAATAAAAAACTGACAGCGTTAATGCGCCATCACAATATAGTTGCTAAAAAGGACGGTGCCTGGAGAGCTTTGGCTCTTGAGTTGGCTAAAGATCATGTTCCGGGGTTTAAGATTATTCAAGAAAAAGAGGGTGGTCGAGGCACCTTCTGGAATGAGTTTGCATTAGCGAAGCTCTATTTTGATGTTTCTAACATGATGGCGGCTCGCAACCAGAATATTTCTGGGGCATGTGACCTTTTACTTAGAGAGCCCCCTTGGTGCGATATTCGTTCAAATGGGGACGTACTTACTCCGAAGACCTTGCAAAACAGATATGTAGAAGCCACTAAGACTAGTCTCGTAGCCGTCTACCATAATATTTTGAATGATGAGGATGTTTCAAATAATGCTCCCCATTTTCTGATGCTTATTAATCAAATGTTTTTAGAGATGATTGCTGATGATTAATTTTCCCGGAAAGGTTTCCCCCTAGTGTTTCCGGGATAATGTTTCTGCTCCATTAGGATCTTGATAAATCCTAGTGGAGGTAAATATGAACAATCGAATACTTAGGCTGCCGGAAGTTATTAAGAAAACAGGCTTATCTCGTTCTTCTATCTATGCCTATATGCCCACAAAGTTTCCTACGCCCATTAAATTAGGTGAGCGTTCTGTCGGGTGGTTAGAATCTGATATAGAGAACTGGATAACAAATCGTACTCTCTTGGGAAAAATGTAATGAAACGTCATACATTTCCCTTAAATGTGGGTGATTTCAGTAGTGAGATCCTCTGGATGAACGCTCGCGATATTGGAGCGTTTACATTACTTATACTTGCTCATTTTCAAGAGGGCGAAGACGGCTTGCCTTATGACACCAAGAAGCTCGCACAAATAGCTCGTGTGAGTGACAAGGTTTGGAATGGCGGATTATCCGAAACCGTATTAAGCAGATTTTCTTTCAAAGAAATTCCTTCAGGGAAGAATAAAGGCGTTCGTATAATTAACGAATTTTGCTTGGACGCTATTAAAAGAGTGAATGATAGAAGCGCTGAAAATCGAGCTAATGCATTGAAAAGATGGGGTAAGGGAAATGCAAATGCATTGCCAAAAAAATGCGAACGCAATCCTATCCAAAGATTAAAGACAGATAATAGAAGCAGCGTATCCTTGCCTACAGAAGGGCATGCTACGCTGCTCGTACCTATTCCATCAGAGCTGTGGAAGCAGGAGCTTAAGGAGAAGCTTGGCGAGGGCGTATATCAAGCGTGGATTATGGATCTCCAAGAAGTAGATGGCGTGATTATATGCCCCAATGATTTCAAAAGGGCTATGTGCCAGGATCGCTTTGGTGCTGAGATCCAACTCGCACTAGAAGCGGCGGGGGTTAGGTTTAAGGGTTATAGGATTCCTGACTGACAAATGCTGACATTGATTACATTTGATTACGTCTAGAGGGCTATTTAGGACCTCTAGAAGCCCTTCATTATTGAGTTTTCATTAATTATTACATCGGCTATAAAGCCTTATGTCGTCTGCAAAGATGACTGGGACTTTAGAACCCCATTGTGACCGGATGACGTGTCCGTGTCTTCACGTCGCCCTCGGCTTATGGCCGGGAGGCGGCGGCGTATGTCCAAAGCTTCGGCTTAAAGGTCGTCGCGGCTGTGTCACAACGGCTTCTAAACTCCCGGTCACCAGAGCAGATCTAGCTCTGGTGATTTTTTTGGGAAAAAGATGAGAGAAATTAAGCAGCCGAGTGATCAGAGGATACGTGAAGTACTACGCGAGCATTTTTGGGAGCCATACGCTAACGAGGTTGGTCTTGGCATTGGAAGCCTTTCTTTAGCGGGAATAGCGCTCTGGGTGCTTTATTGTGCTGCTGGAGCATATTTATCGGGAAATGTGAACTTATGGCAGGCTACGGTCGCGTACCCGTTTTCATTGATTTTTATAATTTTTCATATTGTTTCATTGCTAGGTTCGATACAGGGAGCGCTTTTTGTTCATCTCTTTTGCCAGCTTAAATACGTACAAAGACAAAATCAGCTAGGGGTTCATTTCTCTCAAAAGAGGCTCTATGAAACGGCTCGGGTTGTGGCTTCCTTCCCAGCCATTCTCTCCTTCTTTTTAAGCCTGGGCTTACTTCAAGCGATGGCTGGCTCTTTGCTCCTAATTCCGGAGATAGGGCATTCAATTCATCTCATTTTTCCATGGGTAAATTGGTTGTAATTTTATTACTGTTAATGATTTTCGGGGTGCCAATAAATCTTCTTGGGTCTTTTTGGGGTTTCTGGCATTATTTTGGAACTTCTTCTGCTGATGGTTATCGCGGGCGCTTTCATAGATATGGAGGCAATATGCTCCGCAGGCTATCAGGACGCAGTTTGCGTAGAGGTAGGTTGCAGTAATGTTACTCCTCCAGAAGCGGAACCTCGCCTGCCTGTCGAGCACAACGCTGTAATTTGTCCTGGCTTCAGGATCCACAAGACGGCTGCTAGACTTTTATGTAGGCGCGGGAGAGGCGGCCATGTCGCCCCGCTTGACATTTTTGCTAAAAAGGTAAGATGGCTAAGATGGGGAGCTTTATGCGCATGACATGCAAAAACGTGCCGCTTTTGCGGTATGCAAGTGCCTGGCGGTGGTTTACTCCACAACTCGCACGCTTCTTCTGCTGATGGTTATCGCGGGCGCTTTCATAGATATGGAGGCAATATGCTCCGCAGGCTATCAGGACGCAGTTTGCGTAGAGGTAGGTTGCAGTAATGTTACTCCTCCAGAAGCGGAACCCTTTGGCAGGCCAGGGAAATGAACTTGTGGGTCTGGGTAGCCGATGAAGAAAAAACAAGATTTTTACAAACAGCTCCGATCAGCTCCTAACTATCTCATGCCGGCATGGTGGCAGGTCTATGATAATGGACTCACATCTAAATCTGCTGAAATTAATGATGAAGTCAAACAAGCTAAAAAAGAAATTACTAAGGTTCTATCTAAAATACAAAGAGAGCTTAGAGAGGACCGCTTTATTTTTGATCATTCTAAAGGGATTTTGATAAAAGCACCTGGTAAGAAGAAGCCAAGGCCTATTGTCATTCCCTCTTTAAGAAGCCGTATCGTCCAGCGTGCTATTTTGGATGTTCTTCAAGGTGCTCCCCAAATTCAAAAGTATCTTGCGTTTCCCTTTAGCTTTGGTGGAGTTAGAAGACCTGAGGGATACCAGGAATCAAAGTTAAGGGGTGTTCCAGAAGCTATTGAGGCGGCAGCTAGAGCTATCAAGAACGGTAGTAATTATTATATCCGTTCAGATATTAAGAGTTTTTTCTCAAACATCTCCCAAGAAAAAGTTTTGCAAATTCTTCAGCGTGATTTGAAAGATCAGAAGTTTATAGAGTTAATAAGAAATGCGCTGATGGTTCAGCTCAAGAATGAAGATGATTTAAGAGAGGTATTGAATTTATTTCCTTCTAAGGAGAAGGGTGTCGCCCAAGGATCGTGCCTATCACCCCTAATGGGCAATATTCTGCTATATGAATTTGATCAAATGATGAATACGGATGCTGTTGTTTGCATACGTTATATAGACGATTTACTAATTTTGGCTAAGAATAAAACCTTAGCAGAGAAGGCCTTCAATAAAGGTCGCAAACATCTAAAAGAATTAGGCTTAGATCTGCATGAAAAATTTGATGATGCTGATAAAGCTGCCAAAGGTAATGTAGCCTCTGGCATAGATTTTCTAGGGGTTAGATTGCACTCTGGGAGTATTTTTCCGAGCAAGAAGGCTCGCAGTAAAATTAAGAATGAAATTAAAGAGTTGTTTCAGGAGAGCCGGCTTAAGAATTTCCGTTCTTCAAGTTTGGCAGATAGCCGGGATTACACTTTGGTGAACACGTTGAAATTGGCGCACAACAAGTTAAAGGGCTGGGGTAATCAGTATTCTTTCTGTAATAACAAGAATGCGTTTAAGGATATGGACGATGCACTTACAGAGGAGATTGCTGAGTACTTTAACTCATATTACGCGCAATTAAGAAGCCTTAATGAGCAAGAAAAGAGAAAGATCTTAGGCGTGCATCTTTTGATTGATAGTAAATACGATCCAATTCTTTGGGAGGAGCTATAGATATGAAATTTTCCTTAGGCGCATCGTTATCAATTTTTCGCTGTATATTTCCGGCGCTCTTTTGTCATGCTGCAAACGGGTCTGCAGACTGTTCCTTATAAACCCTGCAGATGATAGTGGCTGCATTCCCGATCTGCTCCGGTGTTTGGTTAATTCCAAAACTGAATCGGATGCAGGCTGAAGCTTCTTGTAGGTCGAGTCCGATCTCTGCCAGAACATATGACGGGTTTTCGATGCCGCTATTACATGCTGAGCCTGTAGACGCAGCAATATTAGGTTGCAGGGATTGAAGAAAGTGCGATGCCTTTATTCTGGGAAATAAAATATTCAGGTTTCCGGGATGCCTTAATGTATGTGACCCGTTAAGAATAGCTTCGGGAATACTGCCTTTTAACTGTTGCCAGAATTGATGCGAAAGCTTTCCAAGCTTTTGAGCGTTGGTTTCATTCTCCGCGGCGCATAATTCCAGGGCAGCGGCCATACCAATACAAAGTGCGGTCGGCAAGGTTCCTGATCTCAGCCCGTCCTCTTGCCCGCCGCCGTGCATTAGGGGCTGTAGTTTATCTTTAAGGTCCCTACGGATGTAGAGAGCGCCTATTCCTTTAGGGCCGTATGCCTTGTGGCTCGATAGGCTCATAAAATCTACGCCCAACTCGTCCATATCTAGGGCCATGAAAACAGGTGCTTGCGCAGCGTCCGTGTGGAACAGCGCCCCGTGCTTGTGGGTAATTTGGGCCAATTCCTGAACGGGCTGTACCGTGCCGATTTCATTATTTACGAGCATGACGCTAACTAGTCCTACCCTGTCCGTCATTGCGTGCTCTAAGGCATCTATTGTAACTATACCGTCAGAATTGGGCCGTACATGCGTGACTTGAAAGCCGCGCTCCTTCATATATGCAGCTGATTCCAGAATACATTTATGCTCAATGGTGCTGACAAGAATAGTGTCTCTGCCTATTGCCTGCAGGTACTTCTCCAGCCCCTTCAAAGCCATGTTGTTCGCTTCCGTGGCCCCGGAAGTGAAAACGATTTCATCCTCATCTGCGCCTATGGCTCGCGCGATTTTAAAGCGGCTATTCTCCACAGCTTTGTTTGCTTCCCACCCTTTTATGTGGTCGTTGGCGTGGGGATTGCCGTATAATTCGGAGAAGTAAGGTTGCATAGCAGCCATTACTTCAGGACGCACAGGGGTCGATGCCTGAAAATCAAGATATATGGTATTTTCTTTTATCATACTAATATAGTTATATAATTTGCGATATTCTCTGAGTTGTTGTTGCCAAGAGTATCAAAAACTGGAGACCTCTTCCAGCTTGACCTTGCCAATTTCAAATTGTAGCCTCGTACTGGAACTGCTCTCCAGCAAGAAGGTATCACATGAACCGTGGTTTACTATATGAAAACAATTTTCGTCCTCAATTTTCAGGGCATGAAACTTTCCCTCTACGTTACGGGTGGCTGAAAAAGGTCTTTGATGCCGTTTATGAATTGGAGCTTCAGGGCAAGGAAAGTGCTGCCAAGGACCTGTTTCTGAGTGATGACGCAATAGCCCGTTTCGGTGTCGGTAAGAACATGGTTGCCTCGATGCGACATTGGGCCGATTCCTGCCATATCATCGAAGCGGATGGCGACAAGGGTATTTTTACAACTGATTTTGCAAAGCTTCTATTATCGGATGAGGGGCTTGATCCGTGGATGGAAAACGTATCTTCGATATGGGCTATTCATTGGAACCTCGCTTCGTTTTCTGCAAAAGCTAGCTACATATGGCTTTTCAGCCACTTCAATAATAATCAGTTTGATCGCGGCACGGTCACGCAGCACCTATTGAACCTATGCGAAAACCTTTCATGGAAAGCATCCTCTGCCGCAACGCTGAAACGGGACGTAGAGTGCCTCGTGAGAACCTATGTAAACAAGCCGTCAAAATTGGATGATTTCACCGAAGATCAGATTGAAAGCCCGCTTGCAGAATTGGGTCTGATTCAGCCCGTCAATAAAAACGATATATTTCAGATCAAGCGTGGCACGCAGCCGTCCTTGGGATCGGGTGTGTTTTTATACGCCCTCATGGATTTCTGGAAGCGTTATACGGGCAGTTCGCGCACCCTTTCACTAGAAACAGTGGCATATGAACCTTGCTCCCCTGGTCGTGTCTTCTGTCTTGATGAAGACGCTGTGGCTGGCCGGTTATATGGGATCGAAAAAATTTCAAAGGGCCTTCTTACTTGGTCTGAAACAGCAGGTCTAAGGCAGGTAATTGCAAATAAGTCCCTTGATAAAATTGACGAGCTTGCATTCTTAAAAAGCGACTATGAAAAAAACACATATAAAAAGGCGGCCTAAAAAATGATGCTCGTTGATCATGTGAAAGTCAGTTCACGATTCCAAAGGTCAATTCGGATTGACGCCGATATTGGGGATCAGGACATAATCGAGAGCTTCATCTGCCCGCAATCGTCTGTGGACGTATTGCTGAACATGGCGAAGGGTTTTGAGCATGCCGGCGAAGCCGCTTTTACATGGACTGGCCCTTACGGGTCTGGAAAATCTAGCCTCGTTGTCGCCCTGAACGCCCTGCTTGGTAAAGATCAGAAGCTGCGTAAGGTGATAGAAAAGAACCTAAAGAATGATGATGCCAAGGCGATTAAAAAGGCGTTTGGTGTTACCGGAAAAGCCGGATGGACCTTCGCACCGCTTGTAGGCCATAAAGGGTCTGCCGAAAAACTGCTGATCGAGGCCGTACAGTCTATAAAGGGGGTCGGGAAACCGAGCGCTAAGGAAGGTGTCTTCGAATATATAAAAAGAGTAGCTGCAAAAGAAGAGTGTGGCTTGTTCATCGTCATTGATGAGATGGGTAAGTTTCTCGAAGCTTCCGCAGAAGGAGAATACGATATTTATTTCTTTCAGGAGCTTGCGGAACTCGCGGCTCGAAGCAAGGGTAAGATCGTGGTTCTTGGTATTCTTCACCAGGCTTTTGCTGAATACGCACGGCGTTTGAGCCGGGATATGCGAGATGAATGGTCGAAAATTCAGGGACGCTATGTTGATATGCCGCTGAATGTGGCTGGGGAAGAGCTGATCGACATTATCGGCCGCGCCATTCTGTCCACTGAAAAACCAGAAAAGATAACGCCAGTTGCACGTTCTGTGGCCAAGCACATATCAAATTGGCGACCCGTGAATGCTGATGTGTTAGCAGAAAGTTTGACAATGTGTTGGCCGCTTCACCCGGCAACGGCCGCGCTGCTCGGACCGGTATCGAGAAGACGTTTTGGGCAGAACCAACGCAGCGTATTTGGTTTTTTAAATTCTTCTGAACCTAATGGATTTCAAGACTACCTGAAAAATACAAAGGCCAGCTCAAAAGAACTATTCTCCCCAGCCCGGCTTTGGGATTATCTAAGATCAAATCTAGAGCCCTCTATTATGGCGTCCCCTGATGGACACCGTTGGTCGCTCGCTGTTGATGCACTCGCTCGGGCAGAAGCGAATGGCGGTGATCTAAACGCGCAGTATGTTATTAAGACTATAGCCATGATGGACATGTTTCAGGAACGATCCGGGCTTGTTCCTGAAAAAGGTCTATTGCTTCAATGTCTGTCGGATATGAACGCGCAGGCTTTGGATGAGACGCTTTCGGAGCTAGAAGCATGGTCAATCGTTTTATTCAAGAAACACAAAAAAGCATACTCTCTCTATGAGGGAAGTGATTTTGATATAGATGCGTCTATTCAAAGGGCTCATGACCATGTGCCTGATCTGGATTTTGACCGCCTGAAAAAGGCGGCCCGCTTCCAGCCTGTTGTTGCCAAGCGGCACTATCACGATACAGGGGCGTTACGGTGGATGAATGTTGATCTTGTGCCTGCAGAACAAGCAATTACTACGGCAGAAAATTTTGAGCCAGTGGATGGCGCTATGGGCCTTCTAATGGTTGTCCTGGGGACTGAATCCGATACGACACAATCGCTCGGTAGGTTGTGCAAGAAAGTATCAGAGGCAAATAAAAATTGGCCCGTGATTGTCAGTGTTGCAGGGAACTCATGGATGATTAGAAGTTATGCCAGAGAAGTCCAGGCTTTAGAGTGGGTCAGGACAAATAATCCTGCTTTGGGGGGGGATACCGTTGCGCGACGGGAAGTGGACACGCGTCTTGCCTCGATGCGAAACCGGTTGGAAGAAAGTTTGACGGAAACCCTGTCTTCGGCAAAATGGTATATAGACGGTGACTCACCAGCTTTGCTTAGCTTCAAAGCTCTTCACGCGCTAGCTTCTGAAAAGGCCGATCAGCTTTATTCGGCTAGCCCGAAAGTAAATAGCGAGCTGGCAAATCGGATCAAACCTTCAAGTAATTCGAATGCTGCCCTAAAAATCCTGCTGAAAGCTATGGTCGAGAATCAGGGTCAGGAACGGCTAGGAATTCAGGGCTATCCGGCAGAGGGTGGGTTGTTTGAAACACTGATTTCTGAGAGCGGATTATATGACGGCAAAATATTCAAAGAACCTTCCGCAAAACAGGATACCTGTCGGCTGCTTCCCCTTTGGAAGCAAACCGACAAATATTTTAAGAGCAAAGATAAGGCTGTTGATCTAACAGAATTGTATGAAATCTGGTCGAAGCCGCCTTTCGGTGTCAAGGAGGGGCTGCTGCCATTCTTTGCCGTGGCTTATATTTTGACTAGGATTCACGATTATGCGACCTATCTCGAAGGCGTTTATCGCCCTAGTATAGACGATCTTTTCATAGACTACTTGATGAGAAGCCCAAAAGATATTGGCCTGCGGCAAATGAACTTTTCCGATGTGGGGCAGAAGATCCTCGCGGGTGTGTGCGATATTCTGAACGAAATAGAGCCTAAACAGGAAAAGCTTTCAGAAACGTCAGAGCCTTTGATTATAGCCCGGCGTCTGGTGGGTACTGTTATTAATCTGCCGCCGTGGGTTCTACGAACCCAACATTTAAAGAAGAACACGATCCGGCTACGCGAACTCGTTAAAAATGCGAGCGACCCAAACAAAGTACTTTTTGATGATTTACCACATCTATTCAAAGAATATGAAGACAATTTGAATAAAGGTGATGTGCAGCCTATTATAGAGGAAGTCAAGGCAAGCCTGAAGGAGTTGGTTGGAGCATATCCTGCCATGTTACGGGATTTGAGTAACACGCTGCACAGCGAACTGCAGATAGATCAGGATGGTGTGGAGGGACTTAAAGAACTGAATGATCGCGCCAAGAATATTATGCAGATTTCAGGCGATTTCACACTTGATGCTTTTGCGGCCCGTTTAACCAGTTATAAAGGCGATAGGCCCGATATAGAGGGAGTCGCTAGCCTTGCGGCCGGAAAGCCAGCGCGGGACTGGATTGATCTTGATGTAAACAAGGCCAAACTGCGGATTGCTGAACTGGCACATAAATTCAATCACACTGAAACATACGGTCGTATTCATAACCGGGAAGACTACCGGCAAGCTGTCGCTTTTATGGTTGGACTAGATGGCAAACCGAAAACCTACGTGCATGAATTTACCGTCAAACGCACGGCGCAAAAGGAAATTCAGGATATAGAAAGCCGCATTAAAAATGCTTTGAATGGGCATTTTGAAGAAGGCTCTGAGTTGCTGCTCGCGGCTCTTGCTAATATTGGCGCGGAAATTATTGAACGCACAAAACCTGAAGAAGACACTCCGAAAAAGGTAACGGCATGAGCGGCAACATACTTCCAGAACCTGGTCTGCGTGAACAGCTTAGCTTTCAGCATAATTTTGAGCAGGCTAGAAGTCTTATATCTCAGATAAACCATATACCTATAATTGCTATAACTATCACTGGTGGGCTTTGGTACGGTGCAGGAGTAGCGGAAGAAATTGATGACGGTATAAGATTTATGCTCATGGTTTTTGCGGGTGTCTGTAATATAGCATTTTCTTTATCACTACTGAGAGTTAGAGATGTTCTCGAGAGCTATTTGGAAAAAATAGAGGCGTTCAATCCAGCAACATTTGCATCTGGTAAGCCTAAAAAGCCTAAAATGCCATTGCTTCAAAATTATAGCGTAGTACGGATGTTTAGCCTTCTTATGTTTATAGCAGGTCTGTGCTCTTTTTTTGTGGCGCTTTTAAAATATTGGCCTTTTTCAAACGACGCATATTTTTATCTGTTTGATGCAATAGCTGCCTATTTAATTCTTGGCTATTTATTTAGGAAATGAAAAACTTCTCAAGCGATATGGATATAAACGTAGATACAAAATTACCTCAAACAGAGAATTATTATGAGAGTAACGCTCAAAATTATTATGAGAGTACTCTCAAAATCGATATGACTGATGTTTACGATCTATTTCTAAAAAATATCCCTAAAAGTGGGCGTATATTGGACGCTGGAAGTGGATCAGGGCGCGATACTTTAGCTTTTTTAAAGCGTGGCTACGAAGTAGATGCATTTGATGCATCAGAGAGTTTGGCCAAACTTAGTTCGCAATTAACCGGCTTAGAAACAAAGGTCATTAAATTTCAAAATTTTGAAAGTCTGCCTATCTATGACGGCATTTGGGCTTGTGCTTCTTTACTGCACGTTCCTAAAAAAGAGATGAATAGCTGTATCCAACGTCTTCTTAAAGCTTTAAAGCCGAATGGAGCAATCTATGTATGTTTCAAACTTGGGAACCTAGAGCGTGTTGCAAACGACGGGAGATTTTATACAGATTTAAATGAGAAACAGCTTCGCGAGATCTTGTCTAAATTCTCTAATATAAAAATTCTAGATATTTGGACCTATTCCCAGAAAAATACGGCTGGTGCTGTGTCTAACTGGGTAAACGCAATCGCAATAAAGAATAGAGAGTAAGATGATGACTATAGAGAGAGCAGAAGAGAGACATGTATTAGGTCTATCTGGTGGTCGTGACAGCGCTGCTCTAGCTGTTTTTATGCGGCAAAATCACCCTGAACTGGATATAGATTATTTTTTCACAGATACTGGAAAGGAATTGCCGGAAGTTTACGAATTTCTGGGGCGGCTCGAAGGCTTCTTGGGTAAAACTATTCTGCGTCTTAATCCTGATCGAGATTTTGATTTTTGGCTAAAGCAATACAGCAATTATTTGCCATCCCCTCAAGCAAGGTGGTGTACAAGAAAGCTAAAACTTTCACCCTTTGAAGAGTGGATCAAGCCTGAACTGGAAGCTGGCAAAAAGGTTTTTAGCTATGTTGCTATCCGGTCGGATGAAGAATATCGGGAAGGTTATAAAGGTAATCATGTGAACATGAAGACTGTGCTTCCATTTAGAACGGGCGGCATTGATAAGCAGGGTGTTATCGGGCTATTAGAAGCTTCGGGTTTGGGCCTACCAAAATACTATAACTGGCGATCCAGAAGTGGCTGCACTTTCTGTTTTTTCCAGCAAAAAATAGAATGGGTGCGCCTTAAAGACGAGCATCCGGAAGCTTTTGAAGAAGCTAAGAGATATGAGAAAACTGCGCTTGATAGTGGCTCTCCCTTCACATGGTCCGAAGGAGAATCTCTGGATGATCTGACAAAACCGGAAAGAACGGCGCAGATTAAACAGGACTATGAAGCTCGGCTAGAAAAGGCTAAGAAGAAGAAACTAAAAAATCCGCTGCGGCCGGACGAGCAGATTGACATAGACGAACTGTTCGGTAAATCAAAGGTCTGCCTTGCGTGTCATAAATAGGGGACAAACAATATGGGGATTGCAGAGAAAGGGCAAAATCTAAAACCCGGTATGACGGTAGAGGTTAGTCTTCGCTCCGATAGAGCAGGTCAAGAGCTTGTCCAGGGCGTTATTTCAGAAATTCTGACTAGGAAAGACTATCACCCTCACGGCATTTTGGTGAAGCTTGAGTCCGGCGTTATCGGCCGCGTCAAAAGGGTGATTGGTGAAGTCGGATCGACCGCAGTGGATGCCCTCTCCTCTAGTAACAATGTAGGATCGCAGCCGTTAAGCCTGGCTGATATGATATGTTTCGGTGAAAATCATAGGGTAGAGTTTAAAGACCGCGCCTTGTGGAGCGTAACGTATTCAAATGAAGACATTCAAAATCATCGGCCGCAAACAAAAGAGCTTCATGCATACGGCCGTGCAACATCCAAGGTCATTGTCGCCAAGATTTTGGCAAGCTTTCTGAACACAAACGGCGGAACGCTGATAATTGGCGTGCAGGAAAACAAGGATGGTGCGGCAAATGAGATTGTCGGTATCGAGCAGGAATTTCCCAAGCTGAAAGATCAGTGCCAGGACGGATACAGAAGAATGATCGTCGATCTTATTAAAGACTATTTTCCATCGAATATTTTCAATCATCTTGAAAATTATTTCAGGATCGATTTTGAAGACATTGGCGGCCGGACTGTATGCGGCATTGTGGCATCGCGATCAGATAAAAGGGTGTTTCTTAAGCTGAAAGGCAATGATCACTTTTTCATACGTACAGATGCGTCCACGCGGGAGCTAACCGGAGAAGAAGTTGTCGATTATTGCCAGACGCGCTTTTCCTGATCGCTAGCAGGTCGGTTACTCCGAAACAAGCAATCTGATCCTTTGGGAGTGATTTGGCTGAGTAATCTCTATAATATCGGGTAAATATTTTTGGCAGTAGGTCAGAAGGTTTTGCACCAGGCTTTTTACGTCTTTTCTGTAAGGCGCGGGATCGTCTTTTAATTCGTCGTGCAGAATTTTTGTGAGTTTGCCGAAATAAAGTTCATTTTCAGGCTCTATTTCTAGTTTGGTTATGAGCCACTTGATGCACCTTGTCCTCAACAACTGCTGCTTGGTTATTTTCTTGGCGCTTGCGGCCGATTCAATACCAAGCACTTCAAAATCATGGATCTGCTCCACACTGTCTTTCTCTATGTCGGGCTGGGCCCAGAAAAAATCACGTACCCATATTCCATCTTGTTCCTTCAGGACGCCTTCGGGCCAGCGGTCGAGAAAAACACTATTTTCTTTAAGATCAATACAGCCCTGCATGCTCTGTATAATTTCGGCGTCTAGTGGCGTAGATGAATCTACAATGTTCTGAATAAAATTCAAATTCAGGTTATTCGCAGGAACCTGGCTACAGGCTTCAAGGTTACCGTTCCCATATATTTTCAGTCCGTTATTCGTTAGATTGGCGCTACCAACAAAGATTGTCTCGCTGTCAATGGCATAGATTTTTGCATGAAGAGAGTGCAGGCACGATACTTTTATACCCTTGTCCAGAGCCGTCTTGACGGCTGAAAGTTGTGTCGCGCCTGTCATAATATCAGACGGGATCAAACGGCAAATAATATGCGTGTCAGTTTTATCCGGGGTACATTTTATTAGCCAGTCTATGGCGCTTTGGGTTATATAGGCGGAAATAAAAATGATGCTTTCCCTGGCGTGTGGCAAGGTTGATTCAAGCTTTTTACGCAGCCTGTCCCCGTCGAGTATCTCTTCTTCCAGCTTCAAGCTGCCTACCCTTTCAGTTCCTATTTATGCTTCTTCTTTCAGCGCTTTTAGGAATTTTTGAACGTAATTTCCCCATTTAGATCGAATTTCTTGCAGCAGGTCATCGTAACTGAACAGTTCGTCTTCCACACGGGCATACGCCAACATCATAAGATTTAGGGCATTCGAAAGCCGGGGGTCATCACCCATACATAAAGGCTCGTATAGTTCCGTATAAAAAGAATGTTTCTTATTTATGATAATAACCTGAGTTTCTCCGCGTGTTTCGACAGTAAAGAACTGCTCACCAGGCCATACATCAAAATCAAAATCGATTATAAGTGAAGATTTTTGCTCAGCTAATGTGCCTAATTCCTCTTCAGTTAAATTAGGTTCTTTGCCTTCCAGGCTATCCTTCCATTCCTTTAGTTTTTCTTCTGAGGATTTTTCCTGTCCAACAATGTGAGATTTTGTTTCTTCCTTAGAATTTTTGAGCAGGTCATTAGCAACTTTCGTAGATTTTTCTTCAAACTCTATATCTCCGCTACTTCTGGCACCCTCGTTCCGCTTGTCGATAGTGCCATCTTTGATGGTTTTGTGATTGCTATGAAAATGTCTGCTAAGCTCGTAAAGCAGTTGCAGCTTAGGGTTTTCTTTGAGTTCTTCTTCCCAGTAGGATCCGTGCTCTCTTTTAAATTCATCAATATTAATATACCGGACGCCTCGGACAGACTGCTTGTTGTTGGTCACACCAAAAAGTTCGTCAAGGACGGGTTCAAAGCGAACTTCGCAGCCCCACCAACGCTGACGCTCATCTTGAGGATTGAAAAATCCGAAGTCGCCGAAATCAATTTCACGGCAGGCTCGTACAAAAGAAATTCCCGTGTTGCGTTTGTAATGCTGACCTACTTTAGAGTTACCACCTAAGGCTTGAATTTCAGGGAGAGCAACAGTAAAGCGCATTTCTACAATTGAAGTGTTGCCCTTGTCGTCATAGGGAACCGGAATCTTGATAACATCACCATGAGAAATATTAGTATTCTGGTTTTCGTAGCCCGGCGTATTATTAGGCGTCAAAAGATAAATAGGATCGTTTGCCATGAGTTTCATGACATGGCGTTCTTTGCCAGTTACTATCAGCTTCACATCAACTTTATTGCCATAGTTGTTATCGTTATCAAGGAAATGCCTATATATCCGGCACAAATCCCTTTCCATGTTATTGTAAAGCGTGGTTGATCTGTTAATATCTAGACGATCACACTCGCTCCAGACAATAAGAGTACCGGAATCCTCATCAAGTTTTCCCTCAATTTCACTAAGGATTTCCATGGGTAGGTTACAAGCAACTACCGGATTTGAGTTTTGCTGTTTGTTTTTTCGGACTTCATCTAAATTAAGGTATGTCTTATAACATTTGCCGCCTTGCCAAGAATATACTTCTACATGCTGGCATTGGCTGACAGAGGCGTTAGGCAGGCCTATCCCGAACCGGCCTATCCCCTTTCTGCTTTGTAGGCGTGTTCCCATACCGAATTGCAGGGCACCCATAAGAGTGTAGGGATCCATGCCTTTGCCGTCGTCATAGACTGCAATTTTGCTGATCCGCTGTACTGTTCGGCGAGCCAGGGTGACTGGCTCTTCAAAGGTTAATACCTGTATGGTGCGGGCCTCGGCTTCAATCGAATTGTCGATCAGCTCGGCCAAGGCTGCGGCTGTGCTTTTATAACCTGAATCCCGGAAGGTTTCGATTGCGGTCGGAGCAGGAATAATCGGATTATCGTTTGCTATTTCTTCAAATTTTGCTGCTTGCGTCATTATTCTGTGCTCCAGTGACTATCAAAGAATTTGAATGCCTGCCTTTCGGAAGGATACCCTAATAAATTATCTTCCATATCTATCAGAATACAATCGGGAGTACCACCCATCTTAGGGCCACGGATACCGCGCCCGATCATCTGAGAATAGAGGACTAAAGAACCTGTTGGCCGGGTGATAATCACCGCGTCCGTATTCGGGGCATCAAAGCCGGTGGTCAGAACGCCGTAGTTGACTAGGACCTTAATATTGCCGGCCTTAAAGTCATCAATATAGGCCGCCCGGTCGTGGGCCGGGGTAGAGCCATCAACACACCTTGCCTCGATGCCGCGTATCATAAGAAGCTCTGTAAGCAGGTGGGCGTGCTCCACAGAACATGCAAAAAGAATGGTCTGGTGATCGTCCTGCTGGAGTTTTGCCGTTTCCTTTACTATCAGAGCGTTCCGCTGATCGTTTTTAGATAGTTCGATGAGCACTCTCGGTGGAATTTCAAAAAACTCGCTGATGGACTTTCTTTCTTCCGGTGTCAGGTCAATTGTAATGTCTGTAGGAATCCGTCTGCGAGTAATGCTTGACAGATATTTGTGTTCCTGCAGATAGGCTATCGGATCTTCAACTTCGTTTTCATCCTCATCGGTCAGTGTGATCTTCGTATTGCCGTAGAATTTTACTAGCTCAGCAATCTGGCCTTCGGCGGTGCGGCCGGGTGTCGCGGTCAAACCGATCAGTCTTGTTTTGTCGAGGTCGCATAAAAATTCGATAGTCGCCTTATATGTTGGCGCTATGCTCTTGTGGGCCTCGTCAACGACGATCAGCCGGGCACGACGGTGAATCTCACTAATAAGTTTAAATTCCGCGTTGGAGGCACTGGTTCTCATTCGGTGCAGCTTTTGCAGCCCGGCAATAATCAGCCCGCCTTCAGGCTGCAGGGATTCAATTTTATGAGAACCCCAAAGCCGGATCAGGTTTATCGGCCTGTCGCCGCGTACCCTCCATAGTTTTGTGAAAGTTTCCTCGGCTTGGGTGCAAAGTTCTTCTGAGTCTGTAAGCCATATCATATATCCGGCTTTATCGCCTTGCGAACGCCAAAAATCGACTAGTCCTTCGATACTGGTACGGGTCTTACCCGCTCCGGTTGGCAAATGAAGTAAAAGCCGTGTCGTACCGGTAATAAGAGATTTTATAAACTTGTCTTTGACACGCTTCTGATAGGGGAAAAGAAATGTGTCAGTTCCGAGAACGTCCACGCTCGGAATAATATGTTTTACCGGGGGCAAATATTCAGGCTCAAGCCCAAATAGGAAAAGGATGCGCTCGGTAAATTCACTGGTTCTCGACCATGTGGCCTTCTCCAGCCGACCCAGATCTTTTTCCGTCAGCGGTGCTTTACTGTCGCCATGTGCGAGATAGGCCAACGCTTCCTTTGGCAGGGCGTGAAGAATCGCAAGCCGGAAGTCTTTGTTGGTGAAAATCTGTGTGCCAAAACGTAGTAACAGAATATCGGCAAGCTGATTTTCAGTTACTCTTTCCTGCATGATAGCATGTATGGACTTAAGGCGTTCCATGCCGATCAGCGATGTAAGCTTTGCAGCGCCTAAATTTTTTACAGTTTTTCTAAGGCTTAATTTTTCCATATTTTTGCTTTATGTGCCTGTCGGTAAGGTGCTTGTAAACTAGCATATTTTATTATGAATGAAACCATAAGGATGGGCTGTGAAAGTGTGTATGCTTGAAGAGGGGGGCAGGGGAAAAGCATTAAGGCCGCTAGCTCAAATCCCGAAATACTGTGGATAGTTTTTAGGGTACAGGTCGGGGTATACGCTCAGCTCGTAAATTAAAAATCTCTTTTATTTACAACACTTAAGCCGAATACTCGGTTACTACTCCCGCAACCAATCTTCTAAATCCAAACTCTCTCTAAGCCTTGTAATCCCTTACAAAAGGGCAGAGTTTTTGGGCTTTTGCGCCCAAAGCTAAAGGGTACGTTCCCCCTCAAAAAGCCATTTATACCCCCATTTTCTCTCTAAATACCGATTTTTCTCTGAAGCTGTAGAGGCAATTATAAAAATGCCCTTCAGGTTTTTACCGTTTTTTTCAATGTGTTGACCATTTCATATTTTTTACGGTTTTGAGTAGAGAGCGCGAACCGGATAGCATGTGAAATAAAAATAACAGACGATGCGGATTGAGTTATTAACGCTCTAATGCTATCTTAAAAAAATGCGCAAGTTTTTGATGCTATTCTCTGTTTTTGCTTTGCTCGTCTCTTTGACGGCCAGCTTGGCGCATGCCGAAACGGTATGTAATGAGGCTTCATCAGAAATCTGTGCATCCCAACATATAGATAATGTGCCTGATAATGACGCTGCTCCTGATGGCTGTTGCGACATGGCGTGCGGTGGCTGCGGTATGCATTGTAGCCATTCTCACATGTCATCGTCTACTCACGATGCTTTTTCCTTGAAAGTCTCAGGTAAGGATCAGCGCGCTCTTGAAGAGCAGCAGGTCTATATTTCCGACCTTATTTACGGTCTTAAACGCCCCCCGAAAGCTTAATGCCCACAGGCGTAGTGCGTCCGCTTAAAAGCTAAGCGTCCGCGATACCTATGACCTGTGCCTCCCAAACTGCATGAATTTCATGCGGTTTTTTCGCGCTTTCAATAAAACTTAAGGAATAGAAAATGAGATTATGGATAGGAATAGCTGCGCTCGTATTATCGTTGTCGTTCGCACCAGCAGCGTTTGCTGAGCCGCTTGATAAAGAGGCCGCGTTGTCGCTAGCTCTAAAAAATAACCCCCGCCTGAGCGCGGCGTTAGCCCGTATTGAGGGTGCAGAAGGAGAACGCTTACAAGCATCTCTCATGCCAAACCCCGAAGCTGTACTGGAAATTGAGAATTTCGGCGGTGAGGATGAGCGCGATGGCTTTGACGGAGCAGAAACAACGCTCGGTGTAGAACAAGAAATCGAAATTGCCGGAAAACGTGGCAAGCGTACTGAGGTCGCCGATTATGGGTTTCAGATTACCCGGCAGCAGGCAATCGCGGAAGCTTTAAGTTTATTGGCCGAAACTGAATATGCGTTTATGCGCGTGGCTATCGCGCGGGAGCGTCTTGAGCTTGCAGAGAAACGTTTGTCTTTGGCCGATGAAACGCATGAAACTGTAAAAAAACGGGTAAGCGCAGCAGCGGCATCCGACATTCAACACACCAAAGCCGATATAGAGCAATCCGCTGCCAAATTGGAAAAAAGCAAGGCAGAGGCGGAATTGGCAGAAGCGCAGAGTGTACTTGCTTCGCTTTTAGGAGCGCCAGGTGATATGCCAGTGCAGGCCGGACTTGAGGAATTGCCAGCCCTTCCTGATCGCGCCGCTCTATTGGATGCGGTAAGAAACACGCCGCAAGCGCGCGCCAGTGAATTTGCCAAGATGCGAGCCACAAGTCAGCTTGATCTGGCAAGGGCGCAAGGCATCCCAAACCCTACATTTGGTTTGGGAGTCCGCCGCTTTAATGAAAACGACAGCACAGCTTTGGTCGCTGGCCTTTCTTTTCCCCTGCCTGTGTTTAACCGGAATCAAGGGTCTGTCAAAGCGGCCAAGGCCGGAATCATAGAGGCAGATGCACTGGCGCGCCAGCAGGATTTGGATTTGCGGCAAAGCGCCATTGCAGCGTGGGAAAAATTGGCCGCAGCCCATAAAGAAGCACAAGCCTATCAAGGCGACATGGTGCCAAGTGCCGAGCGTGCTTACGCGCAAGCATCGGATGGTTACAGCGCCGGGCGGTTCTCATTCCTCGATCTGCTCGATGCGCAGCGCACTCTGTATGAAGTGCAGGAATCAAGACTGGACAGCTTGCTGGCTTTATATGAGGCCAAAGCCCAAACCGACTTTCTCATGAATATTCATGAACCCCTTATACAAAACATCATCCAAGGAGATGCGAAATGAAATATCAAATACTGACCGCTGCATTGCTTATGTGGCTGATAGCACCCGCTGCAACTATTCCGGCTTATGCGCAGGAGCAGGATGGCCACGCCCATGAAGAATCCCATGAAACGCATGATGAGGCCGAAGGCCACGCACATGATAATGGGGATGAACACAATGACCATGGCGAAGAAACGGACGATCACGATGACCACGGCCATGAAAGTCACGAGCAAAAAGATGAGCATGACGATCATGGCCATGGTGGTGAACACGGCGATGAGCATGGTGAGCATGAAGAAGGAAAAACGCAGATTGCGCCGGATGCCGCTCAAACGGCAGGCATCAAAATAGAGAAAAGCGCCCCTGCCACAATCGCAAATGTAATCCCTTTAACAGGCCGCATTACCATCAACCAGAATACAAAGGCCGATGTAAGGGCGCGTTTTGCGGGCATTATTCGCAGCGTCAAAGCCAATCTTGGCGAAAAAGTTGAAAAAGGACAGGTTCTGGCCGTTGTTGAAAGCAACGAGAGCTTGCAGGATTACAATGTTACTGCCCCCATTAGCGGTGTTATTTTGGAGAGAAATACCAATATTGGTGATGTTGCGGGTGACGAGCCGTTATTCATTATTGCCGATCTATCAGAAGTATGGGCGAAGTTTCACGTTTTTCCCAAAGATGCGGATTTGGTCGCCTCCGGCCAGAGCGTGCGCGTTCATACGCTGGATGAAGGGAAAGAGGGCAATGCCAAAATCGAAATGCTCTTTCCCACTGCTGATGCCCTAAGCCAGACGCTCGTTGCGATTGCGCCTCTTGCCAATGATAAGGGTAAGTGGCGGCCCGGCATGACGGTTGAGGGTGATGTGCGCGTTTCTGAAAAGCAGGTTGCGCTGGCTGTGCGCGCCTCTGCCTTGCAGACAATGGAAGATCAAACGGTCGTCTTCGTAAAAGAAGGCAACAGATATGAAATGAAGCCTGTCAAAACGGGTATTTCAGATGGCGAGTATGTTGAAATTCTTAGCGGCCTTAAAGCCGAGCAGGACTATGTCAGCGAAAGCAGTTTTATCATTAAAGCCGATATTCTGAAATCCGGTGCGGCGCACGAACATTAAAATAGAGAGATCATCATGTTAGAAAGAATAATTGAATCATCCATACGCCATCGCTGGCTCGTCCTGATTGCGGTTTTAGGGGTTTGCATCCTTGGCATCTATAATTTTAAACGGCTCTCGATTGATGCGGTGCCGGACATTACCAATGTGCAGGTACAAATCAACACCGAAGCGCCGGGCTATACACCTTTGGAAGCAGAGCAGCGTATTACCTTCCCGATTGAAACAGCGCTGGCGGGCATTCCAAAGCTGGATTACACCCGCTCCATTTCACGCTACGGGCTATCGCAGGTCACAGTTGTTTTTGAAGAAGGGACGGATATTTATTTTGCGCGCCAACTTCTGGCCGAACGCCTCTCTGAAATCAAAGGTGAAATGCCAGCAGGGATTGAGCCGATGATGGGGCCGATTGCAACCGGCCTTGGCGAAATTTATATGTACACGGTCGAAGCAGAAGATGGTGCGCTCAAAGAAGACGGCACCGCCTATACGCCGATGGATTTGCTCACCATTCAGGAATGGGTGATTGTTCCGCAGCTCCGTAATCTGAAAGGCGTAATTGAGATCAACACCATTGGCGGATATGAGCAGCAATATCATGTCATGCCGTACCCTGAACAGCTACTGGCCTATGATTTAACCATTGCCGAGTTGATTGAAGCGTTAGAGCGCAATAATGACAATGTTGGTGCAGGTTATATTGAAAAATATGGTGAGCAGTATCTGGTTCGCGTTCCCGGACAGGTCAAAGATATTCCCGATATTCAAAATATCATTATCGCCAAGCGTGATGAGGTCACTATCCGCGTAGGCGATGTCGCCGATGTTGCCTTAGGTTCTCCTTTACGGACAGGCGCGGCAACCCAAAACGGTGCAGAAGTGGTACTTGGCACCGCCATGATGTTGATGGGTGAAAACTCTCAGGAGGTTGCCGAGCGTGTGGCGGCCAAGCTGGAAATTGTTAATGACTCATTGCCGGAAGGCATTCAAGCTACGCCCGTTTATGATCGGACGTCTCTGGTTGAGCGCACCATTAAAACCGTTGAGAAAAACCTTGTTGAAGGTGCTTTGCTGGTCATTGTTATTCTCTTTCTGCTGTTGGGGAATTTAAGAGCGGCCTTGATTACCGCGCTGGTCATTCCCATCGCTATGCTTATGACCATTACGGGCATGGTGGAGAACAAAGTGTCCGGCAATTTGATGAGCCTTGGCGCACTGGATTTCGGCCTGATTGTCGATGGCGCGGTGATTATCATTGAAAACTGCTTGCGGCGTTTTGGCATGGAACAGCACAGGCTGGGACGATTGCTCAATAAAGAGGAACGCTTTTCTCTAGCAGCCAAAGCAACGACAGAAGTGATCCAGCCCAGCATTTTCGGGATATTGATTATTACGATTGTGTATATTCCGATTTTCTCGCTGACTGGCGTGGAAGGAAAGATGTTCCACCCCATGGCGTTTACCGTTGTGGTGGCATTGCTCAGTGCGCTTGTATTATCGCTGACCTTTGTTCCGGCTGCGGTTGCAACCTTCATTACGGGTAAGGTGGATGAGAAAGAAAACATGGTCATGCGCGGTGCGCGCCGTGGGTATGAACCGCTTTTAAAGTGGAGCCTTCGTAATCCCGCGATTGTTATTATAACGGCACTGGTTCTGGTTGCGGTCAGTTTGTTCGGGGCTTCGCGTATGGGTGCGGAGTTTATTCCAAGTCTGGATGAAGGGGATATTGCTCTTCATGCCATGCGCATTCCCGGCACGAGCATGACACAATCAACAGAAATGCAGCACGAGGTTGAAAAAACAGTGCTGACCTTTGACGAGGTTAAAACGGTGTTTAGTAAAATCGGTACGCCCGAGGTGGCAACCGACCCGATGCCGCCGAATGTGGCCGATACATTTGTGATTTTGAAACCGCGCGAAGAATGGCCTGATCCATCTCTGCCGAAAGCCGATCTGGTGATGCGCATGGAAAAGGCTTTAGAAAAACTGCCGGGCAATAACTACGAATTCACCCAGCCGATCCAGATGCGCTTTAACGAGCTGATCTCCGGTGTGCGCAGTGATCTTGCCGTTAAGTTGTATGGTGATGATCTGGAAGTCTTGCTTAAAACCGCGCAGGAAATTGAGGCAGCCGTCAAAAAAGTGGACGGCGCAGCCGATGTGCGGATGGAGCAAGCCTCCGGCCTGCCGACCTTAAGCATTATTCCGGATCGTAAACGGCTTGATCTTTACGGCCTGAATATCGCCGATGTGCAAGACGTGGTGCAGGTGGCGATGGGCGGCAGAGAAGCCGGAAAGGTTTTTGAAGGTGACCGCCGCTTTGATCTGATCGTCCGCTTGCCGGAAAAACTCCGTACCGATATCAAGAGCCTTGAATTGCTGCCCATTCCGTTACCGAATGCCGAGCAGGAAGGCGCGGATGAAACGCCGGATTATGTGCCTTTGAAAGAAGTCGCTGATCTGGATATTGCCTATGGCCACGCGCAAATTAGCCGTGAAAACGGCAAGCGGCGTTTGTTTGTCACTGCCAATGTCAGAGGGCGTGATTTAGCAAGCTTCGTTAAAGACGTGCAAAATGTTGTGCGTGAACAAGTCGAGATCCCTGCCGGATATTGGGTGGATTACGGCGGCACGTTTGAACAGCTTATATCTGCAAAACAGCGTCTTATGATCGTGGTTCCTGTGGCGCTGTTGTTGATATTTGGCTTGCTGTTCATGGCGTTTAATTCGGCGCGCGCGGCGTTGCTGGTATTTTCCGGTGTACCGCTGGCTTTGACAGGCGGGATTGCCGCACTGATGTTACGTGACATTCCGCTTTCCATTTCTGCTGGAGTCGGGTTCATCGCCCTCTCCGGTGTGGCGGTGCTCAATGGTGTTGTGATGCTGTCCTTTATTCGTGATTTAGAGGCCAAAGGCAAGCCGCTGGAAGAGGCAATTATCGAAGGCGCTTTAACACGTCTTCGGCCTGTTCTTATGACAGCGCTCGTGGCTTCTCTTGGCTTCGTGCCGATGGCGTTCAATATCGGTGCAGGTTCGGAAGTGCAGAGGCCGCTGGCCACAGTCGTGATTGGTGGGATTATTTCCTCGACCATTTTGACATTGCTGGTATTGCCAGCCCTATACAAGTGGTTTCCCAGCCGTTTAAGTATAACGCGCAGCAAGAAAAATAAAGGAAACGTATAATGAGCACTAAATTTTGCGAGCCGCAAACGAAAGCGTATCAGATAAGGGATGCTAGCATAAGCATGATTACGTTATTGACCGAAATCATCGGGCTTGGCCTGTTAAATAAGATTGTTACTCACTTGAGGCTCAGGAATTTTAATCTTAGGGCATTGGCAATCACACTGACAGAGGACAGGGACATGGCTGCTGCCGCGATAATCGGCGAGAGCAGTATGCCAAAGACCGGGTAGAGAATGCCTGCGGCCACTGGTACACCCGCCATGTTGTAAATAAACGCAAAGAACAAGTTCTGCCGGATATTATTCATCGTCGCCACAGATAACTTGTGAGCGCGAACAATCCCGGTCAGATCACCTTTTAGGAGCGTGATACCCGCGCTTTCCATCGCCACATCCGTACCAGTGCCCATGGCGATGCCAACATCGGCGGCAGCCAGCGCCGGAGCGTCATTGGTGCCGTCTCCGGCCATGGCGACGACTTTGCCTTCAGCGCGTAGTTTTTTGACGATCCTGCTCTTATCTTCCGGCAGGATTTCCGCTTCAACTTCCTCAATACCCAGTATTTTCGCCACTGCCTCTGCGGTGCGGCGATTATCGCCGGTGAGCATGACAATGCGAATGCCCTGTTCATGCAGGGCTTTGATCGCGGCGGGCGTTGTCTCCTTGATCGGATCGGCAATCGCCAGAAGCCCTGCAGGCTTACCATTTACAGCAATAAAAATTACCGTCGCGCCATCACTGCGCAATTCATCAGCCTGTGCAGATAAAGCTGATACATCAACGGATTGTTCTTTCATCAACATGACATTCCCAAGGGCAATATCCCATCCGTCAATTGTACCAATCACACCCTTGCCGGTGGGTGAGTCAAAACCTTCCGTTTGTGGCAAATCCAACCCCTTGTCCTTCGCCGCCATCACAATGGCATGGGCCAGCGGATGCTCACTGCCCTGTTCCAGCGAAGCGGCCAGCACCAATAATTCATCCTCGGCAAAGCCTTCGGCAGCGACGATCTTGGTCACGGTCGGTTTGCCCTCGGTCAGCGTACCGGTTTTATCAATCACCAGCGTATCAACCTTTTCCATGCGCTCCAGCGCCTCGGCATTCTTAATCAGCACGCCAGCCTGCGCGCCCTTGCCGACCCCGACCATGATCGACATCGGTGTGGCCAGCCCCAAAGCGCAGGGACAGGCGATAATCAGAACGCTGACAGCGGCGATCAGGCCATAGCTGAAAGCAGGTGACGGCCCGTAGATCATCCAGACAATAAATGCGATAGCAGCCACAGCAATAACCGCAGGCACAAACCATCCCGAAACAATATCGGCCAGTCTTTGAATAGGCGCGCGGCTGCGCTGCGCCTCGGCAACCATATGCACGATTTGCGAGAGCATGGTGTCCTTGCCAACACGCTCGGCCTTCATCACAAAACTGCCGGTCTGGTTCATCGTTGCGCCGATGACTTTGCTGCCGGGTTCCTTTTTAACCGGCATGGACTCACCGGTGACCATAGATTCGTCCACCGCGCTTTTACCTTCGGTGACAACACCATCCAGCGGCACTTTTTCGCCGGGGCGGACGCGGAGCAAGTCCCCGACCTTGATCTGATCCAGCGGTACGTCTTCATCCTCGCCGTTTTCATTCACCCTGCATGCCGTTTTCGGAGCCAGATCAAGCAGGGCGCGGATCGCGCCGCCGGTCTGTTCACGGGCTTTGAGTTCCAGAACCTGGCCGAGCAGCACCAGCACCGTAATCACGGCGGCAGCTTCAAAATACACGGCGACCGCGCCATCCTGCCGGAATGTATCGGGAAAGATGCCGGGGGCCAGTGTCGCCACGATACTATAGAGCCATGCCACGCCTGTTCCCATGGCAATCAGAGTAAACATATTCAGGTTGCGGGTTTTTAAGGATTGCCAGCCGCGTTCAAAGAACGGCTTGCCCGCCCAAAGGACGACCGGTGTGGCCAGCACAAGCTGTATCCAGTTAGAAACTGCGCCGCTGATGTAATGGTGCAAATCCAGAAGATGCGCGCCCATTTCCAGCGCAAACACCGGCAGGGTTAAAACCAGGCCGATCCAGAAGCGTCTTTTAAAATCAGTTAATTCAGGATTTTCACCTTCTTCTCCGGTGATCGTTTCCGGCTCCAGCGCCATGCCGCATATCGGACAGTTTCCCGGCCCCTCTTGACGCACTTCCGGGTGCATGGGGCAGGTATAAATCACATCGACACCAGCAGGAACCTCAATAGGGTTTGGTTTTTCACCATGCTCATGATGACAACATGAATGATCTTCAGGCTTTTCGTGTTTATGATGTTTATGCTCCATGTGAATGTCCTTCCTCTAATTTGGAATAATGCTTTAAAAATAGTCTTTCCCCGGCAAAAATAAATGCTATGCCTGCCAGCGCAACATAGATGACCAGCATATCCGTTTGCACCTTTACCATCAGGAACGCTCCCAGCACGATCACATCCAGAATGATGGCCGTTATTAAAATAAACGCATTGGCTTTGATTTCCTTACGCAGATACCGCAGCACACCCCAATGCACGGCAATATCCATGATGATGTAAAAAATCGCACCGAGCGAGGCGATCCGGCTGAGATCAAAAAACACTGTCAGCAGCATCGCTAGAACAATCGTATAAACTAGCGTATGTTTTTGAATATCGCCCGGCATACCGAAATGGCTGTGCGGTACCAGCTTCATATCAGTGAGCATGGCCAACATCCGCGATACTGCAAACACGCTAGCAATCACGCCGGAGACAGTCGCAATAATGGCAAAACCGACCGTCACCCACAGACCGTACTGGCCAAAGGCGGGCCGTGAAGCCTCGGCCAGAGAATAGTCTTTTGCCGTGATAATTTCATCAATCGAGAGATTGCCGCCGACCGCCAGCGTGACCATCAAATACAAGACAACGCAAATAGCAATCGCAATGATGATCGCGCGCCCGACATTCTTATGCGGGTCTTTGATCTCGCCGCCACTGTTAGTGATGGTGGTAAAGCCCTTATAGGCCAGAATAGCCAGTGCGGTTGCACCTAAAAACCCGCCAAGCGTGGTTTCTTCCGGCTTCACAGATATGCTTTCAAAGCTTAGGCCGGATGCCCATAACCCGCCCGCGGCTAAAAGCGCAATACCGCCAATTTTCAGGAAGGCCATAAAGAACGAAAATGTTTGAATGAATTTATTGCCGAGAATATTCACAAGAAACGCAAAGGCCAAAAGCCCGACCCCTAAAGCCGGAACAAGCCAGCTATTCTTGTCCGCGTCAAAGAGTTGCAGCGTGTAAGTGCCAAACGTCCGCGCCACAAGGCTTTCATTAATCACCATGGAAAAATACATCAGCAAGGCGCAACCCGCCGTCATAAAAGTTTTTCCGTAGGCTTTTTCTAAGAACATCGCTATGCCGCCTGCGGATGGATAAGCGTTGGACATTTTCACGTAGGAATAAGCGCTAAAGCCCGTAATCACAGCCGCCGCCAAAAAAGCTAGCGGGAACCATTCACGCGCCAGATCCGCTACTTGCCCGGTCAGAGCGAATATCCCGGCTCCGATCATCACGCCGGTGCCCATCGAAACAGCACCTATGAGCGTCAGGCTGTTTTTGTTATATTTTGCTGATCGGTCGTGGCTATGTCTCATTCTTTATCTTCCTTGTGATGACCATGGCCTCCATGCCCATGCCCGAATATGTGTATGAGTGGACAAGCCAACAGGATTAAGTACGGCAGAGCTACAGCCAAATGTTCAAGATGTTGTGTCAGCAGGTAATAACTAATTCCAGCTAGGGCCAAAATCAGCACAAAACCTTTCCATGACAGAATGAAACCAATAAAACCTTTATGATGTTGATGGGACATGATTCACTTTCCTTTTTCTATTTTTCTTTCCACCCGCCGCCCATGGCTTTGAAAAGCTCAATGCGGGCGGCCAGGGTTTCATAACGGGCGCGTTCATATTGATCTTCGGACTCTAGCATCATGCGCTGTGAATCTAAAACATCCTGAAACTCGATGACGCTCAAACTATATTGGTTTTTGGCTATATCGTAGGCTTCACGCGCTTTGGTTGCGGCTTGTCTCAACGCGTTTTCCCTTTCCAGCGTTTTTTGCACTTTGGTCAGAGCGTTCTCCGCCTCTTGAAAGGCAACCAGAACCGTTTGTTGATAATTTTCGACCAGCTCTTTCTGACGAGCGGTTACACGACCCAAATTACCGTCCAAACGGCCACCCTGAAAGATAGGTGCAATGATCGAGCCTGCCAAAGTTAAAGCAGAAGCTGATGGATTGGCCGCGAGCAATAGGCTGGGTCCGATATTCACAGACGGATAAAAGGCCGCCCGCGCTGCGCCGATGTCGGCATTGGCGGCTTTAAGCATGGCTTCCATGCTTTTGACATCCGGTCTGCGTTCAAGCAGCGCAGCAGGTTGCAACACCGCAGGAGAAGGCAGACGAAGGCCGCTTATATTGTTTTCACTAATATTAAAGCTCTGTGGCGGATCGCCGACAAGCACGGCCAGGGCATTTTGCGCCAGCGCCAACTCCTGTTCCAATACCGTCACAGCAGCATTGGCTCTGGCCACTTGCGTTTCCTGACGTGTTATATCAAGCTGTGTCCGCGCTCCGGTCTGAAACCGAGCTTTAGCGACTTTCAATAAATCTTGCGTAGCCTGCAAATTATCGTTTGCAATGCGCACACGTTCTTTCAAATTCAAAACATTGAAGTAGTTTTGTGCTACATCTCCCATAATCACGAGCGCCAGCGCGTCATGCTTATAGGCAACGCTCAAAAGCCGATCTTCCGCTGCACCCGCTTTTGCTCTGTTGGCGCCGAATAGATCGAGTTCGTAAGATATGCCAATATCCGCCGTATATTCGGAAATGCCTTTATTGCGCATATCGGTGATATTCATCGCCTGCGTGGAGCCGCTCATATAGCTTGCCGTCACATCCGCTGACGGTAGAAGAGAGGCACCTGCAATTTTTAAATCAGCGCGCGCTTGTTCGATACGCTGCAAAGAGGCTTGTAAATTATTGTTATTACCGAGTGCGCGCTCCATAAGCGCGTTTAACTCAGCGCTTTCAAAATTTGTCCACCAGTCAGCAGCGATTTCAGCATTTTGGATGCTTTGTGCATCCCGCCAGGCAGGCGTTTCGATTTCTGGCCTTTGATAATCAGGCGTGAGTGAGCACCCGCTTAAAAAAACAAGGGCCGCTGATATTGCTGTGATACATCTGAAACTATTCATTTTTACAATCCTTTATTCTAATGCTCGTGGCCGCTGTGGTCATGATGACTTTCTTCCTGCGGCGCTGCCTGTTCTTCGGTTTCATGATGTCCGGCCATACCGCCGTGGTCATGACTGCCATGACCGCCATCACCTTGTATTTCCGGCATCCGCATCACGCCAGTGCCGTGGCGGTAAACAACCTCGCCACCCTTATAGCCGGTCACGGCCAGCAAGCCGGAAGCCAACATGATGACTGCGACGAATACAGGGCTAACTGTTTTTGCTCCGCGTTGTTTCCACAAAGCCCATAAAGCCAGCAGTGAGAACATTCCAGCGGTCGGCAAAGCCCAGTTTTTATGTTCGGTCATGGCTGCGTGAGAAGCAGCATCATGACCAACCGTATTATAGGCATCAAATCCGGCAATCACTGTACCGACAGTAAGAATAGCCCCAATCCATAAATTCCATCGTCCAGCAATCAGCAAATTTTCTTTTTTGAGAATGCTTCCGGCCAAATATAAGAGTGCTGAAATGCTCAGTAGCCCGATTGTGAAATGCACCAAGATCGGATGGTAATTTGGTATAATCTCCCAATCCATTATAGAGTTAATCATTGTTCAGTCCTTTCAATTTTATTAGGAAGTTTGAGCTTCCATTGCATATACACAGCATAAATGACAGGTATAAGAATCAGCGTCAGGATCAATGTGCTGACCATACCGCCAACCATCGGCAGAGCAATGCGCCGCATGACATCCGACCCTGGCCCATCGGTCAGGAAAATTGGAATCAGGCCGAGGATGATTGTGCTGACCGTCATCAGCTTGGGGCGCAGACGTTGCAACGCGCCATGACGGACGTTCTCTAGCAACTGCTCAAATGTATCCGGCCAGTGTTCGCGCATTTCATGGTCAATATAGATCAGCATGACAATTGCCGTTTCCACGGCAATCCCGGCGAGCGCAATGAACCCCACGGCTACGGCCACTGACATATTATACCCTGCCAACCATAGCCACCAGACTCCGCCAATCACACCGAACGGCACGGATAGCATAATCAGGAACGTGCGGTCCCAGCGGCCAAAATGCAGGTAAAGCAGCGTTAAAATAATCAGAAGCGTGGCAGGCACAGCAATCTTCAGGCGCTCATTAGCCTCTTGCATCTGCTCAAATTGGCCGGAGAGTTTCAGGCTATAGCCTGCGGGCAATTCAAGAGTTTTCAAAGCCTCTTTCAGATCCGCAATATAAGAACCAATATCCCGATCCTCAATATCGACAAATACCCAGCCATTTAGACGCGCGTCTTCAGACTTAATCATCGACGGTCCTTCGGCGATGCGGATATCGGCAAGATCGGCCAGAGGAATGTGCACACCATTTGGCGTGCTCACCAGAATATTGTCCAGATCCGTTATGTGCTCTCGAAACGGTCGATCATAGCGTAGCATAATGGGGTAACGCTCTCGCCCTTCCACCGCTTCATCAAGCTGCATGCCGCCCAGTGCCGTTTGAATAACTTGCTGCACGGTTTTTAGCGCAATGCCGTAGCGGGCAAGTTCGCGGCGGTCAGGAATAATCTCTATATATTTTCCGCCAACAACGCGGTCGGCAATGGCGCTGCGCGTGCCTGATACCTCCTTGGCGCGCGCTTCAACGTCCTTTGCAATCCTGTCGATTTCCTGTAAATCCGATCCGGCAATCTTAATCCCGATGGGCGTACGAATACCTGTGGTAAGCATATCAAGCCGTATTTTAATCGGGTAGCCCCAGCTATCCATCATCCCCGGCAGACCAACTCTCATATTAAGGTCTGTAATCAGCTTTTGCGGTGTCATGCCCTCGCGCCATTGATCGCGGGGTTTGAGTTCAATCCACGTTTCGATCATGGCCAGCGGCGCAGGGTCTGTGGCGGTATTGGCACGCCCGGCTTTGGCAAAGACCTGCTCGATTTCCGGCACTTCCATTAACTGGCGGTTTGTAACCTGTAATATTTCACGTACTTTGGCAGGCGAGACACCGGGCAAGGTCATCGGCATATAAAGCAGCCCGCCTTCATAAAGCGGCGGCATGAATTCACTGCCCAGACGCGAGGCCGGAAGCGCCGTGCTAATCAAAGCGATAACGGCCAGCGCCATCGTGGTTTTACGCCATTTCAAAGCGGCGTTCAGGAACGGGCGGTACAGCGCAATGAAAAAGCGGTTGATCGGGTTTTCATCTTCGCGCCGGATTTTACCGCGTATCAACCAGAGCATCAGCACCGGTACCACCGTCACCG
This sequence comes from Micavibrio sp., assembly GCA_046294845.1. Taxonomy (GTDB): domain Bacteria; phylum Pseudomonadota; class Alphaproteobacteria; order Micavibrionales; family Micavibrionaceae; genus Micavibrio_C. The sequence goes on along the minus strand of JBKBNU010000002.1, from coordinate 9,081 downwards.
ATAAGAGTGCAGCTGCCGCCATGGCATAGGTTTTGGTAAAGGCCAGCGGCGTGAACATGCGTTCTGATTGACCCGTTAAGGCAAAAACAGGAAAGAATGACACAGTGATAATCAGGAGAGAGAAAAACAGACCCGGCCCGACCTCTTTGGCCGCCTGTATTAATGCTTTTTGTTTATCCGCCTTATCGGCATTCGGTTCCATGTCGGAGAGCTTTCTATGCGCGTTTTCCACCATAACAATAGACGCATCCACCATCGCACCGATAGCAATGGCTATACCGCCGAGCGACATGATATTGGCCGTAATTCCTTGCGCATTCATGATGATGAACGCTGCTAAAATCCCAAGCGGGATCGTAATAATGGCCACCAAAGCACTGCGGGCATGGAGCAGAAAAAGGAAGGCAATCAGCGCCACCATCAAGCTTTCTTCAATCAGCTTGTCTTTGAGATAATCAACCGAGCCTTCAATCAATTCACTGCGGTCATAGACGATTTTTAATTCAACACCCTGCGGCAACCCTTGTTTTACGCTTTCCAGCCGCTCTTTGACATTATGAATGACATCAAGCGCATTGGCACCGGGGCGCATCACGACAATGCCGCCGACCGCTTCCCCTTCGCCGTTCAGCTCGGTAATGCCCCGCCTGATTGCAGGGCCTTCGACAACGCGGGCAACATCACCCACTGTGATCGGTGTACCGTCAATGCTTTTTAATACGGCTTGCGCGAGGTCTTCGGGCTTGTTCACATAGCCGAACGAGCGGATTAAATACTCCGTTTCCGCCATTTCCAAGGTGCGCCCACCAGTTTCCTGATTGGATGAGCGCACAGCCTCGATCACCATTTGCAGCGGAATGTCATAGGCGCGCAGCTTGTTCGGATCGACCAGCACCTGATATTCTTTCACAAACCCGCCAACACTGGCGACTTCGGCCACGCCGTCAATCGTGGCCAACTCAAAACGCACAAACCAATCCTGCAAAGACCGCAGCTCCGCCAGATCATGCTGGCCTGTTTTATCAAACAGTGCATATTGAAAGACCCAGCCCACGCCTGTTGCATCCGGCCCTAGTTCCGGCTCCACGCCGTCCGGCAACATGCCGCGCGCCTGCGAGAGATATTCCAGCGTCCGGCTGCGCGCCCAATACATATCGACGTTATCTTCAAAAATGATATAGACAAAGGATGTACCAAACATCGAAAAACCGCGCACAACTTTGGTTTTCGGCAGGGACAGCATCTGTGTGGAGAGCGGATAGGTGATCTGATCTTCAATCACCTGCGGCGCCTGTCCGGGGAAGTCTGTGCGGATAATGACCTGCGTGTCGGATAAATCAGGAATAGCGTCCAGCGGGATTTTCGTGATGGATACAATCCCTGCCACCAACAATACCAGTGCGCTCAGCATGACAAAAAACTGATTTGCTACCGACCAGTCTATGATTTTGGCCGCGAAGCTTTTGGATGGGTCGTGCATATGGTCTTGATTAGTGGGCATGGCTCTGGCCTCCCTCTTGTGATGTTGGTTGGCTTATCATGCCTTCCATTTGTTCACCGCCATGGTCATGCCCCATCGCCGCCATGCCGCCCTTCAGGTTGCTTTCCGCATCCAGCATAAATTGACCGGATTTGACGATGCTCTGTCCGTGGGATAGGCCGCTTGTAATCTCTGTCAGGCCTTGCGATGTAATTCCCGTTTCCACCATGACAGGACGGAAATAGCCGTCTCCGGCATCTTCAATCACATACGCACCCATGCCGCCATACAGAACGGCTTCGGCTGGCACGGCCAGACGCGATTGCACTTTAGCGTTAAATGCAGCGTCCACATATGTATCGGGCTTTAAAGAGCCATCCGGATTATCGAGCACAAGACGCACAGGAACCGTACGGCTTTTGGGATCATTCACCGGATGAATGAAATCAATAACGGTGTCATAGCTTGCGCCTGTTTCCGGCACAGTAACTTTTGCTGGCACACCTACTTCCAGAAACTGAACGTCACGCAGCGGTACATCCGCATTGACCCAAAGTTTTGAAAAATCCTGTAATTTTAGGACACCGCCTCCCTCATTCACATGTGCGCCTTTACGCACATTCAGCATTGTGACAGTGCCGTCGGCAGGGGCATAAAAAGGTGTTTCTTCAAAAAATTTTCCGCGTTCTTTTAATTCTGCAATGGCTTTATCCTCCATCCCGTAAAGGCGCAAACGCTGCACGGCATTGCCTACGCGGGAGCCGATTAAAAAGTCGGATTGAGCATTCATTAAATCCGGACTGTAATAGGTAAAGAGGAGATCTCCTTTTTTAACTGTATCTCCCACAGCATCAACGGCCAGATCAACAATCCAGCCTTTGGTGCGTACATCCACCGCATATTCCAGCCTTGTGCTAGGCGTGATCTTGCCAAAAGCGCGGATCTCACGGCCAAATTCATGGTGGGTAACGCCGGAGGTTTTAACCCCCAGCGTCTGAATATAGGAAGGGTCGATCAAAAACGCGCCTTCCGGCTTGTCTTCACGACCTTCATGGGATCCGTTGCCATCATTCTTTGGTACCAGATGCATACCGCAAATCGGGCAATTATCGCCTTCTTCACCCGTAATGTGGGGATGCATGGGACAGATATAAACCTGCTGGCCATCAGCATCTTGTACAGCTTCGGGGGGCGAGTGCATTTCATGTTCAGCATCCATATCCATGACTTTATCTTCCATGGGGACAAGATGCATGCCACAGATAGGGCAGTTATCGCCCTCCATCCCTGTTTCTTCCGGATGCATCGGGCAATAGTGGGTATGAGCTTCTGTTTGAGACGAAGCTGTAACCCCGTTTTCTGCGGCCATTACGAATGGGGCAAAAACAAATAAAAATAGGGTGATAATTAAAATACGCATGATAAAGCTCCTTTCTTTTAAGGCGTAAAAAACCGTTAAGAAAAGAGCGTGATTAGATGCGCAGACGCTGTGTTGTTAGATAAAGATCAGTGCTGTTGAGATGAGGCGGACTATCGCCAAAAGGCGGCCCACGAATAAAATGACCGGATGCCAGAAGAAAATCATAGTTCGGTGTTAAATCTGCCCAGACGAAATCAATGTGATCAACGGACAGATCAGGCTGCACCACATCGGTTTGAACATCCTGCTGAAAGAGGTCAACACCCATACAATCAAGAGCAAACATCGGGCCTGATTTCTGGCCATCTTTTTGCGCTTCTTCACTTTGATGACAGGGCTTTGATTCCGCCGCTTGTGCAGATTGCATCGGACAAAACGCCATCATGCACGTCAGAACAGGCGTGAGCATCAAAAGCGTCATAAATCCAAGCAATATCTTGCGCATAGACTTCATATTAAACTATTCGTTTTAAAAGTCCATTAGGTTTCAATAAATATGAATAATAGTGTCAAAACCCAAAATGCACCCGCTGGGTGTTCCAGCAATTTGGGAATGGGCGCATAAGCTCGGCGAGGGTCATGGCTTGAGGCTGGCGGCCATTCAGAATGACCTCAATGATGTCTGGCGCAAGTTGGGTCATACGAATGGTTTTGGCAACGTAGCCTTGATCCAGCATTTCACGCTGGGCAAGTTGTTTGATCGTTAGGTCCGGCTCTTTATCCAGCATATCTGAAAACTGATGGCCACGCACAATGGCCTGCATCATATTATTTTCATATTTTGGTTTTCGTGCGATGGCTAAATCTCGGCCATCAGGCGTGGTGATATATTTTCTGCCGCCGTGAAGTTTGAATTTGATCGGAATTGTTATTTCCAGCGGTGTGTTTTCAGTGGGCTGTCCCTTTTTCATTTTGGCATCGGGCATCATTTCATGAAGCAACCCGGTGACCCACCCCCTATAAGGATGCAGCGGAACAGCTGGTCCGTAACATTAAGCGGCAGGGTCGCCGCAAATTCAACGCCGAAGAGAAAATCAGGATCGTGCTGGCTGGCCTGCGCGGCGAAGATTCTATTGCCGAGATATGCCGTAAGGAAGGTATTCACCAGAACCTGTATTACCGCTGGAGCAAGGAGTTTTTAGAGGCTGGTAAAAAGCGCCTGTCGGGGGATACCGAGCGGGAAGCCAATAGCAGCGAAGTCAAAGGTTTGCGGGCGGAAAGCGCCCAGCTTAAAGAGTGGTCAACCCCCTATAAAGGAGTCCATATCCGGAGTGAATTTGGGTAGATTATGGACACTTTTAAGGAGGTATGTAAATGGCACGGAAGCGCTATACGGCGGAGCAGATTATCGGGTATTTGCGACAAGCTGAGGTGATGGTGGGGCGTGGATGCAGCATGGAAGAAGTGCTGCGCGAGATTGATGTTACAGCCAATACATATTATCGCTGGCGTAAGGAATATGGCGGGATGGCAGGTCAACCACAAGCGTGTTGAACGTATCTGGCGGCAAGAAGGACTAAAAGTTCCACAAAAACATAAGAAGAAAGGCCGTCTTTACCTCAATGACGGCTCTGTCATCCGTCTACGGCCGTGCTGGCCCAATCATGTCTGGGCATATGACTTTGTGGCCGATCAGCTCAAAGACGGCACAAAAATCAGAACGCTGACGGTGATTGATGAATACACGCGGGAATGTCTGTCCTTGCGCACGGGTTACAATCTTAGGGCCGATGATGTGATGGATGTACTGACCGATCTGTTCATCACACGGGGACTTCCCGATTATATACGCTCTGACAATGGATCGGAATTTACAGCCAAACGGAGCGATTTATAGACGAAGCAAAGGAAGTTTTGAAAAAACATCAAGGCGACCCCGATAAAATTCAATACCATGATATTCGCGACAGAGGTGCAAACTTGCTTTTGGCCGAAGCACAAAAACAAGAATCCGATCTTGTGTGCATTGATCTGCATCGATACACGGCTTCACTGCATTTAAAAGTGAAGGGCTTTGCAGGTAAATTACTGGAGCATCCCCCAAGCGATGTTCTGATCATGAAAAGGGTGTGATAATGAAATATTTATTGCTTGTGCCGCCAGTTATAGCCGCTCTTTTACTTGGAGCTTTTTTGGGATCTGAATATGCCCAGCCTATGCTGGATAACGACATGCTCTCACATGTTTTTCGTCTAACAGTTTTCCTGGCCGGGTTTGGATACTTTGTCTGGTACTATAAGCATCTCAGGCATCACTCCCACAATGAAAAGCTATAACGCATTGCTATCCAACGTATAAAGCAAGATTATTCGCCGAAAAGACTTTAAGTTTTTTCGAAAATCTATAGAATAAAATTGCTAAAAAAATGGAGATTAAGGCGATGCAAAAATATCAAAGCATACTTTTTGTCAGTACCGGTATGGCAGATGAAACTGATGCCTTGAAACAGGCGTTGAGTATTGCCAGAAACAATCAATCAACCTTGCACGCCTTGATTATTCATCCGAAATTTCCCAAACAGATAGCGGATTATGAGAAAAAGCATGAGCAAGCTCTTATGGATGAGCTGCGTGGCACCATTGAAAAAGTTGGTCAGGAGATCGGTGTAAATACAGAATCTCTGGCCATTTCTATGGAAGCGGAAAGAAAAAACAAACCGTCCATATCCATAATCAAACATATTTTAAAAAACTCTGTTGATCTTGTCATCAAACAGGCTGAACAAAAAGACAGCGGCAAAGGGTTTAAAGCTCTGGATATGGATTTGCTGCGCCAGTGCCCGTGCCCGGTCTGGCTTTGCCGTCCGATTGAAAATCACCGCCAGGATATAAAAATTGCAGTTGCCATTGATGCTGAAAGCGAAACTGAGGAAGGACGCGATCTTTCCATTAAGTTGTTAAAGGCAGCAGACCTATTGGCAAAAGATTGTGGTAATGAGATCAGCGTTATTTCCTGCTGGGATTATGAGTTTGAAGAATATTTGAAACATAATCCTTGGACCCATATACCTGAAGAAGAGGTTGCGGGGATTGTAATGGAGGCAGGTGATAATAATTTGAGTGCCTTAAGTATGCTAATGAGGCAAGCAGACATTACCAGCAAGACACATATCCATCACATTAAAGGACAGCCTGAAATATTGATTCCTCAATACATCGAGGATAACGCAATTGATATTTTGGTAATGGGAACAGTGGCCCGTTCGGGACTTTTGGGCTTTCTTATCGGAAATACGGCTGAGAATGTTTTGCAAAAAGTCGGTTGTTCATTGCTGGCTTTGAAGCCGAATGGATTTACCTCTCCTGTGAAGGCCTATTAATGGAGTTAAAAAATATAACAAAAAACTGCCTGAATGCGCGGTAGAATGAGGAAAAATTAGTGAACCTGGACTTTTTGCATGCATCACCTTTTTATGAATTAACCGCGCTTTTGGCTCTGGCGGCAGCTGTTGGTTTTATCGGTCTTTTGTTTCGCCAGCCGATGATTGTCAGTTTTATCGCCGTAGGCGTTCTGGCCAGCCCTTCGGCACTCGGTATTGTTGAATCTCATGAAAATATTGAACTTCTTGCAGAACTGGGGATCGCGGTTCTACTCTTCTTGGTTGGATTAAAACTCGACCTGAAATTGGTTAGAACGCTCGGGCCTGTATCACTTGCAACAGGTTTGGGACAGGTATTTTTTACCGCGTTTTTCGGCTTTCTTATCGGGCTATGGTTAGGGCTGGATATTGTAACATCACTCTATGTGTCCGTAGCGCTAACATTTTCAAGCACGATTATTATTGTCAAACTTCTCTCGGACAAGAAGGAAGTTGATTCCCTGCATGGACGTATTGCCATTGGTTTTTTGATTGTACAGGATTTGTTTGTGGTATTTGCAATGATGGTGCTTTCTGCCTTTGGCGTAGGCGCGCAAGGCGGTGAAGATGTCAATGCCTTGATCCAGATCGCCAGCGTTGTTTTCTACGCTCTCATTATGCTTGGCTTTGTCATGATTTTTATTCGGTATCTGGCCACGCCGCTTGTTAGCAAAATCGCTCATTCACCGGAATTGCTGATTGTCTTTGCCATCGGCTGGGCAGCCTTACTGGCGGCGGTCGGAGACTACTTTGGACTGAGCAAGGAATTAGGCGGTCTTTTAGCTGGTATCTCTCTGGCATCTACGCCTTTCAGAGAAGCAATTATTGCCCGCCTGTCCTCTCTGCGGGATTTTTTACTCTTATTCTTTTTTATCGCGCTTGGCACGCAGCTGGATCTGAGACTGCTCGGCGATCAGGTCTATCCAGCCTTAATTTTCTCCCTCTTCGTTTTAATCGGCAATCCCATGATAGTGCTGGCCATTATGGGTTATATGGGGTACCGCAAACGCACAGGGTTTCTGGCCGGATTGACTGTCGCCCAGATTAGCGAATTCTCCCTAATCTTCATGGCCATGGGAGTGACTTTAGGGCATGTAAACTCTGAATCTCTTGGGCTTGTTACGCTTGTCGGATTGATAACGATTGCGCTGTCCGTCTACATGATTACGTATTCCCATACGCTTTATAGATGGCTTGAACCGGTTCTAGGTGTGTTTGAACGTAAAGTCCCTATGCGCGAAGAGGCGGAAGCCGGCCAGCACATTGAGAAGAAAAAATATGACGTCATTTTGTTCGGTCTTGGGCGCTATGGCTCGGCTATTGCAGAGCATCTGAAGGCTGACAATTTCAAGCTTCTGGCTGTGGATTTTAATCCCGATGAAGTGCGTAACTGGAAAGCTATGGGATATGATGCCGTGTATGGCGATGCATGCGACCACGAATTTATCGGGACATTGCCCTTAAAGCATGCAAAATGGGTTATTTCGGCTATGCCCCAGCATGACCTGGGGGTTACGCATCAGGATCCAAGATTGATCCTGATTGATGGATTGAAGAGGGAGGGGTTCCAAGGCAAGATCGCTGTTTCAACGCAAAGAGCAAGTGAGAAGGAAGCTTTAAAGGAATCTGGGGCTAATCTGGTGTTTCTTCCCTTCCACGATGCTGCCGACCGCGCCGTTACGCTCATGCGGGAAAATTCTTAATAATTTTCAAAACCCAAAATGCTGGCGTTGTTCTTCCCAGCCATTCGGGAAGGGTTTCATGAAATCGGTGAGGCTGAGGCTGTAAGGCTGGCGGCCATTCAAGATGGCTTCAATGATATCGGGTGCCAACTGGGTCATGCGGACAAGCCACAAGGCTAAGTTGAGATACTAAGCATATAGTGAAGACATATTTTTTCATAATTACAACCTTCTAAAGAAATATAGATATTTGTCTGAGTTCTTTTTAGAGGCGATGGGCGTCAAAAGTGGTCATATTTGAAAATGACCCGTTCTATATGCGTCCATAATTGGCATATAAGGAAAGTAGGATAATTGCTATAGTCTGTGTTTAGGGGATTCTATGCGTTTTGAAAAATCAGAGCAGCTATTGCATTTGGCGATCCTTATGCAATCTACTGCTGAAGGGATTATCTGATGACATGGGAAGGGGAGGTTGAGGTATTGGAGCCTGCGCACTTAAGAAGCGCTTATAAAGAAATTGTGCAGAAGCTCTATAAAGGAATATCGAAATCGAGCGCTTAAGGAGTCTGAATTTTTTTAAGACTATTATAGAGAAGAAAATGAAATCAAACGGATTTGGAAGTTTCATACAAAAAATTGTTGTGCGAGTAAATCAGGAATATGCTGATGAGGCACGCGAGGCCTTGCAGGCAACGGTTAAAGATGTCACGGAGGGTCATACAGATTTGATTTGGACTACAAAATCCACAAGATCTGGGGATGACGAAACTATTGTTTTCGAATTAGGGTATCTTCTCAAAATTCCTGATGGGGCTTGGGAAATTGTCTGGAGCGAGTCTAAATATTAGATTCTGCTTATCTGATTGAGCTTGTTTTCTGAGTACTACACAAAGATTAAATGAATTTTCGCTCATTCAAAATGGATCAACTTTCTGAGGAAAAGGCCACTTTCTTGTAGGATTGTCTTGCATTAAATGGGATAATTTGCAAATTTTTGAGAAATTATAAAGATAAGGGATTGGTCAACCCCCATTTTGGAGTCCGGCTTTAGAGTGTAGTTTTTGTGGCTGATGGGGAATGAATAAAGGGGCTGGAGCGTAAGCGAAGGCCCCTTTATTCATGCTGGCCAGTGGTGCTG
>JBKBNU010000001.1:0-2396382 GCA_046294845.1 Micavibrio sp. | reverse complement strand
AAATACCCGATAATCTGCTCCGCCGTATAGCGCTTCCGTGCCATTTACATACCTCCTTAAAAGTGTCCATAATCTACCCAAATTCACTCCGGATATGGACTCCTTTATAGGGGGTGGGTCAGCCCTACGGCTATATCTAAACGAGGGGCGTATGTTGTGCTCGTTCTGCGAAAGCCATCTTCTGCTCCATCCCAGATAGACCATTCTTTTTTGACACTATCTACGGGAAATATAAGCTTGAGAAGCTCTTCTATGCGGTTTTGATAAACAGTAGCTGATATCAAAGTCGTTCTTTCTATTTTTCTGAATGCACTGAAAGACTAATTCCAAAATACAGATGGGAGCGATTTCCATCGCTATGAGAGAAAAGACAAATAATTCACCATCATTTCTAGCCTATCCTGTAATGGTGTAGTCGCATCATTTTTGTTTCTTTTCTGCTCTCTTGGGATTTCTCTGGAAATCTTCTTTGAGATATGGAAGTTTCGAGGGGTTGCCTTTGATTTCATCAATAGCCTTTTCCCACGCGACCATCCGTTCAATACCCGCTGGATGCGTATCAAGGAATGCAGAACTATTGATCGCAGCCTCACCAGACGTTTCTGATAATACGAGCATAATATTTTGAGCACGCTTCAAATTATATCCTGCGCGAGAAAGAAGATACGTGGCTAAAAGATCGGCTTCGCGCTCCTGTTCTTTAGAATAACTTCTCATGCCGATTTGTGCGCCAGCCTGCATCATATCTTGAAGTGTCTGCTGGTCCTGTTGCTGCTGATACGAGCTGTAATAGGGATTGTTGGCATTTGCGGCGCCTAACAGCACGGCAGTTAAGATACCAGAAATTGCAGCTCCTGCGGCTGCATTTTGCTCAGTTTCCTGATTATGGTTTGCCAGATGATGGCCCATCTCATGGGCAACTACTGCTGCCATCTCATCTTCGTTTTTCAGGTACTGAAGCAAGCCCTTATAAATAGTTATTTTATAGCCTTGGCTCGCATAGGCGTTAATTGTGTCGCCAGAATCATAAGTAGTCTCAAAATAGCAGCTCTCATACCCTGCGTATTCGCACAGAGGTGTGGCTTTTTTTGTAAGACGCTTTGTAATGCTAGCCAGTGTTGCTTTATATTTACTATCGCTACGCTCATATGTTTTTAAAGGAGCTTTATTCTCTGCAATCTTACTTTGCATGGCTTGAATGTCAGCGTTACTAACCTCAGGTAAGCGATAGGCTGAACCAGCGCACGCTGTTAGAGGTAGAATTGCAGCAAGAAGAAGCAGAAAATTTCTCACGATAGGTCCCCGAACTTATTTTTTTAATAAACTAAATTAGCAGGCATGTTGTACATGCCTGCCCACTACAGAAGAATCCAGTCGTGCAATTAATGGCAGTGGACGGTCCCTGTGCTATTGTCCATATGACAGCACTGTGGCAGAGAAGCCTTACGGCAGCCGCCGCCATGTGCATATGCCAAGCTGGGAACAGTTACAGAAACGACTGCGAGTGCAAGAATTAACTTTTTCATGAATAAACCCCTTCATTTCACGATATTGCTTTTAAGCATATGCAACCGGCGGGCGTCAAATTTGAGGGAAGGATACTATTGTAATAGGCGTGTGCCTGCACATTATTATTTAACATAATTATAATTCTGGGCCTACCACAGGCTAACAGCTGAGAATTATTTCTCGATCAGTAGTGCTGTTATTAGACAGCGTGCTCGCCTTCTTTATATACACGATCACAGATTTCTCTGAGTTGATCAGCTATATAATTTACGTTACCCACATGCCCCCAATTAACAAGATAGGGATCCCCATGACAGATGATGAAATTAAGACAAGTGTTCAGCATGCTATCAATGCCTTAAAGGCCGAGACACCTCAACTTTCCTTTTCAACTGTTCACGAGCGGTCAACGGCACATAGGTTAGCAGTTCATATGGAATCTCATTTTCCTAACTGGAATATTGATTGTGAATATGATCGTGATGAACAGCGATTAAAATTACTTATTGGAATTCGTGAATGTGCTCACGATAGAGCGACTGACCGTATTCTTCCCGATATAACAGTTCACCATCGCGAAAGGCCAGGTGCTGATCATAACCTACTCGTGATTGAGATAAAAAAGAATTCCGCTGATAATGCATGTGACCGGAAAAAGCTAGAGCTTCTCACCAGCAAAGGTCATTACGAATATCAGTTGGGATTGTACATTAATATTAATCATGGTGCGTTTGACTGTACCTGGTATAAAAATGGCGGCTTGGCATAGGTCAATTATTAAGAATTTATAGAATATGGCTTTCTAGATATTTCTCTGGGGACTTCTCCCGTTTACTTATGTGACTCATAGTGATGTTGTAGAAGTATTACCTGATTAGTAGATTTCCAGCAGCGCAGGGGCGTTGATCTATTCCCTGATAATTCCCTGTTATTTTATTATCCTAAAATGCAGCGTTACCTACTAATGCGTGAATGCGCTGCCTTTTTGAGGGTTTGGTCATATGACCGGCGATAAAAACAGCAAAATTCCCTGTATTTTTCCCTGATAGCAGGGGATGATGCTGAGAATAGTTAGCGATGGACTGAGACCAGCGCCATTTAATATTATCTTGTAGTTGTTGGAGTAGTTACATAGGACTATAGATTTTTGCCAATCGTAGACTTATTTATATTTCTTCAATTCTGCAGCGTTTTAAGAAGTCGTACGTTTCATCGTAAAATTGAGGTGGACGTGTCGAGTCATCATGATCCCCGCGCGGTACAAAAATGACCATGCCCTGCCGTGCTCTGGTTAAAAGAACACGGTACGCATTCGCCAAATATGCGCGGCGGAAACGGTCATTAACATTCTGCCACTTTGTACCTTTAAAACTGTAATATCCCCATCCACCGCTTTCCATACGCAAATCGGCATCCCAGCACATGCCTGTCCAATCAAGCTCTAACCCTTGAATGTCGAATTCTGTCGCGACGTCTTCTAGATAGTACGAAGAGCGGATGTCTTCCTTGCCGTTTAAAAACCAATTCACGGGGTCAGTCTGACCTTTAACGTAGATGCCTTCCGGCTTGAGACGGATAGCCCCCGATGAGGCGATCAGGCCGAGGCGTTCTGTCCCCCTGGCATGATGGCGAAGCCAGGTCCGCGCCACATCCAAATCACGGGTAAGAGCAATATGATACTGGCCAAGGTCTTTTTTGATCTGGGCTGCATCATCAGCGTTGCCCTCGATAATCGCGCCGACAAAATCTGATAGTTTTTCCGCCCGGAAGGAACGGATTGAAACGGCAAGATGCAAGGTCGTTCTCTCGATTGCATTTAGGCCAGCGAGTTTTGTGCCTAAATCCTCGCCCCAACTATAGTTTTTGTTTGTTAACTGCCCAGAATGGTAAACATCCCAGTGTGGGAAACGTTTCTTCAAAGCATTGAACCATTCGATCAGTCCGGCCTCTCCGGTATTAATTTCCTGCCCACCGCCGATGAGACAAATGATAGTGCACCAGTCTTCGCGTCGGTTCATAAGGCTAATTAAGAATTCAGGCTCAGACATATTGAACTCTTTTGCGCCGCGTTTTTGTATCATAAAGCGTTCAGCGTGTTGCTGGTTCCAGGCCCGCTGCGCTTCGTCGAATATCACAACATGCTCATTTGGAGGCTTGTCTGATTTAAGACCTTCATCACGGAAATGATGAATATTTTGAATAAAAGTGCTGACCTTCTGAGTGGCTTCTTTTTTAGAAATAGGTGCGCCAGATTTTTTAGAGCGTTCCACTTCATCCCTGGCCAGCGCTTCCCGCAATACTAAAACCAGGGGTCCGTTTCCGGACAAGAATACGGCATGTTCTTCAGACGACGGATCCACTGTCCGTGTTGAAATGTTTAGGCCTGCAAGCGTCTTTCCTGCACCGGGCACACCCGTAACAAAACAAATAGATTTTCGACGGTTTTGTTTTGAGTGATCAATAATTTCAGAAATGCAATTCGACGTGTGCGTTAAGTTCTTCGCGCCAGCGTCAGATCGTGAAATTTCTTCGACATTATGACCCTGGTATAAGGCTTGCGCTGCCTCAACAATAGTTGGTGTTGGTTTGTAACTGCTATCTTCCCACTGTTCTCCAAATGACTCTTGTTCATTATCCGAGAGGCCGCATACATTCGTATGAACAGGTCTTAAATTTTCAAAAGTTAATGCGATGAGGTCATTGAGGTCGTTATTACTGCACAACAATGGAGCAGCGACCTTATCTTGATACCAGTTAAGGACATTATTCTGCCTTACTGCCTTTGTTGAAACCAGAATTGGAACAATATAACGACCATGACTTCCTTCATGGAAGTTTTTAAGATCGAGCGCATAGTCCAAAGCCTGGTCCATCGCATATCTGTTGTATTTCATGGCGCCGGTCTTATATTCCAACACGAACACGACATTATTTATCAGCAGCACTACATCAACGCGTTTGCCCATGCGGGGGACAGAAAACTCGAAAAATATTTTTCCGGAATATTGCCGCGAGAGGTGTTGTTTCAGGTGGTCGATCTGCTCAAGCCATGCATTCTTCTGAGAGATATCGAGTGCAAAATGGTGATTGTGCGCCAGCTCACCCAGAATTTTATCCGGGTCTTCTTCAAGGAAATCTGCAATGTTTGCTTGATAATAAGAACGCGCGAGCATAGATATAATTTACTATTGTGCCCAAATTATACCAATAGAAAATTGGTCGACTACTGATAGCTAAAACTCAATGATAATCAATCCTAATTGAGCAGTTCCCTCAAGCTTTTGATTATTCAATGCTCCAGTTCGGAATAGTTTTGGGCGCGGTGAAAACTTTGGGTGTGTTATCGGATTGTGCGGGTTTTCCCTGACTCAGGATTTCGTTTTGGGTCTGGCGGAGCAGTGCCTGATTATACATCTGTGATGTGACGCGCTGGCCATCAATACGGGCTTCATCCCAATCACGGCCTGCTGTTATACCGCCCTTACCGATATCAAGACCGTTTTTGCCAGCAACTTTTTCTGTGGCGGCATTAATCACATTTACAAACCCGCCTTGGGCATGGACGCCTCGCACGTTCCAAATTTCCATACCGTCTTTCATAAAGCTAACATTCGCCATAACTGACCCTCTTGAGCTTAGGCTTAAATTTCAGACTAAGTATATGTCAAAAACCTTAATGTAATTTTAATATCTTTAGATTTTTAGCCCCTTGATCACCTTTCGGGGCGTTTCTGATTATGCTACAGTCTGTTTTATAAGATAAATAAACAGGGACTACGATTGTCATAAGGCAGAACAACTGCACATGGCAATTTTGTTCAAGATAAACAGATGAAACCAGACCCCCAGAGCCAAGAGGGGCGTATTGCCTCTACCGCACCGGCACAAGATATGCCGCGGGATGAACTGCTGCGAATGGTAACCCGTCGGCAAAAGGCCGAAGGGGCACCCCAGCAAGTAGGGGCGAGCTTTTTCTTCGAGGTCAAGCCGGGATGGGAAGTACGGGCATTGGCCGATGATCTGAATGTGCGCAAAATTTTTACACTCTCGGGGTTGGAAGATGCGTTTCATGACAAAACCGTGCGGACGATTTTGATTACGCGTGAGTCATCGGTCAGCCGGAATGTCGCAATACGGGTTTGCCGCCGCCACGGGCAAGGCAAGACCGTTTTCTTTGAAATTGATCCGCAAGATTACTCGGCCTAAGAACGGCGCAAGAGCCACGGCTTGCGCAGGGCATGGGTTTTATGCCGCCGCGCTTTCACTTTCAAGATCAAATGATTTCAGGATTTTTGCCTGGCGATCAGCCAGTTTCTGCGTATCGAAATCTTCTATCAGTTCATTGAAAATCCTGTACCAGTTGACTTCGGCTTTCAGGTGCAGGAAGACCGAGCCCAGTCCCAGTGCGGCACGGTCCATAAAGACAAATTCGCGGGGAACTGTGACGCCGCCCACTTCACGCAATTTTTGATGAACTTCATGGGCGGTCTCGCGGCCATAGACACCACCACTAACTTCACCGATCGGACGGACTTTATCATCCAGAACGGGCGCATACAGGAAGCGTGCCCAGATGGTGAGCGTTTCAATCTGCTCTTTGTTGAGATTGCTGAAACCCCATGTTTCAAAGGCATGAACGGCACGGGCCTGATCGTCTTCGAGTAGAGCATGGTAAAGATCGATCACTCCGCCGACAAAGCGCGCAGGGAAAACGCGGATACAGCCAAAATCGAGCAGGTTGATACTGTTGTCCTTGCGGATGGTATAGTTGCCCAAATGCGGATCACCATGGATGATACCGTAGAAATAAAAGGGGACATACCACGCGCGGAAAAGATTCATCGCAATTTCGTTGCGCTGCTTTTGCGGGGCATCCTTGAAGTTCAGGATTTTTTCACCGTCAAGCCATGTGGTGGTCAGTAAACGTCCGGTTGAAAGACCATCAATGACTGCCGGAACATGAACGCCTTTTTCATTTTTAAGTATTTCATGATAGAGCGCGCTGTGGCGGGCTTCACGGCGATAATCCAATTCTTCATACAAACGGGCGGCCAGTTCTTGGTGGATATATTTGGTCGAAATGGCGCTGTCGTATTTTTCGTACAGTGTGAAAATCAATTTCAGTTGTTTGAGGTCTGCATCAATCGCTGACTGCATATCGGGATATTGCAGTTTGCAGGCCACATCCTGCCCGTCAAGGGTGACGGCGCGATGTACTTGTCCGAGGCTTGCGGCGGCTGAGGCTTCCTGACCGAAGGATTTGAATTGTTTTTCCCAATCAGGGCCCAGTTCGGCTTTCATGCGGCGTCTGACGAAGGCCCATCCCATCGGGGGTGCGTTTGATTGTAATTGTTGCAAGGCTTCGGCGTATTCCGGCGGCAAAGCTTCGGGGATGGTTGCCAGAATTTGTCCGACCTTCATCAAAGGGCCTTTGAGGTTGCCCAGAGATTGCAGGAGTTCCTGTGCATGCTCCTGCCGTTCGATTTTCAAGCCCAGATAGCGTTCACCGGCAACACGGGCGGCGAGGCCCGCCATGGTCGCCGAAACTTTGCCATAACGGGCGACGCGACTGCCCATAGAACTGGCCTCTTCGTTGTTTCTATCACCTGCGGCAGATGATTTTGACGATTTCCGGCTATTTGTCGGTTTTTTTCTGTCTGTAGTCATCTGGCGCCTCTTGTAAAGTCATAATCATGATTGCAATATCAACAATTCCTTACGGGTGCAAAGGGTATCATGGCTAAAAAATCAGACCATCATTTTTCATCGGCTCCGGATACAAACGAGATCCGCGATCGTATCTTGGAAGCGGCATTACCTGATGTGCCTTTTGATGGCTGGACTTGGGATTTGATAGAGAAATCTTCTGTAAAATGTGGGTACAAAGAGGATATGGCAGCCGCCGTCTTTCCGGGGCGTATGGCTGATGTTCTGGACCATTTTGCCGATCGGGCCGACCGCTGGATGATGGAACGCCTGCAGGCTATCGACCCTGAAGATCTGCGCGTACGCGACCGCGTGAAAACAGCCGTTTTGGCAAGATTACGCAGCCTCTACCCCTGGCGGGAAGCTGTGCGGCAATCGGCTTCGTTCTGGGCGGTGCCTACGCGTGTCAGACGGGCAGGCAAAATTACGTGGCGTACGGCTGACCGCATTTGGATTTGGGCTGGTGATCGTTCCGAAGATTATAATTTTTACACAAAAAGATCGCTTTTGTGTGGTGTACTGGTATCTACGCTGCTGGCTTGGTTGGATGATGATAGCCAGGGTATGATGGAAACCGAAGGCTTTCTTGATCGTCGGATAGAATCTGTGCTGACGATCGGTAAGGCAGTAGGGAAATTTAAATCTTTTCGTTTTGCAGGAAAAACAAGGCAGGCCTCATGATACCGGATCGTTCAGGAAAATTCTCTTATTTGACGCTTGCTGTGGTTTTGAGTTTGTCAGTGCCCCTGATGACGGCATCTTCTGTCTTTGCGCAAGAAGAGCAAGACATCCAGAAGCTCATAAAGAAGAAAAGCTTTATGGAGGACTGGTTCCCGTTCCTTTACGAGAAGGATGATGCCCCGCGTCAGGGAGATACTCTTCAGGCACCTTTTTCTTCCGGTGATACAGCCCCTAATAACACGATAGGGCTGGATTCAAAGGGTGTGGAATATAAGCCGCACAACTTCAGCGAAGATTCTGTCAGTCTTGATAAACCCCATCGCCAACCCGCACAGGTTGAAAGATGGTCTTCGGAGCGTATGGTGGATGCCTTCAACTTTGACCCCTACCGTGCTGAGGCCCATATGCAGGAGGTTGGTGCTTTTATGACTCCCTTCGCGCAGGAAGCTCTCAAGACGTTTTTGGTCAAGGATAATCTGACCGAAGCTTTGAAGTCCAATAATCTGATGATCAGTAGCGTTGTTTATGATCCGGCGCGTACATTAAATCAGGGGCCTGTGCAATCACGCTATCGCTGGCTGGTCGATGTGCCGGTAACGCTGTCGTTTATGCCGCGTGGTGCCAATGATTACACCAATCTGAAACCAAAGAGCATCAAGCTGATGGTGCGTATGCAAGTTGGTCGTGTGGAAACACAGGATCAAAAATACGATGGCATGATAATTGAAACAATGGAAATAAACTCTGTAGCACAGTAATGACTAACCTCGACAAACTTCTGCAGGATGATGAACCTGCCCCGTATGACCTCATCAATCTGGAAGGTGATCCCCAGCTTATTCTGACCTGTGAACACGCAGGCGATATTGTGCCCCGCCAGTTGGGACTGCTGGGTTTGGAACCGGAAGATTTCAGATGTCATTATGCCGTTGATGTGGGTGTTGATGACGTTACACGCGAATTATCGCGTTTGATGAATGCACCGGCGATTTTGGGAAATTATTCGCGTCTGGTTGTTGATTTGAACCGCACGGAAAATCATCCCATGACTTTTGCTACCACCGGTGAGGGCAAGCCTGTTCCTGGGAATATCGGAATTTCGGCGGAAGAGGGCGAAAGACGACTGCGTGAAATATATCGTCCTTACCATACCGCGCTAGATGGTCTGATTGAATCGGTTATTGCCCGTGGCTATATCCCGATTGTGATCTCGGTCCATAGCTATACGCCTGTTTTTTTTAATTTCGCCCGCCCCTGGGAGGTGGGATTTATGTATGCATCCGATGACCGCGTATCCTTGCCGCTTATTCGTCATTTTGAATCATTGGGTTACAATGTGGGTAAGAATCAACCTTATGACAGAAGGGTTGCCCGCGGGGGCGCGATCAGCCGCCACGCTGAAAGGCGCCGCTTGCCCTGTAGCATGATTGAATTTCGCAACGATATGATTTCAAATAAAAAGGATGCCCACCATTGGGCAAAACTTTTTGCGGATGGTTTGCAGGAAGTACTGGCAGACCCGTCAATTAGAACATATTATGATGGTCCTCTAACCCCATTTGATCCGGAAAAAGAACGCACGTACTTTGCGGACATTGAAGAACGTGCCAAACGAGGTGAACCATGACTGCCGTTGCCCGCCAGACCGATAATGACAACCATCAGGCCGAACCGGTTGATAAGGCCACAGCCTCACGCCTGAAAAGCATTATTGAGCGGGTCGAGCGTCTGGAAGAAGAAAAATCAGGTCTTGCCGAAGATATCAAGGAAGTCTATGGCGAGGCCAAGGCGACAGGCTTTGATCCGAAAATCATTCGCAAGATTGTCCGTTTGCGCAAAATCGAGCTCGAAAAGCGTCGTGAAGAAGATATTCTGCTGGAAACCTATAAAGCAGCCATAGGGATGGAATAAGACTTGCCAGATATGTGACCTCCGGTATCCTTGGGTAAGGAATATACGGGAGGTCTCTCATTCAAATCCTGATCACTGCCCAAGCTCTCAAGAAAAATGCCCTGTTTATCCTGTTGGCCGTGTTGTTGGCCGCAGGATTGGGATTTGCGCTTTTTACTTATGGTACCGATGACCGTAATTATGGGCCTGCGGTTCTTTTGCCGTGGGCGGCCGCTTTTATTTTCCTGTGCCGGCACATTGTTTGTGCCCACGCGCAGATACCGGTGACGATGACAGTAGGATCAATAATTGCCTTCTTTGGTTATCTGGTTCTGTCCTGTTTTTGGTCCAGTATTCCTTACACCAGTTTCTATTTCCTTCTTGTTTTTGCGTTGATGCCGTTGACCTTTTTTACGGTTATCCTGTCGCCGGAGCCACATAAAATATTATCTTTTGTGCTGGCCGGTGTGGGAAGCGTCATGGTTGCCGTTATGATCTGGACGCTTTATCAATATGCCTTCCAGTTTGGTGATAATAACGCTGTGCGTATCCGGCATCCTTTTCTTGATCCCAATAATCTGGCGGTTTTTACCAATATGGTTTTGCTCCCTTGTGTGGGTCTGACCTTCGCCTGCCGCGAAAGGTATCAAAGGGCGATCTGCGCTGTTCTGGCTTTCCTGTTCCTGTTGGCTTTGCTGGCGACCAATAGCCGCATGGGCTTTATTTCAACAGCATGTGCGATGGCGGTTTTAACCCCGTTCATCCTGAAGCAGAGCAAGCATCCCTATTTGCTGGCCGCTGCAAGTTCTATGGCTCTGGTCCTGATTGTGGTCGCGGCCAACAGCTATATGGGCGGGGTAATCGTTTCTTATGCCAGGGACCTTCTTGATTTCAAAACATCCTACAGTGTTAGTGACCGTTTGGCTTTGTGGAATTCGTCCATTCGCATTTTCAAAGACCATCTTTGGTTGGGTACGGGGTTGGCAACCTTCTTTTATTATTACCCCCAATACCGGTTACCCACTGATAGCAGCGATGGCTATTTCGTTCATATGGATCCGCTGCAGATTGGTTTGGAAACGGGTATTATCGGCTATATCCTGCTTTACCTGATGTTGATCTGCGTCATGTTCCGCACAATGCGGGTATTGCTGCAGACTGATGTACAGATACAAGACAAACTTCTGGTACTGGCACCCTTTGCAGGTCTTTTGACCTTGTGTCTTCATATGCATATGACATTTGCTCTTTATTTGCCTGCCATGGCTTTGCCTGCGGGTGCGTTATTGGCGTGGTGGTATGTCATGACTATGCGTGTCTTGCCTTCATCACCGGCTTTATCAATCGCAAACCCCAAGGGCAGGATAGTTCTGTCAGGCGTGGCGCTGCTTATGCTTTGCGGCATGGTTTGGGGGGGGCGTGCCATGGCAGGAATAGTTTTGAATCAGAAAGTTGATGAATTGCTGGTAGCAGGGCAGGAGGCACCCGCGCAAGAAATGTTGAAATGGGAGCAGCGTTTAGCTCCCGACAGCTACCATCGGGCCCATGAGCAAAAGGCCCAGATCATTCGCGAGAAGATGAAGCAGAACCGCAATGCTTCGGTCGAGCAAAGGCGTGAATGGTTCGCGGAGGGGGTTCTGGCTATAGATGAGGCTATCAAGCGCCAGCCGCGTCACAGCTCACTCAAGAATACCAAGGCCATGATCTATTATATGGTTGGTGAAGATGCGCAGGCAGGTTCTGTTGATGAAGCCATCAGAATTTTGAGGGGGCAGCTTTTGATTGATCCTATGATGATGGATGGGCGCATGGGATTGGCGATGATCTTGCGCGAGCGTGGCGAGTTCAGGGCCGCATTACAGGTAATGGAAGACGGTATGATTTGGCCACGCCCCAAAGGAATTCCCGATATCAATTATATTACAGCCACAGCCAAGTATAATTTGGCTATCGGCAATCGTGAGCGCCATGACCAGTTAATGAAGTTCGCTACCGAGCGTGCAAGCATGTACGGTTTTGTTCTGACGGGCCAGAATTAGTCAGGCCGTCAGTTAAGGGTATTTGTCGGTGGCTTGCTGCGGGCCAGAGTCAGGAACTGTTCGATTTGCTCCTGTTGCTTGCTGTCGGCCGGTGACCATGAAGTCGGGTTCTGGCCATTCTTGCGCTCGTAAGCATTCAGACGCGCAATCGCAGGGCTGATCTCCGGTAGCATATCCTCAGGCACCCCGAGAGAGCGCAGGACGGAAATGGCAGTCTTTTGATGGTCCAGTTCACGATCGATCATTTCCTGAATTTCCGGATCTTCTGCGCGGCCAAATTCGGTTTGTTCCAGACATTCGAGAATAATGCGTCTGATCTCCGCGCGCTCGGCCTGGCCCTCGCGTTCTATCCGTTCGATAATCTGGTGATCGGGTTCGGCTTTGGTGGCGGCCACATTTCTGTGCAGGCGGTTCAGCATACCTATCGCCCACGGACCTTTGCCATTCTCAATAGCGCGGCTGAGAAATTTTCTTTTTAAATCAAAGCGTTTTTGTTCCGCTTCGTTGCGGTGTTCTTCCGGCATATGTCAATTACTCCCTGATGCACAATTATATTTTTAATGGTTATTATGTTAACCATTGTATTTTTTATAATTTATTCTCTCACTAATAGGCTTTTTAACGCAATAAAATTTTCTGGATTATGGCGAAAAAGACGCTCGTGAAAGCCGCAGAAACCTTGGGTCTTTTCGATAATTAACGGGATATTTACCCTCCATGCCCTAAAATGCGGGCAGATTAGAAGGGAAAGGGCTAAGTCCAAAGGACATGAAAAACAGGGATCTCCAGTCAATTATCGAAGATATGGCGTTGCGCCTCGACAGCATCCGTCCGGATGATGACGGCTTTGCGATGGGGATGCTTAACGAGGTTGAGGCCTATATGGCGGTCGACTCCACTCTGGCCAGCCTGCACAAGGAATTTATTGATTCACGCCGCAACCGCTTGCGGGCGCTCGAGCAGCAGGGCGAAGGTTCGGCTATGGCCGATATTGCCCGCGACATGGAGGACAGTGCCAAGAGCGCGATGGAAACCCGTATTCTGGAACTGCGTCAGGACAACATGAAACGCATGATGGTCGAACGCATGATGGCGCAATCCCATCTGGAAGAGATGGAAGAACAGCGTCAGGCCTCCTCAAAGCTTTATGCACGCCGTATGGCCGAATATCACGTTGAAGAAAGACGCGACAAGATGGTGCAGGCCCGCCGTATCAAGGAAAGCGAAGATTCATTCCTGATGATGCTTTTGATGTGGTGGATGATGCGCCATATCGTCTGGCGCACTCAGGCCAAGTTATCGCTGGCGAGCAGCTTCTCGAAAGCCTTGGAAGCGGCCTTCGATACCAATCCGCGCCGTTACGCAAACGGAACAGCGTAAACCTTTACAGGCTTATCCTTATACAACCCGTGTCTTGATCAGTTCCTGCACAATCGCGGGATCGGCAAGCGTCGAGGTGTCACCCAGATTTTCAAGTTCATTGGCGGCAATCTTGCGCAGAATACGGCGCATGATTTTTCCTGACCGTGTTTTGGGCAGGCCTGGTGTGAAATGGATGACATCAGGGCTGGCGATCGGGCCAATAATCTTACGCACGGTCTGGACAATCTCTTTCTTGACTTCGTCAGAGGCTGTCTTTCCGGTGTTCAGGATAACATAGGCATAAATACCCTGACCTTTCAGGTCGTGCGGGTATCCGACAACAGCGGATTCGGCAACGCAATCATGTTCGTTGATGGCGCTTTCAATCTCGGCTGTACCGAAGCGGTGACCGGATACGTTAATCACGTCATCGACGCGGCCCGTGATCCAGTAATAATCATCGGCATCGCGGCGGCAACCGTCCCCCGTAAAGTAAAGTCCTTTGAAGGTGCTGAAATAGGTTTGTTCAAAGCGTTCATGATCGCGGAAGACAGTCCGCATCTGGCCGGGCCATGAATCGGCAATACACAGATTGCCTTCGCATACGCCGCTCAACGGTTTGCCCTCGCCATCAACAATCAACGGCTTCACACCGAAGAAGGGGGTGGTGGCGGAACCGGGTTTGGTTTTGGTTGCGCCGGGCAGGGGGGTGATCATATGACCGCCGGTTTCTGTTTGCCACCATGTATCGACAATCGGGCAACGTCCTTCGCCCACCACATGGTGGTACCAAAGCCATGCTTCATGGTTGATGGGTTCGCCTACTGTGCCCAGAATACGGAGCGAGGCACGGCTGGTTTTCTTGACCGGTTCATCACCCTCGCGCAGCAAGGAACGAATGGCCGTAGGCGCGGTATAGAAAATATTGACTTTGTGCTTGTCGATCACCTGCCAGAAACGGCTGACATCGGGATAGGTCGGGATGCCCTCAAATACCAACGATGTCGCCCCATTGCTAAGCGGCCCGTAGACTATATAGGAATGTCCCGTGACCCAGCCCACATCGGCGGTACACCAATAAATGTCACCTTCGTGATAATCAAAGGTAATTTCGTGGGTCAGGCTGGTATAAACCATATAACCGCCTGTTGTATGTAATACGCCCTTGGGCTTGCCGGTAGAACCGGATGTATAAAGGATAAAGAGCGGGTCTTCGGCATTCATATGCTCGCAAGCGCATGCGGTGCTTTGTGCGGCAACCAGTTCATGCCACCAGATATCACGCCCTGCTTGCCAGTCAATTGCCCCGCCTGTGCGTTTCAAAACCAGTACAGTTGATACATCCGGACATGACTTCAAGGCTTCATCGGTATTTTTCTTTAAGGGCACAGCCTTGCCGCCCCGTAAGCCCTCATCGGCAGTAATAACAACTTTTGAATCGCAATCCAGAATACGGTCTTTCAGCGAGTCAGGGGAAAAGCCGCCAAACACAACGGAATGCACCGCACCGATGCGGGCGCAGGCCAGCATGGCATAGACGGCTTCGGGAACCATGGGCATATAAATGGTGACGCGGTCACCCTTTTGTACGCCACGGCTTTTGAGGGCGTTCGCCAATTGACAAACCTCATCCTTAAGCCGCGCATAGGAAATATGTTGTGATTGCGTAGGGTCATCGCCTTCCCAGATCAGCGCAGTCTGGTTGGCACGGGCAGGCAAATGACGGTCGATGCAGTTATAGGCCGCATTCAAAACACCGTCCTCATACCATTTGATCGATACGGGGGAATGGAAGCTGGTGTTCTTGATTTTGGTTGGTTCCTTGAACCATGTGATACGTTGCGCCATATCGCGCCAGAACCCGTCAGGATCGCTCAGGGAGCGTTCATACATATCCTTATATTTTGCCGCATCGACATGGGCATTTTTTACAATTCCATCGGCGGGGGAAAAAATTTCGGGTGCAGCGTGTGATGTCATGGTCCGGTCCGTATTCTGATTTTGGGCAATACTGGTCATTAAAAGAACCCCTTCCTTAATGCCTTGAAGCCTTGGTCGTGAAAAGAAAAATGCAAATTTTTTCTAGCATGGTTGGGTGGGCAGGGGCAGACCTGCCATGTTGTGCGCTGCAGTATGACGGGATCGTAACTTGCCAAATTCTGTAAATAAAATTGGCCCCGATCTTGCATTAAAATATTCATGAGTATTGAAAGGTCGCGTAAAAAGTTCTCCCTGGAGTGGTTATGGAATACCACTTTAAAGGATTATTAAAGAGTCTTAAGGCAGAATGGGACTATGGCGGGTATTTCGATACCATGATTCGTGGTAGAATCAGTTGAAATTGATTCGTTTTACGGCGAAAGCCGGATCGCAAAAACAAGGAGCATACTAGGATGAAAACAAAGATTTTACTGGCAACAGGCGCAGCACTTGTCGCCCTCGGCACTTTCGGTGCCAGCCATCAGGCGAAAGCTGTGACAGGTGATGGTGATGTTGACGCGACGATTATTCAACCGATTGACGTTAACTGTACTGTTAACATGGACTTTGGCGATATCATCCCCGCTGTCGGGTCGGCCAGCACTGTTGTCTTGACTACAGCTGGTGTAGCGACACCTGCTGGTGGTGCTACTCATCTCGGCGGTGAGGCTGCCGGTGAGTGTACTGTTTCGGGGGATGCGCGGGCGGCAACATTCGATATCTCGGCTTTTACGACTGTTGATGATGTTGGTGCTGGTACTCCTATGACAATGCAGGATTTTACCTTCGACTACAATGCTTCTGCTGGTGCTGCCCCGCTCGGTGGCGCGACCCTTGTTCCTGCCGGTGCTACGTTGCTGGTGGGTGCGACCTTGAACGTGGGTGACAACCAGTTACCTGGTGCCTATACAGGTAGCTTTACGGTTGAAGTAATATACGATTAATTCGTTTCTAAATTCTTTTTTGCGATCATGCGGGTGGGGTGATGACAATAGTCGCCTCACCCTGCCGCAAAAAGAATACGCTTAGAAAGAGGAGTGCGTTTTTATGATTCATTCTTTGCTAAAAAGCACAAGTTTGTCTGGAAGGGCCGGATCTATGGCCTTTGTGGTCAGTCTTGGGTTGATTTTCCCATTTCAATCAGCGCAAGCGGTAACCGATGATGGTACGGTGGATGCTACGATTGTTAGTGCATCAACGCCGGCGCTTAATCCAACGGATGAATTGAACTTCGGTGAAATTATCTCAGGTCCTGCGGGAACGGTGGTGGTTGATACCGCCGGTACGCCCACACCGACGGGGGTTAGTCTGGTACCTTCATCGGGTGTGCAGCAGGGCGTGATTCAGGTTATCGGTACGCCGCTTGCTGTCGTTAATATCAATATGGTGGCGCCCAGCTATACCGTATCGAATGGCGTTCAAACCATGAATGTCACCGGTTTCGATATTGGTAACGGCGCGGGTAACCCGCATGCCGTTACGATTGGGGCGGGCGCAACCGTCGATGTCAATATTGGCGGTACGCTGAATGTGGGCGCGGGACAGGCCACGGGTAATTATACGGGTACTTTCACTCTCAACGCCGATTATCAATAGGCAGGATTTGGCAGACTGATGACGGAAAATAAAAAGAAACCAATGATCGATAAGCCGCTGGCCCGTACGGGTGCGGCGGTGGTCATGGTGGCTTTATCTTCTGTGGCTATGGTCAAGGCGATTGCGGCGACCGCAACCTTGCCCGTGATGGCAAAACTTATCCGTGCGGTGGAAGTGACCATCAATACATCTCTCGATTTTGGGACATTGGCCTTTACCAATGAACAGGTCGGTCAGGCGCGTATTGATCCCGCGACAGGCACGCTGACGACCGATGGGGCGAACAGTCTGATTGTGGCGGGTGGAAAACCCAAGGCCGGTCGTATTCTGATCCGTGGTTCCGAATTTCCCGTACAGGTCAGCATGGAACAGGCCGCCATCCAGCTCAGCAATGGCGAAATGTTTGTGACGATCGAGGATTTCAATTTCATTAATGCCACAGCGGGCAGCCGCGTCACCATTACCCCGAATTTGACAGCGAATACGATCACTCTACCTATCGGGGCGACCCTGAAGACCAATATCGGGCAGCTTAGCGGGACATATGTCGGCAGTAACCGCGTTTTTGCAAATTACCAGTAAGATTTTTCACCATAATTATAACTTTATGCGGGTTTACCGGAGCTTTGTTCCCTAAGCATCTGATTTTTTTAGGGATTGCATTGCCCTATAAACTCATGCAGAATCATAAGAGAAATGCAGGCATTGGGCCTGCGCTGTTTTTTTATCCGTTGTATTTTATTCTGATGGCTCGTTTTTCGTCATTACCGTTTATTTCAAGGCGCGGGCTTTTGGCCGGTGTTGCTGCTGTTGTGATCGGGGCGGGGACATTGACGCTTTTGCCGCTTGATGCGCAAGCATTGAAAGTAACGCTTAAGCGTGCCGTTTTTGAAGGGCCGCGCCGTACAGAGGTTGTAACAATCATCAATAATACTGCTGAAGAACAGGCCTATCGCTTGGGCTGGCGTACGATGCGTATGACGGAAAACCAGTCTGTGATTGCTGTCGATGATCCGGCGCAGGCTGCCGATTTAAAACCTGCAGAAGATATGATCCGTTATGCGCCGCGCCGCGTGGTTATTCCTGCCGGTGGTACGCAACAAATTCGTCTGCTTTTGCGTAAACCCAAGGATTTGGCAGAAGGGGAGTACCGTTCCCATTTCTGGATTCAGCCCGAAGCTGAAAGCGTGAAATTCCAGCCTTTGAGTGAAGAGCAGGCAGAAGAAGCCAAAACCAAGCCTGTCGTGCAGATTAAAATGCTGACGGGTATGACGATTCCTGTGATCGTCCGCCACGGTAAAATGACTGTGAAGTCTTCCATTTCCGATGTGCGTGCATCCCGTGATGCTGCCGGTAAACAGATGAATGTTGGTTTTACATTGAACCGTGAAGGTAATCGCAGTATTTACGGCGATTTATCCTTTACCTGTGACGATGGTTCCTTGGCAAAACAGGTTAAGGGGATTGCTGTCTATACGGAAATCACCAAGCGTTTTATGAATTTCAGCATTCCGTATCCGGAAAGCGGTAAATGCGACAAGCTGTCGGTTGAATTTAAAGCCGATGAGGATGATATGGACTTAGGCGGCCAAGTTCTGGCGACGGGCGAGACGACGGTCCAGTAATACGCGAATGCCAGCGGAACATGTTTTAAAACCCGATCAGGAGAAATGATCGGTTTTTTTTGCTTTACGATGAAGGTCTTATAGCCAAAATATCTTTATTTTTCTCTGGTTTGGCAGAGATCGCATGTTACAATGGTATTCGGCTACTCTACCAAGAGTTTTTACGCGTAACGACTAAAAATTTCTTTCACTCTCCAAAAGCTTCCGCTCAGTTTCATGGGCAAAAAATATGATCTTCATTCTTCGTGTGCCAAGGGGTCGTGGCGTCGTCTGGTTCTTCTTACGCTCGGCACCCTTGCACTCGGATCATCCGGAACAGCGCTCACCTGGACAGCTGCGCAAGCGCAGGTACAGGTAGGATCGCAGGATCAGGATATTCAAGACCTTGTCCTGGAAGTCAGGATGGGACAGGCCGTTATTACCTATGGCACAGTCGTCTTTGAAAGCGAGCAACGTTTTTATCTCCCTCTCATCGATATTGCTGAAAGTTTTGAGTTCGTAATTACGGATTCGGATATCAGTCGCGGTTATGTCGAAGGCTGGTATATCAGCGAGGATAATACGTTCTCTGTCGATCGCGAAAATCGTGTGGCGTTTCACAAGGGAAAACGGATTGACCTCTCCGCTATCGATTTTGTCGATGATCCTTATGGCGAAAACACCGATATTTTCCTGCAGATGGAAATCTTCCATGCGATATGGCCCGAGATCAGTTTTATGGTCGATATGCCGACGCTCACATTGGTGGCGCAATCGGATGCTACGTTCCCCTTCATGGAGAGGAAGGAACGCGGTGCGCGCCAGAAAATACTGGAGGCAAAAAAAGCGGCCCAGGCGATCAAGAAAAAGGAGCTGCCTTATTTCAGTAATCCTTACACACTGATAGCACCGCCGGTTCTCGACATAGAAACGAGTTTTTCATGGAAGCATTATGATAGTCAGGCCGCAATCCAGACCAGCCTTAATGGAACGCAGGATCTGGCCTTTATGACGGCAGAATACGGTTTGACTTTCCAGCGCGATGAAAATGGTTATAAGGCACCTGATGCCATGCGCTTGACCCTGTCACGCGAGAGCACGCCGGATGGTGTCCTGCCGCTAGGCATCAAGAAAGTCGAACTAGGAGATACGCGGGCTTCTTACCGTGAGAAGATTGCCAACAGCACAGGGGGGCGCGGCTTCTATTTCACAACCAATGAACGCGATACTTCGCGTGAGTTTGATATTATCACGGTCGAAGGTAATGGCCCGCCGGGATGGGAAGTAGAGCTTTATCGTAACAATGAACTGATAGAATTCGGAACGGTCGATTCATCCGGCGAATACCGTTTTGAAGATATAGCGACCCAGTACGGCAATAACAGATTGCGCGTCGTTCTGTATGGTCCGCAAGGGCAAATCCGCGAAGATGTACGTGATTATAATTTCGCGGGTAATATGCTGAGGCCCGGACAGAGTGCTGTGACAGGGGCACTGGTGGATGCCGATCGTGATTTCGTTCCGTTAGTTAAAGAAAATCCACGCACGACGCCGCGTGGTATTGCCAAATCATTGATGGGTTCTTTTGGTCTTACGCGCAATATTACGGCCTTTACGACCTATAGTGAAATCCCTGTTAATGAGGGGACTAATACCAACGAGATTAAAAAATACACAACAGCAGGAACTGTTTTTTCGACTGGTTCAGGCTTTGGGCAGGTTGAGGCCTATAAAGGCATAGCGAATGGTGAAGCTATAGACGTGCGTTATCTCACGCAAATTCTCGGTTTTCGTCTGAACCTATCTTCTGCGCTCTATAATAAATTTGAAAGTCCGGATGCCGGATATGGTGATAATGCCAAGAAACGTGAAGTGGCAGCGACAATTTCGCGCAACGTGCGCTTGCCGTTTGGTTCTTTGGGGTTACAGTTCGATGCCGAGCGCGTCAACCGTATCAGCGGTGATTCCGATACACGTTTTGGTACCCGCCAAACTTTAAGTCGTGCAGGCATCCAGTTCGCCAATCAAACAGATACACAAATCAGAAACGGTCATCAGACCGGCACATCAGGCAGTCTTACAGCGAATGCCCGCATGCGGAATTGGCGCTTGCGTGGCGGACTTGGCTATACCTATCAACCGCAGGCACGCATCAATAATGCCAATGTGGAGTTGCGTTATCAGACACGGGATAATTTTACCGCCGCCGTTACCTTGCAAAATGATTTTGTTCAGGACCTGATCGGGGGTGGATTCCAGATCGGCTATGATTTCAAGAAATTCTTGGGAAGCTTTGATGCCAACTGGCTTGAAGACCGTGGTCTGGAAATGATGCTGCGTGCCAGCACCTCGCTGGGGCCATTTAGCGATGATGGCGACTATGAATTTGCCAGCGAAAGCCAGAGAAATATGACGCCTGTAAGGGGGCATGTTTTCCTTGATCGTGATCTGGATGGCACCTTCGGTGAGGGCGATGAGCCTTTGCAGGAGGCCCGGTTGAATGTGGGCGGCAGAACAAGTTTAGAGGGAACGAATGAATCCGGATACGTTGTTTCCAAACAAGGCAAGACACAAGGCCTGATTAATGTTGCTGTGGATTCATCTTCCTTGGAAGACCCGTATTATGTTCCGGCGACAGAAGGCTATAGCATCGCGCTACGTCAGGGGCGTATGCCGAATGTAGGTTTTCCTGTTGTAGAAACAGGAGCTATTGACGGCACAATCTATAGCAGCAATGACGGTACACCTGTGCAGGGAATTCGCCTGCAACTGGTCAATGAGAAAGGTGAAATTGTTGCCCTGACCGAAGCCGCCTATGACGGTTTCTATACTTTCGAATTTGTGAAGCCCGGCACTTACACTGTGCAGGTTGACCCCTCTTATCAAGTTAACGTCCCACCGATGACCGTAACGGTTGTTTCCGATGATCTATTTGCCTCCGGCATAGATCTTGAACTGCAGGAGCAGGCTCAGGAAACAGAAAGCGGTTCTACCATGTCAGATGCCGATGAGGCTTCCGATCTTGAAGACTTCAATGCTGAATTTGAAGCCGCTCAGGATGAGGAAGAAGCAAAGGGTTTAACACAGGTGGAACCGCAAAGCGGCGCGGAGAGTGGTAGAGTAGCCCAACCCTACCATGAAACGCTCAACGGGACGGGAGAGCCTGCTCCGCACTCCTCTGATGGCATTATGTCTGCCATCGTTCACCGCGTAAGGATCGGAGAGTACCCAGACAAGTTCAGGCTTGTCATGGAACTCTCCGGTCCGGTGAACTACGAGATTTTGGCAGGTGGGGAAGATAATGAAGTCCTAATCGATTTGCCTGATGTTGCTTGGGATGCTCTGACAGTCTGGCGTATGAAGGATAGTCCTGTGATCTCAACCTTTACCAGTGAGGCCTTGGCGGGTGATAACGGGGCGATTAAAGGGACGCGCGTTCGTCTCAAAGGAAAGGCTGCTATCAGAGCGGCCGGTCAAGGACAGATACCCCCCGAAGGCAAGGGTTCTTATCGCCTGTTCGTAGACTTCAAAAAAATTTAGAGGCTCTTGTCAATCAGTTTTCAAGGGTGCTGTGCGTGCCATCGCAGAAAGGCCTGTTGCCAGTATGTTTGCAGCGGCATAGCCATGCAGTACCATCTGTTTCTGCTACGAAAACATGGGGTTCAAACGATGTTCCCTTGTGGGCGCCATCACAAAAAGGTTGTTTTTGCGATTGGCCACAGGTGCAAAACCAGTATTTTTTACCCTCTTTCAACTCGACTTCGATTGGGGAGGTGGCGGCAATAGTAGGTTTCGTCATAATGGCTTTCACAGATAATTATAAGGTTCGGGAATCATACGTCCTGACTATAAGACAAAAACCGGCCCTGGGAAAGCACAGGAGAGGAAGAGGTGCTTTCCTGTTCAGGGCCGGGTCAGTCGCGGGGTTAACCCCTGCGGTAGGGGGCAGGGATATCTGGATGGATTATTTAATCTCAATCCGCTTTTCTGCTTTTGCTGATTCTGCTACCTTATTGATAACAATCATCAGAACGCCATTTTTCATTTGCGCGGCGATATCATCGGCATTCGCATCCGATGGCAATTGCAGGCTGCGGCTAAAACGACCATAGCTGCGCTCAACACGATGGAATGTTTTTCCCTCTTCCTCAATTTCCTGCTCTTTCTCACCTGTCAGCGTCAGAATGCCGTCATTCACGGTTAATGTGACATCTTTTTGCTCCAGTCCTGGAAGATCGGCCGATACGGTATAAGCTTTATCTGTCTCGGTGATATTGATCTTCACGGCCATGTCCGTGACCGAGGCTGTTGGCAAATGAATATTTGTCAGAGCGTTGCGGAAGAAATTATCAAAGACCCGATCCATATCATCAAATGATTGCCAGCGACCAAGTGTGCCGGAAGAGCGGTGGGGCATTGATACAATATTGCGAAGTGCTGTCATAATAGACCTCCATTTATCCATCTATTTTATTGACTGGAATGGGGTTTCCGGAGCCCCCTGATGGGCAGCTCCAACCCTCATGATTGATTTAGAAAGCTCTATTCCAAAATCAAGGGTTTTATGGCTTTGATTTTGCAGGTTTTATCTGTAAAATTGGCGCGATTAAACCCCCATAGGATCGAAGGATAGCCGAATGTGTGGCATAGCCGGATTTATTGATGTCGCAGGCCAGCGTGATGAAAACGCACTGGCGATACAGATAAATGCCATGACGGATACAATCCGTCATCGTGGTCCTGATGGTGCTGATGCATGGACGGAGGGTTTTGTCTGCCTGGGGCATCGTCGTCTTGCTATTGTGGATTTAACCGATAGTGGCCGCCAGCCGATGCATTCTTCTTCTGGACGTTTTGTGATCGTCTTCAATGGCGAGATTTATAATTTTCAGGATTTGCGCACGATCCTTGAATCACGGGGAACCGTCTTCAAAGGGACATCAGATACGGAAGTCATGCTGGAAGCATTTGAGGCATGGGGCGTCGAGGAATCATTACCACGCCTTGCCGGTATGTTTGCCTGTGCCGTTTTTGATCGCCATGAAAAAATTATCCATCTCTTCCGTGACCGTCTGGGTAAGAAGCCGCTTTATTTTGGTTATGCCGGAAATGATTTTGCTTTTGCTTCGGAATTGAAGGCCTTCCATAGTCTGCCCGCTTTCACTGCCGAGCAGGATCATGAAGCATTGCACCTGTTTACACGCCATAATTTCATTCCGGCGCCTTGGTCAATTTATAAAGGGATATTCAAGCTGCCGCAGGCAGGGTGTCTCTCACTGAAGCTTTCGGATTTATCAACAACCCGTAATGCAGGTGACTTCTTAACCCGCGTCAGTCATTATTGGCATCTGCAAAATCTTTCAGCGCAGGATACAAAAAAGACCACTTTGGAAGAGGCTCTTTATAACCTTGAAGATGTGTTGGGGCAGGCCACCCGCCAACGCATGATTGCCGATGTGCCTTTGGGGGCTTTCCTTTCAGGGGGGATTGATTCATCACTGATTGTCGCCTTGATGCAAAAATACTCTGACCGTCCGGTTAAAACCTATAGCATTGGCTTTTCAGAGGCGAGCCACAACGAATCAGAATATGCCCGTGCGGTCGCCAATCATCTGGGGACCGATCATACAGAATTCACGGTAACACCCGAAGAGGCACGTTCGGTAATTCCGCTCTTGCCGGATATTTATGATGAACCTTTTGCAGACCCATCACAAATTCCGACATGGCATGTTTGCCGTCTGGCCCGTCAAGAAGTTACCGTGGCACTTTCCGGTGATGGCGGCGATGAAGGCTTTGCCGGCTATAACCGTTATTTATTGGCGCAGTATGTTTTTCCGTCCTTGCGCTTGATGCCCTTGGGGTTGCGGCAGAAACTTGGGGGCCTACAAACGCGCACGGGCCATCAAAACGCCCGCCGTTTTCTGGAAATTTGCGGTGCCGCCGATCAATCCGATTTCTACCGTCGCATCTTTTCATACTGGCAGGATACGGGTCGCGTTTTGAAAGACGGCATGTGCCCGGATGTGCCCTTGCCGCCGTTCGAGCGCAGTATTACCCGTCATATGATGATGGCTGACAGTGCTGTTTATTTGCCGGATGATATTCTGGTCAAGGTTGACCGCGCCAGCATGGCGGTTTCACTGGAAACCCGTGCGCCTTTGCTTGATCATCGTGTGCTGGAATACGCATGGACCTTGCCGGATGAAATGAAAGTACACCGTGGTAAAGGCAAATGGATTTTGCGCCAGCTTTTATCACGTTATGTACCGCTCGAACTGTTTGATCGTCCCAAACGCGGCTTTGGCGTCCCGCTGGGTGTCTGGTTACGTGGCCCGTTGGCCCCGTGGATGCAGGATATGCTCAGTGCTGATCGTCTAGCACGTCAGGGGTTGTTCAAGCCCGAAGTGATTACCCCGATGGTACAGCAGCATTTGGCGGGAACCCATGACTGGAGTTATCGTCTCTGGGGCCTGCTTTGCTATCAGTCATGGCATGACCGCTGGCAGACCGGACAGGATATTTCACATAAACTTAGTAAGGCCGGCTAAAAAACGGACTGGCTAAATCACGAAAAGGCGCTAAGATTTCGACACTGGCGGCTATTATTGAGGAGATTGAAATGTCAGATCATGAAAACAGTGAAAAATTCTCTCTGGATGTTGAAAAACTGAAAGGCCAGGCCACAACCAAGACCAAGTCTCTATGGAATGGCGGCGAACCTTTGTTCATGACATTTTGGGTCTATGGTTTTGCTATTTGCGCCGGTTTTTCAATTATTGCCGAACCATTTGGTGCTCTGGGACGTTTGATCAACCTGATCGGCTTGGGCTGGTCTGCTTTTATGGTGAAGCCGATCTGGCTTGCGGCAGATAAATATGAAGGACCACAACACTGGGCCGTGGCTGCCAAAATTGCAGCCATAGTTATTGCTTTGGGCGTTTTGGGCCGCCTGTTTGACTAAAGGCATTCCCACTACTTTTAAGGCATTAAAGGCGGGATAAACCCGCCTTTTTTACACTCCGGAAGATTAAGGTCAGGCAACCCGCTTGCGGGCAGCCAGTAGTTCCATGATGGACAGAAAGCCTGCAATATTCTCGCCATTGATCACGGGGATGTGGCGGATGTTTTTATCTGTCATCATATCGATCACATCTTCAACATCGTCATCATTGCTGACGGCAATAATTTTGGTTGTCATGTAATCACAGATATAGGATGTTTTGGCATTATCCCCCTCGGCAGCGAAGGCCTTGACGATATCATGCTCGGAAAGAATACCGATACCATGTCCTTCACGGTCGGTAACCAAAAGGCAGGTTGAGCGTGTAATATTCATCACATCAATCGCATCCATAATCGAGGCATCTTCGTCGATCTGGCGGCGTGTGGGTATTTGTGCAAGCACATCGGCAATTTTCATAGATTGATAAGTCCTAAAATATGCACGGGAATATAAGAAATCATCTTTATTTACCTTTGTATGCTACAGGGCTGCCGCTATGAAATAAATACCCCAATTATTTTTTCATAAGATTATATGTGTTTGAGCAAGAACTGGTGAGCGAAATAACCCGCGACCAGGCAGGTCAGGCCCGCACTATAAAGGGCCCAGAAAGGCCACATCAGTTTCTCTGCCAGCAGGAAGGGTATGAAGAACAAGAGTGACAAGGGCACAGCCCAAAATATGCTCTGGGCATAACGAACGCTCTGGGCTGCATCCTGATATTCGGCAAAAGAAAAGGGTAGAACCAGCAAGGTCACAAGAGGCAGGGCCGTGATGAATCCCGCCAGTTCCGGCTTCTTGCCCGATAGCCATGAGGCAAAAGCGATTACAAGCGCAGAAACGCATAATTTAAAAGCAAACAGCATAATTTGGCTCCCCGTGATGGATGTGCTATAGGATGGCTTTGGAAAAAGACAGAACTTCAACACGATCGATTGTAGAGAATTTTATGAACGACCGCACGCGCTATATCATTTCATGGCTGGCCTGGCCTGTTATCTTCACGATAGCTGTTTTGATTACAGCTATGGGGTTTGCGGCCGGTACACCTGTTTTGGGCTTTAATATCGCCTATTTGGTTCTGGCGCTCAGTCTTTATGTTCTGGAACAATCTATGCCCCATGAACGTGAATGGAATGTTGATGATGGTCAGACTTTCGCAAGTCTTGCTCATACCCTGAGCAGTAAAGGCACAGTACAAACCCTTTTCATTTTCAGTGCGGTATTGGGTTTAAGCTCTCTGATCAGCCCTGCGGCGGAAGCCGGACACAGTTTATGGCCGCGTGACTGGCCGATGATCGTTCAGGTGATCATGGGGCTGGCAGCAGCTGAATTCGGTTTGTATTGGGGTCATCGTCTGGCTCATGAATGGCCTGTTCTCTGGCGTTTTCATGCGATCCATCACAGCGTGGTACGCTTGTGGATTTTGAATACCGGACGCTTCCATTTTATCGACAGCCTGAAAAGCATTTTGATGGCAATGGGTATATTGATGTTGCTTGGTGCGCCGATGGAGGTTTTCCATTGGGTTGCTGCGATCACCGCTTTCATCGGTATGTTGACGCACTGTAATGTTGAAATGCGCTTTGGTCCGCTCTCTTACATTTTCAACACGCCCGGCCTGCATCGTTGGCACCATAGCCGCGATCTGCGTGAGGGGAACAAGAACTACGGCGAAAATCTGGTTATCTGGGATTTACTATTCGGAACCTTCTTCAACGAAGATCGCCGTCCCCCCGTCAATATTGGTATTCGCGAATATATGCCGCCTGGCTTTATCCAGCAGCTTGTATGGCCTTTCAAAGGCCTGCTTAGAA
Organism: Micavibrio sp.; assembly: GCA_046294845.1. Classification (GTDB taxonomy): domain Bacteria; phylum Pseudomonadota; class Alphaproteobacteria; order Micavibrionales; family Micavibrionaceae; genus Micavibrio_C. The sequence goes on along the minus strand of JBKBNU010000001.1, from coordinate 2,369,192 downwards.
AGCGTGTAAAGCCAACGAAAATGGGCACAGCGCCAGTGTCTGATGCGCCATAACATGCTGATATAGAAAGATATTTTCTTTAAGCTTTCAAAGGCACACCTTTTGTTGCATATCTTCGTATGCATACAACAGGGGGTCGTATGACAAAAAAGGCGCTTATTACGGGCATCACCGGTCAGGACGGGGCTTATCTGGCGGATTTTCTGCTGGCCAAGGGCTATCATGTTCATGGCCTGCGTTTGTATGAGGCCACCCCGAATACGCAGCGCCTTGAAGGTTTGCTAAAGGCCTATCCCGCTCGTCTGACGCTTCATTACGGTGATATGATTGATGGCGGCCATCTTCACCGTCTGGTATCAAATATTCTTCCGGATGAGATTTATAATCTGGCTGCGCTTAGTCACGTGGGTGTCAGTTACGATTTGCCCGAAGCTGCGGCACAGATTAATGGCATCGGTACATTGCGCTTGCTCGAGGTCGTGCGGGGGTCACAAAAGCCGGTCAGATTCTATCAGGCTTCAAGCTCTGAAATGTTTGGCAATGCGCCCGCCCCGCAAAATGAAGCGACAGCCTTTCAACCGTGCAGTCCGTATGCCGCTGCCAAACTCTATGCCTATTGGTTGGTGAAGACTTACCGCAATTCTTATGGTCTCCATGCCAGCAATGGCATTCTTTTTAATCATGAAAGCCCGTTGCGTGGTGAAGAATTTGTCACACGAAAAATTACAAAATCCTTGGCAAGGATGATCGCAGGAAAGCAGGAAATTCTTTATCTCGGCAATCTCGATGCCCGTCGTGATTGGGGGCATGCCCGTGATTATGTTGAAGGGATGTGGCTGATGCTGCAACAGGATGAGGCTGATGATTACGTGCTGGCCATGGGGCAAACCCATAGTGTACGTGATTTCCTTGAAGCGGCCTTTGCGGCACTCGGCATTACTTTGTCATGGAACGGCCAGGGTCTTGATGAAAAAGGGATATGTCAGCGCAGCGGGCGGGTCATGGTAGCGGTTGATCCGGCTTTCTATCGTCCTGCCGATATTGATTGTCTGTGCGGGGATGCGACAAAGGCACAGAAGAATCTGGGCTGGAAACCACGGACCGATTTCAGATCACTGGTCATTGAGATGGTCCGGCATGATCTGGAAGAATCTGGCCAATCACTTGATTATCTCAGGGCCGCTATAGATGAGAAAATTTATGCTGTCCGGTAAACGTATATGGGTAGCTGGTCATGCAGGCATGGTGGGGCGTTCTGTTGTGCGGGCTCTCGAAAGCCTTGATGAAAAGGCCTCTGCGGATATTTTGACCATCGGGCGGCAGGATCTTGATCTGCGCGATCAGGCCGCAGTTACCCTCTGGATGAATGATCATCGCCCCGACATGATTGTATTGGCAGCCGCAACTGTCGGTGGAATTGCCGATAATGCGGCCCGTCCTGCGGATTTTCTCTACGATAACCTGATGATTGAAGCCAATATCATCCATCAAGCCTTTCGCCAGAATGTTGAAAAGCTTTTATTTTTAGGGTCCTCTTGCATCTACCCGCGGGAGGCCGTCCAGCCTCTGGTACCCGAAGCTTTACTGACAGGGGCGTTAGAGCCTACCAATGAAGCTTACGCTCTTGCCAAAATAGCCGGTATTAAACTCTGTCAGGCTTATAACCGGCAGGAGAATTGCCGTTTCATCAGTGCAATGCCCTGTAATCTATATGGTCCTTATGACCGTTTTGATGAACAGCGTTCGCACGTAATTCCGGCGCTGATGTTGCGGATGCACAAAGCCAAACAAAGGGGCGAGGCCTCTTTAAAAATCTGGGGGACGGGTAAGCCGCTGCGGGAGTTTTTACATGTTGATGATCTGGCGCGTGCCCTTATATTTTTGTTGGAACATCATGAGGGTGATGCCCCTGTCAATATAGGAAGCGGTCAGGAAGTTTCAATTACAGATTTGGCCCAACTGATGGCTGATATCACGGGATATGACGGGGATATCCTGTTCGACCCGCATACGCCGGATGGCACACCCCGTAAAATATTGGATTCTTCCCTGATGAAATCTTATGGTTGGCAACCTGCTCTTGATCTTGAACGTGGTTTGCGCGAAACTTATGGCTGGTTTTGCCATCATGAACAAACAATCTGCAAACGCGCTGCCTGATCAAATTATTCCTGTCATTCTGGCCGGAGGGGCAGGATATCGCCTGAAGCCATGGTCGCGGCCTTCTTGCCCGAAGCCCTTTTTGAAATGGCGGGGACAAAGTCTGCTGCAGGATACGCTGGCCCGTGTGAAAGATGCGCGCGCTCTTGTTCTTTGTCATCAGGATCATTTGGATTTAGCCCGCCAGCAATCTATGGCCGTTCATCCGTCTTGCCGTTTTCTGGTAGAGCCGTCGATGAAAAATACGGGCCCTGCGATTGCGGCCGCAGCTGCTTATATCATTTATCAATACGGGCCGCAGGCCGTGATGCTGGTCTTGCCTTCCGACCATGCGATTGATGATCCCTCTTTCTTGCGCGCCGCCGTAAGGGATAATCTGGCGACACTGGGGCAGGGGATTTTATCGTTTGGTATTAAACCCCGGGGGCCTTCAACCCGCTATGGCTATATCGTAAGCAATCAGGGCCGTACACATTTCACCGAAAAACCCGATAAGCACAAAGCCAAAGATTTGATCTCACGAAACGCTTGCTGGAATAGCGGTATCTGGATGGCGCAGGCTGCGACCATTCGTGATGCCTATAAAATCCATGCCGAGGAAGTATGGCAAAATGCCGAACAAGCCGTCACTTATGCCCGCCATGAAGGGGATGCCAGCTTTCTGGAAGCGCGCGTTTATGACCGGAATCCTTCCGTGGCGGTTGATTGCATGATTATGGAGAAATATCCGGCTCTACACTGTTGTACCTTGCCCGTAAAATGGCGTGATCTTGGCACATGGCCTTCGATGGTAGCCCATTTATGCGGCTTGTAGCCTTCTTCCGCAGGGCTTGCTCCTGCACTGCACACTGCATTATCCTGACCCTATGAAAAAGAAACCGATTCGCTTGATTCCCTATATGTGTGGTAGCGGTGCGTACAGCGCCGGTGCTGAAAAAGGGCCATTAGCCTTGGCCCGTTCCGGCATGATCGAGGCCCTGCGTGGGCAAGGCCTTGATGTGCAGTGGTGGCGGGAGCCGGAAGAGGCGGAAACGGATTTCAGGGCGCTGGGCCTTAAAAGCCGTGCACGTACAGGCAGCGAAACTTGCGAGGATGTTGTATATTACCATGTGACACGTCTGTGTGATGATGTCGAGCAAGCCTTACAGCAAGGTTTCCGTGTGGTCACGATCGGGGGGGACCATTCGATGGCGATCGGTTCTGTGGCCGGTCTGGCACGTGCGAAAAAGGCCCAAGGAAAAACAGGATTGCTCTGGCTGGATGCCCATCCCGATATCCACACGATGAAGACATCGCGCCGCAAGACCTATCATGCCGTGCCGCTTTCTGTATTACTGGGCGAGGGACCACGCAAATTCTCTGGCCTTGCAGAGGCCAAGGCTACGCTTGATCCCCGCCATATCGCTTATGTGGGTATTCGTTCGATTGATGAACCCGAACTGCACCAGATTGCACGTTATAATATCAAAAGTTTTACCAATGGCGATCTTGACCAGTTTGGCTTGAAGGACTCTTTGGCCCAATCATTGGCCCATATTGCCAAGGGTACAAAAGCACGTATGTTGTCTCTTGATCTGGACGGGATTGACCCTTCCTATGCCCCTGGTGTGGGCACTGCTGTTGCGGGCGGGATTGATGCTCCCGAGCTATTGAAACTACTCAAATCTATGGGGCGCAAGGCCGACTTCGATGTGATAGAAATCACCGAATATAATCCCGACCGTGATCAGAAAATGAAAACAGCGACCTTGGTCGAAGATATATTGCTGGCGCTTCTGGCTTAGGATGGAAACTGTGTCTTAATCGCCGACACGGCGCAGGGTCAGGATAATAATCTCGTTACCGTATTCGATTTGCCCCGACATTTGCAGCTTATCGCCCTTACGTGCCAGACGCAGGATAGAGCGGTATGTCACGGGTTCGCGCGTAGGGCTGCCGTCATGGGCGGTGAGCAGGAAATCAACACGGGCCTTCGAAGGGTCAGCGACAGACACCATCTGTACTTCTGTATCGCTCAAGGTCGTGAAGGTGCTGGTCCACAGGATATTGTTGCCATCATAACGGCTGGTCTGGCCGTTTCTGATTTCTGTCGTGCCGTCGCTACGCTTGACCAGTGGGCCATCGTAGTTGCTGGCGGAAGAAACCTGATATGTACCGTCGAGGGATGTATCTGTCATGGTCCGTGTGTCCTAATAACATAGGAGCGTTTAATATTAGGTTGTATCTATTTTCTAGAAAAATATCTGTTTTGTTTTTGATTTTTTAGGCTCGGGAAGTATATCCCACATCAATTTAGCAATTCCACATGCAAATTCAGATAGTTCAGCATTTTTAAAAATTAGTACCTTGGACTCTTCTTTCCTTTGCTCACATATAGATAATTTATCATCATAACAGGAAACTAGAATATTGGTGTTGAAGCTTTTTTTAGGTAGATATCGATATTCATTCAAAGGCCCTTGGATATATTCATTTCCTTCCATTATGAAATGCTTTTGCCGAATTCCTTTTCGTCTTAATGCTTCAATCTTTCTGATGACCGGTAGAGGAGAGAGTTGATCATCAGAATAGAAAAGATACTGTATGTCGTCAGAACAAATAGGACGGTTGAGCAAAGAGAGGATATGATTTGTTTTAAGTTTGAGCAGGATCGTGCTGCCCCGTTGCGGGATCAAATTGTTCTTTCATCGGTGCTCTTCCATCTTGTAAATGCATCTTTATATAATCTTGCTCCGGAATCTGTGAATAGTCTGCCTTACACGACATTCAAAAGCTCTGCAAAGAATATTGATAAGATGCAAAAAGCAGGTGTCAAATTCTATACACCCGATCAAAAGCTAGGATTTCATAATGATGTGTTTTTTCGGGGGGGTAAATATTATATCCCTAAATATGTCAGTCTGATAAATCTCTTTATAGGATACGATAGGCCCGGTAACTTTTACTATCTTAATCAAGAGATGTGGGAAGACTTTGATGATTTTTATGAAAGAGGAAAAAATCAAAAATTTAAATTCCGCCCCACGCCTGTTGTCTATGAAAGTCATATTGATAAGGGGGCTGAAACATCGCCTATGGATGCATGGTATGATGTACCTGTCTTTTGGGGCGATAAATCAGGACAAAAATATGCCTTTTCAAATGGTGAATTGTGTGACCAAAAAGACACATCGATTATAGCAGAGCTTAAAGCGTCCCTGCTAAATAACAAAAGAAAACTTGCTGTACCTCAGAGTGTCAATCAGGTTGTAGTTTTTAGGAATGATAAGGGTTTTCATTCGCGGGATATCTTTAAAGAACAGAGAGTGTTTGAGGGAATAACAAGACTGTTCTTGAGATCTGTTTCCGAGCAAGCTGTAGATTTACCTGTGTGGTGAAATATGCGGCATCCCCCAGAAATTTTTATGACAGATAGACTATGTCTTAAGGCTTGTTGTCCGGAGGATGCAGATTTTCTTTTTGAGAGATATGCTGGGAACAGTGATGTTTCGGAATTCCTTCAGCGGAATGCACATGCAAATATTGAACAGACAGAAAATTTTATAGCTGAATGGGGAATTGGTGGCTGGTTTAGTGGTGATGGTAAATATGCCTGGTCATTTTTCAAAGAGGGTGTGTCGGGTGCATTTGGATTGTTTATGATAAACATAAACAATAATAGAGCTGAGATTCATTATGGCATAAGCCGCGAGATGTGGGGAAAGGGATATACTACAGAAGCAGGTGTAGGTGTCATGGAGTGGATTCGGAATTCTTCATGTGTGAATTACGTATTCACTATTTGTGATGTTGAGCATGTTGCAAGTCTGCGTGTCCTAGAAAAGTTAGGGCTTCAGAAGACTCAACTTCTAAGAGAGAGGCTATTTTTACCGCTCAAAAACTGTGAAAGTCGGGATGCTTATTTGTGTGAGTGGAAGAGGGAAGATCATTAACGGTATCGATAGCGGTGTAGAATTATTTGTCATCGTTTGAAGTTGTTCGTAGATTCAAAGCCTTTGGATGTTAGTAGATTAGTAACATAAGGGCGGCCTTGGATAAATATATTGACATAAGAAGGTGTTCTGGAGTATATGATCCATATCTATGTAAAAAATAAAGAAAAACTTATTATTTTATTAAGTTTGTGGGTCGAGGTAAGAAAAATGAGTAATAATGACGGTTTGAGTGCCGGATATGTGCAGCAACTGCGCGATCACCTGATCCATATGGATCCGCACGAAATTTCCTATTTTGACATGAAGCAGATGGCCGAAATCATGGCCCGCTACCGCAACCGCGTGCGTGTGATGATCCATCACTACCGCCGCTGGAAAGCCGATTACGAGCGCGAAGCTGACCGTGTCGAGAAAGTTTACCGCGCTTATGAAGGCATTTTTGTCCGTCGCCAGCTCGCCGATGTATGGCAGCTCTATCTGACGGTCAACCGGGATTATCACGAATTGCGACGCGTATATCTGGCGAACCTTCGCCAGCCTCCCCACAGGCGTGTCGCATAAGTGATAGTACAGAACCGGTTTCCCCCGGTTCAGCTTGATGACCCCACACACAAGCGGAAAGCCCCTCATTCGATAAGAATGGGGGGTTTTTCTTTGTGGATTAGCTGTTGTGCGTCGAGCAAATAAAAAAGCCCCGTATTCAAGGGGCTATGTTGAATGGTTATGCATCAGCCGCCTTGCTCAAGGTTTGGCGGGCCCTGCCAAAGGTAGTTGCAGCGGGGTGGGGGCACCGACGGGTGGTTTGACGGGTGCGCTCTTGAAAATATGCTCCACAAGGCCATGCTGGTCAAAATAGCCGTTTACAGTTTGCAAGCCGCAATAGCTTGCAAGCTGGGTCATTTTTTGTTGCAAGGGCTTGATGGATGACATCATGACCAGTTCATCACCTGTATCGAACGTAAAGGTATGTGTTTGGCCATTATCTGTAATCGTAAAGCGCTGTGGTCTTTCAAAAACGATGGTGTGGGCAACCTGACTGGCCTTTTTGTGCCACTGCATTTCATAGCGGAAGTTATCCGGATGCGGGTCAAAGCCCTGGATGCCCGGGGTATGATCGGCAATGATCTGCATGATGTTCTTGATAAACGGTGCCAATGACTGGTCATAGGCCTTGTTCAGGCTTTCATGCCATTGGTTGGTATCGTAACCCAGAATAACAAAACCGTCCTCACCAGCCAGATCACGGCAGGCCCGTAGCATCCCTTGCATATCCTGATCGGGGAAACCGTTTAAGGGGGCATTGTGGACGTTTGATACCAGACCGCCTGTGACGAATACGGCTGTCTTGCCTTGGGCAGGAATAACGGCACCGGCGTCATGGAAGTCCATATCGTAATTTGTAATATTGCCTTTAACGCGGCGGCGCATGGCTTGGGAGTTGCTCTGTATAACCCCTTTGGCCTGCTGGTTGAAGTCCGCGCTCAAATCAACAAGGCTCACGGCCTTGAGCTTGGGCAGTTTTTCAAGAATCGGATATTCCTTGCGGCTGAAAGATGATGCCGGACCGGGGCCTACGACAATTGCGTGTTCAACATCGGCAAACAGCTCGGCAATGGCATCGCGGTTGGTTGCCAACAGTGTGATCTCGCCGTGATAAGGGTAATAATCAGGGTTGGCATGCGTAAATTGTGCGAACAATTTACCGCCACCATTCTGATAGGCGATTTCCCCTGTGTGGCCGTGTTTACGACGGCCAAACAGATCGATCGCTACCTCTGTGACAAGTTTATCAAAACTCATGGCTTTGCTTTACTACCGCTGCCTGATTTTAACGTTCATTATTAATCTTTTATGCCTTGGCCTTACGGGTTTGCGCGGCTGTTTGTGTCGCATGGGCCCGCTGCCACATATCGGCAAATTGCGTTCTATAGGCATTGGCGATAGCGGGATAATCCATGACAATCACTGTCAATTCGGACTCAAATACTATCGTTGCCAGTTTATCTGCATAAACATAGAACGGTACTGATGCGAAAAGCTCTGTCGGGATGCCGCGATATTCTGCGTAATCCGAACCAGGCACGTAATCATCACCTTCGCGCACCAGAATTTTGTAACGAATATTGGGCAGCGCTTTCATACGCTCAATATGCGTTTCGGCGAAATCGCCGAGATATTTAACAAACAGGCGTTCATCAACATTGCTGACCAGAATATCGCCTTTGTAATCCTTTACGGTCTGATAGATGTCTTCGTAGAAATCAATCAGGCCTTCCTGACCTTTATATGTGCGGATATCGCCGCTGCGCAGACGTACACCGTCAAGACCGATAAACTCGATCCCTGCGGTTTCGAACGTTTTGCGGATTGTTTGCAGTGTGCTGGCGCGCGGCGTGCTCTGTCCGTTTTCGATACTACCAATCGAGGTAGATGAAATACCTGTGCGCTCGGCCAGATCGCTCTGGCTCCAGTTCAGGATTCCGCGTGCGCCGCGAATTTGTGCTGTTGTAATCGTCATATAACCTTCGCCTTATTTTTTAACTCCCCGGCAGGGAGTTTAACCATAAAACCCTTGGAATGCTTCTAAAAAATCCAAGGCGGACTTGGTGTTTCCGAGGAAATTAATAGCCCGATCTGCCATCTTATGCAAACAAAAAAAGACCTTATTTTCATAAAAATTATGTTGACACCAAGGTCAAATTATGAAAAAACTAAGACTAACTTGTGAATCGATCAAGTTTTTAGGGTCTTCCCCAGAACTGGTTCGTTCTCCCCACACAAAAGCCTTAAGGCCTAGTCGATTTTCAAGTCCCCACACAAAAGACAAAGAAGCCTTCCGGACCCCACACCGGAAGGTTTTTTCTTGGCTCAAAATCCTGAAGATTTCCTCAAGTTAGCCCCCCTGATTCTTTTTGATACTTTGTTTTTTCCCGCCTGTCTTAAACCGATAAAGATTTGGCAGGGCAAAAGGAAGTTGCTACTGCTAGAGGCATGACCAAAACAAAATTCAGTGACGGGATTGATGACTGGGTTGTCTGGCTGCGCCAGCAGGCAAAGGAACTTTATGTCTGGGACGAAGCTGGTTGTTACGCACGCGTCAAAAGGGAACTGGATACGCCTGTTCACGCCACATTGACCGAAGTCTTCGCAGCCGTTGCCGGACTGGAAGAGGATCATCATAATCTCAAACATAATTTATTCTGTAGGTATCTGGAGAAGTTGAGCGAGGAAAGCCGTTTGAAGCTGGCTTCCTATTTCGAACGCCGCGGCTATTGCGATTTCCAGTTTCTGGGTCATGGCGGCAGGGCTATGGCCTATCGGGCTTTCCATGAGTCATCAAAACAAATTCATGTCGTGCGTCTGGAAGCGCCGCATAGATTCCGTAAGGCGCGCCCGCGCCATAGTGTTGTGTTGCAGCCTTTTGTCTCGAACCAGAACAATTTGAAGGCGTATGAGGGGGTCAAGCTGGAGGCCTTGCCGGAGATTATTCCCCTGACAAAGCTGCCGCGCCGATATAAAGAGGGTGATAATGATGCCTTGGTACACGAATTCCATCGTGCGCTGTTCTTTTTCGGGTATGGGACCAATATGATGTATCCAGCCGACATATACGATAAAGACTTTGACCCTACAAATGTTGGCTTACGTCCTGATGGCCGTATAGTGAGCTTTGATCCCGAATGTGTAAGGGGCAAGCAGGCACGAGCACAACATGAACGCTATAAAATCCCGCCTCTGTTCAAAGAAGAAAGGGCGGTTGACCCCGCCCTTATCTATCCGCCTTCGTTCTAAGAGGGGGCAGGGGCTTACGCCGCCTTATCACTGTCCAGCAAGCCTTCGCGCTTCAAAAGCGCATCAGGGTCGGCATCCTGCCCGCGGAAATTGCGATACAATGTTGCCGGATGATCGGTGCCGCCACGTTCCAGAATTTCACGGCGGTATTTCATCAGGCGCTCTTCATCGTAAACGCTGTTTTCCGTCATGTAATAGAAGGCATCGGCGTCCAGTACCTCTGCCCATTTATAGCTGTTGTAGCCTGAGGCATAACCGCCACCGAAAATATGACCGAAGGAGGTGGAGGTCGGGCCAGCCAGCATAGGGAATAGACGTGTGTCCTTGGTGACCTCTTCCTCGAATTTGAAAACATCAAAGCCATAACGGCTTTCAATATCCTGCGGGTTGGTTGTGTACCATGTCATATCCAGCAGGGCGAGATTGACCTGACGCAGTCCTATTGACGCAATCATGAAATTCTTTGAATCATTCAGCTTGCGGAACAAATCATCGGGAATTTTCTCGCCTGTCTGCCAATGACCGCTGATCAAATCCAATGTTTCCCTTGTATAGGCCCAGTTTTCCTGCACCTGTGAGGGCAATTCCACAAAGTCCCACTTTACATTCGGGCTTGCCAGTGAACGATAGGTCACCGATGAAAGCAGGCCGTGCATGGCATGGCCCATTTCATGAAACAGTGTCAAAACCTCATCATGGGTCAGCAGGGAAGGTTTTTCCGGCAGTGGCTCTGTGAAGTTGCAGACAATCGCGATAATCGGACGCTCGATTTTCCCTTTATAAAGGCCTTGCGAGCGGTATCCCGTCATCCAGGCACCGGGCTTTTTACCACTGCGGGGATGGAAATCGGCATAGAGTGTGCCGATGAAGTCGCCGCTTGCTGTGTCGGTAACATCGAAGGCTTTTACATCGCTGGCATAAACCGCATATTTCTTGTTTTCGGTGAAGGTGACACCGAACTGACGGCTGAAATGCTCGAAACATCCTCCCAAAACTTTCTCAAGCGGGAAGTAGGGGCGCAGATCTTCGCTGGAAAAACCGAAAACGCTTTCCTTCATCTTTTCGCTGTAATAGGCGATATCCCAAGGTTTCAAATCAGCAGGCCCGCCATTTTTCACAGCATAGTCCTTCAAAGCTGCCAAATCCTGTGTGGCTGCCGGTTTGTAAGCCGCTTTCAATTTGTTGAGAAAGGCAAAGACGGTATCCGGTTTTTCCGACATCCGGTCTTCCAGAACGAAATGGGCCGGTGTGGGATAACCCAACAAATTGGCACTCTCGTAGCTCAAGGATACAATTTGTTTGATAGTTGCCTGATTGTCGAAATCATCTTTCCATGCGCGGCTGCCAAAGGCACGCCACATTTTCTCGCGCAAATCACGGTTATCGGCATAGGTAACAAACGGGCCATAGCTCGGGTAATCCAGCGTGAACAGCCATTTGCCTTTCATATCTTTCTTGGCGGCACGGTTGGCGGCTGCGGCGATGACATCTTCAGGCAGGCCTGCAAGGTCTGATTCTTGATCAATGACAAGGCTGAATGCTTCCATAGAATTCTTGATATTCTCGTTAAACTGGGTTCCCAGTGTGGAGAAGGCAATATTGATTTCCTTCATCCGTTCCTTGGCGGGCCCTTCGAGTAAAGCACCGCTGCGGCGGAAACCGTCATAGGTATTCTTGAGCAGGGTTTTTTGTTCCGTCGTCAAAGATGGATTATTATGGTCTTGATCCCATACAGTCTTGATACGGGCGAACAGATCATCATCCATCGCGACAGATGAATAAAACTCAGCCAGTTGCGGGGCGTAGGTTTGTTTGACCTCGACCAAGGCAGACGTAGCCGCAGCACTGATCTGGTTCCCCAGAATTTCCATGACATGGCTTAAGGTCTCGCCCATGTTTTCCAGTGCTTCGATCGTGTTGGCGAAGGTTGGGGCTTCCTTGTTCCCCTTAATCGCGGCCAATTCTTCACGGGCCTCGGCTAATCCTTGCTCGATGGCAGGGGCGTAGTGTCCTTCTTCGATTTTATCGAAGGCAGGTGCCTGATTGGGCAGGGAAGACGGGGTCAGCAGGGGATTGGCGGTTGTCATGATCTTTATCTGGGGCCTCTTGGTCATAAGTGCATAAAACAGGTACGAATCTATCACGAGATTATATAGGCGCAAACAGCCCCTGTTCCAGCCTTGAAGGGGAATGAAAATAAAAAAAATCAGGGGGCTTTGGGGCCCCCTGATAGATATAAAAATGGATTTATGCTGTTAAGCTACAGCGGGTTTGGGAGGCAACAGCCCTTCACGGCGCGGTAAGGCTTGCGGGTCGGCGTCTTGCCCGCGGAAGGCACGGTAAAGTGTGGCGGGGTTTTGTGTGCCACCCTTGGCCAGAAATTCGCGACGATAATCCGACAGACGTTCGGTATCATAAGCTTCGCGCTCGGTCAGGTATTCGAAAGCATCGGCATCCAGAACCTCCGCCCATTTATAGCTGTAATAACCCGCGTCATAACCACCCGAGAAAATATGGGTGAAGCTTGTTGACATAGGGCCGCCCAGCATAGGCAGAATACGTGTATCGGCCGTAATAGCTTCTTCAAAGGCCTTGATATCAAAGCCGTACTTCTCTCCAATGTCCTTCGGATCAGTTGTGTAATAGGTTTGATCCATGCGGGCGAAATTGACCTGACGCAGGCCACCATAGCCGGCCAGATAATTCTTGGCGGCGATCATTTTTTCATAGAGATCATCCGGCAGAGCTTCGCCTGTTTGGTAATGGCCGCTAATCAGTCCGAGTGTTTCACGGTTAAAGCCCCAGTTTTCCTGCACCTGTGAAGGTAATTCAACAGCATCCCACTCGACATAAGGGCTGGCTTTGGAACGGTATGTAACATCCGAAAGCAGGCCATGAACGGCGTGGCCCATTTCGTGGAAAAGTGTCAGAACTTCGTCATGTTCCAGAAGGGCAGGTTTGTCAGGCAGTGGTTCGGTGAAATTGCATTCGATGGCAATCACGGGGCGCTCTACTTTTCCCTTGAACATACCCTGTGCGCGGTAGTCCGTCATCCACGCGCCGCCTTTCTTGCCATCGCGGGGGTGGAAGTCGGTATAGAGTGTGCCCACAAAAGCGCCAGTCTTTTCATCCGTGACGTCAAAGGCTTTAACATCCTTGTGCCATGTCGGGTAATCTGTGTTCTCGGTAAATTTTATACCGAACTGGCGGCTAAAATGTTTGAATGTTCCATCAAGCACTTTCTCCAAAGGAAAATAAGGTTTCAGGTCTTCTGCAGAGAATCCGAATTTTTCTTCTTTGAGTTTTTCTGCATAGAATGAGAAATCCCACGGCTTCAGTGTATCATTCAGGCCTTTGCTGGCGGCAAATTCCTGTACCATAGCCATATCCTTCTCGGCAGCGGGCTTATACACTGCAATCATCTGGTCAAGAAAAGCCCTGACGGTTTCGGGTTTTTGTGCCATGCGGTTTTCAAGTACGTACTCGGCATGGTTCCGATAACCCAGAATTTGTGCTTTCTCGTGGCTAAGGGTCAGGATCTTGCGAATAATTTCCTGATTATCATTGGCAGTTTTCCAGCCTTTGCTGGTGGAAGCCTGCCACATTTTTTCACGCAGGGCGCGGTTTTCGGCATAGGTAACAAACGGGATATAGCTTGGGGCATGAAGGGTGAATACCCATTGTCCTTCGAGGTTGCGATCGGCAGCTTTTTTGGCAGCAGCAGCTTTTACATCGTCTGGCAAGCCTTTGAGATCATCGGGGTTGGTAATCACCAGAGCAAATGCTTCTGTATCCTTGCGGGCATTTTCGCTGAAGTCTGAACCCAGTGTGGCCATCTCTTCTACAATTTGCTTGTAGCGTTTCTTGTCTTCGCCTTTAAGCAATGCCCCGCCTTTGCGGAAGCCATCATAGGTGCTTCTGAGGATATCTTTTTGTTCAACTGTCAGTGCAGGATCATCATGGCTGCTATCCCACACAGCTTTGACGCGTTTTAGCAAAGCAGTATTCGTGAATGTGGCAGCCTTGAACTTGGCCTGCAGTGGTGAAATCTTGTCCTCTGCTGCTTTAAGGGCAGGACTGCTGGCAACCAGCATCTGGTTACTGAGCAGGCTTGAAAGAATGGACAATCTTTCCCCTACCAGTTCCAGAGCCTCGATTGTGTTTTCAAAAGTAGGTTTATCAGGATTGGTTTTGATCGCGCGCACTTCGGCGCGGGCTTCCTTTAGGGCGGCGCGCATTGCCGGTAAAAAATGTTTATCCTTGATCAGGTCAAAAGCGGGTGCCTGATTGGGGAGGGTAGAGTCGCGCAAAAGGGGATTGACCGCAGCCATGATATTCCAAGCCTCATCCTGTTATGGTTAAATAATCTTATTATAGAAAACGACTATAGGCCGCCTGTGTTTTAGGGGTCAAGGGTAATTGTCGTACTATCCATGCCACCTTCTAAGGTCTTGGAATCAAAGGCTGTTACAGTGACCATATAGGTCCCTGGCTCCTGAAATTTCAGGTTGGCGGCATACAGGCTGGCCTGCGTCTGCTTTTCCATGGGGATGGTCGCCAGAAGGACATCGCCACGATAAATGCTGGCTTCGACCTGATAGCGTTCAGGGGGCCAAGGGAGGTCCTTGTCGATATGGCAGCCGCATAATTTGGTGACGTTTACTTCAAGCGGCAAGGTCCCGTCTTTGTTGAATTTGGCCTTGCGGTTCACGGGGGGATTCAATACATCGACGATGAATCCGGGGATCTCAACAATGATGCCGTTTCCTGCTGTGTAATCTTTCCCAGGGATCAGCAGGTAATCGGCGCTCGCTTTCGCAAGTGCCTGACCTTGGGCATAAGGTCCCGATACCTCAATCGTGACAGGTGTCGGACGATAAAGATCGAGTGCGAATTCGAATTTGGCATTGGTATCATTGGTGATGATGGCGTCACGTTCATGGCTTCCGGTCATGATTTTGCTGCGGTCGCCAGATCCGCCTGTCGTATTCCCCTCGACAAGAATATCGCTATCGCGTTTATCTCTGACGATAATGTGCGCACCGCCTACTGACTCACCAATAAACATCGCATCCTTCGATTTGACGCTAATGCTGAAATTCGTTTCTGCGGCATGGGCCGATGTTGCCAGTGCTGTGCAAAGCAGCGTCAGTGAAGCGAGGGAAGACAAAAGATATTTTTTCATAAATAAAATTCCGAATAAGGGGATACACGCGACAGGCACAGTGTTAACCCTGTTGGTAAAGCGGTCAAGGGGGCAGGTCCGGATGCAGGGTGTTTTCAAAAACCAAGTCTTTCTTCTGGAAATCGCAAGCCCTTTATTATGTACGCATCTGCACATTAAAAACTAGGGGCAAGGATAGGGAAAGGGCTTCACAGAATGGGGGAATCTATGCACTAATCCCCTATAAGCAAAAAAAGCCACATAACAAAATGGGGCATTACAGGGAAATCACATCAGGGAAACGGAGTGCAGATGAACAGTCTGTGGAAAGACTTACCAGATCACCTCAGGGACAATCCTTTCTTTCATTACAGCAAGAAGTCGAACTATGTTCCGGCTTGGGACAAGATCAAACCCGAGCACGTGCTGCCGGCTTTTGATTTTATTTGCGAAAGGATGCGCAAGCAGGTTGATGATATCGCCAAGAATCCGGCGCTCCCCAGTTTCAAAAATACAGTAGAAGCCATCGAGAATGCCTATAGCCTTCCGATGTATTTCTTCGTCACGCTTTTTACGACGATGCCCCGCGATGAAGCCGAGCAAAAGCAGTATGACGAGATGGAGGATATACTCTCCGATAAATTCTATGACCTCTATATGGATATGTTCCAGAACAAGGATCTGCTGAGCAGGTTTGTATTACTGTCGATCAAGCCCGAGATCATAAACCTGACGGGAGAGCGGGCGAAACTTTACGGGATGTATGCCAATACTTTCCGTGTGGCAGGCGCTCTTAAATCTCCTGCAAAACAGCAAGAAATGCGCGAGCTGGGCAAACAGATATCCCGTTTGGGCAGCCGCTCGCAAAAAAATATGCGCGAAGCTGAAAAGAATACATTCCTGACAGTGACGGATGCTGATCGTCTAAAAGGATTGCCTGATGTTCTTATCGCCAGCGCTGCTGCCGAAGCTGAAAAACGGGGGCTTGCAGGGCAATGGTGTTTCGGAATAGGAGTTGGCACTTATGAACCTTTTATGAAAGCCGTTCATGATCGTGACTTGCGTCGCGAGATGTGGGAATTGAATTATAACGCCGGTATATCGGGTCCGTACGATAATCGTCAGACCATTCTGGATCTGGTGAAGCTGGAACATAAGCAGGCCCGTATGGAAGGTCATCGAAATCCGGCGGTCAATACGCTTCATTACAATATGGCTAGTGATGTCAAGACAGTTGAGAAATTCTTGCGTCAGGTCAGGAAATCCGCCAAGCCTGTTGCAGAAAAAGAAGTGCAGGTATTGCGTGACTTTGCAAAGCAGGAAGATGGTATCCGGAATCTGGAACCTTGGGATCTTCGTTATTACGAGGAACGCTTGAAGAAGAAAGTTCTGGGTTTTGATGAAGAGGATATCCGCCCTTATCTGGAACTTGAAAGTACGGTAGCAGGTACGCTGCGCCATTTTGAAAAGTTCTTCGGGATCAAATTCAAGGAAAGTAAAAAATACCCCAAATATAATGAAGATTTGCGCACCTATAATGTAACGGATGCGCGCACCGGAAAGCATATGGGTGTTTTGTGCATGGATCTGTTTGACCGCAAGGGGAAACCTTCGGGGACGGCATGGAATATCAGCGCTTTCTCGCAAGGCCAATTCGAAGGTGAAAACCGCCGTACGGTTGATATGGTCGTAACAAAATTTGTCAAAGGGCAGAATGGTCAGCCAACCCTTATGACTCATTACGATCTGTTATGTCTGATGCATGAAATGGGGCATGCCACACATAACCTGATGAGTAAGTGCCGTTATCAGAGTTTTTCCGGCACGTCTGTCGATACGGACTTTGTCGAATTTCCTTCACAGTTTCATGAGAACTGGGCGTTCATGCCGGAGGTTCTTGATGATATTGCGCGCCACCATAAAACGGGCGAAAAAATTCCCGATGATGTTAAGGAACGAATTAAAGAGTCCGCCAAATTTATGGCAGGCCAAAAGGTTTTGGCTTATGCCCGTAAAGGATGGCTGGATCAGGCTTGGTACCGTAAGGATACGGCTCGTATTAACAGCGTTGAGGAATTTGAGCTAGAGGTTACAAAAGATTTCAATATTGCAGGTATGAAGACACCTCTGACATCGCCGCGCTTCCATCATATTTTTGGTGGCGGTTATGATGCTGCTTTCTACAGCTATCAATGGTCCCAGATTATGGGCGACCAGATGTTCGAAAAATTCGAGAAACAGGGTTTGTATGACCGGTCTTTGCGTGCCAAATTCAAGAAGGCCGTCGAGGTTGGCGGGTCGCAAGAAGAAACAATAACATTCCACAAACTGGCGGGCACTTACCCGCGCTTGCATCCGTTCTTGCGCCAGAATGGTCTGACAGCCAAGACCGCCTTTGATTATAGTGAAGCTTTTCGTGTGCCTGCAAACGACGGCGCAGCGCCCAGGCGCAGAAGGTCTGCCTCACATAAACCCGAGTTTGCTTGAACTATCCCGAGGCTTGGTATAAGCAAAGGGCATGATACGCTCGGCCCAGTTTGATGATATCTATTTTTCTCCTGACGATGGTCTGGCTGAAACCGCTCATGTTTTTTTGCGCGGTAATAACCTTCCTGAAAATTGGCAAAACAAAAATCTTTTTACTATTGCCGAAACAGGCTTTGGAACAGGTCTCAATTTCTTGTCGGCATGGAAGTTATTCGAGGAAACTGCACCAAAGGATGCAACGCTGGATTTTATTTCCTTCGAGAAGTATCCGTTGGCATCAGAAGATATAGAGAAAACCTTGTTGCCATGGTCAGGTTACTTCGAGGGACGTCTCGAAAAAATGGTCTCTCTTTATCCTTTAAGGGTAAACGGATTTCATCGCAGGGCTGTTTCCGATCGGGTGCGTCTAACCCTGATATTTGATGATGTGAATGATGCGTTGCCTAGATTGAAAGTTCCCTGCGGTATTAATGCCTGGTTTCTGGATGGATTTGCCCCGGCCAAGAATCCGCAGATGTGGTCTGAAATGCTTTATGAGCATATGGCAAGGTTATCGGCAAATGACGCGACAGTTGCCAGCTTTACGGCGGCAGGCGCCGTTCGCAGGGGTTTGGCTGCTCAAGGTTTCAATGTCAGCAAAGTCCGTGGTTATGGCCGTAAACGGGATATGACAGTTGCTGTCTTTACTAAAGGGCAGACGGATGTATTCTTATCATCCTCCGTGCGCCGTGTGGCTATTGTCGGGGCGGGATTGGCCGGAACGGCCTGTTATGCGACTTTGAAAAGGCGGAATGTTCCCGTAGACCTTTATGACTCTTATGGTGTGGCAAGTCACGCTTCCGGTAATCCTCTGGGGCTCTATAATCCGCGTTTTTCACAATATAGAACGGCAGAATCCGATATTTATGCGCAAGGTTACGCATTACTTGCCAGTTTGAATAAAGGGCAGCAACGCTGCGGCAGCTTACATCTGGCAATGGATGATGATAAACGCAAGCGCCTTCAGGGTATTTTGGCAAACTGGGGCTGGCATGGGGATCATGTACGTTGGCTGTCAGCAGATGAAGCAAGCGATGTGGCAGGCATCAACATCAAACACGAAGCGCTTTTCCTTCCGGACTCCAGATTTATATCGCCTGCCGCTCTTTGTAAACAGAACGTTGAAAATATTGTGCCCATCGTGGGTATGCCTGATAGACAATCTTATGATGCTGTGATTTTGGCTAACGGTATTGCGGCGCAAGCAGATGATAATTTAAAAGATTTACCCATTCATACCGTGCGTGGCCAGATCAGTTTTCTGGAGGCGCAGACCAGTCTCAACCTTAAAGCTAATATATGCCATGGAGGCTATTTATCAGCATCACAAGGGGTGAACCATGTAGCGGGAGCAACCTTCCAGCCATGGCGAACAGATACCGAGGTTACGCAAGATGACCATGAGCATATTATAGGCCAACTGGAATCCGCTGTACCTGCATTAGGGGGGGCTTTCAGCGTTAAAGGCGGGCGGGCCAGCTTGCGTTGCGCGGCCAAAGACCGTTTTCCCGTAATCGGTAAGGTTGCAGGTTCTGAAGGGCTTTATGTTTCAACGGCGCACGCATCTCATGGATTGATAACTTCTATGGTAGGGGCCGAGTATCTGGCTGATCTCATTATGGGGACAGTCTGGTCAATTGGTCAGGATTCTGCTGATTCCCTGGATCCAGCCCGTTTTTCCCGACGGCTAAGAAAGCAAGGCTAGTCAGAAAAAAGGGATTGTCTTGGGGGCCATCTGCGTGGATGATCGTTAAGAAATGAGGTCGGGCCGTGAAAAACCAGATTATAGCCTTTTTCCGTGATTGCCGTGGTGTCACCAGCATTGAGTACGGCTTGATTATTATGGCTATCACTCTAAGCTTGCTCGTTGCCTATTTCCTTGCCGGCGATGCCTTAAAAGAAATGGTAGGGCATACAGCATCTGCTTTGGTGACAATCAGCAGTGATATTGCCTCTGACCTGAATGAAATCGAGTAACTATCCATGAGTCTTTCGCCTCTTGCCATGATTCTTGTTGGTGCGGTTTGTGCCTTGTTTGCGGCTTTCCTTCTGCCGCAGGCATGTGCTTTGGCCCGCAAGGCGAACTTTATTGATCACCCCGGTGGCCGCAAGAAGCATGAGGAGGGAACCCCTCCTGTCGGGGGACTGGTCATTTTCCCGATATTTATGCTGATGGTTTTGTTCTTTGGTCAGCCGGATTCTTCTCTCTACGCCCTGTTTGCAGGAATAATCTTGCTTCTGGTTGTGGGCGGTATTGATGACCGTTTTACGGTGCCCGCCCGTATCAAATTTATTTCCCAGTTTATAGCGGCCTTTATTATTGTGCTGGCGGGCGATGTAAGGGTTCAGGGGTTCGGCGATATTTTTGGATTCGGACCGTTATGGATGGGGTGGATGGCTGTGCCTTTTACGGTCATTGCCATTGTTCTGCTGATTAATGCGATCAACCTCATGGATGGGCTTGATGGCTTGGCCGGGGGGCTTGGTTTTATTGTTTGCTTCTGGCTTTTTATCTTTGCCCTGATGACAGGGGATGATCATGCTTTGCCTCTTATTGTCATGATGGGCGTTCTGGCAGGATTTCTGTTTCATAATATGCGTCACCCTTTACGGCATAAGGCCAGTGTTTTCCTTGGGGATGCCGGATCGTTGGCGCTGGGGTTATCATTAGCATGGTTCGCGATTGATATGGCGGGGCATCCGGATTCTGCTGTTGTCATGCCGATGAGCGTTGCCTGGTTGCTGGCCTTGCCAATCATGGATACATGTGGGCAATTTGCTCGTCGTGTTTCACAGGGACGGCATCCATTCGATCCTGATCACAATCATTTTCACCATCACTTTGTGACGGCGGGGGTGTCGGTGCGGGGGTCTGTGTACTCAATTCTCGGCCTTGTATTTGTTTATGGCCTCTTGGCAGCGATAGCAGAGGCCCGGAACTGGCCACAAGCGGCGCTCACCTACCCGTGGATCATTTTGCTATTAGCCCACATCGTGATGTCCATGCGCCCCAGCCGTTTCCGTAAATTGATCCAGCGTATATTTAAAAATCAGGCGGCAGAATGAACAAGCCCAAGCTGATATTCGTTGTTACAGAAGATTGGTATTTTCTTTCCCATCGCTTGCCAACTGTGCGCGGTGCGCAGGCCGCCGGTTATGATGTTGCCGTTATTACCAATGCCGGACAGGCGCGCGCGGCTATTGAACAGGCAGGTGTTCGTGTTATCCCCTTCGATTTTGCCCGCCGTAGCCTGAACCCTGTGCAGGCATTCGGACAGATCTTGCGGTTGCGGAAACTCTATGCCTTGGAAAAGCCTCAGGTTATCCATCATATAGCTATGAAGCCTATCCTGTTCGGATCATTAGCCGCCTGTATGACACCTGTACCGCATATTGTGAATGCTTTCGCTGGTCTTGGGTATGTTTTTACATCGGATACGATGAAGGCGCGGTCTATCCGGACAGTGCTGGTATTAATGTTCAGGATGCTTTTGCAGCGTCCTGCAAACATCACATTGTTCCAAAATGATGATGACAGGATCCTCCTTGAAAAATTGGGGGCGTTACGGACAGGAAAATCCAAGACAGCTCTGATCCGTGGTTCGGGCGTGGATATTGATCAGTACCGTGTTGATCCGTTGCCTGAGAGAGGTGATTTCATCTGTGTATTCGCAGGCCGCATGATTGGGATTAAAGGATTGCCGACATTAAAGGAGGCTTTTGATATCCTGAAGCAGGAAGCTCCGCATATTAAGCTTTGGTTGTGCGGGCAGCCTGATCCGGGCAATCCCGGTTCCTGGACCCAGAGCGAGATCGATCAATGGTGTCTTGAAAATCCAAATGTCATACACAAAGGACATTGCAGGATGGATGAAATATGGCCGCAGACTCATATAGCGCTCCAGCCTTCCTATGGCGGTGAGGGTATCCCCAAATCATTATTGGAAGCGGCTGCTTGTGGTCGTGCGATCATCGCAACAGACGTTCCTGGCTGCCGTGAAATGGTTCGGGATGCTGTGAATGGTGCATTGGTTCCCGCATATGATGCAAAAGCCTTGGCCGCAGCTATTCTAAAAATAGAGCAAGATAGAGATATTTGCCGACGTATGGGTCAGGAAAGCCGTGCTATGGTTGAGGGCGATTTGTCCGCGGCGGCTGTCATGGAAAAAGCCCGCCTTTTATATGCGGGCTTTCTTAAGCATTAAACCAGCCAAGGCTTCAGTTTCTTAAGACAACAAGTTTTGTCCTACCCAGACCATAAAATCACCGGCGTGAGTGTTAATCGCATAGCTGATGAAAGTGATAAAGCCTGCCAGCTCCAGCGGGATGCGCAAGATCGCCGAGGCCATGAAAGCCGTGAATAAATAAGAGTAAATCATCAGGACGCACATGAAAGGATATACTTCTTCCCATGTATGGGTGCCGTTAAAAACCAGCCAGAGACAGGGAACAATGATAATTGTCGCAGGGACGCTGAGCCAGTTATTGGCCGTTACAAACTGCATGAAATATTCCTGACGGTCGATCTGGTTTACGATCCACCAGACAGCAGCCAAGAAGATACCCGTCACTACGGCAATCCGCAGGGCATACATTAAGGCTATGCTGTTTCGCGACATCTCCGAAGCTTCGGATGTTGGATAAGCCAGCACTACAAACAGAAGAGGGACAGAAAATAAAATAGGGACAATAAACGAGCGGATAGCTTCTTCTTGGGATGTTCCAAACCGTGAACGTCCTTGCCACATCAGAAGGGCAAACTCCAGGGTACCGAGCAGACTTCTTTTGACTTCGCCTTTAGGAAACATACGCCGCCTCATGCCTTTTGATTTTCTTATATTTTTTCAGTTTAACCTGAAAAATCATTCATCTTACTTAACAGAACACCATAAGCGGTGTGGATAAAGCAAGTTTTGTAGGGCTGATTTGATTGACGGCTGCGGATATTTTCACCTAGCCTTTTGAAAGATATGAAAAAATTGATGGAAACACCCCTGCTGTAATGGTTAAAAATCTTAAGGTTATATCTATGGCGACTGTCGCCTTTTTGACCTTGTCCGGTTGTGGCTGGATGGCAGAGGACGTTTCTGGTTCCCGCTATTCTGATTGGCAGAACTATCAAAATCCGGTTTTACCACCGCCACAAACCCGTGTCATGCAGACGGCAGAAGGTACATGGCTCGAGCCTGATCGCACGCCGCGGCCTGTCCCGACGCAGACTGAGATTGCTGAATTGCACGCCGCCAAAAAGCGTATCAGCCAGTTGGAAGACGAGGTTTCTTCCCTGCGTAATGACATGGCTATGCTAATGCCCGCGCTGACAAAATTGACCGGTATTGCTGATGAAGCAGCAGCGATGGAGGCTGTTAAATCAGGCGCGCCCGGTGTTGCAGGAAATCTGAACGGACTACATCCTGCTGCGGGGGCGCACTTGGCCGGAGCAGAGGCAGGCTATGGTCATGAAATGAACCAACCTTCACGCGTTGCTGGAGACTCTCTTGATCCCGAAATAATGGAGGATCAGTCCATGGCTATGGCACCGTTGGCACCTGCCGTTCCGCAGGTGCAATCCAATGCTGCCGCATCACAAAATGCCGGCTATACACCGCCGGCTTTCAATGTTCCGGCGATCAAGAATGTAAGGTTTGGTGAGCAGAATAATGGTAAATCCAGATTGGTGATCGATATCACCGACTCTCGTACCTTTAGTTACGAGATCGATAATAATGAAAAGATTCTTGTGCTCGAAATTCCAGACACAGTCTGGAATGCGGGGCCTGTCACCCGGAATGTGCAGGATAGCCCTCTGGTCGAATCTATGGCGACCACCCCCGACGGGCAGGGCGGAACACGTATCGTGTTCCAGTTAAAGGATCAGGCCAAAATTCTGTGGTCTCAGGCTATTCCGCCGGCTGGCAGTCAAGGTCACCGGATTGTCTTTGATCTGGCAAGTATTTGATATTTAACAAATAAGTTCTTCTTTTAAGTTGCGTCAGAATAAATTTTTACTATAGCAGCGCAGGATTTCCCCCTTTCAGGACGTATCAAGAAGGTCAATAATGGCAACCTGTATGTTGCCTAGAACACTTCGAAAGGAAGAAGATAATGACCAGATTTATGTTGCCGTTAGCGGCTGTCTTGATGTTGGGAGCCAGTATGGCTGCCTATGCGCAGGATGCAGATGTGCCAGCAAGCACAGAGGCTCCGGCACCCAAGGGGAAAATGATGGATAAGGTTGATGCTGATCATGACGGTGCAGTCAGCGCGGCTGAATCAGAGGCTTTTGCAGCCGAGAAATTCAATGAAATGGATGCCGATAAGGATGGCTACCTGTCCGATGAAGAAATGAAGGCTTTTCATCAGCAAAAAGCTGAAGCCAAAATGGAAAGTATGAAAGAGCGCATGCAAGAACATCATGCCGAGAAGATGAAAGGTATTGATTCCGATCAGGATGGAAAAATTTCCCGTGACGAATTCGTTGGTAAAAGCAAAGAACGTCATACTGCATCGGATGCCAACAGTGATGGCAAAGTCTCAAGAGAGGAGATGAAGGCTATGCATGAAGAGCGTCGTGCAGAAAGAAGGAAAAAGCACGAAGAACGTCGCCAAATGCAGCCCCAAGGTGGTGATGTAGCGCCGCCCGCTGAATAAGCTAAATTGGACCGGCTATAGCTGGTCAGGAATAAATAAATGGATGAAACAGATGAAGGCCTGATGGCCCGCATTCAGGAAGGCAGCCATCAGGCCTTCTCTGTTCTCGTCCATCGTCATAGTGATAAGTTTTATGCTCTGGCCTGGCGGTTATTGATGAATGAGGCCGAGGCCGATGATGTGGTGCAGGAGGCTTTTATCAAGTTGTGGACGCAGCCTGATCTGTTTCAGATTGATAAGGGTTATAAATTTACAACATGGTTCTACCGCGTGGTTAGTAATATGGCCTTAGATCGTTTAAGGGGCCGGAAAAAATGGGTTGATCCGTCGATACTGGAATATATGCAGGATCAAAATCAACAGGCAGATGAGCTTTATGATGAAAAGCAGCGGCAGGTGCATCTGGAACAGGCAATCCGCCATTTGCCAGAGCGTCAGAGATTGGCATTGACCTTGCGCGTATATGAAGGTTTGAGCGTCGTAGAAGCGGCAAAGGTTATGGGGATAGGGGAAAAAGCTTGTGAGTCGCTTTTGATGCGTGCCAAGGCAGGCATTCGCAATCACATGAACAAATTTGGGCTTTTGGCAAAAGCCAAGGAGGTGCGCCATGAACAATCATAATGATTTTGATGCCTTGTGGCGGATATGGAACGCACCGGAACCGCCCCACGATCTGGCGGGCAGGATTGTACAGCGGGCTATGCATACGGCACAAAAGCCAAGTATTTATAATACTCTCACATGGGGGGATTTGTTATCGTTGCTTTTGGTGCCCCGTCCCGTATTGGCCATGGGTTTTTGTCTGGTTATCGGGGTTTGTGGCGGATGGGTGGTAACACCTGTTTCAAATACGGATACCAGTGTGGATAGCGATAGTACGCTCAACCTGATCATGGTCGAGGAGGATTGGTTATGAGTCGCAAGATGAAGCTTGTCTTTACAATATCGATTATGCTGAATGTGCTTTTATTGGGTGTATTGGCCGGCGGCATTTATAAAAGGATTTCGGATAGTCCTTTTAAAGGTGAAAATGGCCGCCCGCTTTTAAATCATAAAATTGCTGCAGAAATGATCCGTGCGCGCAAGGATCACGAAGACCTTCATAAAGCGATGAAGGAAGCGCGCAGTCATATGCTTGGAACTTTGTCGGCTGCAGAATTCAACGAAGAGGATTTTCTAGCTGCTTCCTTGAAAATGGATGAGGCGCAGACGGCTCTTTTTGCTGCTCGTGCGCAGACAGCCGCTAAGATTGCCAAGGATCTATCACCGGAGGACCGCAAGGAATTGGCTAAACATTTGCGGCTTGTGCCTTTTCATCATGGGCGTAAAGGTATGTCCGGAAAAGATGCAGGCGAAAAGAAAGTGAAAGATCTGGCGCCGCCGCCCCCACCAAAGGAATAAGTGGTCTTAGGGTTTGAACGAAGCAGGAGAGGGGGAAGAGCCTAGCTGGTCTATCCATTTCTGCAGGATGGGGGCAGCCTTTTCTTTTAACTGGCCGCTGTGAACATTTTGATTGCTTAAATGAATTTTGATGGCGGCAGTGTTGCACTGCGCCATTTTTTGCAGAACGGTATCTTCCAGATCAGGCGAAGGCATAAAGGAGAAAAGCCTTTGTTCGTTCATATCTGTGACGATTATAGCTCCTTCATCAAGAGAATGCAGACCCTCATCGCACAGGTTTTCGGGCTGGAATGTCATGAGAGAAGGAAAAATAGGCAGAACATCTATATCATGTGCTTTAAAAAGAGCGCTTAAACTATCCTGATAAAGCCATTGTGCCTGTGTACGATTATTTTTGTACCCGAGCATATGTCCCATGCCACAATCCTGCACGTATACGTGCGCGCCGCTTTCCTGCATATGGGCAAGGGCATTTTCAACAATCATGTAATTACGCAAGGCTATGCCTTGTTGGTCATGAACCGATATATCATCGGGATGATCCGCTTGCAGTAATTCAAGGTACCGGGCTGTTGGGGGGTCTTGTGCATCCAGATAAAAATGGCCGTCCTTTTTAATTTTTGCGGCATCATTGGCTCTTACTGATATGCCCATATCTCGGCAGGCAGTCATGAGGTTTAGCGCTGTCACGGGTGAGTGCACCGGTACTGCGGCTCCGATAAAGGCCTCAATCAGATAGTGGCCTTCCGGATCACGATCTTTCAAATATCCTAAGCCGGAAAATGGATTGTTCAAACCAAAGTTCTTGCTGATAAGCGTGTCCAATAAATTGTGGCTGCGTTCCATGCCATAAGCAACTTTGCTTCGGGAGCATAAATGCTGGATGACGGCCTGCCGTAAAACTTTGTGGGCGGGGATAATATGTTCTTCTCCCATAAGGATGACCAAAGGCCGTGCCGGAGGTTGTTTGTCCAGTCGTTTATCAAGGGCCTCAAGAACCGGTGAAATGTCAAACGGATTTCGCGTACAGGAGACAACGCGGCAAGCACCGGATGAAGGCCGGTTATCAAAAGAGACCTGTTTGAAGATCTCGGCTGGCGTAGGAATGTCCATAGACAAAACCCTAAGGCCGTAAGGATCAGAACGTCAATAAAAAAAGGAATTGTTACCAGTTCGTGCGGCCGGAACGGGTGCGGGCCTCGGATGTGACGGGGTCGTGACCGGTTTCTTTCAGGCCGTGGCCCAAGGCTACGCGTTCGTCAAAAACAAAGCAGGAACCTTCCCACTTGCTTTGATCTTCCGGAATGTTTTCGAGATATTTCAGGATACCGCCCTTCAGGTGGTAAACTTTCTCAAAACCATGTGCCATCATATAGGAGGAGGCTTTCTCGCAGCGGATGCCTCCTGTGCAATACATGGCAACTTTTTTGTGCTTGGCAGGATCCAGATGCTCCTGCACGAATTTCGGGAACTCGCTGAAGGTGGTGGTCAGGGGATCAACGGCGCCTTCGAACTGGCCCATTTTCACTTCGAAATGGTTGCGGGTATCGATCAGGATCACTTCGGGATCACTGATCAACTCATTCCATTCTTCGGCGCTGACGTAAGTACCCACTTGTTTGGTGGGATCGGCTTCCGGCGCTCTCAAGGTTACAATCTCGTTCTTCAAACGTACCTTTAAACGCTCGAACGGTTTTTCTGCTGCGGTTGAATATTTGACTTCGCCCTGATTGACGCCGAATTTTTCATCCAGAAACGCCATCACTTTTGCCATGGCTTCTTCTGTCGGGGCGGCAATGGTACCGTTAATGCCCTCGGGAGCCAGCAGGATCGTGCCGCAAATCTCTTGCTCCTGACAAAGCTTCTTCACCGCCGGACGGATAGCCTCGGCTTGGGGGATACTTACAAAACGATATAAAGCGCAAACGGTCCACATAGGAAGGGGTTGTAGCGCGCCCGTCCTCAGGATGCAATAATTTCACGATAGCAGGGCATAAAATATGGAAAATAATAATTGGGGGTTAAGCTGTCGTTTTGGGTTGAATTGTTGCACCGCAAAAGTGCATATTGGCCGCAATTTCCGCTACCACCCCATCTTTGAAGGAGTAAACCATGCTTGGCATTGGCGACAAACTGCCTGAATTCACAATTACAGGCGTTAAACCCAAATTTATGAAACACGAAGAAAACGGCGAGTCCGCTTTCGAAGCACTGACACAAGACAGCTTTGCGGGTAAATGGAAAGTCCTGTTCTTCTGGCCCAAGGATTTCACATTCGTATGCCCAACAGAAATCGTTGAATACGCGAAACTGAAAGGCGATCTGGAGGATCGTGATGCCGTTTTGCTGGGCGGCAGCACTGATAACGAATTCTGCAAGCTCGGCTGGCGCCGTGAACACAAGGATCTGCATAACCTCGATATGTGGATGTTTGCCGATACAAACGGTTCATTGGTTGATGGTTTGGGTGTTCGTGATTACGAAGCCGGTGTGGCCCTGCGTGCGACCGTGATCGTTGACCCGCACAACGTGATTCAGCACATTTCTGTCAATAACCTGAACGTAGGCCGTAACCCTAAGGAAGCCTTGCGCATTCTTGATGCTCTGCAAACAGATGAACTCTGCCCTTGTAACCGTCCTGTAGGCGGTGATGTCATCGACCTGCAAAAAGAAGCGGCATAAGGGGGATAGGGGTATGAATATCGATACCTTGAAAGACTCCCTGCCGGATTACGCCAAGGATATTAAACTAAACCTCTCGACGCTCGCCAATGAGGACATCCTCAATGACCAGCAAAAATGGGGTACGTTTTTGTCCTGTGCGCTGGCCTGCGGTAATGAAACGGTTATTCAGGCGGTGAATGTGGAAGCATCATCCCGTCTGAGCGCCGAGGCATTACAGGCGGCCAAAGCGGCAGCAGCGATCATGGCGATGAACAATGTGTACTACAAGTTCACAGGCATGATTGATAATGCCGAGTATCGTACCATGCCGGCCCGTCTGCGCATGAATGTAATCGGCAATCCGGGCGTGGATAAGGTTGATTTCGAGTTGTGGTCTTTGGCGGTATCTGCCGTCAATGGTTGCCAATTCTGCGTCAACGCGCACGAGCCTATCCTTCTGAAGGGCGGCTTGAGCAGAGAACAAATACAGGCCTCTGTCCGTATTGCGGCTGTTGTGAATGCAGCAGCAGCAGTGCTGACAGGCGAAGCGGCCTTGCAGGGATCTGCTCCCAAAATTGCCAACGCGGCGTAACTTGCTAAGTTTGAAAAGCCCTCCCCGAGTTTTCAGGGAGGGTTTTTATATATTTATAAACTAACCAGATTTTCAGGGCGCAATGTCATGGCGCTTGCGCAGATGTAAAAGCCAGTTTGAAGCGCACGTCCCTCTTTCCACTTCCTTGATCACTTCGTTTGCATCCTGTTCCGGCATAAGGGGGTAGAAGAGCACCTGAAAATCATCGGAAACTTCACCACCGGACATTTTAGCCATCCCGAGTTCCAGAAGGGCGATAGCACCATCACCGGCTTCGCGGGCAAACAGCTCCTGCACATTAAAGCCGGCTGCAGCCGTTGGGGACATACTGACATAAGGCTTCATAAGGTGCTCCCTGTTGAGATTCCTATGAAGGCCATTATACAGTCAAAGTGTTAACAACCTGTTCCGGATAGTGGGCGTTGAATTTTTCATCCAGCGCTTCCGGATTGGTCAGCAGGCGGTAGAATACGGGCCCTAGTAATTGGTCAATCGCCATTTCTACATCCAGATCGGCCCCGAACAGACCTTCGGCTTTACCCTGTACCAGATGTTGGCGCAGATTGTTGATGCGTTCATCCAGAAAATGCTGGTTCAGAAGGGCCAGGGCTTCGGGTTCGGCTTGTGCTTCGGCGATGATGTTCGCAACAATGCGTCCATTCTGACCGCGCAGCTGGCGGATCAGTTTTTCAAGCTGGACCTTCAGGGCATCATCGGCACCCGGTGTAGTGGGCAGAATGTTCTGCAGGCCCGGCTGTGCCAAAAAGGCTTCCATGACCAGTGCGGCTTTGTGCGGCCACCAGCGATAAATGGTTGTTTTGCCAACACCGGCGCGTTTGGCAATCGCTTCGATTGAAATATCGCGCAGGGGTGTGTGCATCAGCATCTTGCGTGTGGCATCCAGAATGGCCTCGCGGGACTTGTCCGAACGCGGACGACCCGGGCGTTTGCCCATTTCGCGATTATCTTCATTAACGGGAACAACACTGATCAAAGCAGCTTCAGCAGCCATATTCACACCTCGGATTACATTCATTTAGTTTACGTATAGTGGTTGAGAACCACTTGTCCACAACGGAACGTGTCGTTTTAGCCCCCGCTTTCCAGAAGATCAAGAAAAAAGCAAAACTTATCCTTCCTTCTTATATTACGAATCGCTTATGCTTGATCCATAAGGCGTTCTTAAGACCATTTGCCAGCCTTGAAAGCTGGTCGAATACAAAAAAGCCGATAGGCGAGAAGAACCGGGGAGGTTCACAAAAAAGGTCTGGGAACAAACGCGGCATGGGGGCTCGTAAGGTGCGTGTTACGCATCGGCGGGCCTTTTTTATGTCTCCCGTTTGAAAGTGCATAACTTTTCAAAAAGGGCAAAAATTATGCCGGGACTCTGGATCACAGGGGCCCGGCATAATTTTTTAAGGCACAGTTGTGACGTGCATGGATATCAGTACTGTGTCCGGACAAATGATTTGGGTGCGGGATCTATGACCTGCATGCTGCCATTGCGGAATTCAATGATAGCCAGTCCGCGTTCGGCCATGCCATCGGGACGGAAACGGAAGATACCATCAATACCGGCGAAGCCGTTCGGATTGGTGATCGAGCCGCGATCAAAGGCGGGTTGGCCGTAATTCGCATAGCCTGTCTTGGCCAGCACGACAGCCAGCGACATGGCGTCATAAGCCAAGGTCGAAAGGCGCGGTGCACTGATGCCATAGGTTTCGCGGTAACGGCGTTCAAAGCCGCGACGCGAAGCCGGATCGGATGCGGCAAACCATGCCCCGTCCAAGTTCTTCTGGATAGCGAGATTACCATCATCCCAAAGCCCTGTGCCGATGCGACGCACGCTTTGCGGGTCCATTTCAAGGAAGGTCAGGTTATCGGCGAGCGATACGGCTTCGCTGCCGCCAAACGGCATAAAGATGGCGTCATACGGGGTGGGGGCCGGTGTACCGGCTTTGATCAGTTCGCTGCGGGCCTCGTAATTTGTAAAGCTGGCGATCTTTTCCGAAGCAGCAGCATTACCGGGTGTTACACGCAGAACATGGGCTGGGGCCAAACCGCTGCGTCCGGCATGCACGTTCCATGAAGAAACAACGACATTACCATACTCGGTTTCCGGCGCGATGATGCCAATACGGCTGATCTGGCGCTGGGCTGCCAGATATTGCACCATGCGTTCAACCTGAATGAAGGGCAAAAAACCCATCACAAAGGTGTTGCCCTGTGCCAGTGTCCAGTCAGTTGAAAAAGTAATCACGTTCACATTGCGCTGTTGGGCGATCGGGGCTACGGCACGGGCTTCGGTTGCAAAGATGGGACCAAGGATTAGTTGGGCACCTTGGCTGAGTGCCATCTGGGCTGCTGTGCGCGCACCATCGGGTGTACCTTTGGTATCCTGCGGCAGCAATTCGATTTGTGTATAGCCCATATCAAACAGGGCCAATTGGGCGGCTTGCATCATGGCAATGCCCAGATCGGCTTGTGGGCCACTCATGGGAACCAGCAAGGCTACTTTTACGGAAGGGGCCTGGTTGACAGGGGCTACAGGCGGTACCTGTGTGTTTGGTACAGCGGCGTGCGCTGTCATATCCTGACGGTCGACCGGATAAGTCGTAACAGCATTGTCACTATAGGTGCCGGCATAAGAGGGCGGGGCGCTGTTATAATCCCAACCTTCACCGCTTTGAGTACTCACAGTGCCGGGCAGGATATTCTTTTCCGAAGCTGCCTCTCCTTGCGGGGCGTTGAGGATTTCCTGCGTCAGGGCTTCGCGGGTCAGCTGGCTGGGCTCTGAATTCGCGGTGGTGGATACGGGTTGTGATCTGTTCCACGGGTTCTGGCCTGTGCCGACACAGGCATTTACGGAAACAACGAGGACGAGAGCCGTCAGGCTGAGCAGGATTTTTTTCATCATGCCTTGTTAGTTAGCATAAGTATCTTTATGCAGAAAGGATGAAAACACTGACCCCTGTGCCCTTGGCCGCCGGCCTTTACCTTGTTTCGACACCGATTGGCAATCTGCGTGACATAACGTTGCGCGCCCTTGAAGTTTTGGGGCAGGTCGATGCGATTGCCTGCGAAGACACCCGCATGACCGGCAAATTGCTGGATGCCCACGGGATCAAGGCGCCGAAGCTGATTATCTATAATGACCATAGCGCCGATCAGGCCCGCAAAGGCGTGCTGGATATGCTGGCACAGGGAAAACGGGTGGCGCTGGTCAGTGATGCCGGAACACCGCTGATTTCCGATCCGGGCTACAAGTTGGTGCGGGATGCACAGGATCTGGGGCTGACGGTGACGTCGCTGCCAGGGGCGAATGCCTTGCTGACCGCGCTGCAGTTATCGGCGCAGCCTACTGACAAATTCTCGTTTCTTGGTTTCCTGCCACCCAAAGAAAAGGCCCGTCAGGATGTTTTAAAGGAATGGAGGGCTGTGCCGGGTACGCTGGTTACCTATGAAACAGGCCCGCGCTTGTTGGCATGCCTGCAGGATATGGCAAAAATTCTCGGAGGCGACCGTCCGGCAGCTGTGACGCGGGAACTCACAAAGATGTTCGAGGAAGTCAAACGCGATACGCTGGGGCAATTGGTGGCTTATTACGAGCAAGTCCATGAACCCAAAGGCGAAATTGTGATTGTCGTGGGGCCGGGGGTACAAAAAGAAGCCACCGAAGATGACATTAAAACCCGCCTGAAGGAGTTGTTGGCAGACCTGTCGGTTAGGGATGCGGCAGGCCAAGTAGCTGATGAGACAGGGATTTCCCGCAAGCAGGCCTATGAATTTGCCATAATGTTGCAGAAAGAGCGGGAGTAGAGTAAAGTGCGCCATACTCTTTTGGAAATGATGGCCATGGAACATTCTTTCGCAGAAGCCCATGAAAAACTGGACGCTATATATCGCCGTGGTGCATCGGCACTGGAAAATATGTATGTGCCGGGTAACGCCCTGCATGTAGGTATAGACTGGCAAAAATTTTACTGCGACCCAACCTTTCCGCTCAGCCATTGCCAGACCTTTAAGATCAGTTTCACTCAAAAAATTCATGCGACGATGGCCCGCATGAATGAATTTGTCCAAGCCCTGCGTCCCCATCTGCCAAGTGCATGGGTTTATCACGATTTCCCTGTACGTAAAGATTTCAAAGATGATCTGGCAACGCTTTATGGTGTTGAGGGATCCGAAGCTACAGAACGTAAATTTCAGGAATGGAAAGCACAAGCCAACCAGATTTGTGCGGCGACAGCACCGTCCGAACCTTTGTTCCCCAAAGAAGATTTTAATGCCTACAGCAATCCCGATCTGGTGGAACACTCAAAGAGTAAGGGCTATCATATCCAGCTTCTGACAGGGTTGATCCGTTCACATTGTTTGCGTGAAAGCGAATATCACGGCCATTTGTGCCGCTTTAATATGTTTGTGATCGATGATCTGACGGTTGATGGTTATGCGTATGGCGGTCCTGCCCATTTGCAAGTCGCCAAGGATGCCGATAGCCGTGGTACTTATCTGGTGAGGTCCGAAGATGCCAGCAATGTCATTGCCAAGGCTCACGGACTGGCTCTTTAGAAAATGGCTGTTTTATCTCCGCAAGCCCGCATGAGGGCAAAAATCGAAGATATATTCAAAGAGGGAGAATCCTCCCTGCAAAAACTGGTAGCTGATAAAAAGCTTATGGCCCATGTCGGTATTGATTGGCAGCGCCTTTATTGTGATCCTGATTTTGAAGCCAATCCTCACCGCTGCAAGAACTGTGTTACTATCCAGCAGGCTTTGGGTTTGATGCGCGCAACGATTAATGAATTAAGACCCCTTATGCCTTCTTTGTGGATTACTCATGATATAAAAATTCGTGATCGCTATCTGGATGATGATAATGAGGCTTTCAACCTTGAAGGAAATGATCTCAACAGAAAGCTTGATGCCCTGCGGATACAATCGCAACAGATGTGTTTGCCTGTCCATGCGGGCGAACCGGTCATTCCCAAACTCCATCATTGCGGGTTTGAAGGCACTACTTTGCATCAGCAATTACAGGAAAAACAAATCGAAGTTGTGATGCTATCCGGCGTGCTGCGTTCGGTTTGTGTTAAAAAATCGGGACTGACTGCAAAATTTTTGGGTTATGATACCTATATAGCCGAAGATCTGACGGCAGATGAAACTCAATACCCGTTAGCCCATTATGCACGGGATCTTATGGAACGGGCTGAAAAAGGTTTGAAAATGGTCCGAATTCAAAATGCTCTCAAAATACTAAAGGGTGTGCAGCCTTGAAAACAGTGGCAGGCGATACCTACAAAACAGGGCTGATGGCCGAAGCGTGGGCTGTTCTGATTTTACGGCTGAAAGGCTATCGTATTCTGGCGCAGCGCTATAAAACATCCTCCGGTGAAATAGATATTGTCGCTTGCAAGGGGCGGCTTCTGGTCTTTGCCGAGGTGAAAGCCCGTGCTACAATTGCCGAGGCGTTGTCCTGCCTGACACCCGCGATGCAAAAGCGGATTGTGAACGCCGCCCGCCATTTTATCGCCGTATATCCGGCTTATGTTGATTATGAAATGCGTTTTGACTTGTTGGCTGTGGATCGTTCTTTTCGCTTCAGACATCTGGACAACGCATGGTCTGCGCATACATAATGTCACTATGACATATTGTCATTTCTTCAGTATTCCTTCCTGTAGGCATTTTTCTTAAGGTGACGATCATGAATATCAAGTCGGTTCTGGTAGCGTTGGCATTATTGGTGGCAGCAGGCCAGCTTTCTGCCTGCACAGCCATAGGTCTGGCAGCGGGTGCCGGCGCGACTGTAGGGATTGCTTCACAGCAGGAAGGAGGCATCTCGGGTGCCGCCAGTGATGTGCGCATCAAGGCGATGATTGCTGATAAATGGTTCAAATATAAGGTTGATACCTTCTCGAAATTAAGTACCACCGTTGATCAGGGCCGTGTACTGATCACGGGCGTGGTGCAAAATCCCGATGATCGTGTGGAAGCCGTGCGTCTGGCATGGCAGGTCGAAGGCGTGAAGCAGGTGATTAACGAGATCCGCGTTGCCGACAGTGATGGCTTGCCGGGTTATGTACGCGATGCCTGGATTACAACCAGACTGCGGACAGCACTGACACTCGATAAACAGGTCGGCGCAATCAATTATACAATTGATACCGTACAGGGGACTGTCTATCTGATGGGGGTCGCCCGTAATCAGGCCGAACTGGATCGTGTTATTGAAACGGCCCGCAATATTTCCAACGTCAAACAGGTGATAAGCTATGTCAAACCGCTGGGTGAACCTGTACAAGATCAGGAGAGCCAGCCATGGCTGCAACCCTGACGGACCTGCTGGAGCGTTTGCGTGTAGAAGTTGTCTCGTCCAAGGGGCAGGAGCTTAACCTTTCGACTGTGACCTTGTTGCTTTCGGAATTTTCGCATCCGGGAATTTCAACCGAACGCTATCTGCATCACATCAACAAACTCAGTGAAGAAGTCGGTTACCGTTACAACGAACTGATTACGGCAGGGGCTGAGGATAATGCCGAAACGCATTTGGCGGCGCTGAAGCATGTACTGGCTGATCAATACGGATATGTCGGTGATTCAGAACATTATGATGATTTGCGTAATGCCGATCTGATTGATGTGATTGAACGCCGCAAAGGTATGCCGATTACCCTCTCTATTCTCTACATTATTGTGGGACGCGCCCAGGGATGGGATCTGGCGGGTTTGAATGTCCCTGGTCACTTTGTCGTACGGATTGAGGCCGAGGGGCAGCGTCTGATCTTTGATCCGTTTAACCGTTGCGAAGTTTTGAATGCCCCCGATTTACGTCAGCTGATCAAGAAAACGCTGGGCGAACAGGCAGAATTATCCGCCAGCTATTTTGAACCCGTGACCGATCGTCAAATGCTGATCCGGCTGCAAAACAATATTAAAATCCGCAAGATCGAGGGCGAGGATTATGAAGGCGCACTTGGGACGGTTGATACTATGCGGGCCCTTGATCCCGATGAATACCGTTTGCTGCTGGACGAAGGGGTTTTGTGCGCCCGTACGGGACGCGCCCACCGCGCCATGACGGCTTTGGAAGAATACATAAAAATTGCCCCCGACCAAAGGGATCGGCAGGAAGCTGCCATTTTACTGAATCACATCCGCACGACCCTGCATTAATCGGCTGTGATGCCCCAAAAACACCTTATTTTGGTCTTGGCCCTGCCTTGAGGACACGGGAACATCGGGGTGGTTTCTGGTTACAGATTCTGGTGGGCATTCGGTAAAAATGGGGTTGACACCCCTTGTAAGCTGCGGGTTGCCAGACTAAAACTAGGACTGTCGGAGTAATAGCTGTTCACGGCTATGGCTATAAAGTCATTTCAAGGATTCTTAAGGAGAATACCCTATGTTGTTTGTTCGCGGTTTGCTGATGATGGCTGTTCTTGTTTCAGTCGCAGCTTGTTCCACCAAAGACAAGGATGCCGAAGGCGTTCAAGTCACAGATGGCGGTATGATGGCCGATCCTTTGGGCGGTACAGAAACATACGGTATGGATAACAGCGGCGTTGCTCCCGGTTCACAACAGGATCTGGTTGTGAATGTTGGTGATCGCGTGTTCTTCGGTTATGACCGTTACGACGTGAGCCCTGAAGGCCAGCGCGTTCTGGAGATGCAGGCTGAATGGCTGAAACGCTACCCGAACAACAACGTGACCATCAAAGGCCATGCCGACGAGCGCGGTACACGTGAATACAACCTGGCACTGGGCGAGCGTCGCGCCAATGCGATTAAAAACTACCTGATTGCTCTGGGTGTTCCTTCGACACGCATCAACACAATCAGCTACGGTAAAGAGCAGCCAGCTGTTCTCGGTTCAAACGAGGATGCCTGGGCGCAAAACCGTCGCGGTGTGACAGAAGTTGATTAATTATCATCGTTTTTAAGAAACGGATTTGAACATGAAATACGGTTCGGCATACAAGGCACGGGGGATTATCCTTCCGTGCCTTGCGGCTTTTTTCGGAATAGGGCTTTTCTGTGTCGGCACAACATGGACGCATCCGGCCTCGGCACAATCAACTGATGCGCAAGCGCGGCTCAATCGTATTGAAAACGAGATTGAGACCCTCAGCCGCGCGATTTTCAAAGGTGAAGAACCTCCGGCAGGTTCCTTGTCTTCACCATCCGCCGATGCCGCAAGGGCAGCGCTTGAGGTTCGCTTGAACCAACTGGAAGTAGAAATCCGTACGCTCACCGGCACGATCGAGCAGCAGGGCTATGAAATCCGCATGCTGCGCGAGCAGTTCGATAAGGCTCAGGCTGCATCGCAGGGCATATCGGCGCAACAAGTGGGCAGACCTTTCGGATCTGGCCCGTTGACAGGTGGTGTTTACGCGGATCAACCCGGTACACCAGTCGCCATGCCTGTTGAAGGGCAAAACCCGACCAATGGTGCGCGTTTTGAGCAAATCACAAATCCTGATGGCACACCTGCAGAAACGGCTGCCGGCGCACCCGCAACATATACAGCGCAATCAGGTACACTCGGTTCGTTGCGGCAAGGGACAGCAGCCCCTTATGCCGTCAGTGCCAGCAATGATCCGACCGCTATGTATGAGCAGGCATTCTCTTTGGTGAAGGATGGTTCCTATGACCAGGCGCAAGTCGCTCTGGATGCGTTCCTGAAGCAATATCCCGATCATACACTGGCACCGAATGCGCGTTACTGGTTGGGCGAAACCCATTATGTGCGCAAGGATTATGAAGTAGCTGCCCGTATTTTTGCAGAAGCCTACCAGCAGGCCCCGAAAGGGCCGAAGGGGCCCGACAATCTCTTGAAGTTGGGTTTGTCGCTTGCGGGTATGGGTAAGTCGCAAGATGCTTGCGTTGCCTTTAAGCAACTCAAAAGCGAGTATGGCGGCACAGCCAATCCTGTAATTGACCGTGCTACGCGCGAGATGGATCTGATTGGCTGCCCATAAAGCAAGGCTCTAAGATCAGTTTTATTGTCCTGGTTTCTTTAATCCGGAAACATTAGTGGCAGTAGTTGGTTGTTCAATGCCCGTCATGCGCATAATGGCGCGGGCATAGGTTTGCAGGGTTGTGTCTATAATCTCACCCTGAGGTGGGGCTTTCAGCCAGACGGGATCATGCCCTTCCTTAGCCAGTTTCTGCCAATGGCTGATTAATTCTTTTTCCTCGGCTGCCAGATTGCCCCATTCACCAAGCTTGTAGGCTTGCGCACCCGATGCCTGAAGACGTGCTCCGAGATGGCGGATATAATCTACGGGAAAAGCACCGATCGGGGCGCGTAGCCCACAACGCAGCAGATCATGCACGGTCCCGCCTTCGCGAACATGGCGATCTACGGCATAATTTATCTTCAGCATATCGTGTATAGGCAAACTCTTATTACGCTCCATCTCGCTCATGAAACGTTGGGTCGTTGATGCATTTGATCTCTGGCCATCACTCAACATACCGCCATCGATGCGGTCAGGCATAATAACAGGATCAAGTGTTGCTTTTGCTACAGGCGGGGGCGGCGCAATCGCTGTTACTGATTTCTGCTGGGGCTCTTCGGCTTTTGTTTCCTTGCCGAACCATCTTTTGAGCCATCCGCGTTCGTTACTCGCTTGCGGTGTCTTTTCTTCCGGTGGGGACGGGCGCATAGAGCCAATGAGCTTTTCGGGATCAATATTGGCGGTCTTTTTGATATGATGATAAAGCTTCTCGTATAGCCCGCTACTCTTGGGGGACAAGCCGGCATATTTGTCGCTATCCAGATCGATTTCTGATCGCCCCTGAAGATACCGCACAGAGCCACGTACAGTTAAACGATCCTTGATTTCTGCGGCGCTGACACCCGGATTATGCAGGAGCTGTTTGTTTCTGATGTCACGGGGATCGCGGCTGATTAAATCATCAATTATATGACGATCATAATATTCCATCAGGCCTTCTGATTCATAAAATGACGGGAAAATACGGGCAGCAAAATCATGCCACTGCCCAATATGTGCCGAAGGCAGGGCCTCAACCATACGTGTCCCGAGTTCGGGAATTTTATGCCCCAGTGTGCGGAAAAAAATGTCTGATTTAAACTGTTGCGCAGGGCCTCGGGGGCTTCCTGTCATCAGGCCAACGGCTGTGATGGCTTCCGATACGCGGGCACCCGCTTCAATAGCTCTCGTCGCTCTCAGATTATCTTTTAGCGTGGCCCCCGGTGATGGGATAACATTCTGTGTTGCAAATTGATCCATGTGCTCAAGTTCATGCTTTAATGTAAGCACCAGATCGGTCACACTACTTGATGGCCTCACGGGGATTAGTTTGTTTTGGTA
Organism: Micavibrio sp.; assembly: GCA_046294845.1. GTDB lineage: Bacteria > Pseudomonadota > Alphaproteobacteria > Micavibrionales > Micavibrionaceae > Micavibrio_C. Next base: position 2,329,961 of record JBKBNU010000001.1, on the reverse strand, counting down.
ATCCATCAGGCCGTTGGCTTCATGTTCATCCAGCGTGCGGACATCAAAGACTATAGAAAAATTGTTTTCGCGCGCACGGCTCAAAAGTCTGCGGCCATCATCATCCTGCGATAGCAGGAAAACAGCACGATCAAGTAATGTCTGGTTTGCATGTGCTTTCAAATCATGATCAACGCGGTCGGCTATATTCTCGATTTTGTTGCGGCGTGCATCAGGTTCAAAATAGGGAATTGTACCTTTAAAGTTATAGGCAACAGGTGGGCGGGCCAGCATATCACCAGCCTGAGGTGGACGATTGGTTACGGGCAAGCCTTCTTGGTCAACGATGATGCGCCATTCACCCTGTGGTTCGGGTGCGGCTTGTGGCATCGGGACTGATGGTTCCGATGGCGAGAGGCGACTCCTGCTTTTAAAAAGGCCCCGTATCATATAACTGTATTATACATAATTCATTGATTTACGTGCATAAAAATCGATTATCCGTATAATCTATGATGCGCCTATAGGGTAAAAATTGGTCTAACACGTGCTGGTAAGCAGAAAAATGACAACGGATTGATAATTATGAAAAATTTGCTTTTTGCCTCATCTTTTGCTATTATGATTTCAGAAAAAATAAGCGGCCTTATAAGTATCTAAAAGGCAAGGTGTGTAAATCATGGGCAGTAATCTTGTAGCCAATAACCAGCAACCTGCTGGGGACTTTAGTGATTACCTGATTGGTATTGGTAATCATGCTCACCATGCCTTTAATGTTGCTTCCGATGGTATCAGTCAGGTGATGCAGTTTACTTCCCCGACTGCTGCTGGTGGGTGGGCGGCTTTTGGTGTGGGTATGGTAGCGTTTGCCTTGCTCAAGAAGACTGATGGTACAGGCGCCAGCCGTAATGAAAGATTGGTTGAGCGCGTATTCAATACCCATCGTGGAACATGGAGCCATCGCTTGATGTCAACGGCTTCTATGGCGTTCATGATTTATGCGGCATCGGCTACGGCCTTCAATTATTTTGGTAACACGGTGCATGGACATGGCAAGGTTGATGAGCGTTATGCCACATCAATTCAGGTTGATAATGTGCGCCGCGATGTTCGTCAGCAAGTAGAGGTACCTCAGGCAGCGCCGGTTACACGCACGACACGGAGAATGGAAGAAAACAAACGTGACATGGTTGATCCGTTTGCCAATCATCCGGTTGTCGACAAGCAGGCGGCGAACAAGGCAAAACAGCCGTCACCTTTTGATAACAAACCCTAGATTAGTCCAATAATCCTTTTATTTATGCGGGTTCCACGCTATAACGGGCGCATGGATCCTTTGATGCTTATGGGCGGGCCTGTCATCGAGCCGGAGAGTGAAAAAGCTCTGCCGGTGACTGGTGACGAATTTTCCGCCCTGACGGTCATGGAAATGCTGGCCAATCACAAAGTGCTGGCGGTCGCCTTGTCTGGCGGTCCCGATAGTATGGCCTTGCTGGCACTTGTTCATGAATGGGCTTTAGGCAAAAACATTAAGATCCATGCTGTCACTGTCGATCATGCCTTGCGTATTGAATCGGCGCAGGAAGCGCAAAGGGTCGGCGAGACTGTCGGGAAGTTTTTCCCTGATGTAACCCATAAGGTTCTTCGTCGTAATCCTGATGATATCAGGCCCACCAGATTGCAAGAAGATGCCCGTCATGATCGCTATGATCTGATGACCGATTATTGTCATGCCCACGGTATAACGGGATTGCTCTTGGCCCATCACGAGGACGATCAGGTGGAAACATTCTTTTTCCGCCTGTGTAAGGGGAGTGGTCTTGATGGACTGGCAGCCATGCGGAGTGTGTCTGCTTTAGAGAGTGGTGCCCTCACATTGTATCGCCCTTTTCTGTCGATCCCCAAGGCGCGCCTGATGGCGACCTGTCAGATCAGAAATTTACCGTACGTCAATGATCCTTCGAACCGTCATGATCGCTTCGCCCGTGTTCGTTTACGGATGCTGTTAAAAAATTTGCAAGGCGGACTGAAAGCCGAAGGTTTGTCGGTAAGCCGTCTGGGAACCACGACGGCAAGACTGGGGCAGGCCGTGGAGGCGTTGAACCATTATGCCGAAAAAGAATGGCAAAACTGTCTGATTGATTCGGATGTTAACGGCTTAAGTTTTGACTGGCAGAAGTTTAGCACCTGCCCGCAGGATATCCGTATGCGTCTGTTTATGCGGGCGCTCAAGAAAGTTGGTGACGGGCGGGGTTATGGACCGCGCCGCGAACGCCTTGAAGAGATTGATAAAAATCTGGTCTCTTCCGAGGCGTTTACCAGAATGACGTTCCATCATTGTGTGATAGAACGATCTGTGCCGCAAAATCGCCTGACTTTCCGGATGGAAAAGGTTTAAGTCCCTTGTTTACTTGGATAAACGGCTTAAATGTTTTATAAATTAACTTCGTTGTTTTGAGCTTTTAAAGAGAAGGCGTTTTTACCGTGAATAATTTCGGTCGCAACCTAATGTTCTGGATGGCTATCGGCATCCTGTTGATGTTCATGTTCAATGTGTTTCAGGGGACGCAGCATGCGGCCACGGGCACAGGTGAGGTCATGGCCTATAGCGATTTCATGGCGGAAGCTTCCGGCGGCCGTATCACCGATGTCACGATCAAGGGACAGGAAGTTTATGGTCATTTCTCGGGTACGGGTAAAGAATTCAAGGTCCTGATCCCCAATAATGAAAACGTGGTTGAGCGTTTGAACGGTACGGGTGTGCGTATTACGGCTGAACAACCCGATCCCGAAAAAATCAGTGCGCTTGGTCTGTTCCTGTCATGGTTCCCGATGCTCCTGCTGATCGGTGTGTGGATTTTCTTTATGCGCCAGATGCAATCCAAAGGCGGGGGCGGTGCGCTCGGTTTTGGTAAATCCCGCGCCCGTATGCTGACCGAAGCCCAGGGCCGTGTGACATTCGAAGATGTTGCCGGTATTGATGAGGCCAAGGTTGAATTGCAGGAAATTGTTGAGTTCCTGAAAGACCCGCAAAAATTCCAGCGTCTGGGCGGTAAAATCCCGCGTGGTGCCTTGCTGGTGGGTTCCCCCGGTACTGGTAAGACATTGATTGCCCGCGCTGTTGCCGGCGAGGCCAATGTACCGTTCTTCACTATTTCTGGTTCCGACTTTGTTGAAATGTTTGTGGGTGTGGGTGCTTCCCGTGTTCGCGACATGTTCGAACAGGCGAAAAAGAATGCGCCATGTATCGTCTTTATTGACGAGATCGATGCTGTGGGTCGTCACCGTGGTGCCGGTCTGGGTGGCGGTAACGATGAACGCGAACAAACCCTCAACCAGTTGCTGGTTGAAATGGATGGTTTCGAAGCCAATGAAGGTGTGATTATTCTGGCGGCTACAAACCGTCCTGATGTTCTTGATCCTGCTTTGTTGCGTCCGGGCCGTTTTGATCGCCAGATCGTTGTACCGTTGCCGGATGTGAAGGGCCGCGAAAGAATCTTAAGCGTCCACATGAAGAAAGTACCTTTGGCAAAAAATGTAGAAGCTTTGACGATTGCACGCGGTACACCGGGATTCTCCGGTGCTGATCTTGCCAATCTTGTCAACGAGGCCGCTTTGCTGGCAGCCCGCCGCAGCAAGCGTGTTGTCGGGATGGAAGATTTTGAAGAGGCCAAAGACAAAGTCATGATGGGTGCAGAGCGCAAATCCATGGTGATGTCCGAGGACGAGAAGAAACTCACTGCCTATCACGAGGCTGGACACGCCATTGTGGCAATCCATCTGGAAGAGTCCGATCCGATCCACAAGGCGACGATTATTCCGCGTGGCCGTGCCTTGGGTATGGTGATGCGTTTGCCTGAAGGTGACCGTGTTTCCCTTTCCCGCGCCAAGCTGAAAGCCGATTTGGCCGTGGCTATGGGTGGTCGTCTGGCAGAAGAAATTATCTTCGGCTATGACAAGGTAACAACCGGTGCTTCCAGCGATATCTCGATGGCCACAAATATGGCCCGCCGCATGGTGACCGAATGGGGTATGTCCGATAAGCTGGGTCCCTTGCGCTATGTATCCGATCAGGAAGAAGTTTTCCTGGGTCACTCAGTTACCCAAACCAAAAACATGTCGGATGAAACGGCGAAGCTTGTAGATGCGGAAGTGCGCCAGATCGTCGAGGAGGGCTATAACAAGGCCAAGTACATTCTGACTACCTATATCGATCAGTTGCATAAACTGGCCAAGGCGTTGCTCGAATATGAAACGCTGACTGGTGATGAAATTCGTGGTTTGATCCGTGGCGAGCCGATTATCCGTATTGATGATAATTTGGGTGCCGATGACGGCAAGCCCCATTCCTCTGTGCCGAAATCCGGTAACTTTGGTGGTGGAGAGATCCCGCAAGGGGCTTAAAGCCCGCCTACAGCAAAAAAGCTTTGATTTCAGGGGCCTGCGGGCCCCTGATTTTATTGACATAATTATTATCAGTGGTGTAGGGTCTGGCCCAAGGAATTTAATGAAATTTGCGGATGGGGGCAGAAATGTTAAAGCTGCCCGCCCGCGCTTAAAAGGTGTACCGATGAACCGTCGTTCTTTGCTCAAAGCTTTTCTGGCCACGGCCGCCTTGGCGTTGCCCTTGGGTGCACAGGCTGCCGATCAATCTTTTGTAGAAGAGTATAACGGCCCTGATAACCCGGCGAGTTTTTCCGAAGCTATTGAAATCCGCTCCCGTAACGCTGTGGTGTTGAATGTATTCCATGCAACATGGTGTGGCCCGTGCAAATATCTCTTTGGGCAGATGGCTGAAATCCGCAAGCAACCGGGTGTCAATGTTGTGGTGATGGGGGTTGATATTGATAAATATCCCAAAGTCACAAAGGCCAATCTGGCTGTGGTAGCAACACCGCAAAGTTTTGTTTATGCCGATGGCTGGCAGCAGGATTACAAATTTATGGGTGTCATCAAAAATACGGATGAAATGACTCGCTATTTGCGTGATCTGAATAATTTTGTGAAAGCACAGCAGGCTCCAACATTGAAGCCCTGAGCACTAAGCCTAAAAAAATTAACATTAAAAATAATAATAAGAACAACAATAACAATAACAGGGATTAAAGACCGTGCTGGAACATCTTCCGGATTCATTCAAGATTGCCGCCTTGGGGGTGGTGTCCATTTTATCATACGGCAGCGCAGCCCTCAGCGCACTTTATCCGCAGGGTATCCCCGAATATGAAGGAGCGCCTGCTGTTATGACGAAAATCGTGCATCAGCCTTTAAACGCAGATACCTTCCGCCAGAACATTGAGACGTACTCCAAGGATAATCTTCTGGTTGTGGTTTTGCGCCGTCAGGAGTGCCCTTCTTGTGCCGGTGTTATGAATGCTTTGGAAGAAGCACGCTATGGCCTGATGAAAAAGGTTCATGCGGGCTTTGCGATATATGAGCTGAACGCCGAGCAAAATCCCGAAGCTGCCGCTCTTTTGCAGCAGAGCGATCCGGCAGCGCAGGCAAGACTTCATGTTTTTTATAATGGTGAGAAAATTCACGAGTCAAAAGGGATTTCAACCGATCCCTATATGGTGCTTGATTACATGGAAATGGCCCATGCCCTTGCTATAGGCGAGGTGAGTATCCTTGATCGTTATGAGCCTCCTGCTACCGCCCCTGTTGTCCCGCATCCCTAAAGAAAGACGGAGCCTGATCAAGGCCCCGTGGGAGAGTTTATAGGACGGGTGTTAAAAACAGAGCAGTCGTAATCACAGCGCGGCTGTTTGGTATCTGCTAACAGGCTGTGCCTGAGGTGCTACCGGAGCCTTCATAAAGTCAGGATTCTGCGCAAGTTCGTCAGTAAACTTGCCGGCATTCTTCCAGTGCCATGTAATGCAACCTTTACCGCAGCTATACGTGGCGCCAATCTGCATATCGTTCATGCCCTTTTCGCTGATTACTTCCGAGGCAAAGCGGTCGAGTGATATCCCGCTTCGTGTTGTTACCTTGGTTTCATACCAGCTTTGATCCTGAGGATAGCGCCCGTTGTCCCATAGCGACATAACCTTTTCTGATGGATAGTAGATTCCTTTTATCTCTTTATCCCAGAAGCCGTAGTCACCCTCCTTGAGGCGCTGGTCCAGACATACTGTCACACCTTCATCATGCAACCTGTCCAATGTGGCAGAGTCGGCTTCGGCCAGGGCTTGGCGCAAACGGCTTTCGTAAGGGATTTGTTGCGGCCTGCTGTCTTGCGTATCACATTTGGCCATAGCTGTCGCAACAGCACGATCAACCAGATCCGGTTTACGGGCGATATCAAAGTCGGATTCGCCGCAGCCTGTTAAGGCGCTGGCCAGAAATATCGCGGTCAACAGGCCGGCAACGGGCTTGTTCAGGGTTGTCATGTTCATCAGCATTATGGTGTTCTCCTTGGGGGATCGTCTTTCTTGTTTTTAGGTGCAGTTCTTCTCTGGCGGCGGCACCATGCCAGCCGTCATTTTTGCGGTTTTCTGCGTGCCGCAAATTCGGGGAAAAGTATTTGTGCTTCTTTTTACAAGTAAAAAGAATAAATACTTAAGTAATACTGTATTGTGATTGTCCCTTTAGGTCTGGTCCGGACAAACCTGTCCCGTAGCGCTTTCCCGCTGGGGGATAGCCGCAGGTAAATAAGGTCCCATAAGCGTTATTACGCTTTGTGCCTGATTAAACCAGAGGTGATAAAGGGAGGGCTAGAGCCGTTCAAGAAACTCTTGAAAGAGGATGCAGATCATTTTTTGTACTCCCTCTTGCTGTGTTTGTACTTAAATTACAAACAGGTTGCTCTCGTTTGAGAGGTTTTTTATCGATCTATATTCAGATCTTTTATCTGTTACTTTATTTTTACTTGATCTATACATGCGGAGTCAAGCGCAATCGGTAAAATCTGGTGATTTTGCTTTTATGGGGTAAAATCCCTGATATATAAGGGTTTTCAAAGAACAAGAGTGCAGAGCATGACACGCAAATATTTCGGAACTGACGGTATTCGTGGCGAAGCCAACAAGTTTCCCATGACAGCCGATATGGCTCTGAAGGTGGCTATGGCCACAGCCTACGCCTTGGGACAGTCACAAGGCGGCCTCGATCAAAAGCGTGTCATCATCGGCAAAGATACGCGCCGCTCCTGTTATATGCTTGAACAGGCCATGGCCGCAGGCTTTGAAGCGATGGGTATGGATGTTTTGTTCACGGGGCCTATACCAACACCGGCTGTATCAATCCTGACCCGCACTTTCCGTTGCGATATCGGAGTGATGATTTCGGCTTCGCATAACCTGAGCAAGGATAACGGTATCAAGATTTTCGGCAGTGACGGTTATAAGCTTTCGGATGCGATGGAGCAGGAAATCGAACGTTTGCTCGATGAAGACCTGACCTCCTATCTTCCTGCGAGCGATAAGGTCGGGCGCGCCACCCGTATTGATGATGCCACAGGCCGCTATATTGAATATATAAAGCGCAGTGTGCCGCGCGCGCTGACATTCTCCGGAATGAAGATTGTTGTCGATTGTGCTAATGGGGCCGCCTACAAGGCCGCACCGCAACTTCTTTATGAACTGGAAGCACAGGTTATTCCCCTTTCCGTTCATCCGAATGGTTTTAACATCAATAAGGAATGTGGCGCTACCCATACCGATATGTTGCAAAAGGCCGTGCTGGAAAACAAGGCCGATCTCGGCGTGGCTTTGGATGGTGATGCTGACCGCCTGATCATGGTTGATGAAAAGGGTTGTAAAATCGATGGTGACCAGCTTTTGGCGCTGATTGCCAAAACCAAGAAAGAGTCAGGCCATTTGAAAGGCAGCGGCGTTGTCGCGACCGTCATGTCCAATCTGGGGCTGGAGCGTTTCCTGAAAGAGCAGGGTCTGAAGCTATACCGCACGCAAGTCGGTGATCGTTACGTGGTGGAAACCATGAAAGCCGAAGGCTGCAATCTTGGCGGGGAACAATCCGGCCATATCATTCTTGATGATTTGGTCGCTACGGGTGATGGTCTTCTGGCAGCCCTGCAGGTGCTGAGTGTCATCGCCCAAAGCGGTAAGCCCGCAAGCGAGGTTCTCAACCTGTTCAAACCGCTGCCGCAGCTCTTGCAGAATGTAAAGTTTGAGAAAGGCGCACAGCCTTTGGGTGATGCCAAAGTGCAGTCCGCGATTGAGGCCGCACAGGCCCGTCTGGGGGATAGTGGCCGCGTGCTGGTCCGCCCGTCAGGTACGGAACCGCTAATCCGTGTCATGGCGGAAGGCGAGGATGAAGGTCTGGTTTCAGAAGTTGTTTCAAGTATTTGCGAGGCTATCGCGCAGGCGGCCTGAACAGCGTCGCAGGTAAACAGGGTAAAAACTTGACTTTTACGCTTCTTTTTCATAATATCTTACGGAATTTATAAAAAGACAATTTGAGAGACAAAAACCATGCCGCACATCACCCAAGATGATTTGAATGCCCAACTGCACGAAGCTGCCCGCCACGGCGATTGCTCCAAAATCAGACTGCTGGTCATGAGTGGTGCCGATGTGGATGCCCGTGACGAGGAAGGTTGGACGGCCTTTAATATTGCGACCTCTGCCGGTCATGCTCATGCGGCCACTACACTCCTTGCAGCCCACCAGCTGGCTTATATCAACAAGAGCGGTATCGACGCCCAAGACTTCTACGAGAATACAAACAAGACACGCAGGGTTGCATAAGATAGTAGGTTTTTGGTCTTGAACAAAAGGCGGTCATCATCGATCGCCTTTTTTATTTTAAGCCAAGATTTAATGCAGGATGGGTTTGGGCTGGGGGTCGGCCTGAATTTTCTTTTTAAGATCTTCAACCATCCAGCGATTGGTGATCTCTATAAAGCCTTGTAGCAACGCCGGTTCGGCTTGCGAGTGTCCGCAGGACGTGGGGACCAACAACGTGCTGTTCTTACAAAACCTGTTCAAATCATAGGCATTCTGGACGGGGCATATCTTGTCGTCAGCGCCGTGAATAATATCAACCGGTACGGTCAATTTTGACATGGCTTGCAATAATCTATCACGGTTTTCATCCTTGAAATGGTTTTCAACAAAATGGAACCATATTTTGGAAAGAGCCAATGTGCTTTGCGGGTCCTTATTGGCGTCATCAATCCAGTCCTGTTTTAATTCCCATGTGGCAATCGCCGTATCCCAAACATAGAAGCGGCGGGCGGCTTCCAGGGCTGTTGCCGGATCATCGGCTTTCAGGCGTTTGGCATAGGCATTTGTCAGACCATCGCGCAAACGTTCATCCTCGGGGATCAGATCGATATAATCCTGATAGAAGGAAGTTTGCTTGTCGGCTGTTAGATGCGGAGCTTCGGTAATATGGATGGCCCCTTTATGTTCGGCAAAGAAAATGCCGCGCAATAACATGCGCTCGACACGATCGGGATGGGCTGCGGCGTAGGACATGGCCAGAGCCGATCCCCAGGAACCCCCGCAGACATGCCATTGCTGGACACCCAGATGCTGGCGGAATTTCTCGATATCGCCGACAAGGCTTTCGATGCTGTTTGCATTCGTTGCAGCATAAGGTGTGCTTTTGCCGCTGCCGCGCTGGTCAAAAAGAAGGACATCGAAATGATCGGGATGGAACATACGGTATTCGGCAAAGCTGCAACCGCCACCGGGGCCGCCATGAAGATAGATGACGGGCTTTCCTTGTGGGTTGCCAAAGCGCTCGTAATAGAGATGGTGACCGTCCCCGACATCAAGAAAGCCGGTTTCGCGTGGTGCGGTTTCCGGATAAAGCGTTTCCATTTTCTTCTCTGTCCCTGTTAACCGATCATAATAGACATGTCTTAAGGATTTGTCAGTATGGAAATTTTTTTCTAAAGCGTTGAATTATCTTGAACATTTTTGCTTCCTGCGGCACATATCAGGGGTCTAATAAAATACGGAGATTGTCATGGGTAATGTAGCTGTCATCGGTTCCCAATGGGGTGACGAGGGCAAGGGCAAGATTGTTGACTGGCTGTCCAGCCGCGCCGATGTCGTGGTGCGCTTCCAAGGCGGTCATAATGCGGGTCATACACTGGTGATTGACGGGGTTGAATACAAATTGAGCCTCCTGCCTTCCGGTGTGGTGCGGGGCGGCAAGCTTTCGATTATAGGTAACGGCGTTGTTGTCGATCCATGGCATTTGCTCAAGGAAATTGACGGGATCAAAACCAAAGGTGTCGAGATTACACCTGACAATCTGATGCTGGCCGAAAACGCGACACTGATCCTGCCTATCCATCAAGCGACAGATAAAGCACTTGAAGCGGCACGCTCTGCCAAAAGCGGTACAGCGATCGGTACAACAGGTCGCGGCATTGGTCCTGCTTATGAAGATAAGGTTGCCCGTCGCGCGATCCGTGTTTGTGATCTGCGCCATCCTGATCTGCTTAAAGAAAAGCTTGAGCGTCTGATGATGCACCATAATGCCCTGTTGACGGGCTTGGGGGCCGACACGATGGACCCGCAAAAGGTATATGATGATCTGATGCAGATTAGCGGCAGTATTCTGCAATTTGCCGGTGTGGTCTGGGAACGTCTGGAACAAGCCCGCGTCAAAGGCGAGCGTGTGCTGTTTGAAGGTGCACAAGGTACGATGCTTGATGTGGATCACGGTACATATCCCTATGTGACATCTTCCAATACTGTGTCTGCTAATGCGGCTTCCGGTTCCGGCGTAGGGCCACGCTCCGTGAATTATGTTCTGGGGATTACCAAGGCCTATACAACCCGTGTGGGCTCCGGTCCGTTCCCGACAGAGCAACAAAACGATGTTGGCGAGCTGCTTGGCCAGCGCGGCCATGAATTCGGTACAGTGACAGGGCGCAAGCGTCGCTGCGGCTGGTTTGATGCGGTGCTGGTTCGTCAGGCTGTCAAAGTCGGCGGTATAGACGGTATTGCCCTGACCAAGCTGGATGTTCTTGATGGCATGAAAGAGCTGAAGATTTGTGTCGGTTATGAGCTGGATGGGAAAAGAATTCAGCATTATCCGGCTTCCCAGCGTGATCAGGCCGAAGTGGTTGCGATTTACGAAACTATGGAAGGCTGGCAGGAAAGCACAAGAGGGGCGCGCAGCTGGGTGGATTTACCGGCAGCGGCTGTCAAGTATGTAAGGCGGATTGAGGAGTTGATCGAAGCACCCGTAACCTTGCTTTCGACATCACCCGAGCGTGACGATACCATCTTGATGCAGGACCCGTTCCTCGCTGCCTGATGAACATAATCCGGTAGAAGCCGGTTTTACTTTGATCCGATTAGCGGGTACAATAAAAGGCATTCCTTATTTTACGGAATGCCTTTTGTCTTTTAATCTTCCTTCCTGCCTTTGACCAGAGTGATATTTTATGCCGCCGGAATCTGCCACGGAAAAGAAAGCTGCCGATGAGCAAGCCGTCCCTACGGCTGTTGATAACAAGGATGCCAAACCGGAAGATGCTCCTTCTTCACGGCTATCTGCCATCGACCAAATTCCAAGATTAGGCAATATTGAAATTCTGCCACAACAAAGATTGCAGCATCTTGATCAGGGAAGCTTGCAAGCATATGCCGCGCGTCAGGCAGGTAGTGTTGGATCTGCCAATATGTTTGCGTTGATCTGTGAGCCATGGCTCGTGCCACGGATAAAAACAGCCCATACCTTAATGAGTATTTCCAATCCGCAAATGGCCCGCATTATGAATCAGGGTATTGTCTATTGGCCTTTGCAGAGAGCTGAAAGATTTGTTTTTGTTTATGAGAACAATTTAGGCCAACGCCTGATGAAAGAGTGTGTTGGCAAAGGCATGGGATGGAAAAATGAGAAAGTTCTGACGTCTGTTCTTAAGCCTTTGGTCGGCGTTTTATCAGATTTGCGTAATAATGATATTGTTCATGGCCGTATAAATCCCATGAATATGTATGACGGCGGCAGCAAGTCAACTGAAAAAGTTATACTTGGAGAATGCGTAGCAGCCCCGGCTTCGACTTTTCAACCCGCTTTGTTTGAGCCGCTTGAAAGGGCGATGTGCGATCCCTTAGCGCGCGGATTGGGAAATTTCTCTGACGATATGTATGCTTTGGGGGTAAGTCTGACCATCTTGCTGCGTTTTCGTGATCCGTTGGAAGGTATGACAGACCAGGAAATCATCCATCAAAAGCTCGAATATGGCAGCTATGTTGCCTTGACCGGAAAAGAACGTTTTACGGGTGCTATTCTCGAATTGCTAAGAGGGCTTTTATACGATGACCCTTATCAGCGTTGGACGCTTGATGATGTGATGGCATGGCTTGATGGACAACGTTTGAGTCCCAAGCAGACAGCCAAGAAACCAAAAGCAGCGCGCAGCATTTCCTTTAATGATGAACGGTATAATCGTGCTTCTGCTTTGGCCATGGATCTTGAAAAAAATTTATCAGCGGCTGTACAGCTTATCGATGGAGGCGAATTGGAGCAGTGGGTTCAACGCTCGCTGGAGGATAATCTTGTTAAAGGGCGTTTGGAGCAGGCAATTGATACCGCTCACGAGCAAGGGCGAGGGGCGGGTTATGCAGAGCGTCTGGTCTCCAAGGTTTCGATAGCTCTCGATCCTGATGCACCGTTGCGTTACAAAAATGTGCATTTAACGCCTGCCGGTTTTCCTCAAGCTTTCCTCGATGCTCTCTATCATAAAAGGGATATCAATCCCTATGTAGAAATTATAAACCATCAATTGGTTTTATATTGGCTCAATGCGCAGAACGATATGAAATATGATGTTGCAGATACGGTAGCCCGCTTTGATAGCTGCCGGAATTTTATGAAGCAGCAAAATATTATTTATGGCGTAGAGCGTTGTCTTTATTTTCTGTATCCGGAATGTCCCTGTTATAGCGAGAAGCTCAAAGAATATTACATTCTTAGTCCGGAAAAGATGTTGATGGCATTTGAGGAGATTTCCCAAAAACCTAACAGGCCTGAATTATTTATTGATCGGCATGTGGCATCATTTTTATCTGTGCGTGACAGGCGTGTTATTGACCCTTATCTCGCAGATTTGAATGCCCCCGAAATGTATAAGCGTATTATGGGGAATGTGAAAGTTCTGGCATCCATACAAGCACGTATTAAATCTGAATCTTTTCCGGGGGTATGTAGCTGGATTACAAGTCTTCTGGAGCCTTGTTATGAGCGTATTCATGACCGTGAACTAAGGTTGCAGCTCAAGAAACGTATTGAAAAAGTCAAGGAGACGGGCGACATAGCAAAACTGGCCCAGCTTCTTGATAGTGTTGAGATGAAGGAGGCTGATTTTAAAGGTTTCCGCGAGGCGATGGTCCTGTTTAACAAGTTACGCAATGAAGCGGCTTCTATTGAAGATAAACTTTCCAAACCGGAAATTTTTGTCAAAGAGTCAGGCAGGGAATATGCTGCTGTTATTGCTTCTGTAATTGCAGGAATTGTCATTATTGTTTTCTGCATCATCTTCTTTACCCAAGGGGGTATCCTTTAATGGCGGGTGATAAAAAACAGAAAAACAAGAAGAAAAGTAAGAGCTGGAGTTCACAAATCCTGCTGGTTTTTGCCTTGTTAACCATGGTTATCTTTATGCCTACCACTATTTTGCTGCTGTTTGGGATGCTGCCTACTGTAGTAGCTGCCGTGGTGGATCGTAAGGGGGGGACGAGAGCCATAACTGTTGGTTCAATGAATTTGGCAGGTTGCATACCGTTTTTGCTTGATCTGTGGACGTCAGGCCATACGGCTGCGAATGCGGTTGCTTTGATTACTAACCCCAGCACGATTGTTGTTATGTATGCAGCTGCCGCCATCGGTTACATGATCGATTGGGCTTTGTCGGGGATTATTGCCACCATCATGATACAGCGCACAACGGCCCGCCTCGAGGCTATCCGTAAACGTCAGGATGAACTGATTGAAAGATGGGGGCCGGAAGTGACTGGCGATATCCCTGTTGATCCTGATGGCTTCCCTTTAGAGGAAGCAGAGGCAAAAGGGGCTGTTTAAGAGCTTCGGACGGGTGTGTTTTATAGTGATTTTTTGTAACCCATTGTAATTATCTAAAATTTTCGGATTGTTCAAATCTTCCTTAATGACTGATTGCTTATAATTGAAGATGGAGAAACGCCGTCTGGATGATGGTATGGATATAAATCATGGGTTTTATAAGACGCATTCTGGGCTATTGGGTTCGTGATCGTGAAGGTAGCACGGCGATCGAATTTGCGATTGTTGTTGTGCCCTTTGCGATCACAGCAGCTTTTATTATAGAGCTTGCTATGGTCTATACGGCAAATTCTCTTATGATCGGTGCGGTACAAGACGCGGTACGTGCTGTTCGTACCGGACAGGTGCAGGTTATTTCCGATCCTGATGAGGCTGAGGATTTCTTCCGTGAGCAAATCTGTAATCATATCCCTGTACGTCTTGTTAATTGCAACAGCATCCAGTTCTCGGTCGAGGTTATGGATGCCTTTGCGTCAGCCGATACAGATACCGAACTTAATGAAGATGGCGAAATCGAGGGCGAAGAATTTGATACGGGTGGGTCCGGCGATATTGTCATGGTGCGGGTTCTTTACTATCACCCCTTGCTGACGCCGATTGTTTCCGAATTTCTTTCGGACTCACCGAATAATACCAAGCTGATGACATCCGCTTTTGTATTCCAGACAGAACCATACGATTTTGATGATGATGTTATATAGTCGCGTAAAAAAGATATGGCATGTATGGCGTTCCCAGACCGAGGGGATTGCCGCCGTCGAATTTGCCATGGTGTTCCCGATTATGATCATGTTGTTGCTAGGGACTGTAGAATTGGGCAATGGTATTTTAGCAAACCAGAAAGTCATTTCATCATCCCAGATGGTAACGGATCTGCTGACCCGTACTGAAATTGTGACGGATGATCAATTGGCTGAAGCTAAAAGAGCAGGGCGTTTGGCTTTGGCTCCCTTTGATCCGGATCTTGTCGGTTTTGATATTATCAGTATCCGTTATGATCCTGACTCGGCTGATGCCGATGAAGAACCTGATCCGGTTATTGTCTGGCGCAATACGGATAACATGGATGCCATTCCGGATATTACAGAAAGAGTTTTGCCTTTAGCTCTTGATGGTGACGGTTTGGTTGTCACCTATGTCAGATTTCCTTACGAACCCCCCTTCGCCACAAGGCTGGTGGGGAATATTACAATGATTGAAGCAACATTTTCCCGTGGTCGTAAAAGTCCCGTCGTGGAACGGGAATAGCCACGGGTAGCAAGGCGGTTTTATTATGAAAGTCCTATCAAAACTGACGATGTATGGCACCTTGATGATCGAGGGTACGATTGCTATTGCTTTCGGTATAATGGCGCCCGTGCTGATTGGCGCGGTGGGGATGGCAATGGACCTCTCCCAATCCTATCTGGTGCGTCAGCGCTTGCATGGTGCTCTTGATGCGTCTGCCTTGTCGGCGGCGGCAACGCTGACAGAAGATGATGAGGAAATAAGACAGCGTGTTATCGATTTCTTGGAAGCCAACTATCCGGCACAGAGTATAGGTTTTCTCGATATGGATGCCGTTGAGATTGATGTCTCACAGAGCGAAGTGACTGTTACAGCTGTTGCCCAATATCCGACAACGTTTATGCGTGTATTGGGTATCGAAAGTCTGACGGTTGCCAGCACGACAACTGTTGCCCGTGAAATCAAGGGTCTTGAGGTCGTTCTGGTGCTTGATAACACAGGTTCGATGGGGGCATCGAATATGGCGTCCTTGCGCACAGCCACAACCAATTTCGTGAATATTCTTTTCAGCAAGGTTGAGGATCCCGAAGATTTGCGTATTGGTTTGGTACCATACAGCAGTTCCGTCAGGGTGGGACCTTATGGTCTGGGCCAGTTTCCTGATGGTACGCCCGGCTATGGTGATCCGTTTGTAGAATTACCGGCAGGGATTACATATGGCACTAGTCGTGGAGGTGATAATACGTGGTATGGGTGCGTTGTTGAATATCACGAGAATAACTACCATATCCCCCCGACAGAAAGCGATCCACCCGCCAAGCATGTAACAAACAGTCGTGGACAGCTATGGTCCACGAATACAGAGGGTACGAGTAACGAATTTAAATGTAATAATGCTTCGAGCGGTAGCGGTAGCAAATGCCGTGCCCATGGCTGGAATCCGGCAACATCATCGAATGATCCTTATCCCAATGACACGCGTGATGAATATACGGGGCCATGGGATATTTATATGTACGGAAAAATTGTATCAAGGAATAATACCTGTTCCGGTTCCGATTATGGCTCAACACGCTGTAGTTCATGCCCGAGCAGCAATGATTATGAATGCAATCAGGATTATTGCTTCTGTGGCCATACAACACCGGCCACCAGTTGCCCTTATGCCATGGTTGTGCCGTTGACCAGCGACCAGCAGGAATTGCTGGATGCTATTCCCACTATGCAGCACGAGGGGTCAACATATTCGAACCTTGGTATGGCATGGGGCATGCGCATTTTGTCACCGGAAGCCCCCTTTACGGAAGGGTCCGAATGGGGTGATGAAGAATGGAATAAGGCTGTCGTGATGATGACTGACGGTGAAATGTCACCTTCGAGCGTTTATTCCGGTTATTGGGCTGCCAATAAGACCTCGGCAGACTCGATAGCCACACTGAATAGCCGTCTGACGGAAGTGTGCAATCTTTTGAAAGCGCGTGATGTCATCATTTATACGATTACTTTTGATCATGCGACATCGGATATCAGTGAATCGACCAAGAATATTTACCGCAATTGTGCAACGTCTTCCGCCCATTATTTCGATGCGCCGACGCAAGAAAACCTGATTAGTGTCTTTGAGCGCATCAGTGGGGCTTTGGCTAACCTGCATATTCGCAGATAGGCGGGGTGTCGGAAAAGATACTGGTATTATGGCAAAATTAGATCAAATACGGTTCAATTTCGAAACGATAAATGCTTCTATTTGCTGATGAAAATCGGTTTCTTAACCCCCCTTTAAAAATTTCCCAGATAGGATAGAATCATAAGGTTAGGCATTTCATGTTCTGTGGAATGTGGGAAACCCTGAAAATAAAAAAACTTGCTGGAAACTTCTAGAAGGAGATTTGAGAATGCTGATTAAACTGATTGCACGTGTGCAGGCCTATTTGAAAAGTGAAGAAGGCGCGACGGCTATCGAATACGGCCTGATTGCTGGTGGTATTTCCCTGGCGATTATGGCGGCTGTGTTCCTTGCCGGTGATAGCCTGTCTGCAATGTTCGGTTCGATTTCATCCGCCCTGAGCGATGCTGCTGGCCGTGTTGCTTCTGCTACATCGTAATCTGATGTGATTTTGGCAAAAGCCGCCTGATGTTATGAATATCGGGCGGCTTTTGTTTTCTCTTTAGTACCGCGTAACTGTGTTTTTCTTTCATCTTGGCTTAACGGCCCCATTTCCCCAGACTTTTGATTATTCATGATCTTCCTGATTGTATTTTTGTGCGCATTGCTTGTCGCAGCCGGTCTGGGGCTGATGTCGGCATTGTCTGATATTCGTGGGATGATTATCCCGAATATGTACCCGGCGGGTGTCTTGTTGGCCTTTATTTTTGCGTATATGGCCTGTGAACTGGGTGATAACTCAATTCCTTTCCAAAAACTGTCATCCCATATGGCGGCAGGTGTGTTGGTCTTTATTGTCACGTTTTGCATGACGATGGCCAAGCTTCTGGGGGGTGGCGATTCAAAATTAATGACGGCTTATGCTTTCTGGATGGGGGCACGTTATGTGCTGGCCTATTTGTTTGTGATGGCTTGTGTAGGGCTGGTTCTTTCTATTGTGGCGATTGTCTTGCGCCGTGCCAAACCCTTTAAGACGGTCAAGGAAGGTAGCTGGATTGCGCGCCTCCAAGGGGGGCAGGCAGTCGTACCTTATGGAATCCCCATCGTTGCCGGCGCATTATTTATGTTTATTGATAAACGTTTTATTTCTCTTGATGCCCTGACGGCCTTTCTCAATCAGGCAGGATAGGGCTTTGATAAAAATGAAAATAGGGTATCCTTTAAAAAGGATTGTTTAGAAAGGGCTGATCATGAACCGGAATGTTTTGATCGTTATGGCGGGTGGTTTTCTCGTGGCTGTTCTGGTGGCCATGCTGGTGCAGGCTACCTTAAAGACCGACAAGAAAAAGCAGCCGGTAAAAGAAGAGCCGCGCATACAGATTGTTGTGGCGGCTACGCCGATCAAGGCGGGGGCGACCCTCACCGAAAAGAATGTGAAGTGGCAGGATTGGCCGGCTTCGGGCAAATTCGAAGGCTTGATGGTCAAGCAGGGTGATAAAAAAATCACCGATATTGCCAAGGGCAAGGTCAAGCGCGCATTGGTCGCGGGTGAGCCTGTAACCAAAAGCGTTCTGGTCGACAAGAGTGTGAATTTCCTCTCGGCTACATTAAAGCCCGGTATGCGTGCTGTGGCGATTACAGGCAATGCTGCCAGTGCTGCCGGTGGTTTTATATCCCCGGGTGATTATGTTGATATCATTCTGACTTATCGTCCGCGCATTTCTATCCCGGGCGGTGTTCATGATACGTCAACCCAAGCGATTATTCAGGATATTATCCGCACCCGTGCTTCCGAGACCATCATGCAAAACGTCAAGGTGATTGCGGTTGACCGCGCCGTGACGCGTAACGAGGAGAAGGTTAAGCCTGGTAAGGTTTACACCATGGAAGTAGACCCCGAAGGGGCACAAATTTTGGCGCTGGCGGGAACGCTGGGCTCGCTGGAACTGGTTCTGCGCGGTTTGGGTGATGATAAGGTTACGGAAAAAAGATTGCCGGCGGCTACAGATTCTCGCCTGACCATGATGTATGAAGAGGTCATCGAGGCAATCAATGCCGAGCGTGGCGGCAGTCGCGGCACGGGTGATCGCAGCGTCAGAATTTATAGCGGCAATTCAATGAACGAGGTGAGAGTGAATCCATAATAAGGAAAATCACCTTCGCTATAGCGTTTTTAGAAAATATGACTTACTATTTAGATAACCATCCTGATTTATCCGTTCTGGATATATCTGTAACAATCTGAGTGAATTGAAAATGACGGGTTTGTCCACAAACTTATCCCGAGTGTATCGCCGGATATTTATGCGCTCCATAGCTGTGTTGCTGTGTGGCCTGCTGTGCGTTATGGGGGCTTGGCAAAGTCAGGCCGGTAAATCCGATCTGGTTACGCTCTCTGCTGTGGCCGAACATCAGGACCCGACATTGGTCCTGACGATGGGGAAGGCCGAGATCGTCAAGGTTGATGGTCCTGTGGCTGATGTTATGGTTGCCAACCCCAGTATCGTTGATGTGCAGGCTTTGCAATCGAACCAGCTTTATATGGTGGGGGCTGCGATTGGTGACACCAATATTATCGCTCTCGATGCCGAAGGTAATGTTCTGAAACGCATGAACATCCATGTTCGTATCGATGAAATTACATTGCAGAACAATATTCGTGCCCTTTTCCCGAGCGAAGGCGATGTGCGCGCCAAGACGGTCAATAATCAGGTCGTGCTGACAGGACGTGTCTCGACCCCCGATACCTCGAATAAAATTCAGGATCTCGCTGCCCGTATAGTTGGTGACGGTCAGAACGTTGCCAACCTGATGAGTGTTGTTGGTGGCCAGCAGGTTATGCTGAAGGTCCGTATTATGGAGATGTCGCGTACGTCTTTGCGTGAGATTGGCACTGATCTTGAAGCTGATTATCTGGGTGGCAATACTGAAGGATTCTTGAACGCTGATGTTGGGGGTGGTTTGGCAAACACCCCGCGTGCGATTGGCGGATTTATATTTGATAATGGTAATTTCTCACCGTTGCAGGCTGCTATTAGATTGCTGGAAGAGGAAGGGATGCTCAGCATTCTGGCTGAACCCAATCTGTCTGCCATATCGGGTGAGGAGGCTGGTTTTCTTGCTGGCGGTGAAATTCCGATTCCGAGCAGCATCGATGAAAATGGCAACATTGTTGTGACTTTCCGCCCGTTTGGTGTGTCTTTGAACTTCCGTCCAATTGTTCTGTCGGATAGCCGGATGAGCTTGCAGATCAATACGGAAGTTTCCGCGCTTGATCGTGCCAATGGTGTGGGATCTGTCGGTGGTATCAGCATTCCTGCGATTGATGTCAGAAGAGCAACGACAACGGTTGAGATGGGTAGCGGTGAAAGCCTGATGATTGCCGGTATTATTCAATCACAATCTGTAAAGACGCTCAGTGGTTTGCCCGGTATCAAGGATACGCCTGTGATTGGTGATTTGATCAAATCGCGCAGTTTTGATCGGGAAGAAACAGAATTGGTTGTTATGGTGACCCCCTTCATGATCAGTCCTTTTGCCAAAAAGGATGAGGTCAAGACATTGCCTGCTCCTGAAAAGAGCGCTCTTTCTGAAGCTTTCGCCAATAATATTCGCCGTACATATTCAGCGCGCGGAAAAGTGCCCGAAGACCTGTTGAAAAAACAGGAATCATTCGGCTACCTGATACCGTAAGGAAAAAGTGATGGACCATACAAAATCATTACTCGGCTGGATACGATTTGTGGCACTCATGTCGGTTGCCGTAGCGGGGATTGCGGGATGTACCAAGATTGATACCCCTACAGTGATGACCACCGAAAAAATCCAGATCGAAAGACAGAATTTCTCCGAACGCTTTGTGACGGCTGATGTGAATGATGTCGTTCTGGATCGTCTGGCCGATCATTTTGGTCGCTATGGCGAAGGCGAGGCCGAGATTATCGTCTCTTACGATCCGCGTTCCCGCAAGAATACAGCCATGAAAGCCTCTGACCAGTTACATCGTATCGCCCAGGGTTTGCAAAAGCGTGGGGTAACACAGTTGAAAAGCAGTGTTTTGCCAGTTGAAAATAGTGGTGATGCATCGGAAATGATGATCGGTTATACCAGTCTTTCGGCTTTACCACCGCAGGATTGCGCCATGATGCCCGGTTATGAGGGGCATGATACGGAAATCGATATGGATTACAAACTGGGCTGTTCGGTTGACAGTCTGGTGGCCCGTCAGGTGACCCGCCCGGGCGATCTGGAGGGGCGTACCTATGGTCATCAGGACGGCGATGGCCGCCGTGCGGCCGAGATGGTCGAGCCTTATCGCTCCGGTGAAGGCTATGGTGATCTGGGGGGCTATTCCGTAAGTGATTAATTGCGCGGAAAAGGCTGGAAATCAGGGCGTTTTTTAAGGAATCGTAAGGTATTAGTAACGTTTTGGCGCAATGATGAAGAAGACTGATTTGCGTTTTTAGTGAGTATTCATAATTCTTTTTGCCCGGATTGACCATGAGTGACGAAGACAGGTCCGATACGTCTGTGTTATTGCCTACGGCCCGTGTGACGCTCTTTACACGGGATGCCTCTACGCGTGCGGCTTATGAAGCTCTGAAGGATGATTGGCGTTTTGCCCGTGTAACCCTCGATGTCGTTGAAGGGGATGTGGTCACGGCAACTGAAACTTATGGCCAGTATGCCTCTCCCGATCTTGTTATTATCCAGACTGAAGAAATCGCCGATAGTTTCAGCGATGCGATCGAAGCTTTGGGCGGTGTTTGTGGTGAAGGCACTTCCGCGATCATTATTGGTCCGGTCAATGACGTTAATCTTTATCGCCGCCTTGTCGGTATGGGCGTCAGTGATTATTTGGTGAAGCCTATCCAGACAGAGGCGTTGGGGAATGATGTGGCGACAACCTTGCTGCGCCAGATTGGCTCCAGTGATAGCCGCTTGATTGCCTTGATGGGCGGTAAGGGTGGTGTGGGTGTCAGCATGCTGGCCCAAACCATGGCATGGGCCACATCGGAACTGATGGGGCAAAAAACATTCCTGCTCGATGCATCGGGCGGATGGTCGACCTTAAGTGTAGGTATGGAATTTGAACCGGCTACAACATTGGCCGAGGCGTCCAAAGCAGCGGTAGAGCGCAATGAAGATAGCCTGACACGCATGATTCATGAAGCAGGTGATAAATTATTTGTATTGAGCAGCGGCGGTGACGTGATGCTCGAGGACAATGTTTCACCCGAAAGCTATGAAGCGCTGATTGATTATATTATGGCGATATATCCCGTGGTTATTGTGGATCTATCACAATCAGCTGCAGCGCTGCAGCGTGTTGTTCTGCGCAAAGCCAATAAAATTATGATGGTAACAACGCCCACTTTGTCATCGGTTCGTGCAACCAGAACATTGATGCAGGAGCTTAAAGATCTGCGTGGCGGTTCAAACAAAGCTGCGGAAATTCTGGTCAATATGCATGGCTTTGCGCCCAAGAATGAAGTCTCGAAATCACAAATTGAACAAGGCCTCGATCGTCGCGTTTCGGCGATGATTTCCTTCGATCCTGATTTATTTGTCAGTGTGGAAACACAAGGCAAGAAAATTCATAAGGATAAGGAAGGGCAGCAAATTGCTGAACGCTTGCTTAAGATTTTGCGTGATGTTCTTGGCGGTGGCACTACAGAAATTTCTAAAGGTGACGAGGATAAGAAAGCCGGTCTGGGCGGTCTTCTGACGAAGTTGAAGGCCAAAGGATAAGCAGGGACGTGGTATGTTTGGAAAGAAGACAACAGGACCTGGAGCAGCGACGACACCTCCGCAAAAGCCGGCGGCCCCTGCTGCCGCGCCCAAGCCTCAAGCGCCTAAAGAACAGCCTGTAGCAGTCGCCAAGCCGCAAGCGCCCAAGCCACAGGCCCCTATTCAGCAAAATAATCAGGACGAAAACGCTGCCGGCAGTATTAGCAGCGAACAAATGGCCCAGTTGATGGCCTTGTCAGCCGAAAGTGCTCCTGCCAAACCTGCTGAAATAGTACCCGAGCAGCGTAAGCCCGCCGATATTGATTTGTTGGCAACTGGTCATGATGAAAGTGTGGATCAAAAAGCAGGCGACAGCATGACTTCCTTGCGTCTGCAGCGTGCGCGTAACCGTATCTGGACTGACCTGCGTGATAGTATTGATCTGAAATCACTGGCGCGCATGGACTCGAAGGCAGCGAGAGAAGAGGTTTCTTCTGCTGTACAGGAAATTGCCCGCTTCCGTAATCTTGATGTCACGCCTTCCGAGCTTGACCAGATTTGCAAGGAATGTGCTGATGATATGCTGGGCTATGGTCCGCTCGAAACCTTGCTTGAGCGTGATGATATTGCCGATATCATGATTAATGGCCCCGATATTACCTATATCGAGGTGGCGGGTAGAATTGAACGCACCAATATAAAATTCCGCGATAACCAGCATCTGACAACAATCTGTCAGCGTATCGTGGGCGCTATTGGCCGCCGTGTAGATGAATCATCTCCTATATGTGATGCGCGTCTTCCTGATGGCAGCCGTGTGAACGTCATTATCCCGCCTTTGGCCGTGGATGGGGCGTGTATGACCATTCGTAAGTTTAAAAAGGATAAGCTGACGCTCGAAAAACTCATGGAATATAACGCCATGACGCCGAGCTGCGCAAAGTTGATTATGGCGATTGGCCGTTGCCGTGTGAACGTTCTGGTGTCCGGTGGTACAGGCTCCGGTAAAACGACAATGTTGAACTGTCTGACACGTTATATCGAGTCGGGCGAACGTATTATTACCTGTGAAGATGCTTGCGAACTTCAATTGCAACAGCCGCACGTTGTGCGTCTGGAAACGCGCCCCCCCAACCTTGAAGGGGCTGGGGAAGTCACCATGCGTGATCTGGTTAAAAACTGTCTGCGTATGCGTCCGGAACGTATTATTGTGGGTGAGGTCCGTGGTCCTGAAGCTTTCGACTTGCTGCAGGCTATGAACACAGGTCACGATGGCTCGATGGGCACTGTCCACGCCAACAACCCGCGTGAAGCTTTATCGCGTATGGAAAACATGATTGCGATGGGTGGTCTGAATTTGCCATCAGCGGCTGTACGCGAACAGATTGCCAGCGCGGTAAACGTGATTATTCAGGTGCAGCGTCTTCGTGATGGTTCGCGTA
The DNA here is from genome assembly GCA_046294845.1 of Micavibrio sp. Lineage (GTDB taxonomy): Bacteria > Pseudomonadota > Alphaproteobacteria > Micavibrionales > Micavibrionaceae > Micavibrio_C. The sequence goes on along the minus strand of JBKBNU010000001.1, from coordinate 2,305,967 downwards.
AGGTAACACACGTAACCGAAATCACCGGTATGGAAGGTGATGTTGTGACCATGCAGGATCTATTTGTTCTTGATATGCAAGGTGAAGATGCCAAGGGTAAATTGATCTGTACGCAAAAATCAACCGGCTTGCGCCCTAAATTCTGGGACAAGGCCCGCCAATATGGCGTGGAACAGCTTGTCCTTGATGCCATGGCCGAGGCCTTTGATACATGAACATAATCTTTATTCTTATTTTCCTGATAGCATTCATTCTGGCGGTCGGTATCGGCCTGTTTGCCATGAACGCTATGGAGAAAGCCAAGAATAAAAGAGCCCTTTCTATTATCCGTGGCCAATCCATAACAGAGAATAAAAAGGATAACGAGAAGGACGGCCAGAACAAACGGCGGGCAGAAATCGCCAAAAAACTGAAGCAAGGCGATGACGTTGAAAAGAAAGTCACGCTCGACATGAAAATTAAACAGGCCGGGATGAGCATATCCATATTGCAATTCTGGTTGGCCTCTGTTGTTTCTATGCTGATTTGTCTGGGGTTGGCAATTTTGATGAAATTGCCGCCCGTGGCTGTGCCGCTCATTGCAATCACAGGATTATTGGGTGTGCCAAGATATGTTTTGCGATGGAAAATCAGGAGGCGCCAGAAAAAATTTCTTGAAAGCTTCGCCGATGCTCTAGAGGCGATGGTCCGCCTTCTGAAGGCCGGTATGCCGGTGACAGAGGCTATTCATATGGCTGGTAAAGAATTTGAAGGTCCGATGGGCGAAGAGATGCTGTTGATGTATGAAGCGCAGCGTGTGGGGATGTCGCTGCCCGAAGCAGCCCTGCAGTGCGCACGCCGGATGCCTATCACCGAAATGCAAATGTTTGCAACCGGTATGGCGATCCAGCAACAAACAGGGGCCAGTCTTTCGGAAGTACTGACCAACCTTGCAAATGTGATCCGCGCACGATTCAAGCTCAAAAGAAAAATTCAGGCTCTTTCATCCGAAGCCAAAGCTTCTGCCATGATTATTGGGGCTCTGCCTTTTCTTGTCGGAATCGGGATGTATTTCCTGAACCGTGAATATGCGATGCTTTTATTTACAACATCGACGGGTAAATTCTGGCTGGGTGCCAGTGCGGTCTGGATGATGATCGGTATTTTGATCATGAAGGCCATGATCAACTTTAAAATCTAATTTTTTGAGGAAGAATGTTCGAGTCTGCAGGTATTAGCAATGAAACACTGGTGATCTTCGTGAGTGCTATCACGGCGATGATCTCTTTCATTGCTTTTGCTTTGCCACTTCTCAACAGAAACGAGAAAAAAGAACATTTTCAATCGGTGATCGAGCGACGCCGAAAGGACTTATTTGCCCAAACCAGAGCAGAGGTTGCCAATAAGGGTGAAAAAACCCTGACGGCGAAGCAGTCGGTAGCAGCCACCTTCAAAGTTGAAAAGCTGATGGGGGAATTGGGTGAAAAAGTTCGTGATCAGATGCTGATGGCGGGTATTCGTTCTCCAACCGCACCGATGAAATATATGATTGCCCGTATTCTCCTTCCTTTCGTGGGGATGGGGATTGCCATGCTGTTTATTTCGGCAGCCAAAGAGCCGCCGGGAAAAGGCATGACCCTCTTTATCCTTTTGGGCTCGGTGATGGCGGGATACTTCCTGCCGCGCTTATTGCTAAAAAACATGATAGTCAAACGTGCACAGGAAATTAATCTGGCTTTCTCTGATGCTCTGGATTTGATGCTGATTTGTGTGCAAGGCGGTATTGGGCTTGAACAGACCGTGCAGCGTATTGCCGAAGAAATTTCCGAGCATTCGCCTATTCTGGCAGAAGAGTTGGGTATATTGAGTGCCGAGATGGCCATGCTGAATGACAGGCGTGCCGCTTTGCAGGATTTTGCCCGCCGTGTGGGCAGTGGCGCTGCCCGTAACTTTGCCACGGCCCTTATTCAGGCTGAACAATATGGCACTTCTGTCTCTCAGGCCATGCGCGTGATTTCAAGCGATCTGAGAGAGCAGCGTATGGCGCTCGCCGAGCAAAAGGCCGCTTCCTTGCCGCCAAAATTGACCGTGCCGATGATTGCTTTCTTCCTGCCTGTGCTGTTTGTGATTATCCTCGTGCCGACCATTATCAAGGCGACAGCGGCCACAGGCGGCTAATAAAAAAACCCGCGCTGAAACAGGCGGGTTTTGTGATGAGGCTTTATAAAAACCATCAATCATTGGTATGGGGCTTACCCGGCTTTTTTGTTGTGGCCTGAGGCTTGTCATTCGCGCTCAGATCCTCAACGACAATCCCCCCTGATTTTTCTGTGTCGGGATTACTGGCCTTCTTGTCCGTAGTATCGGCTTTTGCTTCAGGTTTCTTGGCGGGCTGTGTGGCCGGAGTTTCTTTCTTGGGCTCTATAGCTGGTTTGATGGGTGCTGGCGCCGTTGTAGCCGCAGGCCGGGAGTCGCGGGATGAGGGGGCGGCTGTTCCCGGCTGAACCTGCAGCGCTTGCACAATTCTCAGGTTTCTTTCGATTTCCTGCTTATTAGGCGAGAGGCTTGCCGCACGGCGCAATGTGCTAATCGCCTCATCAAGGAAACCTTGGGCGGCGAGGTTCAGGCCCAGATTATTGAGAACGGGTGAGGGATCACCTGACCAGCTATCAAGAGCTTTGCGAAAAGCAACTTCTGCTTGTTTGTGAAAGCCTTGTGCATCCAAAGAAATGCCCAGCACATGATAGGCTTGTGCTGAATTAGGATCTTTCAGAACGGCAGCCCGTGCATTCTTCTCGGCAACCTCGTAATTACCCATCGAAGCCTGAACGGCGGCATATTCCGTGATAACGGCGGCCGTTTTGGTTTTGGGGGCTTCCATCAGCGGATTCAGCACCATCGCGGCGCGTGTCATGCGGCCATTTTCGCGTAAGGCGCGCGAGTAACGCACAGCAAGATTGGGGTTTAGATTGTCCTTTTTGTACAGACGTTCGATGCTGGCCAGTGATTCAACACCACCGTCTGTAGGCTCTTCGCTGGCGGCACGTTCTAAAGCCGCGTTGACAGGATCCTGAGCGCCATTTCCTGTAGTACCTGTGGTCTGACAGGCAGCCAGCATCAGGGCAGAACTCATCATCAGGGTAGAGACTAGCAGGCGTGCATTCTTCATGGTGTTCTTATCCAAAAACAAAAAAAAGTGGTCTATATTGATTATTCAGCGGAGGAATCGTCCGAAGAGCCAGAGTCGTCATCGTCGTACTGGATGTCGGCTTCGGACTCATTTGTCAGAGGTTCCTCGTCTTCAACTGTCACGGCGGTTTCTTCAGCGGCAGGTGTACCCGCAGAGTTGGTATCTGCTCCTTGGGCAGATGTTACAGCTGCCCTTTGACTGTTGCTGCCTTGACCAGCGCCAATTTGGACTTCATGGCACATATCGGGACAGTAGTAGACGCGTGTATCCTGACAGCCGTTGCCACCATTAATACAGCTGCGGCGGACCCTGATGTAATCCTCTTTGGGGCTGGCAATGATCACGTGACGTTGCATAACAATTCTGCCAACACTGTTCAGGACGGTGAAGTGCGTAGCGCCAGGTGTCCGCGGAACCATGATGAGAGTGCGGGGATTATCCATCAGAATATTGAGGTGGGCCGGATTGCCAATGATCAGGCTCGCGGCATCATCATTTAGCTTAACAATCTCCGATTTATCGGGTGTCAGGCGCAGGATCGGGTGCGTGGATTCTGTATCGCTGACGGTATATTCCTTGGCATCGGCATCCGTATTGGTGCTCATAGCCGGCATCATGCCTGTGTGACCATTATGGTCGTTGGCAAGAGCCGCCGTGGACAGAGCAAAAGCGCCTGAAAATGTGAGGGCAAGGGCAAAAACCGCGCAGCGGGTCGAGCAAAGAAATCTGGATGTCATGACAGGCCTGTCAAAAAAGGAAGGTCAGATAATTACAAGGTATATTATACCCCGTACATCCTTGTAATGTACATGGACTTTTTGGCAGAAATAAGGGCTTGCGGCTCGGGGGAAGTTGAAAAATCGGGAGGAATGGTGCGCGGTGCAAGGATTGAACTTGCGACCCCAGCGATGTCAACACTGTGCTCTACCACTGAGCTAACCGCGCGTCCCGTTGAAGGTCCCCATAAAAACCAGATTCTGCTGTTTATTTCAAGCCCTTTCCTTAAAAAGGCGGGCTTTGGGGCTTCGGAATGATGGTCATGCCGCCAAAAGCTGCTCCACACGGTTCACCAGATCTTTCAGGTGAAAGGGTTTGGAGAGGATTTCCGGTGGCGGGGCATTATCGTCAGCTTCGGCCATGGCGACAGCGGCAAAGCCGGTAATAAACATAACTTTCAAATGGGGAAGGGCTTCCTGAGCCTTACGTGCGAGTTCGATCCCGTCCATGCCGGGCATAACAATATCAGCCAGAAGCAGGTCGGTTTCGGTGCGGGCCTCCAGTGCACGCAAGGCGGCGATACCATCGGCGCAAGCCTCGACCTCGTGACCGGCCTTTTCAAGGGCATGGGTCAGGAAGTGTCTCATTGAGTCATCGTCTTCAGCCACTACGATTTGGGCCATGCTACATCCTTTTCTTTAACAAGCTTTGCCTGTTTTAGCGGTTTTAATCCTCCTCAAGGCAAAAATCCATATTTTTATTCGATTTTCTTTTGTTTTCAGTGGGTTCAGCACTGATGTGTGTGCAGGGCCTCAAGGAAATGTTTGGTGAAAGCTTCCCAGGTATAGTTTTGCCTCATAATTTCATGTTTTTTATCTTTATTTCCAGTAGCTTGCAGCGCTTTTTGTGCAGCAAGGCTTAAATCTTCATCAAGGGTTCCCAGAAGGGGGGAGGTGATGATGTCCCGCGGGCCGGGTACAGGGTAGGCCGCAACCGGAATCCCGCAGGAAAGCGCCTCAATTAAAACAATACCAAACGTATCGGTTCGCGATGGAAAGGCAAAAATATCGGCGCTGCGGTACCATTTTGCAAGCTCCTGCCCGACCTTGCGGCCAACGAACATCACATCGGGATATTTGTTACTCAAAAAGGTAAGAGAGGGGCCATCGCCGACTACGATTTTTAGACCCTCCCATGGCATATCAAGGAAGGCTTCGATGTTTTTTTCGATGGCAACGCGCCCGACAAACAGGGCTGTCGGTTTTTCCATAGGTCCGAGTGCGCGGGGACCTTCGGGGGTAAAAAGATCAACCGGTACACCGCGCGGGATCGCCACCAGCGGGGCTGTGATTTCCCAGTCCCTTAGAATCTCGTTGATCGAAGGGGTCGTTGTAATGACCAGAGCCGATTGATTATGAAATTTTCTGACCAGATGGGTGCCAAAGTTACGTGCGGCCCCATAAAGCGGTTTACAGAATTTTGCCACGCGCTTGGCGAAATAATCGGGGAACATGGTATGGAAGGCGGTGCTGAACCGGCGGTCATAGCGCAGACACCATTTTTGTGCTGCCATGCCCAAGGGGCCCTCTGTGGCAATATGTATACTATCAGGCGCAAAATCTTCAATCAGGCGGGCAAGTCTTTGATAGGGGAAGAGCGCCAGTTCGATCTCGCGATAGCCCGGCATAGGCATGCGCCAGCGAAAGTCGTGCGGACCGATCACTTTGACCGTATGGCCCTGCTGCACCAAAACGGTCTCAAGATGTTCGTAGGTCCGGACAACGCCGTTGATCTGGGGATGCCAAGCATCACTGATAATCAGGATCTTCATAGACACAGAGCGGTATCGCTTTTAAACTTGGTGGTCAAGGCCCGATGAACCGCCCCTATCGTACAGTATAATATATGACAATCAAACGCCCGCTTCTTTTCTGCTTTACCCTGACATCCTTGCTGACCCCTCTGGTCACAGCAGGCGGCACAGATGCGCACGCACAAATGTGCGACACGCTGCGCGAGGTCATTACGGTGATCCGCGCACCGACCTATGGTTTCCCCACCGTATGGGATGCCGACTACGGCATGAAGGGGCAGGCCGTGCAATTCGGCGGCAGTGTCTTGCTGGCTGAAGGCACTATCATGTCACAGGCACTGCGCATGGATGACAGGAAGCCTGAGGAGAAGAAGGTGGAGACGGATGCTCCCAAAGGGCAGGCAAAGGAAAAAGTAAAACCTGCCGAAGAAATGGGACTGGTGGAACTGAACAGACGGGGGCGCGTTTTTACCGAGGCTTTCTATCCGGTCAAAAATAATGAATACCCAGCGGGTCTGATCAAACTGGGGGAACGTTTCATCGGCATATCAAATATGAAGGTGGGCAAAAAGGCTGACAGGCATGTACGGGTCGCATGGTATGACCGTAAAGGGGTTTATAAACGTGACCTGACCATTCAGGATGCGTCTTACGATTATGAAGCCGAAATGATTGTGCCTGCCGTTGATGGCAACGGTTTTGTGGTTGTGATCCATGCTGTCAATCGTAGTGATCGCAAGGATCAATTTGGCGTTTTGGCACGCTACACGGCTGATGGTGCTCAAATCTGGAAGCGGGCCTATCGTCCGGGTGTCAATAATATGCTGGCGGGTTTATCCGCAACAGAAGATAAGGGCTATCTGGCATCGGGCAAGATCATCATGGATGATGGCCGGATGGCAGGCTGGGTTTTGAAGCTCGCAGCCGATGGCACTATTTTGTGGCAACGAACATACCCGCGCGGCAAATATTCGGTTCTGAATGCGGGGGCGCCGTCTTCCCACAAAAATCCCGATGGCTCATCCTATTACGCTGTGGCGGGTGCAGCCGAACCTATAGATGGCCATCCTTATGCGGCGTGGATCATGGAAATTGATCATTTTGGTGAGCCCGTATGGCAGCGTTATTATCGCCGCACCGATTATTCCTTTGATGGTCAAGCGGTCAACACGCTACCTGATGGACGTATACAGGTTGTGGTGAATGCCAAGGCCGAAGGGTCCGTCGATCCCTTGAAGCAGGATCATGTTCGCATTTTCTCCTTATCGCCCCGTGGCGTGATGCTGGATGATCAATCCTATGTGAATGGCTTAAGGGCACAAGCGGTTGATTCAGAGATGAGTTCCCGTTACGAAATGGTGGTGACATCGAATATCCTGATGCAGCCCAAAATCACCGAAGAAATGTTTGGTCCGGAAAAGCCTTTGCCTGAAGGGACAGTACCAGAGATCGAAATGCCCTTTCCGGAAGGCTGGGTGATGATTACGCCTAGCCCTGATTCCTACGATGATCCCTGTATCAGAAAGCCCAGACGGTAGGTCACATGGATACGGGAACTTCAATACTTCATCTGACCGTCGAGGCAGAGCATGCCGGCGAGCGTCTTGATAAATTTCTGGCAGCAGAGGCAGGCGAGCTTTCGCGCACACGTATCAAGGCACTTGTTCTTGAATCGCAAGTGCTGATCAACAATGTCGTGTGCGATAGTCCGGCACATAAATTGAAGGCTGGTGACAATATTACGATTGGCATTCCTGCCCCGCGTGATGATACGCCGCTGCCAGAAAATATTCCTCTTGATATCGTTTATGAAGATGAAGCCCTGATTGTCATTAACAAGCCCGTCGGATTGGTGGTTCATTCCGGGGCAGGACATGAAGATGGTACCTTGGTGAATGCGCTACTGCATCATTGCGGTGACAGCCTGTCCGGCATCGGTGGCGTCAAGCGGCCAGGGATTGTTCACCGTCTTGATAAGGATACCAGTGGTTTGATGCTGGTTGCCAAAACCGACAAAGCGCATCAGGCTCTTTCGGCCCAACTTTCCGACCGTTCCTTGCATCGCCGCTATAAAGCTCTGGTCTGGGGTGTGCCTATTCCCATCAAGGGAATTGTCGATGCACCGATTGGCCGTCATCCCACACATCGTCAAAAGATGGCGATCATTCATCGTAATGGCCGTGAAGCCCGCACGCATTATATGGTGGTTGAAGACTGGGGTCCTGTGGCTATGGTTGAATGTGACCTTGAATCGGGGCGTACCCATCAGGTGCGCGTCCATATGACGCATTTGGGGCATCCTTTGATCGGTGATCCGCTTTATGGTCTTGCCCGTAATGGTCAGGTATCGCGTCTCAAAAAAGCAGGGCTGGAGGGTGATCTGGCTGAAGAAATCATCAATTTCCCGCGTCAGGCCCTCCATGCGGCGGAAATAGCCTTTATTCACCCCCTGACGGATGAGGAAATGGCGTTCGAGCGACCGTTGCCGGAGGATATGGAAAGGATAGTATCTATTTTAAATCAAATAGATAGATAAAAAATACAGAAAACATTTGTATTTACATAAAATTTTAGATATATTTGAATTATAGAGACGTTGTTGAGTAGGACCGCCGTTTTAAACGGCACGTGTGAGACAGAGGAACGACAACAACGAGGCTAAGAGGGACCAAGACACGCACGATCAAAAGGCCTGGGGGCAGGCCTGTGCGATGTCGGAAACCAAGGACTTTGACAAGTCTTACAGGACAAAATTTTTAGGGGTTTGGGTTAGTGTTTTGCTAGTGTTTTTTTAGAGTTTACCTTTGACCGATCTGGTATCTGTTCCCTTAAACCGCCGCAAGGCGGTTTTTTTTCTGCGCGTGGTTTTTAGGAAATCAGTGTGAAGGGCATCGGGAAAGAAAATTTCTTTTAAAAAAGCACAGATTCAGGCAGTGTTCTTTCAAATTTCAAAAACAGGCTCGTGAAACTTTCGGAAGAAAGGTTTAAGTCGTTATACTGTAATGAGAAATTAGCCCTTATTGTGCTGCGGCGCGCAAAAAATTAAGCCGCAAACATTGATCGGCGAGAGATCAGAAAAGCGTTTTCTAGACATAAGGCAGGCACGATCATGGATATCATAGATCTGGACGTTTCCACACTTTCCACATTTCCCGATTATGATGGTCATGAAACCATCCGTCGTATTCAGGACCCGCAAACAGGTTTGTTGGCCTTTATCGGGATTCATAACGGCAATCTGGGGCCGGCACTGGGCGGCAGCCGTATGTTTGCGTATGATAGTGAAAATGATGCCATTCGCGATGTTCTGCGCCTTTCCCGTGGCATGACATACAAAAACGCGCTTGCGGGCCTGCCTCTTGGTGGTGGCAAAACCGTGATCATGGGTGATCCCCGCACCTTGAAAACAGATGCTTTAATGGCGGCGCTGGGTCGCGGTGTTGAAAATCTTGATGGCCGCTACATCACGGCCGAAGACAGCGGTACCAATGAACACGATATGATCACCATTTCCAAAGAGACCAGCTATGTTGTGGGCTTGCCCTCGGAAGCGGGTGCTGTGGGTGGTGATCCTTCCCCTGTAACGGCTTATGGTGTTTACAAAGGGATCAAGGCCTGTGCCATGCGCCGCTATGGCAGCGAAGACTTAAAGGGTCTGAGGGTTGCTGTACAGGGTTTAGGTGCCGTTGGTTATGCATTATGCCAGTATCTGTTTGAAGAAGGCGCCATCCTGACCGTCACAGATGTGCGTGATGAGTCACTGGCGCGCGCGCAACAGGAAATGCCCGGTATCACTGTTGTGAAGCCCGAGGAGATTTTCGATGTCGATGCGCAAATTTTTGCCCCCTGTGCTTTGGGCGCACAAATTAACGACAATACGGTCCCCCGTTTGAAAGTCGACATTGTGGCGGGTGCTGCCAATAACCAGTTGGCCAAACCTGTGCATGGAAAAATGCTTGCCGATAAAGGGATATTGTATGCTCCTGATTACGTGATCAATGCCGGTGGCGTGATTGCTGTTTGCTATGAATATGCCGAGCGGACAGGCCGTAATCCCTTCAGTCACGATCTGACCCGCCCGAATATGATGAGCCATGTCGAAAAGATTGGTCCGACACTGGCCAAGATTTTTAACATTGCGGAATCACGTTCTATCACGACGGCGCAAGCTGCCGATGAGCTGGCAGAAGCGATCTTCCGTGACAAAAAATCTGTAGCGCAAGCCTAAGAAATTTTAAATCTTTATGGATAAAAAACGGGATGTCCTGCTTAAGGTGTCCCGTTTTCTTTTGGGGATTCAGTTTTTGATGCCTCTGGCTCTTCAGGGGGCAGTGGCACTATATCCTGCCAGTAATGCGCAATATGACGATAGGATAAAGGCTCGCTCATAGCATAGATATCAATCGGATTTTCGAGTGTTTGGCCTTTCTCGCGGCCAAACGGGGCAACCTTGATGCGGGTCGATGTGTTCTGCGGGATATAGGGGACATCACCAAGCGGCAGGGTAAGGGCCAGACCGCCATATAAATTGGTCTTGCCGCCAAAAATATCATCATCGCTTTCATTGGTCACGGTGGTAAAGCCGCGTAAGGCCAATCCTTGTGCGAAGCGTTGTGTCAGGGCCACTGTGGCGCCGACATCACCATCCAGATAGCGACCCATGCGGGCCTCGGCGGTCATGTCCTGATCTTCAAATTCGTAATACGCTTTTATATGGCCTGTAAAACGGGGATCATCCTTGAAAGAAGTGTTCATGTAATGTCCAGCCGCGCGCTTGCGGACATACCAGCCCTCGATGCCTAAAGCCCAGCGCGATGAAAAGGGGCGATAGAGAATATCACCGCCGATGCCGCCATACATTTCTTCAAGATAACCGGCAGCCGCCGCCATGTGCCATGACGGCGATAAGCTGCGGGCCATACCAATATAGGCATGATCAAGCGTGATGATATTATTGGTGTAATCAGCAATATCCGCACGCACCGGATGATCCGGGCGCACGCGATATTGATCGAGGCTATCAAGATTGTCCGACATATTAAGGCGTAAACCCATGCCACCCATCAAGCCATAAGCGCTATAGCCCTTGATATAACCAAGCCCACTGGTGCGGTAGATTAACCCCTGATCTTCCTCGGCAAGACTGATTTGCTGGTCAAGGATCAGACCTGCTTCATAATCGGCTAAAAGAGGTTTTTGTCCTTCCACAGCTTCATCAGGGTTAAAGATCGTATCATGCCATATTTCCTGCGGGCTGCCGTTATGATCCTTGAAGGTGTGGTCTGCTGTCCGGCGGTTCATACGGATCAGTGGTCCTTGCAAGCCATGGGTGGTAGGTCTGATGTCATATACGCCTTGTTCAGCAGGAGTTTCTTCTTCTGTCTCCAAGCTATAGCCGATGGCTTGCGGCGTATTCAGGCGGGCGGGGACGGATAACCACTTTGTTGCATTGCCTGCATCCGGCGCTTGGACAGGTTTTTGTTCCTTATCCTTTTTGAAAAGAGCGTGCGGCCAGCTTTTAATATTGTTTTTGAATGTCAGAGCCGCGAGAATTTTCTCGCCCCCGACCCAAGCCGCTGTCATGTTCAGCCATGAGAGTGGGCTGTAATGAAGGCCCAAGGCCCATGGCGCAGGTTTATTGTAATCAAACGATGCTGTTTCCGGCAGGTAGCGGTCGGCCCCCCATTCTGCCGAGGCAGACAATCCCTCGACCCATGGCACTGTATATTCAACCCCTGCAAATAATCCGACATCACTGCCTGTGAACCAGTCATGCGGTGCGTTCGGGTTCTGCCCGTCAATGTCACGATCTTCCTTGAAATGTTTGCCAAAAACACCGAGCGGGTTGCCGATCTGGTGCGCGCTGCCCATACGGCCCCAACCCATACCGGCGCTGACATCCCAATTCGCAAAACGTTTGGAAGCGACCAGATATTCACCCGCCAGTCGTTTATGGCCCCACGCATTTTGCAAGCCCATCGTGATTTCGGGATGATAGGGACCTTCTTCGACAAGGCGCAGTTTTACATCAATACCCGGATATAGACGGTCCTTTGATTCCATGATGCTGGAAACTTCGGATGTCTGGCGCAAACCGATATAAAGCGGCTTGGCGATCTGTACCCCGAATGTGCCGTGCAAATAGGGGTCCAGTGCGCCCACCGTCACATTCATCGTGCCGGTCTCATCCATGCGGGCGGTGGGCATGAGTGTTAGGCCCATCGGTCCCATCAAACTGGCATGACGATGCGGTTCTGCCGAAGCCTGATAAGGCATCAGCAGGGCGCAAGTCAGAAAGGCCAGTGCAGGAAGGCGGGTTATCATCAAATCCTAGAGCAAGACAAAAACAAGGGCGAGAAGGGCGGGCAGTGATTGAATGAAGAAGATTTTTTTATGAACGCTCCAGGCGCCATAAAGTCCGGCGATGATCACGCAGGATAAGAAGAAAATTTTGAAGGCTGTTGAAACGGGATCAGGAGAGAGCAGGCCTGCAATCAGACCCGCGGCAAGGAAGCCGTTATAAAGCCCCTGATTGGCGGCGAGGATTTTTGTTGCGGCGGCTTGTTCGGGGCTCATGCGAAAGGTCTTCAGTCCCAGCGGTTTTTGCCACAGCACCATTTCCAGTACCAAAAACCACACATGAAGGGCTGCAACCAGCACGATCAGGATAGAGGCGATAAAATCCATAATATTCCCCTGTAGGCAGAATGAATCACCGTTTATGGTTGAATCTTAAAGGGGGAGAGGGGGAAACCACAAGAAAGCCGCCCTTTAATGGGGCTTTTATCCCCCTTTAAAGCCTGTTTGGGGGACCATTCGGGGGGACAAATTCAAAACTTCTTTGCATTTTCGCGGCACTTCTTATAATAAGGAGCCTAATTTACTGACTTAAAAAGAGATTTTGACTATATGTCCAAAGAAGATCTGATTGAATTTAAAGGCGTCATCAGCGAAGTGCTGCCAAACGCCATGTTCCGTGTAAAGCTCGAGAACGACCACGAAATTCTGGCCCACACAGCGGGCAAAATGCGCAAGAACCGCATTCGCGTTCTGGCCGGTGATACAGTCGTTGTTGAAATGACTCCTTATGACCTGACCAAGGGACGAATCATTTTCCGTGAAAAATAAATCTGTGCTGGTTCTGGCTTCGGCATCGCCCCGCCGTCTGGACCTTTTGGCTCAGCTGGGTATTACGCCCGATCACGTTATTCCTGCCTCTATTGATGAAACACCGCTCAAGGATGAAGAGCCGCGCGCTTATGCATTGCGTATGGCTACCGAGAAAGCGCGTGCTGTTTCCGGTGCACCGCAAGGTGCCTTTATTCTGGCTGCCGATACGGTTGTTGTCAGTGGCCGCCGTATCCTGCCCAAGGCGGAAACGCAAGAACAGGCCCGTTTGTGCCTGTCCCGTTTATCGGGCCGCCGTCACCGTGTCCTGAACGGGATTGCCGTGATTGACCCGTCGGGGGCCATCAAAACCCGTATTCAGGAAACAACCGTGCAGTTCAAACGCCTGACAGCCGCAGAAATCCACAGTTATATCGAAAGCGGCGATTGGCAGGGAAAGGCCGGTGGCTATGCTATTCAGGGCCGTGCTGCCGCTTTTGTGAAATTTATCAGGGGTTCATACTCGACAGTGGTCGGTTTATCTCTTTATGATGTAATACAGATGCTGAAAAGTTCAGGTTATGAGTACTAAAAACGAACCCTTACACGTATTGATCGAAGAAATGGATGGCAGCCTGTGGGCCGCCGCCACAGAGAAGGGCCGCCTGCAGGGGCTGGAAGTTGACCCTGTCAATGAAGAGGTCCGCTGGGGCTCGATTTACTGGGCCAAGGTCGCACGGATTGATTCCGCGCTCGATGCCGCTTTCGTCAACCTTGATGGCGATAATATCGGCCTGCTTCACAATACCGATGTCAGAATCCGTCAAAAGGACGGCACCTATAAAAAAGGCGGCGATGTCGCCATCGGCAAATTGATCGAACCGGGCCAGATGATCGCCGTACAGTCCAAGGAAGGTTACCTGCCGCAGCTTGATGAAAATAACGAGCGCGTCAAAGAAGACAAGCGCCCGCGCGTCAGCATGAATATCAATCTGCCAGGCCGTTATGCCATCTATACCCCGATGGAAAAGGATAATCAGGTATCACGCCGCATCCGTGACAAGAAACTGCGCAAGCAATTGATGACGATGCTGGATGACATGAAGGACGTGCAGGGATGCATTCTGCGTGCGGCTGCCGCCGATACCCAGACCGATATCCTGATCCGTGAATCCAAAATTCTGGCCGAGACATGGCGTCAGGTGCAGACCTATTTCGAAGGTGATGATCCCTCGCTGATTATGCTGGGGCCTGATGCGATCCAGCGCATGCTGGGCGATCATGCCAACCGCCCGATCCAGTCGATCGAGATTACCACCATGGACCATTTCCGTCTGGTCGAGGAATGGTGCGAGGTTTACGCCCCCGATCTGGTTACAAAAATCCAGCCGGTTGAAATCGACGATGATGAAATGGGCTTGCTCGAATTCCATGATCTGATCGGTCAGGTCGAAGAACTCTTCCAGCCCTATGCCGTCCTGCGCGAGGGGGGTGTAATTATTATTCAGGAAGCGGCCGCCTTTGCGGCGATTGATGTGAATAGCGGCGCCGACAAGCGCGGCAAACTTGCCATCAATATGGATGCAGGCAAGGAACTGGCGCGCCAGATCCGCTTGCGCAATATGGGCGGGGCGATTGTGATCGATTTCCTGAAAATGAAGGATAAGGCCGAACATCAGGCCTTGCTCGATGCCTTGGCCGATTATTTCAACGAAGACCCCTGCACCGTGCAAATTCACGGATTTACCAATTTGGGCTTCCTTGAAATCACCCGCAACCAGCGCACACCGGCCCTGATTGACCGTTTCCATAATGCAATGTCTTGATACAGTGTCTTAAGGCCTAAAAGGACCTAAAAGGGCCGGGCGCAGCAGGATGCGGAAAAAACCGCATTCTTGGCTGGACAAGCCGCAGCCCTTTGCTTATAAACCCTGTACCGAAAAGCATTCCAAGCGTGCCTAAGTAGCTCAGTCGGTAGAGCAGACGATTGAAAATCGTCGTGTCGCTGGTTCGATTCCGGCCTTAGGCACCATTCCCTCTCCTCTGCGTTCCGAGGGATTGAAACTCCAAGATAATTTCTTTCTCGAGCACTTAACTTTAACTTTTTGTTACAGTGGAGTGTTACATTTTGAAAGCTCTCGAACGTCACCTCTATTCTCGCAACGGCTACCTCTATTATCGGTCATCAATTCCTCAAGAGCTAAGAGGGTTTCTCCCTATAAAGGAAACTGTCATAGCCTTAAAAATTAAAGATAGGCTACAGGGAAGAATTTTGGCTGCCCAGATTAACCAAGCCGAAAAAAGAATTCTGGATTCTCTTGAACAAGAGCTGGCGGCGCTGACTGCCAATATGTCTCCACAAGGCCCTATTCTGGCCGCTATGGAGTCGCTGAAAGGGCTCAAAGACAGCTTGCCACACAGAGCACCTTCACATTTTAAGGCGCTTCCAGAGTCAAAAATCAGGCCTAAAACAGCATCGCCATTACTTTCTGAAATCGTAGGAAAATACTTGGCTGATTGCCGTTCCGATGCCCCTAAAACATTGGAACAAAAACGCTCAACTTTCGTGCTCTTCACAGAATTGCAGGGCGACAGAGGGATAGATGAAATTGGTATATCAGAGGCGCAAGCCTTCAAGGCGGCATTACTGAGAATGCCCGCCCATGCAAAAAAGCGTATGAAGGAACAAAGCTTGAATAGCTTCGCGCAGGATGAATGCGAGGAAATGCAAAAACTGCACTTTAAAACCATCAATACGCGCCTTGGAAATATGCGAAGCCTCTTTTATTGGGCAGAGCGCAATGGTTTTTACACGGGCAAGAACCCATTTTCAGGGTTGGCTATCAAAGGACAGAAGGCAACAGCTAACAGGCGATCATCTTTTAAACCAGAAGAAATCAGGGTTTTGTTTGACTCCCCGCTCTATGCGGGCTGCAAGGGTAAAAAATGGTCAGAACGCTTTGAGACAGGAGAGTGCCTTGTAAAAGATGCCTTGTACTGGATACCGCTTATTGGCCTTTATTCAGGGATGCGCCTTAATGAAATCTGCCAGCTTGAATTGGACGATATCCGACAGGAGGATGGTGTCTGGATTTTCGATGTGAATGATAGTGGCAGTAAACGCCTCAAGACATCATCAAGTACCCGCTTGATTCCTATCCACCACAAGCTTATCGAGGCGGGAATACTTGAGTATTGGGAAGCGTTGAAAATGCAGGAAGAGGCAAGGCTTTTTCCTGACTTGAAGGAAGGCGTTAATGATAGCCTTTCTGCACCCTTCTCCAAAAGGTTCCGCCGTGTCTTGAACACGTTAGGGCTGACCAGAGAAGGCATTTGCTTCCATAGCTTGCGACACACGTTTATTGACGGTCTAAGAAAGGCGGGTGTTGAGCGATCAATAGCCATGACTCTTACGGGGCATCAATCATCAGATGTCCATGATCACTATGGCAACGGGTACGGGTTGGAAACTCTACAAAAGGCACTTGATAAAGTCTCGTTTCAGGTTTCAGCGTAAGTTCTGCATGAGGCTAAAAGTCTTGTCTGGGCAGTGGAGCTAGGGCTGTCGCCCAGTCTTAGAGTTTTGAAATATATAAACAATGAGCCATTTAACCTGTCGTTAAACAGGTACAACCTAGAATAGACGAATTACCTAAAATTTTAGATATATCGGGGTCTGCAAGGATATCTTGGGTTGGGGTATAATCCGGCTGTTGTTTTAAATGCCCAAAAGCCGGAGGGATGGGGATGATGAAGAATAGACTAAACAGTAAGCAAAATTTGAAGTTATTGATCCTGATAGTTTTGATTTTGGGGTTATTTTTGGCATTTGCCTTCATAAGCATTACAGGATTTTCCAGATCAGTGGGTGATAGTCCTTTAACGGAACAGCATAGCTCCAAGATTCATGAAGAATCAATTCAGAAAGAATTATCTACAGATCAAAAAAGGGCAGACCCTAGCCCAATTGAGAGTAGAGATGCCAATGATGAATCGCTAAGTGATAGCTTAGATAATAGCGAAAAGAAGGAGCCTTATTATTTAGATATTTTAGAGCATATGAAGAATAGTCCGGCATATCCAGAGTTGGATCAAACATATAAAGAGCAGCAAAAAAACTGGGAAGAGGAAAAGGGGGAGGAAAATGGCAAGCAATGAGTTCAAAAAACTTCTTATTTCTGAGGGGAATAGTTTTGTTTCATGGGTTGGATCTCCGATTTTTGCTGATCACGAATTAACCTACTCCTTTGAGACAGCGCTCAGGGGGTATTACCTAGATCCTGATACGGGCGGGCTTTTTCTTGGGGGGGTTGTTGACCCTTCAAGCAGTGGTGAATATGTGCCACTTCTTTCTGAACAGCAGGATGTGGTCAATAGGTTGCTATCTTCTGCATCTGAAGATGCTTATAGGGTTTCATTTTCCGATGTTATAAATATCAATTTTGTTAATACAGGCAGTACTGATGGAGGTATTGGGGACATCACTTTCATGCGTGGGGATGTCTTTGATGATAAAGGTGATGTTGCGGCGATTGCCAATCCTCCTTTTAGGTCATTTTATGATAATATTGGTGGCGATATATGGATAGACAGTGAAATAGCTGCTAATTCTGAAGTCGAAAAAGGAGAATTTGGCTGGTATCTCATTTTACATGAATTAGGACACTCTCTTGGATTGAATGATTCTGGATCAACGTCTCTTGTGAATTCAAATAAGGATAATTTTAAGTATACAATAATGGCATCTGGAGGAGGTACTCATCCAGAAATGGCATTTGGAGTTTTTCCAACAGATTTGCAGTTATACGACATAGCCGCCTTGCAAGCCATTTATGGCGCTGACATGACTACAAGGGCTGGGGACACAACTTATAAAATCGGGCAAGGTTTTCAGGATGCTGATACGCCGTTTATCTACACGATTTGGGATGGCGGCGGGAATGATACTATTGATGCGCGCGGTTATTCTGATGGCGTTGAGATTGATCTGCGTGAGGGGCATTTCAGTTCAATAGGCCGTAATGGCAATCCTGACGGAAGCCGTGTGGTTTGGGATAGTTCCGGTTATGATGCTGGTAATGTGGCTATTGCTTACGGCGCAAAAATTGAGAATGTAATTGGTACGGAATTTGATGACAGGTTTATTGGTAATCAGGAAAATAATCACTTCATAGGCGGTGCGGGTAATGACGAAATCCATGGTGATTCAGGAATAGACACGCTGGATTATAGCAGCGATGCGGCTTATGGCGGGGCACAGCGCGTAGTGGTGAATGAGTTTGTCGCCCGCGAAGGAACGGTGATTGACGGCTTTGGCAACACAGATACATTTTACGGGATAGAAAATTTTACCCTGACGGGCGGCAATGACCAGATTTATCTGAAGGTGCCGATTGGCCAGCGCACGATTGATGGCGGTGATGGTACGGACAGTCTGACCTATGATTATGGGCGTTACGATGTGGCGACAGGTGTATATAACGATATATCAGGCACATATACGGATACGCTTAATAGTGTAGAAAATATCAATATGCTGGGCGGAACTGTGGTGCTGGATGTAACACAGGATTATCTGTTTACCCCCCAATATCAGTATAGCTATGCCAAGGCGACACAGGGCCTTGATATCACCATCACCAATAGCGGCCATTTCACGGCCAGCGGATCGGGGACGTCCGCAACGGCCAATTTCAGCCAGAGCGTTTATGTGGAAGTGGATACAGGAGCCGCCACGCATAGCGGAACAGTCACGTCAAGATCGGCAACAGGCAGTTTTTCCGATGTGGTGCAGGCAGCCAACAGTCATGTTTTAAGCTTTAACGCTTCGGGTGCGTCAATAACAGGGTCCGGCTTAGGTGACAATGTTGTTATAGATAGCTTTTTCAGCAGCAATAGCGGGTTTGTGGGGTCATCCTTATCTTTCATGAGCGGTAAAGGTAATGATGACATCACAAATTATTCAAACGTCAACCTTGTCTATAGTTACTCTGGCGGTCTGGATACGATCAAGGGCAGGGTATCCCAGATTACTTTTTCAGCAGGCATCCTGCCCGATGATGTCAATGTCGCAAGGAATGATGACGGGTTCAGCATCACTGTGAATGGTCAGGGAACTATCCTGATTGATGAATGGCTGGGCCAAAATCTGGCCTTCAAATATCAATCTTTGGGCGACGCTGTTTATGCGGCATTGCCCGATGCGGAAGGGCAGCCCGTAGAGTACCGGCCAGCACAGGCGGCTGGAGGCTATAATATAGCTGGCACCGAAAGTGATGATACGCTTATAGGCACGGAACTGACCGATGATACGATCTACGGACATGAGGGCAATGATACGTTGATCGGTAGCGGCGGGGATGACCATCTTTATGGTGGGGCAGGCGATGATACATATGTGTTTGCCGCAGGCGATGGTTATGACACGATTTATGATCTGGATGGCCAGAACATACTGAAAATTGAAGGTGTGCCGCCTGAAAGCATAGTTTATGTGCGGGTGGGCGATGATTTGCGTCTTGAAATCGGCAGCGGCGTGATTATCAAGGATTATTACACATTCGGCTCCCAGACCATCGGCATGATGGAGTTTGATGGCGGTGTGATGGTTGATCCGGCGATTGGTGCGGCAACAGCACTGGTGGCGGGTGAAGACGATATATTCGGCAATAATGGCGATAATACGCTGATCGGCACGGATGGCGATGATGTCATGTACGGCTTTGGTGGCAATGATACGCTTGATGGTGGCTACGGACAAAATACGCTCTATGGCGGCCTTGGCAATGACACCTATCGCTTTTCTAATCCTGATTCCTATGCCGTGATCAGTGATGATGGCGGTTTTTTGGATACGGTGTTGATGCCTGTGACGGTGCGCGATCTGTCTTTCTTTGGCTGGGATGGTGAGGATTACCTGATCAATTTCAGCAATATCGAGGAATTTCTATCTGTCAGGCTTTTGAACCAGAGTGAAGCTACCCCCGATGCCCGTATAGAAAACCTGACCTTTGTAGATGGCTTCACACTAAGTATTCAGGATTTGGAGTCTGCTGTCTTCAGAAGTGATCTCGGGGGCACCTATAACGGCTCATCTGCCCGTGATGTCGCAATCGGCTCCCATAGTAACGACATATTATATGGCAATAACGGTGATGACCTGCTCTATGGCGGCTATGGTCACGACACGATTTATGGCGGCGATGGCAGCGATACTTTATACGGCTCCGATGGTCATGATGTGCTTTATGGTGGTGCGGGATTTGATTTTATCCTAGGCGGGGACGGTAATGATATCCTCGATGGCGGCACAGGGTTTGATTGGCTGAATGGTGGCTTGGGTGATGACACCTATATCTTGCGCCCTGATGGTGATGTCGATTACTTGCAGGATGATGGCGGGGATAATGATAAAATCATCCTCGATACCTCAATTTCCTTTTCTGATCTGGTCTTTGCACAGGACGGCAATAGCCTGACCGTATCTGCCTTTGGCGGGACTATGATTGTCCTCGATCATTTCTTTGAAGGCAGCCACACGGTTATCGAATGGCTTGATTATGGCGGGACGGAACTTTTTGATCTCCGTACACTTTATACGGAACCCCAAAACACCCCGCCACAGGCCAAGAATGACTCCTTTACGGCACTGGAAGGGCAGACGGTTACAGGGAATGTGCTGGCCGATAATGGCACAGGGGCCGATAGTGATGCTGATGGCGATCCTTTAAGCGTTGTTCCTGCCGAATTTGTAACAGCAGCCGGAGCCAGCGTGCTCTTGCTTTCGAACGGTGACTTTATATATACCCCACTTGAGAACTATAACGGCTCTGACAGTTTTACCTATACGCTGGAAGACGGACAGGGCGGCAGCCAGACAGGGACAGTGTCCTTTGGTATTCTGGCTGTCAATGATATGCCGGAAGCTTTTGATGACCATTTTACCGTCAATGAAGATGAAATCCTGATTGGTAATGTTCTGCTCGATAACGGTCAGGGAGCAGATACCGATATTGATGGGGATGTTCTAAGGGTCGAAGCGGGAAGCTACACAACGGCGGCGGGCGGTTTTGTCGTGATGGATGAAAGCGGCACCTTTACCTATACGCCTGCGCCCGATTATCACGGAACCGACAGCTTTACATATATGCTGGGTGATGGCGCGGGTGGTGTCTCTATGGCGACTGCCACGATTGATGTTTTGTCGGTTAATGATGGGCCGGAAGCCCGTGATGATCGTTTCACGGGGCTGGAAAATAATGAAATCGAAGGCAATCTCCTTGCCGATAACGGTTTTGGAGCTGATTTTGATCAGGAAGGAGATAGCTTGCGGGTGGTGCAAGACATGGTGACCAGTGTAGCAGGTGGCTCTGTCATCCTGATGCATAATGGTGACTTTGTTTATATGCCGCCTGCGGGGTATTCAGGCGAAGACAGCTTTGTCTATACGATTACCGATGGTAACGGCGGGCAAGCAAGCGCCACAGCCTTTATTACTCTGGAACCCAGTAACGAGGC
This sequence comes from Micavibrio sp., assembly GCA_046294845.1. Classification (GTDB taxonomy): domain Bacteria; phylum Pseudomonadota; class Alphaproteobacteria; order Micavibrionales; family Micavibrionaceae; genus Micavibrio_C. Next base: position 2,284,644 of record JBKBNU010000001.1, on the reverse strand, counting down.
TCCCGTGGCGCAGGATGATAGTGCCAGCGGCTTTATCCTTGAAACCATTGGCGGCAATGTCCTGCTGGATAATGGTTTTGGGGCAGATGCCGATCCGGACGGTGACCCTTTAAGCGTTGAGCCTGCCGGATTTATGACGGCCAAGGGCGGCCTTGTGATGCTCCAAGCCAATGGTGATTATACTTATACCCCCGTGGCAGGCTTCACCGGCCATGACAGCTTTACCTATACGGTAACAGACGGCCAAGGCGGTATTGCTACGGCAACCGTTAATATAAATGTTGGCCTTAAAGGCAACGAGATTGTCGATGGTAACGGCGGCAGTCTTCTGATCGGCAGCAACCATACCGATACTATCCTCGGACAGGGCGGCTCCGACTTCATATTGGGACGACAGGCAGCCGACAAGATTCTGGGTGGTAGCGGTAAGGATGTGATCCATGGCCAGAACGGGAATGATCTGTTAATCGGCGGGTCAGATAGCGATATCCTATTTGGCGGTAATGGCAATGATGTCCTGATTGGTGATGATATTTTGATGACAGGATCAGGAGATTATTATCATGCAGGCTCCGGCGGTGATGTCGATTTGCTCTATGGGGGCAACGGCAACGACCTTCTGATTGGCGGTGCTGGTAATGACTGCCTGTATGGCGGTAATGGCTCCGATACGTTTATGTTCCTGAAAGGCCAGAACGGCACAGACAGGATTGGTGATTTTAATGCCCGTGATGGTGATAAAATTGACATATCTGATGTGCTGCAAGGGGCTTATGATCCTTTGGCCGATATGATCAACCAGTTCGTCAAGATTGAACGCCAAGGCCGTGATGCCAAGCTGTCGATTGATGCCGATGGTGCAGATAACGGCAGCCATTTTACAGCCCTTGCCATCATTGAAGGCGGCAAAGACCTCACCCTCGAAACCCTGCTGCAAAATGGCGGGCTGATGGTTTAAGACTCTACTGTCTTTCAATAGTTGTGGTCACATTGGGGGCCGAACTCTCTTTTTGAAGAAAATGCGAGTCTTTCTCTGCATGATTTTTTAAGAAAAAATAGGAATATTATCAGACTTAAGGATTATTGCACTTTGCGATTACAGTCTCCTCGTTGTTTTAATAAAGGAGAGACGAGTGTATTTTATTTATTTCCTACGAAGTCAGGCTAACCCTGCAAAAACCTATATTGGGTACACGAATAACCTCGTGCGGCGGCTGGATGAACACAATTCCGGCCAAAGCACCTATACGAACCGCTTTAGACCGTGGGAACTACGTGCTTTTGTTCATGCCGACAGTGAAGAAATAGCCCAAACAGTTGAGGCTTATTTCAAGAACGCCTCAGGGCAAGAAAAGCTGACAAAATTCAGACAGGAGAATCCTGAGCATCCTAATCCCGTTCGAGGCTATTTTGAGTCTTTGAGGGCAGGGAAGAAATTTGGCAGATCAAGCTTTCAAGTTAAAGCAAACGAGAATGGAATTGTCACCTTTGCTTTGTGTTCATGAGAAATACTGGAATGTCAATTATTATGTGTGTTTTCTCTTGACATTTTTTACAATTTCTGGTAGCATACATCTCACGATGGGCATCCATATAAGGATAAACCCTGACCACATAGTCGATCTCACAGAGGGCTGAGATTCGGCGCACCTAATACCCCTCACAATTTGGTCTGTAGGTTCTGCACTGTGCGGAACCGCCATGCTATTTGCCTTTTAAAACGGCAAATGGCGATAAGTACATCGATGGAAGGATGATTGGAATAATGGAATTGCATACACTTGAAAATAACAACGAAAATAATTCTGTATTACCAGAAGGCATTTTAGCGCCTGAAGCGCACACTGAAGGGGTTAGTAAGTTTTCTTTACTGCCTCAATTTGACTCAATATTTTTTGAGTTGCGCTATTTCAATAAGCCTTCCCCAGAGTTGGACAAGGCTACAGCAAGACTGGCTAAAGAGCTGTCCGATATGCCGCAAGGCAGGGTTTTTAAGAGAAACTTGAGATGCCTGACATATAACCTGAACCGTTTGCGGCTAAAGCACTCCGGCATGGTGCTGGTATGCCCAGATCAAGGGCCATATTGGAGTAATCTGGGGCGGGCCATAAATCCATACGGCATTAGCGGTATGATTGCAAAAATAGGAAAAAATCTGGCTTCATTGGGATATGCCACATTCAAATCTGGTTATCATTTTGAGGGTGAGGGGTCGGCTTATTCGCGTATATGGCCCACGGCCAAATTGACGGCTCTTTTTGATGAATGCTCTTTGGGCGATCAGCCTTTACAGTTTGATAAGAGGGATGATTTTGTCTTTATTGGCTTGAAAGACGAGAAAGGGAAAAAACTCCCCAAATATCCGGCATATGGCCCTAAGGCAAAGCGTATGAACGAGATGCTTTTGACCTACAATCAATTTCTGCAAACAGCCTCTATCCATCTGCCCAATCAATATAATGGTGGTGTGGATGCATGGGGCTTGGATTATATTTCACGAATTTTCAATAATGAAAGGTTGGATCGCGGAGGCCGTTTCTATAATGGCTTTTGGATGCAAATAGACTCGGATGCAAGGGCGCATATCCTGATTAACGGTAATACGACTATTGAGCTTGATTACAAGGCACAGCACCCGCATATGCTTTATGCCCTTGTAGCCGATAAGCATTACGATGAGTTTCATACCGATAAATCCCCTTACCTCATCCATAATCAGGATGGCAATCCTTATGATCAAGCAGCTTCAAAGAAGCTTCTCCTGACAGCTCTCAACGCCAAAGATGAGACAAGTACAGCTAGAGCTATAAGAAACGAATTGAGGCTGGATGAAAAAAGCCACAAGAAGAAAGGTAACTGGGATGAACTCAAAAAAACCCAACAGCTTCGAGAGTTCTTTAGGGCTGGGACTGGCAATTTTGAGGCCCTTTTACAAGACTGCTTCACGAAACACGAGCCAATTAAAGAGAAGCTGTGTTCAGGGGTTGGTCTTGAGCTTCAATATCTCGACAGCCAGATAACAGAATACATCCTAAGGACACTGACAGCAGAAGGTATCGTGTGTTTGAGCGTCCACGATAGCTTTATCATAGAAGAACAGCATGAAGAGAGGTTAAGGGAAGTGATGATAACGGCTTACACAGAAATAAAACTACCCAAAGCTTTACCAACTATAACAGGGGGGGAGAGTGGTGGAGCTATACAAACTCCACAGACGCTACACTAACCATACAGACTCACGTAAGATACCATCACTTACACTAAAGTTTTGTAAGGCCTTGTAAATAAAGGAAACTAGTGTCGTGTACCAGTCCAACTGGAATATAACTGGAAAGCTATGAGGAGCAGCAGACCCTTGATTTACATGGGTTTGCGCCTCGTTGGTAGCCTAATTGGAAACTAAATTCTTCCAGTTCAAGGGGCTCTAAAGTGTGGCCTAGTCCTTCTGTCTCACCCTTTATTTTTAGTGGGCAGCCCATGTCTAAGTGGTTCAGTAATTATGGTTACAGATTACTGTGCCACCGACATTACGGCAGGATGTTGATCTGGGGCCTGAGGTTTGTGATGGCAGTGGTGCATATACGGGTTGTGAATCACGTAATAGCTCTGCTCCTAAGGCTTGCATGGCAGCAGCCTGTTGTGGGTTTTGAGCGCACCCCGTAAGTAACAGCGCTGTCAATGACGCTAAAGCAATTTTTTTCATAACTTCTCCTATAAATATCCTATTTTGGGATAATCCTAAAACGGGTTTACTTGTTCTGCTGTTCTTTAGCAAGAAGAATCGAGAGAACAGTGAAGTCCCTGCAAAATCCCAAGTATAGAAGGTTACTAGAAGAGCTTGCCAAAGCTCGGAAGCAGGCAAATATCACCCAGAAAGAGTTAGCTGCAGCTCTAAAGAAGCCACAGTCCTACGTCTCTAAATATGAGGGCGCAGAACGCCGCATAGATGTGATGGAGTTGATAGATATCTGTGAAGTGCTCAATGTGGACTATAAGCGCATTCTAGACAAAGTGCTAAAAACTTAGTTGCTGTGTATGGAAGTTCAAATCCCTTCGACAGCACAATCATACTCAGAATACAAACTTTCTTACTGCCCTCTTACTCCATAGATGGAAAGTTGGACACACGCTCTATCAAAATCAATTAGGATTAAATCATAGGCTGTTTCTTATAGGTAAGAGAAATCCAGAGACTTGCGAATGTAGCCGATAAAAGCGAGGCAAAAAGAATACCAGTTTTTGCTGCATCAATCATATGCGGATAATGTTCAAAGCTTAGTGTTGTAATGAATAGCGACATGGTAAAGCCAATTCCTCCCAGTAATCCTACACCTAAGACCTCTGTAAACCGCATACCTTCGGGCAATTTACCAATTCCGAGTTTTAGTCCTGCATAGACCAACAGTGTAACCCCCAAAGGCTTGCCGATGACTAATCCTGCGATAATGCCCAACGTGACAGGAGATGAAAGGGCTGCCGCTACTTCCTGTGTCGATAGTGGCACATTCGCATTAAAGAGGGCAAAAAGTGGCAAGACAATAATGCTGATGGGATAAATCAAAAAAGTTTCCCAGCGTTGTAACGGTGTAGAAGCAGCTCGGATAGTGTCCCCAATATCCGTTGCAAGAGAATGTTGCCCCTCTGCTCCTAAAATTCTTTCATCCAGACCAAGCTCATCTCTTTCGCGCCGTCTTTTTTCAAAAATTGATAAAAGTTCTCTGATTTCTTGTAAAAAACCGGTTTGTCCGAGCTGTGTGCGTGCAGGTATGGCCACAGCCAAAAGCAATCCCGCTAATGTAGCGTGGACACCGGAATAATAAATAAATAGCCAAAGAAAGAAGCCAAGGAAACCATAAACCCAGCCTTGCCGTACACCTGCAGCATTGATAAGAAATAGTACAGACAAAGTTAAGCCAGCCAAAAGCAAAGCGTCAGCCTGAATATCATGAGCATAGAAAATGGAGATGATTGCTATGGCTCCAATATCATCAAAAATGGCCATTGCTGTAAGAAAAATAGAAATGCCATATGAAACCTTTTTTGCCAACAAGGACAGTACCCCGATAGCAAAAGCGGTATCTGTAGCCATAGGAATAGCCCATCCATGCGAGCCGGCTGCACCATGATTAATCAACCAATAAATGAGGGCTGGAAAAATCATTCCCCCAAGAGCAGCCATCACAATAAGGCTGATTTGTTGGGGGTGTCTTAACCGTCCGGCCAAAGTTTCGCGTTTGAGTTCAAGGCCAATAAGGAAGAAAAAGAAGACCATCAGGCCACTGCTTATCCATTCTTTCAGGGGCAAAAGAAATTGCCAATGATGGAGCACCAGACCTGCTTCCATTAAAGATATATGTTTCATGAGCGGAGCCCAAGAAGAATTGGCAATAAAAATAGCAACTACTGTTGCAATAGCCAATAAAAGTGCCGCCGTGGTCTGTTTGTGAACAAAATTTTCTAGAGGCGTGAAAAACCTTTCAACTCTTCGTTCAAACAGGCTCTGCAGGATAGGATCTCTGAGATGTTTAGGGTTTCTCATAAAAAAAGTGGCCCCCTTATGTCACTTGTTGCCATTTACTCCTTATCTTTAGAGCCATGATCGGATGCCGAATACCCACCCATAAACATAGATAACGTATTTTTGCTTTCCTCTTGATCTTTTAATCTATCTTCACAGCTATGCTGATACCTAATTTCGCTGGCATCTTCGCTATCTTTAAGAATACGATCATTAGTTTTTCTTGCTTTGGTGGATATCTTTTGCCTAATCAATGCAAATTCAATTGCATCTACCAATCTAGCAAATTGACCCCTGATCAAGGTATCAGCAGCTCCTTTCTCCATAACATAGGTAGAAAGACCGTTCTGGTCATAGTTTGAATCTGCCAATACAATAATTGGTGTCTCAAAGACCATATCCTCAATATCCTTGAAAACTTCTCTTGGCGTAACAAGACCATCCATTTCCGGTTTCAAAATAACAATATCAACTTTATTTAAACGTGAGCGAGCCTCTGTGATACTGATGCAGTGGACTACACGCCACGGCACACGCATATCTTTCTCTAACCATGATTTTATATTTTCAGTCTCGGAAAAATCATTGTTGAGAATCATAATTTTTATTATTTTTTCTTTTATCTTCTTATCCATGCATAATTTCTTTCTTTTTAATAAAGATCGGCAGGAAGCCAAATTTATATAGCTTCCTGCCATTTCATTTAGTTATGCCCACCTTCCGATTGCATATCTGATTTCTCTTTTTTGCTATTCATTTCTTCATTAGACTTTTTGATGTCTTTTTCAGGATGATCTTTTTTATCCTCAATAGATTCTTTGGCATCAGTAAGATTTGAGAGTTTTTCTGAATTTGACATGACTGTCTCCTTTGTTTCAGGGGTGAGTTTATTGGATATGGGTCTAGATTACGGGACCGGATATCAAGAAGCGATGTGAGAGCGCGCGAGGAATATAATATTCATGTAAGGACAGTCCTTACATCATCTACCTATTGGGAAGTACAGCGCATATATGCCCAAGCGCTTTGCCGCATATATTATAATCTTCAAGATTGGCTGCTAGGTCGCCAAGAGAAACAATACCGACCAAGCGTTTATTTTCATCTAAAACAGGTAAACGACGAATTTTATTTTTAGCCATATTTAAGGAGACATCAATTGTTTCATCTGTGTCATGACAATACAAGACATCTTTGCTCATAAGACTTTCGACTTTTGTACTGGTTGGATGATGCCCTTCAGCCATGCCGCGCACAATAAGATCACGATCGGTAACTATACCAACCAGCCTGTCATCCTTTGCTACCAGTACACAACCGCAATCACGCTGGTGCATACGTCTGGCAACTTCACTTAAAAATGTTCCCGGAGGAATGACTTCTACATTTTTACTCATAATATCTTTAATCTGCATACTATTCAGGCTCCATGTTATCAGTGGAAACTAGATATTTAGTCAGGCGAAAGCGTTGTTATAATAAAGAGAAGCGCATACCGGATCAGAGGCAACTACAACTAGTGCCCCGCCAGCTATATTTCTTAGAAATTTTTTTGTTTTTTCTGAAATCTTCCCGAGAAAGAAAATAGGGCTTTCATACTTCTGAATGCTTCTAATATTCTAGGATGACTGATTTCACATCAGGGAGCGATGAGGCAGATGCAAGAGGGCATAAGGATTGCATAAAATTTTAAGATAGAAATTTTATCTCACCTTGAGTATGCAGGGATGCAATCTCAGCAATTTCCATGCGATAGCCTATCCCTATTTCGGTGACAATAAGTGAAGATACTGCGGATTTTTGATCTATCTTTTCACGTATCTGGCCAATAAATACGCGTAAATACTGGGTATCATTGGTGTGTGCGTCACCCCAGACGGCTTTCAGGATTTCCCTATGCGAAAGCATTTTTCCACGATGGGTAATAAAATAGCGTAGAAGATTATATTCTTTTGGTGTAAAGGCCACTAATTCATCATCCACAAATACCTCATGGCGCACAAGGTCAATACGCAAAGGGCCATTAACCAGCGCGGGCTCACCGGTTTCTTTTATCGCAGATGATCGCAAAGAGGCATTAACGCGTGCCAGTAAAATATCAGCACTAAAAGGTTTGATCACATAATCATCTGCACCCATATTTAAAGCTTTAACAACATCGTCATCATCGGCGCGTGCTGAAAGAATGATAATCGGAACTTCCGACCAATCACGAATAGCTGAAATAATATCGCTACCTTCCATATCTGTAAGGTTTAAATCCAGCAAGATTAGATCGGGCTTAACTGAGATAGCAAAGCGCTCTGCTTTTTTACCGGTTACGCAAGCTATGAGCTTGAAATCTGCCTCATCTAAAACAATTTTCATCATTTTTTGAGTTTGAGGATCAGAATCCACCACAAGAATGGTGTTTTTCTTTTTGTTCATATAAAACCGAAATCGTATGCGCTTAGAAAGCGCAGTGATAGAATAAAGAAGTGATGATTGCTCCATTCTAGCATAAGGTTTCTCCAAAAAGGGATAATTAAAATCTAGGGGAGTTATATGAGCCTAAATCCTATTAATAGGTAATTCATAGGTATTCCTAAAAAATTACCATAAAGCACATTGTTTTTGAGGATATACATTTCAAATCACTGCAGTTCTTTAATCGAGAGCGATGAGCTCACTTTGAAAATCTTTAGTCGCTGTGTATGGGTGTGTATACCTGAAGAAGATAAACGCTCAATTTTTCCTCCCCCCTGTCGTTATTTAAATCCACGTTAGAGCAGATTCACTTTAGAATTTCTTCGTTGGATTGTTTGTGGTTGTTACAATTCTGTGTTACATTTTCTCTATTAAACGTGCTCAATTAAGAAAATATCAGCCTTAAGTGTCGGAGAACTCGGAGCTTTTTATAAGCGGAGAGTTCGGGGGTTCGATTCCGGCCTTAGGCACCATTCCCTCTCCACTTCGTTCCGAGGGATTGAAACTCCAAGACAATTTCCATCTTCAAAATACACCCCGCTCACTTTTGCTACAGCAGGTGTTACAGCATGAAGGCTTTGGAACGTCATCTCTATTCCCGTAAGGGCCATCTTTATTACCGCTCAGCCGTTCCCCGTAAACTTCACGGGGTACTTCCTATCAGGGAAATCATTATAGCCCTGCGGGAAGACGACAGGACCGAGGCGAGGATAAGAGCTGCCCAGATTAACCAAGCCGAAAAAAGAATTCTGGATTCTCTTGAACAAGAGCTGGCGGCGCTGACTGCCAATATGTCTCCACAAGGCCCTATTCTGGCCGCTATGGAGTCGCTGAAAGGGCTCAAAGACAGCTTGCCACACAGAGCACCTTCACATTTTAAGGCGCTTCCAGAGTCAAAAATCAGGCCTAAAACAGCATCGCCATTACTTTCTGAAATCGTAGGAAAATACTTGGCTGATTGCCGTTCCGATGCCCCTAAAACATTGGAACAAAAACGCTCAACTTTCGTGCTCTTCACAGAATTGCAGGGCGACAGAGGGATAGATGAAATTGGTATATCAGAGGCGCAAGCCTTCAAGGCGGCATTACTGAGAATGCCCGCCCATGCAAAAAAGCGTATGAAGGAACAAAGCTTGAATAGCTTCGCGCAGGATGAATGCGAGGAAATGCAAAAACTGCACTTTAAAACCATCAATACGCGCCTTGGAAATATGCGAAGCCTCTTTTATTGGGCAGAGCGCAATGGTTTTTACACGGGCAAGAACCCATTTTCAGGGTTGGCTATCAAAGGACAGAAGGCAACAGCTAACAGGCGATCATCTTTTAAACCAGAAGAAATCAGGGTTTTGTTTGACTCCCCGCTCTATGCGGGCTGCAAGGGTAAAAAATGGTCAGAACGCTTTGAGACAGGAGAGTGCCTTGTAAAAGATGCCTTGTACTGGATACCGCTTATTGGCCTTTATTCAGGGATGCGCCTTAATGAAATCTGCCAGCTTGAATTGGACGATATCCGACAGGAGGATGGTGTCTGGATTTTCGATGTGAATGATAGTGGCAGTAAACGCCTCAAGACATCATCAAGTACCCGCTTGATTCCTATCCACCACAAGCTTATCGAGGCGGGAATACTTGAGTATTGGGAAGCGTTGAAAATGCAGGAAGAGGCAAGGCTTTTTCCTGACTTGAAGGAAGGCGTTAATGATAGCCTTTCTGCACCCTTCTCCAAAAGGTTCCGCCGTGTCTTGAACACGTTAGGGCTGACCAGAGAAGGCATTTGCTTCCATAGCTTGCGACACACGTTTATTGACGGTCTAAGAAAGGCGGGTGTTGAGCGATCAATAGCCATGACTCTTACGGGGCATCAATCATCAGATGTCCATGATCACTATGGCAACGGGTACGGGTTGGAAACTCTACAAAAGGCACTTGATAAAGTCTCGTTTCAGGTTTCAGCGTAAGTTCTGCATGAGGCTAAGAATCCTGTCTAAGCGATAAAATCCCAATCCTAACGGTTTGAAATAGATGAGTAATAAGCCATTTAACCTGTCGTTAAACAGGTACAACCTAGAATAGACGGATTACCTAAAATTTTAGATATATCGGGGTCTGCAAGGATATCTTGGATTGGGGTATAATCCGGCTGTTGTTTTAAATGCCCAATGGCCGGAGGGATGGGGATGATGAAGGTTCGTTCAATAAAGAAAGTTTCTTGTGCAATTTTATGCGCCCTGATCATGACAGGGGCTGTACTGATGCCTGTGACAGCGCAGGCGCAGGATGAGTCATTTGGTAAGCGTCATCAGAAGAAAGAATTGGCCGAAGGCGAATTTGCTATCTGTGCCAGAAAACTACCACTTGATCCGGTTTTTGATCATGTTGAAAGAGTTCTGATTCTTGTCAACGTCCTACCAAACTACGATGCGGGAGAGAAATTTCAGGCGCTTTTTCCAGAGCCCTTGAGAAAAGCGAATATAGAATCTTTGCTGAAAGAAATCTACACAGATAGATATCATAAGAGAGACGAGTTGCCGTTGCCGAATTGCTACAACAGGGAAAATCAAGAAGTTATTGTGATGGATTATCTTGATGCCAAGCAGCTTGAGAAGAGAAACTCCCTGATCAAGAAAAAGGGAACTCTCGTTGCTTACTTTGCTATTAGCACAAACTATACAAAGGATACGAGATCATCGCACACAGCAATTTCATTAACACACTGGCGTGCAGATATGCCTGTATTTGATATGTATCGATATATTGGCAAGCCCCGTGCTATTCAAATTGATGAGGATGCCGAAACTCAGAAGGTTAGATTGCGTGATTATATCAAATCACAAATACGATACTAAAATGATAAAGCATAGGGGGAGTGTATGTCATATCTGAACGGTTCAGACTTTTTGTACGATTATATCGAGGCCTCCCTAGATATCAATGGCGATCTAGTTCTTGTGCCCGAAGTAATTTTGAACTCTATCGATGATCGGTACGCGGTTACATATAGTTTTCTAGATGAGCCCTCAGATGTTGAGGAGCTAGGCTAGCCCAGCATATCCAAATTTGGACCAAACATATAAAGAACAGCAAAAAAATTGGGAGGAGGAAGAAGGGAAGAAAAATGGCAAGCAATGAATTTAAAAAACTTCTTATTTCTGAGGGAAATAGCTTTGTTTCATGGGTTGGGTCTCCGAATTTTGCTGATCAAGAGTTAACCTACTCCTTTGAGACAGCACTTAGAGGATATTACCTAGATTCTGATACGGGAGGACTTTTCCTTGGGGGATTTGTTGACCCTTCAAGTAGTGGTGAATATTGTAACCCTGCCAAAAGGATTTCCGCCTGTAGGTTGCTTTAGACATCAAGAGCAGTTTTATTATTATCATCTTCTGTATGAATTATAAAGAAAGGGAAAGTTAATATCAGATACAGTATTTTGAAGCAGCCCTAGCAAAACAATTCTTCCCTTAACAAAAAGCCCCGCACATCGTCGGGGCTTTGTTGTTTCTTAGGGCTTTAATCCATCGTCCATCAACGCGGGCGGGGTGTGGCGCCCGATGGTTGTTGACGCAGATATTGGCGGGCTTGATCGAGCATGCTTTGTTGTAACTCTTGTAGTTGCTGTTTATAGGTTTGCGCCGGATCTTCTGCGGCACGGGCGTCCCAGTAAGCTTTGTAGCTATCAATGGCACGGCCCAGTTGCGCGCTGTTACCCAAGGCGCTTGTTGTTTCTTTGGCTTTGCCAGCGCTATAGGGCTCGCTCACTGGCAGGGCGAGAGGCTGTCCGTTTGCAATGTCATTTTTAAGCTTGTCCTCTGTCAGGGCGCCAATCAATGATGCAGAGGCCTGTGCTGACTTTGCTCTGGTTTGCGGGTCTTTCATCATGATTTCTGTGATGGTCATGCGGAAACTGTCACGCTCTGCCTGTGTCAGGCTGCGGCCCTCGGCTTTGGCCACAAGGGCCTTGGCGTGAAGGTCGGATATTTCCTGAACTCTGGTAGGCATCACATTATAGATATAGCTGATGCTGCCGTTATCCTTGTCATCACCGGCGGCTTCGGCGGCGAACAGGATGTTTTCTGCAATCGCATGGGCAGCAACCAGCGTATTGATCAGTGTCAACGTTTCAAAATCGTGTCGCAGATCGTAAAGCGGCGAGGAGGGGGAGGCCAGACTTTGCGCTTGCAGTTGTGCCAGAATGCTGGCGGCATAGCTTGCCGTTCCGCCTTCAATAATTTCCATGACATCTTCCGGTTTCATCGGGGCGGGGCGGTCATTGGTATAAGGGCTTTGCACATTAATGATGAAGGCGCGGCTTCTTTCGTGGAAGGGGGTTAATCCTCCTGTCAATGGCAACGGGGCAACACACAAGCCTTCAACATTCATGCCGCCTGCCTTGGCACCGTCAAAAATTTTCTTGAAGCCGGAATAGTTTTCCAGCTGGGCTTTCACCTTTTCAAGAACCTTGTTATAGGGCCCTGCGGGTAGCGTCTTTGTTTTGTTGAAGGGCAGGCAGTTATCGGGCAGGCCTTCAGGGGGCTGAATGAATTGGTATATGGGTGCCGCTTGCGCTTGTGCCAGACCAACAGCAACGGCCAGTGTGGTTCCTGCCGCTACGGCTGTAAAAGAGCGGCGGGCTCTTTGGATCAAAGAGGACATGAGATAAACCTTCCCTGTAATCGTTTTATTATCGTTTTTTATATGCTTATCAGACATCTAATACCTGTCATCCCGCCCATGCAAACACTTTTTTGGCCTGATAGAGGGGAAAGGCGGGTCCTTTGAAGCTTAAATGATTGATATTTATGTAAATTATTGGCTTTGGGTCAGGACGGCTTGAAGGGCTTTTTGCCAGCCGTGATACAGGCTTTCCCTGGCCTTATCGTCCATGACGGGCTGGTGGCGGCGATCGGAACGCCAGCGGGTAGTAATGTCATCAAGTCCTTGGTAGAGGCCTACCTGCAATCCTGCCAGATAGGCGGCACCCAAGGCTGTGGTTTCGGTGACAACGGGGATATCAAGCGGTGTGTCCAGTATGTCGGCGATAAACTGGCAAACAAACCGGTTGTTCACTAGGCCGCCATCGGCACGAATGACAGCGGGGACTGTCTTTGTATCGGCTTTCATCGCCATCATCAGATCGCGTGTCTGGTAGGCTTGCGCCTCGAGGGTGGCGCGTACGATATGGCCTGCATGGGATTCACGGGTTAATCCCGAAATCGCGGCACGGGCGTGCGGGTTCCAGTAAGGCGCCCCCAGACCGGTGAAGGCGGGGACGAAGTAAACGCCGTTTGTATCGGCAACAGCGGTGGCAAGCGCTTCGCTTTCGGCAGCATTCTTGAACAGATGCAAGCCATCGCGCAACCATTGGATGGCGGCGCCAGCGACAAAGATCGATCCTTCTATGGCATAGGTGGATTGTCCCTGCAGGCGGTAGGCTTGTGTCGTCAGCAGGCGGTTTTGCGATTCACGGAAAACATCGCCTATATTCATCAGGGCAAAGCAGCCCGTGCCATAAGTGGATTTTACCATACCTGTTTCAAAACAGGCTTGGCCAATCAGGGCGGCTTGCTGGTCACCGGCCATGCCGCCGATGGTCAAGGGGCGGCCCAGCAGCGCCGGATCGCTTGTGCCGAAATCATGGGCGTTATCACAAACCTGCGGCAGCAGGGAGCGGGGAATGTTGAACAACGCCAGTAATTCATCATCCCAATCCTGCGTGCAGATATTGAAGATCATGGTGCGGGAAGCATTGGTGGCATCGGTCTTGTGGACTTTACCTTGGGTCAGCTTCCATAGCAGATAGCAATCGGGTGTGCCAAAAGCCAGATCACCTTTTTCTGCAAGAGCACGGGCGCCCTCAACGTTATCAAGAATCCATGCAATTTTGGTGGCCGAGAAATAGGGGTCGAGCAACAGGCCTGTTTTGGCAGTAATCGTTTTCTCATGCCCCTGGCTTTTTAGTGCAGCACAAAGATCGGCGGTGCGGCGATCCTGCCAGACAATGGCATTGTAAACAGGTTCACCTGTATGCCGGTTCCAGATAATCGTTGTTTCACGCTGGTTGGTAATGCCAATCGTGGCGATGTGGGCGGCATCCTGACCGGCGTCATCCATCACCGCCCGGCAAGCCCATAACGTATCGTTCCAGATGTCGCGGGCATTTTGTTCGACCCATCCGTTATGCGGATAATGCAGGGTGAGTTCTTTTTGCCTTATGGCCCTGATATCACCTTGCACGGAAAACAGGATGGCACGGGAACTGGTAGTGCCTTGATCAATAGCCAGTAATAGCGAACTCATAACAGTTGCCTCCTGTTGACGGGTTATTCTAGGCAGCCTTGAATATCTGGTGATTATTCAGGCGATTATAGGTTTCTTCGGAAATATGCAGCCCGAGTTTTGTCCGGCGCCAGAGGATATCATCCAGATTTTTGGCCCATTCATACTTCGTCAGATAAGCCATTTCACGTTCATAAACCTGATCGCCGAAATCCTCACCCAGATCGGCAAGGCTCTGACAGTCTTTCAATAGCTCGTGAATACGTGTCCCATAGGTCAGGCTGTAGCGGCGGCACAAGGCTTCATCAAGCCATGGATATTTTTTGGCATTGGTCGCGATAAATTTATCCATGCCTGTACCGATATTGCCGCCGGGCAGGGCTTCCTGATCGGTTTTGCAGCTTTTAAATTTATATTCTTGCTGTTTGAACAGCATATCAACCGTATGTTCGGCCAGCTTGCGATAGGTTGTAAGTTTGCCGCCGAAGATGGATATAATCAACGGTCCGTGCGATTGATCGGCTACCAGCTTGTAATCGCGTGTCACGCTCGAGGCATTGCTATCCCCGTCATCCAGTAGCGGGCGTACGCCGCTATAGGTCCAATAGACATGTTTGGGGCTGATCTGGCTGCGGAAATACATATTCACCGCCTTGACCAGATAGCTGACTTCTTTTTCTTCTATATTGATAGCAGCAGGGTCGCCGTCATATTCAACATCGGTGGTGCCAATAAGCGTATATTGGCCTTCATAGGGGATGACGAACACTATACGGCGGTCGGGCTGTTGCAATAGGTATGTATGGTTACCCTCATAGAGCTTGGGCAGAATGATATGGCTGCCTTTGACCAAACGGACTTTGGGGGTCTCGCCCGTGCTTAACATACAGCCATCAAGAAATTTGCGTACCCATGGTCCCGTGGCGTTGATAACGGCGCGTGCGGTGTAGTTTCCTTCTTGTTGAGTGAGAAGGTTGCGTAAACTTACATTCCAGCATGATTTGTCAGCAGATGGTTCAAGGCCTATGCAGGCCGTGCGGGTCATGATACGTGCACCATGTTCGGCGGCGCTTACAGCATTTAAAACGACAAGGCGTGAATCCTCGACCCAGCAATCACTGTAATGATAGCCGTGTTTATAATTCTCTTTTAACGGGCGGCCGCAATGATCGTTTTTAAAGTCTGTAGCTCGTGAACGGGGCAGGGAAATCTTGCCACCCAGATGGTCATATATAAACAAGCCCAAACGGATCATCCATGCGGGGCGCAGATCTGCCGTGTGCGGCATCACAAAATCAAGCGGCTTGATGATATGCGGAGCCAGCTTCATCAGGACTTCACGCTCTTGTAAAGACTCCCTGACCAGACGGAATTGATAGGTTTCAAGATAGCGCAAGCCACCATGGATCAATTTGGTGCTGGCTGATGATGTGGCCCCCGCCAGATCGTGGGCCTCCACCAGTAGAACGCTCAAACCGCGCATGGCGGCATCACGGGCTATGCCGGCACCATTAATGCCGCCGCCAATGACGCAAAGATCGAAATCGGGCATGCCGTTCGCAGTCATGTTTTTTACACCAGAATAAAAAGGGCGTTACCCCATCAGATTGATATCCGTCCTGTGCAGGACGCAGATCAGAGTAAAGAATTTTCGGGCGGTTTCAAAATCCATTTCAATTTTATCTTCAAGTCTTTCCTGAAAAAGACGGGCGCCCTCGTTATGGATACCACGGCGGCCCATATCAATAGCTTCCAGTTTTTCAGGACCGGCCGTCAGACGGGCTTCTTCATAGCTGCGGATCATCAGGAAATAGTCCTGTATAACGCGACGATAAGGCCGTAATGACAGGGCCAAGGTCTGCAGGGGTTTGGTTAGCGTATTTTGCAAGTCCATGACCAGATAGCCGTTTTGCAGTGAAAGCTGGATGTTATAGGGGCCTTGGTTGTCATTAATAGGCTGAAAATGGCCATGATCCTTCAAATCATGCAAGGCTTGCGTGCATTCGTGCTGCATAAAGCCAGCAGAAGCAGCCCCTACGCTCAGGGGTTCTGTCAGTGTGATTGATGCTATGGCGCTGGCGGTCATTCTTATTCTCCTGATCAGGCAGGAGTAAAAGAAAGTTTTTGACGGATGAGCTGCGTGGCCGTGGCCAGAGACTCTTTATTGATAGAGTGGTCAAGGTCAGGAATGATATGGGTGGTTTGTGGTTGACCTATCTGCTCCAGACTTTGTGCTGTATTCTTGTAGTCATATCCCAGAAAGCGAATGACAGCACCTTTATCATGTTCAAATTCCTTTTGACCCCGAATGATTTCAACTTGCGGTTTGCTAACGGCGGTAAAGGCGGCAGGTAAAAACCCCGAATGGCAAATAACCATGCCGGGCGGGCGCTGGCGGCGTAAACCTGCCATGAGGGCCATCGACCCCCCTTGCGAAAATCCGAACAGGATCAGACGGGAATCAGGCAGATGATCTTTTTCCAGTTGGGTTGTTATAAAATCGTTGAGTTGTGATACTTCGGGGATAGCATTGCTGCGTATCCGCCATTTCAATGTTAGCGGGTTTACGTTGTACCAGCTGCGGCCCTTTCGGGCTTCTTCGAAATTTTCTTTGGGTGTCTTGGCCTTTACGATCATCCGTGCCAACGCGGGAAGACTGTTCATGGTTTGGAGAGGGGCATCGGGCGTAATGATGCGGGCCTCGGGGAATTGAGAGGCGAATGATTTTCCGATATTTTTATAGTCATCTTTCGTATTGCCAAAACCATGCAATACAAGGATCAGAGCAGAGGCTTGGAGGCGATCAGCCGGCATAATTTCATCATAGTGCCAGACGATTTTTCCCATCTCCTATAAGGCCTCGGTTCCGGGAATACGTTCAATTTCAGCGCCACAAGCCTGCAGTTTTTCAACCAGATTTTCATAGCCACGATCAAGGTGATAGATGCGGTGGACGGTGGTTGTGCCTTCGGCCATTAATCCGGCTAGAACCAAAGCGACGGAAGCACGCAAATCGGTGGCCATGACATCGGCCCCTTTCAGCTTACGCACGCCGCGTACAATCGCAGAACCGCCATGGACGGTGATGTTTGCGCCCATCCGGCAAAGCTCGGGAACGTGCATAAAGCGGTTTTCAAAGACGGTCTCCGTGACCATGCCCGCGCCTTCGCATTGTGTCAGCATGGTCATGAACTGGGCCTGCAAGTCGGTCGGGAAGCCCGGGTAGGGTTCGGTCATGATATCTGTGCCCACGAGCGGTTTGCCGTTGCGGTGAACTATAATATCATCACCCTCTTCATCAAAGGAAACGCCGGCAGCCTTCAGGGGGCCAACCAACGCTTTTAGAAATTCAAGCTGTGTATTTTTCAGACGCAAAGTCCCGCCCGTCAGGGCAACGGCAATCATGTATGTACCGGTTTCAATACGGTCAGCAATGACGTGATAGGTGGCCCCATGCAGTTTTTCAACGCCCTCAATGGTGATTTCCGATGTGCCAAGGCCCGAGATTTTGGCGCCCATGGCAATCAGGCAATTGCCGAGATCGCTGATCTCCGGCTCTTGCGCAGCATTGAACAGGACGGTTTTACCCTTGGCCAAGGTTGCGGCCATCATGATGTTTTCTGTGGCACCCACAGACACTTTCGGGAAGGTGATTTCTGCACCTTTCAGGCCATTCGGTGCCTTGGCGTGGACATAACCATCTTCCAGCGTGATTTCGGCGCCCATTTTTTCAAGACCCATCAAATGCAGGTCAATCGGCCGTGTGCCGATCGCGCAGCCGCCCGGCAAAGATACGGTGGCCTCCCCCATACGGGAGAGCAGGGGTCCTAGAACCAGAATACTGGCGCGCATCTGGCGTACCAGCTCATAATCCGCGTGGCTATCATTGATATCTTTGGCCTGTATCGCCATCGTGCCATCGGGACCGGTGGCTACGGTGACGCCAATGCTTTCCAGTACCTTGATCAGGGTGCGGATATCGCGCAGGGAATTGGGCATATTGGTGAAACGCATCATGTCGGCTGTCAACAAGGATGCGCACATCAGCTTCAGACCAGAGTTTTTGGCGCCACTGATTTCAATGGTGCCGTTAAGACGTTTGCCGCCATGAATACGGATCAGGTCGGAACCCTTCTTCTCGCTTACGGTAGATTGCTCGGCAGAAGGGATCAGCGATACAGTGTTTTGTGAAGGCAAAGTCATTCCTCTATAGTCCTTGGGTCTTATTGTTATAAGTGTTGTATTGATCCGGCAATTCTATAGGCGTGGTAATGTCACACCTGTTTGGCCCATATATTTGCCACTGCGGTCGGCATAGCTGACTTCGCAAGGGCTGGATCCCTTGAAGAACAGGAACTGGCAGACACCTTCATTGGCGTAAATCTTCGCGGGCAGCGGTGTTGTGTTCGAAAACTCCAGCGTCACATGACCTTCCCATCCCGGCTCTAGCGGAGTGACATTCACGATAATGCCGCAACGGGCATAGGTACTTTTGCCCAAGCAAATCACCAGAACATCTTTGGGGATGCGGAAATATTCAACCGTGCGCGCTAGGGCGAAGCTGTTGGGCGGAATGATGCAGACATCAGTCTTACGCTCGACAAAGCTCTGGTTGCTGAAATCTTTCGGATCGACCACGGCATTATTGACGTTGGTGAAGATCATGAATTCATCGGCGCAGCGCGCATCATAACCATAGGAAGACAGACCATAAGAAATATTGCCTTCGCGCTTTTGTTTTTCGACGAAGGGTTCAATCATGCCTTCCTTTTGGGCCAATTCACGGATCCAATGGTCCGGCATGATGCCGGGCATGGCGCTGGCGGCATTTTCCGACAAGGGCTGGATCACGGTTTGGCCTTGGCTTTTCAGCATTTCACTTTGTTCCTTTTGCTGCAATTTACGGCGCTTCAGGTTTTCGCGCATCGCTTCGGCCCTTTTGGCATCGGCACGGGCCTTGGGCGTCATTTTAGTCTGATTCGTCATTTTGTCCGAATCCCGCGGGTTTAAGGGGCCAAAATCGCTTGTTATTTCTGTCTGATTTAAGGGGGATTTATAATCAAATCGGGCGTGACAGGCCAGTTTTTTTATTGTAACGTCCGCCCCGTTGTGGGATATCTTCGCTCCCTCTCATGAACGCTGCTGTAGCTCAGTGGTAGAGCGTACCCTTGGTAAGGGTAAGGCCGCGAGTTCAATCCTCGCCAGCAGCACCAGTCTTTGTTAGACTCTCCCTGATATTTATAATCCTCACCCCTCAGGGATAATTATGAAAATAAAAAACCATTCAGGCTTGATCTTTCTTAACGGGTTTATGGCTGCGGGTCTGCTCATGGCCGGATTTATGCCCACGGCTTCGGCGGCTGAATCAAGCTGGGTTAAACGCTGTACGGACACGGAGGGTAAGGTGTGTGAAATGGTCCAGCGTTTGATGGATCAACAGTCAGGGGCCCGTGTGCTGGAAATGGCTGTGGCTATGCCCCCTGAAGGAGATGATGCGCGGGCTGTCCTGATTGCGCCGCTCGGTGTTGAACTGACCCAAGGTTTCAGCCTGACGATTGACGATAAGGACACGGTCAGTTTCAAACCGCGTTATTGCCTGACCGATGGATGTTATGCCTTCTTGGTGTTGCCGCCCGATATCATCAAACTGATGGGGCAGGGCAAGATGATGACCTTGAGCTTTTATACCTATGATGGCCAGCCTGCGAGACTGCCAGTCTCGCTGGATGGGTTCAGCGAGACCTTGCAATCATTAAAGAAGTAGAAGATTTTTCTTATTTGTTATCAGAGAGATTGTTAGTTTCTCAGTGACGTCAACGAAGTGTCATGGAATAAGCGTTTGTGCGTGAAATGCGGGCTCCGGGCGGGCATTTTTCCGGGTCGGCTATAGCCATCTCAATGACTTGCTCGTACCAGTTTCTGGATGAGTCCAGCTCCAGTTTTTCAATGCCCTGTGCCTTCATGTGTTGCAGAATAAGCGACGCTGTATGGGCATCTGAATAATTTTTTTGCCATTGCTGCGCCATATTGTAGGGGCTGCCACCGGTGCTCGTTCCGAGATCAGCTATGGAATCGGTGTTCAGCGCTTCCCCGATCTTGGCCAGATCTTTTTTTAACGGGGGTACAAAACACTGCTTAATTCTCTCTGCCTCGTTAATCAGAGTCTGGAGAGCAAATGTCTGTAAAGGGGCAATCGCATTAAATGTATGGTCTATGTGTTGTTGTAACATGCACGATACTGAACCTCACTGGTTTATGTTGATGATTTTTTCGGTATAACAGATGTTTCGGCAATACGTCAAATAAAAAATCATAACTTTTATTATATATATCAATGTCTTGTAAAATAATTCGGAATGTATCGTTATAGCTGGCACGACAAGATTGCGTGATGAGGCTTTACACAAAGCCTTCGTCTGGCGTGAGGGTCTGTCCCTCACGGTTCTGCCAATAAAACAGGGTTAGTGATTATTGGGCGGTTATTGTCCGGCTTTGCAATCAACCGGATTTTTCAGCAGGTCCGGCCAGCGGTTGACCCAACCTTTTTCATCGGTTGTGCCCTTGACTTCACTGACACGTATGCAAGCCGAGTTTCCGGCAGCATGACGGAAGCTCTGGGCCATTTCCGGTCCGACTGTTTGATCCCACTCACCGATAAAGTGGTGCTGCGGCAGCTTGGCCAGATAGGCGGCGTGCATCCCGGGATTGTTTGATGATTTGTCGACAAATACTTCATGCTCTTCGGGCATATAGACTTGGGTGAAGACATACGTATCAAGAACACCTGCTACAGTGCGCAGGCTTAAGACGTCCTTACGTGATGCAGCCAGATGAACAGCAACTCCTGCACCATCGGCCACACCTACCAGATTAAATCCGGTGAAGCCGTATTTGCGGCGCACATTATCAAGGGCTCTATTCATGGCTTTCAGATTGGCAAGGCTGTAGCGGCCACTTGTAAATTCATCGCGGCTGCAGGCGCTGCCATCAAGCTTGGTTGTGTATTGGCAAGGACGGGCAAGCCAGATCACGTTGGCTGACAAATCGCGTGTAGCCATGTGCAGAGCCAGTGGGTTCATCGGCGTAGCCACTTCACGTTCCTTGATGAAATCATCCCAGAGGATCTGGCCACCTTCGATATAGACGGTTGCGACATCGTTTTTGCGGGCCACACGCTCATAAGATGTAATGATATAGGGATCGGCAGGAATTTCGCGGGCCATCATGCCCGAAGGAACGGCCAGACGCATAAGCGTCTGTTTTTTCATATCCATAGTGGGTATGTAACAGGCTGACAGTGCCCCGCAGGCCAACAGCAAGGCGGCCAGAAGTGGACGTTTAAAAGGTACTTCTTTGCGGATTTGCAGCAGGCTGTGCATCATGACGGTCCCTTCCTTACATAAGCCAGTGCCGCACTCTAGCATTCCTGCCTTTTAAGAAAAAGGCTTGATTGACCAAAGGATTGGGCTGTTCAGGGGAAAGTATTTTCCAGAATTTATTTACCTTTTGGAGGATCCCATCCATAAATCCAGTCCGCAAGGGGGATAACAGCTGCCGCATGGCCGTTATCGTGGAACCAGCTATCTACGGCGTAACGTTGACCTGTTTCCTTTTCGACAATCACGGCTGTTTGGTGAAATCCAAGACCGCCACCAAAGAGGGGGATGCGGGTCGATATGGTTGAAATGTCATGATGCTTCAGCAAGTTTTTCTGTTGTAACAACGATAAATAAACAGTCGTATTTACACTCTCGTCAACACAGTCATGCTGATCATTCCCCAGTGTCCTGTAAGTACCGGCTATATCGGTATCCGTGCCGGCTTTTTTGCCGACCAATGTTTCAAGTGTTCCGATGGCTTTGGCTATAGCATCCCGCTCCTGAACCGCGTCACGACCTGTTTTGAAGTATTGCCCTACTTGTTTCCATTCACTCTTCTCAAGGCTTACGGTGCTGTGTAGGCGGCAGCCATAACCATGACAATGCGGTATGGCATCAGGCGCTATGGAAGAAATCCCCTTGCTGGCAAGATAGGGGTGATAATCGCGGGCGGGGCCTTCGTGGGAGCAGGCTGCCACTAGAAAGCAGGCGATGATCAAACCTTTGTATTTCATCAGGCAATCTCCAGCACGACAGGGGTGTGATCGGACGCTTTATCCCAGCCACGCGGTGTGCGATCCACCGTACAGGAAACAAATCTGTCGGCGATGACGGGCGAAAGCAGGAAATGGTCAATGCGGATGCCCTTATTCTGCGGCCATGCCCCCGCCTGATAATCCCAGAATGTATATTGGGCAGATTCGGAATTATTGATCCGCAAGGCATCGGTCAGGCCGAGATAGGTTAGCGCTCGCCATGCCTGACGGGTTTCCAGACGAAAGAGCGCATCATTCGCCCAGACCTTGGGATCAAAGCAATCCTTTTCTTCGGGAATGATGTTGAAGTCACCACCGATCACAAAGGGGACGGCTTGCGCCCTCAGGGTTGCCAAACGCAAACGCAACCTTTCAAGCCAGGCGAGCTTGTAGGTGAATTTCTCGGTGTCCACAGGATTGCCGTTGGGCGCATAGATATTGATCAGGGTTATCCCGCCCAGATCGATTTCAAGGTAACGGGCTTGTTCGTCATTATCATCGCCGGGCAAGCGGTCCAGCCCCACACTTGCTTCCTCGCGACTGAATGTAGCTACGCCGTTATAAGCCTTTTGCCCGACATAATGGATGTCATAGCCCAGCCCTTCAAAAGCATCGGCTGGAAATTCTAGTCCCTTTAATTCCTGTATCATCAGGACATCCGGTTTCACGTCCAGCAACCAGTTGCGTACATGGTCGAGACGGGCCTTGATCGAATTGACGTTCCAGATGGCAATTTTCATCTTTCAATATTCCAGATTTATACAGAGGTTATTGTTTGGCCGTTGCGGACCCTGTGCCCTTTATACAGGTGTTCCGCATTTCTTCGTCATTAACTTTTTGGCACATATCCTGACTGCGCATTTTAAAGCCAAGCAGATAGTAACAAAGATCCTTGGTTTGCAAAGAAGGCGTTTCATAGGATGCAATTTCAGCCTCTGCAGGATCTGTGATTTCCTCACAAAGGGCAGGGGTTTCTGTATCACGCGCCACATTGTAAAGGCAGTTAAAGCGTGTCGAACGAAATTCGATTTTTCGGCATATCTCAACGTTGCTGTCCCGAAGGGCAAATTTCTCCAGGCAGGCGGCGCGGCCGGTGATGCTATCCAGATCCATGCAGGCTTCATGGGTTTTGGGTGTCAGAAGAAGAAACGATAATGTTCCTGCGGTCAGGATAACGGTGGCAAGACCAAATGCTGTGCGCACAAGTACTTTCTTGCCAGAGGTTATCAGGAAAACAAAAGTGATGACGATCAGTATGGGGGCTGTAACCTGTGACAGGAGCACCCACCATAGACCACAAAAAGCATCGCCCCATCCCATAAGGCAAGGTGACAAGCTTATCGCCTCCAACAACTTGATGCCGAAAACGAGCAGACAAACCTTGTAGGGGATAAGTTGGCGCTTCTCGATGGAGACCACCAGTAATACTGCCATCACCACAACGCAGATGTTTGAAACAAAGTTTGCGGCATGCATGAAAAACCCGAAAAGTCCGGTAGGGTCAGCCAGCCGGAAGGTATCAACCAGTTGGCCCCAGCCAAAGGCTATCATGCAGAGCGCATAAACGGCGGCGCAGGTGGCAAGGGCATAAACAAACGGCAATCGGGAAATCATTTTTTATTCTAGGGTCTTTATAATTTATCCAGTGGCAAAGACTAGCAGTCCGGACAGGAGGGGAGCAAGGAGAGGACGCAACGAAGCCTTAAATCCACGTTATTAAATTTCTTTTGTTTACAATGATTTACATATGTTTCTGTGGGGTGGTGAAGGGCTGATTTTTGTGAACATGCTGATTTTGTTGCTAAAACAATCTCTGTATGGTTAGAGTTTGGCCCATGTTGTACTTTATTCACGATCTGGATGATAACCTTCAAAAGTTTCATCCAAATGCAGCCGATGTCATGAATATGGCCGCTGCCGCTGCTGCTATTGAAGATTGCGGATTAAATCTTACCGCAGCTGAGGTCAAGGATCTCATCGAGCAAAGCATTAGAGCAGGAAAAACCTACTTTGATGTTCTGGTTGATGATCATGGTGCCGATTGGCTTGCTCTCCATCAGGGTTATAATATGCGTGTTGACCGCGCGATTGTGAAACCTATCCCCCATTTGCCAAGCTGTATGGCCCAATTTAACGGTCACGCCCAGCATGTGATCCTGACCCATTCCCACATGGTGTGGGCAAGTGACTGTGTTGATATCAACAATATCAGACCCTGGTTTCCGGATGACCGTATTATAGCGCTGGAAATGTATAAGGAGGAACCCAAGCATAAAGGCTTTAAAGGGTTTGAATTGGCATTGCAGGCTATGGGCAGCCCTGATCCCAAAGATGTCATCTTTACCGATGATACAGCCGCCAATCACGTTATGGCCAAAAAAATGGGAATGCAGACAGTTTGGTCCTCGCATGGCCGTACGCTGCCTGCAGCGTTTGCGAGTGCTGTCGATCATGTGGTTGATGATGTGACCGTGTTCATGCAGGGTTTGGCCAATCAAATGGGTCTGGCCCCTACGAAAAGGCCTGCCGCCAAACCGCAGCCCTGATTTTCAAGATTAAACAGCGAAGGAATGCCCGCAGCCGCAGGAAGATGTGGCGTTCGGGTTTTCAATGACGAATTGCGCGCCCATCATATCTTCCTTGAAAGAAATGACGGCATTTTCGAGCATCTGGCGTGAGGTCTGATCAATAACGACGGCCTCGTCAAAAACGAGGTCGTCGTTATTCACCACATCATCCATAGACATTTCGTACTGGAACCCTGAACATCCGCCGCCAATCACAGCGATTCTGAGATAATGATCTCTGCTTAGGTTCTGCTTTGCGCGCAGATCCTCAACACGCGTAACCGCGCTTTCTTCAACGACTATGCCAAAGGTTTCACTCATACCTGTAATATAGAGCGCAAGAAGGGTGGTTTTCAAGGGGCAGGCAGTGATATATTACGGCGGATCGCTCTTTAAACTTCTACGGGACACGGATTGAAAAAATGACGGCTTCGCGGGCTTTGGATCAAACAGGTTATAATTATTGCGCTTTGCCGCTGGCGGGTTATGCCTGTCGTCCGGATATGACCCAAGGCCGTCTTTATCAGGAACCGGAAAGCCGATACCGCACCCCGTTCCAGCGGGACCGTGACCGCGTGATCCACTCAAGCGCTTTCCGCCGCCTGAAATATAAAACGCAGGTTTTTGTCTATCATGAAGGGGATCATTACCGTACCCGCCTGACCCATACACTCGAAGTTGCTCAAGTGGCGCGTACTCTGGCGCGTGCCCTTATGGTCAATGAAGATCTGGCCGAGACCGTAGCGCTGGCCCATGATCTGGGGCATACGCCCTTTGCCCATATGGGGGAAGATGTGCTGGTTGAATGCATGAAGGATGTCGGCGGCTTTAATCACAATGATCAATCCTTGCGCGTGGTGAGTTATCTGGAACGCAAATACCCCGAGTGGCCCGGTCTGAACATGACATGGGAAACGCTGGAGGGTATTGTGAAACATAACGGGCCAGTGACGGATAAAATCCTTCCTGTGACCTTGGCGATGGTACAAAAGCAAACCGATTTGCGTTTGCAGACCTATGCTTCGATCGAGGCACAGGTGGCCGCGATTTCTGATGATATCGCTTATAACAACCATGATGTTGAAGATGGTCTGCGGGCCAAGCTTTTTACCTTTGATGATCTGGCAACTGTGCCTTTGCTTGCTGATGTCATGCAGCGTGTGCGGGGTCACTATCCCGATATTGATGATCATTATTTTATTTGCGAAATCGTTCGTGAAATGATTGGCGATATGGTGATGGATGTCCTGACGGAAACCAAATCCCGTCTGGCACAATTAAAGGCTGAAACGCCGGATGATATCCGTATGGCTCCTTTCCAGACCGTAGCTTTCTCGCCTGCGGTGTTTGAGCAAATCGAACAACTGCGCACTTTCCTGAGAACGCGCATGTACCACCATTACAAACTGAACCGGATGCGCTTGCAGGTCAGTAAAATTGTCCGTGATCTTTATGAAGCCTTCACCGGCCAATATACCTTGCTGCCGGATAACTGGCAGAAAAGGGTGGTGGAATCAGGCGGGGCCGATGACAGCACCGCACGGGCACGGGTGGTGGCTGATTATATCGCGGGCATGACCGACCGTTTTGCCATGCGCGAACATGGCCAGCTTTTCGGAACTTATGAAGATCCACGCTAATTTTTGGCAGAATTCTGCCACTTTTATAGTCTAAGTTGCCTGAAAATTGTTTGGGGATAGGGGAGTCATAAAGATTGCCCTGAAGGCCCCTTTTTCATAGGATGGCAGACATGCAAAACCAAGATGAATTTGACGAGCCCAGCACAGCGCGGGCTTTGGGATCGATCCTCAGTGCCTTTGATATGCGCGAGCGTTTTGAAGCACGTAAACCTGCTTTTGCCACCGCGATTGTGGTGGCGCTGATTGCTGTTCTGGCCAGTGTAATCTGGTACAGCTATCCGCGCGAGGCTGCCCAGCGCGAAGTGATTAACACCCCTATCGTGCGCGCCGATGCATCGGCTTACCGTACCGAACCGGAAGAACGCGGCGGTATGGTTGTGCCTTACCGTGAAAGCACAGTGTTCAATACATTGCGTGATGGCGATGAAGGTGACCGCAAGGTTGAAAATCTGCTGCCCCAGCCCGAGCAACCGGTTTCCCGCAAGGAACTCTTTGCCGGCTTGAAAGTGGAAGAACCTGCTATCGCAGCTGTTGATGAAGCCATGGCGGAGAAATCTTCTATAGAGGCTGCCCCTGCGGAAATAGCAAAAGTTGAAGCGCCTGCCGTAGCCCCTGTTGAAACTCCTGCTGTTGTTGAGGCTGTTGCCGAGAAGGCAAAGCCCGAAGTTGTGGCCGAGATCAATGATGCGGTGAAGGCCAATAAAACAGAGCCAGCCGCCGGTGTCCAAATTATCAATGAAAAGACCGCCAGCACCAAAGCAAGCACAGGCGGCTTCTATGTCCAGCTCGGCAGTGTCAGAAGCCGTGATGGCGCGCAGGGTGAGTGGAAAAAAATGCAGAAATCATTTGCTGCTTTGGGCAGTCTTGATTTGCGCGTGCAAGAAGCCGATCTGGGGGCCAAGGGAATGTTCTATCGCATTCAGGGCGGTCCGGTAAGCGAGGCGCAGGCAAAGTCAATTTGTCAAAGCATCACAAACCAGAAACCCGGTGGTTGTCTTGTCGTCCGTCAGTAATCCTTCTTCCTCTACTGTTGCAGATTTGACCCTGTTGTCGGAGGATACCCCTCCGGCAGCTGTGATCTTCGGGATCGAAGGTGAAAAACTGACACAGGCCGAAGAAGATCTGTTTCGCAAGACCGATCCCCTCGGCTTTATCCTGTTTGCGCGTAACTGTAATAATCCGCAACAGGTCAAGGATCTGGTGGCGTCACTGCAGCAGCTTACAGGCCGTACCGTACCGATCCTGATTGATCAGGAAGGCGGCCGCGTGCAACGTATGAAACCGCCGCATTGGAAACAATATGAACCGGCCAAATATTTTGGTGACCGTTTCATGTCCGATTTTGCCAAAGGACGGCAAGCCCTGAAAGATCAGGTGAAGGCGATTGCCGATGATCTGGTCGCCAGCGGCGTCAATGTGAATTGCGCCCCTGTTTTTGATGTTCTGTTTGAAGAAACCCATGCCGTAATCGGTGATCGTGCTTTTTCCGCCGATCCTCAAGTGGTGGCCGCGCTCGGGGTTCTGGCGTGTGAATTTTACGCCCGCAGCGGGGTTATTCCTGTGGTGAAACATATTCCCGGCCACGGGCGGGCCGCAGCCGATTCTCACAAGGATTTGCCCTTGGTGAAGGCCAAAAAGGCTGAATTGGAAGCTGTGGACTTTATTCCTTACCGCCAGCTTTTGACCCGTGATTTCTCGGAAGCGGTCTGGGGCATGGTTGCCCATGTGGTCTATGACGATATTGATCCCAAGCTGCCCGCCAGCTGCTCCAGACGGGTGATTTGGGACACGATACGTCAAGATATTGGTTTTAAAGGATTTTTGGTAAGCGATGATATTGGTATGGAGGCTCTGGCGGCCCATGGCAAGCCACATCGCCGTGCCGAGGACGTTTTGCGCGGCGGTTGCGACGTGGCCCTGCATTGCAGCGGCAAATTCGATGAAATCGAAGATATCGCCAATCGTGTGCAAAAGATGACAAATGAGGCGGTAAGACGCTATAACCGTTCCATTTCCTGGTATAAAGGAGTGGTATGACCCAAGACGTGAGCATATCCGAGGAGGCCGATCTGGCCGCCACACTATCCTCGTTTGAGGAAGATCCCCCCCGTGAAGGGGAGGAGGTCAATCCGGCTGACACCTTCTTGCTGGACATTGACGGCTATGAAGGGCCGATTGATGTGCTGCTGGGGATGGCCCGTGACCAGAAAGTGGATCTGGCCAAGATTTCCATCCTGCAACTGGCCCGCCAGTATTTGCAGTTCATCGAACGCGCCCACCAGCTGGAGCTGGAACTGGCTGCCGAATATCTGGTGATGGCCGCATGGCTTGCCTATCTGAAATCCCGTTTGCTGCTGCCGCGCGAGAAAGAGGGGGATGGCCCCGATGCTCACGCTATGGCCGAAGCCCTGCAATTCCAGTTGCGCCGTCTGGAAGCCATGAAGATGGCTGCCGAAAATATGTTCAAGATGCCCCAGTTGGGTCAGGGTATTTACCGTCGCGGCATGCCCGAAGGTTTGCACACGACCTATAACAGCATTTATGAGCTGACGCTCTATGATGTTCTGCGTGCTTATGGTGATATCAAGCAACGTGCCAAGGGCACGCATTATGAATTGCCGACATTCCATCTGATGTCGATGGAAACGGCTATGGAGCGCATGACCAGTATGCTCGGTAAATTGCCGCGTAATGGTCCGCACAGCGTTTGGACAACACTCGAAAGTTTTCTGCCCGATAAAAAGGCTGACAATCTTTATATGCGTTCATCCTTGGCTTCGATGCTGACGGTGACGCTGGAGCTGGCCAAACAAGGCAAGATCGAAGTGCGTCAGGATGGCCCGTTCCGTCCGGTTTATATGCGTGCGACCACAGAAAAATTTGACGATGTCACGATGGAGGATAGCCAATATGCAACAGGAACCTGACGTGATCGAAACAATCGATGATGAAGATATTGCAGCACTGGCAGATATGATTAACGAGTCATTCGCTGATGATGAAGAAGTACAAGCAGAAGAAACCGCAGAAGATTTTTCTGAAGTTCTTGCTTCTGAAGGTTCTGAAGAGCCTGCTGAAAAAGAGGTCCAGCCTCTGGATTCGTCCGAATATCTGCGTCTGATCGAAGCCCTGTTGTTTGCTTCGCCGGAGCCACTGACGGTGAATGCGATCCGTGAACGTATGCCGGAAGATGCCGATGTTGGCGGTCTGCTGATGGAATTGCAAGCGTTGTATGAAGGGCGTGGTGTGAACCTGCTCAATATGGATGGCCACTGGGCTTTACGCACAGCTGCCGATCTCAGTGATGCCTTGAGCATGAAAAAAGATGTCCAGCGCAAGCTCTCCAAAGCGGCGATGGAGACGCTGGCTATTGTTTCTTATCACCAGCCGGTGACACGTCCTGAAATCGAAAACATCCGTGGTGTGGCTATTTCCAACGGTACGCTTGATGTGCTGATGGAATGTGGCTGGGTTAAACCAGGCCGCCGCCGTGATACACCGGGTCGTCCGTTGACATGGGTGACGACACCGGCTTTCCTTGATCACTTTGGTCTGACAACCTTGAATGACCTGCCGGGTATGGATGAATTGAAAGCTTCGGGTCTGCTCGATAGCCGTCCGGCGATTGCGGTTACAACCGGCAATCTGTTTGGTCCGGAAGATGAAATGCTCGCCAGTGATCTGCAGGAATCCGATCTGTCCGACGATGAGGATTATGATGATGAAGATGCCGATGATGATATCATTGTCGCAGAAGATGAAAGCGAAGTATCCGAAGAATCTGTAGAGGAAATCGCAGTTGAAGGCGAATCGGAAGAAGAAGCTTCCGACGATGATGATTTTGACGACGAAGATGAAGACGATGCAGAAGAGAATTCTGTTGAAGAAGATTCTGATGACAATGAAGACGATGATGAAGGCGAGCCATGGGATGACATGGAAGCTTCCAACGATGATGACGATGCCGATTCAGACGAAGATGATGAGGAAGAGGTGGCATAATGGGTATTAGTATCTGGCAGCTTCTGGTCGTTGTTTTGATTGCTGTTCTTTTCTTCGGGACCAAGCGTTTGCCGAATGTCATGGAAGATCTGGCCAAGGGCATTAAAAGCTTCAAAAAAGGCCTGAAGGATGAAGAAGACCCCAAGGCTCTGGCACAGGACCGGAAAGAACAGGAATAAGCGGTCATGCTGGATTTAAGCTGGCCTGAACTGTTCGTGATTGCGGCTGTGGCTCTGGTCATTATCGGGCCGCAGGATATTCCCAAAATTATGTATGGCATGGGGCGTTTTGTCAGACGCCTGCAATATGTGCGCTTTGCCCTGTCCCAGCAATTTGATGATTTCATGAAAGATAACGATCTCGAGGATATACGTAAGGCGGCAGAGATGAAGCCTGATGCGTTGTTTGATGAAGCGGCTGCCGATGAAGAAGAAATGGATGCATCCGAAGGCCCTGTAACCGAAGCCCAAAATCAGAAGGAGGCCGTTCATGAACGTTCCTCATCCTGATCAAGCGGAGACCGAGCATAGCCGCCATACTTTGGCTGAACATCTGGTCGATTTGCGCCGCCGTTTGTTATGGTCTGTGGTGGCTATTTTGGCGGCGACGGGCTTTTGTTTCCTGTTTGTTGAAGATATATACGGCTTTTTGGTACAGCCTTTGGCCCATGCGATGGGGCCAAATGATAGCCAGCGTCTGATCTATACCGGACTGGCTGAGGCCTTTTTCACTTATCTCAAAGTATCTTTCTTTGCTGGTTTCTTTCTGGCTTTTCCGGTGATCGCGATCCAGATCTGGCGTTTTATTGCCCCGGGCCTGTACAAGAATGAAAAAAGCGCCTTCTTGCCGTTTCTGGTGGCTACACCAGTTCTGTTTTTTGCAGGGGCGGCGCTGGTTTACTACTTTCTGATGCCGATGGCATGGCAATTCTTTATGAGTTTCCAGAGTGACGGCGGGGCCACGGGTCTGCCCATACAGCTTGAAGCCCGTGTCAGCGAGTATCTTGATCTCGTGATGATGCTGATTTTTGCCTTTGGGCTGTGTTTCCAGTTGCCGGTTTTGCTGGTGCTGCTGGGACGTGTCGGGCTGATTACGCCCGAACAATTGGCAAGTGGCCGTAAATATGCGATTGTAGTGACGTTCATTGTGGCGGCTTTTCTGACCCCGCCCGATGTGATCAGTCAATTCGCTCTGGCCCTGCCGATACTTGTCCTCTATGAACTCTCGATCCTTATCATCCGCCGCATGCGTGCCCCAGAAAATCGTACTGTCTGATCAACTGGCAGCGATGAAGGTCGTTGCCGATCCGGCGCAACAAGCGGCCTTGAACCTTCTGCAAAATTGCCTTGATGAATTGCTGAAGCCTTTGCCGCCTGCGCGGCTTTGGGGGCTTTTCAAATCGCCTGCGCCGATGATCAGGGGTGTCTATCTGTATGGTGGTGTTGGGCGCGGTAAATCAATGCTGATGGATTTGTTTTTTTCGCATGTGCCGGATTCAATTGGTAAGCAAAGAATTCATTTCCATGAATTTATGATCGGTGTCCATGATTTCTTGCACCAATCGCGTCAGGTAGAAAAATCGGGGGCGGGGCCAGATCGGGCCTTGCATAAGTTTGCCGATGGTTTGGCCGCAGATGTGCGGGTTTTATGCTTCGATGAATTCCATGTGACCGATGTGGCCGATGCCATGATCTTGGGCCGTTTGTTTACGATGCTCTTTGATCGCGGGCTGGTGGTGATTGCCACATCGAACTGGCCGCCGGAAAAACTTTACGAAGGCGGTTTACAGCGTGATCGTTTCCTTCCGTTTATTTCCTTGGTTAAAGAGAGAATGCATGTGCAGGAAATCGATGGCGGCAAAGACTACCGTCTGCGTCATTTGACTGAAGACGGTGTTTACTTCTGGCCCTTGGGTGATCATACCCGTGAGAAAATGGACAAGCTTTTCCTTGACCTGACAGGCCGTGCTGAAACACGTAGTGAGGAATTCCATGTCAAGGGACGGGCGATCAAGGTTGAAACTGTGGCCAAGGGTGTGGCACGTTTTTCATTCGGGCAGTTATGTGAGCAACCTTTGGGTGCCGAAGATTATCTGAAGATTGCCGATCTTTATCATACGATCTTTCTCGAAAACGTGCCGCGCCTGACTTATGACCGCCGTAATGAAGCCAAACGTCTGATGACCTTGATTGATGCACTTTATGATCAGGGTACAAAACTGGTGGTTTCTGCCGATGCTACGCCTGATCATCTTTATCGTGGTCATGATCATGAATTCGAATTCCAACGGACGGTCAGTCGCCTGCTCGAGATGCAAAGTTCTGCCTATATCGATAAAAATACAAATTAAATCAAATGGTTGATTGTTAAGAATTTTCTGGTTCCGTTCTTGTTATCATAGAAAGTCATGATGGATTTCTGGAACAAACTTTGGCCCACAAAGGCAAGGCTGCCCAAGACGGTGGCCCGCGATCCTGTGCGCTACGAAAAGGAAAAAGCGCTGGCGCAATCGGGAGATATTCGCAAGCGTTTGGCATTGGCTAAAGATCCGCGCACGCATCAGGAAATCCTTTTCTATCTCGCCAAGGAAGATTCCGATCCGGCTGTCCGTCTGGCGGTGGCGCGCAATATGTCGACCCCTGTGCAGGCCAGTCCGCTTTTGGCAGGTGACCAGAATGAAGATGTGAAGCTGGCTTTGGCCCGGCGTCTTGTGATGTTGCTTCCCGAACTGGAACAGGAAGTCCATTCCCAGCTTTATGCTTTTGCCGTGCAGGCCTTTGGCACGTTGGCGCTTGATGAAGTTTTAAAAATCCGTGTGGCGCTATCGAGCGCATTGAAAGATCATGCGGCGGCACCGCCTGCCGTCGTCGGGCAACTGGCCAAAGATGTGGAACGGGAAGTATCCGAACCCATTCTGCGTTATTGTGTGGCACTATCAGATGAAGTGTTGCTGGATATTTTAAGTACGCACCCTGCGAGCTGGGCTGTACAGGCGATTGCAGGCCGTAAAAAGGTCAGTGCCGCCGTGTCGCAAGCCGTGATTGAGGCAGATGACAGGCCCGCCGGCAAGATACTCTTGGGCAATGACGGGGCAGCACTGGGCGAGGGGTTATTACTGGCCATTGTTGAGAAGGCCCGTATCTATACCGAATGGCAAGGGCCGTTAGCCATGCGTAAAGCTTTGCCGGCAACCGTTGCCCGCAGTTTGGTTGATTTTGCCGATGCTTCGGTCAGGGATATTCTTCTGGCCCGGGATGATTTCGATCAGCAAACGATTGATGATATTGCCGGGGCTGTGAAGCGCCGTCTTCATTTTGTACAGGATACGAAAGCGGGCGAGAATATTACGGATCGTGTCTTGCGTCTTGAACGCGAAAAGAAATTGACCGAGGAATTGATCGCCGATGCCTTGGGTATGCGGGAGAAAGAATTTGTGCTGACGGCACTGGCAAGAATGGCTAAAGCGCATATTGAAACTGTTGAAAATGCCTTTAGCTTAAAGAAGGCAAGGCCTGTGGTGGCTCTATGCTGGAAGGCGGGATTATCCATGCGTCTGGCCTTCCGTTTGCAACAGGAATTGGCGCAAGTGCCTGCACGCGAGCTTCTTTATCCCCGCGATGGCACGGATTACCCGCTGACTGATGAGGAACTGCGCTGGCAGCTCGAATTTATGGGCTTCAAATAACCATCAGCCTAGAGCA
Organism: Micavibrio sp.; assembly: GCA_046294845.1. GTDB lineage: Bacteria > Pseudomonadota > Alphaproteobacteria > Micavibrionales > Micavibrionaceae > Micavibrio_C. The sequence goes on along the minus strand of JBKBNU010000001.1, from coordinate 2,250,340 downwards.
TCTGTAAACGCAGCAGGTTCTGGTTGTACAGGATGTCGGCCTTGGTAAAACTGGTGTAGCTATTGTCGGGACTGCGCGGATGCACAAGGCGTGCCGCTACGCGAAAATGCAAATCGTCATGAATGCGCAGGGGAGCGTTGTGCGGGTAGGGTAGAGAGCGGAATGACTCTGCGGCCAATTTCTTATCTAACTCGGTCAAGACATCAATCACTTCATGGGGTTTGCAACCAAAAGCAGGTTCGTTGGCTACATCGGATGCCGATGAACAGAGAACATGATCGATATTGTTCTCCCGTATTTTCGAGCGAATGACAAAAACATGGAAATTTCCATCGTCCTGTTTACAGGCGTGGCCGATGGCAACCTCATACTGATACCATGGTCCTTCGGCGACCGAGCGGCTGTAATGCAGGGACGTCCGCAGATTTTTAATATCGGCAAACCCATAACTTTTCTCGCGGAACAAATCCTTGAACGGGGTATCGTTCGGGAAAGAATTGTCGGGGAAAATATGATGGGTCATGGCTTGAAAATCCCTGTTTTTAGCTTGTTGATGCTCAGCATAGGGCGGGCCTGGGAACTTGGCAAGGCGTTATGATAATTCATCGAGGGAGTGTTTTTCCCTGTCTTGCCCGCAGGGTCTAAAGGCGCTATGTCTTACTTACGGAATTTTTTGTTGACCAGAAACGGAGTTTTTAAAATGGCACGGAATAAGATTTCTTTGATTGGCGCCGGTCAGATTGGTGGCACATTGGCCCTGCTGGCAGGTTTGAAAGAACTGGGTGATATCGTTCTGGTCGATGTTGCTGAAGGTGTGCCGCAGGGCAAGGCGCTTGATATCGCCGAAGCCGCACCGGTTGATGGTTTTGATGGCTCTTTCACAGGCAGCAATGATTATGCCGCGATCAAGGACTCGGATGTGGTTATCGTAACAGCCGGTATACCGCGCAAGCCGGGCATGAGCCGTGATGACCTGATCGGCATCAATAGCGGTATTATCCAGACCGTGGGTGAAAACATAAAGAAATACGCACCGAACGCTTTTGTGATTGTCATTACCAACCCGCTCGATGTGATGGTTGAAGTGATGCAACGTGTCACAGGTCTGCCTTCACAAATGGTTGTCGGGATGGCCGGCGTGCTTGATTCTGCCCGCTTCCGTTTCTTCCTGTCCGAAGAATTTGGTGTATCTGTTGAGGATGTGTCAGCCTTCGTTCTGGGCGGTCATGGCGATACAATGGTACCGCTGGTGCGTTATTCGACGGTGGGCGGCATCCCACTTCCTGACCTCGTGAAAATGGGTTGGAGCACACAAGAGAAAATCGACAAGATCGTCCAGCGTACGCGTGATGGCGGTGCCGAGATTGTCAACCTGCTGAAAACGGGTTCTGCGTTCTATGCGCCAGCCGCAAGCGCGATTGCGATGGCTGAAAGCTTCCTGAAAGACAAAAAACGTGTTCTGCCTTGTGCTGCCAAACTGAATGGCGAATATGGCGTGAACGGACTTTATATTGGTGTACCGGTTGTTATCGGTGCCAAGGGTGTCGAAAAAATCATCGAGATCGAATTGAATCCCGAAGAAAAAGCCATGTTCGATCATTCCGTGAATGCTGTGAAAGGCCTGATGGAAGTGATCAATAAGGCCGCTTGATCACAGATTGATAGATAAATTTAAAGGGCTCTCGCTTGAGAGCCCTTTTCTCATTCCTTCATCCAGAAGAACAGTTTCTTTCAGGGGATTTTCGGTGCCGGATTGGTTGTATCACGTGCAACAGGAGGAATCGGCTCTGTCACAGGCTTCTTGGCGAAATACTGCTGGTACCATTTCTGGGTGGTGTAATCGCCTTTCCCTGTTGCCATGAGGCAAAGTCTGTATGAAGGTACGCTATTGTCCAAGCTTTTGCCTGTTACTGTCCATGCTGGCGCTTCAGTGTTTTTGTATATCTCCAATTCCCACTTCCCTGTTGAAGCCTTCTCTCCCGACGGCAACTGTTTCCACGTGCTCAGGACATTTTGAAGGGCCGTTCCGTTGGTACAAGTGGGATTAGTTGTAAGACCTAGATCGTCTTTTGTCGCCGTGGCGTGTGAGGGGGCTGAGGTCACGAGCAATACTGCGCTGACGAAGGCGACTCTTAATAGCGGGAAACGTTTCATGGATAACCTTCCAAGGGGGTTGCGGACACCTTGGATAATCATAAAAAATATCAATAAAGTCAAACCCCTGCCTCTTTGTTGTAGAAAGGTAGGGGTTCAGGAATTGAAAAAATTATTTAAAATCAAAGTGTTGTTCTGATTTTAGGTTGGGGCCAAGGCTCCTGCAGCCGGCCTTTCCGGGCGAACAGCCGCTACCGTGGCCGACGTTTCTGGCGGCGGGCCGCGGCGAACATTTTCGAATGTATTCGAAAGGCCCTGATCACGCTCTGCTGCAACCAGAACTGTGCCATATGCATTTCTGGCAGCTTTGTTTGTACCCACGCCATCATGAACGCCGACACCAGAGGCATCTTTTGGCAGGGAGGCCCATTCACTGGACAGGCCTTTCATAAAATCACGTTCCGATTTACGGCCCTCAAGATAGGCGCTGTAGCCACGTTTCTCGAGCAAGTGCGCCGCAATGCGGTCCTGCATAGCCTCATCGAATTTTTCATCGCCACGCAGACCCAGCTCTTTCATGGATTGGGCCAGTGTGGCACGCATAATCTGGTACTTGCCAGCAGCAGCCGAGCGGTTATCTTGCGAATAGCCTTGATCTTTTTGCTCGTTCACATAGGCACGCTGCCAATCCATAACCTGATTAAGGCTCATATTGGTCAGATCAACGCGTTTAATTCCTTTGTGGGCAAATACACGGTTATAATCACCGCCGGACTCGTGCTTGCCAATAACTTCCAGCATTTGGCTGCCGTAGGCATTTTGGGCAACAAGTGGCTGGCCCTGACGGGCGGCAGCAAGGGCTGCGCTGCGGTCAAAGCGGCTGAAATCCATGTTGTCGCGAACGCTATCGCGGCCATTGGTTTTCAGGTCTTTTTGAAGCCTTGTGAAGTCGTCATTGTTCTCGAAGCCAAAAGCCTTGGAAATCAGGCCAATCAGGCCGCCGTTGGCTTTATTATTCGGGTCCAGAAGGCCCGTCAGCAGCAACATGATGTTGATCAGGAACTGGTTGATAACACCCTGATCTTTATATTGGGACGGGTTGGTCTGTTGTTCGGCAGCCTGACTGAAGGCACCCTTCGGGCGCGGAGAAGATGTCTGAATACCCTGAGGGGCAGCAGAAGAGAAAGAAACACCACTCCGGCCTTGTTCGGCCGGATAGTCATAATTCCCTAATGTGGTTGGATTATCAGTCAAATTACACCCTCTAATAAATCCAAATTATTATATTTTTGTTTGGTTAGCTTAAATGTACCGGAAACCGTCCGGATTTGTCAATAAATTTAGAATATTTCTTTCAGCTACCCCAAATCTTGACTTAAGGGCCATTCATGCTCTGGGCAGCCACCAGATTTTGGCGCGGAGGAGTCATGGCCGGGCCATCCGGCGTTGGCGTATCGGTATTGGCCGGAGTTGTACCTTTGCTGGCGGCATCAAATTGCGATCCGACGTCGGCAGAGACCTTAATACCGCTGTCCGTGGCCGAACCATTGGCGCGGCTGGTGTTATCAGCTGATGTAGATGGGGAGTTGCCAGATAATGATGTTTTTATATCATCTATGGTTACATCCTTACCCATAACTGGAGCAAGGCATTGCGCGGAAGCTTCAGCAGAAGGATCTTTACCCGACATACAAAGCTCGTAGTCGGCCTTGATGCTAGGGGGCATTGCCTGAACCATTTCTGCTGTGGTCTTGAACTTACCATTAGCCATGTCTACCTTGAATTGTTCGGTCAGCCTGATCTCTTCCTCGAGGTCTTTGAAATCTGCTTCCTTAAGGGCCAGTTGCTCTTTCGTTACTGATACATCAGCCCGGGCTTTTTCAAGTTCAATACGCTTTTCTTCAAGCGATTTTTTATTTTTTTCAATCTCGATATCAATACGATCAAGTTGATCTGCTGACATTCCCAACCTATCAGCTTCTTTCCACAGTTTCACCTGACTCTCGCCGGCTTTCTCTCCGGCTGCTATCAACTTGTCTTGCGCAGCCACACGGGCGGGATCTTCCACAGCCGCTTTATATTCATCGTAATTACCCATCACATCTTCCGGTTTTTTGCCTTGAGCGGCTAGATGGGCATTCATTAATTCAGTTTGTTTTTGATTGAGGACAGTGCCGTGTTCATTGACATACTCAATGCCACCATCGGCAGTCTTGCGCATGAAAGTTTTTGTTTCAGCAGGGCAGCTAAGAGGGAACTCTGCCATTTCATCGACTTTTACAGTGTTTCCATCCTGATCGATTTTGTACAGACTCATCCCGTCTTCAGATCGAAGATAAACATTGTCGCCATTGATAATGGTTTTCATGCTGGGTATGGCATTGACTTTATCTTCGTACTTGTTGAATTCTGCTTCGGCGGCAAAATAGGCCTTGGCATCAACCTCGTGAGATTCTTTCTGGCGTTTTAGATCATTTAAGTCCTGATCGCGCTGCACATGGGCTGCTTCTTCGCTTTCAAGCGTTTCAACGCGTTCGGATTGTTGCTGTTGAAGTTGCTTAAGTTCATCAATTTCCGTCGCGAGCTCGTCGCGTTCCTTATATAATTTTTTCAATTCCTGATCGGTCAAAGCCATCGCTGTCGCATATTCCTGCGAACGCATAAAATCCTGCTGCTGCTGGCTCAGGATGGCCTGCTGCATCAATGTGTTTCTTACTTTTCTGCCATCATCGCTGTATTGATTATCAATGGCCTTGTCGATATCGCGATGATATTTGCGCACACGGGCAGCTTCGCTGCCGTCATCAACCAGACCTACGCGGAAGGCCTTGGCCGGATCGTGTACGGTCGGTTTGGCTGTGCTGTCTGCTACCACATCAACAGCGGCAACGTTAAGGGGATTGGTTTGGGGCTCTTGAGGAGCGACGGGGGCCTGTGCGCTCGTGGCATCAGAGACATCCGGTGTATCGATTGCAGCCTTTGCCGGTGCAGGCGTTTCTTGTGGCGCCTGCTTGGTGGCGGCCTTAGCTTGTGGCTCTGAAGTTTGTACGCGGGGTGCTTCTGCTTTGGCGGTATTTTCTGCAGCTACGGCAGGTTTTTCAGCGCGGGGCGCTTGTTTGATTTCTGCCGATGGTTTTTTGTGAACAGGTTCGCGGAAAGCCGTGGAAAGGTCACCCTTGGCCCATGCCATCGCTCCGATTGGTTTGGGTTCAAAACCCGCCTTCACATAACCGTTTTCTTGTTGAAATAACGCCACTTTTTAAAAAATCCCCTAAGAGTACACAATTGTGCGTACCCCTATAATTTACCAAAAAGATTAAAAAAAAGCAAAGTTATGGTAAAGAACATACAATTTTAGGGAAAATTAATCTTCTGTTTACCTGTGTATAACCACGTATGTTTGGCGGGAACTGAGGAAAGCTGCGGTTTTGGCACTGCAACAGGGTTGATGGGACCCCTCGGGCGCGGTATGTAATGCGGGTAAGATTCAAAACTTTTTTCTAGGGGTTGCCCGATGAACATTCACGAGTACCAGGCCAAAACTCTCCTCAAGCAATATGGTGTGCCCGTACCGGACGGTATTGCGGCTATGACCGTTGATGAAGCTGTAAAGGTAGCCGGACAATTGCCGGGCCCTTTGTACGTGGTGAAGGCACAAATTCATGCGGGTGGCCGCGGGGCAGGGCGCTTCAAGAATAATCCCGAAGGCAAAGGCGGTGTACGACTCTGCAAGACGGCTGATGAGGTGAAAGCTGCAGCAGAAGCCATGCTGGGGCAGGTTCTGGTTACAAAGCAGACGGGTGCCGAAGGTAAGGAAGTGCAGCGTCTTTACGTCACAGACGGCGTTGACATCAAGAAGGAATATTACTGCTCAGTATTGCTGGATCGCGCGACAAGCCGCATTACGTTCATGGCATCTACCGAAGGCGGTATGGACATTGAAGAAGTGGCCGAAACCCATCCTGAAAAAATTATCAAGGTGGCAATTGATCCAGTTGCAGGTTTCCAGCCTTTCCACGCGCGCGAGCTTGCTTTTGCGCTGGGTTTTGAGGGCAATGCCAACAAGAGTGCGCAAAAATTCTTTGCCGCTTTGTACAAGGCTTTTGTTGATCTCGATGCCTCAATCGTTGAGATCAACCCGTTGATTGTGACCGACAAGGACGAAGTGATGGCGCTGGATGCCAAAATGAACTTCGATGATAACGGTTTGTTCCGTCATCCGGATGTAGCTGCCATGCGCGATGAGTCCGAAGAAGACGAAAAAGAAACAATCGCCAAGAATTACGATCTGTCTTATGTGGCACTGGATGGCAATATCGGCTGTATGGTGAACGGGGCCGGTCTGGCCATGGCTACCATGGACATCATCAAGCTTTATGGCGGCGAGCCTGCCAACTTCCTCGATGTGGGCGGTGGTGCCAACAAGGAAAAAGTTACAGCGGCTTTCAAAATCATCTTGTCCGACCCGAAGGTGAAGGGCGTTCTGGTGAACATTTTCGGCGGGATCATGAAATGTGACATTATTGCCGAAGGCATTATCGCCGCTGCCAAGGAAGTTTCTCTGAGTGTGCCTTTGGTGGTGCGTCTGGAAGGAACCAATGTCGAAAAAGGCAAGGAAATCCTTTCCAAATCAGGGTTGGCAATTATTCCTGCCGACAATCTGGCCGACGCCGCCAAAAAGGTTGTTGATGCAACCAAACAGGCTATGGCAGCCTGATCGAAGGTCGCTTTGCGACGCAGCAAGTTGGAAATTTGCATTTTGCAGGCCCTCCGCGCTATGGTGGGCCTGCTTTTTTATAACAAAGACCCGAAAGCGGAACGAAACAGGTAGAGTAAAATGTCTTCTTCTTTAGCCCTTGATGTCGCCTATGATCAGGCCCTTGAGCGTGATGTGCAAGCGCGCGAAGCTAATGTTGGCAAGCTCGAACAGATCAGTACTGCCTACGCTGCGGGCCGTGATGTTGGCTTTGGTGGTGTTCAGAAGCATATGCGCTTTGCCTGGGAGCAGGCCTCAGCTCCGCTGGGCGGCTTGATGGAAGATCTCTATGATTATTTCAATGGGGCTTCTCGTGTGCTGATTGCTGGCGGCGGGACCCACCCCTTTAATAAAGAGTCTGTGCATCTATCGATACATTTGGAACCTGTCATGGAAGTGATCGCCCGCGATGGCATGGGTAATGGTTTGGGCCTGTTGGGCAAATATCTCGAAGATCCGCGTTTCCAGGCGTTGTGCGAGCGCAATGGCGTGAAAGATGTCTATACACCTTCGAATGATCTGGAAGTCAGGGCCCACAAGGTGCTGCACCACAACCAGCCCAGGCCGCTGTAAGGCTGAATAACCCTATATTTTTGGTATCCTGTTCGATGATCTAGGGAGCAAGTTTCCCTGACTGGCTCATAGCAGCGTTATAGGCTTGCATTTGTGATTTCGTAGCCAAAGCAGGCTCATTACCAACCATTCTGACATGGCGCTCATAGAATTGAGCCACTGTATAAGGATGTCTTGGGTTTCCGTTTTGGAAAAACATCCTCATGTTGGTGGCCGAGCCACGGTAATTGCTTTTTTCAGCATAAAGGTATGCAGGTGTATTATGTTCTCTCGGGTTGTCATAGGCCTTGATGATGTCCTTGGCGACGCCCCATCCCGTGAAATGGGAAATGGCTGAATCAGCAATCGTCATGGGTCTGCCAACATGCCTGTTCAGCAAATCAAGTTCATAACGAATGTGGGCGGCGCACAGAGGAACAGCAAATTCAGGTTTATACCTTAAATTCAAAGTCTGGGTCTGATGACGGCCAGCGCTGTAATAGGTGGATGTCTTGCCCTTTTTTAGCATGATTTTGTCGGCATAACTGCCAAAACCCAGAGCGTCACCCTCACGGTAAAGTGTTGCCAGAAATGTCTGTTCAGTGAACTGGCACATGCCGGCTGCTGTGGTATCCGATTTGGCATACGGATTAAAACCGCTTTCCTTGACAAAAAGGCGCGGCAGCAACAACGGGTTAAGTCCATTCTCGTAAGAGGCGGTGGCAATCAGCTGTGTTGTATGAGGGCTGACGCGACTTAGATCAATGTCTTTCGGACCACGAACGGCGCTTTCAAATGAATCATGTGGGCGACGGCGTTGATGAATTCTTTGACGGGCTTCGTAAGCTTCCTGACCACGCAGTTGATAGGCTTTGTATCTTTCCAAAAGCATATCAGCTGTTTCTTGGTGGGGGGTTCTTACCCACGAAGGGGTGGAAGGCGATGATTCTGGTCGTTCATAGGGAGCGCCCGTGCCCATAATCCGGCCCTCGGCCATTTGTGATGTCTGGGCTATTTGATTGTGTTCCTGACTATCATCGCTCTTGCCCAACATGGCAACTGTTAAAGCTGTACCAGCGGTTGCGATGGCGGCTGTTGCCAACAGACGCTTTGTCCTGGGTGTCAGGTTTTGACTTATGCCGCTGATGCTTTGCCAAACCGGTGTCAGGCGTTGAATAAAAGCTGAAGTGTGGGCTGCGCCTCTGGAAAGGGAACTTGTTGCTGCGGAGGACACTAGCGGGGCGGCCTGAACCTGCTGTGGTTTCGGGGTAGCAGATTTTGCAGGGGCGGGAGCGGATTGTGCAGGGGAACGGCCAGCATTTGCTTTGTGGACGTGGGCGGCCCTCAGTTGCCATCCCGTCTGGTCGCTTAATCGGGCCCGTCTGGGCTGAGTGTCTTTGTTTTCCGCCATTTTTACTCAAAAAGAGGGGCCATAAAGCCCGCACACACCGCTTATTTATGAAAATAATTTTGTACTAATATAACAAAAATGGCCAAAAACGCAAGAAAAACCCTCCCTTGAACCTGTGTGAGGGGGGAAGGACTGGATCAGGGGACCATTTGTTCAAAACCTTAACTTCCGGGTTGATTTGTCGCGGGGGCTTTCCTACAACAGGATACGCGTTTTGCATCGCCAAAACCGGTCTTTCTTGTGTTGTTTTATGCCATTTAGCGGAGTGATCATGGCCGTCCTTATCGATAAAAATACCAAAGTCATCTGTCAGGGTTTTACGGGCTCTCAGGGGACATTCCACTCCGAACAGGCTGTGGCCTATGGTACCAAGATGGTTGGTGGCGTGACCCCTGGCAAAGGCGGCAGCAGCCATTTGGGATTGCCCGTGTTCGATACCGTACGCGAAGCCCGCGAGAAGACAGGTGCTGATGCCACAGTGATTTATGTGCCGCCACCATTTGCTGCGGATGCCATTCTCGAGGCCATCGATGCGGAAATTCCGCTGGCCATTTGTATTACCGAAGGTATTCCGGTTCTGGATATGGTGCGGGTAAAGCGCGCCCTGCAAGGTTCTGCTACACGTCTGGTGGGTCCGAACTGTCCGGGTGTAATCACACCGGGTGAGTGCAAAATCGGTATTATGCCGGGCCATATCCACAAGCGCGGCAAGATCGGGATTGTTTCCCGTTCCGGTACGCTGACATACGAAGCGGTTCATCAGACGACCGCAAACGGTTTGGGTCAAACAACCTGCATAGGTATTGGTGGTGATCCGGTCAATGGCACGAACTTTATTGATTGCTTGCAAATGTTTCTGGAGGATCCTGAAACAGAAGGCATCCTTATGATTGGTGAGATCGGCGGCAGTGCGGAGATCGAAGCGGCCGAGTTTTACAAGGCCCAAGGTAAAAGAAAACCGATTGCAGGCTTTATTGCGGGTGTAACAGCGCCTAAAGGTAAGCGTATGGGCCATGCCGGTGCAATTATTTCCGGCGGTAACGACACAGCCGAAGCCAAGGTGGCAGCGATGCAAGCCGCGGGTTTTGTTGTTTCTGATAATCCGTCCAGTCTGGGCGAGGCGATTGCCCGCGCGATGGCCGCTTAGGGTTTTGGCTTATAAAGGCGATGTAATGGTGTCTTTTTTTTGCGCCTGGCGCGGAGGGAAAGACGCTGTTACCCCGTTCTTATCAAGACCGAAATGGATCGGGGCTAAAACTGAAAGCGTAAGCGAGCATGACTTTGTCTATATGCTCGCTTTTTTTTAAATAGACTGCCTTACTGCGTAAAAATTGGTTTTTTACTTTGAACGGAGGGGCGCAAGATGAGCCAGCTTGATGATTTTAACAGACGTATGACTTTGGGTGATGCTGCCGGCTATAGCCATGATATCGGCACACAGATGGCATATGGCGCGGCGGATAGTTTTCGCAATCATCAGCAGCGGATGCCGTCTTCAGGGGGCGGCCCTGTTGGTACATACTATGTAAAAAGCGGGGATTTTGCCAAGGCCTTTGCGTTGTTTGCTGCGGGTTTGGGGATGCTGATTTTATCGATTTATCTGATTGAGGATGTCAAAGGTTGGGGCGTTCCCGGTTTTGTGGTCGGGCTTTTGGGGTTTTTGGCTTCGGCGTTTGGTTTCCTGTTTCTGGTGATTACGGTGATTGGCAATCTGAAAACCATTCTGCGCAGCCGTTATTTCTGGGCGAGTGCGGGGCTGGCGGTGTTGACGGGGATGCTGGTGGGGGCTATGCCGGGTTTGTTCGGCTATGGGGTCAGTCCTTTGGGGGCGGGCGTGACTGTTTTGATGTACGCGTTTTTTATCAGCGGTTTTGTGGCGATAGCGCGCGCGCTGATGGGGGCGGTTTGGAAGCCTTCGGTGACGCAGGCGGCAGATAAAAACTGATCCTTTTCTCGCCGGGCGGGGTTATGGGTCAGTGCCAGCGATACGACCGGCGGTAATGACACAGCCGAAGCCAAGGTGGCAGCAATGCAAGCCTCCGGTTTTGTGGTTTCGGATAGTCCTGCCGCTCTGGGTGATGCTATAGCCAAGGCAATGGCAGCCTAATCCAGCCTAAGAGTGCTCTCTTTTCAAGTCTTTTCATGGTTGTGAGAGTGGGTTAGACTCTCATATTCTTGGGTGACTCACGGAGGAAACCATGGCCTATCTGGACCTATTTACGGAAGACGAAAAACTTTTTCTGATCAGACTGCCTTATCGGGCTGGTCTATGGGTCAGCGCCAGCGATACAACCGGCGGTGATGAATCGGACGATGCTGAAAAGATGGCCTTGGCGAATATTGTCCGTGGTTTTACAGAGGATTTCCTTAAATCCGAGTTTGTTGAAGAAGTCATGCGTGCCACTGTCGCCCATCAGGACGAATGGGGTGGCTGGAACGATGATATCGACTCTATCCCGCAAGAAGTCGGAGACGGGATTGCGATTATTGCCAATCATATCGATTACAAACAGGTCCATGCCTTCAAAAGCAGTTTGATGGATGTCGCGATGACGGTTGCCATGGCTTATCGCGAATTTGATGAAAATGCCCCTTTCAGTATGCAGATGAAAATCTATTCCAAGTACTGGGTTGAAGTAGCAAAATCCTATGTTCTGAAGACGCAGCCGCCGATTATGGAACAATATCTGAATATCTCGCAGGATGAGCATAAAGCGATTGATGCTTTGGCCGCTTCATTGCGTATGGATGAAACCGAAGGCCTTGAGCCCAGCGAAGAGGGGGCTGACGGTGAAGATGAGGATGCTGCGTAAATCATGTCATTTCTTGATGGCCTAACCAATTCCGAGAAGACAACACTTGTATCATTACCTTACCGTGCGGGCCTGTGGGTTTGCATGGCAGATGATAAGGGTCAGGGTGTGGGCCGTGCCCACGAGCTGAAAAAACTGGAGCGTTTGATTGAGCGTCTATCCGAAGGTATGTTTGCCTCGGCTTTCGTTCATGAGGTCATCATGACCACCAACGCACGCCGTGAAGAATGGCCTGCATGGTCCTTGCAAACAGGAACCGTTCCTGAAGAAGCGCGTGAAGCTGTCGATATTATCAAACGCAGGATGATGCCGCAGGACGCTGAAGCTTATGTGCAGGCGATCATGTCGATCGCCTATGAAACGGCCTATGCCTACCGTGAATTTGATACCAGCGCCAGCATACCCATCCGCATCTGGGTGGGTTTACAGCTTTTGTGGGAAGCTTTTATACGCACGGGCAATAAGGATTACCGCCTGGAAAGCCTTGCCAATATCAGCCTTGCAGAAGATGAGGCGATTGCTGTCTTGGCCCAGTCACTAAGATTGGAAACAGAGGAAACGCCGCTTTCCGAAACCGGATCATAATTTTCATAACATTAACAATTGAATGCTTTCTGGATGAGATGGCCGGCAGGTGGTTCTGCGCTTGCCAACGGGCCGTCCGGGGATTAAAAAAATAGCAGATTTTCAAGCTCTACGACCGCTCAAGGAGTTACTATGACGGCAGCAACCGAACGCCTGACTTTTCTGTCCAGCGCCAACGCTGAATATATTGCGCATCTCTACAGTCAATATCTGGTCAGTCCCAGCAAGGTTGATGAAAGCTGGCGCAATTTCTTTAGTGATCTGAATGATAACGAGGCGGGTTTGCTGCGCGAGTTGCAAGGGGCCAGCTGGACACCGGAAGAAAACCGCCGCACAAGGGCATCTTTCAGTAGCTTCACAGTGGGAACGGGGGCTTCGGATCCGGTAACAGTCAACAGTGCACAAGCCGCTGCCAAAGCAAAATCAGCGCCAACGCCTGCCAATCAGGATGATATCCGTTCGGCAGCACGTGACTCTATTCAAGCCTTGATGCTGATCCGCGCTTTCCGTGCGCGTGGCCATTTAATTGCCAATCTTGATCCGCTCGGTATGAAGGAAGTGAGTTACCATCCGGAACTCGATCCATCCTTCTATGGTTTTAATGACTCCGACTATGATCGCCCGATCTTTATTAATGGCGTTCTGGGAATGGAAACAGCAACCCTGCGCGAAATTCTGCAAGTGCTGAAGCAAACTTATGCAGGCAGTATTGGTGTTGAATTCCTGCATATGTCCGATCCCGAACAAAAGGCATGGATCCAGCAACGTATCGAGGGTCCGCGCAATAACACGGATTTTACACCCGAAGGCAAACGTGCGATCTTGCAACGTCTGACGGCTGCCGAAACTTTCGAAAAATTTCTTCACGTCAAATACACGGGCACCAAGCGTTTTGGTCTTGATGGTGGCGAGGCCCTGATTCCTGCATTGGAACAGGTGATGAAGCGCGGCAGCCAACTCGGTGTTGAAGAAGTTGTTCTGGGCATGGCACATAGGGGACGTCTCAACGTTTTGACCAATGTTTTTGGTAAACCTTTCACGGCGCTCTTCTCCGAATTTCAAGGGAAATCATCCAATCCTGATGACGTGCAAGGTTCCGGCGATGTGAAATATCATTTGGGCACATCGAGTGACCGTCAATTTGATGATAAAACCGTTCACCTCTCATTAACAGCCAACCCTTCACACCTCGAAGCGGTTAATCCGGTTGTGATTGGTAAGGTCCGCGCCAAGCAAGTGCAGCGCAATGACCGTGGGGCCGAAAAGGTTGTGCCGATCCTGCTGCATGGTGATGCTGCCTTTGCGGGGCAGGGTCTGGTTGCCGAAACACTGATGATTTCCGAACTGCCCGGCTATCGTGTAGGCGGCACGATCCATATCGTGACCAATAACCAGATCGGCTTTACAACGATGCCGAAATATAGCCGCTCCGGCCCTTATTGCACGGATATTGCCAAGATGCTTTCTGCACCGATCTTCCATGTGAATGGTGATGATCCGGAAGCGGTCGTTCTGGTTTCACGCATCGCGATCGAATTCCGTCAGCAATTCAAGAAAGATGTTGTCATCGATATCTTCTGTTACCGCCGCTTCGGTCATAACGAAGGCGACGAACCCGCTTTCACACAGCCTTTGATGTACAAAACCATCCGTACACAAAAAACCACACGCGAAATCTATGCTGCGCAGTTGGTAGGTGAAAACGTGCTGAGTGCCGATGAGGCGCAAGGCATGGTTGATGAATTCACCAGCTATCTTGAAAAAGCTTTTGAGGCAACCCAAAGCTATAAACCCAACAAGGCTGACTTCCTTGAAGGCGCATGGACAGGTATGAAGGTGGCTTACGGTGAAGAGCGCCGTGGTGTAACTTCGATTACCGAAAAAGATATCCAGAAACTGGGTCAAGTACTGACAACAGTACCGCAAGGTTTCAATATCAATCCGAAAATCGCCCGCCAGCTGGAGGCCAAGCAAGAGATGTTCAAGTCAGGCAAAGGCTTTGACTGGGCAACAGCCGAGGCTTTGGCTTTTGGCAGCTTGCTGGACGAAGGGTTCAAGGTTCGTTTGTCAGGTCAGGATGTTGGCCGCGGTACGTTCTCGCACCGTCATGCCATCATGTATGATCAGGAAAACGAACAAAAACTGGTCCCGCTGCAAAATATCTCTGCAGGGCAGGCCGCTTTCGAAGTGCACGACAGCCCGCTTTCGGAAGCTGCTGTTCTTGGCTTTGAATATGGTTTTACTTTGGCTGATCCGAAAGCGCTTGTCCTTTGGGAAGCGCAATTTGGCGATTTCGTCAACGGTGCCCAGGTTCTGATTGACCAGTTTATCTGTTCATCTGAATCAAAATGGCTGCGTATGTCGGGTCTGGTGATGTTGTTGCCGCATGGTTTCGAAGGGCAGGGGCCGGAACACTCTTCCGCACGCCCTGAACGGTTCCTGCAACTTTGTGCGGAAGATAACTGGCAAGTGGCAAACTGCACGACACCAGCCAACTATTTCCACATCCTGCGTCGCCAGATGTGCCGTGATTTCCGCAAGCCTCTGGTGATTATGACGCCAAAATCATTGCTGCGTCATAAGCTCGCGGTTTCCTCCGTGGATATGTTCACAGGGGATAGCACATTCCACCGCATCCTGTGGGATGACTCGCGTGATAACCTCGCCAAGGACAAGGATATCAAGCGTGTCGTGCTGTGTACGGGCAAGGTTTATTACGATCTGTTCGAAGAGCGCGAAAAACGTGGTTTGAAGAACGTAACGATCCTTCGTCTTGAGCAACTTTATCCGTTCCCTGCGAAGGCTCTTGCCGAAGAGCTTAAGAAATATCCGAATGCCGATGTTGTCTGGTGTCAGGAAGAGCCCCGCAATCAGGGTGCATGGTCATTCGTCCATGAATTGATTGAGGAGGTGATCACGGATATCAAGCATAAAGCAGGTCGCCCACGTTATGTTGGTCGTGTAGCTGCGGCTGCTCCGGCGACGGGTCTTCTCAAACGCCATCAGGAAGAACAGGCCAAACTGGTAAATGAGGCTCTAAGCATCTGATGCGTTCGCTTATCCGGCATTGGGGAATTCATTTTCTGATGATCCCTGCACTGGTCAGTGCAGGGATCTCGCCGGCTTGTGCTTTTGTCTCGGGTAAAACAACGCTGATTGAGATTTGCGGTGTTGACGGGCTTATGACAGTTAGCGTGCCTAGCGATGAAGCGCCTGCATCTAATGATCAGGAAGATCATAAAGATTCTGCCGATTGCGGATTTTGTTTGATGCATACATCAGGTAAAGCCCTGACAACGCCTGATCAGGCGATCATTGATTTTTCTTATGTTTACGCTGAAGCCTCCTTGATTCTGGCCGATCAGCCGCAATTTCTTCTGCTCGATGGCCGTTTACCTGTCAGGGGGCCACCCGCTTTCCTTTAATAACCTGTTTCGCTTTTTAAAAAGACAGACATTAAAGGAATGATCCATGTCAAAAACCATGCGTGGCCTGCTGTGTGCCACAGTTATCACAGTATTTTCTACTCCTGCTTTTGCAGAACCTCTGGTGGTTGATATCCCCTTGTGGAAGAGCACGCTGACCGTGGAAGGACCACAGCAAGCGTCTATTAACCTGCGTAAAGTTGCTGGCGGTACGGATGTTGTTCCCGCCGATGAATATAAGGAAGGTTATGCCCTGAGCTTGAAAGATGCTTTGGCGGCAACACCGGGGGTGCAGGCCGAACAGCGCTATGCCGAAGAAATAAGGCTTTCTATACGTGGTTCCGGTCTTTCGCGTGGCTTCCATTTGCGCGGTATTTCGTTGCTGCAAGATGGCATCCCCTTCAATTTCGCCGATGGTAGTGGCGATTTTCAGGAAGCCGATCTTTTGGCACTCCAGCATCTGGAGGTTTATCGTGGCGGGCAGGCTTTGCGCTTTGGTGTTGCCGGACTGGGTGGGGCCATCAACATGGTAACCCCTTCGGCGCGTACCATGGATTATAATACTCATGTACGTTTTGAGGCTGGCAGCTTTGGTACAACCCGCCTTCATCTGGATGCTGGCCAACAATTCGGTCAGGCCGATGCCTATGCCTCCCTCACCAAGACGAATATCAAGGGCTGGCGTGAGCAGAGCGAGCAGAACAATACCCGCTTTAACGGCAATATCGGTTATCTGTTCAATCACGATGTTGAAACACGTTTTTATGTGTCATGGAATGATATCAAGCAGGAAGTGCCGGGCACGCTCACCAAGACCCAAGCTTTGAATGAACCCAAGACAGTCGCAGCTATAAACAAGACAGGCGATTATGAACGCAATATCCGTTCTTTGCGTCTGGCCAATAAAACAACGGTTCTTCTAGATGGTAACCAGCGTGTTGAATTGGGCGGATATATCAACGACAAAACCCTGTATCACCCGATTTTTCAGGTAATCGATCAGGACTCGGTCGATATTGGTGCGTTTGGCCGATATAACACTGTGTGGCTTTTAGGAAACAAAAAGAACGAATCCGTTCTGGGTCTGAATGCCGGGCGCGGTGTGAATAATGCCGACCGCTATGTGAACGTGCAGGGCAATCGCGGCAACCTGACATCGGATGCCAGACAAAAAGCTGTCAATTATGAGTTTTATGGCGAAAACCGTTTGTTTGTGAGTGACGCATGGCAACTGATCACAGGCTTACAGGGAAATATTGCCAAACGTGATTATGAAGATCATCGCAACTCTACGAATGATGCGGATAAGACTTATAGCAGTCTTAATCCAAAGCTAGGGGTTCTCTGGCAAATAAAGCCGGAAACAGAAATTTTTGCCGGTCTGACACGCAGCACTGAAGCACCGACTTACTCAGAACTGGTGCAGGGCGCTGTTGTCGGTTTTGTGCCGGTCAAAGCGCAAAAATCATGGACAGCCGAGATTGGTTCCCGTGGTTCTTACAAGGAGTGGGCATGGGATGCGACAGCCTACCGTTCATGGATCAAGGATGAGATGCTGCAATATACTACGGGTGCGGATATTCCGGCTTCGACCTTTAATGCCGATGATACAATCCATCAGGGTTTGGAAATCGGTGTGGCATGGAATCCGTGGAAACTACTGACATTCAATATGGTCTATAACCTCAATGATTTTTATTTCGATGGTGACAGCCAGTTCGGTGATAACGATATCGCAGGTGCGCCACCGCACCAAATCAAATTCTCGGCCCGTTATGAACGTAACCAGTTTTATATTGAGCCTGCTATTGAGTGGGTACCGGAAGCGGCATGGGTGGATTTTGCCAATACGCTGAAATCAGATGCCTATCTTATTCCTCATTTGAAAGCGGGCTGGGAACCGGTTAACGGCGTCAATCTGTTCCTTGATGCCCGTAACCTGACGGACGAGCGATATATCTCGACCTTCAGTACGGTGACGGATGCGCGCACAGCGGCCACCAATGTGTTCTATCCCGGTGAGGGGCGTGCCATTTATGGCGGCCTTAGTCTGAAATTCTAAGAAAAGGGATAGGAAGAAGATGATCAGTAAAGCCGCCATCATTCTGTGGCATCGTCGTCTGGCTCTGGTGGCCGGATGTGCTGTTATTCTATGGGGGATAAGCGGCTTGCTGCATCCGCTGATGACATGGACCAATCCACGATCGGCATCGTTCATACCGCCAGCGGCTACGGATTTATCTGTGCCACCGGACGAGAATATAGGGGCGCTTTTGATCCGGCATAACATCAATCAGGTAACGGGTTTGCGTTTAATCGGTTCTGTCCTGCAGATCACTGTAGCGGATCAGCCCGAACGTCTTTATCTTGATCTGAAAGCAGATCAGCTTATAGACGGTGCCGATCATGAACGGGCGATTATGTTGGCGCGGCATTATGCCGGATTGCCGAATGAAAAAATCGCGGGGGCGGTTTTAATCACGACTTTTGATTCACGTTATACCTATATCAATCGCTATCTGCCTGTCTGGCGGGTTGATTTCGAAGATCGCCGTCATCTTCATGTTTACGTCGATACGGGTACAGACCGTTTGGGGACGATCACTGACCGTCGTAAAATCATTCTCCAGACATTGTTCCAGATTGTTCATACAGGAAGCTGGCTTGATCAATGGGAAGGCTTGCGTCTGACTTTTACGGGGGTATTGGTGGGAACCATTATCCTGATGACACTTGCAGGGCTTTATATGCTGGTCAGGTTACGGGGCTGCCGTAAAGGTGTGCGCAAATTTCATCGCATTCTGGCCTATGGCGCCCTCATTCCCTTGATGGTGTTTCCGGTCAGCGGCTTGTTCCATTTGCTGGTGCAATCACCACTACTCTATGGTGATCATAGTGCTAACGTTATGCCTGTCGGTTCTGCGCAATTGCAAAACAATCCTGCCAGTAAAGCAGATGATATTCGCCTTGTCAGTTATGAGGGCCAATATTGGTGGCGTATCAGACAGGGTGATGAAACAACGTATAATCCCATAAAGGGAAAAGGGGCGGTGTTGCACGGGGATGAAGCTTTTGTAAGTTCCCTGTTCCCGTCTGCTCCTCTTTCTATCAGCAAGGTCACGGGTTTTAGTGATGAATATGGCTTTGCTTATAAGCGCCTTCCGGTCTGGCGGGTAGATACAGGGAATGAACTGGTCTTTGTTGAAAGCCTGACAGGGGTGATTTCTGCCCGTATCAGCCCGTTGAATATTGCCGAAACATGGAGCTTCAGCCGCCTGCATAAATGGCAATCTCTGGACGGGATAGGGGAGAAGATCATGGGTAAAGGGCCATATAAAAATGCCCTGCGGGATGGCTTAATGGTCTTTTTTATCATGCTGGCTTTGGCAGCTACTGTTATGGGACTGATTTTAAGGTTAAAAAGTACCCGTAAAGATTGACAGGGATCATTAATTAACATAATAATGTTGCCGAAGTTGAACAGGAGGGGATTATGCTGTCAACATCGGGGCTGGCAATGCCCGAAGCCCGTTATACTTCGCCGACAGGTGAAACCCAGAGAATTCAACTGCCGGGAACGCGGTTGCAGTTTGGCGCGACCCATTATGATGAGGCTGTCCATAAGGGTAAGCTGAAATGCATTTGCTGTGACGCCCCTGTCCATTTCCGCAAAGGCAGCGAAACAATCAGTGGTGATAATCTGCGTGGGCCCCGTCCGCACTTCGCCAGTAACCGTCGTTTGGCCCATGATGCCGAGTGTACTGTGCCGCTACGCCTTGATGAAGAACGCGATCCGACAGAATATGATCTGACCAAAGGTTACCGGATTCATATCAATACAGGACATTTGAAAGAACAGTTCAATGTGAAGTCCCGTCTTTACGCGCGCCGTCCTGATAAGAAAATCATGATCAATGACCCTGAACTGGCCAGCCGTGAGCCTTTTAGTGTGCGCGGTGCTAATGATTTCCTGCGTCTGATGCGCAAAGAGAATAAAGAGCGTTTGCGTAAGGCCGTTATCGTCAATGGTGATGCACAGATAGAGTGGAAAGACTTTTTCATTCGCCATGCCTATGCCCAAGGCAAGAAGAAACGTCCGCAGGAGGCGCGCTTTGGTTACCTTGTGAACCGTCTGACAGAATTTGGTAACCCGATGCTGGTGCTGATGGAATTTGATATGCGCAAGCAGGAAAAGAACCGGATGCAGGCTCTCTGCGCCCAGCCTGCCCGTATCAATCTGGGGCGGGATCAGCAGGGTAATAGCCATTATGTTTATCAGCGGGCCTTTATTGAAGGACCGCAGAAAGGTGAAATTGCCCGTTTGATCTCCGAACCCGGCACCTATTTGCTGATGGGGGCTGTCAGATTAAAGACGGAGCAGGACGCCCGTTCGGGTGATGTTATCCATACACTGACTATGACGCTCAACGATAAAAATCAGCTGACATCGGCTGATCTGCTGCGTCTGGCCGGATTGGTCAACGATAAGCCTGCCAAATCCCGTCAGTTTGCCTTGGAAATCTAGAGAATCTGACGATTTTTCATGTATTTATGGTATTGAGCGGTCTTGACGTCCGCGCTGCTTCGCGCCACATTAGGGGCAGTTTTAAACCTTTAAGGTGGCTCTGAAGAAAATGACCCAGATTGTTGTCCCGACCCTTGGTGAATCCGTTACGGAAGCAACCGTTGCCCGCTGGCTGAAAAAGGAAGGCGAGGAGATTCAGGCTGATGAGCCTATCGTCGAGCTTGAGACCGATAAAGTCACTCTGGAAGTTAATGCCCCTGCTGGTGGTGTAATTGGTAAAATCGTCGCAGGCGAAGGCAGCAATGTCGGCGTGGGCGCTTTGCTCGGTGAAATTATTGCCAAGGGTGCTGCGAATGATGGCGTCAAACCGGCAGCCAAAACTCCGGCGGCGGCACCTACCCCTGTTACAAGTGCTGTGACCATACCAGCGGAACACAAGCTGTCTCCGGCTGTGCAGAAGATGGTTGGTGATCACAATGTTAACCCGTCCCAAATTCAAGGTTCAGGTAAAGATGGCCGTATCCTGAAGGAAGATGTGCAGAACCATCTGACAGCAGCTCCGGCTTCTCAACCTTTGAGCGCGCCGACACCGGCTCCTGCCGCGCCGCGTGCAACGGGTCCGCGTGAAGAACGCGTCCGTATGACACGCTTGCGCCAGCGCGTGGCTCAACGTCTGAAAGAAGCCCAGAATACAGCCGCCATGCTGACCACTTTCAACGAAGTGGATATGGGCGCTGTGATGGAACTGCGTAACTCCTACAAAGATGTGTTTGAGAAGAAGCACAGCGTGAAACTCGGTTTCATGTCCTTCTTCGCCAAGGCGACTGTACAGGCCCTGAAAGAGTTTCCGGCTGTAAACGCTGAAATCAACGGCGAAGACATTATTTACAAGAACTATTACGACATCAGCATGGCGATGAGCACACCTCAGGGGCTGATCGTTCCTGTGATCCGTGATTGTGATGTCAAATCGATGGCCCAGATTGAAAAAGATCTGATTGATCTTGGCAACCGCGCCCGCGAAGGTCGTATCAGCATTGAAGAAATGACGGGCGGTACGTTCACAATTACCAATGGCGGTGTTTTTGGTTCCCTGATGTCCACACCGATTATCAACCCGCCACAATCGGGTATTCTGGGTATGCATAAAATCCAGCAACGCCCGATGGTTATGAAAGACGGCAAGATCGAAGCCCGCCCGATGATGTATATAGCGTTGTCTTATGATCACCGTATCATTGATGGCAAGGAAGCCGTCAGCTTCCTCGTCCGCGTCAAGGAAGCGATCGAAGACCCGCAAAGATTGCTGCTCGATCTGTAAGGAATTAAAAAACCGCCTCTATCAGGCGGTTTTTTCTTACGTCTGATGACATGTTTATCCGAAAATAATAATACCCCAGACAGCAGCGACATTGAGCAGGCTTACAAAAACCGCGGCACTGCCCAAATCCTTGGCGCGCCCTGAAAGCTCGTGGAAATCTTCTGAAATACGCTCGACCAGCGTTTCAATTGCAGTATTCAGTAATTCCATCAGCAGAACAAACAAGACACTGGCAACCAGCAAGGCATGGCCGACAGCGGTGGTATCAATAAAGAAAGATACGGGTATAAGAAAAGCGGCCAAAAAAACTTCCTGTCGGAAAGCTTCTTCTGTACGAAAGGCATCTTTTAATCCGGCTACGGAATATTTTCCCGCATTAATCAGGCGCTTTAATCCTTTGGCTTTATACTGCGGAGGGGTCATCTCGGGATCCTTGCTAAGACGTGGTCAGGATTTTTCATTATGATTTTTCATGGGGCTGGATAACCGGAACCATGGCATGAAGATCGTCAAGGGAAGAAAAATCAATAATACGCGCATTCGTAACGGTACGCTTGGCCATGATGGCTGCTTCGTCAAGCGCCTTGTTGGGAAATTCGACATAAAGACGTGTAATGCCGGCGCCGATCAGATTGACCTGCTCACGGGATGTAGGGATATTGGTACAGAAAATCATACCGTCAATCAGTTTGGCCCCGATACGGGCGGCCCCCATAATCAAACGGTTCATGGGTTCCAGCATATAATTATATTTGTTCTCGCTATCACGCAGGAGCTGGGCATCATGTGTCATGCTATAGCCGATGACGGGATGCGAGCGTGCTGTCATCGCGAATATGTTACCGCTGACGCGGTCACGGCCAATGGCACAGGCAAAGCGGCGGCCACGGTGCCTGTGGCGCATTCTCTCGACAAAGTCATTAAAGTATTTGCGGTTGATATCGCCGTACAAACGCTCATACTCCAGAGGACTTTCATTGGCAGGCGCATAGTTTTTATCAATAAGCAAAATAGGCTCGATACGGCCTTCCTTGCGCCAGAGCTGGTAAACAGAAATACCGGCCTTTTCGAAAATCTGCATCGACATATTTGAAAAAGCATCGCCACGGCGGGCAGAGAAGTCCTTGGTAAAACCTTTATGGTCTATATAAATTTCTTTAATGCCGGCTTCGGCAATATTTTTGGCGCAATTCGGGCAGGGGGGATCTGTTATGCACAGGCTGGTGCTCTCTGTCAGGGGGGCATCCAGAATACAGGCTGTCTCGGCATGGATGGTGCCGCTGCTGTCACCGACATCTGTTTCGGTGCCTAGACGGGCGTCAATAATCTCTGGCCAGTAATTTGTACGGGACACACTGAATTCCCGCTTCTGGCGATCAAAGCCGAAAAGCGTGGCAGCAACCTTGTTCACAGGGTGTGGGCTATCATTAACGATATCCACAGCCTTCTGCATTTCTTCAATAGGCTGGAAAGTCATAAGTTTTGGCGGGGCTACTCTAAAGTTAGTCTTGCAAAATCATTTCACACCTACTATAACCCGCTTACAGCCAAAAGCGAATACAGGATCTGTTGCCATGCCACAGCTTGACGATGCCGCCTTTATGACGCGTGCGTACGAACTGGCCCTTAAGGGGTACAATGAGGGCGGTTGCCCTATTGGTGGCGTTCTGGTCGATAATGACACAGGCGAAGTTCTGGGCGAGGGCCATAATATGCTGGTTCAGGAAGGCAACCCCATCATTCACGGTGAAATGTCAGCCATGCGGGCCGCAGGACGCATGGTAACCCGCCGTAATACCACCATGTACACAACCTTGAGCCCCTGTATGATGTGCGCGGGTACAATCGTCCAGTTCAAGATCGGGCGGGTTGTGGTGGGTGACACCGTTAACTCAGCCGGAAATGTCGATTTTCTGCGATCACATGGCACTGAAGTTATTGTTTTAAATGATGAAAATTGTATTGCGCTGGTACGAAAGTTTAGAGAAGAAAAGCCGGATTTGTGGCTGGAAGACTGGGGCGGCGCGTAATGAAGATAGAAGGGCACGAATGTGCCCTTTTGTTTTATGTAATTAGCTTTCAATTTGCCATAATTCATGGTATAACGGAGCAGCTTTTTTAAGGAACATGGTTCCCGAATTTTTTGGCGTAACACTTAACTTGAAGAAGGACAGCTATTGATGAGCGGAAATCAAGCGGCCCTGACCACAAATAAAGACACTGAAAAAACTCTGAAGGAGCGACTCGACTGGGCGGCAGAAACCTTGGAAACGATCCTCCAGGGTGGAAAGCCTGCGATTGACGTTACACATTCCGACGAAAAATGGTTGTATGACCAATTAACCCGCCTGTATGCGGGTCATTTTTTATCTAGCCCTGCCAGTTCCTATGTTGTTCTGCCGGATGATACGGACGAAACCGTTGCCGCCAAAGGTGATACACGTTTCCATCCGGTGGCGGCCCGTTTTATCCTGAACCAGAAACGCAAACTGGTTGATGAAATGGCCAGTTCAAATATCCGCAATTATTTCGTTATGGGTTCTGATCGCCAGATCGCGCCCGATGCAGATCATTTTGTTATGGTACCCGCTGGTATTGAAGCGCTGTATCAAACTGTTCAGTGTTTACGCGAGAACATTGCTTCAGATAAACAGAAGCTGATAATCATCCAGAATAATGAAGAAACATGGACACCATTCCTGCAATTCTTGAGAACAACAGACCCACAAACAACGAAATCATTAAATTGCGTTGTAACGGGGAGTCGTGAAGATACAAAAAATGCCGTTCTTTTTGCCGGTCACGATGTGCAAAAGGAAGTAGAAGCGCCCGCCTTCAAAAAAGAATACGCCAACGGGATGGAAATCCAGTTTGGTTCAACCCAGCCAAAGAAGGCTGATGAAACCAGCCAGATTATTAATCATGAAAACAACAAAGCCGGTCTGCGCGATGCGGTAGTGCCGCTGCATTGGTTCTTGTCAGCCGATGAAGTTAGCAAGACTTTTGAAGGCAATGGCTTTGAAAAAATCGATTCCATGATGACCCGTATCTATGACCAGATTGGTTATGATGAAGTGGTCAAGAGGCTGGAACAGCGTGGCTATGATCCGGAACGCACAGTGTTCATGGCTAATGATACAGGTTTGGCCTTTAACTTTGATTTCTCACAAGAGCCAGAATTTGCAGCGGCCAAGGATGAAGCTATTCCCGGCAAGCATTGGCCCGATGTGGAATTGGGTCCGATTGTTGATGCTATGGGTGGTATTACACATTTTATGGAAGCTCTCCATAAATGCGCCGAACGTAAAGGACTGGTTGATAAAGTTGCCTACCGTGATACCCAGCTTTACATGTTCTTCAAGCTGGCACCGCGCAAGGAAGACGTGAAAGTAAATACCTATTTTGGTACATCGACAGGAAAAATTACCTTTGATCCTCGTCCCTCCAATAATGGGTCGCTTTACACCGAACATTTCTGTGTTCCTGATGGCCAGCCCAGCGGTCTGGAGCCTAAAACACAAGCGGAACTTGGTGCGCGCTATCTTCTGACAGAAAGCCCGCAGGCCCGTACAGTGCGCGCCATCATGCAGGATTTTAATGTCCCGCAATCACTGAAGCCGCTTTTTGATATCAGTGCGAAGCAACGCAACCATCGCAATCGTCTGCGTCTGCTGACACAGGAAAACTGGCTGGCGGATGTACCTGTCGGGCGCATTGAAAAAGGCTTTACCAAAACCGCAAATAATGAAGGATGGAAAACTACAGGCCGTAAATTCGATGCCTTCGAAGATTATGCTGCTGCCGGTGATGCCATTTATCTCGGTGCCCACAGCAAAGAAATTATTGCTGATTATGAAGAGCATAAAGCAGCATTGTCCTTGCTGTTCTGCAAGGCCGGTACGCACAAACAGATCCTGCATGATACCATGTATGGCAAAGCCCTGATGATCAATAACCCGCAACTGAGCTTCTTTAGTCAGAACGGCGCCATGCATCAGAACTGGGCAGATCCGGCAATGGGGCAGCGTTTCCTTGATTATTTGCAGGCACTGGACCCGGCAGAGCATCCGTGGGGCCAGCAATTACTGCTTTACAGGTACTTCCACGAGAATTCGCTGATTAAACAGCAGCCGAAATATATCTGGACCCAAGTAGAAGGCAAACCACTGACGGTGTCCTTGCGCGAAGCCAAAGAACAATTCCGCCAGCATGCGATTACCCACTACGAGAAAGAGGAATTTGGTCTTGATCGTACGGACCTGCCGTCTGTAACGCTTTTGGGTTCTGCCAGCACGCGTAAACCGCTTTATACGCATTCAGCCTATTATTTGGGTTATGAATTTGCGCGCCACGGTTTCCATGTCCGTTCGGGCGGGGGACGCTACGGCATTATGGGTGCCGTATCCCAAGGGGTGATGACATTCCAGGATAACTATCCGAAGCTCGCTGATACATGCCATCTTTCGGCAATCCAGATGCCACGTACTGTTCAGTTTGAAGGTCTGGCGCTTGATATTGCGACGATTGACCAGCATAAAAACCGTTATGTCTCGATCGAACCAGGCATGGACCCGCGTATGGTCAGCCTGTTCCGTTCTGATGTCATGATTGCAGATGCTGGTGGCTTGGGTACTCTTGAAGAGATTTTCTACTTCATCCAGCTCAAGAAAATGGGTCATCCTAACGTCAAGGACAAGCCGTTGATTATCATCAATCACCCTCATCTGGGACCTGATGCCATCAAGCTGTATGATCCTTTATTGGCTACTTTGTCGACCAAGGACAAGCGCGATATCCATGTTGTTGAAAATGCCCAAGAGGCGCTTGATATGACATTACGCTTTGTTAAAAACGGCTACAAACCCCAAACGCCGGAACGTGGCGTAAAAAACAGTGCGGCAGGACAGGCCTTAACTATCTAAAAGCTGATAAATCCAGTCTTTTCAGCCCCTTGAGATCGGGGGGTGTTTGCATTAGATTGTGGGGAGTACCAATTCAATACGGAGTCCCCTCAATTATGGCTGCAAAATCCTATGATGTTATTGTTATCGGCGCCGGTCCCGGCGGTTATGTTTGTGCCATTCGGGCCGCCCAACTGGGGATGAGTGTTGCTTGCGTTGAAATGCGCGAAACATTGGGCGGCACCTGTCTGAATGTCGGGTGCATTCCTTCCAAGGCGCTGCTGAGCGCCTCCGAAAAATATGAAGAGGCTGAACATCATCTGGGCGCGATGGGTATCCGTGTCGGTAGCCTGAAACTCGATCTCAAAGCCATGATGTCCCACAAAGATCAGGTAGTGACCTCGAATACAAAAGGGATCGAATATCTTTTCAAAAAGAACAAGGTCGATTGGCTGAAAGGAAAAGGTGTTGTCACCGCCCCCGGAAAGGTTCAGGTCGGTTCAGAAACCTATGATGCAAAAAATATTGTGATTGCTACGGGATCTGATGTGGTCAGCCTGCCCGGCATCACAATTGATGAAAAGCGGATTGTATCCTCAACGGGGGCGATCGCGCTTGATGAGGTGCCCAAGTCAATGGTTGTGATTGGCGGCGGTGTTATCGGCCTTGAACTGGGTGCTGTATGGCGCCGTTTGGGTGCGGAAGTGACCGTGGTTGAATTCCTTGATCGTATTTTGCCGGGAATGGATGCCGAGCTTTCGAAGGAAGGCCAGAAAATCCTGACCAAGCAAGGGATAAAGTTTAAGCTTTCAACCAAAGTTACTTCAGCCAAGGTCGGTACCAAGTCTGTTGATCTGACGCTAGAAGATGCCAAAGGCGGCAATGAGCAAAAAATTTCTGCCGATATCGTGCTGGTGGCTGTGGGGCGTAAGGCCTACACTGAGGGTCTGGGGCTTGATAAGGTGGGTGTTGCGGTTGATGAACGGGGCCGTATTGTTACCGATAAAAAATTCCAGAGTAATGTTGCGGGCATCTACGCGATCGGTGATGTGATTGCCGGACCGATGCTCGCGCACAAGGCCGAAGATGAAGGTATGATACTGGCAGAAATGTTGGCGGGACAATCCGGTCACATTGATTATGATTTAATCCCCGGCGTAGTTTACACATGGCCGGAAGTTGCCGCTGTCGGTAAAACCGAGCAACAACTAAAAGATGCCGGTATTCCTTATCGTACAGGGAAGTTCCCCTTCAGTGCTAACGGCCGTGCCCGTGCCATGAATGCCACAGACGGCTTTGTAAAAATTCTGGCGCACGAGAAAACAGATCGTGTATTGGGTGTCCATATCATTGGCCCCGAAGCGGGAACGTTGATTGCCGAAGCGGTAATTGCCATGGAGTTCGGGGCTTCTGCCGAAGATATTGCTCGTACGTGCCATGCGCACCCGACATTGGAAGAAGTGGTCAAGGAAGCAGCACTGGCCGTGGATGGCAGACCTATCCATATTTGATTGCCGAATTTAGAAGCTCCGGTTTTTTTTAAAAATGTCGGTAGAAGGAGTGGACTATGAAATTTTTGGCCATATTGGCTATTGTGGCAATCCTTGCTGCCGGAGCTTTCCTTTACCAATCACACAGTGAAAAAAATTCTGTTGATCTGATCTATCCACAGCGAGGGCAGGTAGTGCAGGCTGTCTATGCCACGGGGACAGTTGAGCCAAGTGTCATGGTTACAATTGCGCCGCGCAGCACGGGGCGTCTAATGTCTTTGGCTGTTGATGAAGGGCAGGCTGTTGTCAAAGGTCAGGTTCTGGCCAGTCTCGAAAACTCTGATTTGCTCCAGACTCTGGAGGAAGCAGAAGCCAAACAAAATCTGGCAGAAAAAGAATATGAGCGTAAAGTGGCTCTCATTGATAAGGGCGCTGTTTCACGTACCGTCGTTGACCAATCAGAGGCCGAACTTCAGGCTGCCAAGGCAACGGTAGAGCGTATCAAGGCGCAGCTTGACTTTCTGAATATGACAGCCCCCGATGATGGTGTGATTATTCGCCGTGATGGCGAGATTGGCGAAATCATTGCCGTCAATCAGCCCGTTCTCTGGATGTCATGCTGTGCGCCTTTGCGTGTATCCGCGGAAGTTGATGAGGAAGATATCCCTTTGGTTAAAGTCGATCAGACTGTTTTGCTTCATGCGGATGCCTATCAGAATAAAATTTTTAAAGGAATGGTCAAAAGCATTACACCCAAAGGCGATCCTGTATCGCGCAGTTATAGGGTTAGAATTGAAATTTTGGGGGATACCCCGTTGATGACGGGTATGACTGCCGAGGCTAATATTATTACAGCAGAACGTAAGGATGTGCTTTTGGTTCCTGTAACCGCCGTTAAGGACGGGCAGGTCATTGTAGCAAGAGAAGGCAAAGCTGTATCAATCCCTGTTCGCACGGGGGTAAAAGGCCGCAGTGAAATGGAAATCACCGAAGGTCTGTTGGAGCAAGATAAGGTTTTGCGTATCTTTGATGAAGTTTATCTGCATGACGGTATTGATCATGCTGTGATAAAAGACTGGAAGCCTGACGGGCAGCCTTAAAGACAAATGACTGTATAGAGAATTTATATGAAGCAGTTTCTCTTTATTGCCCTGAAGCATATATTGGCCCGTAAGCGGCAAAGCTTTGTTTCGGTATTGGGAATTATCATCGGGGTGGCTTTTTTTCTGGCGATTTCATCGCTGATGCAGGGTTCCCAGAATGATTTTATTCGCCGCCTGATCGACAATTCGCCGCATATTACGATTTCTGATGAGTTCCGTGAGCCTGATCCCCAGCCAGCGATGGCAATTTATCCTGATGCTGTCATTGAAATGCGGAGCGTGAAGCCGCAAACCGAAACCAGAGGTATTCGTGGCTATCGTCAAATTCTCGAAGACATCAAGGCCCTTGAAGGCGTGCGGGCCTCTGCCAGTTTAACGGGGCAGGCGATTTTGAGTTTTGCCGGACGGGATATCAGCATTGTCCTGAACGGGATGATCCCGCAAGATATGCGCGATATTACAACGATTGATGATTATATGATCGAAGGCAGTTTGGATGCCTTGATAGTGAACCGCAATGGCATTGTTGTTGGACAGGAGCTGGTCAGGCGGCAATCTCTTGCTTTGGGCGATAACATAACATTAGCGGCCTCCTCCGGTCAGGTGAGGGTATTCAAAATTGTCGGTATATTCCGCACGGGTCGTGCGGAGTATGACGAAAGTCAGGCCTTTGTCGATATCAAGCGCGTGCAGGCGATGATGGATCGTAGCAACAGGGCCAACCGTATCATTATCAAACTTGATAAACCGCAGCAGGCACGCTCTGTAGCTACTGAAATTGAAAAGAATATTGGATACAAGGCCGTATCATGGCAGGAATCATCTGAAGACCTGATGAGTACGCTCGCTATCCGCAATATCATTATGTATTCGGTTGTCAGTGCGGTTCTGATCGTTGCGGCTTTTGGCATCTACAATATTATTTCGACCATCGTGATGGAAAAGCATCGCGATATTGCGATCCTGAAATCGATCGGTTTTGGCAGTCGTGATATTGAGCGCATTTTCCTGATCCAGGGGGCAATCCTTGGTGTGTTGGGTGTTGTCGCCGGATTGCCCTTGGGGTGCGTGCTGATGTACGGCCTGATGCAGATCAGGTTCAATCCTCCGGGGGCAACCGAGCCTGTGAATATGCCTGTTGATTGGGGTATTGAGCAGTTTTTGATTGCAGCGGCGTTTGCTTTTTTGGCGGCACTATTGGCGTCTTATTTACCTGCGCGTAAGGGCGCACGCGTCCTCCCGATTGATATCTTGCGCGGGGGTCAATAGATGGCAGCCCCTATTTTGAAAGCTGAAAAATTATCACGGACTCTGGATGGTGAAATAAAAGTCACTTTGGTTAAAGAAGCCGATTTTCAGGCTAAGGCCGGCGAATTTGTGTCTATCACAGGGCCTTCCGGTTCAGGAAAATCATCACTGCTTTATCTTTTGGGGCTGCTTGATCGCCCTACAAGCGGACGGATATATATCGAAGATGAAGATGTCTTGGCACTAAATGACGAGAGGCTGGCAAAAATCCGCCTTGCCAAGATGGGCTTTGTCTTCCAGTTTCACTTCCTCTTGCCGGAATTTTCCGCCCTTGAGAATGTAATGATCCCGATGAAGCGGCTGGGTAAATTAAATGAAGTACAAGCCCGGGAGCGGGGAGAAGAACTTCTTTGTGATCTTGATCTTAAAGATCAAATACATAAATTGCCGCGCCAAATGTCGGGTGGACAATGCCAGCGTGTGGCGA
Source organism: Micavibrio sp. (assembly GCA_046294845.1). Classification (GTDB taxonomy): domain Bacteria; phylum Pseudomonadota; class Alphaproteobacteria; order Micavibrionales; family Micavibrionaceae; genus Micavibrio_C. The sequence continues at coordinate 2,219,629 of JBKBNU010000001.1, read as the reverse complement.
TTGCACGGGCGTTGGCTAATGACCCGATACTAATTCTGGCTGATGAACCTACGGGTAATTTGGATAGCGTATCAAGCCAAACAGTGCAGGAAATATTGCGCAAATTGGCACACGAACGAGGCCGTACTGTTGTGGCGGTTACACATGATATGGACTTTGCAGCCAGTGCCGACCGGCAGGTCAGAATTGTAGACGGACGTATCGTCTAGTTAGGCTCGCTCTTCCAGACGATTTTTCGGGAGGAGGGTATATCAACCACAAGGCACTGCTTTTCCATTGCCAAGCGGCTTTCTTCCGGTGTGGTTTTCACCCTGATATCAAATTCCAGAGCGTTGTGCCTTGTCTGCTCGATGCTATAATCATATTTTGACAAGTCAAAATAGGGGCATTGGGCATTTTCGTCGGATGGCTTGCCAGGCATGACAATCGCTGCCTTCGTAATTCTGTCAAAGGCTATGGCCCATTTGTTCTTTCTGATGGCATTCGCATCAACCCGTAATGTGGTTTCACCGGTTTCATTTGTATGATGGGAAAGGACATTGAACGGGATTGTGTCCTTGGCGTTCATGGGTAATTCGGCATGGACGGGATCGGAAACGGCAGATATAGGGATGGCCAATGTTGTTGCTGCCAAAAACTTGGATGCTGCCCTGCGAAATTGTGAGATGTAATCCATTATAGAAGCCCCTGTTAAAACCTGGTTGTAGTGTAAATGATATTTATTGAGAAATCTTTACTACTTATTTCGGGGGTGTGCAGATCGATAGACCTTCATTAATTCTTCGGCGTTAATGTCGGTATAGCGCTGGGTTGTGCTCAGGCTGGCATGACCCAGCAACTCCTGAATTTCGCGCAGATTTGCACCATTTTGCAAAAGGTGCGTTGCAAAAGAATGGCGCAGGGCATGGGGAGTGGCTGTCTCGGGTAGACCCATATCGATCCTGATTTGCCGTAAGGATTTCTGGGCAATTTGCTGTCTGAGGCGCTTGCCTTTTTCACCCATAAAAAGTGGCCTCTCAGGTGTTTCAGCAAAGGGGCATTCCTTGCGATAGGCATCCAGCGTATTCACGACAATATCAAGGACGGGAACCATGCGTTCCTTGTTCCCTTTACCGACAACCCGTAAATAGCCGTTTCGCGGTAAATCGGCAATATCAAGTGACAAAGCTTCATCTATACGCAAGCCGCAACCATAAAGCAGGGTAAAGAGGGCGCGATCCCGCATGCCGACCCAATCTTCCGTTACGATATTGACTAACTCGAGGGCCTGTTTCTCGTAGAGCGGGCGAGGAAGCTTATGCGGTTTCTTGGGGCTGCGGACATTGCCAAGAGCGGCGTTGTGAACGATACCTTGTTTGTCGAGCCAATGAAGAAGGTTTTTGATGCCGGATAAATTGCGCGCGCGGCTTGATGCTTGGGCACCTTCTATCGTGCGACGTGATAACCATGCCCGAAAATCACGAATATCTGTTTCGCCGATATCATTCAGGCACGGGGCATGACCGTTATGGGAGGTCAGGAATTTTATGAATTGTCCTACATCGGTGCTATAGGCCCGTACGGTATGACGCGACATATTCTTTTCGGACATCAACCAGCGTCGCCATTTGATAATCGCCTCGGCGAGGTCGGCCGCACATCCCTGTAAGGCCTGATCCAGTACATTGTCCCGCTTGTCGGTTTTATCTTGGTCTATATGTGAAGCCATGCCTGCAACAGACGTTCTGTCACGCACCCCAGAAAAGCAATCAGTTCTGTTCCTTGCGTGGATTCAAAAGCCAGAGGATCGCGACAACCAAAGGCAATCAGGGCTGCGGGTGTATCATCACCCAAATGAAGCTTCATCAGGGCTTGTGATTTCACAAGACCGGCGCCACCACCATAAATCTCTTCAAAGCCATTGATGTTGGCTTCCAGCCGGATGGGTTTGTCTTTCATCAAAAGCTGGATGGTGCCGGGCGAAACGGCCCTGACCCCTTGCATATGAATTTGGGGAACAACGGCGCTATCTGTTTCAACAATCAGGCTGACAATATCGACATCCATCAGCGAGGGAAAATCCAGTGTGATTGTATTGATGAAGCTTTCAAAGTCGTTTGCTTCCAGCATCATCAGGATTGCCCTGTGGATGCGGGTCTGGCTGTTCATATTGGCGCGGCTGTTTTCCACGATCTCGCGTGTGGATTCCAGTATCTCGTCACGATCGGCTTTGAGGCGCTGCACCATGTAATGCTGAAAATCGGCAACACCTTTGCCAAACTGCTCCTTCGGAGGTGTCATGATATCCAGAAGCTCGGGATGGCGGCTTAAAAAGGCTGGATGATCCCGTAGCCAATTTATAACATCTTGTTCTGTAATGCTTTTATTTGAATCGGACGGTGGAGAAGCCATAATTTCTGACATGATTTCTGCGGGGGCTTGAGAAAGAGAAAACTGGGGGTGTTCATCAAAATAATGGGTAATTGTAATACGGAACGGCTTGGCAATCACGGAGTTTTTGAATGAGAAAGTATTTAACGTAAATTGAGAAATGGCAGGGCCGGGGGATTTAAAGGGAATTCAAAAGCTGGATATCTCTCTCATGTGTTACTATAACAAGAGCAGAAAAATTATCATGCTTCCGGATTTTTAAACGGTGACGTCAAAATTATGTGCGGAAAGTGCTCGCCCTACATAGATCAGGCTATAGCCTATTGCGAAACCCATGGTTTGAGGTTAACCGAACCAAGGGCGCAAGTGCTGGCGATTGTTGTCGAGGCGGCGAAGTCGATTACGGCGTACGAAGCATTGGCAGAGCTAGGCAAGGTTGTAAAAAACCCGAAGCCGCCAACCGTCTATCGGGCGCTTGAATTTTTACAGGAAGCAGGACTGGTGCACCGGATAGAAAGCCTGAATGCCTATGTGGTTTGTCATGGTGGGCACGGTCATCATCACAATCATCAGAACGGACAGTTTTTGATTTGTGATGAATGTGGTGACGTGCAGGAAGTTCACATGACACAAGTCGAAAAGACCATCGACAACAAAGCCCACGATATGGGCTTTAAGCCGAAAAACTGGTCCACGGAAATTCATGGCACCTGCAAGGATTGCTGCAAGTAATCTCTTGCCAATGAGCTCTTTATACAGGGTTGACGTTAAAGGTCTTGGCAGCGGCTTTTTTGACGGCTTCGCGATATTTTTCTCGCGTTTCAGAATTGCTGTTCAGGCCATAAACCTCTTCGCCTTCCGGTGAAATGACTTGTGTGTAAACATGGGGTACATAAACAACCGGTGTCATAAAGGCGCTGCTGAGTATTTCCTGCTTTACCTCTTCTTCTGTTCTGGAAGGTTTAAATTGCCATCCATCTTTCAAAAGCTCCTGCTTGACGCGGGTAGGCGGATCTTCCGGTGTCAGAAGCACAGTGGCGTGGTATTTGAATTTATTGGCCAGTGATGTCAGTTTGTCTGAAAAATCGCTCATGGTCTTATCCTTCGCTTAGGAGAACTGGATATTGTGGACTTGGGCAGAAATACGCTTTTTGGCATCAAGATAACGCTGGTCTGTAATACCTTGTTCGCCACGGAGGACTTCACGGCCTTCGGGCGTTTTAACAATTGTTCTGGGCTGGATAAAAGCAGGGCTGATAGTATAGAGAGATGCCATCGGAATAACTTCGATGTCCTCTTTCGAAGCTTCAAAGCTCCAGCCCTCTGCTTTCATAGCATTACATACTTTTTCGCTCGGGATTTCGGCTGAAACATCAAAGGAATGACGCATACGATCCAGAAGGCCATCTACGCCATATATGCTTTTGGCAATTTGCTCTTTTTCATCGTCGTAACGTTTCAGCAAAGCTTTGTTGTTGGTTACGCTCAGATCTTCGCCTTCGGGTGAGATAACGCGCGTAACGGGAAATGCGTAGGGGCTACCACGAGTCATGCGATCAAGGCGGCTCACAGGTTCTTTAGGGGGGGCATAACGCCAACCGCGGGCTTCGAGTTCTTCCCTGACTTTACGGGAAGGATAAACGGGCAAAACATCGCTGTAATAACAAACGTAATCAGCGGCCTTAGAGAAGAAACCACGCAGAGACTGAACCATGGCGACACCCTTATGTTTTTATGAGTTGGCCGCATACTAGCCCAGTCCGGCCTTTAAAGGCCAGAAAAAGCGACATTAAACTTAGAAAATTAACGAATTAAACTAATTACAGGATGCTTTGGCCTGTTTTTTTCCAGTCCTCGACGAAAGCCGCCAAACCTTTATCCGTTAACGGATGGTGGTAAAGCTTGCGAATGACATCCGGCGGGCATGTGGCAACATGTGCCCCCAGACGGGCGGCTTCCAGCAGGTGCACGGGGTGACGCACAGAGGCAACCAATACTTCTGTCTGGAAATTCGGGTAGTTATCATAGATCGTCAGAATATCGGCAATCAGCTGCATCCCGTCAAAAGAGATGTCATCCAGACGGCCTACGAACGGGGAAATAAAGGTGGCGCCCGCTTTGGCTGCCAGAAGGGCCTGCATGGGTGTGAAACATAATGTGACGTTAACCATTGTGCCGCCATCGGACAGTTCTTTACAGACTTTCAGGCCTGCCGGTGTCAGGGGCACTTTCACAGCTACATTCGGGGCAATCTTGGCGAGCTTGGCGCCTTCTTTGCTCATGGTCTCATAATCGGTCGCGGCCACCTCGGCGCTTACCGGACCTGTCACGACAGAGCAGATTTCTTCGATCAGGGGAATAAAGGGTTTGCCGGCTTTGGCGATCAAGGACGGGTTGGTGGTAACCCCATCCAGCAGGCCTGTAGAAGCCAAGTCGCGGATTTCACTGATATCGCCTGTATCGACAAAGAATTTCATAATGACTGATCCTCAAGATCTCAAAAGTGTTTTTGGTTGGAACTTAAGGCGTTTTTAAAGGGGTTTGCCGATTTCTTCAAGCCCGTTGCTGTGTTAAGGTCCGGCTTATGAACCAATCCTTGCTTTTCGGGGAACAGGAGCCGGACGCTCTTTTATCCGACCCCGCCGCACGCGTATCCGTTCTTGTCCCGTTTCCGGTGGACAAGGCCTATAGCTATGCCTTGCCTGCAGGGGAAGCAGCCCAGGCAGGGGATTACGTGATTGTGCCTTTAGGCGGGCGGGAAGTGCCGGGGGTGGTTTGGGACGATGTGCCGGATAATGTCAAGCCGGCCAAATTGAAGACAGCTGTCTACCGCTATGAATTTCCACCTATGCCGGAGATCGAACGCCGTTTTATCGATTGGCTGGCCTCATATACTATGACACCGCGCGGGGCTGTTTTGAAAATGGCCTTGAGCGTGCCGGGAGCGTTGGAACCGCCCAAGGCCATTCAGGGCTACACCAGGGGTCAGCCGCTTGATGAGAAAACCTTCAAAGGGCTTTCACCGCAGCGTAAAAAGGTGTTGGAGGCTGTGGCTGACGGTGTGCCGAGACGGGCTTCCGAGATTGCCGATAGGGCAGGCTGCACCCCCAGTGTGATTAAAACGATGGCGGCGCAAGGCTTGCTGACGCCGATTGACTTGTTCTCCCATGCGCCTTGCCGTCATCCTGATTTTGAAAGGCCCCGTGCGGTTTTGTCACCGACACAGGCAACAGCCGCCGATGTACTCTGCCGCTATGTGCATGAAGGTGGTTATCATGTCGCACTGCTTGACGGTGTCACGGGAGCGGGTAAGACCGAAGTTTATTTTGAAGCGGTGGCAGAAGCCCTCAAAAAAGATCAGCAAGTGTTGCTGCTCTTGCCGGAGATTGCATTATCCAATGCTTTTCTTGAGCGGTTTAAGTCACGTTTTGGCTGTGCGCCTGCCTTGTGGCATTCCTCGTTGGGGCCTGCACAGCGCCGCAATACATGGCGTGGTGTGGCTGAAGGCCAGACCAAAGTGATTGTGGGGGCACGTTCGGCGCTTTTCCTTCCCTATCAAAATCTGGGCTTGATTATCGTCGATGAAGAACATGATCCGGCTTATAAGCAGGAAGAGGGCGTTATTTATAACGCCCGCGATATGGCTGTGGTGCGGGCGCATATGGGTAAAATTCCGCTGGTGCTGGTTTCGGCGACACCTTCACTGGAAACCATGGCCAATGTCTGGGCAGGAAAATATACGCATCTGGCGCTGCCGGATCGCCATGCGGGGGCAACATTACCCAGTGTTCATGTTATTGATATGAAGGTTGATAAGCCTGAGCGGCAGAAGTTTATCTCTCCTGTTTTGATGAAGGCTGTAGCCGATACGGTGGCAGCTGGCGAACAGGCTCTTTTGTTCCTGAACCGTCGTGGTTATGCGCCTCTGACCTTGTGCAGGACTTGCGGTCATCGTATGGAATGTCCGCGTTGCACCGCGTGGCTGGTTGAGCACAAAAACAAGGGCAAATTGCAGTGCCATCATTGCGGTTATGCCATGAGCCAGCCTAAAGCCTGCCCGTCCTGTCATGATGAAGACAGCTTTGCTGCGTGCGGTCCGGGGGTTGAACGCATTTTGGAGGAAGTTAAAGAAAGTTTCCCGCAAGCCCGTACCATTGTGCTGGCCAGCGACACCGCGCAAACACATGATGAATTGAAAGCCATTCTTGATGATATTCGCGGCGGTCATGTCGATATCATTGTCGGCACGCAGATTATTGCCAAAGGACACCATTTCCCGAACCTGACGTGCGTAGGGGTGGTTGATGCCGACCTTGGGCTGCAGGGGGGAGATTTGCGAGCGGCTGAACGCACCTTCCAGCTTTTGCATCAGGTAGCAGGGCGTGCCGGACGGGAAGAAAAGCAGGGCCATGTCTGGCTTCAGACATGGTTGCCGCGAAACAAGGTGATGGTGGCCTTAAGCCAGCATGATCGCGATACGTTTCTCAATGTTGAAATGGATGAACGGGAAGCCGCCCATATGCCGCCGGTATCGCGTTTGGCAGGGATTATTGTTTCCGGCAAGAATGAGCAGCAGGTTGATGAAATTGCCCGTGAACTGGGAAAATGCGCGCCACAGGCCGAAAATATCAATACCTTGGGTCCGGCACCGGCGCCGTTCTATCGCCTGCGCGGCAACTTCAGAAGGCGTTTGCTGGTACGGGCGGATAAAAACGTCAACATCCAAAAAGCCATCAGCGATTGGCTGGGGCTGGTCAAAACCCCGTCAACCGTGCGCGTTCAGGTTGATATCGATCCGCAGAGCTTTATGTAGCCCTGTTCTAGGCAGGTAAAAGCAGCAAGAGTCTGATTTTGTTGACGGGGGGGACGGGCGAATTGTGGAGCAGGGCACGAAACCGGTCCAGTGAGCCGTCAGCGGCATTCACCCCTGTCCTGAAAAATACCAGATCACCTGCATCTGTTTTTTGATTGTTGTGTCTGGCCAAAATTTCTTCCGGATGGGCGTTGAGTTTGAATTCCTGCCCCAAAATCATTTCCCTGTTTTTATCAAAAGGACCCGGAAACCAGCCTGTACCCATGCCTTCAGGCTTGGCAGCATAAGCACAGGTCATACGCATACCGTTTGCTATATGGCCATCGGCATGAGGTGCCAAATTATCCATCATTTCATGGCGGGCGTCTGGATCATTGATATTCACAAGCCATTCTGTGATATGGGCGCCATATTTTAGGGACAGAAAATGATGGCCCGCAGCGCGACAATAAATCTGGGTTACACGGAACATATCGGCCATCACAGCAGGGCTTTTTTTCAAGAAATCCGATGAATATTCGTTAGGTTGATAGCTGTCACCGCAGGGGCTGATTGTGATGAGGGGGCCGGATGTCATGCGGGAACTGAGTCTGATTTGTGAATAATCATTGAAAAGAGCCAATTCTTTTCTGACATCATCCGGTAGTGCGCGCTTGAATATGACGGCTTTGGCCTTGTCTTTATAGCGTAGGGCTGCCAGATCATCTTCATGCAGGGCTATGCGCACAGCGGGATCGGCAGGATGCGCGATCGTGCGGTTATAGGCCTTGTTTGATTTCAGAATGCTGAACATGAAGGTACTATATCCACCCACTGATTATTATGTCAAATTTATACATTATCAGACTGACGCCATTGAAAAATATGATAATCTGGCGACATGAGTCTCAAGCATCTCTCTAAAGAATTAACCTCCTATGATCTGCTCAAGACGGTGGCTGTGCTGCTGATGCTGGTGGATCATACGGGCTATTATTTTTTTCCCGATGATGACTGGTGGCGGGTTTTTGGCCGTTTGTGTGTACCGATCTGGTTCTTCCTTATCGGTTACGCCCGCAGCCGCGATTTAGGCCCCAAATTATGGATCGGAATGCTGGTGCTGGTATTTGCCAGCGGTATAACGGGTATGGGGTTCTTTCCGGTAAATATTCTGGGCACGATGATTGTCATCAGGCTCGTGATCGACAAGGTCATGGTGCGGTCCATGCAGGTGCCTGAAGCTTTATGGCAGGTTTCTACAATATTCATTCTTCTAACCATGCCATCATCCTATTTCTTTGAATATGGTTCGCTGGCGATTGTGATGGCGATGTATGGCTGGCTGGTGAGAAACCATCTGGATTATGCACAAGGGACCATCCAGATGCAGCGCTTTTTCTTTCTGGCACTGGGTTCCTTTACCTTCCTTCAGGCCTTCTTTTTTGCCTTTGACCAGAACCAGATTGTGGTCATGTGCGCAGGTACTTTGGTCGTGATGGTCGGGTTGATGTTTTTTAAACCCCATAGTTTTTCAGGGACAGGTGAGGGGGCCAAAGCCATCCTGTTTGCGCCGTTCCGTTTTATGGGGCGTTGGACTCTGGAAATATATGTCGCGCATCTCCTTGTTTTTAAAGCCCTTGTTGTCGTCCTGCAGCCGGATCGTTTTACGTTCCTCGATTGGCGTCTGATTCCGGAAAGTATGGTCTTGTCCGCAATTTCCGGGGCAGGCTGAAAAGGCTGTTTTCTGCGCTTGCGCCATGACGTTTCGTATGCTAAATCCACGCTGCCTTTTAATTGTATCAAACTGACAGAAAACCGGGATTTTCGGCAGACATGGCAAACACTGAAACCGGCCTTATCGCCACACGTTACGCAACGGCTCTCCTCGATATGGCTGTGAAGGACCAAGTCCTTGAGCAAGTAGAAAAAAATCTCCACGATTTTGCCGCTATGTTTGAGGCATCCTCCGAGCTGCGCGCTCTGGTGGCAAATCCTCTGGTGAGCCGTACCCAGCAAGAACGTGCTGTGATGGCGATTGCGGAGAAAGCCCAATTCCACAAACTGACAATCAATTTCCTTGGTCTGCTGGCGCAAAACCGCAGATTGGGTACTGTGTTGGCTGTGATCAAGGCCTTCCGCAAGGAAAGCGCCCGTCGCCGTGGTGATGCCGAGGCGTTTGTCCAGACAGCCCATGCCCTGACCCCTGCACAGACAGAAGCCCTGCAAAAAGAACTCAGCAAGGCGCTGGGCTCCCACGTCACTTTGAACGTTGAAGTTCAAAAAGACCTGCTGGGTGGCATGATCGTAACTGTTGGTTCACGCATGGTTGATGATTCCCTGAAGCGCAAACTGGAACGTCTGGAACGTACATTGTCCGGCTCCCGTGTCGCTTAAGGATACGAAGTTTAAAGATACAAAGAATATCCCCCTAACAAGTTTAAAAGTTGTCTAAACAAAGGAAGTAAAAGAATGGAAATCCGCGCAGCAGAAATCTCCGAGATCCTGAAAAAGCAGATCGCTGAATTCGGCGCCCAGTCCGATGTGGCCGAAATCGGTCAAGTGTTGGCTGTTGGTGACGGTGTGGCCCGTGTGTATGGCCTTGATCAGGTTCGCGCTGGCGAGATGGTCGAGTTTCCGGGCGGCATCAAAGGGATGGCGCTGAACCTTGAAGCTGACAATGTCGGTGTGGTTATTTTCGGTGATGACCGCGCGATTAAAGAAGGTGACATCGTGCGCCGCACAGGTGAAATCGTGCAGGTGCCAACAGGTAAAGGCCTGCTGGGGCGCGTTGTTGACGGTCTGGGTAACCCGATCGATGGCAAAGGCCCGCTGAAAGATGTTGAAATGCGCCGCGTGGAAGTTAAGGCACCGGGCATTATTCCCCGTAAGTCTGTTCACGAGCCTATGCAGACAGGCCTGAAAGCGATTGACGCTCTGGTGCCGGTAGGCCGCGGCCAGCGCGAGCTGATCATTGGTGACCGTCAGACAGGTAAAACAGCTGTGGCTCTGGATGCGATCATCAACCAGAAAGCTGTAAACGCTTCCGGCAAAGAATCGGAAAAACTTTACTGTATCTATGTGGCTGTTGGTCAGAAGCGTTCGACCGTGGCCCAGCTGGTGCGCGAACTGGAAGAGCAAGGTGCTCTTGAATATTCAATCATCGTTGCGGCGACGGCTTCCGATCCGGCACCGATGCAATTCCTTGCCCCTTACACAGGTTGTGCGATGGGTGAGTACTTCCGTGATAACGGTATGCACGCCCTGTGCATTTATGACGACTTGTCCAAACAGGCTGTGGCTTACCGTCAGATGTCACTGCTGCTGCGTCGTCCGCCGGGCCGTGAAGCTTACCCTGGTGATGTGTTCTACATTCACTCACGTCTGCTGGAACGCGCTGCGAAGATGAATGATGACAACGGTTCAGGTTCTCTGACAGCTCTGCCTGTTATTGAAACACAAGCCGGTGACGTGTCCGCTTATATTCCTACAAACGTGATTTCGATTACAGACGGTCAGATCTTCCTTGAAACGGGTCTGTTCTTCAAAGGTATCCGTCCGGCGATTAACGTGGGTCTGTCTGTTTCCCGTGTGGGTTCTGCCGCGCAGATCAAGGCAATGAAACAGGTTGCCGGTACAATCAAACTGGAACTGGCCCAGTACCGCGAAATGGAAGCCTTTGCCCAGTTTGCTTCCGACCTTGATGCGTCAACACAAAAACTGTTGGCCCGTGGTGCACGTCTGACCCAGCTGCTGAAGCAGCCGCAGTTCAAGCCGATGGCCGTAGAAGAACAAGTATTTGTGATCTATGCCGGTACACGTGGCTATCTGGACGGCGTGCCGACCAACAAGGTCAGCGATTACGAAGCACGCCTGCTCGAAGATGTTCGCGCCAACGGCAAGAAAATCCTCGAAACCATCCGCACCAAAAAGGCACTGGATGCCGATATCGAGAAAGAGATGAAGGCTTTCCTCGACACCTTCACCCAGTCTTATGTTGGCTCCGAAGCCAAAGCTGCCTAAGCAGTTTTGTAAGGGCGCAGGCCTTGGGTTTGAGGTCTGCGCTTCTCTGGTGAGGAAACTTAAGAAGTAATACGGATAAAAAAATGCCCAGTTTAAAGCAGTACCGCGTCAGGATCGCCTCGGTTAAATCAACGAAGAAAATTACTTCGGCGATGAAAATGGTGGCCGCTTCCAAACTGAAAAAGGCGCAAGATCAGGCGCAAGCCAGCCAGCCTTATGCGGCAGCCATGGCTGGCATGATGGCCCGCGTGGCTTCCGGTGTTGTGGTAGGGCCAAATAGTCCGAAACTGCTGATCGGTACAGGTTCCGATCAGGTGCGTTTGCTGGTGGTTGTTACATCCGACCGTGGTTTGTGCGGTGGTTTTAACGCCAACCTTGTACGCCGTGTCCGTCAGGAAGTCCGCAGTCTGCAAGCCGAAGGCAAGACTGTAAAATTGCTGTGCGTGGGTCGTAAGGGCCGTGATGTTCTGAAACGCGATTTCAGCAACCTGATTGTTCATTCATTCACAGGTCTGGCTGGTCGTACGGATCTGAGCTTTGCTGAATCAGATGAAGTTACACAGTGGATTCTTGAACAGTTCAATGGAGGCGCATTCGATGTTTGCACGCTGGTTTACAACGAATTTGTATCTGTCCTGACGCAGAAGCCTAGCTTCCAGCAACTGATCCCGTTTAAATCATCCGAAGGTCATGCTTCGAACGATAACCGTCACCTCGACAAGAATGACGAACCTGTCGCGATTAGCTCTCCTTACAATTTCGAACCTGAAGAAAATCAAATTCTGGGGGCTTTGCTGCCGAAGAATTTGGCAATTCAGATTTATCGCGCCTTGCTGGATAGCGGTGCAGGCGAACAGGCTGCTCGTATGACAGCGATGGATAACGCGACACGCAATGCGGGGGACATGATCAACCGTTTGAGCATTCAATATAACCGCGCCCGTCAGGCTTATATTACCAAAGAACTGATCGAGATTATCTCGGGGGCCGAGGCTCTGTAAGATGAACGCAATCTATCGCATGGCAGGAACAATGATTGTGACGCTGGCGCTCGCTGGTGTAGCGGTTACATCTGTTTCTGCAATGGATCAGGCCGTGGCAGAAAAAAATGTTGTTGTGACAGATGACATTAAATTTGAGTACTCACTGTGGTCGAAAGCCATGATGGCAATTGCCGAAGGTAAACCGGCAACGCTGTCCAAAGATTTTGTGATCGATATTCCGCCTGCACCGGCCAATACCAGTGCTGAAACACAAACCGAATTGGCCCTGCTGAAAAAATATGCTGCTGAAGAGCGCACACCCGAACAGATTGAAAAAATCAAAAGTGAGAACCGTTCTTCATCCCTTTATATGATTTATGCCGAGCAAGGCTTGTTTGATGCGGGTTCTCATCCCCTGACCAGTGCCTTGATAGAATCTGTTGATGCGGAAGTGCTGTATTTCACGGTGAGGGAGAAAAAGCATTTTGCCCGCGCCCGTCCGACACAGCTTGATCCTGAACTGACGACTGTGATCGATGTTCCGCCGCACGCAGCCTATCCATCCGGCCATGCGGCACAGTCCTATTCTTATGCCTTGGTTTTGTCTGCACTGGATCCGGGCAATTCGGAAAAATATATCAATCTCGCGCTTGATATTGCTCACCGTCGCGAAATCGCCGGTGTTCATTACCCGTCCGATAGCCGCAGTGGCCAAATGCTCGCCAAGCAGGTGGTAGAGGCTATGTTGAAAGACGAAAAAATCCAGCAGCGTCTGGTGTTGGCAAAGAAAGAATTCGAAACACACTGAAAGGATCAGTTTGTTTCCTGAACATGAATGATTATAGAGTTTAACAAAAGGAAGTATGAAAGATGACACAAGCAACCGGTAAAATTGTCCAGATCCTTGGCGCTGTTGTTGACGTGCAGTTTGAAGAAGGCAATGTACCTGCCATTCTGAACGCTCTGACAACACAGAACGAAGGCAAGACGCTGGTTTTCGAAGTGGCGCAGCATTTGGGTGAAAATACCGTTCGCTGTATCGCTATGGATAGCACAGACGGTCTGGTCCGTGGTCAGGATGTTGTTGATACAGGCGATGCGATTTCTGTTCCTGTTGGTCCTGAGACATTGGGTCGTATTCTGGATGTTATCGGCAACCCGATTGATAACCTGCCGGCCCCTACAGCCAAGAAACGTTACCCGATTCACCGTCCGGCTCCTGAATTTGTTGACCAGTCAGCAGAAAAAGAACAGCTGGTTACAGGTATTAAAGTTGTCGATCTTCTCTGCCCGTATTTGAAGGGTGGTAAGATTGGTTTGTTCGGTGGTGCCGGTGTTGGCAAAACCGTGACCATTCAGGAACTGATCAACAATATTGCTAAGGGCCACGGTGGTGTGTCTGTGTTTGCCGGTGTTGGTGAACGTACCCGCGAAGGCAACGATCTTTACCACGAAATGATGGATGCCGGTGTTATCAAACTGGACGGCGAGTCAAAAGTGGCTCTGGTGTTCGGTCAGATGAACGAGCCACCAGGAGCACGTGCACGTGTTGCCCTGACAGGTCTGTCGATGGCTGAATATTTCCGTGACGAAGAAGGTCAGGACGTTCTGTTCTTCATGGATAACGTGTTCCGCTTCACACAAGCTGGTGCTGAAGTGTCTGCTCTGCTGGGCCGTATTCCTTCTGCTGTGGGTTACCAACCGACATTGTCAACCGACATGGGCGCTCTGCAAGAACGTATTACATCGACCAACAAAGGTTCGATTACATCGGTTCAAGCCGTTTATGTTCCTGCTGACGACTTGACCGACCCGGCACCGGCGACAACCTTCTCGCACTTGGATGCAACAACGGTTCTCTCCCGTCAGATCGCCGAGCTTGGTATTTACCCTGCTGTTGACCCGCTGGATTCAACATCACGTATTCTGGACCCGCGCGTTGTTGGTGAAGAGCATTATAACTGTGCTGCTGATGTTCAAAAGACACTGCAAACATACAAAGCTCTGCAGGATATCATCGCCATTCTGGGTATGGATGAACTCTCGGAAGAAGATAAACTGGTTGTGGCCCGTGCCCGTAAGATCCAGCGTTTCCTCTCCCAGCCGTTCCACGTGGCCGAAGTGTTCACAGGCAGCCCGGGTAAATTCGTGGCTCTGGAAGATACCATCAAGGGCTTCCGTGCAATCGTTGACGGTAAATATGACCATCTGCCGGAAGCAGCTTTCTACATGGTGGGAACCATTGAAGAAGCTGAAGAGAAAGCCCGTAAGATGGCTGCTGAGGCTGCATAATGTCGGCAAAACAGGCAAGAGATATCGAGGCGACGTACAGTGTCAGCGAATTTGCTGACAAGCTGCGCCGCCTCGCCGATTGTCTTGAAAGCGACAAGCCTTTTGAAATCCAGATTGCCGGGGAACGTGTATATGTTCCTGCGCGCGCCGTATTCAGTATTGAACACGAACGCAGTGGTGATGAGGAAGAAATTGAATTTCAGCTGAAATGGAAACAAGAATGACACAGGCTGCTACTACATTTAATTTTGAACTGGTATCACCGGAACGTCGCTTGCTCTCCGAGCCGGCGAAAATGGCTGTTGTACCAGGTGAAGAGGGTGATTTCGGTGTACTGCCGGGTCACAGTTCTTTGGTGGCGACTGTGCGTCCGGGCGTTGTTGTAGTACACGCTGCCGAAGGTGAAAATGTCCGCCGTATCTTTATCGCGGGTGGTTTTGCCGATGTAACACCAACATCCTGCACCATTCTGGCTGAAGAGGCGGTGAGCGTTTCTGATCTGGATCGTGAAGCTCTGGAAAAAGCACTGGCCAACCTGAAAGATGATCTTTCTCTGGCCAAGGATGATATGGAACGTGCACGCGTTAATCGCAAAATTACACTGGTTGCAGCAAAGATTGCTGCCGCTGCCTGATTTCTTCGTTATCAGATAAATAGATAAACGATTATGCCGTCATGCCAAAAGCATTGGCGGCATTGTTGTTTAAGGTTGGCAGGATATGATCTGCCTCATCGCGCAGGCTGCTGTACCAGCTATCCGGATTCGTCTGGGCTGTTACAGGCGCACCTACGATATAGCGCAATTCATGGCCATTATTGACCAATGTTGATTTATTCTGGTTCAGGCTGATAAAGCCATTAAAGCCGATCAGGGCTGTCACCGCAAATGCCGGACCACGGCTGCGGTTTTCCATGCTGGCAATCATGCGGCTTGCACGCTCCAGAGGCTGTCCGTTATAGGCTGTCGCAGGGCTTACCATTCTGACGATATCGTCCAGCGTTGTATCAGCGGCCAATACGCCACGTGTAACAGATTCAATTTGGTACTCCTGACCAGTGGCGGCGACCTTTGGGGCTGATGGTCCTAAAATGCCATCGGCCTTGCACAGGCCGGACAAGGTCACTACAAAGTTTTTGGCCTTGGTTTGGTGTTCGCTCAGTGCGGCTTTATCCTGTGAGAGGCTTTTGGCGGCCACTTCATCGCGCAGGCTTCCCCATATACGTTTGGTCCTGTGGCTGCAATGTGTCACCTCTATCTGGCGCTGGTTAACGCTCAGCAGGGATTCACAATCAAGG
Organism: Micavibrio sp.; assembly: GCA_046294845.1. Classification (GTDB taxonomy): domain Bacteria; phylum Pseudomonadota; class Alphaproteobacteria; order Micavibrionales; family Micavibrionaceae; genus Micavibrio_C. Next base: position 2,203,876 of record JBKBNU010000001.1, on the reverse strand, counting down.
ATCATAGCGTTGATTTTGCCAAGATTGAGGCAGGCACCCAAAGGGCTGCGGCCTTGAGAACGCAATACACTATAATGGGCCAGTGAATCATAACCGGCAGGAATACGTGCTTCAAAAGCTTCGCCGAGATAGGCATTCTCGAAGCTGCCCGCGGCACAATAATCACTTAACCGGCGTACGTTCTCTTTGACCGCGGCAGGCAAATTAACAGGCCCCCATGAAAGTTCCGGCTGTACAGCACCGGAAGCAGGCAAAAACTGGCGTGTAGTCAGCGTTCTGAAGTGGCGATATTTCTGCAGAGCGATTTCATCATTTTCGCATACGGCAATATACCAAGCCTGATTTTCAAAATAATCAAAAGCCACGCATTGATCATAGATGCCAAAGGCAACATAGGGCACATCCTCTATTACTTCTTTATCCGGTACCTTGATTGTGCTGGCGAAGTAGCCAATAGCACCACCCTGAAAAGGGGGGAGTGTAGGGTCAGTCATGACAGGACCATGGCCCCAGACATCAAGGCGCTGTTGCAAAAGTTCTGTGATATTTGCTTTCAGACTTAGTTGCTGGTCACGGTTTGTGACGGTGATCTTTTGTCCCCAGGCTTCAATCATTTCGACGGGGTGGAAGGCGATATAGCTATAGCGCCCTGCCTTTTCAGCAGGTGAAAGGCTATCGAGGAATTGCGTATAAGGGAAACGGTATAATGAAGAAAAAACAGCCAGCGGATCTGTAATATCATTGAGGGGATAGGCAAAAACAGTCTTGCGGGCCATGGATCGTCTCTCGGTTCTAAAAATCAATTTTATTGGTGCATCTGATAATTCGCTGTGCACTTCATTTTATATATCGTGTTATGCGGAGAAAACGGCACAAGTGCAAGAAATTTTCTGGGGGCAGGCAGGCTTCTCAAGAGGCTTCTATGTTGCAGTGAAATAATACAAAAGGCCGCGAGGTGTTGGAGGTAAAGTGTAATGTTTTCAAACCCTTAGAAAAGGAAAGCAGTGGCAACACCGATAAATTTCGTTTTTATGTGACAGCTTGAATTCTCTGTGATATTTCCTGTTTTCTAAGGGTTGGATATTCTCAAGCCACCCTTGATAATTAACCAAGAGGTTTTTTTAAAATGCCTGAGGCAAAAAATGCTCGTCCGCTCAATCATGAATTTATTGAGAGCGTACAGCGCGAGGGCCGCACATTGTGCGATGAACACGGCAATCCTGTTCACCACACACATGATGTAGGTCTGGTGGCAGAATATCTTCTGCAAACCAACAAGCGTCATACAGAAATTCCTGTTTTGACGTGCTAAACAAATTAGAATTACATGATTATAAAAACCCCCGCAAAGCGCGGGGATTTTTATTTGTAGAAATCACGGATGGTTTGTGCGGCTTGTGCCAGACCTATGCGCTCGACACTGACCCCTGTAGGGAAGGCGCCCAGCAAACGTGTAGGCAGCATTGAATCCATCATAACGAAGATACCCCGATCATCGGCACGACGTATCAGGCGGCCAAAAGCCTGTCTTAATTTCAGACGGGTCATCAATTCATCATAGCGCCGTCCGCCAAAGGCATCGCGACGGGCGCGGTGTAAAATGGTCGGGCGTGGCCACGGCACACGGTCGTATATCAGAAGCCGCAATGAGTCACCGGGGACATCCACACCATCACGAACGGCATCTGTTCCCAACAGGCAGGCATGGCGTTCTTCGCGGAATATATCGACCAAGGTGCCGGTATCAATATCGTCAATATGCTGTGCATAAAGCGGGATATCATTTTGTTCAAGCGGGGTGGCAATCCTGTCATAGACGCCGCGTAATCTCTGGATGGCGGTAAACAAGCCCAGTCCACCGCCGCCCGCCGCCGTGAACAGGGTTCTATAGGCGGCGGCCACCTGATCCAGATCATCTTTACGGACATCATTGATAATCAGAACTTTTGTGCGTTCGGCATAATCGAATGGCGAGGTCACGGTAAACTGGTCATTGAATGATGATAAATAATCAGCGCCCGTTCTCTCGCGGGCGACACGCCAATCTTCGGTGTCATCGCCTGTGCCATCCCGTAATGTGGCCGATGTAATAGCAATTCCGTGGGCATGGGGCTTCAGGGCACCGGCAAAAGCTTTCATCGGATCGACCCAGTGACGATAGAGGCCTATATCGACGGCTTGTCCCTCGATGCGTTCGATTTCCATCCAGTCAATACTGTCGGAAGGGGTTTGATCCTGTTCCAGTGTTTCCAGCATGGCAATCCAGCCGGCCACAACCGCATTGGCCCAATAGGATAATCTGTTGCTGACGGATTCAAGGCGGCGGCGTGTATCGCTATCAAGCGTGTCGGCATGATCGGCCAAACGTTTACGCAGACGTTCGGCTAAGGATTGCATCGGTTTTTGTATGGCGCGCAATTCATCTTTCAGATCGGCTGCGGCATCGGCCATGCCTTCGATCAGGGGACGGGTATCTGTTTCAAGGGAGTAGCCACCATCACGTCCTTCGACACGGGCATAGACCTGCTTGTATATAGCGGTCAGGAATTTTTCGGTGACACCCAGCGGCTGATTGTCCTTCAGACGTCTGGACCATCCGGCAGAGGCCAGACAAAGGGAGGCTTGTAATATATTCTCAAGATCGCGTTCGGCATCCTGATCGCCAGCAATCAAATCTTCTACACGCCGTTTTAAGCCGCGTGCCCGTCCACGCCCGCCTTCGGCACCTCGTAACCAGCGTCGCAGGTCACTGGTTTCCCGTGCGGTGAGGTGGGAAGCAAAGGCCGAGTCGGCGGCATCGAATAAATGATGGCCTTCATCAAAGATATAACGTTGCGGCAAATCGCCATCCGGACCGGAGAGGGCAGTTTGAATCATGACAAGGGCATGATTGGCGATCACCAGATCGGCACGGCGGGCGCGGCGCACCGAACGTTCGACAAAACAGCGATGATAATGGTCACAGGCCGAATAGATACATTCACCCCTGCGGTCGGCAAGACTATAGGTAAATTTCTGTCCAATCAGACCTGCGAGCCAGCCGGGGAAATCGCCGCCGCTTAGATCGCCATCGCGGGTTTTTTCTGCCCAGCGGGCCATCAGCCCCGCGGCAATCATTTGATCGGGATGTTTTGCGAGCGTGGCACCTGCGACCAATTCATCAAGGTTGAGAAGACATAAATAGTTCTCGCGGCCTTTGCGGATGGTAACGCGGGTTTGTTTGACCTCTGGGTCCTGATACAGGCGATCCAGTTCCTGATCGATCTGGCGCTGCAAGTTTTTTGTATAGGTTGATACCCAGACAGCACCTTTATTCTTTTCGGCCCAGATGCTGGCAGGGGCCAGATAGCCCAAAGTCTTGCCGACACCTGTGCCGGCTTCGGCAATCACAAGATGCGGCTGCTCCTGATCATCCCGCGGTGCAAAAGCAGACGCAATCCGCGAGGTGTAATCCTGCTGTTGCGGACGAGTTTCCGGACGGTCTTTACCATGACCGAGCAATTCATTGAGGCGATCACGACTTTCCTGTCCGGTAACGGCGTGATGGCCGGCGGGGGGAGGCGGGGCATCTTCCGACCATTCCGACATATATTTCCAGATATTCAGGGCGCTTTTGGCAATGACAGGCTCTGCGGGGTTATAGGCGATACCTGCTGCCTGCATAACAAAGGGAGTCCATGGCCACCCTTTGCCGTTCAATCCCATGACACGGGCGATCTCTATGGGGTCGGCTTTGCTGCCAATCCTGTTTTCTTTTGCCAAATCAGAGAGCAGGCATTCTGCTGCTTCCATCAGCGTAAAAGGATAGTCATCAAGAGATTCCGGCGGTGTTAGTCCCAAGGCACGTGCCAAACCGGCGGGTGTGGGAACGCAGAAACGGGCAGGGTGCACAAAGGCAAACAGCTCCAGGATATCAAAGGCCAGAAATTCATGGGCATTCAGACGATGTCTGGTATAGGGCGCATGGCAAACCATAAGGGCTTGTTTGTGTGACCGCAGCCGTGCCTGTTCATGGGGAAGTGTTTCAATTTCCCCGTCCGGACTCATCAAAACAGCCCGCGAGGCATTCACGCACAGGACAGCAATATCCGGCAGCGCAATCACTGCTTCTGGATGATTTTGGGACTGTGAATGAGGGGAATTCATGCCTTCAGTGATAGCACCCCCGCAGCCGTGCGTCTATCGCTGCTAGCGCTTTAACAGGACTTGATAATAGTAATAATTGCCAGCTTCTCTGCGGCATCCGGCCATTTTACCTGCCAGATCGACAGCATCATCACCAATGACGTTATCAGGTGACGCCAACGTGTAGGTACCGCTGAAACGGGCAATGTTCTGGATATCATCAAGCGGGGCATCATCCGAGGGGTTAGGTATGCCCAGCATGATATTAATCTGGCGGCAAAGAGCCCCGCTGATCTGGGCCTGGATGATCAGTTCAGGTGCATTTGTTTCCAGATTCTGAACGCTGTGAGAGCCGAAAACATCCCATGCCGGGACGAAATCATATGTCCTCCAGCTCAAACCGCCCCCCTGTACGCCGAAGATTTGATTCGCAGAATCGGAGCAAGAAGCACCGTTATAGTCGTTGTGACCCCATCCTGAGTCGTGAAAACAGAGATCACTCTCGCTAATTCCGCTTAAAGTCATCCTCTCGACCGCAGACTGGATTCCTTTCGTATAGCGCATCAGATCCGATGCCTGGATACGAAGACGTTCGACGTTTCCTGTTTGCTCAACCGTGTCGGAAGAACGTGTCATCGCCATGGTGAGCGCAGCAAGTAATGCTACAGCCACAAGCACAAACCATATGGCATTGCCGTTTTGTGTATCGAGGGCGGGTTTCATTTGTGTGATGTCCTTCATGATAAAAGTTTATAGATGGTTAAGCGAAAACTGATTCGTTTTTGGTAGTTCAGATGCTGGTTGCATTCTAACCTGTCCAGAGAAATTTCAAAAAAAAATCAAAAAAATGCATTTTTCTGTTTTTGTTTTCATTTTGTAAGATTATAATCTGTTAAGTGTATCAATGGTGATACATGAATTTGTTTGGCCGCAAGGCCGACGCCATAGTGTGGGAGAAAACAAAATGGCTGTTGCAAAAAAGAAAACGACTGCAAAGAAGCCGGCTGCTAAGAAGCCTGCTGCTAAGAAAAAACCTGCTGCCAAGAAGCCAGCTGCTAAGAAAAAAGTAGCTGCTAAAAAGCCAGCAGTGAAAAAAGTAGCTGCCAAGAAGCCAGCTGCTAAGAAGAAAGTAGCTGCTAAGAAGCCAGCCGCTAAGAAAAAAGTAGCTGCTAAAAAAACCACAGCGAAAAAAGTAGTTCGCAAGGTTACAGCGAAAAAGAAAACAACAGCGAAGAAGTAATTCTTCCTGTTTTTTTTGCTTCGAAGCCCCGTATGCTTATTGGCCTGCGGGGCTTCTGCTTTTAGGGGGAAAAGCTTGAAATTAGCCCTTTGGCTATGCTTATAACCCTTGATTTTCTTGGGATTTTCTTATTCTATAGGCTGTTCCCCGATAATACGAAAAACTGTATTTTGGGGGTCAATCAAACGTTTTAAAGAATGAGATACCCATGAGCGATAAAGCCGCTGCCGCCCAGACTTCCCCCGCTGCGATCACCGATCCCCGCGGCGCCAAGGAACATAAATTATCCTTGATGAGAGAAGCCGGTCTGGAACCATACCCTCATAAATTTGACAGAACACATAAGGCAGGAGAGCTTCAGGATAAATACAAGGATCTGGAGTCCGGTGTTGAAACCGAAGATGCTGTTGCTGTGGCGGGCCGTATTATGGCTATGCGTAATAATGGACTGTTTATCGACCTTCATGACCCGACGGGCAAAATTCAGGTTTTCTGTCACAAGGACAGCATGCCGGAAGATCAACTGGCTAAACTCAACTTTATGGATATTGGTGATGTGATCGGGGCCAAAGGGACGATCCGTCGTACGCCGCGTGGTGAATTGTCTGTGCGTGCAAAAGAGGTTGATGTTCTGACAAAATCCCTTGCGCCACTGCCGGAGAAATATCATGGCCTGACCGATGTCGAGCAACGCTACCGCCAGCGCTATCTGGATCTGATTATGAATGATGAGAGCCGCCAGAAACTGCTGATACGCTCCAAGATCATTTCGACAATCCGCAAATTCATGGAAGAGCAAGGCGCGATCGAAGTGGAAACCCCGATGATGCACCCCATCCTTGGTGGCGCGTCCGCCAAACCGTTTGTAACCCACCATAATGCACTGGATGCCGATTTCTTCCTGCGTATTGCGCCGGAACTTTATCTGAAGCGTCTGATTGTCGGTGGTCTTGCCGATGCTGTATTTGAAATCAACCGTAACTTCCGTAACGAAGGGATTTCCTACAAGCATAATCCTGAATTCACAATGATTGAATCCTATCATGCCTATATGGATTATTATGATGTGATGGATCTGATCGAACGTCTGGTGCAGGCTGTGGCTCTCGCCGTACACGGTACGCTGGAAATCCCGTTCGAGGGTAACATCATCAATCTGGCGGGTCCGTGGGCTCGCAAAGGCATGGTGGAACTGGTACAGGAAGAAACCGGTATCGACTTCATGAGCATGGATGCCGCCCAAGCCCATGCCGAAGCCAAGAAACTGGGTGTTCATGTTGAGCCTTCAGCCAACTGGGGTCAGGTCGTTGAAACTATCTTCGGTGAAAAGGTTGAGCATAAGTTGATCCAGCCGATCCATGTGATCGATCATCCGCTTGATATATCTCCGCTCTCCAAAGTACACCGTAATAATGGTCGTTTGGTGGAGCGCTTTGAAAGCTACATTAATGGTTGGGAACTGGCGAACGCCTTTACTGAATTGAACGATCCGAAAATCCAGTATGACCGTTTCATGGATCAGGTTGCCCAGCGTGAAAGCGGCAACGAAGAAGCTATGATGGTTGATCATGATTTCGTGACAGCTCTCGAATATGGTTTGCCGCCGACAGGGGGCTGGGGCATGGGGATTGACCGTTTGTCGATGCTGATGACCAACTCGCATAACATCCGCGAGGTCATTGCCTTCCCGACATTGAAGCCGCTGAAGGATTAAGGTTTTAAAACAGGAATAGAAGGGGACGGGGTGCTTTCCATGATGGGGAGCGCCCTTTTTCCTGTCTGCAGGGCCAGATTATCGTCGATTAAGACAGCATAATCGGCATCATAATGGCAGTATTTTTCGTGGGCTTCCTGAAAGACGGAAGCATTTCCATACATATTGACGGTGAATTTTGCGTTATCGCCACACAGCGATCTGATGCTATGGGGATGGGATTGCAGATGCATGGCACCAATAATCGCCACATAAGGATCATTACCGGTTTTGGCACGCAGCAGGCTATAACGTGCCCGATCATCAAGGCGGGCATCCAGAATTCTTTTGCTTGCTTCTTTGTTCTCTGGCGCTTTGCCTTTTAAATATTCATTCATCGCCCGCAAATCTTCAACGCTGACCTCACTCATGCTGGTATCGCAGCAATGAAAGCCAATGCCGGCCTCTTTCATAAGTGGCAGTCCTTGGGCAATTGTCATCATGACGGCTTTATTCTGGCGGGGATTGAGCCAGGGAATAACAAGTCCCCTGACCAGTTCATAAGGATGGCGTGAACCAGAGGCGACCTCATCAAATAAGGACTGCAATTCTATGGGAAACTCGGCAACCAGATGCTTTTTGCCACTCTGTTTCATGGCATGGATGTGATCTTTGCCGAAGGCATAAATGAGTGGCAAGGGGTCTGTATGCATGTGATGTCCCAAAAGCACAGACGGTGTTTCCTTATACAACTGGGGCATAACTTCGAGTAGCGGGGCCTGAGGCAGACCTGCTATCGTGGCATTATCGATCAGCACACCTCGGGGGCAGGCTATTTGTGCAAAGGTTTCCGAGGGCATAATCATGCTAACCCCAAGACCTGTTACTGCTTTGATAAAGTGTCTTCTATCCATTCAAATCTTATTCCGGCAGTTTGAATTCATTTTTGTCGTAAGAATCGCCGCGATTGAGCGGCGTTTCCGGTCCTTGCCACCATGTGGCGAGCAAAGCCGGATCGGGGCGTGGCCTGTCTTCCGGTTGCCTGGCGATACTGCCAATATAGATAAAACCGGCAATCTGGTCGCGTGCATCAAGCCCGAGAGCAGCTTTGACATCTTGATTATAGGCAGGCCATTCGGTCAGCCAGTTTGCCCCAAAACCCATGGCATTGGCTGTCAGACATAAGGTCTGGCAAGCGGCACCAGCCGAAAGAATCTGCTCCCAGCGCGGATGTTTTGCGGGTCGGATACGCGAGATGACGGCAATCACCAAGGGGGCGCGCAGGAATTTTTCCTGTTCTTGTGTTACTTTCTCGGCTGGGGCATCGGGGTCACGCTTGATAAAGGCCTTCTTCATAATCTCGCCTATACGTGTGCGGGCTTCCCCTTCAAAAACGATAAAGTGCCAAGGGAAAAGTTTGCCATGATCAGGTACGCGCATAGCGGTTTTGAGAAGTATTTCTATCTGTGCGCGATCGGGTGCAGGTTCACACAGATCCCGCAAGGGAACACTGCGGCGGCGGGCCAGATATTCAAGAAGGGCCGGATCTCTCCGGCCCGCAATCACGTCACTCATCAGGGGCCTTTGGGTTTGTTGTAGTAATCTTTCCAGTAGTCGGGGCGCTGATCGCGCGGTACGGATTCCCATCCACGATTGAGAATATCGTATTTCTGGTCCAGCCATTGGCCGTTATCCATGATTTTACGGCCATCAAGATAGATGCAGCCCTCCTTGCCATGAAGCATGGTAGTGATATCCCAATGCAAGCCGCTGCGCCCGCCATTATCAACCTTCACGGTTTCACCACCATATTCGGTGTAGGAATAGGGACGCCCCAAGGCCAGATGGAAGCTGCCGCCGATTTTTTCAACCAGCAGGCTATTCACAACGTGCTTCTTTAGGTGTGGATTGGTGCCGATGCCGAGTTCGCCAACATAACGCGCACCGTCATCCATGGTGACAGCGCGGCGGAACGCTTCGAGGCCTTTTTCGGCGTCGTAGCGGACCAGTTCACCATTCTTGAATTCCATGGTCAGGTTTTCAATGAGTTGGTCATCATGCTCAAAGCGGCCTTTGGCAACAACCGTGCCGTTCACGCTATCACGGCGCGGGGCGCTGAAAATTTCCGATCCCGGAACGTTCTTGGCTATCACGCTGTTACAGAATGTAAAGTGTGAACCATCATGATCGACCAATGACATGGAAACATCTGTGCCGTCATTATTGGTGATCCGTACTTGCGAAGCAGCATTGAATTCCTTGATGAGCTCTTTTTGGGCGTTGGTGATTTGTGGCCAGGGTTGATCGCACATTTCAAAGAAGAGCTTGAGGTAATCATCATAGGGGATGCCATCTATTTGGGCATCTTTACGTGTCGGAATAATCGTTAGTGTGTAGAACACTTCACCCGTTGATGATTTGAGGTTAAAGGGGCGTACTTCCTTGGCATACGCGGCGGATTTATCAGGATGCGGATTGACCTGTTTGCCATCGGCCATGCCCGGATAGGAAACAATCTTCTTGTTTACCTTTTCCCGATCTTTCAGATATTGCTTGCCCATGTCCTGTAAGCGCTCGACAGGCGCGTGGTTAATCAAGAGGGCAGAGAAATTGGGGTCGATAAAGCGGACAATAAAAGGAATTTTGTCTTTACGGGCGCGGTTGATCAGCCATGGTCCAATATTCCGTGAGCCTTCACCCAGTTCTATCTGTACCACATCATTTGATCCAGCCTTGGCGTTATAAAGTTTGGCCGCAAGCGATTCTTGTAAAACGACATCGACAGGTGGTGCCCCGAAGGAAGCCCATCCAGCAGGAGCAATATCCCGTACATCGATTTTGAAAGCTGATTCATTTTCAAGACCGGTCTGATGGATCATGTCGAGGCGATCCATCCGGTTCAGCGTTGTCAAAAGATCATCGGCATCGGCGTAACGGTAATATTTGCTGATCAATGGCAGCAAAACTTTGGCTTCATCACGCCATAGTGACTGACCTGCGGCCAAGGTTTTGACCGTTGCGATTTGTCTTTGATAAAAAGGGCCCAGTTCCTTGATCTTCATGATTGCCTATCCCTGTTTTTATTATGATCAGCCGTTATAGCAGTGGGCTATTGAATATGCAAATAACGATCTGTCATTTAAGGGTTCAGCGAGATCTCTGATAATTCTTTAGAATCAATGTTGTAGGCCTTTAAAGCGTGATGGTTGGTATCGGCAATCCACAAGGTCCGGTCATTTAACAGGACGTCCCCCGGCTCTTTCAGGCTGCCCTCGGGTAGGGCCAGGGTCGATAGCTCTCCGCTTTTACGGTTATAGAGCCGTATAGCATCGTTATAGGTATCGGCAATATAAACATAGTTCCCATCGGCGGCCAGCCCTTGCGGGTGTTGCAAACGGGCCTCGGGATAGGTGCCGTCTTTAAAGCCGAAATCAAACAGGCCTGTGCCGATCAATGTTTTGACATTGCCGGCTTCCAGCATGCGCAGCGCGGAGCTTTCGGCATCAACAAAGAAGAGGGCTGTGCCCGTATCAATCAAACCGCTGGGTTGGGCGAGTGTGGCTTCGCTCTGACGACCATCAGTGAGGGCTTCTTTACCTGTACCGGCGAGGGGGCTTAGTTGCTGGCTGTGAATATTGAGTGACCACAATTGATGGCGTCCGGCCATCGCAACAGCCATGGACTGGCCATCGCTCATGGGTTCCAGATCCCATGGTGATGATATCTGTCCTTTTGTCCCATTCCCGGCAATTGTTTCGACGCTCTTTTTTTCAAGATCAATCCTGCGTATGGCATGGTTATTGGTATCAGCCACATAAAGATGGGCCCCCGCCAGTGCCAAACCACGTGGCAGGTTGAAAGCAGCGTTGTTATAACTTCCGTCTTTCAAGCCTTTTTGGCCGCTGCCAATTATATATTGAATTTTGCCCTGTTGATCACTCACGACGATGCGGTTATGGCCTGAATCAGCGATATAGATCAGGCCTTCTTTATCCATGGCCAGTCTTGCAGGGAATGATAATGTACCTGTTTTCTCCTTTCCCATGATCACGGAGGAAAGGCTGGTTGTATTGGTGACGTTCTTAAGATTGGTTTTAATGACGCCTTCCATCGCGGTGCGTTGCCCCTCACCAATGAAGCGTTGGATTTCTTTTCCATCCGGTCCCAGAAGGACAAATGTCGGCCATGCTCGCACATTATAGGATTTCCAGATGGCGTAATCTGAATCGTTGATAACCGGATGTTTCAAACCGAAACGGCGGGCCGCATCCAGAATACGGTCATTGCCTTCTTCGCCTTTGAATTTGGCGGAATGCACCCCGATCACCAATAATTGATCGCCAAAGGTGTTCTCAAGATATTCAAGGTCGGGCACCACATTCATGCAATTGACGCAGCCATAGGTCCAGAAATCGAGCAGGACAAGGCGGCCTTGCATGTCCTCTGTCGTCAGGGGGCGTGTGGTGTTCAGCCATCCTCCTGCACCACCTGCGGCCAGTGTTTTGAAATCAGCCGCGTGTGCGGGGGATAGCGGGCTGAAAGTGAGGGCGCAAAGCAGGGTCCAGAAGGCAAATATTAATTTCATAATGCATATATCCCGTTGTTGTTTGCCCAGAAAATCTTATATTAGGGGGCATGACAAGCCCCAACATTCATAAAGATATCCCAAAAGATATGGACAAAGATAAGGCAATGGCCGTCTCTGACCAGTCCCGCCCTTTGCGTGTGGTATCGGATTTCAAACCCGCAGGTGACCAGCCGCAGGCTATCCGCCAGTTGATAGAGGGTTTGCAGCAAGGGGAACGCAATCAGGTTTTGCTGGGGGTCACCGGTTCGGGCAAGACCTTCACGATGGCGCATGTGATCGAGGCGATGCAGCGTCCAACCTTGATTATGGCGCCGAACAAAACACTTGCAGCCCAGCTCTATGGTGAAATGAAAGCATTCTTCCCCGATAACGCGGTTGAATATTTCGTATCCTATTATGATTATTATCAGCCGGAAGCTTATGTCCCCAAAACAGACACCTTCATTGAAAAAGATTCAGCGATCAACGAACAGATAGACCGTATGCGTCACGCGGCGACCCGCGCCCTGTTTGAACGGCGTGATTGCATTATCGTGGCCTCTGTCTCTTGTATCTATGGTATCGGTTCCAAGGAAGATTATCAGGCGATGGTAATTGACCTCCATAAGGGGCAGCGCATAGACCGTGAAGAATTGATCCGTCAATTTATTACTTTGCAATATACGCGTAATGATATCGCGTTCGAACGCGGTGCCTTTCGTGTGCGGGGTGATACGGTAGAATTATTCCCTGTCCACTACGAGGATAAGGCATGGCGCTTTTCCCTATTCGGTGATGAGTTGGAGGAAATTACCGAATTCGATCCGCTGACGGGCGAGAAGTTTGTAAAGATGGATGGTGTGCGGGTTTACGCCAACAGCCACTACATCACGCCGGGTCCGACCATGCAGCAGGCCATACAAAATATTAAGGTCGAACTGAAAGATCGTCTGGAATATTACAGGGCCAACGGAAAATTGCTTGAGGCCCAGCGTCTGGAACAGCGCACCATGTTTGATTTGGAAATGCTACAGGCCACAGGGATGTGCGCGGGGATTGAAAACTATTCGCGCTTCCTGACTGGACGGGCTACAGGGGAACCACCACCAACGCTGATTGAATATCTACCCGCTGATGCTTTGATGATCCTTGATGAAAGTCACGTCATGGTGCCGCAATTAAACGGTATGTATCATGGTGACCGTGCACGTAAGACAACGTTGTCCGAATATGGTTTTCGTTTGCCAAGCTGCCTTGATAATCGCCCCTTGAAATTCGAGGAATGGGAATCCATCCGTCCGTCCACGGTTTTTGTTTCAGCGACACCGGGGCCTTGGGAGATGGAACAAACGGGTGGCGTTTTTGTAGAGCAGGTTGTGCGCCCCACCGGATTGGTTGATCCCCCTGTGGAGATCAGGCCGACCGCCCATCAGGTTGATGATCTCATGGGTGAATGCCGCCGTGTGGTCGAAAAAGGCGGACGGGCGCTGGTCACAACGCTCACCAAGAAGATGGCCGAGGATTTGACCGAGTATCTGGCTGAAAACGGTTTGAAAGTGCGCTACCTGCACAGTGATGTCGATACGCTGGAACGGATCGAGATTATTCGCGATCTGCGCTTGGGGGCGTTTGATGTTTTGATAGGGATTAACCTGCTGCGCGAAGGTTTGGATATTCCCGAATGTATGCTGGTGGCCATTCTTGATGCGGATAAGGAAGGCTATCTGCGTTCGCGCACATCGCTGATCCAGACGATTGGCCGTGCGGCCCGTAACGTCGAAGGCAAGGCTGTGCTTTATGCCGACAAAATGACCAAGAGCATGACGGCCGCTTTGGAAGAAACCGGTCGCCGCCGTGAAAAGCAGCTTCAATATAATGCCGAGCACGGTATTACGCCCGAAAGCATCAAAAAGAATATCAATGATATCCTTGATAGTGTGTACGAGCAGGGTGACCGTGTGGTGGTGGCCAAGGCCGCAGGCTTCGCCGACCATGAAATGGATGAGTTTATGCGCTCGCCACAGGCTCTTCGTAAATATACAGACAAGCTCAAAGCCAAGATGCTCAAAGCTGCCGAAAATCTGGAGTTCGAGGAAGCGGCCCGTCTGCGGGACGAGGTTAAGCGTCTGGAACAGATGGACCTTTTCATGGCGAATGACCAGAATTAGAGCAATTTTGCTTGTTTGACTGTTCTTGTGTTATAAATTTTCATAATCCAAGAAGTGAGTGAGAAGCCGTGGAATTAGATAAATTCAACAGCCGAGCCCGTGGCAAGTTTTTGCCAGCCGTGCCATCGGATATGCCGGCGCTTTATGTGACATCACGCAGGGCCGATGCCGATTGGTCGAATTGGCGGGGTCTGACGCCTGACATTGTGATGCCCGCGATTGGTCGCCGTTTTATCACTTACGATATTCGCGATAGTCAGGATTTCAAATTCACCGATCAACATCGTGATGGTTATGCCTGCGGTTTTGAAACTCTTCCTTACCATTCCTTTAGCCATTTTTGGGGCCCTGACCCGCATGATCTTGAAACCACCATGTTTCGTGTGCGCCTGAAACACGCGCAAGATATCTATGTCGTGGATGAACAACCCTTCCTTGATCTGCGTGAGGAAAAATGGGCAACCCGTAAAAACAAAAATCGCAAAGCGAGCGAACGGGACGTGACCGAGGTCTTTTCCGCGATTGCCAGGACCATGATCCCTTTACATGATTATCAACGCAATTTTACGCGACCGATTTATCTGATCGGGCGGCATTTGCGTGCCGATGAAGCGCAAGTTTTCGTACCAGCCTTTAAGCAGCGTCTGTTGCAAAAGGAACTGGAGCGTCAGGCCCGTATGGCGGCGGATACCAGCCTGATTGACGAATTGTTCGGGAAAAAATCACCACCCAAGGAAGATCCCGCGCCCCCGCCTGCGCCCAAATCATCACATCTGCACTTGGTTATCGATAACCAACCCTGAATTCATATCCACAATAGGGCCCATTTTACCCGTTGCCGCTGTATGAGGGCGGTTGCCAAACAGACGCAAAGCGGGTTATGATTCGTACGTGTGCGTTCGCACGCTTCTGATTACTTGTCTAATTACTGGCGATTTTACCTAATCAACCGACGGATAAAACGAGGCATCCATGCCATCATTCAAGAGATTTGGCCTGCTGGCCATGACACTGCTTCCCCTGACACTGACAGCCTGCGGCGGTGAAGGATGGGAGCTTCGTAAAACCAATACGACATTCCCCTATGGTAACCAGCGTACAGCCGGTTCGGGTGTGGAATATGTAAGAGCAGGTATGATGCCTGCCAAGGGCCCTGTTCTGGAGCAAGCTCCTGCCGCTGTTGAGCCCCCACCGGCTATCGAGCCTGAACCGGAAGCACCGGCACCTGCTGCCGAACCGGAACCAGCACCGGAAGCCCCCGCAGAAGAAGTAAAACCTGCGGATGAGGTCTTCAACCATATGCAGCGCAAATAAGTTTTTTGGTCGCTTTGATGACTATGATGAACGGACCCTCTGCTTCAGGGTCCGTTTTTCTTTCCCTGACGGACGGAGTGTTTAATCAAGGCGGATAAGGGCCAATAACAGTGCGGCCAGAACAAGAAAACCGCCGCTGATGCGGTTGCGCCAGACGCTCTCGCCCAACAGATAATAACGCGCTTGTCCGGCCATCACCGCCCACAGGCTGTCGATAATGGTGATGACTGTGATAAAGGTCACGCTCAGAATAATCATCTGCATGGTCGGGTCGCCCGCGGGGCTAATAAATTGCGGGAAGAAGGCCCCGTAAAACAAAAGGGTCTTTGGGTTGGTCATCGATACAAAAAGCCCGCGCACATAAATCTCTTTAACCGATGGGGTGCGTGCTTTGACATGGGCCAGATCCTGCGGCTTGGCCATTAATTCCTTGCCGCCCAGATAAACCAGATAGGCCACGCCCGCCCACCGTATCACATCAAACCATTGCGAGAGCAGGGTCGCCACCAAACTTAAACCCAGTACGGTAATCGCCAGTTGCGGGATCATCGCGCTGCTGGTTCCCGCCACACTCAACAGGCCATAGCGTGTACCATGCGCCAATGAATTGGCGACAATCAATGCGACATTCGGCCCGGGGATCAGCCCCAGAATAATCACCGCCCCGATAAAGGGGATAAACAGCTCGGGTAAAATCATTTGAAAGCCTTCAAAGTTATCGGGATCAGCATAGCCAATTAGGGGGGCGCCGCCAAGGGAGGGGCAAGCCATACTACTTGAACATGAATTGGGGGCATGTTTTCATCTTATAAGGATTCGTGAGGTGAGGAATGAGATCTTTATTTATTGTTGTGATGGCCCTTGCCTTCTGTTTGTCAAAGCCATCTTTAGTTTTGGCGGATATGCCTGTTCCCCAATCGGAAGAACTCAAACATATTGAGCGTGCTTTTAAGAGTATTGACAAGATTTATATATATAAGGGTGGGGATATTTCATCTAGGAGAGAGTTTGATAAGATAAATGTTTACAGTGTTCTGGCAAGTTCGAGCTTTGATCTTGCCGATGGGATGATAAATGAACGAATAGAATCCCAGCTTGTGAACATGGGGTTATCTAAGCCAAATATTATTTTTCGTGCTCCCTCTAAAGAAGAAAAGATCGAGAAGAGAATAACCATTTCTTATAACTATGATGCTACTGAAGTTCTTTTGCCCCAAGATAAAAGAACAGTGATTGGCTCTATCCAATTTACTATAAGGGTTTATCCGGATAACGGGGATATGCTGCCAAATTGCATAGGGTGTTCGTATTCAATTGCTTTACCCCCTGAATCTTTCTTCATAATTGAGCCTGTGTCAGAATATGCTTTATCTAAGCCTGACGGCTTATCAAAAGTAATGAATAAGGCTGTGCGAGAAAGCGTCTTGGTAAAAGATGTAACGCCATCATTTCATAAGGCTATTTCTTTTGCTTTGGCGCAGCTTGATGACGTCCTGCGCGAGTACAGAAGATAGCCATTTAAATGATTACAGCTAATAAAGGCTATGAATATGGCGGAGGGATTAGGGTAGAGTGAAGCCTAAGGGGTATCGCTGATCCTTTTGTCCTCTCAAACCCTGCCCAAAAATACAGATCAAATTTTAGATGATTTTGAAACGAGTTTGATTTGCATCTCATTGAAAAATAACAGCCTTTTAACCCACCCTCATGTAATATGGTAAATGTCACCATCGTGTTGTGAAGACTGATACACAAAATTCTGACGGATCAACGCGGACTGACGCTTCAACCACAAACCATCAAGTACTGAGTCTGAAAGGGTGGGAAACTATCATGGAAGTATCTGTAGAAACCTATCTGGTGGTGGCGCTGGCTTTCGCGGTCTTTTCGGCCGTGACAGCTATTGGTTCAAGTCTGGTGCTCGGCATCGGGTTTGAACGGCTACGGGCCGGATTTGAAGTTGTTCGCAAACAGACGGGATATTTCAGCGATGCAATCTTTACGCTGGAAAAACGTGTCGACGAACAGGATGTCAAACTGGCAACAGGTGGCATTAATACCGATAAAGCAGAGTCGCTGGTGCGGCATGCCGAAACTCTGTTGACAGAGTTGACGCACGTGGCACGCGGCATGAAAGCCGATGCACAAGGTCCGGAAAAGAGCGAGGAAACACCGGCCATGACCATCGGTATCAAATCCGAAGCGCTGCCGCCGACAATGGCCCAATATGCATCCCAATGGGGTGATCTGGGTCAGGACGATAAACGCCAGATTACGCTTATGTAAGGAACGATGTCGGGAACTATGATGTTCCGTCGATAGCTGGCGTTACAAGGACAGGGCCTCCATCAGGGGGCTCTGTTCTGTTTTGTACAAAATGATATGATGGGCCGGATATTCTTTTTAAGGGAGGCTCATCATTATTCCAGCAAGCTTGGTGCCGTTATATACGGTTGGTATGTTGCTTTTGTCGAACGTATTTATGACGTTTGCATGGTACGGGCATTTGAAGTTCAAGGCCGCCCCGTTATTTCTGGTCATATTGATCAGCTGGGGCATCGCCTTTTTTGAATATTGTTTGCAGGTTCCTGCCAACCGGATTGGACATGGGGTCTTTAATGCCGCGCAGTTGAAGACCATTCAGGAAATTATCACGTTGTGTGTTTTTGTCGGGTTCTCGATTTTTTATCTGCATGAACCGATCAAATGGAATCACCTCGTCGGCTTTGGCCTGATCGTGGCGGCAGCCTTCTTTATTTTTAAAGAATGGTGAGGAGAGGTAAATAGAGGATTAGTCGTTATAGCGGGGGCGGCGCGGCGCGGTAGGCGTACCGGAAGCTGGTTCCAGCTGCGATACATCTTCTTCCTTGTCTTCGGCTTCGGGGGTCAAGGCCAATTCGCCTTCGCAACCCTTGCCTTCAAAAACACCGGCCAGACGGTTTTGGCGCTCTTCGGCCTTTTCTTCGATGGCGGCGGCATCATCACCGGCTTCATCGGCGGCTTCGCCAGCCAATAAACCGACAGCGGCAATACCGACAACGCCACCCAATGAACCGACCAGTAATGACCCTACAGTCTGGGCGACGTTCACGCCTGTACCGGCGCGGTCACTGCTATCTTTTTTATCGCGGGCTGTGCGGATGGTGCGGTCAAGAACGACCACTTCGTTTGCAATCTGGTCGCATGAAAGCGCGACATCATTTTTGGCTTCGGCCGTAATTTCACCCGTTTCGGTGGCATAGCTGTCAGCTGCGAAAGCCAGTACGGAAAAAACAGCGAGGCCCAGAAGATGTTGTTTACGAAAAAATGTCATCATGGCCCCAGATTAGCCTATAACCCTGTGAATGCAACCCTCAGGGCAAGCTTTTACAAGGTTTTTACGGGATCTTTGGGCTATAAAGCGTCTGGAAACGCCTGTTCAAAACCGTATTTGATGATTGCTATTGAAATAATTCGGTTTATTTTAATGAGTAACAATAATTTTTTAGGGTAAAAACTTGTCTGTAACGCATTGTGAAGGTGAAGAGAATCCCAAACGCCGCGCCATATTGGAGGCAGCGGCCCGCCTTTTTATGGAGCGCGGCTTTACCGCTACCAGCATGGATGCGATTGCCGATGCGGCGCCTGTGTCCAAACCCACTCTCTATAGCCATTTCAAGGATAAGGGCGACTTGTTCGGTGCGGTTGTGAGCGGACGCTGCTGCGGTCTGATGCGCTCCATGTACGAACATACGGAATCGGATGAAGATATCGATGTATCCTTGCGGGCGATTGCTAATACCTTTCTTGATTTGATCTATGCGCCCGAAGCGATGGGTCTATATCGTGTGATTATTTCTGAGCTGAAACAGTTTCCCGATCTGGGGCAAACGCTATATAGCGAAGGCCCTACGAAGATTCTATGTTTGCTCTCAGGGTTTTTCGAACAGCATAACCAAAAGGGACGCCTCCATATTGAGAATACAGATATGGCGGCGCGCTTGTTTCTGAGTATGCTTAAGGGCGATTATCATATGCAATGCCTGCTTGGTGTGCGTGAAGGCTTAAGCGATGAAGAGCGCGATGAAATCGTCGACACAGTGGTGGCTTTATTTGTGAACGCCTATTGCCGCTGCCCGGAAGCATAAGCAGCATTCACACCAAAATCTATTGCGCTGCACATACAAAAAGATGTGTTTCTTCGCACTGCACACAATCAAATTGTGCTCTTTCGTATGTTATATCCTCATAACTTCTTCCTGATGCACCGCACACAGTGCTAAAAATCCAGCAGATATTTTAATCCTGCAAGGAGAGAGCAAATCATGACTCTGGAGATAGAAGATATTACAGATTATCTGGCCAACCGTCGTGCCGATATGCGGTTCAGACCTCACGCCGATTATGATGGTCACGAAAAAATTATTTATGCAGAAGATAAGGATATCGGCTTCCGTGCTTTTATCGCTGTTCACAATACCAAGCGGGGTCCTGCGCTCGGGGGCTGCCGTTATTGGTCACGTTACAATAACGATGAAGAAGCCTTATCAGATGTGCTGCGTCTTTCACGCGGTATGACCTATAAAAATTCTGTCGCCGGACTGGCGCTTGGTGGTGGCAAATCTGTGATCATCGGCAAGCCCGGTACACGTCAACCGTCTGCCGAAGTCATGCAGGCTCTGGGTGCGGCTGTGAACTCTTTGGGCGGCATGTATGTTACAGCAGAAGATGTCGGCACCAGTGTCCAACATATTCTTATTGCCCGTGGGCGGACACCCTATGTCGCCGGTGTTCCTCTGGCCGCCTTGTGTGAAGAAGATATGCCGCAGGATATTTCTTCACAGGACATTCCCAATCCTGATCCTTCACCCTATACGGCCTATGGCACCTATGTAGCCATTAAGGCGGCCGCCAAATACAGAATGGGTGTCGATAGTCTGAAAGGGCTTCGTGTTGCTGTGAAGGGTTATGGTCATGTGGCGCAAGTCTTGTGCCGCTATCTGGCTGATGAAGGAGCGCGTCTGGTTATCAGTGATATCACGCCGCAGGCCCGTCGCCAGATTGTCGAGGATTTCGGTGCAGAATCCTTGTTGCCGGAAGGACAGGAAATCATGGGTGTCAAAGCGGACATCTATGTCCCTTGTGCACTGGGTGGTGATGTGAATGACAGCACGATTCCGCAATTGCTTCTTTCCGGTGTGAAGGTAATTGCCGGTTGCGCCAATAATCAGCTGCAAAAGCCAGCCCACGCGGATGAACTGCGTAAAGCGGGTATCCTGTATGCGCCTGACTATGTTGTGAATGCCGGTGGTGTGATTGCCGCAGGCCTGCAATATCTATGGATGATCAAACCGCATCATCAGTCTTTCCCGAGCCATAAAGTTGCGATGGAGCGTGTTGCGATGATTGGTACCAAGCTTGAACAGATCTTCGAACAAGCCGATAGGGAAGGCCGCAATACAGCGATTGTTGCCGATGAAACGGGCTTTGCGGGTTTTTTGAATAAGTTGAGTCAGGCGGCCTAAAGTTGCTAACTCATTAATAAAGCAGGAAAACAGAAATCCCGCCCAGAGAGGCGGGATTTTTTTATTCAAAAAATCGCAGAAATCCAGCATTTTTTATTTGCATAATTCAGAAATGTCGGATTAATGTCGTGATTATGTTAAAAATACAACTCTAGCGTACGTGGGGGTACAAATGAGTAGCACAAAGCGGGCTGTGGCGGCCTGTTCCAATAGCCAATTTCTGACCAGACTCTCTATTGAGCGTTGCCGTGCATATGTAAGCCATATGCAGGCTGTTCTGCATGTTTGTGATATCAGGGGGGAGGATGTCACAGAGGCATTACATCAGATGATGAATATGCTGGATCAGGAATTATCTCAAAACTTGCACTTGCGACCATAAAAGAGGGACCTTAGACGGGGCCTTGTCCTTAAGGGGATATCGCAAAGAGTTCCAAGGGTATAGCCATCACCGTTTTGGCATTGTAAAATGTTATGGATTCTTAAGCGGAGGGTTTGCCTGTGTGGATTTATATTTGGGTTATTATCTCCCTCTTTATTTTGGGGGTCTTCAGTTGGTCGTTATTGATCCTGCAACGCCAGAAAAAGGCGTGGTCGGCGTTTGCCAAGAAGTATAACCTCTCTTATTTCCCGGGCCGGATTGTGCAGGCGCCTTCGGTGAAGGGGGCCGTCTTTGGTCACCAGATTGCGTATTTCCCTGACCAGCAGGCTACGCAAGATCAGCGCGGTCAGCGTTTTGTTACTGTTCTGGAATTTGATGTCGGGCAGGGGATGACAACCGGCGGACTGATCGCTTCCCCGAACTTTGCGACCATGGCAGCCAACCTGACATTTGCCGACGAGATCCTGATTGATTATCCGGAGTGGGATAAGAATACAATCGTGCGCACGAGGGCGGCGCAGGATTTGCGTGACTATCTGACCAAAGATCGTCTGGAGGTCATCCATTCTATCTTGTCGATGAAGAACAGTACTGCGCTTTACTTTTTTGATGAACAGAATGCCATTGTCCA
The DNA here is from genome assembly GCA_046294845.1 of Micavibrio sp. Taxonomy (GTDB): domain Bacteria; phylum Pseudomonadota; class Alphaproteobacteria; order Micavibrionales; family Micavibrionaceae; genus Micavibrio_C. The sequence continues at coordinate 2,182,252 of JBKBNU010000001.1, read as the reverse complement.
TATTGAAACATCCGATCCTATTTATGATGTCGAGCGTCTTGAAAAAATTACGCAAAAAATAACATCGTTGTTGCCGCGTCTGCGTCTGACAGAAGATGAGATCAAGATGATGAAAAAGTGATCTTCCGCGTAAAGGGAAAGAGATGAATAAAAAAGCCGCTATTGAATAGCGGCTTTTTATTTATTCATATGAAGGCAGTCTAAATTATTGAGCTGCCTTTGCTTCATCGGAAGCCATAGAGGCTTTAATGATTTTGTCGGGATTTGCTGGTGGCTCGCCGCGGGCAATCGCATCAACAAATTCCATACCGCCTGTTACCTGACCCCATACTGTGTATTGGCCTTTCAGGAAGCTGCAGCCGTCATCTGTGAAGCAGATGAAGAATTGCGAGTTGGCAGAGTCCGGATTCATTGTGCGGGCCATACCGATGGTACCGCGCTTGTAGGGTGTTTCGCTGAATTCGGCTTTCAGGTCAGGATAGCTGGATCCCCCTGTGCCCGTACCTGTCGGATCACCTGTCTGGGCCATGAAGCCTTCGATAACGCGGTGGAACACGATACCATCATAGAAGCCTTCCTTGACGAGAGCTTTGATGCGCTCAACGTGGCCAGGTGCAACATCCGGCAGCATTTCGATGGTCACGCGACCATCTTTCAGATCCAGAAAGAGTGTGTTTTCAGGCGATGCTTCAGCATGAGCGGCCATAGGGGTAATCGTCATAATGGCGAGACTCCAGATTAAGTGTGATAGTTTCTTGGTCATAGTGATTTCAGTTCCTTGAATAGTTCAGAGGCTTGATAATTTTAGAAGTGCCATACCAGTATGGCCAATTCAAGGCACGATCATGATTTCATGCGTCTTACACACTGTTTGATGGCTGTTAGGGAAAAGGAGTCTGAAAAATCAGGGGGTTCCCGCTGGTTCCAGTTTACGTACGGGCGGGGTACTGACGGCAGGTTCGCTTTCGGGCAGGGCTGTCTTCAGTCGTTCAATATGGACGGTATTGTTGTGGGATTGGGCCTTTTCTTTCAGAGTGCAGAGGCATGTCCCGCATTGCGGTTTTTTGCCGCTTGTGCATCCGGCATAGATATCCTTGACCTTGACGCTGGTCCCTTGCTTGTCGGCAAGATAGCGCTCAACGGCTTTGTCGTTAAAGCGGTTGCCCTGATCGTCTTCCGGATTGCATAGGCAAATCTGCATGGTGCCTTACCTGTCTCAAGGAATTCTTATTAACTTATAAATCAACGATACTGTGTTTGATAATCATTCGCAACAACTATTCGGGATATAACCCCTTTATCCCCCAAACAGAAAATCCGCCCTTTGGGGACGGATTTCTTATAAATATCAATAGGTTGATTTTTAGTCTTGCTGGTCGATCGACTCGGACTGGAGTTGCAGGTAGTTCTCAAGCCCCATGTTTTCGATCATTTGCAGCTGGGTTTCGAGGTGGTCGAGGTGACCTTCCTCGTCAGCCAGAATTTTGATCAACAGATCGCGGGTCACATAATCCTGAGCCTCTTCGCATACGGCAATGCCTTTGCGATAGTTGGCAATGCCGGTTTTTTCGAGCTTCATATCGGCTTCCAGCGCTTCCTTGACGTCTTCACCGATCATCAGTTTATCAAGCTCTTGCAGGTTGGGCAGACCTTCAAGCAGCAGAATACGCTGGATCAGCAGGTCAGCGTGTTCCATCTCCTCAATCGATTCTTTCTTTTCGTGCTTGGCGAGTTTTGTCACGCCCCAGCTTTCAAAAATGCGGGCATGCAGGAAATATTGGTTGATTGCGGTCAACTCACCTTTCAGGGAAAGGTTCAGTGTCTGGATAACTTTTTTATCGCCCTTCATTTTGCGGCTCCTGCTGGCATGGATAATACAGCACTCAGAATAGAGTGCCGGACGTGAAAAACAAGGGCAAAACAGCCTTTTCTTTAACTAAAAACCATAAATTTCAAGGTGTTAGTTGAGAATGATTTTAAACTGCATTCCTGATCAGGCGGCTTTGGTTTTTGCGAAGGTCCGTTTGAAAATCGTATCGCACTGACGAATATAGGGTTTGTAATCGAAAATCTCTTTCAGATCGTTTTTGTCCATCACCTTGGTGACTTCGCTATCCTGCGAGAGGAATTCAAGGAAGCTTGTTTTTGCATTGCACTCCCAGACTTTCATCGCGTTGCGCTGGACAATTCTGTAGGCATCTTCACGGCTGACACCTTTTTGGGTCAGGGCCAACATCGTCCGTTGCGAGAACACAAGGCCGCCCAGGCGTTCCAGATTGGCCATCATGTTATCGGGATAAACAAGCAGGTTTTCAACAAGCCCCGCCAGACGCACCAGGGCAAAATCAAGAGCGATACAGGCGTCTGGGGCCATGATCCGTTCCACCGATGAATGCGAGATATCGCGTTCATGCCACAATGTAACATTTTCAAGCGCAGGAATGACCGAGGCCCGTACTACACGTGCAAGCCCTGTCAGGTTCTCCGACAGCACCGGATTGCGCTTATGGGGCATGGCAGAAGAACCTTTTTGGCCCTTGCTGAAGAACTCTTCGGCTTCGCGCACTTCACTGCGTTGCAGGTGGCGGATTTCTGTAGCCAGATTTTCGATCGAGGATGCAATCACGCCCAGTGTTGCAAAGTACATCGCATGGCGGTCACGCGGGATGACTTGCGTCGCAACAGTTTCCGGTTTCAGGCCCAGTTTGCGCGCAACGTAGGACTCAACGGAAGGGTCCACGGTAGCATACGTCCCGACGGCACCGGAAATGGTGCAGGTGGCAATATCGGCACGGGCAAATTTCAGACGCTCTTTGGCGCGGGCAAAGGCCGCATAGTGACCGGCCAGTTTGATGCCGAATGTTGTGGGCTCGGCATGGATACCGTGACTGCGTCCGATGCATAATGTCTTCTTGTGCTTGGTCGCTTGTTTTTTAAGGGCCTTCATCACGGCATCGAGGTCTTTGATCAGCAGATCGGCCGATTGTTTTAGCTGCACGGCAAAGGCTGTATCCAGAACATCCGATGATGTCATGCCTTGGTGCATAAAGCGGGCATCGGGACCGGCATGCTCGGCAATATTGGTCAGGAAGGCAATAACGTCATGTTTGACTTCGCGTTCGATCTCGGCAATCCGTCCGGCATCGAATTTGGCTTTCTTGCGCAAGGTTGCCGGTACGCGGGCGGGGATCGTGCCCATCGCGGCCATGCGTTCTGCGGCCAGAATTTCAATTTCCATCATAATGTGGAAACGGTTGTCTGTATCCCAGATCGAAGCCATTTCGGGGCGGGTATAGCGCGGTATCATTATAAAAGTCCTAGGTTACGGAAGCTGGCAGTGCCATGTTTGGAAACGATAATATGGTCGTGGATGATGATGCTGAACGGTTCGCCTGCGGCGATAATCATTTGTGTCATGTCGATATCGGCCTGACTGGGGCGTGGATCGCCGCTCGGGTGATTGTGACACAGGATCAGGGCTGTGGCCCCCAGTTCCAGTGCGCGCTTCATAATCTCGCGCGGATAGGCGGGGGTATGATCGACTGTCCCGCTTTGCTGGGTTTCATCGGCAATCAGTTCATTCTTCTTGTTCAAAAACAGAATGCGGAAATGTTCTTTCTTCTCGTGCGCCATGGTGGCTGCACAATAATCCATCAGGCGCGCCCATGAATTCAGAATGGGTTTGCGGATGATGTCTTGTTTCAGCATCCGAAAGGCGCTAGCCTGAATCGCTTTCAGCGCTGTGATCGTATTGGCGGACAGGCCGTCAATTTTTTCCAGCTCTGCAACAGGGGCGTTCAATACACCGGCCAGATTGTCAAAGCGGTTGATCAGGGTCTTGGCCAATGGCTTTACGTCACGGCGCGGGATCGCCATGAACAGAACCAACTCCAGCAATTCATAATCGGGTAAGGCATCGGAGCCGCCCGTCAGAAATCGTTCACGCAGACGGTCGCGATGACCGTGATAATGCGGTTCATCGGTTTTGTCCGAGGGCTTGTTTGTTTTCTTGTCTGTTTTTGGGGCGCTTGCGGTCATGGTTGCCTTGTTTTTCCCATATCTGGGATAGGGAACATTAAGGTGTCTGTCAATTCCCGAAGTAGGAGGCTGCGCAGGATTTATTCATAAAGCGCGATAGAAAGCGGAGCGCCTGTCTGGAAATCGGCCAGAAGGCCATTCACATATTCGCGGTTCTGGCGGGCGATATCAAGGCGGGCTTGCCCTTGGTCCGTTTTCTGCACGGTAATCTCGGCAATCGATACCTGTCCGCCGGTCATATCGGTAAGCGTCAGCTTGGCCGCTTTGTCATCCTGATAATCAACAGCAAGGCGCAAACGCGAATTGGTGCCGAGCAGGGTGTAAACATCACGGTTCCCTTTATGATATTCCTGTTCCATACGGTCGGTGGTGGTATCGCGCATGGTTGCACCTGTGTCAGTGATCAATTGATTGATCCCTTGAATGAAGGAGGAAGCCTCATCCGAGAGCTTGCCAAGATCAATACCGACATCTTCAAGGAAGTTCATGAAGAAGGATTGGGCACCGCGCTGCACACCGTTCACAGGCGTGCTGCTGTCGCTTTCTGTGGTCTGGGAAAGCAGGGCTTGCGCTTCTTCTGATAGTATCACCTGATCACCTGTGGCGGATTGGTTGTCCAAAAGATCCTGCAACTGGGCAATTTGTGCCTGCGTTTTCTGCTGCCCCGCGCTTAAGGCGCCGCTTGCAGAAGACGAATTCCCCAGATAATCCACCAAGGAAGGGCGGTTCATCAGCAGGGATTTCAGTGATGAAATATCCATAACACAAGCCTCTTTTACAGTCTCTCAAGGGAACTGTTTTGCAAAAGGCATGCCAGAAAAAGAGACTGGAAAGTCAGAGGCGATCAGATGCTTTTGTAAGGCGGTCTGGTATAGCCGCGGGGTGACAGGGTAAAGATTTCAAAACCTGTTTCGGTTACGGCGATCGTATGTTCGAATTGCGCCGAAAGCGATTTGTCACGGGTGACGGCGGTCCAGCCATCGTTCAGGACTTTGGTTTGCCATCCACCGGCATTGATCATCGGTTCAATGGTGAAAAACATCCCTGGCTCCAAAACGGGTCCGTCATGCGGTTCGCCGTAATGGACAACGCTGGGGGCGCTGTGGAAGACACGGCCAATACCATGGCCGCAAAAATCACGCACGACAGAAAAACGGTGTGCCTCGGCAACGTTCTGGATGGCGTAACCGATATCGCCCAAAGTGGCACCGGGCTTGACGGCTTCGATACCGGCCATCATCGCGTCATAGGTGACATCGACCAGCTTGCGGGCCTTGACCGGCACACGGTCACCAAAGAAATACATACGGCTGGTATCGCCGTACCAGCCATCAAGGATGACGGTCACATCGATATTGGCAATATCGCCATCAAGAAGTTTTTTGGGGCCGGGAATACCGTGGCAAACAACATGATTGATCGAGATACAGGTGGCCTTGGGATACCCCTTGTAATTGAGCGGGGCAGGAACGGCACCACGGGCAACAATCATTTCATGGCACAGGCGGTCCAGTTCTTCGGTACTCACACCCGGAACGCAGAAATCGGTAATATAATCCAGAACCTCGGCGGCCAGTTGTCCGGCCTTGCGCATACCCTCGTAGCTGGCAGCGGGATGCAATTCGATGCCGTCCTTATTATAAATCGTATTGGTGTTGACTGCGGTATTCTCTGCCATATCTCACTACGCAAGTTTGCTGTTTACATTCTTTTGTTTTTTTATATGTTACAATGACATAGCGTTCAAATGCCGTTTTGGCAACTATCTTGACGCTTCGGGTACGGTGAAACATGGCAAAAACCGCTGGTTTTGATACTTTTTCTGCGGCTTTGGTAATTATCGGCAACGAAATCCTTTCGGGCCGCACGCAGGATACAAATACGCCATGGGTTGCAGAACGCCTGACCGAACGCGGTATTTTGCTGGCCGAGGTGCGTGTCATTCCGGATATCGAGGCTGTCATCATCCGCACCGTGAACCAGCTGCGCGAACTTTATGATTATGTTTTTACCACAGGGGGCATCGGTCCCACCCATGATGATATTACCGCCGAATGTGTGGCCAAAGCGTTTGGTGTACCGCTCGAACGTGACGAGCAAGCTTTCCGTATGCTTGAGGAACATTACGGCATCGAAGAATTAACCCCGCCGCGTGCGAAGATGAGTCTTGTGCCCCGTGGCTCAAAACTGATCCCCAATCCGGTTTCTGCCGCCCCCGGTTTTAATATCGAGAATGTCTATGTGATGGCGGGTGTACCACGTATCATGCAGGCGATGCTTGATCACGTCATGGGCACAATCGAAGCCGGTCAGCCCATTTTATCAAACACTGTCGCCTGCAGCTTGCCGGAAAGCGTCCTCGCCGAGGACTTGAGCGATCTTGCCACACGCTATCCCGATATCCAGATCGGCAGCTATCCGCATTATCGCGGCGGTGTGCTCGGCCTCTCGCTGGTATTGCGTGGTATGAATGCTGTGACCCTTGATCCGGCGACACAGGAATTGATCGCGCTGATCAAAAAGCACGGCGATGAACCACGCGCCTTAAGCATCAAATCCCGCCCCGATTCCATTGTTGCGAATATCTGATTATCAATTTTCTGGGATATAATCCGGCTGTTGTTTTAAAATACCCAAAAGCCGGAGGGATGGGGATGATGAAGGTTAATGCAATAAAGAAAATTTCTTGTGCAATTCTGTGCGCTCTGATCATGGCAGGGGCTGTACTGGCCCCAGTGACAGCGCAAGCGCAGGATGAGTCATTCGGAAAGCGTCATCAAAAGAAAGAATTGGCTGAAGGCGAATTTGCTATCTGTGCCAGAAAACTGCCACTTGATCCGGTTTTTGATCATGTCGAAAGGGTTCTGATTCTTGTCAACGTTCTACCAAACTATGATGCGGGAGAGAAATTTCAGGCATCCTTCCCTGAGCCTTTAAAAAAGGCCAACATAGAATCCCTCCTTAAGGAAATATATACGGATCGATATCATAAGCGAGACGAGTTGCCGCTCCCTAATTGCTACAACAGGGAAAATCAAGAAGTTATTGTAATGGATTATCTTGATGCCAAGCAGCGGGAGAAAATAAACTCCCTGATCAAGAAAAAGGGAACCCTTGTGGCTTACTTTACTATCAGCTCTGTAGGAAGGGATAATAAAAATAATGAGTTGGGGTTTGCTTATGCTGTTTCCCTTGTCCATTGGCGTACAGATATGCCCGTATTTGATATGTACCGATACATAGGCTGGCCATTTGGTATTTCAATACATAAGGATGCGTCTGAAATGGCTGTGGAACTAAAGGCCTACATCAAATCACAAATACGATATTAAAAATAAAAAAATTTAGATAGGGGGAGTTCATGTCATATCTGAACGGTTCGGATTTTTTGTACGATTATATTGAGGCTTCTCTTGATATGGGGTGCGCCTGATCCATCTTAATTTTGTTAAGGTCAAGAGGTTTAGATGGAGTCAACCAAACCCGAAGAAAAAAACGTACCGGCTCTTGGTCGGGGACGAATGCTTTTGATCGCTATGGGAATGACGGCAGGGGGCATCGGTTTATCCATTCTGGCGACCGGATGGGCCCCTTGCGCGGGTATTGCCATGGGGTCTGTTTTTATGGGCATGGCCCTTGTGTTGGCGGGATGGGACAAGATTTGCACCGCCTTTGCCGCCATTAATAGAAATTTGCGCGGTCCAGAAACTAAAAAGCAAGCTTTTTGAATGTGTTGCAGAGTATGGCGGGGTGGTGACAGGGGCTAAATCCTGACCAAAGCCTCATGTTATGCGCTGCAACATAGGCCAAGATTTACACCCCGTATCCCCTGTGCCATGATCGTCCCCTATCAAGAAAAATAGCGGCCTTCGTAATGAAGTTGCCCAATATCCTTAACAGGGGATGGTCATGGAAAATCGGGATACGGCACAAGCTGCCCCTATCTATCAGGGGCGACCAACTGAGGTTATTTATCAGATTTATCCGGCGACCTTTTGTGATTCAAACAATGATGGCCACGGTGACCTGCAAGGGATTATCAGCAAGCTCGATTATGTCCGTGCCTTGAATGTCGATGCGATCTGGCTGTCGCCGATCTATCCTTCGCCTTCAGGACCGGAAGGTGATGGGGGTTATGCCGTCACCGATCGCCGCGCCATCAATCCGGATTACGGCAGTATGGAGGATTTCCGCCAATTGCTGTGCGAGGCCCATAAACGCAATTTGCGGGTTTATATGGATGACGTGCTTCCGCATACATCCGACCGGCATGAATGGTTCAAGGCCAGTGTCCGCAGGGAAGAACCTTATAAGGATTTTTACATCTGGCATGACGGGCATATCGTCGATGGCGAGCGCCGTCCGCCGAATAACTGGCTTTCTGTCTTTGGTGGCGGGGCCTGGGAATGGAATGACGAGCGCCAGCAATATTACCTGCATCATTTCCTGAAGAGTCAGCCTGCGCTCGATCTCAACAATACGGTGGTACAAGATGCCGTGCTGGCCGATATGAAGTTCTGGCTGGATATGGGTGTTGACGGCTTTCGCTACGATTCCCTTTCCTATGCAAACTATGACCCGCAATTTCGTGATAACCCGTGGATGAATGACGGGCGCGGCTGGGACAGCCAGTATTTTGCCTATAGCCATTGCCAGCCCCAAACCGTTGAACTGGTGGCGCGCATCCGGCAACTGATGGACAGCTATCCCGATAAAAAAACGACACTGGGCGAAGTGATCTGCGGGCAGGAAGGGGGGCGTAATCCCATGCCGCTTGCCGCCCGCTACGTTGATCGCGCACGCGGCCTTGATATGTGTTATACCGATGCTTTCCGCGCCATCCAGTATAATACGGGACACAAATATCTTCAGGATTTGCTCCGCGGCTTTTTCACAAACTTCCCCGAAGGGGGACATTGTAACGCGCTCAGTAATCATGATAGTCCGCGCATGGCCACCCATGTGGGAGCGCAGGTTCCCGAAGCCTACCGTGAGCAGGCCCTGCGGCAACTTATGCGCCTCATGGCTGTTTTGCCCGGCAGTTTGTCGCTGTATCAGGGGGAAGAGCTCGGCTTGCCCGATGCCGTGGTTCCGCGCGATATTCCTCATGACCGGATCAAGGACCCTGTAGCGGCGACCAAGGGTGTTGAATATTGCCGCGATGGATCGCGTACGCCGATGCCATGGCATTCCGGCAGCCGTAATGGTGGTTTTACAGCCAGTGAAACATCATACCTACCGGTTGCGGACGAGCATTACCATCTGGCGGTCAATAAACAAAGTCAGGACCCGGGTTCTACGCTTAATTTCATGAAGGCGCTTTTGTCATGGCGGCAACAGCAACCCGCGTTGGTACAAAAAAGCGGGAATCTCAGTTTGGTCTGGCAACAACAGGCGCAGGCAGCCCCGCGGGCAGAGGGTTTTGTTAATGAAAATGCGGGACAAGTCCTGCCGACCATGGCGCCAATTTTGGCCTTTACCCGCCGTAGCCCTGAACAGACACTGCTCTGTGTTTTTAATATCAGCAGCCAAAGCACGATGTTCAAACCTGCCGATCTGCTGGATCAGACGACATTGAATGCGCTGGGGTTATCGCCCGATGAAATCATGCGCTTGCCAGCATATGGCAGTGATTTTCGGGGTACGATGCCCCCACAGCAACCAACCCCCAATCCGGCACCCTGTGTGAAACCGGCTTGCGTATGTACGTGATGCGTATGACTTCCCGAAAGGGATTTAAAAAAGACAATCTTTATTGATTTATATGGTGGCCCCGGCCGGGGTTGAACCGGCACGCCCTTACGAGCGAGCGATTTTAAGTCGCTTGCGTCTACCAATTCCGCCACGGGGCCGTGTGGAGACCGGATTATCCGGATTTCAAGGAAAGAAAAACCAAGGAAACCTGAACGCATATTCCGGCAAGACGGGCGTAAAATAGCCGGAATTGCCCCCCCTGTCCATACCATCCGTTCAGGGTGGTTGGGAACGGTTTTCCCCTCATTCCTTTTGCCTTCTTCCGGCCTCGTTTTAAGCCATTATGCGGGTGGGGCGGCGTGGACGGATATCAATCCGCCCCAGCAGGGCATCAATCAGAAAACGGTGCTGCTGGCAGAAAGCTTGCAACCGTGTACAGGTGGCGGGCGAGGGTGCGGTGATATCGTCATGGTGTTTGATGCTGACGGGGCCAATCATCATATAATGATCAAAACATCCCATCAGGTAATCCAGTCCCTTGATCACCACAGGCGGTTTCGAGAAGCGGTAAAGTGTCTGGTCGCTATTGGTAAAGGTACAGTTTTTGATAAGATCGCTGTCACGGAAATTCAGGTCCAGTGCCGAGAGTGTATCAAATTGGCAGCGGATCAATTGTGCCGCACTGATATCCGTGCCGCCGCATTGGGCCCCGCGCAGGTCTGTGCAAAATAACAGGGACTCACAAAAAATCACGCCTTGTAACTGGGCGTTCCTGAAACAGGTGTGTTTGAGTTGAGCTTCCGAAATATTGGCCCCCGTAAGATTGGCTTCGCCCAGATCGGCGTGATCGAGGATTGCCCCGTCCATCTGGGCATTGATCAGGTTAGCGTAGCGCAAATCCGCATAGGACAAATTGATCCCGCGTGCGATTGCCGTTTCTACGCAGGTACGTAGGTCAGGGCAGGACGCGTTAAACAGAATTTGTCCATTCCTGATATGTCTGATACTGATGTCTTGCAAGGAAAACCTCCCCTTCTTGCTTCTATTCCTTAAAGTTTATGGGATAAGAATAAGGCATATCCCCGAATGACTATTTGCAGTATAAAAATCAAATTACGACTTATAGTTGATACAATTCCCTTAAAGTCAAGGGTGAGGAATTTTTTGCATACGTGGCGGTGTAGAAATTAAAAAGCGGACATACTAATATTTATCCCATGGATGAAAGCGAAGAAAAAACGGTATCGGATCTGGAACGGGGTGTAGGTGTCATACGCAACTTTGCCCGTTCTTTGCCTGAAACCCCCGGTGTCTACCGTATGCTGAACAAGGCAGGCGATGTCTTGTATGTAGGCAAGGCCAAGGCATTGAAGCGCCGCGTAACTTCCTATACCCATGTCGAGAAATTGCCCGTCCGTCTACAGCGCATGGTGGCCGAAACCGTGGATATGGTTTTTGTCCATACCCACACGGAAGTCGAGGCGTTGCTGCTGGAATCAAACCTGATCAAAAAACTGAAGCCGCGCTATAACGTGTTGTTGCGCGATGATAAATCATTCCCCTATATCATGATTACGCGTGACCATGATTTTCCGCTTTTGACCAAGCACAGGGGCAATCAAAAACAGAAGGCTGATTATTTCGGACCGTTTGCCTCGGCGGCGGCGGTCAATCATACGGTGGCGATCCTGCAGCGGGCTTTTATGCTCCGGAACTGCGCCGATACGGTCTTTGCCAACCGCAGCCGCCCCTGCCTGCAGTACCATATCAAGCGTTGCACCGCGCCGTGTGTGGGCAAGGTCACTGTTGCCCAATACGCGGATCAGGTGCGTTTGGCCCATGATTTCCTTTCAGGAAAAAGCCGTGAAGTTCAGGAACAATTCGTACAGGCGATGCAGACCGCCAGCGAGAATATGGATTACGAGGAAGCGGCGAAATTCCGCGACCGTATCAAGGCCCTGACCAGTATCCAGTCATCGCAGGATGTGAACATCAGTGGCTTGGGCGATGCCGATATCTTCGGCCTGTATCAGGATCAGGGTCGCAGTTGCGTCATGGTTTTCTTTTTCAGGGGGGGGCAGAATTTCGGCAATCGCGCCTATTTCCCGCGCCATGCCGCTGACGAAGCAACAGAAGATATTATGGGGGCGTTTCTGGCACAGTTTTATGAGAGCAAACCTGTGCCGCGTGAAATCCTGCTTAGTCATTCCCCTGCGGAGGCAGCCTTACTGGAAGAAGCCCTGACCAGCCGTGTCCGTGAACGCTATCAGGTCAAGATCAGTGTCCCCGAACGCGGTCAGAAAAAACGCCTGATCGAACAGGTGATCAAAAATGCCCGCGATGCGATGGAACGCGAAGTCTTGCAATTGGCGGGTAATGACATCCTGCGTGAGAAGCTGGCGACCATCTTACAGATGGACGAAAAGCCCGAACGTATAGAAATCTATGATAACAGCCATATTGCAGGCACGAATATGGTGGGAGGCATGGTGGTCGCGGGGCCTGAAGGTTTCCGCAAGAATGCCTATCGCAAATTCAATATCCGCGAAGCCGAGGCATCCGATGATTACGGCATGATGCGCGAAGTAATGAAGCGCCGCTTTGGGCGCGCACTTGAGGAGGGGCAGGGGCCGGATACAGCCGATTGGCCTGATCTGGTGCTGATTGATGGCGGGTTGGGGCAATTGAGCGCCGTCACGGAAATCTTGCAGGATCTGGGTGTGCTGGACAGTTTCACACTGGTGTCGATTGCCAAAGGACCGGACCGTAACGCAGGCCGCGAGAAGTTCTTTATGAACGGGCGGGAGATATTCCAACTGCCGATTGATGATCCTGTCCTTCATTATCTTCAGCGTCTGCGCGATGAAGCCCACCGCTTCGCGATTGGTTCGCACAGGGCCCGCCGCAGCCAGCAAATTGCGTCCTCCCCGCTTGATGATGTAGCTGGTGTTGGGGGTAAAAGGAAAAAGGCGCTATTGCTCCACTTCGGATCGGCACAGGAAGTGGCCCGTGCAGGGGTGCAGGATCTGGCACAGGTCGAGGGGATTTCCCGTGCCATGGCCCAGAAGATTTATGATTATTTCCACGAAAATACACAGGCTTAATTTTATTTATTTTCAGTGTGTTATAAGATTTTCCGTTAATTTTTAGTAAACTTCTTCTTGCAGCCGGCGGGTAGTACTGGTAACGTCCGGCCATTCATTATGATTGCAGTTTTTTGAAGGGATTGGAGGGTGCTTTTAAGGCTTCCTGATCCGTTTTTCGAAAAAGGCTCAACAGAGAAGAAAGAAACACAAACCATGTTTCATCGACCAAAGTCTGATCAGCAAGGCAATGAACAGAACACCGTAGCGGACGCTACAGCGTCTGTGAATGAACCGACTGTTTCTCCTACCAACTCCGAGGAAACCAATATGAACGCGAATACCAGCGAACAACAAGAAAACACACAAGGCCGCATCGACATTCCAGGTGGTTCTGCCGCTTTCCAACGTCCGGGTGCTGCCGCACCGCAGGCTGGTCGCGTACCGCCGGGTTCAGCTTATGCTGCTCCTGCCGCTGCTTACCCTGCATCGGGTAGCTACAACACAGCCGGCACAGTACAAAACCGCGTGACAGCCGAAGAAGGCCGTCGTCTGGTTATTGGTGAAGGCATCAGCATCTCCGGTGAAATCGAAGCCTGCGACACACTGGTTGTTGAAGGTACAGTAGAAGCCGCTCTGAAAGGTGCCCGTATTCTGGAAGTTGCCGAAAACGGTACATTCTACGGCACAGTAGAAATCGACGAATGCACAATCGCCGGCCGTTTTGAAGGTGACATCACTGTAAACGGTCGCCTGACGATCCGTTCTACAGGTTCCATTACAGGCACAATGGCTTACAAAGAACTGGCTGTTGAATCCGGTGCGATGGTTGACGGTAAAATTACTCCTTTGTCCGCAAAGGGGGTGGCAAAAGCCGACAAGCCGGGAAAGTCGCATAAGGCAGTCGCCCGTCGCGATGCTGACAACGATGCCAGCCAGTTGCCTTTTGGCAACGGCATCGAGGCTGCCTAAGCTATAGTAAAGTAACAAGGCCATAACAGGTCCCGATAAGCGCATAAATAAAATAAGGGTGAAACGGGACCTGACAGCCATGACAAAGCTATTTCAATCCATACGTTATTTTAAAGTGCAGACGAGAAGGAAAGGCCGCTTGGCTTTCTCTTCTCGCGATGCCGTTTCTTTGGTTTTACTTGCGGGATTGCCGTTTGTGATGGTCAGTTCCCTGTCTATCAACCAATCCCTTCACCGCAACATGGCTTACGCTTATGTAGCGCAGGATTCATCGGGTGACATGTCCGCCGATAATGCCCGTGTGCTTCGTCATGTCGCCGCGCAGATCAAGGGTGATCCGGATACATTCCTGAAAATCAAAGGGAGCCAGTTGCTGGCTATGTTTAATCAGCCGGGACTTGAACGCCATGAGGGTAATATGGCTGTCTGGCAATATCGCAGTGCGGAATGTGTAATTGATCTGTATGTAGCGGAACAGGGGCAGGGCAATGTCACCTATTACGATATGCGCGCCCGTGTTAAGGCCGGTACGTTGTTGGACGATACTGCAGCCTTCGATCTACCGCAAAAGCGCGCTTGCGTGCAGTCGGTTCTGAATGGCCATGACGGCATAAAAACCATGCAGGTTGCCTCACGTTAATATTTACATAATTTTATTGACGTCAGGGACTTACTTCTGTTTTAGTCATCACAGAGGTCAAGAATGGTAGTCCAGATCAAGGATATTCAGCCGCAAATTTCGCGCAGGGGCATATTACAACTGGCAGCAGGAACAGCGTTTCGTTCTGTATTGCCACCCGTCGCTGTATCCTCCCCTGCTATGGCAGCAAGTGCCGAGGCCACTGTCACAAGGGCTCTGGCACCTCTTAGTGCTCGTTATGCCCAACAAATGACGTCTTCGTTTATATATGTTATGTGGAACATGAAGGATAAGGACGAAGTCCGGAAGGCTAAAGAGAAGCCTGAATACTATACTGATCAAGTTTATCTCAATGATTTCCTCAGTTATGTAGAGAACCGGATTAGAAATCTGTTCACCTTCTATGTTCATTACGATGATGATCAGATCAGAGCCTTCCATGCCGAGGGTAGAAGTAAGAGTTTAGCGGCAAGGGCCAGACGCGAGTTTGACGACGTGTACTCGCATACTAGATGCTATCGCAAGGACGCCATAAAATTGGATGATGTCTTTGCCTCTGATCAGGAGTTTAATCAACAGACAATATTAAAGACCCTCATGGATACTCTTGATGCCGTTTTGGAAATTGATACCAAGCAAAGGCAGGGTATTCTCCCTTTTCAGTTTAACGGTTACGGTGAAGATATAAGTCTTTTAGATCTCTTGCTGAGACAGTCGTCAGTGCATAGTCGATATTTCTTTGAACCGGAGAAAATAAAAGAACTGACAGCCAGACAGAAAATTGAGCAGTTACTTGAGTTTTCTCACGACAGATTGACAATACCTTTTACCACTCTGGATTTGGGTCATCGCTTTGGTTGGTTTTATTTAGCCGACGAGCAGCCAATATCTGAAAAAACATTAGAGTCCGAGCTTCATAGAATACACAAAGATGATTTTTCGGTAGAAAAATACAGGCAAAGACAGGCTGCGTTTGTTTATGAATTGGACTCCTTTTTTGCCAGAAGATCGGTGCGTGAACGGCTGGATATGAAGGCTAGTGGAAATAGTACTGGCAATATGCAGCAGCCTGCAATGTCAGTAGTACAGGCTTTGCCGGTGCAATCAACTGTAATCACCAGAGGCATAGATGCGATCAGAAGAGTGTTTTCTCATGTGGGCACAGATGCTGCAAATGGGGTCGTGAATATTATTCAAGAGGACGTACAAGAAAAGCAAGCCGTTGAGCCGGTAGCGCAAGATTTTCTTACTATTGAAAATAACCCTACACAAAAACCTTTTCAGGATAGTCTTCTAAATACATCAAAAGCT
Organism: Micavibrio sp.; assembly: GCA_046294845.1. GTDB lineage: Bacteria > Pseudomonadota > Alphaproteobacteria > Micavibrionales > Micavibrionaceae > Micavibrio_C. The sequence continues at coordinate 2,166,514 of JBKBNU010000001.1, read as the reverse complement.
GTTCCTGTATATGCGGCTGTCCCAAAAAATTCTCAGCCGTAATTAAGCTGTCTTTTCCTCAAAGCCACAATATTTGAAAACCGGACAATGGGCACAGTCCGGATTGCGGGCTTTGCAGATATAGCGGCCATGCAGGATCAGCCAGTGATGGGCGTGACGTTTGAATTCTTTGGGTACGACTTTTTCCAGTTGCTCTTCAACTTGATCGACATTCTTTCCGGTGGCAAGACCTGTACGGTTGCTCACTCTGAAGATATGTGTATCAACAGCTATGGTTTCCTCTCCAAAGGCAATGTTGAGGACTACATTTGCTGTTTTGCGACCCACACCCGGCAGCTTCACCAATTCATCGCGGGTTTGCGGAATTTGCCCTTTGTAATCCCTGACCAGAATTTCCGATAAGGCGATGACGTTCTTGGCCTTGCTGTTATAAAGGCCGATTGTTTTAATATGCTCCTTTAGGCCGTCTTCACCCAGCTTGACCATTTTTTGCGGCGTATTGGCAATTTTGAAAAGCGCTTTGGTGGCTTTGTTGACGCCCTTATCCGTGGCCTGCGCCGAAAGGACAACCGCCACCAGCAGGGTATAAGGATTAACGTATTCCAGCTCACCCTGCGGTTCGGGATTAAGTGTTTGAAGCGTCTCGAAAAACTTGTGAATCTGCGTTTTTGTCATGAAGGCAGGTATAGCATGAATCGGATTGGCGGGCATCACCGGATTGTTTAAAACAAAAGGATGGAACAAGTTATCGCAGATTCAATCGACTATATTGTGGCGCATTGGCAGGAGCATCCGGATCTGGAATTTCTGGCGCGTCGCGCAGGGTATGATCAGGCGCATTTCCAAAAAAGCTTTACCCGCATGGTGGGTTTAAGTCCCAAGAAGCTCATCCAGTATATGAGTGCACGCCATGCGCGTGATTTCCTGCTTGAAGGTTATTCAACACTTGATGCTGCCTATGCAGCGGGGTTATCGGGTAATGGCCGACTATTTGATTTGTTTGTGAATGTGGAGGCCGCGACACCGGGTGAAGTTCAGAAGAAGGGCGCGGGGTTGGATATCACGTATGGTTTTCATCCCACAAGTCTGGGAGAAATTTTGATCGCGCAGACGCCCCGTGGTTTATGCTGGTTAGGGTTTGTCGTTGATGATGACAGGAATATCCCCTTGAGCCGCCTTTTTTCCTATTGGCCGCTTGCACAATTTCATGAAGATACAAAGGCGACGGCCCCTACCGCGCAGAAGATCATGAAGGCCTGGCACGGGGAAGATCAGCCCCGATTTAATATTCATCTCTATGGCACAAATTTCCAGATACAGGTTTGGCAGGCACTATTGAAGATTCCTTGTGGTGGCGCTGTCAGCTATCAGGATGTCGCCTGTTATATCAACAAACCCAAAGCCAGTCGTGCAGTGGGTAGCGCCGTGGGGGCCAACCCGATTTCGCTTTTGATCCCGTGTCACAGGGTTATCCAATCATCAGGGATCGTCGAGAATTATGGGTGGGGGACCCCCCGGAAACGCCTGATTTTGGCGCAGGAATCCAGGGGTTTAGCGGATAATTTATTGACATAATATTGTGTTCCTGATATGGTTGCGACAATAATTATGTTGCCAGAGGATGAACTTGGATCACGATGATCTCCAGCGCGAATATGCACAGGCGGCTGATGGTGCGGACCTGCAAGCTGTCGCATGGGATACCCATGAACTTCAGGAAAGACGCTTCAAGCTCGAAAGTCTTGTAACGTGGGCCCGTGTCAAATTACAGGATGCCGGTTTTCATACGGCACAAATTGCATCGGAAGAAGCGCCCTTTGTCTACCTGCATGCCAGCAAGCAAGGCCGTTCAGGAATATTCAAGCTGACATATGCGCAAGCGGGGACCTCACCAGAGGGGCAACCCTTGTACGGCAAAGGCATTATTGTCATGGATAATAAATCATCATCAGTTACACAACTTGATCTGTACGATCATAAGGATTCTATTTCCCCCGATAGATTTGAAATCTTAAGCAGTGAAATTGCAAAGCATGTGGCACGTACTTGCGGAAAGCAGGTATCGCTGCAATCTACAGACAAAGCCCCTGTTGCGGGTGCTTAAATATCCAGTACATCGCGCATGGAATAAAGCCCGTACGGCTGGTCTTTAAGCCAGAGGGCAGCACGTAAGGCCCCTTTGGCAAACAGGCTGCGGTCATGGGCACGGTGTCCAAGTTCCAGACGTTCGCCGGGTCCAAAGAAGCTCACCGTATGTTCGCCCACGACATCACCGCCGCGCTGAACGGCGTATCCCACAGTCCCGCTTTCACGTTTACCGCTGCGCTCATAGGGCGCTGCCTTGCGGCCAGTGGCTTTACCCAGCATTAGGGCTGTGCCTGACGGGGCATCAATCTTGTTGTGGTGATGGGTTTCCAGGATTTCGATGTCGAATTGATCGCCAAGGCGTGTTGCTGCCTGCTCAACCAATGCGGCCAGAAGATTGACGCCCACACTCATATTGGCAGAAAAGAGCAGGGGACATTCAAGGCTCGCATCCTGCATTTCCTTGTGATCTTGAGCGCCCAATCCTGTGGTGCCAATAATCAGGGACTTGTGGTGTTTGGCCGCAAGCCAGATATGTTTGCGTGTGGCTTCGGGCTTGGTGAAATCAATCACAAGATCGGCGTCGAAGAGTTTTTCAGGATCATCACTGCTATCCGTACCGCCGCCGTAAACCAGATCGGGCCAAGTTCCTGATTCGAGTTCCCGCACCAGCATCTGGCCCATGCGGCCTTTATATCCGGCAATAGCAATTTTCATGATTAGTCCTTCAGATCGCTCCAGACTTCTTTGACTTTCGAAAAGAAGCCGGTTGATTCAGGGCTGTGTTTACCTTGGGATGTGCCACCAAGGGATTTGTCCAGTTCCTTCAAAAGATCCTGTTGCTTGCGGTTCAGGTTCATGGGCGTTTCCACTTGGACCTCGATAAACAGGTCGCCAATCGCATCGGAACGTAAGACGGGCATACCTTTGCCCTTCAGGCGCAATTGCTGTCCTGTTTGTGTGCCTTCAGGGATTTTTACCTTTGTACGGCCACCGGAAATCGTGGGGACTTCAAGCTCGCCGCCTAATGCTGCTGTCGTCATCGGAATGGGAACGCGGCAATGCAGGTTTGCACCATCACGTTTAAAGAGTTTGTGCGGCTTTACGGCAAGCAAAACATAAAGGTCACCGGACGGGCCGCCACGGAAACCGGCTTCGCCTTCGCCGGCCAGACGAATGCGGCGTCCGCTTTCGATACCGGCGGGAATTTTGACACGAAGTGATTTTTCCTTGCGGATACGGCCCTGACCACTGCACTTGGCACAGGGGTCACGAATGATACGGCCCTGACCGCTACAGGTCGGGCAGGTGCGTTCAATGGTAAAGAAACCTTGCTGCATGCGCATACGGCCCTGACCGTTACAGGCAGGGCATTGCTCTTCGCCGGTACCGGCAGCCGCACCCGAACCATCGCATTTGTCGCAGGATTCGTGTGTGGGAACCTTGATAGTTGTTTCAACGCCGGCAAAGGCTTCTTCCATGGTGATTTCCATGGTGTATTGCATATCCGAACCGCGTTGGGGCCCTGTACGGTTGCCGCCGCGGTTCATCATATCGCCGAACATATCTTCAAAAATATCGGTGAAGGCGCCACCAAACCCCGAGAAGCCCGCACCACCGCCGCCAGCACCCATATTGACGCCATCGGCACCGTAATGGTCATAGGCTGCGCGTTTTTGCGGATCTTTCAGAACGTCATAGGCTTCGCTAACTTCCTTGAACTTGGCTTCCGCTGCTGGATCATCCTTGTTGCGGTCGGGGTGATATTGCATGGCAAGCTTACGGTAAGCCTTTTTCAGCTCTTCCTCGCTGGCCTTACGGTCAACACCTAATACCTGATAGAAGTCCTTTGACATTTTGTGCCCTGATCAAAAGAGGAGACGGGGCCTGTGTTACATCAGGCCCCGTTTTGTTTCTTATTTCTTGTCGTTGTCGTCTTCGAGTTCAAGATCGCTGAAATCGGCATCGACCACTTCGCCTTCTGCCGCAGGGCTGTCGCCTGCTGCACCAGCTTCATCACCGGAAACGCCTGCGGCTTCTTCCTGTGATTTGCGATAGGCAATCTCACCCAGTTTCATGCTGGCCTGCATCAGCGCATCTGTCTTGCTCTTGATCTTGTCCTTGTCGTCGGATGACAACACGGCCTTAAGATCGGCAACGGCCGCTTCCACTTTGTTTTTCTCGTCGGCAGGAACACTGTCGCCGAGATCGGAAAGGGAACGCTCTGTCTGGTGCAGCATGGCTTCGGCCTGATTCTTGACATCGACCAACTCGCGCTTGCCTTTGTCTTCTTCGGCATGTTCCTCGGCATCGCGAACCATCTTGTTGATGTCTTCGTCCGAAAGACCGCCAGAGGCCTGAATGCGGATCTGCTGTTCTTTGCCTGTGGCTTTGTCCTTGGCTGTTACGTGAACGATACCGTTGGCGTCGATGTCGAATGTGACTTCGATTTGCGGTACGCCGCGCGGTGCTGACGGGATACCGACCAGATCAAACTGACCCAGTATCTTGTTGTCAGCGGCCATTTCACGTTCACCTTGGTAAACGCGGATGGTCACAGCGGTCTGGTTGTCTTCGGCGGTCGAGAACACCTGGGATTTTTTGGTCGGGATCGTTGTGTTGCGATCAATCAGGCGTGTGAACACGCCGCCCAGTGTTTCGATGCCCAGTGAAAGCGGTGTCACGTCCAGCAGCAGAACGTCCTTGACGTCGCCCTTGAGAACGCCGCCCTGAATGGCCGCGCCATCGGCAACAACTTCATCAGGGTTCACGCCCTTGTGGGGTTCCTTGCCAAAATATTCTTTCACCGTTTCGATGATTTTCGGCATACGGGTCATACCGCCAACCAGAACAACCTCATCGATATCCGAAGGTTTCACGCCGGCATCTTTCAATGCGGCTTTCACCGGAATGATGGTGTTCTTGACCAGATCATCAACCAGACTTTCAAGCTTCGCACGTGAAAGTTTGATGTTCAGGTGTTTGGGTCCTGAAGCATCAGCCGTGATAAACGGCAGGTTGACCTCGGTCTGCATCGTGGATGACAGCTCGATCTTGGCTTTCTCGGCGGCTTCCTTCAGACGCTGCAGGGCCAGTTTGTCCTGACGCAGGTCGATGGATTGTTCTTTTTTGAACTCGTCCGCCAGATAATCAATGATACGGGCATCGAAGTCTTCACCACCAAGGAATGTGTCACCATTGGTTGATTTCACTTCGAAGACGCCATCACCGATCTCGAGGATGGAAATATCGAATGTACCACCACCCAAGTCATAAACGGCAATTGTACCGTTCTTGCGTTTATCAAGGCCATAAGCCAGTGCGGCGGCTGTCGGTTCGTTGATGATACGCAAGACTTCGAGACCGGCAATTTTGCCAGCGTCTTTTGTCGCCTGACGTTGGGAGTCGTTGAAGTAAGCGGGAACTGTGATAACGGCCTGTGTGACGCTTTCGCCCAGATAACTCTCGGCGGTTTCCTTCATCTTCTTCAAGACCATGGCAGAGATCTGCGCGGGTGCCTGCTTTTCACCGTCAACCTCGACCCAGGCATCGCCGTTATCACCACGGACGATTTTGAAGGGCGCGGTTTTCATCATCTTCTGCACTTGCGGATCATCAAAACGACGACCGATCAGGCGTTTGACGGCATACAGCGTATTATCGGGGTTGGTGACGGCCTGACGTTTGGCGGGCTGACCGACCAGACGTTCGCCATCCTTTGTGAAGGCGATCATGGACGGGGTTGTCCTTGCACCTTCAGCGTTTTCGATGACGCGGGGTTCTTTACCTTCCATGACAGCAACACAGGAGTTGGTCGTGCCAAGGTCAATACCAATGACTTTGCTCATTTTATTCCTCTTCTCAAGTTGGCAAATCCTATGATGGCCCACCATTGGCACCATCACGATTCCCTTATATCCGGGGTGTTTTTGATGTGCGGACTATAGCACAGACGCTCCCGAATACCAGAGGGGCAGGTCTCAGGAATCCCCAGTGTTTTCAATGAAAAACCACTATGCGGGCGATCCCTATCCCTGCCTGATTTTTATATAGGGATTCGGGGGCTAAAATCAAGGGTAAAATAGGATTAAAAGCCTATAATGGTCTTTTTTAGGCCTGCGTATCCACGCTGTGGGCGGGACCGCCTTGGCCTTCGTCCTTGGCCACACCGACGCGGGCGGGGCGGAGCAGGCGGTCATGCAGTACATAACCCGGATCAACCAGCTGGATAATCGTGCCGGCGGGTTTGCCCGTACCGGGGACTTCGAACATCACTTCATGGAAGTGCGGGTTGAAGGGTTCATCACGCGGTTCCAGTTTCTTCACACCGTTTTTATCAAGTGTTTGCAAAAATTGGCGCTGCATGGCTTCGAGGCCGGTCAACAGGTTGTTGATGCGGTCATCACCGGCTTGTTTCAGATCATCAGGGATCGAGTCGATGGCGCGTTTGAAGTTATCGGTGTAATCCAGCAGGTCGCGGGCAAAGTTGGAAATCGCATATTTGCTGGCATCCTCGCGATCTTTTACAGCACGTTTGCGGGTATTTTCTGCCTCGGCCAAAGCGCGGAGGCTGTGGTCCTTGACGGCGGCCAGTTCCTGCTGCAGGCGGGAAATTTCAAGCAAAGCCAGTTCCAGCTGCGAAGGGCCTTCTGCGCCTTGGGGTGCTGCCGCACTCTCGGGGGCCTCCGGCGTGGAAGATGCTTCCGGTGTCGGGCTTAGCGAGTCATTGTCGGCAATGTTATCCGGTGTATTGGTTTCCGGATCCTGATCGGGTAGAGGGTTATTCATATCCTGCATAACGTCTTTTAAGGTCTTCTTCGTTGGTTACTCGGTTGCGCGCGGTTTACGCACATAAACAGCCATCTGCTTCTTCGCGGGTTCATCGCCTTCCAGACCATATTTCATAGTATCCAGCTCGATATAATCAAGCAGATCACCCTTGGCCTGTGAATAGCGGTCACCCTTGGCAACATAGTAATATGCATTTTTGTCATTAAGCGGTGACTTGAATTCGGGAATGCTGTCCTCAAGCGGGGACAGGCCGCGTGTGGCGGCCAGTGCATCCAGTTTGGATTTGATCGCCGGATTAGCTTTGTTCGAATCTGCATTTGGTACATACAAAATTACAGTGTTTTCCGGATAGAACCAGATCGTGCTGGCGCCGTACCCACCCAGTGATACACTGTCAACTACAGGCCCGTGTATCGCGGAAAGATAACCAGATGACTTCAATGTTCCTATGTTTATTCCGTCTGGCAAGTTCTCCATGTCAGGGTCATCCGCATAGGAGGGCCACAGGCGGGCCATATGATCCGTAACTTCTATATCCATCTCACAAGGACTGTTTCTATAGACAAAACGAATTTTCTCGATGCCTTTTTCTTCCAGAACGGCACGGTCAAGAACTACATCAGCAGAAGGCGGCACGATCGGTTTGTTGCATGTTGTACCGTTACCGTCCTGATCGCGCATATCAACGACATAATCGTCATACGTAATGCGGACAAAGTTTGCGACATATTCAACTGTAACCGGAATATTGCTCAGTTTAGCGCACCCTGAGGTAAAAGCGGTATGCTCGAAAGCATGGACGACAAACTGGCCAGGGAGAAGACCTTCTCGATTCTGTAATGTTATGTCAACAAGCTTGAGGGACTGGCGGTAATAATCTGCTGAATAGGGAACCCCCTGATCATCAAGCAACTGCGCTGTAGCAGGGGCAGCACCTCCGGTGAAGGCAAGGCTGGCCAATAGCGCGGATATCAGCAACGAACGTTTGATCATGGATGTCGACCTTTCAAGGAAGATAAGCAATTCGGACCCCCAGTCTAACGGTAAAACGGGGGGCAGGTAAATCCCCAAAAAACCAGCTATCCCGTACCTTTAGAGCGGAAAATGGGGGCTATTTTTCCAGCAGGCGGGTCATAACACGGGAAGTATAATCCACCAGCGGGATAATACGCTTGTAATTAAGCCGTGTCGGGCCAATGACACCGATCGCCCCGATAATCCGGTTTTCGGGGGTTTTATAGGGGGAAACCACCATCGACCAGCCGGAATGGTCGAACAGGGTGTTTTCCGTCCCGATATAGATTTGCACACCATCCGCGCCTTGCGTGGCCTCCAGCAGGCGCATCATGGTTTCCTGTTCCTCGAGCGCGGCCAGAAGCTGGCGGGCTTTTTCAAGGTCCTCGATTGCTTTGACATCTTCCAGCAAACGCGATTGCCCGCGAATGATGATGTTGCCGCTGAAATCCTCGACTGTCGGGGCCATGGCCAGTCCGCGATGGATCAGGTCGGCGGTGATTTGGTCCAATTCGGCCTTGTTGGTGGCGATATTGTCGCGAATGGTGTTTTGGGCTTCGCCCAATGTCTTGCCGCCGATATGGCGATTGATAAAGTTGGATGCTGTGGTCAGGGTGTAATCATTCACATCGGGCGGGACGTCCATCACCCTGTTTTCAACGCTGTTATCCTGCAACACCATCACAATCAAAACCCGCCCGCTATCCAGCCGGACAAATTGCATATGCTTGACGGGTTTATCGGTTTTGGGGGCGATAATCAGGCTGGCCGCCGAAGACAGGCCCGATAACATCGATGTGGCGCGTTCCAGAACATTGGTCACCGAACTGCCATGCGATAGGCACTGGGCTTCGATCGCCAGACGGTCCTCGGCGCTCAGATTGCCCATCTCCATCAGGCCGTCAATATAAAGGCGTAAACCCTGCGCCGTGGGCAAACGCCCTGCCGATGTATGCGGGGCATAAAGCAAGCCGCTTTCTTCCAGATCGGCCATAACATTACGGATGGTCGCGGGCGAGAGTGTGACTTCCAGATGGCGCGCAATCGTGCGCGAGCCCACAGGTTCGCCTGTCTCCATATAGGTGTCTATCACATAGCGCAAAATCGCCTGCGCCCTGTCGTTCAGATCATGAATCATAAGGGGAATATAGCGCTATAGGCAGAAATTGACAATTTGGACGCTATCCGTCACATTGGCCGCGATTTTCATGATATCAAGCTGATAATAAAGGATTTAGGCCCGTGAATAGCACCGTTCCTGCAATTGTTCCCTTTTCCCGTCCTTCGGGCCGCGAGCCTTCAGCCCTGCGCAAGGTCGAGATTATTACCAATGTTTCCCGCCATGCCGAAGGATCAGCGCTGGTGAAATTCGGTGATACGCACGTGCTTTGCACGGCGACTGTCGAAGAAAAAGTGCCGGGCTGGATGAAGAATACCGGCTCGGGTTGGGTCACAGCCGAATATGGCATGCTGCCGCGATCCACCCATCAGCGCATCGACCGTGAAGCGGCCAAGGGCCGTCAGTCAGGGCGCACACAGGAAATCCAGCGTTTGATCGGTCGGGCTTTGCGCGCGGTTGTTGATACCAAAGCCATGGGTGAACGTCAGGTACGCATTGATTGTGACGTATTGCAGGCTGATGGTGGTACACGCACCGCTTCGATCACGGGTGCTTATGTGGCGCTTTATAAAGCTTTTGAACACGTCAGGGCGCTGGGCCTGATTTCGGCCATGCCGTTTACGGATAGCGTGTCGGCGATTTCTTGTGGCGTATGGCAGGGCAAGCCTGTGCTGGATCTTGATTATGATGAAGATTCTGCTGCCGATACCGATGCCAATTTCGTGCTGACGGGTTCAGGCAAGATTGTCGAACTGCAAGGCACTGCCGAAGGTGTGCCGTTTGATGAGGAGACCTTTTTGGCCATGCTCAATCTGGCACGCAAGGGCTGCTCCGAACTGACAGCAATCCAGAAACAGGTTCTGGGCCTGTGATTATAAATGACATCCGCGCGCCTATTTTCCGGTGACAGGCTGATCGTTGCCACGCATAACAAAGGTAAAGTGGCCGAGATCGCCGCTTTGCTGGGGGATTATGTGCGGGAATTTCCGAGTGCGGGTGATCTGAACCTGCCGGAACCAGCCGAAACGGGCACGACTTTCCTTGAAAATGCGACGATCAAGGCGCTTGCCGCCGCGCAAGCCACAGGCATACCGGCTTTGGCCGATGATAGCGGCTTGTGCGTGAACGGTTTGGGTGGCCAGCCGGGGGTTTATACGGCTGATTGGCTGGGGCCGCAGCGTGATCCTGTGGTGGGGATGCAACGTGTGCAGAATGAACTGGGCGATGCTTCCGACCGCTCGGCTTATTTTGTATCCGTACTGGTCTTGGCATGGCCGGATGGCCATATAGAGCATGTTGAGGGCCGTGTGGATGGCACTCTGATCTGGCCAGTGCGCGGGGCAGGCGGGCATGGTTATGATCCGATGTTTGTCCCCGAAGATTTTGACCGGACCTTTGCCGAGATGAGCCTTGAGGAAAAGGGGCGGATAAGTCACCGTGGACGGGCCTTTGCCCAACTGATCGGGAAGTGTTTTCGCTGATGTTTGGTATTTATGTCCATTGGCCCTTTTGTGCTGCCAAATGCCCGTATTGCGATTTTAACTCTCACGTGCGTGAGAGTATCGATCATGCGGCGTGGCGTGATGCCTATATTCGGGAAATTCAGCATTACGCATCCTTGACACCGGACCGCCAAGTGACCTCTGTCTTTTTCGGGGGAGGAACCCCCTCCTTGATGGAACCGGAGACGGTCAAGGTCGTCATCGACCAGATTAAAAAATCATGGCCGCATGATCCCGCGATGGAGATCACGCTCGAAGCCAACCCGACCTCGGTCGAGGCGGCAAAGTTCAAAGGCTTCCGCGAGGCCGGTGTGAACCGTGTGTCGATCGGGGTACAATCCCTGCGCGATGAAGACCTTAGCTTCCTTGGTCGCAAGCATAATCGTAGTGAAGCCCTAAAAGCCATTGATCTTGCAAAAGAAAACTTCGAACGATTCAGTTTTGATCTGATGTATGCGCGACCGAACCAGAAAATCAGCGATTGGGTGCAAGAGCTTGATGAAGCTGTGAAATTATCTGTCGGCCATCTTTCACTCTACCAACTGACGATCGAGGAGGGAACGCCCTTCCATACGCAATATGCCCGTGGTGATTTTATGATGCCATCAGAAGATCTTGGCGGTGAATTCTATGAAATTACACAAAGTGTTTTAGAGGCAGCAGGCCTGCCCGCCTATGAAATTTCGAACCATGCGAAGCGGGGACAGGAATCACAGCATAACCTGACCTACTGGCGCTACACCGATTATGTCGGGATTGGTCCGGGCGCGCATGGCCGCCTGACGCTCGACGGGCAGAAGATCGCCACCCGTGGACACCGCGCCCCCGAAATCTGGATGGAGCGTGTTATGAAATCCGGCCATGGCGGTCACGAACATGAAACCGTCACGCCCGAGCAACGCTGGATGGAGGCCTTGATGATGGGATTGCGTCTGCGTGAAGGGGTTCCGTATGTCCGGCTCGAGGCGGAGGCGGGGAAAGCCGTCGACCAGATTCTTGATCCGCGCAAACTAAAAGTGCTGGCGGATGAAGGGCTTCTTATTTTGGAGAATGACAGACTCAGGCCTACGTCCGAAGGACGTCAGCGCCTGAACGGCGTGCTTGCCTATCTTTTATAAGAGCGGGTTCCTTGCCGTTACTGGGGCATGCCGCCCATGACGCCCATCATATCGGCACCGTTCAGCATGGTTTTGCCGTCGGCTGTCAGCTCAAAATCATAGGCGCGTATATCCTGACCGCCTGCATTTTTCGTTTGCTGGCCGATCATTTGCATGAAGGTCAGGCTCTGGACGGCCTTGGCCGCTTTGTCTTTTTTCATCGCATCGAGCGCAGGATCATTGGCGGCTTTCTGGGCCAGCGCAATCATGTTTTCAATACCGGCAATCTCCAGTCTGACCTTGCCGGTGCCGCCCATGACGGCCTGAATATTGGCAAGTGCCTCACCGTTTAGTTTCATGTCATAGACGTCTGTTTTACCCAGACCTGTATCCTTGATGGTCAGTGTCGTGGCGGATTGGGTCAAAAGTTGCTGGGCCTGCGCCATGGCGTTCAGGGCGGCAAGGTTTCCACCGCTTGAGGCGGTGACGCCCTGATTGAGGTTGTCTTTGGCCATCTTGATCAAATCCTGCAGCGGCAGATTTGTTACTGTCATATCCAGATTGAGATTTTCCGGCATAATTTCTTCTGTACTGGAATCAGAAGGGGTCACGCTCAATCCCGCCATCTTTAGTGTTTGCTGCAAGCTGGCTTTGTTGCCTTTCATGCCATCGGCGGTCATGCCAAAGGACAGGTGATCCATTTTAAAAGTGGAGGCCGGTTGGCCGCTTTTGGGCGGGTTCATGAATTCAATGCCGGTGACCGTAAATTCGGAGCCAAAGCCGTCCCAGACGGTTGTCAGGAAATCGGAGATTGTATTGAACATACCCTGAACGTGGGGGGCACTGACGCTGGGAGCGTCTGTTTCAAGGCTTTCCAGCAGGGCGTTCATTTTCTCGCTATAGGCATTGGCTTCGGCAACAGAGTAGTTTTTGACGGTGCTATCAATTTTAATCGAGCCTATTTTTCCTGCTGATCCCGTTTTGTTAAAAAGGGCCGAGATGTTATTGATGGCCATGTTCATGGGGCCTGACCAGATGCCGGAGGCACTTTCTTTCAGGTCATAGACAACGGCAATTTCGCCCATCTTCACGGTGGAGCTGTCCAGCGGCTCGGTAATGCTGATATCTTTGTAACGGCCATTCAGACGGACAAAATTGCCGAAGGTCTGGTTATAAACACCGGCAAAATTCTGGCTGCCGATTTCTATGACGCCTGTCTCGCGGCCATCAGAACCGTACAGTGTGATCGGTGTGGGAATGGCCACTGTCATTTTCCATTCCTGTTGGGAGCTTCCTGGCATGGCATTGATGGCTATCATGCCGATATTGACCTTGGATTGGTCAGAGCCCACAAAGGTCATGTGGGGCAGGGTGATGGCGAAATAATTGTCGCTGGCCTCGACCATAATTTCCCCTTCGGTTTCCAGTTGGCCCCCTTGCAAGCGGGCCTCCGTATCCATCCTCTCAACCAGCTGACCAAAGATGGTTTTGAGGTTTTTGGCGTCTTCGGCGTTCATCGCAGCCCAAGCCGGTGACAAAAATGTGCTGCCGAGCATAACGGCTGTGGCAAGTACCAGGCTGGGCAGGCGGACGGAACGGGTCACGGCGGATCTCCTTGAAGGCCTTAAAGGGTACCGAAATACTAACGTTAATGGGCGAGTTCTTGTAGAGAAAAACAGCGGAGGGCCTGTGAAAAAAGCTCTTTATTTTTTGTCATAATATAGAATGAGTTTTCAGATGGGTGCCTTGTTCAAGAACGACGGCAATCTTCCTGATTAGATTGCACATTCCGGAGCATGGACGTATAGTGCTGCTCATTCCTTGGACTTTAATAGAGTGGTTTGTAAGAGTGATGCTGAACGCCGTGCCTAGGCAATTTCGCCTGAATGATGATGGCCATATTCTTTATCAGGTTGATCCTACCAACCCGATGCCGGGCGTGATCGTGGCAACGGTGGGTAAAGGTGAAACCATTTTAAAGCCGGCTGTACAGGTTATTGATACGCAACTGACAGAGGGTGTGGATGCGCAAGCAGCCACAGCAAAGATCAGTGAATGGTTGCAAGGCCACATTGCTTCTGTGCTTGAGCCTTTGGTTGCTTTGGAAAAAGAAGAAGAGGGCATTGCTGCTCCCGTTCGTGAAATTGAAAAGCGCGTACACGAAGCTATGGGTATTGTCCCGCGCGCCGCTCTTGAAGAATTGATTGCTTCCATAGATGCCGATATGCGTCGTGTCTTGCGCCAAAAACAAATCAAGCTCGGCCCCGTTCTGGTATTTATTCCGGCGCTTAACAAACCTGCCGCTGTGCATTTGCGCGCGCTGCTGTGGAGCCTTTGGCATGGCAAGACCCTGCCTGCACAAGTGCCGTCCGATGGTATGGTTTCAAAATCGCTTGCGGCAGAAACAGAAATCGATGAAGCGTTCTTCAGCGCTATCGGTTATCCGGTTTACGCCAAACGTGCCATCCGCGTTGATATGCTTGACCGTTTGATCAGTGCTGTTTATGACAGCGCCAAAGACGGTACGTTTAAAGCAACGCATGCGATGGCCGAATGGCTGGGCTGCTCTATTCCCGACCTTTATGACGTTCTGGAAGCCATGGGCCATAAAAAGATCAGTGATCCTGTGGCTGTAAAGGCCGGTCAACCTATCGCTGTTGAAGCGGAAGCCTCACAGGAAACACCTGTTCCCGAAGCAGTGACAGAAATCGTTGTTGAAGCGGCCCTTGAGGTTGTATCTGAAGCTTCTTCTGCTCCCGAGGCTACTGTTCCTGAAGTTACGGCCCCTGCAGCGCCGGTGAAGCCTGAATTGGCCACGTTCAAATTGCGCCGTGGCAAAGCCTATGGCGAGGCACAGGAGCGCAAACCCCGTCCTCCGTATAAAAAGGACTTCAAGCCCAAGACAGGTGGTGGCAAGCCGCAGGAAGGCGATCGCAAACAGCATCGCAACAAAAAACCCAGACGCGATGACCGCAAAGCCCCGCGTGAAAAAGATGATCGCGAGTTCAGGGTGATTGCGTCTGCACCGGCATCATCGACTTCTGAATCCCCTTTCTCTGTCTTGCAACAGCTAAAGACAAAGCAGAGCGGCCAGTAAGACTATAGGGCGGATGATGCGACATTCTGTCTTCACCGCAATTATGATGGCGATCTGCCTGATCGGGGGGGCAGGCTCAGCACGGGCCGACACCCAGTTCTCGGGGGCGTATCTCCTTCATGTCTGCGAGATAGATGCCAAAGGTAAAGAGGTCGTCAAAGGCGGCCACACGGCCTGTCAGGCCTATATCGCAGGTGTCATCGATTACCACCGCATTCTGCAATCCATGAAATTGGCGCCCAAAATCGATATTTGCGTACCTACAAAAACGCCTGTTACCAAGGTGCATAAAATTGTGCTTGCCTATCTGCGCAAGCATAAGGAGAATGATGCTTTCATTGCGGCACCGGCTGTCACAATGGCTTTGTACAACGCTTATCCCTGTAAATAATACCGATGGAAGATTATCGCGAGCAGCCTGTTTTAAGGGTTGAACCCATAAGAAATGAAAGGTTCCTGCCGGAACATTTCTATGATGTTCTTGCCCATCGTTATTTTCCTGTACTCAGTCTGACATACATTGCCACTGTGGCGGGGATTTCCCTAAAGCTTTCACAAGATGGCAATGGTTTCCTGTTTTACTTCTTGCAGGATCCTCATGCTTATCAGATGGGGTATTGGATTGCGGGATGGGTTTCTGTGCCTGCCATTCTTTGGATCTTGGTGCGGGGAACAATCCATATCCGTAAAGTCGCGGATCTTTGGTACAAGGTTACAAGCGGCCTGATGATTGTGACATTACTGGTTAGTTTCCTTCTTTTCCCGATGGGGGATACAGGCTTTGCGTTGCGGCTGTTTATGGTGGCGACGATTCCGGTTTTTCTGGTGCAGTATTTTTGCTTTGTGCGCGAAGGATTGCCGCCACGCATGTCATGGCCGTTGACAGTCGCGGGTATCACCTTTCTGGTTTATGGGCTTATTCTTTAAAACTGGTTCATAATCCAGCCGAGCAGGATTATTTGCGGCACAGTCAGTAAGGGCAGGAATAATGTAATCTTCCAGCTTTTTGTTGTCTGGCGCAGAACCAGCATTTCCGTGTAGTCGGTTGAAACACCGGCCATCAGGAAGGTAAAACCGTTACCGGGGGCTCCTGCACGGGTCACCAGATCAGCCCCGATCGGGGTGGATCCTTCGGAACAAACTTCAATAACCGTGGTTGCAAGCAAAGTCAGCAACAGACCAAGAATGGTGGGGCCAAACCATGTGGTCATCATATCCTGACTAATAAATGTCTGGATCAGAGCCGCCATCACAACCCCGAAGAACAGCCAGCGCATAACGGACAGGCTCTCTATAAAACCGAGTTTCAGTGTGCTGCCGATATAACGGGGTGAGAATTTAAAATGGGCCAGACGTTCCCTGATATCTTTGCGTATATCAAAATCGGGAATTTCCTGTAGCGCATGAGGATTAGGTGGCAAAACACCGCGCCTGACCAGCAGCATATAAAAGATCCCTGTAACAATCGCGATCAGGGCCGAACCACCGATAAAGACCAGAGTCCATGGCAAACCGATCAGTGATATCAATATCAGGGTCAGGGTAATCGAATTCCACGGGCTGGCGATCAGAAAGGCCATGACTTGGGCAATAGACGCGCCACGTTCATATAATTTGGCACCAACCATCAATATGCCGTGTGAACATAAATCAAGTAAAAGCCCTGCAAGGGTTGCACGAATAATTCCACCCACCGTATCGCCACGGCCCATGATCGCCCTGAAATATTCACGCGGGATGCGGGACATAAAACCGACGGCGATAACCCCGCCGACAATACCCCACCACATTGTTTTCATCAGGGTCACGACTGAATGTGAAAAGGTCATCAATGAAGTGGGTAACCTCGCATGAGGTATGGCGAAATGAACCGCAAATCCGGCAATAATAATCGCGAGCATGCCCATAAGCAGCCAGTCGCGCGCCGGATTATAGCCCGCATGGCCATGATCGTCATGACCGGCAGGTTTATTATCGATATCTGTGTGGCAACAGTGACTCATACAAGCAACGTAGCACGAAAGCCCTTAAAGGCCATAGCGGCCCCATAAGGCGCGGGCTTCGAGGGATTCCAGCAGATCGTCGCCTATATGGCTGATCTCGGCCTTGGCTAAAGGATAGGGAAATGGCAGAAGGCGTTTTTCCGCACTGACCTCAACCATTTTGACTTTTTCCCCGAATTTATGGCGCATGAATTGGCGGATATCATTGATCCCATCAATCAGGCCCAGTTCGAGGGCAGCTTGTGCTGTCCAAAAACGGCCTTCGAAGATGGTACGGTCAGAAGCTTTCAGCATATGGCCGCGTCTTTCCCTGACCCAGTCTATGAACAGGTTGTGCAGATCTTTTTGTAATGATTGCAGGCGTTCGACATCCTCCGGTTTTTCCGGAAGGAAGGGATCAAGCATCGATTTCTCGCGGCCAGCGGTATAAAGGCGGCGGCTGATGCCGTAGCGGTCTATAAATTCATCAAAGCCAAAACCTGAAGAAATCACACCGATTGATCCGACGATTGATACGGCTTGGGTATGGATCTCATCGGCAGCGCAGGCAAGCCAGTATCCCCCCGAGGCGGCGACATCTTCTACAAAAGCGAAAACGGGAATTTCCTTTTCTTCGGACATCTGGCGGATTAATGATGCCACCAGTGATGATTGGGCAGCACTGCCACCGGGGGAATTGATTACCAGAGCAACGGCGACGATACCTTCTTTTTCAAAAGCTTTCTCGATCAGGCGCGCATAGCGGTTATGGCTGATCGTGTTGCGGCGGCTGCTGTCGGCAATGATGCCGGATAGGCGGATCACGGCAACTTTCGGCCGGTCTTCAAAGTGCTTGCCGACAAAAGGCACGCTTTGCATGAAGGCGCGGAATTTTTTTAATGTTTCTTTGTCTGTTTCTTCACTCATGATGGAACAACTCTGCCTGAAATGGGGGTTAAGTCAACGGGGATTAGGTTTCGGGGGTTATGTGAGGGGTTGTAAATCCCGCAGGATAGCATCGGTTTCCGGTGTATATCCTCCCGTGGCCGCATGTAAAACCAATCCGGCGTGCAAAGTGCAGGGGGTCTGGCGGTCCTTGCGGGCGCGGATCACAACCCGTTTGGCGGCCTCGCCACTACGCGGCCACAAGGGGATGATTTCAACCGCGCCGAAGCGCCGCCCGAAGCCTTGAATAATATCATCTGTCATGCGGGCCTGATGGATCATGGTCAGGCTGCCTCCCGATTTTAAAGAACGAAAGCTGCAATCGATCCATTCTTTCACACTCATGTCATCTTCCTGATGGCCGAGGGCTTGGGCGCGGATACGGTCCGGAGAGGGTGTGTGATGACCCGATTCAAAATAGGGCGGGTTGCATATCACATGATCGAATAAACGCTCCGTTGTAAACTCCCTGATGTCACCCTGCAGGAAAGATACATGGTCTGCGGCTTGATTGAGATGGATGTTTTCACAGGCTAGTGTGAAATAATCCGTTTCCCTTTCAACGCCTGTCACTTTACAATCAGGCACACGCACCCACAGGCAGAATGTTGCCCCGCCGACACCTGCGCCCATATCGAGGACAAGGTCGTTTGCTTTCGCAGGACATGCCGCTGCCAAAACCACGCTATCAAGCGATGTGCGAAAGCCTTGCGGCGGTTGCAAAAGCCGTACGCGCTTGTTCAGCACGAAGATTTCTTCCGGAGTTATGTCAGGTTCTGTATCCATATCCTCTTATATAAGGGATAAAACTTGCGCTTTCCAAGGGTTTCGGCTAATTCTTAACGCCATGCAAGCCCATAGCACATCAGCCGCCAGAAAACAGGATGTCCAGAGCCCTCTGGAACGTTTATCCGTGCTTGTCGGCGATGACATGAAAAAGGTTAACGAGCTTATCCTGACACATATGAAGTCGGATGTGCCGATGATCCCGCAATTGGCAGGCTACCTGATTGCGGCGGGCGGTAAACGTATCCGCCCTTTGATGACCTTGGCGGCCACACGTCTTTATGATCAAAAAACAACCCGTCCTTTTGCCTTGGCCGCAGCTGTAGAGTTCATTCATACCGCGACCTTGCTCCATGATGATGTCGTGGATGAAAGCGCCGAGCGCCGTGGTAACCCGTCGGCCAATGTAATTTACGGCAATCAGGCCAGCGTTCTGGTCGGGGATTTTCTATTCTCGCGTGCTTTCCAGTTGATGGTAGCGGATGGCTCTCTCGATGTGTTGCGCATTCTATCCGATGCCTCTGCGATTATCGCCGAAGGTGAGGTGCTGCAATTATCCATGGCCAATGATGTTGACCTGACCTTGGTGCAATACGAAAAAATTATCGGTTGCAAGACAGCCGCTCTTTTTGCGGCAGCTTGTGAAATCGGACCGATCATCGCCGGACAAGAACCGGAAGCCGCCGTCATTCTGCGCGAATACGGTTATAATCTCGGCATGGCGTTTCAGGTTGCCGATGATGTTCTGGATTACACGGCCGATCATGAAAAACTTGGCAAGACAGTTGGTGATGATTTCCGCGAAGGTAAACTGACCGCGCCGGTGATTTATGCTCTGGCCGATGCCGATGAAGGTGAGAAAGCATTCTGGCAGCGCACGATGGGTGACCGCATCCAGCGCGAAGAAGATTTGCCTTATGCCTTGGAAGTGATGAAGAAACATAAAGCCTTTAACAAGGGTATGGATCTTGCCCGTGGCTATGCCAAAAAGGCGCAGGATGTTTTGAAAGCCGCCCCCGCAGGGGAAATGCGCGATGTGTTATCCGATCTCGCCTTGTTCAGTGTCGAGCGCGCTTACTAATACCCCTCACGTAGCGGTTTTTATTCTTGGACCTATTATCTTTCGACGCCATACAAGCATTGTTGCCATGCTGCCGTTAGCAATAAACATCGCAACCGGAAAGATCATGGTTGTTGCCGAATAGGCTTCCAGAGCAAAAAATGACAGGGACGACCTGAAAGCTGTAATGCTCCAGGCTGACAAATCTTCGCTGTAGGGATTGTTGAATGATTTGCGGATTGTCGGATAAAAGCCGAGCAGATCGACCATGGTTGCCAATATAACGGCCCATAAGGGATTGCTGGTCAGAACCCAGAGTAAAATGGCCAGGCCTGCGCCACAAAGGGCGACCCAATCACTTCTTCTGATATCTTTTTCTCCAAACGGGATGCTTAATACAATCATGCCAACAGATAAAAGGCATGTGACACCGGCAACCCATGAACCGGCACCGGCCCCTGCCTGATATTGGCCCAGAAAGACAATTCCGTTCGATAGCCCCCATATAATCCACGAGAACAAGTGCGGTGTTGTTATGCGCTTCCAAATTGACCATAGGTAGGGAATATATGCCGCAAAGGTCAGGATAACAGACAGCAGACCGAGAAATTCATGGATCGTCATAAAAGCCCCTCCAGCGGGGTGTGTGGCCAAGAATGAAGCCGGTAATGAATATAAAGCGGCCCTGTTTTTTAAGGAAGAGCCGTCAGAAAAAGGTTATAACTTTTTCCTCTTAAGATATTGAACTTTTGTGATTTTTTGAGGGGATTGCAAAATTTCCTTTACAATTACAGGGAAAATTATATGTTCTGGCCCTGACCAGAATTCGGAGCATAGCTCAGCTTGGTAGAGCGCTACGTTCGGGACGTAGAGGCCGGAGGTTCGAATCCTCTTGCTCCGACCATTTACATGAAAGACGCAGCCTACCGACTGCGTCTAATTTGTTTTTAGTTGAAGGGGAATATAAATGATAATTTCTAAAATAAGAACATCGGCACTCGTAATGGCAGGATGTTTTGCTATTAGCGGATGTGCATCTCATACGAATGAGATTGCACCTTCCTATATCTCTCCTTTGGAGTATGAAGATTATAGCTGCAAAAAAATTAAAGCGGAAATGGCACGTGTTACACGCCGCGCCAATCAGGTTGCCTATGATGTGAATAAAAATGCCGATGGTGACGCCACAGCTATGGGTGTAGGTTTGATTCTGTTCTGGCCAGCCCTCTTCTTTATTGATGGTAATAGTCCGCAGGCACAAGAATATGCAGAACTGAAAGGGCGTTTCAATGCGCTTGAGGAGGCAGCCGTGCAGAAAGAATGCAGTATAAAGGTTGAAATCAATCCATTCACCGAGATTGAAAAGGCAAGAAAAGCACAAACCAACCAGACTCAAAAAGGCACAAATGAATAAAGTTAAAAGCCCTCCAAACGGAGGGCTTTTATTTTTCTATGACTTGTATGTGTCCGTCGGGAAAGATGGTAAGCGATGCGTCAGCCGGACGCAAATCACTCGTGATATAACCTATTAAAGTTCCTTGCTGTGTTCCTGAGCTAAGGGTGATTTTGTAGTCAACAGAACCTTCGCCGCGCAGTGACATTTTCTTTGTCTGGGTTTCGTTGGCCAATATTTTGGGGAAATTTTGTGTGCGTCCGGCAGGATCCGTAATACGTAGCGTCGTAATATCCTCATCACTTTGGTTGGTAACGCTGATTTGATAAAAGCTGTAGCTGTAATCAACGTGCCACATAATCCCGAAAGCAACCGGAAAATTCAGCATCAGGCAAGCCATCAATATTATGGTTTTCTTTTTGGCTTGCGGGTCCTGCTTTTTCTTTAGTGATCTTGCTATGAACGGCAAGGCAATAAGTCCGATCATAAAAAACAGCATACAAAGCGGCAGCAGGAATACACCCAGCAGCACCAGATTTTCATCGCCTGTTATCAGCCATGCTACATAAACTGCTAACCCAATAAGCAGTGGTGCAAGAAAAAGACCATAAATAGCGTTTTTACGAATGCTGGAGGGTTTCATAATTTCATTTTCTGGACATATATAGAAAAAGCCCTCTAATCAGAGGGCTTTTATTTGTTCCTGAATGATTATTCACGGCCCGTCGCGAGCAGCATATTTTTCTGCATATATTCGACCACGCTATCCATGCTGATGCGGTCTTGCTTCATGGTGTTACGGTGACGAACGGTCAGTGTCTTATCCTGCACACTCTGGTCATCGATGGTGAAGCAGAACGGTGTACCGATTTCATCCTGACGGGCGTAACGCTTGCCGATATTCTGTTTGATATCGAGGTCGATATTGAAATGCTCGCGCACTTCCATATAGAGTTTGGTGGCCAGTACCGGATGTTCGTCCTTGGCTGTCAGAGGCAGAATGGCAGCTTTCTTCGGGGCCACCGACGGGTGGAAATCAAGATAGACACCGGAAGGACGGTTCGCATCGGGAGTATAGGCTTCGGTCAGCAGAGCCAGAACACCGCGTGTCAGGCCAGCAGCCGGCTCGATCACGTGCGGCATGAATTTTTCCTGTGTGACAGGGTCCATATATTCCAGTTTGGTTTTGGAATGTTCCTGATGTTGCGTCAGGTCGAAATCGCAGCGGTGCGCAATCCCCTCCAGTTCGCCGAAATCGGGGGCTGTGAAAGGGAAGCGGTATTCGATATCCGCCGTGCCGAGGCCAGCCTTGGCATAGTGCGAAAGCTCGTCCTGATCATGGTCACGCATACGCAGGTTATCGGAGCGCAGGCCAATCGCACGCCAGAATTTTTGGCGTTCGCTGAACCAGAATTCGCGCCAGATTTTGGCTTCTGAAGGATGGCAGAACCATTCCATTTCCATTTGTTCGAATTCACGGGAACGGAAGATAAAGTTACGCGGGTTTACCTCGTTACGGAAGGCTTTCCCGATCTGGGCGATACCAAATGGTACGCGCACGCGGGATGAATCCAGCACGTTTTTGAAATTGAGGAAGATACCTTGCGCGGTTTCGGGGCGCAGGTAAGCCTTGTTATCATCACCGCCTGTGGCGCCAATGAAGGTATGGAACATCAGGTTGAATTGCTTGGGTTCGGTCAATGTACCCGCGGTTTTGGTGTCGGGGCCAATGATATGGGCGAATTCAGCTGCCGGAATATCAATCAGCTTATGCACTTCGTAATCGGCGGCTTTGCCTCTGCCTACCTTCTTGATACGCTTTTCAACTTCTTCGTCTTCGGTGTTTTCCATGATGGCAATCCAGTTGCCATCGCCAGACTTGGGTTTGTACACCAGCAAATGGTCAGCACGGTAACGCAGCTTGGTTTCACGGCAATCAACCATCGGATCGGAGAAGCCGCCCACATGACCCGAAGCGACCCATGCTTTCGGATTCTGGATGATAGCGGAATCAATCCCGACGATTTCAACCGGCTGACCGGCATAGGCTGTACCTTCAGGGCCGATCGGCGGGGTTAATACCATATGTTTCCACCACAGATCGCGCAGATTGTTTTTCAGCTCTACGCCCAGCGGGCCAAAATCCCAAAAACCGTTCAGGCCGCCATAAATGTCGGAAGCAGGGAAGATGAAGCCGCGGCGTTTGCACAGGGCGACAATCTCTTTCATGTCCTTCATGGCGGATTCGGGGGCAGAGGCTTCGATCTTTTGGGCTTGGGTCATAATAATCCTTCCGGAGGGCTGATAATCCGGGGAAGATTATGTTTTTTCATGCCTTTTTGGAAGGGAAAAATGCCTTATGGGAGGTTAAAACCGCCCCCGAAGGCCCGTAAAAGCTACATATTCCAGCGGGGAACGTCCGGATTATAGGGGCGTTCGTTGGTCTTGCCGTCATCCCTTGTCCCGTCACGGTTCCAGCCCGGTGGCGGCGGACGGTCATCAACATAGTCATGCAGGGGGATTTGCACCTCGCGGAACTTGTCCTTGGCGGGTGGAATCATATGCGGCGGCATTTTTGGATAATTCTTGCTCATATTCAGCCCCTGTCATTTTTAATTATTTTTTTATCATTATGACGATGGTGACATAAAAAACCCCGATTTTGCAAGTTAATTGCAAAAATCAGGGATTTTATAGGGCAAACAACAAAAGGTTAATCTGTGTTGGTTGTTTTGGTGTTGCTCGTTTCAGGACTTTTATTTTCTGATGCAAACACGGTATCGCACCACGCTTCAACTTCGGATGATGTGAAGTCCTGTTGCTGGCGATAGGCTTTGCACAGGGCTTGGCCGCCATGCTCGCCATTAATGCTGATATCGTATTTCCAGTAATTGGTTCCGAATGTTCTGGCACAGCGATCCCAGTCCCTTGAGGTACGAGGGGGCACGTCACTGGCAAGATGAAGGAGGGAAGGACTGCCTTCAGCGCGTTCAAGGAGGGTACGATCACCAACTTGCTGCGTATCAAGTTGGGCCGTCACGAACGCCTGACAGGTACGGATTCTGGCCAGAACTTTTTCTTCGGGAGGTTGCGTGAGGCCGCTAACCAATGACAGGGCGCTATCGGCAAAAGGAGCTGTGGCTTGATAATAGCTCTTATCGCTGAAGCTTAAACCGGCAAAGGCACCGACACACAAGCATAAGGCAACAAACAAAACGGCTTTGATGTTCTTGAAAGCGAGATAGAAAACATCGCCCAAACGGCCGGCGGCCATTAATGTGGCGATGATCAGGAACAGGGCAGAGCCTATGATAAGCATGTTTGTCATAATTATAAATATGACAGAAGAATATTTATAAGTGCTTGATTATTAAAACAGATTTCAGAAAACTTGCTAAAAACTTGCCGCAAATTTTAGGCGAATTTTTGAAGATGTTTTTGCAGGATATTTCGTAAAGAAAAAGGCTGCCACACGGGCAGCCTTTTAAAGTTTCGGCAAAACTTGAAAGCTATCAGGGGTTAAATGTCACCGATGAATCCCAGCTGCGGGTTTGTCCGTTGGGTCCTGTAACAGTATTGGTTTTAACAGCGCCGCCTTCGGTCTTGTTGGTTGTCGATGTTTTGGTCACTGTGCCGCCATTGGCTGTTGTGGTGGTGTGAGTCTTTTCCAAACCATTTTCAGTCTTGCTGGCATCATGTGTGAAGGTGCCTGTCTGGCCGTTCGGTCCGGTATAGGTGCCTGTGCGGCTGATACCATCTTCTGTTTTTACAGTTGTTGAATCACGTGTAACAGTTTTGCCGTTAGCATTGGTTGCGGATGATGAAGATGAATATCCGCCCCCTTCATTTTTGGTAACGGTGTTATTGAATGTTTGCTCCTTGCCATTAAAACCTGTGCGGCTTCCCTCTGTGACAAAACCATTCTCTGTTTTCGTGGTATTTGATGTTGTTGTCGCTGTTTTTCCATTGGCATTTGTTACGCTGCGGCTACCGGTTCCTGTGCCCGTTTCCTTATTCCATGAACGGTTGGCAGAAGATGAGCCTGACCCACGTTCATTTGTCCACTGGGTATTCTTGCTCTTCTGTCCTTGGGAACGCTGGGTGTTGGTAGAAAAGGAGCCGCTGCCGCGCTCGGTCTTGTAGCTGCCAGAGCGCTGGCGCTCACCGGCATAGGCCGACGCGTCTGGCACGCTGATGACGGCTGTGAAGGCCAGTAAGGGAACGGCGACAAGGATGGCTTTACGCAGGGTGCGGGTGGTGCGGGAGGGTGAGCAAGACATGGGGATGTTCCTTCCTTGGGGTGTTGTTTGTTGCAAATAATACGGGGAAGGGTGTGAAATTCCTTCGCTAAAAAACAATCTTCCTGTAAAAAAAGTTCATGAGTCAGGAAAACTTGGTGATTAAGAAGGCTGAAATACAGGATATTCAAGGGCTTATGTCGCTAGGACATGAGGCCAACCCCGCCTATTATGAGAAAAACCTTGAAGAGCAGGCTGCCGGACATCGGGAGGTCTATCTGGCTTTTCAGGGGGAGGATCTGGCGGGCTATGTCATTTTGAACTGGCAGCCCCGTTACCAGCCTTTCCGTCGTCTGGGTATCCCGGAAATTCAGGATTTGTTCGTTGCCTCTTCACACCGTCGTCAGGGGATTGGGGAAGCACTGGTGCGCCATTGCGAGGCCCGTGCGCAAGAAGCAGGCAAAAATGAAATGGGCATTGCGGTCGGGCTTCATGCGGGCTTTGGTGCTGCGCAAAGACTTTATGTCAGGATGGGCTATATTCCTGATGGCAGCGGTGTGACCTATGACCGCGCTTTCGTGAATACGGGTGAAATGCGGCCAGTTGATGATGATCTTACACTGATGCTGATCAAGAATCTGAAAGCCTAGCTTTTATTGCTGAATACAAAGCAGAATTCTGTAACCGCTACAGTTACCCGTTCCGGCATCAGTCCAGTTGCTGTTGGTCTGGTTGCTCTGGCCATAATGGTTTGTATATCCGGTGCCATTTGTTGTCCATCCGGAGCAATTATTAGTACCGTCATAGGCGGCAGTTCCATCGGTGTCGACATTTGAAATGATCCAGCCCGAGGCAAGCCATCCTCCGGAAGCATCTTTACGGGCGGGATTTACTGATACGCTACCATCTGTCAGATCGGTCCAGTTAGTGGCGACAAGGGCGCTATCTGTCCCGCGATAGGGAACTGTGGCTTTGGTTATAAAGCGGGAGTCCGGATCATCGGCGGCCCCCGTGGCAAGCCATGCCATATAGGTGCCACCCAACCCCGCACCACTGGCAGCATTCGCGCACATCGTATCGGCACCGGCAATACCGCCTACATTCGCCCCTGTGCCTATTCCAAATGTATATTTGAATGTTCCCAGATCTTCTGTTGTCACGCTCCAGTTGCGGGCCTGTCCGCCGACAGTCACAGTGACTGTATAAACACCGAGGCTGGTGGCCGAGGCGGTCAGTCTGAGTTGAAGATACTGGTTATTACTGAGGGGGGTGGTTGTATTGCGCCAATTTTGTACGACTGTATTGCAACTGGCATCAGAACATATGCGAAAATAAGGGTTTCCATTACCCGTTATAGAGACATCCGCATTTGAACAGGAAATTCCTGTAATCATTTCAATCGATGAGGTTTGAAGATTGCCTGCAGAGGCATTGGTTGTCGCGGGAAAGGAGAAGTCGTCGGGCCAGGCGCTGCAATCGGGGACAACACGTGTCCAGCTGGCGCCATTGCAAAATTCATGAACTTTATCAATTGTATTCCAGCGGATAGAGCCTTCGGATGCGTTGTTACAGGTATCTGTAGCGGGGCCTATTTTTACAGCGCCTTGGCCGAAATTCCCGCTGATTTCAGCAGATGCTGGCGGGGCCAGTACAAGGGCCCCCAAAAGGAAAAGAATGGAAACGGAAATTTGATAGGAATTGAATCTGGCTAGTTTGTTCATTTCAAACGGCCTCCTCGCTATTTAAAAACAATAGATCAAAGGCTGTTTCAGTCATGCTTTGCTGAAGGACAAGAAACAAGCGGAAATTGTTCCTTCAGAATTACGCATAACGTAGGTTTTAAGTACAATAGGATGTATGGCTATTCAAGATATTTCTGTTGCAAAAAGCTGTTTATAAGCGTTCATGCATAATGCACTACAAGGTAGTGATTTAAAGAAATGAAAGAATATTATCCTCTCTGATTGCTTGAGGAAAAATATCAAGAGCCACTTAAGAAAAATATCTTATATTAGCATTTAATGCAGTTGATTGCTGGACGGTATGAATTTGATCAAGGGGTCATTGAGGCGTTTTTGGATATCTGCGTCAGCTTCATCCTCGATTGTGACCAGTTTATCTTGCACAATAAAGTGGGTAAGCAAATCAAGGAGCTCAAGAAACTCCGTATTAAAATTGATATTGTTATCGAGATAGGGAGCCAGCATGTTGCTGAAGGGCTGGCTACGCATTTTTTCAAGAGCTGACAATTCCTTGTCCGGATCATCGGCGATATTGGCAGCAGCATAATCATCGCTATAAAGGATGGCCGTTTCAATGATACCTGACAGGTTGATTGTGGATTCTTTGATAACCTGATGATCGGCAAGATTCATCAGTTTGACTTTTGCTTCCGTGTCATTCTCGGGATCGGCTGAAATAATGACGCCATAATCGCCATCCGGCAATTTTGCCAATTTAATCTCTGCATCTGATAAATCACAGAAGTAATCAAGATCGTCTGCCGTGACCATGGGGTCCTGATGCAGCTCGATAGCCTGCTCCATATAGCGGCGCGTGCTTTCATCAAGGATGAAGGATTTTAAGGTGGCGGCCATGACATATTCCCCTGTTAGATATTTTGATTTTTTATAAGTCTGCTATTTTTTACATAAGCGTATCGCGGGTGTCAATAACATCAAGAAAAGGCGGATTCTAAGGCTTGGGAAGCTAGGGAATCGGTGTAATCTTGAGCCCGGTCCAACCAGCACGGAGTTCACAAGATGACGGCACAATGGGTTTATGTTTTTGGCGCCAACAAGACAGAAGGCAATGCCAAAATGAAAGAATTGCTGGGGGGGAAGGGCGCCAATCTCGCCGAAATGTCCTCTTTGGGTTTGCCTGTGCCGCCGGGGTTCACTGTTACGACCGAAGTTTGCACTTATTACTATCAACACGATCATCAATATCCCTTATCACTGACTACACAAGTCGAGCAGGCCTTGAAGGGATTGGAGCAGCAAATCGGTTGCGGCTTTGGTGATCCTGCCAATCCGTTGCTTTTATCTGTGCGTTCCGGTGCGCGGGTTTCCATGCCGGGCATGATGGACACGGTTTTGAATTTGGGCTTGAATGATGCCACAGCCGAAGGGTTGGCAAATATTTCGGGTAATCCCCGCTTTGCCTATGACAGCTACCGCCGCTTTATCCAGATGTATGGTGATGTGGTTCTGGGTGTGGCCCACCACGATTTTGAGGATATTCTTGATCGCCATAAGCGCGATATGGGCGTGTCACAGGATACCGACCTTGATGCCGACACATTGAAGGATATTGTTGCTGATTATAAAGACCTTGTGCAGAAAGAACTGGGCAAGCCGTTCCCGATGGATGTCCATGAACAGCTCTGGGGCGCGATGGGTGCTGTCTTTGCCTCATGGCTGACACCGCGTGCTGTGACTTATCGCAAAATTCATGATATCCCCGAAAGCTGGGGCACGGCCGTGAATGTGCAGGCGATGGTCTTTGGCAATCGCGGTGATGATTGTGCCACAGGCGTGGCCTTTACCCGCGATCCCTCGACAGGCGAAAACTATTTCTATGGTGAATATCTGGTAAATGCCCAAGGCGAAGACGTTGTTGCCGGTATCCGCACGCCGCAATCATTGACCATGAAGGGTAAAGAAAAAGAGAAAAGCACGCTGCCCGCCATGGAAGAAGTGATGCCCAAAGTTTTCGCGCAACTCTGTGATGTGAGAACAATTCTCGAGAAGCATTATCGCGATATGCAGGATATTGAATTCACTGTGCAGAGCGGCAAACTCTTTATGCTTCAGACCCGCTCAGGCAAACGCACAACAGCGGCAGCTCTTAAAATTGCCGTAGATATGGTTTCGGAAGGACTGATTACGAAGGATGAAGCCTTGTTGCGGGTTGAGCCGCAGGCGATTGACCAGCTTTTACATCCCACCCTTGATCCGGCGGCGCATAAGAAAATTGTGGCGAAAGGACTGCCAGCCTCACCGGGGGCAGCGAGTGGTGAAATTGTTTTCTTTGCCGATGAAGCCGAAAGTAAAGCCAAGGATGGCAAGGCCGTTATCCTCTGCCGCCGTGAAACCAGTCCTGAAGATATTCATGGTATGCATGCGGCCAAGGGTATTCTGACATCGCGCGGTGGCATGACCTCTCACGCGGCTGTTGTGGCCCGTGGTATGGGGCGTGCCTGCGTGGCAGGGGCGGGAACTGTTTCCATGGATTATGAACGCCAGTTGATGATGGTTGGTGACCTGACGATCAAGGCCGGCGATATGATCACGATTGATGGCGGTACGGGGGAGATCATGCTGGGCGTTGTTCCCACAGTGCAGCCGGCACTCTCGGGCGATTTTGCAACCGTGATGTCATGGGCGGATGAACGCCGTATCATGGGGGTGCGCGCAAATGCGGAAACACCGCTGGATGCCCGCACGGCCCATGGTTTTGGTGCGGAAGGGATCGGCCTGTGCCGGACAGAACATATGTTTTTTGACCCCGCCCGTATCCAGCATGTTCGTGAAATGATCTTTGCAAGCGACAAGGAGAGCCGCAAAGCCGCTCTTGAAAAGTTATTGCCCGAACAGCGTAGTGATTTTGTCCAGTTGTTTGAGATTATGCGGAGCTTGCCTGTAACAATCCGCTTGCTCGATCCGCCATTACATGAATTCCTGCCGCAGAACGATGATGATATTGCCGATTTTGCCGCGCTTGCAAAACTTGACCCTGAACGGGTACGCAGGCGTCTGGCCGAGCTTCATGAATCAAACCCGATGCTGGGGCATCGCGGCTGCCGTCTGGGTGTGACCTATCCGGAAATTTATGCCATGCAGGTACAGGCCATTATTGAAGCCGCAATTGAAGTGTCAGTAACACCGGAAATCATGATTCCGTTGGTGGCAACCCAATCCGAATTCAAGTTGATGAAGGCGCTGGCCGATAAGACCGCCGAGGCTGTCTTCGTGGCTAAAGGTAAACGGATAGATTATCTGGTGGGCACGATGATCGAGCTGCCGAGGGCGGCACTGATTGCCGATAAAATCGCCGAGGATGCTGCTTTCTTCAGCTTTGGTACCAACGACCTGACCCAGACAACAATGGGGTTAAGCCGTGATGACGCGGCACATTTCTTGCCCGATTATATCCGTCAGGGGGTTTTTGCCCGTGATCCGTTCACGACCCTTGATGTCGAAGGGGTGGGGCAGCTGATTGATATCGGTGTCACCCGTGGCCGCAGCACCAATAAAGCCCTGAAGGTTGGTATTTGCGGCGAACATGGCGGTGATCCGGATTCAATTGCTTTTTGTCAAGGCGCGGGCCTTGATTATGTTTCATGCTCGCCCTATCGTGTGCCGATTGCAAGACTGGCCGCGGCACAGGCCGCTATACGCAGCGGCGCAGTAAAGGAAATATCTAAAAAAAAGGAAGCAGCATGAGCGACAAGGAAGAAAAAGAAAACCACGCGGATAAGGAAGGAACTTTCGATATTTATCACTTCTTTAGCCGTTGGGATATTCTGGCTGCGGCAGCTTTTATTGTTCTGCTACTCTTGCTGTTGGCCTATTTCGTTTTTATTAAGCCATCGGTTGCCTGAAAATTACACGACCGGCGTAAGACGGTCAGGATATTTTTTCTGAAGATTGATCTGGGATTGCTTTGCGGCGCTC
Source organism: Micavibrio sp. (assembly GCA_046294845.1). GTDB lineage: Bacteria > Pseudomonadota > Alphaproteobacteria > Micavibrionales > Micavibrionaceae > Micavibrio_C. The sequence continues at coordinate 2,135,726 of JBKBNU010000001.1, read as the reverse complement.
CGGATATCATTGATCCGGCGGCTGTCGCCTGCAGCCAGTAGATTGGCTATGAAGCAGGGGGCCAGAGCGGGAATGAACAGGCAGAAAAAGCTGGCCATGCCTGTGCCAAAACGGTCGCGCTTGAAATGCTCGACGATATTCAGGTCGTTCAGACTGAAATCCTTCACCTGATCGCAGGCCTTTTGCAAAGGCTCCATTTGATAGATGCTGTCGTGACCTGATAGGTTCTGAGCTACAAAATTAAAGCTGTCACGCAATGTCTTGGCCTTGTCGCGTCCATTCTTTAGATCCCAAAGACTGTAGGTCGTTATAAGGGCCAGTGCTGCAGTAAGGGCCTGTGGTGCAAAAACGCTTATCCCTATGGCTGTCCCGAAGACACCCAGCGTCGTAAGGGCTCTTTTTTTCAAAGTATGGGAGGCTGCTTTTTCTGTCAGAACAGTTGCTTGATAGGCAAGGTCTTCGGGTTTTGTTATTTGGGTCATACAGGCCTCCTGTTGGGGAGGCTCTTAGCAGAGACTTTCAAATTATGTCAATATTTTTTAGGGTTTAGTGAACAGTTCTGCATATTCGTCTTTCATCAGGGCCAGAGTAAGTCCTTCAGAGCTTGAGAAGGCCTGCCCAGCCAGATGGCCATCAGGGGTCATGATATCACTGCCACTGGCGGGCGGTGTGTCCTCATAGGGGAGGGCTCTAAAGTGTTTCTTTGCAAGACCGCGATGGTGCATGCGGGCTGTGATTTCCTGACCGACATAACAACCCTTGGTAAAAGAAATGCCATTCAGGCGGTCAAGGCCGCTTTCGATTAATGTGGCTTTTTCAACCTCCATATCGCGGCTGCCATCGGGGACGCAGAGGGATATACGCAAATGATCCCAGAGCAAAAATGGCTTTTCCTCCATGCCTTCCGGTTTGGTAAAAGTACGATGCCCGAGTTGCGGATGGCGCGGGTCTGCAGCCTGATCGGTATTCATGATGATATAAAGAGGCTTGTTGTTTTCAAGCAACAGATCAACAGGTGAACGCAGGCGGTAAAAGGTCAGTTTCTTTAAAAGCAATTCTGCCCGTGCCCCGCCTTCGCAATCAAGCAAGTAATTTTGCCCCTCGCGACTGATGAAAAAATCGAACAGGAATTTTCCCTGCGGGGTCAGCAGACACGCATAAAGGCTGGCTTGCGTATCCAGTAAATCCATATCGTTACTGATCAGGTTTTGTAGAAAAGAATGGCCTTCGGCACCGCCTACCCGTATCAGGGCGCGGTCGGGATGCTGAACAAAGTAGGGCTTGGTTTCTGATGCCATTTGCCTTATCAATTCCTTTATGAAAGTCCTTTTTATCACATCCAGCCGTTTGGGCGATGCCATTTTATCGACGGGATTGCTGAAATATGTTGTTCAAACATGGCCAACGGCAAAGATCACGGTTGCTTGCGGTCCTTTGGCAACCAGTTTGTTCGAAGGTGTCCCCGGGTTAGAGCGGATTATTCCCTTAAAAAAGCAAAAGCATAACCGTCACTGGATGGCGTTGTGGAAGCAGATCTGGCCGACACAATGGGATATTGTGATTGATTTGCGTAACAGCGCGGTTTCACGCCTGATCCGAGCCCGCAAGCGCTATATTTTTTCTTCGGCGATTGATCATAAACTTCACAAGGTCGAACAAAATGCCGCCGTGATGAAATTGGCCGATGTTCCTTCACCTTGTTTGTGGTCATCGGATGGACAACGCGCCGCTGCCGCCGCCTTGGTTCCTGAAGGGACCAAAATCCTTGGTGTTGGTCCTACGGCCAACTGGGCAGGGAAAACATGGCCAGCTGAACGCTATATTGAGTTGGTTGCCGCGTTAATTGGCCCGCAGGGATTATTTCCTGATGCCCGTGTTGCTGTCTTTGCGGCCCCCGGTGAGGAAGAGGCTGCCTATCAGGTCCTAAATTCTGTTGCTACCGATCGCCAGATCAATGTCATTGCCAAGGCCGATCCCGGTACGGTGGCAGCTGCGATTGCGCGCTGTGATTTTTATATCGGCAATGATTCAGGATTGATGCATTGTGCGGCCGCTGCCGGTGTGCCGACCTTTGGTTTGTTTGGCCCCAGCTGGCCGCATATCTATCGTCCGTGGGGTAATCACACGGCCTATATCGCGACGGAAAAGAATTTTGACCAGTTGATCGATTTCGAAGGCTATGACGTCAAAACTGTAGGCTCGTTGATGACGTCTTTAAGTGTAGAAAATGTTCTCACGGCTGTGATAGATTTTTACAAGCGTTTAAAAACTAAATCCGATTAATGAGCTATAAGAAAACCCCGCATTTTGCGGGGTTTTCTTTTGAATATCAGGACCTGATTAATCGTTCAGCCCATCCCATTCGCCTTCCGGTGTCTCAACAGGCTCGTGCTGGCCTGTTTTGCTGCGGTGGGCTTGCTGGTTGATGGCATCGATATAATCGGTACGGGCTTCCTTGGCGATATCGTAAGGAATGTGCTCCAGACGTTCCCAGCCTTTGGCCATCATGCATGTTTCAAAATCATGATAATCACTGTGCTCGGCATAAAGATAGCCGTCACGTGTCGGTGTTTCCCATTGTGCCAGTGCGCCCTCTGGCGTTGACGGATCAGGAACACCTGCGCTTGTTGTATCGCCCGGTGTATGTGTGCGGATAAAGCCGAGGCGATCCAGTTCACGCAGTTCTGTAACGCAGCGGGCGATATCGCGGTTCAAAAGCTGCTGTGCTTTGGGGCCGCGTGTATAGATGGCTTCTGTTGTGCTGGTGCGTTGCCAGTAATGGGCATCATTCATCAATTCGGTTTGTGTCGGTGTTGATGAACAAGCAGCCAGCGTAACCAAAGTGGCGCCAGTCAGAAGCAGGGAAAAGAACTTTTGAGATGTCATGGGATATCCGCCCGGAGAATCTGTGAAAAACAACGTGTTAAAACATACCAAGAGCCAGCTTCCGGCTCAATGCCGTTTTGTAAAATTGTCCCCATTTTCCTGATTATGGTTATTAGCAGGGTGTTTTTCAGGGGGCGGACCACCAGGTTTCAAGGACAGTCCCGTAAAGGGGCATCTTTTCCGGGTGTTTAAGGCGGGCCTGATAAGCGACGTAGTCCACACCGGCATAGTTAAGCGGGATCATATAAAACCCCGCCAGTAGGGTGCTATCAAGCTCATGCAGGCGGGAAACCATTTCTTCGCGGCTGGTGGCAGCCGGAATCGATAGGGCCAGTTCGTCTATGCGGGGATCGCAAATGCCGGGAAAATTCCAGCGGGCTTTTTGTTTGGCGGCCTCGCAACCGTAATACAGAATTTGCTCTGTGCCGGGGGACAGGGTCGAAAGCCAGAAATGGAGAACCATATCGTAATCATATTCGTTCAGCCGTCCTGTGAAGGCAGCCGAGTCCAGAATACGTGTACGTGGTTCAATACCCAGCTTCTTTAGATTGCGGGCAAATGCCAGAGCGACTTTCTCGTCATCGGGTGCCCCTAACATAATTTCAAATGTTAGAGATGTCGCCGGTTGATCTTGCCTGACGCGTTTACCGTTTTGAACGATCCATCCGGCTTCTTTTAAAAGCTGATCGGCCCTACGCAAATTGGCGCGGGATTCTTCAGGTGTCCTGTGCGAAGGTGGTTCCCATGTGCCGGCAGCCAGTTCCGAGTTGGGGTAGTAGCTGTTCACGCGCTTATACAGGCCGTGATAAAGGTTTTGGTTTACCCAGTCAAAATCAAAAGCAAGCGTCAGGGCTTCACGTACGCGGATATCATCAAATGGCGGGCGTCTGGTATTGAAGATAAGCGAACGCACTTTTTCAGGTCTGCCGTGGCTTAAGGACTCGGCAATGATTTTTCCGTCTTTGATCGCAGGAAAATCATAGCCTGTCGCCCATTTACCCGCATCCCATTCGCGGCGCAGATCAAACTCCTGTGCTTTGAATGATTCAAAGGCAACGGTATCGTCACGGTAATAATCAAAAATCATCTTGTCGAAATTGAATTGCCCTTTATTGACCAGAAGGTCTTTGGCCCAATAATCCGGATTGCGGACATAGACAATCTTGCGGGGAGGATCAATGCTTTCAATTTTGTAGGGGCCATTGGTATTGGGAATTTCGAGCAGCGTGGTGTTGAAATCGACCTTTGACCACCATGCTTCGGACAGCACAGGCATCATGGCCAATATCATAACGGTTTCACGGTCATAACCTTCGCCCAGCTTGAAACTGATGGTGCGTTCATCCGGCGTCTCCACAGATGTGACCAACCCATAGACGCGGCGCATATTCGGACGGCCATTCTCTTTGAGGGTATTGAAGGAGAAAACTACGTCGGATGCTTTTACAGGGCTGCCGTCCTGAAAGCGGGCGCGGGGATCAAGGAAGAAGGTAATGGCCGAACGATCGGGGGCGACGTCAACTTTTTCAGCAATCAGCGGATACATTGTAAAGGGTTCATCCCAGACACGTTGCATCAGCCTGTCATAAACAAGGCTCAGACCCTGTACGGGAATGCCCTTGATATTAAAAGGGTTGAGGCTATCAAAGGTCCCCAGACCGGATTGGGTCAGCTGCCCGCCTTTGGGAGCCTCAGGATTTACATAGTCCAGATAAGGAGATGTTGCGTTGTATTTGGGCGTACCCGTCATGGCAAGGCCAAATAATTCTTCTGCTTTTGCCTGTTGCATGAACAGGGTCAGCAGCGTCACAATAACCGCGTAACTATAGAGTGCTTTTCGGAACATGAGTGAATTTGTACCAGACCTTGAGGGTCGCTCCAATCCTGAACAACATATTGCCCGCAGAATTAGGCTGATTGAAGGCGATATTAGCCATCAATATGATGTCGAAGCTTTGGCTACCGCGATTCCGGTAAACTTGAATACAGGAGGCCGTCTGAACAGGACGATTATTGATGCCGCTGGTCAGCAACTGGATGAGTTTATTCTGGAGAATATTTATAAACCGCGTATTGGCGATGTTCATGCTTTGCCGGGCTTCGATTTGCGATCCAAATACATCATTGTCGCTATTACCCCTGTATGGGGCGAGGGAACCACCGGCGAAGACAGGGATTTACTGCGTTGTTACCGCAGTATTCTCGAACAGGCAGAGCGAATGCATTTAAGCAGTCTGGCTCTACCGCTTTTGGGTACAGGCAAGAGATCTTTTCCTGTCCAGCGTGCCGCCCGTTTGTTGACACAGGCAATCAGGGAACGTTTTCCTTCATCCTTAAACGAATTAAGAATTGTCTGTGATCGTACGGATTCATGCAAGGCTGTAGCGGAACGCCTGAAGATTGCCGGTTTGGCCTAAAAGAGACCCTGATAGTGGCGCTGGGTCATTTCCTGAATCTCATCTTCGGAAAAGTCAAAATTCTGTCCCAGTTCTTCGATCATTACGTGGCGTACCAACATGTTGAGATCTTCCCCTGTTTCGCACCACAGATCAAGCAGGGGGCGGCGGAAGATAATAAGTACATCGTCGTCATTAGCGACTTTTTTGGTGACGCCGGGGGAAATTTCACTACCGCTACGGTACAGGCAAACCAGTTCGTAGGGGTCATCCAGATCCAGTTCGGATTCAAGGGCTTCATCGGCCAATTCTTCTATGCGTATAGTCAGGTCTTCGCACAACTCCAGAATTTCTTCCGGCAGGTGCTCGAGGCTGGCTTTGGCAATCGCTTCCAGATCCTCCGGTGAGGGAGGTGCGGAAAAGCTCATGATTATACTTTGGCGTTCCACGGTTCTTGACCTCATATCAATACCATGTCAGATGAAATATGCTTGATTCGATATAACTTACGCCGAAACGGGGGCTATCACAATGGCTGACAAGCTGCAGAATGAAGAAGTACAGGCTAAGATGGCCGATTTACAGGGGTGGCAGCTGTCCGAAGACGGTTTGGCGATATCTAAAACCTTTATTTTTAAAAATTTCAGTCAATCATGGGCTTTTATGAGCCGTTCGGCCTTGCTGGCGGAGAAAATTAACCATCATCCGGAATGGTTTAATGTCTATAACAGGGTCGAGGTCAGGCTGACTACGCACGATGCCAAGGGCCTGACAGAGCTGGATTTTCGCATGGCAACACAAATGGATAAGTTTGCGGCGTGACTTTTCGGTTGCGGGATTTTAAGCTTGCAAAAAATGGCCCGGCCGCTTTATACCCCAATAGACATAAAATTTGGCCTCGGGTGTAGAAACAGAACAGGTTTTGCGTGCGTAACAACTCGGAAATAGTACAGGAACCTGACAAGGATTCCATTTACCGGCTTATTGCCATGAATCCTGCGCCGCTGACGAGAGTGGCGCTGCGCGATGCTTTCGAAGCTGATGAAGACAAACAAAAACTGATTGATGAATGTCTGGCGGTTTTGGTTGCCGAGGGGGCTATTGCCGCGGAAGGCCGTCGCGGTTTTGTTGCCCTTAAACCTTGGGCTGATATGGCGTATGCGGTAGTGGGTGAGCATAGCGGATATAAGCGCGTACCTGTTACCATTCAAAACCTGCCCGAGGGTATTTCACTGTCTGCTACTATCCCTCACGCTGATGTAACGCGTAACGCATTAAAACCAGGTGATAAAATTGTTGTTGCCCTTGCAAGGGGGCAGCATGCAACTCTGCGCGGCAACTTTGTAGCCCGCGCTGCTGCAGACAAACCTTTCAGGCTTACGGGTACTTTTAATCAAAAGGCAGGAATATTTGTACCGCTCGACCGTTCTATCAAGACGGGTTTTGTTCTGAACAGACCTCCCGCCGGAAATGTACAGCATCAGTTCCTTGCCGAAATACCCCATGATTTCAGCATATGTACACCACAGCTGCGTCTTGTCGATGACCAGATGCTTGATGGTGTGACGGGCAACAAGATCAGTCTGGTAGTAGCCAAAAAGCACGACATTGATAGAGCCTACCCCGAGGATGTCTTGCGGGAGGCGCGCAATATTCGCCGCCGTAAAATGAGCTTCGACCAGCGCGTTGATATGCGTTCGCTGGAATTTAGAACGGTCGACCCCTTGGGGGCGCGTGATCTGGATGATGCTTTTGCTGCTGAAATAGAAAGGGATGGTTATTCTGTTTATACGGCCATAGCCGATGTTCCTGCCCATGTGGCTTATAATTCAGCTATAGACCGTGATGCCTATGAGCGGGGGGTAAGCTTCTATCTGGCAGATGATACCTTCCATATGTTGCCGCCGTCATTAAGTACCAGCACGTGCTCACTGGTTTCTGGTGTTGATCGTTTGGCAATTGTTGTCAGACAAAATCTTGATTGGGATTGCAATCTTAAGAGCTATGATGTTTATCCGGCTGTGATCCGTTCACGCGAGCAACTGACATACGGCCAGTTCTATGACTTGATGGAACGGGATGATCCTCGCTTTCGCACTATCCGCGCCATTCATGAGATGCGTCGTGGCAAAGGGCTGAACGCCGAATTCGAACAATTCCTTAAAGAGGACCCTAACAGTTTTAACAGCAAATCAATTGTCGAAACATTGATGGTGCAAACCAATTCATTATTGGCTCATTATCTTCATGAGGCTGATATTCCTTTCCTCTCAAGAAATTTTGAACAGGCTGCGAATGGTGTGGTTGTGGATGGTAAGCCACAGCGCGCCTATTACTCTTCGGAAAGCTTGGGTCATGGTGCCTTGAGACTTTTGCGTTATGGGCATTTTACATCCCCCATCAGACGTTATGCCGATCTGGTAAATATCAGAGGTATTCACAAGGCTTTGGGCATGAAACGTACAGCGCTCACTGATGAACAGGCAGCACTTATTGATCAGACAGCCCATCATTTGAATATGCGTCGTCGGATTGACCGTGATGTACAGCATGATTTTACAAAGTATCATGCCATTCCCGATATGAAACGTCTTTCTGCTGCTCCGGTGCGTGTCTTTATTGATGAAGTGGCGGATGATTATGTTGAAGTCGTGATTTTGCAAACCGGATTGCGCCAGCGTTTAATGCGCGCCGATCTGCAAGCCCGACAATGGGATATTGAATCCGGTGCTGCAGCATTGGTTTACAAGGGTGATGAAGCAGGTAAAGCCCGTAGTTACCACAAAGGTGAGTCTATTCTGGGGCGTATTTGCGATGTAGATCCGGCGCAAGCCAAATGGCAGCTTTTATTAATGCCTACAGAATTTGTACGCAAACCTTCTGATATGCCCAAACCATCACCAATCTGATTTTAAACTTTGCTATTCGTTGTCAGTTGCGCAGGATCCATCCGGATTTCGAGCAATGACAAACGTCCTGCGGCTTTTGCTTCGGCCCAGATTGCTGGAAAATCGGCGGCACTTTCAACGCGGCGGGCAAACGCTCCATAGCTTTCGGCAAGTTTGACAAAATCCGGATTGGTCAGGGCCGTCGCGCTGATGCGGCCAGGGTAATGTCTTTCCTGATGCATGCGGATGGTGCCGTACATACTGTTATTGCAAACCATGATGATCGGGGTGGCTTGGTGATGCATAGCAGTTGCGATTTCTTGTCCTGTCATCATAAACCCGCCGTCACCGCACAAACCCAGAACAGTTTTTTCGGGATGTGTCAAGGAGGCACCGATGGCAGAGGGGACGGCATACCCCATAGCCCCGCTGACAGGGGCGAGCAGGCGGCCCGGGCGGCCATATTGCAGATAGCGTTGTGCCCAGCCGCTAAAATTACCGGCGTCGGTTGTGATAATCGCATCTTCCGGCAAATTCTGGCGCAGGAAGTCGAAAATCAGCGTCATGTCCGCACCCTTCCAGCGCGGGCGGTTCTCGGGGTCAATGTTTGTCCATGTTTGATACGAGCTGCGTAATTCGTCACGCCATCCGGCCCAAAGGCGGCCATCAAGGCCATGTGCCATGCTGGCAAGAGCTGTAGCTGTTTGGTTAAGGTCGGCGGTTATACCCAGTGCAGGCTGATAAACCTTGCCAATTTCATCCGTACTTTGATGAATATGAATTAGGGTCTGCTTAGGCAAGGGCGCATCAAGCAAGGTATATCCTTGCGTGCATATTTCATTCAGACGGGCACCAATCACAAGAAGCAAATCAGCCTGCTTGATTTTCTCGATCAGGGCAGGGTTAGGCCCTGTGCCCAACTCGCCGACATAGCATTTATGTTTGTGGTTAAATAAATCCTGTCTTCTGAAGGATGCGGTTACAGGCAATTGGGCGGCACTGGCAAAGGCTGCAAGATCTTCAAGCCCTTGGATGTTCCAGCCGCTACCGCCGACAAGTACGACAGGCTGACGGGCATCCTGCATCAGGTCTTTAAGTTTCTGCAGATCATCCTTGCTGATGGTCCCGCATGCGGGGTGGGCAGGGGCTGGAATTACAGAAGATGATATCTCTGTCAGCATATCTTCGGGCAAGCCGACAACAACAGGACCGGGGCGTCCCGAGGTTGCAACATTGAAGGCACGGGCCACGATTTCGGGTACGCGGGCCGGATCGTCAATTTCCGTGGCCCATTTGGCAAGGCCACCAAAGACTTCGCGGACATCAATTTCCTGAAAGGCTTCGCGCCCTTTATCCGCGCGTCCGACTTGGCCCATAAATAAAATGAGCGGTGTTGAATCCTGCATGGCTGTGTGAACACCGATGGCGGCATTACAGGCACCGGGGCCGCGTGTGACAAAACAGATGCCGGGCTGACCGCTGAGCTTGCCCCAGCTCTCTGCCATGAAAGCAGCGCCCCCCTCCTGACGGCAGGTAACAACCTGAATATCAGGATGATCGAGGAGAGCATCAAGCACCGCGAGATAGCTTTCGCCGGCCACACATGAAATTTTTTTGACCTGATGGGCCGCTAATGTTCTCACCAGTAACTGTGCGCCTGTCCCTTCGGAGGCGATCAGGGTGCTGATCACGTTTTCCTGTGCGTGGGTGTTGTTCTTCTTCATCGCGATACCTGCCCGCTATATTAGGGATAGCTGTTATGTTTATTATGAAAGTATCGGATTATTGCATGGGCGTATGATGCGGAAAAGGCCAATTTTTGATTGTTCGAAGTCGATTTTCATGAGAGTCTGTCACTCGAAAAGAGATTTTTGGTCTGATGGTTTATCAATTTCGTAAAGTATCTATTCTGGTCGTTGATGACATGAAACCTATGGTTACGCTGGTTTCTTCGTTGCTGAAGGTATTTGGCTTTACATCTATATATACAGCGTATGACGCGGAAGATGCTTTTGAACAATTTTGCCGTTATAAGCCCGATATCATTCTTACCGATTGGCTGATGCAGCCTTACGATGGGTTGGAATTGATCCGTCGTATCAGAAAAGACCCGCGTTCCCCGAACAAGTTTATTCCTGTTATCATGATGACAGGCTATAGCCATCGCATCAGGGTAGAGCAGGCGCGCGATGTGGGCGTTACCGAATTCCTGGTTAAGCCTTTTAATGCAAAAGATTTATATGCCCGTATTGAACAGTTGATTGAGAAGCCCAGACAATTCGTTGATGCAGATGAATTTTTTGGCCCCGATCGCCGCCGCCGCCGCCGTCCCAGCAGTTATATGGGCCCGCGTCGCCGTGAATCCGAAGGGGAGGTTGGTGACATGGAAATTGACATGGTGGATGAGTCGGAATCAGAGCGCATTCTTAAGGATTTGCAAGATCATATTCGTAATGTTGGTCCCAAGTTCAGCAAGGACAAGCAGTCTTAAATTATGACAGATAAACCAAAGCCCAAAAAGAAAGCCAAGTATTATAGCCCGCAGAATTCGCTGCGGCTGAAAGCCGGTTATGGTGGTATTGAAACATCCGTCATGGAGCGTGCGGAAGAGTTGATCGTCAAAAATGATATTGATTTCACCAATATCTTTGAGGCGGTAATGGGACGCCTTGATAAGTCGGTTGCCGCCGTGCGCAAGGAAGAGACACGGGGCAAGGATCAGATCAATCGCATTGCCGCACCGATGATGGAAATGAAAGCCAACGGGGCGATGTTTCGTTACCCTTTAATAAGTGATGTTGCCGATATTGCTCTCGATTTTCTCGAAAATTTGAATGAACTGAATGATGATGCCTTTAATATCGTGGATATTCATCGCCAGACTTTAAGAACGATTTTGCTGTCGAATTTAAAGGGTACTGGTGGCAAGCAGGGTGATGCGTTGATACGCGAACTCAACGAAGCTTGTGCCCGTTATCATAAAAAGTACCACGCATGATAGCGGAGCGGGCGGGTAACTGTCTGTTAACTTTAGGGTGCTAGCATGAAAGAGATGAGGTGATTATGGATATTCCCGCGGGCATAGCGGCGCAAGCTGCGTTGACCAGGCAGGCGATCACTCTTCAGATGGTTAAGCAAGCTGCAGATATGGAGAAACAGCTTGTGGCCATGCTGGAGGAGGCGATCTTAAGCGTGCCGGTGTCTTCGTCACGGGGAGCCAGCCTCAACATACAGGCGTGATGCCATTGGGCGATTGAAGCCCGTCATATATCCCCCGGCTCAGTCCGGGGGATTTGCTTTTTAATCAATTGATATCAATGGATAATTTTCTATCGGCTTGCCTTTTAGGGGGCTTTTTGCCATATTGCACCTCACCCAATCAGCAAATACACGTTTTAAAGGATAATTTGTTCATGTCGTCAGGCTCATTTATCAAACTCAAAGGTAGCGATGTTCATGGCGTTGCACAGGCTTTGAAAACCCTCCTCGATCAACGGGGTGTTACAGGTCTTCACTGTACGAATGGTACATACATGTATCCGGCAGATAAAATTGTGCCGACAAGTTTGGCTGGTTTCAAATATGTCGATGAAAATCTGGCGCAATCCGGTGATGCTTTGCTGGTGGCCTTGAATTCGAATGTCAGCATGGCCGGTATCATGGACCGCAAGAATGCAGGCGCTGAAGAGCGTGCTTCTCTTGAATCAGAAGATGTCCGCGCTTTGAAAGTGGCTGTTCCCCTGCAAGAGCAATTCCCTGATCGCAACATCGTTGTCCTCTTTTATGATCAAGAAACCCCGACAGCTTTGTATGATGCCTTGTCTACAGCAGGCCACAGCCTGAAGACACTGCACAAATGGGGCTACGGTACAAACCCGCAAGCAGCGAAAATCGAAGGTACCGACTTCTTCGCTAAAACTCTGGGTTTCCCGATGCCTGATGACAGCAAGCCTGTTTGCTATGAAATCACTGATCTGCAAGACCAGACAGGTGTTGTGCAGGTTACAAAACTGACAGAAGCAAAAGGTGCTAACGGCAAGGCCTACATCGATCAAACAGGAAAGCTTGGTTTTGAAGTGGCATCGTCTTTGAAAAAATATCAGCAACCTGCTGTAAAAATTCAGATCGCTCCACCAGGTACACCACATATCGCCTGATTATCAGCGATAGGTTTTATATGGACTTAATCGAAACCTCGCCCAGTTTGGCGAGGTTTTCTTCTATGTCCCCCAGATAGGGAAATGAGGACTGAGCGCCTTTATCAAGGCAGGTTAAGGATCCCGCCACTGCAGCGCGTTTCAAGGCTTCGGCCAAAGGCAATCCGGCATGGAGAGCGGCTGCTAATGTGCCGCAATAGGCATCGCCCGCACCGGCCTTATCGACAAACTTTTCAAGTTTAAGTGCCGGTACGTGGATTTCCTGACCATCTGGCGTAATAGCAAAGGAGCCGCGATCACCCATCGTTACTATGCAAGTCAGATTACCCATACGGGAAAGCGCTTGGGCGATTTGTGATTCATGATTTTCAGCCGACATCTTCATGGCAGCAGCTATTTGTCGCGCTTCAATCTGGTTGACGACCAGATAATCCAGCTTTGATAGAATATGCTCGGGAATATGAATGGCAGGAGCCAAATTTAGTATCGTTGTTGCCCCCAGCTTGTGTGCGCGCTCGATAATCTTCCAGTTTTCTTCAGGCAGAATTTCATTCTGCATGACCACCATGTTGCGTTTACCCAGAATATCATCAGGGATCTGGTCATGAATGACATCGGCATTGGCCCCCAAGGCGATCACGATCTGGCGTTCCCCTTCGGGTGTCTGGATCATCAGGGCGCAGCCTGTCTCTTTTTCCGATTGGGCGACACCGGATGTCATCACACCGGCACGGCGCAAATTGTTCATGATGCGGGCGCCCATGCCGTCATTACCTACACGGCCAATCATGGCGACTTTGGCGCCGGAACGGGCTGCGGCAAGGGCTTGGTTGGCACCTTTGCCACCGGGATGCATCTCGTAATCATGGGCCATAACGGTCTGGCCCGTGCGGGGCAGGACCTCGACAGGTAATAGAAAATCCATGGTAATCGAACCGAAAACGATAATCATTCTCAACTAGCCTCCCAGATCTTATCTGATTGTACCCTAAAAAGTATAGTTTTCAGTGTCTAAAAGCATAAATTTGACGTTTGTCATGGGAATGTAGTGACAGCTATGTTCTCCTTGAAGTATAGGGGGGCATTCAGTACTGTCTGTCCCCGAAGATATAGTAAAAACCAATAAATTCAGGGCGCCGCGTAAAATGGATTATGAAGCTTTCTTTCAGGGATGTGTTGATAGTTTAAAGGAAGAGGGACGTTACCGTGTTTTTGCCACCCTCGAGCGTCAGGCGGGCCGTTTTCCCAAAGCCTTTTATCATGCTGCCGATGGTTCTGTTCGTGAAGTGACTGTCTGGTGCAGTAACGATTATCTGGCAATGGGTCAAAACCAATCCGTGATCAAGGCGATGAAAGAGGCAACCGATTGCGCTGGTGCCGGTGCAGGCGGTACCCGCAATATCTCTGGCACAACACGTTACCATGTGGAGCTGGAGGAAACACTGGCCCGTTTGCATGGCACAGAGTCGGCTCTGGTTTTCACATCAGGTTTTACGGCTAATGAAGGGGCTTTAAGTACCCTCACCAAATTGCTGCCGGAATGCATCATTTATTCCGATGAGATGAACCATGCGTCAATGATCGCGGGTATTCGTAACGGTGGTGCTGAAAAACGCATCTTCCGCCATAATGATCTGGAGCATCTGGAATCCCTGTTGCAGGCTGATGATCCGTCAAAACCTAAAATCATTGCTTTTGAATCCGTCTATTCGATGGAGGGTGATATCGCCCCGATTGGCGCGATCGCGGATCTCGCTGAAAAATATGGCGCAATGACCTATCTTGATGAAGTCCATGGTGTGGGCCTTTACGGGTCACGTGGTGCCGGTGTTGCCGAAGAAATGGGTGTAATGCACCGTATTGATATTATCGAAGGCACATTCGGTAAGGCCTATGGCCTTGTCGGAGGGTATGTAGCAGGCCGTCGTTATACGATTGATGCCATCCGTTCCTTTGCTTCAGGGTTCATTTTTACAACATCATTGCCGCCAGCCGTGCTGGCAGGGGCCAAAGCCAGTATCGAACATTTGATGGTGTCCGATATCGAGCGCCAGCGTCAGCGCCGCAATGTCCGTCACTTCAAAGCACGTCTGGAAAAGGCAGGTCTGCCCTACCTGAAAGGTGAAAGCCATATTGTGCCGTTGATTGTCGGTGATGCGACATGCTGCAAGGCCATCACGGATGTCCTGCTTGAGCGTTACAATATCTACGTACAGCCAATCAACTATCCGACAGTTCCCAAAGGAACAGAGCGTTTGCGCCTGACGGCCACAGCGGCTCATTCCATCGAAGATGTCGATTATCTTTGCGATGTACTGGAACGTCTGTGGGTTGAAAACCACGTCTATCTTTATGCTCGCGCTTAAAAGCGGCTCTCTCTTTGTTTAATCCGAAAAGCCCGCCATAGCGGCGAGCTTTTCCGCGCGTGCCAGATGGTGGTCTAGCGCGGCCATGGTTTTTGCCATATCGGTACTTTCATCCTCAACCCATGTTTTGATGACTGTTATGTAAAGGATGGCGAGACCAAACACAGTAGCGGTTCCCTGAAGGCCGGAGTTTTCCAGTCCTGCAATATCCAGCATCGCTTTCATGGTGTGCGCCAAATGGGGCAGGGCAATCGTGGTGTATGAAGGGTCGCAACGAATATCATCCAGAATGGCAATCAGGGAAGCCCTATCCTCATTCAGGATATCAAAGCGTTCCATCAGGACATCAAACAAGCGGTCACGGGGACTGCCATCGGTCAGACCATCGGCAAAAGCATCGGCCACACGGCGATCGACCATACGGCCATAGGTTGTCAGGATATCATCCTTGTCCTCAAAAAGGCTGTCGAGAGCGTCTGCAGGCAATGCGGCCTTTCTGCCGATCTCATGCAGGCTTAAATCACGCCAGCCCTTATCCTTTGCCAGCATCAGGGCTGCTTTGACGATTATCTCGCGTTGTTCTTGTGCCGATTTCTGTGATTTTGAGCGCGTCATGCTATTCCCTTTTGGGTGTTGATGGTCTAAAAATAGCCTGAATTTATTCAGGAAGGAATAGACTATGAAAGACCCTCATATTGACCTGCTGGCTATCGGTAACGCGATTGTGGATGTTCTGGCCCAAACCGATGAGGCCTTTGTCGAGCATCAGGGTAAGGTCGCCGGTATGGCGAAGGGGGCAATGACCCTGATTGACGAAAATCGTGCTGTTGAATTGTATGGCCAGATGCCTGCCGGGATTGAATGTTCGGGGGGGTCTGCCGGTAACACGATTGCGGGTTTTGCTTCTTTTGGCGGCAAGGCTGCCTATATCGGTAAGGTCGCTGCCGACCAGCTGGGCGAAGTTTTTCGCCATGATATGAAGGCGCAAGGCGTATTGTTTACAACGCAGCCTTTGGCTTTAGGCGCACCGACGGCACGTTGCCTGATATTGGTGACACCTGATGGCCAACGGACCATGAATACCTATCTGGGCGCGGCTGTAGAGCTTTCGCCTATCGATATTGACGAGGATATTGTTACGGGTTCAAAAATTGTCTATCTGGAAGGCTATTTGTTCGATCCCCCGCACGCGAAGGAAGCTTTCCGTGTGGCTTCGGAGTTAGCTCACAAGGCAGGTCGTAAAGTGGCGCTGAGCCTCTCCGATCCGTTCTGTGTTAATCGTCACCGCGAAGATTTCCAAAAATTCATTGAAGGTCATGTTGATATCCTGTTCGCGAATGAACAGGAAGCGATGGCGCTTTATGAAACAACAACATTTGAGGATGCTGTTGATTCGCTAAGGGGCTCCTGTGAAATCATCGTAATTACGCGTGGCGAAAAAGGTTCTGTCATTATAGCCGGTGAAAAAACGGTAGAAATCGCAGCAGAGCCAGTTGAAAAGGTTATCGATACCACAGGCGCAGGTGATCAATATGCCGCTGGCTTCCTTTATGGCTATACAAAGGGGATGCCGCTTGATGTTTGTGGCCGTCTGGCCTCGATGGCGGCTGCCGAAGTGATCAGCCATATGGGCCCGCGCCCGGCTATGCAATATGCAGAGTTCCTGAGGAAGGCAGCCTGATTTTTCAGGCTGCCAGGCTTTTTTCCATGAAATAGGCCAGTCGTCTTGCAAATTCCGCCGGATGCGGAACGGGCTCGCCCTGAATAATGCGGGCCTGATCCAGCAAAAGATGCGCGGCATCGGCCATCTCTGCGCCTGTACCACCCTGATCGGCCAGTTGGGCCATACGCTTGATCAGCAGGTGCTCGGGGTTAATCTCAAGCACGCGCTTTGAAGGGGCATCGTATTTCTGGTGTACGCGTAAAACACGTTCCATGCGCAAATCGACTTCGTTCTCCCCTGCAATCAGGCATGCAGGAGAGCTGGTCAGGCGATGGGAATAACGAACCTCGCCGATCTCTTCTTTCAATGTTTCCTGAATGATCGCGAGCAGACGGCCAAGATCCTGTGTGATATCGGCAGGTTTTGCACTCTCCTTCTGGTCTGCGTTATCGTTGGCCTGTCCGATTTTATCAAGATTGATATCGCCTTTGGTTACGGATTTGAAGCTTTTGCCCTGATAGTCCTGCACCGATTGCAGCCAGAAATCGTCGATGGTGTCTGTAAACAACAGGACATCAATACCACGGGCTGTAAAACCCTCGATTTGCGGACTGTTACGCAAGGTTTCAATGTTCTCGCCGCTGATATAATAGATATGATCCTGTCCGGTTTTCATGTTTGCAACATAATCGGCCAGCGATACCAACTTGTCTTTTTGCTGGACGCTATAGAACCGCACGACCTTCAAGAGGTCTTCACGGTGTTCGGGGGCATCATACAGGCCTTCTTTGAGCACGGCACCGAACTGGCCCCAGAAAGCGCCATATTTGACATTGTCGTCTTGTGCCAATTTATCAAGATCGCCGAGAATACGCTTGGCAACACTGCCGCGGATTTTTTGGATAACAGGGTTGTGTTGCAGCATTTCGCGGCTGATGTTCAATGGCAAATCTTCAGTATCGATCACACCACGCATGAAGCGCAGCCATGGATACATCAGCCCTTCGCATTGATCGGTTATAAATACGCGCTTGACGTATAGGCGTGTGGCATTCTTGCGAGAGGGATCATACAGATCCCAAGGGCGCAGGGTAGGAACATAAAGAAGGGCAGAATATTCAATCTTGCCCTCGGCGCGCCAATGTGATGTCAGCATGGGTTTATCCATGCCGTGGCCGATATGGTGATAGAATTCTACATACTGTTCTTCACTGATTTCGCTTTTGGAACGCATCCACAAAGCTGATGCCTTGTTGACGGGAACATGCGGCTCGTGGAATTCGTCATCAGAGCCATCACCTTTGCCGATATAAATCGGTACATTGATGTGGTCGGAATATTGAACAACGACCATCTTCAATTTTTGCGGCAGCAGATATTCGCTGCTGTCGTCATTGATGGTCATCAGGATGGCTGTGCCGCGATTTGATACGAGAGTACCTGCTTCCTCTGCGGTGGCTTCGCGTACTGTAAAACCGGTTTTACCATCGGATTCCCACGTCCATATTTGATCTTCACCGGCCTTGCGGCTGACCACTCTGGTTTTGAGCGAAACCATAAAGCAGGCGTAAAAGCCGACACCAAACTGGCCGATCAGGCTCAGCTTGTCTTGCGGGCTGGCATTTTTCATTTCTTCGACAATGGCGGCACTGCCCGACCATGCGATCGTACCCAGATTTTTGATCAGTTCCTCACGGCTCATACCGATACCGTTATCGACAACGGTCAGGGTGCGGCTGGCAGCGTGGCGGTAAATGCGGATTTTGAAGTCAGCATCATCAACGGTGAGATAGGGTTTGGTAATCGCTTCATAGCGCAAACGGTCGCAGGCATCAGCCGCATTCGAGATAAGCTCGCGCAGGAACACATCCCTGTTGGAATACAGGGCGTGGGCTACGATATCCAGCAGACGCGATACGTCCGCACCAAAAGAGTGATTTTCTGTTGTCATAGCCAGAATATGGCCTGTTTCCGGCCCTTTTTCAAGGATACAGCATACCTGTTTCCCAGCCTTTTTCACACAAACGGTAAGTCAGGCGGGTGTGAAGACGAAAGGCCCCGTCATGCCAGAATTCGAAATAATCCGGAACCAGTCTGTAACCACCCCAATGCGGAGGGCGGGGAATGGTGGTAGTGTCTTCGCTATATTGTTTTTCCAGTGCCTCCACTCGCTCGATAAGGGTGCTGCGGCTATCAAGGGGACGGGATTGGCGCGAAGCCCATGCCCCGATACGGCTCCCGCGCGGGCGTGAATTGTAATAATCATCGGACTCGGCATCATCGACCATCAAAACTTTGCCTTCTATGCGGACCTGCCTTCCTAAAGATTTCCAGTGGAAACATAAGGCGGCATAAGGATTGAGGGATAGGGCCTCACCCTTGCGGCTTTCGCGGTTGGTGTAAAAAACGAAGCCTTTTTCATCGACATGCTTGAGAAGGACGATTCGGGCCGAGGGGCGATTATTGGAATCAACGGTGGCCAGACATAGGGCATTAGGGTCGTTAATTTCTGTATTACCAGCCTCATTTAGCCAGCTTACGAACAAACCGTAGGGATCCCTCGGTGCCAATGAGGGGTTTTCCAGAGTTTTTATTGCATCATTTTCGTACATTTTTTGCACCAAACCGTTTTTTTGCCTTCATAGAGCCATACTTGATTTGCTAAATAGTAATGTCAATATCCCCCATCACAAGGAGCTTTGAGGGTCTAAGATGAAAAAATTTATTATGGTGTCTGTTTTGGCAGCCGGTTTGGCTTTAAGTGGCTGTACACAAACAAGTGGCACATTCAGTAAAGAAAATATCGGTCTTGCCAGTGGTGCAGTGATCGGTGGCGTTCTGGGCTCTCAGGTCGGCAGCGGCTCTGGTCGTCTATGGGCGACGGGTGCGGGTGCCTTGCTCGGGTCTCTCGTCGGCAGCAACATCGGCCAGTCCCTTGACCGTGCTGACCAGATGTATATGCAGCAGGCAACACAGAAGGCACATACAGCACCTGTGGGTGAGACAATTTCCTGGAACAACCCTGATAGCGGTCACAGCGGCACCATTACGCCGACACGTGATGGTACCAGCACAACAGGTCGTTATTGCCGTGAATACCAGACAACAGTTACTGTCGGTGGCAAAATGGAAAACGCATACGGCCAAGTTTGCCAACAGCCTGATGGCAGCTGGGAAATTGTGAAGTAATTTCTTTTCTTCAAATACAGATTTAAAAACCCTGATCAAAGATCAGGGTTTTTTTCTTATCCGATCACTCAGGATATCTTTACTGCTGATCCTGACGTCCTTGTTGTCCACTGCCATTCTTGCCACCTGATGTGCGGACAGGGCGAGTAGTGCGCATACCGCCGCTCATGCCTGGTCCGGCTGGAACGGGAGCGCCCATATTCATATGCTGGGCCATGCGGGGAGCAGCAGAAGGGGCCGGTGATCGGGGTTGAGGTCCGCGAGGAGCCATTTGCGAGGCATACTCCATGCGCTTTTGGAAATCTGGATTATTAATCGTGTTCTGCACCGAGGTCTGCACAATTTTAGAGGCTTGATCTTCACCGGCAATTTCCGCCAGTCGCGACATCGTGATGATTTCGCCCTTACGTTGGTGTTCCACAACGCGGTCGCTCAGATTTTGCAAATCTTCCCATGACATTGAATTCTTTCTATCCATCAATTCACGGCGGACAATATTTTCTGTCTGTTTGTCACCCTCGGGCAGGCGTTCCATCATACGGGCAGCGGCCTGCAAGGCTGCTGCACACCAGCCAATCATGCGGCCTTCGCTCAAGGCCTGATTTTGACTGTCGGCAAGCTTGATAAACGGATCTGGGCTATGTTGTGAAAGACCTTTGGCAATAATAGCTTCGAAAATTTGCTCGACAAGCTTTTCGTGGAGTTTTTCGTTTACGGCATCATCGGCATAAGGACTATAGAAGTCTTGAATATCAAATAGTGACGAAGGTTGAATTTCGGTGATTTCCTTGATCAAGTGTCCGACGGCACGTACATCTGTTTCAGGACTGGTGTTGATAGCGGAGCTTAAGATATTCTCCTTGCTAAAACCGCGCCAAGCCATATCCTGTGCAGGTTCACAAAATGAGAACCAGTTCATAACTGACTCATCACTTATTGACAGGCTGATTTCACGGGCCAGCTTTACGGCCATAGGAATAAGTTGTCTCTTAGAGGGGCTTCTGTCTGAAATTTCGCCAATTGCGTATTTGGTGGCTTCCCATGAGATGGGATAGGGATAAAATTCAGGCATATGACCGGAGCTGGTGCTAAGAGTGTTCAAAGCACGGCTTTTAGCCAAACCACGTAAGACATCTTTTTCACCGCCTACGTGACACATTATGACGCTCATAATATCAGCTTGCAGGTTAGCACGTGCCATTTCAAGCGCACTACGGCGGCGCACGACAATACCGGTTGACTGGCTGTTATGATTGTCGGGTGATTGATGATATTCGTAGGAGTCAATCGCGTGCCATCCCAAGTGCCAAGCCTGACGTTTAACATCGTAACTTGCACTAAGGTGGTCAATGTTGATATTGCAGGTCGTCAGCAAATGGTCACGCCATGCGAGACCCAAGAAGATATTTGTACGGGCAACAGCCGTACCGATTATTGACGACTCTTCATTCAGGCGTGGTTGTTGCATCAGACGCAATGCCGTCTCGGCAGCGGGGTGGTGAATAATTTCCTGTGCGGCCACACCCATGGCCTCATTTCTTTGACCATCATGGTGGACTATGTAATGTACAGTCAGCGGCTTATAGCTGTCTTTGATTTGCCTTGATATTTGCTGGCAAATTTGTGCGACCTGATTGAGTTGCATCGTCATCGAAGCTTGACCGTATCCCATTGGATTTACATGAACACATTGGAATTAGTGAGTTTTTCCTGCTCTGACAGTAACAGCTTAAGGTTAATTTTTTATCAAACCACCCCTGGGGCGGGGGTAAAACTGCTGGACGAAATTTCATAAATGTGTAGGATACGGCTGGATAAGTGTCATTTATTTACATAATAAATCAAATAAGAAGAAAGCTTTAAATCATGGGTAATGATCAGAAACTGATGGCGGGTAAGCGCGGCCTCATCATGGGCGTGGCAAATGACCGCTCAATAGCCTGGGGGATAGCCAAGGCCGTTTCCGATCAGGGGGCTGAACTGGCCTTTACCTTTCAGGGCGAAGCTCTTGAAAAACGCGTACGTCCATTGGCTGAAAGCGTTAATTCGACACTGGTTCTGCCTTGTGACGTCACTGATGATGCAGCGCTTGATGAGGTCTTTGCCCGCCTTGAAAAAGAATGGGGCAAGATTGATTTTGTGGTTCACGCGATTGCTTTCTCGGATAAGAACGAGCTGGATGGGCTGTATGTGAACACTACACGTGCCAATTTCCAGCGTACCATGGATATCTCGATCTATTCCTTCACAGCTGTATGCCAGCGTGCGATGAAACTGATGAACGAAGGCGGCAGCTTGCTGACGCTGTCATACTATGGCGCCGAACGTGTGATGCCGCATTACAATGTGATGGGCGTGGCAAAGGCCGGTCTGGAAGCATCAGTGCGCTATCTCGCAGCTGATCTGGGCCCGCAAAATATCCGTGTGAACGCGATTTCAGCCGGACCAATCAAAACACTGGCGGCCAGCGGTATTGGTGATTTCCGGTTTATCCTGAAATGGAATGAGTTGAATGCACCTTTGCGTCGTAACGTTACGATCGAAGATGTCGGCAGTTCAGGACTGTTTCTGCTTTCCGATCTCGGCAGCGGCGTAACAGGTGAAATCATGCACGTAGACTCAGGTTACAATATTATCGGTATGGCGGCTGTTGATAGTGCCGCCGAAACAGCGGAACTGTTGCAATCGATTGCCCCCAAGGATGGCGAAAAGGCGGCTTAAGCTTTCGTCCGGATATCTAGGATAAATTCAATTTTAAAAGGGCTGCGGAATAAGTTTCCGCGGCCTTTAAAATTCTGGCGCGGAAATCGTTTTCAAAACGTGGTCTGAGGGTTTGCCACCCGCAGATCAGGCGCCCTTCTTCCTGGGTACGGGCACATTTTTGCCAGGCGGTGCGCATAAGCTCAGGCTGTTCCGGCGCGGGCGCATCCCGTGCTGTAGTAAAGGCCTCTTTTAAATCGCCATAGAGGCGTTCTTGTATGGCTGCCCCAATTTCACGACAGCCTTCGGTCAGCTTCCTGACAGCGCCATCGTCAATCATCACCGCATAAGGAAGCTTTGTCCCCAGAAGGCGTGCCGGAATAAGGCCGGAATTACCGCGATTGGCATCGTAAAAATCTATCTGGTCATGCTTGAGCAAGTGCCGCAGATAAAGAGAAACAAATTTGGAGTGGCTCAGTTCTACACCTGGCTTAACATCAACTTTATAATGGAGGGCTGGAAGGCTGATCAGAGGCTGCAATATTCTGTCATGGTTAATGGCAGGACATAAATTGGTGCTGGACACCCTGATGGTACAGCCATGGATGTTTGAAAATCCGATATAGCCTTGATCACCTGTGCAGAAATATTCCTGCGCTTGCGGTAACGGTAACTGCAGTGTATCGAATGCCGCCTCAACAGCCCGCGCCAAATCGGGATTGCGGCGGGCAATCAGATCATAAAGCGGTTTGTCATTTTTACTGCGGAAGAGCATGTTATAAACAAGTTTTCATAATTTATAAGGCTAAATTGCCCTTTATCGCAAGCTTTTTGCCGTGATCTCGGGGGGGAAAGACGTTAAAATACCTTCGGTAATCGAGAACTAAGGGTTTGAAATGTCAGGAAATCGCTTTGGTACACTGTTTCAATATCAGACATGGGGTGAAAGCCATGGTCCGGCGATTGGCTGTGTGGTTGATGGTGTGCCGCCGCGCCTAAATCTTAGAGAGGATGATATTCAAGTCTGGCTCGATAAGCGTAAACCGGGCCAGAACCGTTTTGCCACACAGCGACAGGAACCTGACCGCGTGCAAATACTTTCCGGCGTGTTTGAAGGGCAGACTACAGGGACACCGATTGGTCTGCTGATACAAAACGAAGATGCCCGCTCGAAAGATTACGGCGATATCAAAGATAAATACCGTCCGGCCCATGCCGATTTCACTTATGACGCCAAATACGGTATCCGCGATTATCGCGGTGGGGGCCGTTCGTCTGCACGCGAAACCGCCATGCGCGTTGCAGCGGGGGCGATTGCCCGCAAGATGCTGGCGGGGGTTACGATCCGTGGTGCTGTGGTGCAAATCGGACCCCACAAAATCAATCGCGATCGTTGGGATTGGGATCAGATTGATCAGAATCCGTTCTGGACGCCAGATGCTGATATTGTTTCTGTTTGGGAAGAGTTTCTGGATAGTCAACGCAAGGCAGGATCCAGTGCGGGTGCGATTGTTGAGGTACATGCGAGCGGTGTGCCTGCTGGCTGGGGAGCGCCTGTTTACGACAAGCTTGATTCTGACCTGGCCAAAGCCATGATGTCGATCAACGCGGTTAAGGGTGTTGAGATTGGTGCGGGATTTGAATGTGTTACATGGGGCGGTGAAAAGAATGCCGACCAGATGCGCCAAGGCCCTGATGGCAAGCCTGTTTTCTTAAGCAATCATGCGGGGGGTATTCTGGGCGGGATATCAACGGGGCAGGATATTATTGTTCGTATGGCTTTCAAGCCTACCAGCTCGATCCTGACACCCGTGCAGACGGTTGATAAAAACGGGCAGGAAACCGATATCCTGACCAAGGGCCGCCATGACCCTTGCGTTGGTATCAGGGGCACGCCCGTGGCTGAGGCCATGATGGCCTGTGTGTTGGCCGATCACTGGCTGCGCCATAAAGCACAGTGCTTATAGTCGTGCCCTTAATAGAATAATTTGATTTGAAATCTTATAAGAGGATTACCATGCAACATAGTCGCTGGCTTAGGAAACGATCATTATTTGCGACACCTTCCAAGCCGCCCTTGAAAAGGAAGTCTGCGCTTCGTAAAGCAGGTGGTTTCTTGTTCAAGAACATCAAGCGTCTATGTACGGCTATTGGCGTTATGTTTCTGCTGTCGATGACGATCAGTCTTTTTACAGCTTCGATGATTGCTCAAAAATCAAGCAGCACGAGTCTGCCCGACAAGATGGTTATTCATCTACCGCTTGAAGGAGATTTTGCCGATTATAGTGTGCCATCGCCTTATAGCTTCACGGTTCGTCCCCATTTCCGTTATTTCATTGATGCGCTTGATTATGCGCAGCGTGATGCGCGGGTGAAGGGAGTGCTGATCACCCAAGGATCGGGGGCATCAATTTCTCTTGCTCAATTGCAGGAATTAAGGGCTACGATCAAGCGTTTCCGTGCGGCGGGTAAGCCTGTGTGGTTCTATGCTGAATCCATGGATGGGGGTCTGGGGTCTTACTATCTGGCATCGGCCAGTGATGAAGTCTGGCTTCAGCCCGTCGGCAATTTAAATCTGCCGGGGATCAGGGCTGAAATGCCGTACGCGCGGGCGCTGCTCGATAAGGTAGGGGTAGAACCTCAATTTCTAGCCCGCAAGGAATATAAAGATGTCTTCAGTACATTTGCGGAAGAGAAAATGAACGAGCATACGCGTGAGTCCCTTACAAAAATGCTTGATGATATTGGCAGCGTTCTTGTTCCGGAAATGGCCGATGATCGCAAGATTGAAGAGCAAACCTTTCGCGAGCTGGTTGATAAAGGTGTTTTGACAGATAAGGAAGCTCTTGCCGCCAAGTTGATAGACCGTCTGGACTATTTCGATGTATTAAAAAAGGAAATTCGCATCAAGGCTACGGGCAGCGATGATCCCAAGAGTATGAAGTTTGTAAAATTTGATCGCTATGTTTCCGATTGGCATCAACAAACAAACCGCGTGCCGCATGTTTCCAAGCATGGGAAAATTGCTCTCGTATACATTTCCGGCACGATTGCTTCTGATGACACCAAGAGCAATATAGGCCTTTATGGCGATTTGGGTGCCAGTGCAGCCGATATTGCCAAGGATATTGAAAAAATTGCCAAGGATGATGCAATCAAAGCTGTAGTCGTCCGTATTGATAGCCCTGGCGGTTCGCCCACGGCGTCGGAAACTATTCGCCGTGCCTTGGTAACGGTGCAGGAAAAGGGCAAGAAGGTTGTTGTTTCCATGGGGGGCACGACGGCTTCCGGTGGTTACTGGATTGCTTCCACATCTGATTATATCTTTGCCCTGCCCACAACGATTACAGGCTCCATCGGGGTTGCAGGTGGCAAGTTTGTCATGCAGGAACTATGGCGCAAGGTGGGGCTGAATTGGGATTATGTAGCCATAGGTGAAAATTCCGGTCTTTATTCTCCTAACTCCCCTTATACGGAAGCCGGTCTTGAGCGTATGAACGCGATTATGGATTCTATCTATGATTCCTTTATTGAGCGCGTCGCGCAGGGGCGCAAGAAAACGCCCGAGGAAGTTGATAAAATTGCCCGTGGCCGCGTCTGGACAGGTAAATCTGCGCGCGAATTGGGGTTGGTCGATGATTGGGGCAGCTTGAATGATGCGCTTGATTATGCAGCTGTTCTTGCGGGTATGAAATCACGCCGTGATGCAACGATTGTCGAATATCCCAAAGAAAAAACGCCATTCGAACAGCTAATCGAGTTGTTGGAAATGCAATCGCTTGCAGGCGAAAGCTTGTCTGTGTTGGCTAGGTTTTCCGATATTCTTACGACAGTCCGACCGGCTTTGTCCTCGGAAACCTTTGAAGTTCGGGAAGATATAAGTCTCAAATAGAAAATTTAAGCAGAGAAACTGTTTTTAAGGCGGGGCATCAGGTCTTGCCATGACATGATGATATTGTCATTGCCGACATTATTCTCGAGCACGGCAATTGCGGCATTCAGGCCATAAGCAATCGGTACAACTGTACAGGGCAGATGCCCACGGGCGGCAAGGGCTGCCTGCACATCCTTACGGCGATCACCGATATACCAGACAACATCCTGCTGCTGCGGTGACTGGGGAAGCCCGTTCAAAGCTTGCAGGAGCGGATCGGGCCAAGGTTTGGAGCGTGTAATATCCTCGCGGAAAATTGTGACATCGAAATAACGCTCAAGGTCGAAGGTCTTGAGAATATCATGCCCGTAGCCTTTGCCGAGGCCATTACTGACGATTCCCATCGGTATGTTGCGTTCTTTCAAGAAATCGAGAATGTCGTAAATGCCGGGGCAGGGTTCAACGATTTCATCGACATCCTTGCGCCGCATTTTATGCATGGCACGGTGGACCAATAGCTTGGGTCGCTTGCCGTTGCGCGTTTCCACAAGCGGCGGTGAATCAATTTTTGTTTTGAAGGTTTGCGAGAAAAATTTCGCCGTCTTGTGGCTAAAATCATCAAGCGCTTCCAGTATTTGTAAAAGCTTTGGATGGAGGTGGCGTACGGTTGTGCCGTCCATATCAAAAAGCACAATACTGGGCGCTGGTAATGACATCAGAGCAATCCGAGGGCAAGAGCCACAATATTATCCGCTTGTAAACAGGCTTCCTGATATTGTCTTTCTGGTGTGTCCTGATCCTGAAAAATATCGGGCAGGGTCATTGTACGGAATTTCAGTTTGCCGTTATCCAGTTGTCCTGAGCAATTCAAATATTCAAGGACGAAGCTGCCGAAACCGCCACGGGAGCCTTCCTCGATGGTAATAAGGGCTTTGTGGTTTTCGGCGAGTTTATCGATCAATTTTTCATCAAGAGGTTTGGCAAAGCGGGCATCGGCAACACTGACGCTGTAACCTTTGTTTTTGAGAATATCTGCGGCCTTTAATGTTTCCTGCAGGCGCGTGCCATAGGAGAGCAGGGCAATGTCTTTGCCCTCACAAAGGATGCGTCCCTTACCGATGGGCAGAACAGAGCCTTCGGCGGGCATTTCAAGGCCCCAGCCTTCGCCACGTGGATAGCGGAAGGCAATTGGCCCGTCATTATAGGCGGCCGCCGTTGCCACCATGTGCGTTAATTCGACTTCATCGGCAGCTGCCATCAAAACCATGTTGGGCAGGCAGCCGAGATAGGCGGTATCAAATGCACCGGCGTGCGTAGCGCCATCGGCGCCGACCAGACCGGCGCGGTCAATCGCAAAGCGTACCGGCAAATTCTGGATACATACGTCGTGGACAACCTGATCATAGGCACGTTGCAGGAATGTTGAATAAATTGCACAAAACGGCTTGTATCCTTCTGTTGCCATGCCGGCGGCAAAGGTCACGGCGTGTTGTTCGGCGATCCCGACATCCATCATACGTTCGGGGAATTCATAACCGAATTGATCCAGCCCTGTACCCGAAGGCATAGCGGCTGTTACAGCCACGATTTTGGAATCTTTCTTGGCTTCGGTGATCAGGCTCTGGGCAAAAACTTTGGTGTATGTCGGGATGGATGATTTGGGTTTGAACTGGCTACCCGTCACCACGTCAAATTTGACCACGCCATGCATTTTATCGGCTGATGTTTCGGCAGGGGCATATCCCTTTCCCTTTTTGGTCATGACGTGCAGCAGAACAGGGCCGTTATGTTCGCTATCCCTGATGTTACGAAGGACGGGCAAAAGATGGTCCATGTTATGACCATCAATCGGGCCGATATAATAAAAGCCCAGCTCTTCGAACATCGTCCCAGTACCCATCGCCATACGGGCGGTTTCTTCTGCGCGTTTGACAGCATGGCGTAGCGGGGGCGGAAACATATCGACAACTTTCTTGCCGGCTTCACGTGCACCGATATAAGTGCGTGATGATACAAGGCGCGTCAGATATTTGCTTAAAGCGCCAACCGGACGATCAATCGACATTTCGTTGTCGTTCAGGATGACGAGCATACGGCTTTTGCTGGCACCGGCATTGTTCATCGCTTCGTATGCCATACCGGCGCTCATGGAGCCATCACCGATAACGCAGATGACATGACTGTCTTTACCGTCCAAGTCGCGGGCAATCGCCATGCCCAAGCCAGCAGAAATGGATGTGCTGCTATGGGCGGCACCGAAAGGATCGAATTCTGATTCAGAACGTTTTGTGAAGCCGGATAAGCCACCACCTTGACGCAAGGTGGTAATGCGGTCACGGCGGCCTGTCAAAATTTTATGCGGATAGCATTGATGGCCGACGTCCCAGATCAGTCTGTCATCCGGCGTGTTAAATACAGAATGAATAGCAACCGTCAGTTCGACGACACCCAGGCCAGCGCCCAAATGGCCGCCTGTTTTTGATACGGCGTCGATAGTTTGCTGGCGCACTTCATCGGCAAGCGCGCGAAGTTGTTCATCGGAAAAGGACCGCATGTCAGCAGGGGTCCGGATATCATCCAGCAATAGACTGTTACGACCAGATTGGGTTTCTGGTGCTGACTGGGGTTTATTCATTTATTTATCCTCTATGGGTCAGGTACGGCGTTTTAGCACGTAGTCTGCCAAATCTTCCAGAATTTCCGCCCGTCCTTCAAAAATAGCCAGATGGCGCTTGGCTTGCTGGACCAGCATTTCCGCGCGGGCGCGGGCTTGTTCTTTACCCATGGTTGATACGAAGGTCGATTTCCCGGCCTGTGAATCCTTGCCCGTGTCTTTACCCAGAACGGTAACGTTTGATTCAACGTCAAGAATGTCGTCTGTCACCTGAAAGGCCAGTCCCAGATCATTGGCGTAGTTCAGAAGGGCTTTGCGCTGTGGCTCGCCCGCCTTGCCAAGGATGGCCCCTGCTTCGCACGCAAATGACATCAGCTTGCCGGTTTTCATGCGTTGCAGACGGCTGATGGTGCCGAGGTCAAAAGATTCCTTCTCGCCGATCAAATCAAGCATCTGGCCGCCACACAAGCCGTGGCCACCAGCAGCTTGTGCCATGGCTGTTACCAGATCTACACGCACACGTGGATCTTCATGTGTTTCTGAATCGGCTACAACTTCAAAAGCCAGCGCCAGCAGGGCATCGCCTGCCAGAATGGCTGTCGCCTCATCAAAAGCCTTGTGGGTTGATGGTTTGCCACGGCGTGTATCGGCATTATCCATTGCTGGCAAATCATCATGGATCAGCGAATAGCAATGGATGAATTCGAGCGCAGCTGCCACACGGCGTGAACGCTTGGGATCGACATTGAACAGCTTGGCGGCCTGTATCACCAAAAACGGGCGCAGACGCTTACCGCCATTCAGTGTGCCATAGCGCATGGCTTCAAACAGCGGCGCTTCCGGAAGATCTGTTTCAGGCAGCAGGCGTGTAATGGTTTTGTTGAGGGCCTCAACGGTTTGATCGAGCTGCTCCTGCAGACTGATACTGGCTTCACGTGATGAAGGGGCCATTTACGCTTACTCCTGATTTTCGAACGGTTTCACGGATATAGAGCCGTCCGTGTTCACGGTGATTTTTTCAATTTTTGCCTGTGCATCTCGCAGTTTTTGCTCGCAATGATTACGCAAGGCCACGCCGCGTTCATAGGCATCGATTGACTCTTCAAGGCTGGTCTTGCCGGCTTCCAGATCACGCACAATCGTTTCCAGCTCGGAAAGGGCTGTTTCGAAGCTCAGTGATTCAAGTGCGGCTTGTGCTTTAGCCATGGTCACCCCTGATGTGTATGTTCTGTTAAACCGCTGCACTGTATGGCAAAAATTGCGTAATCTCAAGCCTTTCAGGCGGTTATCTCGCCTTGTTGCACAGCAAAAGAGCCATGCATCCTTGAGAATCCAGCATTTCGGACTTTGCAAAGCGGAGAAGGAGGGATTCAGGGTACAATTTGAGTAGGAATTATGACTATAAAAACGGGAGGTTTAGCCATGAGCAACCAAAATCAAAATCATGAAGACGCTTTAGTTAAAAACACAGATATGTTTGTAAGCCGTGTAGAACGTGCCCGCGGTCGTCTACATGAACGTGAGGTCAGCCGGATTTTGAGCAATCGTCCGCGCCTGCGCCGCCTGTCCACGACAGCAACAAGACATTAAGTATTTGTTATATCATAAGATTTTTTAAATGTGATCCCACACTATCGCTCAGGGCGGCCAGATCATAGCCGCCCTCAAGCACGGATACGATACGGCCCTGACAGCATTCGTGGGCGATTTTCATCAATTCTGCCGTAACCCATCCAAAATCGGTTGTTTCCAGATTGATTTGTGCCAGAGGGTCATTCTTGTGGGCATCAAAACCTGCTGAAATCATCAGAAGATCAGGGTTAAAGGATTTAACCGCAGGCAGGATATCCTGTTCGTAGTGTCGCCTGAATACCGATGATCCTTCACCGGCCTCCATGGTCAGGTTCATAATCCGGCCCGTGATGTTTTGGGCAGGGTCGCCGCTATGTGGATAGATATGGGCCTGATGGGTCGAGGCATAGAATATATGGTCATGTTGGCGGGCAATCGCGTCGCTGCCATTACCGTGATGGACGTCAAAATCGACAATCGCAATCCGGCCTAAACCATTGGCCTGCGCATGGCGGGCGCCAATCATGATATTATTTAAAAGGCAAAAGCCTTCGGCATGATCGGGGAAGGCATGATGGCCCGGCGGGCGGAGTGCACAGAAAGCTCTTGTCGTCTTACCGGCGATAACATCATCGACCGCCTGACAGACAGCACCAGCCGCCGCAAGAGCCGCTTGCCATGAGAAAGGCGAGAGGACCGTGTCCTGATCCAAGGCCTGATGTCCGTAATCCGGAATGGCCATTTCCAGTTGATCAAGATAACGCGGATCATGCACACGCTTGACCCACTTCATCTCCGCCTCCTGGGCCTCAATCCGGGGAAGGGCAATAAAAGGGCTCTTTTCAAAGAGGGAAAGCAGGGCTGCCAGTCTTTCCGGACATTCGGGATGTCCGGCGCCGGTCTGGTGTTTCAGGCCCTCACGGGCTATATATATGGTTAGAAGACTCATGATGGCCTTATACTAAATGAACCATAGTACGCACACAAATGTTGAATATCTGGCGCAGCGCCTTCTTCAGCGCTGGGTTCCGAAATGGTATGAAGCGTTCCCCGATCCGGCAACAGGTGGCTTTTATGAACGTCTGGGCAAGGGATTTAAACCCCGCTTCGTGGGTAATCGCCGGTTGCTGACCCAATGTCGCCAGCTATCGATATACAGTCATGCCGCAGGGCAGGATGTTTGTCATTTCAAACCGGCACTGCGTGAAATTTTTGAAACCATCATCAAGGATTATCATATCAGCGCCACCGGCGGCTGGCGGTTCAGTCTGGGTGACGATGGCAAGCCTGCCGATAATACCTATGACTTGTACTCACTGACTTTCGTTATCTTCGGTTTTTCACATTATTACCGTGCCACACATGATGAACGTGCCCGTGACTATGCACGTCAGACACTTTCTTTTATCCGTGAAAAATTTTCGATGGCACCTCTCGCGGGTTATGCCGAAGCCTTGGATGAAAATCTGCAAGTGATCCCGCGCACCAGACGTCAGAATCCACACATGCATTTGCTTGAGGCCTGTTTGTTCGCCGAAGAAACGTGGTGCGAAGATTCTTATGCACAGACGTCTGATGAATTGGTGAAATTATTTATCGATTATTTTTATATTCCTGAGCGCCAACAGCTTTGCGAGTTTTTTACAGATGATCTGAAACCCCATCCCGAAACGGGCGACAGGGTTGAGCCGGGCCATTACTTCGAATGGGTCTGGCTCCTAAAGAAGCATGCGGCTTTGCGCGGGCAGCCTGATCGCCATAATGATTTGTGTTTTTCCTTGCTGGATTGGGCCAATCATTATGGCTGGGATAGGGTTTATGGCGGTATATTTGATGTGTTGTCGCCAACGGGGACCGTCCTGACCGATACCAAACGTATCTGGCCCTTTGCCGAAGCTTTGAAAGCCAACGCTCTGATGATTGATTCCGCACCGGACCGTGATGCTATCAAGGCGCGTATGAAAGACATGGTTAATGTCTTCAGAAATAATTATATGCAGGAACGCGGGTTCTGGGTGGAATGGCTCAATCGCGATTTATCACCCGCAACCGATTATATGCCGGGAACAACCCCCTATCATGTTTATTTTGGGATCATGGAAACGCGGGCGGTCATCCACGGACGCGGGGAGAGCGTATCTTTGCGTTCGGGGGCAGGGGTTGCCCTTTATACGGCACGGCGCAAGGCATCTAATCTTTTCAAAAATATCAAAACCAGAATTGCGGCGGGAATATAATCATGTCACAGCAAGCACAGGTGAAACTTGAAGCGGGTTGGCTCGAACAGATCGGTTCTGAATTCGATAAGGGTTATATGGCTACGCTGCGGGATTTTTTGAAAGCTGAGAAAGAGTCAGGACAGATTGTTTATCCCAAGGGTAATGAAATTTTCAATGCCATGAATACAACCCCCTTTGCCGATGTGCGGGTTGTTATTCTGGGGCAGGACCCTTATCACGGGCCGGGGCAGGCTCATGGCCTGTCTTTTTCTGTAAGAAAAGGAGTCCCGCTGCCACCCAGCCTGCAAAATATTTATAAAGAAATATCCGCTGAATATAAAATCACCATGCCGCGTTGTGGTGATCTCACCAACTGGGCGCGCCAGGGTGTGTTATTGCTGAATGCCACGTTGACAGTGCGTGAATCTATGGCGGGGTCGCATCAGAATAAAGGTTGGGAAACTTTTACCGATGCTGTCATCCGTGCGGTGAATGACCACCATGATCATGTCGTCTTTATGCTCTGGGGCTCCTATGCCCAGAAGAAGGGCGCGTTTATCGATCGCAACCGTCATCTGGTTCTGGCGGCGCCACATCCTTCTCCTCTATCGGCACATCGGGGATTTATGGGCTGCGGCCACTTCAAGAAGGCCAATGACTATCTCGTGCAAAAGGGCCGTGACCCGATTGCATGGGAAAAGGTCGAATAAGAACAATCTCTCTTAATGGCGTCAGTTGGCAGTTTCAACAGAACCATCCGCTTTGATGCGGATGACCTGCTGTTGTGGTGCCATGGGGGTCGTGGCGATAGCTGGCGCTGAGGTCGGTTCTTCTACCATTGTTTCGGATTCTGCCGGAGCGTCAGTAACGGCCTCTGTCACGGTTTCGGCAGAGGCAGGAAGATTGCCGGCCGAAGGCTCGATCGCAGCATTATTAGGAAGCGGCTGCTCTTCCGCAACATCAGGCTGGCGTGCGGCCATGTCTTCTACGGCAGGGGATTGTGATGTCATGCTGGTCTTATCTGTTGAAGATGCAGCCATGGCGGGTTCTGGTTCTGATGCAGGGGCCTCCAGAGATACAGGTGCGGAAAGTGCTTGAGAGGCCATTTCGCGGTTATAATTCAGTTCATCATCTGTAAGCTGGAAGCCAATCAGGATTTCATAACCCGCAGCATCGGCGTCGTCACGCAAGGGGATGACCTGCTTCATGGTTTCTTCTTGCGTCAGGCTTTGTTCGCCATCTTCATAACGAACGGTGGCTGCAAAAACTTCCTTGGAAAGAATTTCGCCGCTTGGGGTGGTCACGGCCACAAAGTAAGGATAGGCAAAGCTGTGGCTGTCCTGATTCCAGGCTATGGCTTTGGGACCTAGCTTGCCGTCAAAGCGCAGGCCGATATCAACGGCCACTGTACTTTTCGTTTTGGAACAATTGGCGGTCATACCTGTAATTGACAGGCTGGAAATATTTGTATCGGGTGATGGTGTCGCTGGTGTTTCAAACTGGCTCAAGGTTTTCAGGTCCTCTACGACGGCAACCTGAGGACATCCTTCGGCGGAAGCCATGACGGCACCTTCGGCAGAGGCAATTTCCGGATCAGAAGAAAAGGACGGCAGATCAATCGAGGCCAACCTGTTTTTGACATCAGTCATCGTTTCGCAACCGGTCAGGCTGAGAAGGGCAACGGAAACCAGAGCTGTGTATTGAAACTTACGGAACATTTGGCGACTTACCCCCTGATGATGAAGCCTTGAAATCTACGGAAAGACCATAAAATAGCCCCGTGGGGGGCGCAAGAGGTACAATCACCGCCAGTCACGGGATTTCACAGGCTAGGCACTGGTATTTTGCAGGGGGATTGGCTATATAGGTGCTATGGAAAAACAAAATCTTAAGATCTTGCTGGCTGCGCCGCGCGGTTTTTGTGCCGGTGTTGACCGCGCCATCCAGATTGTCGAAATGGCGCTGACCAAATTCGGTGCGCCGGTCTATGTCCGTCACGAAATCGTCCATAACCGCTATGTCGTTGAAAATTTGCGCCAGAAGGGGGCTGTTTTTGTCGAGGAATTGGATGAAATTCCCAATGATGGGCGTCCGGTTGTTTTCTCGGCGCATGGTGTTCCCAAATCCGTGCCGGAGGACGCGCAAAAGCGCGAAATGTTTTTTATTGATGCAA
The DNA here is from genome assembly GCA_046294845.1 of Micavibrio sp. Lineage (GTDB taxonomy): Bacteria > Pseudomonadota > Alphaproteobacteria > Micavibrionales > Micavibrionaceae > Micavibrio_C. The sequence goes on along the minus strand of JBKBNU010000001.1, from coordinate 2,101,029 downwards.
CATGCCCCTTGGTGAGCAAGGTTCATCGCGAAGCCGAACGCCATTTCAAGAATGGGTGCAAGATCATCCTGATCGGTCATAAGGGACATCCCGAAGTGATCGGCACGATGGGACAATTGCCGGCAGGAGCTGTGATCCTGATCGAGAGTATAGAAGATGTTGCTGCTCTTGATCTGCCACAAGAAGAAAAGCTTGCCTATTGCACGCAGACAACTTTGTCGGTTGACGATACGGCGGCGATTGTGGATGCGCTCAAAAATAAATTCCCGTTGATACAGGGGCCTCATAAAGAAGATATCTGCTATGCCACGACCAATCGTCAGGCAGCGGTCAAGGCGATTGCCCAATCATGCCGCGCGATGCTGGTGATCGGCGCGCCGAATTCATCGAATTCCAACCGTCTTGTCGAAGTTGCCAAAAATCACGGTTGCCCCAAGGCCATGTTGGTGCAAAGGGCTTCCGATATTGATTGGAACTGGTTTGCAGGTGTTGATGTATTGGGGCTGACCGCAGGCGCTTCAGCACCGGAAGTCCTGATCGAGGAAGTTGTCAATGCCGCCCGTGAACGTTTTGATGTCGTGGTGGAAGAGGTGAGTATCACTGAAGAAAACACGATTTTTAAAGTACCGGGTGTTCTAGTTGCGTAGGTTCTTGAGCTCTTGCCCTGAAATTTTTGCCATATAGGCGACAAAGTCGGGGTCTTCGCCGTCCATCAGTTCCGGCAAGGCTTTTTGGAAGTTGGGTTTGCTCAACCAGTCATAGATATAGTCAAGCCAGGAGTTCCACATACGGCGATATTCCGGATCCTGTTCCCCATGCAAAAGGATGAAGCTTCTCTCGAACAGGGATACAACCATCTCGTAGAGAATATATTGGCGGCGGGCATCTTCGGGGTCGTACAGAGGTTCGTTGTGCATATCAAGCTCGGGAAAGTTAAAGAGCTTGTCCTGAATCTCCGTATAATGCGCCATCAGCTTGTCGTAAATTTCCTGCTGTTCGATACGGCGTTCTTTACGTTCCTGATGGATAAATATGACGATAGCCAAAGGAATACCAAAGACCGTCGCGATATAGCTCGCCAGTTCCATCCACTCCAAAAATGTCTCGATTCCAAACATGGGCAGCATATTGCCACAGCCTGCGCGGTAAAGAAAGGTGACTATATTTTACTTATAACCCTTGACCGGCGGGGTGGCGTCTTTTCTAATGCCTTCATGGCTGTTTTTACCCCCTTGGATTCTTCGCAAATGCAGGCTGTTCTCGCCCTTTATGACGTGGGTGATTATCAGGGGCACGAGGGTATTCTGGAGGGTGTGGAAAATACAAATTTTAAGGTTAGTACCACACAAGGGCAATATATTCTGACCCTTTTTGAAAGCCGAACCAACGTTGCTGACCTGCCGTTCTTCTTTGCCTATACCGATCATCTGGTGCAAAAGGGCATATCTTGCCCGGGGCCGTTGACCAATTGTGCCTCGCAAAGGCAGACAGATGTTAGCGGTCGCAAGGCAGCCCTGTTTCCTTTCCTGTCGGGTAAATCATTGCCTGTATCGGCTTTGCAGGATCATCATGCATATGAAGTGGGCCAGATCACAGCCCGCATGCATAAGGCCGTTGCCGATTTCAAAGGTCAGCGTGAAAATCCGCTGTCCCTTGCGGGGTGGCAAAAACTTGCTGACAAGACACGTGATCGTGCCGGTGAAGTTGTTTCCGGTCTGGCATCGGTGATTGATGAGGAACTGTCATGGCTTGCAGATCGTTGGCCGCATAATTTACCGGCAGGGGCGGTTCATCTGGATATCTTTCCCGATAATGTGTTCTTTCAGGATGACCGCCTGAGCGCGGTGATTGATTTCTATTTCTCGGCTACAGATTATCTGGCTTATGATCTTGCGATTGTGATCAATGCGTGGTGCTTTGATGAATCATATGCATTCAAGCCTACAATGTATGAAGGCCTGATGCGTGGTTATCAGGAATTAAGACCTTTATCAGGGGGCGAGCGGGCCGCGCTGCCGGTACTGTTGCGCGGGGCGAGCATCAGGTTTTTGATGACACGCCTGCATGATTGGGTATTCCATGATCCGGCCAGTTTTGTGAAGCCGCATGATCCTTTGGCCTATCTGGCGCGTTTGAAATTTCACCAGAGCGGGAACATACCGTTATGACGGATAGAAAAATAGTCGAGATGTATACTGATGGCGCCTGTAGCGGGAACCCTGGTCCCGGCGGATGGGGAACGATCATGCGCTATAACGGGCATGAAAAAGAACTCTCGGGCGGGGAAAAGGATACCACCAATAACCGGATGGAATTGTTGGCGGTCATTCGCGGGCTGGAAGCGCTGTCGCGTTCCTGCCGTGTGGAACTTTATACCGACAGCCAGTATGTCCAAAAAGGTGTCACCGAATGGATGGCGGGCTGGAAGAAAAAGGGCTGGCCCGACCGTATAAAAAATCAGGATCTCTGGCAGGAGCTTGATGCCTTGCTCGCCAAGCATGACGTGCGGATGCACTGGGTCCGCGGTCATGACGGTCACCCCGAGAATGAACGGGCTGATGCCTTGGCGCGGGCGGCTGTTCCCCGTTAGGCTGGAATTTCTTGTAATTTTCCGTAATCTGTGACAGTCTCCAAGGTCATGGAAAAAAGCGTCAATTTTATCAGATCCTTACAGGATGAAGAGGCTGCCCGCTATTTTGATAGAGAGGCGGCGGGCTTCATTGCCTGTTATCAGAATCCTTGTGATCTGTGCCCCGCAGTGCAGGGGATTATGGCGCGTATCGAAGCGGTCAGCCAAAATCTGCGTGAAGGACAAAAACTGATCGTCCTGATGGGGGAAACCCACACTATCAGCAGTCATCGTATGTTACAGGCACAATTGATTGCCCAACTTCATGACAGGCAACTTGCCGAGGGGGGCTTGGCCGTCGGTGTAGAGTTGCCCCACGATTTCATGGCGATCAAGATGCGGGAGATGGGCGTCAAGGCTTTGCCTGCGGCTGTGCAGCCCTATTTTGACAGACGACTGGAATCTTTGCGGCTGGTGAGCGCCTATGTAGATGACAATCCCTTGGTCGAAGCACCGCTCACAAAAGAATTTTTGCTGAATATGATCGGTGTCCGCGATGTGTCCTTGCGTTTTAATGATGTGGCAATAACATATAAGTCACAGGACAATATGCTCAGCCCATGTCTGAATACCGATGATGCGATAACGGCGGCATTTGCGATGGATGAAGCTGGTGTTGATCTCCGGCAGGAAAATATTTTCTGCGCTGATGCGTTGGGCATGAAATTGCGCAACAGGTTTATGGCCGGGAATATAAACCGCCATCTTTCGGATATGAATGCCGATATATATATTCAGCTGGCGGGGTCAGCCCATGTGATGGGTGATCATGAGGAAGGACTCTACTATAAGGATAGCCTTCACAAACTTCTGAAGGATCAGGGGCACGAGGTTATCAATGTCCTTCCGGTGGAAGGGGGATGGCTGGGGCTGCACTACTGGCAACATGAAATGTTGGGGCCACAAGCCCATGAGCAAGGGTTACCCGACACGCTAGTTATCGCCGATATGCTGCGGACCCGTTTTAATGATTGTCAGGCAGAGGCAGAACGCAAAGCCATCAGGGATATACTGCGCCATTCCGAAGCTCATGATTTGGCACTACCTATTCATGATAAAAAATGGAAACGCCAGCTGGCGTCTTTCCGTACGGCTTTGCCGCAATGGCTTGCTGAAGCACAAAAAGCCTATGTGCAATCAACCAGACAACAGCGACCAAATGCTGTTTCTCCGCGTGTTTAGCGGCTTTCCTGCATAAGATATTCCAGAATCTTCGAATCGATTCTAGTCCAAGACTTTGGCAACGGTATCGTCAATAGAGCTTTTTAATCAGTATCCGCTGCTTTGAAGGATTATCCACAAGTTCTATGGGGTGATTCCGGAAAGTCGCCTGTTTTTTAAGATTCCCTTAAGGCTTTAACGACAATCTGGAGGCATAGAGTTGAACAAAGGCCGAAGAAGAGCCGTAACAGTCCAAAGACACTGAGCAGAGTGTTTTCAGACACAGGAGGATCACATGAAACGCGACCATTTTGACAGATACTGGGTAGAAAGCCTGAGTGGCGATTACAGCGAGTTTATTTATAACAAAGAACAAATCAGATTGCCCTTGCCACCATCCATGGCAGAAGACATGCGCTTTGAAATGGAGGTCTATGCAAGGTTTATGCGTCACCTGCGCCATGTGCCGAACAGCCGGATGGAAATTAAAATCCTTTCCGCCATCCAGTTTACGGCAGATATCATGGACCATGGTGATGCTCTGGTTGCGAAGACATTGGTTGATCTGGGATTGCGTGCCCCGCGCAAGGCTTTTCCGGTATCCTTCCTTGATTTCGTTGATAAGTGCGTGCAGCGCCGTGACTGGTCAGGCGGAAGCGTCCCACCCGCATCCGTATTGGCGCTGAAGGAGCATTGGGATCACATCGGTGAAAACAGGTTTGCAACAGCCGCCCGTGCCCATTACGCCGTCTTCAACGAAAACATGTATGTAAGGGCATAAACGGCAAAAGCGATATAAGGGTGTGATCTCGACTAGGGGGATGGCTTAAAGAGCCGTCCCTTTTTCTTTTGAAAGGCATAATAAATTATTGATTGGTCGCGGGTTGCGACAGCAAACGGTTGATCAGATTATTCAGATCACCGCGTTCACCATGGGCATTGTTGTACATCGGTTGAAGACTGTTGCGTTGTTCGGCCACGCGCAGAGCGGTGGTCATGGTTTCACGCCAGATAGCTGCGGGGAGGGACCCGCCTGTCACAGCCTTCATGGACGAGTTATCATCATTGCCGACCCAAACCGCGCAAACCAGATTGCCGGAAAAACCGATAAACCATGCATCACGGAAATCCTGCGATGTTCCTGTTTTACCGGCAATACGGTAACCGGGGATGGCGGCGCCTACGCCTGTGCCGACCTGCACGACACCTTCCATCATGTAAATCAGATTGGCGATGGATTGCTCGCTGACGACACGACGCTCTGAAGCAAACGGAGCGCGTTCATAAACCAGACGGCCCTGGGCATCCTTGATACGGATAATACCGTAAGGCACGACAACGTAACCGCCCCGCGCGATGGAGGCATAGGCTGTTGCCATCTCGATGACCGGCACGCCACTACTGCCGAGGGCAATCGACAGATCGCGCTCCAGATGGCTTTTAACACCGAGTTTGCGGGCTGTATCAATCACCGAGCCAACACCCGCATTATAGGCCAGTTGCACAGAAATGGTATTGAGCGATTGTGCCAGTGCAAACTCAAGCGGGATTTCGCCGTAATATTTATTCTTGAAGTTGGTGGGCTTGTAGCGGCCATATTTAACAGGTTCATCCATCACCATATCCGATGGACGCATGCCCTGTTCAAGAGCCGTCAGATAAACAATAGGCTTGAAGGATGATCCCGGAGGACGTAAGGCATCTGTCGCGCGGTTAAACTGGTTGGCTTTATAATCACGTCCGCCTACCAGCGCCAGAACGGCACCATCTGTATCCATGACGACAACGGCGGCTTGCGAGGCGTGTTTGGCTTCGCCTGATTCGTCAAGAACACGCTGGATGGCAGCTTCGGCGGATTTCTGGATTTCCGGTATCATGGTCGTTTCCACGATCATGTCACTGGGGAGTTCGCCTGTCAGGCTGTTCAGATCGCTGACGACCCAATCGGAATAATAACGTTCATTGTCACCTTCGACCGGGCGTTCCTCATCACTCAGGCTTGATTTGCCAGCTTCTGCTTCCTGCGCGGTGATGTAACCTGCATCCTGCATGGCAGCAAGAACAACTTTAGCCCTCTCGGCAGAGCGCATCGGGTTTGCTTGCGGCGAATAGCGGGACGGGGCTTTCAACAGGCCCGCGATCATGGCTGACTCTTTAAGGGTCAGTTGTCTGGATGATTTGCCGAAATAGACTTTGGACGCAGCCTCGATCCCGTAAGCGCCTGAACCCAGATAGACACGGTTCAGGTAGGCGCTCAGGATTTCATCCTTGGTCAATTTGTGTTCCAGCCACATGGCCAGAATGGCTTCCTGAATTTTACGTTTAATCTTTTGTTCCGGTGTCAGAAACAAATTCTTGGCAAGTTGTTGTGTAATTGTTGAACCACCTTGACGTGTTCCTGTGGTGATGTTGCGTACAAGGGCGCGCGCAATACCGATCGGATCAAGACCAAAATGTTGATAGAAACGGCGATCTTCGATCGCAAGGACGGCTTGTATCAAATGAGGAGGAAGATCTTTTACGTCAACGCTGACACCCTTTAGCTCACCATAACGGGCAACTTCGCTGCCGTCATAGGCATGAACGGTCACCGCATATTTACGTTCGAAATGGGGATCATCGATAATACCGGGCAGTTCGGCGGCGTACCATGCCACAATCAAGCCCACAGCGAGCATAGACCATAGGCCAGCCACCAGAGTAAACTTGGCAAGTTTCAGTAGAAGCGGTGCTTCTTTCTTTTTGGACGTGCGGCTTTTCTTGGCTTTGGCAGCCTTGCCGGATGATTTTTTACGTGCGGTCATAGATAATCGATATTTCCAGAAAAACAACGTCACCGTTTATAGGCAATAAGGTAACGGATTTCTACTTTTTACCGAAGGCTTTTTCATGAAGATTCTGAGGCCCTTATAGGCCTTTTCCTCATGAACAATCAATCCAGTAGCGGCGGCGGGCAGGGAACTGCTCGGTTTCCGGTGTTTCGTCCTCAAAGACCCCGCCACAGGATTCAACTACCCGTCGGGCAGAGTCATTTGCAGGATCAACAGTTATAAGGGCGCGTTCTATACCCAGATAATTGGCAAAGGGCAGGGCTTTCAACAATATCTTCTTGCCAAAGCCTTTGCCGCGCAGGGACGGGCGCACGATAAAATGCAAATGGCCACCCCATTTTTCGAGGTGCCAGTTCAGGCGGTGACGTATATCGACAGAGCCGAGATACTCATCATCCTTGACCAGCCATAGAATTGTTTCAGGGACGGGTTCTACCCAATCCTGATAGGGTTGGTGCGGATAACCACGCTCGGCGCGCAGTGCTTCAAGAAAAGCAGGGAAATCTTCTTTTAAATGGGGGATGTCCTGATACAGATAGCGGCCTTCTTCATGGTATTCTGCAAGGGCCGTCAGAAAACTGTCCTTATAATCGATTGCAGGTCTGACAAGTTTCGAGGCTGACATGGGGTGTAACGCGTAATTACCTAATTTTTTCAGTTTTTTCAGCGGGTTAATTGCCTTTAACTGATAAAGGCTTCTCGCGACTATGGCAAGTATTTAGATTAAAAAGATCGTCGCCAACCCCAAAAAGGCGAAAAAGCCTATAATATCGGTCATAGTCGTCAGAAAAACTGAAGAGGCAACGGCGGGGTCGGCCCCGAGACGGTCGAGAACAATCGGAATCAGGGAGCCAAACAAGCCTGCTGTAATCAGGTTGATAATCATGGCCGCGCCGATCACGCATCCCAGCATCGGGTTTTGGAACCAAAGACCGGCGGTTGCCCCAATCAGACTGGCAAAGATGATGCCATTCACGGCGCCCACGGCAATTTCTTTTAAAACAACGCGGCGTTCATTGACGCGGGAGAGTTCATTGGTTGCGAGCGAGCGCACGGCAACGGCCAAAGCTTGCGTACCCGCATTCCCACCCATTCCGGCGACAATCGGCATCAGAACAGCCAGAGCTACAATCTGCTGGATGGTGTCCGAGAACAGGGAAATAACGAAGGCCGCCATCAGCGCGGTAAAAAGATTGATGAACAGCCAGCGGAAGCGGGAAGAGGCCGTTGACATCACTGCGCGGTACAAATCGCTTTGCTCAACCCCGCTCATGCGCAACATATCTTCTTGCGCTTCTTCATCAATAACGTCGACGACGTCATCAATCGTGATCATGCCGATCAGACGGTCTTCTTCATCGACCACGGGGGCAGAGGTAATATCTTCGCGCATAAACATCTGCGCGACTTCTTCCTGATTCATGGCAGCCGGCACAGGGTGCGAGTCTTCCAGTTTCAGGTTGTCGATTTTCTCGGAACGGCGGGCGCGGATAATCCGGCTTAAAGGGATTTCCCCTACAACCTTGTAGGTTGGGGTAACAACGAACAGGTCGTAGAAATAATCTGGCAGCTCGTCACCGGCGGCGCGCAAATAATCAATTGTCTTGCCGACGGTCCAGAATTGCGGGATCGCGACATATTCACGCTGCATCAGACGGCCAGCGGAATATTCGGGATAGTTCAAACCTTCCACAAGAGCAATCCGTGTGCTGGCCGAAAGATTGTGAATGACGGCCTTCTGGACGTCTTCATCCAGATTGTCGATCAGGTTGAGCGCATCATCGCTATCCAGCTCCATAATGATCGCGGCCACATATTTTGGCGGCATACGCGAAAGCATCTGGTTCTGCAGATCGGGATCAAGCTCGGAATAGGTTTCCGGTTTAAACGCGTGGGCATATTGCGACAGCAAAAGGGTGCGTTCTTCTTCACTGACCTTTTCCAGCAGGTCGGCAGCATCACGTTCCGAAAGATCACTGATGCGGGTAACGACTTCATCATCATAGCCGCTATGCAGGGCTTCGACGATTTCGACAATTTCATCATCGCTCAAGACATACGGCGACTCCAACTCTTCCGAGTCGGTTTCGGGAGGGGGATCATTTTCCCTCTTTTCCTTTTCATCGTCGTACGCAGTCAAGTTTCGTTTCCCGTTAAACGTTCATGACGGTTTGTTTGGTCTGCTCAGTGGGGTGTTCGGCTTGATAGATCTGGGCTTCAACCGAGGCAACGGCTGTGACATTGACTATACCACGGGGGGTAATCGATGTCGAAACGATATGTGCCGGTTTCTCAACGCCCAGTAGCAGGGGACCAATCGCGATAGCATCGCCGAGGATCTTGACCATGTTGAAGGTGATATTGGCTGCATCAACATTGGGCATAATAAAGATGTTGGCTTCACCGCTCAGGGTCGAGTTAGGCATAATCACTTCCCGTATCATCGGACTTAATGCGGCGTCAGCATGCATTTCACCATCAATTTCGATGTCCGGTGCCCTTTGACGCAGATCGGCCAGCGCCGCCCGCATCTTGAAGGCGCTTTCATTGTCGTGCGTGCCGAAGTTCGAATGCGAAAGCATGGCAATTTTTGGTTTGATACCGAAACGCTGCACGGTTTGAGCTGCCATTAATGTCATCTCGCTGATCTGGGCGATGCTGGGCTCCGGATTTACGTGTGTATCGCAAATGAAATAGGTGCCCTTGTTCATGATCAGGACGCTCAAGGCAGCCGCTGTTTCAACACCGGGCTTCAGGCCGATAATATCGGTAACGGCCTTCAGGTGATCGCGGTAAGTGCCGATCGTGCCGCAAACCATGGCGTCGGCATAACCTTTTTCAACCATCAGCGCACCAATGACAGATGTATTGGTGCGTAATGTTGTACGGGCCACCGCCGGTGTTACACCGCGGCGTTCCATTTTCTTGTGGTAGGCATTCCAGTAATCACGGTAACGGGGATCGCTCTCGGGATCGATCAATTCAAAATCTTTACCTTCGGCCAAGCGCAAATGCAGGCGTTTGATGCGTGTTTCCACGACGTTGCGGCGACCGATCAGGATAGGTTTGGCAAGGCCATCATCAACAACGACCTGAATGGCGCGCAAGATTTTTTCTTCCTCGCCTTCCGTATAAACTACCCGCTTGGGATCGGCTTTGGCACGGGCAAAAAGCGGGCGCATCGCCATGCTGGTGCGGTAGGTATAGGATTGCAGTTTCTCGCGATAGGCATTCCAGTCTGTAATAGGTCTTGTGGCAACGCCTGTTTCCATCGCTACTTTTGCCACTTCCATAGGAATTTCCACGATCAATCGGGGGTCGAATGGTTTAGGGATCATATAATCAAGACCAAAGACCAGTTGTTCTTCGCCATAAACGGCTGCCACTTCAGGGCTGATTTCCTTGCGGGCCAGATTGGCAATCGCATGGACGCAGGCAATTTTCATTTCTTCATTGATGGCTGTGGCACCGACATCAAGTGCACCACGGAAGATGAAGGGGAAGCACAGGACGTTATTGACCTGATTGTTGTAATCCGAACGGCCCGTGCAAACAACGGCGTCCGGCTTTACTTCGCGCACTTCCTCGGGCAGGATTTCCGGTGTCGGGTTAGCCAGCGCCAGAATAAGCGGGGCTTTAGCCATCTTTTTGGCCATATCTTTCTTCAGCACGCCTGCGGCAGACAGACCCAGAAAAACATCGGCGTCTTCGATAGCATCTTCCAGTGAACGGGCATTTGTTTCAACGGCATACTGGGCTTTGTCGGGGTCCATACCGTCTGTGCGGCCTTTATAGACAACTCCCTGACGGTCGGTGACAATAATATTGTCCTTGGGCAGGCCCAAATTTACAAGGATGTTTAGGCAGGCAAGGGCTGCAGCGCCTGCACCGCTGGTTACCAGCTTGATATCGGTAATTTTACGTTTGGAGATATGCAGCCAGTTGATAAGGGCCGCCCCTACAATAATCGCCGTGCCGTGCTGGTCATCATGGAAGACAGGGATATTCATACGCTCGCGCAGGCGGCGCTCGATTTCAAAACATTCAGGGGCCTTGATATCTTCCAGATTGATGCCGCCGAAGCTTGGCTCCAGCGAGGCAATAATCTCGATCAGTTTTTCAGGGTCCTTTTCATCGATCTCGATGTCGATACAATCGATATTTGCAAACTTCTTGAACAGAACGGCTTTGCCTTCCATCACGGGTTTGGAAGCGAGGGCACCGATATCACCCAAACCCAGCACGGCCGTGCCGTTTGAAATTACGGCAACCAGATTGCCGCGCGAGGTATAGTCGAGAGCTTTGAGCGGGTCTTTTTGAATTTCTTCGCAAGGGGCTGCGACACCCGGAGAATAGGCCAAAGCCAGATCGCGCTGCGTTGCCATAGCCTTGGTCGGGATGATGGCAATTTTACCCGGTGTGCGGATACGGTGATATTCAAGGGCGGCTTCGCGGATAGACTCTTTCATGAAAAACCTCGTGCAGGCCGGATGATTCCGGCGGGCTGTATTGATGCCGTGATACTGTGCCGGAAATATGGCAAGAATGAAAGCCCGTCTCAACAGGATTTATGGCAGGGCTGGTATGTCAATGTCGTCTGTAAAGGATTGTTCGCAAATGCAAAAAGGGGCGGCGCCCCTGTCTTGGATATAGAACGGATTTCAGGAGGGAATGGTGCGGTCGAGAAGACTTGAACTTCCACGAGATTACTCCCACAGCGACCTCAACGCTGCGCGTCTACCATTCCGCCACGACCGCACAGAAATGGAAGGCTGTTAGGTATCAAATTCGGCCGTTGGCTGCAAGCCTGAAATGAAGTGGCGGGGTTAGGGGTGCCGTTTTGTGGGTTTTGCCAGAGAAGATACCGAAATCTTTCCCCCGGCTTCCCCGTGGTGTTTCATGAGGAAATCGCCCGTAATGGCAAAGGCGGGCAATCTGGGTGGAGGGGTTCAGGTGCAAGGTCAGATTTACAAAAGCTTTTCAGGGGGCGTTAATAAATTATGAAAAGATGTTGTTTGGTGACAACCTTGATTTGCTACTGTATCACTAACCTATGGAAATAAAGATATCGGATGATCTGGTTGAGTATCCTGTCGCGCAAACCCTGATGGAGGAGCGTGTGGCGGCGATCCGTGCCGGTAGGGCACCGGAAATGCTCTGGCTTCTGGAGCATCCGCCACTTTATACCGCAGGGACCAGTGCCAAGGCATCTGACCTGCTTGACCCGCGTTTTCCGGTTTTTGATACCGGACGGGGTGGGGAATACACCTATCACGGGCCGGGGCAGCGCGTGGGCTATGTCATGCTGGATCTAAAAAAGCGCCAACCTGTCCCTGACATTAAACGCTATGTCTGGCAGCTTGAAGAATGGATTATCCGCTCTCTGGCCGAGTTTGGCATCAAGGGCGAGCGCCGTGAAGGCCGTGTCGGGATATGGGTAGTGCAGGGGCAGCGCGAAGCCAAGATTGCGGCGCTGGGGGTCCGGATCCGTCACTGGGTCACCTATCACGGGATCGCAATTAATGTGGACCCGATATTGGATCATTTCGGCGGGATTGTGCCGTGTGGCATCCGTGAATATGGTGTGACATCCTGTCATGATCTCGGGGTCAGGATCGCGATGAATGATCTGGATGATGCGCTGCTGCGTCACTGGGGCGGTGTCTTTGGACAAGAGCCGACGCAGGTGCAGGATGTCAGGCTCAGTGCCTAGGGTTTGAGGGCTGCTGCCTGTTTAACCATAAAACTTCTTACTTCCTTAGCAAAACGTGTCAGGTCTGCCTGAAGCTTCGATCCTCTGGCGGGGTCATAAGCCAGCGTATCTTGATCCATATACAGGTCACGGGCCATCTCGATTTGCAGGCTGTGGCGGTTATTTGCAGGTGCGGCGGTCTTTTCAATCAAGGCACCGCCCTTAAAGAACTTGCCGTTACGATCGACGCTGTAGCCCGCATCCTTGAAAAACTCTTCGACAAACAGGCGTATCGTGCCATCACAGGTTTGGTCGTAAAGATCGCCCAGAATTATATCGGCTTGGCCGTCGCGTGACTGTCTGCCCATAGAATGCATATCAATATAAAGGGATGTGCCATGTTCCTTATGTGCTCTATCGATAAGATTATCTAACGTTTTGTAGTAAGGTACATAATAGCCATCAATTCTGAGGCGTGCTTCCTGCGTTGTCAGGCTGGCGGCCTGATTGTAAATCGGGCTGATGCGGTTGATGCGGGGGCCCGCCATCAGGGGAAAAAGTCCAAGGCCTTTAGTAACATAGGGTGTGATTTTTACAGGATGGTTCCAGCCGCCAATGATGGTTGCGGGATCGATTTCGCTTTCGTCCCGATTAAGATCAATGCATGTTCTGTGGATGAGGGCTTCCAGAACAGGCGAGCCTGTGGCCGGGATATCGACCAGAAGTTTTTCAACGTGAGGATCGTGCAATTCCATCAGGTCGCGGACAGAGCAGGCATATTTGAAATGGGCAGGAAGAACGGTACCACTATGCGGGTTATCGAAAACAACAGGAGAAATAGTATCCCCTGCCGCCTCGTGCAGAATGTAGCCTTCCTGTTTTTTTATCATGAACCACAGATAGCGAGCCTGTTTGGAGATTACAAGTTTTTATAGACTTCCTGTGTCCGGTTTTAAGGTAATCAGGAATGAAGACAATTTCTGCAGATCATCTTTTAACAAGCTGAAATAGCTGTTTTTTTCTATTTTTCGTTCGTCCCAGTAAAGACCCTTGTTGATCTCTATCTGCAAGCTGAAGCGGCCTTGCAAGGGATTGCTGTGTCGCCTGACGATTTCGGCGCCTTTATAGGGGTCGTTAATATCAACTACATAACCAAGATCGCTTAGGAACATTTTGATTTTGTTTGTATATACAGGCCAGCAAGTAGTGCCGTGGCGATCACCCAGCACAAAATCGGGTTGCCCGCGGCGCTGGGGTCTGCCAAGGCGTGGTAAGGGCGTAACAGATCCCAGCGAGGGCATTGAATGCCAGTTGATATGCCAGAGATAGCCGTGGGTGCAGGCGGTTTCGTCTATCAAGCCTGACAGGGCCTGATGGTAAGGATCGTAATAGGCCTCAATCCGCCTCTTTATCTCGGTGGCGGTTGGTCTGGTACGATAGACAGGGATTCCCGGCTTGATGTCGCGCCTGATCAGTCCAATTCCCACTTGCCCCTTATCCGAAGGGTTGCAGCTCAGTAGATCATTGTTATCGCAAATTTGCTGGGGCTCGATATCATCTGTTGCACGGTTCAGATCAATATAAGTACGGGGGAATTCGGCACACAGGAGAGGAATGCCCAGATCAGTACAGCCCGAGAGCAGGTCATCGACATGGTTATCCTCTGCCCGTGTCATAAGACCGACATCACACTCATAATTAAAATCTTCCGGATACAGGCGGCCGCTATGGGGGGAGTCATAGATAACGGGCACTGCAGGGGCGCTCGGTGCCGCCCGCTTAATCCTGTATACCTGTACGACGTGGTTTTTATTCCCCTGCATGAGGATATTTTACAGCAGATTTTTGGTGAGCATAACCCGCTTCGAAAGGTGGGGCGCACCCCTCAAAAAATATCTCCGAGAGGCTAAAAAAAGTTTGTATCTTCTGGAAAATAAGCATACGGTCCTTATGCCTAAACCCCAGATATGAAAGGAGGATATTATGAGACATGTTTCAGCTGAAGTAATGGCATATTACAGGACTGGCCAGGTAAGGGAGCTTACCCAGCGTCTGTGCGAGGTCTATAATGGCCTCGAGCAGCGCGGGTTGTTGGAAGAAATGACAACAGAGGCCGACAGAAAGTGGTGGGAGCAGCTCAAACCCCATTTTCTGTACAAGAAAGAGCAGGCTCAGCAGGCCCAACAGGCCCAGACCTTGAAACTGACGCCGTAATTAAGTGTCTTCTTTGGGAATAAACAAAAACCGGCCCTCTAAGGCCGGTTTTTTTGTGGTGCTGGCGATTATCCTTAATATTTTGCATCACCGCGTTTTTATAGTAGTTTGACGGCCCAATAACCCGCTTAACCCTGTGTGCCGAACGAGAGATCACCATGCACGATATTGCCGCTATCCGCAAAGACCCCGCTGCCTATGACAAGAATTGGGCGCGCCGTGACCTGTCCGCCCAGACACCGGACATCCTGAAGCTGGATGCCGACCGTCGTGCGGTCCAGACGGAAATGCAGGAACTGCAAAATCTGCGGAATACAAAATCCAAGGAAATTGGAGCGATCAAGGGCAAGGGCGGTGATGCGACCGACCTGATGAACGAAGTCGCCGCGATGAAAGATCGTATGGCCGAACTGGAAACCAAGGAAGCCACTTTGGCTGAATCCCTGAACCAGCATCTGGCGAGCCTGCCAAATATGCTGGATGACGACACGCCGGACGGTAAGGATGAAAACGATAACAGGGAAGTCCGTAAGGTTGGCGAGCCTAAAAAACTCAACAGCAAAACGCCCGAGCATTTTGAAATCGGCGAGGCGCTGGGCATGATGGATTTTGAAACTGCGGCCAAAATGTCGGGCAGCCGTTTTACGATCATGCATTCGGGACTGGCAAGGCTGGAACGCGCACTGGCGCAATTTATGCTGGATACGCATACGATGGAACACGGGTACACCGAAGTTTCGCCGCCGTTGCTGGTGCGTGACAATGCTTTGTATGGTACAGGCCAGTTGCCGAAATTTGCCGAGGATTTATTCCGCACAACATCCGATCACTGGCTGATCCCGACCGCCGAAGTATCGCTTACCAATATTGTGGCCGATATGATTATCGACGGGGATGAAGACCTGCCGCGCCGTTATACCGCGCATACGCCTTGTTTCCGTTCTGAAGCGGGCGCGGCGGGCAAGGATACGCGCGGTATGATCCGCCAGCACCAGTTCTATAAAGTCGAGATGGTCAGCATCACGACACCCGATCAAAGTGTCGCCGAACATGAACGCATGACCCAATGCGCTGAAAATATCCTGAAGAAACTGGAACTGCCGTTCCGCACGATTTCCCTGTGTGCGGGCGATATCGGTTTTGGTTCGCGCAAGACCTATGACATCGAAGTCTGGCTGCCGGGGCAGGAGCGTTACCGCGAGATTTCAAGCTGCTCGAACTGCGGTGATTTTCAGGCCCGCCGTATGAAGGCCCGTTTCCGCAAGAAGGGTGAAAAGGATACCCAGTTCCTGCACACCCTTAATGGTTCCGGATTGGCCGTCGGACGCGCCCTGATTGCCGTCATGGAAAACTACTACGATCCAGCCGATGGCGGCGTTTTCGTGCCAGTGGCCCTGAAACCCTATATGGGCGGGATCGAGAAATTGCTGCCCGTAAATCAGATGGCTCAAGCCAAGAAAATTGCAGGATAACCGATTTTCTTGACATAAAAATTGGGGCGGGCATAGAGTGCCGCCATGCCCAGATCATTGTATATGACACGCGATTTTACCAAGGCGGCTGCTTATCATAACAAGCAGATGCGTGCGGTTGCCCAGTCAGTGCAATTATTGTTCTCTGCCCCCGGCTTCTATAAGGGCGAGTGGGGGCGCAAGGATGGCAATAACTGCTACAATTTTGCCTTGCATATCAGCACGCACGATTTCCTTCAGCCCGGTTTCTTAAGTGATCTGGCGGCGTATGGTCCCCCTGCGACACCTGAATATCTGCATGAAGGGGCGTTGGCCGATGGTCTGATCTATATGGGCAAAAGCTTCCTGAAATGCCCCGGGGACCATTTTCCGGTGGCCTTGTTTCTGGAAGATGAGGCTAGTGACGATTATCACTGGTTTGCCTTACGTCAAAAGGTCGAAAATAACGAACCTACAGGCCGTTATATCTGGTGCCACAAAAATGGTGATAGACCTCCGGAGGTTATCCGCGATCAGGACACCATCTTTTCCGTAGCCCAGAAGGAACAATATCCCGTTTTTGCCGGTTATTATGCCGTACCCTACGAATTGACCTATTATCGTGCGGGCCGCCGCTACACCAGTAACAGTATTTATGCCTGATCGGGTGGATTTCTTTCTTGGCGGGCGGGGCGTTTGCCTTTAGAATTTACGGAAGTCATTCGACGCTTCAGCCCGCCACCCGTTTTTTCTTTTCCTGCCTCTTATGCCATGAACGATACGATCAGCGCACACGATAGAAAAGTCTGTCATCTTATTCTGAAACTCCGTGAACAGGGGATTACAGAGATAGATGTGCTGGATGCTATCGAGCGTGTACCGCGCGAAATTTTTGTTCCCCCCGCTTTGCGTGATCGTGCCTATGAAGATATTGCGCTGCCGATTGGCAGAGGACAGACCATCAGTCAGCCCTCGGTCGTGGCGCTGATGACCCGTGCACTGGAGCTGACCAATCGTCATACGGTTCTTGAAATCGGAACCGGATCCGGCTACCAGACATGCATACTGGCATGGCTGGCGCGCCGCGTTTACTCGATTGAACGCCATGCTCCGTTGCTTAAAAGGGCCGAGCAAATTTTTAAGTATCTGAATATCCGCAATGCCGGAAATATTACTGCTATTGCAGGTGACGGGATGAAAGGCTGGCCGCAATTCATGACCTTTGACCGGATTATTATTACGGCGGCTGCCCGTAAGAAGCCGCCGCAGGCTTTGCTGGATCAATTAAAAGTCGGCGGTTTGATGGTCGTGCCCGTCGGTGATATCGGTGATCAGGTTTTGCGCTTGTATAAGAAAGAGTCAGATGACACCTATGCCGTACGCGACTTGGCACCCGTGCGCTTTGTTCCGTTGTTGCCTGATCTGGCACCCGAGCAAGAAGTGGCCGAGATGAACCATGAATTTGCGTTTGCTTGAAAACAGAAAAAAGAGCCTTTTCCCTCTGGGCAGTGCGGTTGTCCTGTCACTGATGCTGACGGGTTGCCTGACAGCACCTTCTTCGTCAAATAATCATGCCTCGTTTATCCATTACGGTCAGGCCGGTGGCGCACAAAGCGTTGGCATGCATACGGTTCTAAAGGGTGATACTGTCTATAATGTCGCTCAGCGTTATAATCTGGCGCTTCAGGATGTTATTAATGCCAATAATTTGCAAGCACCTTATGCCTTGTCGTCGGGAACACGCTTGCGCCTTACGCCGCCGCAAAGTTATAGCGTGAAAGAAGGTGATACGGTTGAATCGGTATCCCGCATGTTTAATGTCAGTGCCAGCCAGATGTCGCGCCTGAATAATCTTTCGGCGCCCTATCGTTTGCGTGCAGGGCAATCCTTGCGTTTACCTCCGGCGATCAAGATGCCGCCACCTTTGATGACATCTGCAACTTACGCGCAAGCCCGTCAGGCGCAGATCAGTGGTTCCGGTAATACACCATCAGTCTATAATGAAGAGCCTGTTTATGTGCCTTCGGCTCCAGCCTCTGCGGTTGAACGTGAAGTTTTATCAGCACCGGCACCTGTCACAGCGGAAAGGCTGGATTCTCCTGTATCAATATCGGCATCTGCTTCAACTGCGGCAGCTTCTGCTGACAAGGCGGTTGAAGCGGCAACGACCAAGGTTCCTTCGTTGGCCGGTGGAAAGTTTCTTTGGCCTGTCGATGGTCCCGTCATATCGCGCTATGGCCCCAAGGCGGATGGCCGTTCGAATGATGGGATTAACATCAAGGTGGCCAAGGGTACGCCTGTGAAAGCCGCGGAAAATGGTGTTGTTGTCTATTCGGGCAATGAATTGCAAGGCTATGGTAATCTGGTTTTGATCCGTCATGCCGATCGCTGGATGACGGCGTATGCCCATATGGATAGTGTGGTTGTAAGAAAAGATATGACCATCAATCAGGGGCAGATTATTGGTACTGTCGGCATGACAGGAGGGGTGGAAGAACCCCAGCTTCATTTTGAAATCAGAAGGGGCACAGATGCCCTGAACCCTGAGCTCTATCTCGCACGTCAGGGTAGCTAAGAAGAATATAGGGGAAAGGGATCGTTATGGCTGATGCTGTCTTTGGCATTTTTGGTGCATTCAATCAGGTCATGATGATTTTCATGGGGTTGGTGTTCGGCGGTATTGGCGGACTGATTGTCGGTTACCCTTTGTGGCAAATGCTGACATGGCCGCGCGTCAAAGCCCTCGTGGTCGAGGTGCGGGCGCAAAAGGACCCCTTTAAAGAACATGAAAAGATTGAGGAAGAGGCACCGCCTGTCGTTAAGCTGAAAGAAGAACTGGAAAGCAAGCCATCCAAGTGGGTGGGTGTCACTTTTGCCAGTTTGTTTCTGATCGGGATACCGCTTTTGTTTGTGGGTGTAGGCGCCTATTTCGCCCTTGATTATGCAACCCTAAAAGCCCATGGCGTGAGTGCGCAAGGCACGATTGTGCGTTTCGAAGAACATTCATCCGATGAAGGTTATACATACGCACCTGTTATAGAGTTTCGTGATCGTGAGGGGATTTTGCGCGAACAGGAAACAAGGATGAGTTCATCCAGCAAGATGGGCTTAAGCGAGGGGCAGAGTATAAATATCTATTACGAAGCCGAGGACCCTGAACATTTTATTATAGACCGCTTCTGGTACAACATGATTCTACCTGTTGCATTTATGGGGATGGGGGGCTTTGTGTTATTCTTTATGGTTTTCTTTGGTTTCCGCAAAGAAGTGCCGCGCAAGAATAGGAATGTTTCGGCACAGGCCATGACCCAGAATATCTATTACGCTGTTTATGAATATATTACGCCCGATGGACGCATGGTGAGGGCGCAGGATGATGGCGGCAGCAGTTCGCTGGCTGATAAAGTCATTGGCAGTGAAGTAAAAATTTTCCTGAAAAAGGATGATTACGAAGCGCCTTCGCGACCATCTTTGCTTCTTTCATTTATAGGTCTTGCCTTTCTTTTACCGGGATTATTTGTCCTGTATCAGGCATTTACGGCCTTTGATTTTTCGATTTACACAGTTCTTGTGATGCTGGCCGGTATTGTCTTCATCGGAGTGAAATTGTCCAAGGTTATCAAGCCCAAATCAGAATGGGAGAGTGTTGGCCAGTTTAAAAGCAGAATGAAGGCCAAGCGTCAGAGTAAAAGTGCAAAGGGTGTTGCCCTGACAAAGTTTGAAGTGCAGACCTTGCTCGAACAACATGATCGCCTGATTATGACATGGACGCCCTTATATATACTGATTGTTCTGGGGATGATTGTAGGAGGGGCATATCTTTATAAGAACCAGTCAGAGTTCCAGAGCGTTGCGATAGCCACGAACGGTGAAGTCGTGCGGATGATAAGCAAGACAGACAGCGAAGGCAGTACGATGTATGCGCCGATGGTACGCTTTATGAGTGCTGATGGTCGTGAAATAGAATTTAAGGATAGCGTCAGCAGTAATCCCCCTTCATACAATGTGGGGGATGAGGTGAAAGTGCTTTATCCCGTAGACGATCCGCATGATGCCATTATCGACCGTGGGTGGATGAACCAGTTACCGGGGATAGGACTAACGGGATTGGGGGTATTGTTTTTCCTGCTGACGGCCCGCAGCTTTATGGCGGCCAAGCTTCGTTCAGCCCGCCGCTTCCGATAAATGTAATATGAAAACTAAAATCATCTGAGCTGTGCAGAAACTCTGCAAAGGGCTTGTTTTTACGTCTTCGGGGGCTATAGTCCTGCTACCAACCAACTTTTTATGTATTTGGAGAAGTCAAATATGCTGATTTCTGCTGCCTATGCGGCGTCTGATGCGGCTGCCGTTGCCGGAGCGCCCACAGCGGGTGAAGCCCTGACCTTGAACCTGATGATGATTCTGGTTCTGGTTGTTCTTTTTTATGTTCTGCTGATCGTGCCACAACAGCGCCGTTTCAAGGAACATTCTGCCATGCTGAAAGGCTTGCAGAAGGGCGATAAAGTCCTGACGGCTGCCGGTTTTCTGGCCACTGTCGATCACATGGTCGAAGGCAAGGACGAAGTTGTGATTGATCTGGGCGGCGGTGTCAAAGTGACAGCCTTGCGTTCCACGATCCAGACACGTGTCGAAGACAAGCCCAAAGATACAAAGTAATCCGGATTGAATTCGGTTTAGTCAGGAAGCTGCATCATGATTTATTTCGCCCGATGGAAAGCCATATTGGTCATTCTGGTTTGTATAATCAGTCTGGCCTATAGCGCTCCTAACCTTATTGGTAAGGATAGCCGTGCATGGCTTGCGCAAAATATGCCGTCATGGTTGCCGAATAAAACCGTCAATCTGGGTCTTGATTTGCGTGGCGGTTCCCACCTGCAGCTGAAGGTTGATGTCGATAGCGTCCTGCGTACCCGTTCTGAAGATCTGGTTAATCAGGCCCGGCCTGCATTACGCAGTGAAAAAGTGGGTTATACCAAAATTGCCACGATCCCCGAAGGTATGCGTATTACGATGAGCAAGGAAGAAGACGTCAATAAGGTGCGTCGTATTCTACGCGATATCGATAACACTCTGGATATAATCGTCAGCGATGATCGCAAAACCATCGAAGCCCGCATGAGCGAGGCCGGACTGAAACAGCTCCGTGACCAGACAATCGATCAATCAATTGAAATTGTCCGCCGCCGCGTTGACGAGAGCGGTACACGCGAACCGAACATCTCCCGTCAGGGTGATGACCGTATTATTGTGCAGTTGCCGGGTGTCGATAACCCGCAGCGTATCAAGGAACTTTTGGGCCGTACAGCGAAGCTGAGTTTCCATTTGGTTGACTTGAATGATGATTCATCCGGCGGTGGTTCAAAAATGTTGCCGATGGCCGAAAATCCGGCCCAGACCATTCCTGTGCAACGCAAGGCCATGATTACGGGCGATATGCTGGTGAACGCCCAGCCGGCATTTCAGGATGGTATGCCCGTGGTTAGTTTCCGTCTGAACACGATTGGCGCCAAAAAGTTCTGTGAAGTCACACGCGCGCACACACAAAAGCCTTTTGCTATTGTTCTTGATAACAAGGTTCTAAGCGCCCCGAATATCAATGAGCCGATTTGTGGCGGTTCAGCGATTATCTCTGGCGGTTTCAGCGTACAGGAAACCAATGATCTGTCCGTATTGCTGCGGGCAGGGGCTTTGCCAGCACCGCTCCATGTCATGGAAGAGCGTACCGTTGGTCCTTCTCTTGGTGCGGACTCGGTGGAGGCGGGTAAAGTTGCCTGTCTGATGGCGATTGTTTTTGTTTCCGTGGTCATGATGCTGGTTTATGGTCTGTTTGGTGTATTCTCGGCCCTGACATTATGGATCAATATGGCGATGATCATGGCGATCATGTCGATCCTGCAAGCTACATTAACCTTGCCCGGTATTGCCGGTATCGTTCTGACTGTCGGTTTGGCGGTTGATGCCAACGTTCTGATCTATGAACGTATGAAAGAAGAATTGCGCGCAGGCCGCAGCATTTCTTCTGCACTTGACCATGCTTATAAGCGGGCACTCACAACCATTACCGATTCGAACCTGACATCGTTGATTGCTGCAGTGATCCTGTTCTCGTTCGGTACAGGTCCGATCAAGGGCTTTGCCGTGACGATGTCGATCGGTGTTCTGACATCGTTCTTCTGCGCGATGATGCTGACCCGTTTGATGATTACAACCTGGCTGCACCAAGTGAAGCCCAAAACCATTCCGGTGTAATGACATGATTTTGAAACTGATCCAGCTTGTTCCCGAGAACACGAAGATTGATTTCTTCGGCCACCGTTTCTATGCGATGTTCGCCAGTCTGATTATTATCGGCGGTTCACTCCTGTGCGTAGCTGTTAAGGGCTTGAACTTTGGTATCGATTTTACCGGTGGTACGGTTATTGAAATTCAGGTGAAGGAAGACCCTAACCTTTCTGCTCTCCGGACCGAGTTGAATGAACTGGGTTTGGGTGATGTGTCGCTGCAGGAATTTGGTGAAAAGCGCGATCTGATGATCCGTTTGCCGCAACAAGAAGGCGGACCGGAAGAACAGCAGGCTGCCATCAACAAGGTACAGGAAAGCCTGAATAGCCATTTTGGTGAAGGGCAAGTTGATTTCCGCCGGACGGAATTTGTTGGCCCGCAAGTGGGTGATGAGCTTAAGAAAGATGGTCTTTTGGCCATCATATTCGCGATCATGGCGATTATGGGTTATATCTGGATCCGCTTTGAATGGCAGTATGGTGTGGGTTCGCTGCTCGCCTTGATCCACGACGTTGTCGGGATTATCGGTTTGTTCTCGCTCACCCAGATGCATTTTGATCTTTCAACATTGGCGGCGATTTTGCTGGTGGCTGGTTATTCGATCAACGAAACGGTTATTATTTTCGACCGTATCCGCGAGAATATGCGCCGCTTCAAGAAAATGCCGATGCCGGAAATTATAAACCTGTCGATCAATAACACTTTGCCGCGTACAGTGATGACATCGGGTTCGACAATTCTGGCCCTGCTGGCCCTGTGGTTGTTCGGCGGTGAAGTTATCCGTAGTTTTACCTCGGCTTTGTTCTTCGGTATTCTGATCGGTACGCACTCTTCATACTTCGTATCGTCGCAAGCTTTGTTCTATTTGAAGCTGCGTCCTGATACCGCCCTTGATAAGGAAGAAGACGGCGAAGAAGCCGACGCCGCCCCGACAAAGGCTTAAGTCATGGATGTGACGCCTCTCGTTCGCGCCGGACAGCAGATTATCCAAAGCTATGCCAACGGCGGTTTCCGGATTAGTGGTCAAATTTATCATGGTGCGGTTCTGGTCCAGCCGGAGGGTACCGTGCTGTGGGACGCATCATCATTCGAAGATATGACCCTAGCCAGTTTTGAATCCCTGATAAGCCTGCCAGAAAAACCCGATGTTGTTTTACTCGGTACAGGGAGTGCACAAAAATTCCTGCCCCGTGATCTTAAACAAGCTTTGCGCGAAGGCGGCCTTGTGATTGAAGTCATGGACACAGGAGCCGCTTGCCGGACTTATAACGTTCTGGTGGCCGAGGGGCGCAGGGTCGCATGCTTGCTTCTCCCTGCGCAATAATTTTCAGAAACGGATTTTAGGCGCTTTTCGGTACTGAAGGTGCTGGCGGTGCATTCTGGTTGCTACCCGCAGACTTGAGTGGCAAGACTGTCAGAGCTGGTTGTTGCAGCCCGAAACCTTTAATCCTGATTTCATGGGCATCGACTTCAATCATACTATAGGCGCCGGAAGGCTGGCCGTTTTCAACAATTTCGACCATAGACTGCTGGATGACATGATGGGTGCCGTTGCTATGTTCGGTGTAATTGAGGTGTCTGTGGCCACTCAGGCACAGCAGAACCTTTCCCGAGGACTCTACAAGTGTCTTGAGTTTCTTTGGCTTTTCAAAGAACGAAGGGTAATAAAGTGTCTGTACAGATTCCGCTTTTAATTTCTTTCTTTTGGATTCCGGTCCCGCAAACGGGATGTGTGAGAGCAGAATGACAGGTTTCTGGGCGCTGTTAATTTCATTTTCGAGCCACTCTATATCCTGAGGGTCGGGAATGACACCTTCGCGAGTGTACCTGTTCAAGTAAGGATTCCACAGAATGATGTGATGGTCATGGGTAATAACTCTGTCGGAGGGCGATTGGCGGGCCTGATAACGGACATCGTGGTTGCCATCAATTTCCAGTACGGGGCAGGCAGCACGTTTGAACTGGGCTCTTAGCGCTGTGCGGAATTTTGTATCACTGGCGGGGTCCTGCGAGGAAACACTATCCCCCAGATTCAGGATATAGTCGGCTTTGAATTGATCGGCGGCATCAATAAAGTCCTCTATAAGGCGCGGTGCTTCCGTGCCCTTTTTCACGCCCACATCTATGCCGTAGTGAATGTCGGTTACAACCGCAATACGCAGTACCATGGTTTGGTTTATGTCCCTGTTTTATATTCTTATATTCTTCGTTACCCGAAGCTTAGGATAAACAGGATGTTTTGGTCAAATATCCCTTTTGATGCGGGGCAATAATTGTGCGAGCTTGGGAAGAACCCTGGAAAAAAGGCCCCGTTTCCGGAGCCTTTTCAAATTCTTAAGCGGCGATCTTGAAAGGGCCTTTTTCATAAAGTTGGCCAACATAGTCCCAGTTGATCAGGCTGTCGACAAAGGCTTCCAGATATTTTTGGCGCGCGTTGCGGTAGTCTATGTAATAGGAATGTTCCCACACATCGCACCCCAGCAAAGGTGTCTTGCCATTGACCAGCGGGTTTTCACCGTTTGGTGTTTTGACGATTTCGAGTTTGCCGGATGAGTTATCAACGGCAAGCCAGCACCAGCCGGAACCGAATTGTGTCATGCCAGCCTGAACAAAACCATTACGGAAGGCATCAAAGCCGCCAATATCTTCGGCAATCTTCTTTTCCAGCGCACCCGGTAGTTTATGGCCTCCGCCTTGCGGTTTCATCCAGTTCCAGAAATGAATGTGGTTGTAATGTTGGCCCAGCTGGTTGAAGAGACCGGCTTTGGTCTTGTCCTTATAGGCAGCGACCATGGCTTCTTCGAGTGAAAGGTTCTCGAGGCCTGTACCGGCGATCAGTTCATTGCCTTTGTCGATATAGGCCTTGTGGTGTTTGTCATGGTGAAACTCGAGGGTTTCTTTTGACATGAAAGGCTGTAACGCGTCATAGGCATAGGGAAGTTCGGGCAGGGTAAAAGCCATAATGTCCTCCAGTTGAAATAGATAAGCATAAACTATACTCTTGGCCGGATTTGGCAAGCCTAAACCCGAGATTTTATGACATATCAATTACCCTATACTGGCGCTTTTGCGCAGCAAAATGACCCTGATCGTTTCTTTCTAACGCTGATGGAAGCATCTGCATATCGTGAAGCCCTGTGGACGATCATTGCGTTCTATCATGAAATTGCCAAAACAAGAGAGATCGTCAGTGATCCGTCGTTGGGTTATATGCGTTTGCAATGGTGGCGGGAGTCTCTGGAAAAAATTTACGCAGGTCATGTAACGCAGGGACATGAAATTCTGGTGCCCCTCGCGGAGGTTATTCATCGCTATGATTTGCCGATGGCGCTTTTTGAGGCGGTTTTATCTTCGCGCGATCATGATCTGGATCAGGGGACTATCAAAACCCTTGATGAAATGTGCCAGTATGCAACAGATACCGTGGCACCGCTCAATAATCTGGTGTTGAAAATATTGGGGCAGCGCGATAATGGGATTAATCAAATATCATGTGCTTATGGCATGACAGGGTTACTGCGTGCTATACCTGTATATGCCGCGAAGGGCATTTTTATGATGCCTTCTGATTTGATATCGCAGGACTTACTATTTAAAGACGAGAAAAGACGTGGTTATGTTCTGGATTTGATTGTGCAAGCTATTCAGCAGGAACTTGCCACGGTAGGAAAAGTGCAATCCCGCTGGTTGCGTAAACAATCTGCTCTTTGTTCCATGCAAATAAAATTTATCAGAAGCATCAATTATGATGTTCTCGATGGTCGTTATGGCGCACAAGTCGCGCTTCAACAGTTGCGGTTGCTTGTGGCATGACAGGTGGCTAAAGCTTAGAAAGCGCCATCAGCCTTTGAGGGACGAGGAGCACGCTGCTGTTGTGGCAAGCGGTTCTGATTTTGTCTTATAACAGGCTGCTTTCTCAGATGCTGCTGTTCCCTCAATTCATTGGTGTGGGCCTCATTTTCACCTTTTACAGGCACTTCCTCCACTCCTGCCTTCATGGGTAGGGGGGCATGAGCAGTTCCTTCCGTTCTGGTGGGGTCCTTTTGCAACAGATTGTCCGATTTCTTCTCGTCTATCTTTTGCGGTACGGGTTTTTGAGGCATTTTTACGCCGTTTGGATTTTTACCATCAGGTTTCATTTCATTCTGTTGCATCGGCTTGTCTTGCATCCGGGGTGCATTTTCAATCCGCTTCAGTGGTCCATCATGGCGGCCAGGTGCAGGACGAACATGATTTTTACGGAACTCCTGATAACGGGCACGGTCCTGTTTTTGCATCTCGGAACGTGCGATGACGCGTTCGCGTACAGCGCTTGCGTTCTTAAGGGCAATCGAGTTAACGGCCATATCCGTTTTTGCCTGTCCCCACGTATTGGCACGAGAAGGAATGGATGTTTTTGAGCGGATGAATGTGCCCTGATTTTGGTCGACATTAATTCGTCCACGATCTGTTTGAACGGTTACTTTACCTTCTTGTACCAGCACGCCATATTCTTCATCGATCATCCCGCCCCAGAATGTCGTACCGCGAATACCAATAGAGGCAAACGGAGTATTCACAGTTACGTTGGGATTTTCAGTTTTGGCCAGCAGGCCACTGGTGTACAGAAACGAACCTTGAATGATTGAGTAAACTCCTTTGTTGGTCACAGGGTTCTCTTCATCAAACACATATTCATCGACTGTAAGGCGGGCATCTTCACCCAAAGTAAGTTCGGTATCATCAATCAGCAATATGAAAGCGCGGCCCCCTGGTGCGGTTGTGATGATGTCGTTCATATAGATGGGGTCGTTGACTTTTGTATCGAGAGGCTCGTTTTTGCCTCTTGTTATTGTCAGAGTGCCTTCGGCTTCCATCACGGTGCCAATAGCTACCGGTGCATTATCAGGGGTGTGTGCAGGGGCACCTTCCTGAGCGTAGGCTGCAGGGGCGGCGATCATGAATAAAATAAGGGCGGCAATGACACGAAAAGCCATTTTATAGTCTCCTGAAATGCGGGTCCGAGGCTGTTGGGGGATTCTCGCAGGATGGGCGCACTTGTCAATCCGCAGGGTTAAAAAGAGCTGTTTCTTGTGTGAATATGTCAAAATACTCACTAAGGGAGGCAGGCTTCCGGTTTTTTCAAGGCCTGATCGCGTTCTGCCAGTCGCTTCTCTTCGCTTTCACCATAGTTGGTGGCCCATTCCTTGATTGAATGAAGATAAAGATCCCGTCCCGAGGGCGCGGTACTAAAATATCCATGAACCTCATCTTCGGTGTGGCGGGAATATTGCTCTACAGGGTTGCTTTGATAGGCAGAAAAGCCGTGCTGGTCGGAAGACATATAATGTTGGAAGTAATTACTGTGCATATAAGCCGCATGATCTTTAAGTGCACCATCACCGTATAATTCCTTGTTCCATGGATTTTCCGGATCTTCCATGCTTTCTGCAATATGACGTTGCATTTCCGATTCATATATCTTCCGGCCCTCATCGCTCAGGTCAAGATGGCTGTTGGGCGCGCCCATATCCAGCAAGACAATAGATTCAATCAGATTGACAGTATTGTAGCGATCACTGAGCTGGGCCTGAAATGTATGGGTTCCTTCATGAACAACAAGAGAAGCAAAATCGGCAAAATCTCCATGGATAGGGGCTGAAGCACCGCCTTTTTTATCTTTATACAGGTTGATGTTCATCCGGTTATCTGTGTGATCGTAGTATGCGCCTGTAATCACTTCAGTTTTTGTACTGTTGGGATGGGCAGTATCGCCGACAGTTTCCGGTTGTCCTACATACGGAAGAATTTCGGCTTTTTCAAATCCATAAACATCAGCATGAATTTCGTGGATGCGCTCGGCGAGTTTGAGTTTCTCAATAACACCGTATTCTACATTGCCCCATTTTTGTTCGGCTTCTGCAATGAGCGGGTCTTTCCGCAGTCTTTCGAGCAGTTCAGCGTTTTTACGGGATTGCCAGGAGGCAAATGCCGGATCATCTCCACCTAACCCTGTTGTTGTTTCATAGATGTTTGTTTTAACTCTTGTGCCCTGATCGCTGCCATCAACAAGATCGGCAAATGTCTGTCTTAAAGAAAATGGAATGCCGTATTTTCGTGCATCAGGTAAGTTGTCCCAGACAATGGCGGCAGCCAACTGCCTTATCTGCAAGGGGGAGGCGGCATAAGCATCAAAGACTTTACTGAACATTGATGCCGTTTTAATCCCATTCTGATAGGCAGCATCATATCTGTCCTCCAGTTCCAGTGCGTCGCACGCGGATAGAGTATCCTGCGCGTGAGGATATTTTCTCCAGGCCTTGTCAGTTGTATGGGCTGCAAGAACAAGAGGCTGCTCTTGTTGATGTGGGCTCTTTTCTTGTGGATCTAGTGCCAAGTTACCCGTACATCCTGCCTGTTAATACGCAAAACCATTATAAATATCTGATTTTAATAAGCTGTTAACGTATAGGGAGCTTAGGCAGCAAGCCATATATCAAGATCGCGCAAGGCTCTTGCTGTGGTCTCGCGCTTCTTGTCTGTGCCACGCAGGGGTCTGCCGCGGGCATCCTGCAGTTCCAGTGGCGGGAATAGGCCAAAATTCACGTTCATCGGCTGGAATGTATCGGCATTGGCGCCGCCTGTAATGTGGGACAGAATTGCCCCTAGTGCTGTCGTCGCCGGTGGCGGGGTCATTGTCTGGCCCAGACGTTCATAGGCCGCAAAGCGGCCTGCCATAATACCAACAGCGGCGCTTTCGACATAGCCTTCGCAGCCTGTAATCTGCCCTGCAAAGCGCAGACGCGGCATGGCCTTGAGGCGTAAAGAGGCGTCCAGTAATTTGGGTGAATTGATAAAGGTATTGCGGTGCAGGCCGCCAAGGCGGGCGAAAGTCGCCTCCTCAAGGCCGGGGATCATCTTGAGGACGTTGGTTTGCTCGCCATATTTCATTTTGGTCTGGAAGCCCACCATGTTGTAAAGCGTGCCAAGGGCATTATCCTGCCGCAACTGGACAACCGCATAAGGGCGTTTGCCTGTATGCGGGCTGGTGAGGCCGACCGGTTTCATCGGGCCAAAGCGCAATGTTTCAGGACCGCGCTCGGCCATGACTTCGATCGGCATACAACCTTCAAAGTAAGGGGTGTTTTTCTCCCATTCCTTGAATTCTGTTTTCTCGGATTTAATCAGCGCGTCGATAAAGGCGTAATACTCATCCTTTTCCATCGGGCAATTAATATAGTCTTTGCCTGTACCGGCGGGGCCTTCCTTGTCGTATCGTGACTGGAACCATGCGCGCTCCATATTGATGGTTTCTTTATAGACGATCGGGGCAATCGCATCGAAGAAGGCCAGTTCGCTTTCGCCTGTGAGGCCCTTGATCGCCATAGCAAGATCGGGGGAAGTTAGCGGCCCTGTGGCGATAATCACACTATCCCAGTCTTCCGGAGGAATACCGGCTACTTCACTGCGTTCGATGGTGATCAACGGATGTTGCGAAAGGGTACGTGTTACATCTTCGGAGAAAGCATCACGGTCAACGGCAAGCGCACCGCCTGCAGGCACAGCATGCTTGTCGCCCATACTCATGATTAATGACCGGCAACGGCGCATTTCTTCATGCAACAAGCCTACGGCATTTTGTTCCTTGTCATCAGAACGGAAAGAGTTTGAACATACTAGTTCAGCAAGGCCGTCTGTTTTATGAGCGTCTGTCTTTCTCGTCGGACGCATTTCATGCAGGATGACGGGAACATCCATGCTTGCAATTTGCCAAGCGGCTTCCGATCCGGCCATACCGCCGCCAATAACGTGAACAGGTTTTATGGTGCTCATTTTTGAAGCTCTTTATTCTATAAAATAGTGGATCGAGAGGACCAAGCCGACCGATACGGCCAAGCCGATCATCATTTTCAGGAAGTCCCGTCCGATAATCGGGAAGACATAGCCCAGTTTATAGGTTTTGTTCGTTGTAGCGATTGCCAGTTCCCGCCCGCACAACAGGCCGACAAAAACCCAAGTGGTTGACATCGGTACATTGTTAAGCTCTTTGAAGAACAGCAGCAGGAAGGCGTAGACCAGATCAATGATTGTGGCAGAGCGCATAAAGCGCGAACCTGTCTTTTCAAGAATGATTTTCTGGATTTTGCCACCGTGGTTTCTGAAGATGTAGCCGAGCCATCCACAAAGTACGATCAAGCAACCTATTAGCATCCACAGAGGAAGTTGGCGCGGTAAATAAACCCCGATATTGGCCATGTCATGCGATAGCCATGTGAACCAAAGGAAGCCTGTCGAGAACCATTGCAGGACACGCCAGTGCATACGGTGTTCTCTTTTGACCAGATTGAATTTTTCATTGATGAAGCGGCTGAGAACAACCCAGATAATATAAGCTGCTATAGCGGCTACAACATAACCGACGACGCTCTTGACCAGCATATCTTCGATCAGGGCATCGTTGGCAAATGTTGAGAGCACGAGGAATGTTGTAGAAACCGGAATGCCAAAGCGGGTAATCGCCACCAGAATAATCGGTGCCATGACGTGATACCATTGCACAGGCTCATAAGGAATACGTTCCAGTCTGCCGAAGGAGATATCGCCATCATAGGCAATCCAGCTATAGCTCATTGTGCAGATCAGGACCAAGCTGGCCGCGAGCCAGAGCCAATACCATTTGATCACGCGTTGGTTGGAAGCAATAAAAGTTCCCAAGGTCTGGACCGAGTCATTGCCGATGACAGAATAGGCCGCCAGCATAAAGCCGATCAGGGCATAGAAGACGTGAATATCCAAGGAGGCTGCCTTTGTTGGTAAATGTCCTATGCCGCTTTCTTAAAGAATTATGGCGGCTGAGTCAAAAGCGGATAAGGGGGTGATTAGGGGTTGATATTCGTGCATGCCAGATAGG
The DNA here is from genome assembly GCA_046294845.1 of Micavibrio sp. Taxonomy (GTDB): domain Bacteria; phylum Pseudomonadota; class Alphaproteobacteria; order Micavibrionales; family Micavibrionaceae; genus Micavibrio_C. Next base: position 2,069,876 of record JBKBNU010000001.1, on the reverse strand, counting down.
CATTACCTGTCATTTTATCGCATTTTCCCTGTTGGGCGTAATGGATGACTGTGGGGTCTTTTTCAAGCAGAGGAATACTGTAGAGGCCCTTGGGGTGGCAAATTTCATCTTTATCACAGGAAACCAGATTTTTGAGCTTCTCTTCATGGTCTTCTTTGAAGTTCTGGACAGCCGCCAGCCCCGCAACAGCGGCCAGGGTGAAGGCGATAGAATATTTGAGCATTCCGTGCATTAGTTTCTTGTCCGGTCAAAAATTAATTTCCATAATCTATATCAGATTGTGAATTTATGCAAATATATAAATAATCGGCTGAAATAAAAGGTTTTTTTTGAAGGTGGGGCTTATTGGGGGCCTAGAATATGCTCTTTCAGGCGTTGTCCTACAACGCGCTGGAAATCCTGACGGCCCGCTTCATGAGTCTTCAGATCCTCCATGAGCTGGCGAATTTCGGCCAGACCCTTTGTTTCGGGGATTTCTAGATAACCGATATGTGGCAAAACACCGAGCATCAGAACCTTTCCTGCCCCGAGTTTTTGTACGGCTGCTGCTAGAGGTTTGCCCGGAACGGCAGCGTAGAAGGCCAGCGGTTCAAGGTCGGGGTCTTGCGGATTGTCGGGATAGAAGGCAGGACCATTACCATAGGCGACAGCTGTACGTGTCCATGTCTGGTGTTTGCCTGTGCTTTGGCTTTTATACCAAACTTCACAAAGGGACAGATCGCTGGGCCAGAGGGAGGGGTCATATTGCCCACCCATGTCGGCGACAGGGCCACGGGCCACACCTTTAATGAAGTGATTAAGCGGTGTACGACCGCGCTTTGTCCCCCATGAAGGATCATAGACGGTTTCGCGGTGCGGGAAATAGGCCCCTGCACAAATGGCCAGCATAATCCGGCCTTCGCGTATGGATGCGGCCATTTCCTGTAGACCTGTTTCACCGATCTGTGCTGTATACTGGCTGACCTCGCCAATAATCCCGGGCAACGAGAAGCCGACAACATCGGGTTGGCGCAGAAGGCCGTTTTTCAAATCCTGACTATCGAATGTTGTGACTTCAACCGCGGTTCCCCGAAAAATCTCTTTCAGGGGCGGGATGACTGACTCGATATTCGCAGGTCTTTCGCAGTACACAGGAAATTTCATGGCGTTTAATTAATGTGAAAATGTTGTTTCTGTCTACGGTTATCAATTTCGCCATTATTTTCAAAAGCTTGATTCCTATTTAACAGGGGCGTGACGATAAACGCCGCTAGCGGGCTTATACTCAAATGCCTGCCTGATAAGGGGTGGTCAAAGCCGCCCGCTTCCACGATGGCAGACAAATAATCAAGCTGGGGTTTCTTGAGGCCCTTTAAAAAATCCTCCAGCTTTTGGGTGTCAAACGGAATGCCGTTACTGGCTTTATGGTCCAGACGCCAGACATGGCGAAAGAATAGATCTGTACTGATAATGTTACACTCATACCCCATGCGTATAGACCCTTGATGGTCTCCGTAAATTTCCAGCAAAGCCCCGTAAAGAGCGGGCAGTTTTTCTGCGCAGAATTCTGATTGCTTATCCGGATTGATTGAATGTATTGCTGTATTGATATCCGTAGCCTCGGATTTCCTGAAGTATGGAATAGGGGAGCGGAAGAATTTTTGTATGGCTTTGGCGCCTTCCGGAGTTTCTTTCGTGTCATCCATGATGCCCTGTGGAATATTTACACCCTGATAATAAAGAAAGGCCAGAAGCTCATACTTGCTCAGAGGAATTTTTCTATGTTCCCGATAATAATTTGATACCAGCATATGCAGGCGCACCTGAAGTTCATCTTCATCGCAATAATAGGCAGCATTTTTATTGAGGGTTTTTTTAATTATTTGATGAACGTTATGACGTCTGAATCTTCCCAGCGGATCGCGAAGACCTTGTTGCAGGAGAGATTTCTGGAGCAGGTGTATATTTTCATGGCTGATCGTGTTGGCAAGATGCCGCGTAGCGATATGAAAGAGGGTTCCTATATGGGCGGGTCTGTTGATGTGGATGATGGCATCCCTTTCCATGTTCGATACATGGGCGCTGGCATCCGAGAATATTCTGTTTTCAGTTTGGAATGTGACAGGGGCAGATGCGGGTGGGGAGATATCAAGGCCATAAGGTGGCCATGATCCTGCAAAATCGGCCTTCAGGATGTCAAAGCTGTCGCCTGATCCATGAAAGTACATATTGCACAGGTCTTTGATCCTGTGTGAGGAAGGAGAAGTAGGCACGGTTGTTCCCTGTTTATTTAGTCTTGTTTTATCTTGTTTTCTATTGGTAGTGCCTCGGGGAGGGCCTGTCAAACCGGAATATCACTCGCTGAATTCTTCCCTGTCAGGAACACGGGAAAACGCAATTTTTGTACCCACATATCCGGCCTGCGTTTGTGGAGATACCCCAAGTTGCAGGGTTTCAGCCCCGAATTTTTCATTGATCTTATCCATCACAGACGAAAGGGTCTGATTTCTTTTGCTGTTTGGTATGGGGGGTTCGAAAAGATCGCGTGTCAATGTACCGCTCTCTTTCAGTCCATGAAGTGTCAGGGATATTTTTTTGATCCGGAAAGGGCGTTCATCTTGCAACATGTGGTTCCACATATCATCCAGCATCTCTAAAAAGGAAAAATTATCCTGCAGAGGTTCGCAGTGAATTTCACCGTTCCAGCGGCGGCCATCATCGATACGTGCGGAGAAATAAAAACGGGTAGCAAAAAAATCTTTGCGGCGGAGGCGTGTGGCAGCCTTGATCACCAGACGGCGGGCAACCTGACGCGCTTTTTCAGGAATTCGTAATTCAGGGTCAAGAATACGGCTATGACCTATGGTGCTGGTATGGGTTTCAATATCGGGAATGTCGTGACCATGCAGATTGTACCAAAAGCGTTCACCGGAAACGCTACCCCAGATCATGCGGGCCTGTTTGGGGGATGTATGCCAGAATTGTTCGACACTATGGATGCCTGCATTATTCAAGCGGTTTTCCATGTTGACGTTTATGCCGGGCAGATCGCGCAATTTCAGTTTGAAGAGGCACTCCTGCAAATTATCGCTATCAAGAATAACAAGACCGTTGGGTTTCATCATATCGGTGGCGACTTTTGCCAGAAAAGAATTGGGTGCAACGCCGATAGAGCAATTTATGTGTGGGCCTACATGATCCCATATACCCTGACGTATTTTATGAGCCAGAGCTGTGGCGGATTCCTTGTTGCGCTTGTTGGGTGGCAGACGGCTAGACATTTCATCAACCGACCAGACTTTGTTGAGGGGGGTGTGTTTGACAAACTCATCAACGATCAAGTGGTGATAGTGAACATAGCGGTCATGCCGTGCCAGAACACAGCGTAATTGCGGGCATAATTTTTTGGCCTCTGCGATGCCTGTGCCTGTCTTGATCCCGTAAGCTTTAGCCTCGTAGGAAGCGGCAATCGCGCAGGTATAATCCGTCATCATGGGGACAACAGCCACCGGCTTGCCACGCAAGGCGGGGGTGTCTTGTTGTTCGACGCTGGCGAAGTAGCTGTTCAGGTCGAGAAAAAGCCATGAATATTCGTTCATCGGGGTATGCCACGGCAGGGAAAACTGATTGTTCTTATAATTTTCTCATTTTACTCACATTGCAGAACAAATCAAGAACAAAATATCTTGGCACGGTGCTTGGTGGCTATGCTAAACAGGGCAGCATGAATTATCGCCACATATACCATGCCGGCAATTTTGCAGATGTTTTCAAGCACATCATTCTGATGCGGCTTGTGGCTTACCTGCAACAAAAGGACAAGCCGCTTTTCTTCCTTGATACCCATGCAGGTATCGGGTTTTACGATCTGGATTCCGAACAGGCGCAAAAAACCGGCGAAGCCGATGACGGTATTGATCGTCTTTTCAAAAAACCATCAGGTGGGCCAGCGGTTGATGACTATCTGGCCTTGGTTAAAGGCTATGCCCCCTATTATCCGGGATCGCCCAAGATTATGCAGTCTTTGCTCCGTGATCAGGATCGTCTGGTGGTGAATGAATTACATCCTGATGACAAGGAAACGCTTGCCTATAATATCGGGCGCAGCCATCAGGTACGGGTTGAGTCTATGGATGGTTATGTGGCGATGAAAGCCTTATTGCCGCCGCCCGAGCGCCGTGGACTGGTGCTGGTCGATCCGCCGTTCGAGGTTACAGACGAATTTTCGCGGATGGTGCAGGGTTTGCAGAATGCCTATGAACGTTGGGCTACGGGGGTTTATGCCTTCTGGTATCCGATCAAGGGACGACAGGCGATCAAGGATTACCATGATGCCTTGAAAGCAACAGGAATAAGGAAAATTGCGGCTGCCGATTTTTATTTGCGCCGCCCGCATGATCCCGAAATTCTGAATGGCTGCGGGATGGTTTTTGTAAACCCGCCGTGGACGTTGGCCGAGGAATTGAATACAATCATGGCCGGACTGGTTCCTGTTCTGGCAGAGCAGTCAGGCTCATATCACTGGACCCAGATCGCAGGAGATTAAAATGACGGGTTTGTTGGATAGTCGTTTTTATATGTGGCGTTCTGTTTTTGCGCTGGCCCATGCGGATGGTCAGGTGACGGATAAAGAGCGCCGTTTCATGGAAATTTACCTCTCGCGCTTGAACCTCACGCCGGAGCAAAAAGAACTGCTGAAGGCAGATATTGAAACCCGTCAGGAAGTTTCGGTTATGTTTTCCAGGATCACGGTTGAAAAGGATGTCGAGGACTTCTTCAATTTTGCCCGCCTTCTTGTTTGGTGCGATGGTGATTTCGATGAGCAGGAAAGGCAGATCATGGATTTGCTACGCCAGCGCCATGATACGCCGCTGGGTACGGAAAGATTACTGATGAAATTAAAGGTGAGCGGTCAAAAGCGATCGGGCTGGCTCAAATCAATTCACTCCAAAGCCGAGGGGATCAAGGATTTCTTCGAAGCTTTTGCATCCTTGACTGAACAGGATACTATAAAGCCTAAAGGAGGCGAGGGCGTTAGCGAGAGCCGCTTCTTCATGTGGCGTGCTGTATTCGGGATGGCCCATGCTGATGATGTTGTAACCGATGAAGAGAAAAAATATCTGCGGAACATATTGGCAACCGAGCCTTTTTCGCCCGATCAGAAGAGGGCTCTCGAAAGTGATATCAATCATCCGCAAGATATTGCCGAAATGTTCATCAATATTGAAGACCAGAATGACCGTAGCCAGTTTTTCTATCATGCGCGCATGCTGGTCTGGAGTGATGGTGATTTTGGTGAACAGGAACAAAAGATCATTACAAGGCTAAAGCAAACGCACGTACGTACGGTTGATTTTGACCAGATCATGAGTAACCTTGACTTGAAACTTGATGAAGATCAGAAAGCAAAAATTGCGGAAGATCGCCATCGCGTGATGGATGCAGATCATCAGGGTTTATTCAGCAAGCTGCTAAGCAAAATAACAGGCCGGTAATCTTCCTGCTCTAGGGGAAGATTTTTATACCCTGAATATCCAGAACATTTTCTTTCATGGCAGGCTCGAATGCGGGCTGTGCCGGATAGGTCGTGCCGTTATAGGTGAGTGCCACGTTCTTGGCATCCCATCCGGAACGCCCGGACACATAAGCAACAATATCATGCCAGTTATTTGTCTTGTGATCGGAAATGATCAAGGGGCCGCGTATTGGTGAAATTTCGGACAGATAACTAAACCCTTCATCATGGGCTTTGAAGATGAAAAGGGTACAGCCATATTCCATGCACCATGCCTGATGGGGGCTTTGCATCAACACAAGACCTTCGCGGCGGCCATCGCCATCAAGATCGGCACGGGTAAATTCGTAGCGTGTATTTGGGGGGGCGCCTTTATCCTCAAGCCATCCGCTTAGCGTATCCATAAAAAAATTATCATCTGGGTCATGGACGGGAATCTCGCCGGGGAGTGGCAATAGCGGGCCACCAGCTGCCGGTATTATATCGGATAGCGTGGCCGCATTTTTGCTTTCTGCATCATTGTGACTGCAAGCAGCCAAGCTTGATGAAACAAAAAGACATAACATAATAGTTTTGATTGCGTTCATAAGCCGATTATGGCTATAGAGCAGGGCTGGACAATCCCAAAGGCCCCCGTTTTAGCAATTGTCCCCTGAAAAAAAGTCTTAGGCGGCGGCTTCCTTCAGATGTTCCATATATCTTTCAAAGGTCCGGCAACTTTCCCTGAAAATATTATCCATGAGGTCAATTTCAGCTTCGGTCATTGCCTGATCACGGGCTACACCCTGATCCAGAAGGTGTTGTGAGAATAGGGAGAGTTTTTTCATTCCCAGATTGCCACTAGTGGATTTCATGTTGTGCAGAGTTGTACGGATCATCTCATCGTCATGGTGACTTGCACGAATGATTAACAGACGTGCAGCGTTATCATTCACAAAATCTTCAAAAGCTTCATATAGGCGATCATTGCCAACAAAACTTATAAAGCTGCGGAGCTCGGCTTCTGCCAGCAGGGGGACATTCTCATAGGAAGTATTTTCGTGCTGGGGTATATCCCATCCATCGGTGCCGCCTCCAATCCATTCTTCCACCTTGCTGGTGAGTTCGATGAATTCAATCGGCTTTGTCAGGAAATCATCCATGCCCGCTTCAAAACATTTGGCAATTTCTTCAGGTAAAGCATGAGCGGTTAACGCGATAATCGGAAGATCGTCATTTGAAAGCCCGAGTTCCTCACGAATATGGCGTGTGGCATCATAGCCGTTCATTACGGGCATTTGCAGATCCATAAGTACCATATCAAAATGCTGGCGGCTGAGACGTTCAATGGCTTCTTTGCCGTTATGGGCCGTTGAGCAATTATAGCCCAGCTTATTAAGCATCGAGACAGCTATGTCGCGGTTCATTGCAATATCTTCTACGACCAAAATGCATTTTTCTTCAGAACCCTCAGGCAGAGATAGCAGAAAATCGTTATCTTTACTGCTTACTGCTTGTGCGCGTTTAAAAGGAATTGTGACACGGAATGTCGATCCTTGACCAGGGGCGCTTTCGATAGAAATGCGTCCTGACATTAATTGTGTCAGGTGATGTGCAATCGATAATCCCAAACCCGATCCGCCGGCTTCGCGTGTCAGATAGTCATCAGCCTGTTCAAAGGCATTGAAGACGTTTTCCTGCTTCTCTTGGGGAATACCAACACCCGTGTCAATCACATGGAAAATGATTTCACACTGCTCATGGTCAATTTTATCGACAGTAACTTTTAATGTGATGTAGCCAGAAATGGTGAATTTTATAGCGTTATTGAGAAGATTGAGAAGTATTTGACGCAATCTTAATTCATCGCCCTCAATCCATTCAGGGCATTTGGGATCAATCTCGATAAATAGATCAAGTCCTTTATTGTGGGCCTCTACGTCCATCAAAGCTCCGCAGCTTTCAACCATCTTTACCAGATTAATCGGTGCGGGATTAAGTTTGACGCTCCCGATTTCCATGCGTGAAAAATCCAGAATATCGCTCACAAGAGCTGTCATGGTTTTTCCCGAGGTTTTGATCTGTTCCAGAAAATAGCGTTGTTCGTCATTGACTTGTGTTGAGCGTAACAGATCAGTGAATCCGATAATGCTATTCATGGGGGTACGCAATTCATGACTCATGCGTGCCATGAAAACAGATTTTGCCGTTGCGGCTTCCTCGGCCTTTTGCTTCAGGCTATCTAGCTCGTTCATGATGATGCGGCGATTGGTATCCTGACTAAGGAGGTAGCCAAGAACGAGGGCGCCCGAAAAATTGACGCCAATCAGAACAACAATATGGTCCATTAATTGTCTGGCGATATCTGCCGGTAACAGGAGCATCGGTAAAAGACATATAGGCGCAAGCATGAAGGCATATAAAACTATCCATTTGAATTGGACTTTGCCATTATTGTGCTGCTTTATATATTGCCCCAGCATGCCGCTAGCAAGCGCTGCAAGCATGATTGACAAGACGCCGGCTGTGGCGCCAATACCACCTGCATGAAGGCGATAGAGTATGGCAGGTATGGCAGCAAAAAATGAGCCGATAGGGCCCGCCGCTATCCCGGCCATAGATATAATGGGTACGCGGCTATCTACGATGACGCCCTCTTGCAGATATACGGGCACTGTCATGCTGAAAACGGCAAAACATCCGAATATGATACCGACCAGGATTTGGCCAACTTGGGTATTGCATCCCGAGCGGCAGAAATTGGAAATGACTGTGAAGACAATATAAAGGGCCGCCATAATCATCAGGTTGTCACCTGCGGCATTAAGCAAGTCCATATTGACCATTTTACCCTTCCTTAAATCCCCTCGGGGAAAAGCCTTTGTTTAGCCTTACTTTATATCTAGTATTGTAACGCATCAGTAATAACGGAAGGTTATCCAATCGCAGTTCAAATGGGTATCTATTCCAAAGAGTTAGGCATATTAGGTGGGCAGTTTATGAATAAAATATCGTTTTTTATCAGTGTGTTATCTGTTTCCTTGTGTGCGGGGCCCTATGCTTTTGCACAAGATCACAACCATAGGCATGCCCATAATAATGTGAAGAAAAGCGAGTCGATTCCCGGTAACCTCTGGCTGCTGCTGGGCGCGGATTTACGCAATTTGGAAGAGGCCTACAAGACCGGAAATCAGGAAGAGTCCTTGGTACGGGCAAAGAATCTGAAAGATCTGGTTGCTGAACTGGTTTCTACGCCTATCGGTGATGACTTTAAACCGCATGAGGCCGAACAGATTAAAGCTTCCTTTGGGCAGCTTGAGAACAAAGTGCAGACTGTTGTTGATGTGCTCTCCGCAGAAACAGCCGACCCTGTCGTACAGGAGGAGGCTATGCGCAATCTTTCGGGCGCTCTGACTTTGGCGAAGATTGATGTCCCCCCTGGGTTTGTCGAGTCATTGGCAGGAAGCAGCTTGAGAGCAGAAGTTCTCTCGCCAACAATGATTACCAAAGATGTTGATCAGGAAATCAGGCTGAGACTTAAAAATTCCAAGGGAGGCAAGCCACTCAAGCCCGAAGATTTTGATGTCGTACATACCAAGATTATTCATGGTCTGATGATTGATCCGGCATTGAATGATTACAGGCATATTCATCCTGTCGAGACTGATGCCCCGGGTGAATATATTTTCAATACGAAGCCCTTGACCGATTGTACTTATCGTCTATGGCTTGATGTGAAAATCAAAGACCGCCCGCAAGAGTTTGCTGTTCTTGATTTGCCGGGTAAGGATGCTTGCGGAAATCAGGCTGTCGATAAGACTGAATATTTGACGGCAAAATCAGAAGGGCTCGAAGCCGAGCTTAAGATTGAAAAGGGCACTTTGTCCAAGGAGAGTGACGTAAGCCTTGTCTTTGATATCAAGAATGATCAGGGTGAAAGCCTGCAAAATCTGGAACCTTTAATGGGAGCGTATGCCCATGTGGTAGGTTTCTATGATGACTACCGTTCTATTGCGCATTTGCATCCCTTGGGTGAAGAGCCCAAGGAAGAGACAGAACGTGGTCAGGCACCCTTGTCGTTCCACTTTTCTCCGGAACAGGCAGGTTTTGTGAAGCTGTTTCTGCAGGTGAGTGTGGATGGCAAGGAAATCTATTTCCCGTTTGGTGTAACGATCGCCCAATAGTTTTGTCGAAGGGCTTTTCAGTCGTTATAGAACATGGAGAGATATTTTTCTCCACGGTCGCACAGGAATGTCAAAACTGTTTTGATTTCCGGATGGGTCCTGCGAATTTCCTGTGCTGCCCAATAATTGGCGCCGGCACTGGGGCCAACGAATAGACCGCGTTTGGCCGCCAGCTCTTGTGACAAATTGACGGCGATCTCGCTTTTAACACTAATAATGCCATCGACCATATGCTTGTTACGTTCATAGATAGTGGGTATGAATCCATCCGATATACCTTCGATTTTGTGATCGCCCACGATGCAGCATTCCAATGTGCGGGACTCTGTCGGTTCCATGGCAAAGACCTTGAGATCGGGGTTATGCCATTGTTTGAGGGCTTGTGCTGTCCCGATCAGCGTGCCACCTGTGCCAACCCCTTGCACGATCGCATCAATTTTGAGGCCGTCCGGTAGCTGGGCGATAATCTCCCGCCCCAGCCATTCACGGTTTTCTTCGATATTCCATTCATTGTCGAATTGTTGCGGGCAGTAATGGCCCGGCTGTTGCCCTAGCCTGATAGCTTCAGCGCGGGCTTCATTGACCTGAAAATGGCCGACGTGGATAATCTCGGCCCCAAAGGCTTTTGATATTTTTACGCGCTCGCTGGTGTAGCCATCGGGCATGATCACTTTCATCTTGTAGCCTTTGACGGCGGCAATCATGCTTAAGGCATTGCCTGTATTTCCGCTGGTGGACTCAACAATGGTGTATCCTGGTTTCAGTAACCCCTGTTCCTCTGCCTTTTCAATCATGAATTTGGCCATGCGGGCTTTGATGGAACCGGAGGGGTTCATAAATTCGCATTTGGCAAGGATGCCGGGTTCAAGCTCAATCATTGGTGTATTGCCAACAGTTTCCAGCACATCATGGATGATGGGGGCAGAGATACCGTTTTTACTCATGGGTGAAGCGCTCCGGCTACCTAGATACGATTTTTCAGGGCGATGTCTGGCAAATTCCGTTTATTCGGCGTCAATGCAACGCCTTGCCATTCCATCGGGAAATGATTGACCTGTACGATGTCATCCCGCGCGGCCTCGGCCTGAACGATGACATCCTTGATCTGATAGCTGATGATATTCAGTTTGGCTGCTTCTTCTGCAGCTTCAACCGTTGAGAGATCTCTGCCAATCAGTTTGTTCTTTTTGGCTTTGGCAATCATAACCTCGTAAGGGAGGGCCTGATGTACCAATGAGAGTGCATTTTCCAGACGGGCCATGTATTCGGTGTCACCTTTGGGAAGGTATATACCATCTGTCAATCTGTCACGGGCTTCCCCGGGTTCGCTGATCAGGCGGGCAACAGCCGTGTCCACTCTGTCCGATGGTTTGCTGATGCGGCGACCATAGGTCATGAGTAAAGGCTTCATGGTGCAGCGTATAAATTTACTGGGGTGGTTCTCTATAAGATCAAACAAGGCTTGCTCGGCATTGTGCAGGCAGGTTTGTGTTGCCCACTGCATCAGCGGCACATCGCGTTCCTGACGTCCCTCCAGATTGAAGCGGCGCAAAGCAGCGGAGGCCATGTAAAGATTACTAAAGACATCGCCAAGACGTGCGGATGTGCGCTCGCGCTTCATCAGGCCTTTGCCGAGCGTTAACAATGTGCAGTCTGTCAGGAAGGCAAACGCCGAGGATAGTCGATTGATTTCCTGATAATAGCGTCCATCGGGGCCACTAGCGGGTTTTTCGGTAAGATATCCGCGTGTCAGATTGTGAATGATCGCACCAGCGGCATTGTTGAAGACGTAGCCAATATGCTTTCTCAATAGTTGTCCGGCTGTTTTTTCAGCTTCTTTTTCATTGGGAATTTCTGTGGAAAGCATTTCTTTCATCAAGAAGGGGTGGGCCATGAAAGCGCCCTGACCGAAAATCATCAGGTTTCGGGTCATGATGTTCGCGCCCTCAACAGTGATAGACACAGGAATGCCGTGGTAAAGATCTATAACCGGATTATCCGGACCTTCCATCACAGCTTTACCGCCATGAACGTCAACGGCGTCAATTGCGATTTGGCGCGCGCTTTCGGTTGTGTGGTATTTGAGGATAGCCGAGGCTACAGCCGGGCGCGCGGCCTTGTCCTGCGCTTGGGCAAAATCAAGATCCTGCAAAGGCAGCATACGCACAGCTTCGATCATATAGGTCAGGCCACCAATACGGGCCAGGCGTTCTTGCACGCCTTCCATTTCAGCAAGCGGCATACCGAATTGCTGGCGAATTGAAGCGTATGCTCCTGTAACGCGTGTGGCTTTACGCGCCAAGCCCGAAGCACCGGAGGGTAGAGAAATTGAACGGCCAATTGAAAGACAATCAACCAGCATGTTCCAGCCATTGCCGGCTTGTTCTTTGCCACCAATGATCGCATCAAGTGGTACAACAACATCATGACCCCAGTGCGGGCCGTTCTGGAAGGGGGTGCCCGAGGGGCGGTGACGCTGGCTGCGCTCGATCCCCGGAGTATTGGCATCCACCAAAGCAAGAGTGAGGCCGATATCTTCTTTGTCCCCCAGCAACCCGTCAGGGTCCTTCAGGTTAAAGGCAACACCGATGACAGTCGCGACGGGTGCAAGCGTTGTATAGCGCTTATCCCAATTCATACGGATATAAAGTTTGTTGTCTGTGCCTTTGAAAACGACCCCTTCGTCTTTTTGGTTTGTGGCATCTGATCCTGCCTGTGGGCTGGTCAGGGCAAAGCAGGGAATATCGCGGCCATCTGCCAGACGGGGAAGGTAATGGTTTTTCTGTGCATCTGTTCCGTAATGGACCAGCAACTCACCGGGGCCGAGAGAATTAGGAACCATGGCCGTAGCGGCAACTGTACCGCTGCGAGTGGCGATTTTGCTAACGACGGCTGCATGCCCTTGGGCGGAAAAGCCGCGGCCCCCGTATTCCTTGGGAATGACCATGCCAAAGAAACGCTTTTCTTTCAGGAAACTCCAAACTTCCGGTGGCAAATCATGAAGTTCGCTGCGGATTTTCCAGTCATCAATCATGCCGCAAAGTTCTTCGGTTTCATTATCAAAAAATGACTGTTCCTCATCGGAAAGTTCAGGGGCAGGCATCTCGAGCAAATCATTCCAGGCAGGCTTTCCGGCGAACACGGATTGTTCAAAAGCAACTGTGCCTTTTTCGAGCGCAGCCCATTGTGTTGGTGTGATGCCTTTGCGTTCTTTCTTGAATTTATCAAGTGCGTACTTGTTGATCATGGCCTGTCCTGTTTGCTTTATGATTGATTGGTTATAGCGAGCCTAATCAATCAGGCGGGGCGGAACAAGACTGCAATTTTGCTGCAAGTGCTAAGGCCTATCTGACTGATTTTTAATGATATTTTCAGCCATTTGACGAGCTTCGGCGAAGTGGGCGGTCAAGAGCAGGTCCTTATGCTTTTCAAAAAATCCCATTTGGGTCAGGATGCGGTGACAGGCAGGCTGCATTCCTGACAAAATCACGGTGATACCTTCTTTGCGGCAACGATTGATAAATTCTTCCAAAGCGGTGTCGCCGCTGGCATCAATCAGGGGAACATGACGCATCCGCAGGATGAAAACGCGCGGCGGGTTTGCAAGATGATCCAGAACATCGAGAAGTCTTGAGGCAACACCAAAGAAGAACGGTCCCCTGATCTGGAAGGCTTCTACACCTGCTGGTAAATCATCACGTTGATATTTTTGCTCACCATCGCGCGGTAATAAATCACTTTCATCATTTTCGATCAAGGTTGTCTGGGTCTGCATTTCAACAGCTTGTGACATGCGGTGCATGAACAGGATGGAGGCCAGCACGACACCCACTTCAATCGCTACTGTTAAATCGACGGCAATCGTCAGGAAGAAGGTGAGTAGTAAAACGATTTTGTCGCCTAGTGGTGCCCGCATCAAATGCCGGAAACGGTCAAACTCGCTCATGTTCCACGCTACGATCACCAGAATAGCCGCAAGGCATGATAGCGGGATGAAAGAGGCAAGCGGGGCTAAAAACAGCATAAATAGTAAGACAAAAACTGCGTGCAATATACCGGATACGGGGGAGTAAGCCCCTGAACGGATATTTGTGGCTGTGCGGGCAATTGCCCCCGTTGCAGGTAATCCTCCAAAAAGAGGCGAAGCAATATTGGCAAGGCCTTGTGCGACCAATTCGCAGTTGGAGCGATGGCGGCGGCCTGTCATGCCATCGGCAACAACAGCGGATAGAAGGGATTCGATGCCTGCCAGAAACGCGATGGTGAAGGCACTCGGGAGCAGGGCATACATTTTCGCGGGGTCAAAAGCGGGGAGGGATGGCATGGGAATATTGTGGGGGATGCCACCAAACGCACTGCCAATCGTAGGTGTATCCATTTTGAAAACCCAAACGGCAATAGACGATAAAACAACCACGCAGAGAAAGGCGGGAACTTTGGGTGCATATTTTTTCAAGAGGACCAGCAGGGCAAGGCTGCCGAAAGATATAATGATGCTGGGGATGGTGTAGTCACCGCGCGCCGCCCAGAAAGCCATCCATTTTTCCGTGAACTCTCCGGGAACCTGTTCCATTTGTAAACCGAACAGGTCTTTAATCTGGCTCGAGAAAATGATGACAGCGATACCTGATGTGAAGCCGGTGATGACGGGCTGAGGGATATATTTGATCCATGTGCCAAGCCGCATTAATCCGGCCACCACCAGCATGACCCCCGCCATCAGGGTGGCGATGATTAAGCCGTCATAGCCATGCGTCGCAATTACATTGAAAATGACAACAACAAAGGCTCCTGTCGGACCACCGATCTGGTAACGGCTGCCGCCCAAAGCAGATATTAGAAAACCGGCAATAACGACGGTGATTAACCCTTGGGCAGGGGTGGCACCGCTCGCAATGCCCAAAGCCATAGCCAGAGGCAGAGCCACGATAGCCACGGTCAGGCCTGAAATTGTATCGGCTTTTAGATGGGAAAAACCGTAGCCGCGCATTAAAACGGCAATCAGTTTAGGTACATAAAGGTGCCACCACGGGGCAGAAGACGCTTGATTGGATGCCATGAAAGGCCCCCTTGGGAAGTAAAAACAGACGCAAAAAGCCTAGCACTTCAAAAGAGTTAGGGGCAAGAGGGTATAAAAACTGTTTTTTCTGGCTTTTTTCAATGATTTCCGCTACATAAGGCCCGCGTTTAAACCCTTTTTAGATTGTGCTTTTTATGTCAGTAGAAAAACTCCGGAATATTGCAATTATTGCTCACGTTGACCATGGCAAAACCACCCTTGTGGATAACATCCTGAAACAATCAGGAACATTCCGCGAAAACCAACAAGTTATGGAACGCGCCATGGACTCCAATGATCTGGAGAAAGAGCGCGGTATTACCATTCTGGCCAAATGCACAGCCGTTCAGTGGAAAGATTACAAGGTCAATATCATAGACACCCCTGGCCACGCTGATTTCGGGGGCGAGGTCGAGCGCATTATGAACATGGCTGACGGTGTGTTGCTGTTGGTCGATGCTGCTGAGAGTGTTCTACCACAAACCAAATTCGTTTTGGGTAAGGCTCTGAAGCGCGGTTTGAACCCGATTGTCGTGATTAACAAAATCGACCGTCCGGATGCGCGTCCCGATGAAGTTTTGAATGAAATCTTTGATCTGTTTGTTTCCCTGGAAGCCAATGACAAACAACTCGATTTCCCTGTGGTTTATGCTTCCGGTCGTGATGGCTGGGCCGCAGCGGCGCTGACAGATCCCCGTGAAAATCTGACGCCTTTGATGGATCTCGTTATTAGCCATGTTCCGGCACCGGGCCTGAAAGTGGATGCTCCGTTTACAATGCTGGCAACCTTGCTGGATCGCGATCCTTACCTGGGGCGCTGTCTGACAGGTCGTGTGACATCGGGCCGTGCAAAAGTGAATATGCAGGTTAAAGCCCTGAGCCTTGATGGAAAAAACATTGAAACATTCCGTTTGACCAAGCTGATGTCCTTCCAAGGTCTGCAACGTGTTCCGGTTGATAGTGTTGAAGCAGGTGATATCGTTTGTATTGCCGGTATGGTTGAAGCGTCAGTTGCTGATACGATTTGTGATGTTGCTGTAACCGAACCGGTGAAATCAACACCGGTCGATCCTCCTACAATGTCGATCACCATCACGGTTAATGATTCACCTTATGCCGGTACAGAAGGCAAAAAACTGACATCGACAATGATCCGTGATCGTTTGATGGCCGAAGCCGAAACCAATGTGGCTATCCGTGTGGCAGAAAGTGAAAACAAGGACGCTTTCGAAGTTGCGGGCCGTGGTGAATTACAGTTGGGCGTTCTGATCGAAACCATGCGTCGTGAAGGTTTTGAGTTGTCTGTCTCCCGTCCGCGCGTTCTTTTCAAAAAAGGTGAAGATGGCCAGATTCAAGAGCCTTATGAAGAGGTCTTCTGTGACGTTGATGAAGAATACACAGGCACAGTTGTTGACAAGATGACACAACGTAAAGCGGAAATGACTGATATGCGTCCATCCGGTGCCGGTAAAACCCGCATTACATTCATCGCGCCTTCACGCGGTTTGATCGGTTATCAGGGTCAATTTCTGACCGATACGCGCGGTACAGGTGTTATGAACCGCCTGTTCCATTCTTATGGTCCTTACAAGGGTGATATGTCCGGTCGTCGTAACGGCGCCCTGATTTCAACCGATAGGGGCGATGCTGTGGCTTATGCGATTTTCAACCTGCAGGATCGCGGCACCATGTTCATCGATTCTGGCGATAGGGTTTATCAGGGCATGATCGTGGGCGAAAATAGCCGTGATAATGATCTGGATATCAACGTTCTGAAAGGCAAAAAACTGACCAACGTGCGTGCCAGCGGTACGGACGAGGCTGTAATCCTTGTGCCGCCGCGCAAGATGAGCCTTGAAGAAATGATTGCCTATATCAATGATGATGAACTGGTGGAAGTGACCCCTAAATCCTTGCGTCTGCGCAAGCGTTTCCTTAATCCGACCGATCGCGAGATTGCCCGTAAAAAAGCCAATAAAGAGCGCGAGGCCGGTGCAGCCTGATTGCAATAGGGTCTGAAAAGTTTAAAATGCTCCTGTAGCAATGCGGCAGGAGCATTTTTTATGACCGATCAACAGCAGCAAGCACTTTTCCTCGGCAGTATTACCGGACAGCCGGAAGCCAGACAGTTTCTAGGTCTGAAATGGGCAAACCGCCATGGTTTGATCGCCGGAGCAACGGGCACAGGCAAGACCGTCACTTTGCAAGTTTTGGCTGAAGGATTTTCAAATGCGGGCGTGCCCGTTTTCATGGCTGATGTGAAAGGTGATCTTGGCGGCTTGGCGATGCCGTCGGAAAAGCAGGATTTTCTTCTGAATCGGGCCGAGACAATTGGTTTTCAAGAATATAAAGAACAAGCTTTCCCTGTTGTCTTTTGGGACATGTTTGGCGAGCAGGGAAATGCTGTCCGCACGACGATTTCCGAAATGGGGCCGCTGCTGTTGGGGCGTCTGTTGGATTTGAATGACACGCAAGAGGGTGTGCTGACAATTGCGTTCCACATGGCCGATCAGGAAGGGTTGTTGTTGCTGGATCTCAAGGACCTGCAATCTTTACTGGCCTACATGGCTGAACACTCTTCGGAAATATCCAAAACCTACGGGCAGGTTAGCAAGGCCTCGATTGGGGCTATTCAACGGGCCTTGCTTCAATTTGTGCAGCAGGGTGGCGAACGTTTTTTTGGAGAGCCCGCCTTGGATCTCAACGATTTTATTCGTTGCGACGGGGATGGCCGTGGCTATGTGAATATCCTGTTGGCTGAGAAATTGATGCGGTCACCGCGTCTTTATTCTACTTTCCTTTTGTGGCTGATGGCTGAACTTTTCGAGGAACTTCCCGAAGTAGGCGATCAGGAAAAACCTCGCGTTGTTTTCTTTTTTGATGAGGCGCATCTTTTATTTAAGGATGCGCCCAAGGCCCTGATGGAAAAAATAGAGCAGGTTGTGAGGTTGATCCGTTCCAAAGGGGTAGGGATTTATTTTATCACCCAGAACCCACAGGATATCCCTGAGACAGTATTGGGGCAACTGGGAAACCGTGTGCAGCACGCCTTGCGGGCTTTTACCCCACAGCAACAGGATTTTATTAAAAAGGCTGCCAAGACATATCGTTCCAATCCGGATATTGATGTCGAAGAGGTTATTTCTACATTGGTAACAGGTGAAGCTCTGGTTTCCACCCTGCAGGATAAAGGTGAGCCCGGTATAGCACAGCGTGTGCTGATCCGTCCGCCATCATCAAGGCTGGGTCCTGCAACAGCAGAGGCACGCCGCGTCTGCATGATGTCCGATGGCCTGTCGGGACGATACACGCAGATGCTTGACCGTGAATCGGCTTATGAAATTTTGCAGGGACGTGCAGCACAGGAGCAGGCACAGGATGCTCAGAAGGCAGCCAAGACCCAGGGCACAAGTAAGGCCCCATCCCGTCCACAGGGCCGGTCATCCTCGCGCCAGTCTACGGGCGAAGCCTTGGTGAAGTCGGTTGTAAGATCGATGGGGTCTTCGTTGGGCAG
The DNA here is from genome assembly GCA_046294845.1 of Micavibrio sp. Classification (GTDB taxonomy): domain Bacteria; phylum Pseudomonadota; class Alphaproteobacteria; order Micavibrionales; family Micavibrionaceae; genus Micavibrio_C. The sequence goes on along the minus strand of JBKBNU010000001.1, from coordinate 2,051,646 downwards.
AACGATTACCCGTGAGATTGTACGGGGTGTTATGGGTTCCATGCGCCGCTAAGAATTTCAAGATAGAAGGAATAAGGGAATGAAACATAAAAATTATCAGCTGGCCTTTCTTTTAATGATGTCCATGTGCTGGGGCTATATAGCTTCCGCGAATGCCGCCGAGAAAATTTCGGGACAAGAAGCCCGCCGTATGGCCATGCAGAAGGAAGAGGGGCGCATTACCAAGGCAGAAGTTGAAAAATATAATGATGTTGTCTTCTATGTTTATGAGGTGACCAAGGAAGACGGCAAGATTATGGCTGTGCGGGTCAATTCCAAGACGGGAGAAGTGATTAGCGGTTTGGATCGTTTGAGTTTTGATACGGAGTTACCGCCGGAAGCAGTATCACAAAAGGTGGCCCGAGATAACGCCCAGAAGCACGTGCAGGAAATGACGGGCAGCAGCAAAAAGCCCTTGATCCGTGATTTCAGGATGACGGAAATTTCCAGCAAGATCGTCTACGCCATTACCATCAGGCTCGATGAACAACCTTATATGGTGATCGTTGATGCAGTAACGGGCAAGGTTATATCAGCCAATAAGATAGAATAGAGACGATTGCATCCTAGAATATAGCGCGGCGGAAGCAACCTTCGTCAACCTGACCGGTTCCAGCAGTGCGCGCATTCTTGTAAGGCGAGCCTTCGTATTCTGTCGAGCGGCCACAGGCGCAGGCGCTCAGAGAAATAAGTGTAATTGACAGCAGAATAATATTATATATTTTCATAAATAACCCCATGTGCATAGCGGCCCAATGTGACAGGCCCCCATTATAAGCATGGGTATATGATTGTTGAAAGTACCTCTAGCGATTATTGTTGGATCATGAGCAAAGCTTTTGTAAACGAGGATAATGAAAACCAGGATGATGATGATCGGGATGATCCTGATCCGTTACCGGCCCATGTTAAAAATTATATGACTCCGGCAGGGTTTGCGGCGCTGGATGCAGAATTTCGTTGGCTAATGAGTGATGAGCGTCCCCGTATCGTTGAGATCGTATCTTGGGCTGCCGGTAATGGGGATCGATCCGAAAATGGCGATTATCTCTATAACAAAAAGCGCCTGCGGGAAATTGACCGTCGTGTACGTTATCTGATGAAACGTCTTGAAAATGCGGAGGTTGTGGATCCCCGTAAACAGCAGGGGTTGGAGCAGGTTTTCTTTGGTGCAACGGTTACCTATGCCAGAGAAGATGACACTGAAGTTACCGTTATGCTGGTGGGAGTCGATGAAGCCGATTTTGATCAGGGTAAAATTAATTGGCAGTCGCCAGTGGGGATTGCCCTGATGAAATCCAGAGTGGGAGATAGTGTTACCGTCCGTGTTGAAGGCGGCAGCGAAATGCTGGAAATCGTGGATATCGAATATCGAATTATCATAGACTAACCATCTGAAAATAAATTAAAAATCATCTCTTGACCATAATCAATATCAGGGGCCGTAAATAATGACAGAATGGTCATTGAGCGGCGTTAGGGATATGGGCCGCGTATTTTAGAATTTTTGGTGGCCAGTATCGGTATGGATAAAAATATCAGGCAAGCACTGCTTAAAAACGAGACTATGGTACCGCGCTATACCAGTTATCCTACAGCCCCGCATTTCAGGCAGGGGGCTGATGCGGGCTGGTATGGTGAACGTCTCGCGGCCATACCCTCCGGTTCAAATATTTCGGTTTATGTTCATGTCCCGTTTTGTCCCAAACTATGCTGGTTCTGTGGTTGTCATACACGTATCACCAATCGTTATGATGCGGTTGAGGATTATGTAGCGTCTCTTGTTAAAGAATTTTCGCTGGTGCTAGGACATATACCGGCGCAAGCATTGAATTTGTCACATATACATTTCGGTGGCGGTTCTCCTACAATCCTTCATGCTGAAGATTTCACAAGAATTGCAAATATCATCAAAGGACACTTCAAAATCAGCGAGAAGACCGAGTTTTCGATCGAAGTCGATCCTCGTAATATAACGAAGGAAAAAGTAAAGGCTTATGCTCGTGCAGGTGTTAATCGCGCCAGTTTTGGTATTCAGGATTTTGATGACAAGGTTATGGCAGCTGTTAATCGTGAACAAAGTTTTGAGACAGATTTCAGGGCAATTTCGTTGTTTCGTGATCAAGGGATTGATAAGCTTAATATTGATCTGATGTATGGATTACCGCACCAAACGCAAGATACGATGAAGGAATGCACCGAGAAAGCATTAAGGCTTTCTCCTGATAGAATTTCTTTATTTGGTTATGCGCATGTGCCCTGGATGAAGAAGCATATGCGCCTAATTCCTGAGAACCGTCTGCCCAATCCGGAGGAGCGCCTTGATTTGTTTGAGTTGGCAGCATCTGCCTTTGAGGATCAGGGGTATTTACCCATAGGTATTGATCATTTTGCTTTGCCCGATGACAAATTATCAAATGCCTTAAGAGAGGGCAGGCTGCACAGAAATTTTCAGGGTTATACGGATGATGAATGTCAGTATCTTCTGGGATTCGGGGCCAGTGCGATTGGTTATCTAAAAGACTCTTATGTTCAGAATTATGTATTTCTTCCCCAGTACCGCGACTGTCTTATTGAAGAAATTCTGCCCATAGATAAATCATACACGCTGACGGATCAGGATAGATTGAGGGCGGCCATTATCGAGCGCTTGATGTGTGATCTGTCGGCTAATCCTCTTGCTATAGCAGAGAGTATGGGGATTGAAGATAATCAACTTGAGAGAGCGTATGATCGTCTGGAGCCTCTAGTGAAAGATGGCTTAGTTTTGTTGAATAGTGAAGGAACTGTTCATGTTCTTGTTCGTCAGGCAGCAAGATTGGCTTGTGCTGCTTTTGATGTGCAGTTTGAGGGTGAAAAAGTCAAAAGGCATGCCACTTCTTCATAAAGTCTTGTTACCAATTCTCTCTGATAAGAAAAGCGCCCCCTTTATGGGGGCGCTTTCTTTGTATCTATGGGTGCTAGAAACGATAGGAAATACCACTACCGATAACCCAAGGATCAAGGTCAACATCGGCGCGGATAGATCCACCATTCAGTTCCGCGTCTACGTTCAGGAATATCTTTTTAACGTCGAGATTTAAGCCCCAGTTATCGTTAAGCCAGTAATCAACGCCAGCCTGCAGGGCGTAACCAACGCCACCATCGACTTCAAGGCCTGTAAAGCCCGTGCCTGATTTTTCATTGTAGAATAGGGAATAGTTCAAACCGGCACCGACATACGGGCTGAGGGCCTGATCCGGCATGAAGTGGTATTGCAGTGTCAATGTTGGTGGCAAAATCATCGTGTCACCGAGATTGACGTTACCTGTATAATCCAGCTGGTGCTGCGCTGTAACCAGAATAAGCTCCGCCGAAATGTGATCTGTGAAGAAGTATGTGATGTCAAATTCCGGTGTAAGGGCATTGCCGACACTGGCATCGCCACCAATATTTACTGTCGAACTCTCGTCCGGAATAACGCCGATAGCACGGAAACGGAACTGCCAGTTATCCTTGCTCAGGAATGTGCTGTGGTCGCCCGCATAAGAAGGAATAGCGGCAGTCGTCATTAGGGCGAAAAGAGCAGCCGCTGCGGTTTTTTTGTATATTCATAATGTGCCTCGAGCGTTAGAAGTATTAAGCGCGTCAAATATGCGGCATGCAGTATTATTTGTATTTGATAATAATCAATTAAAATACCTTACTCCGGATCGTTTTCATCAGGGAGAAGGATCCGTTGGGCTGCGCCATCCATATCATCGTACTGATGGGCGCGGATGGACCATATAAACGCGGCCAAGCCAGCAAGCCCCAGAATGAGCGCAAAGGGAATCATGAAAAGCAGGATATTCATGATCTTATCCTAAGACGAAAGGCGTTCATCGTCACGATTAAAGAGGATAGGGACATCGCGGCAGCGGCCAGCAGGGGCGTGACATAACCGGCAAAGGCTATGGGTATAGCTATGATATTATAAAGCAGGGCGGCAGCCAAATTCTGGCGCATCAGCATTCCCGCCCGTCGGGATGTACGAATAATATCGATGACAGGGAAGAGCTTATCGCCGGTATAAACGGCATCGGCGGCATGGCGGGCAATATCAATCGCTGAAGAGGGCGCTATCGAGGCGTCAGCGGCGGCTAGGATCGGGGCATCGTTGATTCCGTCTCCCACCATTAGGATATGATGTCCCTCTGCCTGAAGTTTCTTTAGAAAATCAAATTTTCCCTGTGGTGTCATATCGCTTTTATATTCCGACAGACCGAGAGCTTGCGCCATATCGCTTACAACGGGCTCTCTATCACCGGACAGCAGGATAAGTTTATATGATTGTGATTTTAACGCGTTTAAAACGTCGGCGGCATCGGTTCTTATTTTATCTTTAAAGTGAAAAATGGCTTGCTCTTCGCCTTCAAGGCTCAAGGCTAGTTTTGTATCCGCTGAGGACGTATCAATATAATTGCGTAAAGCCCATGAAGGGCGACCCAGTCTAATCCTCTGGCCTTGCCAGATGGTCTCCAGCCCGTATCCGGCAACCTCCGAAACATTCATTTCAAACAGATTGCCCTGGTAGGAGGCTGAAACAGCTTTTGATAGAGGATGCAAGCTGAATTGGGCAAGAGAAGCCGCCAGTTTCATGTGATCCGGCTTTATATCCTGAATATTGATCAAGGCAGGGGTGCCATGAGTGAGGGTTCCTGTCTTGTCAAAGATAATAGTATCAATCCTGTTTAACCGTTCAAAAAGGTCGCCGGCCTTTACCAAAACACCACGCCGCATTAACTGCCCGATGGCCAGGACCTGCACAACCGGTATGGCCAGCGAGAGTGCGCAAGGACAGGTAATAATCAGGACTGTTATAGCCGTTAGAAGAGAATCCTTCCATTCATGCCCCATAACGAAATTCCAAAAAAGAAAAGCGAGTAGGGCAAGTAGATGAACAACAGGAGTGTAAAGTCGTGCTACCTTGTCAGCGATCCTGACATAACCTGATTTTGTGTTTTCTGCTTCCTCCATGATTTTTATCATGGCGCCAATTTGTGATTCCTCGGCATTGCGTAATACCCTGCCAATAAGAGGGGCGCTCAGGTTTATAACGCCTGATAAAGCCGTATCACCTTCTTTGATAGGGCGTGTAAGAGTTTCGCCTGTTACGTAGTGAGTATCAATTTCGGATGCTCCTTGAACAATCAGGCAATCTGCAGGGAAATATTCGCCTGCTGCTATGATGATCATATCGTCAGATTTAAGGGATTTTATCAATACTGATGACTTTTGATTACCGGTGCCAAGAAGAGTGGTTGTACCGCTCATCATTCCGATCAAGTCACGGGCGGCATTGCGGGCGCTGTTGCGGGCACGAAAATCAAGATAGCGCCCTGTCAGCAGAAAGAAAACCAGCATGACAGCTGAATCGAAATAGGCATGTTCGCCGTGATTATAAAGCTCCAGCAAGCTGATCATAAGAGTGATGATCAGGCCGACCGAGATTGGAACATCCATATTGGTACGTTTGTTTTTTAAAGCATCGAAAGCAGATCTGAAGAAAGGTTGTCCGGCAAACCCTACGGTGGGCAAGGCGATCAAGGCTGATATCCAGTGAATGAAATCACGTGTGCCTACGCCCATGGTTTCCAGATCGGTGGTCCACAAGGGGAAGGACAGGAGCATGATATTGCCGGCGGCAAAACCGGCAACCCCGAGGCAGGTCAGAAGAAATTGCCCTTCCTTTTTCGACTGGGTGTTACTGATGTTAAAGTCATACGGAAAGGCGTTGTATCCTGCCTGCTGCAACAGGGGGATGATCCTGTCAGCATAGCCGCTTTCACCATTCCATGAAATATGGAGACGTCTTGTCGTAAAATTCACACGTGCATGCGAAACGGGTGACTCGGAAAGAAAAATATCCTCGATCTTCTTTATGCATCCTGCGCAATGAATACCTTCAATATTCAAATACAAATGATGCAGCCCATCAGCGTCCGTATGGACGTAGGGCAAAATCCTGGAGGGCGTTTCTAATTGATCAGGAAATTCTGACTGGTTTGATAATGCTTGTTGTCCCATGCGGCGTATATCCTGATATTCCATGTGCCCTTTTCCGGAAGGTCCAGCCGGGCGGTGAATAAACCATGCCCATCATAAACAAGAGGAATATTAAAGTCATATCCCTTGCGCGGCAGGTAGGTGATTTGGGCATTAACTTGTTTCAAGTCAATTATTTTCCCGTCCTTATCTTTTAGGCTGAAGGACAGGAGGGGGCCATCGAGCGTAATAAGGCCAGCCAAATTAAGGTTCTTTTGCTCTTGGGCGGCGTCGAGGATCTGATTATAAGCAAGACCTTTTTCATAGGCGTTCTCAACAATAACGCCTGTCTGGGTTTTGACGGCCAGCGTAACCATAATGATGTCGACCACGATAAAAACTGCAAAGAAAGCAACGATCATTAAAGGTATATGCTTATCAATCGGTTTTCTTACATCGCTTGCTGCCATGATTAATCTCTCTTGCTTATAAACATACTTTTATACGCCTCTTCTTTACCCGTAGATTTATTGTGAAGGGTAAAGATAACATCTTTATTGCCTTCTGCCTGAGGCGGGGCGGTAACAAACATGTTAAAGCTTCCTACGTTATCCGCCGGCACAAGCAAATTATCAGGGGAGAGGTGGCCAGCATTGCGGATAATAATTTCAGCATTATCTATGTTTTGTATGCTTAAGGCAAAATGGGTATCAAGATGGGTTTTGTTAAGAATTTTCAAATCATAGCCGTTACGAATAGTGCCGTCCGACATCTGGATCATAAGCGGGTTACGATTATGAAGGACATGGACTTCGAACGGTTTACGGGAAGCCTGTCCATAGACAACCAGAGCCGATATTCCTGCAAGAATCAAAATGTAGTAGATTGTGCGTGGACGCATAATTCTGAATTTATCTTCGGCCTTCTTGTCCTGGGATTCAATATGACGCTCTGTATCATAACGGATCAGTCCGCGCGGCAGATTTATTTTATCCATGATGTTGTCACAGGCATCTACGCAGAGGCCGCAGGCAATACACTCCATTTGCAGGCCGTTACGAATATCAATCCCCATAGGACAAACTTGAACGCAGGCCGTGCAATCAATGCAGTGCCCCTTGTTTTCCCATGATGTTCCGGCCTTGTGCTTGCCGCGTGGTTCCCCGCGTTGTGCATCATAACCGATAATGAGTGTGTCCTTGTCAAACATTGCCGACTGAAAGCGGGCATAAGGGCACATATAAATGCAAACCTGCTCACGGGCAAAACCAGCCATCAGGTAGGTGCTAAAGGTCAGGGCAGCAATAAAGCCTGTGACAGTAGATGACACCTCAAGATCAAGAATCTGTCCCCAGAGGGTAGGGGCGTCATTGAAATAGAAAACAAAGGCACCACCAGTTGACAGGCCGACGAGCAGCCAAAGCAAATGCGTCAGGCCTTTTTTCCAGATTTTTTCAAAACAGAGGGGCATTTTATCAAGACGCTGGCGGGCAACGCGATCACCTTGCACCAAATGTTCGATCTTGATGAACAAGTCTGTCCAGACAGTTTGGGGACAAAAATAACCACACCAGACACGTCCCAATATACTGGTAACAAAAAATAAAGCTACAGCCGAGAAAACCAATATGGCGGTCAGGTAATAGACTTCCTGCGGCCATATTTCTATAAAAAACCAGTAAGCGCGACGGGAGGGAAGATCAATCAGGATAGCCTGATCAGGAGCAGGGCCCGGACGATGCCAACGTATAAGAGGCGCCAGATAATAGATTGCCAAAGTCACGGCCATGACAATCCATTTAAGGCGCCGGAATCTTCCGCTAGCCTCTTTGGCGTAAATTTTTTCGCGACGGGCGAAAAATTTTACCGGCCTATTCGGGTTCTCCGACGGGGAGGGGGGCTGACTCTGTGCCATTTAGTAACTCACTTTCCTCACCACCACCAAGCGAGTGAACATACACGCTCAGTTGTCTTATTGTATTATCATCCAAGCGGCCTTGCCAATTCGGCATGACGCCCGCACGGCCATAGTAAATGGTATGGAATATTTCCTGTTTACTGTTGCCATAAAGCCAGATCGCATCTGTCAGGTTGGGTGCTCCGAATTCGCGGCTGCCCTTGCCATCAGGACCATGGCAGGAAGCACATTTTTCCTGAAAGATAACATAGCCGGGATGCTCTGCTGCCGCTTCCGGGGTTTTATTGAGCTCCAGCACATATTCCGTCATTATTGACACCTGATCACGCTTCAGCAATCCGTCTTTGCCAAATGCCAGCATCTGCGATTGATGGGTGTTCTCATGCGGAGAGCGGATGCCGTAACGCAAGGTCTGGTAAATTTCTTCAACCTTACCCCCCCACAGCCAGTCATCATCATTCAGATTGGGATAGCCCTTGCTGCCTGTCGCACCAGAGCCGTGGCAAGTGGCACAATTATCCTTGAATGCTGCGGCGCCGCCAGCGCGGGCAAAAGCAAAGAGTTCGGGATTATTCATGATTTCATCAAACGATGCATTCTGGAATTGATCCAGATATTTTTGCTGGCGTGCCGTAATGTCGGCTTGCTCTTTTTCAAGCTTTGTGAACTGTGTCCATCCGGCTACACCTTTGGTATGACCGCTGATAGTGGGCCAGGCAGGATAAACCACCCAATAGCCTATGGACCAGATGACACTGACGTAGAATACCCAGAGCCACCAGCGCGGGGCAGGGTTATTAAGCTCTTTCAAACCATCCCATTCATGACCGGTTGTCTCTACGCCGGAAATTTCATCAATTTCCTTTTTATCATTGTCATTCATGGTTCATATCCTCGTTCAGGGGGATGTGCGATTTTTTTCGATATTGCTCTTTGGCGCCCGGACGATAAATCCATGCAGCCATAAGAATGAAAAATGTAAAGAAAAACAGGAGGCCAATCATGCCCGCATGTTGTGAAAGAAAGTCTATCATGGGGCCTCCTTATTAACATCTGTCGTTGGAGCAGGTTCATAGTCAGCGAACTTGACCATGGTGCCCAGCACTTGCAGATAGGCAACCAGTGCATCCATCTCGGAAACGAGCATGGGGTTACCGTCAAAGTCACGGAAGTTCAGCGGGCCGCCATATCGTGCTTCGATCGCTGACTGGTTGTCGCTGCCGTAATGGGCTTGGGATGTGGCATCGTTCTCTGCGTTTTTGATCATGTCATCAGTGTAGGGCGTGCCTGACGCTCTGTGGGCTTTGAGATGCTGGTCAATATTGTAAAGCTTCGCGCCACGCTTTGCCAAAAAGGCGTAAGACGGCATGATGGATTCCGGAACCACATCACGAGGATTTTTAAGGTGGGCCGTATGCCATTCATCTGAATATTTACCGCCGACACGGGCCAGATCCGGACCAGTGCGTTTTGATCCCCATTGGAAGGGCTTGTCATACATGCTTTCAGCGGCCAATGAATAATGGCCATAACGGGCAACCTCATCACGTAGCGGGCGAATTTGCTGCGAGTGACAGGTATAGCACCCTTCACGGATATAGATGTTATATCCGGCAAGTTCCAGCGGCGTATAGGGGCGAACGCCCTTTACAGCCTCAATCGTGGTTGATGTACGGAACAGAGGAATAATCTCCACAATGCCGCCAATAAGGACAACAACAATAATCAGTACGAGGAGCAGTACCGAATTTTTTTCCAGTTTCTGGTGCTTGTATAGAAAACTCATGCTGTTGCCCCTTGTGTGTGCAGTGCTGCTTCCTTGACGCATACATCACCACGGATGGTGCGCCAGAAATTGTAAACCATAATCAGGGCACCTGTGAGATACAGGAGGCCCCCAAGCATACGGATAATGTAGAACGGATGCATCGCCATCACAGTTTCAACAAAGGAATACTGCAAGAAGCCCATATCATCATACGTTCTCCACATCAGGCCCTGCATGATACCGGACACCCACATGGCGGCGATATAAAGCACGATACCGAATGTCGCAATCCAGAGATGCATATCAACAAGTTTCAGTGAATAAAGCTCTTTGCGGCCCCAAAGGCGGGGAACCATATAGTAAAGCGCGCCGAAGGTAATAAAACCAACCCATCCCAACGCACCGGAGTGGACGTGACCAATTGTCCAGTCTGTATAGTGGGAAAGGGAATTCACGGCCTTTATTGACATCAAGGGGCCTTCAAAAGTACTCATGCCGTAGAAGGCCAAAGCAATGATCATAAAACGCAGAACGGGATCCTGACGCAGTTTATGCCATGCCCCTGAAAGGGTCATCATCCCGTTGATCATCCCGCCCCATGACGGCATCCAGAGCATAATCGAGAATGTCATGCCCAATGTCTGCGCCCAATCAGGCAGGGATGTATAGTGAAGATGGTGTGGGCCAGCCCAAATATAAATGAAGATGAGTGACCAGAAGTGCAAAATGGATAAACGATAGGAATAAACCGGTCTTTCGGCACGCTTCGGTACGAAATAGTACATCATGCCGAGGAAGCCAGCGGTCAGGAAGAATCCCACCGCATTGTGCCCATACCACCATTGGATCATGGCACTCTGGACGCCGCTGAACACCGAGTAACTCTTTACATCGAGCAGCCCAACAGGGATAACCAGATTGTTACCGATGTGCAGGATGGCTACGGTGATGATAAAGGAAAGATAGAACCAGTTGGCGACATAGATATGGGGTTCACGGCGCTTGATGATGGTCATCATAAAAACTGCCAGATAGGCAACCCAGACAAAAGTCAGCCATATATCGGCATACCACTCGGGTTCCGCATATTCCTTGCCCTGGGTTACGCCTGCGAGATAACCGAGTCCTGCCATCAGAATAAAAAACTGGTAGCCCCAGAAAGTGAAGGAGGCCAGTTTGTCATTCCACAGACGCGCGCCGCAGGTGCGCTGTACAACGTAATAACTTGTGGCGATGAGGGCGTTGCCGCCAAAAGCAAAAATAACTGCCGAGGTGTGAAGGGGTCTTAAGCGGCCAAAGCTCAGAAAAGGCTCAAAGTTGAGGGCGGGGAAGGCCATCTGCGCTGCGATCAGTACGCCAACAGTAAAACCGGCAATTCCCCAAAAGATCGTTGCAAGCGTGAAAAGCTTTACGATCTCGTCATTATATTGAATGGGCGTGTGATGATTGGTTGTGGCAGTCATTTTACGGTCCTGTTTAGGTAAGTATCATTTTGCTGGCAGTTAACACGAGTATCAGTGTGCAAATCGTAGCCATAACGCTTTTGGTGGCAGGAATAGCTTTTGGATATTTGTTAAAAAGAATCTGGCCTGCAAAGGCAGTTATAATCAATGCGGGCATCGTACCCAAGGCAAAACTTGCCATACCTGCAGCCGACTCCCATGGGTTATCAAAACTGATGACTGTCATAAGGGCTGCAATCACCATCCCGCAAGGCATAAAACCTAACAGAACACCCAGAAAGAAGCGGTGCAGGATAGTGTTTTTTGCATATAATGGGGCAGAGAACTTCGAGAGCATTCCGTAGGGGATCGGTAAGCTGATGTTTTTAAGGAAAGGGAACATTCGCCCTAATGCCGGAATGATATTGGATATGAATACAAGAGCAGCCGTGAATAACAGCATAGCGGCAATGTGTTGGCGCGCGGGTGTAAAGAAGAGTGCCATGTTAAAGAGGGTGCTGAATATAACAGCTAACGCTACGTAAGTTGTCATGCGCCCTATGTGATAGGGCAGCAGGGCCGCTTTAGAAAGACGGCTAAGAGATAGGGGGCCTTTTAGTGTGGATTCTTGACCGCATTGTGCCGCAGAACCTTTCATAGATATGACAAACGGGCCGCACATACTCACGCAGTGTGTAAAACCTGAAGAAAGGCCCGCCAGAAAAAGACCGGCAAAAAGGCCGGTTTCTGTTGAAAATGGTTGTAAACACAAAGACATAACGTGGATCCGGTAATCATACTCTCTTAGGGTCAGGATTACCGATTGACTGGCTTTTTACCTTGACCAAAATCAATCATCTTTGTGTAATGGGGGATAAGTTTGAACCTTTTGATATCCGATAAAGATGAGCTGCCAAAGTACCCCACAAAAAATCGCCCCAACCAAGGCTTACCCCCTTGATATTATAGACTTTTTCTCGGAAATTCCCGAGCCTCTGCTAAAGGCATTGCATCAGGAAGGCAAGCGTACGACCCATAACAAGGGGCATATCCTTTTTACACAGGATGATCCTGCTGAATGGTTTTATATGGTGGAATCCGGATGGGTAAAACTTTTCAGGGAAACCCTCGATGGGGATGAAGTTATTCTGGATGTTCTTCCTGCCGGTTTTGTGTTCGGTGAAACGGCGATGTTTGAAGATTGTAAGCATTCATTCGGGGCCGAAATTGTAGAGAATGCAACATTGGCTGCTTATCCTTTGGCGATGCTGAAGGATTATGTAGAAAATAATACAAATCTGGCGCTGGCGATGCTCAGACACATATCGTACGGCGGCAAATTAAAGGACCGCGAGATCGAGCATCGCACGGTGATGAATGCACCGCAACGTATAGGCTGTTTTCTGTTGCGTTTGTGCAAGGTAAAGCAACCTGCTCCTATTACACTTTATCTGCCATATGACAAAACCTTGATCGCATCCCGTTTGGGAATGCAGCCTGAAACTTTCTCGCGTGCCTTGAATCGCTTGCAAGAGGACACGGGTGTAAAAGTTAAGGGGGCAACAGTGGAAATTAATGATCTGGGTAAGCTGATCACTTATACATGTACGGCATGTTCCAATGTCTTTCCTTGTGATGAATAGGATCGGGGAAGCATTTGATTTTTGTCAGGGGTTTGCCGCAGAATCACGTTAGAATAGCCCCCAATCATCAACGGGGATTTCTGTCTTTTGCAATCTGCTTCTTTTATAAGTCATTTTTCTGATCTGTTGCTGCTATTGGGGGTAGCCGGCCTCACGATCCCGTTCTTGAGAAAATTCAAAATTTCACCTGTTCTGGGTTTTTTGATCTGCGGTGTTGTATTGGGGCCGCATGGGTTATTGCCATGGATCGATAAAGTTCCAGGCGTTAGTGTACCTGTGACGGATGGTAACAAAGTTATCCAAAGCTTCGCGGAATTAGGTGTCATCTTCCTGATGTTTATGATTGGCCTCAAACTATCGCTCAAAGATTTGTGGCGTATGCGGCTTCATATTGCCGGACTGGGAGGCTTGCAGATTATAGTGACGGCTCTGGTGATCGGTGTGATAGCCCGTGCATTTGGCAATACACTTGAAATATCAATTTTATTGGGGGCTTGCTTTGCACTGTCTTCTACTGCAGTGGTGATGCAGCTATTTGAGGAGCGCAAGGCTATACATTCACCATCCGGAAATGTCTGTTTTTCAATCTTGCTGATGCAGGATCTGGCGGTTGTGCCCATCTTGACCATGCTGAATGTTTTTGCCGCCAGTAGTGGCCAGAGCATTGGGATAATGCTCATAAAATCTTTGATAATCGCCATATTGGCTGTGATGATTATTTATGTCATGGGCATGAAGGTCCTGAGGCCGCTTTTAAAATATCTGCATGCCGATGATCATTCCGAGTGGTTGATGTCCTTTGTTCTCTTCGTTGTTATAGGCGCGGCTATGATAACAGAGATGGTGGGGCTATCTGCTGCGTTAGGAGCTTTTCTTGCGGGCTTGTTGATGGCAGAAACGGAAAAGAAGTCGCAGATCGAGCATATTATTGCCCCTGTGAAAGGGTTATTGCTGGGGATTTTCTTTTTCTCTGTCGGGATGATTATCGATCCGGTGTCCTTTCTGGCGAATCCGCTCTGGATTGTGGCTTCCGTGATCGGCATAGGTCTTTTGAAAGCTTCTTTGCTGTTTGTTCTGTGCCGTTTATTCCGTTTGGGTAGCAATCTTTCGGCGCAGGTTGCTATTATGTTGGGACAATCCGGTGAATTTGTCTTTGTAATCATGGCATTGGCCTTGGTTAAAGGTATAATACCGCCGCAAGATGCCCAGTTCTTTATGATTGTGACGGCGTTTTCGATGATGATGACGCCGTTTATTGCCGGTTTGGCCCCCATGGTGGGTAATATAGTTGAGAAGCTGATGCCACAGGCGGCACAGAACAAATAAGGAGTATGAAGATGGACGTTATTTATTGGGACCACTACTACAACAAATATATTCTGGTGAACCTGCTGATCGTGGTCGGTGTCTTCATTTCCCTGAAATGGTGTGCGGGTATGATTACGCACGTCAAATCGTTTGACGAGCTGTCGCGTAAGGACAATCCCGCGTTCGGGATATCGCTTGCGGGTGCGATGGTGGCCATCACCATTATGCTGGGCGGTGCCGTATATGGCAGTCCGGAAAATAACCTGATCCATTCTTTGCTGGCTGTGGCGGGTTTGGGTGTATTGGGAATTGGCATGATGGCGGTCACACGTTTTATCTTTGATAAATTTATTCTAAGCAATCTATCCTTGCGGGATGAAATTATAGGGGGGAATAAGGCTGTGGCGATTGCCGACGCTGCTAATGCATTGGCGGCAGGCATTATTATTTACACTGTGATGATCTGGGTGCCGACCTATACAGTAGAAGCCTTCATGACCTTGATAGGGGGTTACATTATTTCTCAGATTCTGCTGACCGGACTAACCGTTTTGCGTATGAAGCTTATCAAAAAAGCAAATCAGGAACATTGTCTGCAAACACAGTTGGGAAAAGGCAATATCGCTGTGGCTCTTCGCTTCGGCGGGCAGAAAATCGGTGCAGCGCTGGCAATGGCGACGGCGGCCCATATGGTTGCTTATGACGAATATAGTACTTTGTCTATTCTGGGCGGGTGGCTTCTGGGTTCCGTGATCGTTCTGGTGGCATGGGAAGTTTTTGTAATTCTTGCCCAGAAAGCGATCCTGTTTAAAATTGATCTGGATGATGAAGTCATTAATCAGGAAAATAGTGCTGTAGGTGTCATGCAGGCTGCCATCTTTATTGCTGTCGCTATGCTGATTTCCCAACTCTAGGTTTGATAGAAGATGAAGCTTACATTTCTAGGCGCAGCAGGAACCGTTACGGGATCAAAATATCTGGTTGAATACGCCGACCAGAAAATTCTGGTCGATTGCGGATTGTTTCAGGGGCAAAAGGAACTGCGCCAGATGAACTGGGACGGATTACCTCTCTCTCCTATGGAGCTGGATGCGGTTCTTTTAACCCATGCCCATATAGACCATAGCGGTTATATACCCAAATTGGTCAAGGAAGGTTTCAAGGGGCCTGTCTATTGCAGTTCCGCCACGTATGACCTTTGCAAGATATTGCTGCCTGACTCTGGGTACCTGCAGGAAGAAGATGCCTACGCCGCCAATCATTATGGCTGGAGCCAGCATCAGCCGGCCTTGCCTTTATATACCAAAGACGATGCCGAAGCCTGTTTGTCCTCCTTTCAAATTGTTGAATTAGGACACCCTCATTATTTAAAGGATGATTTGCGTTTTACCCTGCACAGGGCAGGCCATATTCTGGGGGCCAATTTTATCAGGCTCGCCAATGATGCCGCATCCATATTGTTTTCCGGCGATGTCGGCAGACTTCATAATCCGGTGATCAAGCCGCCCGCCCATATTCAGGATGCTGATTTTGTCGTGGTTGAATCAACCTATGGCGACCGCCTGCATAAGTCCGATGATCCGACAGATGAAATCGAAAAAATTGCCCTGAAAACTATTCGTCGCGGCGGCAGTCTGATTATCCCTGCTTTTGCGGTGGGGCGAGCACAATCGTTGCTTTATCATTTCTATTTGTTGAAGCAGGAGGGGCGCATTCCCGATGTTCCCATTTTCCTTGATAGCCCGATGGCGATCAAAGCTACGGATTTACTACAAAAGCACATGAATGATCACCGCCTGTCGCCAGAGGAATGTGATGCCGTGTGTAGCGTGGCGACCTATGTCAGCACATCCGAAGAGTCGCGTGCCATCAATATGAACCATAATAACGGCATGCCGAAAATCATTATATCAGCTAGCGGTATGGCAACGGGTGGCCGTATTCTCCATCATCTGAAATACTATGCGGGCGATTCCAGAAATACCATCATGCTGGTAGGGTTTCAGGCCGCAGGCACCCGTGGCGACCGTTTGGCCCGCGGCGAGAAGGAGCTTAAAATTCATGGCCAGATGTGGGACGTCAACGCAGAGGTTGTGAGCCTTGATAGCATGTCTTCCCACGCAGATTATAATGAAATTCTGGCGTGGCTGTCGGGGATGCAAAAACCACCACGCACGGTCTTTATTACCCATGGGGAAAAAGAAGCGGCTCAATCATTGGGTGATAAAATTATCGAACGGTTCGGCTGGAATACGTGCGTTCCTGAATTGGGGCAGCAGGAAGATATTCTATAGCTTTCGGGTGAACGGTGATATGGATCAGTTCAAATCGGTCAATGACACCTACGGTCATGATGCGAGAGATTTTTGTAATGAATATATTTTATTTAAAAACGGATGTTATTAAAGCTGGACTCTATGGTCTCTAGTTTTCCAGACAAATAGCATAAATTTGATTTAGGTTCTCTTCTTAGCATTTGACAAGATTTTGCACAGGGATCTACTAGACAGGAGAAATTATGAGAATTCTCTTGTTTTTTCTTCTGTTTTCTATACTGCAAATCTTCAAAATATTGATTTTACCAATATTCTAAGAGTTTCTCACGAGGTATGCACAAAAATATCAGGTACTGATAAGATGGAATCTGGAAAAAATACTTATAAATTTTATCGGATTAACGTTATATCGCTGTATGAGTGATATTTGAGGTACTTTATATGCGATTATTGATCATCGAAGATGAGAAAGATGTCTGCGCCTACATCGCCAAAGGAATGAAGGAAGCAGGGCATATAGTCGACGTGGCGACCACCGGCAAGGATGGGCTGTTCATGGCGACGACGGAATCATATGACGTCATGATCGTTGATCGGATGCTGCCGGAACTGGATGGCTTGACGATCATACGCACGTTGCGTGGGGCGGGGGTCAAAACGCCGGCGCTGATCCTGAGCGCACTGGGCGAGGTGGATGACCGTATCATGGGGCTGCGTGCCGGGGGTGATGATTATCTAGTGAAACCTTTCGCCTTTGCCGAGCTTCTGGTTCGGGTAGAGGTGCTGCAGCGCCGCGTTTCGTGATCTATGGGATAAATCCCAGACTAAATGGCGGACAGGGAGGGATTCGAACCCTCGATGGGCTTGCACCCATACCGGTTTTCGAGACCGGCGCATTCAACCTCTCTGCCACCTGTCCTTAGGAAGCTATAAGCGAGGTTAGCCCTTTATAAGCGGGGCGGAGCGCTTTTTCAAGGATTAGTTATGGTCTTGATCCTGCGCAATCTTCTTAAGTTCATAAAGGATATCAAGGGCTTCGCGCGGACTTAAGGCGTCGGGGTTTATGCCTGTCAGACGCGCTTGCAACGGCGATATTTTGGGTTGAGCGTTGGCGGCAGGCTGGGCTGTGAAAAGGGGAAGATCGTCCACGAGCTTTGTTACTGTGGCGCTGTGTTCACCCTTCTCGAGGGTCTTTAAGACATCTTCGGCGCGGCTGATCACGGCAGCGGGCAATCCCGCCAAGCGGGCTACATGAATACCATACGAACGGTCAGCCGCCCCTTTACCCACTTCGTGCAGGAAAACAATATCACCTTTCCATTCCTTGACCTGCATCGCATGGCAGGACAAAGCCGGCAGGCGGTTTTGCAGCGCTGTCAGCTCATGATAATGAGTTGCGAACAAAGAACGGCAGCGATTGACCTCGTGCAGTTGTTCGACACAGGCCCATGCAATCGAAAGACCGTCAAAGGTTGCTGTGCCGCGCCCGATTTCATCAAGGATAACGAGGGAGCGTGCCGTCGCCTGATTAAGGATGGTGGCAGTTTCAACCATCTCTACCATAAAGGTTGAGCGGCCACGGGCGAGATCATCCGAGGCGCCGACACGGCTGAACAAACGATCGACCAATCCGATATGCGCGGCTGCTGCCGGAACAAAGCTACCGGTTTGGGCCATCAAAACAATCAGGGCATTTTGACGCAAAAATGTCGATTTACCCGCCATGTTGGGGCCGGTCAGGAGCCACAGGCGTTCTTGTGGCCCAAGGTCGCAATCATTGGGTACGAATTCATGCCCTTCATTCTTGCGCAAGACTTGCTCGACGACCGGATGGCGGCCTTTACTGATATCAAAAGTCAGACTGTTATCAATCACGGGGCGTACATAGTTTTGTTCAATGGCAAGTTCGGCAAAGCCGGCGGCGATATCAAGAGCTGCTATCGCGCGGGCATGCTGGCCGATGTCTTCGGAACGTTGATTGA
The DNA here is from genome assembly GCA_046294845.1 of Micavibrio sp. Classification (GTDB taxonomy): domain Bacteria; phylum Pseudomonadota; class Alphaproteobacteria; order Micavibrionales; family Micavibrionaceae; genus Micavibrio_C. The sequence goes on along the minus strand of JBKBNU010000001.1, from coordinate 2,033,264 downwards.
CGGCGCTCACTATCTGGGAAAAGAGTTCAAGCTCAATGCCTGTGGCCTTGTCACTGGCGCTTGCAATATCACGTTCCAGTTCGGCCAGTTCCGGTGTGGTAAAGCGCATGGCATTCGCCATGGTCTGGCGATGAATGAAGGGGTTGTCGGTGCTGTTTTCTTCCCCTTTGCGAACCAGCAATTTATCGGCGCTGCGGCTGGGGACTTCGATGAAATAGCCCAGAATATTGTTGTAGGTGATCTTGAGCGCATCAATTTTCGTGTCTTGCTGATAACGTGTTTGCAAGGCCGCAATCAAACGGCGGCTGTCATCACGCATCATCCTCAATTCATCAAGGCGGGCGTTATAACCTTTGCGGATAAAGCCGCCATCCCGTTCAAGGAAGGGGAGGTCATCGGATAAGGCTTCACACAGACGGTCCGCAAGATCTTGTGTAACAGGCCTTTGTTGCAGGTTTTTGCTGATATTGTCCAAAGAGTCTTCCTGCGCATCAACAAGCAAGGCCCGTAGAATATCGGTTTGTTTCAAACCTTCACGGATCATACCGAGATCACGCGGGCCGCCGCGCCCAACGGTCAGGCGCGCCAAGGCCCGTTCCATATCGGGAACCTGCTTCAAAGTTGTGCGGACTGTTTCGCGCAGACGATTATTCTTGGCGAGGGCCTCAACTTCATCAAGGCGATTTTGCAGGGGGGCTACATCACAGAGCGGAGCTGAAAGGCGGGCTTGCAGCATACGAGCCCCCGAAGGAGTAATAGTGCGATCAATTGCGGCCAGCAACGATCCGTTTTTCTCACCGGATAGCGTACGCAGAATTTCAAGATTGCGCCGCGTAGCCAGATCGATTTCCATGATGCCTTGCGCGGTCATCTGTCGCGGACGGGCCAGGTGCGGGATTTTCCCTTTTTGTGTGCGATTGATGTAGTCGATCAACGCACCGGCGGCGGCAATTTCCGCACGGCTGAAACTGCCGAAGGATTCTAGTGTTCCCACACCGAATAAGTCCTCCAGACGCTGGCGTGCATTGTCGCTATCAAACAGGCTGGAAGGCTGTGTCGTAATAGTTTCGCGCCAAAGACCCCATAATTCAAACAAATTTTCTTTTTGGGTCAGGCGCTCCGGCAATAGTAATTCGCTGGCACTGATGCGGCCCAAAGCCATTGCCAAATCTTTTTCCAGTACAGGCTGTACCAAAAATTCGCCGGTGGAGATTTCAAGCCATGAAAGGCCATATTGACCGCCGACATCGGCGAGAGCCGCCAAATAATTATTGCTGCGGGCATCGAGCAGACCTTCTTCGGTCAGTGTGCCTTGGGTGATCACACGTATAACATCGCGGTTCACGAGTGCCTTTGATCCGGCGCGCTTTTTGGCTTGTTCGGGTGTTTCGGTTTGCTCGCAGATGGCAACCTTGTGTCCCGCACGGATCAGGCGCGCCATATAGCCTTCATATGAATGAAAGGGCACGCCGCACATCGGAATTTCTTCACCCTGTGTTTTGCCGCGCTTGGTCAGGGTTATATCCAAAATGGCTGAAGCGGTAAGGGCATCATTGAAGAATAACTCGTAAAAATCGCCCATGCGATAGAATAAAAGGCAGTCAGGATATTGCGCTTTGACAGCATGATATTGGGCCATCATGGGGGTATGGCCTTCGGCAATGAAGGCATCCGCCGATTTGGCGGCTTCTTTCAGGGCTGTTTGTGACATGCCCTGACTTTACGATAATTGAGGGAAAGGGGGAAGACCTGTATGGGGGCTTTTCCCCTTTTAAAATGGGGACTTTAGCGTGTGCCTGTGGAACCAAAACCACCGGCGCCACGGGCTGTTTCATCAAGGGTTTCAACAATTTCCCATGTGGCTGTGCTGTGACGGGCAATCACCATCTGGGCAATCCGCATACCACGTTCGATTGTAAAAGGTTCGGTCCCCAGATTGGCCAGAATTACTTTCACCTCACCACGATAATCGGCATCAACTGTGCCGGGGCTATTCAGGACGGTTACACCATTTTTAAGGGCCAGACCCGAACGCGGGCGCACCTGAGCTTCGAAGCCAGCGGGCAGGGCAATCGCCAGACCTGTGGGTACCAACGTGCGGGCCCCTGGTGTCAATGTGATCGGCGCTTCGATAGCCGCGCACAAATCCATACCGGCTGATTGTTCTGTTGCATAAGCGGGCAGGGGAATGCCTTCGGCATGGGGAAGTGTATTGAGTGCGACTTTAACGTTGTCCATGTTGTGTGCTCCTGCCATTTTGATCAGTCTATAAAAAGATAACCCCGCTGTTGCCAGCGGGGCCATCCTAGACAATTCCGTGAGAAAGGTCGAGCCTTGTATTAGTGTTGCTCGTGGCCTTCTGTTGCTTCGTGTGCAGCGTCAGCGGCACCTTCAACAGCAGCGTCTGTAGCAGCTGGAGCTGCGTCTGTTGCTGTAGCAGCAGCATGACAGTCAGCGGCTGCTTTTTGTGTGGCTTCAGCATCGGCTGTGCCCATAGCAGCTGTAGCAGCGGCATCGAGAGCAGCGCAATCAGGAGCCGGAGCAGCTTCCATAGCTTCACCAGCAACAGCTTCAGCAGCAGCCGGAGCAGCTTCCATAGCTTCACCAGCAACAGCTTCAGTAGCAGCCGGAGCGGCTTCCATAGCGGTGTTTTCAGCCAGAATAATGCTTTCTTCAGAAACTTCGCCAGCAGCAGGAGCGATAGAAGCAACGGCTACGCCGGCTTGCTTTGTGCTGAAGAAATTGTCGTATACGAGGTAGGCGCCTGCGAGACCTGCAACCATAACGGCCACAGCGGGTGTAATATTGCGGATGATGTTGTTCATTTGTTTCCCCTGAATTCACGGAAAGTAAAAAAGTGAAAAGTCCAGCCTTGGACTTTCCTTGGCTGATACAGATATGTGATAAATAAGGAAAAATAATGGCAGATGCAACGGGTTAGCGGGGATACTAACCAAAATTGTGTTTAACCTGTGGATGAATTAAGATTTGAAGCCTTGGTGGATTGCTGCAATTCCAAAGTTTAAGTTTGTAAAACGGCAACCTTCAAATCCGGCTTGCCCCATCCGGCTTTTCAATTCGGCTTGCTTGGGAAATTTTCTAATACTTTCAATGAGATACTGATAGCTCTCGCGATCCTTGGCAATAAGCTGCCCCATGCGGGGAATAAAGATGTCCGAATAGGTTTCGTAAGTATGGGAAAGGAAGGGATCTGTTACCTTGCTGAACTCCAGACAGAAGAAACGCCCCCCCGGCTTTAAGACACGGTAGGCGTCTTTGAGGGCATTATCGATCCGTGTAACATTCCGTAAGCCAAAAGCAATCGTGTAAACATCAACACTGTTATCGGGTAAGGGCAGCTTCTCGGCATCGCCCGTAACCCATTCAAAATCGTTTAGCCAACCCTTATTTGTAGCGCGGTCACGGCCTACACGCAGCATTTCGGTATTGATATCACAGATGGTGATTTTGCAATCCGCACCGGCGGCTTTGCGTATACGAAAGGCAATATCGCCTGTACCGCCTGCCACATCAAGATAATGCAGTCCTGCCCGTGGACGGATCTGGCGGATCAGGTGGTTTTTCCACAAACGGTGAATCCCGAGCGACATCGTATCATTCATGACATCATAGCTGTCGGCGACCGAGTCAAAGACCCCGCGTACCAGACCGGCTTTATCTTCCGGTTTTACGTGGCGTGTACCGAACCATGCGCTTTCGGGGTTGAGGCCCTGTTTCATATTCTTACTCCGTCTTTGTTTCATACAAGGACTTGCCAGTCCGGTGCAAGTGACTTTAATGTAGGCCGCAAGGCAGGCAAAATATGAAATTAATCAAGGCGATGGCCACAGTAGCCGGTATGACGGGCCTCTCACGGATTGCGGGGTTTGTCCGCGATATGCTGACGGCAGGTGTTCTGGGTACGGGGCCAGCAGCCGATGCCTTCTTTGTTGCACTCAAGCTTCCCAATTTTTTCAGACGTGTCACAGCAGAAGGGGCCTTTAGTGTTTCTTTCGTTCCGTTGTATGCAGAAGTTCTGACCAAGGAAGGCGAGGACGAGGCAACGGTCTTTGCCAATAATGCCTTTGCCTTGATGTTATGGGGGCTCACGGTTTTTACAATCGTGGCCATGGTTGCCATGCCGTTGATTGTTTCCTTGATTGCACCGGGCTTTCGTGATGATCCACAGAAATTCGCGCTGGCGGTTGAACTGACGCGTATTACATTTCCTTATCTGCTGTTGATATCTCTGACTTCGCTTCTGGGCGGGGTCATGAATGCCCATGACAAATTTGCACCGTTTGCCGTCGCGCCTGTCTTATTCAATTTGTCATTGATTGGCTTTCTTTTGGTGGCCGATATGTTTCCGACTGCCGGACATGCTTTGTCATGGGGTGTGGCGATTGCGGGAATTTTGCAATTTTTATTGCTGTTTGTTTGTTCGCGGCGGATTGGTTTTCGTTTAAAGCTCAAGCGCCCTGCGATTACACCCCGCATTAAACGTCTTTTCAAATTGATGGGGCCGGGGATATTTGGCGCCGGTGTTGTTCATATCAATCTGTTCGCCGATCTGATCATGGCCTCGTTTCTGGCTTCGGGGTCTATCTCTTATCTCTATTATGCGGACAGGCTGAACCAGTTGCCGCTCAGCATGGTGGGGATCGCCGTAGGTACAGCAATGCTGCCAATGCTTTCCCGTGCTTTGGCGGCCGGGCGTATGGAAGAGGCCCGCAACCTCTTTAACAGGGCACTCGAAGTGACGCTGTTTCTGGGGATACCCTCTGCGGTCGGATTATTCTTTGCCGCTGAGCCGATTATCAAGGTTCTGTTTGAGCATGGCGCTTTCACGGCAGAGGCGACAGGATACACGGCGGCGGTTTTAGGATGCTATGCTATCGGCCTGCCTGCCTATGTCGCGGTGAAAGTTTATTCTTCGGCATTCTGGTCGCAGCAAGATACGCTGACACCCGTTAAAATCTCTATCGTTGTCACCATAGGTAATATTCTGCTGGCGCTTTGTCTGATCCAGTTTATGGGGGTCGTAGGGATAGCGCTTGCAACAGGGCTTGTAGGGTGGATACATATTTTTATGCTGCACAAAAAGTTGAAGGGTCATGAATCCCTTTATTTTGATGAACGTTTGAAATATGTGGCGCCGCGCATGATTTTTTCATCTGGACTGATGGCGGTTGTCGTGTCTATAGTGGGCCTTCTACTGAAGGACTTTTTTAATGATGGCACGTTTCATCAAATCTTGGCTCTGGTGGCGCTCATTCTGGCGGGCGTAATCACCTATGGTCTGGCCGTGACCCTTACCGGCGCAATTAAACTTCATGATATCAAGAAATATTTTAAACGAGGATAAGAAGATGACGCGTAAACGCATCTTTTCAGGCATGCAGCCGACAAATAACCTGCACTTGGGTAACTATCTGGGTGCGCTTAAAAATTGGGTTGAGCTGCAAAAGCAGGGTGATGAATGTATGTTCTGCGTTGTTGATCTGCACGCGATCACAGTGCCGCAGGAACCAGAAAAGCTGGCGCAAGCCACACGTGAAATTGCGGCTGCCTATATTGCAGCCGGTATTGATCCCGACAAGGCGATTATTTTTCCGCAATCTGCTGTTCCCGCGCATTCGCAATTAATGTGGTTGCTGGCGACCATCACACAGATGGGCAAGCTTGAGCGCATGACCCAGTTCAAGGATAAGGTAGGCAAAAACAGCGAGCGTGCCGGCTTGGGATTATTCTCTTATCCGGTACTGATGGCAGCGGATATTCTGGCGTACAAGGCCACGCATGTTCCTGTGGGCGAAGACCAAAAGCAACATCTGGAGCTGGCACGCGAAATCGCATCGACCTTTAACACAAGATATAAAGTCGATCACTTCCCGCAGCCCGAGCCGCAAATTTTGGGTGAGGCCACACGCGTGATGTCATTAAAAGACGGTACCAAGAAGATGAGCAAGTCGGATGAATCTGATAACTCCCGTATCAATCTGACGGATGATGCCGAGAAAATCGCTTCGAAAATCAAGAAGGCACAAACCGATGCCTTGCCGCTGCCTGATGACGTTAAGGAACTGGCAGAGCGTGCAGGGGCCGATAATCTGGTAACGATTTATGCCGCCATATCGGGGCGTACAAAGGCGGATGTCTTGAAAGAGTTTGCAGGCCAGCAATGGTCTGTTTTTAAGCCCGCGTTGGCTGATTTGGCCGTTGCTCATTTATCACCGATCACAGAGCGTATGAGTGATCTTCTGGCGCATCCGGAAAAGATTGACCGTATCCTGAAGGACGGGGCAGAGCAGGCGGACGAGATTGCGCGCCCGATTATTCGCGAAACCATGGATATTATGGGTTTTTGGAAGGCGGTCTAAAGTAGCCTCAGGGGGCCAGTTTACGGCTCATGATGTGGACGTGATTGACTTCAAACGGCAACTTGCCGACACGCTGGATGCGTGGCGTAATGGGCTTGATTGTAAAATCAATTAAATCTGCTGAGTCGTGATCGTGCACAGGGTCTTCGTGCTGGATGCATGAATAGGTTTTTCCGGGGATCAGAATTTCCGGATTCTGGCCCTGTTTGGGTCTGTAAACCAGTACCTCATGATCCCATCCTGTATTTAGCGCCATGATATTTTCATAGAGCTTTCCTAAGGCATCGACGGCGGTTAGGCCCTTTGCCTGAAGACGTAAAGGCTTTAGCTGCAGCCTGCCGTGCGGGGCTGTTCTTGTTTGTCCTTTATGTTTTGTTGGCTGCAGGTCATATGCTTGGGGCAGAGCGGCTGTGAATTGCACGGTTCCTTTAACGATGTCGAGGCCACCGAAGTTATTATGCAACCAAGATGCCTTTGCAGAGGAGAGGCCCGCGCCGCGGCCCATTTTGTTAAAGCAGGCCCTTAATACGCCATGTTCAAACTCTACGGGGATGTCTTCCAAAAGGGGAGCGCTCATCTCCTTAAGGATCAATTCCATTAATTCTTGTTCGAATGATTTGCTCATTTTCATAGCTCTTCGTGTAAGTGTGGCCCTTCTATAGGACAGAGGTAATTATTATGTCAATAAATATCTTGATGTCTCTTATTAACTGGGGATGCTTGATGCGTTGGAGGCTTGGAAATATAAAATTTTCATAAGAAAATTGAGGGCCTTTGTTCTTCTTGGACCTTGCACTATGAATCAAAAAGGAAAGTTATTTCACAGGGTTAACAAGTCGTTTGCCTTTTGGCAGTTATGATAGCAGAATAGGAAACGGACAGATTCTTATAATCTTTGGGAAATCAATATGCGCTCAATTCTTACAGCTGTTGCAACGATTGCTCTTCTGATCGGAGGGGCTTCTGCGGCTAAGGCTGATTACTTCGTCTGGCAAGATCAGGGTACAGGTTTAACACTGTCATATCCTGACACGTGGTACGTTGAAAATGGTCAGGATCCTGATGATGTGGCTGTGTTGATGGCTCCATCAGGGCGCGCCAATGCCTATTGCCGTATCCGCAGTCATGAAGACAAGCGTTATGCCATATTCCCGCCGCGTTACAATTCTTCTATTCAGAAAATTGAATACAGCCTCGGTTTCTGGGATCGGTATCTGAGAGAGTACAAGCAACCCGAGCTTTATAACCTGCAAAATAGTACAGGTTTAGGTCGTGGATGGGCCAGCTTTGCAGAGGCCGGTTATACATCATCGGTACCATTCCCCGAGATGGAGCGTCGTGCTGTGTTGTTTGCATCTTTGTATAACAACCGCGTTTATATTGTTGATTGTTCCTCTCACAAGGATGCCTTTGATCAATGGAAGGGCCCATTCCTGAGTATTGCCAAGTCGATTGATTTCAAGAAGGCCAATCACGAGCTGCTGACAGGACACTATCGTAATTTCATGGAGGATGGGCGTTTGCTGCTTCCTGATGAAGGTCGGAATTACACCACGTCTTACTAGAATTTTAAAAGGGGGCGCATGATAATGTGCCCCCCGATTGTCTGTCCCTATATGATTGCGGGGCTTCGTTTTTTTTAGGCTCACAGGATACGCGCCTGATGCTGATATATCTGCCGATTGCTGAAATGGCTGTCCCCGCGGAGGTTATTCTGACTCTGGGCTGTGTGGTCGGCATAATGTCGGGCATTTTTGGTGTGGGTGGCGGATTTCTGGCAACACCTTTTCTGATGTTTATGGGGATACCACCCGCTATCGCTGCAGGTACGCAAGCGAACCAGTTGGTATCGACCAGTCTTTCCGGCGTACTGGGACATTTCCGTCGTGGTCATGTTGATGTGCCCTTGGCGGGAGTGATGGTATGCGGAAGTTTTTTGGGCACTGTCGTGGGCGCGATGATTTTCAAGCTTTTGCAGTATTTGGGTCAAATCAATTTGGTGATCCCTATCTTGTATGTGGCGCTTTTGGGGATTATCGGGCTTTCCATGATGGTTGAAACTATCAAGGCCCTGCTTCATAAGGGCGAGGCTGCCGATAAACTGTTGGCGCCGCTTCATAACAAGACATTCTTCAAATCACTTCCCTACAAAATGCATTTCAAACGATCACAGCTGCATATCAGTGCATTATTGCCGGCGGGGATCGGCTTTGTTGGTGGCCTGATTGTATCGGTGATGGGGATTGGTGGCGGCTTCCTGATTGTGCCCATGATGATTTATATTCTGGGTATGCCGACCATTCTGGTCGCTGGTACATCCTTGTTGCAGATTATGATTACGACTGTCTTTGCTACCATCCTTCATGCTGTTGCCAATCATACGGTTGACTTAATATTGGCAAGCTTGATGATTGTTGGCGGCATTATTGGGGTTGAAATAGGTGTGCGGATGGCCCGCCGGATCAACGGGACCTATGCCCGCATGATTTTGGCGCTAATTTTATTGGGTGTGTCGTTCCAGATCTTTATGCAGTTGGTGGTTACGCCTGCCGATCTCTATGAAACAGCGATGAGGGAATGATGATGAAAAAGCTCGTTCTTTTATTGGTGATGATATGTCTGCCTCTCATGCTGATGAACGGGGTGGCACAGGCCCAGACATCTGTCACCAATCGTAATTTGGCAATCGATCTGGCGCTTGATCATGTAGATATCAATCTGGGTTTTAATGGGGCAAATATTTCATTATTCGGTGTAAAGAACCAGCCGGGCGATGTGGCGGTTGTTATTCGCGGTCCTGAACTGGTCACAGTCGTGCGCCGCAAGGATAAAAAATTTGGCATATGGATGAACACCCATGCTGTCGAATTTTTTAATGTGCCTGTTTATTACGATTTTGCTGCCAGCAAGCCCGAGCTTGATATAGCCCCTATAGAACTTTTGCGCAAATATCATATTGGTCTTGATGCACTGGATATACGGGTTGAAAAGAATGAAGATCCCGAAACAGTGGATGCTTTCAAAGAGGCCTTGGTCAGAAATCGTCAATCTGGCGGTCATTTTCCATTAAGCCGCAAGCCCGTCATATTCGTGAGTGATGATTTCTTTCGTGTGGATTTCCACGTCCCCGCCGATGTCCCTACAGGCAGCTATCTGGTCGAGGTTATGCTATTCAGTAACGGCAAGCTGGTTGAGCGCCGTGAAACGAATTTACGGGTGGCACAGGTTGGTTTCAGCGCGAGTGTCTATAAATTTGCCAATAATAACGGGCTGATATACGGCCTTTTTGCTGTTTTCATGGCTATGGCTCTGGGCGCGGGGGCCCATCTGCTTTTCTGGCGTTCTGCTTGATTTTCAGGGCCAGCAGGTCTATCTCTTTCCCCAAGGAGATCCCATGTTTATTCAGACGGAAACAACGCCCAATCCGGCGACAATCAAGTTTATACCTGGACATCCGGTAGCACCGGGCGGCAGTCTTGAAGTGAGAACGATTGACGAAACATCTGTTTCGCCACTGGCGGCACGATTGTTCAGGGTTACAGGCGTGGGCTCGGTTTTTCTGGGGTCAGATTTTGTTTCTGTAACAAAGGCCGAGGATGCCGACTGGTCTTATATGAAGCCACAAGTACTGGCGGCCATCATGGAACATTATCTCTCTGGTATTCCGGCAGTCGATGATAGTGCTCTCAACAGGTCATCCGATATTTCCGGTATTGAGAACGAAGTTGTGCGCCAGATTTGCGAATTGATTGAAACCCGCGTGCGTCCGGCTGTGGCCCGTGATGGCGGTGATATCGAATTTGTAAAATTTGACGAGGGGATTGTCTGGTTGCGGATGAAGGGGGCTTGTGCCGGTTGCCCCAGCTCGACCGCTACGCTCAAAATGGGCATTGAAAATATGCTCAAGCATTTCGTTCCCGAAGTGCTTTCGGTGGAACAATACGCCGATTACTGATTATTCAGGCTGGACATCAATGGTAGTTTGAAGCTGGTTGGCGAGGTTGCTGTCCTCGTCCGATGATCCGTTGGCTGCCGGTTCATAATCGTCATAGGAAACAGGGATTGAAAGCATCATCCCGAACCAGCGCCATCTTTGCTGCTCGCCGCTTTCATCCATGGGACCTGCCATAGTGCAGTTGACGCGGCCTCTTTCATCTTCGAACGGCTTTTCAAGACGAATTTCAACTCTGTTCTTGCTTATAATCTGGATGCGGGCCTTTTCTGACGTCGATGAAAAGCAGGAAAGTGTTTTGATGTCTTGAATCAATTTATCGCTAACAGTGAAACCGATTTGCGGATTGGCATCTTTGACATAGGGATCTTTCGGTGAAATATCTGTAACGGGGAGAGGCAGCGCGCGCGCCGTCAGTCTGAAGCGCTCCAGATCACCATAGGACTCGGTTAGAGAAAAACGCGGCAGCAGGAACATATCAGCGCCGGCATAACTCACACCTGATTGCTGGCCAAAGGCAGCAACGAAGCCTTGTTGTTGGACAATCTCTTTATAGGCAGTGCTGCTTTCACCGTAAGGATAGGCAAAAAAGCGCGGTTCGCCGGAAAGCTCCTGACGGTAACGCGCTACAGCTTTGTTGATCTGGCGGCTAATTTCGGCAGGGTCCTTGCTGGCCAATGTCTGATAGGCCGCAGGCAGTAATCCAATCGTAACAAGCGAATGTTTGGCAAGCTTCCTGATATCATCCCATCCAAGATTGTCACCCGAAGGGGCATCAAGTGTGTCTGTGGCCACAAAAATTGTGAAGGGCAAACCTGCTTTGAGGAGCAGGGGCGCGGCATAATCAAGTGTGCCTTTGTGTGCACCATCAAAAGTCAGGGCAATCGCAGGGTCGGGTAGGGATTGTCCTTCTTTCAAGGCCTTGGCCAGATCATCCAGCGATAGAACCTTATAGTTTTGTTCTTTGATTTCAGCCAATTGGGCTTCGAACTGTTCCTTGCGCAAATTGGCAGAGGGCATCAGATCATCGCCAATATGGAAGTAGGTAAAAACAATTGCTGACTGGTTATCTTCGGGAATGGATGTCTGGGCTTGCGCTGTGGAGATGCACATACATACCAATAGCAGCGGAGCGCACAAAAGAGCGCCCAGTTTCCTAAAGCCAAAGTTTTGCAGACATTTATGATGCATGAGAGTGAGTATAGTTTTTTATATGCAAAAAGCACCTGTTTTTGGTTTTAAACCCCTGATATTTCATTGACCTTTCTCGAGAATGACCTAAATTCAACGGGTTACGAAAATTATGCACAGGGGATTATTGATGAATTCGGGAAAAATCATGGATGACAGCGTTCTGGATCACATGTTCCGTGAGGCCCGTACCCATAAGGCATGGCAGAAAAAAGATGTATCGCCAGCCTTGCTCAAGGCCCTCTATGACCTTTTGAAAATGGGGCCGACGGCGGCTAATTGTTGTCCGGCTCGCTTTGTCTTTATTGCAACGGATGAGGGGCGGGAAAGACTCAAACCCCACCTTGATAAAGGCAACGTGGAAAAGACCATGAGCGCGCCTGTGACGGCAATCGTGGCTTATGACACGCAATTCTATGAATTTATGCCCGAACTTTTCCCGCATGCGCCGAGCGCAAGGTCATGGTATGAAGGCAAGCCGCAGGTGATCGAAGAAAACTGTATGCGGAATAGCAGCCTTCAAGGGGCCTATATGATTATGGCCGCCCGTAGTCTGGGTCTTGATTGCGGCCCGATGGGCGGCTTCAATAAAGATACTTTAAATGCTGAATTTTTCCCTGATGGCCGTTATAAAGCGAACTTCCTGTGCAATCTGGGTTATGGCGATCCCGCCGCTTTGCAGCCCCGTTTGCCGCGTTTGGGTTTTGATCAGGTTTGTCAGGTTCTATAATGAAAATTCTTGCCCTTGATACGGCGATGGGCGCGTGCAGTGTCGGCTTTTTCGATGCGGATGACGCACAACGCAGCATGTCCTCGGTTATGCCGATGACGCGTGGTCATGCCGAGAAACTGGTGCCCTTGATCAAGGATGTATTGATCAAGGCACAGGCTGATTTTTCCGATATCGATCTTGTGGCGGTGACAACGGGGCCGGGGGCCTTCACGGGATTGCGTATCGGGATGTCCACAGCTGAAGCTCTGGCCTTATCCTTACAAATCCCCGCAGTGGGTGTGACAACCTTGGCTGCCTTGGCGGCCGCCTATTTCTCGAAGCAGAATAATATCACGCAGCCTGTGCTGGTCATCATCGAAACCAAGCGGACAGATTTTTACGGCCAGTTATTCTCGGCGGAAGGGGAAGAGCTTTCGGAACCATTTGCTATGCCTGGCGAGGATATTGCGGGTGAATATTTATCCTCTCCGGTGACGGTGATCGGGGATGCGCTTGCACGCTTTGCGGCGGAGGTGCCCGAAACGGCCCGCGTCAATATAACGCCGTGCGAAGGCTTCGAGCTTTGCGATCCGCTTTATATTGCCCGTATCGCCCAAGGGCTGCACGCCAGCGGGGCACTGCCGGAACAGTTGAAACCCGTCTATCTGCGGGGTGCAGATGTCAGCCAGTCCAAGCGGGTTTACAGAGTAATTGCCGATTAATTACTTTAATTTTACTTGTTCTTTATAATTTAATTCGATAATTTTACTGAATAATCAAGTAAAGGTAATATTATGGCCGATAATGATAGCGACAATCTCCTGACCCTCACCTCGAATATTGTTTCGGCGCACCTGTCGAACAATGCCGTAAGCACCGAAGAAATCCCCGGATTGATCCGCAAGATTTATAGCACGCTTGCCAACGTCAATCAGGAAGGGATGGCCTCATCCGAACGCCCCCAACCGGCAGTGCCGATTAAAAAATCCGTTCACGCCGATTATATTGTCTGCCTTGAAGACGGCAAAAAACTCAAGATGCTCAAACGCCATCTGAAGACGGCTTACAACATGACCCCCGAACAATATCGCGAACGTTGGGGCCTGCCCGCCGATTATCCGATGGTGGCTCCCAACTATGCCGACCAACGCAGCAAGCTTGCCAAGGATATCGGTCTGGGAACATCCTCTGGCCGCAGCAAGAAAGATGATTAGATTTAATTAGGTATAGATAAACCGAACAATGGGTAGGGGAAGATGAGTTTTTTCTGCCCTTTAATTTAGGCGCTTAATTCCTGACTGCGTTTTGTGGCCGCAGAGAGCGCTTCATCAAACAATTTTTGTATGCCGTCTTCGCGCATCAGCACTGCCAGTGCGGCGGCTGTGGTGCCGCCGGGGCTTGTGACATTTTGCCGTAGCTGGGCGGCGGGGCTGTGATCTTCTTGGGCGAGGGCGGCGCTGCCGATCACGGTTTGCCGTGCAAGTCTCATGGAAAAATCGGCGGGCAAGCCATTCTTTACGCCTGCGGCAGCCATGGCTTCCATCAGCAGGAAGATATAGGCAGGACCGCTTCCCGAAAGGGCAGTAACGGCATCCATCTGGTTTTCATCGCTGATCCATTCGACCATACCGATAGCCTGCAAAAGCTGCGATGCTGTTTTGCGCTGCTGGTCTTGTGTAGGGCTGTTGGCACAGGCAACGGTGATGCCCTGACCAATTGCCGCTGGCGTATTGGGCATGGAACGGATGATGGGTTGTTCTGCGCCAAAGATTTTTTCAAAATTGGCAATCTTCTGTCCGGCGGCAATCGAAAGGACGAGGGCATCCTTGCTAACTGTGCGTTTGATTTCCTGACAGACTTCTTCCAGTACTTGCGGTTTCACGGCTACAACAAAGACGGATACTTTGGGATGGGCACCGGCAAACAGGGCAGGTTTATCAAAGAACGTAATGCGGTCCGGCACGAAATCTTCAAATTCGTCCGGCAGGCCGACAGGATCCAGAATATAGATATGCTTGATCGCAGGAGATGAAAGCCAGCCGCGCAGCAGGGCGCTGCCCATCTTGCCGCAGCCGATCAGGGCAACCGATAACTCAGGCTGCGCCACCATGATCCGCCATAGCCAGTTCAAGGATGTTTTCTGTCAGGGCCGGTGCTGTCGCCAGCAGGGCAAAAACATTGTGGAAGCGTTCACATTCGGCCATCGCTATTTCCACGATGTCTTCGATATGTTCGATGCCTGAGGTCTGCGTACCACGGAACAGGCAGGTATAGCGGAAGACAGGTGTGCGCGTGTCGGCAGGGATATCAAAATGCCCAAGCCAGAGCTGTTCATTGACCTTCTTCAGAAGGCGGGTTGCCATGTCAGTGCGCTTTTTCGGGATGACTTCATCCATCTCGCAGAAAAATTGCATGGCGCTGTACTCTTCCTGCCACAGGAATGTCATGCGGTAATGGCTGCGCGGGCTCGAGGTCTGGACGACAATCTCGGAGTCTGTCGGGCGGTCATAAACCCATTCGTTGCCGTGAAGAACTTCTTCTACACAGTCGAGTGGGTTGCTGATGTCTTCAAACAGATCAAGATCGCTCATTTCTTCGTCTTTTTCCCTTTGGTGGTTGTCGTCTTTTTCGGGCTTGCTTTTGAAGCAGGCTTCTTATGTTGTTTGTCAGCGGCAGGGGCAGATTTTGTCTTGCCGCCCTCCAGTGTGGCCACGCGCCCTTCGAGATCATCGAGGCGCTGGCGTAATTTTGCGATCATGGCTTCTGCGCGGTCCAGATCTTCGCGCGGCACCAGATCGGCACGGTCGGCAAAATCATCCATCCGTGAACGCATATCCTCACGGATTTGCTGTTGGAGGCCAGAAACAATATTGACGGCACCGCCTGCAACGCGGGCGATATCATCCAGTAAACGGGGGTCGAATTTCGGTTTTGCCATGCACAGTGGGTAGCAGGAGTCCGCGCACTATGCAAATGACTCACGGGCCGAATCGGGGGTTTGCCTGTGGATAAAGAACGGTTTGGGTTTCCGGCTGTAAAATGCTAGGTATAAGAACAAGTTAATTAATTTTGATAAGAGGCATGAAAATGATCGTTGTAACGGGCGGCACGGGTTTTATCGGCTCGAATTTGCTGGCGGGACTCGAAGCGCGCGGGCTGGGTAATCTGGTGGTGTGTGATGTGTTGGGTATGGAAGATAAATGGAAAAATATCGCCAAGCGTGAACTGCGCGATATCGTCCATCCCGACAATCTGATGGCCTATCTCGACAAGCACGCGGAAGAAGTCGAGATCATTTATCATCTGGGTGCGATCTCCTCGACAACCGAACGCGATGCCGATCTGATTATTCAAACCAACTTCACGCTTTCACGCAAATTGTGGAAATGGTGTGCCGAACATGATGTGCGTTTTATCTACGCATCTTCGGCGGCGACTTATGGTGATGGCGATGAAGGATTCATCGACTCAGAAGATGCTGCCCATCTTGCAAAATTGCGTCCGCTTAACCCCTATGGCTGGTCGAAACATTTATTCGACCGTAGAACCTGTCGCATCGTTCATGACAATCGTAACGCGGGAGGCGAAAAGCTTCCCTCGCAATGGGCGGGCTTAAAGTTCTTTAACGTTTATGGCCCGAATGAATATCACAAGGGCGATATGATGAGTGTCGCTTGCAAGCTTTATCCGCAAATCATGGCGGGCGCGGCAGCCAAATTATTCCGTTCTGCCCATCCCGATTATAAAGACGGGGGGCAAATGCGCGATTTTGTTTATGTTGGTGACTGCGTTGATGTGATGTTGTGGCTCTATGATAACCCGAAGGCAAGCGGACTGTTTAATGTGGGCTCAGGCAAGGCGCGCAGCTTCAAGGATCTGGCTGAATCTTGTTTCGGGGCTTTAGGGAAAGAACCCAAAATCAATTACATGGATATGCCGCAGGAATTACAGGCCAAGTACCAGTATTTCACCGAAGCCAACATGCAAAAGCTGCGTGATGCCGGATACACAAAGCCGATGACAGAACTGGAAGACGGTGTTCGTATCTATATGCAGGAATTTCTGAACGCAGCGGACAAATATAAATGAGCTGGGTTTTTCCTGATATTGATCCGGTAGCATTTTCTATCGGACCTCTCGATATCCGCTGGTACGCGCTTGCCTATATGGCGGGTTTTCTGCTGGGCTGGAAACTGATTGTCTATCTCTCGGGGCTTGATGGCGAGAAGCGTCCTTTGAGCATCCTTGATGTTGATGATTTTCTGCCGTGGGCGATTATAGGCGTCATTCTGGGGGGGCGCGTGGGTTATATCCTCTTCTACCAGTTCTCTGCTTATATCCATGACCCGCTGGCGATGTTACGCGTTTGGGAGGGGGGTATGTCATTCCATGGCGGGGCGGCCGGTATGATCCTCGCAATGATCTTTTATGCGATCAGGCGCAAGATTCATGTTCTGCGATTAACCGATCTGGTGTGCTGTGCCGTTCCTGTGGGTTTGTTCTTTGGCCGTCTGGCCAACTTTATCAATGGTGAATTGTTCGGACGCGTGACGTCTTCGCCAATCGGTATGGTCTTCCCGTATGGGGGCCCTATGCCGCGGCATCCAAGCCAGATTTATGAGGCTTTCTCAGAAGGTCTATTACTGTTTATTGTCATGATGATTTTGGCCCATAGGGAGAAAATCCGCAATAGGCCGGGAATTTTGTCGGCGGTGTTCCTGACAGGCTATGCTTTGAGCCGTATCACAGTGGAATTTTTTAGGGAGCCTGACCAGCAGATAGGCTATATTGCCCAATATTTCACAATGGGTCAGATCTTGTGTCTGCCGATGCTGGCGGGTGCGGCTATACTGGTCTGGTATGCTACAAAGAAAGGGGGGAAATGCCATGAACCAGCTTGAAGAAAAAATCCGTCATGCCATCAATCTGAATGGTCCTATGTCGATTGAAACTTATATGAATTTGGCAGTCGGCCAATATTATGCCAGTCGTGACCCGTTTGGTGCTGAGGGCGATTTTATTACGGCCCCCGAAATATCCCAGATGTTTGGCGAGCTGATTGGTATCTGGATTGCCGATACATGGATCAAGCTCGGTCAGCCTGAAACATTTAATCTGATCGAGGCTGGTCCCGGACGAGGGACATTGATGGCCGATATTTTGCGTGCCACAGAACGCATACCGGGATTTCATGATGCAGCCCAGATTCATCTGATTGAGAACAGCACGGCCTTGCGCGAGATGCAGGAACATAATCTGCAGGGCTATCAGGTCTGGTGGCATGAGACACTGGATAGTGTTCCTTCGGGGCCGATTATATTTATTGCCAATGAATTTTTTGATGCGCTTCCTATCCGCCAGTTTATATGCAAGGACGGGCAATGGCACGAACGTGTAGTGGCATTGGAAAATGATAAACTCGTGCTCGGTTTAAGTCCGGCTGAAGTAAAGCTGCCTGTGATTGAAGGCGCGGTAAAAGAAATGTCGCCACAGTCTATGATGTTTGTGAACAAGCTCGCCAATTTGATCGAAGAGCAGACAGGGGCGGCCCTGATTATCGATTACGGTTATGATCAAACCTATGTCGGGGATACGCTGCAAGCGGTGAAGGATCATAAACCCGCAGAAATTCTTGAAAACCCTGGTGATAGTGATCTGACGGCCCTCGTCGATTTTCTGGCGTTAAAAACCTATGCCGCAAACATGGCGGTAAAGGGGCCGATTACGCAAGGTGCCTTCCTCAAGAATATGGGGATTGATTTACGTCTTGAAAAATTAAAGGCGATTGCAACCCCGCAACAAATCATGGACTTGCAGACTGGCTATGTGCGTCTGACCGCCCCTGACCAGATGGGTGATCTGTTTAAGGTTATGGGCTTTTGTCACGATCCCAAAATTCAACTGGGCGGCTTTTAATGGGCGTTGATCCCCGCCGACAATCCGGTTTTGAGAGTGATGCGGTTGCGCACGGTTTCTTTGGTCGTCAGGGGGGCGTGAGTGAGGGGATATTCTCCAGCCTGAATTGTGGTGTCGGCTCTGCCGATCGGCAGGATGCGGTAATAGAAAATCGTAGCCGTGTGGCAGCCGCACTGGGGAATACCCATGACAAATTGATGACGCTGCACCAAATCCACAGCAATATCTGCGTGGTTGTCGATGCACCCTATGATGCTATCGGCAATCGTCCACAGGCGGATGCTTTGGTGACTGATAAGGCCGGTTTGACGCTCGGTATTCTGACAGCTGATTGTGCCCCTGTATTGTTTAGGGGACTGACGGCAGAAGGTCGCCCGATCATCGGTGCTGCTCACGCCGGATGGGGCGGGGCGCTGAAAGGTGTACTTGAGAATACGATCAAGACCATGCTGAAGCAGGGATTAACGCTATCAACCTTAAAGGCTGTTGTCGGTCCCTGCATTGGACCACAGAGTTACGAGGTTTCATCCTCTTTCCGTGATGAGTTTTTGAGGCAGGCAGATCAAAACGCCCACTATTTTGCAGCAGCAAAAAATGACGGGCATTATATGTTTGATCTTCCGGCTTATTGTCAGGGACGACTGCAGTTGGCAGGGGTGCGCGATATTAAAAATCTCGGGCAGGATACTTACAGCAATATTGAGGAGTTCTTCAGCTTTCGCCGCTCCACCCATAATCAGGAAAATGATTATGGAAGGCAATTATCGACAATCCTGATACGCCCCTAGTTTTTATCTGCATTTCCGGTAATATGAATACCTATAATTAAAAATCACAGGGAGAGTCCAAATGAACAGCAAGAACCTGATTTCCAATGTTTTCAATCATGTGGCCTTTTTGAGCGGCTACGTCATGGGCGCTTTCACACTCGGGGCGCCGACAGGGGCCGTGGCCGCGGTGCAGGCCAAAAACTATCTGGATTGCAAACTTAATAGTTAAATTGGGCGGGGATGGCTCCCGTATAAGGCGTGAATAGGAGTTGATTCCGGCGGCTGCGATTTCTATAGTCGGTATCCATGAAAGACCCCGTTTTCTTAAGTAACGAGATACCCATGAAGCTGATTGCCGGAAACTCCAACCGTCCTTTATCTGATGCTATTTCACAATCTCTGGATTGTCCGCTGACCAAGGCCAGCATCAAACGCTTCTCCGATATGGAGGTCTTTGCCGAAATTCTAGAAAACGTCCGTGGTCAGGACGTTTTTGTTTTACAGTCTACCTGTTACCCTGCCAACGACAATTTGATGGAATTGCTGATCACGATTGATGCTCTGCGCCGTGGTTCGGCCCGCCGCATTACCGCCGTGATCCCGTATTTTGGTTATGCCCGTCAGGACCGCAAGACAGGGGGCCGTACGCCGATATCTGCCAAGCTGGTGGCTAACCTGATTACGGCTGCTGGTGTGGACCGTGTTTTGACGATGGAGCTGCACGCGGGCCAAATTCAGGGCTTCTTTGATATCCCCGTTGATAATCTGATCGTATCGCCTGTGTTCCTGCCTCACATTGAAAAGAATTTCGACAAGCAGGAGCTTTGCATGGTATCGCCCGATGTAGGCGGCGTTGTGCGTGCCCGTGCGTTCGCCAAGAAGCTGGACTGTGGTCTGGCCATTATCGATAAACGCCGCGAGCAGGCCGGTGTATCCGAAGTCATGAACGTGATTGGTGATGTCGAAGGCAAGGTTTGCATCATGGTTGATGATATTGTCGATTCAGGTGGAACCCTGTGCAATGCGGCTTCGGCTTTGATGGAGCAGGGCGCCAAGGAAGTTTATTCCTATGTTGTACATGGGGTGCTTTCCGGCGGTGCTGTAGCCCGTATTACTGATTCCCAGATCAAGAAGCTTTTTATTACCGATAGTATTCCGGCAACAGAGGCTGTGCAGAATTCTACCAAGGTAGAGCAGCTGAGCGTGGCCGACCTGATGGCTGAAGCTATCCGCCGTATCAGCGGTGAGCAGTCGATTTCCCAGCTTTTCATGTAATTTTTTTTACATAATTTTATGTGCTAACCCTTTATCAGGGGGTGACGGGGGTCTTTTTCCTTAAAAATCCTTGTCATTTCATGGGGTTTCTGGTTTATTCGCGCCTGTCCGGCATACACCCCTGGAGGTATGCCATCATCTTAACCAAATGAAGGTAAAGACCATGACCAAACAATATGCCTTGAAGGCAGAAAAAAGAGAACGAGCCGGTAAGGGGATTGCTCGGTCGCTTCGCCGCGAAGGGAAGCTACCCGCAGTCATCTATGGGGACAAGAAGGCCCCCGTACTGGTAACTTTGACAGCCAATGACATCCAAAAAGAATGGGTTAAAGGCGGTATGCTGACACACCTGTGCGAACTGAATGTTGACGGTGAAAAGAGCCTGGTTCTGGCCCGTGATGTACAGTTGCACCCGGTATCAGATTTTGTCGAGCACGTTGATTTCCTGCGCGTTTCACCAAAAACAACTCTGCACGTAAACGTTCCCGTGCACTTCCTGAACGGGGAATCATGCCCGGGCTTGAAAGAAAAAGGCGTTCTCACGATTGCCAACCACGATCTCGATGTGGTTTGTCTGGCAACAGATATTCCTGAATATATCGAAGTCGATCTGACACCGTTCAAAATCGGTGATGCGATCAAGATCAGCCACGCTAAGCTGCCTTCAGGGGCAAAGCCAGCCAAAGAAGGTGACTTCACACTGGCTTCTATCACACCGCCGAAAGGTTCGGTTGCTGATGAAGTTAAAGCTGCTGCTCCGGCTGCTGCCGCGGCTGCTCCGGCTGCTGCCAAGGCTCCGGCGGCAAAGAAATAATATTATCCGTTTTATGGATACAAGGAGCACAGGGGCGGGGTATACCTTTTGCCCCTGTTCTTTTTAAGCCTGTTTTTAAGATGTCGTTTCTGGGATATTGATCACGATGTGGCTTTTGGTCGGGCTTGGTAATCCGGGCTCAAAATATGAAAACAACCGCCATAATATAGGCTTCATGGCTATTGACGCCATTGCCGATGCTCAGAGCTTTCCGGCATTTAAAAAGAAGTTTCAGGGGTTGCTCTCCGAGGGACAAATAGCGGGCGAGAAAGTCATCCTGCTCAAACCTCAAACTTATATGAACAATTCCGGTCAATCCGTTGGCGAAGCAGCTAAATTTTATAAATTACCTATCGAGAATATCATCGTCTTCCATGATGAACTGGATCTGGCCTCATCCAAAATCCGCACCAAGAAAGGCGGCGGCCATGCCGGACATAACGGTTTAAGGTCTATGGATAGCCATTTGAATTCAAAGGATTATTGTCGTGTCCGTTTGGGTATTGGCCATCCGGGTGATAAAGAGATGGTCCATGGTCACGTTTTAGGTGACTTCTCAAAGACGGAGTCTATCTGGTTGAAAAAAATGATGAAAATGATTGGTGTGCACGCACCATTGCTCTTGCAGGGCAAAGATAACGAATTTATGAGTAAAGTCGCACAGGCGCTGGAAGTGAAGGAGTAAATCAATGGGCTTTAATTGCGGTATCGTCGGTCTGCCGAATGTCGGGAAATCCACTTTGTTTAATGCGTTGACCGCGACAGCGGCGGCACAGGCGGCGAACTTCCCGTTCTGCACGATCGAGCCGAATGTGGGGCGCGTGGCGCTGCCGGATAGCCGTCTTGATATTATCGCAAAGCTGGGTGGCTCGGCGAAGATCATTCCGACCCAGATCGAGTTTGTCGATATTGCCGGTTTGGTCAAAGGGGCATCCAAAGGGGAGGGGCTGGGCAACCAGTTTCTGGCTAACATCCGTGAAACCGATGCCATCATCCATGTACTGCGTTGCTTTGATGATCCGAACATCATCCATGTTATGGGATCTGTTGATCCGGTGCGTGATGCCGAAATCGTGGAAACCGAGTTGATGCTGGCCGATATGGACTCGGTCGATCGCCAGATCAAGAACGTTGAGAAAAAAGCCAAATCGGGTGATAAGGAATCCAAAATCCAGTTGAGTATCCTCGAAAAGGTAAAGGTGGCGCTTGATGCCGGTAAACCTGCCCGTACTGTTGAGGTAGCCGATGACGAGAAAAAGCAGTTCAAGATGCTGGCCCTGATGTCGGCCAAGCCTGTACTTTACGTTCTGAACGTGATGGAAGATGATGCTGCCAATGGTAACGAATGGACCAAAAAGGCCCAAGAGATGGCCAAGGCCCAAGGCGCAGGTAGCGTGATTATTACGGCTTCGATCGAATCCGAGATTGCCCAGCTTCAAACCGAAGAAGAGAAGAAAGAGTTTCTCGAAACCATCGGCTTGAGCGAACCCGGCCTGAACAAGATTATCCGCGAAGGCTATAAACTTTTGGGATTACAAACCTATTTCACCGTGGGCCCGAAAGAGGCTCGCGCATGGACCGTCCGCAAGGGCGCCAAAGCACCGGAAGCCGCAGGGGCCATCCACACCGACTTCGAACGGGGATTTATCCGTGCTGAAGTCATTGCCTATGATGATTTCGTGGCGCTGGGTGGGGAACAGGCTGCCAAAGATGCTGGAAAAATGCGTCAGGAAGGTAAAGAATACCTTGTCCATGACGGGGATATCATGCTGTTCCGGTTTAATGTTTAGCTACAATCGACTATTTACTTGTGTTTTGTGGAGATAACTGTCACGATCTGGTATCGTTTGACGATGATGCTCTTTTTTATAGATGCGGAGCTTTTTGCAGATTTGTATTTTGTCCCTGACAAAGACGTGAACACCAAATTCACCTTGCCTCGTAAAGTTCAGTTTTTATCGAACAGCTTTTCAAAAATCGAACGCGATTAGTGCCTTGACTGCATTGAGCTGTCGTGGACTTTAAAATTTGCAGTGAAAGGAATAAATCATGCAAGAACAACAAACTGTTGGTACAGTTAAATGGTTTAACGATCAAAAAGGTTTTGGATTCATCCAGCCTAATAATGGCGGAGCTGATGTGTTTGTCCATATCAGCGCAGTAGAACGTGCGGGAATGCGTACGCTCAGGGAAGGCCAAGTGATTAGCTTTGATCTCCAGCGCGATCCTAAAAAAGGCAAAGATAGTGCAACGAATTTGAGAGACGCTGCTTAAGTCCTCTTTGTTGGTCAAATTTAATAATAATGCCCTACAGCTATAGATCAGTTGTAGGGCATTGTTTTTATATCAATCTGGTGATTTACGCTGCGGTTTTCCCGGCCTTTAGAGTCGCCATATCAATGACAAAACGGTATTTCACATCCTGTTTCAAGACGCGGTCCCAAGCTTTATTTATATCCTGAATGGATGTCATTTCCACTTCGGGCAGGACGTTATGCTGGCCACAGAAATCAAGCATTTCTTGTGTTTCCTTGATGCCGCCGATTGCCGATCCGGCAATCGCAATACGCTTCATCAGCAGATTGAAAACAGCAGGGGACGGGTGCGGTGTGGCTGCCGGTGGGGCACCGACCAGAACCAATGTGCCATCACGTTTCAATAGGTGCAGGAACGGGTTCAAGTCGTGCGGGGCTGATACGGTGTTGACGATGAAATCAAGCTGGCCTGTATAGCGGGCCATATCCTTTTCATCCTTTGAAATCACAACATCATGGGCACCCAGTTTCTTGCCGTCTTCTACTTTACTTGGTGATGTCGTGAATAAAATCACTCTTGCGCCCATGGCATGAGCCAGTTTGACACCCATGTGACCGAGGCCACCCAGACCCACGATACCCACGGTTTTATTAGGGCCAGCGCCCCAATGGCGCAAAGGAGAATAAAGTGTGATGCCAGCGCAAAGCAGCGGGGCCGCACGCGCGGGATCAAGATTCTCGGGAATGCTCAGAACAAAATGTTCATCTACGACGATGGTGCTGGAATAGCCGCCTTGTGTCGGGCGACCGGTTTCTTTTTCAACACCCATATAAGTCCCGCCAACCATACCGGCTTCGCAGTAATTTTCGAGATCCTGTTGGCAGGAAGCGCAGTGGCGGCAGGAATCAACCAGACAACCCACGCCTACCATATCGCCGACTTTATGTTTGGTGACATTCTTACCGGTGGCAACGACCTTGCCGATAATTTCATGGCCGACAACTTGCGGATATTGCATTTCCATCCATTCGCCACGGGCGCAGTGGATATCGGAATGGCAGACGCCGCAATAAAGGATATCAATCTGGATATCATCTGCGCCGACATCGCGGCGTTCAAAATCCCAGTATTTCAGGGGGGATTTGGTGTCATAGGCAGCATAGGACTGGGCTTTGATCATGGTAACGGGGTTCCTGTCTGATGGGGAAATGTCCGGTTCTGATCAAGGCATATAGCCCTTTGTCCTATGCTATCAAGGGGGTAGGAGGAGGCTATTTTCCGAAAAAATATTATTTTCTTGCCTTTGGGGGCAAACGCTGTCATTGTCCGCCCGTCGTTTGACGAAGACGATCAATCTTATTGATCTGGAGCTTTTAGCAGGCCGGTTATCGCACCCTCTACAGATAACTAGACCGTGAAATCAAAATTCACCTTTCCTCGTAAAGTTCAGTTTTTATCGAACATTTTTTAAAAATCGAACGCAAACAAGCCGCGTTTGGAAGGGATGCCCCTTGCCTGACGCCCAAGCGTTCTTACGAGAAAGAAGAGTAATGACAAACTTTGCAGACTTCGGTCTATCCCCTGTGCTGATGACATCTTTGGCACAAATGAATTATTCCGTACCAACACCGATCCAGTCCCAAGCCATACCTTTGGCTTTGGCCGGTAACGATATCATGGGTACAGCCCAAACCGGTACAGGCAAGACAGCCGCTTTTGCGATCCCGCTGGTTGAGAAACTGCTAACGAATGATCAGGGTTCGGCATTGGTGCTGACACCAACACGCGAGCTGGGCAAGCAGATCATGGACATCATGCATCAATTGCTCGGTCCCAAAAGCCCGATCAAAACAGCCTTTATCATTGGTGGCGAGCCAATGGCAAAGCAATATAGCCAACTGCGTGCGCGTCCGCGTCTGATCGTGGGAACACCAGGCCGCATCAACGACCATCTGGAACGTGGCAGCCTGAAACTGAAAGACGCCCACTTTTTGGTGCTTGATGAAACCGACCGTATGCTGGATATGGGCTTTGCCGTTCAGCTTGAGCGTATTTTCAAATATATGCCTGCCGAACGCCAAACATTGATGTTCTCGGCTACATTGCCGAAAAACATTCTGAAGCTTTCGGAGAATTATCTGAAGAACCCGCAACGCGTAGCCGTAGGCGAAACCAACGTTGTTGCCAAGAATATCAAACAAGAAGTCATTCGTATCGAACAGAACGAAAAATATGATGAATTGCTGACACAGCTGGAACAGCGCGAAGGCTCTGTCATCATTTTTGTGAAAACAAAATTCGGTGCTGACCGTATGGCCAAAAATTTGCGCCGTGACGGCCACACATCGGAAGCTTTGCATGGTGATCTGCGTCAAGCCAAGCGTGATAAAGTGATGCAGGATTTCAGAAAGATGAATTTCCGTGTTCTTATCGCCACAGATATTGCTGCCCGTGGTCTTGATGTGCCGCATATCGAACACGTGATCAACTATGATCTGCCACAGGTTGCTGAAGACTTTATTCACCGTATGGGCCGTACCGCCCGTGCCGGTGCCGAAGGTTCGGCTGTCAGCTTTGTATCCGGTCAGGATAACCGCAAATGGCGCGCTATCGAATTATTGCTGAACCCGAAAGCAGCGAATGACTCTTCCGAGCGTTCTTCCCGTCAGGGTGCCCGTCGTCCACGCCAAGGCGGCAAACCAGCCGGAAGATCCGGTGGCCGTTTCGAAGGCAGAGGTGAAGGCCGTTCAGCAGGACGTTTCGAGGGCCGTCAAGAAAACCGCTATGAAGGTCGCCGCGAGGGCCGGTATGAAGGCAGAAGCGAAAACCGTTACGAAACCCGCGGCGAAGGCCGTTACGAGAACAGAGGCGGAGATCGCTTCGAAGGTCGTTTTGAGGGGCGCGGTGAAGGCCGTCCTTCAGGGGGCCGTGGGGGCTATGCAAAACCCGCTCGCCCGCGCGGTGAATATAACCGTGAAGAAAATTTCAGCCGTGAAGAGCGCAGACCAAGCCACAAACCTACAGGTAATGCGGATAGAGCCTATGTAAAGCCACGTGGTCGTTCTTTCGATGATTCATTCGAAAAGCCGCAACGTAAAGAAGGTGGTAAACCTTTCGGCAAGTCACAGGCTAAGCCTCAAGGTAAATCACAGGGCAAGCCATTCGGTAAATCCGCCAACAAAGCGGGTGGCAAACCTTTTGGTAAGCCTCAGGGTAAACCACAAGGCGGCAAAAAAGGGTTCCAGGGCGGACGTGACCGCGCGGCCTAAAACCGACATCCTGTAAATTTGGATTTTTAAAGAAACCGTTCAGGCTACCGCTTGAACGGTTTTTTGACGGACCAGATCGCTATAGGCCGATTTCAGATGTTCCGTGACTTTACCGATCGGCAGGTTCACAACATCATCAATCTTGGATACCGGGGCGATTTCCGCAGCCGTACCGGTCAGGAATATTTCCTGCACATTCTTCAGGTCTTCCGGCATCAGGTGGGTTTCTTCAACCGTATAGCCGAGATCACGCGCAAGCTTGATGACTGTCTGGCGGGTAATGCCGTTCAGGAAACATTCCGGAACAGGGGTCTTGATGATACCGTCCTGAATAACAAACAGGTTCGCGCCCGAGGCTTCGGCCACACGGCCATGAACATCCAGCATCAGGGCATCATCATAGCCGGCACGGTCAGCCTCATGCTTGGCGAGTGTGCCAATACCGTAGATACCGGCGCATTTGGCCTGTACCGGCATGGTGCGCGGATCACAACGGCGCCATTTAGATGTCTTGAGGGCCAGGCCTGCATTGTCACCGGATTTAGGGAAGAAATATTTGGGCCAATCCCAAACCGCAATCGCGACATGGGTCAGGCAGTTCTGGGCGGCAATGCCCATGGCTTCGGGGCCACGCCAGGCAAGCGGACGCACATAGCCGTTCTCAATCCTATTGGCGGCAGCCGTTTCACGGCTAAATTCCATGATCTCTTCGGAGGTATAGGGCAGGGGCATATCGAGCAAGCTGCCTGAATTGACCAGACGGTCCGAATGTTCTTTCAGCTTGAAGATTTCACCATCATAAATGCGTTCGCCTTCAAAAACGCTGCCCCCGTAATGCAGTCCGTGTGATAGCACATGGACCTTGGCTTCACGCCAATCCCACATTTTACCATCCATCCAGATCCAGCCGTCACGGTCGTCAAAGGGTAATCCTGCGGGTGCTGCCATTTCCATATTCCTTGGCATGTGGGGTTAAAGTTTTCAAATCGAAGTATATGAAGTAAAAAGGCTAAATGCAAAATATCCCGCAGAACCATCCGGAAGACTTACCCCACATTCTTGTCGTCGATGATGACGAAAGGATCAGGAAGCTTTTGCTCCGCTATTTGCAGGAACATGGTTTTCTGGCTGTGGCGGCTTCCTCGGCGCAGGAAGCATCGGATATCCTTGATCGCTTCCTCTTCGATGCGATGGTTCTAGACGTCATGATGCCCGGTGAAACAGGTCTGGAGTTCACGCGTCGCCTGAAAGAGAAATCAGATCTGCCGGTTTTGTTGCTGACAGCTCTCGGGGAAACCGATGACAAGATCATGGGTTTTGAAAGCGGAGCGGATGATTACCTTTCCAAGCCGTTTGAACCACGCGAACTGGTTTTGCGTTTGCAGGCTATTTTGCGCCGCCGCCCGAAGGTTGAAGCGCAAAGGATATTCCGTGTTGGACGCTGGACCTATGATGAACGCCATAATGAATTGCAGGACGGGGATGATGTCATGCGTTTGACCTCTGCCGAGGGGAATTTGTTACGGGCGCTCGCCAGCAAAGCGGGTGAAGTTGTTGACCGCGACACCTTGGCAAGGATGTGTGATGTCGATGCCGGTGAAAGAACGATTGACGTGCAGGTTACGCGCCTGCGCCGCAAACTGGAAGATGATGTAAAGCGCCCGCGCTGCCTGCAAACGGTGCGGGGCCGTGGCTATATCCTAAGGATCAACGAGTCATGAAGTTCCCGGGACGCCGTAGCCTCAAAAAATTGATGCCGCGCACGATCTTCGGGCGCTCGCTGCTGATCTTGATCTTGCCGGTTATTATTTTACAGGCGATCACGACCTATATTTTCTTTGACCGCCACTGGGAAAAGATGACTAGCAGGCTGGCTTTTGCAGTGTCCGGTGAAATTGCGATTATTGCCGAGGTGCTGGAGGGTGATGCCGGAGGGGAGCAATTCCCTGCTTTGGCACGATATACATCCCAGCATCTGGATTTTCTGATTAGCTATCTGCCGGATGAAACGCTGGAAGAACAAGAGCGGACAGCCCGTCCTTCCGATTGGCGCAAGAAATTGATGGTGGATACGTTGGCGGCGGAAATGGGTACTAAAGTGCGCCGTCCTTTTACGATCAATGTGGATGATGGCGAAAAGTGGGTCGATGTAAAGGTCGAGCTTGATGACGGAAAAGGTGTATTGATGGTGAGCCTGCCGCAGCGCCGCCTTTTCTCATCCTCAAGTTACATCGTTATTCTTTGGATGATCGGCAGTTCAATCATTCTGCTGGCGATCGCTATTTTGTTTATGCGTAACCAGATCAGGCCTATTCGCCGTTTGGCTGTGGTGGCCGAGCGCTTTGGGCGTGGACTGGATGTGCCATCATCTTTCAAGCCGGAAGGCGCGCGCGAGGTTAGGCAGGCCGCACAGGCTTTCCTTGATATGCATGAACGGGTCAGGCGCCAGATTACACAGCGTGCGGCCATGCTGGCGGGAGTTTCTCATGATTTGCGGACACCGCTTACACGTATGCGTTTGCAAGTCGCGATGTTGCCGGAAGGGCCGGATGTTGAGGCCCTGAAGCAGGATATCGTCGATATGGAGAAAATGATCAATGCCTATCTGGAATTTGCACGAGGCGAAGAGGGCGAGCAGGTTGTGAGAACCGATTTGCGCTCCCTGATCGAACGCGTTGTGAGCGGGATGGAGCGCGAGGGTGCCGATATTACCCTGTCCATGACGGAAAATTATTCTCTTCAATTACGCCCGATGGCCTTCGAACGTGCTTTGACCAACATCCTGACCAATGCGCGGAAATATGCATCCCATTCATGGGTGACAGTGCAGATGGATGAGGACAAAGAATATATAGAGATATTGATTGATGATGATGGCATGGGTATCCCTGAAGACCAGTTTGAAGAAGTCTTCAAGCCATTTGTGCGGGTTGATCCTTCGCGCAATCCATCAACAGGCGGGGTAGGGCTGGGGTTACCCATCGCCCGTGAAGTGGTCCATGCCCATGGTGGCAAGATATGGTTGGAAAAAAGCCCGCGCGGCGGCGTGCGGGCTGTAATTCATCTGCCGTACTAAGCGGATTAGTGCAGACGTCCGCCGTTTGGCACGTCTTTATCGGGCCTGATCAAGGTGACAGCGCCGTCCTCATCAGGGAAACCCAGTACCAGAAATTCGGACATATATTTGCCGATCTGGCGGGGCGGGAAATTGATAACCCCCACGACTTGCCGGCCGATCAGCTCTTCCAGAGTATAATTCACAGTGATCTGTGCCGAAGTTTTTTTGACGCCGATCTCCGGTCCGAAATTGACCCAAAGCTTGATAGCGGGCTTTTGTGCTTCAGGAAAGGCTTGTGCATCGACAACCGTGCCTACACGGATATCGACCTTCAGAAACTCGTCAAAGGTAATCATATTCTACGCAGCTACTTTTTCGGGGGCAGGAAGTTCGGGGATAGCGCTCTCGATATTGCGCAAGGATTGGGTGCTTTTGCGGCAAGTTTCAAGAATACTTGTGTGGAGGACGTCTGAAGCCTCGCGCCAGCTTTGACAGCTATTGTCCTGAATATTCCGGCACTGGCGGATCATGCGGGTATAACCTTCGCGCATGGTTTCGATATGGCGGACAATTTTTTCCTCAGGGGAGGCTGAGTCTGTCACATGGGCGATGGACTGTGTCAGCATCTCCATATTTTGTGACACCATAGCCTGATAGGCTTTGCCTATGGAATGGGTGGCCTCCAGCATCATTTTTTGGGCTTCGCTCATGGCCTTGATATGGCGCTTGTTCATTTCCAGAATATCATCAATAGTGAAAGGAAGGCCCTTGGGGAAGCCATTCGCCCCAGAAAACAGGGCAGAGCTGACGACTTTGCTCTGTTCAAAAGGGTTGTACGCCTGAAAAAGAGAAGGGTTCAGCATAAGAATATCCTCGTTTGGCTAAGGGCTTTTGATTGTTCGGCTCATCATGGAAACAGTGGGGGATAGAGTCAATCCCCCACACTTCAATGATTTCGTAAAATCAAAAAAGTTCCTTTATTAGCAAACAATTAATCCTAACATAGGAGAGTAAGAAGGGGGCTTTGTCGCCTCGTTTCGTTGATTAAGCCAGCAGGATAGTGAATGGCCTCGTTTGAGCGCGAAAATAACGAGTTTGATGATAATGATCGTCCGAATGTCAGGAGGGTCATGACGGGGGGTGTGCCCCAATTCATGGTTTTCCTGAACGGGATGATACTGACCGTTGTCGCTTACATGGTCTTAAGTATTTTTATGCGCGATGTCATGGTTGATGAGTACCATCGTATGATTGTCCAGTCCCGTGACAACATCTCCGGTCACATGGATGACATGCAAAGCGATTTGCAGATGTTGGCAACCATCCTCACCCTATCGGAAACAGATAATACGGATTTGCTGCGCAAGCAGATTCAAAAAATTTTGCCGGATAATAACCGTCTTGACCATTTGGTCTGGATATACCCCAGTAATGGTAGCTGGAAATATCGTGACATTATGGATGAACTGAATGTGGGGGATGGCCGTCCACGTTTGACACCTGATCGTGCCCAACCTTTGGTACGCAGCATTATTTCCCAGAGAAACAAAGTGCCAGGTGTTCCCTTCATTGTAACGGATTTTTCTGCCGCCGATTATACGCTGGAGAATGAGGCACCGATTGTAAAATCAAGAACAATCGTGACGGCGATTAATGTTCAGAAGAATAATATAGATTCCGGCATATTGGCCTCTGTTTCAAGAATGTACAAAGTTGCTGATATGCGGGCCATTCTTGACCGTCCTACCATCAAACGCCTGACGATTAATGATATGGCGACAGGACAACGCCTGTTCCTGATGGATCGCTCGAATGTAAATATCGAAGAAAAGGGGTCTGCAGGTGATTTCAGTTATAGTGATGAAATTGATGTAGCTGGCAATACATGGAAGGTTAGTTTGGCACTCGGGACAGACCGGAATATGTTGCTCTTGAGCCAATCACCCTTGCTCTTACTGCTTTTTGGTTTGACGTTGACGATCGTGGGCACACTTTATGTCAGAAATAACCAGCGCCAATCGTTCAGGCTTTCTACTATGAACCGCGCTTTGGCGCAGAAGAATTACGAACTCAATACCGAGGCCGCCGAGCGCGAAAGACTGAATCAGGTTCTGCGCAAGGCTGAACGGGAATATAGAGCAATTATTGACTCTGTCAGTGATATCATTTTTGAACTTAATGCCGATGGTGACATTTTGTTTCTGAATGAAACTTGGCCGAAAATTACCGGTTTTGAAATCGAGCAAAGTGTTAACCGCAATATATTCGAGCTATTGCATCCGCAAGATCAGGAAGAGCAAAAATTTGCGTTCGAAAATATGATTATGGGCAAGCGACCCGCTTATCGTTCCTTTATTCGCCTGAGAACCAGCAATGGTTCATATCACGCAGCAGAACTGGCGATGTCAATGTTGAGACAAGATGAAACCAAGCAATTGCGTGTGGTCGGTACCATTACCGATGTGGAAGAAAGACGCCGTACAGAGCGCGCTTTGACTGAGGCCGAGAAGAAATACCGGACGATTGTGGAGAACGCTGCCGGCGGTATTTATCAGGTGACGCCTGACGGGCATTTTCTCAGTGTTAATCCGGCCTATGCCCGGATTCTGGATTTCGATGCACCGGAGTCTTTATTGAAAGTTGTTAGAAACGCCCATGAACAGCTTTATAAAAATCCTCGTGAAAGAGCCCAATTTGTACGGGAGCTTGAGAGAAATAACGCGGTTCAAGGCTATGAAACACAGATGATCACCCGCACGGGTGATGAGATATGGGTCAATGAAAATGCCCGCGCTGTCAGGGATGATGACGGAAATATCCTGTATTACGAAGGCAGTCTTGAAAATATTACCCAGCGCAAGGAAGCCGAAATCAAAATGTCGGATGCTATTGTGCAGTCCAATCTGGCTAACCGTGCCAAGTCGGAGTTTCTTGCCAATATGTCGCATGAATTAAGAACGCCCCTAAACGCGATTATCGGCTTTTCTGAAATCATCCGTAATGAAGTTTTTGGGGCAATCAATCACAGGCAATATTGGGAGTATGCCAAGGATATCCATGAGAGTGGCAGGCATCTTCTTCGTATTATCAATGATATTCTTGATGTTTCGCGCATCGAAGCCGGTGAGCGACAGTTGAATGAGACTTTGGTTGATATGGGACGACTGATAAAGACTTGCGTTGATTTTGTTGCACCCAAAGTCGAAGAAAACAAACTGTCCATTACCAATATGATTGATGGCAATATTCCCGATATCGTCGGCGAAGAACTGGCCATCAAACAAGTGCTTTTGAACATTCTTTCGAATGCGATCAAGTTTACACCCGATGGCGGTATGATCACGTTGTCGCAGGAAACTGACTCGGCAGGGCGCCTGAGGATATCTATTACCGATACAGGTGTAGGTTTGGATGATAATGAAATTATCAAGGCCCTTTCACCTTTTGGACAGGTTGAAACATCGTTGAGCCGCAACACATCTGGTGCAGGCCTGGGGCTAACGCTCGTCAAATCCCTGATGGAACTGCATGGGGGAGGTCTGGAGCTGGTATCCCAAAAAGGGATTGGTACGACAGCAACCATCGTATTCCCTAAAAAACGTGTGGCTTTAAAGATTGCTTCCACTCGCAAGAATGATGATGAAACATCGGCGCCGCAGGAAAAAGAAGGCGACGAGTCTACAAACCATACTCTTCAGTAAAACTTTCAAGATCGTCTGCGGTGAGCGTCAAGACCTTGCGAGCTGTTTCAAAGTCAAATCCGGCCCTTGCCATAGATGAAAGCCATTTATTTTGTAGGCTCGATGATTCTGCTTTGTCGCCCTTGAAGTAGGGGCCCAATCTTTTCTTTCGTGCAAGGGTCAGCGCGGCCTTCATGTCTGAATGACCTGAATCCTCATCCCATGACTTAAGGGCTTTGCGGGCTTGATCTTCTGCAATCCCCTTTGTGGCCATTTTTGTAATAATAGCCTTTTGTGATGTGCCGCGTGTTCTCAGGCTGCGTACAGTCGAGGTTGTATAAAGATCGTCATTAAGAAGGCCGCTGCGTACGAATTTTTCGATAAGCGTTTCCAGCATCAACAGGCAGGCTTCTTTATCCTGATCGGGGTGGTCCTGACAGGACTTGTCGATTTTGCGTTTCATAACGCGCCGGAATTGGGTGGTGCTGCTAGCAAAGCGCTGGAGATAATACAGACCGGCATTGTGCAGGTAGCTTTCGGTGATTTTTTTGGCCTTTTTTATGACCCTGCCATGGCTTGGGGGCTTGGCTTTATCTGCCCTCTTGATTACCTTATTGGCTGAATTATCTTGTTCTGTCTTATCATGCATAAATTCAGTTTATCAAAGGAATATCGGGATGTCTTCTCCCCAGAATCAGAATAGCCAGCCTTTTCTGGCCCCACGCCGGATTGTGGGGGTTAACAGGATCGGGTTGCTCACTTTTATCGGGAAAGAGGTTTCCCGTTTTGCCAATATTTATGTCCAGACGCTTTTGGCACCTGTCATCACGACCATCCTGTTTTTTCTGATTTTTGCACTGGCTTTGGGGCAACACAACGAGGCGGTTGAGGGGGTTCCCTATCTCGAGTTTCTTGTACCGGGTCTGGTCATGATGGCCATGGTTCAAAATGCCTTTGCGAACACGTCGTCATCAATTTTGATCTCGAAGGTGCAGGGCAATATTGTCGATGTGCTGATGCCTCCGCTAAGTCCGGGGGAATTGCTGGTCGGCTATACGCTGGGGGGTGTTATTCGTGGGCTTGCTGTAGGGATAGCCTGTGTTTTGTCTTTACGCCTGTTTGTGCCCTTTGGCATCCATAGCCCCTCGATTTTCATTTTAAGTGCGGTTCTTTCTACACTTATGTTGTCGCTCATCGGTGTTGCCGGTGGCTTATGGTCTGAAAAATTTGATCATATGGCAACGATTACAAATTTCGTTGTAACGCCGCTTGCGTTTCTGTCTGGTACATTTTATTCAACACAAAAATTGCCGGAGATATGGCACGGGATTGCTATGGCCAATCCGTTCTTCCATATGATTGATTCATTCAGGTACAGCATGATTGGTTATGCCGATGCCGATATTGCGAGCGGCCTGATATGGCTGGCAATAGTGAATGCGTTGCTATTGGGGCTGTGCTATAGAATGTTCCGTACGGGATATAAAATCAGGGCCTAAGGAAATTATGACGGATTCAATACTACCCTTTATGCTGGAAAAAAGCAGTTTGCGTGGCCGTATGATTACTCTGGATCATGTATTGGACCAGATTATGGTAGCGCATAATTATCCGGAGTCTGTGTCCGCGCTTTTATCCGAGGCTGCTACACTTGCCGTATTATTGGGTTCAACTCTCAAATATCAGGGTATCTTTACCTTGCAAATCCAGACTGAAGGTCGCTTGCAGATTTTGGTGAGTGATTTCACCTCTGAAGGTGATCTCAGGGCGTGTGCACAGTTGAAAGATTCCGGAGAAAATCAGGTGCCGCTTCTGGGTAAGGGCTATGTGGCCTTTACAGTAGATCAGGGCGAGCATACAGAGCGCTATCAGGGAATTGTTGAGCTTAAGGATGGTCCTTTGGTTGAAAGCGTCCAATCCTATTTTCTTCAGTCCGAACAAATCAGGACGGGTATCTCTATGGCTGCCGCGAAGGTTGCGGGGGCGTGGAAAGCACGGGCAGTCCTTTTGCAGGATATGCCGGAGGAAGGGGGCAACGCACCATCGGGGGAAGCGCAAGCATTCTCTGAATCCGAAGAGCATTGGCGCCGGAGCATGATGTTGCTTCAGACCTGTACGCAGGAAGAATTGCTGGATGGTTCTTTGTCGGCGCCAGAGCTTTTATTCAGATTATTCCATGAGGAAGGCGTCAGGGTTTTTGACGAGAGAAGGGTTCAAAAGAATTGTCGCTGCACTATGGAAAAAATAAGGGGGGTGCTTTCATCACTATCTGCTGATGAAATCCATGATTTGGTCCTTGATAACAAAATTTCGGTTAAGTGTGAGTTTTGTAGCCACGAATATATTTTTAATCCTGCGGAAATCGGCGATAATAAATAGTTATTTTTATATGTTGAACGAGGAAGTTATGGGTTATTCCAGCCTTAAACCATTTATGTATTCGGCTTTTCTTTTTCTGACAGTATGCGGGGTTTCTGCCTGTAGCACAGCCATTCCGGCTGATACCAGACCGCAGCAAGAATTATCATTTACGCAGATTACACCTTATCACGTGCAAGCCGCGCGTATTGACATTGAAAGTACGTATGTTCCCGGCTCTGATCCCAAAGATGTCGCCAGTGACTTTCCTGTCGCACCGGATGTGGCTGTGAGGCGCTATGCAGAAAACCGCCTGCAAGTTGCCGGAACCAACGGAGGTCTGAAATTTATTATTGAAGATGCGCGTATCCATTACAACCAGATTGAGCAGGAAAATAAAATCGTCAACTGGATGGGTGCAGGAAAGCAGGACCAATACGAGCTGTTTATGCGCCTGAACATCTATTATACGAATGATGTAGGCTTGCAGGAAGGTCGTCAGGGGACATTCAATTTCAATCGCACACTGACGATGCCGAGCAGTGTGTCCATGGCAGAGCGTGAGGAACGCCAATTGATGTTTATGGAACAATTGATGAAGGATGTTGACGTCGCGGTCACAAAGGCACTGACAGAGAAATTCAGTATGCTGGATGATAATTCTGTGCCGTTGTCCTCTCTCAGGCAGGAAGCTCGCCTTTAACGGCGCCATAAATAAGGTGACAGCAAGACCATTAATGTCACCAGTTCAAGTCGACCCAACATCATCCCTATAGATAAAGCCCATTTTGCTGTATCAGGCAGTGCGGCAAAATTTCCTGCGGGGCCTATAACAGGGCCTAATCCGGGGCCGACATTCATGAGTGCCGTGGCAGCACCGCTGATACTGGTAACAAAACCTAAGCCTGTCAGTGATAAAATAATCGAGAGCGCCGCGAATGAGAGTAGCAAAGCGAAGATATAAACAATCACAGAAAAGAGTGTTTCCTCGTTGACTGTCTTTCCTTCATAGGTGATAGGAAATACGCCGTGAGGGTGGACGAGACGGAACATCTGGCGTTTAAATACAGACCACATAATTTGGAATCGCATGATTTTTGTTCCGCCCGATGTCGATCCCGTGCAACCACCGATGAATGTCAGGATAAAGAAACATCCGACGGCAAAGGGGCCCCACATAGTATAATCCTGCGACATATAGCCTGTGGTGCTTACCACCGAGACGACATTGAAACTGACCAGTCGTAAGGCATCGCCAAATTGTGTGTCGTGGGCGAACATAAGCCATGCAGTTAATACCGCGATTACAGTAGCAGTGAAGCGCAAGAAACTGCGGGCTTGTGAATTCTTGAGAGCAGATTTCCACTCGCCCTTGCTCATACGAATAAACAGGATGAATGGCAGGGAGCCCAGTATCATAAAAAATACGGCAACCCATTCGAGCAGGGGGTTTTCAAAAAAGGCAAAAGAGGCATCATGAGTGGACAGTCCGCCTGTAGCAACCGTAGTCAGAGAATGATTGATGGCGTCAAATGAACTCATCCCGCAGATGCGGTAGGTAAGGGCGCACCATGCGACCAGAAAGATATATATATACCCGATGGCCATAGCGTTTTGTCTGATGCGCGGGAAAGCTCTGTCCGAGCGCTCGGAGGATTCGGTCTGGAATAATTGCATCCCGCCGACACGCAGGAAGGGCAGAATGGTCAGGGCCATGACGATAAAGCCGACAGCCCCGAAGGCCTGCATAATCGAACGCCACAGTAACAGGCCCGGAGGGGCAGTGTCGAGGCCGGTAATAACAGTTGATCCTGTAGTTGTTACGGCTGATACAGATTCAAAAAAAGCATCAGTAAAGTTGAGGTCGATTTCTGAATGCCATAGGGGGAGGGCACCAAAAAGAGCCATGGTAAACCAGCCCATAGCGGTCATCACAAAGGCCTGACGGATATTCATGCTGGTTGAAGTGCAGCCGGCATGGCTTAAGATCAATGTTCCGCCAAAGAATGTACAGATACAGATGCTGAGGAAAAAAACTTTCCAGTCACTATTGTCGTAGTAAAGATCTACGAACATGGGCACGGTCATTCCGGCTGCCAAAAGGCACAGAAGCATTCCCATTACATAAAGTATCGGCCTGAAATCCATGATGGGTAGAGTCTAATGGATGACAGGGCTCTGATAAGGGCTATCGAGGGAAAACATCGGAATATCCACAGTGAAACTGTTTCCATTGATGCCCGCCATGGTGTA
The DNA here is from genome assembly GCA_046294845.1 of Micavibrio sp. Taxonomy (GTDB): domain Bacteria; phylum Pseudomonadota; class Alphaproteobacteria; order Micavibrionales; family Micavibrionaceae; genus Micavibrio_C. Next base: position 1,995,380 of record JBKBNU010000001.1, on the reverse strand, counting down.
AGTGCCTGTCATCATGCCGCCTGGTGTGGGGAGAGGGGTGCCGCTGGAATATTCAAATACATCGCCGGGGGCCAAGGTGGGTTGTTTACCGATAACACCTTCGCCATGCACTTCGTGATGATAACCCTGTGAATCTGTTATCTTCCAGTAACGTGAGCGTAGCTGGACAATATCCTCGCCTTGATTTTCAATCCTGACATGGTATGCCCAAACATAATGTTGTTCTTCCGGACGTGACTGGTCTGGAAGAAAGTCTGCTTGGACCTGTACCAATATATTGTTTGTCGTCTTGCTGTACATTGTAGCTGCTTTTTATGAAATAAGGCCGGGCAATATACCCGGCCTTATCATTATTCTATCGTCCGGTAAATTACTGGAATGTAATTTCAGCGCGGCGGTTGGCTGGTTCACGGACGTTATCGTCTGTTTGAACCAGGTTCTGATCTTCACCGCGACCGTCAACCTTGATCAGGCCGGCATCAACACCACGGTTGATCAGGGCTTCACGTACCGAGTTTGCACGTTTCAGGGCCAGACGGTTATTGTACGTACGGGAACCGGCGCGGTCTGTGTGACCGACAACGCTGACAGCGTTCAGGCTGCGGCTTTTCACTTCCTGACCAACAGCATCAAGTACGCTTTCACCGCTAGCGGCAACAGCTGACTTGTCGAAGTCGAAGAATACGAGGTACATCGCATCTTCCACTTTCATCGGCTCTGAAGGTTCAGGAGCGAGGTCGGCTACAGGTTCCATAACAGGAGCAGGTTTAACCATACCTTCGAGAGCGTTCATCGCATCGAGGAACTGACTCTTGCACTGGGCAATATCATTGTCTTGCCAGTTTTCCTCTTGCTGTTCGATCCAGCAATCAAAACGGGCCTGGGCAATAGCGGATTGTTGGGCAGCAACTTCACGGGCACCCAGATCAAACGCGACAACCAGACGGCCACGAGCTGTGCTCAGCTCTTCCATATGTTGAGGGTTCAGGTTCCAGTCGCTGATAGGTTCAGGCATAACAACTTCACCGGCAGCAGCAGCCAGACCCTTACGGGCAAAGTGCAGGGCATCCGGATAGTCGAACATTTCGTTCAGTTCACGGTTTGTGAAATCACGGTACTCACCAGCGAGGTACTGTGTAAAAGGGCTGCCAACGGCCTGAGCTTCGTTCAGGGCCTTGACCTCACTGTGAGCCTGATAGTTCGAGCATGCACCAAGACCAATGATGCAGGCGCCAAGAACGAGGCCGCGAAAAACTTTCATAATGTATGCTCCTTAATGATGGACATAAACGCTGAAGCCACGAGGCGGAATTTCCGCAAAAACATGCTTCAGGGCATATGATTAGTACCTAACCGCCTCTTTTTTATAAAGAAAGGGAGTCATAAGTAAAGGATTCTTTCCACAGATTTTTCCGGATTACATCTTAACTATTAAGGGTGGGGGTGGCTTGAAACGGGGGCTTGCCGGAAAAAGCGCAGATAGGCTATAGATTGGGCTTAGTTATAGAGGCAGGCGGGTGTAGCTCAGTTGGTAGAGCGACAGCTTCCCAAGCTGTAGGTCGCGGGTTCGAGACCCGTCGCCCGCTCCAATTAAATCAATGACTTAACATTACTTCCCTTTTCCCTTCTTGCTCTTGTAAGGGACTTTTGTAAGGGACTCCACGGGGAGCGGGCTCTTCTTCGCCAGTGCGTCCACGGCGGCGCGCAGCAGGGGATCGGCGACCTTCAGATAGCGCTCCGTGGTCATAATCGACTGGTGGCCCGCCAGGTCCTTGACCACCTTGATGTCCGTTCCGGCGGCCAGCGCCTGCGTGCAGAAGGCGGCGCGGGTATCGTGCCAGCGGTGATCGACCCCGGCGTTTTTCTTCATGCTCTTCCATCCTGAGTTTGCCAGCCGTTTTACGGGCCGTGGCAGGCCTGTTCCGTTCGGGCGGTACAAAATCAGAGGAATGTCTCCGCGCGCCCGTATGCTGTATTTCCGGGAATATTCATCGGCCAGCGCCTTGTCCTTTTTCAGTGCCTCCCACAAAACATCCCCCACCTTGCGGCATTCCGTGATCACCTGCAGGGCGACATCGTTTACGGGCATGAATCTCCCTGTGGCCGTTTTTGTCTGTTCAGGGGTCAGAAAGATCATTCGCTCCGCCTCCATAAACTGGCCGTCGCGCACCTGGGCGCATTCCCTGTCCCGCATACCCGTATGAACGCACAATGTGTAGGCAAGCCGCAGGTGGGCGTGCAGGCGATCGTTTGCCTGTTCCAGCAGCCTGGTTGAGAGATTGTGCGGGATGGGTGTCGGCGTTCTTTTGGGGATTGGCAGGTATTCTATTTCTGGCGGCGGCGGGATCAGATGCCGGTATTTTTTGTTCTCGGGCGCAAGGCGGAAGGCGTTAAAGGATCTTTCGATCATCGCCAGATAGCCGTTTACGGTGCGCGGCGCGCGCGGCCTGCCGGAATCCCTGAAAAGCTTTTCGCCACGGTCGTTTTTCCCGACATAAGTTTTGACGCTCTGGGTTCTGGCCCATGCGGTGTATTCCGCGATTGCCTCCTCGTCGATGTCTGCCATATCGGTTGCCGGACCGAACCATTCCAGCAGCTCTTTCGCATAACCCTGTGCCAGAGGAAAGGAAGGCTTGTCCTTGATTTTTTTCAAATAAAAAGCAATCGGTTCGGCAAAACAGAAGCCTGCGACGGGTGCAGGCGGCGCCTCTTTTTTCTCTGTGCCTCCGGCTTTTATTTTCCCTTTAAGGATGTCCTCTATCGTCTTGGCTTCCGTGCGATTTTGCGCGGGTTTCCCTGTTTTTGGGTGCACGCAATAGCCCTGATGGCGGTCGCCATTGCATCGGAAATCATAGGCCCACTGGCCCCTGTGTTTGTTAAAAAAAACGGTCATTAATCTTTCAAGGCTGTTATGGTGAGTAGATTAATTTCGCCGTCAGAATCGAATAGCCTGTCAAGGTTTGTACATATGCCCGTCTGCACCACACCGCCGGGATAGGTAACATCGTGACATAATGGAACTTTCTTCAGTTCGCAGGCCGCAACAAAAATCGCTTCGGCGATCGTCTGCGATCTGGGTCTGAGTTCAAGTGTGATTGTGGAGTCTGTGCGATCGTAAAGTTTAAATTTTTCGGTTTCTCCGTCAGAGAATTCCATGTGTTGTGTGTCAATTATAATTTTTTCAAGCTCAATCATCTTAACAGCCCCTCCAGATCATTCATGGCTTGTCGGTAGCGCGTGCCGGTGACGCGGACGCGCTCCCGGACGGTCGGCAACCCCTTCAGATTGTTGCGTGTCTGCTGTCTATAGCGCTCGATCGAGGATTCGTAAACCCTGAGTTTCTTGCCTGACCCATAGGTTTCCAGGTCGCCGTTTTTGGCCATGCGGTAAACGGTTGTATAGCAATACCCCAGTATTTCCGCCGTTTCATGCAGGGTCAGCCCCCGGTCAAGGGTGCTGGCCGGGCGCGATGGTTTACGGATTATGGGGGTGTTGTCGTTCATAACCCCCCACCAGAAAATTCATAATTTGTTAATAATTTCGGGATTAGAATATAGCTGTATGCTATACTTTTTCTATTGATCCTTATATAGCGCCACGCTATATTCAGGACATGAAAACGATTGAATATAAAAAAGACGCGGCGAAATACCTCCTGAAAATGGATCGGGAGACTGGTCTTAAAATCAAGGATGGGATCAAGGCTATCGCGGGCGGCAATAACGAGGGGCTTGATGTCAAAGCCCTGACGGGCACGGAAGGATACAGGCTGCGGGTTGGGAAGTTTCGCGCCCTGTTCAAGATGGATGATACGACGCTGACGGTGACCGATGTGGGTCCGCGCGGCGATATATATAAAAAATAAGCGAGGATTGAAATGAATACGGTTAAAGAGAGAAAAAAGGGCGGCGCGAGTGGCGTGTATCGCGAGAGGTCTGTTATGAAGCCTGCCAGAAAAGGCAAGGAGGCTGCCCGCCGTGATGCGCGCACCGGAGAATTTCTTGTGACCGGCGATGTTGCTGCGCCTGAAGAGGGTGTGTTTAAAAAGATTGAGGTTAAAAAGCGCGGTTATGTGATGATCCCTGAGGCTGCATATCGCGAGATGGTTGAGGACATTCGTGATGCGCGCGCCTTTGTAAAGGCGGATCAAGATGATGGGGAAACCGTCCCTGGCGATGTTGTTGATCGATTGATGTCCGGGGATAACCCGATCAAGGTTTATCGCGAGTGGCGCGGGCTGACGCAGGAAGCTCTGGCGGGAGAGGTGGAATCCGGCAAGCTTTATATCAGCCAGATTGAAACAGGTCACCGTGAACCGTCCCTTGATATGGCGCGCCGCCTCGCCCGCGCGCTGGGCGTGAATATTGACGATCTGGTTTCCGATGCTGCAGGGGTGTGATGTCATTTGCCCATTCCAGAAAATAATTCCGGCTGCCTGACCCGCCAGTAATATTGGTTTTTTGGATCCGGGTAGCGGTGGTTTTTGATCACGAATTTAACCTCTATCTCGCCACGATCGAGCAGTTCCTGTACCTCAGGGATGAAGCGCATGTCGCGCATCGGCATCATGCGGTAGGAAGTCGGCGGGCGTGTGTACCACTGGCGGTAATGGCGCGGCAGCGGCTGCCAGTCGGCAGGTGGTGGAAGAATTCCAGTCATTTCGTCTCCAGTGGCGGCAAAACAGATAAATCTATATACGGCCCCCGACATTCAGGCGGCACCAGATGGAATGACCACGCCAGACGGCCATTCGGCTTTATTGTCGGACCCGATTTCCCTTGCTGTTGGGCTATACCGATAATTGCTTCTGCTGTAGTCCTGATGTGCTCGGCAAGATCATGTTGATCGATAGCCATTTCTCGCCAAGGCACGGCAACGAGGTCAATGTCTGTTTTCAGGCTGCCATGTTGTAGCAAGGCGTAACCACATTTCCGCGCAACAAATTTAAGTGCGGGCATGAGCGCATAGTAGAACTCGGCGGTCATTTCTGCATATTCGCAGGGGCGTTCATTTTTCATGTCCGTATTCCTTTACTGAATTTTTGGAACCAATCCCTTTTCTTGTGCATGTTTTAGGGCTGCATCAGCCGGACCATCAATCCAATACTGTTCGGTCTGCCCTCCTTTTTCGATTGCTTCACAGACCGGACAGTAATGTTCTCCATTTTCCTTTACTTCCATTAAATAAAGTCCGCCCATTTCAAGTGCGCGACCTAAAATCATCCAATAACAATTCATGAGTGGGTCATAATCTGTTTCAGTCCCATGTAATTGATCGACCATATCTGCATGAATCTGTTCCGCAGTTTTTGCACCCAAGCTATCAAGCCCTCGACTTTTTATCGCGGCGCGAAGTTTTTCCCAGTGTTCTTGACAAAATCTCATGCTCTTTGCTCCTGTCTGACTAATAAGGCGGGTGGGACGTTGGCTTTGGCTAGTGCGTATGAAAGGACGGGACTGACGCTGTTGCCGCACATGCGTACCTGTGCGGTCTTGGTCAGCGGTTCGCCGCGTGTCATGCGATCGATGATGTAATCATCAGGGAAGCCCTGCGCGCGATATAGTTCGCGGGGCGTGAGCATCCGCATTCCGATATCGACGATGGCATAATCCTCGCCGTGAATCGTCACCAGCCCGAAGCGGTCTTTTGTGGTGACGGTGCCGATGGGATCTGTCAGGCCGTGCGGCTCCTTGTCGTTGCCGTAATATTTCAGCAGGAAGGCCCGTACCTCGGCATGGTGGCAGCCGGATGACGTGATGGTGTGCAGCGGGTCATCCATGGCGTGGCCGATATTTGTGCCGCGCATTTTCATGATATGGCTGGTGACAAGCTGGGTTTGGGTTCCCCGCGCGGTGATCGTTGCCAGCGGGTCGCTGGCCGCCCTGCCGGGGTGGAAGCCTTCGCGCTGCGTGTTGTGCTGGGCAAGGAAGGCGGTGACCAGGTGGGCATGGTTGCGGGTCAGAAGTGTGCCGAAAGGCTGATCCATGGGCTTTGGCTCCCCAGCTCGGGCTGGGCCACCAGCGCCGACCATATAGGGCATAACCAATGCATGAGTGCCTTTCCCGACAATCGTCGGCAGAGGGTCATGCAGGGAGCAGGTGCGCGGCTCCTGCCCCGGTGCTTCTCCATAACAGACTGGCACGATGAACGGCTCCTGCGCGTCGATCACAAAACGCTGAATGCCCTTGGCAATGCGGCGCAGGGTATTGTCCGCCAGCGGCTTGCTGCGCTCGAATATCGACGGGCACGGGATCGACCAGTCAATACATTCCGCTGCTGTGCGCCATGGTTTCAGCTTCGTGCCCTTGATCTTGTCTGGATGGCCGTGGGTCGGTGCGGGCCATACAATCGGCAGGCCGTCGCAGCGGGCAATCAGGAACAGGCGTTTGCGGATGGTCGGCGCGCCGTAATCGCAGGCGCGGAGTTCTTTCCATTCGACATGATAGCCAAGGCGGCGCAGCGCATTTACGAATGACGTGAAGGTCTGACCTTTGCGTTCCGGGCATGGCAGGCCGTTCTCAAGGATTGGCCCCCAGGTGACAAACTCCTCGACGTTTTCCAGCATAATGATGCGCGGCTTGACTGTTGCGGCCCAGCGGATTGCGACCCACGCCAGACCCCTGATTTTCTTCTCAACAGGCTTTCCGCCCTTGGCTTTGCTGAAATGCTTGCAGTCCGGCGAGAACCACGCCAGCGCCACCGGGCGGCCCTGACAGACTTCGCGGGGATCAATGTCCCAGACGTCCTCGCAATAATGCCGGGTGAGCGGGTGATTGACCTCATGCATTGCCAGCGCCTGCGGATCGTGATTGATGGCGATATTGACCGGTCGTTCAAGGGCTATCTCGATTCCTTCTGATGCACCGCCACCTCCGGCGAAGTTATCGACGATCAGTTCCATATCGAGGGTCGGCTGGTAGGTCATTTAAGCGCCTCCGGAAACTGATCCCATGTCTGGCCGTCCAGCAGGCGGCCTGCGGCCTTTTTGCCGGTGCGTTTCATGTAATGAACGCGGTCACCGTGAAATCCATGACCGCCTTCTAAATTCATCCAGCGTCCGGGTTGGTTTTGACACTCGATCTCGCTACACTTTCTCCAATCCGTATCGTTATTATCGCGGTCATAGACGGGCGAGAACTCCCCCCATTGTTTGAAGAAGAATGGCACACTGGCGGCGGTGCATTGATCGCGCAGGGAGCGTACCCAGTCCGGATGCATGGCGCGCGTGCCGGGGCCAGATTCTCCGCCGACAATGACCCAGTCGATACCTTTGAGGTTGGTGGGGTCGTTACCGAAAGTGCAGGCACTTATTTTTGTCGATTTCCATCCGTCAAAGGCGTTAAGGAATTCAAGGCGGGGAAAAGAAGATATAACGATGCGCTCAAGATTTACGGATTCTAGTAGCGGCTCACAGGACAGGAATCGCACGGCAGCGGGTGTATCCATTAGAAACGGAATACGCTTATTGGCGCTGGCCTGATCTTCCACGGACACACCCAGCCAGACATTTTTCAGCGGGAATTTTATGCTGGCAATTTCATCATGGCATCCGGGTGAGTATTTATCGGCGCGGGCCGCTACATGATGCGGGTGAAAGTTTTTTTCAAAATATTCCCGCATCCGCTCCGGGCGCTTGGTCAGAACCTGAAATATGTGGTGCGGGCAAAGCGCCATAATGGCGAAGATGCGATCGATCCATTCGTTCGGCACGGATTCATGAAACAAGTCGCTCATGCTGTTGACGAAAATCCGGCGCGGGCGTTTCCAGTGCAGTGGCTGGGTGATGATATGATCGGGTGCGAGGCTGACCTTGCCCGTCCAGACGGCGTTACCGTTCACCTTTTTGGTGGTGCCTTCATAATGGCTGCCGGGTTTGTCCAGCAGGCGCGCGGCCTGCTTCATGGCGTAGCAGTTTGTGCAGCCCGCAGATACGATGCTGCACCCGGCCAGCGGGTTCCATGTGGCATCCGTCCATTCGATTCCTGATTTATCGGCCATAGTTGTCGTTCTCTTTCGCCCATCGCGCATAGCTTGCGATGGATTCCACCAGCTTGTTTTTCTCGGGGCCTTCCGGGATTGCCAACATAGGAATCCAGAGAAGGTGTTCGGCGAACGCGACACGGAATATGTGCCATATATCACCGATTTTGGTGGTCGTCTTATTCATGGACGTCTTTCTCCTTTGCCCATTGAACCGTGGCTTTCACCGCGAGGTCGTGCAGGTGCTGGCCGATCGCGGCGGCTTCCTTGCCGGATGTAGGGCATTGTTCATTGATCATGGTGCCGACACCCTGGAGTAGAATGGATGCCTTTTGCAGGCAGGCAATATCGAGTTTGCTGATGTCAATGGCGGCCACGGCTTTGTTCCTTCCTGAAATCGACATGAATGATCTGACCGTTGCGACGGCGTGACGGGGTAGGGGCGCAGGTTTCCTCCATGAGGTCTGCCCACAGGCGCAGGGACGCCGCGCAATATCTGAGCCAGATGTCAGGCCACAGCATGATGCCCCTCCCGATATTCGATGTTAAAGAAGCCCAGTTGGCCGTTTACAGGCATGAAAGGGAGTGGTTGCGCGCGATCGAGGACAAAACCGTATTCGCCGAAGAACCATGGCGAGGGGTGATCTTCTACGCAATCGGTCAGGCGCGCCTTGCCGACGATGCCACCCAGATGATAGGAGCCGATCGGCGGCAGGGGCAGGTTCGGGAATTGCTGGCGGATCCAGTAATAGCCTTCCCGGTCGAACGTCTTGCTGGCATGAATCAAAATCTCGCCCCGGTGTTTGGTCGCCCAGTTGCGGTTCTCGACCGACTTGTGTCCGTTCACAATTGTCCATGCCCAAGGCTGGCGGATAGAAAGCGTCAGCATGGTTTTTCCTCCGCTTTCAGTTCACAGAGAATCCAGACCAGCAGGCAGAAGATGATAAAATTGCCGATGGCAAAAAGCACTGTCATGTCACATATCCATTATTGACGGTGAGGGTATATCCGTCCCCGTTGCAGGCGGGGCCGATGCAGACGAGAGAGGAAATAAACAGGCGTCCTTCCTGCCCGCCCATGACGACGGGCAGGAAGTGGCTTTCATCTCCACAGTGCGGGCAGACAATAAATTGTGCCTGTCCGCGATCGGCTCTGGCTTGTGAGATGTTGATAATGTCGGCGGTCATGATTCCGGCGGCCTTTCTTCGGTATCGATCTGGATGTTCTTGATAAATATACCCGGCATGGTGATCGCCTTGATGATCTGCTCGTTCATGCGAACGATGGCTTCATTCATGGCGATGATGCGGGTGATCCGTTCATCCGGGCCGGTTGGTTCTGGCAGACGGAAATCCATGTCCTGCTCCTATGCGGCGCGGCTGATGTTCATGGCGCAGGTTTTGCCTCTGGCTTCGCCGATATCGAATTCAACGGATTGGCCTTCCGTCAGGTTTTCGATACCGCTCTTTTGTAGGGCGGTGATATGGACAAAAATATCGTTGCCGCCGTTTGCGGGTTCGATGAACCCGAAGCCTTTGCGGGCATCAAACCATTTTACTTTTCCTTGTGTACGCGCTCTGTTCATCGTCTGGTCTTTCTTTCTTTTGCAGTTTTAACGGTTGCCGTGCTCTCCGGCTGTCACGCCTGCATTGACGGGGGCGTTCCCGCGAGGTACTCACAGTCAATCAAAGCCCTTTCGCGGGTCACGGTGCAGATCACCCCCTGCACGGGATAAACCGCTTTTCGTGCGGTGTTTCAAAGGCGGGGCAGGTGGTTACGTCCTGCCTTTCACGCTCGCCACGGTTTCGCTCCGTCTAGCTGCCCGCCCAGGAGAGTGCTGTGTTTAACCGCGAGCCACGAAAACACAGCACTCACCCGGAGGGGTGTCGTATGAGGCGGCATCCGGCTGTGCGATCTGTATCGCGGGCTTGCCAATGACCTCCGCGCGCATAGCCGAAAGCCTTATTATGATGCCCTAGAGTCTGCCGGGCCGCCTCGCGCGACCATTTCCGTGGTGTCACGAAAATGGTCTGGTGAAGCGGTCAGGCAGCCGCCGCGACATCCGGATTATCGGATACTTCCTGCTGCTCAGGTTCCGAGGATTCCTCCCCAGAAGGCTGCGCCGATGCTTCGGCGGCGGGCTGGGGGTCTGCTGTACCTGCGCCGCTATTGTCCACAAGATCTCCCTCGTTATTCTGGGTGTCAGGGGATGCTTCAGGTGTTCCTTCCTGCTTTGTTTCGGTCGCTTCTGCCGCCGGTTCATTTTTGTTCCAGTGGGAGTTGCCGATCAGCACGGAGTCTGTGTTCTCGATCAGGAATGTGGCGCTGCGTCCCCGACCGTCGGTCGGGGTCATATAAACTTTTGTGTGACCGTTTTCGGTGTCCTCCTGGATGAAAGCCTTCAGTTCGGTCACACCGTTTTTGCGGGCCTCCTGCAAGTATTGCTGCATATTCATAGTCGTCTTCCTTTCTGTGGGTGGGGGGGTGAAACTTATTCGTAGATTCCGGGCTGGTGCATATAGGGGTCTTCCTGTGCGGAATCTCCTGCCTGCGGGGTGATCAGGTGAAAGGCTCCCCCCTCCGGCGCGTCCGCCGGGGCAGCATGTGGTTCATGCTGGGAATGTGCGCTTGGCGTTTGATCTGCAACCGTAGTCGTAGCGCTAGAGGCGTCCGGGGAAAGGGTTTTGATTTGTTCAGGTGTCAGGGTGATCAGATTCACCCTTATGCCCAGATCGGCCCCTGCCGCGCATCCTGCTCTGGGGGCGAGTTGATTGAGGAGTCCGCCCGCCACGAATATACCGGCGATCAGCAGCGATGCCTTCAGGGTTGTTCTGGTGAATTTTGTCATGGCTGTTGCTCCTAAAACGGGATGTCGTCTTCGAGGTTGTCGTGGGTCGTGCTGGAGGTCATGGTCGCGGTCGGCGCGCCGGACTGGCGGGATCCGTAAGCGTTCGGATCGTCCGCCGGGGGTGGTCCGTCGCGGCGGGAATCAAGCAGGGTCAGTTCACCGCGATACGGGCGCAGGATTATTTCCGTGGTGTATTTATCCACGCCCTGCTGGTCGGTCCATTTGCGGGTTTCGATCTGGCCTTCAATGTAAAGTTTCGAGCCTTTTCTTACATAGCGTTCCGCGACGGAGGCTAATCCCTCGTTAAAAATGACAATGCGGTGCCACTGGGTGCGTTCCTGACGTTCGCCGGTGGCTTTGTCCTTCCAGCTTTCCGATGTGGCGACGGAAAGGGTTGCGATTTTACGCCCGTCGCCGGTTGTGCGGATGTCCGGGTCTGCGCCTGCGTGACCGATGATGATGGCTTTGTTGACGGACTGGCTCATAGATGGCTCCCTTCGATGTCGGTGGCGTCCAGCCCCTGACGGGTCAGGATGTGACCGGGGCAGAATTCCTCCGCTAGGCGGATGAATTTTTTGATGTACAGCGATGCCGCTTTGGGCCACGGCGCCGGTCGGATCATAAAATCGGCGGGATCTGGCAATGACTGCCAGTATTTCCGGTTGTTCCGGTAGGATTGCGGCTTCAGATCACGGACTTCGGTTGCCAGCGCAACGCGGTCAGCGTGGGCGAGAATGTCCTGATCCGTTTCCGACAGGGGCCATGACAGCCCGAAGGCTTCAAAAATGGCTTTGTCGAGGGGTTCTTCTATCTTCTTCCAGACATTCCACCCGACGCGGGCTGATACAGCCATTTTGACGGGGGTGATCAGGTCCCCCAGATAGGCTTCGTGAGCATCGTGCAAAAGCCCGTAAATGGCGAGTCTACGCGGCAGCAGGTCGGCGACCACGGTGCAGTGCTGGGCAACGCTGTAGAATACCGGTATCTGTCCGTTATAGCGGCATTGTTTTGCCAGCCCTTCGGCGATATCTGTGATGCTGATTAAATCAGGCGAGGGGTCGAGCACGTTCATGATTCGGCCTGAAACGCTTTCGGCCCATGCGCCGTCTTTTTGTTTTTTGTCCGGAGCCGTGTTCATCAGACGATCCCCCATATCGTGAGTGTGAGGACAGCCGTACCGATCGCCGCCCGGGCCAGCGGCGTAAAAAAACGCCATGCGCGCCGATAGGTCGGTTCCGGATAGGTGATAAGGGGGATCGTGATAGCGGTCATTTTTTTGTACCTTTCCCGATTCACGGGGTTCCCCAGAAGATCGGCAGGGTTGTTTCCGTCTGTGCCTTCTTACAGGCCTCGTCAAAGGCGTTATCAAACGCCTTTTCCGCGCGGTAAAGCTGGTAGAACCAGAGAACCTTGCCCTCGTGGATGCGGTAGCGCAGGCGCACAGGCAGTCGGTATTTGGCCCCCATTTCAAAGACTGGCACGCAGATCAGGAAGAAGTCGGGCGGGTTCAGGGCGTTGCCCTTGTTGTCTTTATGCTCTGTGACAAATTCGATCTGTGTTTCGCCGGAAGACAGGCGGCTTTTGCCTTTCACAGTGACGCTGCTGAAAACCTCCATGCCGCGCGAGAGTTCAAGCATCCGCGCGGGGTCGGCAAAATTGGGCTTAAGGATGTCAAACCCGTCGAAATTTACGGGGTTCTGCGGGTCGTTGCCGATGATGTCGCCGATACGGTCTTCGATCAGGGCGGCGAATTCGGTCTGGTCCATCGCTTTGCCATCTTCATTGATCCACGCCTGGAATTCTTTGGACACCGGGAAGGAATAATGCACGCGGTGTTGGCAGAACCGGGCGTTGTCTGATTTGCTTTCAGGGGCAGCCGGATGATAATCCAGAACGGCTTGTAGTTCGGCGGTGATGGTCTTACCCTTAACGGTGCCCTTGGCAAACAGGGCGGAATTTTCATCCTTGAACCGGTTGGTCAGATCAATGAAGGAATCGAGGCGTCCTACATTCGCTATGCCCTTGCGGCGTTCCGGCGTGGTGCGCCATTCATCAATGACAGACTTCAGGCTCTCCAGCCTCATCCCTTCCGGAATGAGCGCGATGGGGTGGCCGATCTTACCCACTGCATCATCGCCATCCGTTAGGGTGCCGTGGGATGTAACCTCGGCAAAGATCGGTCTTGTATTTTCGCGCACGATTCTCGCGAGTCCTTCAAAATTATCGTCCATGTTCTGTTCCTTTCATGGTGGTGTGGGATGATCAGGCGTTGCGGACATCACGTTCTTCGGCGTTGACGTCGCGGAACTCAAAGTTGCGCTGCTGCGGATCCTGGCGGGAGAGGTGATTGTCCGGCGTGACGTAGTAATAGGATTTGTCGCGAATCGGGTCTGGAAGTGATCTGCTTCATGCGCCGCTCAATCATTTCGATTTTGCGTCTGGTCAGTTTTCCCTCCGCCGCAAGGCGTTCGTATTTTCTTTCGAGGCGTGTGACAGGGCTCTCCATCGCTTGGTTTCTCCGCATTTTAGTTGATGGCTGTGATGAAATCGGCGCGGGCGATGCGATGAACGCCGTCCGTGCAAAAAACGCTGTAGGTGCGAAGTCCGGTCAGTCCGCCGGGCTGGGATACTTCGGTGATCCAGCCTTCCCGATCAGGTTGCCCGTTGCGGGCGCTGTTAATGAGAACGGTATCCCCGACGCGGACCGGCATGCCGTCGCTGCGCAGGGGTTCCCGTGCCGGGGGCGCATCGAAACGCGCCGCCCGGCTGGGGTGGGGAAAGGGGATGATATTGGATGTTTGCTGTAAAGACATTTGGAACCTTTCTTTTGACGAATCGTCAAATCTAAGATGTCCCTATAATTGATAAAAACTCACAGATAGGCAAGTATCTTTTTTGAGTTTTTGTCATTTTTATTTTTTCTTAGGTTTTCTGCGGTTTCTGGTATTCTGCCCTCTGACATAATCAGGTGGTTAATGTAAAAAAGTTTGGAGAATGCGAATGCGCAGAACGGTATTTATGCTATTCACGGTAATCATGAGTGTTGTGCTGGCAGGTTGCGCGACGCCAATTCAGCATAATACCCCCAGCGGCAAGGTTGAGGTCACGATCAAGGGTACGTCAAAGTCGACCGTCAAGGATCGTATTACTGATTCAATGATAAACAGGGGTTATTCAGTTACAAAATCAGACGATACTGTAATTTCATTTGATCGCCCGGTTGATAGTCCGATGGCAGCCGTCTTTTTTGGCAGTCGCTATGACAGCACGCCTAACGCCAGAGTTGCGTATAATATAATTCAGACGAAAGGTGCGGTGCGCGTGGTCGCGGATTGTTCGATCGTCACTAATCCGGGGTCTGCGTTCGAGAAAAAAACGAATATGAATAACAATGCGGCAACTGCTGATATCCAGAGTTGGTTGAACGAGATTAAGATCAATCTGGAAAAATAGTTTAAATTGGTTGTCTGTCAGATTGCGCTTTTCAGCGTGAGTGACGGTTGATGAGCTCGGAATGATAACGGTATTACACGCGGCAGGCGCAGGGATATGCGGGCGATGCGGTGAAAAATATCAGGATCACTGAAATGTGCGCCGGGGTAAATTTCCGGCAAGTCACCCAGATCGCGGATAATCGATAGTCCGGCGATTTCCTCCAGCATATAATTTATGCAGCGCGACATCAGCGATGAATGATCGGGGGCCAGCCCGCGCGCGATCTGCCGTGCGGCAATCGTGATAGCGTGTGTGTGGCATATATCATCGATCGCCGCCCGTGCCGCCAGACATTCGTGGTAGAGACGTTTTACCTCGTCGTATTTGGCTGCAAAATCGGGATGGCGGCGCACTTCCTGCCAGCGCCTTATAGGTGTGTTCCCCAGAAGATGGTTATGACGATCAATCCATTCCTGACCGCGCTGCAAGGCCAAGAGGAGTGATCCGGAATTATGCTCGTCCAGCGCATCGGCAATCCAGATGCAGCGCAGGTTGTAGCGTCCGTGCAAGGACTCGATGGTGGCGCGAAATTTCGCGCCCTGCTGGTCGTGCGAGGGCGGGCAGACTATCAGGATACAGTCCCGTTCGTTGTTGGGGTTATTTATCCGGACATCATATCGTTTCGCCATGATCCCAGAACCTTTCAAACTGCTTGCGGTAGTCCTCCGCCAGAAATCCGCTGATGATCACCATCACGCCGTCCGGCGTCCAGAAAGCGGTCCGGTTGTCGTAAATCACGGTCACGTCGCGCGCAGCCAGCAATCGGCTGCGGCGATAGTCGGCGGGGTTTCCGGCGATAAAATCGCAGTCGGGTTGAATCAGGAATCGTATTTTTGCTCCGCCGGAGCGCAGGCGCTGGACCCGTTCCGTAACCTCGGCGGACGATTTGCGGTCATCGGCATTCATGAACAGCGCCTGATTGGGGTTGTGCGCGATCATATCGTCCAGCAGGTCGGTATAGGCAGGAAGCCATATCACGGCGTTTTGAAGCTGCTCGACCCCATACGGTGTAAACCGGATGCCCTCAGTCTCCAGGGCGGTTGTAAGGGCCGCCAGCGATTCCTGACGGGGGGCGCGGCCCCGTTCAATATGGCTGATGGCCGCCACGGTCATGCCCGCGCGGGTGGAAAGATCCTCCAGCGACCAATCGAGAAGGGCGCGGGCGGCGCGTATCTGTTTGCCTGAAATCATCATAATTTCCTTTTATTATCCGTATATATAATAAATTTTTTGTTATCAAGAATAAAATACTTGATTTTCAGAATATGGACGTGATAAATACCATAATCAATCACAACCATTCATTTTTCTGTGGGGAAAACATGAGCAAACGTACCGACGGCGGCCTGACGGGCCGCGAGCGGGAGGATCTGGAGCGCCGTTACGGCCCCGGCTTTGCCCAAAAAATCATCGATTCCATGCCTGATCACGGGCCGGTCAATTATCTGGACGTCAAGGAGGTCGTCGATATTGTCGTGCGCTTCCGGGGGTATGTCCGGGTGCTGGCGCGGCAGTATCGTCATGCGCGCGACCGTAAAGGAATGGCGGATTTGCGCTGCTATTATCTGGGTGCGGAAACGGCCCAGCTGGAGGATCATCTGGCGGAGAGTTATCGCGTTTACAGGCAGCTACAGGCTGATTGCGCGGCCTTACAAAGGCGCTATCTGGAGAGCCTTCAAAAACCAAGTAATGACAGGGATTAAAAGAATTCGGTACGGGCGATGACGCGCCCGATCACAGTGACTTTGTCGCGTTCGACAATTTGCGGGGGCGTTGTATCCGCCGTAATGAGTCGGACAGACGGGGGCGTAGAGGCGATAACGGGCTCACAGCGGCGAACAAGGCGGCGTGAGCCCGTTTCAATAACAAAAATACCGGAATCATCAAGGTTTTTAGAGTTTTTATCGATGAGAAGGTAGTTTCCTGCGATCAGCAATGGAGACATAGCGCTGTCGCGCAGGATCATGATCTCAAGCCCCTTTGGATCGGATGTCTGGTCTTTAAGAGCTTTCTTAGGTAATACCCACCGTTCGCCAAATTCCGGGTCTATTACAGGGATTACGCATTCGGAGGTCAAAGCCTGAACTCCTGTATCGTTATCTCTAGGAAGCCCGAAAAACTGGCGGATTTTAGGGATTTCGTGGGCCTTCAGTTGTCTTTTGCCAGCCATCATGCGGGTTATGACGGCGGGGTCGTACCCTAAATAGCGTGCGAGTTCGCTCTGATTTTTATCAGCGTTCTGCTCAAATAGTTTATTCAGCCATTGATGATCCATCAGCAAATCCTTACAAATTCAGCCTTTTTTGTATATTGACGAAAACTCAATAAAATGACTTGATAAAATATGAAGATTCCTCAAAAATGATTTCAAAGATTCGTTGTTCTCAGGAGCTATCACTGTGCAGAAAACTCAATTTGAAACAGTTCTGGAAAAATTTCCGGGGGGCGTCAGCGAGATCGCTGCCATCCTGGGGGTCACAGAAAATGCCGTTTATCGCTGGGGATACCCAAAGGGAAAAACGGGGACGGGCGGTATTGTTCCCAGCAAATATCATGAGAGCCTGCTGAAGGCGGCAGCGGAGCGGCGTTACAAACTGAAACCCAAGGATTTCTTTGCACACCTGAGTGGCGCGACAGTGGGGTCGGCGCAATGACATCAGGCGTTTCCTCTCGTTTTTCCCAACCTCAAGGCGATGGACCTGAACTCGCGCGCGGCATCGATGGCATCGGCGTCGCCGGTGCGCTCAAGGTCGCGGGCGCGATCCATCAGATCGCGGGTCAGCCTGTCGGCGCTGTGCCTGATGGGTTCTGCGGTTTTGTTTCCAATGGTCATGCGTCTTTACCTGTTCTTGATTCTGATAAGCGGGGCATAGCGTCCGGCAGGGTAAAAAGCACGTGTAAAAACGAGGGGGAATTACAATGAGCCGCCTTTTGCCCGCCGCCCGATATAAGGCCCTGAAGACCCGTTTTCGCCAGTTGGTCGATGAATTCGGCGGTGCGGAGCAGGCGGCGACCAGAACGCGGGTCGGGGCGACGGCGTTGTATAATTACGGCAATCTGAATTCGCCGGACAATTATCCTCCGATCGATGTGATCATGGATCTGGAAAGCGATTGCGGTCAGCCGGTGGTTACGCGCGAACTGGCGAATGCTTCAGGTTATCTGATGATCGAGCATTTATCCGTTGCCCCTTCGGTTGACAAGATTGCTGTGGCGCTGGCCGCTGTCGGCAGGGAATCGAGTGATGTTTTCGCGCTGGCCGCCAAAAACATGGCGGATGGCAAGGTGAGCCCGCAGGAAGCGCAGGCGCTGTTGCGGCAGGTTGATGAGGGTATTACGGCCTTGATCGCCTTTGCCGCCATGCTGAGGCCGATTGCCGATCATAAACGCGATGCCTTCGCCGACCGCATGGAGGGCGCGTTCTGATGGAGCCGCTTTCAAACGATATGATCATGCAGGTGCGGCAGAGCGTCCGTATTGAGGATGTCGTGGGATTGCGCGTAGCGCTGCGCCGCAAGGGGCGGGACCTGATCGGGTTGTGCCCGTTTCATAACGATCATCATCCGTCAATGAAGGTCGATCCGCAAAAGGGTTTTTACAAATGCCATGCCTGCGGCGCGGGCGGCGATGCGATTGGCTTCCTGATGAAAAAGGACGGGTTGCCGTTTCCCGATGCGATCCGGCAATTGGCGGAATATTACGGCATCGCGGGGGCGGGTGATAGTGTGCCGCGTCTGGTGAAGACGTATGCTCCGCCGCCGCCTGCCTATCACCTGGACGATATTGAGGCCGATGAGCAGGAGATTATGAAGGCGCGCAGGCTGTTCATGCAATCGGTTCCGGCGGCAGGGACGCTGATCGAGAATTATCTGCACGCGCGCGCGATACCGCTGGAGAGGCTGCCGGAGGGCGTTTTAAAACAGATCAGATTCCTGCCATCTGTGACGTACTGGCATTCTCGCGATGGCCAGAAAAAAGCGGTCAAGGTTGGTGATTTTCCGGCGATGATCGCACCGTTTCAGGACATGGATGGGCGCATACGTGGGGTGCATCTCACATACCTGTCACCCGACGGCAACGGCAAGATGGATGTGGCGGATCCCGACCGGCCCGCCAAAAAACTGAATGCCAAGAAAATGAAGGGCAGGCCGTGGGGCTGCTCGATCAGGCTGGGGCCGCCTTCGCCGGTGATGGTGATTTCAGAAGGTATTGAAAACGGACTGACGTCTCTGGTGACAAAGCCGGACTGGTCGGTGTGGGTTGCCGGTTCTCTTGGCAATATGGCGGGCGCGGGCGTGCGCGAGGGGGATATTCATCCTGACCGGCCCGGCAGGCGCTTGCCGTCCGTTTATCCGAATTTTTGCAAACCCGGCATGATGCCGCCGCCTGACTGCCGCCGCGTTATCATCTTGGGCGAACGCGATGCGGGCGACCAGCCAAGCGCCGAATGTTTGATCCAGCGCGCGGCGCGGCGTTATTCGCAATCCGGTTTTGCCACGCGCATTGCGTGGGCTCCTGAAGGCATGGATCACAATGATGTGCTGCGGCAGCACGCGCAGGGGGCGGCGGAATGAGTGGTACCAGAAAAGAGATTATCGGCGACTGCACACTATATCTTGGCCAATGTGAAGATATCCTGCCTTCAATCGGTAGGGTTGATATTCTTTGCATGGACCCTCCGTACGAATTCCGCGCAGTAGGTGGCGGGGCGTTCCGCAAGGATCGTCAGTGCATGGACGATATCATCGAAAATGGCCTCGACCAGGGCTTTGATATCCAGATCATCAACGGCCTGCTCTACCGTTCCGTCGTGGTTTTCTGCCACAACGACCAGCTTCACAAAATTTTGCCCCATATTGCCGGGAATTATCACCGCCATGCCGTTTGTTTCTGGGAGAAGCAGAATCCGATGCCAGTGGCAAACAAGCACTACATGCCGGATCTAGAGCCATATATTCACGCATGGAATCAAGACGGTCATCCTCTTGGCGATTTGGTTGATAAGCGCAGGGTCATCCGTACGCCTAATGGCGCTTCCGAATTTGATCATCCAACTGTGAAGCCTTTGGCAGTCATGGAAAAGATCATGCGTAACGCCAATGGCGACAGCGTGCTTGATCCTTTCATGGGTACAGGATCGACAGGGGTGGCTGCTGTAAAATGCGGCAAAAAATTTATCGGAATCGAGCGTCAGGAAAAATATTTCGATATAGCCTGCAAGCGGATTGAGGGGGCTTGCAAGCTTATGGAGGGCATGGATGGATAAATCCCCTTCCTACAGCAAAGGGTTTTTCGATCATCCATGCAGCGCGCCCGGATGCGATGCGCAGGGGGCGTTTGGCGAGGGCGTCAATCTTCTGGCCGGACGGCTGGGGGTGTGGTTCTGCGGGGGGCACTGGCGCGCGCGCCGCAACAGGCCGCCGCCTGAACCGGCGCAGCAATGCCTGCCTGACCCGCCAAAAACACCCGCTCAGGGGCGCCTATTGTAAAACTCAACTTCAAATAACACCGGACAAAACATGACAGGGCAGAACCAGCCACATACCCCAGACGATTCCGCCGAAGAATTTTCAGCCGGGGGGCTTGCAGAGATGCAGGCCATTCTGAACGATGCCGAGGCCGTTTATTACGATGATGGCCCGCCGCGTGAATATCCTCCGCTCGACAAGGTTGCGGCGATCGATCAGAAATTATGCCGTTATTCGGCGACCGATCTGGGGAATGCGGAGCGGCTGGTCGCGCGGCATGGAGCCGACCTGATATGGATCAAGGAGATCGGCTGGGTGTGCTGGACGGGCAAGCGGTGGGACCGCGAGCGCGGCGATACGGAAGTGCAGTTGCGCGCGCATGATACGGCCCGCGCCATCAGGAATGAAGTTCTGGCTATGGGTGCGCTGGGGCCGTATGAGGAGGAAACACCCAAGGCGTTCGACGAGCGCATGGAAAAATTCGCCAAGTTTGCCAAGGATTCAAAAAATCAGCGGCGTTTAGGCGCAATCACCACTATCGCCGGGCCTATCCTGCACGGCATGAACGATGATCTGGATCGTCATCACTTCCTGTTCAACACGGAATCGGGAACGATAAACCTTCAGGCAAAAGATACGGGCGATGGCAGTTATAACGGCGGTATCGCCCTGCGCAAGCACCAGCGCGAGGATCGCCTGACAAGGCTCTCGCCCATCAAATATGATCCGGACGCGCAATGCCCGCGATTTCTGCAATTCCTGCGCGATATTCAGCCGGACGACGACATACAGCTATTCCTGCAACGGTTCTTCGGCTATTGCCTGAGCGGATCGATCAGGGAGCAGATCGTTGTCATGTTCTACGGGCAGGGCTCGAACGGTAAATCGACGCTGATGGATCTGATGAACTATGTGATGGGTGATTATGCGCTGGTGCTGCCCTTCGCCAGTCTGCTGCAGGACGACCGGCGGCGCGGATCAGAGGCCACGCCCGATCTGGCGCGGCTGCCGGGCGCGCGGTTTGTGACGTCAGCGGAGCCGGAAACCGGAGCACGATTCAGTGAAGCGACCCTGAAAACACTGACGGGCGGCGAAAAAATGACCGTGCGGCACCTGAATAAAGGGTTTTTCGAGTTTTATCCGCAGTTCAAACTGTGCCTGTCATTCAATAACAAACCCGCCATTCGCGGGCAGGATGATGGTATATGGCGGCGGATTGTGCTGGTCCCGTTCGATCAGAAGTTTGTCGATCAGGAAAAGCTGGCGGAGTTCCCTCGCGCCAAGCTGAAAGACAGGAGCCTGGAGGGCGCGCTGCGCGAGGAGGCTGCCGGTATCTTCAACTGGATCCTCGATGGATACCGTTTGTGGGTCGAAAGCGGGCTCCAGATACCCGCGCGCATTCGGGCAGCGACGGAGGAATACAAAACGGAATCAAACCCTGTCAATCAGTTCCTTCTGGCTTGTACAAGGCGGCGCGAGGGTGGCTATGTTCAGGCGACACGGCTTTACGAAGCGTATAAGCTATGGTGTCAGGACAACGCCCTCGACCCGATGTCGCAAACCAAGTTCGGATATCGGATGAAGGATAGCGGGATCGAGAAGAGCCGGGGTGAATATATCACTTATACCGGGATTGAATTGAACCTCGATGTTGAAACGCGCCTCGATGAAGCGGCGGCGCGTAAATTTCATAACAGAGGGGGTAACGATGATTAAGCATAATTTCCTGACAGTCTGACAGTTTTTTCAAGCCTTCAACTGTCAGCCTGTCAGGCAACTGTCAGGAAAATAGAGATTGAAATTCAAAGGCTTCTGACAGTCTGACAGTTCTGACAGTTATTGCACATGAGGCCTCACATATGTGTGTGCGCGTGTGAGAGTAAGATACAGAGTAACTGTCAGACTGTCAGGAGAGAAGAAGAATAGAATTAAATATCAATTACTTACCCCTTAAAATAACTGTCAGGAAACTGTCAGGAAACTATCAGAACTGTCAGGAGAGAGAAAATGACCGGACTTAAGATCAAAAAGCACCGCAAAAGCATGCCCGTCGACCTGTTTTTGCAGTGGGCATATCAGAACGAACGTATTGATACGGTGGTCGATCGCGGCGGGGGATTATACCCGGCAGAAAGGGCCGCTGACGGCATTGATGTGCGCAAGGTAGCAGCGGGGGGCGGCTATATGCCTCTCGGCACCAAGGTCGATTTTTCGGGCGTTGTCAGTAGTGATGCGCATCCGGATGCGGAACTGGTGCATGACCTGATCAGTTCGCGCGCGTTCACGGCGTATAAGCGGGGGATATTGCTGGACTATGCCAAGAGCGGTATTGAGCCGGACTGGATGCCAGGCGCTTCGCCGGTGATCGTTCCGAAGTATGATCGCAAGGGCCGTATAGTGGTGCGGTATGATGATAGCCGCAACCCGCGCTATTGCCTGATCGAGGTCAAGGTATCGCAGGAACTGATCCAGACGATGCGCGGATTCTATTGCGACTGGTACGACGCCATGCGCGATCTGACTTACAAGCTATGGGCGGCGGATTCCAATCTGACCTCGTTCAATATCCTGCCGCTGGAAAAAAATCGCGAGCCTTGGAAAGCCCCCTTGACATTACGAAGAAACCTTGACAGAGTATCCGAAGACTACTCGTGCGCCTGATGCATGGTGAAAATAAGCAAAACCGCCGCTTTCCGGCGGTTTTATTTTTGCCAAACGCTGGACCCCCTCCCCATAGGGGGGGGGCCGGTTAGGTTCTTCCCCCAGAAAAATTCGTATGCGGGGTAGGCAGGCCCGGGATTTCGCTAGTTGGGGTTTCAAAATCAAGGTTTACTTTCCATCGGTTCAGTTGACAAAGGTCGCGGCTGAAAACCCACGGAAATCAAGGGTTTCAAAGGTTCCACATGACAGAGTTTACGGCAGCAAGGGAGATCGTCCACCGCAGGGTTGACGACCTGATCCCGTATGTGAATAACGCGCGCATTCATCCGGATCGCCAGATCGATCAGTTGGCGCGCAGCATTGCCCGTTACGGGTTTCTGGTTCCGGTTGTTATTGACGGGAATGGCGGAATTCTCTCCGGGCACGGACGCATACGGGCCGCTAAAAAAATCGGGATTGAAACCGTGCCCACGGTGATCGCCGATCACCTGACAGAAGATCAGCGCCGGGAATATATCCTCGCGGATAACCGTATCGCGGAAAATGCTGAATGGGACGTGGAACTGCTGCGGATTGAATTGTCCGATCTTTCGGACATTGATGTCGACTTTTCAGATCTTGGTTTCGATGACAAAGAACTGCGTAAAATCATGCGCGAGCCAGAAGAGGCCGAGGATGATGATGGCGATACAGAGTCGCGCATAGATCCCGATGACGATTCTGTCAGGGAGTATGTGACGCAGCCAGGAGATGTCTGGATACTGGGGCAGCATCGCCTTATGTGCGGCGATTCAACCAGCATCGACCAGATAGCCGTTCTTTTCCAAAATACCGTAGGGGGGGGTGACCGCGCCGACCTGATCTTCACTGACCCGCCGTATGGGGTCAGTTTTGGAAGCGGCAGGGCTGAGGGTAAACACGCTAAAAACAAGGATACCGGCGGCGTTTTAATCAAGGCCCACGGTATGATCAAGGGCGATGACAAGCGCGGCGAAGATCTGGTCGCGCTGGTCAGGGACTCACTGGCGGCAGGACTGTCGGTCACAAAAGAAACCGCCCCGGTTTATGTGTGCTTCCCCTGGAAGACATATACCGAATTTTTGACGGCTATGCGGGATAACGGTCTTGAGCCAGATAACTGCATCGTCTGGCGTAAAAACTTTATTGGGATAGGGAATGCGAATTATCGCCCCCAGCATGAACTTGTTTTTTACTGCGCTCGTGGAACATGGTACGGAGATCAGGCCCAGTCCGATGTCTGGGACATAAAGCGGGCCAATACGGGTGACTATGTTCATCCGACACAAAAGCCGCTGCGCATCGTAGAGCGCGCCTTGATCAACTCCAGCCGCAAGGGTGATATTGTTCTGGACCTGTTTGGCGGGTCAGGCACGACGCTGGTTGCATGCGAGAAGCGCGGGCGCAAGGCGCGCCTCATGGAACTCGATCAAAAATATTGCGATGTTATCGTTCGCAGGTGGCAGAAGCTGACAGGCGGGCGCGCGGTCCATGCGATCAGCGGTGAAGAGTTCGGAGATTAGAATACCTCAAGCAAGCGCGATGGGGGAGGATGGGCAGGTTTGCCGATCGGGTGAGTTGCGGGAACCGATCAGAAGATCATGGCGAAGCGCAATGCCATCCTCCCCGCCTATGCTTTGAAGTGGAGTGGAGCAGCGGCAGCTCGTCAGCCTCATAAGCTGAAGGTCGAAGGTTCGAGTCCTTCCTCCGCAACCATTTTGTCCGGAGCCGGGTTGTCATGATCCTGGCTTTACTGACCGGCGGCGCCATGCCGCCGGTCTTTCTTTTTTCGGGTTAAAGATAAAAATATGCAGGTTCCACAATGTCAGGCGTTACACAGGCAGAATTCGCCCGGCAATCGGGTGTCAGCAAGCAGTACATAAACAAGCTCGTCAAGATGGGGAAGATCCCTGTTCTTGACAATGGACGGATCGATCCCGATCTCGCGCGCCTTGCCCTTGACCAGATCAGGGATCCGGCGCGGAGCCTGGGCAGTGAAGCGTCTGATGATGCCGGGGAGCGGAACCCTTCCCGTCCTGCATCGGGCGATCCGTCCCCAGAATACGATGATGAGGAGCCTGCCGCCAGTAAAGGCCCCAGTTTTAACAGGGTTTCTATTGCCCATAAGGGCTGGCAGGCAAAAAAGGCGGAGCTTGAATATCGTCAAGCCGCCGGGCAGTTGGTTGATAAGGGAGAGGTTGAGCGGGAAGCGTTCGAGTCCGCCCGTATCGTCCGCGATCGCATGATGGCAATCCCGATGGAGGTTGCTGGTGCACTGGTCGGCATGAGTAATGAACAGGAAATTGCCGCGTTCCTAAGGTCAAAAATCAGGGACGCTCTCATGGAGACATCTGCTCATGTTGGCATCGGCGCGTGAATCGTATCGCGCTGCCTATGCGCGGGGGCTGGAGCCGGATCCTGATTATAAGGTTTCGGAATGGGCGGAGAAGCACAGGGTCGTCCCGCCGGAAACTTCGTCGTTTCCTGGGCGGTGGAGAAACGCTGTCACGCCCTATCTGACGGAGATCATGGATTGCCTGTCGCCGTCGCATTGGGCCAGTAAGGTTACGCTGATAAAATCGGCGCAAATTGCCGGGTCCGAGGCGATTACGAATTGCATCGGGTTTATCGCTGATGTGGCACCGGGGCCGACTCTTGTCGTTCATCCGACAATTGATGCTGGAAAATCTTGGGTGAGGGAAAAGCTGAATCCTAATATCGAGGAAAACCCTCGGTTAAGGAGAAAGTTTGTTGAAGCCAAAAGCAGGGATGGCGGATCGACAACCTTGTCGAAAAAATTCCCCGGTGGCTTTCTTGTGATTACAGGCGCTAATTCTGCAGCAGGCCTGCGGCAAAAGTCTATCAGGTATCTGTTCAAAGATGACTGGGACGAATGGCCTCTTGATGTAAATGGTCAGGGCGATCCGGACAGGATGGCCGATGCGCGGCAGATAGCGTTCCACAATTCCGGGACCGCTAAGTGCTTTCAGGTATCAACGCCGACGATTAAATCAATGAGCCGTGTCACCCGGGCTTATGATGAATCCGATCAGCGGGTCTATGTTGTGAAGTGCCCACAATGTCAGGGCGAACAGGAGTTGCGCTTTTTTCCACGCAGCTATGAACCGTTTCGCGGTGGCTTAAAGTTTAACAAGGTCCAGCCATATAGCGCCTATTATGTGTGCGAACATAATGGCTGCATTATTGAGCATCATCAAAAAAGGGAGCTCTTGGCATCTGGCCGCTGGCTCCAGAAGAATCCGGGAGCGGGAAGGCAGCCAGGGTTCAAGATCAGCGCGATCTATTCGCCATTTACGTCGTGGGACAAAATGGCGGAAGAATTCATGCGCGCCAAAGACAAACCGCGCGAGCTAAAAACATTCTATAACCTATGGCTGGGTGAGCCTTGGGAGGAAAGGGGCGATGCTCCGGACTGGAAGCGGTTGCTGACCCTCAGGGAGGACTATCCTCTGGGACGCATCCCGGTGGGGGCGCTTCTCATTACAACCGCTGTCGATGTTCAGAAGGATGGATTCTTTTTCGAGTCCGTCGGGTGGGGCATTGGAAAAACCAGTTGGACAATCGATTACGGGTTCATCCCTGGAGATACGTCCCGGCCTGAAGTGTGGCTGGAGCTTACAAAGATATATGACCGCTGGTATGAAAATGCCTGGGGACAGTCCTTCCAGTGTGATCAGTTCGCGATCGATGCCGGTTACAATACACACATGGTCTATGCGTGGGTGCGGAATAAAATCCGGGCGATCGCCGTGCGCGGGGTGGGTGGTCCACAAGCGCCTGTGATCGGCACGCCGACGAAACTGGATGTTTCATACTCCGGCAGAAAAAAACTTCGCTCCGGCCTGCGTGTATGGCCCGTCGGTGGGTGGCAGGCGAAATCGGAGTTCTACAGTTATCTCCGCCTTGAGGGGATCAGGGAAGGAATGGATGATGATCCGTGGGGTTATTGTCACTTCTCGACCGGTTGTGATGAAAATTATTTTAAACAGATCACGTCCGAAAGCCTGGTTACACACACCAAGGGTGGGCGTGATGTGACGGAATGGATGGTATCAGGCGAAAACCATTTTCTCGACTGCCGAGTCTATAACCTCGCCAGCGCCGAGAGGTTGGGGATCAGCCGCTTCACTGTTGCAAAATGGGAAGCGCTGGCCGCTATTCGCAATGTTCCCCGTGAAACATTGCAGGGAGACCTTCTCTCCCTTGATACGAAACTGAACATGACTGCGCCGCCTGCATCAGATGCGCAGGAAAATAAAGATCAAGCGATCGAAAATAATGAAAGCAAGGCAGAGTCTGTAACTCCACCTTCTAAGCCGTCTGTACGGAAAAAGAAAAACCGCATTGCGGCCCGGATGATTTAATAAACGAGGTTTGATATGACCGTCTATACGCAGGAAATGCTGGATGCTGTAAAAAAGGCGTATGCATCAGGGACTTTGCGCCTGACCTATGAGGGAAAAACGCTTGAGTACCGAAGCCTGTCGGAGATGGAAAAAATCATCAACACAGTTCAGCGCGAATTGAATGCTGCTGCCGGGACGGTGAAGTCAAAACAGGTCCGGTTTAAGACCGGCAGGGGCGTCTGATGGCAAAAAAAAGTTCTAATGGCAATAAACCCGTCATTCTGGATTCTCATGGCAGGCCCATGAGAAAACATGCCTCGATGACGGGCTTCGATGCGGCCTCGATCGGGCGGCGCACGGCCAACTGGCAAACAACGTCAGCCGGAATCAATTCCCTGCTGTCCGGTTCTCTCGCGGTCATGCGGGATCGGGCACGAGATCAGGTCAGGAATATTCCGTGGGTAAAACGTGCCTCTCGCTCTTATGTCGCCAATATTATTGGAACGGGCATTCGTCCTATATCAAAGACTCCGGATCAGGAGTTTAATCGCGAAATCAGTCAGGTTTGGGATGACTGGTGTCTGGAAGCTGATGCTGACGGTATTCTTGATTTTTATGGATTGCAGACTCTGGCGGCGACATCATTCCGCAATTCCGGTGAGGTTTTAATCCAGAAAATTTACCGCCCCACGGATCGATATGATCTCGTCATTCCTTACCAGATCAGGCTTCTGGAGCCTGATCACCTCGATCATTTGTACAGCACATATCTCGATAACGACGGCAAGATCGTTCAGGGCATAGAATTTGATTCCAACGGCGATCGTGTTGCTTACCATCTATGGCAGGAGCATCCCCAAGAAACGATGTCCGGCTTTGGCGCGGCCAAAAGAATTCGTGTTCCGGCGGCAGAGATCATTCATATTTACGAACCTTCCCGTCCTGGACAGGTGCGTGGGTATCCGGGTATAGCCTCATCGATCCTGCGGATGCTGGATATGATGGAATATGAAGATGCAGAACTGGTTCGCAAAAAACTGGCTGCCATGCTGGTCGGGTTTATAACCTCACCCGCCGATGAAGATGGAAACGTCATGGGTGAGGTCACTGAAGATGGTGAGGACGTTCCTGTTGCCCAGCTTGAAACAGGAACCATGCAAAAGCTGGATCCGGGGCAGGAGGTAATATTTAATCAGCCCGCAGATGTTGGCGGGTCTTATGAATCGTTCATGAAGATGAACCTGCGGGCCTCGGCAGCCGGGGCTGATGTTACATACGAATCCATGACCGGCGATTATTCCGGTGTGAATTTCTCATCTCTGCGCGCCGCACTGAATGAAATTCAGAGAATATGGCAGCAAACGCAGAATAATATTTTTGTTCACCAGATGTGCCGTCCGATCCGGCGCGATGTTGTCACATGGGCTGTGCGCACAGGAATTGTTCCTATGCCGGAAGGTTTTTCTGAGAATCCGCGCCCGTGGCTCAGGGCAAAATGGGTGGCACCGGGTTGGCCGTATGTCAATCCGCAGCAGGAAGCGCAGGCGATCGGGATTGATATGAGAAACGGTCTGGTTTCCCGCGCTGCCGCCGTGGCCGCTAAAGGGCGCGACATCAGTGAACTCGATGAAGAGATTGCTGAGGATAATACGCGCGCCGATGGTCTGGGTTTAAGGTTCGATAGTGATCCGAGAAAATCCGCCGCCGGGGGGCAGCCGCTTGCCAATATTGATCCAGATATGGATCAGGAAAAACAGGAGTAATTATGGAGACAAAGGGAACAACGCCACGGCTTCCGCTGCTGGCGGAAAGACTGTTTGACACCCCGCTTCTGGTGCATGAACGTAAACTGAGAACCGTGGTGTCTGCGATGGCCCCCCATCTGGGGCTTTCTGATTTTCTGTCGGCGGAGATTAAGGCTGCGGCCAGCGATACATTTTTATCGTTTCATGACGACCCTGTCGATCCGAAGGGGTATTCCATTCGTGTTATCCCCGTTCACGGGACGCTCGTTCATCGTGGGGCCGGACTGATGGCGTTTTCAGGGCTAACATCCTACGAAGCACTTCGTGAGGAATTGAGAGAGGCACTGAATGACTCCTCCATATCGGCCATCCTGCTCGATATTGATTCCGGCGGCGGTGAGTGTGCGGGCCTGTTTGATTTTGTCGATGAGATCGTTGCGGCGGATGAGATCAAGCCCATCTATGCTTTTGCGCATGAACACGCCTATTCCGCTGCATATGCTATCGCCAGCGCGGCGCGCAAAATTTATATGCCCAGAACGGGTGGGGTTGGCTCTATCGGCGTTGTTAGCGTGCATATGGATCAATCCGGATGGGATAAGCAGATCGGCGTGGCCTATACCCCGATTTATGCGGGAGCACGCAAAATTGACGGATGGCCCCATGCGGCGCTGTCCCCGGAGGCCAAAGACGAGTTCCAAAAGTCGGTCAATTACATATATGAAATTTTCACGCAGACTGTTTCTAAAAACAGGGGGCTGTCTGTCGATAATGTCATTGATACGCAGGCGGGGTGCTTCGATGCCGATGAGGCGATTGCTATAGGCCTCGCCGATGGCATAGCGACGTTCGATGATGTTTTAGAAATTATTGTCGATGATCTGGATTCATCGTCAGCACAGGTTTCCGGTCGTGGTGATCGGGAAGGCCTCTCCGGGTCTTCCGGGGAGAATTCACAAAAAGGAGATGCAAACATGAAAGGCCGTTTGCAAAAACTGGTGAATCGCCGGAAGGACCAAAGAGCGGAGTCGGATGGCGATGACAAGGAAAAGGTGGAAGCGCCCGAAGAGGATGAAAACCTCGAAAAGGACGATGAAACCACAAAGTCTGAGGGTGGCGAAGATGCGCCCGATGATGAAGAAAAAGCCGAGGATCCTGAAGATCAGGAAGACGGCGAGGAAGATGATCCGGAGAATGATGCAAAGTCGGCACGGAAAGATGCGGCAGAGATTGTTGAGCTCTGCGTTCTTTCCGGCAAGGCTTCGCTGGCTGCCGGGTTTATCCGCAAAGGACTGTCGTCCGATGATGTGCGGAAGCGATTGATCTCCGATCAAAACCTCAAGGCGAATGCTGAGTCTGGAAAAAAGACAATCCAGACGGCCCATGCTTCGCGCGGCGATCATAAGCCGGGCAGGCTGGCAGACCTGGTCAAACAACGTCATAGCAAGGAGTAACGGCCATGACTAAAATTGAAGAGAAAGGGTATATCGGGGATGTCGTCCTCTCCGAGCGTCCCAGTAATTACAGCCGCGACAAGGTCACTCTTGCCAGCGGCGCGGGCGACCTTAAAATCGGCACTGTTCTTGGCAAAAGAACCAAAAGCAGCGCTGTCTTGGCTGCCGCAGGCGGTAACACTGGCAATGGCGCTGGCGCTCTTGCCGGGACAGCTCTTGGCGCGAAAGCCGAGGTTGGCGTTTATACGTTGACCTGCACGGCAGAGGCCGCTAATGGCGGTACATTCCAGGTGGTGGCCCCTTCAGGGTATCGCCTGCCTGACCTGAAAGTCGGAACCGCGTACGCCGGAGATCATATCAACCTGACGATCTCTGATGGTGCGGAAGATTTTGACCTGGGCGATTCGTTCACGGTCACGGTCAGCGGCACAGGTAAATATGTACCTGCCGAATATGGCGCCGTGGATGGTACCGGTGTAGGCGATGCTATTCTTCTTGAGAATGCAGACGCGACCGATGCTGATGTTGAAAACGTACTGGTGCTGGCACGGGACGCCCTCGTTTCCGACCCCGCCCTGACCTATGACGCTTCTGCGGACGATGATACAAAAATCGCTGCGCTGAAGGCTGGTTTGGCGGCAAAAGGCATCGTCTTCACGCAAGGAGCGTAATGTCATGGATAATCTTACCAACGTCTTTTCCGGTGATGCTTTCTCCGTTCTGGAACTGAGCACGGCGATTCAGAGTTTCCCCAATCTTTACGGGGCGCTGAATAGTTCCGGACTCTTCCTGGGCGAAGGCATCACAACGACATCGGTCTCTGTTGAGATCGAAAACGGTGTTCTGAATCTTATTCCGAACACAAAGCGTGGATTGCCGTCGAACAAGAACAGCTCTGGCAAGAGGGAAGTGAGAAGTTTTCTCACGCCTCACCTTCCCCTGGATGATAAAATTTATCCTTCGGATGTCCAGAATGTTCGCGCCTTCGGATCGAACCAACTGCAAACCGTCGATCAGGTTGTTGTGAAGAAGCTTGGGGAAATGTCCCGCAAGCATGACATCACACACGAATATCTGAAATCAGGCGCTATTGCTGGCAAAATCCTCGATGCCGACGGCACGACCACAATCCTGAACCTGTTCACAGAGTTTGGGGTCACGGAAAAATCCGTCAATTTTGCCCTGACGACCGAAACAACGGATATTCAGGCAAAAGTGACGGAGGTGATTGGTCACATTGAGGACAATCTCAATGGCGATACATACACCCATGTCCGCGCCTATTGCAGTCCTGAATTCTTCTCCGCGTTTATTGCGCATCAGAAGGTCAGGGAAGCGTATCTCAACTATCAAAATATCCAGAGTTCCGTCGCTGGCCTTGCTAGCGCTACGGCGAACCCGTTGCGTAATGATGTGCGCGCAGGGTTCTTCTTCTTGGGTGTTGAGTGGGTTGAATACCGCGCAAAGGCGGCGTTCCTTAAATCGAACGGGACGAAGGAAACGAAGAATTTTGTTGCGGCCAATACGGTGCGATTTGTACCTGTCGGCACGACGCAGACATTCTTTGAGTACTTCGCGCCCGCTGATTGGCTGGAGACCGTCAATACCATCGGGCAGCAAAAATACGCCAAGGTGGTTGTAGAGCCGGGCCAACGGTGGGCCGAGCTGCTGTCGGAATCGAATCCGCTGCCGCTCTGCTTGCGACCGGCTGTTCTGGTCAAAGGGACAAGAACCTAACTTATTTTCCTCCCATACCTATGCAAAAGCAGCCCCCGCGAGGGGGCTGCTTTTTTCTTAATGGAGATTTTTTTAAGATGAATCCGTTTTCACTGGTTATCGATACTAATTTTTCAGTTTTAGGTGAACCAGCGGTTTATAAGCCTATATCGGGCACGGAGAAGTCGATCAACGTGATGTCGCGCCGTCCTGATGAGCTGATAAGTTTTGAGAACACAGCCATTAGGGTCAGAACAGCTATCTTCGATGTGCGGGTTTCTGATATTGCCGCGCCTGCAAAAGGCGATGAAATTGTTTTTAAAGATACGACCTATGTTGTGCAGGACAGTGAATATATCGATGGCGATCGCATGATCTGGCGCGTGGATACATATCCGAAATGAAAATTGGAATCGAAACAAACGGGTTTGCCGTCAATAAACAGCTTGAAAAAACGCTGCTTTTGTCAAAGCGTGCGGTTCAGGTTGGAACAAAGGATGCAACCGACGCCTGTAAGAAGGCCTTGCGCGATGAGGTTGTCAAGGGCGGGCTGGGGCAAAGATTGTCGAGGACGTGGCAGTCGAAAATGTATCCTTCAGATCATCCGAGTTATAAGGCAACCGGCTTCATTTTTAATAAATCACCGGAGCTTATCAAGGCCTTTACGGAGGGGGCGCGGATAAAGTCGCAGGAGGGGTGGCATTTGGCGATACCCACCCAGAACGCCCCTAAAAATGGGGAAAACGGCAAAAGAATATCGCCGTCGAACTGGCCTAAATTCAGGTTTGGTCCTCTCCGGTTCGTTTATCGCCAGAATGGCCCGTCATTTCTCATCGCGGATAATCTGCGCGCCTCGTATAGCAAAAAAACGGGGCAGTTGCGCGGATTCAAGATGGCTTCTGACAAGGCTAAAGAAAAAGGCAGAGGCCTTGCCAGTGTCGTCATGTTTTTACTGGTGCGGGAGGTGAAGCTGCAAAAAAGGCTCAATCCCGATGCTATTGTCAAACAATACGCCGCCCAGATTCCGGAGGCGATTCTCAAGCGCCTGAAGGGTGAGCAGAATGGATAGTGTGTCAGAGAGTATTCTTGATTATATCCATGCGCGCTTGCAGGACATCAGCGGGGCTGTTTTACTTGAGAGAAATTCGGCGCTTCCGGAGAGTATTGGCGCAGATGGATTGATGATTTTAAGAGACGGTCAGCCGGAATCGTCACAGGAAACCCTCGGCGGGTTTGATTCCGTCTATGTCCGGCACAGAATCCTGATTGAGGTTTTTGTGGCCAGCGGATCCGGCGCGGAGCGCGATAAAAAGTATGATCGTCTGGTCAAGGCGATAGGCGATCTTCTGCTACAGGACAAGACGCTCGGCGGTCTTGCTTACGGTTTAACGGTACAAAGGCCGGAGCCGGAAACAGAAGCTTTGCCGGGTATGGCGGCCATCAAGGCGGCCACCATACCGGTGATTGTCGAATACGAAGCCCCCAGCCCGCTGGGATAGCGGGAATAGTTCTAACCATCCATCAAATATAGGAGATTGTCATGACCAGTGCGACCGGCGCTTCCGCCCGCATAAGGATGAAGCGCGAGACTGTTTATGGGACACCGCCCGCAGGAAATTATTTCAATATGCCGTTTACGCCGCCGGTGTCTTTGGGAGCGGAGCAGCCCCTGATCGACGATCCATTGCTGGGGCAGG
This sequence comes from Micavibrio sp., assembly GCA_046294845.1. GTDB lineage: Bacteria > Pseudomonadota > Alphaproteobacteria > Micavibrionales > Micavibrionaceae > Micavibrio_C. Next base: position 1,961,931 of record JBKBNU010000001.1, on the reverse strand, counting down.
GTCGAGACCCGATCGATCCTACAAAGGACGCCATCAATGTAAGCGGTGACATCGGCGTGCCGATCGATCTGCGGTATATCGGTTTGTGGCTGACTGGCCTTCTGGGTGATCCTGTCAGCAGCGATGAAACAACACATCATCAGCATATTTTTAAGTCCGGCGGGAATTCCCTTCCCAGTTATGCGATCGAGATCGCTCACCCGAATTTAACCAAGTTCTTCATGCATAGCGGCGTTATGGTCAACAGTCTGGCCATCAATGCACAGCGTGCCGGGCAGGCGCTGGCCACAATCGGCCTGATCGGTCAGGATGAAACGATCGGCGGGGCGACGGGTGCGGGTACGCCGCAGAACCTGACCCTGACACGTTTTTCCCAGTTCAATATAGCATTGAAGCGGAACGGATCGGCTCTGGGGGCAGTTTTGTCGGCGCAGCTAAATTACACAAACAACCTCGATCCGGTCGGTCCCATCGGTAATAACGGGCTGATCGACGCGATTGATCCGACTGTAGCGGCCCTGACAGGAACTCTTGAAACCAGATTCCGCGATACGACTCTCCTCGATGATTCGATTGCCGGAACACCTTTCGAGTTAGACCTTGAGTATTCCCTGTCCTCCACGCAAAAATTGCTGCTGAATGTTCCGCGCGTGTTCCTGTCGAAGCCGAAAGTCGGCGTGGATGGTCCCGGGGGCATCAATGTGTCGTTTGCCTTCCAGGGGGCTTACGATCCTACGGATCAAACCATGCTGACAGCGACGCTTCTGAACGATCTTGACGGCACGCAGTACGAGTAAGGAGCGGAAATATGACACCTTACAGCCTGAGAAAACATGAATCAGTTGAGGTTACAATACCGGGCGGCGCGGTCATTACCAGCCGTCCGGTAACGCGGGCCTCTTTCGAGGCGTGCCGCGCCGATGCTGAAAGGCTTCTGGAGAAGTTTAAATCGGATCCGGAAGCGGCGCGTGCGGCGGGGTTTGATCCTGATGCCGATTTTAAAGACGACGGGATTATAGCGGGCCTCTATACCCATTACCTGATCGTATCAATGGGGCGCAGGCACATTACCGGCTGGAACGGAATCGCGAATGAAACGGGCGACACGCCTGCGGAGGTCAATCCGGAGACGGTCGATATTCTCCTCAGTGATCCTGTTGTGAGTAAGTTGTATTACCAGCAGATGATGATGGGGCCTGCGCTGCTTGAACAGCTAAAAAAAGGTTCCGGGGCCGGTGTGAATGGCACTTCCAGTCAGGCGGCGGCTCCCGATACTGCGAAGGATGCCGTGAGCTAGACACACCCTGTTCACGGGGGCAGCCTGACGAAAACGGTAAAAAGTGTCCGTATGTTGAAAACGCCCTGAAGTCAGAAGAAGAATTTCAAGCCTGGGATGTATTGCAGATGACCGTAGGTCAGTTGCGCGTCCATCCTATGGGCGGGGTGATCGGAATCGATCTTCCTGCCATCATCAGTGTATCGGACCTTATGGGGTATGATACGCCTGTCGTGGTCGACATTCTGTCGGACGCTGAATTCACCATTGTTTCCCAGATCAACACCAAACCGGGTGCTTAAGTAATGACCAATACGGCTGCCACATTCGCCTATCGCCTGACGGCGGAGGGTGCGGAGAAGGTTGAAAAGGCATTTTCCGGGGTCAATAAAAGCGCCAAGGGAAATTTCAACGAGGCAGCAAAAAATACGCGCGTTCTGAATAACGATCTGCGTGATCTGGTCAACAGATTGAAAGATGTGGAAGGCACGGCACGCGGGCTGTCGCGGCTGCGAAACGCCGTTCTCTCGCTGGCCGGGGCAGGCGGCATTGCTTATCTGATTAAGAACAGTCTTGAGGCGGCAGCCCATATCGGCGATATGGCAGCACAGGCAGGTGTGGGGGTCGAGGAGTTTCAGGAACTCGAATTTGCCTTAAGAAAATACAATGTTGAGCAGGACAAGGTTGTTGACGGCCTTCTGGAGCTGAACAAGAGGGCGACCGAGTTTGCCAGAGATAATGCGGGACCTGCCAAAGGGGCGTTTGAGCGTCTTGGGTTTTCTCAGTCCGATGTTGCGGAAGGCTTAAAAAACAGCGACCGTTTTTTTGAAACGGTCCTGCAAAAAATCAGTGAGCTTGATAGTGAGGCGGAGCGCCTTCAGTTGCTGGACAAGATATTCGGCGGTGGCGCCGGAAAGTCTCTGGCAGGCGCGGCCAGCGCCGGTATTGATGCCATCCGCGCCGCAAGGGAAGAGGCGCGGCAGCTTAATTACGTTGTCGGGAAGGATCTGGTCGAGGCATCGGATGTTGCCGCGCAGCGCCTTGATATTATGTTTGATATTCTCAAACGCCAGCTTGTGATCGCCGTTGCAGAAAATGCCGACGAGATTGAGCGGTTTGTCAATGTGATGATCGACGGGCTGCCGCGCGCCATTGAACTTCTGGAGCGCGTTGCCAAGCTGCTGGGGATCGTTGAGCTGTCTCCGGAAGAAAAGCTGGACAAGCTTAATAAAAGAATTGCCGAAAACCAGAGAGTTGCCGGTCTTTATGGTTCCAATCCTATAACGTCTTTTGGTATGGGGGCCATCATTGAAGGCCGCCAGAAAGATACCCAGGAGGCCATGCAGGAGCGCCATGAACTTGAGCGCCAGATGCTGGCTGACTATATGGCGCGCGAAAACGCGAGAAAGCGGATAGAAGAGGAGCGCGCCAAGCCCAGAAAGGGGGGAAGCGGGGGAATCGCTGTCGGTGACGTTGCTGCGGAGGCCGCCGCCAAACGGCAGGCGCAGGCGGTAAAGGACCTGATCCGCGATCTTGAATTCGAGATCGATGTCATTAAAAAATCCGAACGCGAGCAGGCAATTTTGCGCGCGGAAAGGCAGCTTGGCGCGGAAGCCACGGCGGAGCAAAAGGCACAGGTCAGGGATCTTGCCGGGGCTCTTTTTGATGAGCAGGAAAAAATAAAAAAGGTCAAGGAAGAGCAGGAAAAGGCGCGTAAAAAGACAGAGGAGTGGAAGAAAGAGGTTCAGGAACTAGGGCGCGAATTTGCTTCTGCTTTTGAAGAGGCGATCATCGGCGGCAAGAAGCTGAGCGAGGTTCTGGATGGGCTTCTGTCTTATATACAGCAGATATTGATCAGAAAAACGATCACCGAACCGCTGACAGAAGGTTTGGGCGAGATTTTTGACGGCCTTGATCTGGGGAGTATTTTTGGCGGGGTGTCCGGTAAAAAAGCATCCGGAGGCACTGTTTATGCCGGGGAACTTTATCAGGTCAATGAGCGCGGCAGGCAGGTCGAAGGTTTCCGGCCAGCGACGGGCGGGCAGATTATCCCTCTGGGGGTACAGTCTGGATCGAATGTATCGGTTACGATTATCAATAACACGCCCTCGCGTGTCAGCCAGCAGCAGGGACAAAAAAGTGACGGCACGCCTGAATTGAGGATCCAGATCGATCAGGAAATTGCGAACAATATCAATAATCCATATTCCCGAACCAATCAGGCGTTGCGGAATTTCCGTGATCAGCCTGCAACCAGACGATGAGGTCATAAAATGCCGACATGGCCCGCAGGCTTGCCGCAAAAATTTCTGGCGCGCGGTTATTCAGAATCCCCGCCTAACAATACTCTACGTACAGAGATGGATCAGGGGCCGGACAAGGTGCGCCGTCGATCGACGGATGCTGTCTGGGAATATAACGGGCTGATGCGCCTGACGGGCGCGCAGCTCACTGCATGGCTGGAATTTTATTACGAAACGATCAAGGAGGTGGGGGTTTTTGATTTTCCGCACCCACGCACGGGGGATACGATTGAGGTCCGTGTGGCCAATCAAACGCCGCCATATCGCGCCTTGAATGCCAACGATCAATGGGAACTGACCTTGTCGCTTGAGGAGTTGCCCTGATGCCGCGTTCTGTTTCAGATACGCTCAAAGTTGCCGTTAATGCGCCGGAAACCGATGAAGTCTTTATCCTGCTCCTGACCTTGACGCATGACAGCCTGGAGGAGCCGATCCGCGTTTGCGACAACGGCCTGGGGGATTTACCGATAGCGGGGGTCTGGGGTACGGAATCGCGCGGCGATGAGTTTGTGCAGATGCCTTTTGAATTCACTTTGCCGGGCGAGGGAGAAAACCAGTCGCCGTTTTCTCGCATCAGAATCGACAATGTCAGCCGCGAAATTACAAAGGCCGTCCGGTCTATTTCATCCGCGCCGGAGGTTAAGGCCGAGGTTGTTCTGGCAAGCGATCCGGATACGGTTGAAATATCACTGGAGGGATTCAATCTGATTAACGTCACTTACGATCAACTGGTCGTCGAGGGCACATTGTCCGTCGAACAATTTGAGGACGAGCCATATCCGGGCGACCGCTATATGCCATCAATCACGCCGGGCGTGTTCTAGGAGATTTTATGAAAGACAATATGCCGTCATGGGTGTCCGGATATATCGGGATTCCTTTTGCTGAAAAAGGGCGCGACAGGGATGGGTGCGACTGCTGGGGGCTGGTGCGCCTTGTTTTGCAGGATATTTATGGCGTGAAAGACCTGCCCGCTTATACCGAAACCTACAGCGATACGAAAGACACGGAAAATCTTCCCCGTGTGTACGAGACGGAAGCGGAAAGGGACTGGATCAGGATCGATGCTGATCAGGAGCTTCCGGGCGATGTGGTGCTGATGAGAATAAGGGCGGTTCCCATGCATGTCGGCGTGGTGATCGCCAAAGGTTGGATGATTCATGTCTGCGAGGGCATCGACAGCACCAGAGAGCGTTATGACGGCCTTGAATGGCGGTCGCGCATTATCGGTTATTTCAGGCACAAAAGCCTTCAGGATTGATAGATGATTCAGGAAAGAGCGCCGGACAGGTCAATCGCCGTCCGTGCGGTGGCGCATCCTTTTCAGGTTGCGTCCGCCGATTATTTTATGCCGGAAGGATTGAGCGTGGCGCAGATGGTCGCCCGCATCCAGCCGCAGGAAGCACTCCGTCTGAACGGCCATGTTTTTATCGGCGACCGTTACATCGATGTCAAAGATTGGGATGAGTCGATTCCTCAGGCGGGGGATATTGTATCTATTCGCCTGGTTCCCAGCGGCGGTAAAGGCGGTGGTAAAAACCCCCTAAGGACTTTGGTGTCGATCGCGGTGCTGGCGGCGGGGGCTTATTTTTCAACGGCGATTATCTCCACTCTGGGCGTAACAAGCACCATCGGAACGGCCCTCGTCAAGGCGGGGGTGGGGATTGTGGGAAGCTTGCTGGCGAATGCCGTCGCGCCGCCTGCTAAGCCCAAGCTGAATGATCTGTCCTATCAATCCATCAAGGATTCTCCGACGCTGTTTATCGAAGGGGCGCGGAATCAGGCGCGGCCATTTTCCCCGATCCCGGTCATTCTGGGGCGCCACCTGCGCGTGCCCGATCTTGGGGCGGATACCTATACGGAAACGATCGGCGATGCCCAGTATGTCCGCCAGTTGTTTATCTGGGGCTATGGCCCTTTGAATGTAAACGACATTAAGATCGGGGAAACGCCGATCGGCAATTTTCAGGACGTCGAGATCGAGCATTATCTCGATGGAACGCTGCCGTCAAAGATAAACCTGTACCCCAATACGGTGGAGCAGGCGGATTACTCCATTCTGGTGTCACAATCCGCCGGGTGGCAGGTGCGCACGACGGAACTGGATACCGATGAGATTATTGTCGATATTACGTTTGATCGCGGTCTCGTGGCATTCAACGATCAGGGGAAAAGAAACAACACCACGGTCCAGTTCGAGATCGGCTATGCAGAGGCGGGATCAGGTATTTATACCGACCAGACCTATACGCTGACGCTGTCCCAGACCTCAGCCGTACGCCGGTCATACAGGTTTGTGGTGCCAGAGGGGCAGTATGATGTCCGCATACGCCGCCTGACGGGGGATAGTTCAAGCGATCAGTTATTCAATAGCTTTTACTGGACCGCGCTGCGGAGCGTCAAATACACCCCGCCTATCCTGCGCGCGGGTCTGGCTTTCAGCGTGATCCGGATGAAGGCGACGGACCAGTTGAATGGGCAGATCGATCAACTGAACGGCGTTTGCGAGGCCATTATTCCGGATTGGGATAGTGGAACGGCGTCATGGATTGAACAGCCGACCAGTAATCCAGCATCGATTTATCGCTATGTGGCGCAAGGCTTGCCGAATAAAAGGCCGATGGCGGATGCCAGGATCAATCTGGCGCAGATTCAGGACTGGCATGAAAAGAACGATGCGCGCGGTTTTACCTATAACGCGGTCATAGATTATGAAACCCGCGTGGGCGCGATTCTTGATGAGGTTGCAGCAGCGGGTCGTGCACGTCGGACACTGATGGATGGGAAACTGTCGGTTATAATCGACGAAGATAAGCCTGTCCCGGTGCAACATTTTACACCCCGGAATTCATGGGGTTATCAGGGGGAAATTTCATACCCCAAAGTTCCTCATGCATTCCGATGCCAGTTTGTCAATCAGGATAAAAACTGGGCGCAGGACGAGCGGATTGTTTATGCCGACGGGTACGATGAAAATAATGCGACAGAGTTTGAAACGCTGGAGTTTCCCGGTGTTACCGATCCGGATGCCATCTTTATTCTGGCGCGGGAGCATCTGGCCACGGTTATTCTGCGTCCTGAAATTCATAGCTTTTACGCCGATGTCGAACATCTGGTTTGCACACGCGGCGATCCGATCCGTTTTACGCACGATGTATGCCTGATCGGTCTGGGTTCGGCGCGGGTGGTATCGGTTCAGGGCGATGGCGGCGATCCTGAAAACGCAGTTTCTGTAACGTTCGATAACGACCTCACGATGGAAGACGGCAAGAATTATTCCGTCCGCTTCCGTCTGGCGGACGGGACGACCTTGCTCAAGCAGCTTGAAACGGACAACGGGACGGCGCGGACGTATAATTTCAAGACGCCGTTTCTTATGACAGAGGCTCCGGCAGCAGGTGATCTGGCGATGTTCGGGGAACTGGGTAAGGAAAGTCTGGATCTTATTATTCTTTCGATTGATCCCGGCCCTGATTATACCGCCCGCATACGGGCCGTCGATGCCGCGCCGGAGATATTTAGTGCGGCGGGTGGATTCATTCCGCCTCATGACAGCTTGATCAGCACGCCGCCGGGGATGCAAAGACCACTGGCTCCGGAAATTCGCTCTATCCAGAGCGATGAGGAGGCGATCGTCAGGAATATTGACGGCACGTTCTATACACAGATGATTATTACGCTTGATAACCGGAACACTATTCCGGTCAGGCCGATCATCAAGATCAAGCGATCGGGGTCATCGGATTATGATTATGCGACGCCTGTTTCTGCCAGCGCGGACAAGATCATTCTGACGGGGCTGGATGATAATACCTATTATGATATTGAAATTCGTTACGCCGCCATAAACCCCGTCAGCAGTCTGGCGGCAAATATCATATCTCCGCCGGTCACGCAGGCGAATGTCCTGTTTGTCGGTGAATCCGGCAGGCCGGACGATGTGCAGAATTTAAGAATACAGATCGTCAATACGCTGGCGATTTTGACGTGGGACCCGGTCGATAATGTGGATTTAAGTCATTATGAGATCAGATTTACCACAAATACGATCGAGCCATCATGGAATGCGGCGCAAAGAGTCCTGAGTAATATCAGGGATACGCGCGTGCCGGTGCTGGTGCAGTTTGGAACATATCTCGTCAAAGCTATCGACCGGACGAACAATGAAAGCCTGAATGCCACAACGGTTTCCACGACCGCCGAGGAAATTATAGCCCTCAATGTGGTGGAAACCTTGTCGGAGAATCCATCGTTTTCGGGGTCTAAAACAAACTGCGAGATCGATGCCGGGGTGTTGCAGCTTACGGATGCCTCCCTGCTGGAGGGGGTTTATGAGTTTTCAAGCAATATCGATCTGGGAGAAGTTTATACATGCCGTGTGACGCCGATTATCGAGGCAAATGGCGAGAATCCAGACAATACATTGAATACCTGGTCGTCGCTGGCTTCGGTTTCATCGCTGGCGGGGAGCGATCCGGGTAACTGGCGGGTGCAGCTTCAGATACGCACGACGAACGACGATCCGGGCGGCACGCCGGTATGGACGGACTGGCAGGATTTTCTTGTCGGCGATTACGGATTCCGTGCGGCAGAGTTCCGGCTGGTGCTTCTGTCGCTCGACGGATTTACCACGCCAAACGTCACGGAATTGTCGGTCGAGATCGATATGCCTGACCGACTGGAGGGCGCGGAGGATGTTAGCGTAGGCACGGGAGGATTGTCCGTGTCGTACAGCCCCGCATTCAAGGCCAAGCCGGTCATCGCGATTACACCGAAGAATTTCCAGACGGGAGATTATTTCACGGTCACCGGCGACGACCGCACAGGATTCACCATCAATATCTACGATGCCACCGATACGGCGGTAGCGAGAACCATAGACTGGATAGCCAAGGGTTACGGCAGGGAGCTTGCATCATGAGTCAGTATGATTTTGGGACGATCGATACGGAAGAAACGTCGGGCGCTGAGCTGGCAGCGATGTTGCAGTTTTTCAGGGATGCTTTGTATAGCTGCCACGCTGGTAACACGGCCCCGTCTTATGCCACGAAAGGGCTTTGCTGGCTCGATACGACAGCCAGCCCCGGCCATCTTCTCAAGATGTACACGGGCTCGGCGTGGGCGATCATCGGCAAGCTGGATATTACGGCGGGCACGTTTACACCGTATCTGAATGGCGCGGAACTGAAATCACTTGGTTCCGCCGATCCTGGAGAGGGGCTGGAGATCGTATCCAATGCCCTGCGCGTGAAGATGGATGGGGGGACGCTTTCGCGCTCGGCTTCCGGATTGAAGGTGGCGGCGGGCGGTATTACCGGCGCACAGCTTGAAACGCTGGCGGGTTTGACGGCGGGGACGTACAACACGGCGAATGTGACCGTCGATGTCAAAGGGCGGGTTACGGCGATCGAGGAGGGCGCGGGCGGACTGTCGTCGGTCAGTCAGGGGGATTTGAATACCAGCACGGGGACTCTTTCTCAATCTATAACTGAAAATGGCGCCTATGGTAGTGTTATTGTTGTAGATTCCTTTAGGCATGATGATCCATCTGACGGAAACGATTCAGGATATATAACTAGATTGGGTAGGTTACAGTCCACTGTTGATTCTGGATGGCAAGGGGGCACGATTACACGTTCTTTAGTGGGAACTCTTCCGGGAGGATCTTACGGCTTTTATCCTCAATGCAGACGTGTCAATGGATTAGGCGGATCGAATTTCACATTCTATGCTCAGCAAAGATATATAACGGCCTCTCCGCCTTTTGATTTGGGGGATGGTGACGTTGAAGGCTTTTTATTTCTGCTCATGAATCGGGATGGCACTGTTGCCGGGCACTATTTTGCCGATGTTCCGCCGTGGGGATATAACGGGCCGACGGATATTCGCGCAGCAAAGATAAACCGCAAGACCGGAAAAAAATTCCGTCGCGTAAGAAAACCAATATCTGTGCAGGCCATCCTTGATGGCGCTGATATTGAATATCAGTACGAAGAGATCACGCAGAAAATAAAAAACGCCGATATGGAACTGATACCGCATCCCTTCGCTGGTATTGGTCCCGATCAGACGGTCGTGCTGGTCGATCCCATGAATGCCAAAATCGGTAAGTTATTGGCCTTGCAAAATCTGGGCGAGAATATAACAAAAATGATCCATGACGGTTATATTTTTGCAGATAATAGGCCGCTGGAGAAAAGAAAGGGGCCGTGCGGCGTTATGCAGTGCGGCTTGCGAATAAAGTAAAACTTTATTGTGGGGAGTTTCTATGACCGATCAAAAAGAGAGCGGCATCACACTGTCGCAGGATGAACTTGAAAAAATCATAAAAGACTCGGTGCATCGGGCGCTGGCGGAATTGGGGCTGGAAGACGCCTCCGCCGGTGACGACATCAAGCAGATCAGAAGTCTGTTAGCCGCGTGGAATATGGCCAAACGCAGTTTCTGGAAAGGGGCGTGGGACAAGCTGGGGACGCTGGCCGTGGGGGCTTTCCTTTTCTGGCTGTTTTCGAGGTTCGGGGCGAATATCGAGGTGCTGAAATGAAAAAGCGCCCTGATCTTGTCATGGTGCGGGACAGAATTATTGTCCCCGCGCTGGTCGCCATCGATTCCTACAGTAAGGCTGCGGAGCGTCTTGTGCTTGCCACGGGTCTGGCGGAGAGCGGTTATCTGCATGTTCGACAGGTTGCCCGGTACAAGCCTGGAGGCGGCGTGGCGGCTTATGGACCGGCACGCGGGTACTTCCAGATGGAGCCTGCTACCCATGACGATCTGTGGGCGAATTATCTGGGGGCCACGCGGAGGGCCAATCTTCTGGAGGGCTTGAGAAAAATAACAGATCATCCGGGCGATCCGGAGGAAATGGTCAGGAATCCACAATATGCAGCGGCCATGTGCCGCATTTTTTATCTGCGCATCCGTGCGCCGCTTCCTGCCGAGAACGATCTGCGCGGCATGGCGGAATACTGGAAGCGCTATTACAACACGCGGCTCGGCAAAGGGACGGTTGAGGGATTCATGGAGAAGGCTGCGGAAGCGATGAGTCTTTGATTTTACGGCCTGCCGACAGTGCCCTGGCGGGTTTTTATTTGGGCACATAACCAAAACAAGGAGACATTAATATGTTGCATCGTTTGAAGACTTTTATTTTTGCGGGGGCGCTCTTCCTTCTGGGCGCGCTCCAGTATGATCCGGTGATCCAGTTCATCCAGAATAACACCGGCCTGTCCCTGCAAATTATTGCCGGTATTGTCGTCGCCCTGCGCTTCATTACAACGCAGCCGATTTTCAAAGGACTGTCGGGCGGCAGCGAAAATGGGTCCGCCGGTCTGGTGGTTCTTTTGTGGGTTGTCCTGGGCGGGCTTGCTGGCAATTCGTATCTGGCGGCGGAAGCAGGCCGCCCGGTCAAGACTGCTGGTGATGTAAAAACCGCCATTGAAAAGAGCGTGGAAACGCGCAAGTCCGACTGGTCACACCTGAACCGGTAGGTTTTTCATGAGCAAGATAGGGTTGGTATCAACCCTGATGATGATTGCCCTCACAGGCGCAGGCCTGTGGGGGATTCATCAATGGGGCAAGAGTGTTTGCGAGAAAGATCAGCAGGAGGAGCGTGCCGATGTGGCGGAAAAGCAGCGTGATATTGCGAACGAGCCTTCTCTTGATGCTGGGCGTTTACTTGGCCTCATGCTCGACGACAGGCTCTAGCCCGAAATACCCCATCGCAGGCCGCAAGGTCGCTGAGGAATTGCAGTCCGTCTGCGCGTTCCCGCAGGACTCCGAATTCTGGAAGTGGATGGGCCGTCTTGAAAAATTTAAACGCCAGACAGAGGTCAAATAATCATGACAGATGAATATGTGCAGCAGTGGAATCCTGTATGCAAGGTCGGCGACGACTGGGTGCGTTATGTGCAGGTGCTGGATGAGGATGGCGTTGCCGTTACGGATTACACCGGCTGGTCGTTCTTTATGGGGATCAAGGAAAGCCCTGATAGCACCGCCTATCTGTTTCAGTTGGCGCTGGCCGCAGGGATTACAGTCGTCGATATAGATGGTGCAAAATTCATCCGCCTGCATCTGACGCGGGCGCAGAGCGGCACGGTCACTGTCGATAAAACGCCACGCCCCGGCGGTAATTTTCCGGAGAAAAAAGGCGTCTGCGATTTTGTGGCGCAGGATGCCGATGGATTGCAGGTGACCGCCCTTGAGGGGCCGTTTACGTTCCGTGCGCGGGTAACGGCATGAGTGCCGTAGTCACTTCGCCGATATCCCGCACCTATGCCGTGGAGGGTGTTGGAAGATCTTACGCTGTGACAGGCGCAGGCCGCTCTTATGATGTGGCGGGACTGGGGCGTTCCTATGACTTTACAGGCATCCGCCGCACCTACGCGGTGTTCAGGCCGTCGCCGACGGAAGTGCCGGAGGGTGTCCTGTTGGACGATGATGGCGTTCCCTTGCGTGATGATGATGGAAACTTTTTGATTGAGGATTAGACCATGAATAAAATATTTCTCCCGCTGCTGGCGGGTTTATTTTTGTTTTCGCATCCGGTATTCGCGCAAAAGGTTTGTGATTACCCAGCGGGCACACCTGTTCTGAGTACCGATTATTGGCTGGTGTCTAAGAATTGTGCGGGCACTCGTAAAATCTCCGCCAGTGATCTTGCGTCTTATACCTATAGCGTCTCACCGGGCACAGCGGGGCAGGTTCTGTTCAATTCCGGCGGCAGCGTGACGACGGGCAGTGCCGCCAGCATCCGCAGTCTTCTAGGTCTTTCGACGGTGGCCGCGACCGGGGCATATAGTGATTTATCCGGCCTGCCGACGCTGGGGACTATGGCAGCGGCCAGCACGGGCGATTACTACACGTCGACATCGATCGATACCCTTCTGGGTGGAAAATCCGACACCGGGCATTCGCATAACGGCCTCGCCCCCACAGGCGGCGGCAGCGGGCAGGTGCTGAAGAAAAATTCAGCCACGAATTACGATTATTCGTGGGCCGACGATCAGGCCGGTACCGTGACCAGCGTGGGGATTACAGCTCCGGCGGCAGGGATCAGCGTGGCGGGCAGCCCCATTACCAGCAGCGGCAGCATGACGCTCTCGCTGACAAACGATCTGGCGGCTGTTGAGGCCTTAAGTGGTACGGGGTATGCGAAACGCACGGCCAGCGATACATGGTCGACTGCTGCGACCATCCCCAGTAGTGATATTACGGGTCTTGGCACGATGGCGGCGGAAGATGCGATCAATTACACCTCGACCGGAGGGCTTGCCGCCGTGGCACTTTCAGGTGATCGCGATGACCTTCTGATGGAGCCTGATGCGGATTCGTTCTTCGATTACGGCGAGAGTCATCTTATTTTTTATGGTCAGGTACAAAATAGTATTAACTTGGGCTCCGCGCCTATCTTTAGTGGTTCATCCGGCGGCGGCGCTCTTAGCGAGAAAAGCGATGAGGTGGGTCATCCCGGTATTTACAATTTTACGACCGGCACAACCAGTAACAACTCCGCACAGATTAACTGGTATGTAAATCACAGCCGTGATGTCAGGAAACAGGTCGGGTGTACCTATACCGTAAACCAGCGCATGAGGATGGTTTCAAAGCCTGCCTCTGCAAAGTCGCTTTACTGGGTCGGGTTTACTGAGCGGGGAACGCAGGATCCGGAAACATCAAGTTCAAACTCGCATATTTCTATCGGGCTGGTTCATCGGCCAAACCATTCCACAAACGGAGATAACTGGCGGGTTGTCTTGCGGGCGGGATATACGAACCCTGGAAGTCATATAGACAGCTTCAATACCAGTGTCCCTGTCGTTTATGGGCAGTGGTACGATCTTGAGGTGACCATTTCAGTGGCGTCCGAAAACTATGTCGACATCACAATGAAAATTGATGGTGTTATCGTTCATCAGCAGACTGGTTTTGATATATCCATGACCACGGAATCGGCATCTTTTCAGTCCATTATTCTGCTTCTCAGGAAGGACACGGACACCACGACGGAAGCCACAGTGTCAGACCTTGATTATATTTATTTTTCGCAAGGGTGCAGCCTTCCGTAATGCCGCCTGAAGGCGGGAGCCGGGGGCGCTTTTACAACGAATCCTGCCGGGGTGGGTCAGCCCCATTTTGTCCGCCTTCCCATCCTTCCAGCCCCTGTTGCTGACCTGCGGGCTTTTCCGGCCCACACAGGGGCTTCTGGAGGGTGGGGCTTGTTTGCCTTAAGATGAGGTGGTAAGCCTTACAGGCGGGTAAATTTAGCGGGGTTCTGTAAGGGACTTTTGTAAGGGACTCTGTGGCGAAAAATGGCTGAAAATGGCAATTTTAACCCCTGCGCCAAAAATATAAATCATTTTAAATCAATGGTTTACTACATTATTTTTGGAGGCGCAACGGGTTCCCAAGCTGTAGGTCGCGGGTTCGAGACCCGTCACCCGCTCCATATTATGAAAATATAAGTTGGCAGGCCTCCAGATCCCATGATTCCATCACAGCAGGGCTGTTTATTTTTCAGAAGATTGACGGCCATCCTGCCGTGGTCTATAGGATTCTATATAACAAAAAAAATACGGGGAGCAGACTTCATGACCAATCCTTTGGCGGCGATTGCGCCTTATGCCGATCTTTCCGGAATGACGATTGCCATGTCGGGCGGGGCCACGGGGCTGGGCCGTTCCGTTCTGGATGCCTTGATCAATCTGAATGTGGGGAAGGTGATCGTCATCGATATTCGTGCCGATGCCCTGCAAGCTTTGAAGACACTATATGGCGACAAGGTTGAAACGCTGACGGCCAATCTGGCAACGGCGAAGGATGCTGATTATGTCGGATTGACAGACCAGATATCAAAATTGGCAACAGACGTGGCGACAGGCCAACCCCGCCTTGATGTTTTCTTCGGCAATGCCGGCATCTTGAAGGCCACATCAAAGACGCCTTATGAGGCAACAAAAGACTTTGATCTCGCGGAAATTCAGGCAGCATTTAATGTGAACGCGGCAGCAAACGCGATGTTCTTCAAATTGCTGAAGCCTTTGCTTGAGCAATCAAAGGGACGTTTTGTCTTTACGACATCCCCAACATCGGGCCGCACCAGCGATACCAAATATCCATCTTACGGCTCGTCCAAGTCTTATCAGGAACAATTTATGGGTTGTCTGGCCACAGGTAATCTCGAAGTGCCCGTATTGGCCTTTGATCCGGGGCGTCTGGATGGTACGGGCGTGCGCGCTGAAGCCTATCCTGATGAAGTACCGGGGGCACAACCCGGCCCTGCCGATGTACTGGAACCACTCTTGCTGATGATGTCGAAGAATGCAGATATCGGAGCGTTGAGAGGGCAGGTTGTACAGGTCAATAACACCGAAGAACTTGATGTAAAAAAACGTCGTGTGAACAAACGGGCTGTAGATGATCAAGGGCATGAAGGTTTTGCCGTGATTATCAAGAAACGTCCGTTGGCCTCACGCCCCGGTGAAGGTGATGTGATTTCACATTTCATTACCTCTCACAGCCGTGAACTGGTGGGGGCTGATCCGTTGTTGGCTTATGACCCGAACGGGAAGACACTGGGTGAGATATATGGACTGCCGAGTCAGCAAATCGGCAATAAAATGGCTCCCGTATAAAAGGATGATCATATGAGCAGCAAGCTTGGCAATATCGGAAAAACGGATCAGGCGGTTTTTATATCCAAAGAGCTGAGTACGGGGGAAACGCCCGTATTTAATCGCTATGATGGTTGCTTTTATTATGTCGATATTGAAAAAGGCGATATTCATCAATATGACCCGAAAAGCAAAAGCGATAAGAAATGGCATCTCGATAAAGGCATGGTCGGGGGCGTTGTTGTTAATCATGACGGCACATTGATCGGAAATGCACAGGGCGGCCTGTTTGCTTTTGATCCCAAGACGGATTCACTTGTTATCTCTGGCCCGATTGAGCCTAACAAACCCAATAATCGCCCTAATGACATGAGCGTGTTTGAATTGGCCGATGGGTCAACCCGTATCGCGATTGGCTGTATCCCTATTGACAGGACTATCCTGAAGCAAGGTGAAAAGCCGGGTGTGGTTTATGTGGTTAAGCCTGATACGCTTGAATTGAAGCCTGTTTTTGACAATCACGTGACCAGTAACGCCCTGTGTGGCTATAACGAGAATGGTCAGAATGTCATCTTTGTTGCTGAAACAGACAAAAACCACAATCCGACAGTCTGGAGAGCAAATTATAACGCGCAAAAAGACGAGATCGAGAACGTTCAGGTTTTCTTGCCCCGTTCCGAAATGCAGGGTGGCCGTCCCGATGGTGCCAGTATTATCAAGGTAAATGGCCAAAGGGTTATCGCGATAGCGGCCTTGGATACCAATAAAATCATTGGTTTTGATGTTGATACCGCCGAGCCAGTGATGACGGTTGATGCTCCTGAAGATTTGACGCTGACACATGCAGTTTTTGGTCGGGATTCAGCAGGAAATGACATTAGTATTATTAACTCCAGCAAGCGCCTTATTAATAACAAAACCTTGCTGGGCGTGTCTGTGATTGTGCCGATCAAAGAGGG
The DNA here is from genome assembly GCA_046294845.1 of Micavibrio sp. Lineage (GTDB taxonomy): Bacteria > Pseudomonadota > Alphaproteobacteria > Micavibrionales > Micavibrionaceae > Micavibrio_C. The sequence goes on along the minus strand of JBKBNU010000001.1, from coordinate 1,945,781 downwards.
CGTGAAGATAGAGCCGCAATCACCTGTTGCCAAGGGCTATCTGACATTCAATCAGATTGCGCAGGGAAAAACTGTTGAAGTGATCAAGCCTGAGGCTCTGTCTTCACAGTCACTGGGTAATCATGCCCGCGTATCCAATAACCCTATGAAACCATAAGGTAGTATAGAGAGCATCTGATGCAGGATATTTGGGATTGGGTGAATAAGACAGGACTGGACCGTATCCTCTGGGCTACGGATCTGGATTTGACGGTTTTAGATGCGGCGGCTGACCCTAGCAAGGTAACAGCCCCGCCGGAAGTGGAGGCCGCTTGCCAGCAAATCGATGTGCTGACCCAAGGGCGTTTTTATATTATTACAGGCCGTGAATTATCCTACGTGGATAAGGTGTTTCCGAATGTACCTTTCAAGGTGTCAGCTGAATATCACAATATGGCCCGTTTCGATCAGGCAGGGATCGTGGATTTAAATCCACGCCCGCAATGGTCATTGATTGATGCCGATATGGATGCGATTGCTTCCCAACATAACGGCATGGTGGTGCGTAAAAAACCGTTTATGCGCTCGATCCATTACACCCACGCACCGGGTTTGAAAGACTTTAACGTGAAGGCGCAGGTGCAACAGCAATTCCAGATTTTACTGGACCGGTTGGCACAACAAACCGGACAGATCATTGAAATCAAGGATGGCGGCAGTGTCTTTGATATTGGGCCTGCCGGTGCCGATAAGGGTGTGGCCTTTGCCGATATCTATGGTCGTGCAGGGGGCACAGCTGTGCCGCTTTATTTTGGCGATAGCCCTGGTGATATTCCGGCAGCGCACTTTGCCAAGAGCAAGGGCGGCATATTTGTGGCCGTGGGACAGGATCCGCGTGTTGTGGCGCTTGCCGATTACACGCTGCCCGATCCGTCAGCCTGCCGTGATCTGCTGATGAAAGTGGGCGGCATTATGCCGGGCCGATTTCACAATCCGGCTATAAAACCAACAGCGCCCTGAAATCATTGACATTGGTGCAGGTCGGCCCTGTCCTGATCAGAGCGCCCAGTTTTTCGAAGAAGCTATAGGCGTCGTTATTATCAAGATAGCTTTGGGCATCCAATCCCATATCAATGGCCTTTTGCCACATATCGGGGGTAAAGAACGCTCCCGCATTATCTTCGCTGCCATCAATTCCGTCAGTATCACAGGCCAATCCGTAAATATGCGGGCTGCCTGCTGCTGTGATCATGGCAGAAAGAAGATATTCGGTATTACGTCCTCCACGACCATTTCCTTTGACCGTGACGGTTGTTTCGCCGCCGGAAAGGAACAGGCAAGGGGCCATCGCTGCATATTTCAAGGCCTTTGTCGCTTGCTCCTGCCCAACGATACGGGCTTCGCCTTCCAGATCATCACCCAGTACCAATGTGGTGACACCGGCTTTCTCGGCAAATTGCGAAGCGGTCATCAATACATCTTTGGCTGATGAAATGATTTTGACCTCATGACCTTCGAACAGGGGGCTGTCCGGCTTGGGTGTTTCTTGTGCAGGGTCCTGTAACCATGCCTTTATGCTCTCCGAAACAGGGATGTTATATTTTTCAAGGATGGCGAGGGCTTGGGCTTGCGTGGTGTGGTCAGGCAGAGTGGGGCCCGAGGCTACCGTGCGCGGATCATCACCGGGGACATCCGATATCACTAGCGTCAGCAAACGGGCGGGAGCTGCCTTCAGGGCCAGTTGGCCGCCCTTGATCGCCGAGATATGTTTGCGGACACAGTTCATTTCATGAATGGTTGCACCCGATTTCAGCAAGGCTTTGTTAATGGCACGCTTTTCTTCTGCACTCAGGCAAGCTGCCGGCGCGGAGAGCAGCGCTGAGCCACCACCCGATATCAATGCCAGAACCAGATCGTCTTTGTCCAACCCCTCAAGCCTGCTTGTGATAATCTGGCAGGCTTGCTGTCCGGCATCGTCCGGCACGGGATGGGCGGCCTCCAGCACTTCAATCAGGCGGGTTGGTGCACCATAATCATAACGGGTTACAACGCTGCCGCTGATCCGGTCATTGGGCCAGTGATCCTCCACAGCCTTGGCCATAGCGGCGGCGGCTTTGCCGGCACCAATAACAACGGTCCGGCCCTTGGGCGGGGCGGGGAGGTGTGGCGGCACTGTTTTCAAGGGGTCGGCAGCGGCCAACCCCACCATAAACAGATCATGCAGGAACTCTGCCGGATCAACGATGTAGCTTTTGCGTGCTTCAGAGGGTTTCGACATTGCCGCACACACTGATGGGTTGGCCGGTAATGTTAATACCGATGGGGGAGCATAGATAAAGCGCCATATTGGCAACATCATCCATAGTCACCATCCGGCGCAGCGATATCTTGTTCAGATATTGCTGTTCCATTTCATCATAGCTGACGGCCAAAGCCTGCGCGCGCGAGGTGATCACGTTACGCATACGCGGCCCTTCGACAATACCGGGCAGAATGGCATTCACGCGGATGCCTTCCGGCCCCAATTCCTGTGCCAGACTCTTCATAAAGCCGATAATCGCCCATTTGGTCGAGGCATAAGGTGTACGGAAAGCATAGCCCAGACGGCCCGCAACCGATGAAATGCAGATGATCGAGGCATCTTGCGATTCACGCAGCAACGGTACGGCAAAGTGGGCGCAATAAAACTGGCCGTTCAGATTGATATTGATGGTTTGGCGCCATTCTTCCGGTGTGACCTTGTCTACGGTGCCGGTAGGGCCGGCAATGCCGGCATTATTCACCAGAACATCAAGGCCGCCGAGGGTCTTTTTGACGTCTTCGAACATAACCTCGACTTGTTTCTCGTTTGAAACATCACACAGGCTGACGCCCCAATCCGGACGTTCGCGTTTGCATGAATTCACAGCCTCTTGTGAAACATCGCAGACATAGATTTTAGCGCCTGCATTGTAAAAGGCATCCGCAATCGCGCGCCCAATCCCCGCACAACCGGCGGAAACGAAAACACGCAAACCTGTTTTAATGCCAAAATTCTGACGATTGTCGTTCATGTTAAGCCGCTTTCTTGGTCATAGCGTTCAGATTGATATTGTTTTTGCCTTTGAGCTGCAGGATCTCGCGGGCCTCATCCGGTGTGGCAATCTCGAGAGAAAGACCTTCCAGTACTTCACGGACTTTCAGGACTTGCTCGGCGCTTGATTTGGCAAGTTCACCAGGGCCTATCCAGAGCGAGTCTTCCAGACCGACACGGACGTTGGCCCCCATTGAAGCGCCCATAGCGGCCAGCTTGATCTGGTGGGCACCTGTCCCGAGGATAGACCAGTGATAATTGTCACCGAACAGGCGGTCTGCCGTACGGCGCATATGCATCAGGTCTTCGGGATGGCTGCCAATGCCACCAAAAATACCAAAGACGGATTGGATAAAGAGCGGGCCTTTGGCCAGTCCCATATCAACAAAATGTTTCAGGTTGTAGAGGTGGCCGATATCATAGCATTCGAATTCGAAACGTGTGCCGTTCTCATTCCCCATACGTAACAAAGCTTCGATATCTTCAAATGTATTGCGGAAGATAATAGCTTTGTTGCTCAGGTGGGTACGTTCCCAATCATGCTTGATATCGTTTTCGTAACGGTTGAGCATCGGGAACAAACCAAAATTGATTGTGCCCATGTTGAGGGATGCCACTTCCGGCTTGAATGTTGCCGCCGGACGCATACGTTCTTCGACGGTCATCTGCGGGGCACCACCTGTCGTGATGTTGATCACGGCATCTGTGGCCTCATAAATCTGCGGCAGGAATTTTTTGAAAACTTCGGGGTCTTGTGTGGGGCGGCCATCTTGCGGGTCGCGGGCATGAAGATGCAAAACAGCGGCACCGGCTTCGGCAGCAGCAATTGCGGCTTCTGCAATTTCATCGGGCGTCACCGGCAGGTAAGGGGACATGGAAGGGGTGTGAATAGCACCTGTGACAGCACAGGTGATAATGACTTTGCGTGCTTTGGCCATCTCTCGGAACGCTCCTTGGCGTCTATATTGATATGTGTGAAACCTGAAGTGACTCTTCCATAATGCGGGCAGGGCGGCAAGCGGGAATCTGTGCCATAAATGGCGGTTTTCCAAGCTTCTTACGCTGCCCCGCCGCAAAAAACTTGACAGACAGCACCAAAATGAAGCATGTTCTGGCGCTATCGAAAATAGTGGCCACCACAGGCGATTCTGACTTAATTCTGTTCTGATTCAGATGTTTAGGCTTTCCCTAGAGGATAGGGGAATTCTAAAAACTCCAGAGAATCCCGTGGTCCTCGCGATTATATGTAAAAACTTTCTACAAAGAGGCTGATAATGAGTGTGACTAAAGTTCTCTCCGGTTCCAAAATTGCCATTCTGGTTGCTAACGGTTTCACCGAACAAGATATGACGGAAGCGCAACGCGCTCTGATTGAAGCAGGTGCGACAACAAAAATAGTCAGTCCTGATGCAGGTTTGGTTAACGGCTGGAGTGAAAAGTCATGGGGTCACCATTATGCCGTTGATGCAACACTGAGCACAGCCCTCAGCGCCGATTATGATGCTTTGCTCGTACCGGGTGGTCAGAAAAGCCTCGATAAACTGAAACTGACAGCGCACACAAAACGCTTCATTAACGGTTTCATGGCTTCGGAGAAGCCTGTAGTTGTTTATGGTGATGCCTTGCATATCATGATTATCACCGATAATGTGCGTGAACGTAGCGTAGCGGGTCCGGCAAATATGCAGGACGTTGTTGTTCAGGCAGGTGGCCAGTGGGCCGAGAGCACACCTGTTCTGGATAAAAACCTGATGACAGGTTCGACAGATGATGAATGCCGTAAAGTGCTGGTATCGGAAATGATTTCGTATCTGGCTGTGCATGAAACCGCTCGTCGCGAAAAAATGGCTGAACAGGCTGCCGCACTCGCTGCCTGATTTTATTTAAGGACTTAAGCAAGGAATGCGTGCTGAAATTCAAGCAGTTGTGGACGATATTCAATCGGCCTTGATCCTGCTGAGGAGGCATCTTTGACTGGGATGTCGCCCTCAGCCGCTTTGAAGAAGTAAGCTCGCTTTGCGAAGATCCGGGTATCTGGTCCGATCAGGAAAAAGCCCAAGGTTTAATGCGTGAACGTAACACCCTTGAGCAAATGATCGGGGCTGTGCGTGGGATCGAAAATAGCACACGTGATAATGCTGAACTCGTGGAAATGGGCGAGGAAGAGGGTGATGAATCGATCATTGCCGATGCCTTCAAGTCCCTGAACGAACTCAAGGAACAAGTTGAGAAACTACAACTGGAAAGCCTGCTTTCCGGTGAGGCCGATCATTGCAGTGCCTATCTTGAAGTGCATGCCGGTTCCGGTGGTACGGAAGCGCAGGACTGGGGCCAGATGCTTTTGCGGATGTATGTCCGTTGGGCTGAGAAAAAGGGTTTCAAGGTTTCTTTGCTTGATCAAAGTGATGGCGAGGAAGCAGGTATCAAATCGGCTACGATCAGGATCGATGGCGATAAAGCTTATGGCTGGTTAAAGTCCGAGAACGGTGTTCATCGTCTGGTACGCATTTCTCCCTATGACTCTAACGCCCGCCGCCACACCAGTTTTTCTTCTGTGTCGGTCTCACCTGTCATTGATGATACGATTGAAATCGAAATTCTCGATAAGGATTTGAAGGTTGACACCTACCGCTCGAGTGGTGCAGGGGGTCAGCACGTTAACACGACCGATAGTGCTATCCGGATTACGCACATCCCGTCAGGCGTGATTGTAGCCTGTCAGAATGAACGCTCCCAGCACCAGAACCGCGCTAATGCGATGTCAATGCTGAAAGCCCGCCTGTATGAGATAGAAATTCAAAAGCGTGAGGCCGAGAAAGCGGCGGCCCACGGTGAAAAATCGGATATCGGCTGGGGGCACCAGATCAGATCGTATGTGTTGCAGCCCTATCAGATGGTCAAGGACGCGCGTACAGCTTTTGAAAATACAGATGCTTATGGCGTTCTCGATGGCGACATTGACGGTTTCCTTGAGGCCTTTCTTGCGTACGGCGTAGATAATGAAGAACAAAAACGGCAAGGGAACGGATAATCGTCATGATGGTCAGGAAATTGTTTAATGTTGCTTTGGCAACGGTAGCTTTGATGTGTGTGATGCCGATAGCAAACGCGCAGGAAGAGCAGGGTGATGGTGTTCTTATGCCGATGAACGCTTGGCTGGTGGGGCCAACGACACTGGCGGAAGGATCGAATGTTGATACGATAGGTATTCCCTGCCTGATGGTGACCAATTTCAGTAATGGTTATGAAATGCGCATTTCCGGTGGTGACAAGGTCATCATGGCCATGGCACTGAATGTGCGTAGCAATAATTTCACAGCCGGTGAAAGTTATCAGATGGGTATTGGTTTTGCCGCCGACGAGACTGTCGATCTGCCGGCTCTTGCCTTTAGCGAAGACACGCTTGTTGTAGGGCTTGAAGAAGAAAAAGATTTCTATGAAAAGCTCCAGGCATCCGACAGCTTGTTTGTAGGGTTGGGTGACAAGCAGATGCAATTCTCTCTTTTGGGTGTACCGCAAGCTTTGAAACGTCTTGAGCAATGTTTTACTGCGCCCGGTGAGGATAGTAGTCAGGCGGCTAGCGAAGAGGCGCCTCGGGAAGAAGATCAGGCTTCTGTTGAAGATCTACCCGAATCGGATATAGCCGGTATCAAAACTCTGGATAAGGAAGACCTGAAAGAGCTCCATGAAATTTCCGCTTCATCGGGTGATGAAGGCAATGCGCTGCCGGAAGAGCCTTCTGCAGAGAAGCCCGCTGCTGTTCCCGCAGAAATAGCCAAGGTGCCGGAAGCCAAGCCGCGCGACATCATGATCCCGTCAGCAACGCTGTCACCAACCCGGATGGTAGCCGGCCAGAAAATGAGATGGCGTGTTATGAAGGGCGGTGGTTTGCAGGGGGTTCTCGAGGTATGGGCCAAGAGCGCTGGCGCTGAAATTATATGGAAATCACCGTCATCCTTTAGCGTTCCTGAGTCTCTTGTTCTGGAGGGTACGTTCGAAGAGGGTGTGCAGGCTGTTTTGGGGCTATTCCCCCAAGGTCAGCTGCGTCCTGTGGGTAATCTTTATGTAAGCCCCAGTACTGGACATAAGACACTGGTTATTCAGGAAGTTCAGCCTGTGGATAAGCCTGTGGAAACTGTCAATTATGCGCCGATCATCGCTCCCTGATTTTTTAGTCGTTAATTAAGTGTAATAGCGTCTTTGCTTTCCAGAAGAAGCCATGTATTCTTGCAGGGTCACGAGCTCTTATAAGGCTCGGATTCGCCTTTGGGGGCCCATGAACGGGCAGGGCGAAAACAGGGATTTTCAAGACTTTATTCCGGAGCATGATGATGCGCATTCGTACCTCTCTTCTCTCAACTGCTCTTGCAGCAGCTTTGATTATTTCGGTGTCACCGACAGCCGTACAAGCAGCGCAGAATGTTGCATACTCTCCGCAAGGTGATTGGGCTGTATCCCGTGTTGCCGCGAAAGCAGAGGGCAAAGTGCCTTATTGCACGATGGCAAGACGATTTGGCGAGAATGTCATCATGACGTTTGCTCGTAATACAAAAAACGAAACGTCTGTCACTTTTGATTTCCAGCCGAATACGCTGGCCAAAGGGCAAAGCTACTACGTGACGCTGGCTCCTGATGCCGCTGAAACAAGGGCTTTCGAGGTTACGCCTGTTTCAGATAAGGCCATGGTTATTCGCTTGGGACAGGATGAAGCATTCCATCAGGCACTGAAACAGTCAGGTGTCCTGAGTGTTGATGTGGCCGGTTTGCGATATGACTTCAACCTGCCCGACATGGGTAAAGGTTATCAGGATCTGGACGGCTGTCTGGGTAGCATGGTTGAACCTGCCGCCGGCGGTGATAGTGCGCCTGCACCGGAATCCATTCTTGCTGCTCCTGTCACCGGAACAGGGCCAAAAGCTGTGCCGGTGGCATCTTCTGTTCCGGGACAAGAAAACCTCTCGGAGCTTGAGGCTCTGAAAGAAGAAAATATGCGTCTGCGTGGTGCTCTTGAGCGCGAACGCCGTGAATATGAAGATCGCTTTATGAAAGAAAGTGCTGATAGCAGCCAGGTGTCAGAGACCATGGAAAAAGTCAGATTGCTGGAACAGGAAAACAGCAATCTGAAGTACCAGTTGGCAGATGCCCGCAGCATGACATCGGCCGCCCAAAAAGCAGCGGTGCCTACACCCGCGCCTGTAGCATGTGAGGCTCCGGCAATCGATCACGCACAGCAGGCGGAGTTGAGCGCTCTGAAAGAAGAAAACAGCCGCTTGAAAGCCGATATTGCTGCCCAAAAAACAGCGATGATTGAAATGGAAATGGCTGTAAAGGGCGCGAAGGATAGCGATGCTGCCAAAGTTGCCAATGATACAGCTACGATTGTTCGCTTGCAGTCCCGCATTGATGATCTGGTAGCCCAGAATTCTACACTCCAGTCCGATCTGAAGCGTGCCCAGGAGCAATCACAGATGGCTCAGGATAGTCTGGGTGCTGTGACTTCAGAAGGAAACATTTCTCTTTCACAATTGAAATCGGTCGAGTCACAGTTGAAATCTGTTGAGTCCGAGCGTGATAGTTTGAGAAAGCAAATCGAGGATATTAGCGCAGGCAAGGAAGATGGTTTACTGAAGCTGTCCAGTTCTGACTGGAATCTTGAGCAGGCAACACGCCGCTTTAATGAAGCAGAGCGTGAAGTTCGCCGTCTGGGTATACAACTGGAGCAGGCGCGTTCCCGCTGCACAGCCGAGAAAAAAGAGATTGAATACATGCTGTTCGATCCCGAGATTGCTACACAAGAGCAGATTAGCAAGCTGATGTCGCTGGAAGCTGAAGTTGTCAGTGCCAAGGCGGAAGTGGCCCGCAAGGATACGGAAGTCAGTGAGAAGATTTCCGGATACCAGCAACAAATTGCTTCTTTACAGGATGAAGTAGCTGCTGCCAAGGCTGCGGCACAGGCAGGGGCAGGGGCAGATTTTGAACGTGATGAGCTGACCCGTAAAATCGCGATGCTGGAATCCGAGAAGGCTTCACTCGAACAAAAACTTGCTGAGTCTGTTCAGCCTGCTGCCGGTTATGTCCCCTCCCGTGACGTTGTGGCAATGCGTCCGCAAGTTGTTGATGTAAAGGCTGATCCGGTACAGCAAGAATATGAACGTGTAGCTGGTTATGTGTCGACGCCGGAAGATGAAAGCTCGTATGGCAAGCCTGTGTCTTTGGCACCGCGCTCGGCTGTTGCTGATGATGCCTTTGTTTCAACAAAGGCAGTTGTGGCTCCTGTCGCCGCTGCCGCCGGAATTGCTTCCCCGTCTGTAAAAACCTCTTCGACCCAGTTTGTAACAGCTGATGCTCTGTCAGGTATCTTGCGTCAGGCTGGTTTGTCTCTGACAGGTGATGTGGCAAAGGTTGATGATGCCTCGGGCGCCGATTTCGTTGCTTATAGCTGGGATGCTTCGGGTCTGTTTGGCAGCGCCGAACAAAAGCCGATGGCGCGTCCGGAGCAATTCTCGTCAATGATCAATCAATATCTCGATAAAACAAAATCAAGATGTGGTGGTGATTTTGCTGCTTCGCCTGTTCCTGTAGAGGAGGCAAGCTCTATTCAGGTGGCTTCGTATGAGATTGCCTGTATTGGTGCTGACGGGGCAGGGGCTTCGGCTTCACTGGCTTTCTATGGTCAGGATGGCCTGTTTACAGTCGTGGCCCATGAAGCGGGCGTTGATACGATGGACCTTGCTATGGAAGCGCGAGACCGCGTTTTGGCCAGCATTGTGACAGCCAAGACGGTTCAATAAGCTTTCCCTTTTATGATCTATTAAGAAGATGGGCCCCGCAAGGGCCTGTTTTTGTTTACTTTTTATTTAATAAAACATTTATCTAAAATTTTATTTAAATTGTAAAGGAGTTGGTAACCTCCTGAAATCTATAATCGAATATAGGGTAGAGGTACTGCGCCTCTCGTCGTATTGGGGAATAGGGTACTTCTAATGAGTGATGTCTGGTTCAGACATATGTCTTCGTTGCTGTCGGAAAAAGGGCTCTCCGCCTATATCTGGTATCCGGCAGAGGATCAGTTCGAATGGGCGGGAAATGCTGCGGGTTTATTTGGCGTTCTTGGTGCCGAATTGCCGGGTGACACGCCATCATTTCAAAAAACACTCAATCCTCAATTCCTGCCTGTAAGAATGAAAGCTCTGCATGACCTGATGCAAAAGACGCCTGTCGGTGATGCTCTGCCCGAGTGCAAAATTGTTTATAAAATCCGGCGTGCCAACGGCATGCAGCTTGATGTTGAAGAAACGGCAACATTACAGCACGATCCTCTGAAAGGAATGATCGTAAACGGTATGATCCGTATTATCGAACATAAAGCCGAGACAAAGATAACAAACTCTCCATCGGTTCAGGGGTACTCATCGGAAGTGGTGCGCCCTGATCGTGGCTTAAGTCATTATGGTCGTATCGCCGTAATGCAAAAAATGGACGAATGGCAGGAACGTCAATGCAGCACGGGCGAGGGTAATACATCCCAAGGCTATTTGCTTTCTGTCGGTGTTGATCGTATCTCGATGTATAACGAAGCCTATGGGCCGCGCTATACGGATGAAATCCTTGAGAAAATTTCCCAGCGTTTGGGGCAGATTGTAGGACAAAACGGCTCTATGCATCGTATTGATGGTGATGTGTTTGCCATGCTGTTCCCCTCGGCTCCCCATAATGAAATGGCGGCGGTTGCCAAATATGTCCTGAATAATTTTCATGATAGACCGCTGCAAGGTAGTCGTGGTCCCGTCGGGGTCAGTGTTTCTATCGGCGGCATTCTTCTTAATCCGGCACAGAAGGCAGACCCTGCCAGTATTCTGGTGAAAGCCGAGCTTGCTATGCGCTCTGCCAAGGATCAGGGGCGGGGATGTTATGTTTCTTATGTAGATGCTGCCGACAAGGCACAGGATAATCATTTCCTGCTGACCTCGGGTGATCGCTTCCTGCAGGCCTTGCGCGAAAACAGGGTAAAGCTCGCTTTCCAACCGATCATTAACGCCAGTGATCGTGAAGTATCGTTCCATGAATGTCTGATCCGTTTGATTGATGAAAACGGCAAGATGCAGTCTGCTGGCAATTTTTATCCGGCTATTGAAAAACTGGGCCTAAGTCGTCTGGTGGACCAGTTTGCTTTGCGGACAGCTATTAACGAGCTCTCGCTGTTCCCGCATTTGAAATTGTCTGTGAATGTGTCGCCTGCGACGCTGATGAACCGCAACTGGTTGCGGGGGCTGGTGATGGCGCTGCGTGATAACCCGAGTGTTGCCAGGCGTCTGGTGATCGAAATTACCGAAAGCGCCGTGATTGATGATCCGGAACGAATTACGATGGTTACGAATGCATTACGCGATCTGGGCTGCAAGATTGCCCTTGATGATTTTGGTGCCGGTTACACGGCCTTTACCCAGCTTAAGGATCTTGATCTGGATATCGTCAAAATCGATAAATCATTTGTGCGGGGCATTGGCGAAGATACCAACCGTCTGTTTATCCAGACATTACAATCTCTGGCCGATGGCGTGAATGTTGAAACCGTCGGCGAGGGTGCCGAAACCATGGGCGAGGCCGATATGCTGGCCCGTGATGGTATCGATTATATTCAGGGCTATGTTTATGGCTTCCCGCAGGTGGAGCGTGTCTGGTTACCGAAGGAACATACGCACCGCCGGATCATCATGGACAATTCAACATCACTCGGCAACGCCAAGATCACGGCTACTGCCGATTTTGAAGAAGATTTGAACGAAGAGATTGTCGCGCTGGTTCGTGGCTGATCTTTAAAAATCAGGAACGGTTGCCGCCACCGGTCATCAGTTTGTTGAGTTCCGTTTGCATGGTAGCAATGTTCTTTTTCAGCTCTGTCATGCGTTCTTCCGCATTTTTCGCCATTGTGGGGCCCATAAACGGGGTCCAGGCTTTCATGGCTGTTTCGAACATTTCCATGTTTTTGCGGGTCAGGTCTTCCATAGCGGACATTGCTGATGCCGGATTGAGCCCCATAGGATTGCTCATACCTCCCATAGACTTGCCAACCTGTTCGCGGAACTGTTCCTGATTTTTGGTGAAAGCTTCGAAGCTTTGTTCCAGATAGTTCGGAACCAGATTTTGCAGGCTGTCACCATAGAAGCCGATGAACTGGCGCAGGAAGTTTGTGGGCAGCATGTTGTGGCCCTTTGATTCCTGATCAACGATGATTTGTGTCAGTACGGAGCGGGTCAGGTCTTCGCCTGACTTGGCGTCATAAACAACGAAGTCACGGTTTTCTTTTACCATGGTGCAAAGGTCATCCAGAGTGACGTAGCTGCTGCGGCCCGTATCGTACAAACGACGGTTCGCATATTTCTTGATCACTGTTGGTTTATCCGACTTTGGTTTTGCACTTGTCATAGCGGCCCCTGTGTTGTTTCAAATCGTTGCAAGAACGTCTTGGAAATGCTTGCCATTATGCACAAAAAACGCGACAGGCAAAGAGATTCTGTAGAAGCGGACGGTTCTATCCCGTATAGTGCCCCTCATGGATCAACAGGGATTTCTGGTAAATGAGCTTGGGGGGAGCCGCCGTGGTGTAAGACCGCTGCCGGTCTTTCTGACACTGGCGGGGATGACGTCAGCAGATTCAGCCCAGCATCTGGCCATGGTCGAGGGATTGAAGCTGTACCTTTCCCATCCCTTCAAAAGGGCTGAGGAGCAAAGAAATGTAATATGGCAAAGCGGTGAGGTCACGCTCCGCCATCTGCCAGCAGGTGGTAAGCACCATCTGCTTCTGGTTCCCTCCATGATCAATCGTTCGGTTATTCTGGATCTGCTGCCCGAAAGATCCTTTGCGCACTGGTTGGTGGCGCAGGGGATTGATGTCTATATTCTGGATTGGGGTAATCCGGTTAATGATCCGGATCAAGCATCCGTTGATGATGTCTTGCTTAAAAAACTCCTGCCATGCCTTTCATTTATCAATGAAAAAACCGGAAGCTATCAGGCCTTGGGCTATTGCATGGGGGGAACCTTATTGGCAGGCGCCGCCCATTTCCAACCCGCAGGATTGGAAAAGATTATCTATCTGGCGAGCCCGTGGGATTTCCACGCCGGTGATTGCCGTTTACAGAATCAAATCATGATGGGAACGCCTTCGGCCTTGCAGATGACCGAAAACGGCAAGGGGCTTCCAAGCAACTGGATACAATCGGTTTTTGCCACGGTGAATGCCGAGAAGAATATTCATAAGTTTGTTGATTTCAAGAATATCGAGCAGGACAGCGATCAGGCCCGCTTGTTTGTGGCCTTGGAAGACTGGCTTAATGACGGGGTGGATTTGCCAGCGGCGATTGCCCGCACCTGTATTGTCGAATGGTATGGTGAGAATAGGCCTTGCCATAAGAAATGGATTGTCGAGGATCAAGTGATTGACCCTGCACGACTGGATATTCCGGCACTGGTGGTGGCGTCTGCTACTGATCGCCTTGTACCGTGTGAGGGTTCCCATGCCTTGGCGCGTATATTGCCGAAGGTGACAACACTTGAAACTGACTGCGGTCACATAGGTATGATGACGAGCAGGCGGGCGGTTGAGAATGTTTGGAAGCCGCTGCTCGAATGGATTGCTGCATAGCAGCATGCAGGGGCTTGCGTGTTACTTAAAAAGACCCGCCTGTAAAAACGCATGCGACTCCTTGAATCCCTTGCAATACCTTATTTTCTGGCAATAATGGGCCGGACCTCAAGGCTTTCCCAAGGAGATATCTGATGACCCAAGATCCTATTGTGATTGTTGCTGCCAAACGTACAGCGATCGGTTCCTTTAACGGGGCGCTTGCAAATGTGCCTGCGCATGAATTGGGGGCGACAGTCATCCAAAGCGTGATGCAGGATGCCGGCATCAAAGGTGATGACGTTGACGAAGTGATCATGGGTCAGGTTCTGACAACAGGGCAGGGGCAAAATCCTGCACGCCAGGCGGCGATGCTTGCCGGTATTCCGCAAGACAGAACAGCCATGACCATCAATCAGGTTTGTGGTTCGGGTTTGCGTACGGTTGCGCTCGGCTTGCAAGCGATAGCCAATGATGATGCAAAAGTGGTAGTTGCTGGTGGTCAGGAAAATATGAGCCTCTCCCCGCACTGCCTGCATCTGCGCAACGGAACAAAAATGGGTAATGCCGATTTCATTGATACGATGATCAAGGACGGCCTGTGGGATGCGTTCAATGGCTATCACATGGGCATTACGGCAGAAAACGTTGCCGAACGCTATCAGATCACCCGTCAGGATCAGGACCAGTTCGCGGCCTCTTCCCAGCAAAAGGCAGAGAAGGCTATCGGCGATGGCAAATTCAAATCCGAAATTGTGCCGGTAAAAATCAAAAGCAAAAAAGAAGAAATTGTTTTCGAGAATGATGAATTCCCGCGTGCAGGTGTAACAGCCGAGGGATTGGCCAAATTGCGCCCTGCCTTTAAACCCGATGGCACTGTTACAGCAGCAAATGCGTCCGGCATCAATGATGGTGCAGCGGCAGTTGTGCTGATGCGCGCCAGCGAAGCCCAAAAGCGCGGATTAAAAGTGCTGGCAACCATTCGTTCATGGGCAACCGCCGGTGTTGATCCGGCGATCATGGGGACGGGGCCTGTTCCTGCCTCTCAAAAGGCGCTTGAAAAAGCGGGCTGGAGCGTGAAAGACCTCGATCTGGTTGAATCAAACGAAGCCTTTGCGGCGCAGGCTTGCTGTGTGATGAAAGAGCTCGGGCTTGATGCGTCCAAGGTCAATGTGAATGGCGGGGCGATTGCCCTCGGCCATCCGATCGGGGCTTCGGGTACGCGCGTTCTTGTAACTCTGTTGCATGAAATGGCGCGCCGCGATGTTTCCAAGGGTCTGGCAACCTTGTGTATTGGCGGCGGTATGGGTATTGCGATGTGCGTTGAGCGTGATCGCTCGATGGATTTGAAAGCGGTTGCCTGATTTATTTTTGAGAAATTTTATAGGAAGGGATATTGATGACTAAAGTAGCGGTGATTACAGGGGGAACCAGAGGAATTGGCCATGATATTACGGCGGCCTTTGTCCGTGAAGGATACAAGGTCGCAGCGATCTATCATGGTAACGAAGAAGCCGCCCGGCAATGCGCAGCCCAGACAGGGGCCGCGATTTATAAGGCTGATGTCAGCGACTTCACCGCTTGTCAGGATGTGTGTGCCAAGATTGAACAGGAATTGGGACCGATCAGTGTTCTGGTGAACAATGCCGGCAAAACCAATGACGGCATGCTGCATAAAATGACACCGGACGCATGGCACGATGTGATCGATACCAATCTGGCGTCCTGTTTTTATATGTGCCGTTCGGTGATAAATGGCATGCGCGAACGCGGCTTTGGTCGCATCATCAATATCAGTTCGGTCAACGGCCAGAAGGGCCAGTTCGGCCAGACAAACTATTCCGCTGCCAAAGCAGGTATGCTGGGTTTTACCAAGGCGCTTGCCATGGAAAGTGCGGCCAAAGGTATTACTGTCAATGCGGTTTGCCCCGGTTACATCAGAACAGAAATGACAGGCAAAATGAAACCGGAAATTCTGGATTCGATCGTCAAGCAAATCCCTGTTGGCCGTTTGGGCACACCGGAAGAAATTGCTGATGCTGTTGTCTTTCTGGCCTCTGAAAAGGCCAGCTATATCACCGGTTCAACATTATCCGCCAATGGCGGCCAGCATATGGTCTAAGGCTGATTGATGACGGACACAGGCGTTCTCGAGCGGCGGGCTTTTACCAAAGGTGAAACTATCATCTATCAGGGGGAAATGGGGGTTTCTGCTTTCCTGATCCAGTCCGGTGAAGTGGTGGTTTTCACGGAGAATGGCGGCAAGCGTGTCGAACTTGCCCGCATGGGGCCGGGCCAGATTGTCGGTGAAATGGCCTTGGTCAGTGACACCACCCGTACAGCCTCGGTGCAGGCAACAACGGACTGCAATCTGATTACCATCACACGGGAAGTTTTGCAGGAAAAACTCAATAAGAGCGATCCGACTGTCAGGGCTCTTGTTCAGATGCTCATGAAGCGTCTGTCTAACTCCAATAAGGTTTTGGCAAGAAAATCTGTTGATGTCGAGGAGCTGTCGCCGCTTCTGAATGCTTTTTACCAGCAAATCCATGATTCCCTGCCGGCCGTTCAGAAAAAGAGTCTGGAAAATCAGGTGTTGCCTGCGATGGAGACCTTCCTTCAGGCGGTTGAGGATTTCCGCAAGCGGTATGAGTTGTCCTGAAAACAGGCTTTATCCCAATGATATTGGGATATTTTGGCCTCATCCCCTTCATAGTTAAGCCACACTGACGTATATAAGTAGTACAGAATTTTTATTTTCCCTTGTGAGCGTAGCTGTGAGGCTTTTTCCGTGAAAAAGATCATTTCGATTGTTTTTTTGCTTTTGGTACTGTCCGTAGGTGGTTTGATCCTCGGTCCCGGCTTTATTGACTGGAATAAATATAAGCCGGAGATTATTGGCAGGCTGCATGACCTGACGGGCCATGATTACAAGCTCGATGGCCCCATCGAATTTGCTTTGGTTCCGTCGCCAAGGTTGAAGCTGGAAAAGCTCAGCGTCAGTATGCCGGAGAATGCGGATGTATCTCCTCTGGTGTCTTTGCAAAAGGTTACAATAACAGTTGAACCGCTGCCGTTGCTTGAGAAGAAGATCGTTATCAGGCATATCGAACTGCATGAGCCATCATTCAATCTGACCAAACAGGAGGATGGCAAGCTCTTATGGATGACAAAAGCGCTTGAGGAAAAAATTGCTTTGGGTAAAGCCGTTCCGGCAGAGCCAAAAGGCGATCTTGCTTCTGCGCTTGGTAATGCTGTCAGCTTGAATGATGTAAGAGTTATTAAGGGACGTATCTCATATACTGATTTAAAAAAGAAAAGCAAAACAGAGATTTCGGATATTAACCTAGATATCAAGGCCGACAGTCTTTTTGGTCCTTTCACTGTATCCGGCAAAACAGCTTATGCAGGAAAAAACTTTGATGTTGTTTTTAAATCAGGAAAGATTGCAGCCGATAAAGCCGCAATTCCCCTGCAGTTAACCTTGCAGACAGCAGACGGTCAAATTTTCCTGTCATATTCGGGAGTAGGCGATTTTCAATCCGCGCCGGAGCTTCAGGGTGAATTGACAGCCAAATCATCTAATTTGTTGCAACTGATGAATAAGAGTGCCGCATCCATGGGGGCTGCCTTTAATGGGCCAGCGCAGGCTAGCGGATTGCTGACCTATCAGGCTGATAGTATCGAATATAAAAATATGTCTGTCTCTTTGGGCAAGATGCAGGGGCAGGGCCAAATGCTGGTAAAGAATATCAGTAAGGCTGGCGGCAAGCCTGTGGGTATTGAAGTGTCGCTGAAAACACAAGAAGGTTTTGCGCTTGAGAGTTTTGTTCCTGTTGCCAAGGAAAAATCCAAAACATTCCTGCCTGATAATATCAGTGTTCCTTCGGGTATCGCCTTGGCTCTGGACGTACAAGCCAAGAAATTGACATACAAGGCTGCCGATCTTTCGGATGTTTCCTTCTCGGTACAGCTGGGTGAGAAATCTGTTTCCGGTAAGTTGGCAGCTGTTACAGCCGGTCAAGGCAAGACGGAATTGGTTTATACACTGACGCCGGTGTCGTCATCAAAAGCAGAAACCGGCAGCATGATATGGTCTGACCCAAAGCTCACGCTGGAGGGCACATTTTCCTCTGCTGTGCCTGCGGGCCTGATGAAGGCTTTTTTTGATGAGAAAACGATTAAAAGCCTGGGTGGGGTTTTGACGTCATCGGCTTCTTCGAAGTTCAATTTTTCTATTACTCCTCGTGAGGCGGAATTCAAAAATGTAAAGGTCTCGGCTCTCGCAACCGATATTTCTTTAGATGGTAAATATAGCAGGCGCGGACAGGGGCAACGTGATCTTTTAAAAATTTCCGCGTCCTCGTCTGTGCTTGATTATGATGATTGGATGAAGAGGCTGAAGCCTGCTGAAAAGAATGCTGTAGAGACAGCGCCGGATCAGCAAAACAAGAAAGCCGCTATTGCCGATCTGGCAAAAAAATTGAGCTTGCCGATGGATCTTGATGCCAATTTCTCGGTTTCTTCTTTGACAGTGCAGGGGAAGGTTTATGATCAGGTTCATCTGACAGCCCAATTAACAGGTAAGGCGCTGAATATCCAGTCGGCAGGGTTAACTTCGTCCTTGGGTGATAAATTGTCTCTGGCAGGAAGCGTTGGAGATATTACGGCTTTGAATGATGTGGACCTGACCATGCAAGGCAAGCTTGTCGATACAGAAAAGACATTGCAGCTTTTGAAAGTGGATACAAAAAGCGTGCCGCGTAATATGGGAGCATCCGAGATTCTTGCCGAGTTTAAGGGGCAGGCGGATAATTTGGCGTTTGTAGCAAACGCAAAAGCGCTTAAAGGAACATTGGAAACATCAGGTACTGTAACCGACCTGATGAATGTTCCTCAAATAGGTGATTTAACCTTTAGGCTGCGTCACCCGAGTTTTGTGGAATTGGCACGGATTTTTAATCCTGACTTTAAAAGCAGTGTGGCCATCAGTAAAAATCTTGATGTTTATGCCAGCATTAACCGTCAGGATAAGGCTTACGCCTTTAAAGATTTTCAGGCCACTATAGGGCCTTCCGTGATTACGGGGCAGGTGTCATTTGATGCCAGCGCCACAAAACCCAGACTGAATGCGGATATTATTGCCAAAGACTTGGCGCTGAGTGATCTTCTGGGTGTAGAGAAGGGCAATAAAGGTTCTACAAAAGTTGCAGCAAATGACAATGTGCGTTGGTCCCGTAATGCCCTGAATGTTGACTGGATGCGTCGCTATGATGCGGATATCAAGCTTTCGGCCAATAAATTGTCATGGCAAAATTGGCAATTGGAGAACGCTGTCATTCAGGGAAAGCTTGAAAATGCAGTGATGGATATTCCCCGTATAACGGGTGATGTCTATGGCGGCTCTATGATGGCGCATTTGATAGCCACGGCACCTGTCGCAAGCCGTGATCCTGTTGTAGTTTCAGGGGGTGTGGGGTTTAAGCAGGTCTCGCTTGAATCCTTTGTTTCTTCTTTTAGTGGCGCACGCCTTGTCAAGACCAAGGGTGTGATTGATTTTGATGCCAATGTAGAGGCCAAAGGCGTTAGTCCGGCAGCCATGATTTTCAGTCTGCAGGGTAAAGGTCAAACGGCTGGACAGTCATTAGTATTCGAAGGTTTTGATCTTGCCCGCGTTTCAAGAACTCTGGCGCAGCCATCAAGCAGCATGACAGAAAACGTTGTGGCGCTTTTGGATACATCTATGGCTGGTGGGCAAACATCTTTCGATATCATGGAAGGACAGTTTTCCATCAATGAGGGTGTCATCAATTTTGACAAATTCCAGATGGTGGGGCCGGAGGCTACTGTTAACACAACAGGTAAAGTTAATCTCGCTCTTTGGACGATGGATCTCGAGAATACCGTTATGTTGGTAGAGCCTGCCGATGCGCCGCCCTTGAAGGTCAGTTTCAGGGGACCGCTTGATAATCCTGGTAAGGCCGTAGGCAAAAGTGCACTGGAAAGTTATGTCGGTGGGCAGATTAAGAAGGCAATTGGTGATGCACTGATCAAGTCTCTGGGTGGGGACACTTCAGGGGCTATGGGATCGCCGACAGGCACGACCACGACGGCTCCGGATGGACAAGATCCGTTATCCACAGGGGAAGCGCCAGCCACAGAGACTATAAAGCCAAGAGATTTATTGCAGAATATAATCCAGCAGCAATTGGCGCCAAAGACTCAAACAGTACCAGTGCAGGATAATGCGCAGGGGTCAGGGGCAACCAATGATGTTCCCCGTGAGCAAGCTGCTCCGGAAACACCTGAGTCATCAGGAGCGGAAGCAGATCCTATTCAAGGTCTAATTCAAAACCTGATGGATCAGTAAGCGCAAAGAGGCGCTTTTGCAACTCGGATAGAACGTAAAGGCGCAAGGCACTTGAGAGGTTGTCCTCACTTCTTTCCTTGTCGACTTGCTCAACAAGGGCGTTGAGTGAAGTTTCCTGCTCATCGGCCAGTTGCTTAAGAACAATCCAGAACGGTTCTTCCAGACTAATGCTGGTGGAATGGCCTGAGATTTTGATTGAGCGTTTTTTCATTTTATAATCAGTCTTTGGTTTTAATCATATCTTCGGGTTTAACCCATTCATCGAATTGGGCTTCTGTGAGCAGGCCCAAAGCCATACCGGCTTCCTTCAATGTGGTGCCTTCGGCATGGGCCTTCTTGGCAATTTTGGCGGCATTGTCATAGCCTATATACGGATTGAGAGCTGTTACCAGCATCAGGCTTTCGTAAAGCAGTTTGTTAATGCGGTCTGTATTGGGCTCAATACCGACAACGCAGTTATCGGTAAAGCTGTTGCAGGCATCGGCCAGCAAACGGATGGATTGAAGCACGTTAAAAATGATCACGGGTTTGAATACGTTCAGTTCAAAATGGCCGTTGCTGCCCGCAACCGTTACGCTGACATGGTTGCCCATCACCTGGGCGCAAACCATGGTCATGGCTTCGGATTGTGTCGGGTTAACCTTGCCCGGCATAATCGATGAGCCCGGTTCATTTTCGGGCAGGCTGATTTCCCCGATACCGCAACGTGGCCCTGAGCCAAGCAAGCGGATATCGTTGGCGATTTTCATCAGGGATGTTGCGAGAACGTTGAGGCTGCCAGAAACCTCGACCATCGTATCGTGAGAGGCCAGAGCTTCGAACTTATTCTCGGCGCTTACGAAGGGGAGGTCGGTGATCTGGGCAACATATCCGGCAAATTTATCGGCAAAGCCTGTCTTGCAGTTGATGCCTGTGCCTACGGCTGTGCCGCCCTGTGCCAGTTGCATCAGCCGGGGCATAACGGTTTTCATGCGGGCGATGCCGAATTCAATCTGCTTGGCATAGCCCGAGAATTCCTGACCCAGCGTAATAGGCGTAGCATCTTGCAGGTGGGTACGGCCAATTTTGACGATATCCATGAATGCTTCTGATTTATCCGCCAATGCTGAATGCAAATGCTCAAGCGCAGGGATCAGTTCATGATGAATTTGCTCGGCGGTGGCAATGTGCATGACCGTCGGGAAGCTATCGTTTGATGATTGGCCCATATTGACGTGGTCATTCGGATGTACGGGGCTTTTGCTGCCGCGTGTGCCGCCCATGATTTCGATTGCGCGGTTTGAAATCACTTCGTTGGCATTCATATTGGTTTGCGTACCGGAACCTGTCTGCCATACCACCAGCGGGAATTGGTCGGCCAGTGTACCGTCCAGAATTTCATCAGCCGCTTGCACGATGGCCTGCCCAATTTTGAGATCAAGAGCCTTGAGATCCATGTTGGCGAGGGCAGAAGCTTTCTTCTGGATACCCAAAGCCCGCACCAGCGGCTTGGGCATACGCTCTTCGCCGATTTTAAAGTTTTGCAGGCTGCGCTGCGTCTGGGCACCCCAGTAACTGTCGGCGGGAACCTGAATTTCACCGAAGGAATCTGTTTCTGTACGGTATTCGTCTGACATGGCGTGTCCTGTAGTGGTTGTGCGCAAGGAAGTAGCGGTCATATATTTTCCCTTTTATGGTCCCAAAGTCTATTTTTAAAAAACGTTTTGTCTATTTGAAGGTTACGTTCATGGTGCAATCCGACCTGATAATTTGAGGTCCTATGCCGGGCGTAAAAATGAAATCATCCTGACATTTGGTGTATGAATCACTCATGATCGGGGCAGCGTCAACATCTTCGGGATTCATGCGCTGGTCCTCCACCAGAAGATCGTGGACGACCGTCGCCTTTTGAGCATCAGGGGTCAGTTTGATTTCGTGGACGGATTGCTCGATATAGGCATTCTGTACGCTATCATAAGCATGGCGTGTGCCGTTGATGATTTCGTTATAACCATGGGTTTGAGAGGAAGACGGTTTTGTTTCACCATCGCGGGTTACGGTCACATTCATTTTACCAACATAGGTTTTGTGTGTTGTGTTGCGGACAAAAGCCTCGTAATCGGCAAATTCCAGTGTAGGAGCCGTGGCGGATTGCTGAAGAACCGCCATCACGCTTTCTTCGGTCAGGAATTTTTCTGCATTCGCGTTGGCTATTTGCGGCAGTCCCAGCGACAGGCAAAAAGCTGAAAAAAATATGACAGACTTCATTTGGCGGTTTGTTCTTTCTTTGTCATTAACCACACAGAAGCTAGCATTCACCAAGGATTGGGTAAAGTATTCAAAGGTCTATCTATGGTTTATCCGCCAGAATGGTGACGTGTCCCATTTTACGGCCTTCCTTGATCTCGTCTTTACCATAAAGATGGAGGCAGGCGTTCTTCTTTTCAAGCCATTGATGGGGTCTGTGGGCGTCCATCCCGATCAGGTTAAACATAACGGCATCGGAATGGCGGGCGGGGGTTCCCACGGGCATTCCCGCTATTGTTCTGACGTGTTGCTCAAACTGTGATACGGCGCAGGCATCAATGGTCCAGTGACCGGAATTATGGGTGCGGGGGGCTATTTCATTCGCGAGTAAATGGCCATCACGCGTGATAAACATCTCAAGCGCCAGTACTCCCACCAGATCAACGGCATCAGCCAGCAGACGCGTAATGGCGCGGGCCTTTTCACCCATTTCTTCGGGGATGGGGGCGGGGACGGTGCTTTTGGCCAGAATATGATTGCGATGCTCATTCAGCACGGGGCCATAGATCGCCGTTTGTCCCAGCTTGTCACGAGCGATAATCGTTGAAATCTCGCAGGCAAAGTCCAGCATCTCTTCAACGATCAGTTCCTGCCCGCCGAGCTTCTTCCAGGCCTCCTTGGCGTTATCGCCATGGACAAATTTCATCTGTCCTTTGCCATCGTAACCAAAACGTGTTGTTTTCAGGATGCAATGGGCAACCTTCATATCGGCCATAACAGTATCAATATCGGATGCTTTTTGGGCCACACCCCAGCGCGCTGTCGATATGCCAATATCATTCAGGAACTTTTTCTCGGTGGGTCTGTGCTGGGCAATCTCCAGCAGACGATCATCAGGGAATACAGGTTTGAGCTTTTGCAAATAGCGCACGGCCTCAACGGGAATATTTTCAAACTCATAAGAAATGACATCTACACCGGCGGCAAACTCGGCCAGTTTCTTTTTGTCATCATAGTCGCCATTGATGGTCAGCGCTGCAACCTGAGAGGCGGGGCTATCAATTTCGGGGCAATAGATATGGCATTTCATACCCAAGCGGGCGGCCGCCAGAACGCTCATGCGGCCTAATTGTCCGCCGCCCAAAATGCCGATGGTTTTACTTTCGACCTTCATTGCGGGGTGTCCGCGACAGCTTCTGTCTGGGTGCGTCTGAATTCATCGAGCTGTGTGGCCAAAGAGCTGTCCGAGAGCGAGAGAATGGATACAGCCATCAGCGCCGCATTTTTGGCGCCTGCCTGACCGATGGCCAGTGTTCCAACAGGAATGCCGGCGGGCATTTGAACAATCGATAAAAGGCTATCCAGCCCTTTAAGCATTTTGCTTTCAATTGGCACCCCCAAGACGGGCAAAGGGGTCAGGCTTGCGACCATGCCCGGCAAGTGTGCCGCCCCACCGGCGCCGGCAATAACAACCTTCAGACCGCGTTGCCTGGCGGTCTGGGCATATTCATGAAGGCGGTCAGGTGTGCGGTGGGCTGAAACAATTTTGACTTCATGCGGGATGTTGAATGATTTCAGAATTTCTACGGCATGCTGCATGGTTTCCCAATCGGACTGGGACCCCATGATCACACCAATCAGGGGAGGCGTAGTCATGCGATGATATCCGGCAGCAACTGGCTTTCAAGTTTCTGGATCATATCCTTCAGGGCCAGTTTACGTTTCTTCAGGCGTTGCATCTGGATAAAGTCGATAGGCTGATGGGCCATCATTTTATCAATGATGTCATCCAGATCCTGGTGTTCTGATTTCAGTTCAACCAGTTTCTCGCGCAGTTCGTCTTCGTCTTCCATCCGGAATGCCTCTGGTGATTATAGAAACTATTTTATGCTCCAAAACACTACCAGATAATCCGTTGTTTGGTAAGCATAAATTGTGTATGTATAGGGTATTGTTTTAGAGGGTGTTTCTTTACGAGGTTTTTATTATGTCCAAGAAACGGATTGCGATTTTAACAAGCGGCGGCGATTGTGCCGGTCTTAATGCAGCGATCAGGGCTGCCGTACACCGTGCTCACCTTCTGGGTTGGGAAACTATTGGTCTGATAAATGGCACAGCGGGTTTGTTGAAAGACCCTGCGCAATATCGCGTACTCACACCGCAGGATATGGACTCATATGTGATGCGTATGGGCGGCACCATTCTGGGCACAACAAACAAAGGCAATCCGTTTGCGTTTCCTATGGCTGATGGCTCAACCAAAGATCTGTCAGGCAAGATTATTGATGGTTTCCGTTCCTTGAATGTTGAAGGCATTATCGGTATTGGCGGTGATGGCAGCTTTGCAATCCTGAACAAGCTGGCTACACAAGGCGGGCTGAAGATGGTGGGGATTCCCAAGACCATCGATAACGATATAGGGATGACAGAAACATCAACCGGCTTTGATACGGCTGTTGCTGTGGCAACGGAAGCGCTGGATCGTCTGCAACCGACGGCGGCCAGTCATGACCGCGTCATGATTTTGGAAGTGATGGGCCGCGACGCCGGACATATCGCCTTGGCTGCCGGTATTGCGGGTGGGGCGGACGTGATCCTGATTCCGGAAATTCCTTATAATCTTGAAGCTGTGGCGGCGAAGATCAAGCAGGTCAAGGATAGTGGCCGCAATTTTGGCCTGATCGTTGTTTCCGAAGCTGTCAAAAACCAGGATGGCAGCAAGGTAGAGCTGGAATACCACGGTGGCGAAAAGCGTTATGGGGGTATTGGCCAGTATTTGAGTAATAAAATTGCCGAAATGACCGGTTCCGAGACACGTGTAACGGTTCTTGGTCACGTCCAGAGGGGTAGCCAGCCTACGTATAATGACCGTTTACTGGCCTCAGCCTTCGGGGTTAAGGCTGTTGACCTTATTAACGAAGGTAAATTCGGCCGTATGGTAGCATGGTCTAATAGACAGGTTATTGATGTGGCTATCGAAGATGCAATCAAGGCCTATCAACAAGTGGATCTCAATGGTACGCTGGTGCATACGGCCCGCGCCCTTGGTATTTCGTTGGGAGATTAAGAATATATGCTCTATGTCCAGCAGTCTTTGAGTCCTGATGAGGAAATCATCCATATCGGATATTTCCATTGGATGTATACGCTCAAAGCGGTGCTGGCCATTTTCTGGGGCATATTGGGTTGTATCGCTGTCATTGTAGCAGCGGTGTATTTTCAGGAAAATTACTGGACAGGGTTCATTGCTGAAACGGCGCTGGGCAAGGTTCAGGAACTTCACCCCGGTATTCGTATCTTCGCGTTTTTTGTTTTTATCTTTGGTGTGATGCGCTTTGCCTCAATGATGGTGGCCAAGGCCACAACAGAAATTGCCATCACCAATATGCGTCTGATTTTCAAGCGCGGATTGGTGGCCCGTTATGTCGGTGAAATGAGTATAGACCGTATTGAGGGCGTGAATGTGTTACAATCAATTCTGGGGCGTATTTTTGGTTATGGACGCATCATGGTGCGCGGGATGGGTGTGGGCGAAGTGATTTTGCCTCCTATATCAAATCCTATTGCATTTAGACGCGCAATCGAGAAGGCACGGGTGTCATGACAAAAGAGAATAAGCAGGCTGCTGAAGCAAAGAAATCGCTGCTTCCTGAGAAGATTGCCGCTGGTAAAGAGCGTACGACAGCTACGGGTCTAGAGGCTCTGGAGTCCATCCTGATGCCCGATGAAAAGGTTTTGCGCGTTGCTACGATCAGCCCCGGTATCTTCTGGAAGGGTATTGTGGTTTTTGTTCTCTCGGTGATTGTTATGACCAAGGCGTTCTCCTTGGGGGCATTTCTGATGCTGGTCAGTGTGATCATGCTCGGTATCGCCTATATGACAAAATACTTCCTCTTGCTGGCGGCTACAGACAAGCGGGTTATCATTCGTCACGGTATTATTAACCTCGATACCATCCAGTTCCGTTATACAAAGCTGGAAAGCGTTGAGTTGTCGCGCACCATTATTGGTCAGATTTTGGGTTATGCCAGTGTCGTGATCACGGGAACTGGTAGCCGTGTAACGGTTGTCCCTTTTATTGCCGATGCTTCAAAGTTCAGGGGTGAGTTGAACAAGATACTGTTCGAGCAGGATGAGAAGGCTTCCTCCTGAGAAGGGGAATGAAAATAAACAAAACCCCGCTGTCGGCGGGGTTTTTGCTTTGAACTTTTTAGCTGCCGGATAGCTGGTCAGGCAAGAACAGGGATGATTTTGGCCGGGGTGTTTTCGGATACAACGCCCTTGGTGAATTTTTTTCCGCCCTCGGATACTTGCCACGCCCAGATACCGCCTTGGCTTAGTTGCTCGCTCGTCAGGTAGACGGTAGGGGCATTTTCTTTGAACAGACCCAGCTTGGCGCGGTTCTGGAACAGGACTTCCAGCTGATCTTCTGTTGGCAGAGTAAATTCCTTCTGCTCTTGGGCAGCTTGCCAGCTATCTGTCAGGGTTAAGGCGGGTTTCACGTAGAGCGGGGTTCCTGTCCCGTAGGATTTTCCAGCATAAAGGGCACCATCAGGACGGGCTATCCCTATGGCAGAGTCTTTGGTTTGTTCTATTGCATGCTCTAGTTTTGCACGATAGCCGTAGAAGGGCCATTCATCGTCTTCTTGAAAGCCGTTATCGTGGGTAGCGTCTGTTAATGATTGTGTCATGACGGCTCCTGTCCTGAAAAAGTCTTGTCTGTTTGTTTTATGTAATACATAAGGCTGGAGCGCAAGAAAAAATGGTACGCTTTATCGAAAATTTCAGTAGAATTCATCTTTTAAAAAGGCCGAATAACTATTAGAATCTGTTGATAAAATCGTGCATTCGCATGATTTCCTTCCTTGCTAATCATCTCTTAATCGTTTGGCGCGACAATATAGGTGTCTTGAATCCTATTCGGGTTTTAAAATGTCACGGCAACTGGAAAACAAACAGGATCGTTCATATAGGAAAGTGAAGACTTTCCTGACGGTGGCGCTGTCTGCGGGCCTGATGTGCAGTGCCGCCGGTTATTCAGCCATGGCACAGGGGCAATTTGCCGTTCCCGCCAATGTTTTATTCTTTGGAAACAGCCTGTTAAAGAATGCTTCTTACAATCAGGTTCTGGCAAACGGTGCCCTTGGCGACCGCAAGCTTGCTGACGGATCGGCCATTCAGGCTTTTTATGAGGCTAGGGACCACAAGCCGGTTTGGACGGGAAGCAAGAGTAATCTTGAAAAGGCCGCCGATGTTTTCTCTGTTTTGAAAAATTCGTGGACCCATGGCCTTAATCCCCAAGACTATCACGTTGATAAAATTTCCGCCCTGATGGAGCAGACTGGTAAGGATGATTTCGAACTGGAATTACTCCTGACGGATGCTGTGGCCCGTTATGGCCGTGACATGACAGGGATGCGTATTAATGCGATGGCTGCCAATGAATATGCAAAATTCTGGCGTCAGCCCCAGTCCCATGAAGATATATTGCTGGCGGTAGCTACTAAAGATGATCCGCAGGAAGCTCTTGAAAATCTGGCTCCGCAGGATCAGCTTTATGAACGTTTGCAGGAGGAACTGATCCGTCTGAGCCGTGAAAGTGCGGAATATGATTCCATATTGCCCATCAAGCTGGGCAAGACGACTTTCTATCCGGGGGATAGCAGCAAGGGTGTTTCGGCCCTGCGGCAACGTCTGGGCGTCAGTTATGATCCGGACGCCGGTCCTGAAAGCCGCTACGATGATGAAACGGCGGTAGCTGTTATGGACTTTCAGCGCAGGCATAATCTTGAACCTGATGGCGTAGTGGGCCCTAAGACTCTGGCGTTGTTGAATCGCAGTCATAAGGATCAAATTCATCAGGTTATCGCCAATCTGGAACGTTTGCGCTGGATGGATCAGGATAAACCCGATCGTTATATTCTGGTCAATATTCCGTCACAGACCCTTTGGGCTGTGGATGATGGTGAAGTGAAATATGAAATGCCCGTAATTGTGGGCAAGCCCGAACGCCAGACGAAGGCTTTTAAATCTGAGGTGAAGGGTATTCGCTTTAATCCGAATTGGACCGTACCGATGGGGATCAAGATGAAAGATTTCCTGCCGCGTTTGCAGGAAGACCCAACCTATCTGACCCAAAAGGGTATCGAGATTTTTGAAGGTACAGGCAAGGATCGTCGGACAGTTGATCCGTTGGAGGTCGATTGGATGGCCGTTACACGTGCCGATATGAACCGTTACCGCATGGTTCAGGCGCAAGGGGATAATAATGCCTTGGGTCGTATCCGTGTCCTGATGCCCAATGACTTCGATATTTATCTGCATGACACCAATACGCCCGAGTATTTCAATAAAACGGAGCGTACTTTGAGTTCCGGTTGTGTCAGGGTTTCGCGCCCGGAGGATATTGCCCGTTTTGTGCTGTCCGATAACGAAGGCTGGACTGACGACAAAATGGAGGCCGTCATAGCCAGGGGGAATACGGTTGAGGTATCTGCTGCCGAGCCATTTCCTGTCTATATTGTCTATCAGACGATGTGGCTGGATGATCAAAATCGTCTGGTCTATGGGCCGGATGTCTATAAGCAGGACAAGCGTCTGATCAAAGTTATGGTGCAGGCTGATGATTTCCATATTCCCAACTCTCAATCAACAGAGCTGGCCGAGGTTGTGGATAAGTCTGTAGGTAAATTCTAATTGAATTTCAATAACTTATAAGATCGTGGTTGCAGCGCAACCCTTTAATCACGTACAATCAAAGAGTCAGAGAGCTTTACTTCTCCTTCCAAAGCTTCTAATCATTACACCTTCGAACTAACCAACGAACGAGTCTCAACGCTTAAGACAATCTTTCCTCGTCAAACAGCCCAGGTATTCACTCACCATGATTTTGAACTCAAACGACTCTCAACAGGGGTTATCGCGCCGTGAAGTATTAAAGGCCGGTCTATGGGGCGCTGCCGGTACAATTCTTTTCCCGACATTGGCCGAGGCGGCTGCTTTCAAGATGCCCAAGGCGGGTTCCTATGACATTTCTTTCTTGAACACCCACACGGGCGAGCGTTTTTCGGGGACCTACCGTGTAGGTAACAAATACCTGCCGGACGCTTTTGAAGAGATTAATTATGTTCTTCGCGATTTCCGTACAAATGAGGTTTTTCCAATCGATCCCCGCGTGATTGATATTATTTATATGGTTCACCGTAAAACAGGCCGCAATCAGGCGCTTGAAATCCTGTCCGGTTACCGTTCACCAAAAACAAATGCGATGCTGCGCAATGCCAGTTCCGGCGTTGCCCGTAATTCAATGCACCTCTCGGGGCAGGCGATTGACTTCCGTATGGCAGGCGTATCGACAAGAGGTTTGCGTGATGTTGCCGTCGGTCTCAAGGCCGGTGGTGTAGGTTACTACGCGCGCAGTAACTTCGTACACGTTGATACGGGCAAGTTCCGCACCTGGTAATGAAGGCGCGGCATTCCTATTTCCTTTAGGCTGCTTTTAAAAAGGGCGCTGGGCGTTTAATCAGTCCGGCGCTTTCTTCTTCTATATCAAATTGCCAGATATGCCACGGGAATTCCTGTTTTTCAGGCAGGGGTTCAAAGAAATGCATATGGCAGTTATTTATGTCAGTGATAGCGCATTCGTACATGTGGCCGATGGCATGGAAGAGTCCGCCATGCGCTACAATCATAGGCGGATTTTTTTCATCCGACGTCTTTAGAATTTTGTTCAGTGTGTCCCTGATGCGTTCGGCAAAGCGTTCTGTTGTTTCACCACCGGGGGGAGGAACCTTGGCCCGCAACTGGGGGATAACATCTTCCCATGGCAAACCGTCCCATCCGCCCAGATCATGTTCACGCAAGGCAAAATCGGCAATCATCTCCAGTCCCAATTCTTCATTCAGAATACGCGCTGTATCGTGGGCGCGGATCATCGTGCTGTGATATATCACCGAAGGCATGGGCAGTAAGTTGTCTTTCAAATGGGGGCGCAAGGCATGGGCCTGATCGCGGCCTTTATTGGTCAGGGGGCTATCGAATAGGCCACCTGCTGTAATCCGGCGTTCATTGGCGCGGCTTTGGCCGTGACGTATCAGGTAAAAAGGCTTGGGTAGCAGCATCAGTTTGTCCCCCTTAAACTGTTCATATCTGCCCTTATAATGAACAAGCAGGGGTGACCTGCCAAGTACGAATTTGCTAGAGTATGTAAATGGAAATCTGGAAGGATCAGGGGATAGTTCTCGGGGTCAGGCCGCACGGTGAAAACGGGGCGGTTGTCACCCTCTTGACCGAACAACATGGCCGCCATGCGGGCTATGTGCGCGGGGCACATTCGGCCCGTATGCGGGGAATTTTGCAATCGGGCAATCTGGTGAGTGCGGAATGGAGTTCCCGCCTGTCGGATAGCATGGGCACTTACGAACTTGAACTTCAGGAAGCCCTCGCGATTACCGTGATGGATGATCCGTTGCGTTTGGCAGCGCTGATGTCTGCTTGTGCGCTTTGCGATGCGGCTTTGCCGGAGCGTGAAAGCCATTGCGGGTTGTTCTATGGTATTCTGGCTTTGCTGCAGACATTGGAGACCGGATCATGGGGGCCATCCTATATCGTTTGGGAACTGGCTTTCCTGCGCGAGCTTGGTTTTGGTATCGACCTGTCGAAATGTGCAGCGGGTGGTGACCCGCAGACACTCACCCATATCTCCCCGAAGTCGGGAAGGGCCGTAAGCGCCAAGGCAGCAGAGCCGTATCTTGAAAAATTATTGCCCTTGCCCTTGTTCCTGCGTCCCGAAAGGCAAGGGGGCGATCATCCGGATGTTCTGACCGGATTAAAGATGACAGCGTATTTCCTCGAGCATTGGGCGTTTGTCCACCATACGCAGGGATTGCCTGAGTCGCGGGTCCGTTTTCAGGAAAGATTCGCCCGCTTTTGCGAGGCTCCAACCCTGCTGCAAGCCTGAAAATATGCGGAAAACCGCAGAAAATAAGCCTTTTTAGGCTTGCAACCCCGCCCAGATCGGCTAAAACCAACCCATGGCACGTAAAGGTAAATCAGGAGGGTCTTCCGGACCCGTAGAACAAAAAATTGTAGATCAGCCGCTGACAGATATCCTGTCCGAGCGCTATTTGTCCTATGCACTTTCAACCATCATGTCGCGCTCCTTGCCGGATGTGCGCGATGGTCTGAAGCCTGTGCATCGCCGTTTGATGTACGCGATGTACCAGTTGAAATTGAAACCCGAACTCAGCCCGAAAAAATCGGCGCGCGTGGTCGGTGATGTGATCGGTAAGTTTCACCCCCACGGCGATAGTTCCGTTTACGATGCGCTTGTGCGTCTGGCGCAGGATTTTGCCGTGCGCTATCCCTTAGTCGATGGCCAAGGTAACTTTGGTAACATTGACGGCGATAATGCGGCTGCTATGCGTTACACAGAAGCACGTCTGACAAAAGTTGCCGAGTTGATCATGGAAGGCATCGACGAAGACGCTGTCGATTTTCGTCCGACCTATGACGGCGAGGGCAGCGAGCCTCTCGTGATGCCGTCAAACTTCCCCAACCTGCTGGCGAACGGTTCCTCCGGTATTGCTGTGGGTATGGCCACCAATATTCCCCCGCATAATGTTGCCGAGTTGTGTGAGGCGATGGAGCTGATGCTCGATCAGGATAACACAACGGTCGAACAGCTTTGCAAGATCGTCAAAGGCCCTGATTTCCCGACGGGCGGTACGTTGGTTGAACCCAAGGAAAATATCCTTGAGGCTTATAAGACAGGACGCGGATCATTCCGTTTGCGTGCGAAGTGGGAAGTCGAGGAAGCCAAAGCCGGTGCGTGGCAAATTGTTGTCACTGAAATTCCTTATCAGGTGCAAAAATCAAAACTGATCGAGAAAATTGCCGAGCTGATAACATCCAAGAAACTTGCGATGCTCGATGATGTGCGTGATGAAAGCGCCGAAGATATCCGTCTGGTTCTGGTACCGAAGACACGGAACATAGAACCCGAATTGCTGATGGAAGCACTCTATCGCAATTGCGATCTTGAAATCCGCTTTTCCATGAACATGAATGTTCTGGATGGCGGTCTTGTGCCGCGTGTTATGAACCTGCAGGAAGTCTTGCAGGCATGGCTCAATCATCGTCAGGAAGTTCTGGTGCGCCGTTCCCAGTACAGGCTGGAACAGGTTCTGCACCGTCTGGAAGTTTTGGCCGGTTACCTCATCGTTTATCTGAATATTGATGAAGTAATCCGGATTATCCGTGAATCGGATGAGCCGAAGCCTGAATTGATGAAGGCTTTTGATCTGACCGATGTGCAGGCCGAGGCTATTTTGAATATGCGCCTGCGTTCTTTGCGCAAACTTGAGGAAATGGAGCTGAAGCGCGAACATAACGATCTTTCGAAGGAACGTGATGGGCTGCAAGCCTTGCTGAAGTCTGAATCCAAACAATGGAAAGAGATTAAGAAGCAGGTAGGCGATATCAAGAAGCTGTTTGATAGCAATACCGCCTTGGGTGCGCGCCGTACCAAAATTGGCAAGGCGCCAAGCCTTGTTGCCATTGAGCAGATTGAAGATGCCCTGACAGAAAAAGAGCCGATTACGGTGATTTGTTCGGCCAAGGGCTGGATCAAGGCCATGAAAGGGCACGAGCATAATCCGAAGGACTTCTCCTACAAGGATGGTGACCGTGGCCGCTTCGTGATCGAAGCCATGACCAATGACAAGCTGATAGCCTTTGGCACCAATGGCCGTTTCTACACAATTTCTTGTGACAAGTTGCCGCCGGGCCGGGGTTTCGGCGAACCTGTGCGATTGATGGTCGATCTGCCAAATGATTCCGATATCGCCATGCTGATGGTTTATAACCCTGAAGGCAGATTGCTGGTGGCATCGGAAGACGGGCGCGGTTTTATCGTTCCTGAAAAGGATGTTCTGGCGCAAACCAAAAATGGCAAGCAGATTTTGAATGTCGATGGCAAGATAGAGGCGCGCATTTGCCAACGTATAGAACCAAACGACAATCATGTTGCGATCATTGGTACCAACCGCAAGATGTTGGTCTTCCCGATGGATCAGGTTCCTGAGATGTCAAAAGGCAAGGGCGTTATCCTGCAGAAGTTCAAGGATGGCCGTTTGAGCGATGTACGTACATTCAACCTGAAGGGGGGTCTGACTTATCGTTCTGGTTCTTCCGAGGTGAAGGTCGATAACGTCAAGGCATGGATCGGTGAGCGGGCGCAGGCTGGCAAGTTGCCGCCAAACGGCTTCCCCAAATCAAATAAATTTTCTTAGAGCTTACTGCTTATCAAGCAGTAAGGGGCAGTCTCCGGATAGCTTGGGCTTAAGGGAACTGGACAGCGCCCTGTGATTTCTTGAAGGTATCAACCTGCTTCTTCAGATTTTCGTCAAGCTTGGAACCTTTTTTGACTTTCTCGTTGAAAGCGCCGCGTTCATAGGCTTGCTGGATTGTCTCTTTGAGCAGAATTACGCTGATGCGGCGGTTGCGGGCATCAAGGGGTTTGTCTGTAACCAGATGTTCACGGTCTGCTTTACCCATCACATTGGCGAGGCGTTTTTCGGGAATGCTATTGCTCAGCAAAATCCGACGTGTGGAATTTGCACGGTCTGCTGAAAGTTCCCAGTTGGTGTATTTGGCGCCTGCTCCATAGGGCTGACTGTCAGTATGGCCCCGAATGGAAATGTCGTTAGGCATTTTTAGGATGATAGCGGCTACTGTATCCATCAATTTGCGGGTGTAATCATACATCTCGGCGCTGCCGCTCGGGAACATCGGTCGGCCATCCTGATCAACAATCTGGATTCTAAGCCCTTCTGGAGTGATGTCGATCATAACGTTCTTCATCAGCTCTTGCAGTTGCGGATCGGCGGCCATGCGCTCTTCCAGTTCCTTCTTGGCCTCTTCAAAACGTGCTTCTTCTTCCTTGCGGAATTGGGCTTCCAGCTCGGCGATGTCTTCATCTGTGATTGTAGGATTATCAACGCCCTGATCGCCTGCTTTGACGGCGGTACGTGTAGCACCGGAAGCATAGTTCGATGTTACAGGCTGCGACATTTGTGCCATGGCGCCTTCGGTCGTAACTGTCAATCCGCCCAACACACCACCGGCACCGCTGGTAGCATCAGACAGTTCGGGGTGGGTGGGGTCAAAATAGTTGGCGATTGCGTTTTTGGCTTCATCGGTTGTCACATTCAAAAGCCAAAGCAACAGGAAGAATGCCATCATCGCCGTCACGAAGTCGGCATAGGCCACTTTCCAAGCGCCGCCATGGTGGCCATCGCCGCTTTTTTTGATCTTCTTGATGATGATCGGCTGGAGTTCCTGGTCTTTATTGGCCACGCATTATCTCCTAGCTCGGGCTCGGCAGTTCGTTCAGCTTTTCTTCCAGTTCGATGAAAGATGGCTGCACGTTATGGGGTAGGAATTTACGGGCAAATTCAACCGCCACTTGAGGGGCTGCTCCCTGCAGGAAGGCAATGATCGAAATTTTCATGCAGCGATAATAAAGAACTTCTGATTCAGCGCGCGCTTTCAAGGCTCCTGCCAGAGGACCGATAAAGCCGTAGGCCAGAAACACCCCAAGGAATGTACCAACCAGCGCGCCACCAATCATTTTACCCAAAACCTCCGGTGGCTCGGTAATCGATCCCATGGTTTTAATAACACCGAGAACAGCAGCCACAATACCAAGGGCCGGAATACCGTCTGCCATAGTCTGGATAGCGTGAGAAGGGTGCATTTTTTCGTGTGTCAGGGATTCAATTTCTTCATCCATCAAAGCTTCTATTTCGTGAGGATTCTCATTCCCGAGAGAAATAATCCGCAAATAGTCGCAGACGAAGGTGATGGCATGATGGTTATGAATGAATCCGGGGAATTGTTTGAACAGTTCACTGTTCTCAGGATCTTCAATGTGTGATTCAAGTGCCAGCCAACCTTTGGTGCGGGCTAGCTTGAAAAGCATATACATGACACTTAGCAATTCCATATAGGATGCCTTGTCATGGGCCTCTGGCTTTATAATGCACCCCATGCTGGACATGGTTGCTTTAATAGTATGAGTTGTGTTTGCGATGAT
The DNA here is from genome assembly GCA_046294845.1 of Micavibrio sp. Lineage (GTDB taxonomy): Bacteria > Pseudomonadota > Alphaproteobacteria > Micavibrionales > Micavibrionaceae > Micavibrio_C. The sequence continues at coordinate 1,910,413 of JBKBNU010000001.1, read as the reverse complement.
AAAAGCACCAATCGCACAGCCCATGATGATCAGGATTTCCGGCGGGGCAGCTTTGACGATAGGAGCCATGTGTCCGCCAGCCCATAAATAGCCGCCGAAGGTACAGGCGATAACAACAAGGAAGCCAACTATTTTCATGATAGTGCCAAAGAAATCCTTTCTTTGCCGCATACTGCGGAGAGAGTCTGTTACAACAGAGTGCGTCTATTTTCTATGGTTTAAGCCTGACATAAAAGCCTTAACAGATTGTAACTATTCTTTTATCCCCGCCATAGCGAAAAGGGATAAAAGTTTCATTTTTGTCAGCCCAGCTGTTTTTTAACGGGGGCGGGGTCATAATCCGGCTTAAGCAAGGGTTTCGTGAATAAAAAACCCTGCGCCATAGGAATGTTCATTTCCCTAATGGCGGTTAACTGTTCGGGTTTTTCAACGAACTCGATGATTGCCATAACATCAAGGTCGCGGCACATGCGCGCAATATTGCGAATCATAACGGCATCGCGTTGGCTGTTCAGTATCTTGCGTGTGTATTGTCCGTCAATTTTTACAAAATCAACCTGTAACTTTTGCAGTGATTGAAGTGAAGCGGAACCAGCGCCAAAGTCATCGAGGCAAACTTTATAGCCGCGTTCCTGCAATAGTTTAATACAGTGGTTGACGGTGTCGAATTCCTTGATGGTTGATGACTCGGTAATCTCAAAAATCATCCGTTCGGAAAGGTGACTGTTCAAATCGAGTTTTGCCAGCAACGTTTTTATAAACTGTTCATTCTGCACAGACTGACCGGAGAGATTAATCGAAAATTTGGTGCGGCGGCCCTGTGATTTGTATAATAGATAATTCATCGCCCGTTCGCATACGGCGATATCGAGATCGGCAGCCATGCCGATATCTTCACCAAAATTGACCCATTCCTGTGTTGAACCTTGATCCTTGAAACGTGTGATCATTTCGTAATGGGCGATATCGAGACTGTCCGTCAGCAGGATAGGGTGATAGTGGAAGTCGAAATTCATTTGCTCGACCATACTTTTGAACTGCTGGATTTTATGCGCGTTGGCCGTGACATAGGCTTTAAAACCCGAATTCAAACTGGCGATGGTGAAGGATGTGCCTTTACGTTCAAATTCATTGATTGTGTAGACAAGGGCTTTGCTGGCCTCGCGTTCACTTAAGGACTGGATGTCGGCTTCAATGGTTTTACTTTTAATCTCGATGTCATCACGGTCGGGCGCTTTGGCTGCAGCCAGCTGTGATAACTGATCGCGTAACCAATCTGTTGTCAACGAACGGTCGTGAATAATGCTGTACATGCCCGTTTCAATTTCGGCAGCTGATTGACCGTCGGCGGAATGGGAACAAAGCAGGTCGGTGACAGCGGTCCTGAAGTCACCCCACCAGTCATCACCCATCTGCTCTTTGATCTCGTTCATATTCTCGATCTCGAGAAGCGTCATGTCGATATTCTGGTTAGCGGTACGGGCGACATCAATAATATCTTTGGCGGCGAGAATAAAATTATCCTTGTCCAGCAGCGTGAATTCATCGCGCGCGGCAATAGCGTCCGAAAGTTGCACCATCATGGCATTCGAGAAGCCCAGAGTGATGTAGAGTGAATTACGTCCCGGCATTTTGATGGCGGTCAGGATGGCTTTCTGGCTGTTGCCCAACGTTTCATCAAGCGTGACGAGATAGGGGCCGCAGCGCTCGCCTTCGGCAGCGGACTTTTCCATCATGATCAGTGTGCGGCGATCAGGTGCAGAGAATAGTGATAGCCATTTTTGGCCGATCAATATGCTTTCATTGATACCGGTCAGGGAATAGGCTGCCCCCAAGGCAAACTCTATGATGCCTTGCTGGCTGACCTCCAGAAAAAGGTCAGCAGAGGCAAAAGAAAAGGCAACAAAGCGGTCACGCTGTGTTTTCAGGTTTTGAATCTTGTCCATAAAGACCCCACATCATTTGCTAGTATGACACAGGATATTTACGAATAAATAAAATAACTTAAGGGTTTAAATATGAAAAACCCTAGATTTTGGCCAGCTTGCGGGCTGCATCAACGGCGGCATAGGTAAAAATACCATCAGCACCGGCGCGTTTAAAGGCCAGCAGCATTTCCATCATCGCCTTGTCGTAGTCAAGGCATCCGGCTTGGGCCGCAAATCTCAGCATGGCATATTCACCGCTGACGTTATAGGCGAAGGTTGGCATGCGGAATTCGTCTTTGACGCGGCGGATCACATCCAGATAAGGCATCCCCGGCTTAACCATGACCATGTCTGCACCTTCGGCGATATCAAGCGCCACTTCGCGAAGCGCTTCATCACTATTGGCGGGGTCCATCTGATAGGTTTTCTTGTCACCTTTAAGGGCGCCGCTGGAACCCACGGCATCACGGAAAGGACCATAGAAGGCAGATGCATATTTGGCGGCATAGGACATGATTTTGACGTTGTCATAGCCGGCATGGTCAAGATAATCACGGATAGCCCCAATACGGCCATCCATCATATCGGAAGGTGCAATGACATCGGCGCCAGCCTCCGCTTGTACCAGAGATTGCTTTTGCAGCACTTCGATTGTGGCATCATTCAATATGCGGCCATCTTCGATCAGACCGTCATGGCCGTGGCTTGTATAGGGATCAAGAGCGACATCGGTGATGATGCCGATATCGGGAACAGCTTTTTTCAGGGCACTGATTGTGCGGCACATCAGGTTGTCAGGGTTCCATGCTTCGCGGCCATCTTCTGTTTTCCTGGCTGGGGGTGTTACAGGGAAGAGGGCGACAGCAGCCACACCCAGATCGGCAGCTTCTTTGACTTTTTCTGTCAGGAGATCAATTGACAGGCGCTCAACACCCGGCATGGATTTGATCTCTTCGCGGGCATTTTGTCCTTCGAGCGCAAATACAGGCCAGATCAGGTCGGATGTGTGCAGATGGTTTTCGGCAACCATATCCCGAACCCATGCATCGGTACGATTGCGGCGTGGGCGGATGCGCGGATATCCTCCGAGCGGACGACCCTCGGCCACGTTATGGGCACGGGTTTCCGATGGTATATTGTTTATCAGCGACAGGGGATTGTTACGGGTCATTTTGATTGCATCCTTTATGCGGCTATGGCCTAATCATGGGCCTTATAAAACTCCTATGGCACTGATATGTCAATCGATACTGAAGCTGAAATTTTGGCCGAAAAGCAGGGGAATATCCTCTGTGTCACCCTGAACCGTCCTGCGGCGCTGAATGCGCTTTCTCATAATATGATCAAGCTCTTACGGGCGGATCTGGCAGAATGGTCTGCTGAAGGGTCGATTACGGCCCTCGTTTTTAGGGGGGCAGGCGGCAAGGCTTTTTGTGCCGGCGGCGATATCAAGGATACATGGAAACATCGCGAAGACACGGCACGCAATGATCTGTATTTTTACGATGAATATAACCTGATCCGTGAATTGTTCCATTTCCCCAAACCTACCATTGCGTTGATGGACGGGATTACCATGGGCGGTGGCTATGGTGTGGCAGGGGCTTGCCGTTACCGGATCGCAACAGAAAACACAAAGTGGGCCATGCCCGAAACAGGAATTGGTTTTTTTCCGGATGTAGCGGCAGCTTACTATTTGCTACAGGCACCGGGGCACATGGGAATGTGCATGGCCTTAAGCGGTATGACGATCGGGCCGGAAGATACACTGTATGGCGGTTTTGCCAGCCATTATATTTATAGTGAAAGCATTCCCGATTTTATAAAAGCCGTGGAGGGCGAGGGGATCGATAGCGCATTGGCGTCCTTCCACAAACAGCCTGCTATTATGGGGCCTGTATCCCAGCACCAGTATGTAATGGATGAATGTTTTTCGGCTCCGGATATTACGGGCGTTATGGCGCGACTGACCAATAGTCCTTCGGAATGGGCGCAAGCCGTTTTGGCGATCTTGCGGCAGCGTTCGCCGTTATCGCTCGGGATCACTTACCAGCGGATGAAAAGGGCGCAGGGACAGACTTACGACTCCATCGTTGAAGAGGATTATGTAATTGCCAGACGTTTTATGCGGGGTCAGGAGTTTTTTGAAGGGGTTAGGGCCGTGCTGGTTGATAAAGATAAAAACCCGCAATGGCAGCCGGAAACACTAGAAAAACTCTCGGAAAATGAGGTTCTGAGCTATTTTGAACCTCTGTCCGGAACGCTCGCCGATGGATTTAGGAGTTGAAATCGGCTCCATCTGCGTTATCATTTTGATAATAAAGCTATATTACTCTGGTATAGCGGCATTCTGCTGCATCCTGACTATCTGACTATCTAACTATCCCTTGCAACTACTCTGGAGAGTGAAACGTGACCGCGACAGCATATTATGATGCGATCCAACTGATTGAACGCCTGCACCGCCATTTTCTGGATGTGCTGAAAATCGAGCTGGACCGTAAGGGGATACAGGATATCAACAACGTTCAAAGTATGATCCTTTTCAATATTGGTGACGATGAAATGACCGTGGGTGAATTGACCATCCGCGGTTATTACCTTGGCTCCAACGTTTCTTACAATGTGAAGAAAATGGTCGAGAATGGCTATTTGATTCAGGAACGCTCTGTTCACGATAAACGCTCCATCCGTGTGCGTCTGTCTGACAAGGGCAAAAAACTTTGTGATCTGATTTCTGCGATGTTCAAGCGTCATGAGGATCAGTTGAAAGGGACGGATATCACCGATGCGCGTCTTACAGACCTGAATAATTCCTTGAAGATGATTGAACGTTTCTGGGCCAGCCAGACAAACTTTGCATCGCTCAATCCGGAAGATTTCGATTAAATAAATAAAAAGGGGGGGGAATGAATATAGCTCAAGCGTCAAATAGCGATAAAACGTCGCCCACGGCGCGGATTCATTTCCCTGTTGAGGGGCATTCTATATGGCCTGTGATCCTTTGGATTTTGTTATTCAGCTCTATGGCTGCTGTACTGGCGATCACACTGACCTTGAGCCTGTTTGAAGTAACAGCCCTTCCGATTGACAAGAATGCGATCACGGCGTTGGTCGCGGGCTTTCTTGTTCTCGAATATATGGCTGTGCTGAAGCTGATTGTGCCCAACTTCACTGACTATGGCCGTTACCGTGTTTATGCAGAGCGTGTTGATTTTTTTCCTCTGGTTCTTTTGGGTTTGGGTGTTACAGAGCAATCCAAATCAGAACCGATTGAAAACTTCAAAGGGATCAAAATCGTCATAGCTGTGAGCAAAGATAAGCCGACATGCTACCGCGTTGATCTTTTGCATCCTGGTAAAGGCAAAACACTCAAGCTGAAATATTTTCTTGATATGCCTGATGCAGAGATATTTGCCAATGAACTGGCTGCAGCAACCAAGCTTCCTATCCTGCCGCAGGATTAATAATTTTTACTTTGCACTTATAAAAAACCAGAAGGCTGTCACTACAAGGGCTGCTGTGAAGAAGCCGCGCGCACATTTCTGATAGCGGGCGGCAATACGTACCCTGGAAGCAAGTAAAACAATTGTGATGTGTACCAGTGTGGCAATCGCAACATAAATCAGGACAAGATGAAGTAATGTAACGTTGCTATATTTTGCAGCGATCAGGGCTGCGTGGGATGGCACGATCGTAAGATAAAAGATGGCTGCCTTGGGGTTTAGAAGATTGGTCATTAAACCGCGCAGAAAACAATCTTTAAGTGACTCGATTTCTTCTGCAGGTGCGGCGGGGTGCGCGGAATTTGTGTGCCATGCATCCCACGCCAGCCAAAGAAGATATAAAAATCCAGTCCAGCGCAAACCTTCGTAAACCAGCGGCGAGAGGTTTGAAATAAACTCTGTCGCCAGAAGCGAGGCAAGGCCAATCGTCAAAAGCCCCAAGGCCACGCCGCCAACGGTTGCCAATCCCGCACGTTTGCCTTTGTCCATACTGACAATAGCAAGGTAGGTCATGTTGGGGCCGGGTGTGGCCTCGATCAGGGCGCAAGTGGCGATAAAGGAAAGCATGGGGCTTGTCGTTGCTTAGCTGAAGGCCTGCAAGCCGGTGATGGCACGACCAAGGATCAGGGCGTGAATATCATGCGTACCTTCGTAAGTGTTGACGGCTTCAAGGTTCATCACATGACGGATAACGTGATATTCATCAGCGATGCCGTTACCGCCCAGCATATCACGGGCGACACGGGCCATATCGAGAGCCTTGCCGCAGTTGTTGCGTTTCAGCAATGAAATGGCTTCGGGCGCGGCACGGTATTCATTGCGTAATGTCCCCAGACGCCACGCGGCGATTAAGCCCAGTGTGATTTCCGTTTCCATGTCAGCGAGTTTCTTTTGCACCAGCTGCTGCGCGGCCAGAGGCTTACCAAAAATAACGCGGTCGATTGTGTATTGGCGGGCGGTGTGGAAACAGAACTCTGCCGCCCCCATGGCGCCCCAGCAAATACCGTAACGGGCGGAGTTGAGGCAGGAGAAGGGGCCTTTCAATCCTTTGACGTTCAGGATCATATCTTCTGTGACAGCGACCTCATCCATGGCGATGCCGCCGGTTATGGAAGCACGGAGGGAGAATTTACCCTCGATCTTGGGGGCACTCAGGCCCTTCATACCTTTTTCAAGGACAACCCCGATGATTTCATCATCGTCATTCTTGGCCCAGACGACAAAGACATCAGCTACAGGCGAATTGGTGATCCATTGTTTGGAGCCGGACAGTGTATAGCTGCTGCCGTTTTTTTTCAGGCGCGTGCGCATCGCTGAGGGGTCGGAGCCGCCATCAGGTTCGGTCAAACCGAAGCAGCCGATATATTCACCGCTGGCCAGTTTGGGCAGATACTTTTGTTTGAGGGATTCAGAGCCAAAAGCATGGATCGGATACATGACGAGCGAGGATTGCACAGACATCGCCGAACGATAACCGGAGTCTACGCGCTCGACTTCACGGGCAATCAGGCCATAAGCCACTTGGGAAACACCGGCGCAGCCATATCCTTCCAGCATCGCACCCAATAAACCCAGTTCGCCCATCTCGCGCATGATCGCAGTATCGAATGTTTCATGACGGTTTGCTTCCAGAATGCGCGGCATTAATTTTGACTGGCAATAGTCGCGGGCCGTATCACGGATCATTCGCTCTTCATCTGTCAGCAATTCATCCAGCAAAAACGGATCTTGCCAGTCAAAGTCGGGGCGGTGTGATTTTGTTGTCATTTTTTTCTCGGCTACCATAATTGTTGTATTCCCTGCAGTCTTTCTTTTCTCGTTATGTTGGTTAATATAAGGGGAATTAAAGAGTCCGGCAATGACAGACGATCCCTTGCGCTATCGCGAAATTATCTTTGAATTCTATCCGGTAGGAAATCTGGTGAAGGTTTCGGCCATGGATGTGAAAACCATGACCGAAATATCGGTTCAGGGCCCTGCCAGTGCGGGGGAAGCCATACTGAAAAGGAACGCGGCCAAGCGTCTTGAATACGTTCTGCGAAAGAAAGGCTTGATTACCTGATTTTATTTTCCGTATTTTACGGTTTCGGAAAGCAGTGATTGTTCAGCTTCTCTTGCAGTTCCTGATAAGTAGTATCTGCCGCCTTTATGGTTTTGCCTTCCATTTTATTGTCCTTTGCAAGGACAAGGTGGTATTCGCTCTTTTCGGGAGACCACGCCGTAAATCCCGCACGATTTGCCCCGCGGCAGGTAGCGCCAATTTCATAGCCCTGTGAGGCTGAGGCCATCATGGCAAACGAAAGCATGCCTTCGAGCATTTCTTCAGAACTGAGGTTACTGGTTTCTTCATCAGGAAGCTCTTTAGGTGGCGTAGAGCAGGCGGTAATGGCAAAGGCGGCAATAATGGGGGCGGCTATTCTTGAAAAAGTATTGGACATTATGTCATCCCCCTTATGGTGGGCACACTAAACGGTGGCATAACCTGACGTCAAACATATTTTGCTGTTTCAAACGGCATGGCGACCCCCTATAACAGGGGACATGACAGCAAAATTAACCATCGCCATTGCTGCCGATCATGGTGGCTTCGCCCTTAAAACTGCGATCATCGCAGCTTACCAAGATAAATGTGACTTCCTCGATCTGGGGACTGATTCCGAAAAATCATGCAATTACGCCGATTACGGCCATGCTCTGGCGGAAGCTATCGAGCAGGGAAAGGCCAAATGCGGGATTATTATCTGTGGTTCGGGCATCGGGATATCAATCGCGGCCAACCGTCATAAGGCGGTGCGGGCGGCCCTGTGTACAGACTCGACCATGGCCCGCCTGTCGCGCCTGCATAATGATGCCAATGTGCTGGCTCTGGGCGCACGTATTATTGGCCAGCAGGTGGCTTTTGATTGTGTGGATGCGTTCTTCGCGACCACTTTCGAGGGTGGCCGTCATGAGGAGCGAGTTGAAAAACTTAATGTAGGTGTTTGATTCTAAAGGAGATAGTTATGGGTAGTGCAGCAGCAAAGGTGATGGAAATGGATACAGGTTATTTTACGCAGGAGCTTGCTTCTCGCGATCCGGAATTGTTCGACGCGATCGGTAAGGAGCTCGAGCGCCAGCAAACGCAGATTGAACTGATTGCGAGCGAGAATATTGTCTCCAAAGCGGTTCTTCAGGCTCAAGGCTCTGTTTTAACAAACAAATATGCCGAAGGTTACCCAGGCAAGCGCTATTATGGTGGTTGTGAGTTCGTGGATATTGCCGAAGAATTGGCTCGCGAACGCGCGAAAAAGCTGTTCGGGGCCCAGTTTGTGAACGTCCAGCCGAATTCAGGTTCCCAAGCCAACCAAGGCGTGATGATGGCGCTGCTCCAGCCCGGCGACACGATTTTGGGCATGGCGCTCAGTTCCGGCGGTCACCTGACACACGGGGCAGCCCCAAACCAATCTGGCAAATGGTTCAAAGCGATACAGTATGGTGTTCGTAAAGAAGATGCGCTGATCGATTATGATGAAGTGGCGCGTCTGGCTCAGGAACATAAACCCAAGATGATTATTGCGGGGGCCTCGGCCTATCCGCGTGTAATCGACTTTAAGCGTTTCCGTGAGATCGCTGATTCTATTGGCGCTTATCTGTTTGTGGATATGGCGCACTATGCCGGTCTGATCGCGGCAGGGTCCTATCCTTCACCGGTCCCGCACGCCCATATTGTGACTACGACAACGCACAAAACCCTGCGCGGCCCGCGTGGCGGCATGATCCTGACCAATGACGAAGAAATTGCCAAGAAAATCAATTCTGCAATCTTCCCTGGTATTCAGGGTGGCCCGCTGATGCATGTAATTGCTGCCAAAGCAGTATGTTTCGGTGAGGCTTTGATGCCAGAGTTTAAACAATACGGCCAAGCTGTTGTAGATAATGCAAGAATTCTGGCCAATACCCTGAAAACAGGGGGCTTTGATATCGTTTCCGGCGGCACGGACAGCCATATCGTCCTGCTTGATCTGCGTCCGAAGAAACTGACCGGCAACATTGTCGAGAAGGTTCTGGAGGAAGCGGGCATGACCTGTAACAAGAATGCTGTGCCGTTCGATCCGGAAAAGCCGATGGTCACCAGCGGCGTGCGTCTGGGTACACCGGCGGCGACAACCCGTGGCTTTGGTGCGGAAGAATGGCGTCAGGTCGGCGAGATGATCAATACTGTTCTGGATGGTCTTGCCGCCAATGGTGTCGAAGGCAACAAGGTTCTGGAAAAAGAAATCCGCGAAAAGGTCCGCACACTCTGCGCCCGTTTCCCGATCTATACAGGCCTGTAATTTAAGTGCGCTGCCCGTTCTGTAGTCACGAAGAAACGCAAGTGAAGGATTCCCGCCCGACCGAGGACGGGGCCGCCATTCGCCGCCGCCGGATTTGCCCCGGCTGTGGCGGGCGTTTTACGACTTTTGAACGGATACAACTGCGCGAGATGACCGTGATAAAACATGATGGCCGCAAGCAGGTCTTTGACCGTGACAAGGTCTATAAGTCCATGCATACGGCCTTGCGGAAACGTAATGTCGAGGAAGCGCAGGTGGAGCGGGCCGTGACCGCCATTGTTCGCCAGCTGGAAAGTCTGGGCGAATCCGAGGTGCAATCGACCCTGATCGGCGATCTGGTGATGAAGGCCTTGGCCCGTCTGGATACGATTGCCTATATCCGCTTTGCCTCCGTTTACAAGGATTTCCGCAAGCCCGAGGATTTCAACGAATTTCTTGATGAAGTCCGCCATGAGTTAGAGGGTGGCATGGACCCCGATGACGAAAGAGCGGCCTGATTTTCTGCTAAAAGCTTGCCTTTCCGCGCGCTTTTGGGCATAAGTGCCGCCATGAGTACACAAGCCGAACCCGCCATATCCGCCAATACCCGTAATTCCGCCGCCCGTTTGTCGGCGGTGCAGGCCCTTTATCAAATGGCCGCCAATAATGAGCCTGTGGCCTTGGTGGTTGAGGAATATCGTAGCCACCGTCTGGGCAAACCACTGGACGAGGATCTGGAGCTTGTGCGCCCCGATAGCCTGCTGTTCGAGAAAATCGTCAAGGGTGTGGCTGAACACCGCGAAACCATCGACCAGATGTTGCTGACCGCCATGCAAAAAGGCGAACAGCAAAAACCGCTCCCCGGTGAACCGCTCCTGCTGGCGATTTTAAGCTGCGGCGCTTATGAGTTGATGAGCCATCAGGATGTGGATGCCCCGATCATCATCCATGACTATCTGAATATCACCCACGCCTTCTATGACCAAGGTGAACACAAGCTGGTCAACGCTGTCCTTGACCGCGTCAAGGGCATGACACGTTCCTAGTATTCAAATCGTAATCGTAAGAGGGCTTTGGCTTAAACCACAACCCCGTACAGATCGTACTCGTCAGCATCTTCGATCAGGACGTTGACGATATCGCCTTGTTTGATTTCCGGCGGGACGTCGCGCAGGTAAACCTTGCCGTCGATTTCGGGGGCATCGCCTTGGGAACGGCCATCGGCACCACCTTCGCCATCGGCGACATCAATGATGACGGGTAATGTACGGCCAATCTTACGTTCCTGACGGGCGAGGCTGACAGCCTGCTGGGCTTCCATGAAACGCTGATAGCGTTCTTCTTTGACCTCTTCCGGTACGGCGCCTTCGATTTCATTCGCGACGGCTCCGGCAACGGCTTCGTATTTGAAGCAACCGGCGCGGTCGATCTGGGCGTCCTTGATCCAGTCGAGCAGGATCTGGAAATCTTCTTCGGTTTCACCGGGGAAGCCGACAATGAAGGTCGAGCGAATGGTGAGGTCCGGACAAATCTCGCGCCATTTTTTTATGCGCTCTGTAACCTTTTCAACATTGCCCGGACGTTTCATGGCTTTCAGCACTTTCGGGCTGGCGTGCTGGAACGGGATATCGAGATAGGGCAGAATTTTACCTTCGGCCATCAGCGGAATAACATCATCAACATGCGGGTAGGGGTAAACATAGTGCATGCGCACCCATACACCCAAGGAACCCAGAGCTTCGGCCAGATCATAGAATTTGGCTTTGATGATTTTATCTTTCCATTTGCTTTCGGCGTATTTGATATCAACGCCATAGGCGGAAGTGTCCTGAGAAATCACGAGGATTTCTTTCACGCCCGCTTTCACCAGATTTTCGGCTTCATACATGATGTGGTTGGCCGGACGGCTGACCAGATCGCCGCGCAAGGATGGAATGATGCAGAAAGTGCAGCGGTTGTTGCAGCCTTCGGAAATTTTCAAATAGGCATAGTGGCGCGGGGTCAGGCGCAAACCTTCCGGCGGGACCAGATCGACAAACGGATCATGCACAGGCGGGACCACGTTGTGAACGGCGGTTACGACCTGTTCATATTGCTGCGGGCCTGTGACGGCCAGCACTTTGGAATGGACGGATGTAATTTGTTCCGGTTCCGCACCCATGCAGCCGGTGACAATGACCTTGCCGTTTGACTCGATGGCCTCGCCGATTGCTTCGAGGGATTCTGTTTTGGCGGAATCAAGGAACCCGCAGGTGTTGACGATCACAACATCGGCACCATCATAACTGCCCGAGATTTCATAGCCTTCCGAGCGAAGCTGTGAAAGGATACGTTCGGAATCAACCAGCGCCTTGGGGCAGCCGAGGCTGACCATGCCGACCTTGGGTGTTTTGACTGTTTTTTTGGAATTGATATTGGATGCACTCATTTTTTCAGGGTCCTTTGCGGCGGTTTTTATACCCTGAAAATACCCAAAAAGCGAGTTTTTTCATAATTTAGAGGTCGGGATGCGATAACCGCTCTGTGGCAGGGACCCTACAGGTGTTGACCGGTTCCAGAGGCAGGATTTTTTCAAGCAATCTCTGATGTTCCAGAAAACGCTGGCATTTGGGGACAAGCGCCTTGGCCAGCCCTTGGGTTGTTGGGGAATGTTCCGGCAGGTTGAGTTTTTCCTGATCCCTCAAAATTTCACGGCGCAGGACAAAATAGGTGCGAATGATTTCCGCCTGTTGTTCGCGGTTGAAATCCGAGAAAACCGAGTCAGGCTTGATTTCGTAATAATAATCCAGTTCGTCAAGAATGATGGGGGATCTTCTTTGCTGGTTTTGCCAAACATGGGAAATTTCGTGAACGAAGATATCATCACCAATGACATCCTCTTTTGAATCAGGATTGACGCTCAGGCCAAAATCATCCTGCTGGGGCCCTGCTTCCTTGGTTAGATAGACATTATTAAAGAAGGCCGAACCTATGTGATCTTCGCTGAAGACTTTATGTATCGGGGGACGTTTGAAAACACGAATATCCCCATAAGGCAGGGCGTTGCCAAAGACAGGCCGTAACATCTCCTGTTCATTTTTTGTCAGTGTGCGGCATGTAGGGTCAACAAGGCAAACGACTGGCCCTGTATCAACCAATTGATCTGCTATCAATCCCCCCGCAACGGCGGCACAGAAAACGCCTATGATGCTCATGCTCTTTCCGAGCTTTATTTCATGGAGTTTCATGGTGCAGCCTTGATCTGGAGGCATTGTGGCGGGGTGGGACCAATCGGCAATACAGGGCGGAGTATTCTCTCATACGATATGATGTCCCTGCATATTTCGTTTTGGCCGGATGTTCCGGATTCATCGGTCTTTTTAAGATTTTCGGTTAGACCGTAATAGTCATCGGCAATGTCGGCCTGTTGTTCAAAATTATAATCTTTAAATGTTCTGTGGGGTTTGATTTCATAGGGATAAAGGGAACTGTAATTGAAATCGGCTTTGATCAGGGCAGACAACCCCTTGACCATGAAGGCGGGATCGCTTTTGTACTGCCAGACATGGGTCATCTCATGAAGGAAAAGACGTCTGTTGCCCAGACGTTCATCAAGCGCATAATCCTGTGAACGGGCATCTGTGGTAATGGCATAAATATTCCCGTTCCACATGCGTCCCGAGGCGCCTTCCGGCTTTCTTCCAAAAAGGTAGCGGTTAAAAATTTTGATCTTCTTGTAATCCAGACTGTCGCCAAAGATGGTTTTGGCAAAGATGATTTCGTTGTCGGTCAGTTTTCTGCATGAGGGATCGATGCTGCAAATTATGTTGCCGCCATCTTCCTGATCGAACAGGTTATAGCCTGTAAGCTCATTGCCCACGGCTGCCATAAAGGCAAGCGTAAGCGCGCCAGCTATACGTGCTTTTTTGAAATTGTATGTCATATCCCTGTTAATCTTTATTTTTATTAACTTGTAAAAACTATAGGGGGGTCAAAGGGCTAAAGGCAAACACAAATTACGATACGGGTGTGTTTTTTTCGCAAGCGCGCTGTTGGCACAGTTCTTTGCGGGCTTTCATTTCCGTAGTCAGGCGGCAGATCATGTTGCTACCCGTGTGTGTGAGGATAAAAGGGCAGAGGCCGTGAATCATCACAATCACGCCTGCGGCAATCAGCGTGCATCCTGCCTTGATGGTAAAGGCCAGATGCTCGAAGTAACCTTCATGGGCATCGTGCAGATGCTTGGTAAGAAAAGACTCGATCATAAGAGGGATTATTACCCGAAGCGCCGGATAAAAAAATCATAAATATGTGATGCGGGGCAGCATAGGCACAGCCATATCGCGGGTCTGCCCGTAAAGAGCGGCATCCTTGACTTTTGTACCGGAGATGCTTGCCGTCAGAGCATTTTGGGGATGCATCTGGAAAGTATGGCGCAAGCGTTCATGCAGATTTTCGGGGCCTGATTTTATCGCATTGACGAATTTGACGGTATCATCACCATAGCCGGTTATGCGGGCTGCCCGGGCAATCGCCCATGATGTAGGTGTAGCCATCAGAGGGGATGTCTGTGGTATGCCGGCCTGAAGGGAAGGGGTTTGGCCATCTTCTGTGAAAGCCCCCCAGATGCTTACATACATCAAGGCGCCGTTGTTCAATACAGGATTGTTTTCAATACCGCGTGTCAGGATCAAACCGGATTTTTGTACCAGATCATAGTTCGGTTCTGTTGCTGTCAGGGCTTCGGCTTGTTCGAGGGTATAAAATCCGACCGTGATATGGGCGTGTATTCCATCGGCGGGGATAACCGTGGCGGGGATACTGCCCGCAGCGCCAACAAAGGCGCTATGGACGATGGCATGGTTTTCCAGTGTGGCTTGCGTTAAAAAACAATCGCCGCCAGCGCCAGCCTTCTTGAATTTTTTGAGCAGAACAGCGGCGGAGCAGTTGGCACCAAATCCCAGAATGGCAATCCTGTCGCTCAAGGTTCTGGTTTCACTACCGTTCAGGCGGATATTATAGGTTGGCAGATCAAGAGATGTACCGGTGAGCCTTTTTGAAAGGGCGGCGTTTTCTATGAGTGTCCGCTTTAAAGCTTCGTTCATGATAATTTCGCCGCTATCAATGCGGATCAAAGCAGATTCCTTGAACATATCCGGATTGGTATGCGGATAGGCACAGGCAGCATCATAGGCAGCTTGCAGGGGATCGGTTGTCATAGTGGCCACTCTATATGATAGACGGGTCCGTTACAATTTGTTGCAATATTTATATTTAAAAACAATAACTTATTTCATTGTGGGCATGACAAACTCGGCCCCCTCGCGGATACCCGTAGGCCAACGTGATGTCACTGTCTTGAGATGGGTATAGAAATTGATACCTTCCGGCCCGTGAACACCGTGGGCGCCGAAGATCGAATTTTTCCATCCGCCAAAAGTGTGGAAAGCTACGGGAACCGGAATGGGCACATTCACACCAACCATACCGACCTTGATCTGGTTGACGAAGGTGCGGGCGGCATCACCATCCCGCGTAAAGATTGCGGTGCCGTTACCGTATTCATGATCATTGATCAGTTGGGCGGCCTGACCGAAGCTATCGGTTCGCACGACCGAGAGGACGGGCCCGAAGATTTCTTCTTTATAAATCCGCATCCCGGGTTTGACGTGATCGAACAGGCAGCCACCCATATAGAAACCGTCATCATAGCCCTGACGGTTGATTTTAAAGGGTCGCCCATCAACAACCAGTTGCGCGCCTTCCTGCACGCCGGTATCGACGTAGGACAGAACTTTCTTCAAATGGTCACGTGTGACCAGCGGCCCCATTTCGGATTGGGGGTCTGTACCGGGGCCGATTTTAAGCGACTCGACACGGGGTTTCAGTTTTTGCATCAGTCTGTCACCGACATCACCGACAGCGACCGCAACAGAGATAGCCATGCAGCGTTCTCCGGCAGAGCCGTAACCCGCACCCATCAGGGCATCGACAGCCTGATCCAGATCGGCGTCCGGCATAATTACCATGTGGTTTTTTGCACCGGCCAAGGCCTGCACACGTTTCCCATGGGCGGCAGCGGTTGAATAGATATATTGGGCAATCGGGGTTGATCCGACAAAGCTCACGGCCTGTACACGCGGATCGGTGAGCAATGTATCGACGGCTTCTTTATCGCCATGGACAACATTCAAGACACCATCGGGCAATCCGGCTTGTTTAAACAGATCGGCAATAAAGAGCGAGGCAGAAGGATCGCGTTCCGAAGGTTTCCAGACAAAGCTATTGCCGCAGGCAATTGCCACAGGGAACATCCACATGCCGACCATCGCCGGAAAATTGAAGGGGGTGATGCCCGCACATACGCCCAGAGCTTGACGCAAGGAGTAGGTATCGATGCCTGTACCGACATTCTCCGAAAATTCGCCCTTCATCAAATGGGGAATGCCGCAGGCAAATTCGACAACTTCGATCCCGCGCGTGACTTCGCCCTTGGCATCACTTAAAACTTTGCCATGTTCACGCGTAATGATTTCGGCCAGTTGATCGGCGTTTTCATCCAGAAGATGTTTGAAATTGAACAGAACCCGTGCCCGTTTCAGGGCAGGCGTAGCCGCCCAAGCGGGGAAGGCAGCTTCTGCTGCTGCGATGGCTTCTTCTACCTTGCTTTTGCTGGCCAAAGGAACGGTCGCAATAACCTCGCCTGTGGCGGGGTTGTAAACATCGCCGGTACGGGCCGCAGGGGCTTTATCGGTTTGGCCATTTATGAGATGATGAAGGGCAGAAGAGGTGGTCATCGGGCTTTCCTTTTGAAAAACAGTCACTTTATGAGTTCTATCACTTCCTTAAAAAAATATTAATCACTTTCGTGTATCGTGTATTGGTAAAATGGTCCGGTTTAACGGATAAGAGGATAGGCGGGATATGATAAATCCGTTTCAGGATGAAGTCGATTTCAAGTTTCCGGATGGTTCTTTTTCACCCGTCTGGCCGGGAACCTCTGCCGCGCAAATGAAAATCGAAGTGGCGGTCAATGCGGAGGGGCATGTCCTTGTCCTTCATGAGAAGCCTTTCCCTGATTATCTCGAATGGATCGAATTTGATGCCCAAACAGGTTTGATGACCTTTATTACGGCAGGTGGAAAATTGCAGGAATTGGGCCTGACGATTTTTCCGCCCATGACGAAATATGTACTGAAAGCCCAAAATGTGGGCGTCATTTGTGTCAGAGGAGGAGAGATCCGTGATATGGGATTGGTCCCGCTGACAGTTCATAATTACTACGAAGGGGGTGCGTCATGACAGCGGAAGCATGGAAAGCGCCGGATGGGCGTCAGTTAACATGGCAGGCATTAAACCAGATGGGGCGTACGCCCGGAGATATTCAGGAAATCATGATGAATGTCTTCAGGGACCGTGATCCTTCAGCCATGCAAAACATGAGTCTGAAGGGTGTGGCCTTGTTGGGCACTATGGCTGAAGACTCTGCCAATGATGAGTTTTTTGAACAAAAGCGTCAGGAAGATATCCGCTTGACGGAAGAGCAGCGTCTTGAGGCAGAGCGTCAGCATAAGCAGTTCCTGATTGATGAAAAGCGCGAACAGGAACAATGGCAGGCCAAAAAAGATGCTGAAGAAAAAATGGCTCAGGAAAAGAGACCGCAGGAGGATGCTTTAAATAATAGAATTATGGGATTGCCTTTTGGTCTAGCCAGTTTTGGAATGGGGTTGGGATTGGGAGCGGGTGCCCTGTCATCAGTCGGCAATATTCTGTCCCCGTCCTTGAATGCAATGAGTGGTCCTATGATGGTTGCGGGTAATGATGGCGGCGGTTTATTGGCCATGGCGCGCCAGTCATTGAATGTTTCTGCACCGCAAGGGCAGGATATTGCTGTTACAGGACCGAACAATGCCCAGCGTTTTACAGCAGGCGAGCCTGTTGTTACGCCTGCGGCCACACCAACACCTGCGGCGCCGGGCGTAAATAACCCGTTCCAGCAGCAACCGGGGCTGAATGGTCCCTCGCTGATGCCTCCGGGCTTCTAATTACGGGTGCATTGCAGCATACAAGCAGTCTGTCTCTTGAGAGATTCGGGATTTCCCTATATCTTTATGCATAATGTAT
This sequence comes from Micavibrio sp., assembly GCA_046294845.1. GTDB lineage: Bacteria > Pseudomonadota > Alphaproteobacteria > Micavibrionales > Micavibrionaceae > Micavibrio_C. The sequence continues at coordinate 1,892,584 of JBKBNU010000001.1, read as the reverse complement.
TCTGACTTCTTTACACACCTTCCAGAAATGATCTGATTATGAAGAAAAATCGTCCCGGTAGTCATTCCCATATCGTTCTTACATCCCATCCGCGTAAAGACAGTGATGTGCCCAAGGTCAATTGGGGTGCGGCAACAGCAGAGGAACGTGGCCCGCTGATTGCGAGCATGGCTGATCATGAATCTTCAAACGTAATCGGGGCCTATGCGGGGGCGTATTCGGTTTATAGGGCAATGGCAGTGGCGATAGGTGTTCTTGATCCACTGCACGTTCCTGATCTGCATAACACGGCACCTGCCGAAAAAATCGGCCCTCATCCGCAATGGTGTGATCCTGATAAAATCGTCAGTCTGGACCCTTGGGGCCATATGGCGGGCGAAGTCTTTGGCAAATATCGCGAGCAGGGACTGGATGTTCGTCCGACCATTGCTGTAACCAAAGCCCATATCAATATTCCTGAAATCCATGACGCGATGCGCGCGGGCCGTTTGAAAGCTGATGGAAAGATCCTCAAAGAAAATGGTGATGTCCGTGTCACCAAAGCCGCTATTGATCCGGTCTGGTACTTGCCTGGTATTGCCAAACGTATGAATGTCGATGAACGCGAATTGCGTCGTTCCTTGTTCGAACATTCGGGCGGGATGTTTCCTGAACTGGTCACGCGTCCTGACCTGAAAGTTTTCATGCCGCCGATTGGGGGACATACTCTTTACTTTATGGGAGATGTTACAACCATCCATGACCCGAATGTGCCGCTGGCTTGCCGTCTGCATGATGAATGTAATGGCTCGGATGTGTTTGGTTCCGATATTTGTACCTGCCGTCCTTATCTATGCCACGGGATCGAGCTTTGCATAGATATGGCACAAAAGGGTGGTAATGGTCTGATTATTTATAACCGCAAAGAAGGGCGTGCCTTGGGTGAAGTGACCAAGTTTCTGGTGTATAACGCCCGCAAGCGTCAGGAAGGTGGCGATAGTGCGGCCAAGTATTTCGAACGTACGGAATGTGTCGCGGGCGTGCAGGATATGCGCTTTCAGGAATTGATGCCGGATATTTTCCATTGGCTGGGCATTACCAAGATCGACCGTTTTGCTTCGATGAGTAATATGAAGCACGATGCCTTGGCCAAGCACGGTATCAAGGTGATCGAGCGTGTGCCTATTCCGGCGGAACTGATCCCTGATGATGCTTCCGTCGAAATGGAAGCCAAGAAGGCGGCAGGCTATTACGTTCCTGACCCGCAAGAGGTCAAGGATGAAGAAGGACTGGAAACAGTCAAAGGCCGCAATCTGGACGAATAAGAGGATTTTTGAAGATCATGAGTAACGTACACGTAATTAATCACCCGCTGATCCGTCACAAGCTGACATTCCTGCGTGACAAGCGTACCACCACAAAAGATTTCCGCGAACTGATCCGCGAGATTTCAATGTTGATGGGGTATGAGGTTATGCGTGATCTCAGCACGCAATCGGTTGAAATTGAAACGCCGCTTGAGGCCATGAAATCGGATGTTATTGCCGGAAAAGGGCTGTGCTTTGTTTCCATCCTGCGGGCGGGTAATGGCTTGCTTGATGGTCTTTTGCAAATGGTCCCCACGGCGACGGTCGGGCATATCGGTCTTTACCGTGATCCCGATACTTTGATCCCTGTTGAATATTACCTGAAATTTCCCGAGGATATTGAAAGGCGCAGCGTGATCGTGCTGGATCCGATGCTGGCGACAGGCCATTCTGCCGTGGCCGCCCTTGATCGTGTTAAGGATATGGATGTTACGGATGTGAAATTCCTCTGCATTGTGGCCTCGCCCGAGGGGTTAAAGGTTTTTCATGAAGCCCACCCCGATGTCCCTGTTTATACAGCTTCAATTGACCGCCAGCTTGATGATCGTGGATATATTCTGCCCGGTATCGGCGATGCAGGTGACAGGATCTTCGGAACCCGCTAAAACCCTGACCCATGGCTGGAAGACTTCTCCTAAGCGTTCAAGACGCCTTTATTTCCTTTGGTAACAAGCCTCTGTTTACAGGGCTGTCCTTCAATATTACCGAGGGCGATAAAATATGCCTTGTCGGCAAGAACGGTGCCGGCAAAACCACCTTGATGAATATCATCACGGGCAAGCGGGAACTGGATGACGGTAAACGCTGGCAACTCGAGGGCATAACCATCGGCTATCTGCAGCAAGAAGTCGCCATTGTTAAAGGGCAAAGTGTTTTCGATTTTGTTTTTGCCCAGATACAAGGCGAGGAGCGCGAAGCGCAAGCCTATAAGGTTGAAATGGTGGTTCAGCCTCTGGGTTTGAATATTAATGACCAGATGGACAAGCTTTCAGGGGGCCAGGTGAGAAGGGCCGCGATGGCGCGGGCCTTGGTGGAAGACCCCGATATTCTTTTGATGGATGAACCGACCAACCATCTGGACCTTGATATTATCGAATGGCTTGAGAACTATCTGAAAAGCTGGAAGGGGACATTGATCGTCATTAGCCACGACAAGCGTTTTCTGGCTACCGTGTCAGATCGTGTGTTCTGGCTGGATCGCGGGCGCTTGCGCGTATGCCCCAAAGGTTTTGGTCATTTTGATGACTGGATGATCCAAATTCTCGAGCAGGAAGAAAAAGAACTCCAATCAAGAGAGAAAAAACTTGAACAGGAAGTGGCGTGGGCCAGTCGTGGGGTAAGAGGCCGCTTGAAGCGCAATATTGGCCGTCTGGAGCGTATGGAAGCAGAGCGTGATAAGCTGAAGCGCGATCGCGGAGCCTTTAACCGCATGATGGCCAAGATCGAAATGCCGCCCGCGGAATATGAAGAATTATCATCCAAAATCGTGGCCGAATTTATCAAAGTTGATAAGAGCTTTCATGATGGACAGAGTGCCAAAACCATTCTGGATAAATTCAGTCTGCGGATTATGCGCGGTGACCGCATCGGTATTCTGGGGCTGAACGGTTCGGGAAAGACCACGTTCCTTAAATTGCTGGTTGGTGAATTAACGCCGGATGCGGGCAAGGTAAAGCTCTCGCCTGTTGTTGAATTTTCCTATTTTGACCAGAACAGGGCCGACCTTGATCCCGAATTTTCTTTGTGGCGGACATTATGTCCAAATGGTGATCATATTGATGTGCGCGGCAAGCAGCGCCATGTGATTGGCTACCTTAAAGATTTCTTGTTTGATCCTGATATGGCACAGCAACCTGTGAAATCGCTATCGGGGGGGCAAAAAAACCGTTTGATGCTGGCCAAAATTCTGGCCCATCCTAAAAACTTCCTGATATTGGACGAACCAACCAATGATCTGGACATGGAAACGCTTGATATGCTCGAACAAATTCTGAGCGAGTATGAAGGTACATTGATCATCGTCAGTCACGACCGTGATTTTCTCGATCAAACGGTTACAAAAATTCTGGCTTTCGAAGGCGAGGGGCAGATTGAGGGCCATATTGGCGGCTATAGCGATTATCTGGAGTCCCGCAAGTCAGCCGTCATAGAGGATACATCATCCAAAAAGGAACCTGCCAAGTCCGTTACCAAGGAAGAACCTAAAGTCGCGCTTAAAAAGCTTTCCTATAAACATCAATATGAGCTGGAGCAGTTACCGGCCAGGATTGCCGGATTGGAAGAAGAGATTAATCATCTGGAAGAAGCGTTGAGCGATCCGGATTTCTACACCCGTGATCCCGTTTCCTTCCAGAATAATTCGCGCCGTCTGGGGCAGGCTCGTGACGAACTGGGGGAAGCGGAAACGCGCTGGCTTGAGCTTGAGGAAATGCGCGAGGCGCTGAACGCGTGATTACGGATCGTTGGCCGCAGGCGGGCAGGGATTACGCTTCACATTGGTGGGATAGGATGTAATGACGCGGCCCTTGTTCTGGCTTAAAACCACGCGGACCTTGATCCCTTCGACCATGTCTTCGGCAACGTAATAGCCGTTATCCTGCTGCTCCCAATCGAGATTGTCATTAGCCGCCACTTTTGTGACGTTACGGATGATCTCTTCTTTATCCCAGCTGGCGGGGAATTCCGATTTGCAGGGCTTATTCTGTCCGTACATATGACCGCCGCCACGATCATTTCCGTAAAGGATATGCTCGACTGCCTGCGTGGTCACAATCGGGCTGTGGCTACCTGTCTTGGATAAGGGGCCATCAGGATTCCTGACGAAATCCATCAGGAACATCAAGGCGGATACCGCCAGCAACAATATCGTTAGGGCTTGTCTTCCTTTATGCATGAAGGGCAGAAAACCACGTAATTTCAGGGAAGTAAAGCCTTTCGACAGGGCATTGTCTGGACCTTCTATCTGGTCTAAACTTCTGGATTGATTGATTTTTTGGGGTAAAACATGACACGCCTGACCAGTGCTATCGATACAGCCGGACAAGAATTTCTGGATAATAAAGCCCGCATGGAAGAATTGCTCATCGACCTGAAAGGCAAGGTAGCCTTGATCGAGCAAGGTGGTGGTGAAAAGTCGCGTGAACGTCATGTCAGCCGTGGCAAGTTACTGCCCCGTGACCGTATCAATCATTTACTGGATGCAGGCACAGCGTTTCTGGAGTTGTCCCAGTTGGCGGCCTATCATGTCTATGATGACGATGTACCGGCAGCCGGTATCATAACGGGGATTGGCCGTGTGTCCGGTCAGGAATGTATGATTGTTTGTAACGATGCGACGGTGAAGGGCGGGACCTATTATCCACTGACCGTGAAAAAGCATCTGCGCGCGCAGGAAATTGCCGAGCAAAATAATCTGCCCTGTATCTATCTGGTCGATAGTGGCGGGGCGAACCTGCCCAATCAGGATGAAGTGTTCCCTGACCGCGATCATTTCGGACGTATCTTTTATAATCAGGCCAATATGTCGGCAAAGGGTATTGCCCAGATTGCAGTCGTGATGGGCTCCTGCACGGCAGGGGGCGCCTATATTCCGGCCATGTCCGATGAAAGTATTATTGTTAAAGAACAAGGGACGATCTTTCTGGCGGGCCCGCCTTTGGTAAAAGCTGCGACAGGCGAAGAAGTCAGTGCCGAGGATCTGGGCGGTGGTGATGTCCATACCCGTATTTCCGGCGTGGTTGATCATCTGGCTGACAATGACCAGCACGCGCTGGAACTGGCGCGCCGCGCGATAGCCAATCTTAATAGAGAGAAAATCAATCCGCTGGCCTGCACCGTGCCACAGGAACCTTTCTATGCCCCATCGGAATTGCATGGTGTTGTGCCCGCCGATTTGAAAATTCCGGTTGATGTGCGCGAGATTATCGCCCGTATTGTAGATGGCAGTGAGTTTGATGAATTCAAAAAGCGCTACGGTACAACGCTGGTCTGCGGATTTGCCCATATATACGGTATGCCTGTGGGGATTGTTGCCAATAACGGTGTCCTGTTCTCGGAAAGCGCACTGAAGGGTACGCATTTTATTGAGCTTTGTAATCAGCGCGGCATCCCGCTCGTGTTCTTGCAAAATATAACCGGCTTTATGGTGGGGCAAAAATACGAAAATGGCGGGATTGCCAAAGACGGCGCCAAAATGGTGACAGCTGTATCCTGTGCCCGTGTACCCAAGTTTACAGTGATTATCGGCGGTTCATTTGGTGCGGGCAACTACGGCATGTGCGGGCGTGCGTTTAATCCGCGCTTCTTGTGGATGTGGCCGAACGCCCGTATTTCCGTGATGGGTGGCTTGCAAGCGGCAAATGTGCTGGCCACCGTGAAGCGTGGCGGTCTGGAGCGCGAAGGCAAAAGCTGGAGCGCGCAGGAAGAGGACGCTTTCAAAAAGCCAATCCTCGAACAATATGAAACCGAAGGACATCCATACTATGCTTCCGCCCGTTTGTGGGATGACGGGGTGATTGATCCCGCCGATACAAGACGCGTTTTGGGACTGGCGATTTCAGCATCGCTGAATGCCCCGATCGAGGAAACACGTTACGGCGTCTTCAGGATGTAATCTGATATCTGTCCTTAGATTGTGAAGGGGGAATGAATGCTACAGCGTAGAAAGCCTGTTTTTTACAATCCCGAATGGGATGGATACTTCACGGAAGACAAAAATTATTATCAGGAAACGCTGAAGAAAGAACCGCGCCGTGATCCGCTGGATGACAAGATAGATGTTGATGTCTGTATCATCGGGGGTGGTTTTACAGGGGTTTCGACAGCATACCAGTTGCGAAATTCCGGACTGAAGGTCGCACTGATCGAGCGGCATGAAATCGGCTGGGGGGCGAGTGGCCGCTGCGGCGGTCAGGTTCTGCCCGGCTATAACCCCTATACCCAAAACCTGCAGCAGAAATACGGTGATGAAAAAACCAAAATGCTTTGGGATATCGCCCTCAAAGGCGTGAATATCGTCAAGGGTATTTATGCTGAGCATAATATTGACTGTGATTTTAAAAATGGCGCTTTCTATGTGGCCCGCGATGCTTACGAGTCGGAAGAAATTCACGAATATGCCCGCAATGTTGATGAATTCTATCAGTATCCGATAGAATTCAAGGATAAGGCGGCGATTTCATCAATGCTCGGGACCGATATTTATGACTCGGGCATTTATTTGCCACAGGCCGGCCATTTCCATCCGCTCAAATACCTGAAAGGTTTAGCCAAGGTTACTGACCAATACGCGCAGATTTTTGAATCTTGCCCTGCCGAAGCCATCCAGCGGAAAGGTGATGGTTATATCGTCTATGTTCCGAATGGCCAAATCCGGACGAAGACGCTTGTATTGTGCGGTGATTCCTATCTCGGGAACCTCGTGCCCTCTCTGCGCCGTAAATATGTTCTGATCCGTAATGCGATTATCGGTACCGAAGGCTTGCCCGCCAATACCGATGTCCTGCCCAGTGATGCTTGCGTGTTCGAAGTATCGCAGCACATGAATTACTACCGCAAAGGTGTGGAAGGCAGCTTCCTGATCGGGGCGGGGGATATTATTTTGCAAGGCCTGCATGGGGCCGTAACCCAGGATAAGATCACCAGTGTTCTGGTCAATGATATGATATCAATCTATCCGTCGTTAAAGGATGCGAAGATCGAGTATAAATGGGGTGGCTATATTGGCGTCACCAACAGTTTGCTGCCGAATGTGGGCAAGTTGGATGACCATGTTTATTATGCCAATGGCTTTTCCGGCCACGGCGTCAATGTCACCCACGCGGTGGGTGAATTACTGGCCCAAGCCATATCCGGCCAGAACGAAGATTACAAAATCTTTGATATAATCCGGAATGCCTCTTATCCGGGTGATGGTAAATGGGATCGTTATCTGGGCTATGCCGGATTGCAAATGATCAATGCCAAATATGAAATCGAGAAGGCTTGGGACAAGGTTGTTCATAAGAAGAAATAGGAAGAGATTATGTCTGAAGAAATCGTTTTGATGGACGTTATAGACGGGGTGGCTACGATTACGCTCAATCGTCCTGATACGCATAATGCTTTTGACGAGCATATGATCGCGGCCCTAAGCGGCAAGTTCGATGCGTTGCATCTGGAAAAGAATGTTCATGCTGTTGTGCTGCGCGGCGCAGGAAAATCTTTCTCGGCGGGTGCTGATCTGAACTGGATGAAACGGGCCGCAGAATTCACCGAACAGCAGAACAAGGCCGATGCATTGGTCTTGGCAGCCATGTTGAATAAGCTTTATACATTGCCGGTTGTGACAATCGCCTGTGTGCAGGGGGCCGCCATGGGGGGCGGCATGGGTCTGGTGTCGTGCTGTGATGTTGTTCTGGCTGAACGCGAAGCCCTCTTTGCCTTGTCCGAGGTCAAACTGGGGCTGATCCCTGCAACGATTGCGCCCTATGTGTTGCGCGCTTTGGGGGCACGCCAATCCCGCCGTTATTTCCAGACGGGGGAGCGCTTCAATGGCCAGCACGCTTTTGACATCGGGTTTGTGCATGAAGTCGTTACCGATGCTGCCGAAATGGAAACCCGTCTGGCGACTTTGCTGAAAGGTCTGGCGGCAAACGGCCCTCATGCGATGCGCGAAGCCAAAAAACTTTGTCAGGATATGGAAGGGCAGGATATCACCCCCGCCTTGATTGATGATACCGCCAGCCGCATCGCCCGCACCCGCGCGGGTCTCGAGGCCAAAGAAGGCCTGACCGCCTTCCTCGAAAAACGCAAGGCGGGGTGGGTGAAGTGAAAAAAAGTAGCCCGATAATATTAGCTATCATTTTTATGATTGCAGTTGTTAATGTCTGGCTGTGGTTCTGGGTTGGCCTAGATTATTTCATCAACGATGAAAATTCTAGGGGAACGTTTGGTGATAAATTTGGGGCTATAAATTCCTTATTCTCGGGCCTTGCTTTTGCGGGACTTATTTATGCCATTCTATTGCAACGGGAAGAGTTATCGCTAACTCGAGAAGAATTATCTGGGCAAAGGATGGAATTTGAAGAGCAGAATAGGACATTAAGGCGGCAGCAATTTGACAACGCTTTTTTTCAGATGCTTTCATTGCATAATGAGATTGTTAATTCTTTGCAAGCAAACACGCTTCGGGGGCGTTCAGTTTTTGAGAGGATTTTAGCGCAAATAAATCAGCATGTAGGTAGTGTAGTTTCAAAGCAAGGGACTGAGAAGAGTGTAGCGTTAAACGATGGTTATGAAATGTTCTATAATCAAAATCAAAATTCATTAAGTCATTATTATAGAAATTTGTATAGAATTTGTGAATTTGTATATTCCTCTGAGGTTGATAATAAACAATTTTATTTTGATCTTTTGAAGGCTCAATTATCGACACAAGAGCTAGCTTTAATTTTTTATGAATGTATGGCTGCTAGGGCAGAAAAACTAAAAGCATATGTGGAAATGTTCGGATTTTTCAGGAGTTTAAATAAAGATCAAATAATTTTTTATGATTATTTTTCACCTCAATATGATGGGAAGGCTTTTTTATAATCACCTGATCTTCAAAAATGCCAAGGCAATCGCGGCGGCGACGATGCCGAGGCCTGCGAGTTTGTTGCTTTCATCTTTCCATCCTGAAAGACGCGTCAGGACAATCAGCCAGATGACATCCATCATGCTGATCATGCTGACGAAGGCCGGATGGTCGACGTCCTTCATCGCATAAACGCGCAGGATAACCGCCCCGACCAATAGACCGCCGCAGATGCCGCCTGTTTTCAATCCTGTGCGACTGAATATCTCGCCAAAGGCATGACGGCGGCGCAGGGAAAAAAACACAGCATAGAAAACCAGCATCAATCCGGCTTCAAAACCGATATAGCCAAACACACCCTGATTTTCCGGTGCGTAATCGACCGCCGATTTCACCAGCAGGATGCCGACCACCGAGGCCAGAATAACAAACCATATGGCCTTGAGCGCCGCCCATGAAAACGCGCAGCGTTTCAGCCATACCGCACACCCGACCGCCACTGCCACCGCTGCGCAGATGCCGATGAAACGCGGCATGTCGGCGAGATATTGTTCCAGCAAGGCGGGTTTGATCATAAACCATGCGGCAAAGCCCAGAATAATACCCAAAGGTGACAAACGGGCGAGCAGGGCGGCCCCGTGGTTTTTGACGGCTTCAAAATAGATCAGGTCATTAAAGCACCAGATCACCGCTGCACACGCCGTCATCAGATAGAAGAGGGGATTTTGCGGCAGGCCCGTTTGCCACAGCACGGGAACGGCAATCATCACGGCAAAAATTTTCAGCCAGACAGCGGTAGCCATGGTGCTGCCCTGCAGGCGTTGGTGCATATACATTCCCAAAGCCGAACAGACAGAAGAACCAAGTGCCAGAATAAACCAGAGTGGAATCATGATAGGGGAAGCCTAGCCTGTCGCCTGCGTTCCGTCATCTCTCCCGCGAGGGTGGCCTGCACATTATGATTATGGCAATGTGCAGTGCGGGAAGACCCTGCCTTTTGCGGGGGGCGGATATTTGCTAGTGTGGGGCTCCAGATTCTGACAAGGGTTTATCAATGTTTACAAAAATCCTGATCGCCAATAGGGGCGAAATTGCCTGCCGCGTTATCAGTACGGCACGGGCCATGGGTATCAAGACGGTGGCGGTTTATTCCGATGCCGATAAAGGCGCGCGCCATGTGCGTATGGCAGATGAAGCGGTGCGGATTGGACCAGCGGCTTCACGCGAGTCATATCTGCGCGGTGACATTATTATAGATGTAGCGCAGAAGACGGGCGCGCAAGCCATCCATCCGGGTTATGGGTTCCTGTCGGAGAATGAAGATTTTGCAGCCGCTTGCGCCAAGGCAGGTTTGGTCTTTATCGGACCATCACCGGCGGCGATCAATGCCATGGGCCTGAAAGACAAGGCCAAGGAAATTATGAAGAAGGCCGGTGTGCCGATTGTCCCCGGTTATATGGGTGACAAGCAGGATGCCGCTTTCTTGCAAAAGGAAGCCGATAAAATCGGCTATCCGGTTTTGATCAAGGCGGTGGCGGGCGGCGGCGGTAAAGGTATGCGCCGTGTTGATGAGGGCAAGGATTTTGCCGAAGCTCTGGCTTCCTGCAAGCGCGAGGCTCTGGCTTCTTTTAGTAATGATCATGTGTTGATTGAAAAATACGTCAACAAACCGCGCCATATCGAGGTGCAGGTCTTTGGCGATACCCATGGCAATGCTGTCTATCTGTTTGAACGCGATTGTTCGCTCCAGCGCCGTCACCAGAAAGTGGTCGAGGAAGCCCCCGCACCGGATTTACCTGAAAAGGTCCGCAAATCTCTGGGTGAGGCTGCGGTCAAGGCGGTGAAAGCCCTTAAATACACCAATGCGGGCACGATTGAATTCATCATGGATGCCAGTACCCATGAATTCTATTTCATGGAAATGAATACGCGTTTGCAAGTGGAACATCCCGTCACCGAAATGATCACAGGGCAGGATCTTGTCTATTGGCAGTTGATGGTTGCAGCGGGGCATGAATTGCCGCTCTCGCAGGATGAGCTGGAAATTGACGGTCACGCTTTCGAAGTTCGTTTGTATGCCGAAGATCCCGCGCATAATTTCCTGCCGCAAATCGGCAAGATCATGGCGTTTGAAACGCCCGATGATGTGCGTGTTGATACAGGCGTAGAAGAAGGCGATAGCGTATCTATCCATTATGATCCGATGATCGCAAAACTGATTGTTCATGGCGAAACGCGAGAGGATGCCATTGCCGAAATGCAGGCCGCCCTCGAAGGGACCATTCTTGCGGGCCTGATTACCAATCAGGAATTTTTATATAACATCTTCCTCCACGAAGATTTTGTGAAGGGTGATGTGGATACGGGCTTTATCCCGCGCCATGAAAAGCAGCTTTTGCCCGATGACTACGGACAACCCGAGTTGCATGATCTGGCGCTTGCAAGCGTGTTGTGCCTCTCGCCCGAAGATGAAGATGATGACCCGTGGACGGTTGCCGATAACTGGCGTTTAAACGGGGTGTTAAGCCGTACCCTTGAATTTGTTGTGCGTGGCAAGATTCTGAAAGTTTCTGTGACCTGTAACGGTGAAAATTTCACGGTTCAATATAACGGACAGCAAACAACGATTAATCGCGCAGCCCTTGACCAAAACGCGATTGTGTTTGATGGGCATGACATTACCATCTTCCGCGAAGGTCGTGTTATCAGGATGCATCTATACAAGCCAGGGGCTTCCGGTGAGGATGAAGGCGGCGAGGGCCGTATTACAGCGCCTATGCCCGGAAAGATCATCAGCGTCTTGGTGCAAAAGGGTGCCGCCGTCGATAAGAACCAGCCTTTGTTGATCATGGAGGCGATGAAAATGGAAATGACCATTCGCGCCGGATGTGACGGGGTGATCGATGAATTGCCCGTCAGCGCAGGACAGCAAGTGGCCGATGGTGCCTTGCTGGTCGCGATTGAGCAAAAGGATGCTGCCTGATGAGTTATCCTTCTTCAGTGCGTATATATGAAGTCGGTCCGCGTGACGGGTTACAGAATGAAAAGACTGTTCTGCCTGCTGCCGTTAAAATCGAGCTGATCAACCGCCTTTCGGAGACGGGATTGACGCATATTGAGGCAACATCCTTCGTTTCCCCCAAATGGGTGCCGCAGATGGGTGATGCCGCTGAAGTCATGGCAGGGATTAATCGCAAGGAAGGTGTGAGCTATCCTGTTCTTGTGCCCAATGAAAAGGGCATGGAAGGTGCGCTTGCGGCAGGTGTAACGGAAATCGCAGTCTTTGCCGCGGCCTCGGAAAGCTTTAGCCAGAAGAATATTAATTGCAGCATTGCCGAAAGTCTTGAACGTTTTGAGCCTGTTATGGGGATGGCCGAGCGTCATAAAATCCGTGTGCGGGGCTATGTGTCCTGCGTTGTCGGTTGTCCGTATGAAGGTGATATAGATCCTGCCAAAGTGGGCGAGGTTTCATCGGTCTTGCGTGATATGGGATGCTATGAAATTTCACTGGGCGATACGATCGGTGTCGGTACACCCCATAAAATTCTAAAAATGCTGGAATCTGTTACGGCAAAGGTGGATATAGGGCATCTGGCGCTTCATTGCCATGATACCTATGGGCAGGCTCTTGCCAATATCTATGCCGGATTGGGTGCAGGGATCAGCGTTATTGACTCTTCGGTGGCGGGACTGGGCGGTTGCCCTTATGCCAAGGGCGCAAGCGGTAATGTGGCAACAGAAGATGTGCTTTATATGTTGAAAGGCTTGGATATTCAAACGGGTGTTGATCTGGGCGAGGTTATAAAAACGGCATGGTTTATCGCTGGAAAAATCGGGCGTGAACCATCATCAAAAGTGGCAAAGGCCCTTAAGGGAGAACATCATGAAATCATCGACTGCGCGTGCTGAAAACAGATCACAAGGAGTACAAACCATGTCCTATCCAACACTTAAATTTGGTCATCCTGAAGAGATTGATATGCTGCGCGAGGAAGTGCGTAAATTTGCGGCAGCAGAATTGGCCCCGCGTGCGGCGCAGATCGATGAAGAGAACGAATTTCCCGCCGATATGTGGCGCAAATTCGGGGATATGGGGTTGCTCGGCATGACCGTTCCCGAGGAGTTTGGCGGCGTCAATATGGGTTATCTGGCCCATGTGATTGCGATGGAAGAAATTTCGCGCGCATCGGCTTCCGTTGCCTTGTCATACGGGGCGCATTCCAATTTGTGTGTGAACCAGATCAACCGCAATGGCAATCCCGAACAGAAGAAAAAATATCTGCCAAAGCTTATATCCGGTGAACATGTCGGGGCGCTTGCCATGTCCGAACCGGGGGCAGGCAGCGATGTTGTTTCCATGAAACTGCGCGCCGATAAAAAAGGTGACCGCTATATCCTGAACGGTAACAAGATGTGGATCACCAATGGTCCGAATGCCGACACGCTGGTGGTTTATGCCAAAACCGATCCGGCGGCAGGATCAAAAGGGATTACAGCTTTTATTATCGAGAAAGGCTTTAAGGGTTTTTCCACGGCGCAAAAACTCGATAAGCTCGGTATGCGTGGTTCCAACACTTGCGAACTTGTATTTCAGGATTGCGAAGTACCTGAAGAAAACGTTTTGGGCGAAGTCGGAAAAGGTGTCAAAGTCCTGATGAGCGGCCTTGATTATGAGCGTGTGGTGTTGTCGGGTGGTCCGCTCGGCATTATGCAGGCTTGTCTTGATGTGGTAATTCCCTATATCCATGACCGTAAACAATTCGAACAATCAATAGGGATGTTCCAGTTAATGCAGGGGAAGGTCGCCGATATGTACACGGCACTTTCCAGTCAGCGCGCTTACGTCTATGCCGTAGCGCAAGCCTGTGATCGGGGGGAAACCACCCGCAAGGATGCCGCCGGTTGCATTCTGATGTCGGCAGAGGCTGCCACACAAATGGCACTTCAGGCCATTCAATGTCTTGGGGGGAATGGTTATATCAATGAATTCCCGACTGGCCGTTTGCTGCGCGATGCCAAACTTTACGAGATTGGTGCAGGAACATCCGAAATTCGCCGGATGTTGATCGGGCGCGAATTGTTCGAGGAGACAAAGTGACAGTCATTGGAAAAATAATAACTATCACGGCTTTATTCTTGGTTACAGGATGCGAAACACGTTTTTCTTCTTATGATCATTATTCGATCAATGAAATGCGGCGCCTTATGATCGAAAGAAAGATGGTATCTAACGATATAGTCGATGATCTGATTTTGTACGGTTATGAAGACCTTGCGCACAAAGCGGCACAAGAGGGGGATCACAAGCTTATTGCCATGACTATGGGGTATCAGGCAACAAAGGATGATGCCGAGATTTTTGGCGTTGTTTGTGAAGATGCTGCTGAAACTGTGCCAGTTGTTTATGGATGTGTACCGCCTCCCATAGCTATAATGAAGCTTGTGTATTATTTTAACGAGTCACTTATAAACCATCCTGATTTCCCCAAAGAATGGAAATGCAAAGTGAACTCTGAAGTTATTGTTGAGCTTCAAGATATATCAGGAAAACAAAATCGGTCGTACTTGCTTGGAAAGCAAGAGCGCTATAATCCATAAGCTGTGTTACGACTCTGGAATAAAAATCGGGCCGCCATTCACATGGACGCCTGATGAGCTGCCACCCATGGAGAAGCCACCGAATTTGGCTTGCTGCATACCGCCAAAGCCGTCGAGGCTGCCGCTGAAAAGGCTTTCAGCTTTATAAGCGACATCGCGCACACCGGCAGGAGCATTTTGATCATGGATCATGTCGCCCACGAACGGAACGATGACGAAGAAGAGCATCCCGAGGGAGAGAAGTTCGTTGCGAAGCAGTTTGAAGAGTGTGCCCATAATCTTTTTAGCCCTTTGTTATGTCCTTATGCTTTGATACTCTCATAATCTTTTTAAGGGCTCTTTAATCATGGGGAGAAATTGCCTCAAATTTTATCTATTTTTCAGCGGCTTAGGGGATGTGGCGGCGCACCAATTCTGCCCGCTGGGGCTGGAAAAAACCCTGCGAATCCATTAGGTTAGGGGGACTTCAATCCAAGAATCACTGGACAGGCAATAAAATGGCACAGGCGCTGCGCGAGGTTTCGTTAAAAGATAAATTTGAGCTCGATGAAGGCGTGGCCTTTATGTCGGGCTTACAGGCCTTGACGAGGCTGCCGATTGTCCAGCGTCGTCGCGATATTGCTGCCGGTCTCAATACGGCCGGTTTTATTTCCGGTTACCGCGGATCTCCGTTAGGGGGGTACGATCTGGCGCTGGAACGGGCGAAGAAATATTTCGATGATCTGAATATCAAATTCATTCCGGGCGTGAACGAAGATCTGGCCGCGACGGCGGTCTGGGGTACCCAACACGTAGGGTTCTACCAGAATGCCAAGGTCGATGGTGTGTTCGGTATCTGGTACGGCAAGGCCCCCGGTATTGATCGCTCCGGTGATGTTATCCGCCATGCCAATGCCAACGGCACAGCACCGAAAGGTGGTGTTCTTGCTATTTTTGGTGATGACCATGCCTGTAAATCATCAACATTGTCATGCCAGAGTGACCATGCTCTTTACGCGATGCAAGTGCCGCAGCTTTATCCGGCCAGTACGCAGGAATTTGTTGAATATGGCTTGCTCGGGATTGCGATGTCACGTTACTCCGGTTGCTGGACGGCGTTGAAAGTGACATCGGAAACAGTAGAGACATCCGGTACAGTTGATTTGTCACGTGAGAACCGTTCGATCATTCTGCCGGGCGATGATGAGTTTGAAATGCCCGTGGGGGGGCTTCATGTCCGCATGAATGATACGCCACGCGAAATTGATTTCCGTCTGCAAAATTACAAGCTGTTTGCGTGTCATGCTTTTGCCCGTAAAAACAATATCGACCGTGTGGTATGGGATTCACCCAAGCCTCGCTTTGGTATCATTACATCCGGTAAATCTTACGGTGATGTGCGTCAGGCTTTGATAGAACTGGGGATTACCGAAGAGGTCGCCCGCGATATTGGTCTGCGCCTGTATAAGGTGGGCATGACATGGCCGCTGGAGCCGCAAGGGGTGCAATCGTTTGTCGAAGGTCTGGAAGAAATTCTGATCGTCGAAGAAAAACGCGAATTTATCGAATATCAATTAAAACAGCAGGTCTATAACTGGGAAGCGGGCCGCCGTCCGCCAGTAATCGTTGGCAAATATGACGAGAAGGGGCAGCATCTCTTGCCGCTTCATAATGATCAATCCGTAGGTTTGGTCACAAAAGTGATCGCGCAACGCCTGAGCCGTTTTTATCATAGCCCGCAAGTGGACCGCGCCCTGACATTCTACGAA
The DNA here is from genome assembly GCA_046294845.1 of Micavibrio sp. Classification (GTDB taxonomy): domain Bacteria; phylum Pseudomonadota; class Alphaproteobacteria; order Micavibrionales; family Micavibrionaceae; genus Micavibrio_C. Next base: position 1,876,337 of record JBKBNU010000001.1, on the reverse strand, counting down.
AACTACGAAAAGAAGATGGAGGGATATGTCCCCGTATCCTTGCGCCGTCCGTGGTATTGCTCGGGCTGTCCCCACAACTCCTCTACCAAAGTGCCTGATGGCAGCTTTGCGATGGTGGGCATCGGTTGCCATTACATGGTGCAATGGATGGATCGTAATTCGGCCCTTTGCACCCAGATGGGCGGGGAAGGTGTGCCGTGGATTGGGGCAGCCCCTTATACAGATACCAAACATATCTTTGCGAACTTGGGCGATGGTACCTATTTCCATTCCGGTACGCTTGCCATTCGTGCGGCGGTCGCGGCCAAGGTTAATATCACCTATAAGATTCTTTATAACGATGCGGTTGCCATGACGGGGGGCCAGCACGTGGACGGCGATATGCCTGTTTATCGTGTAGCGCAACAGGTTATGGCCGAAGGCGTTACCAAATGCTGGATCGTCACCGAAAATCCGGAAAACTATGCCGACCGCAAGGGTATACCAGAGGGTGTTCCGGTTCTTCATCGCCGCTGGATGGATAAAATCCAGCTTGAGGCCCGTGAAACAGAAGGCACATCGGTCATTATCTATGACCAAACCTGCGCCGCTGAAAAACGCCGCCGCCGCAAGCGGGGGCTTTATCCCGATCCTGCCAAACGTGTGATGATTAATTCTGCGGTCTGTGAAGGTTGCGGGGACTGTTCTGTGCAATCGAACTGTGTGTCGGTGCAGCCGCTTGAAACCGAATATGGCCGCAAGCGCCAGATTAACCAGTCCGCCTGTAACAAGGATTTTTCATGCTTGAAAGGCTTCTGTCCGTCTTTTGTTACCATTGAAGGCGGCGCGCTCAAGAAAACCAAAGGCAGTGATGCTGAATCTGTTTTTTCCGCCATCCCGCTGCCGCACGTTCCGGCACTTGAATCGGCGTGGAATGTTATGGTGACGGGTATCGGTGGTACGGGCGTTCTGACCGTGGGGGCCTTGATGGGGATGGCCGCGCATCTGGAAGAAAAACGCTGCGCTATCCTTGACTCGACAGGTCTTGCACAAAAGGGCGGGGAAGTCCTCTCCCATGTGCGTCTGGCGCCGACACAGGATGAACTGCGTACAGGTCACATTATTACCGGTGGCACTGATGTGCTGCTCGCCTGTGATATTGTTTCCGGCGTGGGCAAGGCCGCTTATGAAACGCTTAACGATGAACGCACCCATGCGATTGTCAATGCGGAAAATACGCCTGTTTCGGCTTTCGTTCTGAATAACAAAATGGAATTCCAGAACGATGAAATCCGCAAAGAGCTTGAGGATTCCGTCAAGGATTGTTCCTATGTTGATGCCACCAGTATCACCGGCACATTGCTCGGCGATGAAATGGGTACCAACGTCTTTATGATGGGCTATGCATGGCAGCGTGGACTGGTGCCGCTTTCGTTAGAATCCCTGATGAAGGCGATTGAGCTTAACGGTGTGGCTGTTGATGATAACCGCAAGGCCTTTAACTATGGTCGTCTGGCCGCACATGATCCGGCCAAGCTTGACGAACTGGTCAAGGAAGTGGCGGGCGGCGTTCTCGAAGAGCCGATTGCCGAAACGCTGGATGATATCATCGGTAAACGCATAAAATATCTGACCGACTATCAGGATGCTGCTTATGCAGACCGCTACCGTCTGGCGGTTGATAAATTCCGCAAGGTGGATGCTGAACTGGCCGGTGCTGTCGCCAAGAATTATCACAAGCTTCTGGCTTACAAGGATGAATATGAAGTCGCCCGCCTTTATACCAACGGTGAATTTATTCAGAAATTGAAGGCGCAGTTTGAAGGTGATTACAAACTGAAATTCAATCTGGCCCCGCCGGTCATGTCAACCACCGACCCCGCCACGGGACGCCCGAAGAAACGTGAATTCGGCCCGTGGATGATGGCGGGTTTCCATGTGCTGGCCAAACTGAAAGGTCTGCGTGGTACGCCGTTTGATATTTTCGGTTATCATGCCGAACGTAAGGAAGAACGTGCCCTGATTACCGAATATGAAGCCACGATGGAACTGGTGCTGTCGAAACTTAACGCCGAAAACCGCGCTGTCTGTCTTGAACTGCTGCAACTGCCGGATATGATCCGTGGTTTCGGTCCGGTCAAGGCCGCTAACATCAAGAAAGCCAAAGGCCGGAAGCAGGCCCTGATGGTCAAGCTGAATGGCGGTGCCGCCAATGGTAATGATCCGGTCAGGGATGCTGCATGAGATTGATAGTAGGTACACCAATAAGGGTTCTTTTATTGTTTCTTAGTTTTCCACAGATTAATGAAACGATTTGTCCTGAAACTCTTTGTGACGAGGTTTGATTGGCCTATTATCAGACCATAGTCTGCTGGTTAAATCCTAAAAGATTGCTGGGCGTGAGCAGTTCATCATCTGCACCTGACAGGCTTACTAGTTATATCAAAGCTGGTGGTCACCTGATAAGTGGCTAAAGGGGTGATTGTAGACAACTCTATTTATTACTGAAATCCCTGGCGAGGCCAGATAAGAAGAAGGTTTTAGAGACAGGACTGTTGAACATAATCTCCGATTTCAAGTTGCTGTAACGTTCAGCAATGAGATAGCGCGACGAACCGCGCGATATAAATTGACGGGTTTAATATCCCGTGGCCACGGGACTGATCCGAAAGGAGGTCCTATGATTACCGTAAGGTTATCAGTAAAGGCTAAATTGCAATTCTGGCAGTTTGCTTTGCTTATCAAGCTAATCATCCTGCTTTTTGCAGCTTAAGATAAAGGGGGCTATGCCCCCTTTATTACATTTATATGATCCTTGATAAATTCTCTAACGCCACCTCCAGCACTTCCCGCTTCTTCGCAAAGCAGAAGCGGATCAGGTTTTGCGGGGCGGGGCCGTTATCGGGGTGGTAGAAGGCGCTCATAGGAATCGCGGTGACTTTGGCGTTTTCGGTGAGCCAGATGCAAAACTCCGTATCGGTGCCCTTAAATCCTACGCGGTCCGCGACCTTTGTAAAATCCACAGTCAGGAAATATGTCCCGTCGCAGGGCAGGACATCAAAACCGAGAGCGGCGAGGCCGGGGCCAAGAATTTGACGGCCAGCATCCATGCCGCTGACGAGTTCATCAAAATAACTATCATCGGCACGCAAACCTTGGGCCACGGCGATTTGGGTCGAAGGGTTGACGGTGAAGGTCATATATTGATGGGCAGCAGTCACGGGCTTGATCAAAGCGGCACATCCGGTGACATAACCAATTTTCCAGCCGGTCATTGAAAATGTTTTCCCCGCCGATCCGATCCGCAGGCAACGATCCCGCATACGGGGCAGGGTTATCAGGGGAATATGCTTGTGCGGGACAAAGACCAGATGTTCGTAAACTTCATCACACACAGCGTAAACATCAAACTCTTCGAGCAAGCGTGCAATCAGAGCCAGTTCATCGGCATTCAAAACTTTACCCGCAGGATTCATCGGTGAGTTCAGGATGATAAGCTTGGTACGCGGGCTAAAAGCGGCCCTTAATCTTGCTTCATCCAGTTTCCATTCCGGTGGTGAAAGCCGTACAAATTTGGGTGTTCCCCCTGCCGCAATAATTTGCGGTACATAGGAATCATAATACGGTTCGATGACGATGGCTTCATCACCGTGATTGAGCAGGCCCATGCAGCATGCGCTCAGGGCTTCGGTCGCGCCTGCCGTGACCAGTGTTTCGGTCATCGGGTCGATATCAAGGTTATAAAAGCGCTTGTTATGCTCGGCGACGGCCTTGCGTAAATCAGGGTGGCCTGGCATCGGTGGATATTGATTGGGGCTGTTCATCAGGGCATCGGCAGCGGCTTTACGTATCCATTCCGGCCCATCAGTATCGGGGAAGCCTTGGCCCAGATTGATCGCGCCATGTTTCACTGCCAAGGCAGACATTACCGCAAAAATGGTGGTGGGCTGGTTATTATAAAAAGCGCTGACTGGTTTCATTTGGTTTAAGCCTTGGGTGTGACAGCACAGGTCAGCTCGCTCTTGGCGATAAGCTTTCCGTTGTCATCATGCACCTGTATGTCCCAGACATGCTTGGTGCGGCCGACATGAACGGGGCGGGCGGTGGCGGTCACAAAACCGTCTTTGACAGGCCGCAAATGATTGGTACTGATGACCGATCCCACGGCATAATGGGTGGAAGGATCAATGCACATGAGTGAAGCAACGCTGCCCGCTGTTTCGGTCAGGACGCATGTGGCCCCACCATGCAGAATGCCATGGATCTGGTGCGTACGATAATCGACCGGCATACGCAGTTTTAGAAAATCGGGGCCAATTTCGGCAAATTCTATGCCGATATGCTTGACGATGTTTTCATGGGTTATGAAATCGCGTAGCTCGGGAATTGTATAGGGCTTATGCCAGATCATAATCATGCTCCTTGTTTGGCAAGGAACATTTTATCCTGCTCATAATGGCCGGACAAGCCGGATTGTGGCTTGCACTAAGGGTTATGGCCTGTGGGTAAATGCCATGCAAAGGGGACGGGAGGTGAATTACGGGGCGAGGCCTCCAGCACAAATGTCTGGTTGTCAATCGCAGCATGGCGGTTATGGTACCGCGCCAGTTCCGCACGGTGTGAAATGCTGATTAGGGCGCAATCCGGCAGGTCATTGACAAGAGCTGTATAAAGTTCATCTTGCGCTTTGATATCAAGCGAGGCAGTAACCTCATCGAGCATTAACAAGCTTGGTTTATGCAGGAGGATACGGGCAAAACTGATCCTTTGTTTTTCGCCACCGGACAGACGTTCCCAATACGAGCCGTCTTTATCCTTATTATTCATATCGGCGGCAAATTTTCCGAGGCCTGTTTTTTCCATCGCGGCGGCGACTTCATCATCACTGTATTGATCCTGAAAATCGGGAAAGCAAACGATTCCCTTTAATGTCAGAAGCGGCAAGTGAGGTTTTTGGGCTACGATAAGTTTTTTGACATGGTTTCCTGTTTCGATCAGGCCGGACCCCCATGGCCATAAACCGTGGGCCGCACGCAGAATAGTCGATTTGCCACAGCCTGAAGGGCCTGCAATCATCAATTTGTCTCCGGCGTTCAATGTCAGAGAGAAGGGCTTGATCAATAATGTCCCGTCGGGGCGTGTTACCGATAGATCGGTAATGGATAAAGCGGCTTCATTATCTCCCGCACGGGCGATGATGGATTGGGGGGCAGCTTGATTAAAATCTGCGGCGGCTTGTCGTTCTGTGCTGCTCATGATTATCCTGCCTTTGGTGCTGGGGGTTCAATTTTCACAGCATGGTTGTTCATGCCCACGGTAAAGCTGGTCAGGCGGTTGGCTACCGATTTCCAGTCGGCCAGTTCGGTATAGGAATCGAAGAACCAGCTCAGGTCACTTTGCACCTGACGGAAGGCGCCAGCCCCTTGGAAGAAGTCACCAAGATCAAGTTTGCGGCCAAAGAACTGGGGCAGCATGATGATGTAGGGGGCAACAATCGCCGTCTGGTTGATGGTCGCGTTCAGACCAGTCATCTGCATATTTTTGTTAATGATGCGGTTTTGGTTGGCGACGACTTTATCAAAGCGTTCTTTAAGGATGCCTTTTTCTACGTCTTCGCCGTCTTGCAGGGCAATTGACTCGGTGTTATCGCGAACCTTGACGAGGCTATAGCGGAAATCGGCTTCGAATTTTTGCTGATCCTGACTAAGTTTGACAAGCGGCTTCCCGACTTTATGTGCGATATAGGTCGATGCGGCGGCATATCCGGCGGCGCCTGCGACAAAGGCTGGTCCGGCAATATCCCACAGAATATAGGTAAAGGAGGGCAGGGAAAGCGTGGAGCGCAGGAAACCCATGCTCAGGCCCAGTGTGCTGGCGGTAAAGATACGGACATCATCCGATATACGCTGGTCGGGGTTGTCTGCACTGCTGCCGTCTGACTGCATCTTGTAATAGGTTTTATTTTGCGGGTCGATCCAGTTGCTGGCGTACTGGTTGGTCATCCATTGACGCCAATTCAGTTGCAGCTTCTGGTTCACTTTTGTCTTCGTAATGGCAACACCGAGGAAAATACCCGCCAGCATCAGAAAATCGATAAGCTGATCTTTGACGGTTTCTTTTAGCAGGGCGGCTTTGGCATTTGTTTCCGGGGTTTCGGGAGCCGCCAGGATTTGTCCGGCCTGTTGCAGGTTCTTGTAAAAGCCGTTACCCCAATGGCTGAGCTGCACGTCGATATAAACCTGCCCTAATGTCAGGCCGACAACCAAAGCCAGCATGGCGTTGGCCTTGCGGCGTTCTTCCGACCGTGTGAAGTAGGGCTTGGTGAGTTGCCATGCCGCACGGAATGATTCCGAAGGCGATGTCAGTATGGAGCTGCCCATCAACTGGCTATGCTTTTCGGGGGTGAGTGTTTTGGGCTTCAGGCCCACGACTTTCCGGAAGCCGTCGGTGAGTTTTGACATATTTTATTTTCCCTGTTCTTGGCGTAACAAAAACAGGAGTTTGGGGTTCTGTCAAACAGCATTTTGAGTGCTTTTTGTGAAAGGATTTGTGCAGAGGCAAGAAAGGACATAGGGTCTTGATATGAATGAATCTTTTATAGAGCAACATTATAACAACAATATTCTGAAAAATAAGATTGTGTCCGATGAGCTTCATATCGGCGGACGCAAGGCTACGGAATATCTCTTGGCGGCTTTGGGGCTTCATCAGGGGCAAAATGTGCTCGATGTGGGTTCCGGTTTGGGCGCAGCGGCAAGGGCGGCCGCAGAACTTTATGGCGTGAGCGTCACAGGACTTGAGCTTGTAGAAGGTTTATGTGAAGAGGCGCGCAGGATCACAGAGGAAAAAGGACTGACAGGTCTGTGTGATTTCATACAGGGCAGTGCCCTTGATATGCCGTTTAAGGATTCTTCTTATGATGCCGCCTTCATGTTGCATGTGAATATGAATGTCCAGAACAAAATAAAATTATTCAATGAGATATCGCGTGTTCTCAAACCAAATTCTTTGTTTGGGTTTTATGAAATTTTGGCAGATATTCATGTCGAGAGCATGGTCTATCCGTGTCCGTGGTCTTCGTTGGCCGAGCATAGTTTTCTGATCACGCCGGATCGCCTGGAAGAGATTATAGAAAGCGCAGGGTTTGTGATCGAAGCCAAGGAGCGGCGTTATGATTTTGCTGTTTCTATGATGCAAAGGGCGGTTGAAGATCAGCCGCGTCCGGCATTTGTGAATCTTCTTAAAAATATCCAACAGCAACGCTGCTGTCCGTGGCAATATGTATGCCGCAAAAAGTGAGGTCCCCCGATGAGCTATGATCCCGTTGTTATTGTGTCTGCTGCCCGTACCCCTATGGGTGGATTTCAAGGTGACTTTGCATCGCTGACTGCGCCCGAGTTGGGATCTGCCGCGATCGAGGCGGCTGTCAGTCGCGCGGGATTGAAGTCGGATCAGATTGATGAAGTTCTGATGGGGTGCGTCCTTCCCGCCGGTCAGGGGCAGGCACCGGCAAGGCAGGCATCTCTCAAGGCGGGATTGCCGCTTTCCACGGGTTGCACGACAATCAATAAAATGTGCGGTTCCGGATTAAAGGCTGTGATGTTGGCTCATGACCTGTTGAGGGCAGAGACCAATAATATCATGGTCGCGGGCGGCATGGAGAGCATGACCAATGCACCGTACCTTCTGCCTAAAGCCCGTGGGGGCTATCGTATGGGGCATGGCCAAGTCATAGACCATATGTTTATGGATGGGCTGGAAGATGCCTATGATAAAGGAAAGCTGATGGGGGTTTTCGCCGAGCTTTGCGCCAGCGAATATAAATTTAGCCGTGAAGAGCAGGATGCGTTTGCGATTGAGTCCCTGAAGCGTGCCCAGAGAGCAGATTTCACAAATGAAATTGCCCTTGTAAAAGTGATGAAGGGCAAGGCCGAGGAAGTGGTGGCGATTGATGAGCAGCCCGGTAAGGCGCGGCTGGATAAAATCCCTACTTTAAAGCCAGCGTTCAAGCCCGATGGAACGGTGACAGCGGCCAATGCCAGCTCGATATCCGATGGAGCGGCCGCTTTGGTGTTGATGCGCCAGTCACAAGCAGAAAAAATGGGGAAGGTTATTAAGGCCCGTATCGTGGGGCATAGCACCCACGCGCAGGAGCCATCATGGTTTACAACGGCCCCTGTGGGTGCGCTGAAAAAGCTGGCGACAAAAACCGGATGGGATTTGGCCGATGTTGATCTGTTTGAAATTAACGAGGCTTTTGCCGTGGTCACGATGGCAGCGATGAAAGAACTCTCCTTGCCGCATGAAAAGGTCAATGTTCATGGCGGGGCCTGCGCTTTGGGACATCCGATAGGGGCTTCAGGAGCCCGTGTGCTTGTAACTTTGCTGGCGGCCCTTGAAAAGTATGACTTGAAAAGGGGGATAGCAACTTTATGTATCGGTGGCGGTGAGGCTGTCGCAGTGGCTGTAGAAAGATAGAGGTTTTAAATGATGATCACGATGTTAAAGAGCAAAATCCACAGAGCTGTCGTAACACAGTCAGACCTGAACTATGAAGGATCAATTACTGTGGATGTTGATTTGCTGGAGAAATCGAACATCCTGCCCTATGAACAAGTAGATGTTCTGAACATTAATAACGGCGCCCGCTTTACGACCTATGCAATTAAAGGGCCTCGTGGATCAGGTATCGTGGGTGTGAACGGGGCCGCAGCCCGTTTGGTGCAGCAGGATGATCTTGTTATCATTTGTGCCTATAGCCGGATGGAAGAAGCGGAAGCTAAAAAGCACAGTCCTACGGTCCTGCTGATGGGCGATAACAATACGATCAAATCATTGGAAGAAGCGGCATAATCACAAGAATGGCTAACGGCTCATGAAAATCAAGGGTAAGAGCATCGCTTATATTTTTCTGATCTTGATGCTGTTCGGGATCAGTCAGTTGGCTTGTGATTTTTCGGTTGGTGCTGTGGGGTGGTTTGTCATGAATATGCCGGAAGGACGAACTCTGTCGGAGTTTCCTTCTGTGGCGTTCTGGGCTGAACCTGCTTTACAATATGCCATGCAATGGCTGGCGATTTTATGTCTTGCGGCGGCTATTTATTTTCTAATGGAAAAGAGAAAAATTATAGCGTTTATGCTTTTGCTTCTACCGCTGGTGCCTGCATCAATATCATTCTCGTCTTTTTATCAGGCAGCACAAATCCACGTTGCTCCGGGAGAAGGGTTGTTTTCTTCAGGGGTTCTGATCGGCAAAAAATCATCTTATGCGAAGAAGGAAAATGCTTCATCAGAGCAAGTTAATACAGGAGAGAGTTTACATGAACATTAAGGGTAAGACAGTTATAGTCACGGGTGGTGCATCCGGTATGGGTGCGGAAACAGCAAAATCTTTTGCCACAGCAGGCGCCAAGGTGGTGATTTGGGATATGAATCTGGAGGCTGCGCAAGCTGTAGCGTCTTCTTTTGGCGGGAATGCCTGTCAATGTGATGTGACAAGTGAGGATAGTGTCAAATCGGCGCTGGAAAAAGTCGAGGCACCGCGTGTGCTGGTCAATTGTGCGGGCATTTTGATCGGTAAGCGGGTTGTTGGCAAGGACGGTCCGGCAGACCTCGACCATTTTATGAAAGTGATCAATGTCAATCTGGTGGGTACATATAATACAATGCGTTTGGTCGCCGATAAAATAACAAAGCTTGATCCGGTCAATGATGATGGTGCGCGTGGGGTTATCATTAATGCCGCCTCTATTGCAGCATTCGAAGGGCAAATCGGGCAGGTTGCCTATAGCGCATCGAAGGGGGGAATTGTAGGGATGACCCTGCCAGCGGCGCGTGATCTGGGAAAATTGGGTATAAGGGTGATGGCGATTGCGCCGGGGGCAGTACAAACGCCGATGATCGGCACGATTTCAAAAGAACTGCAAGATAGTATAGCTGCTAATATTCCGCATCCGTCACGTATGGCAAAACCGGATGAATTTGCAAAATTGGCCCTGCACATTGTTGATAATGATTACCTGAACGGCACAGTCATCCGTCTGGATGGTGCGGCAAGATTGGCGGCAAAATGATGACACACTCATCACATAAGTTTTTGGATGTTATCAATAAAGAAAAGCCACTGCAGATTGTAGGGGCGATCAATGCCTATTCGGCATTACTGGCAGAGCGTGCCGGTTTCAAGGCGCTCTATCTTTCCGGTGCCGGTGTGGCCAATACATCATTCGGGTTGCCGGATCTGGGGATCACAATGTTGAATGATGTGGTCGAAGATGCCCGCCGCATCACGGGCCGTGTCGATCTGCCGCTTCTGGTTGATATCGATACAGGTTGGGGTGGGGCATTCAATATCGCCCGCACCATCAAGGAAATGGAACGTGCAGGTGTTGCGTGTGTTCATATTGAGGATCAGGTTAGCCAGAAACGCTGTGGTCACCGTCCGGGCAAGGAACTGGTCGATAAATTTGAAATGGGTGACCGTGTGAAGGCTGCTATCGATGCCCGTTCTGATATGCTGATTATGGCCCGTACGGATGCATTGGCAGGCGAAGGGCTGGAAGGTGTGATAGAACGCTGTGTTCACTATGTTGAATGTGGCGCCGATATGATTTTTGCCGAAGCCATGACCGATCTGTCGCACTATCGGAAAATCAAGGACTCTATCAAGGTGCCCTTGCTAGCCAATCTGACCGAGTTTGGTAAAACGGATTATTATTCAACCGAACAATTAGCCGATGTAGGTGTTGATATGGCCCTTTATCCGCTTTCGGCCTTCAGGGCTATGAGCAGGGCTGCCGAAGCCGTTTACGACGCTATTCGTAAGGATGGCACACAAAAGGCCGTTGTCGATATGATGCAAACTCGTGAAGAGCTTTATGAGGTTCTGGATTATCACGATTACGAGAAGAAACTGGATGAGCTCTTCACCAAGAAGGATTAATCAAGAAAAAGGCCGGATATAATCCGGCCTTTTGTTTGCTTGCTGAAAAACTTTCTATTTCTTGGTACCCATACCCGGATCAAATTTAGGTTTTGCTACAGTGCTTGATGCAGGCGCAGCCGCTTTAAGTGCCGCACTGGCCACATCCTGAATGCTCACGCCATCTTGCGGTGTCAGGTTCATGGTAAAATTCTGATTGCCTACATGAACTTCGCAGGAACGTGGGGCTGAGAGTACCTCGAATGAGGGTTTATTTCCGATGTCCATTTCAATGAAATTGCCATCGGCAGGAAGATCGGGGTTCTGGCTTCTGACAGCTGCCATTACGGTCTGTGTTTCTGCCATCAGGGAAAGAGCGTCGGTCGATGTGGCAAAAGCGTGTTGTGTCATAATGTCCTGTTCCTTTTCTTAAATTTTTATCTTCTGACGATCAGGTTAACTGAATGAACCAGTTTTTGATCGTTGGCACTTTCGAGCCTCTTTTGTCCTTTGCGCGTTACCAAATAAACACGGCGGGCTTTTTCAAAATCTATAACGTGGCTTTCCGGTAAATCCAGATCCAGTTCCGCCACAGCGCCACCCATCTGGACAATCGCCAGTTTCTTTCTTTCCGAGTCCCATTCAATCCAGGAGGGCATATCCGAGAAAAAGAAATCCACTGACAAGACTATACGGTCGTCTTCCCTCAGTAATAACGCATCGGCCCTCAACGGACCATGAAAACCTTCATCCTTCAAAAGGCGCTCCGGTACAGATTCAGAAGCCAAAACGGTGCTTCTATCACCCTTAAATAGGTACCTTAAAAAGGTTAATATTTTATTGAAAATAGACAAGATGCCAAAAGCCTTAAGAAGTCGCGGAATTCCAAGGGAAATCTGTGTTTCCCCTCTATGATAATGAGTGAAGTCGCTTTAATCTTCAATCAGTTTATGAAGTCAAAATCAGGGAGTTTTAATAATGACTGCCAATGCTGTTGCTGCTGCCCCATCGGAAGTAAAGAAGAAGACCGGTGGCTTGGCCGGAATTGTCGCCGGACAGACTGCCATTTCTGCGGCCGGCGGCGCCCACACGCTCGAATATCGGGGCTATTCAATCTATGATCTGGCAGGGCAAGCCGAATTTGAGGAAGTCGCTTATTTGCTTCTGTACGGAAAATTGCCGACAGCGCGTGAACTAAAACATTACAAGAATAATCTGGCCAACCAGCGTGATTTGCCTGCTGCACTTAAAGCTGTTCTGGAATTGATACCGGCTGATGCCCATCCGATGGATGTCATGAGAACAGCTACATCCTTTATGGGGAATATAGAGGGGGAAGCCCATAATCATGACCAGCTGGCCGTGACCAACAGGCTTTTGGCTGTGTATCCGGCCATTCTAACTTACTGGTGGCATTTTTCACGTAGCGGAAAACGCATTAATTGTACAAGCTCTGCCGAGGGGATTGCTGACCATTTCCTGATGCTTTTGCACGGCAAGGAGCCAAGTGCCCTGCATAAGAAGGCCATGAATGTTTCGCTTATCCTCTATGCCGAGCATGAATTCAATGCCTCTACTTTTACGGCACGCACAATCACATCGACCATGGCGGATATTTATTCGGCTGTAACGGGGGCTATTGGTGCTCTGCGCGGGCCGTTGCATGGTGGCGCTAATGAGGCAGCCATGGAACTGATTGAAAAATACCAGACACCGGAAGAGGCTGTTGCTGGCGTTAAGCAGATGATGGCTGACAAAAAACTGATTATGGGTTTTGGCCATCGTGTATACACTGAAGCTGATCCCCGTAATGTGGTGATCAAAGGCTGGTCCAAGAAGCTTGCCGATGATGCAGGCAATAAAACCCTGTATCCTGTATCCGAAGCGATTGAAAAATTGATGTGGGATGAAAAACATTTGTTTCCGAACCTCGATTTCTATTCGGCTTCCTGCTACCACTTTATGGGTGTTCCCACACCGATGTTTACGCCTGTCTTTGTGATGTCGCGCATAACAGGGTGGGCAGCCCATATTTTTGAACAGCGCAGCAATAACAAGTTGATACGCCCGAGCGCCGATTACACGGGTCCAGAGACTCTGGCTTACGTTCCTTTGGCGCAGAGGGGGTAATGTGGGCTTCGAGCTTTTCTTATCGGCCTTCGTCAGTCTTTTTGTTGTAGTTGATCCGTTTGGAACGGCGGCAGTTTTTGCTGTCCTGACCAGCGCGATGACACAGAAACAGAAGTTTTATATTGCGCTGAAGGCCATGATTATTGCCATCAGCATCCTTTTGATTTTCAGCTATGTGGGTAAAGCGCTTCTTGATTATATGCATATCTCTCTTCCGGCCTTCAGGGTGGCGGGGGGCGCGCTGCTTTTTGTGACGGCTTTCCGGATGATCATGGGTTATCACGATCCTGACCAGTTGGAGTCTGAAACCACAATATATAAGGACCGCAGCGATATTGCTGTCTTCCCGTTAGCTATTCCCATGCATGCCGGACCGGGTGTGATGACGGCCGTGATCATGTTCTCGACAGCAGCACAGGATTTTGTAAGCCATCTTCAAGTGGCTGCGGCAATTGTGCTTGTTCAGATTCTGGCGCTGTTCAGCTTGCTGGGGGCGGGCGTATTAAGCCGTTTCTTTGGGGCAACGGGTAACAGTATTATTGCCCGTGTCATGGGTATTTTGCTTGCCGCTATGGCGGTGCAATTTATTGCCGATGGTATAACCGAATTATTCCGCCTTCGTGATTTTCCGGGGATGATCCCTGAAATCATGCAGGGTTAAAGTCAGACTTGTAACAATTGATATCAAAGCAGGAGAATGAAATGGGTTCAGCAGCACACGCACACAATCAGGTTGATCTGAATAACCGTCCGGAACCGGATAAAGTCCTGACCGATATTGCTGATTATGTGACCGGTTACCAGATTAAAAGCGAAGAAGCTTACCGTACTGCACGCTATTGCCTGATGGATACATTGGCTTGCGGGATTATGGCACTACAATTTCCGGCATGTACAAAGATGCTCGGTCCAATAGTGCCGGGCACAATTGTTCCGAACGGTGTGAAGGTACCGGGGCGTCCTGATGTTCTTGATCCTGTGAAGGGAGCCTTTGATATTGGGTGTATGATCCGCTGGCTTGATTTCAACGATACATGGCTTGCGGCTGAATGGGGGCACCCTTCAGATAATCTGGGGGCTATTCTGGCGGTCGCGCAAACCAAGCCGGACATGACGATGCGCGATGTTTTGACCGCGATGATCAAGGCTCATGAAATTCAGGGTTGTCTGGCGCTAGAGAATTCTTTCAATAAAGTAGGTCTTGATCATGTTGTATTGGTTAAAGTCGCGTCAACGGCTGTGGCAACCCAGATGATGGGTGGCAGCTATGACCAGATTGTGGATGCTCTTTCGCATGCGTGGGTGGATGGTCAGGCTCTGAGAACATATCGTCATGCCCCGAATGCAGGTCCCCGTAAATCATGGGCGGCTGGTGATGCGACAAGCCGTGCTGTTAGATTGGCGATGATCGTTCTCTCGGGAGAAATTGGTTATCCCGGTGTACTGACAGCGCCTAAATGGGGATTTTATGATGTCCTGTTCAAGGGCAATGAATTTCAGTTCCAAAGACCGTATGGTTCTTACGTCATGGAGCAGATTTTGTTCAAAATCTCCTATCCGGCGGAATTCCATTCCCAGACAGCTGTGGAATGTGCATTGAAGCTTCATCCACAGGTCAAGGACAGGTTGCACGATATTGAATATATCCAGCTGACTACGCACGAAGCTGCTATCCGCATTATTTCCAAGACAGGCCCCTTGCATAATCCGGCTGACCGCGATCACTGTCTACAATATATGGTGGCGGTTCCCTTGATTAAAGGGAATTTGGTGGCCGAGGATTATGAAGATGATGTGGCACATCATCCGGTTGTGGGACAACAGATTGAGCGTTTGCGCTCCCTGATGCGTGTGACAGAAGATGCACGTTATTCAAAGGAATATCATGAGCCGAGCAAGCGCAGTATTGCGAACGCAATCCAGATATTCTTCAAGGATGGATCTTCAACCGAAAAAGTGGAGGTCGAATATCCTGTAGGTCATCGCCGTCGCCGTGAAGAGGGGATTCCCTTGCTGGAGGCAAAATTTGAATCGGCCTTAAAAGAGCACTACAAGCCAGATCAGGTGCAAAAGATTATTGATATCTGCTCTGATCAACAGAAACTCGAGAGTATGAAGGTTTCAGAGTTCATGCAGGCATGGGTTTAGGAGCGTTGGTGACAAAATGAATGAAAATGCTTATCATGGTAGGTGGGCATTTTCCCAAGTTTATATCAGGATTGGCTAATGAGCCGCATAGGCGACGAGCATAGTTTGGCACAAAAGTCTTTGGTGGATCCTGATCCGCCAGGTGAGTCTTTGCCTTCTCATGCGTCAGAGCCTTTTATACCTGAGAAGAGGACGGGGGGTGTTTTTAAACAGGCCCATGAATTCTTCGTTAGGCATCCCTACATGTCCTTGATGATTGCCATGGTTGAAATCCAGATTGGATTCATCAATGCCTTCGATATTTTTGGTCAGGATGATTTTATACAAAATAACAGGACTCAAGCATGGGGCTTGGCCGCCATGGCTTGGCTTTTGACTGTTTATCTATTGTTCTGTTCTGTGCAAGGACTCCGCCGGAAATAATCCGGCGGGTTTTGTTGAGGCTCTCTAATATATAATAATCCTATAATCTGGACATTTGTTCGATATTGGCTTTGACCTCGCCAGAGGCGCTGTCGGCCATATCAATTGAATGCAAAATTTCATGAATGCCTTTATCGACCATGCTGGTCGCTTCCGAGGCTGTCTGCATATTCGCTGAAATTTCCTGCGTTACTGCTGTTTGCTCCTCAACCGCGCCAGCTACAGTGGCGACACTGTGCTCTACGCTTTTGACTGAATGCTTGATTTTCTCAAGTCCTTTTACAACCTCGGATGAAACAGATTGCAACTGCTCAATCTCGGTTGAAATCTGTGTTGTGGCTTCGGCAACCTGATTGGCAAGTTGTTTGACTTCGGAAGCCACAACAGCAAATCCTTTACCGGCTTCACCGGCACGGGCCGATTCAATCGTAGCATTCAGGGCAAGCAAGTTGATCTGACCCGCAATATTCTGGATCAACTCAATAATACCGGTCATCTGGGCTGTGGTTTTCACCAAATTTTGTGTAGCATTGTCGGCAACATCGGTTTGTTTGATGGCATCGTCAACAGCCATACGGGTCTGTACGGTTGTGGATGATATCTCGGCAATCGAAGATGTCAGCTCTTCGGCTGCCGATGCTACGGCATTGACAGTAGCCGACGTTTCGGTTGATGCTGATGCTACGGTTTGGGCTTGCACACGCGCTTGACTTACGCTGTCTGCGATTGTCAGGAGGCCTTCATTGATCTGTGCTGACAGGCGTTCTTTTTCATGGCGGCCTTTTACAGAGTTTGTGATGTCTGTGGCAAATTTGGCGACCATGAAGGGGTTGCCGTTCATATCCATGATGGGGTTGTATGATGCCTGAATCCAGATTTCTTTTCCGCCCTTACCGTGGCGTTTATATTCAGCGGCATCGTATTCACCACGCTTCAGTTTTTGCCAGAAGGCGCTATATTCGGAACTATTGGCGTAGGAGGGGTCAACAAACATGCGGTGATGCTTGCCCACAATCTCGTCAAGGGAATAGCCAAGAGTGTTGAGGAAGTTTTCATTCGCCCACAGGATGTTACCGTTAAGGTCAAAGTGGATAACCGCCTGTGATTTATCAATGGCAGAAATCTGGCCTTTGCATTTAGCGCCTTCCAGCTTCTGGGCTGTAACATCGCTGGCAAACTTGACCACTTTATTCACCCTGCCGGATTTATCTTTTACAGGATTATATGACGCCTGAATCCAGACTTCCTTGCCGCCTTTACCAAGACGTTTGTATTCCATCGCTTCGAATTCACCGCGCTGTAGCTTGTCCCAAAAATTTCTATAGTCTGAACTATTGGCGTAATCCGGATCAACGAACATGCGGTGGTGGCGGCCTTCAATTTCATCAAGGGAATAACCCATGGTATTCAGGAAGTTGGGGTTAGCCCACAAGATTGTGCCGTCAGGCTTAAAATGGATGACGGCTTGTGACTTGCTTATGGCTTCAAGTTGAGCTTGGGTGTCATTATTTCCATTGAATGAAATCGCGCGCATATGTATTGGCCCCATAAATTGATGTAGTCGTTATAAAAATAGAGGTGGTCTAAAAATTTCTTACTAATACGGCTTCATCATCTTGCTTATTAAGTTTCTAGATGAAGCCAATCTTAAGCATTAGAAAAATTGTACCTGAGTATAGGTTTAAGAGTTTATGTATGAGGTATGGGGTGAAGACGCGCGTAGGTATATTTTAGCGTTTTCTAATAATAGTGATCTCTAATAAGGGGGCTGCCGGCCTAATTGCTCCACGCATTTCCGCTATAAAAATAAACTCCCAGCCCTACTGTAAATACGAGGCATCCGTAGAGGGTATGTTCGAGGCAAGCCAGAGCGAGTGATTTATGGCGGGCGTAATCACTGGCGAACAAATAGCCGCCAATCGCCGTCATGAACAGGGCAACAGGATTAAGAAACATTATATGCATAAAGGCGAAGCTAAGGCTTGAGGCAGCTACGAATCCACGCCCCTGACCGAATAGTGGGGCATAGCGGTGATATAAAAAACTGCGATAGATAATTTCCTGCGGCCATACGGACAATACAGGATAGAAAAACATAATCTTTATCCATAGTTCGGTGCGCTCACGGGGGAGTGCCAGGAAATTCTCGGGAATGATTAACCATGCAAGCAGAGCAATCGGAGGTGCAAGAACAAAAAAGCGCTTACAAACTGCCCTTATTCCGGCTTTGAATCCTTCCATATTCCATTCATGGGCGTGGGCTCGGCCATATTTGCGATGTAGAACGTACCAGACCAAGGCAGCCCCCAGCCACGCTGTCAGGATCATCAGGCCACGGTTCTTTTCAAATAAAATAAGCAAGGGCAGGCCGCCGAACAGGAGCAAAAATTCGGCAGCCAATAGAGCCCTTTGCCTCATTACGCTGTCACGGGCTGTGGTGGTTCAGAAGGTGCGGGTGTCGAGGGGGGAGCTTCCTTTTTTTCAATATGGCTCCACTCAATAATCAGGGTATAGGCCACGGCCAATAATGTGGGGCCAATAAACAGGCCGATAAAGCCGAAGGCGATAATCCCACCAAAGACACCGAGCAAGGTGACAAGCAAGGGCAGGTCACTGCCGAGACTGATGAAATAGGGACGTATGACGTTATCAATTGAACTGACGGCCAGCATCCCCCAAAGAACCATAAAGATACCCATGCCGGTGGCGCCTTCTGTAAAAAGCCATATAGCGGCAGGTATCCAGATCAGGGGGGCGCCCAAGGGCATGAAGGACAGGACAAAAGTTACGAACCCCAGAAAGATGGGGGCAGGGACGCCTGCTATGAAAAATCCAATTGCGGAAAGGGTGCCTTGGGCTACGGCTGTGCCCATCATCCCGTAAACGACACCAATCATGGTGCTTTTGGAAACCTTCAGAAGGTGCTGACCCTTGGGGCCCAGAAAACGTTCAATAAGGATGCTGAGGCGTTCTGCTGCTTCCACACCATGGCGGAAAAGGAAAAACGCAATCAGTACCCCCAGAGAAAGGTCAACGGCACCACGGCTTATTGTCCCTGCAATACTTGCCACTTGCTTGGTAGCGGGAGCGGTTTGTTGCATCAGTATGGAGGCAAGGGCATCGGTGTCTTCTATATAGTGTCCCCATTTTTCAGCAATATGAGGGCCAATCTGGGGCAGGGTTGCCAGCCATTCCGGGGCCTCTTTGGGGGGATTTTGTATAACATTCAGAATATTATCACTGATCCAGACAAAGTTTTCGGCCAGACTGGTTGTGATAAAAGCCAGCGGCAGAATGAAGCATAATGCCAGAATAAGGGTCATCAGACCTGAAGCCAGTCCTCTGCGGCCTTTAAGTTTCTTTTCCAGCCAGCTATAGGCAGGCCAGGCAGATAGGGTGAAAATCACCGCCAGCAGAATAGCCGGCACAAAGGGAGCAATCACAATAATACTGAGCAGGCAGAGGCATGTCAGTGCCGCCATGACAACCGCCATGCGGTAAATACTGATTCTGTCTAGTGAGCCGATCTTCATAGTGATTCTCTCCGATGTATCAAAACACCGCCAGAATAGCGGCTTTATTTGCCTTGGGGAAGGTGGAGTAAAACGGGATTCAGAGCTTTTGATTCACAAAATATGTGGAAAACCCTTCAAAAATGCACTTTTTCAGGGCTTTTGATGAAAAAGGCACTCGACAAGCCGCCAGAGTCGTACCATTGTTTGCCTATTATAACAGTGTATGTCGATTCGCCGCTAACCATGCGGGTTTATCGTTCCTGCGCTGTTCGTTCAATAATGATATCTAACTCAAGGAAGTTGAATCATGGCGACTGCAAAAAAAGCTCCGGCTAAAGCAAAGGCTGCTCCAGCCAAAGCAAAAACAACAGCTACAGCAAAAGCAACAGCAACGGCTCCTACCGTTACGTTGAAACAGATCGGTTCCGATCTGGCTGAAAAGCACGAACTGTCCAAAAAGCAAATGAATGCGATTATGGAAGACCTGATCGTGCATCTGGGTAAAAACCTGAAAAAAGGCAAC
This sequence comes from Micavibrio sp., assembly GCA_046294845.1. Taxonomy (GTDB): domain Bacteria; phylum Pseudomonadota; class Alphaproteobacteria; order Micavibrionales; family Micavibrionaceae; genus Micavibrio_C. The sequence continues at coordinate 1,856,698 of JBKBNU010000001.1, read as the reverse complement.
CGTATCCGTATGGCTGGCCTCGGTATCCTCCAAGTGCGTAAACGCGCTGCCCGTATGGGTCGCAACCCACGCACAGGCGAAGCGATCAAAATTCCTGCCAAGAAGAAAATTAACTTCCGCGCAGCTAAAGAACTGAAAGAAACAGTAGGCGTATAATCGTCGGTTTCTAGAAGATGTTGAAAGCCTCGCAGTTATAGACTGCGGGGCTTTTTCTTTGCCTGAAACAGGGCTAAAATCTCCTTGGTTTTCAAAATATTGACAGGGTTTTTGCTCATGAAAAAGACAGGTGTCTTTGCGTTCCGGTTTTCCTTGCTGGCGGTTTTCCTCTTCATTTTCTCCTGTCTTCCCTTGCAAGGTTCAACAGCCATAGCGGCAGAGCCCTTAAATGTCCTGCGTGTTACACCGGAAGGCGAGGATGTTTCGACTGCCCGTCAGATCGTTATTGAATTCAATCGTGAGGTTGTCCCCGTCGGACGCATGGACCGCACAGCCGAAGAACTGGGGATCAGCATTACGCCGGAACTGGCTTGTGCATGGAGATGGGTAAATACAGCTACATTATCCTGCGAACTGGATCGGGAACAGGGTATGAAGCAGGCCACACGCTATCAAATGGTAATTGGCCAGACGATTGCCACGGCAGACGGTCAAAGATTGGCGGAGCCTTATGAAACAACTTTTACAACTTCTCGCCCCGATGTGAACTATTACAATTTCAGTACATGGAAGGGCCCTGCCACACCGGTTGTCAGGATTGTTTTTGATCAGGCGGTCACGCATGAATCTGTTGAGAAGAGCATGGTTTTCAAACCCGCTTCAGGCAAAGGCATTGAGCAGCTGGTCAAGGCAGAAGCCGAACCCTATGAAGAGGGTGTTGCAGATGCACGCCGTGTCTGGCTGATCCAGCCGCGAGAGCCGCTGCCTGCGGACCAAACCATGGTTTTATATATGAAACCGGGCCTTGTTTCTGCCGAAGGTCCTGAAAAAGGGGTTGAGGATAGGAGTGTTGTAACCTTTGATACCTATCCGGATTTTGCCTTTGCCGGTTTGCGCTGTATCAATAATGAAGGGGTCGAGGTTTTGATAAAACCTGATGAACCACAGGCGCCTGATCAGCTTTGCAATCCTATGCGGCCAGCATCACTGGCTTTTAGTGTTCCGGTCTTGCGTTCGGAAGTAAAAGATAATTTGCTGGTAAAGCCCGATCTGGCAGGGGGGCGCAAGGATTTTAATCCATGGGGTGATGAAAACCGTGATTGGTCTATGCTTGATAATCCCCATACGAAAGACCGTCTTTACTATACAGCACTACCAGTCGGATTGAAGGCAAATCAGGCGTACGAGATCAAGGTTCCTGCTAAAAAACCTGGTTTGAAAACAGCCTTATCCCAGATCATGGGTAAGGATGTCAGGGAAGGATTGCAGGATGAATTTGGCCGGACATTGATGAAGCCTGTAACGCTCAAATTCTCTACCAACCATAGGCCGCCCAATTTTGTCCTTCCTTATCGGGAGGCGGTATTGGAGAAGGCAACGGATAGCGATGTGCCTCTCTATGTCAATAATCTTGAATCCTTCCAGATGGATTACAGACGGATTAACTCTCTCGGTGTTCAGGATAGGGAATTTTATGCGCAAGGATTGCCGCAGCCCGAAGATGTGCAGTTTGCTGTACCGCTGGGTGTTCGCGAGATGCTGGGCGGGCGCAGTGGCGCGATCTATGGCAGCCTGAATACCGAACCGGCTGTTGATGCCTATAACGCGAATAGCCGCCGTATTTTTGCGCAAGTTACGCCTTTCCAGCTTCATGTAAAGCTGGGGCATTACCAGTCAACAGTCTGGGTTGTCGATCTGCAAACCGGATTGCCGGTACAAGATGTCAATGTCAGCATTTATAAAGATGAATTGTCGGATATGGGTGTTCCCGAAAATATTCTGGGTACTGCCGTAACTGATAGTAATGGTGTGGCTGTTCTGCCAGGCAGCAGTGAGATCGATCCCGAAAATCAACTGATGCATGCGTGGCGCGAAGAAGCCCCACGCTTGTTTGTCCGTCTTGATAAGGGTGAAGATATGGCCTTGATGCCCCTATCAAATGATTTTTATATCGATACCTATCGTGCTTCGAATGAAACGATCTGGTCGAATTCCCAGACAAAGTACGGTCATATGGTTTCGTGGGGGCTGACTGCCCAGGGTGTGTATCGGGCCGGTGATATAATCGAATATAAAATCTATATCAGGGATCAGGATAACCATAGCTTGGTTCTGCCTTCATCTGCCCTGCGCTATGATGTCGAGCTAATGGATGCCACCGGCAAGCAAGTGCAAAAAAATGAAGATGTAAAACTATCTGCCTTTGGGGCCTTTAGTGGCTCATATAAAATTCCAAAAAGTGGCGCTGTGGGTTGGTATGATTTTAAAATCACAGTGATTGATGGTGAAGACACGCGCAGCCTATGGCCTTTAAAGGTATTGGTCAGTGATTTCACCGTGGCACCTTTTCAAGTGGAAGCGTCCATGAATGGCGATCGCTTTATGGCGGGCGATCATGTGGAAATCGAAGGACGTGCCAAAATGCATGCAGGCGGGGCCTTCGCTGATGCGCCTGTCCGCATCACAACCATGGTCAAAGGACGATATTTCAGTTCCGAAGACCCATTGGTAAGCCAATTCTTTTTTGATACATCCCGTGAAGGTATCCAGACAGAAGAAATTTTGCAGAAGCAGGCTACATTGGACGATAAGGGCGAATGGAAAGAAACTCTTACACTGCCATCGTCAGCTATTGTTTACGGTCAGTTGATTACAGAGGTCAGTGTTCAGGATGACCGTGGCAAATCAATCGCCTCCCAGACGCAGGCTGAATATTTTGGTGTTGATCGTCTGGTGGGGATGAAGTCTTTGGATTGGTCCAATCCCGTTGGTAAAAATGTCGCCTTGCCATTCTTGGTCATTAACGCACAAAGCCAGCCCGTGGCAGGTGTTGATGTCCGCATGGCAATTGAAAAGGAAATTATCAGCACCGCCCGTGTTAAAGGAGCGGGTAATGCCTATCTGTCCGATATTACCCGGGAATGGAAGCAGGTGGGTGAATGCAAGGATGTATCAAACGTAGAAGGTTCTTCATGCTCATACAAACCTGATAGTGCCGGTAATTATCGCGCTACAGCCTTTGTGCTGGACAGCAAAGGTGTGGAACAGGCAACAACCCAGTATTTCTGGGTATCGGGAAGTGACTACGTGCAGTGGGATACGCAAGGGGACACCATGTTGCCGGTCGTACCGGAAAAGCAGAAATATCAAGTGGGGGATATTGCCCGCTTTCTGATCAAGAACCCGTATCCGGGTGCCCAAGCGTTGGTGACTGTTGAACGTTATGGTGTTATGGATAGTTTTGTGGTGAAGCTGGAGGGGAGCACGCCTACATTCGAAATTCCGGTTAAGCCTGATTATATGCCGGGATTCTATCTCTCTGTCGTGCTGGTTTCTCCGCGGGTGGAAGCGCCGCCCGCTGAAGAAGGTCAGGTGGATATGGGTAAGCCCGCGTTCCGTATGGGCTATGTGACCATTCCTGTGCGAGATCCTGTTAAGCAGATCAATATTGATGCCAAAGTCGATGCCGATGTTTATCAGCCACGCGATCAGGTTAAGGTTACTCTAAAATCACAGCCTGTTTTGGCACCTGAAAAACCAGAGCCGGTAGAATTTACTGTGGCGGTTCTGGATGAGGCTGTCTTTGATTTGATCAAGGATGGAAAAAAGGCCTTTGATCCGTATGAGGGGTTCTATCATCTCGATAATCTTGATCTCCGGAATTACAGCTTGATGATGCGATTGGTTGGGCGGCAGAAATTCGAGAAGAAGGGGGCTAACCCGGGCGGTGATGGCGGTGCGGATATTGATATGCGAACCTTGTTCAAATATGTCGCCTATTGGAATCCATCTTTGCCTGCGAATGAGGCCGGAGAGGCAGAATTTACCTTTGAAGCTCCTGATAATCTGACAAATTGGCGGGTTATGGTGCTGGCGGCTACACCCACGGATCGTATGGGTTTGGGGGAAGCCGCTTTTAAGGTCAATAAACCTGTCGAATTGCGACCTGTGATGCCCAATATGGTGCACGAAGGTGATCAATTCGTTGCAGGGTTCAGTGTGATGAACCGTACAGAACAGGAAAAGACCTTGCATATTTCAATCACGGCTGAAGGTGATGTCGAGAAAGCTGAAGCAAGCTGGCAGCAGGCACAGGATATTACGCTTGCGCCCTATAAGCGCGGGACAGTTTATATGCCGATAAACGTAGCCTTGTTGAAAGAAAGTGCAACGGAAGATGCTGGTAAAATTTCCTTCACGGTCACTGCTGCCGATGAAAATGACAGCGATGGATTGAAGCATGAAGTGCCTGTTCTTAAAACCAGAATAATTGATACTGTAACAGATTACGGCGCCAGTGAAGAGCCGGAAGTTAAACGGCCACTATTGATCCCGGATAACATCTACACGGATGTGGGCGGTGTTAAAGTGACGCTTTCCCCGAGTGTAATTGCCAATCTGGAAGGGGCTTTCCGCTATATGCGTGATTATCCTTATACATGTTGGGAGCAAAAAATCAGCCGGGCCGTGATGGCTTCCGAGTATGAAAAGCTCAAAGAATATCTGCCGGAAAGTTTTATCTGGGAAGGCAGTCCTCAGCTGGCCGATGATATATTATCCGAGGCCGGTGATTATCAGGCGCCAAACGGAGGTATGACCTATTTTATTGCCCGTGATGAATATGTTGATCCTTATCTGAGCGCCTATACGGCCTTGGCCTTCCGTTGGCTCTCTGATGCCGGATATAAAGTGCCTCAGAATGTGGAAAGCAAGCTGCAATCATATTTAGTCAATTTCCTGAAACAGGATGCTGCGCCTGATTTCTATCAGGCAGGTATGGCAGCAACGGTCAGGGCTGTGGCACTAAACGCTTTGATCGGTGCGGGAAAAATTGATAGGGCCGAGGTAGAGCGCTTTGAACCGTTTGTTAAGCAAATGAGTCTGTTTGGTCAGGCGCAAATGCTGCAAGCCATGACTGTTGCGGGCAGTGACAAGATAAAAATCGAAGGCGTTTTGAATATTATCCTTTCCAAGGCTAACGAAACATCGGGAAAATTTGTCTTTAGTGAAGATTTGGATAATGGCTATTACCGGATATTGGCTTCGGTGTTGCGCGATAATTGCGGCGTTCTGCAATCCTTGATGACGCTTTCCGATAATGAGGAATTTAAAACACTCATCGGTGATAAACCCTTCAAGTTGGTACGAATGATTACCCAGACAAGGGGTGACCGTGATTATTGGGAAAACACGCAAGAGAACCTGTTCTGTATGCAGGCTTTATCTGGCTATGCTACCCGTTATGAGTCTGTAAAACCGGATATGGCGCTTGATGTCAAAGTGGCTGATCAGTCGATCGGACAAGGACAGCTCAAATCTTTGACAGATAAGCCTGTAGTCATTGGCCAGCCTTTTGCCGAGAATGACTTGGGACAGGAAAGAGAACTCCTGATCGCTAAGCAGGGGGAGGGGCGTTATTATTATGCGGCCCAATTATCCTATGCTGACAAGGATCCCGTCAAAGAAACCGTCAATGCCGGCATAGAAGTACACCGTGAATATGCTATGAAGCAGGATGGAAAATGGAAACTTCTATCCGAAGGCCAAGAGATCAAAAGAGGGGATGTTGTCAGGGTTGACTTATATGTTGATATTCCGGCGGCCCGCAACTTTGTTGTAGTCAATGATCCTCTTGCCGGTGCCTTTGAAACGGTCAATCAGGATCTGGCAACAGCTTCTGCTGTTGATGGTCAGGCGGGAGACTTTGAACAATCAGGAGGATTTTTCTGGTTCAAGCATGATGGCTGGCGCGAATATGGCTTTAGCCGCTGGTCATTCTATCACCGTGAATTGCGTCATGACTCGGCACGTTTCTACGCTGACTGGCTACCCGCCGGACGTTATCATTTATCCTATGCCATGCAGGCGATAGCTGATGGCAAATTTTCCGCACCGCCTGCTACAGCCGAAGAAATGTATGACCCTGATGTCTATGGGCGCAGTCTGGGATACGAATTTTCGGTACAGACGGCCCCGTAATGAAGAAAAGGGATACCATCCTTCTTTATGGATTTTGCGGGATCATGATCCTGAGCCTGTCGCTGGTTATATCATTCCGGCCTGTTTTTCTTGATTTGCCTAGCGCCGTGACCAGGCAAGTCATACTGGATCGACATGGTGTACCCTTAAGTCATAGTTATAAAGATCATTGGAATATCAGTCACAATAAGGCCCTCCATGAAATTCCGGAAATTTTGAAAGAGGCATTTATTCTTTCAGAGGATAAGGATTTCTATATTCACCGGGGAATTGATTGGCCGGCTCGTTTTTCGGCCCTGTGGCAGAATATTTCGAAAGGCCATGTGGTCAGGGGGGCCAGTACAATCACGGAACAGGTCGTAAGGATGGTCCATCCCCGACGGCGCACAATCTGGTCAAAGCTTGTTGAAACATTTGAAGCCTATGATCTGGAATCCAAATACAGCAAAGCTGAGATCTTTGACTTTTATTTGAACCAGATTCCCTATGCCGCGCATCGCCGTGGGGTAGAGCAAGCCTCACAGTATTATTTTGACCGCACTCTTTTTACCCTGACCGAAAAAGAACTTTTATCGCTGGTTATTCTTGCACAAGCGCCATCGGCCTATGATCTTTTCCGTTACCCCGAAAGGATTGAGCGCAAACGTGATCGTTTGGCACAAATGATTCTGGATGGCGACGCATTCGCCCGTTATCAAGGACAGGAATTGATGCCGCAAGCATCGGGACGTATTGCCGATGTTAGTCATTTTGTTCGCTACGTCAGACAAAAATTCTCCGGTTCACAGCCGGAAATTCATACAACACTTGACCTGTCCGCCCAGCAGGAAGTGCAGGATATTATTGATCAGCGTGTATCGTCCCTGATGGCCAAGAATGTTCATAATGCAGCAGCTTTAGTAATTGATCATGTAACAGGTGATGTTCTGGCATGGGTGGTTGCGGGCGCAGGCCAATCGGATATACCGGGTGGTGATATCAATGCTGTGTTGGTACCAAGACAACCCGGATCGGCACTGAAACCTTTCCTTTATGCCAAAGCACTGGATAAAGGATGGAATGCTGCGACATTTATTAATGACGAACCATTAACCGAGGCGGTTGGCAGTGGTTTGCATCGCTTCAAGAATTATAGCTCTACCCATTACGGACCGGTTAGTGTCCGTGAGGCCTTGGGTAATTCCTTGAATATTCCGGCACTTTTAACGGCACGTTATGTGGGTGTGGCCGACTACCTCAGTCTATTGATTGATCTTGGTTTTGAAAGTCTGGAAGCGCCGTCCTCTTTTTATGATGAGGGTTTGGCTCTGGGGAATGGTGAAGTCACCTTGTTCGAGTTGGCAGAGGCCTATACAAGTCTCGCCAATAAAGGAAAATTGAAGCCGTTGCGGAGCATAGTTGATGATAGGGCCGCCTATAATGAAAAGCCAATCTTCTCCGAGGAAACCGCAGCGCTGGTTGGTAATATTCTTTCCGATCCTTGGGCGAGACATCTGGAATTTGGCCGCAATAGTGTATTGAATTTTCCCACGCAGACGGCTGTAAAGACGGGAACATCGACTGATTACAGAGATGCCTGGTCGGTTGGTTACAATGACCGTTTTATTGTTGCTCTGTGGATGGGTAATCTGGATCGCGAACCCATGGAAGGGATTACCGGATCAACAGGCCCGGCTTTGGCCCTGCGGTCAATTTTTTCATTATTAAATGAGCATCGTGATCCAAAACCCCTTTATCTCAGTCCGCGCCTTATGCTCACCGATGTATGCTTCAGGCCGGAAAAGGACTGCCGCATACGTTCAGAGTGGTTGAGAGAGGAGGATGCAGTTAATCCTGAATATATGAAAAATGATAAGACCGTGGAACTGGTGCGTCCTACCGACGGATTGAATATTGCCTATGATCCGCGTATCCCCACAGAAAATCAGAAATTCAGGTTTGAGGTTTCAGGGGCGGTAGAGAATTCAAGATTTTATTGGATGTTAGATGGATCATTGCTAGCTGAAAGCGCCACCCCAAGTATGCTCTGGCCCGTGCGGAGGGGGCAATATGATCTGGAGGTCGAGGTCAGGCACAATCATTCAGATACAGTACAAAGGTTAGGTCCTGTCCATTTTATTGTAAAATAAGGATAATTTTAGATTTTTTTCTGATGTCAGGGCCATTCCTTCTAGCTTTTATTAATATATATGGTCGATAATCAGTTTCGTGTGTAATCGACGACTATTCTGGTGAGGAAACGTTGCCGTTCTCTGGTTTATCCCTGTCTAGATATCTTGTTTCCTGCTTGCTTTTGGCGTTGCTCTATTTTGGTGCGGGAAAATTGGGCCTGCTTTTGGCTGTGCCGCCAGGTTATGCCACATTCATATGGCCTGCATCCGGTATTGCGATTGGCATGTTACTGACACATGGATGGAAGCTTTTTCCTGGCATCTTTCTGGGGTCATTTATTCTTAATCTCAGCGTATCGTTCTCATTAAGTAATTTTGACGACTGGGATCCTGCGAAAATGGCAGTGGCCTTCTTTATTGCTACAGGTTCCACAATACAGAGTTTATTTGGTTGGTGGGCGGCCAAAAGAATATTTGGCATACCTCTCAATATCAATTCATCCAAAGATACAATTAAGTTTTTTTTACTGACGGGGCCTTTGGCCTGTTTTGTTGCCGCATCTATAGGCACTTCGAGTCTGCTGTTCTCGGGGGTGATTTCCCAGGAAGCCTTTATAAAAACATGGTTTACATGGTGGACTGGCGATACATTGGGCGTTTTTGTATTTATGCCCCTTGTTCTTCTGTTCCCGTGGTCGCGCTACAAAATGGTATGGCGCGGTCATGAATTTTCCGGGCTTTCAATTCTGACAATGATGATTTTGGTTATACCATTAGGCCTTACTTTTTATATATGGAAGATGTCCAGTGAGTATATTTATATAAAAAATAAATATGCCTTTGAAGGCATTGTTCAGGAAAGCGAAATCGCTCTCGAAAATCGCCTTTACGGATACAGGCAAGTCCTTATGGCTGGTGGAGGGGTCTTTCAATCAAGCAGTCATGTTTCGCGTCAGGACTGGCGCAATTTTGTTAATTCGATCGATCTGACCAACCAGATCAAGGGGATAATGGGTTTGGGATATATTGAATACGTTCCCAAATCCGAGATGGATGATTTTCTGTCGAGGCAGGATCCTGTTCAGGGAGAGCCCTTTAAAAATCATCCGGAAACCTCTCTTGATGAATCATTTGTTATTACCTATATCGAGCCTATAGAAAAAAACCTTGCGGCTGTTGGCTTGGATATTGCTTTTGAAGAGCATAGACGGGCAGCGGCTTTGGATGCTCGTGATACGGGCGATACATCGATTACAAGAGTTATCTATCTGGTGCAGGATAACCAGAAACAGCCCGGTTTCTTGATCCTTCATCCTTTGTATAAAAGGGGGTCTGACCACAACTCGAAAGAAGATAGGATTAGGAATCTTCAGGGGTGGATATATGCACCCTTTGTAGGAAAAGATTTCTTTACCGGTTTAACCAAGGCGCAAAATAAATATTTTTATATGGATGTTTATGATGGCCCGGAAATGGAAAAGAGCAAGCTGATTTATTCGAATAAATCTGATCATGGTGGTGATGCTGAAGAGGAGTTTGAGATTGTCAAGCAAATCAATCACCTCCATCGTACGTGGACAATCGTTTGGTGCAGTACGCCTGATTTTGAAAGGCAATATAAAAGCCACGAGCCATTTTTTCTTCTCGCAGCAGGTTTGATCGTCACCGGCATGTTTTCATTTTTCCTGCTGATGATTTCTCGTCGTACACTCATTGTACAGAAAATGGTGGATGAAAAGACCGAAGAAGTTCGCTGGAATGAACAGCGCCTCAAACTGCTCATTGAGAATACGCCCGCAGCTGTGGCCATGTTTGATAAAAATATGCACTACATCATGGCCAGCAATCGCTGGCTTGAGGATTATAATCTGCAAGGTATGAATATCATCGGCAAGTCACACTATGAAATTTTTCCTGAAATTTTAAAAATCCCTGAATGGCTGAATGATCATAGAAGGGCATTAGACGGTGAAATTCTATCAAAGGATGAAGATCACTGGATACGGTCTGATGGATCTGAAGAATGGGTGAAGTGGGCTTTGCAGCCGTGGATGGAGTCTGCCGGAAAGATTGGTGGCATTGTCATGTTTACGGAAGTGATTACCGAAAGAAAGAATGCGGAAATCAGGGAACGCAATCTTCTTGATAAGCTGATAAAATCGGAAAGTTTTGGACGTGCCGTTCTTTCCAGTACGGCGCATATGGTTATTGCAACTGATCTTGAGGGCAAGGTTCTTCTCTTTAATAAACAGTCTGAAATCTCTCTTGGTTACAGCGCTGACGAGATTATAGGTAAGCAGACCCCAGCGCTTTGGCACGATAAAAAGGAGATTGAAGAGAGAGCCAGAGAATTAAGTAATGATCTGGGGTATGAGGTCAAACCCGGATTTGACGTGTTCATTTCTGTTGCAAGAATATATGGATACGAAGTAAGGGAATGGACCTACATTCGTAAAAACGGCACACGTTTCCCTATAAAGCTATCTGTGACGGCTTTGGAAAATGAAGATCACGAAATCATTGGTTATTTGGGAGTGATTGAAGACATAAGTGTATGGAAGTACCAGCAGGAATTTCTGGTAATGACGCTCTCCGCTACTCAGGATGGTGTATGGGATTGGGACCAGCAGACAAAATCATTGTGGCTTTCTCCCCGTTGGAAACAAATGTTTGGTTATAATGATGATGAGGTAGAAAACAGTCTGGCTGGTGCCGAGAAAATCATTCATCCTGATGATCTGATTGTATGGCGATCAAGAATTTCTGCCTACATGAAGGGGCAGGCGGATGATTTTGTAGGTATATATCGTTTCCTTCATAAGGATGGCAGTATCCGGTATGTTCTGAGCAGAGCTAAATCTGTTCGTAATGAAAAAGGTGAGGTAAGGCGTATTGTCGGGGCGCATACCGACATTACGGATGTAGAACAGGCTAAGGCCGAGGCTAATAAAGCCAACAAAGCCAAGAGTGAATTTCTTGCAAATATGAGTCATGAAATCAGGACGCCGATGAACGGTATTATTGGTATGGCTCAAGTAGCATTGTCTACAAATCTGAATCCGGAACAAGCGCACTATGTTGAAAAAATCCAGCAATCAGCCGAGTCACTTCTGGCTATCATAAACGATATTCTTGATTTCTCTAAAGTTGAGGCAGGAGAGCTGACTTTTGAAGATATACCCCTTGATCTGAGATCCATCTGTGAAGAGGTTTCGGAAACGATTTCCTTGAAATTAAGGGCTGATCAGGTTCAGTTTATACTGGATTATGCACCCGACATTGTTTCTAAAATTATGGGTGATCCCCTGCGTATTCGCCAAATTTTATACAATCTTTGTGGTAATGCGGCGAAATTTACCAGCCAAGGATATATCTGTCTTGAAGTTATAGAGACTCATAATGATGAAGGCCATCAAGTTCTTCAAATCAGTGTGCATGATACCGGCATCGGCATTTCCGAAGAGGCTCAAGAAAAGATATTTTCTGAATTCCATCAGGGCGACAGTTCAACAGCCCGCATTTTTGGCGGAACAGGCTTGGGGCTTGCGATTACCAAGAGGTTGATTGAAAAGATGGGAGGAAGTATCCGCGTACAAAGTATTGAGGGTAAGGGCACATCTTTCTACTGCGAGCTGCCATGCAGGAAGTCGGGGGAGGCTGATAATCTTGCTCAATATCATAATGTTTATAAGGGTAAGAAATCTCTTGTAATTGATAGCAGTGCTCTTTTCTCCCGGCTTATAGCAGAATCCCTTGATTTTGTAGGGCATCATACAGATGTCTTGAGAAGCACTGATGATGTAGCGGGCTTCCTTGAAGGAAAAATGCAGTCTTCATATGATTTTGTTTTTATCGATAGTCTGATGCCCGGTGTGGATGTTCATCAATTGATCAAATTGATTAAGGGTAAAGATGATTTGGCGCAATCCTGTATTATTGTAACGGGCGCTGCGGATATTCTGCGCTCAGGCAATGAGTATAGCCGTAATGGAATTTCGGGGTCTCTGATAAAACCACTGAGGCATCAATATTTATATGAATTATTAGGCAGGGTGGGAGCGATTTCTCACTCATTAAGAGTGCCAATCGAACCTTATGCCTTGGAAGAGCGTGAAGAAACTGGGGCTATTTCGAGGATCAAGGATATTGCAGGTCTAAAAATTCTTCTGGTAGAGGATAATCCTGTCAATGTTGAAGTTTTTGTTGCGATGATCCATGCGTTTGGTGGGGCCTGCGTGGTAGCAGTCGATGCCAGGCAAGCTCTGAATAAAGTTGAGGGCGAAGAGTTCGATTTGATATTCATGGACTGCCATTTACCGGGCATGGACGGCTATCAGGCGACTGGTCTTATCAGGAAAATGATGGACGATTTCAAACGCAAGCAGCCTGCAATTATCGCTCTGACGGCAAATGCATTGCCCGATGAGAAAGAAAAATGCCTTTCTGCGGGTATGGATGACTATTTGGCCAAGCCATTTATGATGGCTGACCTGCAAGGTATGATTATCAGGTGGGGCTTGGAAATTTCAAATAACGAACGTCCTTTACAGGATCAATTAACAAGTGCAAATGCCCTTACGCAAATAAATTTCTCAAGGCTTGAGGCATTAAGATCTCTCGGGGAGTCTACCTTTGTCCGTGTAATTCATTTATTCCTTGAGAATTTGGAAACGCAGATCGAAGAAATTCAGTCCGCACTAAACGAAAAAGATTTCGAAAGTGTGAGTGAGGCCGCCCACGCCTTGAAATCAATTTGCGGTCAGATTGGGGCTACTAATCTTGAGAAGGACGCCTCCAAAATTGAGAAGATGAGCCGATCCGATAATAAAGAGCAGCTGACAAGTATCTTGCAGCGCTTTGAGAAAAACGCCATTATTGTTTCTGCAGAGTTGCAGAAACTCCTGAAACAGGATGAATTTAAGGTTTAAGAACTGAAGGGCTGTACCCAGTGTTCTGTCCTGCTGCGTAGGGTGGACGGACGGCTTCTGGCTCCTTAATTTTATAAGCAGGGGTAAACCAGAGTGTATCCGGAATGGAAGATTCCAGAGTAAATATCGGGATAAGACCTTGATCTGATTTTGTAGTCGGTGATGCTTTCTGGGGCGCTATCGGTTCCGGCTTTGGTTCGGGCAAAGCGCAGACTTCATCCAGATAAGGCTGCAGGATTTTAAGCAGGTTTTTCTCTATCTGACTGGGGAGGGCACTTGTGAATTTATGCTTGGCTGCTGCCGCACCATCTACATAAGCCAGAACAGTTCCAAAGAATTTCTTACCTGATACGGGTTCGGTAATTTCAAAAACAAAAGTAGCTGTCCGGTTTTTAACTTCGGCTGTGCGTAATCCGCCACCACGGGAGAATGACTTCTCACGGTTGTCACCTGTTCCGGTTTTGCCGCCGATGATCAGCGGGCGTCCGTCACTTAAAGTTGGCATGCCTATCCGGCGTGCCGTGCCTTCTGAGACAACGCTCTGCATGGCCTCCAGAGTGATTTGTGCCACCTCCTTGGGAATCACCTGCGTTGCAGCTCTAGGGGTACGTGAATATTCTCTGGTTCTTTGATCTGTTTGGGGGGCCAAAGTCAGTTCAGTAAAACGCAGGCTGGGCTTCCTGAGGCCATCATTGGTAATAATTCCTACAAATTCCGACAGGGCAGCAGGTGTGTCGCCAGAGTCACCCAGAGCAGAGCCCAGTGAGGGAACCATTCTATCAAAAGCAAAGCCATTCTTCTTCCACATCTTGTGAAGATGGGTAAAGGCAATTTCTTCAATCGTTATGCGAATTCTTTTATTCTGCGCTGCAATTTTATGAGGTTTCATCAGCCATGAATAAACCTCGGACATTACGCTTTGGCCGCTTGCGTCTTTGGCTGTCGATTTTTGATAGGCTTCTTGCCATGACAAATCTTGCCCTTGGACTTTTTGCTGTGCCAGCCAAATTGAGAGCGGGTGTATTTTGGTGATATATGCCAGATCATTCAGGTTGAACTTGCCTGGAGCATACATGTCATACATGTATTGCATATCTTTAAGGGTATCTTTTTCACCCATTCTCTGGGCAATGTAATCTTCAAGATTTTTCGCGTAGTCAGCATGATTGGGCGAGAGGGCATTTTCTTGCTTGGCATAGGATATTTTTAGCAATGCCCGTGACATTTCTTCAAGAGAGGCTTGCGGAAATATAATTCTAAAGAGGGCGGCTGATTGCTTTGTTGGACGGTCGGCCTTTTTGGCAACGAGAGTGTCAAATATTCCTTCGAGATCTTTATCTTTCTGCGCCTTCCAGGCATCAAAAAGAAACTTCTCACCTTCCGAGTCAATAAACATCGACAAATACTTCTGACGCTGTGGCTGATCCGGATTATCGTATATATCAGCGGCGATATCCATCTGATGGGTCATGATGTTGTTAATGACATCACGCATGATGCGTACGAAGGGGAGGTTATGAGAATTTTGCAAGGATTCTTTAACAGTAGGCACGCGCCCGTTTTCTTCACTTTTGAAGTTGTGAAAACGGTGGATACCCCCCCCTGTAAAGAACGTTTCTCCGGGGTTGGCCGAGTAGCGGCGCTCCATAGAGGCATCGAGCATTGCCCTCAATGATAAATCCGGTGTTTCGGCTGAGTGGGCTTCTTGCAAATACTCAATAGCCCAATTGGTGAGATTGTCCCGCTTTTGCTCTTTAAGTTTTGCAAGTTCATCTACCGGAAGTGCAGAGTACTTATCATGCAGGAAAGAAATGGCTTCCAGATATGATACAAGAGTTCTCAGCTTTGCTGTCGAGCCTAGCTGCAGTTTGGAGCCTTCATTCAGGTTAAGCGCGCCTTGATAGGTGTCTGTTTGGACGCGTAGATAATTCGCATCTTTACCCGCTTCATACAAAGTGACCGAGTACGTAATATCCTCAAGCCCTTCTTCTTTCAGGAGCTGGTAGCCGATAATACCGGCCTCTTTGGCTTTTTCAGGATCATGCAAGCCATCAATAAATTTGAAAACATCATCTGATGCCTGTTTATTAATCGTCGATTTTGCTGTGGCATCCAGACGGTCGAGACAGTAGAGGCCGCAATCCACGCCGACGGCATTCATAAGTTCGGTTCTGAGAGAGATGACCGTTTTATTGTGAGGGACTGCCAGCTTTTTTCGCATTTCAGCCACGTTACTGAATTCGAGCTTGGCCTTCAGGGCAGACTCCATCAGTGCAGGTGAAATAATGCCCTCCTTGGCAAGCACGGGAAGGAGTTTGTCTACCCTGTCGCTCAGTTCCTGACGTCCGCGGGTGTAAAGCAGGTAATCGGAAGGTTTTTTGATTGATAGGGCAATATAGAAAGCTTCACGGAAAGCCTTTCCGGCCTCCGCAAGCTCCTCTGGTGTCATGTCCTTTTCGGGTTTCTTCAGGAGATGATTAACCTGTTCAAAATCGCGCCCGAACCAGATAGTCAGGCCATCGCCTAAACCTTCCACATCGCCAAAGGCGGGATGAGAGGAGAGGGGAATAGTATTTATATAGTCCAGAGCAATCTCTTGGCGGGCTTCAATGGTCGTTGGGCCATCTTTGTAAGAGCGCGCTGTTGCTGTGGCCATCTGGCGGAATTTTTCTTGGTGGCCTTTAAAGCCATGGCCGGTATTACCATTAGGTGAGTATTTGTATTTCTCTTTCTGGACGGCGGCAGTTGACGCGCCTGGGTAATTTCCCTTGATACCTATAGCTTCAACAGCCTGAAGAAAAGCAGCCTTGCCAAATCTGTCCCATTCAACAGCGGGGTTTTGTTCTGGCGGGTGATTTTCTAGGAGTTCGGCATTCTCGACAAACAATAATGATTTAATCAGGACTGGTGGAATATCATCAAAGCTTGAATAGACATTAAGCGGGAAGCGGGCCTTGTAGATACTCTTTCCGGTATTGTCCAGAATGTGCACACCTGCCTGTGGGGCCTCATCGTTTAGAAGATTGAGGCGCAGGCCAAATACATTACGGTCTTGCCATGGGGCAGCCGATTGCAATTTCCATTTTCCATCTTTAGTCAGGTTACGATCATATTCAGGAAATTTGTTATAGCCACGGCGAATATCAAATGGCCCTTGTGCGGGCGGGAAGATTTTGGGATCTGTTACGGTCTTTGTGGCAAAACGTCCTTCGGCAACGCCATTGAAGTACCACGATTGCAGAGGGGATTGCCAAGCTTCATAGGCAACAGGAGGGATGACCAGAACGCTTCCTAGTAAAGTGCGATAAAGCCACTTACGATAAGCCGGATGTTTCATCGGCTTTGGTTGATCATCAGCTATTTTTGTTACGCTATCGTTCTGAATATTGTTTTCAGTATTACTATCGTCTGTAGTCATGGCTACAGCACCTCCCGCAAGTGCACTTTTTACATGTGCATTCATGAGGCAGAATATAAAGGAGGCTTAGGAATATGCAAATATTATAAATTTTTGTACAGGAATTATCCCTTGTGCAGCGCATATAGCGGGCGGATGACTTGGTAAAAAATCAAGTTAATCAAACAATTAGTCTTTTGGAATGCGGGAAATGGCCCCTTCATATTGCCGGGCGATCTGGCGGATAATTTCTGCCGTGGGTTTAATGTCGTGGATGGTGGCAACACTTTGTCCGGCACTCCAGACTGTCTTCCACGTAAGACCGTGCGCCGCATCGGTAAGTTTCTTCATGCCTGTTTGATAGCGAATGAATTTAATAATCCGTTTTGTGAAGGGTGATTTATGCATGAACTTTTCTAACGGTGAAATGTTCAATCCTACTTTTTCTATATAGGGTGTCTTGATGACAGCAGCGGGTACGCCTGACAGCTTATACGTCATTACAATATCTTCAGGTCCCGCATCTATAATAGCATTTTTATATTCGTCACTGACGGGGGACTCGGTCGATGCAATAAATCTTGTTCCAATCTGTGCGGCGTCTGCGCCCAATGTCAAAGCCGCCAGCAATTGAGTACCATCAGCGATGCTACCTGCGGCTATAATGGGGAGATCAATTTGTTCCCGAAGATAAGGAATAAAACTAAACGGCGAAAGAGGTCCGGCATGGCCGCCCGCACCAGCACATACGGCGATAATACCATCGCATCCTTTATCACGAACCTTTAGCGCATGCGTGATATCAATAACATCACAGAAAACTTTACCGCCATAACCGTGTACGGCCTTAATAATTTCCTCTGGATCGCCAAGAGATGTAATAACAACGGGGACCTTGTGCTTTACAATGATGGCAAGATCAGTGCGCAGCCGGATATTGCTCTTATTGACGATCAGATTGATGGCATAGGGTTTTTGTGTTCTTGCTTCAATATTACTGAGCGCGCGATCAAACTCTTCTGCTGTGCGCCAGTTCAAGGAAGGGGCTGCACCCAGTGCGCCGGCATTGGATGCTTCAACAACCATATCTTCGTTGCTGACTAAAAACATAGGCGCCACAATAATTGGATAAGAACAACCTGTGACTTGCGTGAAGCGTGTGGGAGATCTTGAAAGTAGAAACTCTGTCATGATTCTAGTATAGCGTCAAAATACTGTCTCATGCGAGCCTTCACTTCGGCAGGATCATTCATATTATTGATTTCATTCCTTAAGGGATTGGCATCACGCAGGCCCTGACAATACCAGGATAGGTGTTTGCGGGCGATGCCTACTCCGAGATGTGTTCCATAATAATGAAGGATTTCATCATAATGCTCCTGCACCAGATCTGCTATTTCTGGCAAGGACGGGGCAGGGCTAGCGGTGCCTTTCTTGAAATAATCCATAGTCTGGCGAATGACCCACGGACGACCATATGTGCCACGGCCAATCATAACGCCGTCGGCTCCTGATTGCTGGCGGGCTTCATGAGCTTCCCGTGGTCCCAGAATATCGCCATTAATAACCACAGGTATTTTGACAGCTTCCTTAACAGCCCTTACAGCGTGCCAGTTGGCTTGGCCTTTATACATTTGATTGCGGGTCCGGCCATGAACAGTAATCATTTTAATACCTGCATTCTCTGCCATTTTGGCAAGCCGCGGCGCATTGATACTGTTTTCGTCCCACCCCAGCCGCATTTTAACAGTTACGGGGACACTCACGGCGTTAACCGTTTCTTCCATGATTTTTCCTGCCAGCGCTTCATCACGCATCAGGGCAGAACCCGCATAGCTATTGACGATTTTCTTCACCGGACAGCCGAAGTTGATATCGATGATGGCGGCTCCGCGATCGACATTAATACGGGCGGCTTCGGCCATTACATCAGGCTCACAACCCGCCAATTGAACGGCAATCGGAAATTCCTCGGTGTAGTCTGTATTGCTCTTGAGGGAGGATGTCCCTTGCTGGAGCACCAGACGGCTGGCGATCATCTCGGAAAATACCAGACCCGCACCATAGCGTTTGACCAGACGGCGGAAGGGGTGATCCGTGACCCCCGACATCGGGGCCAGAAAAACGGGATCATCGATCTGAAGGGGGCCTATCGCGAAGCTCATGACGCTAACTTACTGTTTTGGCCCACAAATTACCATATTTATTCTTTGGCGGGAGCGGTGCAACATAAAATGAGGGGGAGGGATGGCCCTTAAGGTCCTAAAAAGTTTGCGATTTATTCAGAATGGTCTTATAACCCCCTATTGACATATTTCTAAGTAAACAGGGATAAAAAATGAACGACTCTCAAAAAAACAGTCACGGAAAAGGCTCGGGCCAGAAATCACAACAATTTAATAAGGCTGGTGGAGCAGATCAAAAGGGTGGTGATGAGCCGCGCATGACCAAAAAGCAAGTGATCGCCCTTTTGCAAGAAAGGTTAAGAGCACCTGGTACGGGTAATGAGTACCGTACATCAGAAAATGAGCCAATGGTTCCAACCAAGAACCAGAAGAGAATTATCAATGAAGGGCGTACAAAAGATATCGTTATGATTGATGGTACGTTTGGTACAGGAAAAACGATATGGGTTACGCGCGTTGCTCTGGAAGCGTTGGCTAATGAAACGCATAACGGGATTATTCTCAATGCCCCTGCTGTAGATGCGGGTGAAGATATTGGGTTTCGCCCGGGCAATACTGATGAAAAAATGCATGGTTACGTCAACCAGATTTTTGAGGCTATAGAGGATTGGGTAGGAAAAGATTTATGTGATCACCTCCATAAGGTAGGACTGCTCAAAATTGTCCCGAATGCGGATATGAGAGGCCTTAGCTATAAAAAGAAAATATGCATTTTCGATGAAAGCCAAAATGCCAGCGGTAAAAGCCTTATGACGTCTTTGGGGCGTCTCGGTATGGGAACAACCCTGTTCTTTATGGGGGATAATAATCAGAATGACCGTACAGATTCAGAAAGTGCTTATGTCGGATTTATGAAACGATTTGCAGAGAATCCAGTATATAAAGATGAAATAGTCAAGGTTACGATGACAGCCGAGGATGTAAAACGTCATCCTCTATTGTCAAAAATTGTGGCGAACGGCGATCATCGTCCACTGGAGGGACATAATACTCACCGCCAGACCAAGAAGGTGGTGCAGGAAGTACCTACAGCTGCGGCTCCTGCAAATCAATCAACCGCGCCAGTCCCAGTAGCTACGCCGTCTCTAAAACCACAATAAAGGTTTTTTGTATCTATAAAGCTTCTTCCAGTTCGAGAGTTATGGCCTGATGGCCCATTTCGAACTGGAAACCTATGAACAGGTCTTTGGCGATCACCTTTTTCTCCGGTCCGCGCGGTAGCATGACGCCGCTGCGTTTGCAGGCCAAAAGAACCGCCTTTAGCATCGTTTCTTCAGGGATGAAGAATTCATAGATTTCTTCATGGCCCCGTTTGCCAGTGCCGCCAGCTCTGAACATGACACCATTCTTGCCGATACATTCGCGATATATGTTCGCATAGCGCTCGCGAATGATGTGAAACTGGCTGTGGTTATCACGTGTATGAAGCGCCTCAATAATACGCATATTGTGTTGCACGGGGATTTGTCCCATCCCGCCATCTATGCTTATCAAAGCATCCCGGATCTCGGGGAGAGTGAAGAGAATTTCGCGTCGTTCAAAAGCCATTACTGATCTGCCGTTTTTTAAGTATATACGCTAATTAATATCTTAACTTTCCTTATTAGTTATGTCTAATGTTCAAAAGGATAGTATTATAAATCAATAGATTAAATGGCTGCAGGGTAGGTGGAATCTGTGGATGATTTTAATAAAATGTTATCTATATGTAAGGGAAAGTTAATCCAGAAACCCTAATATAAGGGGTAGGGTACAAAAAAAATCATCGGGTTGCGTGGAGTAAAACTTAATGAAAATGGCCATTTTGGCATTGGTAGCGATTGTTGTCCTTGGGGGTGGAGCCGCAGGGGCCTATTTCTATTTCGGGAAAAAAGCCGAAGCCTCTGTTGGCGAAACGGCAGAACATACGGAAGCCAAAGAAGACAAGCACGCTAAAAAGAAGGGTAAGGAAGAGCACCTTTCCTTTGTCGAGATGGACCCTCTTATCCTGCCGATTGTAGACGCAGAAGGTGTTAGCCAGCTGGTAAGCCTTGTGATTGTCCTGCAGGTTCATGATGATGCCCAAAAAGCCATGGTCGAGGCGAATATGCCGCGTATCAAGGATGCCTATATTCAGGATATGTATGGTGTGCTGAACAAACACGTTGCTGTAAAGGGCGGTGTTATTCAGGTTAGTATCATCAAGGAAAAGCTGAATAAGGCAAACGTCAAGGTTCTGGGCGAAGACGTTGTGCAGGATGTGCTGCTGCAGGTCGTGCAGCAGCGTCCGATCTAATCAAACTTATTACAGGGTTGGGGAAACCGCAAACGCGGCGCCAGTGAGTTTGCCATTTGCTGATCGTTGATTTTTATATCGTCCGGATTGGCAAAAGACTGGACTTCAAATTCACCTTTGCCCTTTGACGACAGGACGACAGTTTGTCCCTGTGTATCAAAATTCTTTTGTGAAAGATAATTGAAGAGTTTGGGAACAGCGCCATAGACGGCAATAACGTCTTTTTGCAGCACCAGAACGTCCTTGCCGTTGTCGGCATTATCATAGAAGACACCCAGAATAGCGGGAGGAAGCACGGAAGGAATAATCCGGACTTCTTTCAGCATCGCGTGCTCCAGATCATTCGCAAAAGTTTCACCATCAACAGATTTAAGCAATGCCGCATCTGTAAGCGATGAAACTATCTTGTGTGTTTTAAGATAACGCTCTGTATCATTAAACCCCAAAGTGCAGCCGCTATAATGCTTGGCAAAATTGGCTGCCATATTGTTGATGCGCTTGACCAGGGCGGCGGACTGCGGTGCAGGCATATCGGTATATTCGGGCTTAACCGGCTCAGGCTGCTCTGGTTTATTGGCAATCAGCAGAATGATGGCGGCATTCACTGCAAACCAGGCTGCGGACATCCAGAGCATTTTTGCTTTTGAAAACGGTTTTTTTTCTGTGTCTTTGTTATCAGGCTGTCTTACTGGGCTTGCGCTCATGATGGTCCCCCTTGATTATTATGGGGGACCATACGCTCTTATGTTAATAGTTGTCAAATTTGACTGATTAAGCTTTGGCTGCTTGTTCCCGCTTGAGCTTTTTGCGCTTGGCCGCCATCAGATTGAGGAATTCAACACCCATCGAGAAGGCAATCGCGAAGTACATATAGCCACGTTCAATATGGTGGTGCAGACCTTCAGCGACCAGAACCAGACCCACAAGAAGGATGAAGCTCAGGGCCAGCATTTTGACCGTCGGGTGATCATGGACAAATTTGCTGACGGGTTCCGCAGCAAACAGCATGACGCCGATAGCGACCACAACAGCGGCTACCATTACCCACAATTGATCGGACATACCAACAGCCGTAATGACAGAGTCGAGCGAGAAGACAAGATCAAGGATAACAATCTGGCCGATGACCATGGCAAAAGATGCCTTTTTCTTGGCGGCGGCTTCATCTTCTTCATGGCCTTCAAGCGAGTGGTGAATTTCTTGTGTACCTTTCCACAGAAGGAAAAGACCGCCGCTAATCATGATCAGATCGCGCCATGACACGCTATGTTCCATCACTGTGAAAATCGGATCGGTCAGTTTGGCAATCCAGACAATCATACTGAGGAGAACAATCCTCATTATCAAGGCAAGGCCCAGACCAATCTGTCTTGCCAGCTTTTGTTTTTCGGGGGGGAGTGACTGCGTTACAATCGACAGGAATATAATGTTGTCGATACCGAGTACGATTTCAAGAATAGTAAGAGTAGCAAAACTGGCCCAGATAGCGGGATCCGTCAAAAGTTCGATCATATTTGTCCCCAAAGGTTAATCGGATGGACGCTATCACGGGGGGCTTAAGAAAAGATGGCAAAAATAAGGGCACAAAAAAATTGTCCCCATGCAGGCGATTAAATTTCATCGGTTCTGAAGGGGGGAATTTTCCCTAAAGGGGACTTGGCGTTCATTTTCTTCCTAAATGGTTCATCGAATTCGAAAGCGGATAATGCTGCCCAAGGAATGTAATAGGGCGAACCATAAAAATATTGAACATTTGTAAAATAATTATCCATGCCGGGGATCATCAACGACCGTACAAACCGGTCATGGGCACCGTTAAACTGATCGTTTAGGGCCAGACGTTTAATATTGCTGTATAGCCTTCTGGGGTACAGGTAATTGCTGGGGGGAATTGTGTCGTCTTTTTCTGCAGGAAAATACTCACCATGGAGGGCCATGGTTAATCCTGTAGCCTGCTTGGCAGGGTCCTTGCTGATAAGGTGCCGGTGAGTACGTGTATAAAGTGTGTCCTTCTGCATAACATCGGGCAAGCGTTCACAATAGCGCGTGACTTGTGGAAATATTTCATCGGCCAGTGCTCTAGATATTCGTTTGCTGGGCATAGGTTTTTGCCAGCCTTCCTTTTTCTTGAGGCCGTAACTTTCCAGCCTGTATGGCGAGTGCGATATCAAATGTTCGCTACGGGCTTTGGTTGTATGTAGCGGGTGTAGGGGCAGCTTCCAGTAAGCGCCATGAATTTCACTTTCCCATCTTGCTGTCAAAGGGTCGCGGTGGATGGTGACAAAGGTCCGTAATGTGCCGTCATAATCCTCGAAGCGTCTTTGAACGGGTCTTGAGGGTATATAAGGCTGCACGACAAAAGCGGGCAATATATTCGACATCCAGAAATTGACACCATCACGCGGCAGTTTTCCTTTGCGCCTATCGACAAGGATTTTCGAGAGTTCTTTATCAAGTCCTGATGGCGTTACAATTCTGACACCATTGCCTTGGGCTTGGTCGATTGGTTTGATGACGTAGCGGGAGGCGGGTCCCAGATCGCTAATAATGCGATCTGCCAGAGAAGGGTCATAAAAAGTGGGGGCAACATGCGTTGGTGAAGAAAACTCGCTGAGCGTTTTATCTTCTGCAATTAGATAGGCTTGTGCGGCTTTATTATCAGCCATCATCAAAAATTGCAGATCGGCGTTTACAACAGAAAAATTTGTATTCCTTTGGGCGAAGAGAAGGTCGCTGCGTGTGATATGCAGGGCTATATCTTGTGTATCTTCCTCAAAATCTTTGCGAGGCATAATGATACCCGCATTGTTTTCGGCCAGCTCATGGCCATAGGCATAGCCAATCTGGCTTAAGGGAGTATCTTTGGTAATCAAGCCTACCTGTTCGGCAGGCACATGAAATGTTTCGCGCAGGTAGGGAAGGATGACATCATCAAACAAGTCATAACTGTAGACTTGGGAGTGACCTTTATAGCCGGCGACATGGGCGCCCATGAATTCCAGAATCTGAATGGGGCCGTCTTCGGGGACTTTTATATCCAGCGCGAGTGTAAAAATTTGACGTAATGATTTTGTGGCCACAGCATCTTCCTTGAGGCACTTATATAAGCTATCACCCAATCAGGCGTCAAATTTATGTAAATAACATGCCAAAAGCACCCGCTTGTGCGCTGCAGCATTTATGGTTGTAATTACTGGAAAACCTGAAGTTTCTGTCTTTTCTGTGCAAAATCCGCATCTTAGGCAAAATCAGCCTCTTGCCTTGCGTAATATTATTGTGCAACTTCAGGCATCCTTTAAACAGGGATTGCGTAAAAACCCTCAAAACAAAATAGACTAGGGGAACAAACCAAATGACTGAAATCTATCTGATGGTCGCCTGTTGCGGCTTTCTGGCCCTGATATATGGCCAGTTGACCGCACGCAAGGTGATGTCCATGCCGGCAGGCAACGAAACGATGCAAGCCATCGCCGCTGCTATTCAGGAAGGCGCCAAAGCTTACCTGAACCGTCAATACAAAACGATTGGCTATGTAGGTGTAGCTGTAGCACTTCTTCTGGGTATGCTGCTGGGCCAGCACGTTGCTATTGGCTTCGTGGTCGGCGCTGTCCTGTCCGGTGTTGCTGGTTACATTGGTATGAATGTGTCCGTACGCGCGAACGTTCGTACTTCACAAGCTGCCACACAAGGTCTGGAAACAGCTCTCGATGTATCCTTCAAATCAGGTGCCGTAACGGGCATGCTGGTTGTGGGATTGGGATTGCTGGGTGTTGGTGTTTATACGTGGGTCCTTGATTTACAAGGTCACGATCTTCGTGAAACACTGGAAGGTCTGGTAGGCTTGAGCTTTGGTGCTTCCCTGATCTCCATCTTCGCCCGTCTGGGCGGCGGTATCTTTACCAAAGGCGCGGACGTTGGTGCCGACCTTGTTGGTAAAGTGGAAGCCGGTATCCCCGAGGATGACCCACGCAACCCTGCTGTTATTGCCGATAACGTCGGTGACAACGTTGGTGATTGTGCCGGTATGGCTGCCGACTTGTTTGAAACCTATGCTGTGACAGTCGTGGCTACCATGCTGATCGCTTACAGCGTGTTTGCAAACACGGCGCAGGAACTGATGATGATGCTGCCGCTGATGATCGGCGCGCTGTGTATCATTGCTTCTATTGCCGGTACGTACTTTGTGCGTCTTGATCCGCTGAAGAAAAGCATTATGGGTGCGCTTTACCGCGGCTTTATTGCCAGTGCGGTTTTTGCCGTCCTGCTGCTGATTGTGATGCTGGGTCAAATCGGTCTCGATAAACACTTCCCGCTGGCTAACGGTGGTTTTGTGACAGGTACAGACTTGCTCTGGTGCGTGTTTGTGGGTCTGGGTGTGACAGGTCTTCTGATCTGGATCACCGAGTTCTACACATCAACAGAGTTCCGTCCTGTACGTTCGGTCGCCAAAGCTTCGGAAACGGGTCACGGTACAAACGTTATTCAGGGTCTGGCTGTTTCTATGGAAGCAACAGCTCTGCCGGTGATTGTTATCTGCGCGGGTATTTTCCTCGCTTATAGCGAAGCCGGTCTGTTTGGTATCGCGATTGCGGCAACAACCATGCTGTCCCTCGCAGGGATGGTGGTGGCTCTGGATGCCTATGGTCCGGTTACCGATAACGCTGGTGGTATTGCCGAGATGGCCGGTCTGCCGGATGATGTCCGCGTGACCACAGACGCTCTGGATGCTGTCGGCAACACGACAAAAGCAGTGACCAAGGGTTACGCCATCGGTTCTGCCGGTCTGGCTGCTCTGGTGCTGTTTGCCGCTTACACAGAAGAAATCAAACACTACTTGCCCCAGTATGCGGACATTACGTTCCCGCTGCAGGACCCGTATGTTGTGATTGGTTTGTTTGTGGGTGGTTTGCTGCCTTACCTGTTCGGTGCCATGTCCATGACCGCTGTTGGTCGTGCGGCCGGTTCCGTTGTGGTCGAGGTTCGTCGCCAGTTCCGCGAAATCAAGGGCATCATGGAAGGTACAGCCAAGCCGGAATACGGCACAGCTGTTGACTTGCTGACACAGGCCGCGATCAAGGAGATGGTTGCGCCATCTCTGTTGCCGGTGGTAGCTCCTGTGGTGCTGTTTGTTGCCGTTTACCAACTCAGCGGCAGCTTGCTTCCGGCCTTCCAGGCTCTGGGCGCGATGCTGATGGGTACGATTGTAACGGGTCTCTTCGTGGCGATTTCCATGACCTCCGGTGGTGGTGCATGGGATAACGCGAAGAAATTCATCGAGGAAGGCAACTATGGTGGTAAAGGTTCGGAAGCTCACAAGGCAGCCGTTACCGGTGACACTGTAGGTGATCCGTATAAGGATACAGCCGGTCCTGCGGTGAACCCGCTGATCAAAATTACCAACATTGTGGCCATTCTGCTGGTTGCTATCGTTGGCAAGATGTTGGCTCAATAAGCGATTACAATCTTGAATAATTTTAAAAACCCCTCGGAAACGAGGGGTTTTTTATGGTCTTGTCTTGCAACCGGATTTGTGATGTCCTGTTTGGCAAACAGGGAAAGAAAAATATGTTTAAGCTATCAGACAAATTTGTGAAGGCGCTTGTTGCCCAGCCGGAAACGGGGATGGGTTATCAGGTTGCCGATGTGACTTTAAAATCAGGCCTTCATTTCAGGGGTGTAACGATCCTGAATGCGGAATATGTGGCATCAGTTCAGGGATGCCAGAGCATTCCTTTTACAGAGCCGGAGATTGATAAAATCACCGTCACGCATGAAAAATTGAAACCCTGAGTATATGAGGCCCTTGAGAAAGGGCCTTTTCTTTATCTGGCATCCGGTGGATGAAATGGCTATAAGTGCGCGTATGTCTGATCTGGAAGTTATAATTGATGAGTTAGGGGCGCGAGGCGATGGCGTGGCCGTTTTGCCCGATGGTACCCGTATTTTTGTGGGCGGAGTGCTGGCTGGCGAGAAAGTAAAAGTGCGCCTGCTCGAAAAAGACCGTGCCGCCCTGATCGAAGTTTTGCACCCTGCCGCAAACCGTAATGCACCGCCCTGTCCTTATTTCCTGAAATGCGGGGGCTGCGTTTTGCAGCACATGGACGATCAATCCTATACGGCTTTCAAAAAAGAAACCGTGATCCAGACATTGGCACGCGCCGATATTGTTCCCGAGATTGTCGAAGGGCCATATATCAGTACCGCTGGATCACGCCGCCGCGCAACCTTTGCTGCTGTAAAGGCCGGCAAGAAAGTGGTGCTGGGTTTTAATGAGCGGGCTTCTATGAATCTGGTCGAAGTCGAAAGCTGTACTGTTCTTCATCCGCGTATTGTCAAGCTGCTACCTGCTTTAAGGATGCTGATGGGCAAGGTGATGAAGGTTGATAAGCAAAAGGCCGACATTGCCGTGACCGAATGTCGCGGTGAACTGGATGTCCTGATTACCAGCCTCCTGACCAAAGAGACATGGATGCCGCTTCCGATGCTGGAGGCTTTTCAGGATTTCGCCGAGGAGCAGGATATAGCTCGCCTGTCATGGCGTCCGGCGGTCAGAACCGACTCCGAGATTATTTTGGAACGTAAGCCGTTCAGGGTGCAATGGGGCCGTGTTTCTGTAAGCCCGCCCGCAGGCAGCTTTTTGCAGGCGACCGAAGACGGGGAAGGGGCGTTAGTCAAGGCTGTGATGGACGGCTTGCCGGATAAAGCGGGCAAGGTTGCCGATCTTTATGCGGGTTCGGGTACCTTCACATTCCCGATGTTGGAAGCAGGTTGGGATGTAAGAGCTGTTGAGGGCTATAAGGCAGCCCTTGAGTCCCTGAAGGCCGCAGGAAAATCCTTCGGCAAGCTGGAAGCTTTTGTCAGAGATTTGGCAAAAGAGCCGCTTACGGTCAAGGAAATGAAGGGACTGACGGCTGTTGTCGTTGATCCGCCCCGTGAAGGGGCTGCGCCGCAAATGAAGGTGCTGGCCGATTCCGATATTTCCGTGATCATCAGTGTATCTTGCAGTGCCAGCAGTTTTGCCCGCGATGCGCGCTATCTGATCGATGGCGGTTATAAACTCAGGAAGCTGACAATCATCGACCAATTCCTGTGGTCCCACCATATCGAGATGGTGGGGATTTTCTCGCGATAGAAAAAGTGTGGTTAGCGTCCCGGGGCGCCGACACCGCCGGACGGTGTGCCTTCTTTGTTGAAGCGGCCAAGGTTGCCGAACATTTGTTGCATCACTGTCACTTCGTTACCTGAAGTTGGTGTTTTACGTTCAACATAGGGAATGTCCTGACGGCTGTTATCGACATCCTGAACTTGCTCGACAACACCATCGGCATCAAACATGACAACGATCACACGCTCTTCTTTGACTTGGGGATCAAGAATACCTTTTTTCTCCATGGTTTGGCCCAGATAGTACCAAACACTGTCATCAAATGGGGCGACCGTGGTGGGGGAGCCGATCTTGCGCAAAACGTCGGTGCGGGTATCGACGCCTTTTTGTATCTGCGCCAGCTTGTAGTCATCAATCAGATTGCCCCTGACATTTACAGTCGGGGTGCAGCCCGTGAAGGACAGCAGGGCGAAGGACAGCAGAAGGGCGGATAATACGTTTTTCATCATGGATATATCTCTGGAAAATGTTATATAACCGCAAGGCATGTGAAATCAATCATACAGGTCATTTTATCCATGTTGTTGGGTTTGTTTAAAAAATCGGGGCCGGAAGCCAAAGCCGCCCACATCCTTTATCCCCTGATCGTTGAAAAGGCCCGTAATCCGGTTTTTTACGAATCTTGGGGTGTGCCGGATACGGTTACAGGCCGTTTTGACATGATTGTTTTGCATACGGTTCTGGTGGTTGACCGTTTAGGAGCCGAAGGTAAAACGGGTGCCAAACTGGCACAGGCGCTTTTTGACAGGTTTTTCATAGATATGGACAGGGCCTTGCGCGAGAAGGGTGTAGGGGATTTGAGTGTCCCCCGTCATATCAAACGCATGATGCAGGCCTTTAACGGACGCAGGGTTGCCTATCTGGAGGCGCTGGCCGCCGAGGATGAGCAAAAGCTGGCCGAAGTTTTAAAGCGGAATCTTTACGGCACAGTTGAACAACCGGATGATAATATGGTAAACAATATGGCTTCTTACGTGAAAACCTGCCGGAATGGTTTGAAGAGGCATAATGTAAACGACTTCTTTGCAGGACGACTGTCCTTTGCGGAAATGAAGATATGAGCAAGAAGAAAAAGACACCTGAAGCCCCGCTGGCACCGGAATGGTCGGTTTTGATCGATTCCCAGACTGTGACATCCCAGCCTAACAAGATGCGGATTGCAGCCTCGGAACAAGAACGCAATGCTTTAGCCGCACGTTTGGGGGTTGCCAGCCTGAACAGTCTGAGCGCCGATTTGACCGTTCATCGTGAGCGTGG
The DNA here is from genome assembly GCA_046294845.1 of Micavibrio sp. GTDB lineage: Bacteria > Pseudomonadota > Alphaproteobacteria > Micavibrionales > Micavibrionaceae > Micavibrio_C. The sequence continues at coordinate 1,827,244 of JBKBNU010000001.1, read as the reverse complement.
AAATATAATTCATGTCAATGGGTTAATGAAGGCTAACCTGACGCGTCCCTGTGTCATGACCCTTGATCCTGTACAGACCCAGATCGAAGAAACCTTCGAAGGCTGGTTTGCCGATCAGGAAGGGATTGTCATGCTCTCGAAGGCCCGCCACGAGCGTTTGGGCCGTCTGGCTGATTCTGAAATCCCTGTACTGGATGAGAGCGAAGATCCCGAGCCGCTGGTTAACGGGATGATCGATGTGGGTGAGCTGGTGACCCAGCATTTATCCCTGTTATTGGACGATTTTCCCCGCCGCAGAGGCCTGGAAGAGGCTGAAACTGTTGAGGTTTCCATAGGCGGAGAAGGGGCGGCGCTACGTCGGAACCCTTTCGAAGCCCTGAAAAACTGGAAAAGCGCCAAGACCGGTAATAATTAATACCCTGATTTTTTAGGATTTTGCTTGCGTGAGGGGCTTAAATCCGATATCTACTCACGCGATTAAAGTGATTAAGGAACAAGAAAATGGCAGTACCTAAGAAACGCAAATCCTATTCCAAAACCCGTATGGTGCGTTCCCACCATGCCCTCGAGGCTGCTAACTGGGTTGAAGACAAAACCACAGGTGAGCCTGTGCGTCGCCACCATGTCGACCTGAAAACAGGTATGTACAAGGGCCGTCAGGTCATTGAACAACGCGATTGACATTCAATCCGTGTGTTGCGAAGTTTGACGGGCCGGATAAACTGGCTCGTTCTTACTTTGTGGGACTCCGCAGGCCCTAGGTTCTGGTTGAATGACAAATTCCCTTACGATTGCTATCGATGCTATGGGCGGTGATTACGGCCCCGAAGTTGTTGTGCCTGCTGCCGCTTTGGCGCTGCCGCAAATCGGAAATGGAGTCCGCTTCCAATTTTATGGTCGTGAAGACCTGATCAGAAAATTCCTCAACAGCAATCCATCACTGATGTCTGTATCGGATGTTATCCATACAGATAAAGCGATCAGTAATGACGAGAAGCCTTCCACGGCTTTACGGGCTGGCAAAGACTCAAGTATGCGGCTGGCTATCGATGCCGTGAAAGAAGGGCGTGCGCAGGCTGTCGTATCGGCGGGCAATACCGGTGCCTTGATGGCCATGGCGAAGATGGTTCTGAAATGCCTGCCGGGAATTAGTCGTCCTGCCATCGCAAGCGTTTTCCCGACCAGAGCCGGTGATATCGTGATGCTGGATCTGGGGGCAAACGTATCGTGCGATGCTGAAATTCTGACGCAGTTTGCTGTATTGGGCTCTGTGTATTCCCGTATCGTCAAAGGTGTGGCGACACCGAGTGTAGGCTTGCTGAATATCGGCTCTGAAGACATGAAGGGGCATGATGAAATTCGTGCCGCCGCTGCTATCCTTTCAAATGTAAAATTCCCCGGACGTTACCACGGCTTTGTCGAAGGTGATGATATTCCGATGGGTACGGTGGATGTTGTTGTGACAGACGGCTTTACCGGTAATGTGGCGCTGAAAGTTGCCGAAGGTGTAAGCGATCTGACCTCCCATATGCTTAAAGAAGCGTTCAAGTCTTCTTTGCTTGCTAAATTGGGTGCAATTCTGGCCTACGGCGCTCTCAAGAAAATGAAAAGAAAAATGGACCCGCGCGCCTATAATGGCGGAATGTTTTTGGGCTTAAATGGTATTTGTGTGAAAAGCCATGGTGGCATGAATGCCTACGGTTTTTCAAATGCCATTTTGGTTGCGGCCAATTTGGTCCGTAATGATTATAATAGCCGTGTCGCACAGGAGATTGAGCGCGTAATGAATCAGGAGTCTTTCTTCTCGGCTTCGGCTGCTGCGGGTGATCATGGCGGGGGTGCTGTATGATTACGCGTAGTGTTATTCTGGGTACAGGTTCCTATCTTCCGCAAAAGATACTCACCAACAAGGATATGGAATCTTTCGTCGATACATCCGATGAATGGATTGTCCAACGCACAGGTATTCGCCAGCGTCATATTGCTGCTGAAGGCGAAACCACAGCCGATATGGCGATTGTGGCTGCACGGCGCGCCCTTGAGGCTTCGGGCCTGAAGGGTAGTGATATTGATGGCGTAATCGTTGCCACATCAACCCCTGATACGACTTTCCCGTCAGTGGCCGTTAAAGTTCAGGCGGCTTTGGGCGTAAAGCAGGGGCCGGTATTTGATGTCCAGGCCGTCTGTGCCGGTTTTGTTTATGCGCTGACCGTAGCGGACAGTTTGATCCGCACGGGGGCAGCCCGCCGCATTCTTCTGCTCGGGGCCGAGAAAATGACGTCGATCCTCAACTGGGAAGACCGTACAACCTGTGTTTTGTTCGGTGATGGTGCTGGCGCTGTAGTTCTCGAAGCCCGGCAGGGTAAGGGCGATATCAGTGATGTAGGGGTTTTATCTTCCCATCTTCACGCAGACGGTAATCTCCGTGACATTCTTTACGTGAATGGCGGGGTCAGCTCGACCCAGACCGCAGGGCATATCGTGATGGAAGGGAAAGAAGTTTTCCGCCATGCCGTGGCTTTGATGGCTGATGTCGTGACAGAGGCCCTGAATCATAACGGTATCGGGGCCGAGGCTATTGATTGGCTGGTGCCGCATCAGGCGAACATCCGGATTATCGAGGGGACAGCCAAGAAACTGGGCATGGCTTTGGATCAGGTTGTTGTGACAGTTGATCGTCATGGCAATACGTCTGCTGCGTCCATTCCGCTTGCCCTTGATGAAGCAGTTAAGGATGGGCGGATAGAGAAGGGTGATCTGCTCCTGCTCGAAGCTTTGGGCTCGGGCCTGACCTGGGGTGCGGCCCTCGTGCGTTTTTAAAGTCCTGCTTTAAAGTCAGCGCCTTTAAAGTTCTCCCCTATTTATCCACAATCTTACCCCGCTTGGCCAATCGGACAGGCAGGGCAGGTCTTTCCTGCCCACGGGACCGAAAAATCCGCAGATTCCTGCCATTTTAGACGGGATACGTAAATTTAAGAAAATCCTGTTACCCTTTGAATTGAATCACTTTTTCGGCTTCCCGACCCGACTCTGCGGTTGACGGCAGGGGGTGGGACGGGATAGTCTTTTACTTACAACCAACATGAGAGGATTGCGATGAGTGAACGTACCATCACAAGAGCTGATCTGGCAGAAGCTGTCTACGCACAAGTCGGCTTGTCCCGTAACGAGTCTGCTTCACTGGTCGAGGTTGTCCTCGATGAAGTGGCTGATACGCTGGTTAAAGGTGATAACGTAAAGATTTCATCCTTCGGCAGTTTCTCGATCCGCCAAAAAGGCGAGCGCATCGGTCGTAATCCGAAAACAGGTGTTGAAGTGCCGATCCTGCCGCGCCGCGTGCTGGTGTTCCGTGCTTCCCACGTCTTGAAAGACCGTATCAACGGCAAGACCGACAGCACTGAATAAAAAAGAATAATCTTGAATAAATATCTGACTGAAGAACAACAAAAACATAGAAAGCAGCAGTGATGAGTACAACTAGTCAAAATCAGGTTGAGAACAACTATGAAGCTGAAACCAGCGGGCAGGAGCCTGTAACGGTAACGGCTGTACGCGGCGCCAAGGAAAAGGCACCCTCTGCTTTCCGCACCATCAGCGAAGTTGCCGATGAACTGGATGTCCCCCAACATGTGCTGCGTTTCTGGGAAACAAAATTCTCCCAGATCAAACCGCTGAAGCGTGGTGGTGGCCGTCGTTATTACCGTCCCGAAGATGTGGCTTTGCTCAAGCGTATTCACAATCTGCTCTACACAGAAGGCTACACCATCAAGGGTGTGCAAAAACTTCTGAAAGGTCAGGGTAAAGTGGCGGCGGCTTCGGCGGCTCCGGCTTCTGTGAAAACAGCCGAGCCAGTGAATGCATCAGCAGTAACGCCTGTGGCAGCAGTTAAGTCTGCGCCTGTAGCCGTTGCCGGAGAGAAGGCTGCCGTCACATCGACGAAGCCGCCTTTAAGCGACAAACAACGTGTGATCCTCGAAGCGATGCTGGGCGATCTGCGTGACCTGCGCGATATGATCCGCGGCAATCAGCAGGATTAGGCCTATCAAGGCTAAACCCTATTCCCCAAAGGGATTTTTTAAGGGCATTTGATAAGATTTGCATCCGCTCTTAAAATAATATAGGTATCTGTCACCGGAATATTTCTACAGTGTCGGAGTGTGGCGCAGCCCGGTAGCGCACTTGCATGGGGTGCAAGGGGTCGCAAGTTCAAATCTTGTCACTCCGACCATTTAATATCAATGACTTAGATACTACTTTGTCTTCAAAACGGCCCTGTGGGGCCGTTTTTGCCACACTGGACTCGCCTGCTCAAACCCGCAGAAATCCGCCATTCTCTGGACTGGCCCGTTTGGCCCTGTGGCGAGTCCACGCGACACGATGCATGTGTCACAAGGGGTCGGACGTTAGCTGCCAGCAGCGTCGAACGAGCAGTTTGAAGTGAGGGCCATGCTCGGACCCGAACGAGTAATGCCCGTGATCAGAGGCTCGTTGCTCGCTTCGTCCCTTCGGCATCTACCGATTTGGAGCGGCTCACGGGACGGCTGAAGGCGATTCGTTGCCGCTTCTCGTGAACCGATGCTGGATTGAGAGCGCTAAGCGTGCAATAGTACGGGATAAAATGTAACCAACATAAGAACTTACAGCGAATGTCGAAAACCAACAAAGCCCGTTTGGCCACCTCGGATTTGTCCTCGTCTCACGGACCCTCAGCCAACAAGGCCTCGGCCTCGGCCAAGCAAATCTCAGGTGGGAAAAGCATAGAGATGAAGGCTCGACCATTGCAGGATCAGAGTTAGATTAAATGGATAAGCGAAGGCTGCAAAATTGAGTGCGTACGGGAACGGGACAGGATTACATGCGGCAATACCCGGCATAGCTGGCCGCCGATTCCGAGTTATAGAGCTTGCCCAGCAACGCGGGCTTTACGCATTTTCGTGACTTCCCATAGATAGAAATCACCGTGATGCGTGCCGCTGCTGACAATGCGTTTTCCGTCAATGACCTCAGTCCCGCCGACTTCTGCTCTGCCATAGACCTGTGCATTGTCAGTAACCAATGCACCATCAGTAACGGAAGCACCACCACCCACGCGCGCGCTGCATCCGACGCGACAATCGCCGCTAAGCTGTGCACTGTGCTCGATAATGGCAAACCCGGAGACCACGACAGTTCCGCGTACACGGGCTTCGTCTCTGACCTGTGCTTCGTCAATAATTCGTGCGCCGCCCTCCACCTGTGCATAGTCGAAGACCCAGGCGCTTCCTTCGTGCGAGAGATTTCCTTCCGACTGGATGTACCCGCCCAACTTTCCTGCTTTGACGGTCCCGAAGTCTCTCAGCGCACGAATACGATACAGGACTGTCCCGTCAGGCAACCGTACCGTTTGATCGGCCAGCAACTCGTATTTCCTGTCCGCAGGAGGTTGTACGGCTGCGCCAAAATCTTCTTTGGTTGAATGGTCGGACATACCCTCTCCTCATGCATCGTTGTTCCGTATGATTGTTCGTAGCATGAATCCCGGTTCATTTTCCAGAAAAATGTTAAAGCTTCCGATTTCTCCCCACCGCCGTCTTCTAGGCATGCTGTCCATTGGGCATGGCGGTGACAAGTACGCGAAATAAAATTTCGCGGCAAGCGAAGCGTGCAGCCGTTCGTCAGGGGAATCCACACCGGGGGCTTGGTAGCGAAGGACCCGCGCGAAAAGCGATTAGCGCAAGAGCAAGAGCTTGATCCCGCTAATGTCGCGCGCGCATTTGGCCGGAGCACAATGTCACCATGGTCGAAGCATCCGCGCACAGCTCCGTGACCAGTTCTTGACCACCGCAGGTAAATGCTGCTACGCATTCAGAAAATATCGCATCCGCATGTCCCAGCGGAAGCACAGCCCGTCTTTAGGGCTTCTTAAGACTTCGTCCCGCACGATATAAGAAGCACTGCGTTAAGAGCTGATACAAGATGTGCGCGGACTCTCCGCGCTTCGCGCTCCGTTCTCCGAAATTCGGAGCCGCGCCCATCTTGGCAAGGGGGCTCAAATGCCGCCCCCGTTGCATCCCCGGCTTGAATTCGCGGTCCGTTGTATCGGACCGCTCACGCAACGTTTCGCCGTTGCAGCACGACCAAAGAGAGATTTCGGTTCTCTCTTTGCAAACTCAATCGACCAGGACTTCGGAGATTTCCCTCTCCGACCTGGACCGAGACCATGGACCCACGTTTCGCCGTGGGTTCACGACCAGGGAGGTTCCCTGGACGCCACTTTTGCGTCGCCGTAAGGACTTAAACCGTTACGAAGGCAGCAGCGCATGGGAAGCGGCAGCGAAAACAGGCAGCGCACGATCGCGCTCTCGGTCCGGCTAACACCGGATGAGGCCGCACTCGTGCAGGCGACGGCAGGACGCGTCGGCGTCTCTGTCGCGGGCCTTATTCGCTATGCGCTTTTGCAGTCCTCGCCGCCACGCGCCAGCCGCGTTCCGTCCCTCGGCAAGGAAGAAGCAAGCCGGCTTTTGGGCACGCTCGGCATGCTCGCAAGCGCCCTGAAAGAGGCTGCCAGTACCAGCGGTGCGGGCTTCGATACGGCACGGGTTGATGCCATGCAAAGTGACCTTGCCGATATGCGCGCAGCGCTCCTCGAAGCGCTCGGGAGGTCGCCATGATCCTGAAAGGCAACCAGCGCGCAAACGGCGGCGATCTTGCTGTGCACCTGATGAATGAATTCGATAACGAGCGCGTGCATGTCGCACAGGTGCGAGGTGCTGTCGCGTCCGACCTCAAAGGGGCCTTCGCCGAGTTTGAAGGCGTAGCCCTCGGCACCAAATGCACGCAGCCGCTCTATAGCCTTTCGATCAATCCTTCGCAGCCCATTTCGCGGTCGCAATACGACGAAGCAATTGAGGCGATCGAGCAGAAGCTCGGCCTGTCCGGTCAGCCACGCGTCGTCGTCTTTCACGAGAAATACGGGCGCGCGCATGCCCATGTCGTCTGGTCGCGAATCCGAGTCGATACGATGCGCGCGATCCCGATGTCGCACGATCACCGGAAGCTGTGTGATCTCGCTTGTGACCTCGCCCATCGCTTCGGTCACGAGCTGCCGCCGGGCCTGAAAGCCTGGGAGAAAAAGGAGCGCTTCGAGAAGCAGAAAATCGACCCGACTTTGGCCGAGCGCGCGCAGGCGCAAAAGAGCGGGATCACGCCCGATAAGCGCCGCGCGCAGATCACCGCCCTTTACGAGCAAGCGGACAGCGGCCCAGCCTTTCAGGCAGCCTTGGCGGAGGCCGGATATATCCTCGCCAAGGGAGACCGGCGCGGCTTCGTGCTCGTGGATCAAGAAGGCGAGGTGCACAGCCTGTCGCGCTATATCGCCGGTTACCCGCATGGCGTCGCACGTGACATCTACATTCATGCATTTGAAAGAGATACGAATAAAGAAGTAAGTCAATATCGCATGTCTCTCTACACCACATACGGTGCCCGCTCACGTGCATATAAATTATTGACGATAAGGTATACATTAAATCTTCTTGGAAGAAGCAATGGTTCTGGGGCATACAAACCCATTCCGAGACGAATTTTGGCATCTAGCCGTTATCGGGATGGAAATAACCTTTCCGGCTACGCCGCCTTTGCCTTTGCAGCTTTGAGGGCTTGGTCGAGGTCGGCCATCAGGTCTTCTGGCGCTTCGATACCGATAGAGACGCGGATAACATCGGGGCCGCAACCGGCGGCGATTTTTTGTTCGTCGGTCAGTTGTGCGTGTGTGGTTGATGCCGGATGGATGATCAGGCTGTGCGTGTCGCCGATATTTGCCAGATGACGGAACAAATTGACGTTCTCAACCAAAGCAATCCCCGCATTATATCCGCCCTTAAGACCAAAGGTGAAAAGCGAGCTGGCCCAGCCATTCTTCATATATTTTTGTGCGAGCTTGTAATAGGGGCTGGAGGGCAGGCCGGGATAGCTGACCCAGCTGACGGCTTCGTGTTTGGTCAGGAATTCGGCAATCGCCTGTGCGTTCTCGCAGTGCGCTTTCATGCGTAAGGGCAGAGTCTCCATGCCGAGCAATGTCAGATAGGCATTCATCGGTTGCTGGTTCATCCCAAGATCCCGCAGGCCTACAGCATGGTTATACATGGCATAGGGGCATTCGGCGAAGTCGCGGGCAAAGATGGTTCCGCGATAGCCGGAGCCTTCGGTTGTGAGCGTCGGAAATTTTCCTGAATGCTTCATCCAGTCAAAATTGCCGCCATCGACAACGGCACCGCCCATGGATTGGCCGTGGCCGCTAAAATATTTGGTGGTTGAATGGACGATGATATTCGCGCCGTAATCAAACGGCTTGCACAGATAGGGGGTGGCCACCGTGTTATCAACGATCAGGGGGATGCCCGCCTCATCGGCAATTTTGGCATAGGCTTCAAGGTCGACAATCACACCTTCGGGATTGGAGAGGCTTTCGACAAAAAGCAGTTTTGTCTTCTCGGTAATCTTGCGTTTGAAATCTTCGGGTTTAGTCGGATCAGTGAATTGGCATTTCCAGCCAAAGGAACGCTGGAAAGTATCGCGGAACTGTCCAGCTGTGCCGCCATAGAGTTTTTGTGTGGCGATGAAGTCATCACCGGCGCTCATCAGCGCACTAAAAGCGAGAAGGTTGGTTGCAAGGCCGGAAGACGTGCAGGTCGCGCCTTTGCCGCCTTCGAGTGTGGCAATCTTTTCTTCGAGTGCTGCGACCGTAGGATTGGTCACGCGGGAATAAATATAGCCGGGCTCTTTCAGGGCAAACACGTTTGCGGCGTGTTGCGTGTCTTTAAACACGTAAGAAGATGATTGGTGGATAGCGGGGCTGCTGGCGCCGGTTACAGGATCGGGTGTTGTGCCGCTATGAACTGCCAATGTTTCAAATTTCATAGGGATGACGTTCTTCTTGGTCATGATAAAAACCTTCCTGCGCTTGTTGAATCGCTCAAGGCGATATGGGCAAAGCCTATAACCTGCTTCAGGCGACAGCAAGCTGCGCTGCGGCAAAAAAGCCGGATTTCAGGGCTTTTGCTGGGGAAAAGGCGGGGGCGGTGCCAACGGGAATGTCCGAAGTCAAAAAAGCAAGGGATTGTGGAAATTTATTTAATAGAATCAAATGATTGAGCTAATTTTTAAGTGTGGTAATATTTTACCGCATATATAATCTTTTGTTTTTGTGTGATTTTTTGTTGACGGGCGGACCGTGGCGCGGCATAACACAGCGTTCTTAAAGAAAAAGGGTTCCTTTTTGCATTGGCCGATGCCGCAAACAGAAGACTTTTATAACTAAGGTGAAACAAATGAAATCCTATTACATTAAACCTGCAGAGGTGGATAAAAAGTGGGTTCTGATCGATGCGCAGGACGTAGTCCTCGGTCGTCTGGCTGCTGTTGTTGCCACACGTCTGCGCGGCAAACATCTGCCTCACTACACACCGAACGTTGATTGCGGTGATAACGTTATCATCATCAACGCCGACAAAATCAAAATCACAGGCCGCAAAAAAGAACAGAGCGTCTTCTACTGGCACACAGGCTACCCGGGCGGTATCAAAAGCCGTACATGGGGTCAGATCCTTGAAGGTCAGTATCCCGAGCGCGTTGTTTACAAAGCGATTGAGCGCATGATGCCGAAGCATCGTCCTCTGGCTCGTCAGCAAATGTCCAATCTGCGCGTTTATGCCGGTACAGAACACCCGCATGAAGCACAGAAACCGGAAGTGCTGGACGTTGGCGCAATGAACTCTAAAAACAAGAGGTAATTTGAAATGGCTCCGAAAAAGAAAACAGAAGCCGGTTCCCTGCAGGATCTCGCACAAGCCGTTGGCAGCAACACAATGGGTGCTGCTGTGGGCGCTGAAAAAGCCGAGGCTGCTCCCCGTGAACCAAAAATCGACAAGCTGGGCCGTGCCTATGCTACAGGCCGCCGTAAGGATGCCGTAGCACGTGTATGGATTAAACCCGGTAAAGGTCAAGTGATCGTTAATGGTCGTGACCAGTCCGTTTACTTTGCCCGTCAGACACAACGTCTGATCCTGAACCAGCCTTTCCTGATTGTGAACCGCGTTGGTTCCTTCGATGTCTGGTGCACGGTCACGGGTGGTGGTTTGTCCGGTCAAGCTGGTGCTGTTCGTCACGGTATTTCCCGTGCCTTGCAGAACTTTGACCCGGAACTGCGCGCTGCGCTGAAGAAAGCCGGTATGCTGACACGTGATAGCCGCGTTGTTGAGCGTAAGAAGGTTGGTCTTCACAAGGCACGCCGCTCCAAACAGTGGGCAAAACGCTAATACAAACAATAATAATTGGTTTGGCGATGGTAATAGAGGAGGGATTTTCCTCCTCCCAGAAACAAGAAAAACGCTCCGGATTTTTTCGGGGCGTTTTTTCTTATGGGGACTTATCCACAGTGTTAAGATCTTAGGAAAGATTAATTCGTTTAAAACCAGTAAGTTGAAAAAATAATAGAATATTATGTGAAAAAACATTTTTCGAGAGGGGGATTTTTTCGCTTTACCTCGTTTCGATACGGTCCTAGCTTGAAATGGTCAACAACACATAGAGGAGTGAATGACATGTCAAAACCAGAAACAACACAAGAAGACAACAAAGTACAAAAAGAAGAGCCAAAGGCAGTAAAGCCATCACCGGCTCCGGCACTGAAGCCGTAACCTAGCGTTTCTCCTAGTAAGCTAACAGTAAGTTCCTAGCAAAACAGCACCCCTCAAAAGGTGCTGTTTTCTTATGCGGTTCCCCAATGATATTAGTCCTTGGGTGCTTTCATCTTGACGTAGCTGCCGGGGGCCTCTTCCAGCGCATGCTTGATGCTACGCTGTTCTGTTTTCTCTCCGGCATATTTTTTAATCCATGAAAGATGGTGAGGCCACCATGAACCTTCATGTTGCTCTGTGCCCGCTAGCCATTCATCTGCATCGGCAGCAAGATGGGAAGAAGTCCAGAAGCAGTATTTTTTCTTCTGTGGTGGATTGATAACACCGGCAACGTGACCTGATGCCGCCAATACAAACTGGCGATCGCCTTTCACCATGCGGGTGGTGGCAAAGGTTGCCTTCCACGGAGCGATATGATCTTCGCGGGTGGACAGAAAGTAACAGGGCGTTTCGATCTTGCTGATATCAATCGGCGTGCCGCGCATTTCAATCGATCCGGCTTTGATCAGGGCATTGTCACGGTAGAAGCGGCGTAAATAGAAGCTGTGCATAGCCGCAGGCATGTTGGTGGAGTCGTCATTCCAGTACAGCAGATCGAATGGAAAAGGTTCGCGCCCCATCAGGTAGTTGTTGACGACAAATGACCAGATCATGTCATTCGCCCGCAATAGAGAGAATGTTTTCTTCAGGGCTTCGGCAGGAAGGAAGCCTTTTTCGGCCATATCCTTGTCCATCAGATTGAGCTGGTTTTCATCCATGAAAATCTTCATGTCACCGGCAAATTCAAAATCGACCAAGGTCGTCAGGAATGTTGCCGATGCCACACGTTGTGCCATGCCCCGTTCATGCAGCCATGCGAGAGTAATCGCCAGCAAGGTCCCGCCAAGGCAGTAGCCCATGACATTAGTGTCCTTTTCACCTGTCAGGATTTCAATCTGGTCAAGAGCATCAAGAATGCCTTCCTGCATATAATCTTCAAAAGATTTTTGGGCGAGCCTGCGGTCAGGATTTACCCATGATACAATGAAGACGGTATGGCCGTTTTCAACCAGCCACTTCACCAATGAATTTTCCGGTTTGAGGTCAAGAATGTAATATTTATTGATCCATGGTGGCACGATCAGAAGCGGGCGTTTATAGACTTCTGTTGTTGTGGCTTCATACTGGATTAGTTGCATCAAATCATTTTGATAAACGACTTTTCCGGGGGTAGCCGCAATATTCTCACCAAGCTTGAAAGCCTTGTAGTCTGTTGTGCTGATATTCAATTCACCTTGACCGCGCTCCAGATCTTCAATCAGGTTCTGCAAACCCCTGATCAGGTTTTCACCGCGCGTGTTGAGTGTCTCTTCCAATACTTCGGGATTTGTCAGGACAAAGTTGGTGGGTGAAATAGCATTGATATATTGCTTGGTGTAGAAATCGAGCTTAGTACGGGTTTCAGGATCGAGGCCTTCTGTATTGTGCACCACGTTTTCCAGCCATTTGCTGGTCATCAAATAGGACTGCTTGATGAAATCAAAATAGGCGCTTTGATTCCAGAGCGGGGATTTAAAACGCTTGTCGGCCTGATCGGGCTGGTAGAGAGTTTTACCGTCTTGGCCCATGAACTTCTTGGCGCTTTCATTCCAGAGATTGCTCCAGTCCGACCAGAACTGAACCTGCATATCAACGAACTGCTGCGGGTTGGATATCATATTTCCCATAAGCTCGGCATAAGCTTCACCGATATTCATAGGATCTGCATTGAGGGCTGTTTTCTCCGGATTATATTTCTCGATAAAGTCCTGAATCAGGGGTTGTGCCCTTTGGCTGGCCTCCATAAGGATATGACCTAATTGAACAAAATCCGGTATGGGCGCGGCAGGGATTGGCGCAGAAGGTTTTTCAGGGCTGCTCATGGCTTTTTAAAATCCTCAAAAATATCACCAGCACTATGCCTGAGGATGGTCACCAGTACAATCCGTCTAACCTCTTGAAAGGCGAGGCTGAATAGGCCACCATGGCCCCTCGGTTAGATTGATTTTGAGGGAGTTTAGCTCGTGCGCCCGTTTTTAAGCCTGATTATGTGTGCTGTTGCCGTTATGACATTATCTGCCTGTGAAACGGCAGAACCTGCAAAAGTTGAGGTGTCCCAGCCTGTTTCAGAAGCAAAATTGAAGCAAGTCTATGATGATATGATGGCCAATACAGAAGGGGGCAGTGTTCAGGTATTCCCGCTTGAGCCGATTTCATCAGAGACAGCATTAATAGGAATGCCATCATCTTCTTCATCAGTGACCGTTATTCCGCAAGATCAGTCCTTAACGCCGATTGATACAAGTGCCATACCATACCCTGTGCTACCTAAACCTGTGGCATCCGGCAAGCTATATAGCGGTGACTCGAACGTAATGGTTTTCCCTCTGGATACAGCCGAACCCCTTTATAAAAAGGGCGGTATTCCCCCTATGGTAGCACCGGTCACGCCGGCAGGACCAACAACATTGATGCCGGGACCCGCGGCAAACCTGTCGAATGATGGGGTTGATCGTATTTATTTTGACCATGGTGTGACAGGTCTGTCACCAACCGCAAAGCAGGTGACGGATGCGATCTCTACACGCTGCAAGACAGGGATATGTGGCTTGGTGAAGGTTGAGGGACATGCCAGCGTTCGTGCAGAAGCAAAGGATGAAGTGCAGCGTCGTATTATTAATCTTAAGGTTTCTATGGATCGTGCGATGAATGTGTCGCGCCAGTTGATCAAAAGCGGCGTACCGGCGGATGCCATTCAGGTCACGGCTCACGGTGACCGTATTCCGCCGCAGCCTGTAGCGGGTGCCGATGTCGAGGCAGCAGCCCGTCGCGTTGAAGTTATTACAAATACTGTTTCTTCTAACGTGCCATATACAAACTAAGGGTCGTTAAAATGGCTGGGGTTTTGCGCATAGGTGTCGCCGGATTAGGAACTGTTGGCAAGGGTGTTGTCAGCATCATCCAGAAACACAAGCGTGATCTCGCCAAGCGTAGCGACTGCAAAATGGAAATTGTTGCCGTATCGGCAAGAAGCCAAAAGAAGGATCGCGGGGTTAATTTAAAATCCTACAAGTGGACCAAGGATCCATTGGATCTGGTCAATGATCCCGATATTGATGTGATTGTCGAATTGATCGGCGGTTCGTCCGGTGTGGCTTATGATCTGGTTCTGTCAGCGTTGATGGCGGGTAAGCACGTGGTGACGGCCAATAAGGCCTTGCTTGCGCATCATGGTTATGAGCTTGCCCGGATTGCTGAAAAGCAAGGTGTGTGCTTGTGCTATGAGGCTGCTGTTGCTGGTGGTATTCCCGCCATCAAGGCTATGCGCGAGGGTTTTGCCGCGAATGATGTGCATGAGGTGCGCGGTATTCTTAACGGCACTTGCAACTATATCCTGACGGAAATGCTGAGTTCTGGAAGGAACTTTGCAGATGTTCTTAAAGAGGCACAAGCTCATGGCTATGCCGAAGCTGATCCCTCATTTGATGTGGACGGGATTGATGCCGCTCACAAGCTTTCGCTGCTGGCGGCTCTGGCTTTTGGAATTGCTCCTGCTATCGACAAGGTTGAGATTGCAGGCATTCGCCATATAACAGCAGATGATATACGTTTCACGACCGAGCTTGATTATAAAATCAAGTTGCTGGGATTGTCCCGCCGCGTGGGTAATAAAATTGTACAAAGTGTCGAACCTTGTCTGGTGCCGGTTGGAAGTGAATTGGCATCGGTGAGTGGTGTTTTGAATGCTGTTCAGGTTCAGGGTGACTTTGTCGGCAATGGATGGCTTGTCGGTCGTGGGGCCGGTGAAGGCCCTACGGCATCGGCTGTTGTGGCTGATCTGATTGATATCGCCCGCGGTCATCATGTCCCTGTTTTTGGTGTGCCTGTTAAATTCCTGAAGCAGGCTGATTTTGCATCGACAGATATTCTGACGGCTCATTTCTATGTTCATATGGTTGTTAATGATAAACCTGGTGTTTTGGCGCAGGTGGCAGCTGTCTTGCGTGATCATAATGTTTCGGTTGAAGTTGTTTTGCAGCGTGGACGTGATCCTGGCAAACCGGTTTCAATTGTCATGATTACGCATAAGGTAAAGCAGGCAGACATGAAGGCTGCCGTGAAAAAACTTGAAAAGCTTTCCGTTGTAAAGGGAAAGATATCTTTGCTGCGTATTGAGCACATATAAATTTGAACTAACAGGGAATTATTGTGATTTCGGCTTCTGTCCGTAATTTAAGGATTGTTGCAGTCTTAACCATTTTAGGTTGGGGGCTCTTTTGCTCCTGGCCAGCCTTTGCTACTTCTCACGTCACGTCAAAAGATACCGAATTATTTGTCAAAGCTGTGGGGTTTGCGAAACCTTCTGATGGATCTCCTGTCAAGGTAGCCATTGTCTATAACCCTCAAAACGAAGATTCATATAAAGATGCAATCCTGGCTTCCAGTCTCCTGAATGATTATGAGGGATCAGGAAGGAGATTTGAGAGCAAAATTATAGAGATGGGGCGTGATGCCAGCGCGCCAGTTGCCTTTATTATGGCGGGTGCCGAAAAATCGGCAGGACGACTGACGAAGCAAAAAGTTTTGACTGTGGCGCTTAATCCCGATTGTGTGATTTCGCAGGATTGTGTGATGGCAATTGTCACAGAACCCAAGATCGATATTTATGTTAGTCGCAAAGCATCGGAATTGGCAGGAATTCAGTTTGGATCGGCCTTTCTCATGATGGTCAAAGAATATTAAAGCAGGGATGGATAAGGTGCGTAACTTGTTGAGCAGATTTTTGATTTTGGGTGCAGTCCTGTTTTTAATGATAACGGGGGCTAGCGTGGTGTCAGTTG
Organism: Micavibrio sp.; assembly: GCA_046294845.1. Classification (GTDB taxonomy): domain Bacteria; phylum Pseudomonadota; class Alphaproteobacteria; order Micavibrionales; family Micavibrionaceae; genus Micavibrio_C. Next base: position 1,811,709 of record JBKBNU010000001.1, on the reverse strand, counting down.
CCCAGACAATTGATTATAAGTCTATGCAGGAGTTGTTTGGCGAACCCGTGACAACATCGGCAAATGGTTCACCGCAACGGCAAAGTGATGTGCCTATTAATATGGATATCATAACGGCAGAGGATATTCGTCGTTCAGGGGCGCGCAGTATACCGGAATTATTACGTTCGGTTCCGGGCTTATCTGTACGACAGTCTACCTATGGCCAGACAGAAGTCGCTATCCGTGGTTATAATCATTATTATTCGGAACGTGTTCTGGTGCTCCTTGATGGAAGACAGGTATATACCGATTATTTCGGCCAAGTTGTATGGGACAACATCCCCGTAGAAATTCATGATATCCAGCAGATCGAGATTATTAAGGGACCCAATACGGCCTTGTTCGGGTTTAATGCTGCTGCGGGTGTTGTAAATATTATTACAAGCAATCCGCTGTATGATGATGTTACCAAGCTGGATGTGCGTGCGGGAACGCAAGGTTTACAGGAGATTTCAGGAACCAAAAGTTTCAATATCAAGGACAGGGTTGCCACGAAAGTCTCTGTGGGGGCCTTTGAGGCCAGTGGAGAATTTGAAGGTTTTACAGGTACCAGCGAAAAGAGTACGCAACGGTCATCATTCATATCGGATACATGGGTCCAGATTACAGACAGGATGCAAGGGCATTTCGAAGTCAGCCATAATGAAAACAGACGTAATGATTACGTCATGACCAATGCTTCATCGATTACCAAATATGAGGCTGACTCGGTTAGAGGAAACTTGATTGCCGAAACAAATATCGGACTTCTTGATGCCGATGTTTATTACAATGAAATAAGAACCAATTTTATTTTTCCTACAGCCCCTCTTGAGGCCAATAACAGAATTACGGTAGCCAAGCTTTCTGATACTTTTAAATGGGGCACCGACCATGTGCTGCGTATTAGTGGTGAATATAGAGATTCCAGTCATATTTTTGAAACACCGGACAATGCAGATTTGACAGCAGAAACGTGGTCGGTTTCCGGTCTTTGGGACTGGAGTATCACGAGCAAGCTTAGAAGTAGTGCGGCTGTAAGATATGACGATTTCACACTAAGCCCTGACGGTGATGTGCGGGCTGCGTTTTCTCCGTATGCGCTGTCTGATTTTTATCAGCATAGAGAAGAGCTAAGTTACAATCTGGGGCTCGTTTATAAACAATCTTCTCTTGATACCTATAGATTGACAGTGTCGCGTGGCGCAATTATCCCGAGTTTCACTGATTTCGGGGTCCAGTTCTTTGCAGCGGCATCAGCAGAAGTCCCCGTGAACAGAATTTTGCTGGGTAATCCTTATACGCCAACCTCGATCGTTAATAACTATGAACTCAATTATGAAAGGCAACTGCATGATATCGAAGGCTGGTTGAAAGCGTCTGTGTTTTACCAAACAACAGACGATGTGCAGGCATTTAATGCGCGCCTTGAAAATGCAGGGGCTAACCAGAGAGCCTATATGGATAGTATGGGCGATTCAACAATGTATGGTTTTGACCTCAGTCTTGAAGGACGCTGGGGGCAGGGCTGGAATTGGCTTGCAAATTACAGCTTTGTCACCATTGATGATGATTTACGGAATTTTGGACAAAATCCTGACAATCCGGATGTCTACAGTGCCAATATCAGCCATGAAGCCGAGAACAGCGAGCATTCACTTAATTTGGGATTGGGGTTTTCTGCAGATCGTTGGCATGCGCAGGGGATGCTCAGTTATGTAAGCGGGTATGATGCTCTGGAATCTGTGCCTGCAACGTCCAATCAGTATCGCTTTGTCGCTGTTGATGACTCGGTTGTTCTTTCCGGCAACTTTATATGGCGCATTTCAGATAATGTTGAATGGTCTTTGTCAGGAACAAACCTTCTTGGCAAAACCAATCAAAGCTTTGTCAGTGATGCCGAGACAATGGTTTGGTCTACGCTGCGCTTTGAATTTTAGTGGTTATGAATAATATTAAGGCCTCTATAGCGACTTAGTTGTTGCTTATAGGGCCTTTTTCTTTGGTGCTGATTGAACAGCACTCTAATACTTCCTAGAGTAATTCTATCATCAAAAAGGGAGACAGGCATGAGCGCGTCAATAAGAGCTATTTCAGCAGAACCGGGTTTTTACATGGATAGAAACGTGGCATTGGAGGCTGTAAGGGTTACGGAGGCAGCCGCGCTTTCGGCCTCTTTGCTGGTGGGGCGTGGTGATGAAAAGGCAGCTGATAAAGCTGCCGTTGACGGAATGCGCCGCGCTTTTAACAATCTTCATATCGACGGTACAGTTGTAATCGGCGAAGGTGAACGCGATGAAGCACCGATGCTTTATATCGGTGAGCGTGTAGGGGCTGGTGGTCCGGCGATTGATATCGCCCTCGATCCTTTGGAAGGAACATCTATCACCGCAAATGGCGGCCCGAATGCCATGGCGGTGTTGGCCATGACAGACAAGGGCGGATTTTTGAATGCACCTGATACCTACATGCAAAAAATTGCAGTAGGGCCCCATATACCGGCTAATATCCTTGATCTTGATGCTCCCGTTGATGATGTTGTCAAAAAGCTGGCCAAGGCAAAAGAGGCAAAGATTGAGGACTTGCTCATTTGTATTCTCGATCGTCCGCGTCATGAGTCTATTATTCGTGCGGTGAGGCAAACTGGTGCCCGTATCATGCTCATTCAGGATGGTGATGTCAGTGCCGTCATGGCGACGGCTGATCCTTCGACAGGTATTGATATGTATGTCGGTACAGGCGGTGCCCCTGAGGGGGTTCTGGCTGCTGCTGCTTTGCAATGCACGGGTGGCAGTATGCTGGGCCGTCTGGTTTTCAGGAATGATGATGAAAGAATGCGTGCCGATCGTTGCGGTATCAAGGACTTGAATCGCATTTATACAACAGACGAATTGGCCAAGCCTGATAATGTCATGTTTGCGGCGACAGGGGTAACTGACGGCACAATGCTACGCGGTGTCAGACGTTTTGCTGGTGGTGCGATCACCCATTCGATCGTTATGCGCTCAAAATCGGGGACTATTCGCCGTATAGAAACAAATCATAACTTCACCCGTAAAACCAATGTCTGATCTGAATTCCTGCTGGCGGGATTATTGGGATATAAGCCGTGATTATTGTTTTAATCACGGGTCTATGGGGGTAACACCCAAGACTGTGCTTGATAAGCAGGAGGTTCTTTACAGGCAGGTCAATGCCAGTCGTGAAGAATTCATTCGCGAAGGTGGATTTCGCCAGATCGAGAAGGCACGGACGGCGCTTGCCGATTTTGTCGGATCACAGAGAGATAACCTCGTCCTGACGACAAATGTCACTGAATCCATAAACAGTGTTATCAAATCGCTGACCTTCGCAGGGGGTGATGAGATCCTTGTCACTAATCACATCTATGTGAACTATCCGGCCTTGCTGGAGGAATGTGCCTTGCGTCAGGGATTTAAGCTGGTGAGGGCAGATATCCCGTACAGGATCAATCAAGAATCCCAAATACTTGATGCGATTGAAGACGCAATCACTACAAATACAAAGCTGGCTATCATCGATCATATATCAAGCCCCACGGCCATGATTTTCCCCATCAAAAAAATCGTGGATATGCTCTCGGCAAGAGGTATTGATTGCTTTGTTGATGGAGCCCATGCGCCGGGGCAGCTTCCGCTTGATCTTGAAAATTTGGGCGCGGCCTATTACGGGGCGAACAATCACAAATGGCTGTGTGCGCCTCTCTCATCCGGCTTTCTTTATGTAAGACCTGACAGGCAGACAATAATTATTCCTGCTGTGGGGTCGGGTTATGCCAGTCGTGAGAATAGCTTTGTTGAAAGATTTTCATGGCAAGGCGTAATCGATTTTGTTCCCCGCGTTATGATCACTGATACGCTCAAGGATATTGCGGCACTTCATCCCCAGGGATGGAATGGGGTATATAAACGCAATAATGAATTGGCCGTCGCAGCCCGTGATTTGATAGCGGAATATCTGGGTATCGAAAAGCCTGTGCCTGATGAAATGATTGGTGCCATGTTTACGTTACCATTGGGGCAGATGCAGTTTACGCCGGCGGAAATTGAGAAAGCCCCGCTCAGGCGAGGCTATGATTATATGGTTGAAAATTACGGTTTTGGCGTTATTTTTAGCCAGTTTGACGATGAATATCTTGTTCGGGTTACCTGCCATTTATATAATAAACTTGATGAATACAAGGTGCTGGCCGAAGCGCTCGCCAGGTTTCAGGAAAGTCATAAATAATGACCAAAGCTGTTTTGGATGTTGACCAATCACTGATGCAGTCCCGCTGGGTTATGCAAGAATCCGTGCCGTTCGAAGTCGAACAGATTGTTCGCCAGCACCAGCTGCCGGAAATAGTAGCAAGGCTTTTAAGTGCGCGCAAAATCCCCATGGAAAAGATCGAGAGTTTTCTTGATCCCAAGTTGGCACGCGATTTTCCTGATCCGTTTGCCTTGAAGGATATGGACGTGCTGGCTGATTTTCTGGCACAGGCGATTATTGATGATAAGACGATAGCTGTGTTTGGTGATTTTGATGTCGATGGAGCAACATCGACAGCTATTCTGGTGCGTTTCCTGAAGCAATGTGGGGTGGATACGCGCTTTTATATTCCCGACCGCCTGAAGGAGGGTTATGGCCCCAATATCAATGCACTTTCACAGTTGCATACCGAAGGGGCTGACATTGTTATTCTGGCTGACTGCGGGACAACCGCCCATGATGTGGTGGGGCAGGCAACGGCTTTGGGTCTTGATATGGTGATCCTCGATCATCATGAAGCCGAAGATATTTTGCCTGATGCCAAGTTTCTGATTAATCCCAAGCGTAAAGATGATGTCTCTGGTTATGCTATGCTGGCGGCTTGCGGCGTGAGTTTCCTGACGGCTGTGGCTATTAACAACCGCTTGCGGGACAAGGGTTTCTTTGCTGGACGTAAAGAGCCTGTTCTCAAAAACCTGCTTGATCTGGTGGCATTAGGTACAGTTTGCGATATGGTGCCATTGACAGGGCCAAACCGTTTGTTTGTGCGTGCCGGTTTCGCCCAGATGGCCAAGCATGAAAATACAGGGCTTAAGGCCTTGTGCGAAGTTTCAAAGCTGACAGGTGATCCTAATGTCTATCATGCAGGGTTTGTTCTGGGGCCCCGCATAAATGCAGGCTCCCGCGTGCATAAGGCCGATCTGGGGGCGCGGCTGTTGATTACTGAAGATTCTGAAGAGGCCAAGGATATTTCATGGACCTTGAATGACTGCAATGAAAAGCGCAAAGACATTCAGGCCGAGATGTATGCCGAGGCCGTTAATCAGGTTGAGGATCGGGGTTTGGCAGAACATCCCGTGATCATTGTTGATGATGAGTCGTGGCATCCGGGGCTGGCCGGACTTGTGGCCAGTCGCTTGAAAGAAAAATACGATAAGCCTGCCGTGGTAATTACTTATGCGCCAGGGGCAGAGTCTGCTCTTGAAGGGCGAGGTTCTGGAAGGTCTGTCCCTGGTGTCAATATTGCAGCTTCTTTCATTGATGCGCGTGGGGCGGGTTTACTGGTGAAGGGGGGCGGTCATGCTATGGCAGGTGGTTTGACAATTCTGCCTGCCCGGATTCCGGCCTTTAAAGATTTCATGTATGAGCATGTTACGGCTCAACGTGAAGGGCAGCCCTCCGTCAGCGATACACTGATTGATTGCCTGCTCAGTGTTCGCGGGGCGCGCTATGATTTTATTAATATGATTCACGAACGTTTTGGTCCGTTTGGTGCAGGACATGAGGAGCCTGTATTTGTTCTGCCTTCCATTCGTTTGCATAAGGTAGACGTGGTGGGTGATGGGCATATACGCTGCATGATTGCCGACTGGGAAGGTGGGGGACATATGAAGGCCATGGCTTTCAGGTCGGCGGATACGCCGTTGGGTGAGGCTTTGTTGAGGCAAAGAGGGGATCTGCCGATTCACCTGATGGGGCACCTGAAGCTTGATACGTGGAATGGAGCAGAGCGCGTAGAGATGCATATTCTGGATGCGGCTTTCGCCCGCGGAAGTAATGCTGACAAGGTGGCTATATAGCTCACTCTATAGATAAAGATAGATTTATATCTTATTGATATTAAATGGTTAAACACAATTTTATTGGGACGGATTTCTAGGCGTATGAGCTTTTTGTGGGCTCCCTGTGGAGGGGATTTTTTGAAAACCTCTCCATAAATATCTGACCTTGTTATAAAACCTCTTGATTTCTTCCGTGATGTTCATTAGAAACACCGCATTCCAAGGCTGTTCCCTTCGTCTAGTGGCCTAGGACACATCCCTTTCACGGATGCGACACGGGTTCAAATCCCGTAGGGAACGCCAATCATTCCTGCATTTCTGACCCTTGGTAGCGGAGCTTGACAGCTCCGGCAGGTTTTTTCATAATTCTGATGTATTATCCCTTCTTGATCCGGCGTTCAAATTTTCGTTAGATGAAGCAACAATAAAAATCGAAAAACAGGTCTGAGGATTATATGAACAAGAAAATCAGGGCAGGGGCGCTGAGCCTCGCATTCTTCTTTGCTGGTACAGCAGCGCTTGCTAGCGAACCGCAGAATATGGGGTCAGGGCCGTCCGCTGCCAAAAAAACGGCTACCACAACTTTTAGCACGCCAGAGGAGTATGAGCTAAAAGGGGAGCGTACTGTAAGGCTGGATGATTCAGTGAATCGTACGACAGCGGTAGATTTGATCAGGAAGCTGCGTTTTCTCGACGCCCATAATCCCGATAATAAAGAAATTGTGCTGGTTATTAACTCCGGTGGCGGCAACGTCGATCAAGGTCTGGCTATTCTCGATACGCTACGCAACCTGAAAAGTGATGTGCGGACAGTGTGCGAGGGGCGTGCCATGTCGATGGCAGCCATTTTACTAGCGGCAGGGACCCCTGGGAAAAGGACATCACTTCCGAATTGCCGGATCATGTTCCATCAATTATCTGCCGGTAACAGCGGTACATTTTCAGAGATGGATAACAATCATGAGCAATTTGCAAAGATGAATGAAAATCTGATGGGGATTGTCAGCAGATTGACAAATCGTACGAAGGCAGACGTTACAAAAGCTCTCAAGCAGGATGTATATTTCAATCCTGATCAGGCACTTGATTTTGGTGCGATTGATTCCGTTGTATCACCATCAAGACCTCTGCCTGATGCAGGACAGCGCGCATTCAATATCCCTTGATGATGCAGCGTCCCTGCTTTCTGTTACAATCTAAAGATAGCTGTACGCTTAAGTCTAGCTGGATCATTTATTCATAAACGATAAACTGTTTTGGATGACAATGATCCTATAAGGGCAGCTTGCGATTAAGAGCTCTCGTGAAGTGCGCGATGGTTTTATGTGCACTAAAGTATAGGTGCTGAAGGTCTACGGTTTTCAGGATATTGTGTATTACTTGAGTACAACTGGTACACTGAATTTTTGAGTTACTGCGTATAAGACCCGCCAGAATGGCGGGTCTTTTTTTATTATTATTGAAAGAGTTACGCCTAAGTCTATGATAGGGAATCTTTAGGTTATATGGATCGAAAAATTTAACTCTCGTAAACTAGTTGAATGAAATAATTGGAATATGGACGGTTATTCAGTATTCGCAGCGAACAAATAGATTTTTAGAAAAGGGGTTCTGCAGATGGATGTTTTTCATTCTCGCCAAAATAAATCACCGCTACCTTTAAAATTGCTTGCCAGTGTGGCTGTGTTTTGCGTTTTGGGATTATCTCCGGCTTTTGCGCAGGAGGGGCAGGCAGAACCGGCAGCAGCCGTTGCGGGGGTGTCTGCAAGTGCAGAGCCTGTCGCTGAAGCAGTAGCAGAGCCTGTAGTAAAGGAAGAAAAGGTTGTTGAGCCTGAAAAAGAGGCAAGCAATAACGCAAAGGCAGGCCCCACAGTTGACCTTATCAATGACGATTTTATTGCCTACCTCAGGAATTATACAACCGAAGATGTTTTCCAGATCGTTGTGGGTGTATGTAACGATAATACCAAGAGCGTCAAGGATAGCGACTTTGAAGCTCTCGATGCTGAATGGAAGCGTCAAAGCAAAGAACAGGAACAACCTGTTATCGCACGGGCTTTGACTAACCCGCTTTCTCTGCGTGTTACGCAAATTCAGGCACAGAACGATGGTTTATTCCTTGAGGTCTTTGTTATGGATGAAAAAGGACTGAATTGTGGTCAGAGCTCTGTGACCAGCGATTACTGGCAGGGTGATGAAGCCAAATGGCAAAAAACTTTTGCTGTAGGTCCTGATGCATACTTTGTAGATGAGGCCGAATTGAATGAGGATCTGGGTGTGTGGGCCACGCAGGTCAGTTTGACTATCAAAGATAAAGTGTCGGGAGCACCTTTGGGGTCTGTAACGTATGAAGTAAATTTGACAGAGCTTGATAGGCGAATAAAGCAGGGCGTCAAGCTGTTCTGATTAGGTTTATGGGCAAAACCAATAGAGATTTTTTGAGAGGTTAGAATGAATACGTTACTAAAAACAATATCGGCAAAACTGAGGGCGGCATTCTCTGTCATTGTTCTGTGTACTGTGATTATGGGGATTGTATGCTTTTTGCAGGTTAATCATCTGAGAGATGTTTCTATTAAGGCAGACGTAGCAACGGCTTTAGAACTTGATCTCCTTGAAATCAAGCAGGCCGCAGAAGATCAGCATGCGACGTTGCTGGGGTTTTTGGTGACGGCTGAAAAATCATATCTTGACCGTTTTGAGGATAGTGGAAAACTGCTTTTCCAAAAAATGGATGAGGCCTTGGCAAAACCGGAAATTTTTGAAGGTGAGAATGTCACTCTTGAAAAGATCAAGCAAGTTGCAATTGCCTGGAATAAGGAGTTTCTGGATGTTCAGATGTCATATATGACCAACCCTTCGACAGTGAATGCCGCTTTCGCGTTGGAAATGACGCCCAAGGCGCGATCATATTCGCAAGAAATAAGCGCTAATCTGACAATTCTTACAGATCAAATCGAAACCTTGCGTCAAAGTCTTGATAAGGAGGTAGAGAGCGCTATTGCAACGGTGCGATATGCCTTGTTGGTAGGGGTTGCTTTTATTCTCCTCTTGTCGGTAGGGGCGGCTCTTATGGCTGACCGCTCTGTATCCCGTCCATTGGTCGATCTCAGTGGCAAGGCTTTGCAATTAGCGAAGAAGAACTGGACGGTTGATCTGGGCTATAAAGGCCGTGAAGATGAAATTGGTAATCTTGTGAAGTCCCTTGAAACTCTCAGGACAAACGGGGTTGAGGGTGATCGTCTGGCTGAGCTGCAAAGGCAGCAGGACGAAGACAAGATGAAGAAGGCAGAGTCCATGCGCCAGATGGTCAGTGTATTTGAGACCGATATCGTTGATATCAAACAAGGTCTGGATACAGCGGCCAGCAGTATGCGTCATATCTCGGAAGGGATGCGTGGCGATATCGAGGTTTCTGTCAGCAAAACCGCAGAGGTGGCATCGGCGGCAGAGCAGGCCGGTGCAAACGTCCAGACCGTGGCTGCAGCGACAGAGGAAATGACCTCATCAATTGAGGAAATTTCAATGCAAATCCAAAGGGCCAATAGTGAGTCTGATGTGGCTGTCCGTACAGTTGATGAATCGACTGTCATTATGGAGCAGCTTGACCGCGCTTCCCGTGAAATTGGTGAAATTGCCGAAGTGATTAATGTGATTGCCGGACAAACCAACTTGCTGGCCCTGAATGCCACTATCGAAGCCGCCCGTGCCGGTGAGGCCGGTAAAGGGTTCAGCGTCGTGGCGAACGAGGTTAAGCAGCTGGCCAGCCAGACAGCGTCGGCCACAGAGCGTATTCGCCAGAATATTGATGATATTCAGGGCCGCACAAAGATGGCAGTTGATTCAATCCAGAAGATTAAGGATATCACTGATGGCATGAAAACCATTACCACAGCTATTGCCGCAGCGATGGAAGAGCAATCAATTGCTACCAAAGAAATTTCGCGTAACGTTCGCGAAGCTTCCGTAGGTGTTGATGTTGTGGTGATGAATGTTGCCGATGTTAGCGAGACCGTAAACAAAAACGGTATCTCTGCGGAAGAAGTGATGGGAATCTCCTCTGATGTGTTTAATAACTCTTCGAACATCAGCGGCAGAATTGATAAATTCCTCAAAGATATTCGGTCAATATAAGATCGTAATAAAAACCCGCCAGAAGGCGGGTTTTTTCTTTGTCTGCGTTGGATGATTACAGGCTTAGAGAGTAGATGTAATCGCTTAGGGCCTTTTGTGCCGACTTCAGGCGGTTTTGAGCCTGTGCTTCCTGCTTTTCAAGATTGGCAAGCGTATCTTCCTGAGTGTTGAGTTCTTTTATGTAGCGTTTGCCCAGATCATTATTGCCGGAAACCGTTTCAAGGTTTTCTCTCAGGCGTTCCTGATCCCTGAAGATTTTTTCACGATTCATATTGATTTCCTGAATCTCCGTTTGGGCTATGCTTACAGCGCTTTGAAGACGCTTGATCTCCTCAAGGGCCTTGCGGACTTCAGGTTTCATATCGCGGCCCGAAATACTGATGCGGTTGTCAATGTCGTAGGCGGATAAGCTTGAGAGAGAGAAGCTTTCTGTATCATCACGTTGAAGATCGATTTTAATTTTCTTTGTTTCTCCTTTGGGGACCATGACGGAGATACGGTAAAAATTGTCTGTAGCGTCCGGCTCTTTTTCAAGACCTTCCGGTTTGACAAGTTCCCATCCGTGACGGCGCGGGTGTTCGATCACAATCAGGCGATCTTCTTCGGCAGGGGCTTTCATCTCATAGGTGGTTGTGCTGCGGGACTGGACCTTTTGATACATGATGCCTTTGCTCATGGTGATGACACCCAGTTGGCGATCTTCCTGCATCTGGCGGTCAATCTTGGTTTTGGTATCGAGGGCGTAACTGATAAAGCGCTTTTCTCCTTTGGGGATCATCGGCATTTCGGCATCACCCACATGGAGGGATGATTTATCTGTGACGCCTTGTTCATAAAGAGTCAGAATACCGGGGGGAAGGCCTGTTTCTCCCTTGTTGTCCATGTCAACGGCAGCCAGAGGATGAGTCGGGTTGGTATCGGGTTGATAGAGCCATACACGCTCTGCCGGAAATTCCCTGCTGATAAAGGGAACCATCAGCGAGTTTCCAGCCTTTAGGGTGACCGGATCGGGGAAGGTGAAGACCATCTGTGTGGCGGCATCCTGCGCAATCGCCATGCTAGCCTGTGCCATCTCCATGGGCGCTGCGGCAGGCATCGCTCCGCCATAAGCCATGGATTCCATGCTGACGGCGCTGTCGGCCATCATGGCCATCTTGGCAGTGGCCCCGAGATTCTGGCGGGCAGGGGCCATTTCGGCACGGCGCGCACGTTTTTCCTCGAGCATTTCCTTGTCGGCATAGCCATCCAGTTCTTCGACTGTCCCCATAATTCCATGGTCGGCACGGGGCATGACGCGGTCCATTATCTTCACGGGCAGTTCTGGGCGGCTCAGGTAATAGCTTTCGTACAGCGATTGGCGGTAGGTGACAGGAGCGCCCGATAGGACGGTCACAGTTACGTTGTCCCAGTCGAGACCTGTGGTGTTCTCCAGAATGGCCCAACCTTGCAGGAAGGCTTTGTCGCCGTCTGCCGGCATGATCAGGCGATAGGCGCTTTTCCACAAGGGAGCGGCCTGCACATAGGTGAGGGCAACGGGGCGTGTACCTGTCCCTTCAAGGGCGATAGTCATTGGACGCTGATCGCGGATACGGTTGGTATAGACGGCTTCAAGAGCGCGGCCGATCTGGTTCTGGACGGCAGGCTCGGTAAAGCTGACGCTGGCAAGATTTTCGAGCAGGGCTGTCTTGATGCCGTCGGCTGTCATAACGGATACACGGTGGCGGGTGACGATCTGGCCACCTTCCAGTTCGGCATTCTCTTCTACGACATTCATCAGGCGACCTTTGATGGGCGTAGCAGCCCCGATCTCGATTTCGGCGCCCTGAAGGGCATTCATCAGGCTGACGGGGGAGTTCAGATCCTCTCTGCTGAAGGGGAGGTCGCGGAAAGATTGGGCCAGAGGCTCGCGCCCGGGCAGGGACACACCACCAAAGCTGCCGGTACTGTCCATCACCACGAGGCTTTTGAGGATGTCATCAACAGCGTCGAGCCTGACGGGGATTTCGAGCTGGGTAGAGCCTGTCACGGAACCTTGATGCTCGAACAAAGCGAGGCCGCTTGTAGAGATGGCTACACGCTTCAAAGGCAGGGTTTCCGCCAGTGCAGGGCCTGTCAGCAGGCACAGGGTTGTTGTCAGTAGAAGCCAGTTACGCAGTGGTTTGGCGGCGCTTGTCATCGGTATCTCCTGTGGGGTCCTGACAGGGTGGGCGAAATATCCTTAAGGATAACTTAAAGCCTACCCAAAATCATCATGCCGCCATGCAAAAAATAATAATTGCATGAAACTGAATCATGTTATATTAGACCTGTAACAAGCACGCACGTGCCGATGGCCCCTTGCGCAGAGCCGCTCATCAGCTTCAGGCAAGATATGGTTATGCAACGACGTTGTCTTTTTAGTGGGAAACGAGAGTTTCCGTAGAGCTGAAAGGAAATCGTATGACCAATCTTGGCAGGGGCGGCCAATCGTCCCCCCATACCTATACGTATACAACAATTCGCGAAGCGCGCCGCGCTTCCGATAAGCTGGCATTGGTGAAAACCAAACCGTCCGGTCCCTACGTTTTTGAAGGGGATATTGACGGTCTGGTCGCTGAACTCCAGCCTACAATTCCGCTATATGTGATCCGTCCGGATGTGCTGATCAGGCAGGCCAAGACCTTCCTGAACGGTTTCCGTGGCACCACCATGTATGCGGTGAAGGTAAATCCAGACAAACACGTGGTGCAGACCTTGTACAAGGCTGGTATCCGCACGTTTGACGTGGCTTCAATTGAAGAAGTTCGTTTGGTGCGCCGTCTGGCCCCCAAGGGCACGATGTATTTCATGCACCCTGTAAAGGCTCGTGAGGCCATTGCAGAGTCGTATTTTATGCACGGTGTTCGCAATTTCGTTCTGGATACCAAGGACGAGTTGAACAAGATCCTGCAAGAAACGCAATGCGCGCCCGATCTGACCCTGATGGTTCGTCTGGCCGTGAAAGGCGAGGACGCTATCTTTGCCCTGTCCGACAAATTCGGCGCAGGCGTTCAGGAAGTGGCTGATTTGCTGGCTATGGCCCGCCCTGTGGCGGCCAGAATTGGCGTGACCTTCCATGTGGGTTCCCAATGTATGGACCCTGTGGCCTATCGTCGCGCGCTGGAAATGGCCAAGGAAGCCGTTAGCCGCAGCGGTGTCAAAATCGACATCGTTGATGTCGGTGGCGGTTTTCCGGTTGCTTATCCGGATATGGAGCCTGTCGCTTTGCAGGACTATTTCGACGAGATCCGTGACGCTCTGGGCGATAACGGTTTCGAAGGATGTGAAATCTTCTGTGAACCGGGGCGTGCTCTGGTGGCCGAGGCAGGTTCCATGGTGGCCCGTGTTGAATTGCGTAAAGGTCATATGCTCTACATCAATGATGGTACCTATGGCGGTATGTTCGATGCCGGCAAGCAATTTGATTTCCGCTTTGGCACACGCCGCGTAGGCAAAGAGCCGGGTGAGGGTGATACACCTTTTGCTTTCTCTGGTCCTACCTGTGACTCTGTCGACATGATGAAGGGACCTTTCATGCTGCCTGCTGATGTTGATGAAGGCGACTGGATTGAAATCAAGGGCATGGGTGCCTATAGCTATAGTGTCCGCAGTAACTTTAACGGCTTTGGTCGTAGTGCGACGGTCTTCCTGAAGGAGAATGTTTAAGTGCAAAGCGTAAAAACAAAACCGCAACCGGATTCCCGTTTTATGACGCCCGGTGTTGATGGCTTCGGCTTTCAGGATCATCCGGCAATGTCACCGGAACAAGCCAAGGCGTGGATCATTCCTTTCGGTTTTGAAAAAACCGTAAGCTATGGCGGGGGCACTCACCGTGGTCCGGCTATGGCGATCCGCGCTTCCCACGAAGTCGAGATGTTTGATGAATATCTCTGGAAAGAACCGTTCTACGATTTTGGTGTGGCGACATTCTACGAACCGGAAATCCCGCAAGATCATCAGGCTGCTCTCGACCTGCTGACATCCTATGTGCAGGAAACAGTCGATGCCGGAAAATTCCCGCTGATGATTGGCGGGGAACATAGCCTGACGCCGGCTGTGATAAAGGTGATGGCGGCCAAATATCCGAAGCTGACCATCCTGCAGTTTGATGCTCACGGTGATCTGCGTGATGAGTTCCGTGGTGATCGCCTATCGCACGCCAATGCCATGCGCCGCAGTCTTGATTATCCGAATGTGAATTTGGTGGCAGTCGGCATTCGCAGTATTTCAAGTGACGAAGTCCCGTATTGGGAATCCCATCAGGACCGTATCAAAACCTTCTTTGCCAAGGACAAGCGTTCCTGGACGCCGGAACAGATCGCTGAAGCAGTCGGTGCGGGTCCGGTTTACATTACGTTTGATGTTGATGGCCTTGACTCGAGTCTGATGCCCGCGACAGGGACACCGGAACCGGGTGGATTGTTCTGGGATGAAGCCCTCGATATTCTGAAAGCCGTGACGGACAAGGCCGAAGTAGTGGGTGCGGATGTGGTCGAACTGGCCCCGCATGAAGCCCATCATGCCTGTGATTACATTACAGCCAAACTGATCTATAAAATCCTGACGATGAGTCTGTGCAAATAAGGCTCTATGAAGCCTTATCTTGAAAACATCTTTTTAATGCCCTGCCAAGCGATGTAATAGTCCTTTTGCAGGGCTTTTGATTTCAAGGCTTGGGCGGTCGGGCGGAAGATGTAGCGGCTTTCAAACATGAAGGCCATGGTGTTTTCCAGCTTCTGCGGTTTCAAATCCGCTGCCATTGCTTTTTCGACAACCTTGGCATCGGGGCCATGGCCCGACATACAGTTATGGATGGAATAACCACCGGGGGCGAATGTGCCGCCTGCTTCGCCTTCCTTGCCATCATAAATCCCGTGAATCAGTCCCATAAATTCGCACATGATATTACGGTGGAACCACGGGGGGCGGAATGTGTTTTCAGCCACCATCCAGCGCGGCGGGAAAACAACAAAATCGAGATTGGCTGTGCCCTGCGGATGGCTGGGGGATGTCAGCACCGTATAGATGGAAGGATCAGGATGATCAAAGCTGACCGTGTTGATGGTGTTAAACAGGGACAGATCATATTTATACGGGGCATAATTGCCATGCCATGCGACAACGCATAAAGGCGAGTGGTCATATTCGCCGTGCCAGACTTTACCGCCGAACTTGGCAATCACTTCATGCGGCCCTTCCTCATCTTCATAGGAAGCCACGGGATAGAGGAAGTCGCGGGGGTTGGCGAGGCCATTTGCGCCAATCGGGCCGAGATCGGGGAGAGTCAGTGGTTGACCGTAATTTTCACAGACATAGCCACGTGCTTTGCCATCGGGCAGGAGAACCGTGAATTTTATGCCGCGGGGAATGACAGCAATCTCGCCCGGTTTTAAATCCAGTCGGCCCAGTTCGGTACGAAGCGTCAGATTGCCTTCCTGCGGGACGATCAGCATCTCGCCATCAGCGCAATAGAAATAGCGTTTATCCATGCTGGCCGTGGCGGCATAAATATGAACGGCAAGGCCTGTCCATGCGAAACTGTCACCATTACCGGCGGCAGTTGTCAGGCTATCGACAAAATCGGTGGCTTTGGACGGATAAGCAGGCGGGTCCCAGCGCATCTGGTTGGGGGATGTGTCGGTATCGGTAAAGGGCGAGCCGAGTAATGTAGGATGCTTATAGGGTTCATACGGTTTATGACGGACCGAAGGATGAATGCGGTATGTCCATGTGCGTTGGTTGCTGGCACGCGGGGCCGTAAACGGGCTGCCTGTGATCTGTTCGGTATAAAGGCCGTGCGCGGGTCTTTGCGGGCTGTTTTGTCCCTGCGGCAAAGCGCCTTCCCGTGCTTCGGTGGCAAACTCGTTTCCGAACCCTGACATATAGGCAATCTTCATGGTCTTATCCCTTCCTGTTATGCGGGATAAGGATACCCGAACGGGCCGGAAATTCAAATCGGGGTTATGATCGGCGGCTTATGGTTTTCCGGAAGGGGGGCTTCGGGTGATTGTGCAGTGCCCAAATATAAAGACCCCGCCAGATAGGCGGTATAAAGCCCCAGAGCGGCCAATCCGTGTTTACGGCTCAAGGCCCCTTTATTGGCAAGCAGTGTCGTAGTAGCCAGTGCCGCGCCACCACCGAGTGCCCCCAGGTTCAGCAGGCCCAAAGCGGTATCGGGGCGCAAGGCTTCGGGGACGGGTGTTCCTGTGGCGGCCAGAATGCCACCCACCGCCAACAGGTTCAGAACGCTACAGCCGATAATATTACCGACAGCCATATCGGTTTTGCCTTTTAGGGCGGCTTTGATATTGATGGCAAATTCGGGGGCTGCCGTGCCCAGAGCCAAGGCCAAAGCGCCAACAATCACAGGGGGGGCACCCAGATTTTGGGCGACGGTCGAGGCGCTATCTACGGCTGCGTGTGCTGTATAGATCACGCTGCCCATACCTGCCGCAGCAAGGAGACCATTCACCACGGAGGAGCGTTCCTTATGGTCATGGCCGCAATGATCATCATCACCATGATGGTGGTGGTGATGGGCTTCGGCCAGTTCAGGCTTTCCGAGCTTGATCGCATCGCGTTTGTTCAGTTTGTAATTGGTAATGAGATAGGCGAGAGCCGCCGCACCCATGCCATAGCCCAAACCTTCGATCAGGCGCCCTGTGGCGAGTTGCGTACCAAAAGCAGTTGTCGCGCCCGTGAGGGCAGCGACATTGAATTTCCACGCTGTGCCTTCGGGTTTTTTAACGCCGGCAATCGCCGCAACAGTTCCTAAAATCAAAAGGACGTGGGCCACATTTGAACCTACGATATTGCCCATGCTGACGGCGTGCTGGCCACTCATGATCGAATTGATGGCGACTGCAAATTCAGGAACGGATTCCATGAGCGCCAAACCCAGCCCCAACCCCACGGCAGGGATCTTCAGTTTTTTACCAAGGCCTTCGATGCTATCAATCACGGTTTCGCAGGCTTGGGGCAGAAGCCAGAGTGAAGCCGCCATCACCAATCCCGCCCCCATCGTTGTTGCCAGAGCGGGTGCTGTCAGGGCAGTGGTCGTCAGCAAGGCGGCAGTACCGCCTAAAACAACGGCTGTCCTGTTGCGGGCCAGACGTGAAAACAAGCCCTTGATGCCTGTGGCCGCAGGTTTGTCATCGTGATGATGGCGATGGTGATCGTGATCGTGATCGTGATCGCCGTTATGGTCATGATCCTGCCCGCAGCAATCACCGTGACCATGGTTATGATCGTGGCCGTGTTTGACCGGACGAAGGGGCTTGTAGCGGCCTTGTCCGTCTTTATCGTCATCAGAGGGTTTCAGGTGCGTAAACTTCATGGGCCCTGCATTTCTTAATATTTTCCGGAAGATTATGGTCTTTGAGGAGGTTGCGCAAGGGTTTTCTTGACATATTAATGGCTTCTGGGATAGGTAAAGGCAGGAATTTAATATCGAAAATACACGGGAGCGCACCATGAAGTTCAGTCTGACAGCCGCCTATCGTTCAATTATGCAAGGCATCGAGGAGGGGCGCCAGATCAAGCAAAACTTCCATGATTTTCGTGAGGCCATGCAAAACGGCGATAGAGCCAGAGCTATCACTGTGCTGGAAAATGGAAAGTTCGCATATGATCATGCACGCTACATCCTGAGCGATATCTTGCAACAGGATGACACGGATGTGTTTGCTGTCGCCTTCAGGAAATTTGCAGGAAGAAATCCGAATTATATCGTGAGTTGCCACGATAGCACCGGACCGGATTCACCCCTGTACTATGAAACCATTCCCCTTCTTAATTATGCCATGATGCAGGGGGCAGCGAAGATTGCCTTGTCTCTTGCTCAAAACCCGCAAACAAATGTTGCTGCAACCGGTAAAACAACCAAACATGCTTATGTTGGCGGTGGTTTCCTGAGTAGCGGTCAAACTGTAAAGACGGAGATACCGCACATCAGCGCTTTGGATTTGGCACGTGAGCGCGGTATGAAAGAAGTCGAACATGCAGTGCGGGAGCGTCTCGCCGATTTGAAAGCCGCTGAAGCCATTGAGATGAAGGCCCAAGCCGCCCGCATGGTCCTTTAAGGCGTTAGCCTTATTCCCAATCCATAACCACTTTGCCGCACTGGCCGGATTTCATCGCTTCAAATCCGGTCAGATAATCATCGATCTTGATACGGTGTGTGATGACGGGACGGATATCAAGGCCCGATTGCAGCATCGCCGTCATCTTGTACCATGTTTCGTACATTTCACGGCCATAGATGCCCTTGATGATCAGGCCTTTGAAAATCACCTGATTCCAGTCGATATCCATTTTGCCACCGGCGGGAATGCCGAGCAGCGCAATCTTGCCGCCATTCATCATATTATTGACCATCTGCTGGAAAGCACTTTCGATGCCGGACATTTCAAGGCCAACATCAAAACCTTCCTTCATGCCCAGCTCCTTCATGACATGGGACAGGTTTTGTTTGGATACATCAACGGCGCGTGTTGCCCCCATTTTTTCGGCGAGGGCCAGACGATAGGGGTTCACATCGGTGATAACAACATGACGGGCACCGACATGTTTGCAGATGGCAACCGCCATAATGCCGATGGGACCGGCACCGGTGATCAAGACATCTTCACCGACCAGATCAAATGACAGGGCGGTATGAACGGCATTGCCGAACGGATCGAAAATAGACGCCAGCTCATCATCAATATCATCGGGAATAGGAAAGACGTTATCAACCGGCAGGCACAGATATTCGGCAAAGCTGCCGGGGCGGTTGACGCCAACACCTTTTGTATTCGGGCACAGATGACGTTTACCGGCGCGACAGTTGCGGCAATGCCCACAAACAATATGACCCTCACCGGAAACACGTTGCCCGATTTTCAAATGTTTGACTTCGCTGCCCAGTTCGGCAATCACGCCGACATACTCATGCCCGACAACCATCGGCACGGGAATGGTGCGCGCGGCCCATTCATCCCATTTGTATATGTGCAGATCGGTACCGCAGATAGCCGATTTTTTGACCTTGATCAGGACATCATTCGGGCCAATGACAGGAACAGGATTATCCTGCATCCAGATACCGGGTTCCGATTTAATCTTCGCGAGTGATTTCATTTTGGTGACTCCTGATCGGCTTCCTAGGCTGCGACAGGGGCAGGGTATGACAAGGGAAAAGATTAGTAAACCACTATTATAAAACAGTTTTTTGTGCTGCTGCAGCATGAGTGCAACCCTGAGAAACAATAAATTGACAGAAGGCGGCCATTTTCCGTAGTTTCAAGGGAAATAATAGAAATAAGCCTAAATTATCAGGGAGATTGCAGTGCCTTTCCTGTCCACATTGTGGGCTGCCAAAGCCAAAAAACCGCCAGAGGATGAAGGTGTCCAGCTGCGCGATGCACCGCGTCTGTATTTCAAGGTCACCGATGAAAAGCTGGCCCGTTCCCTGCGCCGCTGGTATGACCGCCGCCGCGCCGCCGAAAAGGAAATTACCGATTACCTGAAGACAGCAACACTGGTTCTGGGTGGTGAAGTTCCCCATTATAAAATCGATGAAAAAGGCCGTGTGGAAAGCATCAATTTCCGCTATGCCATCGGCTTTACCCATGAAGGGTGGAAAGGTATCCCGCATACCAACTGGCTGGTGCCCGATAGCGATGAAGTGAAAAAGGCTGTGGCCGCTTTACCTGTTATGCCGGGCTTTAGTGAGGTCAACAAGCTGCTGGGTTGGCCCGAACTGGAATTTAATCCCGCCGCCAGTCATGTCCATATTAAGGGATATAAAGCTTTCACGCGGGCCGGTAATCGCCAGATCCATATATCGGCCAGTCAGGGCGCGATGTATGTCAGTGTTCCTTATCCTGAAACATATGCAGATGTTCCTGAATTTTGCGAGCAGGTAAGGGTATGGCAACCCCCGCAAGGACTTGAACAGATTGATCCCGCACAAGGTGCCAGAATTGAACGTTTCAACAGCTTCACCAAAAGCCCCTTGGGCCAAGTCATCGGCGGCGCCCTGCAACGGGGATTAAGGTTGATGTCTTAGGACTTTTGAGTGTTATCTACGAAGACGGCTCTCATCATTCTTTACTGAGGCAACATCTAAGTCTGTAATAATATAGCTACTGTTATCTTTTAATTGGATTCTAGCTATGGCGACGTTAAATGTGACATCAAGTACAGAGATAACAGTAGCACCGCTCTGATATATTATATGGGCATCGACTTTATAATGGATCTTTTCGGAAAAACCGTAATTCTTATCTGGTGCCTCTGAAATTGATCTCATGTACGCTATGGGTGGTGAAGTGATCGTTGTTGTCTGTACGACGCCTTCTTGAGAAAGTTGAGTCATTGCACCCAATCTAGTTAATATTTCTCTGTAGGCTTTGATACTATTGGGTGTGCAGTATTGCTTACTGTAAACGTCAATTAGATTTAAATAGTCATATGAGGACATGGTGAACATAGTTTCCATGCTATTAATCAGCCACATAATATTTGGCTTATTCATCTCTTGATAATATTCCAGAGTTGAAATTCTTTTATTGAAGGAAGCGTTCATGAAAAAGCTCTGAATACCAATAATCAGACAGATGAGTATCAGTACAATTTCCAAGTAAGAAATTTTGTCCTTCAAGCTCATATTATTCTTTCTTGCTACGTGTAGAGGTAATTTTTTATGCAGCTTTCTTCAAAATCCCCAATTCTTTGCCAACCTCTATAAACGCAGCAATCGCCTTATCAAGATGTTCGCGTGTGTGGGCGGCGGACATTTGTGTTCTGATACGCGCTTTGCCTTGGGGGACGACGGGGAAGGAAAAACCGACGACGTACACGCCGCGCTTCAGCATTTCATCGGCGAATTTACTGGCCAGCGCCGCATCATAAATCATGACGGGGATAATCGGGTGATCGCCGGGCAGGAGATCAAATCCGGCTTTGGTCATGTGCTCGCGGAAATAGGCCGCATTATCACGCAGGCGCTTTCTAAGGGCGTCGCCATTTTCCAGCAGATCGAGAACCTTGAGCGATGTGGCCGTAATAGTCGGGGCCAGTGTGTTTGAAAACAGATAAGGGCGTGAACGCTGACGCAGCCATTCGATCACCTGTTTGGGGCCTGATGTATAACCGCCCGAAGCGCCACCCAAGGCTTTACCCAGTGTGCCGGTGATAATATCGACGCGGCCCATGACGTTGCAATATTCATGGGTGCCACGGCCTTTCTCGCCGATGAAGCCGACAGCGTGGCTGTCATCGACCATCACCATCGCATCATATTGCTCGGCAAGGTCGCAAACCTTTTGCAAATTGGCGATATAGCCATCCATCGAGAAAACGCCATCGGTGGCGATCAGGCGGTGACGCTGGGCTTGCGCGCTTTTAAGGTGCGCTTCCAGTTCGCTCATGTCGTTGTTGGCGTAACGGTAACGTTGGGCCTTGCACAGGCGGATACCGTCAATAATGCTGGCATGGTTCAGCGCATCGGAAATAATCGCATCTTCTTCACCCAGCAATGTTTCAAACAGGCCGCCATTGGCATCAAAGCAGGAAGAATAAAGGATGGTATCTTCCATGCCCAGAAAATCGCTGATGCGCTTTTCGAGCTGTTTATGGATGTCTTGCGTGCCGCAGATAAAACGGACCGAAGCCATGCCATAACCGTGCTCATCAAGGGCGCGCTTGCCTGCCGCTATCAGATCGGGATTATCCGCCAGCCCCAGATAATTATTGGCGCAGAAATTCAGTACATGATCACCGCCCGCGACGGTGATATCTGCCGACTGCATCGAGGTGATAATACGCTCCTTTTTATAAAGGCCACCTTCGCGGACTTTGGCGATTTCTGATTCCAGATGGCTGAGAAGCTGGGTTTTCATGTCAGGCTGTTCCTTTGTTTTTTGAAATTTTTAGTATAATGAGCGCAGGCAGGCACAGCAGGGCATAGCACGCGGCCCCTGTCAGCAAGGTTACATTCAGTCCCCATTTAATGCTGATGGCCATGGCGAGCGCCGAGGCTGTCACACCGGCAGCACCATTGATCCCCCAGAACCATGGTGTCAGTTCTTCGGAAACATCCGAAGTCAGCTTCATACCCGTGGGGAAGGCAAACCCCATCATCAATCCGGCGGGGAAGATCATGGCCAGACTGACAGCAATACGTGTTGTCAGATCGGCGGCAATAAAGCTGTTGGTTAACTGATGGATGGAGCCGGAGAGCAATACAATATAGCCCGCAATCATAAGGGACCAGATGACAATCCGCTTGTTGTTCGACAAGACAAATTTATCGGAAACAAAGCTGCCGATACCCGTTGAAAGGATCAGGCTGAAGAGGATAATCCCCAGGCCATAAACAGGATGGCCTAGGAACATGCTCATGATCTGCATCATCGGAATTTCAACAAACATAAACCCGAGGCCAATCAGCATGAAATAGCAGGTTCCTGCCTTGATAAAGGGCGCTTCGGCATTTGTCAGTGCCTTGCGATAGGGTAAAATCAATACCAGAAGCGACACAATGATCGAAAACAGGATAATGATATAGAGGTTCAGGGTTGCGACGGCATGACCCCGAAGATTTTGTTCTTTCATGTTGCTGGCCGTTGCCTGACGAATAACCTCTAATGGTCGTTCAAGTCGTGCCTGATTAAAGAAGAACGGACGTTCATCACTGGGCGGTTCCAGATCAAAAGGAAGGTCCTTGATAACCTTTGTAATGCCGCTGCGGCTTTCGGCACGCAGGATATTGTTGACGATGTCATCTTTTTCAAGGCGGGGGGATGCCAGAATTTCGTATTGAAATTTTTCGGCGGCTTCGTGCAAACCGTCAAGCTGTGCCGGTGTGAGAGCGTCACGGCCCACAACGATTGAGGCAATGCGTCCTGTGTGGGCGATGAAAACATTACGCCAAGGGGCGCTGACGCCCATATCGAGCAGAGCGGCCGTTGTCATGGATGTCAGACGTCCAAGATCATTATAGGATTCTTTGAAATGCCAGCGGCTGACCGTTAGCAAACCCCGTTCATTCAGATCGTTCAGGAAAATCTTCCATGCGTCTGTGGTGTAGAGGCTGTTTTCTGTCAGGGCATAAGCGCCGGCACCGGCAGATACCCATGTATCAATCAATGATATCTGGATGGCGTCAAATTTTTCCGTGTTATGGGTGAACCAGTTCCGCGCCTCGGCATTGATAACGCGCAGTCCGGGTTGGTCCCAAAGATTGGTATAGCTGCGTTGGTCGGGGATTTTGGTTAAAAGATCGACCTGAATATTATTGATATCAAGAGCGACGACGTTCTCTGCGCCGAAATACAGGGCTGATAAAATATCACGGCCGCCGCCTGCGCCAACGATCGCAATCGATTTGATGTTCGGGGCAAAGTGGGCGATGTTTGTAATGTCGTATTCAAGCCATTTCAGCTTGTCCCAGCTTTTGCCATCGAATTCATTGACGGGGGTAATGGCAGCACCATCAACAGCCAGAATTTTAAAATCTGTTTCAATATCCGCTGGCAGGGTTGGGCTTGCCCCCCATAAGAATACACGCTTTGTAATATCGTATTTGGCGCTATCAATAACCGTGACGCGGGATATGGCGTTCCAGTCTTCATAGAAAATAATATTCCGCGGGACGAGGGCACTCTTTGTCCACAGCGGATATACAGGCGGCGAGGGCATCATGGAATTAACGATGCCAAAGGCAACCAGCAGGAGGGCTACTATACTTGTCTTCCTCTGCCCGAATTTTTCAAGGAACATCATGCTGGTGGCGACGGTCATGCCGGCCACTATTAGAATAGCAGAAGGGGCATCGACCGTTTGCATCAGGGCCAAAGCTACGAGGCATCCGGCAGAAGCCCCGATCATATCGGCGGCATAGACGCGGGCGGCAGGACGACCAGAGCGCGTCAGGCATAAGGAAACCAGCTGTCCGGCATAGAAATAGGCAATGGTTGTGATGGAGGCCACAAGCGGCAATGTAACCAGCACACCCATAAGATTGCTATGAACGATAGGTATGCATAGCTGGACAATCAGGCTGGCCGCTGCCCAATAACCAAAAAGGCGCGTGCTGTCTGCCAGTCTTGAGGGCAGATTATCTAAGGTTTTTCCTTTTGTTTCGCGATAAACATGAAGGGCCCCCAATGTGAGGCCAAACATGGCAATACTGATGGTCAGGAAAGACAGGTGATACCACGTAACAACTGAAAATATGCGGGATTGCAGGATTTGCAAGGCCATAACGCAGCCGCAGGCTACGGCAACGGCGAGGTAAAAGCGCATGAAATCCTCCACATTTTCATAATATATAAATTCCCCAATCCTGTATCAGAAGGAGGGAATTAAAAATCTTTGCCATCAGCCCCTATCATTGTCAACCTTGGGACTTGTTTTGATTGACTTTTCCTAAGCTTCCGCGCACATTGCGCAAGAATTTGAAGAATAACCTTGAGTCTGGACTCTAATGAATTTTGAAGAGCTGGGGCTAAGTCCTGAAATTGTGCGGGCGGTAACAGAGCGTGGATACACATCTGCCACACCGATTCAGGAACAAGCCATTCCACATATCCTTATGGCGCGTGATGTTATCGGTCTGGCACAGACCGGTACAGGAAAGACAGCCGGTTTTTGTTTGCCGATGATTGAAATTCTGGCGGGTGGTCGCGCACGTGCGCGGATGCCGCGTTCGCTGATCCTTTCCCCTACACGTGAACTGGCGGCGCAGATTGCCGAAAACTTCGATATATATGGCAAGTATCACAAACTGACCAAGGCGTTGCTGGTCGGTGGCGAAAGCATGGGTGACCAGATCAAGTTACTGGAACGCGGTGTTGATGTGTTGATTGCGACACCGGGTCGTTTGCTTGACCTATTTGATCGCGGCAATATTCTGCTTTCCGATATCAAGGTTCTGGTGATTGACGAAGCCGACCGTATGCTGGATATGGGTTTCATTCCGGATATTGAAAAAATCGTTTCCAAGGTTCCGCCGATGCGTCAAACCTTGCTGTTCTCTGCAACGATGCAGCCGGAAATCAAAAAGCTGGCTGACAAGTTTTTATCCAATCCGCGTCAGGTTTCTGTGGCGCCTCCCGCCTCACCTGCCGAAACAGTGAGGCAATCACTGGTCTGGACATCCTTCCGCAAAAAGCGTGAAGCTCTGGAAGCTTTGATCAAGCGCGAAGATGTCAAAAACGCCTTTATTTTCCTGAACCGCAAACGGGATGTTGATGATCTTGCCAAATGGCTGAAGGGGAAGGGCTATAGCGCGGCCCCGATGCATGGCGATATGATCCAGTCTGTGCGTACGGTGACCTTGCAGGAATTTAAGGACGGCAAAATCACTTTGCTGATTTGCAGTGATGTTGCGGCCCGTGGTCTTGATATTCAGGGCGTATCACACGTATTCAATTATGATATGCCGTTCAATGCCGATGACTATGTTCACCGGATTGGCCGTACCGGACGTGCCGGTATGGCAGGACGGGCCTTGTCGATTGCCGCGCGTGATGAAGATGAAAAGCTTGTCGAAACTATCGAGAAACTGATCAAGAAGGCTATTCCTGTTGAAACGGTTGAGCTGGAGGAACGTCGCCCGGCTAAAACCTCTCAGCCCAAACGCCGTGAAGAAGCCGATGATAGTGACGAAGCAGGTTTCGCCCAAGGCGGAAACCGTCAGAGTCGTCGCGAGCGTTTCGAGCATCGCCGCCAGAAACCGGCTGTCCGCAACAGCCGCGTTGAAAGACCGCAGGTCGAGGAAGAAGATGATTCTACCGGTTTTGGTGATGATGTGCCGGCCTTCCTTCGCCGCTAACCCCTTATTTTTATTAGTCTCTTTCCTCTGGAAAAGGGGATAACCCGCCTTGACGCCGCCCCTTTGCCGCTTCACAATGGCAAAGGGTTTGTTTTTACAGTCTTTTTTCCGGAATTTCTCTCGTGCGCTTTACTGCTGCCCTCGGCTTTGGATTTTTGCTCTGTACGGTTGCGACAACAACCGCACAGGCGCAAATGCTGACAGGGTATGCCCAGCCCCAGACAGCCCCTGTGCAAATTGTGAAGCCTGCGCAAGTGCGCAAGCCGCTTTTGACGGCACCGGAAGTTCAAGTGTTTTCTCTGGATGATGTCCCAACTCCATCAGTCGCCGCAGCCAGTGAAGCTCCTGCTTTGGTAGCTGTGAATGAAGTTGATGTTGCTCCTGTGGAGCCCCCGCGTGTTTTGGCGCCGCAGCCATTGCTGACGCCCCCTGGGGAGGTGATGAAAAAGCCGGAAACCGTAGCTGCAGCAGGTAACGAAGCTCCTGTAGATTTCGAGGCAGATAACCTTCAGCATGATGAGGCAACACGTACCATCACAGCGACAGGAAATGTACAGCTTGTGCAGAATGGCAAAATTCTGCGCGCACAAAAGATCGTTTATGACATGGTTAATGACAAGGCCGTTGCGGAAGGCAATGTCGTCTTGTCAGACACGAATGGCGATATCCATTTTGCGGATAGGCTGGAACTGACCGACCAGATGCGCCGGGGCGTTGTTGATAAATTGCAAACCTATCTGGCACAAGGCGGACGCTTCACGGCCAAGGGCGGAGAGAAGCTGGCTGATGGTTCCTTGAAGCTCAAGGATGCGGCGTTTACCCCTTGTGAATGTGATAACGACGAGGATGATGATCCCGCTTGGCAAATCAGGGCTGAAGAGGTTGATTACAACAAGCAGGATGGGCGTATCAAGTACAAGAATGCCAAGTTTGAAATTTATGGTGTGCCTGTTATGTACACGCCGTATCTCGCGCACTCTGATGGTCGTGAAAAGCAGAAAAGCGGTTTGCTGACACCTGGCTTTGGATTTAATAGCCAGCTTGGCTATCATTTAACCAATCAATACTATTGGGCGATTGGTCCTGACCGCGATGCGACGGCAGGCGTTATGCTGACAACCAAGAAAAACCCGGTAGGGCTTCTTGAGTATCGCCAGCGCTTTGAAAATGCATCCTTCCAGATCAAGGGTAGCGCAACTTCATCGGATCGCAAGGATCAGGTGAATGGTAAAGAAGTAACACGTGGTGAAGAATTCAGGGGGCATATCCAGTCTGAAGGATTATGGGACATCAATAATAAATGGCGTACTGGCTTGAACCTGGAAATGGCCACAGACGATCAATATATGCGACAATATGATTTTAGCAGCAAAGATGTTCTGGAGAACGAACTTTATGTGGAGCGTTTCTCTGGCCGTAATTATGCTGTTGGTCGTGTTTTGGCCTTTCAGGATGTTCGTGTAGATGATTTGCGCCGCGATCAACCAGACGTATTGCCGGAAATGGTTGCCAGTTTTACGGGTGAGCCCAATCAAACATTCGGAGGGCGTTGGCATGTTGAAGCCAGTGCCCTCGGCTTGCGTCGTGGCGGCGATGGTCAGGATATGAATCGCGGTGTCCTTACGGCCTCTTGGCAACGGAAGCTGATTTCACAGACGGGTTTGGTTAGTACGGTGGATTTAAGTACACGGGGAGATGTCTATAACGTTAATGATCGCGACCTAGCCAGTAGCAGCACCTATCTGGACAATAGTGATACAGAAACGCGCTTCTTTCCGCAGGCACATATAGTTACGTCCTATCCATTAGCAAAGCCAACCGAGAAGGGGCAGGTTCTGATTGAGCCGCTGGCGGCCCTGACATTGGCCCCGAATATCAATGCCGAGGATGATGCTATTCCGAACGAGGATAGTGGCGATGCCCAGCTTGACGCACTCAACCTGTTTAATCCCAATCGTTTCCCCGGCAAGGATCGTATAGAAGATCAGTCGCGCGTAACATACGGTGTTCGTTCCGGATTCTATGGCTATGAAGGTAGTTATCTGGATGCATTCTTGGGGCAGAGCTATCGTTTTAATGATGATGATAACCCGTTCCCAAGAGGCTCAGGCCTGAATGGACAGGAGTCTGATTTTGTCGGGCAGATTTCAGGTGTCTACGGCAAAGACTATAATCTGAATTATCGTTTCCAGCTGTCTGCCGAGGATTTTTCATCTCAACGTCATGAATTTGATGGTTTTGCACGGTGGGAGCGTGTAGCGCTAACATCTCGCTATCTATATGCAACCTCGCTTGAGGATACGACTATTGAGGAATCTAGAGAGCAGATAGAGGGGATTGCTTCTCTCGATCTGACCAAACGCTGGCGCTTTAATTCGGGTGCTCTCTATGATTTGGGAGAAGATCCCGGTCTTCGCAAGGCTGCTGTAGGACTTGATTACGTTGGCTGTTGCGTCAGTTTCGCGATTTTGGCGGAAAGAAATTATACGACAGACAGCTCGGGTGATAATGGTACCGATATCAAGTTCCGTATTGGTCTGGACCATTTAGGCCTTATCGAAACAGGAAGCTCGAATTACTGGAATAACCGCTCTATGACGGCTGATTGATTCTATATTTTTCGGGATTACTTCCTGCGCTCGCCAGCGGCAACAGCAGGGTTAAGACTGAATATCTGGCGCTGGACTATGCCGTCTTTAATTTTCTTGGCAATAATTTTACCTTTCAGGTCATGGGAGTAGCCTTCAATTTCCATGACATAGGAGTCGAACTTCTCTTTTTTGAGATCTTTCTTGATCCTCTCGAGATTGCCCTCGGTTATTAGCAAGGTCATCAGAGCTTGTTGCAGCAGGGGGCTTGTCTCAGCACTGGTCCTGAGGTTGCTCAGGATACTGACCAGATCATTCATGCTCTGGGTTTCAATATTGGCAAGAACTTCTGTTCCTTCCGGTTTTGTCTGTGTCTCCAGTAACAGGGTTGCTGTGGGGAAGCCGCCTAGTGAGGCATTGATGATGGTATGGGGATTGTTGAGGGGGCCATCAAAGGTAAAGCTGACATTCTGAAGAATTAAGCCGTCATTGCCAAATTGGCCGGCCTGCAATTGTCCCGAGACTTCAGGGATCAATGTACCTTCAATAGGCTCCATGCTAATCCAGCCGCTAATACGCGTGGCGTTCAAATGTTCAAGGTTTAGGCGTCCTTCGCGTATTTCTGCTTCCAGAGAAAGGCCGTGATTTGGCTGCCAGTTACCTTTTATATTGGTATCAAGGATCAGCTGTAGTTGTTTGCCACTCAAGTGGGCATTGAAAAGACTGAGATGCTGTTTATCCGGATGCATGGCTGACTCGCCATTTACCTCAAGCCGGATAGCGCCTGCAGGTGTATCAAGATCTATAATGCCATTGTTAAGGATGATACGGCTGACATTCTGCTGATTATTCATGATTTGCGGGGGTACAGACCAGCCGGCAAACGTTAATCCTGTTTCTTCATTCCACTCACCTGTCAGTTGCAGGTCGCTGATGGTGATACGCTCTGGCTTACCGATAAGGGGGTAGGTGGCATTTCCTTCCGATTCAATCTTGCCGATCATGCTGAAGCCATCGGCATCCAGCGCCAGTTTCTCTACGGTGATTTTACCGGGCCGGCTTTTGATGGCTTCAAAACCTGTAAGTGAAAAGCCCATAGGGGCGAGTTGTTTGCCAACTTTTTCAGTAGCAGAGGGCATTGTTAGAAAAATCAGACATACAGTCATGGCAAGAACGCCACCGAGGGCGGTCTTGATTCTGAAATCCAATATATTCCACAGACGTATTAGCATGGAGACGAGATTAGCTAGTTTTGGGGTAGGCAGGCAAAGAAAAAGCACCGGAAATCCGGCGCTTTTTACTGAATTTGTTAATATTTAACGCCTTAGGGGCGTACGGGGGCTGGACCGGCAGCAACTTCGCAGCTTTTACGAACCTGCTGCAGGTTGGAGCCCGGATTAGCTCTGGATTCACGTGTAACGCAAGTTGTTACTGAGCGGTTCCATGTATTGAAGTCGCGTGTAAATTGCTTTTGTTCGGCGGCGGCTTCTTTTTTCCATTCATTGTAATATTTTTCCTGGTTGCAGTCGGCTTCCAGATTTTCAACGCGCGGCTCATTGATAGCGCGGGAAGCCTGATCACCGGCAATCCCCACAAGAACGCCACCGAGGGCTCCTGCGATAGCATCGCCCACATTGCCTTTTTTCTTTACGACTGCTGTGCTGACAGCACCAACACCGGCGTTAATGGCGCGATTTGTGGAATTGCCGCTTGTACCTGCGCGAACTTCACGGTTCAGCATCTGGCAAGCTTTATAGTTGACAGCAACCGGTGTGCCGTCTTGGTAGAAACGAATACCGTTTGGACCGACATAGGTCTGATTTGCAGCTGTGCGTGTACCTGCGTCTGTCGAGTTGTAATCGGGAAGACCGGCGCCACCCATAGAGGCGCAGCCTGCTGTCAGGAAAGTTGCAGCTAGAGTTGTAGCGGTTAGCAAGCGTTGGGTTACATTCATTTTCACACCTCTAATTTTATAGTTTGAATTCTTATAAGCCCGTTTTTTCTTAAGCGTGGTGGTATAATAAATTAAGTTTTATGGATTGTCAAATTTATTTCCATAATTTTATGTTTTGAGATCCAAGAAAAAAAGGAAGGCTTACACAGGGTAAGCCTTCATAAGGGGTGGTTTAAAACATTGATATAATTAGAACTTTAAGCCTTTTATGAGGCCTCTCAGCTGTTTCTGGCCTTCTTTAACAGCTGCATCTGTCGCTGTTTCTGTGGCTTTATCTACAACTGAAGGCGTCTCTTTTTGTTTTTTCTCATCTCTGGCCTTGGGTTCTTCGCAGACAGGCTTGTCGCTCTTTACCGCATCAACGGCGGCATCTTTGGCTGTTTCGGTGGCTGCTTTTGTGGCGTCTTTCGAAACTTGCCTTACAGCACCATCGGCAGCTTTTCCGAAAACTTTACTGCCAAAGCCGCCCAAACCTTTTGTAAAGTCACGGACAGCTTCACGTGCTTGTTGGCTGGCTTCTTTGCCAACTTGTTGTGTTACTTGACCCGCTGTATCGCCGGCCACTTTTTCGGTTGTTGTTGGTTTTGCTTTAGCTGGAACGCAATCTGCGTTGTCTTGTGCGTATGCTGATCCTGCACCTACGGCAGCGGCCAAGAGTGCAGTTGCGATTGATTTTTTGAAGTTGGTCATTTTTAAGCCCTATATAATTAAAAGTTATATTTTTTGAATAACGTTAAGGATGTCTGCGCTTATGGCTGCGTCCCTGGATTTCTTTGTTCGCGTTGTCTGGTGCGGCTTTCGCTGCGCTCTTCCAACCTCTTCATACGAGAAACCGTGGAAGTGAAGGCGTTGGCCTCCTTAGGGGTCGCGAGATTGAATGTCTTGATCAGCAAAGGTTTGTCATCAAGACCAAAGCTGTATTGGCATCCTGTTGTATCTTTCTGCGCCATCGCAATTTTGGACCGTGAATTGTCAAAGATCGTAAGATTTTTTGTGTCTTTGGCCAGATCGTTACAGGTTTGTTGTGCCGAAGGCGCTTCAGCGGCTGTATTGTCAGTCGTATCGGCTGCAAAAGCCGAACCAGCGGCCAGTGCTGATGCCAAAGCGATTGCTGCTTTAGATGGGAATTTGGACATTTTAAACACCTCTCATTTTTTATAAAAGCATAAGTTTATTTTGCTTTATTGTTAAGTTCCAAAGACACTACAGTCAAACCTAAAGTTTTGTCAATATATTTTTCATAATTATTTTTTTGAGGTAAGTTAAGGTGTGTTCAGGATGTGACGGGCGAGCGCCATCGCGCCGGTCACATGGTTTTTAACTGTTTCAAAACGGGGGGTTTTGGCCCCTGTGGCTTCATCCATGTAAAGGTCTTTGCGGATTTCAATCATGAAAGCGTAAATGTCCGGCGATTTCCTGTAGTGCTGTGCGGGGGTCAGGGCGCCAGCAAACGGTTTGTTTTCGTGGGTGTCGTAGCCCATTTCTTTGAAATAGCTGATCAGGGCGTCAGCGACAGGACGCGGTGTATGGAAGCTGTCTGTACCAATACAGAACTCGGGCCGATGCAGTTTCATATTCTCAAGCTCATAAGGTAGCGCTTGCGAGGGGAAGCTGTGACAATCAACCAGCAGACCTTTGCCGTGTGTAGTCAAAGCGAGATTGGCCCACTCATTCAGACGTGCATGGTGCGGGTGATAATAACGCGCCAGCAATTCCTGACGCAGTTCCGGTGAGGGGGCTGGACGGAGAGGTTCCAAATGTGTGGTAACTGTATAAAGCGCCCCCATACCGCGGGCGGCCATAGATTCTTGGTCATCATCGCTAAAGCGCTCTGCATCAACAAGAAAGCGTGATACAGGAAAAATGGCCTTTTCAGCACCCGGCAAATCATAAATTTCATCGGTGTACATATCGGTCAGGCGTAAGTTTTCTAGTGCTAGACCTGCGCTATCAAGCAAAT
This sequence comes from Micavibrio sp., assembly GCA_046294845.1. GTDB lineage: Bacteria > Pseudomonadota > Alphaproteobacteria > Micavibrionales > Micavibrionaceae > Micavibrio_C. The sequence goes on along the minus strand of JBKBNU010000001.1, from coordinate 1,779,161 downwards.
AACCGGATTGGTATTCCTGCGGAATAAATGTTGAGGCATGGGGAATATGTAGAAGGACAGGAAGAGTCATGGTTTTTTGTACTCCATGAACAAAATGTCAGGGCCGCCCGCTTGCCAGTTTGCCTCTTTACGGATGATCTTGAATCCGTGCTTCTCATAAAAACTGCGCAGGAATGTTGTATTAAAACAGTTCAGGTGCAGGTGATCATATTTTGATTTGATAAAGTTCATCATCTTGCGGCCATCACCATTCACGCATGAGAAAACGCTGATCAGTTCATGATCGGGGGTTACAGCAAAGCCGCTTTTGCTACTAGGGCTGAGCCAGCATTCGTTATTGCGGTAGGATTGTTGCAGGGTGATGTTTTCGGAATGATAAGAGGATGCACGCAGACTCCTTTTGACGGCGCCTTTAAAATGCGAAGGGGCAACCCTGTTAAAGATACCGCATAGATTTGCAGGACTCTCAGTCATAATACTCCAGCGCTTACGTGCCAAAGCGGACTTTTACACTAAGGTCCTGTTAAAATGCAAACTTTTCTGTGTAAGGCTTAGATGTCGATGTCTTCGACAAATTCGGCTCGCTCCTGAATAAACTGGAAGCGGGCATCTGCGTTACGGCCCATTAGGCGTTCTACCAGATCATCTACCTCGGGGTTAGCAGATGAGGATTTCTCGTTTTTGGCCAGTTCAGCTGTGATACCCAAGGCTTCCATAGCGTGGGGCAGGGACACGCGGATCAGTGTGCGCGTCGCCGGATTCATCGTGGTATCCTTAAGCTGGGCCGCAGGCATTTCACCCAGACCTTTAAAGCGGCTGGTTTCGACCTTGGATTTGCCTTTGAAGGTTGTCTTCATCAGTTCATCTTTGTGGGCATCATCGCGGGCATAAACGGTCACACCACCAGCAGACAGGCGATAAAGAGGGGGTTGAGCCAGATAGACATGGCCCTTTTCAATTGCACCGCGCATCTGGGTATAGAAGAATGTCACCAGCAGTGAGGCAATGTGCGCGCCGTCAACGTCAGCGTCAGTCATGATGATAATTTTTTCGTAGCGCAGATTATCGGCTTTGAAGTCTTTACCGGCCCCACAGCCCAAGGCCTGGATCAAATCCTGAATCTCCTGATTGGCCCGCAGCTTGTCGGCGCTGGCACTGACAACGTTCAGAATCTTCCCACGCAAGGGCAGGATTGCTTGTGTTTCGCGGTTACGGCCTTGTTTTGCTGAACCGCCGGCCGAGTCGCCCTCAACGATAAATATCTCTGTGCCTTCGGAGTCTTGCTTGCTGCAATCGGCCAGCTTGCCGGGCAGGCGCAATTTACGTGTGGCAGATTTGCGTGACATCAGCTTGTCATCTTTACGGCGCTGGCGTTCTTCGGCGCGGTCAATGATGGCTTCCAGAAGATTTTTGGCGGATGTCGGGTCGCCTGTCAGCCAGTGATCGAAATAATCTTTTACAGCTGTTTCAACCCAGCGTGTGGCTTCGGTGGTCGCGAGTTTGTCTTTGGTCTGGCCTTGGAATTGCGGGTCGCGGATGAAGACGGATAGCAGCATGGCCGCACCACCCATTACATCATCGGCAGTGATCATTGAGCCTTTTTTATTGCCGATTAATTCGGCATAACCTTTCAGGCCACGGGAGAGGGCGTTACGTAAGCCTTGTTCGTGCGTACCGCCCATGGGGGTAGGCACAGTGTTGCAATAAGAATGGGTGAAGCCTTCACCTTCTTCGGGCCATGCCACAGCAAATTCAACCTGCCCCGCATTATCAGGCAGCTTGCAGTTGCCGTAGAAAGCCTTGGGAGTCAATGTTGAGCGTTTCTCCAGCGAGGTTTCAAGGAAGTCCAGCAAGCCTTTCGGGAATTTGAAAACATCCTTCTCGGGGATCTTGCTGCCGCTTTCAATCAGGGATGGTGCAACTTGCCAGTGGATTTCAACGCCACGGAACAAATAGGCCTTGGAGCGGGCCATCTGATAAATCCATGAGGGCTTAAATTGAGATTTGGCACCAAAAATTTCAGGATCGGCATGGAAATTGACGGATGTCCCCTGACGGTCGGTCTTGCCCTTTTTCTCGAGCTTGGTCTGCGGCACGCCACGGGAATATTCCTGTCTATAGAGCGTGCCCCCACGGGCAACTTCAACGATCATTAAATCGGAGAGAGCGTTTACGACCGAGCTGCCGACACCATGCAGACCGCCCGATGTTTCGTAAACCTTGCCACTGAATTTACCACCCGAGTGCAGGGTGGTCAGGATTACTTCCAGAGCAGACTTGCCCGGATATTTTGGATGGTTGTCGACGGGGATACCGCGGCCATCATCCTGAATGGTCACCGAGCCGTCTTCGTTCAGGGCAATATCAATCCGGCTGGCGTGGCCTGCTACGGCCTCGTCCATGGAGTTGTCGAGAATTTCGCTGACGAGGTGATGCAGGGCTCTTTCATCGGTACCGCCGATATACATGCCGGGACGGCGGCGCACAGGCTCAAGGCCCTCAAGGACTTCAATGTCCTCGGCGCCGTAAGATTCTGGTTTTTCTGCCTTTTTGGCATTAAAGAGGTCTGCCATAATGTTCCCGCATTTGTAAGTCACACTAGCTTCTAAAGCTTGGAAAGTCTGGACTTCCGACCTTTTTAGATAGACAATCAGGGACGCGTTGCAAAGCTAAAAAGTTAACAAATTTATTAGATATGCCCAAAAATCCTGAAAATGACATTGTTTTGCCCGAAGATCTAAAGGGGCGTGATCCTATATTGGTCATGATTCCGATGCCGTCGGACACAAATGCCAACGGCGATATATTCGGGGGTTGGCTTTTGGCCCAAATGGACCTAGCGGCAGGAGCTGCCGCCTATATGTTCACCAAAGGGCTGCCGGTGAAGACCAGGGCTATCAGTGAGATTGAGTTTCATAAGCCCGTTTATGTGGGCGACAAGGTTTCTATCTATAGCAGCATTCTCAAGGTGGGAAATACGTCGGTTACGATCAAGATAGAAAGTTGGGTTTTACGCCGTAAGTTGATGGTATACGAAAAAGTCACAGAGGGCGTGTTTACAATGGTAGCTGTAGGGCCGGATGGCCGACCTACAGCTGTGCAGTCTAAATCGTAAGGTGTAGCAAGGGGCAGAGTTAAAGTGATTTCAAGGAAACTGAAGATTTTATGCTTTCTGGCAGGTTTTGGCATGATTGCTCCTGCATCGGCCCAGTTGGTAGAGCTTGAGAGGATGAACAAGGTTCCTCGCTACAGCAGTCTTACCCAACAGGAGTTCGAGGAAAAAACGGGCCTGTTTACTGAAATTCCGCAAGGAGATGCATTTCTTGAATATGAAATAAGGCTTCCCGGAGGATGGGTGAAGCTGGGGGATGATGGGGAAGCCATCGTATCCGAAGATGAGAAAAAAGAAGAGAGCATGCAAGCTGCTCCTACGGCTGAAGATCCTTATGGCTTGCTTTCTTTACGTGATGAACAAATCGAGTCAGAAAAGAAGGCAGCAGTCAGTGAAGAAGACGAAGAGGCAATGCGCAAATATAAAAAGCGCGTTCAGAGAGAAACGCAGGATTATTCAGCGGAAAACCTTAAAAGCAAAAAGATGGAACGTGAGCGCCGTGCTGAAAACCTGAATACCAGTTTGTTGGGGCCGGTCGCAAAGTATGTTGGACCAACGAGTGCTTATGTCACATCGCGTCTGGAAATTTATGCGATGCAGTTAACGCAGGGTATGACGACGCGTAACTGGTTTCTGAATTATATTTTGGGGCGCAACTATACGCTCATGGGCATGGAGCAGGTTACTAAGAACCGTGTGGATGCCGAATATGTGTTGCTTGATAATGGTGTTAGCTATGTTGTACGTACGGCAGCCATTTCTAACGGTGATCGTATGGTTTTGATATCCTATTATGTGCCGGAAAAGAAATGGGAGGCCGAGAAGGCTTTGCAAGAAGACTGTCTTGATTCCTTTAGATTCCTCAATCCAGAAAAGGACCGTACCGATGATCGGCAGATATACGGTTTTCTGGATTTCGTGAAATTTTCCTATCCAGGGACGTGGCGTCTGATTGCTCCGAATATTGATAGTATTGAAAATATGAAAGTGAAGTTGATTTATACGGTCGACTCACAAACTTTAGATGGGGAAATTGATGTCAGTATTATCTCGACAGAGCTTGATACGACCTTGATGAAGGAGGTTGACTACCTGCGCGAGGATCTTGAGGAGCGCGGTTTCAAAATTGGAGAAAATTTACCGGTAAATGATGCGTACACCTTTGATCGTAGTATCACATTTAACAGGATAGAGGCATATAGTATCGAAAATGATGAAAAATCATATATCGACTATGAATACTGGCTAGGGATCATGGTTGAGGATCGCTATTACTATTTTGTGACAATGGTGACGCCCGGTCGTAAGGCTGATTTCTATACATGGGCCCGTAATACGGAAGCCTTTTCAATGATTGTACAAAGCATGATGCCGCAGGTAGCTGGTGAAGCGCTGGATGTTACATTCATTCAGAATGAATCAGATCGCAAGAAGAGGGGCAAGGAAAACGAGTAATTTTTTCGCACTGGAATCTAAAAAGCCCGGACGTTGTGTCCGGGCTTTTTTATCTTATTACAAAATCATTACGACGAGTAATACATCATGTATTCGATCGGGTGCGGCATTGTTTCGAATGCTTCGATCTCGTCCATCTTCAGGTTTATGTAGGACTCGAGCATATCGATCGTGAAAACATCGCCTTGCAGCAGAAATTCATGATCAGCACGTAACGCTTCCACAGCTTCACGCAAAGAGCCGCAAACTGTCGGTACTTTGCGCAGCTCTTCTTCCGGCAATTCATACAGATTCTTGTCCATGGCTTCGCCCGGATGGATTTTGTTTTTAATGCCATCAAGACCGGCCATCAACATAGCGGCATACGCCAAGTATGGGTTTGCCAGCGGATCAGGGAAACGTACTTCCACACGTTTGGCTTTCGGGGATGCCACATACGGAATGCGGCACGAAGCTGAACGGTTGCGGGAGGAGTATGCCAGCAGGACCGGTGCTTCATAACCTGGAACCAGACGCTTATAGCTGTTGGTTGACGGGTTAGTCAGGGCGTTCAGTGCCTTGGCGTGTTTGATTATACCACCGATATAAAACAGGCACATATCGGACAGGCCAGCATATCCATCACCGGCGAAGAGGGGCTTGCCATCTTTCCACAGTGATTGGTGGCAGTGCATACCCGAGCCATTGTCACCATAGACAGGTTTAGGCATGAAGGTTGCTGTCTTGCCATACACATGGGCAACATTGTGCACGACATGCTTGTAAAGCTGCATGTTGTCTGCGCAATCAACCAGAGTCGAGAACTTGATGCCCAGTTCTACTTGGCTGGCAGCGACTTCATGGTGATGCTTTTCAACCGGCACGCCTACATGCTTCAGTACTGTGACCATCTCGGCACGGATGTCGGATGTACTGTCGACGGGTGAGTCAGGGAAGTAACCACCCTTTACGCGTGGGCGGTGACCCATATTCCCTTCCGGATATTCGCGGCCAGAGTTATAGGGGCCTTCGATGTCATCGATCTTATAGCTGACTTCGTTCATGTCGACTTTGAAGCGCACATCGTCAAACAGGAAAAATTCTGCTTCGGGGCCAAAGTAGATGGTATCGGCAATGCCTTGGGACAGGGCATAAGCCTCGGCAGCTTTAGCAATCGAGCGGGGGTCGCGGACATAGTTCGTGCCTGTTGAAGGCTCATGGATGTCACAGAAAATTTTCACTGTCGGCTGCGCTGCGAACGGGTCAAAGCAAGCCTTTGTAACGTCAGGCTTCAGGATCATGTCGGACTCGTTGATGGCTTTCCATCCCGCGATGGAGGAGCCGTCAAACATCACGCCTTCTTCAAGGAAGTCTTTATCTATCGTGTCGATATGCTGTGCCGTATGCTGTAGTTTGCCGCGAACGTCCGTAAAGATAAAATCGACATACTGTATGTCGTTGTCTTTCAGAACTTTCAGAAATTCAGGTATGGTTTTGCAGTTAATAAGACCTTCGGGCATGGCTCTTTTCCTCTAATTTTTATGCAGCGCACCTATGTGATAAAAGCATAACAGTTATGCATTTAGCGGCGAAGCTAACATGGTCTTTGGGACTCGTCCATAGTTGTTTTTTTCTTTTTTTCAGGATTTTAGTGGACAACTCTTGACCTGGACAGGCACTCTGGATTAGAGAATACCCCGCGCTTATTGTGGCGGCTGTAGCTCAGTTGGTAGAGCCCTCGGTTGTGGTCCGAGTTGTCGTGGGTTCGAGTCCCATCAGTCGCCCCACTTTACTTCTCTCAAGCGTAAACCTAGTTAGATTATATGGAAATCAATAATCCCGATCTTTGGCAGGATGAATTGCCCCGACCTTCACGTGACGGGCACAAGTATGATCGCGGCCATTTGATTGTGCTGGGCGGCACCGATATGACGGGGGCCGCGCGTCTGGCTTCGGAAGCGGGGATGCGCATAGGTTGTGGTGTTTGCACGGTTGTTTCTTCGGCAACGGTCAAAGACATCTATCTCAAGGGTGCGCCGCATGTGATGTTCGAGCCTTACGAGCAGTTAGGCAAGTTTCCGCTACACTTGAAAGATTCGCGCCGTACGGCGGCCATCTTGGGTCCTGGGGCAGGTGATTATGATGAGGAAGGCTTGCGCCAAGCTGTTTTGGGCAGTCTTTCCAGTGGGCGGGCTATCGTTTTGGATGCCGATGCCCTGAATGTGTTCGAAGGACAGGCTGATCGTTTGTTTAAAGCAACGTCAAATGCAGCCTCCGTTGTGATGACGCCACATGAAGGTGAGTTTGAGCGTTTATTTCCCGATATTGAGGGGAGCCGTGAAAAGCGGGCGACGCTGGCGGCCAAAAGAGCGAGGGCTGTGATCCTGCTTAAAGGTGCGGAGACGGTTATTGCCCATCCTGACGGGGATTTGATTGTGAACCGCCATGCTTCCCCGTGGTTGGCGACAGCTGGTGCCGGCGATGTGCTGGCGGGGATGGTCGGTGGCTTATTGGCTCAGAAGATGCCAATTTTTATGGCAAGTGCGGCGGCGGCGTGGATGCATGGCGAGGCTGCCATACGTTTTGGTGCCGGATTAACGGCCCCTGATATAGTTGCAGGAATTCCCGCAATATTGCGGGATTTCGCTTGATATTTACCCGCGATTCTGTTTTCTGGTGCTGTCTTGTTCCTGTAGAGGAATTGGGCGGATGTGGCGGAATTGGTAGACGCACCAGATTTAGGTTCTGGCGCCGTGAGGCGTGGGGGTTCAAGTCCCTTCATCCGCACCATAATTACAAGATGATCAACATGTTAAGGTAAGAGATAAAGAACACCATGCAAGTTAAAGAACTTAAAAAAGAAGATCTGAATGTTCAGTACGAAGTAACGGTTACGGCGCAGGATATTGACCGCCATGTTGATGACCGCCTGAAAGAAGTCGGTAAGAACGTAAAGATGGCAGGATTCCGTCCCGGTAAAGTACCGATGGACATTCTGAAGAAGCGCTATGGTAAAGCCGTTCTGGGTGAAGTTCTCGAGATCGCTGTTAATGAAGCGTCAGCAAAAGTTATTCAAGACAATAATTTGAAGCCTGCTCTTCAACCAAAAATCGAGGTTAAGGAATTCGATGAAGGCAAGGATCTGGTTTACACAATGGCTGTGGATCTGCTGCCTGAATTCGAAGTAACTGACCTGAAGGCTATCAAAATTGAGAAGCCTGTTGCCAAGGTTGAAAAGAAATCAATCGATGAAGCACTGGAGCGTATTGCCAGCAGCAACCGTGATACAGAGCCTGTAACAGAAGACCGTGCCACAGTAAAAGGCGATATTCTGGTTATTGATTTTCATGGACGTACAGCCAAGGACAATAAACCACATCCGGGTATGCATGCTCATGATGCCCAGCTCGAACTGGGCAGTGGCCAGTTTATCCCTGGTTTTGAAGACCAGCTGGTTGGCAAAAAAGTCGGCGACAAGGTTGAAGTGAAAGTGACATTCCCTGAAGCTTACCATGCTGCCGAACTGGCCGGTCAGGATGCAATCTTCGATACAGAAGTGAAACAAATCCTTCAGGCTAAAAAGACAGAGATCAATGATGATTTCGCCAAGAAATTGGGTCTTGATAGCGAGCAAGCACTTCGCGATATTATTGAAAAGCAAATGCAGTCAGAATATGACGGCGTAAGCCGCCAGAAGGTTAAGCGCTCTTTGCTTGATTCTCTCGATGATGCGCATGATTTCGAAATCCCTGCCGGCATGAAGGATCTGGAATACCAGAACATCCTGATGCAGGTAAAAATGGAGCGTCAATCCGAGCTGGTTGATGGAGAACTCAAGCTTTCCAGTGAGGAAGAAGAAGAACTTCATGCAATAGCTGAGCGTCGTGTTCGTCTGGGACTGGTGTTGTCCGAAATCGGTCGTGCCAATAATATCCAGATCACCGATCAGGAAATGCAGCGTGCGGTTATTAACGAAGCCCAGCGTTATCCAGGTCAGGAAGCGCAAGTATTCGAATATTACCGTAAAAACCGTCAGGCTCTTGAAGCCCTGCGCGCACCGGTATTCGAAGATAAAGTCGTTGATTTCATCCTTGAACTGGCCTCTGTGACAGACAAGTCAGTAAGCATCGAAGAGCTGACCAGGGAAGAGGAAGAAGAATCATACCTCGAGAAGAAAAAAGGCAAGGGCGGCAGCGCCAAGCCTAAAGCCGAGAAGAAGAAGGCTTAATTCTTCGTCCTGATATCTGGACAAAGTCTCTTGAACAAACCCTGTCCCCGCGATAGGGTTTGTTTGTATTATAGCTTACTGATTCACCTTTAATTTTCTGAAAGACCCGACCATGAGTGACCGTGATCCGATTGATACCTATATGAATATGCTTGTGCCGATGGTTATCGAACAGACAAACCGTGGCGAGCGTTCATACGATATCTATTCCCGTCTGTTGAAAGAACGTATCATTATCCTCAGTGGTCCTGTGAACGATAACGTGTCCAGCCTGATCTGCGCGCAGTTGCTATTCCTTGAATCAGAAAACCCGAAGAAGGATATTTCTTTCTACATCAACTCCCCCGGTGGCGTTGTGACGTCCGGTATGGCCATGTACGACACCATGCAATACATCCAGTGTGATGTGGCAACTGTTTGTATCGGTCAGGCCGCTTCCATGGGTTCATTGCTGCTGACAGCGGGGGCCAAGGGAAAACGTTTCTCGCTGCCATCCAGCCGTATCATGATTCACCAACCTCACGGTGGTGCGCAAGGTCAGGCTTCCGATATTGAAATTCAGGCGAAAGAAATCCTGCGTCTGCGCGCGATGTTGAACGACATCTATGTCAAGACAACAGGCCAGAAACTCTCTGCCATCGAAAAAGCGATGGACCGCGATAACTTCATGTCCTCTCAGGAAGCCAAGGATTTTGGTCTGATCGACCATGTGGTTTCTTCCCGTGCTGATGTGGGTGCCGCCCTGAGCAAAGAAGAGAAGAAATAATATTACTTCTTTTGTTCACAGAGGGACACCTGCCAAGTGTATGGTGTCCCTTGATTTTTTAGACCCTAGCCATAAGTTCTCTTCTACGGGGCCGCCTTGGCAACACTGTGTTAACACTCTTATAATAGAGTGGTAAGTGCCGCAGGAGCCGTCAAAGAGCCCCTGAATTTAACAATTTCAGACAGATAGTGTGCCAGATGCTTGGATTTACAGCGCCTAAAGAAGTCAGTCTTCCCGTTTTGCCGCTGCGCGATATTGTGGTCTTTCCGCATATGATTGTGCCGCTGTTCGTGGGAAGAGAGAAGTCTGTAAAGGCTCTGGAACATGTCATGCACGAGGGCAAGCAGATTATTCTGCTCACCCAAATATCCCCCAGTGTTGATGATCCGGCACCTGCCGATCTGTATGAAATTGGGACCATGGGTACGATCCTCCAGCTTCTCAAGCTTCCTGATGGAACGGTTAAAGTGCTGGTGGAAGGTAGCCGCCGCATCAGCGTGAAAAACTATACCCGCACGGATGTTTTCCTCGAAGCGATTGCCGAAGATGTTGTTGATACAACAGATGGCAGCAACCCAGAGATTGAAGCTCTGGCGCGTGCTGTAGCTTCACAGTTCGAACAGTATGTGAAACTCAACAAAAAGATTCCGCCGGAAGTGATTGTATCGATCAACCAGATCGAAGAGCCAGCGAAGCTTGCAGATACGATCGCGGCGCATTTGACTTTGAAAATCGAAGATAAACAAAACCTGTTGCAGGCTTTGACAACCGCCGAGCGACTTGAACAAATCTATGGCTTCATGGAAGGCGAGATTGGCGTCCTGCAAGTTGAAAAACGTATCCGCAGCCGCGTCAAACGCCAGATGGAGAAAACCCAACGCGAGTATTACCTGAACGAGCAAATGAAGGCCATTCAGAAAGAACTGGGCGAGGGCGAGGACGGTGTTGATGAAATCGGCGAACTCGAAAAGAAAATCGAGGCGACCAAGCTGACCAAGGAAGCGCGCGACAAGGCCAAGGCCGAGATCAAGAAGCTGCGCCAGATGAGCCCGATGTCAGCCGAAGCAACGGTTGTGCGTAATTATCTGGACTGGATTCTGGGTGTGCCGTGGAGCAAGCGCACCAAGGTGAAGAAAGATATCCGCGAAGCCAAGAAGATTCTCGATCAGGATCACTATGGCTTGGAAAAAGTCAAAGAACGTATGCTGGAATACCTTGCGGTACAACAGCGTACCAACAAGGTGAAGGGGCCGATCCTGTGTCTGGTTGGTCCTCCTGGTGTGGGTAAAACATCACTGGGACAATCAATTGCCAAGGCCACAAACCGTAATTTCGTACGTGTGTCATTGGGCGGCGTGCGTGATGAAAGCGAGATCCGTGGTCACCGTCGTACCTATATCGGGGCGATGCCGGGCAAGATTATTCAGGGCATGAAAAAGGCCAAATCAAGCAATCCGCTCTTCCTGCTGGACGAGATTGACAAGCTGGGTTCGGATTGGCGCGGTGACCCGAGTTCTGCTTTGCTGGAAGTTCTCGATCCTGAACAAAACACCAAGTTCAACGATCACTATCTGGAACTGGATTACGATCTGTCCGATGTGATGTTTATTTGTACAGCGAACTCTTTGAATATGCCGCGTCCTTTGCTGGACAGGATGGAGATCATTCGTCTGTCCGGCTATATGGAAGATGAAAAACTCCAGATCGTGCGTCAGCACTTGCTGAAGAAGCAGATGAAGTCTGCAGGTTTGAAAGCTACCGAGTTCCAGATCAATGATGAAGCTATTCGTCATCTGATCCGTTACTACACGCAAGAAGCCGGTGTGCGTAATCTGGAACGTGAAATTGCCAATCTCTGCCGCAAGGCCATCAAGGAAATTTTGATGAAAGGAAAGGGTAAGGTCACACTCACGCCGCGCAATCTTGAAAAATATGCAGGTGTTCGCAAATTCCGCTACGGCGAAGTTGAAGCCGAAAACAAGGTTGGTGTGGTCAATGGTCTGGCTTATACCGAATTCGGCGGCGACATTCTTTCTATCGAAGCTGTGACCATGCCCGGTAAAGACGGGAAGGTTTCAACAACGGGTAACCTGAAAGAGGTTATGAAGGAATCCATCATCGTTGCAGAGATGCTGATCAAGTCGCGTGCGGCCCAGTTGGGTATCGATTACAAGCGCCTGAATGAAACCAACATCCACGTTCACGTACCGGAAGGGGCAACACCCAAAGATGGTCCGTCAGCGGGTGCTGCCATGACAACCGCAATTGTCTCGGCCCTGACAGGTATTGAGGTTCGTCGTGATCTGGCCATGACGGGTGAGGTCAATTTGCGCGGTTATGTGACGGCGATTGGGGGCCTGAAAGAGAAGCTGTTGGCGGCAAGCCGCAGCGGTATCACGAAAGTCCTGATTCCCGAGGAAAACGCCAAGGATTTACCAGAAATCCCCGATAAGATTAAAAAATCGCTGGAAATCGTGACCGTTGGAACGATCGAGGAAGTGCTGAAACACGCCCTTATCCACCTGCCGGACCCCGTATTATCGGAAAATGATGAAAAAATCGCGGAAATCCCGCCGAAAACTGCAGAAAACAAGGGAGAACCGCTGATTCGTCATTGAAGCAGCCTCCGTTTCATCGTAAACATGAATCGTCAGGAACCGCAGAAATCCTTGATATTTCAGGGGTAGGTCTGCGGTTTCAGCGCTTTTAAGGAAGGCGCGCTTTTATATCAACATCAAACTCCCTGGGGGTTCCCGTGAACAAGCAAGACCTCATCAATGAAGTAGCCAAGATTGCTGATCTGCCAAAGAACAAGGCACAAGAAGCTGTAGAAGCTATTTTCGACAGCATTAAACTGACCCTGCAGAGCGGCGGCGAAGTCCGTCTGGTTGGTTTTGGTACATTTACCGTTTCTTCTCGCGCAGCCACAACAGGCCGCAACCCGCGCACAGGCGAAGAAATCAAGATCGCTGCATCCAAGCAGCCGAAATTCAAAGCCGGTAAAGAGCTGAAAGACGCTGTAAACGGCTAATCAAGGCTTTGTTATTGCTTTAAAAACCCCGCTTTATGGCGGGGTTTTTTTCTGGGTTCAAATTTTAAAAAATCGCTTGAAAAGCAGCAGAAATCTGGCTATTGATAGCGCCTTGCTTCGATGCGCGCTTAGCTCAGCGGTAGAGCAACTCGTTTACACCGAGTGGGTCGGGAGTTCAATCCTCTCAGCGCGCACCATCTTTCCCCGAACAGACATCACTTTATGATTTTCTGACCTGCGTCAGGAAATCGCCGGACTGACTTTTCAGGCTTTCGGTCAGGCGGCTGAGATCATCAACCAGCTCTCGCATATTGACGGAGGCTTGTTGGGCATTGTCGGCTTCTGTTGTGGCTGACGAGATGCTGCGGGAAATATCGCTGGCGCTATCGGCTGTTCTTTGAACCATCATTGTAATGTCGCTGGTTGCGGCTGTTTGCTGCTCGATGGCGACGGCAACGCCCGAAGCGGCCTGGTTAATTTGGCCAATAATTGCCTGAATATCTTCCATGCTGGTTACCACGTTTTCCGTGTTGCCCAGCATCTCCTGAATTTGGATGGCAATCTTGTCAGTGGCTTCAGCCGTCTGATTGGCCAGTGTTTTAACTTCGGAGGCCACAACAGCAAATCCTCTGCCGGCCTCTCCGGCACGGGCAGCCTCGATCGTGGCGTTCAGAGCCAGCAGGTTAATCTTGCCGGCAATCTCGTTGATCATATCCAGAATGCTTGAAATTTGGCCCGATGAATGGGAAAGCTTCGAAATAACTTCACTGGCCTGCAGAGATTTTTCAATAGCCTCTTGCGAGATTGAGGAAGTGTTCTGGATTTGCTGGCTAATCTCATGAATGGAGGAACTGAGCTCTTCCGTCGCAGCAGCAACGCTTGCCGAGTTATCGGCGGCAGCGGAACCAGCTTTATCAATGTTACCCAGTTGTGTTTTGGTTTGGAGCGAAATGTCCATGAGGCGGTCAGTGTGAGAGGACATTTTATGTGTCGAATTACCAACACTCTGGATCAGGGTGCTGACACTGCTTTCAAATTCATTGGCAAGGGCCTCCAGTGTCTGGCGACGCTCCTCGGCAGATTTCTGGGTTAATCTGTCGCGTTCTTCGGCGCTTTGTTTGACGGCGGCCAGCGCATTTTCAGCTTCAGCCTGTGATGCGGCGGCTTTGGTAAACGAAAGACCAACCAGACGGGTAATACTGATCAGGACAGCCGATTCAATCAGCAAAATTACAGCGTGAAAAATGACGCGGAAAAGCGAGCTTTGACCGGGGAAAACATAAGCGGGCAAGGCAAAGTACAAAATAAGGTGGTGCAGAGCTACAACCACGGTTGCCACCAGAATGGTGCGCCAGTCAACCAGCGCGGCCAGCATTCCCAACATGGCGAAGAAGTACATGTGAACGTCAATCTGCCACGGGTGCCCCTTGAAACACGCCAGAAAGAGCATGACTTGCCCCATCATGCATACGGCTAGCATATTATGTTTTAAAAGGGCGCTTTTCGAGAATGAAACGCTACCCAGACAGGAAATCGCCAGAAGGGCAGAGAGTGCAACCAAACCCCAGGCAATATCACCGAGAACATAGCCTGTAATGATAATAGCGGGGACGTGTATTAGTCCGTAATAGGCCAAGGCTTTAGCTGCCAATGACTGGACGGAAGGTAAATCCTGATTCTTTACAGTAATTGCTGCACACATAACGGTAGTCCTTGTGGGTCGAAAATAAAGATGTCTTCCTTTTTCAGCTTTTCAAGATCATGAGGATCTTTCAGCGTAATGGTATAAGTCTGTTTTTCAGGATTGGCGTCTACGAGGGCTTTGGAATAGGGCAGTATCTGTTCTATGGATTGGTCACTGGAAATTTGGACCCCGATGAATTCTCCACTGGGGGAGAAATAGTTGAACTGGGCTATGCCTGTAAGGCACACAGTCAAAACAACAGCGGGTAAAACATAATCAGATGCGCACATTCATCCAGTATAACGTATTGATAAGATGAATATAACTATCCTTAGGAACACACGAAAATTTGTTTTCCCTAAAGATTTTTTAAGACTTGGTTATGCATGAACAGTAGACGGTCGGGCACAAAAATATTTTATTTCCAACCATCTGACGGTGTCAGGGCTGGGAAACCTGCGCTCTTTCCTTGTGGCGATCTTTGGCGCGCTTGTGGGCGGCTTCACGGCCCCGCTTATTGTCGTTAACGGCCCCGTCAAAACGGATTTGTCTGGTTTCGCTCCATTTGACGAATTGCTGGTAAGACGGGGTGGGGTCCAGTTCGACCTCCACCCAGTTCTCCGGAATTTCTTTCAGGCCATAGATTGTAACCGGATCCCCTGATGTCATGGCGTGCTCGCGGCGATCTGTAAACTTGGCGATTTTATCTGGGGGCAGTTCATAAAAATATTGCGAAGGTTTGGCATGGAAATAACGTTCATCCAGAGGGACGCGGATAATGCAATCGCCGATAAGGAAGGACGGGTTCTTGGAGGATCCATCCAACGGGTGAACCTGAAACTTATAACGGAAGCTGTCGGCTGACGTGCGTGTGACGGGATGAAGCTCCAATCCGGCCAACTCACCCGAGTTTTTGTCGGCATAGGCTTTCCAGACGGCACAAGGGCGGTAAGCAAGCCCATCATTTTCGTCATCATGCAAATCAACAATACGCATCATCAGGTATCGCCCTTGCCACAAATGTGTAGGCAGTTCCAAGCGGAAGGCGGGGCTTTGATGGGCTTGATCTTTAAATTTGGCGGTCAGGTCTTTGAAAGTTGCGTATTGCTCGGCCGTAGCACGAGGCAGAAGCATCATAAAGCTGTCTTCGGGAGAGATATCAGGAATAGCCTCTGCATCTTCTTGTGGAACAGGAAGAGCAGCAGAAAAGCGGCGGCTTAAATCTATCTCGCATGGTTCATGGACGTGGGTTTTGTTTTTCTGACGATTTTCCCATGCCTGATGGCGGGCCAAAGCCTGTCTGGCTCTTTCCATCTGTACGAGGCATTTTGTGATATAAGCACCATCAAGCTTTTCGGTATCCTGCCTGAGGGCCCATCCTATCTGGATGCGGGCAAGGTCTATATCATCTAGTGATGAATATTCCTCGAACGGGTGCGGATTGATAACATTTTCATCGTTAACCAGATTCATGGCCGGAACGTACCACATGTTTTGATCGCGCTTCGCGTAGCGGGAAGGGGTGTGGAACTTGGTTATACCTTCACTCAAAGATTCACAGATTTCCTTGAGTAGCTCTGGGGCAACCGAGCCCAGACGCTCGATATCGACAACGTCACCATAAAAATGGTCCTGATCCAGCGGCAGGAAGTCTGTGCGGTCAATCTGCAGCACAGCAGGTGTATCAATACCGGATATCCAGCCCTTGCGCTGCATATAGCCTGGGATGAGGTAGCTCATGTCATCGCGGCAATATTTTGATGTGTAGCTAAAACGGGCAACATTGATAGCTGTGTATTCCAGTTTTTCAGGGTCCATCTCAAATCCCAGAACCAGTACATGGCGGGGGCACATTTCGGCCTCATCCAGTCCATCATGTTTGGTGAGCATACGGCAGCGGATAATATCGCCTGCTTTCAGGTCGTGTGGCAGCCAGATGCCGTTATGTTGGGTGTAATCAACCAGATGGCTGTTATTTGAAGAGCTCATAAAAAAAATCCCCCCCGTTTATTGGATTGTGACCATAGGCAAACGGGGGAAGATTTGTCAAATTATGAAAAGAAAAAATATGCTGCTATGCAGCAAGAAAATACTCTAGGCAGCTTTGATACCTTGCAGGAAGTTTTTCACTTCTTGTGTCAGGGATGCTGTTTGCTCGGACACCGAACGTGTAGCGCTATCCACTTGTGTGGCTGCCCGTCCCGTTTCATTCGAAGCTTCGGCAACACCGGAAACGTTATTGGATACTTCCTTGGTTCCTGAGGCTACATCACCGATACTACGGGCGATTTCCTGTGTTGCGGCGCCTTGCTCTTCGATCGCAGCGGCAATGGCTGTCGAGATCGTACTCATCTCTGTGATGGTTGCACGGATTTCAGAAAGCACTTTGGCGGTGTCATCACTGGCAAGCTGTGTTGACTCAATATAGCCGCCAATCTGGGATGTGGCAGAGGCCGTCTGTGTCGCCAGATTTTTAACCTCCGAAGCCACAACAGCAAAGCCTTTACCGGCTTCACCGGCGCGGGCGGCTTCAATCGTTGCATTCAGGGCCAGCAGGTTAATCTGCTCAGCGATTTCATTAATCATCAGGTTGATTTCACTAATCTTGTTAGCGCTTTCCTGCAGGTTGCGTATGACATTGTCAGCGGCATGTGCTTTTTCAACAGCTTCCTGCGAAATGCGGTTGGACCGTGAAACTTGCTGATTGATCTCCTGAATGGAAGCACTCAATTCTTCGGCAGAAGCCGCGACCATATTGATATTCGCAAGGGTTTGTTCGACTGTGGATGTCAGATTGGATGACTGTACTGATCCTTCTTCTGCCAACGCTGACAAGGTTGTTGTCGTTCCTTGCATTTGGCTGGTGGCAGCATTCAATTTTTCAAGGAAGGATGTAATGTTTTGATCGAAGCTGCGTGTCAGGCTATCCATCATGCTGGCGCGCTGTGCTTTCTTTTCATCTTCTGCACGTTGTTGTTTTTCAAGTTCAAGGCGTTGCTGTGCATTGTCGCGGAATATTTGCAAGGCGCGCCCCATATCTCCCATTTCGTCCTTCTTGGTAACGGCAGGAATATCTATATCCATGTCACCCTGCGTCATTTTATCCATGACGCCTATCATTTCCTTAAGGGGATTGAGCAGCCAGGAGAATGTCTTGAGTGTTGCTGTGATTGTAACCAGTAAAAGAATAGCGACCAAAGCAAGCAAGGTTGCTGTATACAGAGATTTTTTATTATTCAGATCGGCGTTTGTCTCCTCAATATTCTCTTGCAAAAGATCACTGATGGCGCCCAGGGAGTCCTCGAGCTTGGAGAAGCTGTCCATAATTGTCGGGTAGGCAGCTTGCGCGGCGCTACTGTCCTTATAAGCGGTTTCAATGATGGTGGATGCCTGTTCAATATAACCATCCAGATCCGGTCCGGCGTCTTTCAGGGCTTTGTCAATCTCGGCTGAAACATGAAGCTTTTGATTAGCCTCAAGATTGTCTTTTAATTGTTGTGCGTGAGCCTTGAGATCGGCTTCGGCATCGGAAATCCCTTGTGTATCACCATCCAGAGCAGCCAGAACAGCCCCCAGAACGTCACCGCGGATAGCATCATGCATCATGTCGGCGCTTTGATGGTTTTTAAGCATCGACATGGCCTGCGACATCCGGTCAACGGTTGCGAATGACTGGCTCAGGGCCCAGTTCGCAAATATCCCGAAAAAGAGCAGCGTAATAATGGATACAACGTTCAGAAGGATAATTCTCTTGCGGATCATTTCTGGGTTTTACCTTGTCTTTTTGTTAGCGCGTACTGTTTTGAGATTGTTATATATTCCCCATAGTAGCGTAATCTTCTTAACTGGAAATGTATGAAAAGGGCCTCTTCGGGGCAATGCTTTGAAATTAAGTATGGTATCCTTCTTTAGTGATTTATTAAGAAATAGACTGGCCAGGGGCTTCGGCATTTTTCGTAAAGCCATGTTGCGTTGCGTATAGCAAACTGGCTTTGGTCGGGATATAAAAGGCGCGGTCTTCAAGCGCTTTATACAGGAGTGTTTTTCATTATGCTTATCGGTTGCCCCAAAGAAATTAAGGCTCAGGAACATCGTGTCGGTCTGGTTCCGGCATCGGTTAAAGAACTGGTTGCCCATGGACATAAAGTTATCATTGAAACGAACGCCGGTGCGGGCATCAATTTCAGTGATGATGATTATAAAAAGGCGGGTGCAGAAATCCGCGCAACAGCGCAGGTGATTTTTGCCGAAGCCGATATGATCATCAAGGTCAAGGAACCACAGGCTGTCGAATGCAAGATGCTGCGGGAAGGACAAATTCTCTTTACCTATCTGCACCTGGCGGCGGATGCCGAACAGGCCCAAGGCTTGATGGATTCAAAATGTATTGCAATTGCCTATGAAACAGTGACAGGCCCCGATGGCCGTGGTTTGCCATTGCTGGCGCCGATGTCGGAAGTGGCAGGGCGTTTGTCCGTGATTGTGGGTTCGCATTACTTGCAAAAACACATGGGCGGTCTGGGGCGCCTGATGTGTGGTGTGCCCGGTGTGCCACCTGCCAAGGTTCTTGTTCTGGGTGGCGGTGTTGCCGGTTTCAATGCGGCCAAGGTTGCTGTTGGTATGGGTGCGGATGTCACCATCCTTGAAAAAGGCCATGACCGCATGCGTACACTGGATGATTATTTCCATGGTCAGGCCAAGGTTGTTTATTCAAGTGCCGATTATATCGAGAAGGCTGTAACCTATAGCGACCTGATTATCGGGGCTGTTCTGGTGCCGGGGGCATCGGCACCGCGTCTGGTGACGAGAGATATGCTGAAAACCATGAAGCCAGGAACGGTTCTGGTCGATATTGCAATCGATCAGGGTGGTTGCTTTGAAACCAGCCGTGCCACAACGCACAAAGAACCTGTCTATGTGGTGGATGATGTTGTCCATTACTGTGTGGCCAACATGCCGGGTGCTGTACCGTTGACATCGGCGCTGGCGCTGAACAACGCCGTTCTGCCTTATACGCTGGAACTGGCGGATCGTGGCTGGCGCGAGGCTTTGTTGCGCAATCCGAATCTGCGTAATGGCCTGAATGTTTGTCGCGGTGAAATTACGCATGCCGGCGTGGCAGAGTCCCTGAACTTGCCGTTTAGCGCCCAGCCCAAGGCTTTGGCGGCATAAAAGTGAAATACAGAAGAAAAATCTCTTGAAAAGGGGGGCAGGCTTCTGTATTGATACCCAGCCGTTTGAAATGCGGGCGTAGCTCAGTTGGTTAGAGCGCCTGCCTGTCACGCAGGAGGTCGCGGGTTCAAGTCCCGTCGCTCGCGCCATTTCGGATGGAGAAATCAAGGGGTTAACGATTAATATCGTTAGCCCCCTTGTTCTTTCTGGTGCTCTTCTTGGGGCAGGGCTATCCGGTCATTCGATGGCGACATGGTTTCCTATTACCGTTCTCTTCGATTTTACAGTCTTTTGTATATCCCTTCCTGCCCTTAAGCGTCGCTCACGGCACCAAGAATCTTGATTATGATCAAGGTGATAATCAGATATAGGAAATACAATCATGGGTATATGGGGATTATATCCAGTATTTTCAAAGTGAGAATTTAGCAGCAGGTGGGTTATGCGCGATATATCGGGAACAATAGATTTTACAACGATTAAAGGTAATATTCAGTGGCAGGAAGATATGGCTTATCTGGTCAGGGAGCAGAAACGGCAGTCGGCCTATATGCAGACCGTGAAAGAGACGCTGGCGCAGGAACAGACAGAAATGGAGAGGATGAGCATGAATATGGTTCATCTGTGTAACGCCAATATGATGTTGGCAACCTATATGCAGCACATGATAGAGGCCATCGCCGCCCTGCATTTAAAAGTGGATGTGCAGGAAAATCGCCAGCAGAAGGAATGTGCCGAACTAGGTTTGCTGATAGACCAGTATGAGTTTTTGGCTCTGGTTAAGGGTACCGACCGGTAGAAGCAATATTTCCATAATTTGTGGTGGTGTGATTTATATCTCTTCGCCAATCATAATGGGGTGGGGACAGGTAGTTTGAAAGCGTCTTGTCTTCATAATTGCTAGATTATGAAAATATATAATGACCTTCTAAATCAGCGGTTCTGCCTGTGGATGAGGGTGCAAGGCCCTTTAAAACCCTGATTATATGGTGTATTCCTAGTCCGTTATTCGCGTGACCATCTAGGCAGGTATTGAAAATCCCATGGCCCCTTCAGAGCTTTTGATCGATTACTTCCCCATATTGCTGTTTGTCGGTATTGCGATCGGCTTTGGCTTGTTGCTGGTTGTGACTTCGTTGCTGATCAGTTGGCGCCGCCCGGATGTCAATAAACTGGCTGCTTACGAGTGCGGCTTTGATGCGTTTGATGATGCGCGCAGCAAGTTTGATGTCCGTTTTTATCTGGTCGCGATCCTGTTTATTATTTTTGATCTGGAAGTAGCGTTCTTGTTCCCGTGGGCGGTATCGCTCGGGGATATTGGGCTGTTCGGTTTCTGGTCTATGGTGGTCTTTCTCGGTATTTTGACCGTGGGCTTTATCTATGAATGGAAAAAAGGTGCCCTTGACTGGGAGTAAGGTGTTTCTATGTCGCATGAACGTAAAGTCGTACAGGCTCCGGCCACAACGCTGACAGATTTGCCGCTACCACCTGCCATCGAACAGGATGTTGTGCCTGCAGCCATTTCAAAGCACCTGAATGAAAAAGGCTTCTTGCTGACGGGAGCTGATGCGCTATTTGACTGGGCGCGTACAGGTTCGATTTGGCCGATGACTTTTGGTCTGGCCTGCTGCGCGGTGGAAATGATCCATTCCTATATGAGCCGCTATGATCTTGACCGCTTCGGGATTATTCCGCGCCCGAGCCCACGTCAGTCCGACGTGATGATTGTAGCTGGTACGCTAACCAATAAAATGGCACCTGCCTTGCGGCGGGTCTATGACCAGATGCCCGAGCCGCGTTGGGTGATCTCGATGGGGTCATGCGCGAATGGTGGTGGTTACTATCACTATTCCTATTCAGTGGTGCGCGGTTGTGACCGTATTGTGCCGGTTGATATTTATGTGCCCGGATGTCCGCCTACTGCGGAGGCTCTGGTTTATGGTTTGCTGCAACTGCAGAAGAAAATTCAGCGCGAAGATACAAGGATTGTCCGTTAATCATGTCTGATGAATCTCTTATCGATCTGGCCGAACATATCCAGGAAAGTCTGGATGGGGCTGTCACACATCATGAATTGCATAAGGGTGAGTTAATCCTGTGTGTAAAACGTGAAGCTATAGTGGATGTTATGCAATTCTTGCGTGATGACCGCGAGTGTGACTTTAAAGTCTTGATTGATGTGTGCGGTGTTGATTATCCGGCCCGTGCCGAAAGGTTTGATGTTGTTTATCAGCTTTTGTCGCTGACCCAGAACAACCGTATCCGCGTCAAGGTTTCAACCGACGAAGACACGCCAGTGCCTTCGATTGTATGCGTGTTCTCGTCGGCCAACTGGTTCGAACGCGAAGCATGGGATATGTACGGGATTTATTTCAGTAACCATCCAGATTTGCGCCGCATCTTGACCGACTATGGTTTTGAAGGTCATCCGTTGCGCAAGGATTTCCCTCTGACAGGCTATGTCGAAGTGCGTTGGGATGATGAACTGAAACGTGTTGTTTATGAACCTGTAAAACTGACGCAGGATTTCCGTACATTTGATTTTCTGTCCCCTTGGGAAGGAATGACAGATGTCCAACTGCCGGGCGATGAAAAAGCAACCAAGCCGCAAAGAGGCTGGATTGATACCCGCGCAGCAGGCAAGGAGAAAAAAGTATCATGAGTGACGTTGTAAAGAGCGAAGCTTTCCTCGATATGGGGCAAGAAACCCAGATCAAGCCTTATACGATGAATTTTGGTCCGCAGCATCCCGCTGCGCACGGCGTGCTGCGTCTGGTTCTGGAGTTGGATGGTGAGGTAGTCGAGCGCGCTGATCCGCATATAGGACTTTTGCACCGTGGTACGGAAAAGCTGATCGAGCATAAAACATACACGCAAGCCACACCGTATTTCGATCGTCTGGATTACGTGGCGCCGATGAATCAGGAGCACGCCTTTGCTCTGGCAGTTGAGAAACTGCTGGGTGTAAAGGCACCTTTGCGCGCCCAGTATATCCGCGTGTTGTTCTCGGAAATGACGCGTGTTCTGAACCACATGCTGAATATCACGACTTTTGCCCTTGATGTTGGTGCGATTACACCGGCGCTATGGGGTTTTGAAGAGCGTGAAAAGGGTATGGAATTTTATGACCGCGTGTGTGGCGCGCGTCTGCACGCCAATTATTTCCGTCCGGGCGGTGTCCGTTATGATCTGCCGGAGGGGTTGCTTGAAGATATGCTGGATTGGGCCGAGAATTCTGTTCCAGCGGTTTTGAGCGATCTGGATGAATTGCTGACAGAAAACCGTATCTTCAAACAGCGTACTGTCGATATCGGGATTGTCACAGCGGAAGAGGCGATGGATTGGGGCTTTAGCGGTCCGATGATCCGTGCCTCTGGTTTGGCATGGGATCTTCGTAAATCGCAGCCCTATGAAGTTTATGACCAGATGGATTTTGATATCCCTGTCGGTAAAACAGGCGATTGTTATGCCCGCTATTTGGTGCGCATGGAAGAGATGCGCCAATCACTAAGCATCATGAAGCAGGCGATTGAAAAGATGCCTGAAGGGCCGGTGATGATTGATGACTATAAAGTCGCACCACCACCACGCGCCGAGATGAAGCGTTCAATGGAGGCCTTGATCCACCACTTCAAGCTTTATACCGAAGGCTATCACGTGCCGGCGGGTGAAACCTACGCCGCTGTAGAAGCGCCGAAGGGTGAATTCGGGGTGTATCTGGTTTCTGATGGTACGAATAAGGCTCATCGTTGCCGTATTCGTGCACCGGGTTTTGCGCATTTGGCGGCGCTGGATTTCCAGTCACGTGGGCATTTGCTGGCTGATACGGTTTCGATTATCGGCTCGATGGACATTGTTTTTGGCGAGATTGACCGCTGATGCTTCGTCTGCTGCCAATTTTGTTCGTTTTAATGCTGGGGCCGCAGTCTGCAAGAGCAGCCGAGCTTACGGACATGGTGTGCGAACAGGATGAGGTTGTTATCCTGCGGTTTGGTTCCGACCGGGCGCAAAAGCAGAACGAGCGTGCGACTATTCGCTTCAATGCCAACAAGATGTACGCCAAGGATGCAAACGGGCAGGAGCATGAATACCCTGTGAGTTTTATATCCGGACCCCGTTATGAGGCGGAAAACTGGACGATGATTTTTAATCCTGATATGACCAGTGCCGATGTGGCGCTTGTGACAATGACGGATGTGCAGACCACCAAGTGGCGCTGTAAAAAAGGACAATAGGCAAAGTACGGACTTGAACCATGAAAAAGCAAATTGAATTGAATGCTGCTTATCAACCCGCCAGCTTCACTTTTCGTGATGAGGGAGCTGTAAAGGATATTCTGGGTCGTTATCCGGAAGGCCGTGAGCGCAGCGCAATTATGCCGCTTCTCGATCTGGCGCAGCGTCAGGTTGCCGAAGATGGTACCCATGCCAATCCTCCTTATGGGGGCTGGATCCCGCGCGCTGCTATGGACGAGATTGCGCGTATTGTAGGGATTGCGCCGATCAAGGTTTATGAAGTGGCGACATTTTATTCGATGTACAATATAGAGCCGGTGGGCAAATATCTGGTGCAGCTTTGCACAACAACGCCCTGCATGCTGTGCGGTTCCGATAGTATTGTGAAAGCTTGCGAAGATCGTCTGGGAATTGGTATGGGTGAAACCACAGCTGATGGCCGCTTCTCGCTGATGGAAGTTGAATGTTTGGGGGCGTGTGTCAATGCGCCGATGGTCCAGATTAATGATGATTACTATGAAGACCTGACGGCCCAGCGTATGGTCGAGATTATTGATCTGCTGGAAAAAGATCAGGATGTACCGATGGGTTCACAAACAGGTCGTCTGAACTCCCAAGCTTTGGGCGGTGGCACAACACTGAAGGATTTGAACAAGACCCGTAAATCGGGGACGTGATTTTTTTTTAGATTTGGGAATAATAAAAGGGCCGCTTTTGCGGCCCTTTCTTTATTTGTAGTTGGGAACCTGCGGATTATTCTTTCGCAGGTTCTTCAGTGGCTACGTGTGTGTGGTGATGGTAGTCACCATGTTGTTTGCCAATATAGCCGCCCAGACCCATGCCAATAAAGGCTGCCAGCAAACCGCCCAGTTGCGGGGGCATGGTACCTTCAGGGGCGACAGCTTCCAGCATCAGCCATGTGCCGACACCGAAGATGATCGACAATGTGGCGCCAGCTGTGTTGGCACGTTTCCAGTAAACGCCTGCCAGCAACGGAACAAACGCAGCGGCCAGCGTTACCTTGTATGCATTTTCAACCATCGCGAAGATCGACAGATCGCTCTTGAGGGCATAGAAAACAACGATAACGGCAAAGCACACCACAGTTGCTCTCAGCATGAGCAGGAACTGGCTGTCCTTCAGATGAGGCATCAGTGATTTCAGGATGTTTTCAGCGAATATGGCCGACGGTGCGAGCAATGTACCCGAAGCCGTTGACATGATCGCGGAAAGCAAGGCTCCGAAGAACATGATCTGTACCAATATAGGTGTATGGGTCAGGATCAGGTTCGGCAGGATCATCTGGCTATCTTCTTCCAGCCATTTTTCGACCAACGTCGGATCAATAATGAAGGCAGAGTAGGCGAGGAAGATGGGAATAAAGGCAAACACCAGATAAAGCGATCCCCCCATGATCGAACCGCGAATAGCGGTTTTTTCATCCTTGGCGGACATAACGCGCTGGAAGACGTCCTGTTGCGGGATGGATCCAAAACCCATGGTCACCCATGCGGCCAAGAATCCCAGCAGGGCAGGGAGTGTCATTTCGGGGAAGAAATTGCTGAACTTTCCGGCTTCGGCTGCGTGGCTAATCACAACATCAACACCGCCAGCCTTGTTGGATACAAAGTAACCGATAATGATCATGCCAATGGTGATCATGATCATTTGCATGAAGTCGGTAATCGCAACCGACCACATACCACCAAACAGGGTATAACCGAGAACGATGGCGCCGCCAATCATCATACCTGCTTCCGGTGTCAATGCGCCGTTTGTCACTACGCTCAGAACAATCCCGAGGGCAGATATCTGTGCACCAACCCAGCCGAGATAGCTGATCATAATGGCGAGCGATACGAGAACCTCGATCGTGCGGCCATATTTACGACGGTAAAAGTCACCAATAGTCAGGAGTTTCATCCGGTAGAGCGGGCCCGCAAACAGCAAGCCCACAAGGATTAAACACATGGCGGCACCGAACGGGTCGGCGATGATCCCGCCCAGACCTTCCTCAAGGAAGGTGGAGGATATGCCCAGAACTGTTTCGGACCCGAACCAGGTCGCAAAAACCGTGGCCACGGTTATGTAAAGCGGAAGGGAGCGCCCCGCAACCACATAGTCACTGGAGCTATGAACCCTTCTGGCGGCATAAAGGCCTATAGATATGGTAATTAAAAGGTAGATAGCGACAAAGGCTGTCAACATTTTCTATAAATCTCCCCAGAAAACGCCTTATTGAAGGGCACACATTATCAACTCTCCCATTTTTTGTTATTTTTCAACGCTGTCAATACGACAAGGGGGTTCCGGAAAAATTATCCGGAAGGGATATCAACGGGGATGCATAGAGGTGTAGATTTCCCGTTCTTTCCGGTAGATTTTTAAACGAAAAAGTCTATGATTGCCGTGGTTTACTTCAAGGAGTCTGTCTTCAATGCTTGCCGACCAGGATCGAATCTTTACCAATATTTATGGTCAGGAACCCTATAGCCTCGACTACGCTCGCAAGCGGGGGGACTGGGATAACACGAAAGAGATTATCGGCAAGGGCCGTGACTGGATCATTGAAGAAATGAAAAAGTCAGGCTTGCGTGGCCGTGGTGGTGCCGGCTTCCCGACAGGCATGAAGTGGTCTTTCATGCCGAAAGAGTCTCCTGATGGCCGCCCGAGCTATCTGGTTATCAATGCGGATGAGTCCGAGCCTGGCACATGTAAAGATCGCGATATTATTCGCAATGAACCTCACAAGCTGATCGAAGGCGCTTTGATCGCCGGTTTCGCGATGGGGGCTCATAAATGCTATATCTATATCCGTGGTGAATTTTACCACGAAGCCATGACATTGGTGCGCGCGGTTGAAGAAGCGCGTGCTGCAGGCCTGCTGGGCAAGAATGCTGCCGGTACGGGTTGGGAATATGATGTAGAAGTTCACCGCGGTGCGGGGGCTTATATATGTGGTGAAGAAACAGCGCTGCTGAACTCCCTTGAAGGTAAAAAAGGAGAACCGCGCAACAAGCCGCCATTCCCCGCAGCCGCAGGTCTTTATGCTTGCCCCACAACGATTAACAACGTCGAAACGATTGCGGTAGTACCGAGCATTATGCGCCGCGGCGGCGCATGGTTTGCGGGCTTTGGCCGTAATGAAAAGAACACAGGTACCAAGCTGTTCTGTATCTCTGGCCACGTAAACAATCCCTGCAACGTTGAAGAAGAGATGGGCATTCCCTTAAAAGAGCTTCTTGAGAAGCATGCGGGTGGTGTGCGCGGCGGATGGGACAATTTACTGGCGGTTATTCCGGGTGGCTCATCAACACCTGTGCTGCCTAAGAATTTGTGTGAAAGCGTACTGATGGATTTTGATGCCCTGCGTGAAGCGGGTAGTGGTCTGGGGACGGCGGCTGTGATTGTCATGGACAAATCGACCGATATCATTCGGGCGATTGCCCGCCTGTCATTTTTCTATATGCATGAAAGCTGTGGTCAGTGCACACCGTGCCGCGAGGGTACAGGTTGGCTGTGGCGGATTATGCAGCGCATGGTGCGGGGTAATGCCACCGTCGAAGAAATTGATACGCTTTATGAACTGACTAAAGAAATCGAAGGTCATACGATTTGCGCCCACGGTGACGCCAGCGCATGGCCAATTCAAGGTTTGATCCGCCACTTCCGTCCGGAAATGGAACAACGGATCATGGAATACAGAAAAAGAGCTGCGTGAGTTTGAGATGCCCAAGCTGACTATTAACGATACCGAAATTGAAGTGCCCGCAGGCACCAGTATTTTGCAAGCCGCAGAAATGCTGGGCGTCGAAGTGCCGCGCTTTTGCTATCACGATAAATTGTCCGTACCGGCGAACTGCCGTATGTGTCTGGTCGAGGTTTCTCCGGGTCCTCCCAAGCCACAAGCATCCTGCGCTTTGGCGTGTGCTGATGGCATGGTCGTGAAGACAGATTCCGAGATGGTGCATAAGGCCCGCAAGGGTGTCATGGAAATGATGCTGATCAACCACCCGCTTGATTGCCCGATTTGTGATCAGGGCGGCGAGTGTGATTTGCAGGACCAGGCGGTTGCTTATGGTTTCGACCGTTCCCGTTATCATGAAAGCAAACGTGCGAAGGTTGATTCCGATATCGGTCCGTTGGTGAAAACCGTGATGACACGCTGTATTCAATGTACACGTTGCGTGCGTTTTGCCGAAGAAATCGCCGGTACGCCGGATCTGGGATTGGTCAACCGCGGGGAAGATGTTGAAATCACCACCTTCGTTGACAAGGCGATTAATACAGAACTCTCCGGTAACCTTGTCGATATTTGTCCGGTGGGCGCCCTCACCAACAAGCCTTATGCCTTTACCGCCCGTCCTTGGGAACTCCGTAAGACCGAAAGCATTGACGTTCATGATGCTGTAGGTTCGAACATACGTATTGATGTTCGTGGGGGCGAAGTTATGCGTATCCTGCCGCGTTTGCACGAAGATGTGAATGAAGAATGGATCAGCGACCGCACACGTTATGCCCATGATGGTCTGAAGCGCCAACGCCTTGATCGTCCGTATGTCCGTGATGAAAAGGACGGCAAGCTGCGTCCGGCTTCGTGGGAAGAAGCTCTGACTAAAGTGGCCGAGAAGTTGCTGGCGACCCGCGAAGGGTGGCGTGCGGCATTGGTCGGTGATCTTTGTGATATGGAATCAATGGTGGCCCTGAAAGATTTGATGGGGACCGTGCACGAAACCAATCTGGAATGCCGTACTGATGGCGCTTTCTATGATGCGTCTTCTCGCGCGGGCTACCTGTTCAACTCGACCATTGCCGGACTTGAAAAAGCAGATGCAATTTTGCTGGTGGGGACAAATCCCCGCTGGGAAGCGGCTCTTGTGAATGCCCGTATCCGCAAATCATGGCTGAATAGCCGTGTAAAAGTCGGCATGATTGGTGAAGCTGTTGATCTCAGCTATCCTTACGCGCATATCGGAGCGGGACCTGCCGATCTGGAAGCTCTGGTTGCCGGTAAAGGTGATTTTGCCACTGTTCTGAAAAACGCCAAGAACCCGATGATCATCGTGGGGATGGGCGCGTTCCAGCGTGAAGATGGCGAAGCGGTACAAGCTTTGGCCCGTCAATGTGCTGAAACCTATAATATGGTCCGTGAAGACTGGAACGGTTTCAATATCTTGCATACAGCAGCTTCGCGCGTCGGGGCTTTGGATATCGGCTTTACTTCGAAGGAAGGTTTCGACCTCGGTAAAGTCGAGATGGTTTATCTGTTGGGGGCTGATGACTTCCCGATGGATTACATCAACAAAAATGCCTTTGTTGTTTATCAGGGTCATCATGGAGATGCCGGTGCCAACCGTGCGGATGTTATACTTCCGGGTGCGGCTTACACCGAAAAGAACGGTCTGTATGTGAACATGGAAGGCCGCGTGCAAATGGCCCGCAAGGCTGTCGAAGCACCGGGCGAAGCGCGTGAGGACTGGAAAATTCTTCGGGCGCTTTCAGCCTATATTCATCGTCAGCTTCCTTATGATGATTTGCAGCAATTGCGTGAGCGTATTGGCAGAGAATGGCCTCATCTTGTTCAGCTTGATCAGATTCAACCTGCTGTCTGGGCCGCGTTTGGCAAAGTTGGCAAAACAGGGCCTGAACCATTCCGTTCTGCTGTACCGAACTTCTATATGACCAACGTGATTACGCGGGCATCGGTAACGATGGCCGAGTGTACACGCGTTTTTCTTCACCATGACGTGGCGGAGGCCGCTGAATAATGGAACTGGTAATTGATTTCCTTGTGAATCTGGGACTGCCGTCTTGGCTTGCCATGGCAACGGCTTCGGCCATGCAGATTATTGCCTTTGTGTTGGTGGTCGCGGTGAGTGTTGCGTTTGTCGTTTACGGCGAACGTAAAATTCTGGGCGCGATGCAGCGTCGTCAAGGCCCTGCGATGGTGGGGCCGTTTGGCCTTTTCCAGTCCTTTGCCGATTTGTTCAAGCTGATGGGGAAAGAAACGATTATCCCGTCACAGGCCAACAGACCTGTTTTCATTCTGGCCCCAATCCTGATGCTGGTAATGGCGTTTATCGCTTGGGCGGTAATTCCTGTTAATGCACAATGGGTGATTGCCGATATTAATGTCGGTATCCTTTATCTGTTTGCTATTTCATCAATGGGTGTCTACGGCGTCATTATGGCCGGATGGGCTTCCAACTCCCGCTATGCGTTCTTGGGTGGTTTGCGCTCTGCCTCACAAATGGTGTCCTACGAAGTATCGATGGGTCTGATTATTGTTTGTGTTTTGCTGTGCGTGGGTTCCTTGAACCTGAGCGAGATTGTAACCGCACCGCGTCCTGTGTGGGTGCAGGTGCTGCTGCTGCCGATGCTGGTAGTTTTTCTTGTGTCGATTTTGGCTGAAACCAACCGTTCACCTTTTGACTTGCCTGAAGGTGAATCGGAATTGTCCGGCGGGTTTATGGTCGAATATTCGGGTGTTTTGTTTACACTGTTTTTCCTTGCCGAGTACGCCAACATGGTCCTGATGTCGGCCATGACAACAATATTATTTTTGGGAGGGTGGCTACCGCCATTCGGTATAGAGGCTTTGGCTGTCGTACCGGGTGTATTGTGGTTTGCTGCAAAAGTGGCGTGTGTACTGTTTTTCTTTGTCTGGGTTCGTGGAACTTTGCCACGCTATCGCTATGACCAGTTGATGCGTTTGGGTTGGAAAGTATTCCTGCCTTTCACGTTGCTCTGGGTTCTGGTGGTCGCTGGCTCATTAATGATGTTTGATGCTTTACCATGATGATCCTTGCAGAAGAATTGGACGCGGTTGCCAACGATAATAAGGCAACAGCGTTGGAAGTAGCGGTTTTGGCGTGTGTGTTTAATGATTGTGCGGGGGTCAAAAGCCGTCGCCGTCGCATACAACGGGACTTTTTTACAAATGAAGGACCGC
Source organism: Micavibrio sp. (assembly GCA_046294845.1). GTDB lineage: Bacteria > Pseudomonadota > Alphaproteobacteria > Micavibrionales > Micavibrionaceae > Micavibrio_C. Next base: position 1,748,547 of record JBKBNU010000001.1, on the reverse strand, counting down.
GTTTCCGGCCCTTTAGTACCAGAGCCATTAGACGGGCCCGTATAGCACGCAGTCGCTATCCGGCTTATCGAGGGGACAAGTGAGAACAAGATGAGTGCGCAATTTATAAATTCGTTTCTTCTTTCAGAGATCGTTAAGGGCATGGCCTTGACGTTCAAGTATATGTTCAAGCCGCGTGTGACGATTAACTATCCTTTTGAAAAGGGACCAATCAGCCCGCGCTTCCGTGGCGAACATGCATTACGCCGCTACCCGAACGGTGAAGAGCGCTGCATTGCCTGTAAGTTGTGCGAAGCGATTTGTCCGGCACAAGCTATTACTATCGAGGCCGAACCGCGTGATGACGGCAGTCGCCGGACCACACGTTATGATATCGATATGACCAAGTGCATTTATTGTGGTCTGTGTCAGGAAGCCTGTCCGGTGGATGCCATCGTCGAAGGGCCGAATTTTGAATTCGCTACAGAGACAAGGGAAGAGCTGTACTACAACAAGGACAAGCTGCTTTCGAATGGTGATCGCTGGGAAGCCCAGATTGCTGCTAACCTGGCAGCGGATGCCGTATATCGCTAAGAGCCTTGTCTCTTTATTCCCATGAGAAGATGCGCCTCTTGGTCAGGCGCATTCTTATTCAGGCGATTGAAACCATTGCAGGGGGAAAGAGTAGTTGACGGTAAGCATCTCTGTTCCAGGATTATGGCTATCCAACCCACCATTGGACATGTGTGAAAGTGCACCGGCCAATCTGGAACCATTCTGGAAACTATAGCCTAACTCAACTTGCGTACGAAAAACCAGCGTGTGTCCCAAATCTTTACCCTCGCCATCGCCATAAAGTCCTGCACCAAGGCTGGGGGTGAGTGTCCACTCATCAGACAGACCGATATCCCCGTAAATGCCCCCCAGAGCATAAGCGGAACCTTCGGAATTTATATGACCGGTGATAAATGGTTTTATTTGCCAAAAACAAGGGGTTCCAGACCGATATTCAACCCCTACATCAAGGGCTTCATCGTCATCAAAGATATCGAAATATCCCACAGTCAAGGCAAGTCTGCCGCCATTATCTTGCGCGGCGGCAGGGGCTGCTAAGGGTGCAATACCGAAAAGCAGAACGGTTAACGCAAGGAGTAGGGATTTCACAGGAAAGTCCTTTCGGAGAAGACTGGTTAGGTCTCGTCATTTTTACTTTTTTGGCAAAAAAGGCAATAGGGTAACGTCTTAATAAATAGGGGATTTTTGTCGTTTTTTTGCTCTGAGGGCGCTTGCGGAACGAGGTGAGGCATATTAGAAGTATAGGCTCCTGATGGGGGGAGTCTTTTCAAAGGACGTTTTGGCCCTCCACCTTGTCTGATAAATTGAAGGATAAGCATGTTTTCAGCGTTAGCCTTTTATATGTTCGCGAGCGTTCTGGTCTTTAGTGCCTTGATGGTTATTACGGCCCGTAACCCCGTACATTCCGTTCTTTTCCTTATTCTGGCTTTCTTTAATGCCTCGGGACTGTTTGTCCTGCTGGGGGCCGAGTTCATCGCGATGATATTGGTTATCGTCTATGTCGGTGCGGTGGCCGTTTTATTCCTGTTTGTGGTGATGATGCTGGATATCAGTTTTGCAGAGCTGCGTAAGGGTGTGATGAAACATGTGCCGCTGGCCTCGGTGATCGGGGGCATTTTACTGCTCGAACTGATTTCCATCTTTGGCGCGTGGCAGTTTTCGCCTGTGGCGCCCGAAAACATTTCCGCACCTGTTGTTGAGGGTGTTTCAAACACAGAGGCTCTGGGTCGTTTGATCTATACCGATTACGTGTTTGCCTTCCAGTCTGCCGGCCTTGTGCTGTTCGTGGCCATGATTGGTGCGATTGTTCTGACGCATCGTTACCGTCCGGATGTACGCCGCCAAAAGGTATCGGTGCAAAATGCCCGCCGCCCGCAGGATGTGCTGGAAATCCAGAAGGTTACATCGAATACAGGGGTTTAAAATGGAAATTGGCCTGTCACACTATCTTACTCTTGCTGCTATTCTGTTTACGCTCGGCGTCTTCGGAATTTTCCTGAACAGAAAAAACGTGATTGTTATTCTGATGTCCATCGAGCTGATGCTGTTGGCCGTCAATATCAATTTCATTTCATTCTCGTCCTTCCTGAACGATCTGTCGGGGCAGGTTTTTGCCATGTTTATCCTGACAGTAGCCGCCGCCGAGGCAGCTATTGGTTTGGCGATCCTCGTTATTTTCTTCCGTAACCGCGGCAGTATTGCCGTCGAAGATATTTCATCCCTGAAAGGGTAATTTTTCATGGAACTGCTTGCTGTTTTCCCATCGCTGGTTGCCTTCCTGATTGCTTTCCTGTTCGGTAAGCAGATCACGGATAAAGGGTGTCAGTTCGTTACTTGTGCGGCGGTGATTATCGCAGCCTTTATGTCCTGCGTTTTGTTTTTAGATGTGGGGCTGGCGGGACATGTCAGGATCATTCCGCTGGCAAACTGGATTACATCCGGCGATTTTTCCGCTAGCTGGAGTTTGCGTATCGACCAACTGACTGTGGTGATGATGTGTGTCATTAATATCGTGTCGGCTTGTGTCCATGTGTATTCGGTAGGCTATATGAGCCATGATCCGGCCAAAGGGCGTTTCATGTCCTATCTGGCCTTGTTTACTTTTGCCATGCTGATGCTGGTGACGTCCGATAACCTGCTCCAGCTATTTTTCGGCTGGGAAGGGGTGGGCCTGGCTTCCTATCTGCTGATCGGTTTCTGGAACCACAAACCTTCTGCGAATGCGGCAGCGGTGAAAGCCTTTATCGTCAACCGCGTGGGCGACTTTGGTCTGGCACTGGGGGCGATGGCAACCTTTGCAATCTTCGGTACGATTTCTTTCTCCGAGATTTTTGAAAAAGCGCCCGAAATGGCTGATGTAACCTATATGTTCCTCGGTTTTGAGGTTCATGCGATTACACTGATTTGCTTGCTGCTGTTTATGGGCGCAGTTGGTAAATCGGCGCAACTTGGGTTGCATACATGGTTACCGGACGCGATGGAAGGTCCGACGCCTGTTTCGGCACTGATCCATGCCGCTACGATGGTGACAGCGGGCGTGTTCCTTGTAGCCCGTTTCTCGCCCGTTTTTGAATACGCGCCGACAGCCTTGATGGTGGTCACCGTTGTGGGGGCGACAACGGCGTTTGTGGCGGCTACAATCGGCCTGACACAGTTTGATATCAAGCGTGTGATTGCTTATTCAACGATGTCGCAATTGGGCTATATGTTCTTTGCCTTGGGTGTGTCTGCCTATGGTGCGGCAATGTTCCATTTGATGACCCATGCTTTCTTCAAGGCACTGTTGTTCTTGGGTGCTGGCTCCGTCATTCATGCCATGTCCGATGAACAGGATATGCGCAAGATGGGCGGTATCTATAAACTGATCCCGACAACATATGTCATGATGTGGATTGGCTCATTGGCGCTGGCAGGTATTCCGTTCTTCGCCGGTTTCTATTCCAAGGATATTATTCTGGAGGCAGCCTTTGCCGACCATAGTTGGTTTGGGACCTATGCCTTCTGGATGGGGATTGCAGCAGCTTTGATGACGGCCTTCTATAGCTGGCGTTTGATTCTGATGACCTTCCACGGTCAGCCTCGTGCCGATGAACATGTGATGGCGCACGTTCATGAATCTCCAACCATTATGATTTCGCCGTTGGTTGTGCTGGCCACAGGGGCCCTGGTTGCCGGTAATATCTTCTATCAACCGTTTGTTGGCAGTCCTGAAGTCGCAACCAGCCATGTGGAAGTCACTGCTGATAAGGTTGAATTCAAAAAGGATGAATCTGTCGAGCACAAAAAGGCAGAGGATGCGCATCATGCAGAATCTGCCCCTCACGGTGATGAAGATGTTGTTATGTTCAGCCGTCATGAATTCTGGGGTGAAAGCCTGAAAGTTCTGCCGGAAAATGATACAGTAGAGGCTGCCCACCATGTGCCAAAATGGGTGAAGTATCTTCCGATTGTGGTAGGGGTTCTGGGTATCTTCCTCGCCTATGTCGTTTATATGTGGCAAGAAGGGTTGGCCGCCAAAATTGCCCGCCTGTTTGCGCCGTTCCATAAGCTCTTCTTCAATAAATGGTTCTTTGACGAGATTTATGAACGCGTATTTGTGCAGCGTGCGTTCGTCTGGGGCCGTTTCTTCTGGAAGGCTGGCGATGGCAAACTGATTGATGGATGGGGACCTGACGGGATGTCGTCACTTTCCAAACGTCTGGGTGGTGTTTTGAGCCGTACCCAATCCGGCTTTATGTACCAGTATGCCTTTATCATGATGGTGGGCCTGATAGGCCTTGCTTCATGGCTGATTTACCGCGTGACCGTAGGTTTGTAAGAGAGTAGTTATGGTTGATTTCCCGATACTTTCCCTGATGACGTTCCTGCCTTTGGTGGGGGCTGTCTTTGTTATGATGATCAGAGGGGATGAAGCTCTGGTGGCGCGCAATGCCCGCTTTGCGGCGCTGTATGCCTCGATCTTCACCTTTGTTCTTTCCCTCTTCATGATGGTGAAGTTCGAGGCGGGAAGCGCCGAATTCCAGTTTGTTGAAAAAAATATGTGGTTCAAGGAACTCGGAATTGGCTATCACATGGGGGTCGATGGCATATCGCTCTTCTTTGTGGTGTTGTCGGCATTCCTGACACCTGTTTGCATTCTGGCAAGCTGGAAATCTATCGAGCATAGGGTTAAGGAATATATGATTGCGTTCCTTGTCCTTGAAACATTCATGATCGGCACGTTCTGTGCCCTTGATACCGTTCTGTTCTATGTTTTCTTCGAAGCTGTCCTGATCCCGATGTTCCTGATCATTGGTATCTGGGGCGGTGTCCGTCGTGTTTATTCGGCCTTCAAGCTGTTTCTTTATACCTTGCTGGGTTCGGTTTTGATGCTGGTCGCGATTCTGACCCTGTATTTTCAGGCAGGGACCACGGATATTCCGACCTTGATGGCCAATCCGGTGGCGCGTGATATCCAGATGTGGCTGTGGCTTGCCTGCTTCGCAAGCTTTGCTGTGAAGATGCCGATGTGGCCTGTGCACACATGGTTGCCTGATGCCCACGTCGAAGCGCCGACAGCAGGTTCGGTTATTCTGGCGGGTGTTCTCCTAAAGATGGGGGGCTACGGCTTCCTGCGGTTTTCACTGCCGATGTTCCCTGAGGCCTCGGCCTATTTTGCGGATATGGTCTTCTGGCTTTCCGTCATTGCGATTATTTATACATCGCTCGTGGCTTTGGTTCAGGAAGACATGAAGAAGATGATTGCCTATTCCTCTGTTGCCCACATGGGTTTTGTGACCTTGGGTATTTTTACAGCAACAGTGCAGGGGGTCGAAGGCGGCATCTTCCAAATGATCAGCCATGGGATCATTTCTGGTGCGCTCTTCTTGTGCGTGGGTGTGGTTTATGACCGTCTTCATACGCGCGAGATCGCCCGTTATGGTGGTTTGGTCAAGAATATGCCCAAATATGCCACTGTCTTTATGGTGATGATGCTGGGTTCGGTGGGCTTGCCGGGGACATCCGGCTTTGTGGGTGAATTCTTGTCCCTGTTGGGCGCATTCAAGGTTGATACCATGGTGGCATTATTTGCCACAACCGGTGTGGTCTTGGGCGCCGCCTATATGCTGGTGCTTTACCGCCGTGTTGTCTTTGGTCCGCAAGTTAACGCTGATGCTGCTGCGATGCCGGATCTTGATAAGCGCGAGTTCCTGATTTTTGTTCCGTTTGTAGTGTTGGTTATTTTTCTGGGTGTTTCACCCGGCTATGTGATGGAGCGTATATCGCCCTCGGTAGAAAAATTGCTCTCGAACTATGAAATCAGCCTTGCGGCGGCTGCCAGCAAGGAAAGTACAGATAATCCGGTGGAAGATGTTTCTATGCCGATGCCCGAGGTGAATACAGATGAGTAATTTTAGTCTTATGGAACTGACACCGGTATTTCCGGAAATTTTCATGGCGCTGGCCGGTATGGTTTTGCTGGTGGCGGGTGTCGCTCGCGGCAACCAGTCGACATCTTTTATAAGTTGGTCCGTGGTTTGCACCTTCGCCATCACAGGGATGTTCCTTTTGGGGGTTAGTTGGGATGACCGCACGGTTCTGAATGATATGTTTCGTCTGAATCCGTTTATCGGCTTTGTAAAGTTGCTGATCCTCGCCGGTTTGATGGCAACAGTAGCTTTGTCTGTCCGCTATTTGTACGAAGAAATAATTATCTGTTTTGAATATCCCATTCTCGTTCTGCTATCCGGCGTCGGGATGATGATTATGGTTTCTTCGAATAATCTGCTCTCCATGTATGTGGGCTTGGAACTACAATCCTTGGCACTGTATGTCTTGGCAGCTTTCCGTCGTGATAATGCACGCTCGTCAGAAGCAGGCCTTAAATACTTTGTTCTCGGATCGTTGGCTTCGGGGATGCTTCTGTTCGGTATCTCGATGGTTTATGGCTTTGCCGGAACGCTTGATTACATGAAAATCGCAGGCAGCATGGCTGGTCTTGATCATGTGCCACTGGGTTTCATGGTCGGAATGGTTTTTGTATTGGTGGCTATTGCCTTCAAAATTTCGGCTGTACCGTTCCATATGTGGACACCGGATGTTTATGAAGGGGCGCCCACATCTGTGACTGCTTTCTTTGCAATCGTGCCGAAAATTGCGGCGATCGCTTTGTTGATGCAATTGCTCTACGGACCCTTTAGCGGTCTGAGCGAACATTGGCAGCAAATCATCTGGTTCCTCGCAGCGGCTTCCATGATCTGGTCGGCATTGGCAGGCCTGGTCCAGAATAATATCAAACGCCTCATGGCCTATAGCTCCATCGGCAATATGGGTTATGCTCTGGTCGGGATTATTGCCGGAACACCGCAAGGGGCTTCAGCTGTTCTGTTCTACATGGCCATCTATATGGTGATGTCGATTGGCGTATTTGCTGTAATCCTTTGCATGCGCCGTGATGGGCGTTCGGTAGAATCGATTGATGATCTTTCGGGCTTGTCGCAAACGCATCCGGCTCTTGCCTATGCCATGGCGATTTTACTGTTCTCGATGAGCGGTATTCCGCCGATGGCCGGTTTCTTTGGTAAATTGCTGGTGTTTCAGGCTGCCGTTTCGGCGGGCTTCTTCACACTAGCGGTGATTGGGGTCATTTGCTCGGTCGTGGCGGCTTATTATTACCTGCGTATTATCAAGGTTATGTTCTTTGATCAGGTGCAAGAAGCTCTCGATTGCCCGTCAGTCTTTGCCCGTCGTGCCCTGATTGCCTTAAGCGTGGCTTTTGTCCTTTTCTACATATTGAAGCCAAACTTGCTGGTTGATACAGCACGTCACACGGCGAGCGCCTTGTTCACAGGATGACGATTAACTGGAAAATAGAGAACTTTGCCGTTCTACCTTCGACACAGGACATGGTTAAAGACCGTGCCCTTGAAGGTGCTGACGAAGGTCTGGTTATTCAAGCCTTGACCCAATCCGAAGGCCGTGGCCGTCACGGCAATGAATGGTTCTCGCCGATGGGTAACCTGCATATGTCGGTCCTGATGCGCCCGCTTTGCACAGCGGATTTGGCAGGGCAGATTTCTTTTGTGGTCGGGCTGGCGGTTTCTGCGGCGATTGACGAATTTATGGCCGAAGGTCACAAAAAGACCCTGAAATGGCCGAACGATGTGATGATCGACGGTAAAAAATGCGCGGGCATTTTGCTGGAAAGTGAACTTTCGCCCAAAGGGTTGGTGGGCCATCTGGCTATCGGGATTGGTGTCAATGTCCTGTCTGCACCGGAAGGGCGTGTATGCGTCAAAGAAGTTGCGGGCGATGTGCGTCTTGCGGTACATCCGTTCCGTGACAGGGTTTTGCATTATCTCGACCTTTACTATCTGGCTTGGAAAGCCGAAGGTTTTGCCCCGATCCGCAAATCCTGGCTGGCACAGGCTCATGGTGTCGGTCATAAACTGATTGCCCGCTTGCCGCAGCGTGAGGAAAAAGGAATTTTCCGCGATATTGATGAGGCAGGTGGCCTTATTCTCGAGGTGTCCGAGGATAAAAAAATTGTTATTAGAGCCGGTGAAATCTATTTTGAGGAACCGGAAAACGCACCACATAGATTGCATTAAGAATGGCTTCGAAAGTACCTGCTACAGATTTGGGACTTGATCCCGACCAGATTTATTTCATTCCTTTGGGCGGAAGTGAACAATTCGGCGTTAACTTCAACCTTTATGCTTATAACGGGCAATGGCTGGCTGTTGATTGTGGTATGGGTTTTGCCGATGAACGTCTGCCGGGAATTGATATTGTTCTACCTGATCCGGCTTTTATTGAACCTTTCCGCAAGGATTTGGTAGGTCTGGTGATTACCCATGCGCACGAAGACCACATCGGGGCTGTGGCTCATCTCTGGCCACGTTTGAAATGCCCGATATATTGCACCGAGTTCACGGCCTCTGTTCTCAAACGCAAGATTGATGAAGTGCCGGCAAGCCGTGAAGCGCAAATTCATATTATAAATGCGGGCAAGGGTACAAAAGCAGGGGCTTTTGGTCTGCAATTCATCAATGTATCCCATTCTATTCCCGATACGGCGGCTTTGCTGATCGAAACCAAGGCAGGAAATGTATTCCATAGTGGTGACTGGAATTTGGACCCGACACCTGTGTTGGGCAAGGGGACTGACGCCGATGCCATCCGTGAAATCGGAAAAAAGGGCGTTCTGGCTTATGTTGGTGATTCCACAAATGCTGAAGTCAATGGCCGCACAGGCAGTGAAGCCGAAGTCGAAAAAGGCCTTGCCAAGCTATTTAGGGAATGTAAGGGCCGGATAGGTATTACAATTTTTGCCTCCAACATCGCGCGCGTGCAAAGCATCGTAAAGGCAGCGCAGGCTTCTGACCGCCGTGTGGCGTTGGTGGGGCGCTCGCTTCATTCGATGGTGTCTTCGGCGGTTGATTGCGGTTACCTGCGCGATATACCCGATTTTATTAGTGATGAGGAAATTGGCTATCTGCCCGAAGAAAAACAGGTGATGATTGTCACCGGATCACAGGGCGAAGCGCGGGCAGCTTTGGCCCGTATCGCGCGTGGTGATCATCAGGATATTTCGTTTGGCCGTGGTGATACGGTTATATTCTCCTCACGGGCGATCCCCGGGAACGAGAAAGAAATCAATACCGTTAGAAATAACTTAAGTGCTGCCGGTGTTCATGTCGTTACACCCAACGATACAGAGCATTGCATCCATGTTTCCGGTCATCCGTGCCGTGATGAAATTGCCGATATGCTGGGATGGGTGAAACCCCGTCTGGTTGTGCCTGTGCATGGTGAAAGAGTTATGCTCGAAGCCCAGGCCGAGCTTGCCCGCAAATGTCAGGTTCCCCATGTCATCGTCCCCAATAACGGATCGGTGATTTGTCTGGGTCCTGCAGTTCCCGAAGTGATTGACCATGTGCCGACAGGGTTGCTCGCGGTTGAGAAAAGCCGGATTATCAGCTCGAACCACACTTCGATTACCGAACGCCGCAAATTGCAATTCAGCGGTACTGTCCATGTGACGCTGGTGATCAACGGGCGCGGTGACTTGATAGCCGATCCGCAAATTTCGACAGTGGGCCTTCTCGATGAAGATAACCCTGAAGAAAAGCGCATCATGATGGATTTGATGGGTGAAATCGAAGATACGCTGGCCGATATGGTACGCGAGGATCTTTATGATGATCACGCCGTCCACGAAGAAGTCAGGATAGGGGTCAGACGATTTATTCAGGTCGTTCTGGGGATTAAACCCAAGACAACAGTCCATGTGGTGCGGGTATGAGTTGGGTATCAGGTATCTTTGTCTATTTTATTACGTACTGGACGGTTTTGTTTGCTGTCCTGCCATGGGGTAATAAACCCGAGGAAAATCCACAACTCGGGCATGCCCCGAGCGCGCCCGCAAACCCGCGCTTGAAACAAAAATTTGTGGCGACTGCCATAATATCGGCCATAATCTGGGTGATTATCTATATTCTTGTAAAAGTGGAAATTATCAGTTTTCATGACGCGGCAAGGCAAATGGCAGAGGACATGAATAAATGAACAAAACTGGAATATTATCATTGGGCTTGTTTATGGCTGTCGTGGCTATTACCCCTGCAAAAGCGCAGAATGACAATGCTCTTTGCAAGTTAAGGGCCCAGCATGTGGTAACAGATGATGTTGCCTACCGTGCAGGTGTGGATGTTCAAGGAAAAGCTGTTGTTCCGGCTGATCTGACATATGCACCGTCCGTTGTTCCCGATGTTATACGTATTCCGCTGACAGTTGATGTGGCCGAGAAGATTGGCATCCAACAAGCGGGTGTAGAAATGAAAAGCGAGCTCGGCATGATCGAAATTCACCGTAATGGTCATGTGACCTATAACGGTCAGGATTATTCCGCGCAGACGGCAGTAGTTTGCGGTGATCCCGAAAATCTTCCGGCAACGACCGTTGTGCCGGAGACCAGCGAGAAGCCACTGCAATTACCAACGGTTGCTCCTGCGGCAGAGGTGCCAGAAGTACTAGGCGCGGCAGCACCGGAAGAGCCGGTGACACCAACCAAATCCGCAGAACAGCAGGATAAGAAAGAAGAAATTATTTGGGGCGAAGGATATTAGGAAATGACCGCACAAGCACAACAAAAAACAGAAAATAAAAAAGCCAAAACGGCAGTAACGCCTACGCGTGAAGAAAATTTCCCTGAGTGGTATCAGGCCGTTGTGCGTGCCGCAGACCTTTCGGAAAATTCACCTGTGCGCGGTTGTATGGTTATCCGTCCGCATGGTTATGCCTTGTGGGAGAATATCCAGCGTGCGCTTGATGATAAAATCAAGGAGCAGGGGGTGCAGAATGCCTACTTCCCCTTGCTGATCCCTTTATCATTTATCAGTAAGGAAGCCGAACATATTGACGGCTTTGCCAAGGAATGCGCTGTGGTAACACACCACCGTCTTGAGAAAGGTCCGAATGGTGGTTTGATCCCTGCGCCGGAAGCAGAACTGGAAGAGCCCTTTATCATCCGTCCAACATCGGAAACCATTATTGGCGATTCGATGGCCAAATGGGTGCAATCCTATCGTGATTTGCCGTTATTGCTGAACCAGTGGGCCAACGTCATGCGTTGGGAAATGCGTCCGCGTATGTTCCTGCGCACGACCGAATTCTTGTGGCAGGAAGGGCATAATGCCTTTGCAACCAAGGAAGAGGCTTACGCCGATATGCTCAAGATGCTGGATGTCTATAATGACGTCTACGAAAACTATCTGGCCATTGGCGGCATCAAAGGCGAGAAGACCGCTGATGAGCGTTTCCCTGGTGCCGATAACAGCATCACGATTGAAGCCATGATGCAAGATGGTAAAGCACTCCAAGCCTGTACATCCCACAATCTGGGCCAGCATTTCGCCAAGTCGTTTAATATCCAGTATCAGGGTACGGATGGCCAGATGCATTTGTGTCACACAACATCATGGGGTTTCTCGACGCGCTCTGTCGGCGGGTTGATCATGTCTCATGCCGACGATGACGGCATGGTTATGCCGCCGAAAGTTGCTCCTTATCAGGTGGCGATCATTCCGATCGTTCGTGATGACGGTTCGGCAGTAATCGAACATTGCCAGAAACTGGCCGCCCGTTTGAGGTCCATGGGTATCCGTGTCCAGCTTGATGTCACCGATGCACGCTCCAGCGATAAAATGTGGTCGGCAATCAAGAAGGGTATTCCTGTGCGCGTTGAAATCGGCCAGCGTGAAATGGATGAAGGTAAACTGACCTATGTCCGTCGGGATCTGGGTAAAGAATCCAAAGTGACGCTTTCCAATGATGAATTCGCCAACACGGTTCAATCGGTTCTGGATACGATGCAGGCCGATATGTTGAAACGTAACCGCGATTTCTGCCGTTCCCACATTCATGATGTGAAAACACTGGCTGATATAGATTCCTTCTTCAGTGAAGGGGGCGTGGGCTTCTGCCGGATCGATAGTGATGTCAGCTTGAAAGATGCCGAAGGCTTCAAAAAGCTCAAAGGCGATCATTCGGTTTCCCATCGCTGTATGCCTTTTGAAAATGAAGGCAGGAAAGTCCTGATCGGAAAGTCTTACTGATGGTTTCACCGTTCGAATTCATGATGGCAGGACGATATCTTCGCGCGCGCAAGGCTGAAGGTTTTGTGTCGGTTATCGCTGGCTTTTCCTTTTTGGGGATTATGCTGGGCGTGGCCACGCTGATTATCGTCATGTCTGTGATGAACGGTTTTCGTTATGAGTTGATCAGCCGTATTCTGGGCTTGAACGGACATCTGAGTGTCTATAACAGCACTCCCCTGCAGGATTATAACGTTATGGCTCTGCACCTCTCCGAAATCGAAGGGGTTGAGTCTGTATCGCCGTTGATTGAAAGTCAGGTTTTGGTGACTGTAAACGGTCATGCTTCAGGGGCGATGGTGCGCGGCATGCGAGCGGTTGATTTCGCTCACAAACCGATTATCTCGACATCGATTACCTCGGGTAATATGGGTGACTTCACGGATGGTAATGTGGCTATCGGTGTCAAGATGGCCCAGAAATATGGCTTGATCGTGGGTGATCCCATTACCCTGCTGGCCCCGAAAGGCAAAGCAGGGCCTTTTGGCACTATTCCGCGTTCCCGTACATTTAAGATTGCGATGATTTTTGATGTCGGCATGTTTGAATATGACAGCAGTTTTGTATTTATGCCGCTCGACAGTGCCCAAATATTCTTCCAGATGCCGGAAGGTGTATCCTCGCTGGAAATTATTACCAAGGATCCTGCCCATGTGGCGGATGTTCGTCGCCGCGTAGCTACAGCGATTGACGGTGAAGCCAGCGTTTATGACTGGCGCGATATGAACGGCAGTTTCTTTACGGCGCTTCAGGTTGAACGCAACGTGATGTTCCTGATCCTGACCATGATTATTCTGGTGGCGGCCTTCAATATCATTTCGTCGATGATTATGCTGGTCAAGGATAAGGGCAGGGATATCGCCATTATGCGGACCATGGGAGCCACACGGGGCAGCATGATGCGTATTTTTATGATGACGGGTGCCAGCATCGGCTTGGTAGGCACGGCTGTCGGCGCTTTGGCGGGTATTATGTTTGCCCTGAACATTGAAAGCATCCGTCAATGGATTCAAAGCCTGTCCGGTACGGATCTCTTTTCCGAAGAAATCTATTTCCTTTCCAAATTGCCTGCAATTGTCGAATGGGAAGAGGTTATCGTGATTATTGGCATGGCCTTTACCTTGTCTATTTTGGCAACGATCTATCCGGCATGGCGGGCGGCCCGCCTCGATCCGGTGGAGGCTCTACGCTATGAGTAATAACCAAACCGCCTTCAAACCCGAAGTTGTCGCCTCCACCAAGCTTCTTGAAGTGCAGGGCTTGCAGCGTACCTTCTCCCAAGGCGGGGAAACCCTGACAGTTTTGCACGATCTCAATCTGGCGATTGAAAAGGGCGAGATGGTTGCGTTGGTCGGGCCCAGCGGTGCCGGTAAATCGACATTACTGCAAATGATTGGCTTGCTGGATTCACCCACAAAGGGCAGCATCCGGATTAATGGCACCGAAGTTAGTGGCCAGAATGATCAGCAACGTACATTGCTGCGCCGTGAATTTATCGGCTTTGTTTATCAATTCCATTATCTGCTGCCTGAATTTTCAGCGCTTGAAAATGTGGTCTTGCCGCAGATGATTGCCGGTAAGTCACGCAAGGATGCCCAGGCGTATGGTCAAAAATTACTGACAGCTCTGGGTTTGGGGCATCGCTTGACCCACCGTCCGGCGCGTTTGTCAGGGGGGGAGCAACAACGTGTAGCGATTGCACGAGCTCTCGCGAATAGTCCCAAATTGCTTCTGGCTGATGAACCCACGGGCAATCTTGATCCGCAAACGGCTGCCGATGTTTTTGAAATACTGGTCGAGTTGGTTAAAACCACAGGGATCGGTGCGATCGTGGCCACACATAATCTTGATCTGGCCGAGAAGATGGACCGCATCTTTGAACTCAAAGGCGGGCGCTTGCTGGTTTATTAAGGGTTTTTTGCAGCCAAATAGCTTTGAAGCCTTGGTTTTCTGCCGTTTTTCGTCTTTAATGCCCTCATGTCCGACAAGCCCGCACAATTTGTCCATTTGCACACCCATTCTGCCTTTTCCTTGGCGGAAGGGGCCATCAGGGCCAAGAGTATTGTAAAGCTTTGCCAGAAATACGGTATGCCGGCGGCAGCGATTACAGATACCGCCAATATGTTTGGGGCGCTGGAATTTTCTATTGAAGCGGCAAAAGGCGGCATCCAGCCCATTCTAGGCTGTCAGATGGAATTGGGTCTGGAAGGGCATCAGCTTGTGTTGCTGGCGCAGACGCAGGAAGGTTACAAAAATCTGTGCGTGCTGATCAGCCGTTCCTTCATGGAAATGCAGGCTAATGAAAAACCGCATATCGTTTGGGAAAAAATCGAACCTTTTGCGAAGGGAATTATCTGCCTTACTGGCGGCATCAAAGGTCCGGTGGGGCAATATCTGCTTCATAACCAACCGAAGCAGGCCGAAGAGTCCCTCAATCGCCTCAAGAAAATTTTTAAAGACCGCCTTTATATTGAAATCCAGCGTCATGGCTGGCCGGAAGAAGACCGCATCGAAGAAGATCTGGTTGATCTTGCCTACAAACATGATATCCCCTTGGTAGCGACAAATGATTGCTATTTTGAAAAGCGGGATATGTACGAGGCACATGATGCCTTGCTGTGCATTGCAGAAGGGCGCTATGTCACCGAGGCCGATCGTCGCCGTGTCACGCCCGAGCACTATTTCAAAACACCCGAAGAGATGATTGAACTCTTTGAGGATTTACCCGAGGCTATCAATAATACGTTGGTAATTGCCCAGCGTTGCAGTTACCTGTTGAAGCCTATTAATCCGATGTTACCGCCTTTCCAGACAGAAAGTGGCCTTAATGAAACGGATGAATTGGTAGCGCAATCAAAAGCGGGTTTGCAGTGGCGGCTTAAAAATTTTGTCTTTACCGAAGGCATGGATGAAGCCGCCCGTATCGAAGTGGCCAAACCTTATCATGACCGGCTGCAATTCGAGCTTGATACGATCATCAAGATGGGTTTCCCCGGTTACTTCCTGATTGTTTCCGATTTTATCAAATGGGCCAAGGAGCATAATATTCCGGTTGGGCCGGGCAGGGGGTCGGGTGCGGGCTCTCTGGTTGCATGGGCGTTGAAAATTACCGATCTTGATCCCCTGCGCTTTAACCTGCTATTCGAACGGTTCTTGAATCCGGAACGTGTGTCCATGCCGGATTTCGATGTGGACTTCTGTCAGGATCGCCGTGATGAAGTGATCCAGTATGTGCGCAATCACTACGGCAGCGACCGCGTGGCACAGATTATTACCTTTGGTCAGCTTAAAGCCCGCGCTGTGGTGCGTGACGTCGGGCGGGTTTTGCAAATGCCTTATGGTCAGGTTGACCGTATTGCCAAAATGATTCCTAACAATCCGGCAAACCCGATTACTCTTGAAGAAGCACTGGAGCAGGATGCCGATCTGAGGGCTGAACGTGACCGCGAAGAAACCACAGCCAAGCTGATTGATATTGCTTTACAGTTGGAAGGGCTCTACCGCCATGCTTCAACCCACGCCGCCGGTGTGGTGATCAGCGGTCAGGCTCTCGAAGAATTATTGCCGGTTTACCGCGATCCGTCATCGGATATGCCGGTGACCCAGTTCAATATGAAATATATCGAACAGGCCGGTTTGCTGAAGTTCGATTTCCTCGGCCTCAAGACCATGACGGTTGTGCAGAAGGCTGTTGAATATATCAGGGCATCGACAGGTGAGGATATCGATATCCTGCGGGTGCCGCTGGATGATGCCAAAACCTACAAATTATTGAGCGAAGGCAAGACTGTCGGTGTCTTTCAGGTGGAAAGTGCGGGCATGCGTGCCACGCTGATGAGCATGCGCCCAAACCGTTTCGAAGATATCATCGCTCTGGTGGCGCTCTATCGTCCGGGACCGATGGATAATATCCCGCGCTATATCGAGATCAAGGAGGGGCGCTCCGAACCGGATTATATGCATCCGAAACTGAAGCCTTATCTTGAAGAAACCTACGGGATTATGGTCTATCAGGAACAGGTGATGCAAGCCGCGCAGGCCCTTTCGGGTTATACGCTTGGTGGTGCCGATTTGCTCCGTCGTGCCATGGGTAAAAAGATTCAGGCAGAAATGCACGCGCAGCGCCAGAAATTTGTCGATGGTGCAGTCGAGCATAGTCAGGTCACACCTGAGCGAGCCTCTGAAATCTTTGACCAGATTGATAAATTTGCGGGCTATGGTTTTAATAAATCGCATGCTGCTGCCTATGCCCTGATTTCCTACTGGACGGGTTGGCTGAAAGCAAATTATCCGGTGGAGTTTATGGCGGCTTCCATGTCGCTTGATATGGGGAATACCGATAAACTGGCTGTCTTTAAGCAAGAGCTTGATAAGATGGGTATTCCGCTCTTGCCACCCGATATCAATAAATCACAAGTCGAATTCGCAGTTGAAGGCAAAGCTGTGCGCTATGCGTTGGCAGCTCTCAAGGGGATCGGTGTCCAGGCTATGGAAGGACTGATTGCCGAACGACAGAAGGGCGGCGTCTATAAATCTCTGGCTGATCTGGCAAGCCGTCTGGATGCGGGCCTGATGAACCGACGCCAGTTTGAGCAATTATCATCGGCAGGCGCTTTCGAGTCTTTAGGGATAAAGCGGGCGCAAGCCCATGCAGCGGCAGAAATCATGTTGCGTCATGCTCAATCATTGGCTGCCGAACGTGCCAGCGGTCAAACCAGTTTGTTTGGTGGTGGTGATAGCCAGACAACATCGCTGATGCCTGAATTACCGGATGTTCCTGAGTGGGATCCGCTTGAAAAATTATCACATGAATTTGATGCTGTCGGTTTTTACCTATCGGCCCATCCGCTGGATACAAAGTCGGCTCAACTCGAACGTATGAATATTGTGAATACGGCGCAGGTTCAGGAAATGGTTAGCAGCCGTGGGAGCGTTTTGGTCGATATGGCGGGTGTTCTTTTAAAGAAAAACATCAAGGTTTCCCAGAAGAGCGGTAATAAATTCGCCTTCCTCCAGCTTTCGGATGCAGCAGGGATTTTTGAGGTTATGCTGTTTTCCGAAACACTGAGCCGTGCCCGTGATTACCTTGAAGAAGGTCAGACGCTCCTGTTGAAGGTTATGGCGGAGCATCGTGATGAGCAGATTCGCTTCACGGGGCAGGATGTAAAGCCACTGGAGGAAACCCTTGCAAGCCGCCTCAAGGAGGTTCATATCCATATTTCATCTGATAAGCCTCTGAATTCCTTGAACGAGATCCTGAAAGTAGAAGGTAAGGGCAAGGTTCAGGTCCGGATTTATGTACCAATTAGGGACAGTGTTTTGGCCGAGGTCACGGTACCGGGGGGCTGGAATTTCTCTGCTGCAGCACGAAATGCCCTCTTAAAGACTGCGGGAGTCGAAGGGATTCAGGAGATGTAGCTGAAGGCTTCTTTCTGTGGTTATTAAAAATGATGGTCTAACTTAAGCTTTTGCCGCCCCATAAAAATTATCAAAAAAATCTGCTTAAACTTTGCCGTTTGGGGCAATCGTTTGTTGCACCCTGCTAACCCATTTCCTATACTGCCCCTAAATCTGACGAACTGATATCTGGAAGTGGCATGAGTTTTAAGCCCCACACAGTAGCAAAATTAAAAAAATCCGTCAGAAACAGGGATTCTGAGTTAAACGCGTTCTGGGAAACATGGGGATTGAAGTATGAGTGATACCGCTCTCAATCGTGTCGAGCGTATTCTATCCGGTAAACCTACCTGTCCATTCGATTTTTTTAATCAGACGCTGTTCTATGATCCGCAGCCCCCTGAGAAGGGCGAGTATGCCGATCGTTTGAGGGCGCAACCTGTCGTCGCGTATGCGGCGGTTAATGCAGTATCACGCGGTGTCAAACTGGTGTTTCCTCCCGGTGCGATGTCGAACGGATACGCTGCATACGCCCTTGCCGATGACTATGCCGGTAAAATCAGGCACGCTACTGCGAATGAAACCGGCGAAGGTTACAAAACTACACAAAGGTTAAAGCACCGCGTTGCCGCGGAAGAGCTTTTGAATCGTGTGGTTCTTCCCAACCGCATACAAAATGCGAATGTGAATGCGATTGCTCGCAGTCTTTATCCTGATAAAGGTGTTATGGGCGTTATTGGCTTCGAAGGTTCTATCCGTTCAACCCGCACAGATAATGCCCTCAGCCAAGGTGCAACATTCCAGGACTGGACGTTTGAACGCTGGTGGGGGCCTCGTGTGATTGACTCTGCAGCGATGATGTTGCATGGCGATCATGCTTATTCACGTTATGGCGCTCTCGAAGAAATTTTGGGTGACCAGATCCAGTGCGGTTTGCTCGATGAGCATCGCAAACATGTGGGGCCTGGAAAATTGTATGACGTGGTTGATAGCAGGGGGGATGATATCCCGTTTGCTGACCGTGCTTGGGAAACTGCCAAGCATATCGTCGATGTAGTCGAGCGCGGTTTTAGAACCGATCTGGCCGTTGCCGCCCTTGTTGCCCGCTTCCAGCTTGATGACTGGTTGCGCGGAGGGGAAGGCAGTCCCATAGACAATAAAAAGGTGCACCCCGTGTTGGTGCGTCGAGCGCCAGAGGAACTGGCGCGTATGGATCGCTTGAAGGAGCTGATGCTTCCTTATATAGCGTCCAAATGTACGGGATGGACCAAACATGCACAGCATGAAGGACTGAACAACTACTTTGAAAAGAAAGTCCTGCCGTACACGGAACAGTTTGATGATCAGAAGTCGAAAGCTCTTGTGAAGGAGCTTTTTGCGTATCAGCCCAAAGGCGGATTTGCCCATCCCTTGCTGGATGGCCGCGATCCGGCGGAGAAAACAGGGCAGGCGACAACCCGTGCGGCTTTCGCGCAGAGCGCCGCTCGTGGCAAGATCAAGGCGCGCGATGAAGATTATTTTGCCGAGCGTTCCGCAATTTTTGAAGATCATCATTTTGGTGATTTATCGATTTGGGAGCAATCTGCCCTCAAGTTTATTCTGCCGGCCATGGAGTCTGCTGACTTACCCGTTAATGCATCCAAACGTTTCTTCTATCTTTGTGATCCCAAGGGCGGTGCCCTTGCCGGTGATTGGGCACGCAAACATGGCCACTTGTTCCTGAAAGAAGCGCAAAACGCAGAAGATCCCGTGTCATCGGATAACAATTTCTACACGGGCGTCATTGTCAAAAATGATGAGAAGGCAAGGATTGAGCTTGATAAAATGGCACAAGACCCTGCTTTGAAAGAGCGTGGTGTTGGTAACGTGTCGGGAACTGTCGATTTTCTTGATATCCGTCAGGCGGCCATGAAAAACCGTGCTTTTGTTGCGGCCAAAGGGGCGCAGCGTTATAGCTCCAAGGCGCATCTGGCATTGCAGACAGAGTTCCTTGATCGCAATGTCGAAGGTCTGATTGTCGAGAAAGGATGGGAAAACCATCCGCATCATAACCAGATTGTTTTGCGGGCTGTGCTTCATGCGGTGGGTCTGGTTAATCGTGGTTATGATGGCGGCCAGCATGAAATGGAAATCTTCGAATATAATGCGAAGGCCAAAAATCCGGCTGACCGTTATCGCAAGCTGGATCTGCATGAAATTGTTGTGACAATGGGTAAGACCGTTGAGAAATATCTGGATCAAAAGCCACATGTGCCTGACAAGGCCAGCTATCTGGCTTGTGCGCGTTTGCTGGAAATCACAGACAAGTTGGTTGATCCTGGCCGTTGCAATGTGGTGAGAAAACTTGACCGCATGAAGGGCAATTATGTGGCGCACACCTTGATTGACTGGCGGGCTGTTGACCCCGAGCTGATCGGTTTCATGTATGTTGATCCATCAAAGAAGGCTGATTTGACGGCTACACAAGCAGGGCAACCGCAGAGCTTGCGTGATCGCCTGAGAGGCAAGCTGCTGAATATTGCTGTCATGGAATTCGAGCCCAAAGACCTGCAAGGTCTGAGTGTGGATTATGAAGCCGCATGGACAGCGGCGCATGGTGATGATGCCCTGCAAAGATACAGAAAGCGTGAAAGTGATGGCGTCAAGCACGTAGTGCACGGGCCGACATGAAGTTGAACTGAGTTTGAGTAAACTAAACGACTCATAAATTTTCGAAGGAAAATGATCGAAAAGGTAAACAGGGAATGAGTTGGACTGGGAGTGAGATACTTAGGAAGCTTGGATTTGCGGGCCATAATGGCAAGGGTTCCGCAAGCGCCCCTGTTATTCTCACAGGATCGGCAAGCGACAGGGATTCAGGGCTTATTGCCAGCCTGAAATCCACACTCTCTTTTGATGATAAGGGCGCGCCATCAGATGTCGCGATGCGCTACTGGCGTCATTTGCCTTATGGCGAAAGCAAGGATCAAAACTTGCTCCGTATTAAGCTCTCTCCTGTAAAAGGTAAAAAAGATCAGGTTGAACTTGATGAGTTGTGGGTGCAGGCCCATCAGGTGTTCAGCAAGGAACGAGGTGATGATCCGTCCGATACTGAAATGCGTAAAAAAATCAACCGCGTTTTTGAAGCTGTAAACCGCCTGAATACCCATCTGCGCGAGAAGGGACCTGTAGAAGATGCGGCCCGCATTATGGCGGATTGCTATATAGAAGAAGTTACAGGCGAAGAATTGGTTGTGCGTGGTCTGGATGCGCAAAAGGGCGGTTTTGGCTTTATGTTATCCTCGCGTTTCATGAAAAACGGCGTTGATGGTTATCCGGTTGAAACTTGTTTTTCCCATGTGAATGCGGATGACCTGAAAAGTGTTCTGGGCTTTACCAAAAATACGTTTGAGCCCAATAAGGATTTTTCATCCAGCAGGGCTGTTGTTTCGACAGATCCGCAGTCAGGTGTTTCCTATGAAGCAGGCGTAACACTGAAAGAAACGCAAACCAAACTGGTGATGCAGATGTATTTGCGTCCTGAAGATGTTCCGCAAGGCGTGGACCCGAAAAGCATCCCCGATCTTTTGAGGCTTGAATTCCTCCGCACTGGCAAGGATAGCTATACCTTGGCTGATGCGCGTTTTCTGGGTGAGAAGATTGATGAACGTGATTCCTCGTCAGTCTTGAATGTAATTGGTTTTGCCCAGAGCGCGAACCGTGATTTTGCGGAATGGAAATACCCGCAGTTTATGGATTACATCTATAATTACAATCTGGCTGACAAGCTTTCACCCTTCAGTGCGCCGCCGTCACTGGAGAAAGAGGGGGGGCAATTTCTTTATGGTTCACTGCATGGGTGTGGTTTCGAAAAGAAAATCGAGCAGTTTGGTGACCAGATTGGTATTGCCGGTCTGGCACTCTCTCGTGGCACTAAAGCGGATGGCTCAATTAGCACTGTGGGCGTAGCGATTGACTTCCCGTTTGCCTCGGGTGGTCCTGACTCCAATTTTGATGGCGCTGTTCCTGATTATCTTCAGTACTGGGATGATATTAAAGCTTTTGTGATTACCCACGATCACTATGACCACAAGGGCGGCTTTGCCTATTACGCGCAAAAAGGCCTGATGAAGGAAAAGACTGTCTATGCCACCAACCGTGTGAAGTACTTCATGGAAAAGGATATGGATGCGATGCAAGTGCCGCGCAGCCTTCGTCCAAAAATTGAAGTTGTCAAGGGTACGGGCGGCATTCCGATTATGGACGAAGATGGCAATACGCGTCTTTGGGTCCAGCATTGTGAAAATGCGATCAAACACTCGGCGCTTTGTACGCCTTACATCGTGACCGGTTGTTATAATGACGATCATTATAAAGGTTCGGTGCTGGTCTATGGGGATAGCCGTGGTCTGGAAGAAAAAGGCAAAGAATTTTTTGCCCGCGGTCTGCGTGATCTGCCTGAACATGCCAAGGTTCATGGCAAAGTAGTTTCACCTGAAAAGGTTGATAAGGATATTTCTGTTGTCATGCACGATGTGACAGCGATTACCTATGATGGCGTTTCACCGGAGCCTGAAGAAGTTGAAGCAATCCAATCAGTAGTTTTTAACTGGTTTGATGATAAGGGCGTTATTCAGGCGCCGATCAGTACCAATAACGCCGAATACAGCATTGCCCTTAACATGGCACATCGTACAGGTCGCAATATTACGGGTGTCGGTGCAAATGCCGAATATCGTTTGGCCAGTATGAATATGTTTGGTGTTATGCCCGATCTTGATCTGCGTACGGTCCGGATTGACCCGATTGAAGAACGTCGCAAAAAGAAAAAGGATCGCCTGATCCCGCAGCATATTCTGGATAGCTATTTTGAATTGCTGGCGGATCCTGAAACCAAGCAGGCTGCCGATGAGGACAATGATGTTTATGAGTCCCGTTTGGCAACTTTGCACGAAAAAAATGTAAAGGAATATATCGAGCGCCTGCGCCCCGATGAGCGCGAGCATGAAAGCAATGTTCATTTGTATATCATGGAAAGCTTGCATAAATATGGTGCCGTTGTATTCGAGAACGATATTAACGGCTACCTGATGTGGAAAGCCGTGATGGAAGGAAAACAATCGGCTTCCCTGCGTGCGACGCGTACTTCATCCATGGCAAAGGGCTTTAGGGATGATCCTTCATCGTTGATGATCATGGTCACGGGGACGCAAGGTAACGCGGAAGAAAAACAGTCGACATTACAAAAGCTGATTAACTTCTATTCTTTGCTGGATGCTGATGAAAAAGTTCGTCCGACAGGTTTCAAAGTTAATCTGGAAGATTACGTCGCAATTGTTTCCCAGCCTGCCATCGTGGGTAACGAACAGGGGCAGGAGCGCATGATTCAGGATCTGGTTCGTGCCCGTAATATCACGGTTGTGGGTGCCTATGTTAACGGCTTCAAGGTTTATAATCCCAAAGGGCATCGCGAGAAGATTATGGCTGACTTGCGTAAGCGTGGCTGGCGTAATGACATAGATGCGCAGGGTAATATCCATGTTTACGATCACCCGATTCACGTTCATGGTCACGGCTTCAAAAAAGACCTCGTCAATATGGCAAGGCATATTCCGGCTCAACTGCATGAGGCGCACCATATCCCGAGCTTTGATGCTTATGATGTATTCCGTGATGCTATGAAGCAGAATGGCCTGACACATTCGGGTATTCGTCCGGATGACTTTAAGTTTATGAGTATTGATGATAGCGCTGCCAAAGTTGAAGACCGCTTTAAATGCGTAGCCCAAACCAACCCGTCTTATATTCTGGTGAGGCGCCTGATGAAATTCGGCCAATCCTATGGCGGAATTGTTGAGTGGTTGCGTACAACATTGCTGCGCCGTGAAGGCGGTAACCGCGAAGATGGTCTGGCGGCACGTACATCTGCCGATGGCGTTTACAGCCAATCAATTGCAAAGCAGGATTGGGAATTGGCGGCGAACCCTTCAAAACGTCATTGCGTGAGACATCGCAAGCTTGGCCCCAGTGATGCTGCCATTTCCACAGCCAAGAGACCGCGTAGTCGTCCAGTTTTCAGTGGTGCGATTGAAAATGCGCAGCTGGAGGTGGCTTGAGCATGGTAGCGATGAAGCGCATAGCCAAGAAAAGTGATGTCTGGAGTCATATCCAGAAGGGCGAGCTTATCCGTGTGCATCTGGACACGGAAACAACGGCGCTTGAACGCGATTTTGCACAAATTACAGCTTATGGTGATGCTGTGGGGGATATCGCCGGTAACTTCATTGACTCAATGGAGTTGCTGGTGAAACGCCCTGATCGCTATTTGCCATCACCTCAGGCTTGTCTTGTGACAAGAACGTCTCCGGAAGAGCTCGATGATCCTTCAAGAATTCCACATCGTCTGGCTATGGGGCAGATCGCGCAGCGCGTAACGCAAGCGGCGCGTATGATCACAAATTTGGACCTGCCAGAGAAGGAGATTTCATTCTCGACTGTCCGCCGGATCGGCGGTGACAAATATGAGAAAAGCTTCACTGAAGATATTGTTGAATATCCGTTGCTTGATGATCAGGGTAACATCACCCATGATGTCCGCTACCATCCTGATAGAAATATAGTCGCTTACCGTTTTTCGGATGATCCGAAAAGCCCGTATTACGAGAACGTTGAAAACAATTATTACGTTGATCAAAGTGACAACAGCAAATGGAAGATGGTTGATACGCGCGTAAGCGTCAGAGGCTATCGCATGAAATGGGCTGATATGTACTGGCTGCGTGCCAATCTGGTGCGTGCCGGTTTTCACCCGTCCAACATTTTCTTTACGCATTCGAAAGCCACCATCACTAACAAGCAGATGGTAAAAAACTACGCGACCGATACTTATACGGTCGTGCAAGCCGTAAGCCTGTTTGGCCCGCAAGGCGAAGAGGGGCTGAAAATCGGTACGCGCAAAGATCAACGTACGGGTCTTGATGTGCCAACTGCCAAGCTTGAAAAAGTGATGGAAGAAAACACACGTCTTGAAAACAAGCAGCGCGGTGTCCGTGGCGGGGTCCTGATGCCTGATCAGACTGTTTATAATGCCGCAAGCGCCCACCGCAGCCCTGCGTATGATGCAAAAGCCGATTTTGCGATTTTCAATTACTGCATGGACATTGCGCCACATGTTGTGCGTGCCGTGGACAGGCAATCCGATGAGCAGGATTTGCGCCGCCAGCTTTCCGGCACAGATCCGGTGAAGCCGCATCCTCCTATCTTTGCGCTGCCCCGTAACACATTCCCTTACGCGCCTGTAGCTGATCCTGTGGCGTTTCTTGGCTTTGATGACCAGATGGGTCAACTTCGTAAAGTCATTATGCCGCGCCTTGATTACAATCTGCGTACATATCGCTATGGAAACAAGAAGCTGGTCGATATGTCTTCTGAAGATCTGGTGCAGATGATGAAGGATCAGGCGCGCAAGCCTGAGGCCCTGATCCGTTTTGAATCAGTCAGACGTTGGCCCGGTTCGATGAATTTATTTCAGGATGCCCTGTCTTCGGCGGGACGCAATGGCTGGGATATCGAACAAATCCTTGATAGCTTCCAATTCCTGAAAGAAAATCCGGAAGTGTGCGAGCGTATTCGCGAAGCAGCCGAGATTATCAATGTAGAAGTGGGCGCCCGTGTGGAGCCCGCCAACCCGATGATGGAAGAACAAGCCACCAGAAACGGTTTTGGCGATCTTGATTACCTCGAAAGCGATGCTGACTCTGCGCGTTATTCCGGCTTGGGTCGTCCGATGTCCAAGCAGGGTGCTTTGCCATCCTATTCGGAGATGATTTTTGAGAAGGCACGCGATATCTATAACTACCACAATGCGGTAGATGAAATTTTGCACCGTCTGGCGCTGCAACCCCATCCGGTTGACTGGATGGATGATGAAGAAGCTTTGAAGAATTTCAAGGATCTGGTGCTTCGTGCCAAGCGCCATTTCAACAAGAAGAAATGTCCTTACGGTGATGTATTCAAGGATATGTTTGACCGTAATAACCGTTTCAAGCTGACAACGTGCGAGGCCGCACGGGAAGCTCGCTGGAAGCTTATGAAACGATTCCTCGAAGATGATGAGAAAGAACGTAAAGCCAAACAATCCAAATACGGTGAAGGGCTGTTCGACTATAAATACACCCAAAATGGCCGTGTCTTGTTTGGCAACCTAAGCCGCGATTTCAGGATCGTCGATTATAAGGGCCGCGAGCTGGATACAGAATATCTGAAGCAGCAATATTACAGGCACCCGCTGATCGTACAGAAGAAATTTGAAAAGGGTGATTGGCGTATCCAGTTCTACCGCCTGAGTTCCGAGCCTTCGGTTACGGCAGCCCTGTTCCAATTTGCCGATGCGGGCAAGATGGATGAGTTGTCACCTGTCTGGCGCGTGCGATACAAGGCCCTCAAGAATTTGTATCTGAACGGGGCACCTAATGAAGATCCTTCAGAGATGAGATGGCAAAGCCTGCCCGTGATTGAAGAAGCCTTGAAGCGTATTGAGGTTAATGCCCAGACGGATTCACCGGAAGGGCTGTCACGGAATTTCTCGCAATATGCGAAAGGCGATGCGGATATCTTCGTCAAGACCGATGAGGGGCAGCGTATCGTTGCCAAGTTCAGAAGCTGGATTAATAGAATTAAACTTGAGAGCAAGCTTTCGGAAGTTGAACAGCGTTTGCTCCATTTCGATCCGCAATCAAATATTGCTTATGACCGTATCGAACATGAAGTTCCCGCAGAAGACATCATTGTCATTAATGTGCCAGATCCGTTGCTGCGTAAACCTTTGGATGATATTCGCTATGCGCCTTATTCGTTTGTTGTTGGCGGTTTGACCGAAGAGCAGAAAAAGAAAATCGAAAAGGGTGTACCCGTTATATTTAAGGGCGAGCAGACGGGCCGTATGTATTATGGCGGCGCTGTCAGCGTCAGAAAACTTCCTGCTGGTGGTAAGGGTTTTGAGAATTATCTCGATCTTGCCAAGAAAGCTTACGAAGAAGATGCGGGCGTGAAATTCCCTGAAGAGGGCGAAAGAAGCGTTCTAATCGTTCAAAAGCCGCAGCCTGTTGCCAACAACAGGCCCGATGGTATGGATTTGGAAATGCAGACGATCAAAGTGCCATCAGCGTTCTTTGATGGTCTGGTCACACCGCGTCTGGCGCATTTCGATCACAAGAAGCCGTTTACGGGGCTGGTTATGCCTGTGATGTATTCGCTCCAGAAACTGGAAGAGGGCAAGCCCGTACGTTTCCGCGAAATGGATGCGCTCATGGGGGCAAAGCTCGAAGGCAATGAAGCCCGTGATACCGGCCATATCTATGAATCGAAGAAGCTGGCTAAAGTTGTGCGTATGACAGTGGGTGATCTGTACGAGAAAGTCAGTTCCGGCGAAATCAGCGACACACAGGCAAGGCATTGCGGTTTTGCGAGCGGTTTCGATATGTGGGAGAAAGTGAATAACGCTTTCCTGACGCACGAGTCACCGGACCCGTCCAAAGAAGAAATATATATGCTGGAATTTGATCGTGTGAATGCGCGTTCATGGGCTTACTTCAATCCGCCACGCGCACCGGAAGCCGCGTTCTCTTACGGTGGCCAACCTGTGCCGCCTTCGGCCTATCGCTGGACCGCACCTGTGGCGAATGAAAACAAAAAACAGCCTGTTTCACCTGCCAACCGCCGCGCCCGCCGCAATCAGGAAATCAAACCTGAGTAGGCTTCCTTAAAACCTTGCGTATTATGAATAAGCGGGGTAGCTTGCTGCTCTCGCTACAATAATAGGTAAGGGGATTTTATAATGGGCTTCCGTTCTTCCGGTCTTTTGGTCGCCATTTTTGGTTTGAGCGCCTTCAGCCGTATTGATCCCCGTCTTTTTATGTCGCTTCAGGGCTTAGAGGTACCAAGTGTCCGTGATGGCCAAAAGGGACATTTTCAGGCTATGGAAGACCGTCATGCCGCGCGTTTCCCCAAGGAAAGCTTCGTTCGTGGCCATCAGGCGCTGAAAACCCGCCAGCATCACAATTCTGTCCGCCGCGCCAGTATGAATATGGCTCCTAAGGCACTGGAATAGCTTAATTTTATTTTTCTCCGCGTGATGGGCGCGATAGATAAAATCCAAATTAACATATTGTGCAGTACAATATAATACTGCGTAAGGTTCTGATGATATCAGGGCATAGAATTTCCTTGAAATCTTGGGGAATCCCCTGTAAAACCACGCCAATTGTTAAATTCACATGCGGAGACGGGTGGATGTCCGCCCTCCGGTGTTTTGTGATTTTTTTATTAAAATCAACAGGATGCTATCCGCAGAGGCATAACCGGAAAAGGAAATTACTATGTCTGAATTCACTATGCGCCAACTGCTCGAAGCAGGCGTTCACTTCGGTCACCACACACGTCGCTGGAACCCCAAAATGAAACCGTTCATTTTCGGTGTTCGTAACGGTGTACACATTCTCGACTTGCAACAAACTGTTCCGATGCTGGATCGCGCCCTGAAAGCCGTTCAGGAAATCACAGCCAATGGTGGCCGTGTTCTGTTCGTTGGTACAAAACGTGCCGCTCAGGAAAAAGTAGCCGAAGCTGCCAAAAAATCGGGTCAGTACTACGTCAACCACCGCTGGTTGGGCGGTATGATGACCAACTGGAAAACCATCACCACATCAATCAACCGTCTGCGCGAACTGGAAACAATTCTGGGCGGCGATATGGCCGGTTACACCAAAAAAGAACAGCTGGTTATGCAGCGCGAATTCGAAAAGCTGGAAAAATCAATTGGCGGTATCAAAGAAATGGGTGGTCGTCCTGATGCGATCTTCATTATCGATACCAACAAAGAGAAAATTGCCATTCAGGAAGCCAACACACTGGGTATTCCCGTGTTTGCTGTTCTGGATTCCAACTCCGATCCTGAAGGCGTGACATACCCGTTCCCGGGTAACGATGACGCCCTGCGCGCGATTGAACTGTATTGCGATCTGTTCGCGAATGCTGTTCTGTCAGGTCTGCAGGCTGAAATGTCCAAATCCGGCAAGGATCTGGGCGCAAGCAGCAACCCTGTACAAAAACTGCCAACAGCCTCTGCTGAAGAAGCTGAAGTAGAAGTCAAAAAGCAGGCAACTGCTGGTTAATGTTTAACTTTAAAAAAGAGGAATAAACCTATGGCAGATATCACCGCTGCAATGGTCAAAGAACTGCGCGACAAAACAGGCGCAGGTATGATGGATGCAAAGAAAGCCCTGAATGAAGTAGGTGGCGATCTTGAAGCTGCTGTTGACTGGCTCCGTAAAAAGGGTCTGGCTACAGCTGCCAAAAAATCCGGCCGTACAGCTGCTGAAGGTCTGGTTGCCATCGCTCTGGCGGGCACGAAGGCTGCTGTGGTTGAAGTAAACGCCGAAACCGATTTTGTGGCTCGTAACGACCAGTTCCGTGACTTTGTTGAGAAAGTATCTCAGCTGGCATTGGGTACAAAAGGCGACATCGAGGCTTTGGCTTCTGCTTCTTATGAATCAGGCAAAAACGTCAAGGATAAGCTGACAGAACTTATTGCAACGATTGGCGAGAACATGGGCTTGCGCCGTACGCAAACTCTGGAAGTCAGCCAAGGCGCTGTTGTTGGTTATGTCCACAACTCGATTGCTCCGACCATGGGTAAAATCGGTGTTCTGGTTGCTCTGGAATCCGCAGGTGATTCTGCCAAGCTGGAAGCTTTGGGCAAACAGATTGCCATGCACATTGCGGCGGCAAACCCGCAATTCCTTGATACAGCGTCTGTAACACAGGATGCAGTTGATCGCGAGAAGGCTGTTCTTCGTGATCAGGCTCGTGCAAGCGGCAAACCGGACGACATTATCGAAAAAATGCTCGAAGGTCGTATGCGCAAGTTCTATGAAGAAATCTGCCTTCTGGAACAGGTCTTTATCATGGACGGTGAAAACAAAATCTCAAAGGTTTTGGAAAACGCATCCAAAGATATTGGCGCTCCTGTAAAACTGACAGGCTATGCCCGTTTCCAACTGGGTGAAGGCATCGAGAAAGCCGAAACCGATTTTGCTGCCGAAGTAGCAGCTGTTGTAAACGGCTAATATTATGAAATCGAAAAGCAGGCTTCTTGCAGCGGCGTTATGCCTTACTGTGGGCCTGCTTTTTGGTGTTTTGTTCTCGGGCCCGCTTGCGGCGGCGGGACAGAACGTACTCGAAGCCTTTGGCTATAGCGGTCACCGCGTCGCCTATATTGGTCCGGGAAATGCCGATCAGGGCACGCTCTTCCTTTTTAATCCGCAAGACGGTGTACAAATCCAGATGGGAGCCTATGACTCTGGCTCGGAAAAAGGGCAATCTCTTTTTGGTTTGCATGACAGGAAGGGCAGCTTGCGTTTTCTGGTCAGGCTTTATGGCGCAAATGACTCTCCGGTTATTGTCATGAAGGACAAAACAGGGGATGACAAACTGATTATCGGTTTGGAGGGGCAGGATGAAGCCCCCTATATCAAATATCGGGACAGCAAGGGCCGGATGGTCAATCTGATCAAGGAATAATAGTCGTAATAAAATAGCCCGTTTGCGGGTTATTTTTTTGACGGGGCCGGTCCCCCGATTGGAGGGGGACATATCTTGCCATATTGCTGTTTAGCATTGCTTTTTTAGCCTGTCGGCTGGTATGACAGGGGGTGTAAAATGCTCGATAGGAAATTAATATTATGCAATCTGCTGAAGCCCTAAAACAGGACGTATCTACGATGAAAAACCCCGGCCTGAAATTCAATCGCGTTCTCCTGAAAATGTCGGGCGAAGTTTTGATGGGGGATCGTGAGTTTGGAATCGATCCGGCTACGATCGAACGGATCGCAGCGGATGTGAAAGAGGCTGTCAAGCTGGGTGTCGAGGTTTGTATTGTTGTTGGTGCCGGTAATATCTTCCGTGGTGTATCTGGGGCGTCAAATGGGATTGAACGCGTGACTGCCGATTATATGGGTATGCTGGGTACGGTTATGAATGCGCTGGCCTTACAATCGGCCCTCGAAAAAATCGATGTACCAACCCGCGTGCAATCAGCCATTCCGATGGATGCCGTATGTGAGCCTTTCCTGCGCCGCCGTGCCTTGCGTCACCTTGAAAAAGGCCGTGTAGTGATTTTTGCAGCCGGTTCCGGTAACCCGTTCTTTACAACCGATACGCCAGCGGCGCTGCGTGCTTCGGAAATGAATTGCGATGCCTTGTTCAAAGCCACCAAAGTTGATGGTGTCTATACAGCGGATCCGGTGAAAGACCCGAGTGCCAAGAAATACGATCAGCTTTCCTATATGGATGTGCTGACAAAAGACCTAAAAGTGATGGATGCCACAGCGGTTTCGCTGGCGCGTGAAAACAGTATTCCGATTGTTGTGTTCTCGATCAAGGAAGGCGGCAGCTTTGCTGAAGTCGTTCAGGGTAAAGGCAGCTACACAATCGTTAAAGACTAAAAGGAAGAAGGGGAAATCCTGTCATGACATTCAATATCAATGATCTGCGTCAACGCATGGAAGGTGCCGTCAATAACCTGAAAGAGGAATTTGCCGGTTTGCGTACAGGCCGCGCCGCCGCCAGTATGCTGGAGCCGGTAACAGTCGAGGTTTACGGTTCACGTATGCCTATCAATCAGCTGGGCACAGTGACGGCTCCCGAGCCGCGTATGCTGAGCGTGCAGGTATGGGATGCAACAGCCACCAAAGCTGTCGAGAAGGCCATTCGTGATTCCGGTCTGGGTCTGAACCCGATCGGTGAAGGTTCGGTTATTCGTGTACCAATCCCTGAGCTGAACCAGGAGCGCCGTGCAGAACTGACCAAGGTTGCCAGCAAGTATGCCGAGCAAGCCCGTGTTGCCGTTCGCAATATTCGCCGTGATGGTATGGATCTTCTCAAGAAGCTGAAAAGTGACGGTATGCCGGAAGATGAAAACAAGCGTCACGGTGACGAAGTCCAGAAACTGACCGATAGCATCATTCAGAAAATTGACACAATGCTGAAGGATAAAGAAAAAGACATCATGACCGTTTAAGGTCGAGGGAGGTCTTTGCTGCTAATCGAGTTTGGATGGTTATGACTACAGCTGCAGAAAACAAGGTGCGACATATCGCCATTATTATGGACGGCAACGGACGTTGGGCGCAGGCCCGCGGTTTGCCTCGTACGATGGGGCATAAGCAAGGCGTGGAAGCTGTAAAGCGTACGGTAAAGGCGGCTGCCGAACTGGGTGTACGTTATCTGACACTGTTTGGTTTTTCGTCCGAGAACTGGAGTCGTCCGGCAGAAGAAGTATCCGAACTGATGCGCTTGCTGCGTGTCTATCTGCGCTCGGAAACTGCAGAACTTCATCGCAATAACATCTGTCTGAAAGTGATTGGTGATCGCAGCGCCTTTGATCGCGAGATTGTCGAGCTGATTGAAAATGCCGAAAATCTGACCAAGGATAACGACGGTATTACAGTCCTGATGGCACTAAACTATGGCGGACGGTTTGATATTCTGAATGCAGCCGTGGGATACGCCCAAATGTGCGCGGAAAAAGGGATTGAAGCTTCGATGAATTCGGCTGAAGAATTCTTCCCGTCATTTTTGCAGACCAGCGGTTTGCCCGATCCTGATATTTTGATCCGTACCAGCGGCGAACAGCGCATCAGTAACTTTTTGCTCTGGCAATGTGCCTATGCCGAAATGGTTTACACAAAAACGTTGTGGCCTGATTTCTCGTCTGCCGATCTTGAAAGCGCCCTTGCGGACTTTAATGCCCGCGATCGCCGCTTCGGAGGGGTTAAGGCAGGATCTTCATGATAGACACCCCGACAGCAGGGCGTTTTTCAGGTCTGGGTGTAAGGGTTCTTTCCGCACTCGTGCTGGCACCGCTTATGCTCTGGATCGTTATGACGGGGGGCTATCTTTTTCTGGCGCTGATGCTGGTATCTGCTCTGGTGTCTTTCTATGAATGGTACGGTTTTGCAAAGAACCGTAATCATGCCTATCTGGTTCTAGGGGTGGGGGCTTTCTATCTCTCCCTATGCTTTGCTTCGTATGTCTGGCTGCGATTTGGATACGAAGAAGGTGCGTGGCTGGCAATTACTATTGTTCTGGCAGTATGGGCTAGCGATATCGGCGCTTATTTTGCAGGAAAATTTATTGGCGGCCCCAAGCTTTGCCCGAAGCTAAGTCCCAAGAAAACATGGGCCGGATTTTTTGGTGCGATCTTCTCAAGCGCAGTTGTGATGGAGGCTCTGTATAGGCTGTCGCCATTCTTCTCGAAGTGGCTGGCGACCGAAGTGCCCTTGGAAGGTGTTGCCGCTGCTGTAGGTGTATTTGTGGCAGGGGCAATTCTGGGGATGGTCGGGCAGGCAGGTGATTTATTCATTTCATTTTTCAAGCGTCGTGCCGATCTAAAAGATACAGGGCATATCATCCCCGGGCATGGGGGCTTGCTGGACCGGATTGATGCTCTGCTTTTGGCGGCTCCTGTTTTCTTGGCCCTCTGCATGGTGTTTCTATGACCAAGACTGTCAGTATTCTTGGTTCCACCGGATCAGTGGGCAAAAGCACTATTGATCTTATTTTATCACAGCCTGATAAATTTGTAGTCCAAGCTCTTACAGCGCAAACAAATGTAGCCCTGTTGGCGGAGCAAGCTGTCAAAACCAAGGCCCGTTATGCGGTTATCGGTGATGAGGCCCGTTACAGGGAACTTGCGGACCTTTTGGCAGGGACAGACACGGAAGCAATGGCTGGACGTCAGGCTGTTATAGAAGCTGGCGCTATTCCAGCGCAATGTGTCGTCGGGGCCATCGTTGGGATGGCAGGACTGGAGCCGTTGCTGAAAGCTGTAGAGCAGGGCAAGGTTGTGGCGATTGCCAACAAGGAACCTTTGGTCGCGGCAGGTGCGTTGGTTATGGGCGCTGCCCGTAAATATGGCACCAAGATTTTGCCTGTCGATAGCGAGCATAATGCAATCTTTCAGGTTTTCGAGGTAGAAAATATTGAGTCAATCGAACGTCTGGTCCTCACGGCATCGGGTGGCCCGTTTCGTACATGGGATGCGCAGGCTATAGCGATGGCTACACCAGAGCAGGCTGTCAATCATCCAAACTGGAGCATGGGTGCCAAAATATCTGTCGATAGCGCCAGTATGATGAATAAGGCACTGGAGGTTATTGAAGCGCATTATCTGTTCAATATGCCTGCCGATAAAATTGATGTGTTGGTTCATCCGCAATCCATCATTCATTCGATGGTTGAATATGCTGATGGTTCGTTCCTTGCACAGTTGGGTGCTCCTGATATGCGCACACCGATTGCTTATGCTCTGGCATGGCCGGAGCGCATGCCCACGAGCGGGCAGCGCCTTGAACTTAAAACCTTGCAGTCATTGACATTTGAACAGCCGGACCACGTTAGGTTCCCGTTATTGCCTTTGGCTTACGAATGTCTTGAGCGGGGGCAGGCGGCATGCATAGCCTTTAATGCTGCCAACGAAGTGGCTGTTGAAGCTTTCTTGAAAAAACGTATAGGTTTTGCGGATATTTATAATCTGGTCAGGGTTGTTTTGGCAGAAACTGCCTTGATATCACCACAAAGCCTTGATGAGATTCTGTTTTTGGATAACACTGTCCGGCAGACAACTGAATCCTATATCATGAGTAGCAACCGACCATCCAAGACCGTGGGGCTTTAGACCATAATGCAGCTTTTTGAAACTCTTCACCAATTCGCCCAAGGTACATGGATTTATGGTGGCACTTTTGTTCTGGTCCTGAGTATTCTGGTTTTCGTCCATGAATTCGGTCACTATTACATCGCCAAAATCAATGGCGTAAAAATCGAGAGTTTTTCTATCGGTTTTGGTAAGGAACTGTGCGGTTTTACCGATAAACACGGCACAAGATGGAAATTCTCGCTGATTCCGCTCGGGGGCTACGTCAAAATGTTTGGCGATACGGACCCCGCCAGCGCCGGCCATAGCAGTGAAGTTACGGAAGGTGGTCAATCACGCCAGCATACGGCTGAGGAAAAGAGAGTGGCTTTCTATGCCCAGCCTGTTGCGCGCCGTGCCGCTATCGTTTTTGCTGGTCCCGGCATCAATTTTCTTTTTGCGATTGTTGTCCTGTGGGGGCTTTATGTCTATTACGGCCAGCCAGCCACACCGCCGCTGGTGGCGGCCGTTGTTGTTGATTCTGCTGCTGATAAAGCCGGTTTCCAGCCTCATGACGAGATTTACGAGATTGATGGTCGTCCTGTGCGTCGCTTTCAGGAAGTCCGCCGTAGCGTAGCTTTGGGTTTGGATAGGGACCGCAATTTTGCCATCCGCCGTAATGGTGAGCCGATGCTGATTACGGTTCGTCCCGAGCGTTTGGTTGAAGAGGACCGTTTTGGTTTCTCCAATTCCCGTGGTTTCCTGGGTATCGTTAGCCCCGGTAACGGTATTGATTTATCGCGTGTTACAGAAGTGAATGACAAAGCCGTTGCCGATCTGGATGAGGCCCGCAAGGCTTTGTCTGGCCAACTCGACAAGAATGTCAGTATCACTGTTACAGAAGGCGAGGGCACTGCCCGCTATATCGTCAAGCCGCCTGCGGTGAAGAATGAAAATCTGTTGCAGACAGGTGATGAGGCGCCCAAAGAGCTTCTGATTTCCTATAGTGATGAAGAAATCTTCTACAAGTTGGGTTTGATGGAAGGTTTGATGGTTGCCGTCAATGAAACCAAGAATATTATGGTCGATACCTTGGGGGCGCTTTGGCAAATGGTCACTGGTAACCGCAGTGCCAAGGAATTGGGCGGGATTATCCGTATTGGGGCCATCGCCGGCGATATGGCGCAGAGCGGTATCATTGCGTTGTTAACCTTTACGGCACTTCTTTCCATAAATCTTGGTTTAATTAACCTGTTCCCTATACCCATGCTGGATGGCGGACACCTTGTTTTCTATACGATTGAAGCGCTTAAGGGGTCACCACTGTCAGATCAGATTCAGGAATATGCATTCCGCTTGGGGCTGGCCTTACTGGTGGGAATCATGGTATTTGCTAACTTGAACGATCTC
Organism: Micavibrio sp.; assembly: GCA_046294845.1. Taxonomy (GTDB): domain Bacteria; phylum Pseudomonadota; class Alphaproteobacteria; order Micavibrionales; family Micavibrionaceae; genus Micavibrio_C. Next base: position 1,712,877 of record JBKBNU010000001.1, on the reverse strand, counting down.
GTTCAGCTATTCCTATAAGAGCATTTTTCCTTTATTATCTCGTTGCATAACCCGTTCTTCTGGGATAGTTTTTCTCTGCATTAACCATAATCGGAATATGAAAAGATCATGCGTCTCTTATCAGTCATGTTGACGGGGCTTCTTGTTTCTGTGTCAGCCGTTGTACTTCACGCACAACCGGTTCAAGCGCAGGGTTATTACGAAGCAACAGGTCAGCGTATCAATGAAATCCGTGTACTAGGTACCGAACGTATCGAACCGGCAACCGTGCTGACATACATGGACGTGCGCGTTGGCGATATGATGACGCAAGACACGCTTGATCGTGCATTGAAGAGTCTCTTTGGCACGGGCCTTTTTGCCGACGTGGTGCTACGCCAGAAAGCCAACGTTCTTGAAGTGTCGTTGGTCGAGAACCCTGTGATCAGTCAGGTGGCCTTTGAAGGCAACGACAAAATTTCCGATGAGGAATTGCAAGCTGAAATCCAGATGCGCCCGCGCCAGGTTCTGACCCGCAACAAGGTTCAGTCAGATGTGAACCGTCTTTATCAGGTTTATCAGCGCAATGGCCGTTTCTCGGTCAATATTGAACCCAAAATCATCAAGCTTGATCAAAATCGTGTCAATCTGGTGTTTGAAATCACCGAAGGTGAAGTGACCGTGATCAAGGGTGTTCGCTTTGTAGGCAACCAGGCCTATGACGATGATAAATTGCGCACAGAGATCAGCACCAAGGAAGACCGCTGGTATCGTTTCCTGTCTACGGATGACCGCTATGATCCTGACCGCGTTAAATACGATGAAGAACTGCTGCGTCGTTTCTATTTGTCGCAAGGTTATGCGGACTTCCGTGTTGTGTCATCATCGGCAGAGCTCTCAAAAGAACGTGATCAGTTTTACCTGACCTTCGTTGTTGAGGAAGGTGAGCGTTATCATGTGGGTGATGTAAAAATTTCATCGATTCTGCGTAATTTTGATGCGACTACTCTGGTGCCGGAAGTAACCTTCAAAGAAGGTGACTGGTATGATTCAACTGAAGTTGAAAAAACAGTTGATGCTATCACCGCCGCATTGGAAGAAAGCCAGTTCATGTTCGTGAACGTTCGTCCTGAAACTTCACGTGACCGTGAAAAGCGGACGATTAGCATCAACTTCCAGATCACAGAAACAACGCCTGTTTACGTTGAGCGCATCGACATAAACGGCAACGTTCGTACGCTGGATAAGGTTATCCGCCGTGAGTTCTCTCTTGCAGAAGGCGACCCGTTCAATAAAGGCAAGCTGGCAAAGTCAGAGCAGAACATCAGGGATCTGGGTTATTTTGAAACGGCTACCGTTTCTGCAACGCAGGGCTCTGCTCCCGACAAGACCGTGCTGAATGTCGATGTGGCAGAAAAGTCTACAGGTGAACTTTCTGTAGGTGCGGGTTTCTCGACAGCAGACGGTCCTTTGGCTGACTTCCGTATTCGTGAACGTAACTTCCTCGGAAAAGGTCAGGACGTGACACTGGCGGCGACAATCGCCGGTGAACGTACTGAATTTGATTTCTCCTTCACGGAACCATACTTCCTTGATCGTGATTTCTCTGCCGGTATTGATTTGTTCCATATTACACGCGATCTGCAGGATGAAAGTTCTTATGATCAGCGTCGTACAGGTGGTGCGTTGCGCTTCGGTTATCCGCTTTCGGAAAACTGGCGTCAGTCGCTTCGTTACCGCTATGAACGAAACGAGATTACCAACGTAGATACAGATGCTTCCCGCTTCATTATTGATCAGGAAGGTGAGCGTATTACATCGGCTGTTTCGCAGCGTATTACGTACGATGACCGCGATAGCGTGATGTTCCCCACAAACGGCCTTTATGGTTGGTTTGATACCGAATATGCAGGGCTTGGCGGTGACGCCAGCTATGTTTCGGCTCAGTTGGGGGCGTCCTATTTCTACCCGATTGCCGATCGTTGGGTTCTAAATGTTCTGGGTGAGGGGGGTGTGATTTCAGGTGTCTCCGAAGACGTTGAAATCAATGAACGCTTCTTCCTGGGCGGTGCAACGCTGCGCGGCTTTGAACGTGCCGGTGTTGGTCCTCGTGATCCTGTGACGGATGACTCTCTCGGGGGTAACTATTTCTATCGTGGTTCGGTAGAGCTGTCGTTCCCTGTGGGCTTGCCAGAGGAGATGGGCGTTCTAGGTCATGGCTTCACGGACTTCGGTTCTCTTTGGGATCTGGATGAATCTGATCCTACGATCCTTGATGAAAGTTCAGTCAGGGCCACAGCAGGCTTGGGTGTTTCATGGCGTTCGCCAATGGGACCTGTGCGTGCCGATGTGGCTTTGCCATACCTGAAAGAGGATTACGATCGTGAAGAGGTCTTCCGTTTCAGTTTTGGTACACGTTTCTAATTAAAAACTCTGTTTGAGGAATATGAATATGAATATTAAGAAAATTGCATTAAGTCTGGCTTGCGTAATGGCGATCCTGTTTTCTGCTGGCGTTGCCAAAGCAGAGGATCTGAAAATTGGTGTAGTGGATGTAAACTATATCATGTCTGAATCTGAAGCCGCCAAATCGCTGCAGAAGCAAATCAAATCACAAAGCGAATCTTTCCAGACCGAATTCCAGAAATTCGAGCGCGAGCTGAAAGATATGGAAGCGGCCTTGGGTAAGGCAAAGGCCGACAAGGTAAGCGAGGAAGAATTTAACAAGAAACGCGCTGCGTTTGAGAAGAAGTTGGCTGATACACAGGCTCTTTATCAAAAACGTCGTCAGGGTCTCGAAAAGGGCAAGGCCGATGCTTTCCGTACACTGAGCGAAGCTGTTGTGAAGGAGACGGAAAAAGTTGCTTCATCCAAATCGATTGCTTTGGTTCTTACAAAGAACAATGTTGTAATCGGTGCCAAGGATATGGATATCACAGAAGAAGTTTTTGCTGCGGTCAACAAAGCCTTGAAAGAGGTTAAGCTGAAAGTTGAAACAAACTAACCGCTATGGCCGATCCTCGCTTTTTTATTCGTGCATCGGCGAAATCGGTCGGTGAATTAGCAGAAATCGCCGGAGCCACAATAGGCTCCGGTTCTGATTCCGGACGCATGATTGAAGACGTCGCGCCATTGGATGCGGCAGGACCAAAACAGGTCTCTTTCCTTGATAATATTAAATACAAGGACAGTTTTAAAGTCACCAAGGCTGGGGCTTGTATTGTATCACCTGATGCAGTGGCTTTTGCACCTGAAGGCGTGGCGCTGATTGTCAGCAAGCAGCCTTATAAGGCCTATGCTCTGATCGCGCAGGCCTTTTATCCTGTGCCGTTGCCAGAGGCGCAGATATCTCCGGCGGCGCATATAGGCCAGAATGTGACTTTGGGTAAGGGCTGTGTGATTGAGGCCGGTGTTGTTATTGGTGATGGCGCCGAAATCGGTGAGTCCGTGTGGATTGAACCGAACGCTGTTATCGGGCGTAATGTAAAAATCGGTGCCTATTCGCGGATTGGCGCGAACGCTAACGTTTCCTACGCAGAAATCGGTCATCATGTTCACATTTATTGTGGTTGTTGCATTGGTCAGGATGGTTTTGGGTTTGCCATCGACCCTGCGGGATATGTGAAGGTTCCGCAATTGGGGCGCGTGATTATTGGTGATGGTGTTGAAATCGGCGCGAACACAACGATTGATCGCGGGTCGGGACCGGATACGGTAATTGGTTCCGGCACATGGATTGATAATCTGGTCCAGATCGCACACAACGTGCGCATGGGCAGAGGCTGCGTTATCGCCGGTCAATGCGGCATATCGGGGAGCACTGTGCTCGGTGATTATGTTGTTCTGGCGGGGCAGGTTGGTGTTGCCGGACATCTGAAGATTGGAACAGGTGCTCGTGTGGCTGCGAAAACAGGTATTCTGCGTAATATTGAGGCTGGACAGGAAGTTATGGGCTATCCGGCTGTTCCTGTCAGACAGTTTTTTAAACAAACAGCTTATTTAAATCGTTTGGTCGAAAATAAAAGTAAGTAAGGACGTACCGACATGACTGAAACCTCCTATATCGATATTAACCGGATCATGGCGATGATCCCTCATCGTTACCCCATATTGCTGGTGGATAGAATTTTGGAATTCGTGCCGGGCGAAAGTGCTGTGGGCTTAAAGAACGTCACCATGAACGAACCCCATTTTCAGGGGCATTTTCCACAATTTCCGGTTATGCCGGGCGTATTGATTGTTGAAGCTATGGCACAGACAGCGGCGATTATGGTTGTCCAAACCTTGGGTAAAGAAGCCGAAGGTAAACTGGTTTATTTCATGGGCATTGAAAGTGCCAAATTCCGCAAGCCGGTAACACCGGGTGATAGCTTGCATATCCATGTTACAAAGATTCAGAACCGCAAGGCGGTCTGGAAATTCCGTGGTGAAGCCCGCGTAGGAGATACGCTGCATGCCGAGGCTGAGTTCAGTGCGATGATTATGGACAATTAATATTGTTACATCACGCAATAAACCGTGATTTTTTCTCACTGATAACGGGTTATATAAATACATTATGAGCAATGTAATTCATCCGACAGCAATTATTTCCGAAGGTGCCCAACTGGGCCAGAACGTCCAGATTGGACCTTACTGTGTTGTGGGGCCGCACGTACGCCTTGACGACAATGTGCGTCTTGTTTCCCATGTTTGTGTTGATGGACATACCCATGTTGGCGAAAACACGGTTATCTATCCCTTTGCTTCCATCGGGCATCCGCCACAGGACTTGAAATTCAAAGGAGAACCATCGCGCCTGCTCATCGGTAAAAACAATACCATCCGTGAACATGTAACCATGAACCCCGGAACCGAAGGTGGGGGCATGGAAACAGTAGTTGGTAATAACGGCCTGTTCATGATGTCTTGCCATGTCGCGCATGATTGCCGCGTGGGTAATAACGTCATCATGGCAAACAATGCCACGCTTGCGGGACATGTTACGGTTGGCGACTTTGTTCTGGTCGGCGGTTTGTCAGCAGTGCACCAGTTTGTTCGTATTGGATCTCATGCCGTTATCGGTGGTATGTCAGGCGTTGAGAATGACGTCATTCCGTATGGCCGCGTCAAGGGCGAAAGAGCCTTTCTGGCGGGTCTCAATCTGGTAGGGCTTGAGCGCCGTGGTTTTGACAAAGACCAAATACGCCTGATGCAGAGGGCCTTCAACCAGATGTTTGGGGACGAGGGAACAATGGACCAGCGCATAGAAAGCGTCGAGACAGATTTTTCATCCAATGAAATCATCATGGATATTGTTAAGTTTGCCCGTGCCAAAACACATTTCCCGCTATGTCAGCCCTCGAAGAAAGTCGCATGAGTTTTGAACCGGAAATCCGGCGTCTGGGTGTGATTGCCGGTGGCGGCAATCTGCCATCAAGATTGCTGGCGGTTTGTGATCAGAAGAATATCGAAGTTTTTGTCGTCGGTTTTGAAGGTCAAACTGACAAGGCGGTTTATGAAGGACGTTCTTATATTAATAGCCGGATCGGCCAAGCCGGAACGATTATCAATACCCTTAAATCACATGAAATTCGTGATCTGGTGATGATTGGCGCCATTAAGCGCCCTGCCTTGATGGAGCTTAAGCCTGATCTACGCACGGCGCGATTTTTTGCGCGCGTCTCTCTGCGCGCTTTGGGTGATGATGGATTGCTCAAGGCCATGAAGGATGAGCTGGAACGTGAAGGTTTCCGCATCCATGGCGTTCAGGAATTCGCTGGCGATCTTCTGTCTGCTGCGGGGCCTTTGGGAAAGCTCAAACCTGCCAAACATGACTGGCCGGATATCAAGCGTGGTATCAGGGTTCTTCGCACCTTGGGGGCCGAGGATATCGGGCAATCGATTATTATTCAGGATGGTGTCACCCTTGGTATTGAGGCTGCGGAAGGGACAGATGAATTGATCCGTCGCTGTGGCCCTTATCGTCGCAAGGGTAACAGCGGTGTGCTGGTCAAGCTGGCAAAACCTGGACAAGACGAAAGTCTGGATCTGCCGACAATCGGCCCTGATACTGTAACGCTTTGTGCTGAAACCGGGCTTGTCGGAATAGCAATTGAAGCGGGACGTAGTTTGATTGTAGATCCGCATGAAACGGCAGCACTGGCCAATCACCACAAGATTTTTGTTATGGCCCTGACGCCTGAGGATATTGCCGATGAATAGCCCCAAAATTTATCTGATAGCTGGCGAGGCTTCAGGTGACCGTTTGGGTGGGCGCCTGATGCAATCATTGCAACAGATGCTTGGTGGCCATATCTCATTTAATGGTGTGGGCGGAGCAGCTATGAAAGGTCATGGCCTGACCAATTTGTTCCCGATGGAAGATTTATCAGTGATGGGTGTTGCGGAAGTTCTTCCACGGTTACCTTTGATCCTGCAAAGAATAAACCAGGCTGTAACCGATATCCTTGAAAAGGCACCTGATGTTGTTGTGACAATCGATTCTCCCGATTTTTGTTTCAGGGTGGCCAAAGCTCTACGCCAGAAAGGCTATAAAGGAAAATTGGTTCATTATGTAGCGCCCACGGTGTGGGCATGGCGTGAAGAACGGGCTAAAAAAGTTGCTGGACTGTATGATGGCATTTTATGCCTTTTGCCTTTTGAGCCAGGATATTTTCTTCGTGAAGGTATGAAATCGTCTTTTGTTGGGCATTCCGTTCTCGAAGAAGGTTGGGATCATACCGATCCTTCGGGCGTGCGCTTGCACTATAATATTCCGGCAAATAAAAAAGTTCTTGGGTTATTGTTTGGTAGCAGGGTAGGAGAGCTTAATCGTGTGGGGCCGCTATTGCGCAATGCTGCTGAAATTCTGTCCAAAGAGCATAAAGATCTGCACGTTATTACCGTGACTTTGCCACACGTAGAAAAGCTGGCGCGCAATCTGTTGCAGGAGATGCCTTGCACCACGACTGTCATCACCGATCCCAATCATAAGTTTCATGCTTTTGCGGCGATGGATGTGGCAATAGCCACATCGGGAACGGTAGGGCTCGAACTGGGTGTGGCAGGTGTGCCACATATTATAGGCTATAAAGTGAATAGTCTGACTTATGCCATGGTTCGCCCAAGGGTAAAAACCAAATATGCGCATCTGATGAATATTCTTCTGGATTATCCATTGGTACCCGAATTTATCCAGCAAGACTGCACAGCGGAAAAACTGGCTGATGCCGCGGGGCTTTATTTGCGTGATTACAATGCTGTCAAATACCAGAAAGACGGCTTCCGTACGGCCTGTCATTTAATTCAGGGTGAAAATGGTGGCCTGCCATCTCAGCAAGCTGCTCGGTTTGTCTTGAGCTTGATGTGAAATGAATGATTCTATCCCACAGGATATTAAACCCTTAACATCCCTGAGGTTTCTTGCTGCCCTAATGATAGTATTCTATCATTATTTCGTTGTATTTGGTGCTGTGAAGGGCTGGGACTTTTTTGAAAAATTTTACTTGGGTGTAGATTTTTTCTTTATTCTTAGCGGTTTTATCCTGCTGCACGTCTATTCCGAGAGCTTGCTCACTAATAAATTCAATATAAAATCATTCTATATCAAACGACTTGCCAAAATATATCCTGTCCATCTCTTCCTAACAGCCGTAGCAGCGTTTCTTGTTTTTAGTACAAAAGGATTTACTGAAGATTCATGGAAACATCTGCTTTCTCACATTCTTCTGGTGCATGGATGGGGGATTGAAGAAGGCCTGGGTTACAATATGCCCTCTTGGTCAGTGAGTGCCGAATGGTTTGCCTATCTTTTGTTTCCTTTTCTCTCTGCTCTATTTTTAAAATTTAGGCAACATTCCCTAATATTGCTGGGAGGCTCTGTCTTACTATTTGTTCTTATGTGGTTATCATCGTCGTTCTGGGCGGATAGACCATTAACGCATTGGACCTATGATTTTTCATGTATCCGCATTTTGCCAGAATTTTTAATGGGAATGGCCATCTATAACTTTATGAGAGAGAATGCATCTTGTAAGCATGCACAAGTGACCCTTCTTTTATCTTTGATTGCTTCAGCAGGATTTATTGTATTTCAGGTGCCTGATTTTCTTACCGTTTTATCTTTTGCCGTGCTGATCTATGCGGCGGCTTCTTTGAATGCAAATGGTTTTGGCTGCGGCTGGGGTTACAGGGTTTTATCGTGTAAACCATTTATATGGCTTGGTGAAATTTCTTACTGTCTGTATATGGTGCATCAAATATTATTTATCCAGATTATGAATTGGTGGCTTAAGGATATTGCTTCTGTTTTTGGTCGCGATATAGGTTTCTATGTTGTGTTGCCGGCTCTGTATGTAGGATTGACCATAGTGAGTGCTGCGGTGCTCTATTATGTGATCGAACGGCCTGCAAGAACTTTGATTGCGTCTTTGGCCAAAGCATAAAAATGCCACCCTTGAAGGTGGCATTCTCTTGAGATTCTGGAAGTGTTTATTTTCGTTTGTCTATGGGGACGAAAGCTCGTTCTGTCGCCCCTGTGTAGAGCTGGCGGGGGCGGCCGATTTTTAGTGTCGGCTCCTCGATCATTTCTTTCCATTGGGAGATCCAGCCGACTGTACGGGCAACAGCAAACAACACTGTAAACATACTGACGGGGAAGCCCATCGCCTTAAGGATGATGCCGGAATAGAAGTCCACGTTCGGGAACAGCTTGCGATCAATAAAGTATTGATCCTGCAGAGCAATTTTTTCCAGCTCCATAGCCAGTTCCAGCAATGGGTCGTTGATGCCAAGTTCACTTAAGACCTCATCACAGGATTTCTTCAGCACTTGGGCACGAGGGTCATGGTTTTTATAAACACGATGGCCAAAGCCCATCAGGCGTGTGTTGTCCTGTTTGTCTTTTACCTTTTGCAGGAATTCAGGAATGTTGTCCTTGTGGCCAATCTGCTCCAGCATCTCGAGAACGGCTTGGTTGGCGCCACCGTGAGCAGGACCCCAGAGCGAAGCAATGCCGGCGGCGATACAGGCAAACGGGTTGGCCTGTGATGAACCCGCGATACGTACTGTCGATGTCGAGGCGTTTTGTTCATGGTCGGCATGCAGGATAAAGATCTTATCCATAGCGCGGGCCAGTACCGGATTAACCTTGTAGGGTTCTGCCGGAACACCAAAACACATATAAAGGAAGTTTTCGGAGAAGCTCAGATCATTACGGGGATACATGAATGGCTGGCCGATCGAATATTTATAGGACATCGCTGCCAGCGTAGGCAGCTTCGCGATCAAGCGGTGTGCGGAAATTTCGCGCTGCGCCGGATCCCAGATATCAAGAGAGTCGTGATAGAATGCTGACAGGGCGGCAACAACGCCGCACATCACGGCCATGGGGTGGGCATCACGGCGGAAGCCACGGAAGAAGAAGTGCAACTGCTCATGCACCATGGTGTGATAGGTGATATTGTGTACGAATTCCTGATACTGGTCGTAATTTGGCAGATCACCATAGAGCAGGGCATAAGCCACTTCGAGGAATGTGCTCTGCTCGGCCAATTGCTCGATTTTATAACCACGGTGCATCAGGATGCCCTTGTCACCATCGATATAGGTGATACGTGATTTGCAGCTCGCGGTCGATGTATAGCTGGGGTCGAATGTAAACATTCCCGTTTCATCATAAAGCTTGCGCACGTCAATAGTTTTTGGACCTGTGCTGCCATCCAGAACCGGAAGCTTCCAGCTTTGACCTGACTCGTCGTCAGTCAGTGTGAATGTTTTTTGAGGAACTTCGGAGGCTTTGGTTTCAGGCTTGGACATGGGAAATCCTATGGGGAATAAAGTGATTCACTAAGTAGAAATATAATCCTGCTGTGCAGCAAGATCAAACCGTGAACCGGATTGTAGGGCAGGATAGTTAAAAAAATATGGATAAAGTATTTTTCAGAATATCAAGTATTAGAGGGTGGGTGAGGGTGTAATCCTTGATGCCATCTTATGAATAGTCTCAAAAGGGATGTACGCATTGGGAGAGAGATCCAGAGGCCCCTGTGTGGCATGTAAGATTTCTTCCTTGCTGTAACCATGCTTGCGGGCAAGCTCTGTCAAGCGTCCTACACGTTGTTTTGTGGTGGGGTGGGTTGAAATGGCTCTGGCCCATGCACGGTCTATAAAATCCTTCTCCGGCATGTTTTCTTTACCACCGAAAACTTTGGCAATAGAACGCTCCTGAAGGGTTTCCAGTTTTCTTAGCGAAGTAATAAGGGCCAAAGGGTTGGCCCCGAGTTTAACAGCACCCTTATCGGCCTGATACTCCAGCGAGCGGCTGAGGCCCCCTTCGGTCACTTTGCTCACTTTGTGCAAGACCATTATGGAGGCCCATAAAGGTGCTAATGCGGGGTTAACGGTTGCAAAGAAGGCCAGCCCTGTTAGTCCTGCCAAAGCATTTGTATTTCTGTTGAGCCTTATAGATTTTTCACGATCCTCTTTCGTTTCAGGCTTTTGGCTGGTGTAGTCAGGATGGGTTTTTTTATAAACGATAGCCGTACCTATGGTAACGCCCAGCCCACCAAGAAAAGTCATGACACCGCCGGCAAACAGGGCTGTTAGTAATGATATCTGATTGGTCAGACGTGAAATGGCGGCAGTCATCTTTAAAGGGATGGTCACGTGCTGATGGCGCGCTCCGGCATGGGCGAACTCATGCGCGAGAACGGCTTTCTCTTCATCATCATTCAGCAGTTCAAGTAAGGGCTCAGAAATCATGATGACAGGCTTGCCGAGGTTAAGTGCTGCCGCATTCGGCATAAAGCGCGATATCTGCAGCATTTTATTGATCTCGCGCTTCCTGTCGGCCTGCTCGGCTGAATCGTGACGGGTGATGTCCTTGGCACGAAAATCATAGATTGGCCATTTATCGGCGTTAAGGCCTGAAGCTTTATAAAGTTCGCGGGCAATCTGGCCCAAGCGCGGGGCGCGGCTATGGTTTTCGGGGTGGGGCTGGAGTGTTTCCTCCATAATTTCCTTGCTGCCCTTAATTTGCGCCCAAAAATATCCGGTTGAGAAAAGGGCAGCGCCGCCTACAACCCAGGGGCTGGCCAAGGCGCAGGCGGCTGCGGCAACGCCAGCCATGACGCTATAATGAGTGGCAATCCCGATGTAGTTCCTTAGACCGTACAGGCTGGGCTTCATGCTGTTTTCCTGATATTTGAATTCAGGATTTTAGTAACACATATACATGCATTATGTCAATAAGCAGAGGATAGGCGCCTTAATACCTCGTCCTTGCCCAAAATGACGGCAGCATGGAAAACCGACGGGGAAACAGTGGTGCCGGTCAGAGCTGCGCGCAGCGGCATGGCGACCTTTCCCAGCTTGCCGTCCTGAAGATCGTTGGCAACATCTTTGCATGCTTTTTCAATGCTTTCAGGTGTGAAGTTCTCAAGTTGGTTGAACTTTTCGGCAAGGATTTTCAGGACAGTCTGGTCGAGATTGGATTTGGCTTTTTCATCAAAATCAAGCGGGACGGATTTACAATAGAACGCCCCTTCATCAGCCATCTGCAGCAGGGTTTTGGCGCGGTTTTTCAGTTCGTCCATACCAGCCAGCAAGCGCTGGCGCCCGAGGTCATCAACCGTTATCCCCTTCTTTTCAATAAAGGGAACAACCAGATCAACCAGCCGATTGTTATCGGCTTCCTTGATATAATGGGCGTTAATGCTCTCCAGTTTGGCAAAGTCAAAACGCGCAGGCGAGCGATGTACATGGTCAAGGTCAAACCATTCAATCGCTTGCGGGGTCGGGATGATTTCATCATCACCATGACTCCAGCCCAGACGCAGCAGATAGTTCCGCATGGCTTCGGGCAGGTAGCCCATGTTGGCATACTCGGCCACACCGGTCGCACCATGACGTTTGGAAAGTTTCGCGCCATCCGGCCCGAGAATAAGCGGCAAGTGTGCATATTCGGGAATCTTCCAACCCATGGCATCGTAAATAATGTTCTGGCGGAAGGTATTGTTCAGGTGATCGTCACCGCGAATAACATGGGTCACGCCCATATCATGATCGTCAACCACAACCGCCAGCATATAAGTGGGTGTGCCATCGGAACGCAGGATAATGAAGTCATCAAGTTGTTCATTGTTCACAACGACTTCACCTTGCACATGATCTTTCACTGTGCTTTCACCGCCAATCGGGGCCTTAATCCTGATCACCGGCTTTACATCGGCGGGTGGTGTGGCATCGCTATCGCGCCAGCGGCGATCATAAAACGCTTGCGAACCTTCGGTTTTGGCTTTTTCGCGCATGGCTTCGAGTTCTTCAGGCGAGCAATAGCAGTAATAGGCTTTCCCTGCCTTGAGCAAATCATGAGCAACTTCGGCATGACGATCACGGCGTTCGAATTGTGAAAGGATAGGGCCGTCCCATGTCAGCCCCAGCCATGTAAGGCCATCCTTGATGGACTCAACAAATTCAGGCGCATAACGGGCGCGGTCGGTATCCTCGATACGAAATTGCATCTGGCCCTTATGGTGCTGGGCAAACAGCCAGTTATAAAGAGCAGTACGGGCAGTCCCGATATGCATCAGGCCCGTAGGAGAAGGAGGAATCCGTGTAACGACAGACATAATTTTGACCCTTGTTTTAAGCAGCCTAGAGTGTAAGACTTTTCAGAATAAACGCAACAGGGAGCTTAAGGTCAGCCATGACCAGAGAGGCCGAAATCGGCGAATTTTCAGGTATCCGCGCCCAGGATGGGCCGCCGGATAGACGCGAAGCTGTCCTGAACATGCTGACCGAACAAAAGATCCGCCTTTTCCTGTTCGCCCCTGTGGCGCTTTCTTGCGGGATCGGCCTCTATTTTGGAATGAAGGCCGAGCCGTCTTTGTGGTCATGTCTGGGGGTGTGGTTTTTGGCGGCGGCCTCGCTGGTGATGATCGCGCCAAGGCGGTTACATTCAACACGTTCTTATCTGCTTTATCTTTCCTTGATGATCACTTTTCTGGTGGTGAGTGGTTTTGCTGCCGCCAAGATCAGAACGGATATGGCCGCCAGTCCGATGCTGGAATGGGAAACAGGTCCCGTCCGTGTTGAAGGAACCGTTGAAAATCTGGAGCATCTGGAAGATGGCAAAGGAGCGCGGTTATTACTGGGCCACTTATCAATAGAGGACATAGAATCTACCGATACGCCCAAGCGTGTACGGATCAAGGTACGGGATATCGGGGGTATCAGGGCGGGTGACCGGATAGCGGTGCTGGCGGCTTTAAGTCCGCCTTCGGCACCTGTAGCCCCGTATAGTTTTGATTTCCAGCGCTTTGCCTATTTCAAGCAGATTGGCGGTTTCGGGTTTGCCTATCGTGCACCCGAGTTGCTGAAGCATAATTCATCAGGTGTGGTGATGGGGCTTGAGAATGTGCGTACCCGTATCGGGGAACGCATTGTAAAATATATGCCCGCACGGGAAGCGGGGATTGCCAATGCTTTGATGACGGGGGAACGCGCAGCGATCACAGAAGCCGATATGAATGATATGCGCAATTCAGGGTTGGTGCATATTATTTCGATTTCGGGGTTGCATATCACGATGATCGCGGGGACTATCTTCTTTACCTTGCGCTTGCTGATGGCCTGTTTCCCGACCTTTGCCGTTTATCACCCGATCAAGAAATATGCGGCGGTTGGGGCCTTGCTGATCACGATCCTTTATATGTGTCTGGTGGGGGCTACGGTGCCGACGGTCAGATCAGTAATTATGACGGGATTGGTGTTGCTGGCAATTATGCTTGATCGTATTCCGCTTTCCCTGCGGGTTGTGGCAATCGCTGCCCTCATTATTTTGCTGATTGTGCCGGAAGCTTTGGTCAACCCCAGCTTCCAGATGTCATTTATGGCGGTTATGGGATTGGTATCATTCTATGAGGCCACCCGCACGTTCTGGGTTTCATATTACAAGGAGGCTGGATGGTTCCGTAAGGGACTTATTTATCTGGCTGGTATTTGTCTGACAACGGTGATTGCCAGTGTGATGACGGCCCCCTACAGCATCTATCACTTTCAGCAATTTGCGAATTACGGTTTATTGGCCAATCTTCTCGCTGTGCCCCTCACATCCTTCATTGTTATGCCGGCAATGTTGCTGGCTTATGTCCTGATGCCTTTGGGGCTAGAAGCTTTACCGTTATGGGTGATGGGGAAAGGATTAAGCGCCATGTTGTGGGTATCGCACACGGTGGCGGGTTTACCCTATGCCGTATGGATGCCGGAGGTCTGGCCGCTATCGTCGTTGATCAGTTTTTCTTTGGCCGCATTGTTGCTGGCCCTATTAAGCGGGAAAGCCCGCTGGTTATTTCTTCTGCCGCTAGGTTTGGGTATATTGTTTGCAGCAAATGCAGCGACGCCCACGATCATGGCGAGTGGTTCGGGCAAGTTGTTTGCCGTCTATGATGGCGGACAGGTTTATGTGTCGGGTCGCCAGACTGATCGTTTCTCCCAAAAAGCATGGATGAAGTTATGGGGGCAGGGGCAAACCAAACCGCAGCTTTTTAAAGACGGTTTTATGGATTGTGATGAATGGGCATGCCGCTTTGAAAGGCAAGGGAAAAAGATATCTTTTATAAATCATCCTGCTGCTGTTGGCGATGAATGCGTGTGGGCCGATATGGTGATTTCATCGAAGCCTTTGAAGGACTCTTCCTGTCCCGATAGAAAAGTCATTGATCTCTATGATTTGCGGAAAGAAGGCGCGCATGCGGTCTGGCTTCCTGCGCTTGATATTGTATCTGTAGCCAACGCGCGCGGTGATCGCCCGTGGACCCGTCAGGGATATGGACGTTAAAGGTTGTGGATTTTATTCTTTGGGATGTTTGCTGAAAAAGCTCCACATGGCATCGGTCGCTGAAAATCCCAGATAGTATGACCCGTCATCATATTCTGAATAGACACCTTGCGAGGCACCAGGCCAGTTATGGGCGCTGTTTTTGATTGTGTTGAAAACAACAGAAACATTATGAGAGCATTTGTGATGGGCCAGTGTCAGGATATTTCCCTTTTTCATTTCTTCAGGTGCTGCCGTGCAGATATTTTCTGTGAGCCAGAATTTTTGAATATCGGTTGCAGCCATAAAGGGTGTGTCGACTTCGGTTTTTAAAATACTACGCTTGCTAAGTCCTCCTTCATAGGGAACAACCTTGTCATTCGTACCGTGAAAGAAGATCACCGATAGAGGTGCAGAAGGTTTGGGTTGATCGGCAAACATGGCGCCGGATACAACGCCTACAGCAGCGATTTTATCTGCCAGACGGGCTGCTGCGCGATAGGCCAGCATGCCACCATTTGAAAATCCGGCCATATAGATGCGCTTTTGGTCAACGGGCAGCGTAGTGATCAATTGATCTACCAAAGCGGCGATGAAATCTTCATCCTGGGCCTTATTCTCATGTGCATCACTGCAGCAATTACCGGCATTCCATGACAGGCGGTTTTCAACCGCTCCCGTGCCCAAAGGGTAAACAATAATGAAATTTTCCTTCTCGGCCTTGGCGCTGAGGCCCGAGGCTGCCATCAATTGTTCCGGGTTGCTGCCAGCGCCGTGCAGGGCAATCAGCAAAGGGTGCTTGATAGCGCTGTCGGGATTTTTAAATATGGAGCGAACGTAATAAAAACGTTCCTCACCCTTAACAGTAACTGAGCGTTTCTCATAGCCGCTTGGCTCGGCATAGGCATGAAGAAATGGTCCTGATGAAAAAATCAGGACCAGTCCCAGACTAAAAAAGAAGCGCAACATAAGAGGGCGTATCAATTAGTGATATGTCCTCATCAGGCTAACCAGACGTCCTTGAACCTTGACTCGCTCCGGTTCCAGTACGCGGGGTTCGTATTCATCATTTTCGGGCTCAAGAATGATTTTACTGCCCGAGCGGCGGATGCGTTTCAGGGTGGCTTCATGGTCATCAACCAGCGCCACAACAATCGTGCCGTTTTCAGCTGTATCGCAACGTTGGATGATAACGGTGTCACCATCGTGAATACCGGCATTGATCATTGAGTCACCGGCGATTTTTAACGCATAATGCTCCCCACGGCCCAACATGGCTGGAGGGATCTCAATCGTTGTGCCTTCATCACGCAGGGCCTCAATCGGTGTGCCGGCAGCAATTTTACCGTAGAGAGGGATGATCTCGGCAGTTGATGCTTCTTCTGCCAGACTTTGAACAATCCTTATATTGCGGCTGGTTGTTGCAGCAGGAGAGCGGTCATTCGCTGCAGGGCTATAGCCATCGGGGAGTTTTCTGACCTCAAGCGCACGGGCGCGGTGGGGTAGGCGCTCCAGATAACCCCTTTCAACCAATGCGCTGATCAGACGGTGAATACCCGATTTTGATTTCAGGCCGAGAGCGTCCTTCATTTCCTCGAATGATGGGGCAACGTCACCTTGTTGCATACGTTCGTGTATGAACAGCAACAGGTCTTTCTGTTTCCTTGTCAGCATTTAGGGGCATTCTCCTGCTTTGCATGTATTCTATTTGTTCTTATAGTAACCTGATTCTGATCAGATTTCCACTGTTTGTTCTCATTTGTTCATGAAATGTATTATGAAATCCCTAGAAGGGCGCGGGTGGCAGAGGTGACATCCGGTTGACGCATAAGGCTTTCGCCAACCAGAAAGGCGGGGAATCCGGCCTTTTTCAGGGCCGAAAGATCGTCATGCGTGTGTATGCCGCTTTCGGCAACGCGCAAGATGTTTTGAGGCATGGCGCGGCCAATATCATGGGCCGTCTGTAAGTCAACTTTGAGAGTTTTCAAGTTGCGGCTATTGACACCCACCATATACGGATTTTGTTTCAGTGCGCGTTCGAGTTCTTCGTGGTCATGAACTTCGAACAGGACATCGAGGCCCAGTTCTGTTGCCAGTGCATAAAGATCGGTAATCAAAGAATCTTCGAGCGCAGCCATAATGATGAGCATGCAATCCGCCCCCATCGCCCGCGTTTCATAAACCTGATACGGATCGACAATAAAATCCTTGCGCAGAACGGGCAGGTCACAGGCGGCCCGTCCGGCCTGCAGATATTCTGTGCGCCCCTGAAAATAAGGTTCATCGGTCAGGATGGAGAGGCAGGCGGCACCACCAGCCTTATAGGCTTGGGCCAGTTGCGCCGGATCAAAATCCTCGCGGATCACGCCGACACTGGGGGATGCTTTCTTGATTTCGGCAATCAGGGCAGGCAGACCGTCTGCCTCTTTGGCACGCAAGGCCTTGATAAAACCGCGTACGGGGGATTGTTGTTTTAAGGCGCTTTCCAGATCAGTCTGTGGTGCGGCTTGTTTGCACCGTGCCACATGATCCCGTTTGTCATCGCAAATTTTTTGAAGAACGCTCATTTATTCCTCACGCGGCCGTAAAGGAAATGTAGTCTTGAAGAAGACTTTGTGCCTTGCCGTTATCAATCGCTTCAGCAGAAAGAGAGGCCGCTTCTTCGGGATTGGTGGTTTTATCGGCCACCAGCAAGGCGGCGGCAGAGTTGGCCAGCACAATATTACGATAGGCGGACACTTCACCAGCCAGCAGTCTCTTTAAGGCGGCGGCATTATAGGCGGCATCACCTCCCATCAGGGATGGTGTTGATGAATAATCAAGACCGAAAAGTTGCGGTGTGATGTTGTGCTCGGAGATATGTTTTTCTTCGAGCTTCGCGATACGGGTTTTGCCGGTCACGGTAATTTCATCCAGACCGTCCTGACCATGCACAACCCATGCTTTTTCTGTGCCAAGCCGCCCTAATGTTTCGGCAATCGGTGTCAGCCATTTTTCATCGAATACACCCAAAAGCTGGCGCTTGGTTCCTGCGGGGTTGGAGAGCGGCCCGAGCAGATTGAAAATGGTGCGGAAGCCCAATTTTTTGCGAATAGGCACAACATGTTTCATAGCGCTGTGATGGCGCGGGGCCATCAGGAAGGCAAAGTTGAATTTCTGCAAGGCGGCTTCGAGCTTTTCATGCGGTACATCGAGATTGACACCCAGCGCCTCAAGCACATCGGCTGCACCTGATTTGGAACTGGCGGCCCGGTTACCGTGTTTGGCAACCGGAACGCCAGCGGCGGCCACTACAATCGCAACAGCCGTTGAAACATTATAGGTGCCGGAACTATCGCCGCCTGTGCCGCAACAATCAATCGTGCCAGCAGGGGCCTGAATAGTCGCGGCCTTATCACGCATAATGCGGGCGGCTCCCGTAATCTCGTCAACGGTTTCACCTTTTTTGGCAAGATATGTCAGGAAGGCCGCCACGTCATCTTCAGCGGCGGCACCATCCATGATAGCCGTCATTGCTTGCATCATTTCCTGTTCGGAAAGATTTTCGCCAACACGCAATTTATCAAGGAAAAGGCTCATGCTGTCATCTTAACAAAGTTATGCATCAGTTCATGGCCGTTTTCTGTGGCGATGCTTTCCGGATGGAATTGTACGCCGTGGATGGGTTTGTCTTTGTGGGACAGGCCCATAATCAGGCCGTCATCTGTTTGTGCGGTAATTTTCAGACAATCAGGCAAGCTATCTTTTTCGACAATCAATGAATGATAGCGTGTCACATTATAGGGCGAGGGTAAGCCAGCAAACACGCCTTTACCCGTATGGGTAATAGAGGAAATTTTTCCATGCATCGGGTGGGGGGCACGGATGACGTTGCCGCTAAAACATTGCCCGATGGCCTGATGCCCCAGACAAACGCCAAGCAAGGGTAGTGATTGTTCAGCTGCCGCCGCAATCAGGCGCAGGCAAATACCGGCATGGTCTGGATCACTCGGACCTGGGGAAATTACAATCCCTTTGGGTTTGAGGGCCAGAACTTCATCAACGCCGAGGGCGTCATTCCGAAAGACCTTAACCTCCGCGCCCAGATCACCCAGATATTGGACCAGATTAAAGGTAAAACTGTCATAATTATCGATCAGGATCAGCATGATGCCCCTTTTTGGATGCTCTTTATATGAACGAGCGGGGATAACATGGCAAGAAAGATTTACCAGCACTATGGGAAAGGGATAGGATAGGGGTATGAAAAATCAAAAAACGCCCTTTATTCTTAGACCCTTGGTCATGTCGCTGTGTCTGGTGGCTGCATTGGTTGTTTGCGCTCTGGCTTTCCGTGCCGGTGAACAGCTTAAGACTGTTGAAACTGAAGCCAAGGCTGAAATTGCCAGTTTGCAGGAAAGCAGAGCTTACTATCAGGGGCATATAGCGGCAAAGCCTATAGTCCGTAGCGGTCACATTGATTTGCCAGCACTACCGGAAATTCCTGAAAATATCAGTGCAGAAAATATTAACCCTACAGAGGGACAGCAGGCCATTGAGGCAGAAAATGAGATTGCCTCTTTAAGCTACCCGCTGGAGGAGGATTACCATGAAGAAACAGCTGCAACGAAGGAGGTTGTTTCTCCATCGTCTGTATCGGGCGTCCCCTCTGTCGCAACAGGAAACTTTGCCAGCGGTGACCGTCCGAAAATAGTCATTATTATTGATGATATGGGCATGGATAAACGCCATACCAGGGAAGCTCTCACACTTCCTGCGCCTGTAACCTTTGCATGGTTGCCTTATGCCCAGAATATTCAGGAATTGGTTAATCAGGCAAAACAAAGTGGACATGAGAATATTGTCCATATGCCCATGGAGCCTGAAAGCCGTTCTATTGATGCCGGGCCAACAGTTTTGAAAGCTGATATGAGTGAAGACGCCTTAAGAGCAATGTTGGCGCAGAACTTTGAGAGCTTTGAAGGATATACGGGCTTTAATAATCATATGGGCAGCCTTCTGACGCAAAATCCTGCCAGTATGCAGATTGTTATGACCGAGGCAAAAGCCCGTGGCTTGATGTTTATTGATTCCAGAACATCCCCCGATTCAGTTGCTGCCGATGTCGCTGCGGCTTTTGGTGTACCTTATGCGGTCAGGGACGTCTTTCTGGATCATTATGAAGATATGGCCAGTGTACTGGCAGCGTTGCAACGAACCGAAGATGTTGCCAGACGTCAGGGTGTGGCGGTCGCGATTGGCCATCCTAAAGAAAACACCTTGGCCGCTTTGGCGCAGTGGATTCCCGAGCTTGAGCGCAAGGGTATGACCCTTGTACCGGTTAGTGATGTTGTCAGGGTTTTTGAGAGTGCCGCAGGGGAAAGTAGCGCTACGGAGACTATCCCTACACAGGCTTTTGATTCATCAAGACAGCTTCTTCAGCAGCCTGTATCAGCGCCCGCGCCTTATTAATCGTTTCCTGATATTCGCTGTCAGGGTTGCTGTCGGCGACAATCCCCGCGCCTGCCTGCACATAAAGATGCCCGTCTTTGATCAGGCCCGTGCGAAGGGTAATGCAGGTGTCAACGTTGCCGCGACCATCAAAATAGCCAACACAACCGCCATAGAAAGCACGCTTCTCGGGTTCCAGTTCGTCAATAATTTCCATGGCTCTGATTTTGGGTGCGCCCGAAACCGTACCGGCAGGGAAGCCCGCAAACAGGGCATCCAGCGGGTCTACATCATCGCGGAGCTGTCCTGTAACATTGGATACAATGTGCATGACATGGGAGTAGTTCTCGATGACGAAATCTTCTGTAACCTTGACGGTTCCGGTCTTGGCAACGCGGCCCACATCGTTGCGGCCCAGATCAAGAAGCATCAGATGTTCCGATCTTTCCTTGGGGTCGTTCAGAAGGTCTTGCGCCAACGCTTTATCTTCTTCCGGCGTTTGGCCCCGCTTTCTGGTTCCGGCGATCGGACGGATAGTAACTTCTCCATCCCTGACGCGTACCAAAATTTCGGGGCTTGATCCCACCAGTGAAAAATCCGGCGTCCTGATATGGAACAAGAAAGGTGAGGGGTTTAGCCTTCTTAAAGAACGGTAGAGTTCAACTGAAGGCAGATCGAAAGGTACTGTGAAACGCTGTGAGGGGACAACCTGAAAAATATCGCCCGCACGAATATACTCAACGGCCTTGTCTACAATCTGGTGAAAACGCTGCTCGGTCATATTTGATTCAACCGGCAAAGGCAGGCTCAGGCCACTAAAGGCTGGTGTCTGGGCGGGCGTGTTCTTCATTTCGTCTAGCAGGCTATTGATACGCTGCAGGGCTTCTTCATATATTTCTGAAGCGGGGATGGATGTGTTTTGTGCAGTGACCCTGACAGGCGTAGCAACGCACGCCATCATCTTGATGTTATCAAAGATCACCATCATGGTGGGGCGCATCATGAAACCTTGGGGGATATCAAGGGGGTCGGGATTCTTGTTTGATATATCCTCGACCAAGCGAACCATGTCATAGCCGAAATAGCCAAAAAGACCGCTGGCCGCCATGGGTGGAGCATCGCCGGTTACATCAAGGCGTGAACCATTCAGTAATTGTTTAAAATGCTCAAGCGCCGATTCGGAAATTCTTTCCCATGTTTCATTGTCTGTACTGATCTCGGGAATGCCGTTCATACAGCGCCAGAAAATGTCCGGTTTTAAACCAATCGCCGAATAGCGGCCCAGAACGGCACCGCCTTCAACAGATTCCAGAAGCAAGGAGTAGTTCTCGCTGTGAGAGAGCCTGAGATAGGCGGATACGGGGGTATATAAATCTGCAGGAACCCATCGCCAGACAAGCTGTGTCAAACCCTTGTTGAAATTATCTTCAAAGTGATTGGCTGAGGGATAGGTTTTCTGCATATCAGAACTGTGGCTCCGCTGTTGAGGCGTACAGGCTATCCAGTGTCCTGCGATTGATATCAACGCCATATTCCTTCTTCAGCTCATTGAAGTAGATCAGGAAGATTTCATCCTGAGTGCCTTTGGCTGAAGTTTGGCGCAGGGCATCCATATCCTCTTTCGAGGCCTTTTCAGCATTTGGTGATTTGATATCGGTGACATACGCAATCGCATAGCCGTTATCAACCGGAGCCAGCTGATAAGTGCCTTTATCCTGATTGAACAGGATACCTTTCAAGGCTTCTGTCAGGGGGGCAGTCACAGGCTTATTATTTACAAGATTTTCTTTTTTGACCTGCAAATTATATTCCTTTGCTATGGCCTCAAGGTCTTGTGTTTCGCTTTGCAGGGCCGTTAGTGCTTCGGTTGCGCGGCGACGGTTTAGAACATCACGTTGATCGGCCGTCCACGTTTTTTCAAGGTCGGCTTTAACTTCCTCGAACGGGCGGTAAGTTTTAGGTGTGATATTTTCAACACGTACGACCACATAGGTGCCATTGGCAAGTTCCTGAACAGAGGATGTTTCGCCAGCCTCAAGACTAAAGGCTGCCGCCAGAATATCGGCGCGTCCGCTTTCAAAGCCTTTTAGGCCGTCTTTGTCATCCGCTGTAGAGCCATCTTCCCGTATGGCATCCAGCTTTTTGATATCAAGGTGCAGGTCTTTGGCAACGTCTTCCAGTGCTTCACCGCCAGCCAAGGCATCATCCACCATATTCGATGTTTCAACGAGATGGGTATCAATCTTGTCGGCGAGAAGGTCTTTACGAATTTCTTCTTTGACTTTGTCGAATTCTTTGACCTTGGAGGGGATAACCTCCTTCAGGCTAAGAATGTGCCAGCCCAATGATGTTTTCACAGGCTGGGTTGATTCATTGATGGCCAAAGAGAATGCAGGTTCAGAGATTTCCTGCAGCAATCCTGCAGATTCAAATGATTCTGATCCGATATAGGCGCTGCCTGAAGCCTCTTTCAAGGAAGAACCTGATTTGACCTTTTCATAGGTCTCATTCGCTTCGCCTTCTGATGTAAAGATCGCTTGTTCGAGAACACGTTTTTCTTTCTCTGTGTACTCGTCAATTCTTTCGTCATAAACCTGTTGGAGTTCCTCATCGGAAATATCCAGAGTCTTCAAAACAGAATCTTTGTTCAGTACGCCGAGTGTTAATGTTCTCGTTTCCGGAATGGCATATTTTTCCTGACCGGCTTGGTAGAAGGGCCTCAGAACATCATCAGATGCCTTTTCAATACCCTTAACACTGCTATGCGGGAACAGTACATATTTGATAGTGCGCTGTTCGTTCTTTTGCTGGTAAAGATCTTTGAGTTCGACCTCGGAAACAACTTGAGCAGGCGCCTGAATGCCTGCACGCATCAGGCCGCTTATCATTTCATTACGAAGCATACTGGTAAACTCAGCTTCACTCATGTTCTGGGAGAGAAGGATACGGTTAAAGGCATCCTTGATGCTTGTGCCGTTGGTGGCATAAGGTGCCACAAGTTGGGCGATACGCTGGGCGACAGCTTCATCAGTGATAATGATTCCGTGCTTGCGGGCATCTTTTTGAAGGAGGATAGAAGAAATTTGACTGTTCAGATATTGCTCAATCAGCCCCAGTTGATAGGCCATTTTGGTATCAAGCATGGATTGCTGGCTGATAGCACGGCGTACAGAACGGTCAAATTCCATGGCGCTGATTTTTTCACCGGCGACAGTGGCGACCGTCGTGTTCTGGGTCCCGCCACGGAAGAAGCCACCGACATCCATTAATGTCATGCCTGCGACAGCTAGAACCAGAAAGCTGAATATTACGAATTTAACGATTTTGGAGTGTGCGCCTTCGCGCATGGCGTTAAGCATAGAAAAGTCCTCATTAAAAAATATGGGAAGGACTATAATCTTCATGCAGTTTTGCGGCAACAGAGGATTGCATTGTTTCCACCATCAGGGTAGAAGATCGCCATCATGTCGAAAACAAAGAAACTGATTGCCGGTAACTGGAAGATGAATGGCACCAAAGCGTCGATAGAGACCTTGGTGCAGGGGTTGTCGAATGAAATCGCGGCCCATTCCGGAGTTCTGGAAAAATGTGATCTGGCCGTATTTCCGTCCTATGTATATCTGGGATTTGTGAAGGATAGGCTTCCTGCTTCAATCTCCTTAGGGGCGCAGGATTGCGCCGTAACAGCCGAAGGAGCATATACAGGGGATATCTCTGTGGGTATGCTGGCGGACTGTTCTTGTGATTATGTAATATTGGGGCACTCCGAGCGTCGGCAATATCACGCTGAAACGGATGGTCAGATTGCAGCCAAAGCAGCTGTTTGTTATGAAAAAAACTTGATGGCAATCATCTGTGTAGGTGAAACAGAGGTCCAACGTGCTGAAGGGCTTCACGAAAAGGTCGTAGCAGAGCAGTTGGCGAGGGCCGTTCCGGCCAATGCAAATAGCCGTAATACTGTAATTGCTTACGAACCCGTATGGGCGATCGGGACGGGTAAAACCGCTACGCCCGATGACGTGAAGGCCATGCACAGCTTTATCCGTTCGCGGCTGAAGGAACAGCTTGCAGAGGGCGGTGATTTGCGTATTCTGTATGGCGGTTCCGTCAAGCCCGACAATGCCGAAGCCCTGATGGCTCTGCCTGATGTGGATGGGGCGCTTGTGGGCGGGGCAAGCCTTAAAGCCGACCAGTTCATGGCAATTGCCAAGGCTGTAAAATAAACTAAGTAAGCCCTTGAAAAGCTGGTCATATAAGAAAGACTGAGAGTTAAATTATGGCGCATATGGTTCTGATTGTTCATCTGGTACTGGCACTGGCGATTATTGGTCTGGTGCTGATACAGCGCTCCGAAGGTGGTGGTTTGGGTATCGGCGGCGGTGGTGGCGGTATGGGTGGTTTGGCATCCCCGCAATCGACAGCAAATGTTTTGACAAAAATTACTGGCATTTGTGCAGCCTTATTCTTTATAACCAGCCTGACTTTGGCGGTTCTGGCAGAAGGTACAAGACCGGCCAGCATTACCGATCATTTGGAAAAAGCGGCAATCTCGCAGGGCGAGAACGCCGATCAAGCAAAAGAGGCGGATGAGCCAGCAAAAGCTAATGCTGAGCCTTCGGTTCCTGTAGCGGAGTAAAATACTAGGATGACAAGGTTTGTATTTATCACGGGTGGCGTGGTTTCCTCTTTAGGGAAAGGCCTCGCTTCCGCGGCTCTCGGTGCGTTGTTACAAGCCCGGGGATACACAACCCGCCTCTGCAAAATGGATCCTTACCTCAACGTCGATCCGGGCACCATGAGCCCGTTCCAGCACGGTGAAGTTTTTGTTACTGATGACGGTGCTGAAACCGACCTTGATCTGGGCCACTACGAACGTTTCACAGGCCGTCCTGCCCAGCAAAGCGATAACATTACCACAGGCCGAATCTATCTGAACGTTCTTCAGCGCGAGCGCCGTGGCGATTATCTGGGCGCAACCGTTCAGGTTATTCCCCACATTACTGACGAAATTAAAAACTTCATCCGCGAAAAAGACGGCTCTGCCGATTTCGTATTGGTAGAAGTTGGTGGTACTGTCGGTGACATCGAAGGTCTGCCTTTCCTTGAGGCCATCCGCCAGTTCGGAAATGAAATGGGTGATGAGCGTTCCTTGTTCATCCATGTGACATTGCTGCCCTATATTCCGGCGGCAGGTGAATTAAAAACCAAACCGACACAGCACTCGGTCAAGGAATTGATGAGCGTGGGTATCCGTCCACGCATTCTGCTTTGCCGTTCCGATCGTCCGATTGAACATGATGAGCTGCGTAAAATCGGCCTATTCTGCAATATTGACGAGAACAAAGTTATTCCAGCGCTGGATGTATCGACAATTTACGAAGTGCCACTGACCTATCACCGCGAAGGTCTGGATGTGCAAGTGCTTGATTGTTTCGGTATCAAGGAGCCGCCGCGCCCTGATCTGAAGGTGTGGAATGATATCGTTCACCGCGTCAAGGAACCGGAAGGCGTTGTCGACATCGCTGTGGTTGGCAAATACACCAACCTCAATGACAGCTACAAATCATTGAACGAAGCTTTGGTTCATGGCGGCATTGCCAACAATGTCAAAGTTAATCTGCGCTTTATCGAGTCGACTGTTTTTGAAGAAGAAAACCCCGCCGATTATCTGCATAACATCCATGGCATTCTGGTGCCGGGTGGTTTTGGCGAGCGCGGTGCTCTGGGCAAGATGAAAGCAGCGCAATTCGCGCGCGAACGTAATGTACCGTATTTTGGTATTTGCTTTGGTATGCAGCTGGCTGTAGTCGAAGCCGCCCGCAATTTGCTGGGTCTGGAAGGTGCGAGTTCAACCGAATTTGGCGCTTGTAAGGACCCCATCGTTGGCTTGATGACCGAATGGACCAAAGGCAACCAGAAGGAGGAGCGTGCTTCCGATAGCGATATGGGCGGTACCATGCGTCTGGGAGCTTATCCGGCTGTTTTGAAAAAAGGCAGCAAGGTTGCCAATATTTACGGCTCGACAGAAATCAGCGAACGCCATCGTCACCGTTACGAGGTGAATACATTGTATAAGGACCGCCTGGAACAGCATGGTCTGCGTTTTTCGGGTATGTCACCAGATGGTATTCTGCCGGAAATCGTTGAATATGAAACACATCCGTGGTTTATCGGCGTCCAGTTCCATCCTGAACTGAAATCCAAGCCGTTTGATCCGCATCCGCTATTTGTCAGCTTTATCGATGCGGCCATAAACCAGAGCCGTATGGTGTGATTTCCCGTAAATAGCACTTCATTTTTGCGGTTTTCGGGCCTATATTACGGGCCATGAAAACGATATCTCTCGGCAATTTCAGGATTGCAAACAATCTTCCCTTTACCCTGATTGCGGGGCCGTGCGTCCTCGAAAGTCGGGATCATGCCTTTATGATGTGCGGTGCTCTGAAGGAGATCACAACCCGTCTGGGTATCCCTTTTATTTACAAGACCTCGTTTGACAAAGCCAACCGGACATCTGTGAAGGCAGAGCGCGGTATGGGTCTGGATGCAGCGCTGCGGATTTTTCAGGAAATTAAAAAGGAATTTGATGTTCCTGTGTTGACCGATGTCCATGCACCGGAGCAATGCGCCACTGTGGCCGAAGCTGTTGATGTTTTGCAAATTCCGGCTTTCTTGTGCCGCCAGACAGATTTGTTGCTGGCCGCCGGTAAGACCGGTGCTGCCATCAATGTTAAAAAAGGTCAATTTCTGGCGCCATGGGATATGAAGAATGTGGCCGAGAAAATCGCCAGCACAGGCAATGATAACATCATGTTGTGCGAGCGCGGTGTAACCTTCGGTTACAATACGCTGGTCAATGATATGCGGGCGCTGCCGATCATGGCGGAAACCGGATATCCGGTTGTATTCGATGCAACCCATTCGGTGCAATCGCCAGGGGGCAAAGGCAATGCCACAGGGGGTGACCGCAAGATGGTTCCGCCTTTGGCGCGGGCGGCGGTGGCGATTGGTGTTGCGGCTGTCTTCATGGAATCACATCAAGACCCTGATTGTGCGCCATCCGATGGACCGAACATGGTTCGTCTTGACGAAATTGAATCTGTACTCAAAACAATGGTGCAGATTGATAAGATTGCAAAAAATATCTGATTTTTTAGAGGAGAGAAGATAGATGTCTGCCATTTTTGATATTGTAGCGCGTGAAATTCTGGATAGCCGTGGCAACCCGACGGTAGAGGTTGATGTTGTGCTGGAATCAGGTGCGCGTGGCCGCGCGGCTGTGCCTTCGGGTGCTTCTACAGGTGCTCATGAAGCAGTTGAGCTGCGTGATGGTGATAAAGACCGTTTCGGCGGTAAGGGTGTGCAGAAAGCCGTTGATGCTGTAAACACAGAAATCTTTGAATTGCTGGAGGGTATGGATGCTGAAGAGCAAATCCACATCGACCAGATGATGCTGGAGCTTGACGGTACACCGAATAAGGCGCGTTTGGGCGCCAATGCCATTCTGGGCGTTTCTTTGGCTGTGTCCAAGGCGATGGCCGATGAGCTGGATGTTCCTCTCTATCGTTATCTTGGTGGTACATTTGCACATTTGCTGCCCACCCCGATGATGAACATCATTAATGGCGGGGCTCATGCCGATAACCCGATCGATTTTCAGGAATTCATGATTATGCCGGTGGGTGCACCGACATTCTCGGAAGCTGTGCGTTGTGGTTCGGAAATTTTCCATGCTCTGAAAAAGGAGCTCTCCAAAGCAGGTCTGAATACCAATGTTGGTGATGAGGGCGGTTTTGCACCGGCTGTCAGTTCTTCCTACGAAGCCCTTGATTACATCATGAAGGCGATTGCCGCTGCTGGTTACAAGCCTGGTGAAGATGTTGTGCTGGCGCTTGATGTAGCCTCGACCGAATTCTACAAGGACGGTAAATACGTTCTGGAAGGTGAAGGCAAGACATTGAGTTCGGCCGAGATGGTCAAGTACTACGAAGATTTGTGCGCCAAATATCCGATCGTTTCTATCGAAGACGGCATGGCCGAAGATGATTGGGATGGTTGGGTTGCTCTGACAAAATCGCTAGGTGATCGTGTGCAACTGGTGGGTGACGATTTGTTTGTAACCAATTCCGAACGTTTGGCGCGCGGCATCGAAATGGGTGCTGCGAATGCGATCCTTGTGAAGGTGAACCAGATTGGTTCGCTGACCGAAACACTGGAGGCTATCCAGATGGCACAGAAAGCCGGTTTTGGTGTCGTGCTGTCGCACCGTTCAGGTGAAACAGAAGACTCGACGATTGCCGATATTGCTGTTGCTGTAAACGCCGGTCAGATCAAGACAGGTTCACTGTCCCGTTCGGACAGGATTGCCAAGTACAACCAGTTGATCCGTATCGAGGAGCTGCTGGACTCTCAAGGTCAATATGCCGGTGCTTCGATCCTGCGTTGTCAGCCTTGCAAGACATCAAAAAGCAAAGCTGCCTAAATACGGGTCTTGTGCTGATTAATTTATAAAAAGAGGGATAGCGCTATCTATCCCCCTTTTTTTTTATCCATCTGGTTTTTGATTTTTCTAAGGTTTCTTAGCATAAATTGATTGTGGCTTATATTCTCTCTCAACTCTCTACGTTTTGATGCCGAGGTCCAGAACTTTCCTGCTACCTCTCTCTCTTCCAAAATTTTCTTCTCTAAATCGGTCTCTATCTTATCATAAGCCCTACAATCAGCAGGGGGATTGTAAAGAGGATCAAGACGCCGCTTTGAGTTTCCGGCTTAATAATCGGCATAAAAATACAAAAGAGTATGGCTGCCCCAATCGCTAAAAGCATACAGACCAATATGCCTTGCCCTATGAACTGGCAGGCAGGGTTTTTACTTTTTGCCATGAAGAAGGTGGCGGCAAGAAGTGCGACTGTAGCGATGAGAATTTTCATTATCTAAAGTTCTATGATTTTGTTTGTATGTTTACGGTTAAGGTTGAGTGCAATTTTGTAACGCTCAACGCGCCCAGGCTCCAAAATAGAGGTTGATCAGACCCTTAAGTCTATAATCCCCATTTTATGAAGGCTAGGCTTTGCTTGAGGAGGGCTCTTATCCGGATACTTGCATTTTCTATTATGTATAATGTACAATTTTTACATCTAAGGCGGGGGAATAGAAATGGCATTTGGTACAGAACTAACTGAAAATAAACAAAATTTTCCAGTCGTCGAAGAAAAGCCGGCGTCTGGTAATTATGATCGGTTATCAGGGTACTCAAGATATCAGGATTTTTTCTATACGAGTAATGAGGGTAAGCGCCTGCTAGGTATCATTTTGGATGATAACCGTCATTTGCTTATGCAGCCTGATCAGTCTTCCGCTGCGTATAACTTTTTACACTCTCTGGAATTGGTTGAAATTAAGCCTCATTCGGAAAGGTATAGTTCTAAGGGAATGCTTTTTGACGAGAGTGGTAACCTTGTGTCCGATGTTGCTTTATCGACATCTTTTGATTTGACCAAGCCAAAAGAGCGTAGTGGGACGCTGATGCATTCATTTAATGCCCCTGCCATGAGAGGCGCACCGTCTGTATCGGCGGAAATGGTAAAAAATGTTGATTTTCTCTCAAAATTGTCAGGTTTTGCCCGTGCGCGAACAAAGTACGACAGTCTTGAGAGCTTGCTGGACGCAACGTGTCCGGATTGGAATAAGGGCTCACCAGAGGCTCGTATTCAGCACAATCCTAACGAGCAAAAGCGGTTGCTTTAACAGCATGTTTTTTTGAAAAAGAGTACGCTTAGCGTATTTTAGTGTTCTGTTCTCTGTATGTTCACGGCTAAGGTACTGACTCTATTTCACTTTTTTTAGTTATCCCCATTGCTTTCCGGAATCCGATGTGATTCACTAGGAGTATGAGAAAACTTCTCCAGCAACGATATGTAGTTAAACACAATTTTTTGGCAATCATCGGATTTTGTCTGTGTTTTTATTTTTCATATCATTTGATTTTGGGGGAGCGCAGTTATTTCCGCTTGATGTCGCTTGAGCGTCAGACTGAACGCACCGAATCGCAGTTTCAGGATATGAAGGCGGAGCGTGAAGCCCTTGAAAACAAGGTCGCTATGATGCGTCCCGGTTCTATTGATCCCGATCTTCTGGATGAGCGTGCCCGCGCCATGCTGGGTTATCGCCATCCGGACGAAGTGATCGTTATTCGTCCTAACTAAAGGGGCTTGATCAGATGTGCTGCGATGCACAAATTCGAACGAGGAAATCTGGTTTCCTGTGCCAAAATAGTGTATGAAACTTCCCGTAATTCTTGGATTTTCTAGAACTCCTCAAGGAGGACCATGTCCGTGTCATCGATCAAGGAAGCGGGTGGCAAAAAGCCCCGCTTGAAAACAGTTTCCAATACGAATCCGCAGCCCGATGTAGAGGAGATGAAAAAGCTCTACAAGGATATGCTGATGATCCGTCGCTTTGAAGAGAAAGCCGGACAGCTTTACGGTATGGGGCTGATCGGCGGTTTCTGCCATTTGTATATCGGGCAGGAAGCTGTCGTGACGGGCATCCAGTCGGTTCAAGAGCCACAAGATACAGTTATCACGGCTTACCGTGACCATGGTCATATGCTGGCCTGTGGTATGGACCCGAAAGGGGTCATGGCCGAATTGACAGGCCGTAAGGGTGGTTATTCCGCCGGTAAGGGCGGGTCAATGCACATGTTTAGCAAGGAAGCCAACTTCTTTGGTGGTCATGGTATCGTCGGCGCGTCTTCGGCGCTCGGCACAGGCCTTGGCTTTGCCCATAAATATAACGGTGATGGCGGCGTTGCCGTAGCCTACATGGGTGATGGTTCTGCCAACCAAGGCCAGCTTTACGAGTCATACAACATGGCCTCTCTTTGGAAGCTGCCTGTTCTCTATGTTATTGAGAATAATGGTTACGCTATGGGTACAAGTAACGCCCGTCATGCGGCGGGTGAGCTTTACCGCCGTGGTGAAGGCTTCGGTATTCCTGGTGAACGTGTTGATGGCATGGATGTCTTCACGGTACAAGCCGCTGCCCGTCAGGCGCTGGATTATGTGCGTTCCGGTAACGGTCCTTATATTCTGGAAGTTATGACCTATCGTTATCGCGGCCATTCGATGTCCGACCCCGGTAAATACCGCTCCAAGGAAGAAGTTGAAAAATATCGTACAGAACGTGATCCGATCGAAGCCCTCAAGAAACTTCTCGAGGCAGAAGGTGTAACCGAAGAAGCCTTGAAGCCGATTGAAAAAGAAGTCAAAGAAATTGTCAATGAAGCGGCGCAATTTGCCCAAGAGTCACCGGAACCTGCAGCTGAAGAGCTGTGGACCGATATTCTGATCGAGGTAAAGGAATAATGGCCATTCAACGCATCAATACCAATCAGCGCCTGTCTCAGGTCGTAGTTCATGGCGGGCTGGTTTATATTTCTGGTCAGGTGGCGATTCAAAATCGTGGCAAGAGTATTACCGATCAGACAAATGAGATTCTCGGCGCGATTGAAAAATATCTGGCTGATACCGGCAGCGATAAAAACCATATGTTGTCAGCGACTGTCTGGCTTTCCGATATGGCAAGTTATGATGAATTCAACAAGGTTTGGGATTCGTGGGTGCCACAAGGTCAAGCGCCGTCACGTGCCTGTGTTGAAGCAAAACTGGTGTTTCCGGATTTTAATGTTGAGGTGGCTGTTATTGCTGCCGTCAAAGAGTAGATATGTTCATAGATATTCAAGTTGATATCGGGAACTAATACCTAAAAACTTTATTTGAATAAGGAGAAAGAAAATGTCGAAATATAATATCTCTCACTTTGATGCCTCTGCTACGCGTGAACATATGGAACAGATTGTTGCAGCTCACGGCGGTATCAAGGTTCTGGATTATACGATTGCCTCCTTATCGGTTGAAGCTGATGCCGATGTTGTGAAATCTTTTCAGGATAAACATCCTGCATGGATTGTTACGCAACAGGATAAAGCACCTGTTGCAAAACCTGCTGCCAATGCTTCCATAATGCGCTTGGCTTGCTAATAACCTTAATACCCCTGAAAACTGTAAAGGTTTGATATGCCCACAGATATTCTGATGCCCGCTCTTTCCCCGACGATGACAGAGGGTAAACTTGCCCGCTGGACCAAGAAGGAAGGCGATACCGTCAAGCCCGGCGATGTGATTGCCGAGATTGAAACCGATAAAGCCACCATGGAAGTGGAAGCTGTCGATGAAGGTCGCATCGGTAAAATCGTTGTTGCGGAAGGTACCGAAAATGTGGCGGTCAATGCCGTGATCGCAATCTTGCTGGAAGACGGCGAGGGTGCCGATAAAATCATTGTGCCGAAAGCGATCGCCGATATTCCGTGCGTGCCGCAATCTGCCGATACAGGGGCTACGGTCCATACCAGCTCTACTGCAGCGCAAGCAACAGGCAAGGCTGTTGAAAATCGCGATATCCTGTACGCGCAAGGTGCCGTGTTGGAACCGCCGGTATTTGATGAAGCGGCCTATATGGCCGATACTGTGACATTGACCGTGCGCGAAGCTTTGCGTGCCGGTATGTCCGAAGAAATGCGCCGCGATGAAAGCGTTTACCTGATGGGTGAGGAAGTCGCCCAATATCAGGGGGCCTATAAAGTATCGCAAGGTATGCTCGAAGAATTCGGTGAAAAGCGCGTGATTGATACACCAATTACCGAATATGGCTTTGCCGGTATTGCTGTGGGCTCGGCCTTCAAGGGATTGAAGCCGATTGTCGAGTTTATGACCATGAACTTCGCGATGCAGGCGATCGACCATATTATTAACTCGGCAGCCAAGACATTGTATATGGCTGGCGGTCAATTGGGTTGTCCGATTGTCTTCCGTGGTCCTAACGGTGCGGCTGCCCGCGTGGGTGCCCAGCACTCTCAGGATTACGCCAGCTGGTATGGCCATATTCCGGGCTTGAAAGTCGTGGCGCCATGGTCTGGTGCGGATGCCAAGGGTTTGATGAAAGCGGCTATCCGTGATCCGAACCCTGTCGTCATTCTCGAAAATGAAATCATGTACGGTCAAAGCTTCGAAGTGCCGAAAGATGAGGATTTTGTTATTCCCATCGGTCGCGCCAAAATCGAACGCGAAGGTACAGATGTTACCATCGTGGCTTACTCGATCATGGTGGGTAAGGCTCTTGAGGCTGCCAAAAAACTGGAAGAGCAGGGCATTAGTGCGGAGGTTATCAACCTGCGCACCATTCGCCCGCTCGATCGTTGGACGATTGTCGAGTCGGTCAAGAAAACCAACCGTTGCGTCAGTGTTGAGGAAAGCTGGCCATTCGCCGGTATCGGTTCGGAAATCGCGGCACTGATCAACGAACACGCCTTCGATTATCTTGATGCGCCTGTGCGCCGTGTTTGTGCTGCCGATGTGCCGCTGCCTTATGCTGCCAACCTTGAAAAGTTGGCCCTGCCGCAAGTAGATGAAATTGTGCATGTTGTGAAAGAAGTTTGCTATGCCCGTTAATGTAACAATGCCCGCCCTGTCCCCAACGATGACCGAAGGCAAGCTTGCCCGCTGGACAAAGAAGGAAGGCGACAAAATCAAATCCGGTGATGTGATTGCCGAGATTGAAACCGATAAAGCCACGATGGAAGTCGAGGCTGTCGATGAAGGTGTGCTGGGCAAGATTTTGATTGCCGAAGGAACAGAGGCTGTCGCCGTGAATACGGTGATTGCCATGATCCTTGAAGACGGTGAAAGCGCAAGCGCTTTGTCTGCTGCCCCCAAAACGGCGGCTGTAGCGGCTCCGCAGGCATCTGCCCCTGTGACGGCTGAGCCGGCGGCAAAGGCTGGTGCCTCTGTGGCAGCAGCACCTGTTGCCAAAGCAGGAACGCGTGTGTTCGCAACGCCTCTGGCACGCCGTATTGCTGCACAGATGGGTATTGATCTTTCTAAAGTGCAGGGAACAGGCCCCCATGGCCGTATTGTCAAGGCTGACCTTGCTGGTGGAGGGACTCATAAAACAGCTGCACCAGCCACGGCAACGGCTTCTGCGCCGCGCCCCCCCTCTGCCGGTATTGATGCTAAAAAACAGGCTGATCTGCTTGGGATGACCTATAAGGAACTCCCAAACAACAATATCCGCAAGGTTGTGGCTTCACGCCTTCTGGAATCAAAACAAACCATTCCGCATTTTTATCTGACTGTTGAATGCCGTCTGGATGAATTGATGGCTGCACGCGAGCGCATCAATACCGAAGCCAAGGGCGCTTTCAAGTTGTCCGTAAATGATTTCGTTGTGAAAGCGTGTGCGATGGCGCTGAAAGCCTATCCGGCGGCCAATGTTTCATGGACAGATGACGCCATTCTGCAATTTGATCATGCCGATATCTCCGTGGCTGTATCGACGCCAAACGGTCTGATTACCCCCATTGTAAAGGCCGCGGAAACCAAAGGCCTGAAAGAAATCTCTAACGAGGTAAAAGATCTCGCAGGCCGCGCCCGCGAAGGTAAACTGAAACCTGTGGAATTCCAGGGCGGAACATTCTCTGTTTCCAATCTGGGTATGTTCGGGATCAGCGAATTCTCTGCCATCATCAATCCGCCGCAAGCTTGTATTCTGGCTGTGGGTGCCGGTGAAGAAAAACCCTATGTTGAAGACGGCGTGATCAAGGTCGGTACATTTATGAAGTGTACATTGTCTGTCGATCATCGTGCGGTTGATGGTTCTGTGGGTGCTGAATTCCTGCAAATCTTCAAACGCTATATTGAAAACCCTGTCAGCATGCTGGTGTAAGCCATGCGTGTACATTGGACAGTATTCGAAGACGGCGACAAACACGTCGAAGGTCAAATTTTCGAGCCTGAACATGAAACAGGAAAAGTTATCCTGTTTTGTCCGGGCTACCCGGGTATGGGGGCTGTCCATTTCGAGCAGCGTCATGTGGCAACGCTGGCTCAGGAAGGTTATGCCGTCGTTGTCCTTCGGCACTGTGGCACACGTCTCGATTCCCCCTCGGCTGCTGCTATGGTGAATAATGGGGCGCGTTTACGCCACGCCCGCAAGCACAGCCAAACCCATTTGGGGGGCGCGCCATCTTCTGTGGCTTACTGGCTGGAAGAACCGCTGATCGCGCTGAAAACTCTGACCAATGTCTATGAAGATATCTATGTTCTGGGCAATAGCTTCGGGGCGCTTTCGTCCTTGTGGTCTTTGACCTCTGCCGATGCACCGCTTTCCAAGGTTCGCAAGCTGTTTCTGGTAGCAGGAGCACAAGGTATCTTAAGTGCGGACCCTGAATCCGATATTATGCGGATATGGAAGGCCGAATATATGACCGTGCCGCGTATCACGGATAAGGTTTCATTTCTATCCGTGGAGGATGATATCGCCACATTGCGCCAAACTTATGAGGTTCTGGCCGAACGAACCAAAGCGTTGCCGTCCGCGATCGATCTTTCCTATATCGTGGTATCACAGGATGAAATCCTGAAACCCGCTGACACAGAACGTTTCCGTGATGCTATCGGCGGACGGGGAACCGTTATTGTCGATGACCTTGATAAACCCTATTACGACTATAATTTGATGGCACATGATATGCCTGATTATCCCACTGAGAATTTTCTCGCTTTGTTAAAGGACTAAAGAAATGGCTGAACAGAATTTTGATATCGTCGTGATTGGCGGTGGCCCCGGTGGATATGTGGCCGCCATCCGTGCCGCGCAACTGGGGTTCAAGACGGCGGTGGTTGAAGCAAATCATCTGGGTGGTATCTGCCTGAACTGGGGGTGCATACCGACCAAAGCGCTTTTACGCTCCAGCGAGATCAATCATCTGCTGCAGCACGCCGATCAGTTCGGATTCAAGATCGATGGCTACAGCTTTGATCTCAAGAAAATTGTCGAGCGTTCACGCGGTGTTGCCAAACAACTCTCCGGTGGCATCGGCCATTTGCTGAAGAAGAATAAGGTTACAGTCTTTGATGGCTGGGGAAAGTTGGCCGGTAAGGGAAAGGTGACTGTCGAAAAAGACGGCAAGGTCTTTGAAACGCTCTCGGCCAAACATATCGTGATTGCCACGGGCGCGCGCGCCCGTGTTATTCCGGGTATGGAGCCGGATGGCAAACTGATCTGGACCTACCGCGAGGCTATGGTTCCTGCGGAAATGCCCAAATCATTGATCGTTGTGGGCTCGGGCGCTATCGGTATCGAATTTGCAAGTTTCTACCGTAATCTGGGCGCAGAAGTCACCGTTGTGGAAATGATGGATCGTGTGATGCCGGTCGAGGACGAAGAAATATCCATCTTTGCCCGCAAGCAATTTGAAAAGCAGGGTATGAAGATTATTACAGGTGCTAAACTGACCAAACTCGATAAAGGTAGCAATAACGTAACAGCCCATGTTGAGGTTGGCGGCAAGACAGAAAAGATCACGGCTGACCGCGTCATCATGGCTGTGGGGATTGTGGCCAACACCGATAATATAGGTCTGGAAAACACCAAGGTGAAAGCCGATCGCGGCCAGATTGTCACCAACGAATACCTGCAAACAGACGAACCTAATGTCTATGCGATTGGTGATGTTGCGGGTGCACCGTGGCTGGCCCACAAGGCATCACATGAAGGTGTGATTTGCATTGAGAAGATCAAAGGCCTGAACGATGTTCATCCGATGATTAAAACCAATATTCCGGGCTGCACCTATTGTATGCCGCAAGTGGCCTCTGTCGGGTTGACCGAAAAGGCTGCCAAGGAAAAAGGCTTTGATATCAAGGTGGGGCGCTTCCCGTTTATAGGAAATGGCAAGGCGATTGCTCTGGGTGAGCCGGAAGGCATGGTCAAGACCGTCTTTGATGCGAAGACAGGCGAACTTTTAGGGGCGCATATGGTCGGGGCCGAAGTAACCGAGATGATTCAAGGTTACGTTATCGGCAAAACCATGGAAGCCACAGAAGCCGAATTTATGCACACCGTGTTCGCGCATCCGACATTGTCGGAAATGATGCATGAGAGTGTCTTGCAAGCCTATGGCAAAGCTCTTCATATATAAACTATGGATTTTCTGCGTACTTTTTCAGGTGTAGTTGATCGATCAAGATTGATTGGCGGAGAAGACTTGTCTGTGTATGAGCCTTGCACAACGGGAGCAGTACGCACGATTGTTGGCGCTATACGTCCTGTCAATGCTGAAGAGATTCAAAAGATCATAGAGATCAGCCGCCGTCATAAGGTGAAGCTCTATCCGTTAAGCGCAGGGCGGAATTGGGGCTATTCGGACTCTATGCCCGCTACCGATGATAACGTGATTGTTGATTTGTCCTTGATGAAGGATATCCGCAATTACGATCCCGAGATGGGGACGATTACTGTTGAACCCGGTGTAACCCAACAACAGCTGGCAGATTTCCTGATGACTCATGGTGGAAGGCATATCATTTCTGTTACAGGATCTAGTCCGGAAGCCAGCATTATAGGCAATTATCTGGAAAGAGGTTTTGGGCTGCTGCCTATTATGGATCATGCCTATTCTGTATTGTCGCTGGAGGCTGTGACGGGAGCAGGCGAAATATATCGTTCGCCCTTGCTGTCTTGTGGCGCAGACAAGAGTGCTTCGTTATTCCGTTGGGGTGTAGGGCCCTATACTGACGGGCTTTTCTTTCAGTCTTCATGGGGTATAGTCACGCAAATGACTATTCGCCTGTCAAAAAGAGCACAGGACACGCAAGTTTGCTTTATCGAGCTTGCTTCGTCGCAGATGCTTGATGGGGCCTTACCCTTGTTGCGTGATCTCAGGGAAGATTGGCCGCTTGAAAGTCTGCAAATAAAAATACTGAATGGTTATTACACACTGACAAGTATGGGTATCAAGCATAAGGCTTGTGCCAATCATGATCTGTACCAGAAGTTATTGGTAGAAAATCGTGTGCCGCCATACACAATTATGATCAGCTTTAGCGGGGCACATTCCTTAACAAAGTCCATGGCGTGTCATGTGCTCAGAAAATTTCCATTTTCTTCCAAAACGACAGTTCTTAATCGTCACTTGATTACTCTGACACGAATTGTTTCGAGATTTGTACCGGCGCAGCTAAAAACAAAGATACGTTCGGCCGAAGATCTATGGTCATTGATGCAAGGAAAACCCAGTAAGGCCATGATTGGGAAAATCCCCTATTTCCGCATGGATGATACGGTGGGGCTTTCGCTCGAAAATCCGGCACACGATGGATGCGGTATTATATGGTTTGCGATCAGCCTGCCGTTGGCAAGTCAGGGGATCAGCTTTTTTGAGAATTTGGGAGCGTATGCTCATAAAAACTTTGGCTTTTCTCCGATTATAAACTTCACGAATTATCAGCACTCTTCCTGCATAGGCCTGCTGGCAATCGTCTACAACAAGG
This sequence comes from Micavibrio sp., assembly GCA_046294845.1. Lineage (GTDB taxonomy): Bacteria > Pseudomonadota > Alphaproteobacteria > Micavibrionales > Micavibrionaceae > Micavibrio_C. Next base: position 1,674,279 of record JBKBNU010000001.1, on the reverse strand, counting down.
ATACGGAAGTTGAAGCAGCGCAGCGTTGCTATTTTGATCTTATGAATCAAGCGCAAGCGGAAGGTTATTTCCCGTACAGATTGCCTTTATTCGCTGCGCAAAAATTTTTCAGTGATAATCCTCTGGCTCTTAACCGTCATCTCGAAAAAATTCTTGATCCCGATCAGGTCTTTTCGCGTCAATGTTGAGGGATCAGTCGCAGATCATGTTTTCGTGATACAATTTGCGCCAGATTGTGATTGAATCCCCTATACGAAACAATATTCCAGATATCCCGATGGTTGCGGGCAGCATGATCGAATGTTTCAAGGATGTTCATAATGAAGGGCGTGCGTTCGCCATGATAATCAATGTTGGCGCCCAATTTTTTATGGACAAGACCAGCCTTTACCAGTTTTTGAAGATGGTGTGGCTCCATAATGCCGTAGCAATTCAAAATATTCTTTGATAACGCCATCTCGAAGCATCCTCTAATCAACCCGATCGGTGCCAGAGCCAAGGCTAGACGAGTAAGTGATGGGTCGGTCAGGCCTATATGGTGTGGCGCAGAAGCCAAGTCATCTTTGATTTTCAACCGTTCTTCACGAGAAATGCAGAGGCGTGATATCTCGCATCCTTTTCTGACATAGGATTCATCGTGTAGCAGGGATGAACTGCACAAATTTTGAAGCGGGAAAGACTGTTCAGGGCATCGCTCATTAATAAAAATATTTCTGACGGTGCCAAGGGCTGTTTGTGTTGGTTTATATATCAACAAAACATGTTGCGAGTGTGCATCATAGCTGTCGGATTCGATTTTGTCAGGATGCATGGCGGGGTCTTCATAACCCTTATTTTCTATGCAGAAAACTTGATAGCGTAAACGGTGAGCTTGTTCGAGTAGTTGGGGCGTATCAGCGTGGATGACGTCAAATGTTTGGTAGAAGAGAGAGAAGAGTAATTCGGAACGAAGCTTTTGATAGGGATTAAAGTGGGGACTGATAGTAAGGGGAATGGGTTGTTTGTTCAGTGTTACACGCATAAGTGCTCCAGAGTCAGGGTTGTCAGAGACATATTGTTGGGAAATGGCATACGTCCTTATTAGACATAATGCTTAATTTATATCGTAGAACGCCGCTTCTTAAGGAGCTGATAATTATCAATCCAATTTGATTTAAGCTTGAAATAGGGGCGGTTGATCTGGAGGTTTTAAAATAAAATTCATATAAATCAATTTGTTAATAGGATTTTTTCAGAGGTACGGGATAATAGGGCACTCAATTCAAAAATGTTATACAATAACAGTAGGCTATGTTATATAAACGGCATGGAAAAAATGCGTCGTCATGTTGGTTGGTTGGTTCTGGCTTCGGAAATATCGCACCTGTTTTGCTGTGTGCTACCCACGATTGCAGCCGTCACAAGTCTTGCTGTAGGTGTGGGCGTTCTCCCTGCGGCCTTTACTGTATTGCATGATGTTATTCACGGTTATGAGATCCCGATCATTCTTTTCTCTGGTTTTCTCCTTGTAGCGGGTTGGATAATTTACGGCATGGCTACCAGAACGGACTGCAAAGGGATGGGGCATGATGAACATCAATGTCATGAAACATATGATCGTTCGAAATTGTTTCTGATCATTGGTACTGTTCTTTTCATTGCGAATTTAGCGGTCTTTTTGGTTCTACATCAGGGGCTGGATAGACTGACACATAAGCATCATGATACCGCTTCGCATCATCATGAAACTATACATTAGCATGCATACTTCCTGATTTGATTTTCGCAAATCAGGGTATGGCGTATTCTTTGGTATGCTATTTTTAGCGTCCTCTCATATACACCTTCCCTAATATTCTTTTGATCTCTGTATCTTCCTGCTCTAGGACCCAAGTGGCACAACCCTTGCTTTTGTTTACATAATAAATATTGAGCACAAGGACGATTTTTTGCCCCACGTACTTGGCGCATACAAACCGGAAAGGGTCGTGTTATGTCTGTATCTCTGTCGTTAAAAGCGCCGCACGCGATTGATCAAAGCGGCGTAAAAGATCACATGAATTACCTGAATGCTATACAGGACACTCCTTCAGTGAGGCTAGAGGCAGAGTTTTATCAGGCAGAAGATATTGATGGTGGTACTGAGGGTCTGATGGGATCGGGCAATCTGAACTATCTGGTACTACAGTCACAACAAACAAATGATGCGCGCCTCCTAAATAATCCTTTTGGATTGGATGAGGACCATCTGGGCGCGGATATGGATGCCCATGGTGGAGGGGCATCCATTGGGGCGACAGGCAATAGGGAGGCAGGGGGCCTATCCGATGACGATATGAATGCCGGATTTATGGGTGATGCAGGCGATCAGGCTTACTTTGCCGCACCCAATATCACAACGAATGATATTCCGAACGTATCGGGATCGGTGGCCAGCATCAGTACACTGAAAGCCAAGGGTTTTACCAATAATGCCGTTGATGATTTTTACAATAATGAAATCAATGTATTTAATAACCCGCCACCAGAACCACCAGGCCCGCCGGAGCCTCCGGAGCCACCTGGTCCTCCCGACAATCCTGACCCGCCTGTGCCGCCAGCCGGTGATGTTGATCTGACGTTGGATGTAGATACGCCTGTACTGGATATTGACCTCGATACAATTCTTGATCCTATCGAGGATATTCTTGGCGATATAGACATCGATATTGATGCGATCATTGATAATCTTCTGCCGGGCGAACATGGTTTATTGCCTGATATTTCTGCCTCGGTAGATGCGGTTTTAGGTGATACCCAAATTCTAGGCTTTGATCTATCAGATTTAACCGATCCTCTTGATCCTGTTCTTTCAACTCTTACCAATACATTGGATGGTGTAATTGATGGTGTTGAGGGCTTATTGCCTCAAGCCCTTATTGAGCCTGTCACGGAGGTAATAAATTCAATACTTGACCTTACGGGTTTGAATGGCGGGTCGGAGGATACCGATTTATTGCTTAATCTGGGGGCTGTTATTCCCGGATTCACGACACTGGATACAGCCTTGAATATACCGCTTGATCCCGTCGAAATGTTACTGGGAGATATTGATATTACAGTGGATGCCGAGGCTCTGGTCGAAGATCTGGGAGTCCAGCTATTCGCTGTAATTGAAGATGTGAACGATATGAATCTGGCAGGTATTGTTGATACCCTGATTGGTGATGAAGGCGTCATTCAGAATATCGAAGGGATTATTCCAGAGGCAGTTCTTGGTGTGGATGTTGTGACTGACCTTCTGCCTGATATTTCCGAAAGTCTTGCAACAGAAGATTTGTTAGGAGATGCGACCGATTTGATATCGGATGTTACTGATAATCTGGGGCTTGATGATTTTCTGGGTGATAACCCCTTGGGGACCGAGCTTCTTGATGGCGGTCTATTAGGGGGTGTCTTGGGTGGGGATGATGGGAACTCTGATGCCGATACCGATACCGATTTAACCCTTGATGCAGGGATTGAGGTTGCGGGTATTGAAGTTCCCGATATCAATCTGGATATTCCGCTTGATCCGGTTGAGGACCTTGTGGGGGACATAGATATTGATGTGGATTTGCAGGCGCTTACCGATGCTGATGTCCTTGAAAGCATAGCTGCCGATGTTGGTGATGGCGATCTGGGCGGGGCGGCTGATAATTTGGTAACGGAGTTGGGAGTTAACGCCGATCTTGATCTTTTGGGTGATAATCCTCTCTCGGCAGAACTGGGCACAGAAACAGTTTCCGTCTTATTGGACAACCTTGATAGTGCTGATGATGTGGGCCAGATTCTCGATGATCTGTCGGCAGGAGACATCGAAGGGATTGTTGATGATTTAGAAACAGCTCTCGGTGTTAATGAAACACTCGATCTTCTGGGTGGTGAAGCGGGAGCTCTTGATATACTTCCAGATGATCTTGGTGATGTCCTTTCCGGATCTGAGGGCGGTTTGGATGCTGGCGCTATTATGGGCGAACTGCTGGGAGGCAACAGCATCCCGGATATTCTGCCAGAGCCTGAAGGAACCTTTACGCAAGGTTTGGGGGATGTGGTTGATACTACACCAATTCTGGGTGGTCTTGGTGGCTTGCTGGGTGGTGGCGGTGGCGGCCTGTTTGGCTGATAGATCCATAAGTAGATCTGCCTACTAATATATTTTCTAACATTACTGTGCAGGGATATAGATATGTCTCAGATTGCTGAATTTGTTGCGGATATCCGCCAGTTGCCTGCTGCCAGAACCAGTACAGCCAGCCTTCTTATCTGTACGTTGGCAATCAATTTTTTATCCTTGGGTTTGCCATTACTAACTTTACAGGTCTATGACAGAATTCTTCCTAACCCGGGCTCCGGTACTTTGCCGGTATTGATTGCCGGCTTAATGGTCATTGTCGTTCTTGAGACGGTTCTTCGGCTATCCCGTACATATCTGATTAATAATACAGGAGCTTCTTTTGAATATAGGGCCATGAACAAGGCAATTGATAGGGTATTGAATGCAGACATGGCCAACTTGGGTAAGGTTGGTATTGGAGAGAACCTGAATCGTCTTTCTTCCGTTTCCAGATTAAAAGATTTCTATAATGGAAGCAGTCTGGTTGTTGTTATTGATGTGCTGTTTGTCAGTCTCTTTCTGGGATTGATAGCTTATATAGGCACATGGCTTGCTCTGGTTCCTCTGGCTATCCTAAGCATGTTTGTGGCGACATCATTTTTTTATGGCCTCAAACTGAGGGCGGCGCTTCAAAATCGTGATAACCGCGATGATGAGCGTTATAACTTTATGATCGGTGCATTGGAGGGTGTGCATAGCCTGAAGGCTATGTCATTAGAAAATCACTTTATGCGTCGTTATGAATTTTATGAAAGACGTTCGACGTTGAGCAATTATGATGTTTCGATGGTAGCTTCCTCTTCATTCAATATGGCGAGTGTTTTTTCTCATATGATGATTGCGGCAACCATTACAGGGGGTGCTTTGATGGTGCTTGCAGGGAACTTGACTGCTGGCGGACTGATTGCCTGTATTCTTCTTTCGGGACGGATTATGCAGCCTGTACAAAGAGGGCTGGGCCTTTGGGCAAGATATCAGGATTATTGTGTTGCCAAAGACAAGGCATCCTTATTGATTGGCATGCCACAGATGAGGTGGAAGAACACAGCCCAGCGAAAGACGCTGGAGGATCAGTTGGCTTATCTCAGCTTGCGTGATGTGGGCTACTATATACAAGCCCAAAACCGTTGGCTTTTTAATAAGGTCAATTTGCAGATGAGACCGGGAATATGTGTGCATATTACGGGAGGTCACGGTGTTGGGCGCAGTGTACTTTTGAATATGATCGCAGGCAACTACAGACCCAGCGATGGTGATATATTGATTGATGGTCAGTCTGTTCAGGATTATGGCAGGGATGAGTTGGCCCGTAATGTAGGTCTTGTGACAGCAGATAGTGAGATATTCCGCGGTACGATTATTGATAACCTGACACGATTTGGATTGACTGATTTTGAGGGCATGAAGGATATTTTGCTCTCTCTCGGGATTGAGCGCGATGTGAGCAAACTAACCCATGGCTACGATACCTTCCTTCATGGGACAGAGCCTGATGCTATTACACCGGGATTAAAACAGCGCATTGCAATTGCCCGCGTTCTGGCGCTTCGTCCACGCGTCATTCTTTTTGATGATGCCGACAGAAATCTCGACAGGAATGGATATAAGAACATTATTTCCACTTTAGGAAATCTAAGGCAGGAAGCGTGCATCATTCTTGTAACTGATGACGAATACATATCACGTCTGGCGCATTTCCATTATGAGTTGACATCCGGAGGGTTGGTGGCTGTTCCCAAAGTGCAACGGGAAAAAAGGGAGGTCTACCATGCAGCCTAACAGGGTCAGGGAAGATGATTTTTCCAGTCGCGGCTTTGATAATGCCGAAGGTCTTTTTATTAAAACTATTAATGAAATGAAAATCCGCCTTGTCAACTCCGCATGGAGGGCCAGAAAAAGAAGAAATTCATGGGAAACATGCGTTTGTGCATTAGGCTTGTCGCTGGAGCCTGAATGCTCATGGCGCAGACTATCGGAGTCATTACCCTACGGTCTGAAGCGGTTTGGTTTTGACGAAGTTTTGGAAAGTATTGCCAATATGGGCTATTTGGCCCGACCCGCACATATTCATCCGGATGAAGTGGATGAGAGGCTTATGCCTTGTTTGGCAGTTTCAGAAGAGGGCCATCCGTACGTGATGATATCGCAGGATCATATTTTTGATTGCAAGAGGGAGGTTTTTATCAAAGAAATGCCCTCGTGCAATTGCGATGTATGGTTTTTTGAAGAGTACATTGAGGGAAAATCAGATTTTTCAATCTATAGAAGAAAAATCTCCGGCCTGACATGGTTTAAAGCTGTTCTAAGGCGTTTCAAACCGGTTTATTGGCAGGTGTTGACCGTGGGATTATTTCTTAATCTTGTAGCCCTAATGCCGCCTTTGTTCATTATGACTGTTTATGACAGGGTGATCTCATCGCATAGACCCGATGTTTTGCTTATGCTGGCTGTTGGCGTGGCGGTAGCATTGGGCATTGAATTTTATCTGCGCCATATTCAGGCACGTATGCTCTCCGGATTTTCCAGCCGTCTGGATAATATTGTCAGTAACCAGATATTCGGACGTTTGATTAATCTGTCACCAGGCTATATTGAAAGAGCTTCTGTGCCTGCACAAGTAGCCCGCCTCAAGACATTCGAGTCTGTCAGAGATTTTTTTAGCGGGGGAGTTTTCCTTTCTCTTTTAGAAATGCCATTCTCAATTGTGGCCCTTATAGCGATTGCTGCTATTGCGGGTCCTTTGTTCCTTGTCCCGCTGTCCGTTACAATCCTTTATATATCCTTATTCCTCCTAGTATGGCAGCGGGTCAAGGTGACTATTCGCGAGGCCGCAAGGGCTTCTTCTGCACGGCAGCAATTTTCGCTTGAGACATTTGAAAAAATTGGCGCCATCAGGGTATTCGGGCTTAAGAATGTCTGGCAAGAAAAATTTCAAGAGCTATGTGCCAAAGAAATATCCAGCCACACAAAATTATTATGGCTTGGGAATGTCGGTGAGATTCTGGCACACGGGCTGACGGTTCTTTCATCTGTTGCTGTCGTGGCTTTCGGGGTTCATCTGATTTGGGCCGGACACATGACCGCGGGTGCTTTGGTTGCAACAATGATCCTTTCGTGGCGTGTTCTAAGTCCGTTTTATAGTTTATGCACCATTATTCCCCGTATGGATCAGATACGGAATAGTATTCGCCAGATTAATGACCTGATGAATATTGAAGAAGAATGTGCTGCGCAGGAGCAATCATCAACCAAAATGGATTGGAAGGGTGAAGTGCAGTTTGTGAATGCCAGCTTGCGTTATCCCGGTGATGTTAACCCTGTATTTAGTGGTCTAAACTTTGTTGTCAAACCGGGTGAACTGGCATTGATCACAGGCGATAATGGTTCTGGTAAAACCAGTCTTTTAAAAATGATCTTGGGTATGTATACAACCACTACAGGAAATATCCAGATCGATGGTCATGATATCAGGCAAATAAATCCGCACGATTTAAGGCATCATGTTTCCTATATTTCGCAATATCCGCACTTCTTTGCAGGAACTATTGAAAGTAATTTGCGTCTCTACCATCCCTTGGCCACAGACAAGGAAATTGAAATGGCCTTGAAACAAGCTGATGTGTGGGATGATATTCACAAACTTTCGCAGGGCCTGCAAACCCGTATAGGCGGAAGTAATCCAGCGCATATTACCTCGAGTATGGCTTTCCGCTTATGTATTGCGCGGGCTTACCTTCACGACGCTCCGATTATGTTGGTGGATGAACTGCCCAATTCCCTGATTAATGATGTTTCAGGACGAAGATTGATTGAAAGTCTGATCAATATCAAAAAAGGCCGTACCGTTTTCATGGTGACTTATAAAAACGAGATTATGCAGTATGCCGATCATCTTATTGTCTTGCGTCGCCGCAAGCAGCCGGTTGTAGGGCCGTCAAAGTTGGTGCACCAGAAATTAAAAGAACTTGTCTGAACAGGGAGTCTAAGATGTCCAAAGTTAGAAGAAATCGCAGTTTGACAAAAAAAGGTCAACGGAGCCAGTTACGATACTTGTCCCACTCGGCACGCCTTGAGGAGACTTTGCCATCACATATGGCAAAACTTACGATTATGGCGGTCAGCTTGACTGTTACCTGTTTTATTTCATGGACAGCTTTTGCGAACGTGAACGAGGTTGCCCGTGCACCGGGAGAGGTGGTTCCGCAGGGATTCCAGCAAATCGTACAACATCTGGAAGGAGGGATTGTCAGCGAAATTCTGGTTGAGGAAGGTCAGGTGGTTAATAAAGGTGATGTGTTGATCCGGATGAAAAGCTCGGGGGCCGCAGAAGACCTTGGGCAGATTCAGGAAAAGCAAAAGGCATTATCTCTGCAGAGTGAACGCCTGACAGCTTTTATTGATAGCCGTGATCCTGATTATACGGTTGTTGTCGGTGCCGACGAGGAGCAAATTGCCAACCAGAGAAAGATGTACAATGCCATGATGGCGGCACGGCAAAGTGAACGCGATGTAATAAATCAGCAGATCAGGCAGAAAGAGAATAGCATCGCAGCATTGCAATCACGACAGTCGGCCGTTGTACAGAATCTGAAAATCACAAACGATCTTCTGGATAAGAAAGGCCAGCTTTTAAATAAGGGCTATGTATCAAAAATCAGCTATCTGGAGACCCAGCAGGAAAGCAACGCCTTGAAAGGTGAAAGCGCGCAGCTTTCGGCACAGGTCAATGAAGCCCGCTCTGCTGTCAGGGAGTACAAGGAGAGACTGGCATCTTTGGATACGCGCTATCGTGATGAAGCTTGGCGACAATTGGAATCTGTCGAGGCGGAAATGGCCCAGAACGAAAAGATTACACAGAAAATGCAGGGGCGTGTTGAGCGGCAGGAGATTGTTGCTCCTGTGAAAGGGATGGTCAAAAACATGAACGTGACGACAATCGGCGGTGTTGTTGCGCCAGGGCAGCCTTTGCTGGAAATTATTCCGATGGATCGTCCGATGATTGTCGATATCAAGATTGCTCCCCGGCATATAGGCCATTTGAGCGTCGGTCAGCCTGTGCAGGTAAAAATCAGTTCGTTTGACTATGCGCGCTACGGTGCTGTTACAGGCGAGCTTGAATATATATCAGCCTCAACCTTTCAGACCGAGCAGGGGGATCGTTATTATAAGGGGCGCGTCAAGCTGAGCCAGAATTTTGTGGGTTCCGATCCGGCTCAGAATGTGGTGATACCGGGTATGACGGTTATGGCCGATATTGTGACAGGTGATAAAACTGTTCTGCAATACCTGCTAAAGCCAATCCGCAATTCATTGCAGACGGCTATGAGCGAGAGGTAAATCCTGAGAGTTGTCAGGTGGCAGGATAGAGGGTTTTGTAATCCTTGAAGCTGATCATTTTCTGACGGGCTTCATCCCAAAGGGCAAGGCGTATGGATTTCAGACTATCCCTGAAGGTCATCACATTGATTGTTTTCAAGGGCTCATGGGCATCCATGCATTCCTGCAGTTTATAATTCGGAATAAGGCTGCAAAGGTGGTGGATGTGATGCAAGCCAATATTTCCGGTGAACCACTGCATAATTTTGGGAAGCTTGTAGTAAGAACTGCCGAGAACCGCGGCTTCCTGAAAATTCCATTCGGGTTTTTTCTCCCAATAGGCATCTTCAAACTGGTGCTGGATATAAAAGAGCCATCCACCCGCCCATGCAGCGATGGCAATGGGCATAACAAAGGTGAGGGCAACAGCCTTTGCACCAAATAGCAGTGAAAGACTGCCATAGAATAGAACGAGTGCCAGATTAAGCCCCATTATGCTGGGCCAGGCCTTTTTGAAAGAGATGCTTTTATAATCGGCAAAGAAGTTTGTAAGCACGGTGGTGGGGATACGTTGTATAAACATGACGTGCAGCGGAGGGCCAACAACAAGTGTTACCAGCGGATTACGATAGAGCCTATAGAAGAACTTATCCTTATTGCTCATCTTTTGGTATTCGGACACGGTGACTGTATCAATACTGCCAATCCCGCGACCTTCCAGATTTCCTGAGGCGGCATGGTGCATATTGTGGGCATCGCGCCAGAAGGCGTAAGGGGTCACGGTCAATACGCTCAGGGCCCGTCCAACCCTGTCATTGGCCTTACGTGTTTTGAAAAAGGACATATGGCCGCAATCATGCTGGAAGATAAATATGCGGACAAGCAAGCCACCGGCAAACAGCCAGAGAACAGGAAGTGCCCAGTAGCTGTTGCTGCGAACCAGAACAATCATTAATGCGCAAGCCACGGCAAATAAAGAAATGGTGGTTGTTATCTGGAAGATACTTCTGCCGGTTTCTCCTCCCTTAAACTGCATGCAATGTTGCATAAGTGGCTTAATCAGACTTTCTTTATCGATAGCCTGTAACGCAGAGGTAGAGTTCGTCATGATGGCAAGAAGCTTCCTATCAGAATGATGGTCGAGAACTAGGTGTTTGGCGACTGGTAATAACGTAAGGCGATGCAGTTACAAGAACCTGTCTTACTTTCGCCAGATCAAATTGATCATTCGTCCGTACGCCAGTTTCCATGTCGATCCATGTTACATGACCTGCAGCGGCGCGCGAAATCATTTCAAGATTCTTATTCACATTTTCCGGATTCAGGCCTCCTGCATAACCGCAGAAATGTCCATCCAAAGGCGCATCCCACGAATTTGGTGATATGCCACGACCTGCGGAGGCATCGTAAAGTACGGCATGATTGGGTACGTCTTTGAAGGCGGGCAGCAGCCCTTGCTTTTCAGGCGTGTACTGTAAAATAAACTGCCATTCAGGGGATTCCTTTACACGGGCAACAATCTCTGCCGGATCGTACTTTCCTTCGACGTCGCCAAATTTCAGATTGAGCTGGATTCTCTGAAAACCCTTCATGATATCCATAACTTCAGCATCGCGCGCAATGAAGCCCAAAAAGGCATCATCACAAAGATGCATGGCTTTGTTCAAACCCGTGGCTTTGGATTTAAAGCCTTCAATCCATGATATGGTTGGAAAGCGGGGCTGTCCGGCGCGGGCCCGTAGCAGCAATATGGCCCATTCTGCAAAGGGAAATTGGCTCGAAATATTGACCAGATCTTCGGGATTTACAGCGTCATCAGCCCCCGTCAGCGAGCAATATTTTAGATTCATTATTTTATGGGCCCCAACCAATAATTAGCGAATGCGCTATTCTACAATAGACATTTATGTCGGGCTATCCAAATTATGGGGAGCAAAATTAGAGTGGCTCCTCGAGCAGGATTCGAACCTGCGACCAATCGATTAACAGTCGATTGCTCTACCGCTGAGCTATCGAGGAACAACGGAGATATTCACTAATGCTTTGGGTGGGCCTTGTCAATGTTATACAACACCTTAGAACACAATTTTCCCATCCATTACAGAATTAATTAACATAATTTACTGCGTTGGCGCGGGGCTATGCTGAACAGTGCTGGTTATGGTCAGTGCTGACCTGAAACTGGCATTCTGTTGCTGTAGCAAATGGTCACGGGCGCAGGCGACAAACGGGTCAACTTTACCAGCTCGTGTGAAGACGTTTTTGTCTGTGCTGTTGGCAGGTGTTAGGGAGGCAGCCTGATCCGTAGGGGTGCAAACACTCTTTGTGCGGAACTGTTCGGCGGCCACACCTTTCGGATTGGGAATAGCACGGGGCCTGTCCTTTTCGCGGACAAGGTTGTTGATGTACTCATTGTATTCGGTATCTTTTGAAATAACTTTGACATCAGGGTGAACGCCCACAAATTGCGGGCTAGTGCCAGCCGGACGTCTGTAGATAGCGATCGTGGCTTTCACGATCGACCCGTCCTTCAGTACAGCAGGGTTCGTTGTTTGGACGGTGCCTTTACCAAAAGTATCGGAGCCAATAATTGTAGCACGCTGGTGATCTTGTAGGGCTCCTGCAACAACTTCAGAGGCTGAAGCTGATGCTTCGTTAACCAGAACGGCCAAAGGAAGGCCACCTAGAATATCACCCTTAACGGATGTTTCGCGGTCACCAAATTCGGGTTTGCGGCCTACTGTGGATGCAACCAGACCTTCTTTGTCGATAAAGTCGTCAACAATACGACGTGCTTCTTCCAGCAAGCCGCCTGGATTAAAGCGCAGGTCAAGAATTACGCCTCTTAGTCCGCCGTTACCGCGTGTTTGCGGATTGATGAGGGCGTCGGCTTTTGCCTTGGCAATCGCATGTTTGATTTCCATGCTGGCATTGGTGTCAAACCGGGCAAGGGTAATATGGGCCACGCCACCCTCGAGCATTTTATAGGCAACCTGTTTGGCTTTGATGATTTCGCGGGTCACGGAAATTTTCATGTTTTGCCCGTCACGCTTGATATCCAGAACAGCATTGCTGCCGGGCTCGCCACGCAACAGCTCAATGACTTCGTTTTGTTTCTTGCCCAAGAAGCTCGTGCCGTTAACACCCGTAATAATATCGCCTTTCCTTACGCCGGCGCGTTGAGCAGGGCCATCTTCTACAGTCTCTTCAACGATGATATTGCCATCAGCAGACTCTGTCGGGGCAAATTGAAACCCGAGGCCGCCAAATTGGCCCGACATATTTTGCTGAAATTCGGCTGCTTCGCGGGGTGGAAAATAATCATCATGCGGACTCGCGTATGACATCATGCCGTTAAGGGCAACGGTCAGGATTGTCTGCTCTGTTTTGGCCTCTTTGACTTCACCTGATTTAAGCTTCTCATCATAGGCATTCAGTGCTGCCTTTGCTGCCGCTTTAAGATTTGCCGCTGTAAGATCGTTACGTACCGAGTTTTCAAGCAGATACTCCAGCACGGTTTTGAATTTGTCACTTTTCAGGACGGCTTCGTAATCAGCGCCTTGGAGCGGAAGGTCCTTATATCTTGTCAGGAAGTCCTGATATTTCTGCTCGGGGCTAAGGGTCTGCGCCGGCGCAGACTTCGTATCATCAGTTGAAGAAGCAGAAGGCTCCTTGTTCGATGCCCCGCAAGTGGACGCAGCCAAAACGGTGAAAGCCAAACTTAAGGCAATAGAGGATGTGGTCAGGTATTTCCTGAAAGACGACATTTTTGATATCCCTGTTATTTGAAATTCTTATTTTATTTCAGATAGCAAACACCTGTTGCCGACCTACTGTCAAGAAAGCAGTTGGCCGGAGAGGGGATAATGCCAAAAATAGGAATTTTTTCTTAAGAAAATGGAGGCGCGGGTCGGAATCGAACCGGCGTACACGGATTTGCAATCCGCTGCATGGCCACTCTGCCACCGCGCCTCAACACTCTAGACGGACACCTTAAAAGTGCAGGGGCATACGGATATCACGGTTTTTTCAGTAAATCCAGTCTTTCCATGCAGGGGCAAATTTTCAGAAGCAGGGGTTGTCCGCAGAAGGACGGGTTCTATGTTTTATCCGATTGGGGCTGGTCTGATTCGTTGGATTCTGCTATAAAAACAAGTATCTGAATGTGTTATCCACAAACTTTTAAACAGGAAATTCCCACTATGCCCTCAGCAAATGCGTTGGCACGCAAGAATATGGTTGATTGTCAGGTACAGACAAATGGTGTCGTTGAGGCAAGTTTGCTTGAGGGGTTTGCCAAAGTCCCACGCGAATCCTTTTTGCCAGCCAGTCGGCAGAGCGTTGCTTACCATGATGAGCACATTATTTTATCCACTCATTCATATATGCTGAGCCCGATGGTTCAAGGGCGTCTGTTACAGGTTGCAGACCTGAAACCGGATGATGTGGTTTTGAATATTGGAGATACAACAGGATATGTATCGGCCTTGCTTTCACCACTCGTAAGTACGGTTATGACCCTTGAAGGACGGACGCCTGCCAGCGAGCAGGTCAGGCAAGCTTGGGTTTCTTTGGGATGCAATAACATTGTCAGCGTGGCGGGTTCGAATACATCCGGATGTCCCGATCATGCTCCCTATACAGTTATCATGATGAATGGGGCAGTATCAGCCATTCCTTCACAAGTTTTGTCCCAATTATCAGCAGGGGGGCGCTTGGTTTGTATTTTGCAACCTCAGGGTTCGACTGTAGGCACCATTACTGTCATCGCTTGTGATGAACATGGATGTTACTCGCATAAATCACAGTTTGATGCGACAGCGCCTTGGGTTGACGGGTTGGCGCCCGCAAAAGAGTTTAAGTTCTGATTTTTTGAAACAACAGGAAAATGAAATGAAAATTGCTTCATCTTTTAGGCTGGCCTTGCTTGTATCCGTTATGTCGGTATCAGGCGGATATTATGCGTTGGCACAAAATGCACCTGACGATATGATGCCGGCACCGGTATCATCAGCAGCCAATGAAATGGATCCGGCGCCAACAGGTAAAAACGCTGCCCAGTTGACGGGAAAGTCCTATATCCAGCCAACCAAAGAGGTGAAGTCCCAATCATTTACTTCGCAAAATTCCGGTCTGGTTGATGCTTTAAGGACGGCATACGCCAATAATCCGACTTTGCGGGCGGCGCGTGCGGAAATGCGGGCAACAGCCGAAGCCTTGCCGCAGGCTCAATCAGGGTGGATGCCGCAATCTGATTTAACAGCAACTGTAACAACAGCCGACATTGATTCAGATAGTGCTGCGGACGGTACCACTTCCAAAAATCTTGAGCTGTCTGTAACGCAGCCTTTGTATCGTGGTGGCCGTACAGTTGCTGGTATAGGCAGTGCGCAAAACCGCATCATGGCACAGGGTGCGATTTTGAATGCTACGGAACAGCAGCTGCTTTTGAATGTAGCAACGTCATATATGAACGTTGTTCGTGACAAGGCGCTGGTCGATTTGAGCGAGAATAACATTGCTGTCGTGAAAAAGCAGCTTGATGCTTCCCGTAACCGTTTCGAGGTTGGTGAAGTGACAAGGACAGATGTGGCTCAATCCGAGGCCCGTTTGGCCCGTGCCGAGGCCAATAGAACAACAGCTGTGGGTAATCTTAAAAGCAGTATGGCTGTGTACGAGCAGTTTGTCGGGCAGCCTGCAGACAAGCTTACGGGTGAGCCTGTAAAGTTTTCTTTCCCTGAGACACTGGATGATGCGATTGCCCTGGGTGAAAAAAGCAGCCCTAATGTGTTGGCGAGCGAGTTCCTGCACCAGTCTGCCGAAAAGGACATCGGCGTTTTCTTTGGTCAGCTTTTGCCGGAATTGGGCCTGTCTGCCAGTGTTGATAAAACATGGGATCCACAACCAGGCAGTGCAGGTGATACAACAACAAAATCACTGAGCCTTGTGGCGACTATCCCGCTTTATGAAGGGGGCTATAACCGTTCACAGGTGCGTCAGGCAAAATATCTGGCTAACCAGCGTTACATTGAAATTCTTGAAAGCAAACGTGATGCCCGCCAAAGCGTTATTTCAAACTGGGAAACATTGATGGCGGCCAGAGCCGAGATTAACTCCCGTAATGCGCAGGTTGAAGCAAACCGTGTTGCGCAGGAAGGTGTAAGACAGGAAGCCGAATTGGGAACACGGACCATCCTGGACGCACTGGATGCGGATCAGGAATATCTGGACTCCCAAGTGGCTCTTGTTTCGGCACAACGTGATGAAGTTGTCGCCTCGTTTGCCTTGGCGCAATCTTTGGGAATCTTGACACCTCGCACCCTTGGTTTTCCAGAATTATCCTATAATCCGGTGACGGATATGCAGGAAGCTGACTGGAAAATGTGGTCAATGGATGTGGATAGAGTCGAATAAGGTTAAAAATCGGGCTTTGACAAGCGCTTAGCAATAGTGGAAACTGATTCCGGTAATGCTTTGATTCAAGGTCGTTCTATAATTCATGCCCGATAAGCCTTCAGAACAGGAACCATCCATTGAGGAAATCCTTGCGTCCATCCGCCAGATTATAGCGGATGATGACGAGGAGCCTGCGAAACCTGCTGCGGTCGAAGAGCCCGTAATGGCTGAACCGGAGTCCGTAAAGGATGATGTGTTGGAATTGACAGAGGTTATCCGTGATAACCCTGAAGACAATATTGTTGTCGATTTGCGCGAGCAGGAAGAAGAGTTTTCTCCGCCGCCGCCACCACCACCCGTAAGGGAACCCGAACCGGTTATGCCGCCTCAGGCAGATATTGCCGATGATTCAATTTTGACCGATCAGGCTGCTAATGCTGCTTTGCAGGGCTTTGCCCGTTTGGCCAGCCGCACACCGGTGGAAAGAACATCGCATCTGGCGGGAATTACGCTTGAGGATATCGTGCGTGATCTGATGCGCCCGATGTTGCGTGACTGGCTTGACCAGAATCTGCCGCCACTGATCGAGCGTCTGGTTGCCAAGGAATTGCAGCGTTTGGCTGGTCAAATCTCCAAAGACGACTAACTCCCCTTACTAGCACTGTTTTTTGGTCCTTGAGGCGGCAAAAACCTTGCCTTTCAGGCCGTTTTCCGTTTGTATAAAGCCCTTACGAAACCGCAGAAAACCCAGATATTTGTCATGCTTGAAAAAACATTCGATCCCCAGGCCGTAGAACAGTCCCTTTATGCCGAATGGGAGGAGTCAGGAGCTTTTGCCTGTGATGTGACCCGCAATACAGCGCCCTTCACGGTGATGATGCCGCCACCGAATGTGACGGGCAGCCTGCATATGGGCCACGCCCTGAATAACACGCTGCATGACATTCTGGTGCGTTACAACCGCATGAACGGCAAGGATACGCTGTGGCAACCCGGTACGGACCATGCCGGTATCGCAACCCAGATGGTTGTCGAACGCCAGCTAGCCGCCCAAGGCTTGAATCGCCGCGATATGGGGCGTGAAAAATTCCTCGAAAAAGTCTGGGAATGGAAAGAACAATCCGGAGGCACGATTGTGAATCAGTTGCGCCGTCTGGGGACTACACCTGACTGGTCACGTGAACGCTTCACCATGGATGAAGGTCTAAACCGCGCCGTCAGAAAAGCCTTTGTCCAGCTTTATAAAGAAGGTTTGATATACAAGGATAAGCGCCTTGTGAACTGGGACCCGAAATTCCACACCGCGATTTCCGATCTGGAAGTAATCCAGAAAGAGATCAAGGGTAATATGTATTACATTCGTTATCCGATTGAAGGCTCAACGGAACGCTTCATCACGATTGCGACAACCCGTCCTGAAACCATGCTGGGTGATACGGCGATCATCGTTAATCCGGAAGACGAGCGTTATCAGGATCTGATTGGAAAGTTTGCCATTTTGCCGATCGTAGGACGTCCGATCCCGATTATTGCCGATGCCTATGTTGATAAGGAATTTGGTACGGGTGCAATGAAAGTAACGCCTGCGCACGACTTCAATGACTTTGAAGTGGGCAAGCGCCACAATCTGGAACAGATCAATATTTTTGATGCGAATGCCAGTATTCTTGAGCGTGAAGATTTGCCGGCGGGTTATGCCGGTCTGGATCGTTTTGATGCCCGCAAGAAAATCCTGTCCGAGCTGGAAGCGCAAGAGCTGCTGGAGAAGGTTGATCCGCATACCCATATGGTGCCGCATGGCGATCGTTCTGATGTTGTGATCGAACCCTATCTGACCGATCAATGGTACTGTAACGCCAAAGTTCTGGCCGCGCCCACTATCGAAGCCGTTAAAACAGGTAAAACAGAATTCGTACCGAAACAGTGGGAAAATACCTATTTCCACTGGATGGAGAATATTCAGCCTTGGTGTATTTCCCGCCAGCTTTGGTGGGGTCATCAGATTCCGGCGTGGTATGGTCCTGAAGGTTCCGTCTTTGTTGAAGAAAATGAAGAAGAAGCCTATGCCTTGGCGAAAAAGCAATTCGGCAATGATGTTATTCTGACCCGTGATGAAGACGTGCTGGACACATGGTTCTCATCGGCACTCTGGCCCTTCTCGACACTGGGGTGGCCGGATAAGACACCGGAACTGGAGAAATACTATCCGGGTGATGTACTGATCACCGGCTTTGATATTATTTTCTTCTGGGTGGCCCGTATGATGATGATGGGTATGCACTTCATGGGCGATGTCCCGTTCCGTAAGGTCTATATCCATGCGCTGGTGCGTGATGCCAAGGGACAAAAAATGTCCAAGTCCAAAGGCAATGTGATGGACCCGCTGGATTTGATCCAGAGTTATGGTGCCGATGCCTTGCGTTTTACCCTGACAGCGATGGCGGCCCAGGGACGCGATGTGAAGTTATCGGAAGATCGCGTAGAGGGTTACCGCAACTTTGGCACGAAGCTTTGGAATGCGGCCCGTTATTGCGAGATGAATAACTGCAAGCTGGATCCGTCTTTTGATCCCGCCACGGTGCAGGGCACATTGAACCGCTGGATTGTTGGTGAAACGGCGAAGCTGGCAGGTGCCATCAATTCATCAATGGTGGAGTACAAATTCAATGAAGGGGCAGGGGCGGTCTACCAGTTTGTCTGGGGTACATTCTGCGATTGGTATCTGGAGTTCTCCAAACCGATCCTCCAGAACGGTGGTGAAACGCCTTTGGCCGATGAAACCCGCAAGACGACGGCATGGGTGCTGGATCAAATCCTGATCCTGCTGAACCCCTATATGCCGTATATCACCGAGCAGTTATACCGTCAGGTGGCCGATCGTAAAGCAGGTGAAAACTTGCTGAAAATGGAATGGCCGCAATATCCCGCCGGCTTCATCAATGCGGAAGCCGGAGAGGAAATTGGCTGGCTGTGCAAAATGATCACCGATATCCGCAGTATCCGTGCCGACATGAACGTTCCGGCGGCAGCCAAGATCAGATTGCTGGTCAAGGATGCTTCGGAGGCCACCAAAAACCGCCTTCAGACCTATGACGAGATTATCAAGCGTTTGGCAAGACTGGAAACCATCGAAAACGTTACGGCGGCATTGCCCAAGGGTTCGGTGCAGACTATTCTCGGCGAAGCCACGCTGGCTCTGCCGATTGCGGATATTATCGATCTCGATAAAGAGCGTGCACGCCTGAAGAAGGAAATAGAGAAGCTTTCCTCTGACATTAGCAAGGTTGACCAGAAACTGAGCGATGAAAAATTTGTGGCTAATGCCCCCGAAGAAATTATCGAGGAGCAAAAGAGCCGCAAGGAAGCCTGGACAGCCGTTCTTGAGAAGCTTTCCCATGCGTTGAAGCAGCTTGAAGCGGCGTAAGGATAACCTGTATGCGTTTTGTCATGCTATTGATCGTGTTTGTTTTAATAATAGACACGGCACATGCGATGTCACGATGTGATCCTCCTGAGATATCGGATTATGAGATGGTGTTCAAAGGAGAGGCTCTATATTCATCCTTGTTGAATGAAGAAGTGGAAAAAATAAAAGAAAAGCTGGGGTCTAACGGTAATCAATCGACTAATGAGTTTATTGATATTTGGGTAGGGTATCCTACAGTTACAGAATTCAGGGTGCTGGAGTTATATAAAGGTGAACCTGTAAACGAGATTAAAATCTATCATTCTTCAAAATCTGTTTTAGGAATGGATTTTTTGGATGATAATAAATATCTAATCCATAGCAATAAAAGTGAAAATTGGGGTGGCAATTACACGGTAGGGAGATGCGGTTTTGAATCTATAAATGAAGATAACCCTTCCAAGGCATATACGCGAGCTAGGGGGTTTCAAATTAGTCCGGATTAACCTGATTATGTTACCTTACATATATAAAACTTAATTTAGCTAGAAAAAGCCAATAAAAAACGCCCTCTAGAGGGCGTTTTTGATATGCGGAATGAAGGAGGCTTATTTGGAAGCTTTTTCGTCTTCGCCCATGCCACCTGACAGGAAGGAACCGAAACGGCCTTCGAATTTCTTGAGCTGTTGCTTTTCGACAACCTTCTGAGCGCCACCTTGCCATGCAGGATGGTTCTTAGGGTCGATATCGAGGCGCATAACATCGCCTTCTTTACCCCAGCAGCTACGGGTCTCATATTCTGTGCCATCGGTCATTACGACTTTGATTGCGTGATAATCGGGATGGTCTTTTTCTTTTGCGGCTTTCATGGCCTAAACTCCTGTATTCAGACGGGATTTTCTATCGTTAAACCCCCCTGATTTCAAGCTTTTTCTTCAAAAAGCCTGAAAAAAAGCGGTTGGGGAGCTGAATGTACTGATTTTCCTATGCTTTTTCAACTTTTAGCAGGCTGCCATCCGCCCCTGAAACCTTCACCAGCGCGCCAGCGGGCAAGGTATCGGAGCCTGTCACCAGCCATACCGTATCGCCAGCCTTGATCTCGCCTTTGCCATTTTCAAGCGGCTTAGTAAGTGTAAAGGTCTGGCCCAGATATTGGGTGCCACGCTGGTTCAGGGTACTTTCCGGCTTGGGGGCCGGATTTTTCTTGCGGTACATAACCCACGCGACAACGCAAACCAGCGACAGTACGGCCCATATCCCGACACAGGCTATGCCTGATAAGGTGGGAATAATCATTTTCAGAATGCCGGTTATTACGGCAGCAATCCCCGGCCACAGGAAAAAAGTGCTGGGGATCACGACCTCGACAATCATGAGGGCGCCACCCAGAATGAGCCAATGCCAGAGGGTCAGTTCAGATAAAAATTCCATCTTTTTCCCTTATCCTTATTTGGAAGCAATTTTGCCCAAAGCATCATGGACCAGTTCGCTGATACCACCAATCGAGCCCATCACGCTGCTTGAATCAAGTGGCATAAAAATGACTTTCTGGTTTGGTGAATGGGCGAATTGGCCTAATGCTTCTACATATTTTAAGGCTACGAAGTAATTAACCGCCTGGGTGTTACCGTTGGCAATAGCTGTTGAAACAGATGTTGTGGCATTCGCTTCGGCTTCGGCAGAACGTTCACGGGCTTCGGCATCGCGGAAAGCGGCTTCCTTACGGCCTTCGGCTTCAAGAACAGCGGCTTGTTTTTCACCTTCGGCTTTCAGAATGGCGGCTTCTCTCAAACCTTGTGCTTCCAGAATAACCGCCCGCTTTTCACGTTCAGCTTTCATCTGGCGGGCCATCGAGTCAACCAGATCACGCGGCGGGCTGATATCCTTGATCTCGATACGGGTAACCTTGATACCCCAAGGGGCTGTAGCCTCATCAACAATCCCCAGCAGGCGTGCATTGATTTGATCACGCTCAGAGAGCAACTCATCAAGATCCATCGAACCCATAACCGTACGCAGGTTGGTCATGGTCAGGTTCAAAATGGCGTGTTCCAGATGACGTACTTCGTAGGCGGCTTTGGCTGCGTGCATGATCTGATAGAAAACAACACCATCGACCTGAACGAGGGCGTTATCTTTTGTAATGACTTCCTGTGAAGGAACATCCAAAACTGTTTCCATCATATTCATTTTGGAACCGATGGCATCAACAACAGGCCAGATAAAGCTGAGGCCCGGTTTCAATGTCATGGTATAGCGGCCAAAACGCTCAACTGTGTATTCCATACCTTGTGGCACGACAATGACGCCCTTGAAGATAAGAACGAGCGCCACAAAGGCGAAAATGATAATCGTGACTTCCATTTAATATTTTCCCTTCAATTTATGGAATTCTGATAACGTTTGTAGGCTTTGAATATTAGGCACACTTTGATTGCGAGCAATCGCGGCAGGCAAGGCTTTTGTCTGCAGAGCGCAGATCGGCGAACGCTTCACCCAGACGGGTCACAACACCTTCTTCAGCCAGCCTCAGCCACTTACGTGGGTCATAAAGTTTTTTATAGGGTGTGCCGTCTTCAGGGTCGATCTGGTATTTGAAGGCTTTGGCGTTGGCTTCAACGAATTTGCCGACAGGCTCCGAGAACGCAAACTGCGTATCGGTGTCTATGTTCATTTTGAAGACACCATAACCAAGAGATTCGGCAATCTGGCCTTTGTCGGAACCCGATCCGCCATGGAATACGAGATCCAGCGGGTTGAGGTCAGTGCTGTGCGTTTTCTGCACGAGATCTTGCGAGTTTTTCAGAATTTCCGGACGCAGTTTGACGTTACCGGGTTTATAAACGCCATGAACATTGCCGAATGATGCGGCTACGGAGAAATGGCCGAGCGGCTTCAACAGATCATAGGCTTTCAGAACATCTTCCGGCTGGGTATAGAGTTTGGCGTTGTCGATGTCGTCTGAGCCAACGCCGTCTTCTTCACCACCAGTGCATCCCAGTTCAATTTCAATGCTCATGTCGATTTTGGCCATACGCTTAAGCAGGCGGGCACATTCGGACAGGTTAAAATCAATATCCTCTTCCGACAGGTCGATCATATGCGATGTAAACAAGGGACGGCCTGTTTCTTTGTAGAAGGCCTCGCCGTGATCGAGCATGGCTTCAACCCACGGGATCAGTTTCTTGTTGGCGTGGTCTGTGTGAAGAACAACGCAAACACCATAATGCTCTGCCAACAGGTGAACATGTTTGGCGGCAGATACGGCGCCCAGAACTTTGGCCTGAAAACTATCAGGCATCCCTTTGCCGGCATAAAACTCGGCACCGCCATTTGAAAGCTGGATAATGACATCGGCCTTGTTTTTGGCAGCCGCTTCCAAAACAGCATTGATGGAATTGGTGCTGACAACATTCACGGCTGGCAGGGCGTATTTGCCTTCTTTACAAGCCTGAACCAGTGTCAGGTATTCCTGACCTGTAACGACGCCGGGTTTAAGGGAATGTTGTGCCATGTTGGTAATCTCTCCTGCGACCATAAAAATAACTAAGGCCACTATAACAGTGGCCCCGCGTTAGACAAGCGCAGATTGGATTATGAAAGGCTAGATAGAAGGCTGCGCAGGAGCGGCAATTGTAACTTCTGTGCCTTGTGAAACCGGTGCGACATCGAAGCTTGATGGCGCAGGGGCTAAAGTGGCAGCGGGCGCAGCGCTCGCACCCAAGGAAACTGCCGCGATACAGGCAGATACAACAGCACTGACGCTGATGGTGCCGGTAGAAGCTGAACTTCCTCCGCCGCCTTCACCGCCGCCGCCGCCAAATCCAAAAGCCATATTAGTCGCTATCCTTTAAAAGCAGTCCCATGTCCAGAAGGTTGTTAAGGGCACGATTTTCCGTCGTGACCGAACCTCCGTATAAATTTCTCAAAATGTCCTGTCTTGAGGACTTGTTTTGGTTCGCAGCCACGGCAACGATCTTAACATCGCGCAAAGTGGGCTTATGCTCACCGAACAGGTTTATAAACTGAATAAGGAAGTTTTTCAAGCTCTTATGTGAAAAATCAAAATAATCCAGTGCAAAATCTAGGTTTTTCTTGGCATAACCTTCAATTTGGAGCCTGACCTCACGGCCATCCAGCCCGGGTGTACGTCTGATGCAGCCATAGTCATAAAGCCATTCGATGTCACGGTTGAGGGTGGATTTATCGGCTTTCAGGCGGTTAATAATCTCGGTCTGGGTGGTTCCCGGGTTTTCATCTATGTCGGCCAGAATGACGGCGCGGCGGACCGTGCAGCCGGATTCACCCCCGAGCGCATCAACCAAATGGTCGATGATATGGCTGATTTTCATCGCCTTACTCTCGGTGATATCCTTGGGTAATGTCTTCATATCAAATAATAAATTATCCGTTTCAGATCATATTATAGGCCGAAATGTATAACATAATATTTATCGGGGTGCTATAAATTAGAATTATCTATATGATTTAGTTTATAAAAACCCATTCTTTGGGTGGTGTTTTTTAGTCATGGGTCATCAAAATTTTCTTAATGTTCTAGATTAAGAAAATAAAATAATAATTTGATTTTATTGTTATTTTATTCCAATTGCGCTCAGAGCCATGTAAAGGCCGGCATTTTGCGGTTCTGTCTGGTATTCTTCTACTAATCCCCACATCCTGCGTACATTTTCTGCAATTTTGGTGCGGGTCAGGCTTTTTGCCTCTTCGGCTTTGTTCTGTCCTGTGGAGGTCAGTTCGACAAAGGCAGCAATAATCCCGCCCGGGTTGGCGATGAAGTCAGGGACAAGTCTGATCCCGCGCTCATGGAGGCGGGTTTTGGCGGCTTCCGAGGAGGGGCCGTTGGCCCCTTCGGAGATAAAACGGGCTTTGATGCGGTCACAATTATCTATCGATATGACGTTCTGTACCGCACAGGGGAAGAGAACATCAACATTCTGATAGAGGGCATCTTGTGTATCGGCAGATACCTTTGAGGCTTCCGTCTCGAGCAAAGCTTTTGCCCTTTCTGTATCCTGAATGATCAAAGCCTTTAAAAGTTCGGCTGAAGGGGCGCTTTTAAGCAACCATGTGCCGCCATATTTCGGATCACCCAGAGATTTCAGGATAGCTCCGGTTTCAGTGAAATAGCGCAAGACGGCAGCGCCCATCGCTCCCATGCCCTGTATGCTGAAAGTTGCTCCTTGGGTGGGAACATTGAATACCGCCAATGTGGTTGCGGCGGCAACGGCAACGCCCAAGCCCGCAATACCTTCACGGTCATAATCGGTTCCCCCCATATCCAGAGGCTTACCTGTAAAAGAGCGTGTTGACTGGAGTTCATCACAGGCCCAAAGCGCATGGACGGGCTTGGATCCGATATCAAAACCAAAACCGCCAAAGATGCCGCCATTTTCATGCAGGAACGGTTTGCACAGACTGACGAAGCGGCGGTATTTCTTCTCGAAATCGGGGGCATTCGGATCAGCTTTCAGACCCGATTTGGCACCGCCAAGGGGAAGTCCGGCAGCGGCATTTTTAAGGGCCATTGTACGGGCAAGCATTTTGACTTCATCGAGAGAAAGTGTGGGGGTTGTTCTTGTGCCGCCTTTACCACTGCGCTCCAGCGGGCCTCCGACACTGATGCCAGTATTCCAGACGACAACGTATCCTTCAACGCCCAGTTCTGTGTCTTTCACTGTCTCTGCAAGTTCGGGTTCCATGCTTTCGAAAGACTTTTTCATGTGGGATAATTCGGCGGCGAAAGCGGCTGATTTATCTGAAGATGCTGAGGATGAGTGAGGAGCGGACATCATTTTTAAATTCCCTGAGTACCTGTTTATGTGGTTGTTGGTACGCTAGCGATAGGCATAAATGCTGTCAATTCCACAAAAAGGGGCAGTGTTGCCATGTTGTCCAAATCCGTCCATTCTATCCCTTTGTAAAAGAATGATGATTTCAGAAAGTTTGGCACTGCACCATGGATGAGCAGCTCTTTTTCCAGATCACGTTGATTGCCGTTGCCAGTGTCGGTGCGCAGTGGCTTGCATGGCGCTTACACGTTCCAGCAATTCTTTTCCTTCTGGCTTTTGGTTTTATTCTCGGGCCTGGCATGGGCTTGCTGTTGCCGGATTTATTGATGGGCGATCTGCTGCGTCCGGCGATCTCGGCAGCGGTGGCGATCATCCTGTTTGAAGGGGCCTTGCATTTACGCTTCAAAGCCTTGAAAGAGTCTTCACCAGCGGTACGGCAGATTATCTTTGTCGGAGCGCCGCTTGGTTGGTATCTGATTAGTGCCGGCGGTCATTATGTAGGGGGGCTGTCATGGCCTGTGGCTATTGTGCTGGGAGGTATGCTGGTTGTCACAGGCCCCACAGTCATTATGCCGCTTTTACGCCAGGCGCGCTTAAATCCCAAAGTGGGTTCGGTCTTGAAATGGGAAGGGATCGTAAATGACCCCGTCGGAATTATTTTTGCTATTTTAGCCTATGAATATTTCCATGCACTCTCGCGCGGGCCAGTGCAGCCGACATTTTTCTATGAAAAAGCAGCTATAATCATGCTGGTTTCGGCGATTAGTGTCTTGTCTGGTTATGCCATCCGTTATTTATTCGCGCGTGGGCATATGCCGGAATATCTGAAAGCACCCTTTGTGCTTTCGGTTGTGCTCGGGCTTTTTTTTATGTGCAACGGGATGTTGCACGAGTCAGGTCTGATTGCCGTTACGGTATTGGGGATAACACTTGCCAATATTCACACGGCAAGTCTTGAGGAAATTCACCGTTTCAAAGAAACAATTACCATCCTCCTTGTTTCGGGGGTTTTTCTGCTTCTTACAGCCAGTCTTGATATGAATGCCTTGATGAATATCAGTTGGCGGGGTGTATTGTTTATCGTTGTATTATTGGTCTTCATAAGGCCTCTGACCGTGGCCCTATCAAGCATCGGAGCGAAACTCAATTGGCGTGAGATATTGCTGATCGGCTGGATTGCACCGCGAGGGGTTGTTTGTGCAGCGATGGCAGGGGTGTTGGCGCCTTTGCTGATGCAGTCAGGTTTCTCTGATGCCCATCGGATCATTCCTATCGCGTTTGGTGTTGTGCTTTCCAGCGTAATTCTGCACAGCCTGACGATCAGGCCTTTGGCAAAAAGGCTAAGGCTGCAAACGGAAGAGTCTGACGGGGTACTCATCTCTGGGGCACACGACTGGTCGGTGCAGCTTTGTGTCTTGCTGAAAAGCAAAAATATACCTGTGATGCTGGCTGATAATAACTTCAATGCTTTAAAGAAGGCCCGTATGGAGGGCATACCTCTATATTATGGCGAGCTCTTGGGTGAGGAAACAGAATATACGCTGGAGTTCAACCGCTTTAATACGCTAATAGCCGCAACTTATAGCCCCCCATACAATGCGTTGCTTTGTGATAAATTTGCCTATGATTTCGGGCGGGAGCGTGTCTTCCAGATCCAGATGGGGGACGAGCGTGCTGAACGCAAGAAGCTGTCCAATGAGATCATGGGTACGGCGTGGGCGGATCAAACATTTACTTTGGAATGGTTGCAAAAATCTTTTGCTGAAGGGTGGCGTTTCCGGTTGGTACGTGTGGGCAAGGCAGATAAAGATGCCGCGTTGATTGTTCCGGCGGAAGGTGAATTTAGAAAGATTGCAGGTTATATCAGTACGACAGGAGTAACCCATCTGAAGGGGGCGCGGGTTTCCTATAAACCACGCGAGAATGATCAGGTTCTTGTTTATGAGCTTGAAGGTTCTGTTCAGGATAAGCAGGCTTAAAAGCAAACAGCGCCCGATAGGGCGCTGTTTTGATTCCTGTCTCTAAGCTGCTTATTTCAGGCTGGCCATTTTTGTAGCGGTGTCGAGCATACGGTTGGAGAAGCCCCATTCGTTGTCGTACCAGCTCATGACACGAACCAGCGTACCATCGATGACTTTGGTTTCGTTCAAAGCAAAGATGGAGGAGCGGGGATCGTGATTGAAATCACCAGATACCAGTTCTTCGGAATAGCAACCCAGAATGCCTTTCAGCTCGTTGCTGTTGGCAGCCTTCTTGATCAACTCGTTGACTTCTTCAACTGTTGTCGGGCGTTTGGCTGTGAATTTAAAATCTACCAGAGAAACGTTTGGTGTAGGAACGCGTGTAGCCACGCCATCCAGTTTACCCTTCAGGTCCGGCAGCACTTTGCCGACAGCCTTGGCAGCGCCCGTTGATGTCGGGATGATGTTCAGGGCAGCCGCACGAGCGCGGTGCAGGTCTTTGTGGTTGGTATCAACGATTTTCTGGTCGCCCGTGTAGGAGTGGATCGTTGTCATGAAACCGTTGGCAATGCCGATACCATCATGCAGGACGGATGCTACAGGAGCCAGACAGTTGGTTGTGCAGGATGCGTTGGAAACGATTTTGTGATCTGCTGTCAGTTTGTCAGAGTTCACACCGTAAACAACGGTGATGTCTTCATCGGTAGCAGGAGCAGAGATCAGAACTTTTTTGGCACCGGCATCAATGTGCTTTTGTGCGCCCTCACGGGATGTGAAGATACCGGAACATTCAAAAGCGATATCAACGCCGATGTCTTTCCATGGCAACTGGGCAGGGTCTTTTACCTGAACGCATTTGATGCGGTCGCCGTTAACAATCAGCGTGTCGCCGTCTGTTTCAACTTCGAACGGGAAGCGGCCATGAACCGAGTCATATTTCAGCAGGTGGGCGTTCGTAGCCAGATCGGCCAGATCGTTGATCGCGACGATCTCGATATCTTTGCGGCCTGATTCATACAGGGCGCGGAGAACGAGACGGCCGATACGGCCAAAACCACTAATAGCAACACGTGTTGTCATGGGATAAAAACTCCTGGCTGACAGATTTATGAAAAGACTTTTTGGGTCGTAAAGAAGATACTCTGTTGGTTGATAGTGTCAATCAATATGCGGCCTTATTTGAACATTTGCATAGGAATGGCCAATGTTTTTTCTATGTATGATCTGCCTGCTATATAGTTTATGAAAAATATTAACCTGCAGTGAAAGCTGTGAAAAAAATAGAATGTAAATGAGAATGATTTGCATTTACTTTTTTCTAAGGGTAAAAGGACGGGACTGAAAACAACTCAAAGCGGGTTTACTGTCCATGCACACACCGTCCCACGAAAGAATAATCAATACCCTGCGTGAAGACTTCCAAAGGGAGGTGAGGGCCTTTCTGTCGAAGGCGGGGCTGGACAAGGTTGCTCCGTTTGCAATCGACCATCAGTCTGATAAGGCCGAACCTGTTTATATCCTGACAGGTGCATCCTTCACGCCTTATGATCCTGCAAAGCATGGCGATGAAGATACCCATGCGTTTTGGAATGTTGATGGCCAGAATTATCTGATGAATAACACGGCAGCGGTTCTGCAAACCTTGCTTAAGGATAATTGCCGCGTTCTGCTGCATTCCCGCAGTGATCAAGAGTTGACCAGGAAAATTGTTAATGGCCACCGCGTTCATGTAATGGGTGGAGATCTCGCTGATTCAGCAATATTGCCAGCCATGTATGACGAGCTGGCGAAGATGTCGCAAGAACAACCCATCAGTGATGTTTCGATGGTTCTATACCAGTCTTTTGCCCAGAATAACGGCGAACCGTTCAAGCCCATGCACAGGGAGTCTGTCGAGGAGGTCGAGCGTGCAACAAGCCGTCGTTTGCGTTTTGTCTATAATATGGCGGCCATGGGTTATGATTTGCTGACCAATCGGGGCTTGGATAATCTGCGTGTTGTGTCGCTCTCTGCATTGGCAGCGAATAGAGCCAGCTATGGTTTGCTTGCTGATGCGGCAGATAAATTTATGAATGAACTGGCATGGCGTACATTCTATCTGGAATCAAATGTTTCAACGGGTAAGCCTGTCAGTGTATTCCAGATTAATCCAGGTATTACGACAGCTTGCGAAACCTACCGCGATCCGCAAGCTATGAAAACTGTTATTCAGGAATCGATTGCCGATGGTTTTCCTTTAAGTGATGAGGTTATTGACGGGACAGCGCCTATTCCTCAATTAAGTGCCCATGATGTGGCATGGATTACGAGTGCCCTGTTGAGGACACCTGAAGGGGATGATCCCAACAAGGGCATGCCTGATCATGTGAAGGCGACGCTGTATGGTGGCTTCTCACCGCAGGAATTAAAGCGCCGCTTGCTCAAAGCTTTGACCATTGGTGATGAAACATCATCTATCGATAATGACAGCATTCTGCCGGATCATATCCTGACACCGGCCACGACATACGGTGCCCTGCCATCGCCCATGAAAGACGGCATCTACAAACGCATATCCATGACTCCTAAAGGTCAAGAATTCTAGAAAGGAAATATTATGACACAGCACGCTGAAAACGTAGAAACCTGGGACAGCCTTGAAGGCGAAGAAAGCATGGCCGAAGGTCATGAGCCCGCATGGCACTCCCTGATTTCCTATGTGCAGGAGCGCGATCTGTCGGCCAAGCGTATCCTTGATTTCGGTTGCAACCGCGGGGGCTTCCTCAAGGTCTTGCATGAAACCTTGCCGTTTAAGGATGCCTTGGGTGTTGATATCGCTGAAGAGTCTGTGGCCTATGCCAACCAGAATAAAGGATCAACGCCGTGCAAATATGCCCATAGCCGCGTATTGGCAGGCGAGAAGGCAGCGTTCGATATCGCTTTCTCTCACGAGGTTGTTTATCTGCTGCCGGATTTGAAGGCTCATGCTGCTGAAATGGGCAGCGTCCTGAAAAAAGGCGGCGTTTACTATCTGGCAATTGGTGAATATGCCGAAAACCCGCTATGGGAGCGTTGGAAAAATACTGTCGCCGAGTTTTCGCCTGTAGCGCCGCAAACCTACTCTCTGCAGGATATCGCCAAAGCCTTTCAGGATGAAGGTTTCAGCATATCAATTCGCCGCATGGTTTGTGATGGCTTC
This sequence comes from Micavibrio sp., assembly GCA_046294845.1. Classification (GTDB taxonomy): domain Bacteria; phylum Pseudomonadota; class Alphaproteobacteria; order Micavibrionales; family Micavibrionaceae; genus Micavibrio_C. The sequence continues at coordinate 1,644,095 of JBKBNU010000001.1, read as the reverse complement.
TTGCCCTATGACGCAAGCGACGATAAATACCTGCATAGCCCGATTGAACTGCTGGATTTCATGACCCAGTACATGATGCTCTTCAGACTGGTGAAGAACTAACCTTATGCAAGGTTAGTTTTTAGCTTTCACAGCCTCGAAAACCGCTTCTTTGGTAATCTTGAAGTGGTTGTAGAGGTCTTTGATCGGCGCTGATTCACCAAAACTGTTCATGCCGATGAAGATGCCATCGAACCCGAGCCAGCGATCCCAGCTTTGGCGGATGGCGGCTTCAATCGCTACACGTTGCAGATCATGTTTGCCGAGAACGCTTTCCTGATAGGCTTTATCCTGAGCGGCAAACAGTTCCATACAAGGCATGGAAACAACACGGGTCGGGATTTTGGCGTTTTCAAGCAGCTCTTGCGCGCCGAGAGCAATCTCTACTTCCGAGCCGCTAGCCATGATAACCACTTTGGGTTGACCGTTGCTCGCCTCTTTCAGGATGTAAGCGCCCTTGGCCGAGAGATTTTCTTTACCATCGTCCGTACGCACGACCGGCAGGCCTTGGCGTGTCAGTGCCAGAACCGAGGGCTTGTCCTTGGTTGTCAGGGCGATTTGCCAGCATTCGGTTGTTTCCACGCCATCTGCAGGGCGCATGGTCAGGAGGTTCGGAATAACACGCAGGGCAGCCAGATGTTCGACCGGCTGGTGCGTCGGGCCGTCTTCGCCCAAGCCGATGGAATCGTGTGTCATGACATAGATGACACGCTGCTTCATCAGGGCCGAGAGGCGAATGGAGGGGCGGCAGTAATCGGTGAATTGCAGGAAGGTGCCGCCGTACGGAATAACGCCACCATGCAGCGCCATACCGTTCATAATCGCAGCCATACCATGCTCGCGCACGCCGTAATGAATATACTGGCCTTCATACTTGCCGGCACTGATCGCTGTCGGACCCTTGGCTTGGGTATTGTTGGAAGGTGTAAGATCGGATGAGCCACCAATCAGGTTAGGCAGTATCGGTACAATCTTGTTCAGTACGTCACCGGAATTTTGGCGTGTTGCCAGTTTTGGACGATCTTTCAGATAGGCATCCTTCAGCTGCTGTAAAGGAGCTTCGATATCTTTGGCGACGTCACCGGAAATAATTTTGATGAAGTCCGTACGGTAACGGTTTTTCTCCAGACGTTCACACCATTGATCATATTCGGCGTTACCGCGGGCGCCTGCATTGCGCCACATGGCCAGAACCTCTGTAGGGATAAAGAACGGTTCGTGCGGCCATTTCAGCTTTTCGCGAGCGCCTTTGATTTCCTCGGCGCCGAGTGGCGAGCCATGGCTTCCGGCTGTGCCCGCTTTTGTCGGGGCACCAAAGCCGATTGTGGTTTTGCAGCGAATAATTGTGGGTTTATCGGCAAGCTGGGCCTTGGTAATCGCGGCCTCGATGGCGGCCATGTCGTGACCATTGATGGATTGTACTTCCCAGCCATAGGCTTCGAAGCGGCTTGTCACATCATCGGAATATGACAGGGATGTCGGCCCGTCAATGCAGATGCCGTTATCATCGTACAGAACAACCAGACGGCTGAGTTTCAGGTGACCGGCGAGGGCACAGGACTCGTGGCTGATACCTTCCATCAAATCGCCATCACTGGCGATGACATAGGTTTTGTGGTCGATCAGGTCATCACTAAAGCGGGCATTCATGATGCGTTCGGCCAAAGCAAAACCGACCGCGTTTGAGATACCCTGACCCAGTGGACCTGTTGTTGTTTCAATACCGGCATCGGGCATGACTTCGGGATGACCGGGGGTGAGGCTGTGGAGCTGGCGGAAATTCTTGATGTCATCGAGTGTGATTTTCTCGTAGCCGGAAAGCCAAAGCAGGGAGTAGATCAGCATCGAGCCGTGACCTGCGGACAGGACAAAGCGGTCGCGGTCAAACCATGTCGGATTTTCAGGGCTGAATTTCAGAAACTTGGTAAAAAGCACAGTTGCGACATCGGCCATACCCATCGGCATGCCGGGGTGACCGGAATTTGCTTTTTCCACGGCATCCATCGAAAGGGCGCGCACAGCGTTAGCCATAAGCTTGAGATCAAGATCGGGGCCTTGTTCGGCAACGGTTTCGGAAGGGGCGGGTTTGAATTTGAATTTCATGGTGGCTCCGGCAACACATTAATATGCGGTCAAAAAATCCCCACCAACATGCCGTTTTCGGCGTTTCAGGTCAATGACCATGAAAAGCCTGCATTAACAAAGTTATCTGTGAGTTTTCCCCAAGAATGTATCAGCAAACCCTTGACCAAGACGGGACGGATTGCTATCCACTCGTATTCTCAGGCGTAAAAAACAATAAATTAGAAACAACTTCCTAGGGAAGGGAGCAATTCGTGTCGGCGATTATTCAGGCTTTATCTCAGTTGAATGGTTCAGTGAACAAACTGGAAGCTGCCGCTGTCCAGATTGAAAAGACACGCGCTGTATCGAAAAAGAAGAGTTCTTCTCCCCAGATTGATCTTTTTGCCGCTCCTGCTGCCAACCAACGTGGTACTTACGTTGCCGATCCTGCTGCTTTGGCTCGTAAACTTGATGTTGCCATCGAGAAGGTCGAGCAGATCCTTCGTGAGGCGTAAGATATTATGGCTGACGTTAATTTAGGCATTCACGGCAAGAATTACAGCATTGCTTGCGATGCTGGTCAGGAAACACGTGTTGTAGAGCTGGGCAAGTATGTCGATGCCCGCCTGCGCGAGATTGCGGCTGCCGGTGCAGCTTCCAGCGAGGCTCATTTGCTGGTACTGACAGCGCTGGTTCTCGCTGACGAGATTTATGAACTTCGTGATTTGGTCGCCGATCTGCGTAGCCGCAGCCCCAAGGTGGTTCGTGAAGAAGTTGAGGTCGAAGGACCGCAGCGTGTTTCCGAGGAAGATGAACTGGAAATCCTTGCGGCTATAGAGCAGCTAGCCAGCCGTATCGATACGGTCGCGGAACGCCTCCAGAAAATCTGATCATTCACCGAGATTAAATTCTCCCTTTATTGAAAACATGTTGCTATAATACACATGGGGCTTCGCTGCGGCTCGCGTGTTACACCTTCATCCCTCGGGCCTATGCTTTCTTAGCTCGGGAGCTGTCCCTGCCCGGACCGTGGTCCGGATCATACGGCGCCCACCTGGTTGTTTGGCCAGTAGCGGATAAGCTTGCATGTACACGGCTCATGTGGCGACCCCACCCTTTATTTCCCAGCATTTTTGCTGGTATGCTTACCGCCATGGATAAACAAGCCCTCAGACAGGAAGCTTTGCGCTTTCGCGATACTCTTGACCCCTTTGCCGAAGATACGGAATTGGTAGTTAGCGAGTTCTTTGAATGCCTGAAACCGGATGCCGGTGATGTCGTGGCGTTGTATTGGCCCAAAGGGCGCGAATTTGACACAGGCCCTCTGATGGAAGAACTTTTGAGACAGGGTTTTACCTGTGCACTGCCTGTTATCCAGAAAGATTCAAAAGAACTTAAATTCACCAGATGGGATGAAAGCATCAATCTGGTGGAGGGGCCTTTTGGCGTGATGCAGCCACCCGTGACCGGTGAGACACTATGGGTTGATCCCGATATCGTGATTGTCCCTATGCTGGCCTTTGACCGGCATGGGCACAGATTGGGATATGGCGGAGGTTATTACGATGCAACGTTGAAAGCGTTGCGTGCCAAAAAAGAGGTAAGGGCCGTCGGTGTTGGTTATTCCTCTCAGGCTGTGTTATTCAACTTGCCCAGCGAAGAGCATGACCAGAAAATGGATTGGATTATTACCCCTAACAAGGTGCAGAGATACGCATGAGAATTCTTTTTGTAGGCGATGTTGTCGGTCGTTCGGGCAGGGATGCCATTGATAAATATTTGCCGAAGCTGATTAACGATCTGAAAGTAGATGTAGCCATTGTGAATGGCGAAAATTCTTCGCATGGGATAGGCATTTCTTCGGATATTTGCAAAGGTTTCTACGCTTCGGGGGCGCATTGCATTACGGGTGGCAATCACTCTTGGGATAACAAGGAAATCCTGACCTATATAGATAAAGACCCACGCCTGATCAGGCCGATCAATTTCCCCAAGACGTTGCCGGGCAAGGGGCATTATATTCACCAGCTTTCGGACGGGCGCAAAATCCTGATTGTGAATGCGATGGCGCGTTTATTTATGGACCCGCTCGATGATCCATTTGCCATGGTGATGGATCTGGTGCAGGCCCATCCGCTGGGTAAAGCCGTTAATGCCATCTTCGTCGATTTTCATGGAGAAGCCAGCAGCGAGAAAATGGCCTTTGCCCATTATCTGGATGGCTACGTCTCTGCTGTTGTGGGTACGCACACACATATCCCGACAGCGGATGATCATATTCTGGATGAGGGGACAGCGTTCCTGAGCGATGCCGGTATGACAGGGGATTACAACAGCATCATCGGTATGAAAAAGGATGTCCCGATCCAGCGTTTTGTGAAGAAAATTTCGATGGACCGTCTCAGTCCTGCCGATGGTGAGGCAACGCTTTGTGGCTGTCTGGTGCAAACCGATGACCAAACCGGGAAAGCCTTGAATATTGGCCGTATCCATATCGGGCCGCGCCTAAAGCAGGAAATGCCGGATTTCTAAGCATTTTAGACTTTAATTTCCAATAATATTGACTTTTTATGTCTTATGAGGTAGTGTTTTGATAATAAAATTATCAAAACCGCCATGACTTGGCACTGAGTTGATGAGGGCGTATGACTGGGGAAAATTCACTAAACTGGCATGATCTGAAGGGAATTAAAGAGCGGTTTGCTCTGGCTGGCGATGTCTATCACGATGCACTGGATGCCAAGGCAGCTAAAGAAGGTTGGCAGCGCCTCATGACTGCCGATGAAGTGCCGGAACTGACCAAGGGCGGCTTCTATGGTGCCTTATACAAGCGCACAGTTAATGGAAAAGAAGAACACGTTATAGCCTTTCGCGGCATGGATGGCGTTCGTGATTGGGATGATGTTGTAAAGCTGGCTTTGGGACGTCGCCCCGATCAAATAGAGGATGCATATCGCTTTGCCAAAGAAGCGATCAAAAAATTCAATCTCAATCCGGAAGATGTTGAATATGCAGGTCATTCCATGGGGGGCTATCTGGGCAAGGCTGTTGGATTGATGATGGACTCTAGGAAAATCTATGCCTTCAATAGCCCGGGGTTGTTCCAGCGCGATTTACAGGGGCTGCCAAAGCAAATCGAACGGCAATTTGGTGAGAACAAAGCAGATATTACAGAGAAAAGCATTTGGGACCGCGTGCTTTCAATCAATTCGAAATGGGATCCTGTTTCATGGATTGGCAAGTTTGCAGGTAAAACCATTGATGTGATGACGGATCGTTCCCGGCCTCATAATCTTAAAAGTCTGGAGCACGGATTTAATATGGCTGCACACGCTATTCAAGATACGTGGAGAGCACCCGCAGTTACAGCACAGGCTTCAGATAAAATGCGTCCGGCTGCGTTGGGATATGCCATGACCTAGAGATTGGATTAGAATTCTTCGGTGTAATCGAGCTTGTAGGAGCTGTGATTATAGGGGTAGCGTTCAAAGTAACGCATGCAGGCATCATTTAGTGCTGCCAGTAATTCCTGACCGTGACGTCCCCCATTACCGCTAACTTTGCCCATGACGACAGCACGTATTGTGGTGTGGAAGGCAAGAACGATTTCAAGAGCATCAAGATCGCCCTCAACAATTACTTCTAAGAACTGTATGAGTCGGTCAGCCATAACAGTCACCAATGGATAATGAAACATGCCACCGTTGGCCTTTAACTGTACAGCTGGATAGAGCATCCCCGCTATCAGGTTTTCTGTGTCTTCTTTATCCTGATTTTGCTGGGCTGTTTCTATCGCCTTCATCAGGTTCTGCAGATACATTTCGGCGAGCGGCATGAAATCAACAACGTTGTTTTCAAGTAAAGCTTGCGCTTTATCAAGAATAGCTTCGCTAATACCGCCGGACCCAACCTTGGCTTTCAGGGTATTGGGTGGTTTTACAATCTCGGCCTTGCGTCGCGGGGCCTGATTGAAATGTTGTGGCGTATTGTCTTTTTCAGGTTCCATGATCAGACCATATCAATGTCGTTTGGGTTGACATCAAATTTATCGCCCTTTTTTAGCCCCGCTTTTTCACGGATCTTGGCCAGAGTGTCATGTGCCTGCTGTTGTTGTAAAAGCATATTGCTTTCATTCATGGCATATACAGGCGTAACATCCGTATCACGGCGCATCGGGCCATCATACGGTCCGCGGCTATGGCGGCGGCGGTCGGGGCCAAAGAAGTCGCTGGCGCGTACGAACTGGCGTGGACGCTCAATAACCTGCACCATGCGTTTATAGAGATCGCGAGCATTAAAAGGCTTAACGAGAAATTCTGTTACACCTGCATCACGGGCTTGGAAGACGCGGCGCTTTTCACTGAAGCCCGTCATCAAAACGATAGGGACGTAAGGGTTGGGGCTGCGCGGATCATTGCGAATAATGCGTGTCAGGGAGATGCCATCCACAGGCTTCATCATCCAGTCGGCAATGACAATGTCAGGGTTGATTTCACAAAAGCGTCTGAAACCGATTTCGCCGTTTTGGGCCGTGATGACATGGCCCACGCCGAAAGTCAGCAGCAGGGATTTTGTAATTTCCAGCATTGGCAGATTGTCTTCAACAACCAGAACACTGATATTGTGCATTTTGTAAGCCATGCGCGGGCCTTTAATTCCTTGGGTACCAGAGCAGGATATAGCCTAAAGTTTGGGTATCTATTGATTGTAGGGCTATATCAGTTGACGATTACTTAACGAGAAATTCCATAAATGCAATATGTATCAATACTATAGCAGCTTTTTAACCATTTCTCTATAGCGGTGGATGATCGGGGTGTTCGGAGCGGGCAGGGATTGATTTTTTCAAGGGAATCCGTCATTTTTACAGGACATTGTTTCCGTTATGTTCTCTTTTCTGGAATTTTCATAAATGGCAGGCCATTCCCAGTTTAAAAACATCATGCACCGCAAAGGGCGTCAGGATGCCAAGCGGGCTAAAATCTTCACAAAGATAGGGCGCGAAATCACTGTCGCTGCCAAGCTCGGGGGGCCTGACCCCGATGCCAACCCTCGTTTGCGGGCCGCTATTTTGTGGGCGCGCGAAGAAAACATGACCAATGACCGGATCAAACGCGCGATTGATCAGGCCACAGGCGCAAATGCCGACGATAACTATGAAGAAGTTATCTATGAGGGTTATGGTCCGGGCGGTGTTGCTATCATCGTTGAAACGCTCACCAATAACCGCAACCGTACGGCGGGGGATGTCCGTTCGACATTCAGCAAGTATGGCGGGAACCTCGGTGAAACCAATTCCGTGCGTTTCATGTTCGATCATGTTGGTGAAATTCGCTACAAGCTTTCTGTAGCTTCAGCAGATGCGATGTTTGAAGCTGCTGTTGAAGGCGGCGCTGATGATTGTCAGTCAGATGAGGAAAGCCACACAGTACAAACGGCGACTGATATGCTGGGTACGGTTTTATCAGCACTGGAAGCCAAATTTGGGGAACCTGAAAAATCGGCCTTTGTCTGGAAACCCAATGTGATGACCGCTCTTGATGAAGAGCAGGCGCAAACATTAATGAAGCTTGTCGATATCCTTGAAGATAACGATGACGTCCAGAATATCACGACCAACTTCGAAGTCAGCGAAGAGGTTATGCAGAAATTGATGGCGTCTTAGGTTCTGGAGTGAGGAGAAGTAATGCGCATTTTGGGGATTGATCCGGGTTTGCAGAAAACAGGTTGGGGTGTGATCGAATATGAAGGTCACAAGCTCAGCTATGTGGCGTCCGGTTTAATTCGTACAGATGCGGCGCTCCCCCTCTATGCACGTTTAGCCATTATCGATAAGGGATTGTATGATGTTGTCAATCTTTGGCAACCGGAAACAGCCGCGGTTGAAGAAACCTTCGTCAATCAAAATCCGGCCTCTGCCCTGAAACTCGGCTTTGCCCGTGGCGTGGCGATTGTGGCTGTGGCCCGCAAAGGAATGGAAGTCGGCGAATATCCCGCCAACCTTGTAAAAAAATCCCTTACAGGCACAGGTCATGCGGGCAAAGATCAAATGGGCATGATGATCCGCACATTGATGCCTTCGGCGGGAAAAATTTCCGAAGATGAAGCTGATGCCTTGGGTGTAGCGATTACCCATGCCCATCATGCTTCATCCCGTAAAATCATGGGCGGTATCATGTCAGGGGGTGTCAGATGATTGCCAAGCTATCGGGTATTCTCGATCACGCCGGACAGGATTTTTTGATCCTTGATGTAAGCGGTGTTGGCTATCAGGTTTTCGCCAGTGGCCGTACATTATCGCGTGTGCAAAAAGGCGAGCCTGTATCCCTGTTGATTGATACCCATGTGCGCGAAGATCACATTCACCTTTATGGTTTTATGGACAAGATGGAACAAGACTGGTTCCGTCTGCTGACAAGCGTGCAGGGCGTGGGAGCCAAAGTGGGTATGGCCATTTTGAGTGCCTGTCCGGCGGAGCGTTTGGGCTTTGCCATTGCGTCGGGTGATGCGGCTTTCGTCCGGCAGGCCGAAGGTGTAGGGCCTAAGCTTGCAACCCGTATTGTGACCGAGTTGAAAGACAAGGCGGCCAAGATCGATTTGGCTCCTATCGCCAAGGCACCAACAGGCAAGATTCTTAAAGGGCAGGATAAAGCTGCTATAGCCAGTGAAGATCAGGTATCCCATATTGATAGTGATGCGGTCTCTGCCTTGGTCAATCTGGGCTATCCGCGCGCCGATGCTTACTCCGCTGTTTTGCAGGTCAGGGAAAAGGCTAATGATAATCTTCAGGAATTGCTGAAACTGGCTTTGAAGGAGTTGGCTGAATGAGTGATGTAACAGCCAAAAATCCTGACCTTGAACGCGAGAACCTTCCGGGCGAACGGCCCGATGATGCAGCGTTGCGGCCTGTGCGTCTTGATGATTTTATCGGGCAACAATCGCTGCGGGATAATTTGCGGGTCTTTATCGAGGCCGCAAAAAAGCGCGGCGATGCGATGGACCATGTGCTATTGTTTGGTCCGCCTGGTTTAGGCAAAACAACATTGGCACAAATTATTGCCCGCGAACTGGGTGTAGGTTTTAGGGCAACATCAGGCCCTATCTTGGCCAAGGCAGGCGATCTGGCGGCAATCCTTACCAATTTGCAGCCACACGATGTTTTGTTTATTGATGAAATCCACCGTCTGAATGCGGCTGTCGAGGAAATTTTGTATCCGGCGATGGAAGACCGGAAGCTGGACCTGATTATTGGTGAAGGCCCTGCCGCGCGTTCGGTCCAGATTGATCTTCCCCCGTTTACATTGATTGGCGCTACAACACGCAGCGGTCTTTTGACCAATCCGCTCAGGGACCGCTTTGGTATCCCGCTGCGTCTGGAATTTTATACCCCTGATGAACTCTCCCTGATTGTGAGCAGGGCCGCAGGGCTTCTCAATATGCCGCTGACAACAGACGGCGCGCGTGAAATTGCCCGCCGTTCACGGGGAACCCCGCGTATTGCCGGACGCCTGACACGCCGTGTCCGTGATTTCTCGGAAATATCGAGCGCTACAAAAATTGATGCCCGTTCGGCTGATGAGGCTTTGAACCGTCTGGATGTGGATGGCCAAGGTCTGGATGGTATGGACCGCCGTTATCTGAAATGTATTGCCGAAACCTATGGCGGCGGCCCTGTGGGCGTAGAAACGCTTGCGGCCTTCCTGTCGGATCAGCGTGATGTTATCGAAGATGTTATTGAACCTTATCTGATGCAGCAGGGCTTTGTACAAAGAACACCCCGCGGGCGGGTGATCTCGGCAAAGGGTTTTACCTATCTGGGCCTTAAACCGAAAGCGGCACAGCAACAAAGCGATTTGCTGGATGAGAGCGCCTGATGAAAACCCATAGTATTGATATTCGCGCCTATTATGAGGATACCGATGCCGGTGGCGTCGTGTTCTATGCGAATTATCTGAAATTTGCCGAAAGGGGTCGTACCGAATATTTACGGGCCTGTGGTTACGAAAACAAAGCCCTGATGGATCAGGAAGGTGTAATTTTCGTGGTGCGGCGGGTTGAGGCCGATTACCTGAAGCCAACCTATCTTGACGATATGTTGAGGATGGAAACCGCTATGGTGGAAGTGAAAAATGCCAGTTTCAAGATGAAACAGTCCTTATTCCGCCACAATGAAATGGTTTTTAGTGCAGACGTGATTCTTGTATGTGTTGACCTGACAGGAAAGCCTGTCAGATTGCCCGATGGTCTTAGAGAAGCAATGGAGCTGAAATAATTATGAATGAAACCGAACTTACTGAACGCGCCGTGGATGCTGCTGCCCTTGCCGGTAGCGTTGGTGCGCATGACTTAAGCATGCTTGGTTTGTTTATGCAGGCTGACCTTGTGGTCAAGGCTGTGATGCTGATCCTGATATTTGCTTCGGTATGGAGCTGGGCCATCATTTTTGAAAAGCGCCGTACGTTGCGCTCTCTCAATAGCCGCGCCAACAAGTTTGAAGATTCTTTCTGGTCGGGCGAGCCGCTGGATAAGCTCTATCAGCGCGTCAAAAAGGGCAAGATGGACCCGTTGATCAAGACCTTTGCCGCCGGTATGGAAGAATGGCAAAACGGTGTTGCCGGTGGATTGCCTTCAACAGAGACAGTACAGGCAAGTTTAAAGCAACGCGTGGAACGCGCCATGGCTGTTACCATCAACCGTGAAATGGCCAGTCTGGAACGCGGCATGACATTTCTGGCCTCTATCGGCTCGACAGCGACCTTTATTGGTTTGTTCGGCACAGTCTGGGGGATCATGAACAGCTTTAGCGCCATTGCCCACACCAATAACACCAGTCTGGCCGTTGTGGCCCCCGGTATTGCCGAAGCCTTGTTTGCAACAGCGATTGGTCTGGTGGCTGCCATTCCGGCGGTGCTGGCCTACAACATCTTTACAACGGGTTTGGCACGTTACGCCGACCGTCTGGATGCCTTTACCAGTGATTTTTCGGCCATTCTCTCGCGTCATCTGGACTCGCAAGAAGTACGCGGCAAGAAAGTAGCCTGATCATGGGAGCGGGATTGCAACAAAAATCCGGACGGATAGGGCAGGCAGGGGGCCGCAGCCGCGCCCACAGACCTATGTCGGAAATTAACGTCACACCGATGGTTGATGTGATGCTGGTCTTGCTGATCGTCTTTATGGTGACAGCACCCTTGCTGACTACGGGTGTTCCGGTTGATATGCCCAAGGCCGATGCACGGGCGATCAAGGATGAAGATAACAAAGCCATTGAAGTTACCATCACCAAAGACAATCTGCTCTATGTTGGGGAAACCAAGGTCGAGCGCGAAAGGCTGATCGAGCTTTTGAGTGCGATGAGCAATAATGATCCCGAGCGCCGCATCTACATTCGCGCGGATCAGGCTTTGTCCTATGGTCAAGTCATGGACATTCTTGGGGGGCTGAATAAGGCAGGGTTCCGCAAGGTTGCCTTATTGTCGAATTCTTCGTCCCAAAAACAGCCATAAATCAACGGGAAAATTCTCGGCATGACAGCCACCGTTTTAGAAGAAATAGCCAAGGATGAGCAGGGGACGATGAAGACGTCCCTTGTGGCGTCTTTGATTTTTCACGGTGTAGTCCTGACCGTCTGTATGCTGGGTTTGCCCTATATCAAGCCGGAAATTGATCTGATTGCCGAATCTGTACCGATTGAAATCGCTACGGTTGATGACATATCGACGACACCGAAGCCTGCGGCACGGGCCGATGTCGAAAAGCCGAAGCCTGAGGAAAAAGAACCCGAGGAGCAAAAGCCCAAGCCGCCGACCAATACGGCAGAGGCTCCACCGAAACCGGCCCCTGATAAACCCAAACCGGTAGAGAAGCCGAAGCCGCCGGAACCACAGGCCGATGATGTTGCTGATCCGGATACCAAGAAGGCTGAGCCGCCCAAGGAAAAGCCCAAACCACCGGAAAAGAAACCTGAGATTGTTCAGGACCAAGCGGATGCATTTAATGCTTTGCTTATAAATCTTGAAAAGAGAAAACCTGTTGAGGCTGCCCAGAAGGTCGAGGCTAATACAACAGGGGAAGAGCCCTCACCGATGGCTTCGCTTTCGGATCGTCTGGCTGTGAATGAAATCACGGGGCGTTTGCAGCGCCAGCTTGGCTATTGCTGGAACGTTCTGGCAGGGGCCAAATACGCCGAAGATCTGGTTGTTGATATCAAGATATATGTTAATGAAGATCGTACCGTTCGTGATGCGCAGGTACTTGACCAAATGCGCTATTCAACAGACACTTACTTCCGCGCCGCCGCCGACAGTGCTTTGAGGGCTTTACGCCATCCTTATTGCACACCGCTGGATTTGCCGCAGGATAAATATAATTTGTGGAAGGTTATGACCTTCCGCTTTGACCCCAGCTCCATGTTGTAGAGGAAAAATCATGAAGCATATATTGTTGGCCTTTGTTGGGTTACTTTTTATGGCGACGATGTCCGGTAGAGCGCAAGCTGAACTGACAGTTGCTATCGGTGCCCAGAATATGGAGCCGCTGCCGATAGCGATCAGCCCGTTTTATGCCGATGCGGGAGCAGACCAGATTGTGGCCGTTGATATGCCACGCGTGATTGAAGCGAACCTTGAGCGCACAGGTCTTTTTAAACCGCTGAACCAGAAAAGCTTTATCCAAAATCCTGAGTCTTTGGTTAAGGATGGTCCCCGTTTTGCCGAATGGCGTGCCGTGAACTCGCAAGCTCTGGTAACGGGTCATGTAACACGCTCTGCCGATGGCCGTACCCGTGTTGAATTCCGCCTGTGGGATGTTTTTGGCCAAAGCCAGATGATCGGTATGGCCTATACCACCACGCCGCAAAACTGGCGCCGTATTGCGCATATAATTTCTGACGAGATTTATAAGCGTATTACCGGCGAGGAAGGTTACTTCGATACACGTATCGTTTATATCGCCGAAACAGGGCCGTCAAATGCCCGCGTGAAACGTCTGGCGATCATGGATCAGGACGGTTATAATCACAAATACCTGACCGATGGCCGTTATATGGTGCTGACACCGCGTTTCTCGCCGAACTCGCAAATGATCACCTATATGTCCTATAACAACGACAAGCCGCGTGTTTATATCTACAACATCGATACGGGCCGTCAGGAAGTTTTGGGCGATTTCCAAGGCATGACTTTCGCGCCGCGTTTCTCGCCCGATGGCCGTAAGGTTGTCATGTCGATGGCCAAGGATGGTAACAGTGAAATCTATACGATGGACCTTAGCTCCCGCTCAGTTACTAAACTGACAAACCATCCCGCGATTGATACCAGCCCGAGCTTTGCTCCTGATGGTAAGCGCGTTGTCTTTGAATCCGACCGTGGCGGCACACAGCAGCTTTATGTGATGGGTGCCGATGGTTCCAATCCGCAACGCATCACATTCGGCCAAGGCCGTTACGCCAACCCTGTATGGTCGCCGCGTGGTGATTTGATTGCCTTTACCCGTATGTATCAGGGTAAATTCTATATCGGCGTCATTCGTCCCGATGGTTCAGGTGAACGCCTGATTACGTCCGCCTATCACGTTGAGGGCCCGACATGGTCGCCAAATGGCCGCGTTCTATCCTACTTCAAGGAAGCCCCTGGCAATGGTTCTCGCACAGCCAAGGTCTATACTATCGATTTGACAGGTTACAATGAGCGCCTGTTGCAAACACCAGCCGATGGTTCCGACCCTGCATGGTCGCCGATGAACCCGTAAGCAGATCAAACAATAAATAAAAAGCCCTCCCGATGGAGGGCTTTTTTATAAGGCAGATACTTAGGATCAAGCCAGCGTCAGATGCCGGAAGGCCTTGATGACCTCACGATAGGTATCCTGCTTGAACGGGACAATCAGGTCGAGAACATTTTCAAGCGGTACCCACTGCCATCTTTGAAACTCGGCTGGATCGTGGGCATTCAGGTTGATCTCGCCATCTGTGCCCTTAAAGCGGGCCGCAACCCATGTCTGCTCTTGTCCGCCATATTGGCCGTTCCAGAGTTTTTCAATCAGACGCGGTGGCAAACGATAACGCAAAGGTTTGTCGTGGATTTGCAAAATGTCCGCTTTGTTACAGCCCACTTCTTCCATCAACTCCCGATAGGCTGCTTGCTCGACCGTTTCCCCAGGGTCAATACCGCCTTGGGGCATTTGCCATGCACCGGGGGTATCAATACGTTCACCTACAAACACATGGCCAAGGTCATTAAAAAGGGCAATCCCCACACAAGGCCTGAAGGGCAGGTGTGCATATTTATCATCTATTTGTGTCATGGTTTAATATCCGGTTTGTGCGGAAAGCGGAGCAAGAACAATGCCCTTGTCCTTCAGACTCTCGATCCAGAGTTGAACTTCGCGAAAGCTGGTGACGTTCGGGGTTATGATACCGGCAGCCAAGCCTTGCTCTTTGGCAATATCTTCAAGTTTTTTAAGGCTGGCCTTAATTGTTTCCGGCGTGTTCTCAGGTTTATCAATCCAGATATCTATATTGGAATAGGGGGCCGACATGCTGAGGGCTGTCATTTCTGCAACCGTGTTTTGATCGCGGGTATCATCAATCAACCCTATACCGCGCTTGAATATTGTTCCCAAAACAGGACGGGCATCGTTCGGAGAGTTCATGAATGTCCGCTGATAGGTGGGTACTAAGCCTACATAACCAACACTGCGGGACATGATCCAATCAAGCTTTTCCTGATTTTCTCTTTCGGGCGCACCAATCAGCAATGTGTGGGGGCCAGAGTCCGTCTGCGGGTAGGTTTCAGATTCCATTGGTAGCGATAGCCATACTTCATGACCGGCATTGCGGGCTTCATTTGTCCATGTATCGGGGCCATCGGCATAGGGCGAAATAATAAGTGATATCTCTGGCGGCAGAGATTTTATAGCAGACTCGGAAATTTTACCCGAGAGGCCGATATCCATGATAGCAATCGAGATTACGGGTTTATTGTCTTTGTTCACGAAGGGCTTTTTATAGGCCTTGAAGGATGTTAGGCCATCATCACGTACGGCGGGTAAACGCCCATCTTTACTGTCCTCATAAAGGCCATCTACGGGAGCAATACACAGGCCACTTGCATTGCGCGGCAGACTGTCAAGTGTATTGGAGGGAGCAAGGGCCACATGATCATCATGACCCGCATTTTGATTATCTTCTTCGTTCACAGTTCCTGCTGTGTGGTGGGCATCCGCAGGTTTTTGGGTGTCATCTTCATGCGTTTCAGATGGGGTCGCATGGCCATCGCCATGAGCAGGCGTTGTTGCCTGAGGGTCTTGAGTAGCATCCGTTGTTACTGTATCCGGACTTGCAGTTTGGTCATTTGCGCCGTGTTCCTCAGTGGGGGGAGAATCTTCGTTCCCATGCGTTTCTTCCGCTGTGACCGGCTCGGCCATGGGTTTGACGCGCTCAATAATAACCGTGAGTGAAGCAAGTGATGCCTGACGTTCCCTTAGAACCTGCGGGCCTTTCATAAAAGCAAATCCCGCAAGTCCTGCATAGACCAAACCAACCACGACCAGCCCCACAGCAAAAGCTTTGGGAGAGAATTTCTGAATAGTGGTGGTTGTCTGCTCTGTCATTTATTGGGGCGTCTCCGTTGCTGCCGGATCAGGCTCAGTAGTGGTTGCAGGCTCCGGCGCCTTCGAAGATTCCTCTTTGTGCTCTGGTTTGATTGACAGATCGAACAAAGAAATACCTCGTACCAGATCAACCGCGCGCGCTAGCTGATAATCTTCATCAAGATTGGCCAGCTTGCTGGAAGGGTCTTTCTTTGCCTCTCCCTCCTTGGTAACTGCGGCAGCATCTTTATCCTCTGCTGCCTTTTCAGGTTTCTTGCTATCAAGCGCTCCTCTCAGATCAGCTTCTGAAATACGCTCGGTCTTGATGGTTTCAAGTTTGGCTTGTTCAATCACAATGTCAGGTTCGATCCCTTTGGCTTGAATGGAGCGGCCAGAAGGGGTGTAGTAGCGTGCCGTTGTGAGACGCATCGCTCCATGGCCGGGCAATGGGATAACCGTTTGCACAGAACCTTTGCCAAATGACTGTGTTCCCACAATCAGGGCACGGCGATGATCCTGTAGAGCGCCTGAAACGATCTCGGAAGCCGATGCCGAGCCACTATTAATCAAAACAACGATAGGCAAACCGTCCAACATATCGCCCGGTGTGGCGTTATCGCGCTCGGTATCCTGAGCATGGCGACCCCTTGTTGATACGATTTCACCCTTATCAAGGAAAATATCCGAGATCGAAATCGCCTGATCCAGCAAACCACCCGGATTGTTACGGAGGTCAAGAATCAAGCCTTTCAGATGGTTGTCTTTGTTGTTTTTGAATTCATTGATAGCTTTTTTAAGTCCAATATCGGAATTCTGGTTGAATGTTGTGATACGGGCATAACCAATATCATTGCCTATCATCTCATATTTTACGGACTCAATTTTGATGATATCGCGGACCAGTGTAATTTCGATCGGCTCAGCGACATCCTGCCTTCTGATGGTAATCTTAATTGGGGTACCAACTTTGCCGCGCATCCTGTCAACCGCATCGTTTAATGACATCCCTATAATTGATTCATCATCCAGATGGGTGATAAAGTCGCCAGCCTGTACACCGGCACGGTAGGCGGGTGTATCAAAGATGGGCGATACAACTTTTACCAAGCCGCTTTCCATGCTGACTTCAATTCCTAGACCGCCAAATTCACCGCGGGTTTGAACCTGCATATCGCCAAAATCTTTTTCATCCATGTAGGATGAGTGGGGATCAAGATTCATCAGCATGCCTGTAACTGCATACTTGATCAGATCTTCATCAGTGACTTCATCGACATATTTGGCGCGGACACGTTCAAAAACATCACCAAACAGGTTTAGTTGCAGGTAGGTATCGCTGGCACCTTTAACTTCTTTTGCCTCTGTTTCACTTTGGCCTGCGGTACGACCTGCAGGATCTGTAGCCTCCTGCGCATACGCCATACCTGAAGCCCCCAGTAGCAGGCAAAGGGCTGCTGCACCGTTCAGGGATAAACGAGAAAAAGAAGAAAACAGTGACATGGTCAGTTGGTCCTTTATGTTAACTCTTGAGGCCGCTCAGGAATAAAGATGGATTTACAGGCTCGCCATCGTGGCGGAGTTCGTAATATAGCGTTAGTGAGGCGTTCTGGGAAGATGACGACGTCATATATCCTACAGGTTCTCCGCCACCGACGGTCTGCCCGATATTGACGTTGGTGCGTTCCATACCCGCTATCAGGCTGTGATAACCATTGCTGTGTTCGATAATAACCAATTGGCCATAATTCCTAAAGGTGCCGGTGTATTTCACGACGCCCTTCTGCGGTGTTACGACAAGTGCGCCGGTGTTGCCCTTGATTTTTATGCCTCTGATTTCTCCGCCCAAATCATCCTTGTCACCAAAATCAGCAACTAGTTGCCCCTGCAAGGGCCAGAGCGCATTTCCGCCTTTGCCGGCCTTTGCCTTCTTCTGATGTTTAGATTCAGGCTTGCGGACGGGAATAGGGCGCTTGCTTTCTTCTTCCTGTAGCTTTGCCAGCAGTTCACCCAGCGTTTTGGCTTCAGCGGCCAAAGCTTCAGCACGGGAGGCACTGGCGCGATAGGCGCTATTGGCAGATTTGAATTCTTTTTCACGGGCTGCAAGTTGCTTGTCCATCTCGGCCTTTTGTGCGGCGAGTTGTGAGGCGGATTCCTGCAAAAGTTTTTGTGTGGCGGCGAGTTCATTCTGAATCGACTTTAGCTTGTCTAAATCCTCACGCAGGAATGTGGCGTGATCATTGAGGCTTGGAATAATCCTTTGCAAAAGTGACGCAGTACGGGCCGTTTGAATAGGGGGATCGGGGCGCAGGACAATGAGTTCTGGCGGCATACGTTTCATGCGTTCAAGGGCCAGAATAGTATTGGCCATGGAGCCGTAATCTTTTTGCAGTTTTTCTTTGATCTCGTTTTCTTGTGATGCGAGTTCGTTGGCGCGTCTTTCGCTTTCATCCATTTTACGTTGGTTATCCCTGATGCTTTGGGTCAGGGACGAGAGATCTGTTTTTGTATCTTTAAGTTGTTTTTCCGCTTTACTTTTTTCACGCTGAAGTTCTTTCTTTTTCTGTTCTTCAGCTTTGATCTGCGCCTGAATAGCCGAAAGAGATTCCTTTTTCTCACCTGTATTGGCTTTGGCGGCTGCGGGATGCAGCACGAGTAAAGCACATATGAGGATCAAAAGTCTGGACATCGGTATCTTGAAATAAACTCTTTAAATTAATCGCGGTGATAGGGGTGTCCCGCAATGATTTGCTGGGCTCTGTATAGTTGTTCAAGAAGCATAACCCGAACCATCATATGTGGCCATGTCTGCGGGCCGAATGCTAACAGGAAACGGGCTTTATCGCGGATTTCATCGCTCAAACCATCGGCGCCACCGATAATAAGCTGGATGTCTGTTTCCCCTTGGGATGAGAAGTTCGAAAGCTGGGCGGCAAAGGCGCGACTGTTGAAGACCTTACCTTTTTCATCGAGAGCGATGACGATTGTTCCGGGCCTGATTTTTTCGAGGATTTTTGTCTGCTCCTCTGCGGTGCTGCGCCCTTCGATTTCCGTGATGCTCACAGCCCACGTCATACGCTTGAGATATTCATCTCTCAAGACAGCAAAAGGGCCGTTTTTTAGACGGCCCGCAGCTATGATTTCCAATCGTAACACGAGATAACCATCCTCTATGAGCTTTATAGAGGAAACAGGCGGGTGTGCCTATGGCCTTGGTCAAGGCTTTTAGTGAATATTCACACCGCTCAAGGGCGTATTGCGCCACATCTTTTCGATGTTGTAATAGGCCCTTACTTCCGGACGGAAAATGTGAACCACAACATCACCGGCATCGACAACAACCCAGTTGCAATCTGTCATGCCTTCCATACGGACTTCACCGTACCCGCGGGCTTTCAGACGTTCCTGAATTTTTTCGGCCAGAGCACCAACATGGCGGGATGATGTGCCGGAGGCGACAATCATATAATCCGCATAATCTGTCTGACCTTTCAGGTCGATTGTTTCAATTTGTTCGGCCTTGTCAGCATCCAAAGATTGCTCGATCAGGCTTTTTAATGTTTCCGGACTTCTGTCCGCTGTTGCTTCTACGATGGTTAAAATGGCTTTGTTCTCCTCAAATGTTACGGATTAGATACCATAATAAAAAGCGCCGCGATGTACAAGCATCGTGGCGCTTCCGCTAGAGGACAGCGAGGATAATCCTAAACCGAAAAAAGAGGCCGTACGCCCGTCTATCAAGGTCAGGCATCCTCCTTTCTGTCGGTGAAAGAATATCTCAAGTCTCTCATAGGTTCATTTTACTGCCGTTTGCCATGTCTATGCAATCATGCAACGCAACAGCTGAGGCCGCCGAGCCCCCCAGAAATTGATAACATTTTGATTTATATGCGTTTTCTCAAGAGGGTAGAGGACTGATTATTAAGGGGATGATGATGCATCCAGAAGCATGTTTCGGTCCGCAAATCGCCGAAAAAAGGCCGACTCACATGGATATGCCGACAGCGTCTTACCATGCCCAAAGGCATATTTTTCACAAGGGCAGGTGCTGGTGGTCTGGGAATAATCCCGAGCGGCATAAGCGTCGGAATTTCCTGCCAGCGATGCCAGTGATGAAAGTTTGAAGCACTGTCCGTCCCCATGAGGAAGACAAAATCGGTCTGCCTAAAATGCTTTTTCAGGAATGTAAGCGTGTCAAATGTTCTGTAAAATTCTCGCTCACCTTCCAGATTGCAAACCAGAAGACGCGGATCATTTTCCACCAACAGTTCGCATTCATGCAGACGGCTGGCGAGTGGTTCATAAGCTGTCCCTTTTTTTAGGGGGTTGGCGGGTGTGACCATCCACCAAACGCAATCCAGTCCCAACATACGCAAGGCTGTACGGCTTAAGTCCAAATGTCCCTGATGGGGCGGATTGAAAGATCCGCCAAACAGACCGATACGCAAGCCGGCCCATCTGGGTGAATTCAAAATATTGATAGGTCCTTTAAGCACAATAGCCTCTCAGGCAGAGAGGCTATCATAAAAATGGAAGTACGTTAACGCGTGATTAGTTGAACTGACCGGCAACAGCCTTGATGGATTGGTCAACCAGACGCTCGCTGGTGCGGGCATCAATTTGCTTGGCAATAATTTCGGCTGTTGCTTTAACGGAAAGTTCTGCTGCGTAGGATTTGATTTCCATCAGCGCCATATCTTCCATACGCTTCAGACGATCTTTCAGTTGCGCCTCTTTGCGGCTCAGCACCTCCGCCAGATCGGCTTCAGCCTGCTTTTGAATTTCAGCAGCGTGCTTGCGGGCTGTTTCAATGATGGTTTCAGCTTCGTGAGCGGCATCACGTTGTTTGCGTTGGTACTGTGCCAGTAATTCCTGTGCCTCGATACGCAATGATTCAGCTGTTTCGATTTCCTTGCGGATTTCGTCAATACGACGGTCCAGCTTGCCTGTCATTTGCTTCAGGCCCAGCTTCCAAAAGCCAATGGCAAAAATGACAAAGGATACAAGAACCCAGTTGGTGGCTTCGCCTAAAAAATGCTCCATTATGCGGCCTCTCTTTTATTGATCAGCTCTACAACCGATTTGGCTTGGTCGAGATCGGCCGGCACACCAATAATCTTGGCGGCGGCTTCGCTGGCAACTTCGGCAGCGATTGTTGTCATCTGGCTCATAGCCTCGTTTTTGGCTGACTGAATGCGGACTTCAAGAGTTTGCATTTCACTGTCGGCCTTATCACGGAGTGACTGTAGTTGTTGCTCTGCTTTGGACTTCATGCTGGCGTGAACATCACTGACCATTTTCTTGGCCGCATCGCGTGAGCTATCCAGATGGGATTCGTAGGATGATTGTACTTCGTCAGCTTCCTTGCGCAGGCGGTCGGCGGTTTCAAGGTCGCCTTCGATCTTTGCACGACGATTCTCGAGAATATTTGAAATATCCGGAAGAATACGCCCCGAGAAAATGACGTACAACACGGCAAAAGTGACAACCAGCCAGAAAATCTGTGTCGGAAAAGTTTCCGGATTAAACTGGGGCAAGCCACCGCTGCCGTGCTGCGCCTGTTCAGCATCGTGAACTGGTTCTTCATGAGGACCGGCGGCAAAAACCGACTGCACACCAAATGCAAGGGTGCAGAAGGTATAGGCTGTCAGTTTCTTTAAGCGGTCCATCATTATAAATACCCTAAGTTTCTGGACGGTGATTAACCGAACAGGATCACGAGAGAAATAACCAGTGCGAAAATCGCCAGAGCTTCTGTCAGAGCGAAGGTCAGGAAGAATTTCTTGTCCAGCAGTTCAAGGGCGCCTGGGTTACGGCCTACAGCTTCGTTGTAGGAGGAGAAGATCAGGCCCAGACCAATACCAACACCGATAATTGGCATCAGAGCAATAGCGGCAGCGATCAGTTTTGCGGCTTCGAGTTCCATTTGTTTTCTTTCCTTTTACTAATGAACAAGTGGTTAGTGGTGAAGTTCAACCGTGTCTTTCAGGTAGATACATGAAAGGACGGTAAAGACGTAAGCGTGCAACAACGCGATCAGGAATTCAAAACCGATCAAAATAACGTTGAAGAACATAGGGACAAGGCCGGCAGCATAGCCAACAGCACCCAGCGACAGCATGCTGACACTGAAACCGGCGAAGACTTTCAGCATCAGGTGTCCGGCCATCATATTGGCAAAAAGACGGACAGAAAGCGTTACAGGACGGGCCAGGAATGAAACCAGCTCAATCGGAATAATCAGCGGGAACAGCCAGACAGGAACACCGGGGGGTACCAAGAAGCTGAAAAAGTGCACGCCATGCTTAACAACACCGATGATCAACACGGTGAAGAAAATCAAGAGGGCCAAAGCCATGGTAACAATAATATGGCTGGTATAGGTAAAGGAGTAAGGGATCATACCCAGCAGGTTACCCATCAGGACAACCATAAACAGGGTAAAGATCAGCGGAAAATATTGACGGCCTGCCGATCCGATATTTTCACGGATCATGTTGGCAACAAATTCGTACAGCATCTCTGCCATGACTTGCAGACGTCCTGGTACAAGCGCCTTGCGACGTGTTGCCAGACTCAGTGTTGTTACTGAAAGAACAACACCGATCATCATCCACAAGGACGAATTGGTAAAGGAAATATCCACACCGCCAACCTGAAGCGGAATCAGGGGGGTAATCACAAACTGGTGAATAGGGTCTGCCACGCTTAGAAAATCCTTGCTTTCGGCTGTTACTCTGTATCTTTTTCCGGCGCCTTTTTAGCGTCTTTTTCAGCCTTTTGCAAGGTGGGATATCCGACAGAAGAGCCAATATTTTGCGTTATACGGTAGATATTGAAAAAACCTGCAAAAACCCCTGCCAATAGGAAGATAATCAGGAAGATCGGCTTGGTCCCGAGCCAGCTATCAAGGCCATAGCCGATAAAAGCACCGGCACCGATGGTAACAACCAGCTCCGCACCGGCTCGAATTCCCATATTCGTGTTTTCGGCTTCTTTGAGCTTATCGGCCTCCTTTTGGGCAACAGAAGTCTTGCCAGCCTTAAACTGGGCAATTTTGGCTTCGAGATCATCGAGGTCGTTGGTCATTTACAGGACTTTATGCCGCTTCGAGGAAGTCCAGCTGCTGGTTCATATCAACCGATACCAGCTGCGAGACTCCGCGTTCTGTCATCGTCACACCATAAAGACGATCCATACGGGCCATCGTGAGACGGTGGTGGGTAATGACAAGGAAGCGTGTTTCACCGCGGGCGGCGAATTCCTGCAACACATCACAGAAGCGGTCAACGTTGGCATCATCAAGCGGGGCGTCAACCTCGTCCAGCACGCAAATCGGTGCGGGGCTGGTCAGGAACATCGCAAAAATGAGAGCCACGGCTGTCAGCGTCTGTTCACCACCCGAAAGCAGGGAGAGTGATTGCAGTGCTTTACCTGGCGGTTGGGCGAAGATTTCAAGACCGGCTTCCAGAGGATCGTCGGAATCAATCATCTTCAGGTGGGCCTGTCCACCACGGAACAGACGGGTGAACATATCCTTGAAGTGGGTATTCACATCGTCAAAGGCCTTGGTCAGGCGCTCGCGGGCTTCCTTGTTCAGCATCTGAATGCCGTTACGCAGCTCGTCAATCGCCTGCATCAGGTCATCACGTTCGGTGAAGATGCCAGTCAGTTCTTTTTCCATCTCTTCAGCTTCTTCATCGGCGCGCAGGTTCACGGCACCAATCAGATCGCGTGAGCGGACATCCTTTTCACGCTGCGCTTTTAGCTCTTCAAGGTTTGGCAGATTATCCGGATCAAGGGCCGCCTCGGCAGCCAGCTCTTCCGGTGACATACTGAACTGGTCCTGAATATGGGTTTTAATCTCTTCCATATGGGACTGGCGTTCGGAAATCGTCGCCATGGCGTGAGCACGGGCTTCACGCACTTCGCTCAGGGCCGCTTCGGCTTCCTTGAGGCCTTTATTTGTTTCGTTCAATTCAGCTTCGAGTGTCGCGAGTTTATCAGCTACAACGGACTTTTCGGACTCGATTGCGGCAATCGTGCTGAGGAGGCCTTCGCTATCCTTGCGGATTTCGGCGGGACGTTCGATCAGTTCTTCGATCTTGCTGCTCAGTTGTTCCTGACGCTCATCCAGTTCACGCAGACGCTCGCGGGCGCGGGCACAGCGGTTGGACAGGTTAACGCGCTCATCGGCAATCGCGTGCAAGCGGCCCTTACGGCGGTTCTGGTCCTGACGGATGATTTCAAGATCGCTGATCGCTTCCTGAAGACGAGTACGCGCAGAGGTCAGTTTTTCACGGGCATTATCAACCTTCTGCTGGCGTTCGGCCAGAGTGGCGTCATCAAAAGCTTCCAGTTCGCGGCGGCTTACGCTGACAGCTTCTTCCAGTGTAACGATATCGTTTTCGGCAATTGTCAAAGCCTCTTCCAGACGGCCCAGTTCAGCCTGACGGGAGGCTTGGGCCTCAACCGAGCGGTTCAGGTTGATACGGCGATCACGCAGTGTGTATTCAGCCTGATTTTGCTGGGTACGGGATTCTTTCAGATCATCCTGTGCTTTTGACAGGACAGCTTCCGCTTCTTCCAGAATGGAACGGGCAGCAGCAAGTTCGCTTTCAACACCCGGCAGACGTTCCTGCAGTTCGGCAAGCTGGTTCTTTTGCTTTAGCTGGATGGCATGACGGTCAGCGGCATCGGCCTTGATATGCAAGCCGTCCCAACGCCAGTAGGCGCCGTCGCGGGAAACCAGTGATTGACCGATCTTGAGTTGCAGGGCGAGTTCCTGCCCCTGATCGGCTGTATCCACCACACCAATCTGACTCAAGGCCAATTTCAGGGCATAAGGAGCCTTTACATGCGGTTCCAGAGCGGCGGCGCCTTGCGGCAAGTCCGGCAGGTCGGAAATGCTGATATGGCTGGCAGCCCATACAATCGGCGCATTGGAATCTGTCGAGGCCATCAGCGTATCGCCGAGGGCGCGGGACAGGGCGGTTTCAAAACCTTCGTCAGCCTGTACGTCATCAAGAACGGCTTTAAAGCCTTCTTCCGAGTACATATTAAGGACGGATTCCAGTGTACGGATTTCTGCTTCCAGACGGGATTTTTCTGTCGAACGCAGCTGTACTGTCTCGCGGGCTTCTTCCCGTTTGCTACGGGCATCGGCAATCGCGGTTTCGAGATTGTCAACCGTGGTGCGCAGTGTTTCTGTCTGGCTTTCCAAAGATTCAATATCAGAGCGCAGTGTGGCAATCGCTTCGTCCTGACCGTTATCGGCCTTCTTGATTTCGAGTTGCTGGCGTACAGTGGATAGACGCGATTTAACCGCATCCATACGGCCCTGATCGGTGGCGATTTGTTGTTCCAGACCTTCGCGCTTGGCTTTATCGGAGGCTACAGATTGCATCAGGCTGGTAAATTCGGCTTCCCACTGATCGACATCGGTTTGAATCAGGTTACGTGTTTCCTCACGGGCAGCAATTTCGCGTTCCTGATTTTCTTCGCCGGCTTTCAGTGTGGTTTCTTCGGCTTCCAGTTTTTGAAGAACTTCTGAGTTTTCCGTAAGGCTTTCATCTTCGTGGGCGCGGTCGGCTGTTGTCTGGCCCAGTTGTTGGCGGGCTTCCTCGATTGTTGTTTCAATACGCAGGGCTTCATCTTCCAGACGTTGCAAAGCCAGTTTTTGCACTTGCAGACGGGCACCATATTCGGCGTCCTGTTGGCGCAAATCGGGCAGGTCGGCGGATTGTGTGCCTTGTGTGCGTGTCAGCTGGCTGACGGTCAGCATACGCTCGGCAACCTTGCTTTCGATTTCATCGAAGCTTGATTTGATATCTGTCAGGCGTTCATGGGCGCGGCGCCATTCCAGTGTGCCAATCATGACTTCCAACTGGCGGATCTGGGCACTCAATGTGCGGTAGCGGGCAGCTTGGCGGGCTTGTTTTTTAAGTTCCTGCAAGCGGCTTTCCATGCCGCCAACGATATCGTCAAGGCGTTTCAGGTTATTGTCAGCGGCACGCAGGCGCAGTTCGGCCTCGTGGCGGCGGGCATAAAGACCTGTGATACCGGCTGCCTCTTCAAGGATCATACGGCGATCGACAGGCTTGGCCTGAATCATTGTGGTTACCTTACCTTGGGACACAAGGTAGGGCGAGCCGGCACCGGCGCGCAGATCTGCATAAAGCAATTGCACGTCACGGGCGCGGACTGTCTTGCTGTTGATTTTGTAATCCGAACCTTTTTCACGTTCGATACGGCGAATGACCTCGATCTCTTCGCTTTCATTGAACATGCCGGGAGCAGTATGCGCCGAGTTATCAAGAACGACAGTGACTTCGGCAAAGTTACGGGCAGGGCGTCTTTCGGTGCCGTTGAAGATCACGTCTTCCATGCTGCCGGAACCGCCGCGCATACGCTTGGACGATGTTTCCCCCATGCTCCAGCGCAGGGCTTCGACAAGGTTGGATTTACCGCAACCGTTCGGACCAACAATCCCTGTCAGGCCGGGGCCAATCTCAAGTTCTGTTTTTTCAACGAATGACTTAAAGCCGTTCAGACGTAGCTTGGTAAACTGGATCATTCGGCAACCTTCCCCTTAGACGGCATGTGGGCATCCACTTTTTTCTTAAATTCAGAGAACGGCAGGGCGCCCGAGAATGTTTCCTTTTCATTGATCACAAAGGAAGGTGTGGACTGGATATTATATTTGGTCTGGGCTTCTTCCATTTTCGCAACGATGGCTTGTTTGGCTTCCTCATCGTTGAGGCAGGCCTCAAGCTTTTCTTCACCCAAGCCCAGCAATTTGGCGTTTTGCTTCAGGATGTTTCTATAGTTAGGGTCAAACGCCCATTTGCTCTGTTGTTCGTAAAGGAACGAAATGAACTGCATATAACGTTCTTCCGGCATGCATATGCTGATAAGAGCGCCATCCATGGCAGAAGCATTTAAAGGGAAATGAATAAATTCAAACTGAACCTTGCCGGTCTCGATGAGCTCTTTTTTGACCTCCGGTAATGTGCCCGTGTGGAAATCAGCACAGTGGGAGCAGCTCAGGGACGCAAATTCTTTAATCTTCACAGGAGCATCATCGCTTCCCATGATGGCACCTTTGTATTGGATGGCTGCCTGATCATGATCACCGGCGGCAGGCTCAATGGATGTCGCTTCGGCATCACCGCTGGGCTCAGCCACCGCAACGGGGCTGATTTCAGGAGAAGAAACCGACTTTTTCCCTACACCAGCAATGCCAGCATAAGCGCCAACGGCTACAACGACAGCAAGGGCCAGTAATGCAATAATATTTTTACGCATCGAATTATCCGCTCCGTCAAAATAATATGACAAAAGTTTGAGTGTGTATCAGTAATGAGCTATATGGTAAAAATCAATAAAAAAGCCCCCCAAGTCAAGAAAACCCTTGGATTTCATAGGGCTTATCCACACTTGCCTCTAAGCTATTGATTGTATTGGACTACGGCTAAGGGCTTGTTCTAGCTTCTTTTAGAGGGGTCAAACAGGATCAGGTCAACACGATCCATCGGATCACGGTCACTTTCAGCCCCCAAAGCCCGCACATCGATGCGCGAGGCTTCAATCCCTTTGCCTAGCAGATAGTTTCTGACAGCAAGACCACGGTCGAGAGAAGCCTTGCGGGCGCTGCTCAATCCATCTTTCAGCGGACTGGCAAAAGACTGGATCTGGAGTTTCCATGCCGGATTGTCATTAAGGAGGGGCAGCAAACGGGATTCCAGTTCTGCGGAAACAGCCTCGTTTACAGTAATGAGTCCTTGGGCAAAAGGAACGCTCACATAGGCCTCCTCATCTTCGGAACGCGGCTGCGGCGGACGGGGAATGGATGCCAGTTTGATTTCCTTTGTTTCCTCTGCTTCCGTAATAACGGCTGCAGGCGGGAGGTTTTCTTCCCCGCTTTCTTTTTGAGGACGATAGACATTGTAGGGGCGCTGCATTGGCTCGGCCTTAACAATATTCGTGCCTAATTCCCTCTCTACGGCCTTCTTGGAAGGCAAAGGTTCACCGGATTCACGCGCATCCACCATGGCTTCAATCTCCGAGACTAGATCCTTTTTATCTTTCTCGATCAAGTTACCAAGTAAGGGGTCATTCGTAGCAGGCAATTTGACAATCTGCTCTTGCAAGGGCTCGGCATCAACAGAAGGTTTGGCCACCGCAGGCATATTTTTCTTGCCGCGCGGACCCGGAGGCGGTGGCGGATCGGCTACATCTAATGCTTGACCTTCAGGGATAATTTTCTTTTGTTCACGTTCGATCAAGCTGGCGATGATGTCGGGTGATACTTGCTGGATATCAGGACGGCGCGGAGGAACAATCGGGGGCACTGCAGGTGGTGTATTCACTGCTGCGACTGCTGCTGCTTCCTCTGGCACAGATTTTTGAATGGCTTGCGTTTTTTCTAAAACTACAGGCGCGGAGTCATTGGCTGCAGCTACTTCTTTTTTGATCACTTCCACGGACTCATTATAGGCAGGCTTACGGGATGGCTTCACAGGCGGAGCCTTAAGAGAGGATTTTACCTCAATATCTGAAGGCTCGGTTACATCCCGAACAGGTTTTGCTGGCGTAGAGGGTGCGGAGACTTCCGGATCAAAATCGGGCGCGGGACGCGAAAGCACAGAGTCATTAAGATTTCCGGCAATCCCGCTACGCACGGGTACGGGTCGTGACATGCTGGGGGTTGCAGGGTTGGCACTTTCCGATTTTGTACGGGTTTCTACAGGAAAAATCTGAGGGCTTACGGGCTTAGTTGCTACAGGGGGCGTAACGGACGTTGGTTGCGAGGTTACAGATTTTTGTACCTGTGGCTGCGGGACAACAGCAACAGGAGGTTTGACTACCGGCTTGGGATCATCGGGCAGCGCAATCGCTCTACTAACAGCTTGTGACTGGCTATTGATCGCTGCTGGCGGTTTTACGGCAGGCGCGGGTGCAGTAACAACCGGCGCGGCAAGCGGAGAGGGTGTTGGGGCAGGCCTGATGAGCTGGGGTTGTGATGGTACCGGATTAGTCATTGATGAAGGAGGCTTGAGTTGAACAGGCTTTGGGGATTGTTCGGGCTGTTCACCCAGTCCCTGAAGAACGCTCATGTCAACAAAGACTTCCGGATTGCCTTGCTGTGCATGGGCATTACCAATAGTCAAGGCTGGGTAGATGCAAAAAGCTATCAGCCCGAAGAGAGCCTTCAGGGGCAATACCGATTTGCTTTTATTGTTACCAAACCTGCTCATGAGGTTTCTCAAGCAGCGTCTTTGTTATTCGCCGTAGCTGATACAATGGTTTTCTTCAGTTCATCAAAAATCTTGCCGTTGGCAGCAACAACATTGCCGTTATAGACAGGATTATCATTACCGTGCAGGGATGATATAAACCCGCCTGCTTCTTTGACAATGAGGCCTCCTGCTGCGACATCCCACGGCTTGAGATCGTATTCCCAAAAACCTTCGAAACGGCCTGCTGCAACATAAGCCAGATCAAGGGCGGCGGCGCCCATGCGGCGCACATCACCCGATTTTTTGGTTACAGCTTCCACTTGAGGGAGCATATTCTTACGGGTGGGGTGCAGCGGGGAAATACCGCCTGTAGCAATCAGGGATTGGGAAAAATCACGACGGCCCGAAATGCGAAGACGTTTATTACGCAAGAAAGCACCCATGGCTTTTTCTGCCCTGAACATTTCATCGCGAATAGGGTCGTAAACAATACCGGCTACGATTTCGTCATTTTCCTCAATGGCAATCGTAATGTTCCAGTGCGGAATGCCATGCAGAAAGTTGGTTGTGCCATCCAGCGGATCGACAATAAAGCGGAAGTTGGACGAACCCTTGATTTCACCGCGTTCTTCCATCAGGAAGCCGAAGTCCTTGCGGGCACGGCTTAGCTCTTCATAAATAATTTCTTCGGAACGGTGATCGGCGGCAGACACAAAGTCCGCAGGCCCTTTTTGGGAAACTTGAAGTTGTTCAACCTCGCCAAAATCACGGACGAGAGAACGCGCTGC
Source organism: Micavibrio sp. (assembly GCA_046294845.1). Lineage (GTDB taxonomy): Bacteria > Pseudomonadota > Alphaproteobacteria > Micavibrionales > Micavibrionaceae > Micavibrio_C. Next base: position 1,614,376 of record JBKBNU010000001.1, on the reverse strand, counting down.
CTTTTCGGCGGCGCGCAGCATGACATTCATGTTGGGCGACAAAGCCATCAGATCACCTGTTTACTGTTTCGAGAACGATCTTGAAGCATCGATTGACCGAACCGCTCGAGGGTACTCTTAAGTTCCGGATCTTCGACAGTTTCAAGAACCTCTGATAAATAGATTTTATCCTGTTCCGTCAAGATTTTTCGGCTTTTTGTGCCTTTTTTCAGGTCCTGCTCGTTGGCTTCCTGAGGGACAAAACGCAAGGCCGTAATCCAGCGCTCACCAAAGATCTGGTTTATACGTTCAAGGATCAGCTCTTTACGATAATGAAGCATGGTGGCATCGGCCGTGGCACACGCAATATGAAGGGTGGCTGTGGCCTTGTGAGCGGCATCCTTTTTCTTCATATATTGGATCTTTACCGGCTGGGTCTTGCTTGCCAGATCGCTACCGACTATATCCTGCCATTGTGTCAGCAGACGCCCCAGCATCACAAACTTGCGGCTGAAGGCCTGACTGGCAATCGCTGGAATTTTGTCTGACAGGGGTTTCAGACCGTACATGGCCACTCGCAAAACTAAACAGGATTATAAAGACGGGGATACTATGTCAGGGTCGATTATACCCGACAAGCTTTCAAATGTCACAATCAACAGTTTTCGTAATAACGTACTGGGTTGGTATGACAAAAACCGCAGGACCTTGCCGTGGCGGGCTTTGCCCGGGCAAACGCCCGACCCCTATCATGTTTGGCTTTCTGAAGTAATGTTGCAGCAGACTGTTGTAGCAGCCGTCATTCCCTATTTTCTGAAATTCACCAGCCTCTGGCCGACAATACATGATTTGGCATGCGCCCCCAGCGACGATGTTATGAAGGAATGGGCAGGCTTGGGCTATTACGCCCGTGCAAGAAATCTTCACAAGGGGGCAAAATTTATATCCACAGAGCAGGGTGGCCTTTTCCCACAGGATGAGAAGGCCCTGAAAACTATACCAGGCGTAGGCGATTACACGGCAGCTGCGATTCTATCCATAGCCTTCGATAAGCCGAGTGTGGTTGTGGATGGAAATGTGGAAAGAGTTATGGCGCGCTATTTCGCCATCCAAGAACCTCTACCTATGGCCAAGGCGTCTATTAAAAAAGTAGCGGCCTTGCTGGCGGATGGACGGCCTGATCGTCCCTCAGATTATGCCCAAGCTCTCATGGATATCGGGGCTACAGTTTGTATTCCCAAAGCCCCCCGCTGTGGTCTGTGCCCTCTAAGTCGTAGCTGTAGGGGTAAAAGGGCAGGAATTGCGGCCAATCTCCCGACAAAGGCCGTAAAAAAGAATAAAAAGATCCGCTATGGGCATATCTACTGGGTAGAAAACAAAAAAGAAGGTCTGGTTCTGCTTGAAAGAAGGCCAGATAAGGGGCTTTTGGGGGGTATGATGGCTTTTCCGACCACGGAGTGGGGGGAGAGGAATATAATTACCCATAATCCTGACGTGTTGGAAATAGGTAAGCCCCAGATTATGAAGGGCTATGTAATCAAACACAGTTTTACCCATTTTGACCTTGAACTACAGGGCTTTAGTGTGAAAGCCAGCAAGCGAATATCTCTTACTAAAAAAGCACCTTACAGTTGGGTCAGTACTTCAAACATCAAAAAAAGCGGCCTGCCTTCTGTTTTCCAAAAATTCGCCGTGATTGTGAGTGAGAATAAGTAAGCCTAGCGGATTGATCTGCCATCATAATTGCTTCATTATTTCAGGCATATCGTTTTGCGGTGTTGAGGGGGAGAGAATGGCAAGCATAAAAAATCTATCAGGAAAATTGATCTTGCTGAAAAGGGGCCTGCTTATGCTGGGCTTTTTAGTCTTTTTCTTCCCAGTAACAGTAAAGGCCCAGGATGGCTCTTCTGAAGGAATTTTTGACCCCAATGATCCTTACGGCCTTGAAAAATACGTAAACCCTACAATTCAAAACCTATCGCATTTGTACTGGAATTTAGGTGCTCTCGACTATGCCAACTCAGTGCACATCGATAATTTTTTGATGATCAATGAATGCGATATGTTCACAACTTATCTGAATAATGACCTTGAATGGGAGGAAATGCGTGAATCAACGAGAAGCTTCTTACGTACGAACACAAAATTCTTTCCCACTCATTTCAAAATAGCTATTCCTCTCTACTTGACCCGATACGATCCGGAAAAACAGGTTTTTAACGTTAACATGGATAAATCCAGCGTTAACTACGCACGACGGATTGAAACTATTTATTATGTTGGCGGTACAGTTTGTGGACGCGTTGGTGAAATTGATGGCTACCCGAAAAACCTGGTTCTTTTGCTTAGCCGCCCGTTTGTTTTGCCTCAGGTTCCTGTAGAACAAGAACTCGCACGTCTATTTCTTGATGAATACAACGCCAAAAATAAAGTAAGGGCAAAAATGATGCACCGTGATGAAGCCTATGAACGTATGGCTGTGCTGGAATTGTTCATCAAGGTCATGTCATTTAAAGGGCGTGTTTATGGTGTAGGTGGTAGCCTTAAGGCAGCTGTATTTGCACAGGTTGACCACATCAAGGTTTATGCTGATACAGAGAAGCAAAAGCTGCTCTGGGAAAAGTCTATGCGCGAAGAAGACTCGCGTGCACGCAAAAAGAGAACCGATATTGACGAGGATCTACCTCCGCAGGTGGATTTGCCGGAAGGTTCAATCTTTAACGCAATTAAAAAGGGAGAGGGAGAAGCTGCTCAGTAATGAGCTGAGCCGATCTCAATCACTCTATACTTTAGAAATCGCTTGTAATGTTACTGCAAGGTTCCGTGCTGCGATCCGGTGACGCCCGTAACATCTCTGAGTTTTTGTCTCAAAGCATCGATCGGTACATATTGCCGTCCTTGTCTGACATGCCAATAAGTCCAGCCATTACATGACGGGGCATTTTGCAATGTCGCACCAACCTTATGAATTGAGCCTCTGACCTTGTTCGAAATGATGGTGCCATCGGCGCCTACTTTGGCTTCGTGCTGACCTTTTGAGTCAGTCAAAATGGTCCCCGGTTTCAACAGACCGCTTTCAATCAGGGACCCGAAGGGGATACGCGGTTCTTCACGTTTAGAAGAAACCGCGTGCAGAATTTCGTCGTCGCCAAGCCTTGTTATGGACTTCAAACGTTGTTCCGCAACTTTAATATAGCTTTCTTCGCGCTCGAGGCCGATATAATCACGGCCCAGCTTTTTAGCAACGGCACCAGTTGTGCCTGTGCCAAAGAAAGGATCAAGAATAAGATCACCCGGCTGTGTACTGGACATGATGACACGGTGAAGCAAAGCTTCAGGTTTTTGTGTCGGATGAGCCTTGGATCCTTCTGCGTCTTTCAATCTTTCCGCGCCCGTGCAAAGGGGGATAAACCAGTCGCTGCGCATTTGCAGGTCTTCGTTCATCGCCTTCATCGCATCGTAGTTGAAGCGATATTTCGATTTTTCTGATTTGGAAGCCCAAATCATAGTTTCGTGCGCATTGGTAAAGCGGCGGCCACGGAAATTGGGCATCGGGTTTGTCTTGCGCCAGATGATATCATTCAAGACCCAGAAGCCGAGATCCTGTAAAATGGTACCTACGCGGAAAATATTATGATAGCTGCCGATAACCCAGATTGTACCATCGGGCTTGAGCAAATCGCGGGCAGCAGAAAGCCACTGTCTGGTAAAATCGTCATAGGCTTTCAGGTCATCAAACTGGTCCCAGTGATCATCGCAGGCATCAACCAGAGAATTGTTCGGGCGGTGCAGATCGCCGCCAAGCTGCAAATTATAGGGAGGGTCGGCGAAGATCATATCGACCGACTCCTTGGGAAGATTTTGCATATTTTTGATGCAGTCACCCGATAGAATCTTGTTTTTAACCAGTGTTTTTGAGGATTTTTGACTCGACATGATGTCTCCTGATTGATCTCAGGATTCACTATGATTCAAGACCGATTCGTCGTCAACAAGAAAATAAGATTCATTGTGTAGAGTCAGTGAGTTAGTAGTAAATCTTGAAGTAAAAACAAAAGAGGAACAAGATTCAAATTCTGCTGGTATTTGAGTCCCTTAGCTTGCTGCCAAGCGCTGCTTTACGGGTGCAAAAGTGCGCCGGTGATGATCTGTAATTCCATGATCGTTGATGGCCTGTAAATGCTCAGCTGTGCCATAGCCGGCATTGCGACTCCAGCCATACATCGGGAATTTATGGCATAGATCATTCATCTGTCGATCACGGGTAACCTTGGCCAGAATGGAAGCAGCAGCAATTGAGAGGCTTAAGCTATCACCCTTAACCACAGTGCGCACATCGCAGGGCAGGCGGGGTTTGCGGTTGCCATCAACCAAAGCCATGGTGGGGGTAATGTTAAAATTACGGGACATGGTATCAAGGGCCCGCGCCATGGAAAGCAGGCTCGCCTGAAGAATATTGATTTTATCAATCTCCTGCACACTGGCGCTGGCTATGCCGTAATGGGTATGTGTAATGATCAGGTCATAAAGGGCAGCACGCTTCTTTTCCGTAAGCTTTTTGCTGTCATTCACCTGTGCCCAGAAAGATTCACGGCGTACATCATCGGGAATATAGACGCATGCCGCAACAACCGGACCAGCTAAAGGACCGCGACCGGCTTCATCCAGACCGCAAACAAGGCCACTGTAGTTTTCCTCAATCTCGAATGTACAAGGCATTGGGCTACTTCAATGTCTTGGTCACGATCTCGAAAACATCGGGTGAAAGCTCGGGCTGTGCTGCAATAGCTTGCAGCGCTTCCTTCATCTTCGCCTGACGATCGGGGGTGTAGCGTTTCCACTCCTTAAGCGGCGTCAGCAAGCGTGCCGCAATTTGCGGATTAACGGTATTCATCTCGATAATTACATCACGCAGGAATTCATAACCCTGGCCGGAGCGCGCATGGAAAGCGTAGGGGTTGTTCATGGCAAAAGCCCCATAGAGCGAACGTACCCTGTTAGGATTTGTCATGACGAAATCCTTGTGCTTACGCAGCAAGCGCAAATCATCATGGATTTCAGGACGTATGGATGTCGCCTGTAGCGAGAACCATTTATCCACCACCAGCATGTAGTCATGGAAGCGTTCAAGGAAGTCATCCAGTACAGCTTTTCTTTCCGGTGCATTGGTATCAGCCAGAACGGAAAGGGCTGCCACGCGGTCAGTCATATTGGTGGCGGCATCATATTGTTCTTTAGCAAAAATGATGGCCGGATTTCCATCCGCACGGGATAGAAATTTCAGGACAGTGTTTTTCAATGCACGGCGGGCGCGTGCCTCGGCTTCGTTGCGGAAAGCACCCTTGTCGTGATTTTCAAAATAAACTTTTTTGAGCAGGTCTTTATATTCATCAGCCAAAATCATCATGACGATTTCACGGGCGCGATGGATCGAATCCGTATCAACTATCTTGCGGTTCTGCGCAATGATCGCCATATCGGGCAGGGCCAGAGAGCGGGCCAACAAAGCCTTATCTGTTTCGGGCTTCAGAGCTTGGGCCAACATATCGCCAAAACTGCCGATATATTCAGGATCGACAATTCCGCCTTCGCCAGCTTCGATTTTATCAATCAGGCCATTCAGCAGTCTAAGCGAAAGCGTATGTCCGGCTTCCCATTTGTTAAAGCCGTCATTGTCGTGGATCATCAGGAAGCGCAGATCATCATCACTTAAGTCCGTATGGAGTTTTACGGGCGCCGAGAAGTTCCGCAGAATTGAAGGTACTGGCTTAGAAGGAATATTATCAAAGACGAAACTCTGCTTTTCTTCTTTAAGGTGCAAAAGCTTTTCTGCCATATCATCCCCGTTGGGGCCAACCAATCCCACCTGCACAGGAATATGCATGGGTTTCTTATCGGGCTGTCCTGCTGTCGGGGGCACCTTCTGGGAGAGTTCAAGCGTATATTTGCGGGCGTCAGCGTCGTAAGTGCCTTTGGCTGTAATCTCGGGCGTTCCTGCCTGTGAATACCAAAGCTTGAATTGCTCCAGATCCTGACCGGACGCATCCATCATGCATTGTACAAAGTCATCACAAGTAACGGCCATGCCGTCATAACGATCAAAGTACAGATCGGTGGCCTTACGGTATGTATCCGCCCCCAGAAGGGTGTGCTGCATCCGGATAATTTCGGCACCCTTTTCATAGACGGTGACGGTGTAGAAGTTACTGATCTCGATATAGTTGTCGGGCCGGATAGGGTGGGCCATTGGACCAGCATCTTCGGGGAACTGCATACGACGAAGCAATAAAACATCATCAATCCGCTTAACCCCGCGTGAATTCATGTCGGCGGAGAACTCTTCATCACGGAAAACAGTCAGGCCTTCTTTTAAGGAAAGCTGGAACCAATCGCGGCAGGTCACACGATTGCCTGTCCAGTTATGGAAGTATTCATGGGCGATCACGCCCTCTACGCGTTCAAAGTCCGTATCGGTAGCGGTATCGGGATGAGCAAGAACAAGGGCCGTATTAAAGATGTTGAGGGAGGTGTTTTCCATCGCCCCCATATTGAAATCACTGACAGCCACAATATTGAAGCGATCGAGTTGATATTCACGGCCATAAACATCCTCGTCCCATTTCATGGATTTGATCAAGGATTCCATGGCGAAATCACATTGGCCCTCATCACCCTTGCGGACATAGATACGCAAATCGACATTACGTCCCGACATGGTTTTAAAGTGGTCCTGAATATAGACAAGATCACCGGCCACAAGTGCAAACAGATAGCAGGGTTTGGGGAAGGGGTCATTCCATACGGAATAATGTCTGCCATCTTCAAGATCGCCTTCTTCAACCAGATTGCCATTTGAAAGCAGCACAGGACATTTGGTCTTATCGGCTTCTACCCGTGTTGTAAAAACTGTCATGACATCGGGGCGGTCAGGGAAATAGGTAATTTTGCGAAAGCCTTCTGCTTCGCATTGTGTGCACCAGTTGCCACCCGACATATATAAACCTTCGAGCGCTGTGTTACGGGCAGGGTCAATCTCGACCTCGCATTCCAGCGTAAATTGATCTCCGGGGCGGGGGATTGTCAGAAATTTCTCATCTATCTGGTAATCACTTGTGCTTACGCCGTTCAATGAAACCGATTTTAAAATCAGGCGCTCACCATTCAGTACGAGAGGCTCTTGACCTTCGTGATTCTTTTTAAATCTGATCTTCGAAATGACGATTGTCTTATCATCAAAAATTTTGAATGTAAGATTGACATCCTCGATCAGGTAACGGGGCGTTTGGTAATCCTTGAGATATACCGTCTGGGGCGAATGGGGGGTATCGGTGCGCATCATGCGCACTATCATGCCCTAACCAGCGGATTCTTCAAGCTCTTCAGAATCAGAAAATTCTTCTGGATTATCAAATGATTGGCGCGCCTTAGCGGCGGCAGCCTCGGCCGCACGTGCTTCACGCATGGTTTTAACCTCGCTCCACATCGGGTAGAGGACATCCTTCACGCCTAAACCTGATATTGCTGAAATCTGGTAAACTTTCTTGCCAATAGCATCTTCCAGAATTTTGGCCTGATCTGCGGCAAGCTCAGGCCCCAGTGCATCACACTTGTTAAGAGCAACCAGTTCGGGCTTTTCGTCCAGACCTTCGCCATAGGCTTCCAGTTCGCCACGGATGGTATTGTAAGCTTCTACAATGTCATCTTGTGTGCTGTCGATCAGGTGCAGGAGAATGGCTGTGCGTTCGATATGACCCAGGAATCTTGTGCCCAGACCATGGCCTTCGCTGGCCCCCTCTATCAGGCCCGGAATATCGGCTAGAATAAATTCATTCTCGGCCACGTGCGCAACCCCCAGATTCGGGTGCAGGGTGGTGAAGGGGTAATCGGCAATCTTCGGACGGGCGCGTGTGCACGCCGAAAGGAATGTTGATTTGCCGGCATTGGGCAGTCCCACAAGACCGGCATCGGCAATCAGCTTCAGCCGCAGCCAGATTGCCATCTCTTTACCCGGCCAGCCGGGGGTAGATTTACGAGGGGCCTGATTGGTAGCGGTCTTGTAATGGGCATTACCAAAGCCGCCATCGCCACCCTTCAGGAAAACAATACGCTGTCCTGATTCGGTCAGATCCAGCAGCACTGTTTCCTTATCTTCATCCAGAATCTGTGTACCGGCGGGTACGCGCACGATAACATCTTCCCCGTTGTAGCCCGAGCGGTCTTTACCCATACCGTAATGGCCGCGTTCGGCACGGAAGTGTTGGGTATAACGGAAATCGATCAGGGTGTTAAGCGTATCCACAACTTCGATGATGACATCGCCGCCTTTGCCGCCATTACCGCCATTCGGGCCGCCCATATCAATAAACTTCTCGCGACGGAAACTGACGCAGCCTTTGCCGCCATCACCGCTCTTCACATAGATTTTTGCTTCATCGAGAAATTTCATTTTTACGTATCCTAAACAAAAAAGGGGAAAGGCAATCCTTTCCCCTTTTTATAAATTCTTATAAGGGGCTTATTCAGCCGCTTGTGCCACCGCGTCGTTCGCAGGAACAATGTTCACATACTGACGACCGCGATTGCCGTGGCTGAACTTCACAACGCCGTCCACCAAAGCGAACAGTGTGTGGTCTTTACCCATGCCAACGTTTTGGCCCGGATGGAATTCTGTGCCGCGCTGACGGATGATGATGTTGCCAGCAATAGCTTGCTGACCACCATATACCTTAACGCCCAGACGGCGACCGGCGGAATCACGACCGTTACGGGAGCTACCACCTGCTTTTTTGTGTGCCATATTCTAAACTCCTGAATAATTAAGAGGCCTTAAGCCGATTTAACTTCTGTAATTTCCACTTTGGTCAGGTGCTGACGGTGACCCAGTGTACGTTTATAGTGCTTGCGGCGTCTTTTCTTGACGATCAGAACCTTGTCGCCACGAAGTTGGGACAGAACTTTACCAACTACAGAGGCTTTTTTGCCACCTTCTGCGTAAAGAACGTCATCAAATTTTACGGTGTCGCCTTCTTTGGCGTCCAGTTTTTCAACGAGAACAGTGTCGTTTTGAGCAACTTTGTACTGTTTCCCGCCTGTGCGAATAATAGCGAACATGGTTTTAAGCCGTCTGTTTTTATATTAAGATCAACGCGTTAACTTGCCCCTTGGCAGTCAGCGCCCTGTGTACTGTGGAAAACTCCGCTGTAAACAGAGATGCGAAATATACTGAAATGGTCTATTCTGTCAAGGAAATGATTACTGACATCCTCTTTTTATTAAAGGCGCCGTCCCGTTGGAAAATCCAGTAAAATCAGACAACAAACCCTTGCTGCTGGTCTACGAGGTATCGGGCGACGTTAGCCTGAGCAAAGCTATATGGTCTATGGCCTCCAGCCACGATATCAGTTTCAAATCAGTCAATTCCGTCGAAAGCCTTTATGAGTTTGCTCCCAAGGCATCCTTGATCGTCTTCACTATAGGCATGGCCGGAGATAATATATGTAAATTAGTAGGTGAGTTGGGCCAAAAGCCGGATGTTACAGCCGATCTGATGGGGTTTTCCCCGAACGCCACAATAGAACAGCGTATTGCTTTTCTGACCTACGGTTTTGACTACGTTTTTAATAACGAATTTATCAAGATCCCCGATTTCAGACAGGTCTTGCTCAAGAAGATGGAAAAGGGTCGCCGTCGTCTGGAAACAAGGGTGCAGCAGGAAGAGTACAAGCGCTTTAGAGCTTCCTTATCGGCAAGTCCTGATGCCTTTATTGTTTTTGACGAGAACAATAAAATCTTTTTCGTCAGCCATCATTATGCCCGCGCCTATCCACGCTCAGCCCACAAGCTCACGCGTGGGATGGATGTCATGGAGGCCTTTGATATGCTGAGTCAGGATCAAGGCCTTACAACATCGGACCCACGCTATACCCGCGCCCGAAAATTCTGGGAGCGCTTGCAAGGTGTCGAGGAATTCGACATGGGCGACGGGCGCTTTTGGAGGATGAAAGCTGCCAAACTTGATGAAGGGCAGGGGACGATTGTTACCACTACGGATATTTCTTTATATACCAAGCAGAAGACCGATCTTGAGGACGCAAAGCTGGAGTTGGAAAAAACACTGGCAACAGAACAGGAAGCCAGCGCCCTTCAAAAGCAATTTGTGAACATGGTAAGTCATGAATTCAGAACACCCCTTACTATTATTGATGGTCATGCACAAATTCTCAGCCGCAAGGCTGAGGAAATAAGCGCAGAGGATATTCGCAAGCGAAGCAAAACCATCCGCAGTGCTGTGTCGCGCCTGATAAGCATGATGGAAGGCGTACTGTCCTCAAATATGCTGAAAACAGGGAAGCTGGAAATCATCCCGGAACCTTTGGACATCAGGCAATTTGCCCATGATTTGTGCGAAGACCATGCCGAACTGGCGAAGGATCATGATATCCATCTTGTTTGTGAAAATGTTAACACCAGCGTAAATGTTGATAAGAAAATCGTAAGCTTGATCCTCACCAATCTGCTCTCTAATGCCATCAAGTACACAAAAGATGACCCGCAAATTCATGTGTTTATTGGCCTGAAAGATAAATGGCTGAATATCCGTGTAAAAGATAACGGGATTGGTATTCCTTATGAAGAAATCCCGCGGATTTTTGAACGCTATTTTCGTGCAAGCACGGCATCGGGAATTCCGGGGACCGGCATAGGTTTGAGTTTAGTCAAGGATCTGGTCGAGCTTTATCAAGGTCGTCTCGAGGTTAATAGTGATGCCGGTAAGGGTACGGAATTCTCAGTAAGTTTGCCCATTAAACAAGGTTGATTAAAATTATGATTAGCTACTCTTCAAAAAATGTCTCTGCAAAAACAATTCTGGTGATCGAGGACGAGGAAGCTCTCTGTGAAATCCTTCAGGAAGAATTGGGGGCCATAGGTTATAAGGTTCACGTTGCTCGCAACGGGCTGGAGGGGTTAAACCGTTTGCAGGAAATTGAGCCTGACCTGATTATTTGTGACAGGAATATGCCTTCAATGTCCGGCCATGAATTACTGGAGCGCCTGAGAAATGCCTATCCGCAATACAGGCATTTGCCCTTTATCTTCCTGACCGCCCTGTCAAACGCACAAGATAAGCAGGCTGTGGCCCATCTGCGGCCCTATGCTTATCTGGAAAAGCCTCTTGATTTTCAAGTCCTTAGAAAAACTATTACGGCAGCCCTTGGGGGTTAATCAGACTAAAATTATTGAAAATCTGGGAATTTTCTGATTAATCTCCTGTATATTTTATGTGGACCCGCTAGATTGCTGCCATGACCTATAATCCTGAACTTTTAGACAAGGCTAAACGCCATCCCGAAAAGCAAAAAAATCCCGATCGTCCGATGGGGAAAAAGCCGGAATGGATTCGTGTGCGCGCCCCACAAGGGAAACTCTATCATAACACCCGCGAGGTCGTTCATTCCCTGAAACTGACAACAGTTTGTGAAGAAGCGGGCTGCCCGAACATCGGCGAGTGCTGGGAAAAGCAACACGCCACTTTCATGATCATGGGCGAAGTTTGTACACGCGCGTGTTCATTTTGCAATGTGGCAACAGGAAAGCCGCAGGAGCTCGACAAGATGGAACCGTTGCGCGTTGGTGTAGCGGTCGAGAAGATGGGCCTTAAGCACGTTGTGGTAACATCGGTTGATCGTGACGATCTGTCCGATAGCGGTGCCGAGCATTTTGTAAAGACAATCGGTGCTATCCGCTTTAAATCCCCTGAGACTACCATTGAAATTTTACCCGGTGATTTCCGTGGCAGCATTGAAGACATTGATGCCGTTACCAAAGCCAAACCCGATGTCTTCAATCATAATCTTGAAACTGTGCCGCGCCTTTACCCGACTATTCGTCCGGGGGCGCGCTATTTCCGCTCTTTGCGTTTGCTGCAGCGCGTGAAGGAGGTCGATCCGTCGATCTTCACCAAATCAGGCCTGATGGTGGGCTTGGGTGAAACAAAGGAAGAAGTTGCACAAGTCATGGACGATATGCGCGCCGCCGACATTGATTTTATTACGATTGGCCAGTATCTGCAGCCAACCCCGAAACACGCGCCTGTTATGCATTTCTGGACACCTGAGGAATTCGAGCAATTGGAAAAAATGGCGCGTGCTAAAGGATTCCTTATGGTATCAGCCTCCCCGCTGACCCGCTCCAGCCATCACGCCGGTGATGACTTTGCCCGTTTACGTGCTGCCCGCGAAGCCAAAATGGCAGAAGTATCAGGTAAAGATATCTCTGCCGCAGAGTAGCCCTATATTATGCCCACACATGCCGAATGCCGGAAAATGCCCTATACACCGGAGCAGATGTATGATCTGGTCGCGGCGGTTGATCGTTATCCCGAATTTCTTCCCTGGTGTATGGCTAGCCGTATAAATAAAAGGGAAGGTAATGTCTTTTATGCTGATTTGGTAATCGGCTATAAAATGGTTCGGGAAAAATTCGGTTCGCGTGTAACAGCCTTGCGCCCCGATCATATCCATGTGGAATATCTTTCCGGCCCGATGAAGCACCTTTCGAACCATTGGCGGTTTTTACCAGAGCCTGATGGCAGTTGTACGATTGATTTCTATGTAGATTTTGAATTTAGAAATCCTGTGTTGCAAAAACTGATTGCGGTTTTCTTTGAAGAGGCCGTTAAACGCATGGTGGGGGCCTTTGAAGCCCGCGCCCGCGATCTATACGGTAATAAAAGCGCGCAATTCTAACGCCGAGATTTACCTTCTAGGTACTGATTGTTGATATTGATGCGGATGGTCCGGTCATACATTTCAGGCTCATTTGAAACAATCTCATCTGAATCTCCATCAAAACGGGGGTAGCGGTAGGACAGATAAAGCTCTTCTCCATTCAGTGTTTTGAAATTCATGCCTGCCGAACGGTCCTCGCGCATTTCATCGACACCGGAAAGGTGCAGGATACCAATTGTTTTATGAGGCAGGAACGGCTCGACAAATTTCTTGTTTTCTTCATCCCATACAGCAGGAACCTCACAAAGCCAGTGACACCATGCAGGCAACAATTCAAATGAAAATTTTTCCTTGTAGCAAAGCACGCCGAGCGAGGCTTGTTCTGCTGTAAAAATTTTACCCTTGCGGCAAGCTTTTTGTACCAGCTCTTGCCAGCGCTTCCAGTGTGGAGCGTCACGATGCAGGCAGAAAGCTCCCGCCAACAAAACGTGATAGGGTAGCAATTCCCGCGCAAGCTTTTTGCCAAAGGCACGGCCAATATTATTGGCATAGAAGCCGCGAATTTTAAGAGGAATATTCCCGAGCCATTTCACACGCAGCTGGCGTGGATAGGCGCGGTCGGCCTGACCTGTCAGTGTAATTTTATGACGGCGGCCCCCTTGCAGGAACAAATCAATCGCTTCCCAGTTCTGGACCCATGTATCCGAATCCATCCAGAAATAAAGATCATAGCCCGGGAAAAGATCAGGAATAAACGGGCGGGCAATACAAGCTTTCAGATATTCTTTCCTTCTAACTTTGTATGCAGGAATTGGAAAGGGCCAGTCAGGTTTGACAATTTTTGTAACGTGCGGCGTCAGATTTTCAATCTGTTCCTCGGTCATGCCTGCATCCATGATGCAGATATCCATATCTTTGGCTTCCCTGAAGCAACGCAAGGAATGTATCCATTCACGCAGCAAAGGATAATAACGGCTGTCAGCAGACGAGATAAAAGCTATTTTTTCTGTCACGGTAGATTATCGACGAATTTGATAAGATGTTTGAGGGCGGCTTCGGCTGTTTGCTGACGTACGCTTTGACGGTCACCACTAAAGTGATGTTCAGCAATTTCGGTAAGACCCGATTTGTCACCAAAGCCGATATAAACCAACCCGACAGGTTTTTTATCAGTTCCCCCACCAGGGCCTGCAATTCCTGTCACTGACAGTGCTATTTCTGCGCGACTATGGGCAAGAGCCCCTTTGACCATAGCGGTTGCTACTTGCGGGCTTACAGCCCCATGCTTCAGCAAGGTATCTTTCGGGACGCCTAATAATTCCTGCTTGGCTTCATTGGAATAGGTTACAAAACCACGTTCAAATACATCGGATGATCCGGGTCGTTCCGTCATGGCAGTGGCAATCATCCCGCCTGTGCACGACTCGGCTGTGGCCAGCATCAACCCCAGAGCTTTCATTTTTTCGCTTAATGTCTCAACCAAGTCCTGCAAAATGGGCTCCTGTGATTATGAGGGCAGCAAATATTCCGGCGATGATATCATCGACCATAACGCCAAGTGCCCCTGGCAGTTTCTGATCAGCCCATGATATCGGCCACGGCTTCAGAATATCAAAAAAGCGGAACAATACAAATGCTGCCAAAACATGGGGGATACTCAAACCCGCGGGGAGGAGGGCAATCCACATTCCGGCCACTTCATCAATAACAATTGCACCGTTATCATGTTCGCCGGATTGTTCTTCAAATTTTCCGGCGGCCCAGTGCCCGACAAGGCAAACAGCTATAATCGCCGCGCATAATGGCCAAAACCCGCCAAAGGCCACAATCAAAATACCAAAAGGCAGGGCACCCACCGTGCCCCATGTTCCGGAAGCAGGCTTCATCAGTCCGCAACCAAACCATGTGGCAAGCCAGATTGCCGGATCTTTAAAGTTTATTTTCGGGTTCATGAACGAGGAAACTCCACAGTAGCCACCGCTTGTGCGACAATACCTTCTTCACGACCCGTGAAGCCCAGTTTCTCGCTGGTGGTGGCTTTAATGCTGATCCGGTCTGTTGAAAGGCCCGTGACTTCCGAGAGCTTGCTTTGCATGGCTTCACGGTAAGGGCCAATTTTGGGCCGCTCGCAAATCATGGTGACATCAAGCAGTAGGACACGGCCACCCCTATCTGTAATCATACGCATGGCATGGCGCAGGAAGGTGCAGCTATCGGCATTTTTCCATTGCGGATCAGATGGAGGAAAATGCGTACCTATATCACCCGCGGCAATTGTGGAAAGAAGCGCATCAGTCAGGGCATGCAGCGCTACATCACCATCGGAATGGGCATCTATTTTCCTTGTATGGGGAACATCAACCCCGCACAGACGGATAAATTCGGCAGGCTCATCCTTGAAGGCGTGAACATCATAGCCATAACCTGTACGTGTTTCATATGAATTGACAGCTAACATCTGTGCAAAAGCCATATCTTCCGCTGTGGTGATTTTAAAATTCATGCGCGAGCCGGTAACAAATTCAACCTGATGCCCTAAAGCCGCTACCATAGAGCTGTCGTCTGTATATGTCACGCCAGCTTGTGCTTTTTCATGTGCTTCGCAAATCAGACCATAGCGGAAAGCTTGGGGGGTCTGGATAGACCATAGGCCCTTACGATCGACTGTATGACCATCCTGATGTCTTAAGGTATCGCTGACAGGTGAGGCCAAAGTGGCGGCGCCTGTTTTCTTGGCAACAGCCACAAGCCTGCGGATATCATCCGGACTAACAAAGGGGCGGGCGGCATCGTGAATCAGAATGATATCATCCGGCCCTATTTCCCCTGAAAACGCCTTCAGCCCGTTGCGGACGCTATCCATACGCTCGTCTCCGCCCATCACAGGAGGCAGCAGATAGGGCAAATCGGGGACAGCCGCCCTGTACAGAGCCTCGTGCGAGGGGTGAATGGCTACCCTTAATTCTTTACATGAAGAAAATGCTATAATAGTTTGTTTTAAAACAATATTATATCCAATTTTTTGATATTGCTTGGGCAGGTCGCCGCCCAGCCGCAATCCTTGACCGCCCGCTACGATCAAAACGTGGCAGTCCAGAGGTTCAGAGGTTGAAATGTTTTCCATAGTCATATAGGTTGCGTATCTATCCGTAATTTTGGATAGTAGGACAGTTGTATAAAGTCAAATCATTCATTTTTCAGGATAAACAACCAGTGCCCGCAACTTCGCAGTCAGGTGATTTAAGCACAGCGCTCAAGGGCCTGATGCAACGACTGTGGCATCCGCGCAACAGTATGTGGTCGAGCGGTTTTGCTCTGGTTCTCATCGTCATGGCGCTGGCCAGTGGTATCCTGACCTATATGGCACTCGCCGAATTGCCACCGTTTGGTAATGATACCGGATTGGTTCTGTGGCTGCTGAACCTTGATCTTATTCTCTTGATGATGCTGATGGTCGTTATTGGCCGCCGTATCATGGCAGTCTGGACGGGACACAAACGCGGCCTTGCCGGATCACGCCTCCATACCAAGCTTGCCTTCACTTTCAGCCTGATTGCGGCACTACCAGCCTTTATCATGACGATTTTCTCGGCTGTGTTTCTCTATTACGGGGTGCAGACATGGTTCAGCGACCGTATCCGCACAGCGGTCAATGAATCAGAAGCTGTGGCAACAGCCTATCTGAGAGAACACCAGCAAGTGATCCGTGCCGATATTCTGGCTATGGCCAATGACCTTGACCGCCAAGCCCCTGTTCTGAGCATGAACAGAGAAGCGTTTGAGCGCATGATGAAGACCCAGCTTTTCATGCGCAACCTCTCGGAAGCCATGGTTGTTGACGGTTCGGGCAAATTGATTGCAGAAGCGGGCTTTACCTTTACGCTTTCGTTTGAAACCATACCTCAATCCTTATATGACAGCGCCGATCTGGGCGATGTCATTCTGGTTGATAATGATGACGATGAACGTATCCGAGCCTTTGTAAAACTGAATAATTATCTCGATAGTTACCTGTTTGTGGGGCGTATGGTTGATTCAGCGGTGCTGCGCCACCTGACTGATACCAAGCAGGCTGTAGCTGCCTATAAACAACTGGAACGGCAATATTCTGATCTGCAAATCAAGCTGACGCTGATCTTTGTTGTTGTGGCTTTGGTGCTACTACTGGCGGCGATGTGGGGCGGATTGCTTTTTGCCCGCTATCTGGTTTCGCCGATAGCGGCCCTGACCACTGCTGCCGACCGCATCAGGGCAGGTGATTTGACAGCCCGCGTTGATTCTTTTGAACGTGGTGATGAATTTGACCATCTGGCGCGCGCCTTTAACCGCATGACGAGCCAGATTGAAGAACAGCGTACAGAGCTTCTGACGGCCAACCGCCAACTTGATCAGCGCCGCCGCTTCACGGAAACCGTTTTGGCCGGTGTGTCTTCAGGTGTGATCGGCGTGGACAATACGGGCAAAATCACAATTGCCAATTTCTCGGCTGGTGAAATCTTCGACAAAAGACCTGAAGATCTGGCAGGCAGCAATATCGAAGACACCTTGCCGAGTGTTCTGGCTTTGCTAGAAAATGCCCGCAGCCGTCCAGGTAAAATTACACAAGATGAAATACCCTATATTACAGCCGACGAGTCTCACCGTACTTTGCTCGTACGCATCGCCATCGAGATGATAGGCGAAGAGAATATAGGCGCTGTTCTGACATTCGATGATATTACCGAGTTGCAATCAGCACAACGCAAGGCGGCTTGGGCTGATGTTGCCCGTCGTATCGCCCATGAAATCAAGAATCCGCTGACTCCCATCCAGCTTTCAGCCGAGCGTCTGAAGCGCAAATATTTAAAACAGATTCACGAAGACCCCGAAATCTTCGCACAATGTACCGATACGATCATCCATCATGTTGAAGATATTGGCCGAATGGTTAATGAGTTTTCAGCTTTCGCACGTATGCCGCTGCCTGTATTCAAGAACGGTGATATTATTGGTCCGGTTCGTGAAATGCTAACCTTGAGGAAGCAGGCTCACCCTGACGTTGATTTCACTTATGAATGCGCTCTTGATAATTGTGGCCAACTATTTATTGAATTTGATGAACAGCAAATCAGACAAGCATTTACAAACATTATCCAGAATGCTCTTGATTCCGTGCAGGCCCGCAAGGAACAAGAGGCCGTGAAGGGCCATCTCCATATTCTGTTGTCCAGGCGTGGCCAGAATGATGAAGTCGTTATTACAGTTATTGATAACGGCCTCGGGTTCCCCAAAGAAGGGGACACTGGTCGCCTGACAGAGCCTTACGTTACGACCCGCGAAACCGGCACGGGTTTGGGGCTGGCTATTGTTAAAAAGATTATGGAAGACCATAAAGGTTCTCTGATACTGGGTACAACAGATGGCATTAAATCCATGGCGGGCTGGAAAGATCTGGGTGGGGCTTGTGTGTCACTGGTGCTGCCTTTGACAAATGCAGGCGTGCAAACATCTCCTAAAAAGCAGGTGGCTTGATATGGCGAAGAAAACATCCGACATTCTGATTGTTGATGATGAATCAGATATCAGAAATCTGATTCAGGGTATCCTTGAAGATGAAGGCTATGTCATCCGTCAAGCGGGCAACGCCAAGCATGCTTACGAAAAAGTTTCCGAGCGTGTTCCCGACCTCGTCATTTTGGACATCTGGCTACAATATAGTGAACATGATGGCCTCAAGATCCTTGAAAATATCAAGGCACAATATCCTATGCTGCCTGTGATTATGATTAGCGGTCACGGCACGATTGAAACAGCGGTTACGGCTATTCGCAACGGTGCTTATGATTTCATCGAAAAACCGTTTAAGACAGACCGCTTGATTTTGATGGTTGAGCGGGCACTTGAATCCGCTGACCTTAAAAAAGAAAACCTTAAACTGCGGGAAAAGGCAGAAGGACCATCGGATCTGATCGGGAAATCGAACCTGATTGCCAATCTTAAGCAATCGATTGCGCGTGTGGCCGCCACCAGTAGCCGTGTATTGCTGACGGGCGAAGCCGGTACAGGAAAAGATCTTGCTGCACGGATGTTGCATAAGCAATCCCAGCGTGCCCAAGGGCCATTTATGATTTTGAACTGCGCAACATTGTTGCCTGAACGTCTTGAAATGGAATTATTCGGTAACGAAGAAGGCGTTATGGGCGAGAACGCCAAGGCAGGTGTTCTGGAGCGTGCCCATACAGGGACACTTCTCCTTGATGAAGTGGCCGATATGCCGCTCGAAACCCAAGGAAAAATTGTCAGGGTATTGCAGGAACAAAAATTCCAGCGCTTGGGTGGAAAGGAATTGATTGAAGCCGATGTTCGGATCATCAGTTCCACAAACCGCAATCTGGAAGAGGCCATCAAGTCAGGATCCTTCCGTCAGGATTTATTTTATCGCCTGAACGTTGTGCCTCTTGATATGCCGCCTCTGCGCGATCATCCGGAAGATATTCCCCAACTGGTTGAATACTTTAGCCGAGCTTATGCCCTGCAATCGGGTATGCCGATGGTAAAATTCTCGGAAGGGGCGATGATTGCCCTGCAATCTTGTCCATGGCCAGGCAATATCCGCCAGCTCAAGAACGTAACAGAGCGTATTATGATTATGGCCAGTGGCGCTGTGGCCGATGGAATCATTCAGGCTGAACATCTGCCCGCGGAGATATTGCCTGTTCGTGTAGGCCAAATAGACGCCACACAGACGGAACAGGGATTGCAGGCCAACTTTATGGCCGTGCCCTTAAGAGAGGCGCGCGAGATATTTGAAAAGGAATATTTGGCATCACAACTCAGACGTTTCGGAGGCAATATTTCCAAAACATCCCAGTTTGTAGGGATGGAAAGGGCTGCCCTGCACCGCAAATTAAAACAACTTGGCATTTCAACCAACACCAAGCAATATGATAGCGATAATGTGGATAGCGAAGGTGATTCGCCTGTCCGTATAACCGCCTAGACCGGATTTACCATCATGCGTGTAGTTATTTGTGGAGCAGGACAAGTCGGCTTGAGCATCGCGGCCTATCTTTCGCGCGACAACAACGACGTAACCCTGATTGATAGCGATCCCGAGAAGATTGCCCAGGCCAATAACGAAATTGATGCGCGTTGTATGCTGGGGCAGGCCTCCAACCCCGATATTTTATCCTCGGCTGGCGCTAACGATGCCGACATGGTCATTGCCGTTACCAATTCCGATGAAGTGAATATGCTGACCTGTCAGGTTGCACACTCCCTGTTCAATGTACCCAAGAAAATCGCGCGCATCCGTAACCAGAGTTATCTCGATCCGGCGTGGTCAAACCTGTTCAGCCGGACACATATGCCGATTGACGTGATTATTTCGCCCGAGATTGAAGTCGCCAATTCAATCGTGCAGCGCTTGATCGTTCCCGGCACCACCAACGTAGCCCTGCTGGGTGACGGGCATCTTTATTTAATCGGCGTAACAATCCCCGTGCGATGCCCCGTTATAAATATTCAGATTAACCAAATAAGCAATCTTTTCCCTGATCTTGTCATGACGATCGGGGCCATTAACCGTCAGGGAAGTATTTTTATTCCGAACGATGAGAGTAAACTGGAGGCGGGCGATGAGGTCTTCTTCTTTATTGATCCGTTGCAAATTCATAGAGCCTTGGCCGCCTTTGGCCATGAAGAAACCCAGCCCCGCAATATTGTTCTGATCGGTGGCGGCAATGTAGGATTCTACCTTGCCCGTAAGCTGATGACGGAATACCCGCAAATCAATATGAAGATTATTGAATGCAACAAAGATCGCGCCATGTTTTTGGCAACCAACCTGCCAAAGGCTACAGTCTTGCATGGTGATGCCATCAATAAAGATTTGATGGCTGAAGCCAATATCAGTCAGGCTGATACGGCCATCACCGTCACCAATAACGATGAATCCAATATTTTGGCGGCAGTTCTGGCAAAGCAGGCGGGGGCCAAAGGGGCTATAGCCCTGATTAACGGAACCTCCTATACATCCCTGCTTATTCCTTTGGGGATTGATGCACTGGTTTCTCCGCGCTCCTCGACTGTTTCTAGAATTATGCGCTATGTCAGACGTGGCCGTATCAAGGCCCTACACACGCTGGGTGATGGTTCTGCGGAGATTATCGAGGCCGAGACATCCGAAGCGTCTTTCATGACGAATAAATCACTGGAGGACCTTGATCTTCCTGATGATATACGTATCTGTGCTGTCATCAGAGACTCTAAAATTATCCCGCTTGATGAAGACCTGGTTATCAAGGCTCATGATCATGTCATTGTTGCAACCTCGGCTTTGCAGGCAAAGAGGGTAGAGCAGTTGTTCATGACGCAGGTTGATCTGTTCTAGAAAGATACACAATGCCTAGAATTGCCTATGTGAATGGCTCTTATGTTGCTCATCGCCATGCCTCTGTTCATATTGAAGACAGAGGTTTTCAGTTTGCCGATGGCGTCTACGAAGTAATTGCCCTTATTAACGGCGAATACGCCGATGCACGGGGCCATCTCGATCGCCTTGAGCGTTCTTTGAACGAGCTTTCCATCGTCATGCCCGTACCAAGACAAACCCTGATGATGATTATCAGGGAAGTTGTCCGCAAAAACCATTCACGTAACGCCAGTATATATATTCAGATTTCCCGTGGTGTAGCGGCCCGCGACTTTAAGTTTCCGACAAAATCTATTCGTCCTTCGTTGATCGTGACCATCCGCCCCTTCAAATTTGACGGCAATCAAATGGTTGCCAAGGGCGGCAAAGCGGTCACTGTGCCGGATATCAGATGGAAACGCCCTGATATAAAATCGACATCCCTTTTGCCACAGGTTCTGGCTAAGCAGCAAGCTGCCGCCAAAGGTGCTTACGAGGCCTTGATGGTGGATGATGAAGGTTTTATTACCGAAGGCTCTTCCAGTAATGCTTGGATGGTCAAGGGAGCTAAATTGATTACCCGCAAGGCGGATGGTCATATATTACGTGGCGTAACCCGTACAGCCCTTCTGGCGCTTTGTGATGAATACGGGATTACTTTTGAAGAGCGTTCTTTTACAGTTGAGGAAGCAGAGCAGGCCGATGAGTTATTCTGCACAGGTGCTGTAGCACTGATTGTCCCTCTCATTGAATTGAATGGCAAGCCTGTCGGATCGGGACAGGTCGGGCCAGTCGCTCGTAAACTTTATGAGGCATACCGCCTTTATGCCCACACTGAAATCAAGGATCAGCAACCATGGTCGGCGTAAATCAGAACATTCCCAAACCGGATGCCGTTTTTTTTGATTGGGATGGCACATTAGTTGATACTTTGCCTGGTCTATTCAAAGCCCATAACCATGTGCGCAACCATTTTGATCTTGAACCATGGACAGAGGAAATTTTTCATCACCATATGCGGAATTCCTCAAGGGAACTCTATCCGACAATCTATGGCGACAGAGTAGAGGAAGCTTTTTCTGTCCTGCGCAAGTTCATGAGTGACAATCTGGAGACATTTTTAAAGCCGCTGGATAACGCCGAAAATCTTCTTATCATGCTGCAATCAAAAAATATGCCCGTGGGGATTGTCAGCAACAAACGCCATGAAATCCTCTTGAATGAAATTAACCATTTGGGGTGGGGACATTACATCGCTGTGACGGTAGGCGCCGGTTATGCCGAAAAGGACAAGCCTTCGGGCGTACCTATCTTAAAGGCTTTATCCGAGATTGATATGGACCCGCAGCGCCATGCCGTATGGTTTGTGGGGGATACAGAAACGGATATGCTGGCGGCCAAGGACGCAGCGTGCCTACCTGTTTTGGTTGTTCACGGGCAGGACCGGCAAGAGCTTATTGATAAGCATAATCCCGTTCATGTTTCGCAGGATTGTGCCTCTTTAGAGCAAATTTTAAGCGATATTATCATTTAATTTCAGCCCCTTAACAGTTGCCAAATAGAGCTTGCGGCAAGGCAGCATATACTTTAAAAGAGGGGGCTGCGGCGCGCCCGGTGCTGCAAATAATAAATAACTGGAACGTATAAACCATAATAATTAATGAGAAAAAAATGACAGAAAAAAATCAGAACGTTCAAGACGTGTTTCTGAATAAAATCCGTAAGGAAAAAATGAGCGTAACCGTCTTTTTGGTAAACGGTGTAAAGCTTCAGGGTGTTGTAACCTGGTTCGATAATTTCTCAATGTTGCTGCGTCGTGACGCGCATGTTCAGCTCGTATACAAGCACGCCATTTCCACCATTATGCCCGGTGGCCCGTTGTCTTTGTATGATAACGAGGAAGAAAAGGAAGGCGGCGAATAATTTCGCCCCCTTTAAATCTCTATGACTAAGGAAAAGGTTCGGGATACGGTTTTCATCGTTCATCCCGAATTTTTACGTGGAATCAAAAAACCGACAGGTCTTTATGAACCTTCCATCGAGGAGCAGGTGGAAGAAGCTATAGGCTTGACCAAAGCGATTGATCTGGAATTGCTTGGCGTTCGTGAAGCCCGCCTGACTCGCATCAATCCGGCCACACTGATCGGTCCGGGTGTGATCGAAGAAATCCAGATCGCTTGCGAAGAATACACACCCACAATCGTCTTCGTGAACCACACGCTTTCACCAATTCAGCAGCGCAATCTTGAAAAGGAATGGAACACCAAGGTTATCGACCGCACGGGGTTGATCCTTGAAATCTTTGGTGCCCGTGCCCAAACCCGCGAAGGGATGCTGCAAGTTGAACTGGCAGCCCTTGAATACCAGAAATCGCGTTTGGTCCGTTCATGGACCCACCTTGAAAGGCAACGGGGCGGTGCCGGCTTCATGGGAGGTCCGGGTGAAACCCAGATCGAACTCGATCGCCGTATTATTTCCGACAAAATTTCCCGCATCAAAAAGGATCTGGAGCAAGTACGCCGTACGCGCACGATCCAGCGTAAGGGACGCGAAAGAATTCCCCTGCCGGTTGTTGCCTTGGTGGGCTATACAAACGCAGGCAAATCAACCTTGTTTAACCACATGACAGGGGCAGGAGTCTTTGCCAAGGATTTGCTGTTTGCTACGCTCGACCCTACAATGCGCAGCATTCGCCTTCCCAACAAACAGGAAGTTATACTGTCCGACACAGTGGGCTTTATCTCCGATTTGCCAACCCATCTTGTAGCGGCTTTCAGGGCTACGCTGGAACACGTGGTCGAGGCTGATATCATCCTTCATGTCAGGGATGTTTCAACGGCGGGCACTATGGCGCAGCGTGAAGACGTCATCCAAATTCTGACCGATATCGGCATTGAATATGAGAGCGATGAGCGGATTATCGAAGTTCTTAACAAGATAGATCTTCTCCCCGAAGATCATCAGGAAGAAATACTCCACCGTCGCCAATTCCAGCCCCGCCAGATAGGCATTTCTGCCCTGAACGGACTGGGGGTTGATAATCTGCGCGAAGCCATTCAGGGCATAGTGTCCCAACACCGCCAGCGGATCAGATTTTTCATTTTGGCTTCCGAAGGCGAAGCCTTGAGCTGGCTGCATCAAAGGGCTACGGTAATAGAAGAACAAGAAGAAGATGGACTGATTAGCATGGTGGCCGATATTGACCCCGCCGATCTGGGCCGCTTCAAAAGCAAATTCGGCCATATTCAGGTCGAGCATTAAGATATTGATGAAAGAATGAATGGTTATGACTCGCGCTGTTGATATGGATAAAGTTTCGGATATTCTGCGCGAGCAGACCGCCATCCATATTATGCCGCGCTTTCGTCAGTTGGCCAGTCATGAAATCATGACCAAAACCAGCCCCACCGACCTTGTCACCGTAGCGGATAAGGATATGGAGCGTGCGCTGATCAACATCCTGCCCGATCTTTTGCCGGGGTCTATTGTTCTGGGTGAGGAAGGCGTATCCGCAGGGGACATCAGTCTGGAGGCTCTCACTGATACATCGCGTCCCGTCTGGGTTACCGACCCTGTCGATGGCACGCATAACTTTGCCCACGGCAAGGAAGAGTTTTGCACCATGCTGGCTTTGGTCGTGGATGGTATTACGCAAGCCTCATGGATTTATGATCCGGTCAACAGCACGATGTTTACAGCGATCAAGGGGGAAGGGGCCTACCGTAATGATGAACGCCTGAACCTTAAACCGGATTCCAGGACTCTTCCGGCACTGGAAGGATTTGCAGGTCTGAAATATTTTCGCAAGGAAATGCGCCCGCATATTCAGGCCCAATCATCGCAAGTCCAAAAACTCTCATCGCTGTTCTGTGCTGGTCATGAATATATGCGGATGGCAACGGGTCAGGCCGATTTTTCGATCTACACCAAAGTCATGCCGTGGGACCATCTGGCGGGTCAGCTGATTTATCAGGAAGCAGGCGGCCAGCACGCGCAGTGGAGCGGCCAACCGTACACTCCGCAAACGAAATTTGGCGGTATTCTCTCCGCCTCATCTCCTGAAATATGGGATGAAATCCATAAACTATTCCTCGAAAAAATTATCGCCGATTATCGGGAGAAATAAATCATGACTGTATCCTTGCAAAAAGCTGCTTTTCTGGGATTGGGCGTTATGGGCTTTCCTATGGCGGGGCATCTCTCGGAAAAATCGGGCCTTGCCGTTACGGTTTTCAACCGTACCATGAGCAAAGCCGAAAGCTGGTGCCGAAAATATAAGGGGCAATATGCCGCTACCCCCGCAGAATCAGTTAAAGATGCCGACATCGTCTTTATCTGTGTTGGTAATGATGATGATTTGCGGGCGATACTCACCGGCCCGAACGGCGTGATGGACACGATAAAGACAGGGACCATCATTGTCGACCACACGACAGTATCGGCAGAAATCAGCCGTGAAATGGCCGCCCTGTTTGCGAAGAAAGACGTATCTTTCCTTGATGCCCCTGTATCGGGCGGACAAGCAGGGGCAGAAAAAGGCCAATTGTCGGTTATGACGGGCGGAAACCCGCAGGCCTTTGACATCGCGGCCCCGATCATTCGTCAATCCTACGCCAAGGAAATCAGATTGATCGGTGATACAGGCGCGGGCCAAACCGCAAAGATGATCAACCAGATTTGTATTGCCGGTGTCGTACAGGGCTTGGCCGAAGGTCTGGCCTTTGGCCAGAAAGCAGGCCTTAATATGACCGAAGTACTGTCAGTGATATCACAAGGGGCCGCGCAATCATGGCAAATGCAAAACCGCAGCGAAACCATGCTTGCGGGCAAATTTGATTACGGCTTTGCCCTTGACTGGATGATAAAGGATCTGGAGATTGCCCTTGCCGAGGCCGCCCGTAACGGTGCCTCACTGCCCAACACCAAAACCATTCTTGAATACTACAAGGAATTATCCGCCCAAGGCGATGGCCGTCTGGATACCAGTGCACTGATTAAGCGTTTGGCTTAATTAGACACTCATATCTTCCTAAGCCGTTTTCTTTTCCTTATTTTTTTCGGCAACCCAGATTTCTTCCATTTCTTCGAGAGTTGTTTGATCGAAGGTTTTTCCGGCAGCTTTCAATGTTTTTTCGATGCCACGGAAACGGCGTTCGAATTTATTGTTAATATCACGCAGGGCCGTTTCGCAATCAACCCCGATCATGCGGCCATAATTGATGACACAGAACAGCATATCGCCGATTTCTTCATGGATATTGGCTTGGTCCTGATTTTTGATGGCGGCGCGTAGTTCTGCAATTTCTTCTTCCAGTTTATCAAGAACCTGAAGGGCTTCCGGCCATTCGAACCCGACACGGGCAGCCCGCTTTTGCAGCTTATGCGCACGCAAAACTGAGGGCAGGGCCAACGGCACATCATCAAGGATGCTTTCCTGATCTTTCTTGCGGGATTCCTGTGCCTTGCGTTCTTCCCAGATACGGCCTTCGACATCCTTGGCGCTGGCGGCCTTTTCCTCCCCAAATACGTGGGGGTGGCGGTGGATCATCTTGGCGGTGACATGGGCGGCGACATCATCGAAATTGAAGATATTTTTTTCTTCAGCCATTTGGGCGTGATAGACAACCTGCAACAGCAAATCACCCAGCTCATCTTCTAACGCTTTCATGTCACCTTGTTCTATCGCATCGGCCACTTCATAAGCTTCCTCGATCGTGTAGGGGGCGATGGATTTAAAATCCTGTTCCAGATCCCACGGACAGCCACCATCAGGATTGCGGAGCTGTGCCATCACCGTCCGCAATTCTTCGATAGGGGGGATGGATTTTTTTTCGGCTGTCATTTGGCAAGCTCCCTATGCGGAATATATTTTCATATATTCTGTATAAAGTATCCTGCTAGACATGACAATCTGTGCGGTTGCTATTCCGGTTTATTGCCGTTTTTGCGGGCATTTGCCAAAGCCTGCGCTACGGTTTGGGCTGCGGCTTCTTCTGCTTCCTGCTCGGCGGCACGTTGCCTGAACCATGCAAAATGGGACTCTTCGTTGCTGCGGGTGGAATTGTTGAAATCGAATATGGGTTTCAACGTCAGATCGGCAAAACTGATACAATCATCAAACGTATTGACGATACCGCTCACCCAATCACCATGAAGGGGTTGATGGAACTGGCTGTTGGCAGGATCATGTGCGATCCAGAAGCTTTCCGTGAGCGAGCCGTTCTTGATATGGACGGCATAAAACTTCATGCCTTCGCGTTCCAATACATCACAGCCAACGACAGCACCCTTTACTGAACGCGCCTCGAAAGAGGGCATCTGGTTGAATTTATCAATAAGGGCCTGAATCGGGCTAGGGGCTTTGTCAGTCATTTGAGGGCCTGTTCATTATGGTTATAGTTATTTTATGTCATATTCGTAGCTGCCAACGTCTTCAAATGTCAAGAATTTATACCCTTAACGTTTCGAAACTTGCCGTACGCGCGATTAGGTCCTATAGATTCTAT
Source organism: Micavibrio sp. (assembly GCA_046294845.1). Taxonomy (GTDB): domain Bacteria; phylum Pseudomonadota; class Alphaproteobacteria; order Micavibrionales; family Micavibrionaceae; genus Micavibrio_C. The sequence continues at coordinate 1,586,771 of JBKBNU010000001.1, read as the reverse complement.
ATAAATTTAAAAACAACACATTACAGGGACTATAAAAATGCCAGCAATATCAGATGCCACAATCAGGCAGAAATGTACTGACTCGCCATGGATGGCCCAGCACCGTGGTGAAATAGAATTTGGCAAGGTGCCACAATTTTTCGAGAATATTGCAGACATGATGCCCGCAGGATCGGCAGAGCGGCAGGATTATATCGAAGCCGCCGAAAAGGCCCGCAGCATATACAAGGAACAGGTTCTGGCTGATCTGCCGCTGGCCACACTCGATGCTGTAAAAATGTGTGCTGACGAACCGTGGACAGCCGCGCCAACGGCCCATGAAGTCTTGGGACACAAATTTGGCTATGTCACAGAAAAACTTGAGAAAGCATTTGAGTTGTTTGAGGAAACAACACCGGAGCATCAGGCCTATAAGCAGGCTTTCGAGACCGGTAAACAGACATATTTTGCCAGCATGAAACAGTATGCCTACGATGAAGCAAAAGGCAAATCGCGCGCCGAGATCGAGGATATCAATACAAGGCTTTGGCATGGATGCCAGAGATACGAGAATGATGGTACATATCGTAAGTCACGGCTTGTTTCTTTGTGCCATTTATTGGGACATTTCCAGCAGAACCTGAATGTCAATTTTCCGACGCCTGGTGCGCAGCAATTTGTAGCGCGCGGGAAACCGGGGCCTTAGGTTTACGGGGAGTCCATTTGGGACCTAAATTTATAGGGAATGGCAATCTGAATGAGGCGCCATTCTCTTTATCCTGATGTGATAATGTATATTATGGAAAATGATATATACTATTATCAGTAGGAATTTGGCCGTTTTATAACGCTGACAGGTTATAACGAATTTCTATACCTCGATAACCATACCGTCATAGGCTGGCGCGTAGCCTTCGGAAAGCTCGGCAAGCATCGTGCGGTAATCCATATATGATGGCATATGCGTCAGATAAACCTGACGCGCCTGAACAATCTCGTTTAGCGCATAAACATCCCGCAATGTCGCATGCACATAGTTATGCGGCATCTTGTAACCACCGGCATCAACAACCCATGTATCAACACCAGCCAGAACCTCCAGAGATTCCTGACTAAGATCTGTCATATCGGTGCTATAGGCAAAATTTCCCATCCGGAAGCCTAGCGAAATACCGTCTTCGCCATGTGATTGTTCGAATGGCACGACATCAATATCGCCCACAATGTGGGATTGGTTAAAATGGCTTTTGCTCCAGATATGTGGGTCTATAACTTGCGGATATATGCCGTCTGAGCCGCTTTCGGCAAACAGATAGCCAAAACGCTCATGCAATTCTTCTATGGTTGCCTGATTGGAATAAACCGGAATAACAGCCTTGTTGCGAATGCGCATCACGCGCAAATCATCAATCCCGTGAACATGATCGCCATGGCCATGGGTATATAATACCGCATCAATACGCGTGATATCTGTCGCATTAATCTGCGCCTTAAAATCCGGCCCCGTATCAACAATCAGGTTTGTATTGGCACTTTGTACAGCAATTGAAGGTCGTGTACGGCGATTGCGTGGCTCTTCGGGATCACATTGGCCCCAGAAATTTCCAATCGATGGCACGCCTGCAGAATGGCCGCATCCCAAAATGGTGATTTTGAGTGTCATAGCTTCAATTCCGCTTTGCTAAAGAGATCAAAGAAATTCTTGGTCGATATATCTGCGAGCTCTGCCACGGAAACTTGTTTCAGGTCAGCAACCATCTGTGCTGTATGCACAACCAGAGCCGGTTCATTAATCTTTCCGCGATACGGTTCCGGTGCAAGGTATGGCGAGTCCGTTTCAATCAATATATGGTCAAGCGGCACATCACGGGCAAAGCCCTGCAGCTCGACCGATTTCTTGAAGGTCACAATTCCTGAAAACGAAATATAGAAGCCTAATTCCAGCGCTTCCTCACCCATTTTGCGTGAGGAAGAAAAGCAATGCATAACGCCCTTTAATTTGCCCCCTGCGCCCTCTTCCCTGATTATACGTATAATATCATCATCGGCATCACGGGCATGAACAACCAACGGCAGTCCGGTTTCAAGGCAAGCCCGAATATGCTTGCGGAAAGACTCTTGCTGATCTTCGACGGTCGCCAGTTTGTAATAGTAATCAAGGCCACTTTCGCCAATACCTACAATTTTGGGATGCGAACGCGCCATGGAGACCAGATCATCAAAAGATATCTTCTTTTCGCCTTCATCGCTGGCTTCGTGCGGATGCGTAGCAATCGTACACCACACATTGGCAAGTGGCTTTACCATCTCCAGAATTTTCTGGAACTCATCCGTAATACGGCAGCATATTGACAACATGCCCTGAACGCCTGCCTGACGGGCGTTCTCAACAACCTGTTGCGTTCCGCCCAGATGCAGAAGACGCTCATGATTGAGATGACAGTGCGAATCTATATACATTTAACCGGCGGCTTTCTGATCTTCTTCGGTATTGATGCGAGGGAAAACACCTTGCGGCACAGGCAGCGCTGTTCCCGCTTTCAGGGCGTAGGATGACTCAATATAGGTAAAACTGCGTTCGTTCTCCGGTATAGCCAGCTGCTCCAGCATTCTGGCAGCCGAGTCAGGCGTCAAAGGCTGCATGATCAGCGCCAGACATCTGACGACCTCGGCCAGAACGTATAAAACTGTGCCCATGCGCTCAGGATCTGTTTTTTTCAGTCCCCATGGAGCCTGACGATCAATATAGCTGTTGGCCTCATAGGAAACACGCATGATTTCTTCAATCGCACGGTGAATGTGGAAGCGATCATATTCATGGCGCACGGTTGGCAGCATGCGGATATGGACGAGGTCCAGAAGTGCTTTGTCATCTTCGCTAAAGGCGCCCGCCTGTGGCACAATACCACCACAGTTTTTATTGATCATGGAGAGCGTTCTTTGTGCAAGGTTGCCTAAAGAGTTTGCGAGATCGCTATTGATACGAAGAACAGCCTGATCATGGGCAAAATTGCCGTCCTGACCGTGCGGAATTTCCCTCATCAGGAAGTAACGGGTCTGATCAAGACCGTACGTATTGACCAAATCATGTGGCGATAGAACATTGCCGATAGATTTCGACATTTTCTGCCCTTCAACATTGATAAAGCCATGGGCAAAAATCTTCTTTGGCAATCGCAGATTGGCCGCCATAAGGAAGGCAGGCCAGTAAATCGCATGGAAACGGATGATATCCTTGCCAATCACATGGACATCAGCAGGCCAGAATTTTTTGAAGGTATCGCTATTTTCATCGGGATAGCCAACGCCGGTTATATAGTTTGTCAAGGCATCCAGCCAGACATACATCACATGGCGGTCATCTTTGGGAACAGGCACACCCCAGTCAAAGCTGGTACGGGAGATAGACAGGTCTTTCAGGCCCCCCTCTTGCTTTACAAAGGATACAATTTCGTTGCGGCGGCTTTCCGGCTCAATGAATTCGGGGTGCTTTTCGTAATAGGCGAGAAGTTTTTCTGTGTAAGCCGACAAGCGGAAGAAATAGCTGGGCTCTTCCTTCCAAACAACCTCCGCACCGGAAGGGGCGAATTTTTTGCCGCTGGCATCAGTGGTCAGTTCATCTTCGCCAATAAAAGCCTCATCACGAACGGAATACCATCCCTCATACTTGCCGAGATAAATATCGCCGTTCTCTGTAATTTTATCCCAGATAGCCTGCGAGGCCTTATAGTGGCGCGGCTGCGTTGTACGGATAAAATCATCCTGACTGATATTCAGGACTTTGTCCATTTCAACAAATTCACTGGCAATCTTGTCACAGAAATCGCGCGGGGCAACACCGTTTTTTTCGGCTGTTGTGGCAACTTTTTCGCCATGTTCGTCCGTACCCGTCAGGAAGAAAACCGGATGCCCATCCAGACGGCGAAAACGCGCCATGACATCTGTCAGGATAACTTCATAAGCGTGACCCAAGTGCGGGGAACCGTTAACATAGGCAATCGCGGTAGTAATGTAATAGGGAGCTTTTGTATTCATGATTTGCTTAAGCAGCCTTTCTGGCTTCCTCAAAAATGTTAAACGCACCCAGAATAGCTTGTCGCTTATCAAGGTTTGAATATTCTGCTGTCTGGAAATGTTCCTTTAATTGGGAAATAATTTCCAGCCAGCTTTCAACACTGTAGTTATTGGCCATGGAAACAATTTCTGCCTGCGCCAATACTTGCGGCAACGCATCCTGCTTAACGCGCGCCTTTAATAACGACTTGACAGCCCACAAAAAAATCTCGGTAAAGCTTTTGTAGCTATCTTCCTGACCTGGTTTTGAAAGGTTTTCGGCCAAATTATGAATCTGGTACCAATCCCATGTGGGCCACTGTGCCAGAAGCCCTGAAACCTTGTAAACAACTTCAAGCCCCCCTTCTTCCAGCAATCTGACGGCCTGTCCTGCACTACCACCCGTGATGGCATAAAGGATCTGGATATCAGCATCACCCAAACTTCTCTCGGCCTTTTTAAGGATTTGACTGAATGATGCCAAAGGCAATTCGCCAAAATGGATCATCCGGCAGCGGGAGCGGATGGTTGAAATCATCATGCCCGGACGATGGCAAACAACTATCATCAAAGCATTTGCCGGAGGCTCCTCAAGAATTTTCAGGATTGCATTTTGCGCCTCATTGGTCATGGTGTCGGCATCATCGATGATGGCAATACGCCATCCGCCAAAGGATGCTGTCATCCGCATGAAAGGAGCAATCCTGCGTACAGGCTCAATCCCGAGGGAGCCTTTGAAGCGCCCCTTCTTCTCGTCAAATTCGCGTTCTACCGTCAGCAGGTCGGGATGCCCTGCGGCTGCAACCATGCGCGATACCTGATCTTCCTGATCAACATCCAGTGTTTCAGTTTTGAGGGGGGGGAGAGCTTCCCCAAACAAACCACCGCCCGAGGAACTATCATCATCCACTCCTCTTTTCAGAAGAGCCTTGGCAAGACGAAAGGCCATTGTAGCTTTCCCGATGCCTTCAGGGCCTGCAAAAATTAGGGCGTGAGGCATATGGCCAGAGTTGATCAGATCACACAGTTGCTTCTCAACGTTCTCATGCCCATAACAGACATTCATCTGGCGAGGTTCCTCAAGACCTTCCCCTCCAGCTGGGGATGTTGTTGATGAAGCATCAAAGCCATCTGCATCATCCATCAGGTCATCATCGAAGTCGTCAAACATGCTCATGCCAAATGTCCTTTCAGAATACCCCAAAGGGACGCCGCAACATCTTCCAATGATTGGGTGGCATCAATCACATGACAACGCGTAGGTTCTTTTTTAGCTATTTCCAAAAACCCCAAGCGCAGTCTTTCGTGAAAAGCTGTACCCATATTTTCGAAGCGGTCTTCTTGCGAGGCTTGCGCTGCCAGCCTTTTTCCCGAACGCGCCAGACCAATTTCGACAGGCAAATCCAGAATGAAAGTCAGGTCAGGAGCAAAGTCACCAAGCACCAGAGTGTTTAGATTTTCGATAGTTTCGATAGGCAGCCCACCACCATAGCTTTGATAAGCACGCGTTGAATCTGTGAAGCGATCAGATATTACTATTTTACCCGCCGCAAGCGCCGGCTTGATCAGTGTTTCAACGTGCATCTGGCGGGCCGCATAAAGCAAAAGGCATTCCGCCATCGGCGTCCAGTCACCACCATCACGTTGCACCAGAAAATTACGGATTTTTTCCGCCTCGGGCGTTCCACCCGGCTCGCGGGTTAAGACAACTTCACGGCCGGATTTCTGCAGGGCTTCAGCCAAAAGGCGGATTTGGGTGCTTTTGCCAGCCCCCTCCCCGCCTTCCAGAGTAATAAAAAGCCCTTGCGTCATGCGGTTCCTACTTACTTATCGAGCAGCAAGAGCGCTTTGGCAAAGGCACCCGCGAAGAAGCCTATTTTTTCGACATCTGCTGCCGCAACCAAAGGCACTTCAAAATCCTTGGTTCGGGGAATGCTGACTTTTAGGACACCCACAACATCGCCTTTTTTAATCGGCGCCTGCAGTGGTCCGTTATAGACAACTTCAACTTTCAAGTCGTTACGAAACGATACCGGCACCGGAATGCGGATATCTTTTTCAATTGTCAAAGGCACAAAGGCCTGCTTGCCAAGAACAACTGAGGCGTTATCAACGACATCACCCGCCTTGTACAGCGTAACATCATCAAAGGCATTGAGCGCCCATGTAATAAGCTGTGTCGACTCTTCTGCTCGTTGCTTCTCGCTCTCAAGGCCATTCACAACAATAACAACACGGCGGCCTTTATCGTTAACAGCCGTACCAATCAAACCATAGCCACCAGCATCTGTGTGGCCCGTTTTAAGACCATCAGCACCAATATTACGGAACAGCAAAGGATTGCGGTTAGCCTGCTTGATGTTATTGAAGGTAAATTCCTTCTCGGCGTGATAGTGATAATACTTAGGATGATCATTAACACTGCGCACAGCAAGGATACCAAGATCACGTGCGGTTGAGTAATGTTCTTCTTCAGCCAGACCATGGGAATTCATAAAATGCGTGTTAGCCATGCCCAGCTCTTTTGCTTTCTGGTTCATGGCGGCGACAAAGGTCTCCTCCGAACCACCCAAGCCTTCGGCAATCGCTACTGTGGCATCGTTCCCTGATTGGACAATCATACCACGCAGAAGATCTTCAACTTTTACATCCTTGCCAACGTCAATAAACATACGGGATCCACCAGTGCGCCAGGCTTTCTCGCTGACATTGAATGTCTGCTCAAGAGTGACACGTCCCTGATCCAGCGCATCAAAAGCCAGATAGGTGGTCATGACCTTGGTCATTGAGGATGGCGCCATTCTTTCGTCGGCATTTTTTTCATAAAGCACAAAGCCGGTATTGTAATCGATGACAATCGCCTGCTTGGCTGCAGTATCCTGCGCCGAGGCCTGAAAGCCAAACGGTACGCAAATCATAACCAAAACAGCAATAAATATGTAAAAAAACGGCCTATTCATGAGTGTCCTCTAAAGTTCTGAAGGAATGACACAGAATAGGGATTTTCGGGGATTATTCAACCACGATGATCGCTTCGCGGTGGCCTGAATTCACAACCTTGCTCAGCAATCTGTCGGCAGCATCAACACTGTTCGCCGGACCTACCCTGACGCGGTAGAATGTCTGGCCTTTGACCTGTGTTGTCTGCACCGTAGCATTATCCAGAGCCGCCAATTTATCCCTTAAATGAATGGCATTGTCATAAACTGTGAATGAGCCAGCCTGAACATAAATATTGCTGACATGGACAGGGCGCTGGCTGACGATGGGATCGGGATAGAAATTGCCGTTATTCATATGGCCTGCAGGCAGAGATTCACTATCGACGCCTGCCATACGGGCATCACCCGCTGTGTAGGAAGCTGTATGGAAGCTGCCATCCGAAGATTCTGACGAGAATGCATTTGCCTGATTTTCATAACCTTTGGTGCTGGTACCACTACGTGCCAGTTGTGCCAAACGCATACTTTCTTCGGTAAGAACCTCCAGTCTTACTTTCGCCGTCCCTGCCCCTTTAAAGGCAAGCAATTCGGCAGCCTTCTCCGACACATCAATAATGCGGCCCCGTTTGAAAGGGCCACGATCATTAACCCGCACAACAACCGAACGGCCATTATCGAGATTGGTCACACGCACAAGCGAAGGCATCTGCAGTGTACGGTGTGCCGCTGTCAGTTCGTTCTTGTCAAAGCGCTCGCCATTGGCGGTTTTTTTTCCATGGAATCCCGGACCATACCATGAAGCAATCCCTGTTTCGACAAGGTCATATTGCTCTTTTGGTGTGTAGGTGCGGCCATCGACCTTGTAGGGCTTTCCAACCTTGAAATTACCCTGAGAACCGGATGGGGCAGACGTTACGGGACCATCAAGCGTACCGCCCATTTCCTTGCCCATATGGGCAAAATATTGAATTTCTGTACAACCCGACAAAAGCAGGACTGTGGCGGCCAGTAAAAAGGAGAAACGAAACATCGCGGGACTTGTGTATCAGGGGTTATAAGGTTCGTTATGCGGCACAGGAACAACAACCTGTTTACGGACTGTTGCTGCCGGTGCGGGCTCTTTCCCCATAATGTCAGCCATCTGCAGAACCGTCAAAGCATACTTGTATGACTTGTTATATTGCATAACAGTGCGGAAATTATCATAGACCATATAGACAGGCCCCTTAAACTCACCTGTTTTGACGTTATAATTCGGCGCAATCAGCATGGCGCGCATAGTGCCGTTGCGGGGCAAAGCCGAACCATCGGCTTGTTTCACACCCATAGCCGCCCATTCATCAGGTGTTTTGTTGTGCTGTTCAAGCAGGGTGTCAGTCAAAAGCGCTTTATCAAAGTTACCTGGCAACGTTACCTTGCGTCCCCAGCGTTCACCCGCATTCCAGCCCTTGCGGTGAAGGAAGTTTGCAACCGACGGTAAAACATCATCGTAATCCGACCACATATTTTTGCGACCATCACCATCACCATCAACGGCATAGCTACGGATGCTGGAAGGCATAAATTGGGCGGGGCCAACCGCACCCGCCCATGAACCATTGCGCGTTACAATTTCGTCATAGCCATCTTCCAATAGCTGGAGCGCCTGCAGGGCTTCCTCCTTGAACATCTTGCGACGATCACGGGCGCGTTTGCTATCGCCCTCTACGTCCCTGACAAGTGTCAACAAGGCAGGAATAACTTTTTTATCGCCTGTATTAGAGCCATAATTTGACTCAATGCTTAAAATGGCGGCAATGACAGCGGCAGGAACACCCGTCTCCTGCTCTATCTTCCTGAAAGCCTGCGCATGATCGCGCATAAATTGACGACCTTTGGCAATCGCCGCAGGCGTGGCTCTACGACCGTAGTACTCTGCAAAGCTGATCTGGCGGCTGGTCTCGGGCTGGTTGGTTTCAAATTTTTTCACATGAAGGGCTTCAATACCATCAAGACCGCGACTGATGGTGCGCTCACTGATATTACGCGCCCGCGCTTCGGCTCTGACATCCTCAACAATGGTCTGAAATTCATCTGTCTGGGCATAAACCGACTGCGCCGCAAAAAGCATGCTCAGTCCGGTCACTGTCATAAAAAGGCCTGTGCGTCCGGCTTTCATTATATACTCCCTGATGCTCTTCATATTTTTTTTCATCATAGACACACAACTCCCTTCCCACAACTTTAAATGCCATATTTCAATCGGGTCTTATAAACGAACTGGCCGATAATTTCCTTTACCGCAACATGGCTTTGATAAAAGTTCCCCAGAATATCAAACTTTCTTGGAATCATATCAACTTCACCATCCGATCTGAAATCCGTAGGCCATGGTATCAGTTCAGGCCATCCGGCCTGACGGAACATCATATTTGCCCTTGGCATGTGATAGGCCGACGTCACCAAAATCCACTTCTCGCCCTTTTGTGGTTTGGCCAATTCATAGCTATAGGCAGCATTCTGCCATGTATTGCGCGAGCGATCCTCGTAAATCACCCTGTCCTTGATATCGGGAAAATGCCGAAGGAAATCGGCAGCATCGGCGGCCTCGGTTCTTTCACGATTGGTCAGGCGCCCGCTTCCGCCGCTGAACAATAGGGTACTGTCTGCGTAATAGCGCGTCAGCATGGCACCATCAAGAACCCGCTCGACCCCGTCATTCAACACGGGCACACCATAAATGTATGAAAGGCGCGTATCAAAGGCCCCGCCCAAAACAATGATGCCCTTTACCTTATCCGGCAAATCGGCCGGACGGCTATGCTGTGTTTCCAGCCATGCCACAAGGGAAGGCCCCGTAGGAAACACGCCAAACACTACAAAAAGCGTCATCCCGATATAGAAAAAGAAGTCCGAGAATTTCCACCATTTCAGCAAACGTCCCGCCCCCGCCAAAAGCAGGCACAACCCCATCAGGTTGGCGGGTGCCGCCAAAAGCCAAAAAATTTTGGAAAGGGTAAAAATCATCTAGGCAGCAGACTCTTCCGTCACAGGTAATCCGGCGGCAGCCCATCCTGTTATACTGCCATCCATACAAACGGCCTGACGTCCTGTAGAGGATGTGAAATACTGATGGGCCTGCATGGCACGGCCACCCATTTTGCAAAAGAAGACAATCTCTTTATCGCCAGCCGCCGCCAGTACATCCTCACAATTAAAACAAGACCCGGGAACATTGACCGCTCCCTCGATAGCCACAGCCGCCAACTCGACAGGTTCCCGCACATCAACCAGAACCGCGCGCCCGCTTTTCTGCCATTCGCGCGCCTCTTGTGGAGTAATATGGGGAACACCATTCACATCTTGCATCTTTTGATCTCCTTCGCTAAAACACTGCGTCAGAGAGCGCGGCTTCGTCAACCCACGCCGGCTCTTTTAATGTATTACATTAACAAAATTATTTATCTTGTTGATTTAATGCAAAAATATTCTATGCGGATGAGTGGCAGAGTGGTTGAATGCACCGGTCTTGAAAACCGGCGAGGGTGCAAGCCCTCCGTGAGTTCGAATCTCACCTCATCCGCCATTTTCAGCAATCCAGTTATATAAGGCCTATATTATTAATAATTGAAGAGGCTAGGTAAATTAAAGGCCATTAACCTCAACATGCTTTTCTTTCACCTCACTACCAACCTGAGAATAGGGATAGAGCTTAATATAGAGCTGGGTAATTTGCATCTCACCTAAACAATCAGGCTTTTGATTAAGCAACCTATTAACTACAGAGAAAATTTCGTAACCTTGTACAACCTGTACATCGCTATAAACAGATACATCTTTCAAGGTACAATGATCCGAAAAAACGATAATTGAATAAATAGGGATATTATCACCTACAATACGCCTTAAATGTTTAATGTGAGTAGCGTTCTGCATAATTGGATTATAAAAACGTTCCCTGTGACTTCTCCCCCTGCCCGCTGGAAAGGTTTGCGTCCAGTTCTTATTTTTCTCATTTCCAAAAATCCAACCACTATAATTCTTGCTTTCAAAAACAATAAGACCTTTTGAACAAACCAAAAGCATATCAATTTCAGTTGTTTTTTCATTCCCTCTCGGAATGTAGAGATTGAAAAGAAATTTACTACCTCCTTCTTCAAGAGCCTGTAAACGCTTATAGGCATAGTACTCACCGTACATACCTTTATTATATTTAACGGAAGAGTATGGATTTTTTGTAACTTGATAATAGGCTGTCTTTTTATACTGCTTGTCTTGATAGACAACACATCCAACTAGAACCACGGAAACAAATATTAGAAGTAAAATTTCCAATTTATTTCACTCCTTTATTTACCGACACATTCTTTGAAAAATTCAATTTCACTGGGCACGTATTGTCATCATACGTTGGCTAGCTATTCCATACTTAAACTCAGAAAAAAGACTATCGATAGATCCTCAAACAATTGCATCTAAGCCCCTAAGGCCTCAGCGCTGACCCTTTGCGCTGGTCAACAATCAGGGCGGGTCCCAAGTCGCCATTGGCAGGATCAAATTTTGTGATCCCCCAGTCATTCACTTTTAGATTGGGAATAACACTTAAGGACAGAAATGCCAGTGTCAGAAACTTTTTCGGTTCGACAACCTTGGCCATCTGGTCCAGATCATCAATAACCTCCTCATACGGCTTATCCGACATCAGTCCCGCAACAGGCAGAGGCACTTCGGCGGCAACCACGCCATCTTTCACGGCGACAAATCCCCCCTGAATTTCGCGCAGACGGTTAACCGCCACAGCCATATCATCATCGGATTCACCAACAACCGTAATGTTGTGGCTGTCGTGGCCGATGGTGGAGGCCAGTGTCAGGCCATCAAGATCAAAACCCTTCACAAAGCAGCGGCCAATATTGCCGTTCTTGCCATGGCGTTCCAGCACGGCAATTTTCAGTATGTCACGGGCCGGATCAGGCTGGATAAACCCTTGGGCATCCACGGGCAGAATCTCTTTCAAATGATCTGTCACGATTTCATTCGGAACCAGACCGATCACATCAATCGCCTGCCCTGCTGTTGCGGTGACAGCAAAGTCATCTGCGGTTACTTCTTTCAATTTGACCGAACCATAACCGACAGGGTCAATTTTCTGGCGGCTTGCGAAGCTCTCTTCAGTAATAACATTCCCATCCTTCAATACACTCTGGATGGCGCAGCTTTCCAGATCATTCAACAGCACGATGTCGGCACGGCGTCCCGGGGCAATCAGACCGCGGTCACGCAAACCATAACCTTCGGCCGCAGACAATGTGGCAATCCGGTAAACCGAGGCCACAAATTCGCGACGCTTGGCAGGATCAGCCAATTCATCGGCACGTTCATCCAAGCCCTTGGCAATGGCAGAACGGATCAAATGATCAATATGGCCTTCACGGCGCATATCTGTAGGCTTGCGGTCATCGGAACAAAAGCCCAGACGCGGTGCCGTATAGGTATTGATCAGATTAAAAAGGCCCGCAAGGTTCTTGGCGGCGGTCCCTTCACGAATAAAGACATGGATGCCCTTTTCCAGCTTTTCCCAACCTTCTTCATGGCTGGTTGATTCATGGCAATCACAAACAAAGTTGGCCATGCCGTTCAGGGCCTTGCCGCGAATACCCGGCAAATGCCCGCCCACATGCTGGCCATCGAATGCTTCCAGTTTATCGAGAGCATCTTTGTCTTTCCCCAGAACGCCGCCAATATCCATGAATTCGGCCAAGCCGAAAACGCGCGGACGGTCACGGCGCGTGGGATAATCCTTAAAAGTCAACAAATCGGCGGCCTTCAGAACAGCGCCCGATGTTTCCATCTGGGTTGCAGGCACGCAAGGCGAAAGCTGAACAAAAACATCCATCAATGCATTTTCGGCTGAATCAAGGAAATACTGGATACCCGGTTTGCCCAGCACGTTGGCAATTTCATGCGGATCGCACATCACTGTGGTGGTACCGAGCGGCAGCGCGCAGCGATCAAATTCATGCGGTGTAAGCGCCGTGCTCTCGATATGGATATGGGTATCGATAAAGCCCGGAACAGCGGTCAGTCCTGTGCCATCGATTTCCTCTTTTCCCTGATAGCTATCGTAAGTGCCCACGATCTGGCCGTTGGTAATCGCGATATCCCCTACCCCTAAAGAACCGGTGGCGACGTTTAGAATGGAGACATTCTTGATAACAAGATCGGCAGGTTCCCGCCCGAGGGCAGCGTCAATGATCTGCTTTTTCTTTTCGATGCTCATTCTTAATCCCTCCCGAGGACTGGCAAACCGCTATTCGGGAGGGATTATAGGGGCATAGTTTCGATAATGCAATTAATTACAGGATAAAACACCATAAAAAATATGGTCCTAACACTATGTTTTAGAACCATATTCTTGAAATTATCAATTATGCGCCTTCGGTACTCAATTCTTGCTGAGTTGCTGGCCCTCTCCGGATCTTGATGTCTTTTCAGAAGCTGCCGCTGAAACATTGCTGCTACTGCGAGCCAGAGGTCCCGGGTTTTTAATCATGGCAATTGTCATTTGCTGGGCTGGCCAGCAGATCTTCTGTGCGGGCCTGATGTAATTACCCGAGACATAGTTGAAACCGGCCTTCACCGCCGCATCAAACACCTCGGCCGAAGAAACGCCCTTGATATAATATTTTACGCCGTGTTTCTTCTGGTTCTCCGCATATTTGTTAATCAGCCTGACAAGCTCTTCTGTGGGCATCGGCACTTCAGAAACATCAAAGCCGCAAGCGTGCAATTTCGGGAAGCTTCTTTGATAGCTGATATTGGCGAGAATGCCAGTATCAAAACTATAGGCCCTTACAAAGCCGCTCATCCTCTCAATCGTGGTGATCAGTGATGTTGGCACAGCACTGGATGGCATCCCCTTGATCTCGATGATCAGACTGCGCTTGATCTCTGGCGGCAACATTTTGAAGAACACCAGCAAAAATTCACTGCAATCCTTGTCCTGCAAGGTTTGTACCCTGAAATCAACAACAGCTAGGGCATTTGAGCCCTTGAGTTGTAAGCCCCTGATTTGCAGACAAGCCGCAAATAATCCTGCCAGATCCTGACGGGGGATTTCACCATCATTATATTGGGATGCCGGAATATTGCCGCGCACCACAACCATTGATCCCGACATAATCTGACTGTCATAGTTCCAGAATGGCAGGAAATGTATATCGGATTTGGAAGCCAAATCAGCCATATCACGCGTCAATGGCAGCTTCTGCCCACTATGCAGCATATCCTGCATCACGCGGTTAAGCCAGAAATGGAAAGTCTCGAGATTGGGATTACTGCCCAGTCCCTCCTTCAAAATACGGCTAACATCCGCATTTGATTGCCCTACTTTTTTGGGAGCATTTTTTGCCACATCCGTGCTTTCATCTACCTTTATAATCTCTGCAGGACCTGTGGAGTGCCCCTCCGCAATCTCAACACTTTCCTTCATGCGATCAATGATCATCTCCAACTTGATCTTGCCCATGGCTGCCGGAATATCATAAAAATAGAGCCTGAAAGCACCGCCCTGGGTATTGGCGTAAACCCCGCGATACTGATCCAGAATTTCATCACAATTTTTGCGCAGCAGTCGTGCGAGCGAGCGCGGCACATTGGTGTTTTGAACAAATGCCTGCGGGAAAAATTCCTTCAGATCGAAATCCAGAATACTGTTTGCCGAAATCCCTTTGATTGCACTTTCAAAGCCCTCAACCGATACTTCAAAACGTCCCTGATCCTGTAATGTTGTTTGTGTAGTTTCTTGTGTCATGTCATGTACTCCCAGTTTCAGGATAAAGTCATGACCCTTAACAAAATTCGATTTTTGGCTCTGTCATTGGGCTATCTTAGGGGTAGACATACCTATCTTAAGTTGCGAAATGCAGATAAGAAGTAACATGCTACCATCATTATACAATTTGTCTTTAGGACTTCCCAAACACCCCTTACCCAAACTTCTGGATTTTCAAGCGGCGCTCTTAACAGGCAGAGGAATCACTTTCAGGTATTTTGAGAATCAATCAGCCCTTTTTACTGCCCCAAAACTTTCAGCAACCTCATTTCAGATATATGAAAAACAATACCCCAGCCATGCAAAAAAATCTATGCAGAGGCCCGAGTAATACATCTTTTCTTAAGGGTATATCTTGCATAATGCCTAATCACAATTTTTAAAATCGGAACTATATTTAGTAACTATTCAAGTAAACAAAGTTAAATATATAAAAAAAACAGCATAATAATAGTTACATAAGTCCAGAATTACTAAATCTAATGTAATATTTACTTATTTCTTCTGATTTTATTTAGATATAACTTCAGCCCTCTTCTTAATATTCCAGAAAGTTTCGAAACTGGATAAAAAAAATTTAAAATCCCCTCTTTTCCTCTTGCAGTGAATCCGGAAGTGGCATATAAAGAATGTACACACCCTCTATTACCGCCGTTTGTCCGGAGATCCAAAAGGTCTCCGGACCTTTTTTTGTGCATTCCGATTATTGGAAAATAACCCTAAGGGCTGCCAAATGACTTAAAGGCCCATAAAATGGGGAATAATCACTATGGCTGCCAGCCACATGATGATGTTAAGCGGCAGGCCCACCCTCAGGAAGTCCTTGAACTTGTAGCCACCGGCATTAAAGACCAGTGTATTGGTCTGGTAGCCGATCGGCGTAGCAAAACTGGCACTGGCGGCAAACATCACCGCCATGGCAAATATCTTGGGATCAACCCCCATCTCCATCGCCAATCCCACGGCAATCGGCGTCAACATGACAGCGGCGGCGTTATTGCTCAGGAACTCGGTTATGATGGATGTCAGCAAATATAAAATGGCAAAAACGACAAGCGGCGGCCAGGATTCACTATGAACCATGATGGCCTCGACAATAAAGGCCAGCGCACCCGAATTCTGCATGGCAACACTAAACGCCAGCATACCGTAAATAAGAAAAAGAACGTTCCCGTGAAGCGATGAATAGGCATCCTTGATATTAAGACAACCCGTAACCACTACAAATATGGCCGCAATAAAGGCTGCCCCCGCAATTGGCATCAAACCAAACGAAGCTGACAGGATGGCCGCAACCAATGCAGCTACTACCAATAAGGCGTGTCGCTTTTTATATGGCTCGTGCTCAGGCTTGGTCAGGTTCACAACCTCATGATTATCAATCATATCCATCAGTCGGGCTTCTTCCCCACGGATAAGAACGGTATCCGCCGCTGATAACCGTACTGTATCAAAGTCATCAAGGAGATTATTATCTGTCCGGTGTACGGCCAAGATTTGCACGCCATAGGCATTAAAACGATTGATGCGCCCAATAATCCTTCCTATGAAACGTGAGCCAGGCGCCAGAATTGCCTCCATCGTTACAGTATCATCCGCTACAAAATCGGTACCTCCCAAGACTTCATGCGCGTCGGTCAGATTGATCAGATTTTTTTGATCTGATAGCAAAACAAGCGTATCGCCAACCTGTAAAATTGCCTGCACATCTACTTCATTTCCCGCCACACCTGCGGCAGGATCTGCTGAAAACCGCGTTCTCAAAATAGCCGCGATATCGGAATGGCTGAGTTTCTTATAACGACGGGCCGCATCTTCCTGTCCATGCTTAACATGGCGCATGATTTCAAAGCCGTTTACGCGTGTAAGGCCACTTTCTACTATGGTTTTTCCTACAAGCTTTGAGTCTGGCGTAATCACAATCTGGGAAACAAATTTGCGGGATATATTTTTGTTATAAATATCCATCAAAGATTGACGGTCCGGCAGCAGAAATCTTCCTGCAATAAATAAATATGCCGCACCAACCAATGCCATACACACCCCTGGCACAAACATCTCGAACATCCCGAAAGGTTCGACATTCATCTGCTGGGCAACGCCATCAACCAAGAGATTTGTTGATGTGCCGATCAGGGTACACGTGCCCCCAAAAATAGAAATATAGGAAAGCGGAATAAGAAATTTGGAAGCCGATAGATTGACGTGCCTGGCAAACATCACAAGAACCGGAATGGTTATCAGCACAACAGTCGTATTATTGATAAAGAAAGACCCCAGAAACACTGCAAGAAATATCAGGGAAAAAGCCAGATAGATATTAATCTTTGAAAGCCTGATAGCGGCCTTACCCAGAAAGTCAATCACACCCGTCCGCTCGAGTGCCGCACTGATGACAAACATACTGGCGACAGTCATCGCCGCCGGATTGGCGAAAACAGACAACACGTCTTTGGTTTGCAAAACGCCTGCAACCATAAGAACAGCCACAGCCCCCAGAGCTAGAACCTCCATGGGAGCTGATTGGCGGATCAGCAAGCTGAATAACAGCACTCCTGTTATGAGTACGATGGCAATTTCAAATGTCATGCAATCAAAGCCTTTAATCGAGCGCTTAAATAGTACAGAGTAAGTGTATATTGAAATACATCAACAGCAAGGTTAGCTGGTATAGCAGAAAATATGATTCGGTAAAATGGCCTGCGGAATTATATTAAAAACAACCTTGCACACTGACATTAATCAATACAGGGGCACTCTGTCAGGTATAGTCTCCAGTCATGAAACTTTTATACACCGCCTCACCTGATGAAACCTTACGGGCTTTGGGAACAAACTCCTCCAAGGGCCTCTCGACAAGTCAGGTTTCGGAGCGTTACGCATTACAGGAACCCAACAAAATTATACAGGCCCAGCCTCTGCGCTGGCCTAAAATCCTGCTGCGCCAGTTTTCCAATTTTTTTATTATAATATTGGGATTGGCGGCTTTGCTCTCTTATGCTCTGGGGGATTTAATAGATGCAGCGGCCATTTTGGCAATTATAGCCCTTAATGGCATTCTTGGTTTCATTCAGGAATGGAAGGCCGAGACGGCCCTTCAGAACCTTGGCAAAATGCTGAGTCCGCGATGCCGGGTCATTCGTGATGGATTGATGCAGACAATTGATGCAGAGCTTCTCGTATCGGGTGACATTGTATTACTTGATAGTGGTAATGCCGTCCCTGCCGATATCCGGCTTATTGAAGCTGCCAACCTAAAAGCCGATGAGTCTGCCCTTACCGGGGAATCCACATCTGTAGAAAAAAGCACCGCGCCCGTACCCGAAGATACTCATATTTCTGGCCGCTCCTGTATGGTCTGGATGGGGACGCATATTGTAAATGGAAATGCACTAGGTGTTGTTACAGCTACAGGTCTGAATACAGAGTTTGGGCGGATTGCCACACTGACAAAGCAAATTCACGAGACATCAACACGGCTACAGCGTCAACTATCCAAACTCGCACAACAACTAACGGTCCTTGTGGCTTTTGTAATCACCGCAATCATGGTGATAGGCTGGATTAATGGTAAACCCGCACTACAGATGCTCATGTCGGGTATTGCTTTGGCAGTTTCAGCCATACCTGAGGGCCTTCCTGCTGTGGTAACAATTACATTGGCACTGGGTGTACGGATTATGGCGCAGCGTAAAGCCATATTGCGCCACCTGCAGACAGCCGAGACACTGGGGGCCGCAACAGTTATATGTACAGACAAAACGGGCACGCTGACCAAAAATGAAATGACTGTACAGAAAATATGGTTGGGTAACGGGATCGTTAATGTATCTGGCGTTGGCTATGAGCCTTCCGGATCGTTCATGCGGGACGGCAAGGATATTGATCCTCTCGCCGATGCTGGCATCAAGGCATTTCTGGAAACAGCTCGCATATGCAACCATGCACTCATAGCAAAAACAGATAAAGGATGGACAGCGCTGGGTTCGCCCACAGAGGCGGCATTTATTACACTGGCAAAGAAGGCAGCGCTGGAAGATCATCCTGTAGAGATTGCAGGAGAGTTTTCTTTTAACTCGGAGCGCAAGCGCATGAGCGTTGTTGAAAAGACGTCAACCGGCTTAGTCGTGCATGTAAAGGGCGCCCCTGAGATATTGCTGCGTCACGCGAAAAATATCTTGATTGAAGACCGCGAGTACTCTCTTGACGATAAAATGCGCCATAATATTATTCAGGCCCATCAGAAATTCGCACAGGAAGGTCTTCGCACTTTAGCGATTGCCAGAAAGACCATCAGTTTTTGCAGTGAAATTGATGAGGAAACATCAGAAACAGAACTCGTCTTTCTGGGTATAGCCGGGATTATTGACCCCCCCAGACCAGAGACAAAACCAGCTCTGGCGAGGGCGCTCAGTGCCGGCATTCGCGTAGTCATGATCACAGGGGATTCACCCGATACTGCACTTGCCATAGCAAACCAAATTGGCTTTGGGGCTAATAAAGCCATCAATGGAGCCGATCTGGCAAATATGAATGATAAGGAAATTTTACATCTTCTTGATGAGAATGTTGTTTTCGCACGTACTGTGCCCGAGGATAAGTATCGTATTGTCAGGATACTGCAATCAGCAAATCATCTGGTCGCTATGACGGGCGATGGTGTTAACGATGCTCCCGCCTTGAAGCAAGCTGATATTGGTATAGCCATGGGTATTCGTGGCACTGATGTTGCCAAGGGCGCCTCCGATATGATTTTGTCAGATGATAACTTTTCCTCCATAATTGATGCCATTGAAGAAGGCCGGAGACAGTACGCCAATATAAGAAAATCAGTGCAGTACCTCATTTCATCAAATGTTGGTGAAACAATCACAATCTTCATAAGCATATTATTGGGGATGCCTTTAATTTTATACCCTCTGCAAATTCTCTGGATTAATCTTGTGACAGACAGCGTAACAGCACTGTCTCTGAGCGTTGAAAAGGCAGAAAAAAATATTATGAATGTGCCACCGCGCTATCTGGATCAACCCCTGCTTGATAAAGCAAGCATTCTGCTTCTAACTCTATTCGGCTCTTATATTTCCCTGATTACATTGCTTCTTTATGGATATCACTTGGGTACATCATATGAAACTGCCAATACAATCGCGTTTACGACCCTTGTAATACTTTCAAATATACTGGTTCTGAACTTTCGTAGCCCGCAAACCCCTCTGTACAGGCTGGGCTTGCACTCCAATCCCTGGCTTATCGCGGCTGTTTTCTCGATGATTGTGCTACATATGGCAACCCTCTACATCCCTGCATTACGAGAAGTTTTTAATACTGTACCGCTAGGCTGGTCCGAATGGCTATTGATTGCCACGGCCTCTATCCCCCTTGTTCTTTTAAGCGAGATATATAAAGCGATACGATTCAAAAAAATATGAAGATACGATCAGGTAAAAAAGAATGGCGCGCCCGGCAGGAGTCGAACCTGCAACCCCCTGCTTAGAAGGCAGGTGCTCTATCCGGTTGAGCTACGGGCGCCTGCTGGAATCCTCTTCAGGAATTCCTTGAAATATCCTATGACCTTTTCTCTGCCGGAACATAACGATGGTTATCGGCATAATTCCGCGGGCGCACTTTACGCTCCTGTGGCAGTGAAACACTATACGCCCAGCCCTTGGTCTCGGCGTGCTTAATAGCATCCTCAAGAGTATCAAATGAAATCTTGACCTGATTAAGCGTATCGCCGGAGCTAACCCAACCCATCAGGTTTTCCGGCTGGCGTGCCGTCGTGGTTTCTGTTTCCAGAACCCATTTCTGTCCCTTGCCACGGCCAGATTGCATAGCTGATTTAGAGGGTTTGTAGATCCGGACGCTGGTCATGTCTTAACCTCGAAGTCTTGAAGTGGTCGGGGTGGAGAGATTCGAACTCCCGGCCCTCTGGTCCCAAACCAGATGCGCTACCAGACTGCGCTACACCCCGACGACAGGCGCCACATTAACACTATGAATTATGAAAGAAAACTGGAATTTTAAGATTATTAAGACCCAACATCAAAAATCTTATGAATAACCTTGTCCCCGGGCTTAATTCCCAACCTGGAAGAAACCCCACCATTAATTTCCAGAACAGCTCTCGCCTTTCCCTGCGACAAAACAGGGGTCAGATCATGAGGAATGGCATTTTCATGAATGTGCCCGATCGTACCGTCATTTTTTATAAAAACCATATCTAGCGGAAGCAGCGTATTTTTCATCCAAAACGATCTGTGGGCATCCGTCTGAAAAACAAACAACATACCGTAATCCTTGGGCATGGATTTCCGGTTCATGAGACCATAAGCCTGCTGCGCTGGCGTTAAGGCCAACTCGACATGAAAAGCATGGCTTTTGCCATCAGCTGTTTTGATCAGAATTTTTTCAGTATGAACGCTCTGGGCGCTTGCCGATAGAAAACCCTTCCCCCACAGAAGATAGCCCGTAGCGGCAAATATAACCGCCAGCACAGCCACAAAATAGAAAGAACGTTTTACTGCCATCAGAAAAGACATCTTTCTTTAGGCCGTTTTTTGCCTGGCTTGCCCCATGGACAGAAGGCCACTCACGAGATCCTCATCAGTGATAGCCCCTTTCAGAATGCCGGTATTTTCATCGAGGACAATAACCATCTCGCCATTCTGCGCAACCATACGGGCGGCCTGTACTTCGGCGGTATCGGGGTAAACAGAAGAAAAGCTGCGATCCATGACAGCGGCCACAGATTGCAGCATCACCTTTTGTAAACGCAGGTTCAAACCCGGTGCGGCTTCGATCATCACACCGGCAAGCCCTGATTCCGATACCATTGAAATCGGGAGGATACTTTCAATCAGGTTTCTGACGCTGAACAGTCCCATAACCGTTCCACCTGTATCCGTAACAGCGGCGGCCTTAACGCCTGCCTTTTTCATTTGGGCCAAAGCATCCTCAACCGTTGTTTCCGGTTTCAGCGTCAGAGGATTTTTATTCATAATATCGCCACAGGCCATAACGGTCACCTTCCCAAAAATGAATCAGCAGTGAGATCAAGAATAGTATTAATTGCTGACAAGTTCAGCCAGAAAATCGCGCACCTTGCCGCCCGCATTGTAATTATACAAATTGACGTGCCCGCCTTCGGAAAAAATCTCAAATCGCTTCTGGGTTCTGGCACGTTCATAGACACTGTTTCCATGGGAAAACGGCACAATGCTGTCCTTCTGCCCATGCAACACCAATAAGGGAGCCGTGACCCGTTCAATCCGGTCAATATTATTGTAACGATCCTTGACCAACCAATAAGCAGGAAGCCAGAACATGTGCCTCTGGGCAACAGCCGCCATCGAGGTATAGGGTGCCTCCAGTACCAGTGCCCGTACATCAGGAAATTCGAGGGCCATTTGTGTGGCAATACCCGTCCCCAAAGACTCCCCATAGAAAACCATGCGCGAAACAGGAATTTTTTGATTATGGGCAAGCCATTTAATATAAGCACGGGCATCTTCATACAGCCCCTGCTCCGTTGGCTTACCAGGGTTTCCGGCATAACCTCTGTACTCGGCCAGCATATATCCATACCCGCCATGATCTATATAATCGCGGGCGCGGTAACCCCTGATGGCAATACTGCCGCCATTACCATGAAAATGAATAATAACAGGCTTGTCGGCTTGGGCAGGTCCTTTATAGAGCCCCCTGATTTCAAGACCATCGGCTGTCTTCACCGTAATAACATCCATATCCCCTACACCGATCAAAGTCGGGTTTGGAAAAACATCATAAGGGACATACATGTAGTTGCGCTGGGTTGCATACATAATAACGACAAGAACGGCATAGGCAAAAAGCCAACGCTTTCCATGTCTTTGCCAATCTATTTTACTAAGCTTGTCAGGTGTTTTCATTCAAACCTGCCGCATACATACGTGAATATAATCCACCCTTGGATAGCAGCGATTGATGGGTACCCGTTTCCACGACACGCCCCGCCTCCAGAACAACAATCTGGTCGGCATGCTGTACCGTTGAAAGGCGGTGGGCAATCACCAATGTCGTCCGGCCCTTTTGCAACTCATTCAATGAAGCCTGAATTAAACGTTCTGACTCATTATCCAGTGCCGACGTTGCTTCATCGAGCAGCAAGATAGGGGCATTTCGCAGGACAGCGCGCGCGATGGCCAGACGTTGCCGCTGGCCCCCCGAAAGCTTCACGCCATCCTCGCCCAGAACCGTATTGTACCCTTGCGGTAAAGCCATAATGAAATCATGGGCCGCCGCCAAACGGGCCGCCGCAATAATGTCATTTTCTGTGGCAGATGTATCACCGTAGGCAATGTTCGCCATAACGGTATCATCAAAAATCGTAATATCCTGCGACACAAAGGCAATCTGCTGACGTAGACTTACCAGACTGACATCGCGGATATCCATACCATCAATACTGATCTGTCCGGACTTCACATCGTAAAAACGCGGGATCAAGTTCATGATTGTGGTTTTGCCCGCACCAGAAGGCCCCACAAGCGCCGTCATTTTTCCGGAAGGAATCGTAACCGATACGTGCTCAAGCGCAGGTTCACCAGAATTATAATCAAAGCATACATCATTGAACGCTATCTCAGGCTGACTGACTTTTAAGGTTGATGCTCCGGCGATATCCTGAATATCAGCTTCGCGATCCATCATCGAGAAGATACGGTCTGCCGCCCCCATACCTTGCTGGATCGTATTATAAAGCTTTGAGAGACGCTTGATCGGCTCATACGAAAGGGCAAAAGCGGTAATGAACGACATCAATTCACCAGCAGTCAAATCTCCTGTCGTCACATGAAAGCCGCCATACATAATGACGCTCATCAGCGCTATACCGAGAAGGGCCTCGTTCAGAGGCGTAGTCAATGTGCCCACACGGGTTCCTTTAATAGAAAGCTTTTTCACACGCTCGATTACTTTACCGGCACGCTCGGCCTCATAATCTTCTCGGCCATAGGCTTTAACCTGACGGATGCCCTGAAATATCTGCCCCAGCGTATAGGTCATGGTTGCGGTTTCTTCCTGCATGCTACGCGAGATGGCACGCAATTTCTTGCCCACTTTGCCGACAGCAAAGGCCGCAACAGGAAATACAATAAACACAATCCCCGTCAGGACAGGGTCCTGCCAGAACATCAGGCCCATCAGCAAGATCAGTGTCAGCAGGTTTTTTCCTATTCCTGTCAGGCCGTCGGAAACCGTCGCCCGCAAAACATTCACATCGTTGACGATACGCGATACCAGTTCTCCACTCGGATTATCATGAAAGAAGCGCAGGTCCAGACCCATGAAGCGGCGGAAAAGATCGCGCTGGATATCAGCCACAATCGACTGGCCGATTTTGTTCATCTGCAATGTATGGATATAGGTCGCAAGTCCGCTGATCAGGAAAACCACAAAGACCGCCACACTGACCGGTACGATCATGGCCCTGTTGCCGTTCACCAATACCTGATCAAGTACAGGCTCGACCAGCTTGGCAAAAGCCGCTGTCATAGCCGCCGACAGGATCATAAAGAACAGCGCCCAACACAAAAGCCTTGTGTAAGGACGTACATAGTCCTTCAGCAGTCGCCGCATCAGGGTTTGGGTAGAAGAGTCCATTGGGCTCAAAGGCTTAGACGTAGGATCAGACATGGAAATGTGATACCCTATAAGAATGGAGGCCCGCAAGCTGAATGTCTGATTTGCCACCCGAGACCCCTCAAACTGCGCCCAAATCTGCGCCCCAGCCCGCTATCGGTCTGGCTTTGGGCAGCGGCATGGCCCGTGGTTTTGCCCATATCGGCGTTTTAAAGGCCCTGACACGTTATGGAATCAAGCCCGGTATAGTCGCAGGAACATCAATTGGTGCCGTTGTCGGTGGATGTTATCTGGCAGGCAAGCTTGATGAGTTGGAAGAATGGGCGCTTTCACTTAATCGTCGGCGGATTTTCAGCTATCTGGATTTCAGGGTCCGCAGTGCTGGACTTATTGGCGGCCGCAAACTTTCAGGCGTGCTTGAAGAACATTTTGGCGACATGATGATCGAAGATATGGGCTTTCCCTATGTCGGGATTGCGACCGATATTGTAACCGGTCACGAAGTCTGGCTCAGGAAAGGCCGTTTTGTAGATGCTATGCGGGCATCGTTTGCCCTGCCCGGAGTTTTTCCTCCGGTAAAACTGAATGATCGCACATTGATTGATGGTGCGCTGGTTAATCCTGTTCCTGTATCCGCCTGTCAGGCTCTGGGGGCACGACTGACCGTGGCAGTAGATCTGAACGGCGACATGATCGGTAAAGCCAACAAACCTGGCACAGGGTACCAGACCGTTTTGGGCTTTGATGTCTTTGGTGACCCCGATATATCGGAGCAAGCCGAAGAAGCCCTTGGTACGTCAAGCCTTACCAGACGAATGTTCCGTCGCGATGGAAATGACCCCAGCCTGTTTGGGGTAATGGTTTCATCTTTGAATATTATTCAGGACCGTCTGACCCGCTCACGTCTGGCGGGTGACCCACCGGACGTTCATATCAAGCCCCGTATTGGCCATATTGGTTTGCTCGAATTTGAAAAAGCGCAGGAGCTGATTAAAGAGGGTGAGGAATCAGTTGCGCGCAAGCTGCCCGAGCTTATGTCGGCCACCGAGTTTCTGCTCAAGAAATAGCTGAGATTACGCCGATTTGCGCTTCTTGTGCTTACGGTCCGGCAGCGCCTTGCCCCAATTGATGCGGTTCACAAGATAGGTCGGACGGATATTGTTGTACTGGAGAACCAGCACACTCAAAGCCCTGTCCACCTCGCCCGGCGTTTTGCAGTTTTTGAAAGTGCCGTAATGCAAACCGCTCTTCACCAGACAGGTATCGATATTGACCGATGCCGCGCCCAAGATATCATGCGCCATGGTATCACCCAGCATCACCGTATCACCCGGATAAATCTGCTTGGCTTGCAATATTTTGATGCAGTGCTGATAGATCGGACGGTGGGGCTTGCCGATATAGTGGACAACACCGCCAAAATCTTCATAACGACGGGCAATCATCCCTGGCCCCAAAACATAGCTTTCGCCAATCAGCGCCTGACTATCAGGGTTTGCACAAATCGCTTTCAGACGCTTGCGAATGGCTGTCCGCAAAATCGGTTCATAGTGATCAACCATCGTCTTTTGCGGGGCATCGCTGCCGCTGATCAACAGGAATTCGGCATCTTCGATCTTGTCTACAACTTCGATATCCAGTCCTTCGACAATCGAACGGTCGCCACCGCGGCTGATCAGGAAACATTTTTTACCTATATTGGTGAAGAAACCATCATTCTGGTCTTTTAAGCCCTGCCACGTAATCTCGCCCGAGGTCACCATGTCGTCATACAGGTTCGGACCAATCCCCAGTTCCTGCAGACGTTTGATGTTTTCTTCGGCTCTTTTGCCGGAATTGGACAGAATAATGATGTGCTTGTTACGCCCTTTCAGCTCTTTCAGGCATTCAACAACGCCGTCATATACTTTCTCACCGTTGTGCAGCACCCCCCATTGATCAATAATAAAGGCGCTGTAACTATCTGAAATATCAGAAATTCCTTGGCAAAACTTGGTCTTGGGCATTTAAAAGGGCTCCCCCATAGATATGAGCTTTTAATGTCTCTCTAGAAAAGGATAGGCAAAAATTATCAATAAAAGATTATCAGCACAAACGGGGGTCTACTCAACCCCCGTTTTGCGAAAAACTATTTATTTTCAATATTTTACGAAATATTAAGCAGCTTGCCTGTCTTCATGTTTCAAGCGGGGCTCACGGCCTGCTGCCTGACACAGTGTCACATATAGTGCGCCAATGTCGCTTGATGTGAATGTCGAAGCCAGCAGATCACCATGATCATTTGCCACAGCCTGCTCGAACAGCTCCTCAAACTGGCGGATGAAACGCTGTACGTAGGTACGGAATTCCGTATCGTCCGCAAATTTTGCACGGATACGATCAATCGGCATTTCCGATCCCAATTGGGCCAGACGACGGGTAAAGGCCCCAACATCACCCTTCTGGAAGGCTTTCCATGTTTTTTCAGATACTTCACCATCCATCATACGGGTCAGATCGACCGACAGAGAATGCAAGCTTTCAACGATAAACTTGGCAGCGCTCAAGAATGCATCACGCTGTACACGACCCTCTTCACGACGGATCTTTTCAGCGTTGTAAGTCGCATCCTGAACAGCCTTGAACAGGATGTTTGATTGTCTGCCGAACGAAGCCGCAGCTTCATCGGCGGCCCTGACCGCCGCCGTGGTAACGGATACCAGACGCTCGGACTCTTCAGCCAACAAGTCACGTGACTTGCCGATAGAACCGCGCACGTTATCGGATGTATCCTTGAGGCTTTCAAGACGTTGGCCCAATTCGGATACAGACTTGCTGATCTGGTCGGCAGCATCTGTCGAAGCATCAGCCACCAGATAAGCCTGACGTTTCAGGTCTTCACCGTAATTCTGTGATGTACGCAGGGCTGCACTCATTTGCTCGGAAACCTCGCGGCTCTTCAACTCGAAGCTATCGCTTGTTGTCTTCAGATCCATCAGGGCTTCTTTTGCATTCTGCAGCAGGTTCTGGGACTCATCGACAACTTTCGAAACCAGAATCTGCGTCAGTTGCGTTGTGTTGTTTGCCGCCTTCTGCAAGCTCTCGGCCTCATCACGAGCCTTGGCGCCCACTACTTCAAAACGATCAACAACATTATCGGCTGTTTCATTAACCTTGTCGGCAGACTTACCAAGCTCCGAGCCTACATTCTGCAAGCGGGCCACGGCCTGACCGACAGATTGCGAAAGTTCATGGAATTGCTCGTTTACAGCTTTCTGGACATTCTCGATCTTCAGCAAAGCATGATCGGTCATCAGGTGGATATCCGATGATTGATCTTCCAGTGAATCCTCGATCTCACGCATCTTGTTGCTGGCTGAAGTCGCCGCACGCTCGATATCTTCAACACGGGATTGAAGATTCTCACTGGATGTACGCAAAATGGACGAAGCCTGATCCGCACCGGAACGCAGCGACACCAGACGTTCATCAAATATGACACCAATATCACGCAGACGTTCAAAAGCAGATATTGTGGTGGTTTCAAAACCTTCACTTAGAACTTCAAATTTTTTCTGGGTTTCATCAGCTTTGACCATTGCCTGCTCAAGTACGGGCTCAAATCCGGCAACTGTTTCATCCAGAGCCGTCATAAAGTGGCGAACAGACTCTGTGATTGTGTCGGACTGCTCCTTCACGCGCTCGCTCTTCTGGCTCAGGCTGTTATCCAGACGCTCAAGATCACCGATAGCCTTGGCTGTCGAGCTTGAAACCTCGATACAACGGGAAGATACCTTGCCCTCAAGAATGCTGACATCAAGGACAGCTTTCTCGGTAAGATCCGCGAGTGTTTTTGACTGCTCGCCCAAAGAAGAGGATACTTTCTCGATGCTGGTAAGCGATGATACCACTTCATTCTGAAGATTGCTGCGCTGTTGTTCGAGCTGATCGTTGATCGTACGGGAGTGACCGGCAATCTGGCCAGCCATGGTCGAGATTTCCTGAGCCTGACCCCGCAGGATATTGCGGATATGCTCGGCTGAATCCTTTGCCTTGTCACTAGCTTCATTCAGGTCGGTGACACGGCGACGCAGAGTTTCCTCAATCTGCTGATGCTTGTTATCGGCATCAGTCACAGCCGCAGACATTTCCTTGAGCGGCTGGGACAGAGCAGCTTGCACTGACTGAACACGTTCAATGATAGTCGCTGTAGACAAAGTGATTTTATCGGACTGATCTTCCACAGCAGCCGAAAGCTTGGCAACTTGCTGATCAGCCAGTTCAGATGCCTTTTCAATCTGTGTACGGCTCTTTTCAAGCATTTCAACAATTGCCTGAATATGCTCGATATTGCCTGCGCCTGCTGTATTGAGGTGGTCAATATTCTCGCGTGTAGAGTCAATCAGGGACTCGGCTTGTTCACGGGCAGACAATGTTGCTTTTTCCAATTGCTCGATCGCGCGACGTACGGCAGAACTGATGGATTCAGCACCGCTCAGTGCCACTCTCATCGACTCGGTCAACTTGTTGGCCGTCGATGTACCGGCGTTTTCAATCACCTCGGCCTGTTTGCCCAAAACATTGGCGGACTCGCGGAGCTTCTCGCCTTGAGCAGACAAACGGTTCTCAATGTTATCTGTACGTTCAAGGATACGGTTTGCAGCCTCACCCAAATTATCAAGTGAGTTGTTGATGGTCTCGGCAATCTTCTCAGCCTGCAGGGCTACACTTTGTGCCCCCAGATCCAGAGCCTGACGATGATCTTCAATCGTCTTGCTGGATTGGGTCATAGCTTCCAGCGTCTTCTCGGTAACACCCTCAAGACCCTTGATTTGTACCTCAATCGTTGAAGCCAGTTTGGTTGTTTCTTCGGAAACATGACCGACCGCCGTTGAGAGTCCCTTGGTATGCTGGTCAAATTCGCCACAAACAACTTTCAAACGTTCCGTTACACGGTCAATTGCACCATTCAGGCCATCATAGCTGCTGGTGAGATCGCCTTCGATACACTTGGTCTTCTCGCGCGCCTGATCGGCAGCTTCGAGAATTTTTTCTGCACCTTTGCCAAGGGCCGCTTCCATTTCTGTTGCGCGTTCAAGAACTGTAGCTGTGGCTTTATCCCACGCCTCGGCACCTTCTTTTGTGCGATCATCAATCTTGGAGGTGCGCTGCTCCAGCTCTTCGGTCAACGCCAGCAGTTTAGCTGCCCGTTCATTCAGATTGTCCGACAGACGATCGATATGAAATTCAGCCTTCTTGGAAACACCAACGAAGTCACGAATTTCAGCACGCAATCCCTGACGGGCGCGGGTGATAGAGCGGATCACCGTGCGGGAAGACGCCGAAAGCTCGGCTGCCTGACGGCACAGTTGCTCTATATCGCGGTTCACACGTTGGGCGCGCTCTTCCGACGGGAAGATGATGGCCTGCAACTCGTGACGCAGTTCCGCAGCATAACGGTTAATATCAGCACCGCGCTGGAAGTGGCCCAGCATCATCCAGAACAAGGCAATAGGCGCCAGCATCGCGGCCAGCAATCCACCCAACTGGATCGGGCCCGCACTGACCAGACCAGCCACACCATAAGCGGCCAAAGCATAAAGCACGCAATAAACGACCCAGCTCGCCGTTACAGCAGCACCTACCCATGTCAGGGCAACATGCCACAACGGGCGCTTGAATGCAGGATTGTTCAGAGGGGAAAGAACCAATACAGGCTCGTTGTCCTGATCGAAGTTGGCGGCTTCACTGCCCTGAAGACGTGGTTCGGCGCGCAGGCCTTCACTGTTGGCAGCTTCTTCTTCAGCTTTTACATCGGCGTTTTCAGCAGCGTCCTCAATCGCGCGGATACGCAAGCTTTTAAGACTACTTCTGCCTGACTGGGCTTGCACATTTTCCAGCTTCTTGGCTGTAATTTCCAAGGCATTGCGCGCTTGTGTTTTCAGAATGCTGCGCTCTTCCGCTGTATCCTGTACCTTCTCTGCCTTCAGCTCTTCAGTGACACTTTCCGTCACAACAACTGCACCATCTGTCTGGCTTTGCTCGTTCGCTGGTTCTTGCAGATCCTGGCGTATGGCAGAATTATTCGTCATGACGGTATGCTCCCGCATTCGGTATATGGATATAAAAAATTTTAGAAAGTTCAGATTTTTTACATCCAGCCAGACACGGACGCAAGCCCTCAAAAACAGTGACTTAGGACGCTTCTTTGAAATTCCGCCAAAAAATCAAAGCAACACTTACCCTTGCACTGCTTCGATTTTTTTAGGGCCTGCTGTGGATAAGTGAGCGCAGGGGCAAGCCCCTTTACCCGTAACACTAGCTAGGCAGACTTTTCCTTTTTGGAAACATGACGTTCTATATAATCTTTGAGGTCACGCTTCAACTCTGGCGCCATAACATACAGCCCGATAATGTTAGGAAAGGCCATTGACAGAATCATGGCATCGGTAAAGCGGATGACATTTTCCAGATCAGCGGCAGCCCCAATAATTACACAGAAGCAGAAGATCACCTTGAAGGTCATTTCCACAATCTTGTGCTCCCCAAAAATAAAGGTCGAAGCCTTTACGCCATAATAAGCCCAGCCAATCAATGTGGAATATGCAAAAAGAAAAACCGCAATTGCCAAAAGCCACGGCGCAAACGGAATAGCCGAAGCAAAGGCATTGGAGGTCAATTCAACCCCTGCCATTCCCTGCCCCGATGTATAGACACCTGTAATAACAATGACCAGAGCCGTCACCAGACAGATGATCACTGTATCAATGAACGGGCCCATCATAGAGGCAATACCCTGACGCACCGGCTCTGCCGTACGGGCGCAACTCTGGATAATAGCCGCAGAACCCAAGCCGGACTCGTTCGAGAAAGAAGCCCGCTGGATACCCGTCAGCATTGCCCCCGCCAAGCCAGCCAAACCAGCCGTAGGGGTAAAGGCTTCTTTAAAGATGACACCAAGAGCCGTTCCAATCTGGTCAAAGTTCATCAGAATAACGAACGTACCTGCCAGCAAATACAAAATCGCCATCAGAGGCACCAGACGCGCCGATACATTCGCAATCGACTTGATCCCACCAATAATGACAACACCTGTCATGATCGCCATAACCAGACCAAACAACCACCCTTTGCCGGCAAGCCAGCTATCAGGTCCTGCTGCATTCAAAAACTGGGTGTAGGTCTGGTTGGCCTGAAACATATTACCGCCACCAATCGCACCGCCAATACAGCACACAGCAAACAGCAGTGCCAAAGCCTTGCCAACCCTGGGCAAACCGCGATTACTGAAGATATCCTGCAAGTAATACATGGGTCCGCCGGAAATATCCTTCTGGCCTTCTTCGTTCACAAAACAACGGCGATATTTAACACCTGCCGTCACTTCCGCAAACTTGGTGGACATGCCAATAAAGGCCATCACAATCATCCAGACAACAGCCCCTGGCCCACCGACAGAAACAGCCACCGCCACGCCGGCGATGTTACCCAACCCCACAGTCCCCGCGAGCGAGGCCATCAACGCCTGAAAATTATTGATCTGCCCTTCGGCATCCGGTTCTTCATGCTTGCCGCGCACAATATTAAACGAATGGCCAAAGTGGCGAAGATTGGCGAAGCCAAGATACAGGGTAAAGAAAATACCGGCCGCCATCAGCCAGATCAAAATTAGGGGGAATGATTTTTCAACCATAACACCAGCAGCATCAGGCACATTAAATTTGAGGCCGTAGAACAGCACTCCTTCACTGATATCTGCCAATGCCTTAAACAAGGAATCAATTTGCGCATCTATAGACATAACTTCCCCAACCTTCTGTCCCTATTAGAGTCTCTTAAGTAGATTCACACAGAATAAGTAGGCTTCACTGACGTAGCAATACAGACACGCCGATTTACCCACCGTTGATATGACAGAAGAAATTCTTGGCTAATGACGCTTTTATTTATCGCAGTCCCATGTATCGGGAAGGCCATAATAATAGAAATGAGGGCTATCGGCTTTAACAGAGCGTGCGGGGATACCTACGACTGTTTCACCTTCCGCAACATCTTTAGTGACAACCGAGTTTGCCCCTACCGAGCAGCCATCAGCCAATTTGATCGGCCCCAATATCTGTGCCCCTGATCCAATCATGACCTTGTTGCCAAGATCGGGATGACGTTTGCCACAACGTGGCCCCTGCCCCTTGCCGCCCAAAGTCACACCATGATAGATAGTACATTCATCGCCAATCGTTGCCGTTTCACCTACGACAACGCCCATCCCATGATCGATAAAAAGATTTTTGCCGATTGTTGCCCCCGGGTGAATTTCGATACCTGTCAGCATCCGACCTACTTGTGACCACCAACGCGCCATCACACGCAATTTCTGCTGCCACAAAAAATGCGCAAGCGGATGAAAGAACGTCATGATGTGAAAGCCGGGATAGCAAAGCACGACTTCAAGGAAAGACGGGCATGCGGCATCACGCTCACGAATGGACTGAATATGGTCGAGGATTTTTTGCATTACGAACCCAACCCCTCAAACAGAGCGGTCGATAGATAACGTTCGGCAAAAGACGGAATAATGACAACCACCATTTTACCTTTGTTTTCAGGACGTGCCGCCACCTGTGAGGCCGCCCACAATGCCGCCCCCGAAGAAATCCCGACAGGCAACCCTTCAAGACGCGCCACATCACGTGCCATCTGCAAGGCATCATCGTTTGTAACACGGACAATCTCGTCAATCATTTGGGTATCGAGAATGGAGGGTACAAAACCCGCGCCAATCCCTTGTATCTTGTGTGGTGATGGTGCCCCCCCTGAAAGCACAGGGCTGGCATCGGGTTCAACGGCCACGGTCACAAAACCCGATTTCTTTTCCTTTAAAACCTGACTGACCCCCGTAAGCGTTCCGCCCGTACCCACACCCGAAATAAGGATATCGGCTTTACCTTGCGTATCTTCCCAAATCTCAAGCGCCGTTGTCTGGCGGTGGATTTCAGGATTGGCCGGATTATCAAACTGTGCCGGAACAAATGAATTTTCTGTAGCGGCTGCCAGTTCTTCGGCCTTGGCAATCGCCCCCTTCATACCTTTTTCAGCAGGTGTCAAAACAAGCTCTGCTCCCAAAAGCGCCAGCATCTTGCGACGTTCGATCGACATACTTTCCGGCATCGTCAGGATCAGGCGATAACCCTTGTTCGCCGCAATGAAAGCCAGTGCAATACCTGTGTTACCCGATGTTGGCTCGATGAGAACTGTTTTGCCTGCCTGAATTTTTCCGGCCTTCTCTGCCGCATCAATCATGGCATAGCCAATACGGTCTTTAACCGAAGCCAACGGATTAAAAAATTCCAGCTTGGCCACCAGATCAGCACCCAGATTATATTTTTCGGAGAAGCGCGGTAAGCGTACCAACGGCGTTGCCCCGATGGTATCCAGAAATGAATTATAAATTTGTCCTCTGAATGCAGTCATGACCGGCCCCTTCCCGAAATGGTTACCCCTCGAGATTTAGCATTTTGCTGCAAAACAGCAAGTGACTTAGTTATTGCAAAGAGGCTTTGATACTGGATGCGAGGGGTAGAATGTCCCAGCCCACTTCTTTATATCGGCTTGCGACATCCCTGAAACCTGCTGAATACGTCCGGCATAATGTTTACAGAACTGGTCCGGACGCATACGGGCAGAGTCATTTGCAATTTTGTTCGCAAAGACAGTCCGCAGGGAATTCAGTTGCCCTTCCGGATCCGGCGCACCTGTGCGCTTGAAATACTCCATCAGGCGCTCCTCATAAGAAGCAAAAAGCTTCACATTGTCGCTGGTTATGTTGCGATATTCTGAATACAGGTTTTTTCCGTTGGCGCGGTACATATGCTGGCAGTTCAGACCAATAACCATCAGCTCGCTATGGATGCGGATACCCTGCTCGGCTTCTGCTTCCGGTAATGTGTAGCAGGAGGAAGCGGCGACAGCCTGTCCCGACAGGAAAAATGAAACAGCAATCAAAGCAAGAATTTTACGAAGCATCATGCCACCACCGGCGTAATAAGAGGTTTACCACTAAAATGGGCATTCAGGTTTTCAAGAACAAGCTGCCCCATTTTTGTTCTCGTTTCAATCGTTGCTGTCCCCACATGAGGAAGAAGAACTACGTTATCCATAGCAAAGAATTCCTCCGGAACATGCGGTTCATCGGCAAAAACATCAAGGCCCGCCCCTGCGATATCCCCATTATTAAGGGCTACCAATAAAGCGGCTTCATCAACCACCGTCCCCCGCGCCACATTGATCAACCATCCCTGAGGCCCCAAGGCCTTCAAAACATTGAAATTAATCATGTGCTTGGTGTCGGCACCACCGGATACGGTCAATACCATAAAATCGCTGGCTTCCGCCAGTTTCAGGATATCATCATGGTATGCATATGAAAAATCACCCTTTTTCCGGCGTCCTGTGTAGGCAACCTGCATACCAAAAGCCTCGGCACGGCGGGCAACGGCTTGCCCGATACGGCCCAAACCAACAATCCCGATCGTTTTACCGGTCAAACTCACCCCCATCGGCATGGGGCCATTCAACCACTTATTGACCCTGACATAGGCATCCCCTTCGACCATCCGGCGGGCACAGGCCAAAACCAAACCCATAGCCAGATCGGCCGTATCGGCTGTCACCAGATCGGGCGTATTGATGACGTTTACGTGCCTTTCCGAGGCTGCCTGAAGGTCAATATTATCAACGCCGACCCCGAACTGGCAGATAATCTCAAGATTGGGCAGCCCCTCAATCATCTGGCGGCTGACTTTGCGGGTAAAACTGGTGACTATGGCCTTGATATCAAGGCGATGCTGCTGCAAGGCCCCTTCCGGATCGCTTTCCTTGGCCAAACGGATCACTTCATATTCCGTTTCCAGCAAGGCCATTTCGGCGGGCATAAGACCACCCAGATGCAGGAGCGTATGAGCCATAAAAGAACCAATCCTTTGAAGAAGCTTGATTTTGGCAGGATAGTTATGGTTTAAACGCACGTCAATCAAAGGACCTGCGAATGAGCGGAAACGCACAGAAAAAGCTGTTTATCAAAACATGGGGCTGTCAGATGAATGTCTATGACAGCAACAGAATGGCGGATATTCTCTCGCCCTTGGGCTACCAGACTGTTGATACGCCGGATGATGCCGACATGGTCATCCTGAATACTTGCCATATCCGCGAAAAAGCTACCGAAAAAGTTTTCTCCGATCTGGGCCGCTTGCGCCCCCATAAAGACGCCAAGGAGAAAAAAGGCGAGAAGATGCTGATCGCCGTTTCCGGTTGCGTCGCGCAAGCCGAAGGCGATGTCATTATGGACCGCGCCAAATATGTCGATATGGTTTTTGGCCCGCAGACCTATCACGAATTGCCCGAGATGATTATCCGTGCCACAGGCGAGCGTGTGGTGAATACCGAGTTTCCGGCGATATCAAAATTTGACTCCCTGCCCGATGAACACATCCCGCAAGGCGTCACCGCCTTCCTGTCCATTCAGGAGGGTTGTGATAAATTCTGTACATTCTGTGTTGTGCCCTATACACGCGGTGCCGAATTTTCACGTCCGGTACAGCAGGTCATTGATGAAGCCCGTCGTCTGCGCGATAGCGGGGCAAAGGAAATCACTCTGCTGGGCCAGAACGTCAATGCCTATCACGGTACAGCGCCTAATGGCCGCCCGATGGGCTTGGCCGATCTGATTGCAGCGGTTTCCGAAATCGAAGGTATCGAGCGTATCCGTTACACAACATCGCACCCGCGCGATATGGCTGACGATTTGATCGCGGCCCACGGCAGCCTGCCCAAGCTGATGCCGTTTCTGCATTTGCCTGTGCAGCATGGCGCTGATGAAATTTTGAAACAGATGAACCGCAAACACACAGCCGATGAATTCCGCGACATCATTGCCCGCTTGCGCAAAGCCCGTCCGGATATCAGCCTGTCATCAGACTTTATTGTGGGCTTCCCCGGTGAGACTGACAAACATTTTGAAGAATTGTTGCAGCTGGTCCGTGATATCGGCTTTGGCACATCCTATTCTTTCAAGTACAGCCCACGCCCCGGCACACCGGCCGCCAATATGCAGAACATCGTCAATGAAAAAGTCAAAGACGAGCGCCTGCAGGAATTACAGAAGTTACTGTTCAGCCAGCATCAGGAATTCAACGAGAAGTTCCTGGGTCAAACCATCGAAGTGCTAACGGATGGCAAAGGCAACCGCCCGAACCAGCTTCACGGCCGCACGCCGTATAATCAGGCAATGCATGTGACCTGTGATCCGTCTTTGCTGGGAAGCCTCGTCAAAGCCAAGGTTGAAAAAGCCACAGCTACAGCGCTGGCTGGCACTATGGCCTCCTAATCTTGAAATATTATTACCCTGCGCCGCTAGGAAATCGTAAAGATTTTGTGATAATATACTCATAAATAACAACTTTTTCTTAAGGAGCTTGCCATAGCCAAACAATTCTCTCAAGAACGCCTCGCGTTTGAAGATAACCGCCTTGTCCCTATGCTTTATGGCGAACAAAACGACCATCTTCACAGAATTGAAAGTGCGTTTGATGTTGAAATCAACAGCCGTGGTAACGAAGTTTCTATCAGCGGCGCTCACACCAACATCAGGCAGGCCCGCCATGTTTTGGAATTTCTTTGGTCCAAAGTCCGTCAAGGTCAGGACGTCGACGGCCCCACGGTTGATGGTGCCATCAGATTCCAGATGCAGAACAAGAACAAAGCCCCTGATCCGGAAGATCAGGAAAACCCTGCCGGCTTGCCCGCTTTCCATTCAAACGATGACGGTAATGCCATCATCACCAAGAAAAAGCGTATAGCCCCGCGCACCCCGATGCAGGGCGAGTATATTGCCGCCATGAAGAAACATCGCATGGTGTTTGGTATTGGCCCCGCTGGTACTGGTAAAACATATCTTGCCGTCGCCCGTGCTGTTGAAATGATGGAGTCTGGCAAAGTTGAAAGAATTATTCTTTGCCGCCCCGCTGTTGAGGCCGGTGAACGACTGGGCTTCCTGCCCGGTGAACTGAAAGAAAAGATGGACCCTTATATGCGTCCGCTTTATGACGCGCTTTACGACACCATGCCAAGCGACAAGGTGCAAAAGAAAATCCTCAGCGATGAGATCGAGATTGCCCCGCTGGCCTTTATGCGCGGCCGTACATTGAACAACGCTTTTATTATTCTCGACGAGGCGCAGAATACAACAACCCAGCAAATGCTAATGTTCCTGACGCGTATGGGTGAAAATTCACACATGCAAATCACAGGCGACCCTTCGCAGATTGACTTGCCCCCTGGCACACAATCAGGATTAAAAGAGGCCATGCACATTCTGAAGAACGAAGAAGACATTGCCTTCGTCCATTTCACGGCACAGGACGTCGTCCGTCATAAACTGGTGGCCCGTATTATTCAGGCATACGATAAATTCCGCAAAAATGACTGAAGCCCTCATCAAATCAATGTCCGCCCCCTTACTCGACCTTGATATCGTGATCAATCAGGGAGGATGGGAACATCTCCCCATCCCGATTGAGGCCTTCTCCCGCGAGGTTATCAACCTGACCCTGAGCATGGCCGACCTGCCTGCCGAGCTCTCTGGCCGGGAAACAGAGATTTGTCTGGTTTTGACCGATGATAAGGAAATTCATACCCTTAACCGCGATTACAGGGGCATGGATAAGCCCACAAACGTCCTGTCTTTTGCCAATTTGGACTCCGAGACAGCCGATGAAGAACTGGCACAGGAAGACGTCCCCTTCAGCCTTGGCGATATTATTATCGCGTGGGATACCATGGAACGCGAAGCCCTTGAGCAGAAAAAGGAATTTCTTGATCATTTGCGCCATATGATGGTACATGGCACACTTCATTTGCTCGGATACGACCATATGGAAGAAGCAGAAGCTCAGGAGATGGAAGGGCTGGAAATTAAGATTCTGGAAAAAATGGGTGTCAAAAACCCCTACACGGAAGAAGAATTTGTGGCATAA
Organism: Micavibrio sp.; assembly: GCA_046294845.1. Classification (GTDB taxonomy): domain Bacteria; phylum Pseudomonadota; class Alphaproteobacteria; order Micavibrionales; family Micavibrionaceae; genus Micavibrio_C. Next base: position 1,548,348 of record JBKBNU010000001.1, on the reverse strand, counting down.
TAAACCCTACGATGTACAAAGACGCAATCATGACCAAGGATGACAGCTCGGGATCGATGACAGATTCCGAGCCCCCGCAAAGTAGTAGTAGCCCGTCTGCCGCCGCCAATAGTGCTGGCGATAACGGCTTTCTCGGATGGCTTAAAGGCGCCATGAACAAAGAGAAAGCCAACGACCTGAGCGCGCTGCGCGAAGTTTTCGAAGACTTTATCGAAGAGGCTGAACAAAGCCCCGAAACCCGTACATCAGTCACCAATCATGAACGCGCCCTGATTTCGAATGTTCTGAAGTTGCGCAATATGACTGTCGTTGATGTCATGATCCCGCGCGCTGACATTGTGGCAATTGATGTCAATACCTCGCAGGAAGACTTGCTCTCTTTGCTATCCCAAAAACAGTTTAGCCGCCTGCCTGTCTATCGCGAGACACTGGATGATGTTCTGGGTACGATCCACATCAAGGATATTCTGGCCGTCCTCGCTACAGGACAACGCATAGATATCGCATCGCTTGTGCGTGATATGCCGATTGTATCACCCGCCATGCACGTACTGGACCTGATCCTGCTGATGCGTAACCGCCGCAAACATCTGGTGTTGGTAGTCGACGAATATGGCGGCATTGACGGCCTTGCCACGATCGGTGACGTCATCGAAGCGATTGTTGGCGATATCGAGGATGAATACGATCAAGACGTCGAACCGGAATTGTTGGTCAACAAAGATGGCAGCATCATAGCCGATGGCCGCTACGACGTTGATGAGTTTCAGGAAAAATTTGGCACATTCCTAAGCGAAGAAGACTCCGAAGATGTGGACACTCTGGGCGGCATGATTTTCGCGATGACCGGACGTATTCCGGCCCGTGGTGAAATCATCACCCATGAATCAGGCGCCTCCTTTGAAGTTCTTGATGCCGACCCCCGTCGGGTTAACAGGCTTCTGATCCGCAATATCCCCTTGCAGAAGACCCAAAATTAGTCGAAAACCTAAGCCATGACATTCTCATGGCTTAAGACTTTTCCCGATACGCTCGCCTCATGGTCGTTAAAGAAACGCCTCCTGTCGGCGTTCATTGTGGGTGCCCTCTGTGTACTGGCCATGCCGCCTTATTGTCTCTGGCCAGTCTTATTGCCGGGCTTTTCTTTTCTCTATCTTCTTTTTTGCTCGGCAACATCCCTTCGCCGCACCTTTTTTGAAAGCTTGTTTTTTGCTTTCGGCTATTTTCTTTTTGGCTTGATGTGGATCGGTAATGCCCTGTTGGTCGAAGGAAATCCCTTCTCTTGGGTATGGCCGCTTGCGATTGCAGGACTACCCGCTTTGCTGGCGCTCTTTTACGCCACAACACTGGGACTGCTCAGATCAATACTAAAAGAACGGGCATCCCTTACAGGGTGGATTTCGTTCATAGCCACGCTTGCCTTTACTGAATGGCTGCGCGGCCATATGTTTACAGGTTTCCCGTGGAACCTTCTTGGCTACACATGGAATAATACACTGACCATTGCGCAGAGTGCTTCGCTTTTTGGCGTTTATGGCCTGACACTTCTAACAATCTTCTGGGCCGCCATTCCTGCTCTATGGTGGCAGAATATAGGCTCTTTAAAAACAAGACGCATTATAACGATAACGGCCCTGCTGTTGGTGGCCTCATCGTTCCTGTTTGGTTTGCAAAGATTGAGCCAGCCAATAAATCTCAAGAGCGACGTGATGCTGCGGATTGTCCAACCCAATATCTCGCAAGAGGATAAATGGGATCCCTCTAAAACTGTCTCAAACTATACGCAGCTTCTTTCCTTAAGCGCTTCTGATATTGAAGAGTCTACAGGTCGACTGTTTATTCTATGGCCTGAAACAGCTGTTACCGAGCGCTTTTTATCACTGCCCTCCTCGGCATCAGCCTTACAGGCCGTATTAAACAGCTTTCCGCGTCCGGCCTACCTTTCAACAGGAATCTTGAGGAGCGAGAAAGTCAGTGATCGCGAGATTAAATATTTTAACAGCCTGATCACCTATGACTCGGATTTGCGCATAGCATCCCAGTACGACAAATCCCATCTGGTGCCGTTTGGTGAATACATCCCCTTCAATAACATCATTCCGATTGCCCCTTTTGTCAGATTTGAAGGATTCGAAAAGGGATCAGGCCCCCGCACGCAGGATATAGATCACATACTTAAGATAAGCCCGCTCGTCTGCTATGAAATAATCTTTCCGGGAAAAGTTTCCGAAAAACCAGCCGAACGTGCGGACATTCTTATGAATGCGACCAATGACTCCTGGTATGGTGACAGTAGCGGCCCCCGCCAGCATTTGGCCATGACAAGGTTCAGGGCTATCGAAGAGGGGCTGCCCGCTGCCCGTGCTGCAAATACTGGTATATCAGGGCTTTACGATCCCTATGGCCGTGAATTGAAGTCACTGCCGCTCAACCAAGAAGGTGTAATCGATCACCCTCTTCCGGAAAAAGCGGCGCCTACACTCTATTATCGTGCAGGTGACTTGATCTTCTTTCTATTTGTCATAGTTTTATTTTTACCCGCGCTGGCTCTTTCCTTACGCAATTTTCGGGATGCAAAAGCCTGATATATACTAAAGAATTAGACTGGCGGATTCTTAATGAATAACTTGCATACAACGGAAGTCATTGTTATGTGTATAATCGTTAAATCCCTGAGTATGGGTATTTGAGTACCCACCTAACAATTTATAGTCGGATATTTAAAAGACATGCCCCGAACAGCCAGCAAAAGTGACAATCGTACAACATCAACAAAATCAGCTGCGGCCAAAAAGGCTACCACAACAAGACGCGTTGGGCGTCCCAAAGGTGGCCCTAAAGCTATGGACATTCATGTAGGCAATCGCCTGCGTATGCGCCGTTCAATTCTGGGATGGAGCCAGGAAAAACTGGCCGATAGCGTGGGTCTCACATTCCAGCAAGTTCAGAAATATGAACGTGGCGCCAACCGTATTAGTGCCAGCCGTCTGTATGACTTCAGCCGTGTTCTTGATGTACCGGTTTCATATTTTTTCGAACAATATAACGAAAAACAAAAACCCGAGAATTTCAAATACGGCTTTGCCGAAGGTGAGCAAGACCAGTTCCTTGATACCGGCAAATGGTACGATAAGGAAACACTTGAACTCATCCGTGTATACTATTCAATTCAAGATCAAAAGTTGCGTCGTAATTTGATTAAAGTGATCCAGAATATGGCTGAAATGCAAACAGTGAAGCCTGCCAAAAAATCACGTAAGAACGCAGATGATTAGAATTCCATAATTTTTAGTATCATCAAGGGAGCGCAAGCTCCCTTGATTGCTTTGAACCTTATGATAACGTCATAGAATCGTATTTTTACGAATTTCTTTATTCCTGTTCCTAGAAGGCCCAGCACCATGTTCGGAAACAAAGCTATGAAAATTGCCAATCAACCAGCTGCCCAGACAGCCCTCAAAAACTTTCTTTTTACAAGTGAGTCAGTCAGCGAAGGTCACCCTGACAAAATCTGTGACCAGATTTCTGACGCCGTCCTTGATCATTATCTGACGCAAGATCCCCATGCCCGTGTGGCGTGCGAGACCGTTGCAACAACAAATTATGTTGGCATTCTTGGTGAAACGCGTGTTCAGGGTGCCCCTGTCACAAAAGAAGACATCACAGAAATCGCCCGTCATAAAATTCGCGAAATCGGTTATGCGCAGCAAGACTTCCACTGGCAGAACGTCAATATCGATGTGCGTGTACATAACCAATCCGCCGATATTGCCATGGGCGTGGACTCTGCTTCCAACAAAGATGAAGGTGCCGGCGATCAAGGCATTATGTTTGGCTATGCCTGCCGTGAAACAGAGGAATTGATGCCTGCCCCCATTCATTTCTCGCACAATATCCTGCGCTCCTTGGCTGAGGCCCGCCATTCCGGTGCCCTTCCCTATCTTGAGCCGGACGCCAAATCGCAAGTCACTCTCGAATATCGTGATGGCAAACCTGTGCGTGCGACATCAATTGTTGTTTCCACACAACATAACGAAAAAGTTTCACAAGCCGATGTCCGCGAGATGGTTCGTCCTCACGTCATGGCTGTTCTGCCGGAAGGATGGATGTGTGATGAAAGCGAATTCTATGTCAATCCGACAGGACGATTTGTTATTGGCGGTCCGGTTGGCGATGCCGGTCTGACAGGCCGCAAAATTATTGTTGATACCTATGGCGGCTCCTGCCCTCATGGTGGCGGCGCTTTCTCCGGTAAAGACCCTACAAAAGTTGACCGCTCTGCCGCCTATGCCGCACGCTATGTAGCCAAAAATATTGTGGCCGCTGGTTATGCCGATCGCTGCACAGTGCAGCTTTCCTACGCTATCGGCGTCAGCAAACCTCTATCAGTCTACGTTAACCTGCACGAAACAGGATCAGTACCGGAAGAAGCCCTGATTAAAGCTATCGGCAAGACGATAGATTTAAGCCCGCGTGGTATTCGTGAACACCTCAAACTAAATCGTCCGATCTATGCCCGTACGGCAGCCTATGGACATTTTGGCCGTGCGCCCGATGCCGATGGCGGTTTCTCATGGGAAAAACTCGATCTGGTAGATGAACTCCGTAAGATCCTTGGCTAACAACACTTCTGATACAGAACGCAGCCGCCTTTATGGTCGCAAGCAGACAAGATCACTGAGCGAGGTCAAACAAAAAACGTTTGACCTCGTTCTTGGTCGATTACAGCCCGATCCTGCCCTGATCAAAAGTCGCAATCAGGTTCCTTTGCATGATATTTTCGGCAACGAATATGATAACAAGGCCCCTGTATGGATGGAGATAGGCTTCGGCAGCGGCGAGCACGTTGCCGGGCTCATGAAACAAAATCCGTCTGTTTTCATGATCGGCGCTGAGCCCTTTATCAACGGTATGGCTAATTTCTTTCAGCATTTGGCAGAACAGAAATTGCCAGAAAGTCACATCCGCGTTTGGATGGATGATGCCATGCTGCTGGCAAGACGCCTGCCTACAGCATCGATAGAACGTCTTTATGTACTCAACCCCGACCCCTGGCCCAAAAAGCGGCACCATAAACGCCGCGTCATCAATCAGGACAATCTTGATGTCTTTGCCCGTATTTTGAAGCCAAATGGGCAATTGATTATGGCTACTGATGTGAATGATCTGGCGGGCTGGATGATTACACAGGCAAGCCTTCATCCCGACTTCACATGGACAGCAGAAAAAGCTGATGACTGGCGCATAATGCCGGTTGACTGGATTGCCACACGCTATGAGAATAAGGGCAAGACCAAAGGCCGCCAACAAACCTATCTAATCCTTAATAGAAATTAACCACTTTCTACTGCGTATTAATCACTGATTAACCCCAGCAGCGTTATTCTTGAATATATGGGGTATCTAAAGGCTATAAAAACGATAGAACGCAAAGATGGCTTTTTAGATTCTTTTTAATAAAATTTGATATATTCGGGTTCGCTACAGGATTCTAATTAAGGGGTTACGAATTTTGACTGCGCTAGATAAATTGAAAACCAACAACCGTCAGGATGGTTTTACGCTGATTGAAATATCTATCGGCATGCTTATCCTCGGTATTCTGCTGGTCCCTGCCCTGCAACTTTATAATATCAACCAGAAGAAAGCCGCCCGGATTGATACAATCAATAACATCGAGCGTATGGTGCAACCTGCCCTAGCCCGCTTTGTCTCACAAAACGGCTTTTACCCCCTACCTGCCGACCCTAGTATTGCTATTGGTGATGCTGACTCAGGGCAGGAAGTGGCCCTTGCATCGATTGCTACAGCTTGCACTGCAACGGTTACCGATGTTTGCGTAACCAACATTGGCAGTATTAATGCTGACGGTGTTGGTGCTGCCGACGATGTCTTTATTGGTGACATCCCGTATGCTGCATTGGGGCTACCTTATCAGGCCATATTGGATGGTTATGGGTATAAGATGAAATACGCCGTTACCGCTAATCTTGCTCGTGGTGGTACATTCAATAATGGATGGGGTGCTATAGAGGTTCTCAACGACGAACGCAACACGACAGCCCCGGCAACGGGATCAGCGTTTGCTATTGGCACGCCGAAGGGCCATTACGCCATCGTCAGTCACGGGCAAGATTCCCGTGGTGCCTTCAATCAATCGGGAACCAGAACCGAGGCTTGTGGCACGGCCGCAAACGGTCTTGATTTCGAAAACTGTGACAATGACGCTGTTTTTAAAAATAATCAGTTTCAGTATGAAGACATACCGGATACAACTCCTGGCGTTTCACCAGACAGCTCTCCCCAGATGAATCTGGCTGCGGGAGCCAACTATTTTCACGATTTTGTCGGCACGACAAGCACAATCACATCAGGTATGTGGAGTGACGTCCCCAGCGACCAAAGCATTACCAGCACGCAAAATGGTAATGTTCAGATCGGCCCTCTCAATTCGGCACTTCAGGCAACATGTACCGAAGCATCATGTCTTCCTGTAGCCAAAGTGAACGTTACAGGTGTTACGGCGGGCAGTGTGGCGCCGGGTAATGTAGCCCCCTTTACCCAAAACGGTTCTATGGCTGGTAATGCCCGTGCCGCCGGCGTCGTTAGAACAGATCGCATTTGTAATACAGGATCTCCCTTGGCAGGCTCCAGCGCCATAGGTCGTGACTGTGGCAATACGAAACCCATCCCTTACACAGCTACAGAAATACCTTCTGGCTGGTTTACCCCAGGCGTGATCGGATCAACGCCACCAATTTTAACAGAAACAGCTGCCGATGAATGGAACAACACCTATAAAGCCAATACCGGACACGGCATAAGATGCCTGAATGATCGCGGTATGTATGCTATTGTTAATTTTGACGAACGCTGCCGTGACACAGTGCGGGTTGATGCCACAACAAATACAACGCTGGGTGATTGCGTAGCCGGTACATATGCCGTCGGGATCAGGGCTGATGGGAGCTTGATATGCGAATAAAAAAGACACTCCCCTACAATATACAAAAGAACGATGGCTTTACCATCATAGAGATGTGCCTTGTCATCATCGTTATGGGGTTCATGGTCCTGCCGCTGGCCCAGATGTATAAAAACCAACTGGAGCAGAGAAAGTACGAGAGCGTAAGAAGCAAGATTACAGATCTGGCATCGATGGCGAGCGCTCGGAAAGATGCTGTGGGTACCTATCCCTGCCCATCGGATAGAAGCCTCGCCCCTGGCGATGCCAATTTTGGTCTCGACATCATGGAATATGGTGCCGTTATCCCTAACTGCGATGGCTCTATGCAAGGTTTCTGTCGTGCAAATGGCGCGCGCGATACTGATATTGATGCCGATGCAACGATTGACCCCATTTTGATTGGCGGTTTCCCCATTACAAGCATGCAAAATGCTTTGGGTCAAAACGAGTTGCAGGGAACAATTTCTTCTCAGCTTGGAATCGACAGCTGGGATAACAAATACACTTATGCTGTCAGCGAAAAACTCTGCCAATTGGGCAAGGCCAAGAATACAAATGACTTCCGCTGGGGCGTCATTGAAGTTGTCGATGAATTTGATGAACCTACAGCAGGGATAGGCTTTAGTGATCTCGATATCCCTACTGATGGCAACCCAGATCCAGATGGACAATTTGTGATTATTTCGCATGGCCCAAGCGGACGAGGCGCCTTCTCGTTAGAGGGCGCTCCTGTGGAAAACTGCGACACAACACTGACCGAGGGTGAGAACTGTGATAATGACTTCACATTTACAGCAGCCCTTTCAAATTATAAGTCCGATACAAACGATTTCTTTGACGATATTGTTTATGCCCATTTGTATAAACCCAGTGATTTGTGGCAAGTCATGACCAGACCCGACGGAGCCGGTGGTCAACAGGCAACACCGGATATTATGGCCCTGAATGAGCGTTATGTAGGGATTTTGACCGATACCCCTCAAGTTAAACTTGATGTTGCCGGAGATATAACGGCCACAACGATAAAAAGTCCGCGCTTTTGTTTTAACGATGGAACAAAATGTTTTGAATATAACTGGCTGGGGACAACCAGTTCCGTTACCGGTGGTGCGAGCAGAAATACCTGCGGTACAGCCGGACAAGTTATAAACTTTGTCGGCAACAACAGCATTACTTGCGTAACGCCATCCATTCAAAATCCTGGCGTTGAGAGAAGATGCGATGCCATAGACCCCACAAAACCTTATCTAAGGGGCATTAAAACTAACGGAGATCTGATATGCACAAACTGACGATAGGCGCTTTTGGCAAGGCCCCTGCTGAGAACAGAGAGGCAGGTTACTCTCTTATACAGATTGCAATTGGTATGGTCATATTGGGCATTTTTGCAGGTACTGCTGGCCACGCTTATGTTGTTTATACAAAAAAGAAACAATGGCAGGAAACCCAACAAAATGTGCAGGAACTAGCCGAGAAAATTGATGTTTTCAGACAAGCCTTTAATCGCCTTCCTTGCCCCGCCGAAATGGATGTAGCACGTGATAACGCCGACTATGGCGATGAAGCCCCCAGTTGCCTTGCACAATCGGTTGCGATTGGAAACTGTCAGGATGGTATATGTGTGGAAGAAGCCTTGGATGGCACCAACTATCGCCTAAGCACAGGCGTTACATTTACCACAGTTGACCGTGCGGCTGCTCTTGCCAACAACCGTGTTGTTATTGGCGCCATTCCTTTCAGACTCCTTCAGGTTGACGAAAGGAAAACCTATGATGCTTACGGGGGAAGACTGCTATATGCGGTAACGGAAAGCATGACCGACAGAGGCACTTACAATCCAAGAAACGGTGCCATCCATATCGTTAACGCTCAAGGCGATAGTTTGCTTGATCCACCGGGTTCAGCACCTTTTCTGATTTTGAGTCACGGCCCCAACCAGCTGGGCAGCTATACGACTAATGGATCAATGACCGAAGAATGCGGCGGCACTACCCTTGACGCTGAAAACTGTTTCGTTTTTGATCCGGGGACAGTGACATTGCCACCAATCCTCCCCCTTAATCCGCCACTGTCTGTTTTTGTAGCCGAATACAGGAGTGATGCTCAGGGCGTAAACCGTTATGACGATGTAATCGATTATTTTGTTGAATCAGAACCCGCCAAGTGGGTCAGGACAGAGACAAACTCGCAAGACATGCAGGCCATCGTAGAGGATGGTGTGGGGATTGACACCCTCAATCCTACTGATGCCCTCGTCGTTCCGCTGGCAACGTTTAACTATGATCATGATAACAACATTTCTACGGCTGCCATCGCCCATACTGCTGGTTTACGCGCAGAAAACTCCATTCAGGCACAGGCCTTTTGTGAATTGGATGGGAGCAACTGCTTCGACCCTAGACGTTTGGGCGGCGATGTTGCCGAAGGCATGGGTTGTACCAATCCTGGCGAGTACATGATGGGTATTGAAGGTGGCAGCAGCGGCGAAATGGGTACAGCTATATGCGCCCCGATCAGAGTTTTCTGCACCAGCAGTTCAGCCCCTGTCATGACGGGTATTAATTCCAGCGGTGACCCCGTATGCGCTGCAAAACCCTTGACACCCTGTAACGGTTTAAGTGTACAGGTGTGTGCAGCAGGCCCACCTCTATCTATATACAGACGTGATAGTAACCAAGTACCGATCACCAACCCTATTGCCATGCCAAACAGGAATCATGGTTCTTATGAGTGGGCAACTGACACAGGAAGTTATGCCCTCAATCAAAGGCGCGCGCGTTTTTATTGTAATAATGGTGTTTGGCGATATAGCAGTGGCGAGACAGGTATTTGCAATTGTGACGTCCCTCCCGATACTAGTAACCAGTGGGTAAATGGCGCCTGCCCCGGTGAATCACCCAGCGGTAATGCAGCATTATTAGAACAATCATGGGATGCTCTTAACTGTAGATGGGTTTATACTGGGGCCAGCGACTACACAGCCTGTTTGTGCCCAGGTCCTGTAACGGCACAACCGCCGGATTCACCTGCTGCTTGTGGTACCGGTTATAACATTGGAAATGAAACCACGACATATAGTTTCAATAATGCCAATAATGTTTGTGCCTGGGAGCCTTCGATTACCAACACTTGCGGCTGTGATGCTGCAATTGAAGGGACCACAGATGGCGGGACGAGAACCGACACCACACCTTATTCATGCGATGTTGCAATGGGTACTGGTTATGTTGGCACAGCTTATCGTATCCAAACCTTCAGTGCCACACCTGGGGTTTGCAGTTGGTCCAACACTGGTTGGGATACGAGTGGCTGCTCTTGCGATACCACAACGGAGCATTTCTCGCACAACGTCACGACCTGTGATCTGGCTTGTGAAGACGAGACCCGTCCGGAAAAATGGTATTACCGCTTTGAAATCGATGGCGGTGGAAATTGCGTCCCTGGCGCCCCTTATCCGGGAACAGGCCCCACAGATGCAGCAATCTGTACAACTTCTGCCTTTGTCTGGAAGTCCACAGGTGGCGCACTGGGTGGCGAAGGCGGAATCCAGATGGGTCCGAAACTCGGTAGCGGTACTCCAAGCTGTACCTGTGCACAAAAGGGTAATACGGGAGCCTGCTGGGTAGAAACATCACCAAGCAAGTACACCCACTATCCATGTACATGTAACAGATAGGATATTTTTCCTAATAAATTTTCAAAACCCGCCGGAAAGACTTGCTTTACCGGCGGGTTTCTTTTATAGTCCCCGTAAATTATCGTTCAGTCATATGAATGGTGGGCTTCGCGGCCCGCCTTTTTTGTTATCTGGACCCCGTTTCAAAGCTTTGTTGAAGGCAAGAAGACACATATGAGAGCCACGCCTGTTGAGCTGAAAATCGCTGATATCGCAACCCCCGTTGCCGAGAGTCTCGGTTTGCGTCTTGTATGTGTCCGCATCACAGGCGAAGGCGGCGCCCAGAATGTGCAGATCATTGCCGAAAACCCGCTCACCCGCCGTCTGCCGCTTGATGATTGTACGCGCCTGAGCCGTGAACTTTCGGCATTGCTGGATGTCGAGGATCCTGTTAAAAGTGCCTACCGTCTGGAAGTCAGCTCCCCCGGCATTGACCGTCTGCTGATATCTCTGGAGGATTTCGAAACTTTCTCAGGATTTGAAGCGAAAATCGAACTGGATATCCCTCAAGACGGTCAAAAGCGTTTCCGCGGCCATCTGCGTGGCCTTGATGGCGACCTGATCAAGCTGGAAATGCCCGACAAAGGCCCTGTAAACCTTCCCTATGCCAGTATTGCCAAAGCCAAGCTGGTCTTAACGGATGAACTGATTGCCGCAACCAAAAAATGGGCCGAAGCTGCTGCTCCTGCCGAAGATTTGGCTGCCGATAACCAAACGACTACCAACCCTCTAACAAACCCTGAGAACTGAAAATCAGGACTGGAGAACAAGGAAAAAACCATGGAACTTCTGCAAGTAGCTGATGCTGTAGCCCGTGAAAAAAACATTGAACGCGAGATCGTCCTCGCCGCGATGGAGGAAGCCATTCAAAAAGCGGGCCGCTCCAAATACGGTCACGACCATGATATCCGCGCGCACATTGACCGCCGTTCCGGGGCAATCGAACTGAAACGCTACCGTGAAGTTGTCGAGGTTATCGAAGACGAAACACGCCAGTTGACACTGGATGAAGCGCGTAGAATTAAGAAAACAGCCGAACTCGGCGAATTCCTGATTGATAACCTGCCCCCGCTGGATTTTGGCCGTATTGCAGCCCAAACAGCCAAGCAAGTTATCATGCAAAAAGTTCGTGAAGCCGAGCGCGCTAAACAATATGACGAATTCAAAGATCGCGTCTCCGAAATCATCAACGGCGTTGTTAAGCGCGTTGAATTCGGTAACGTGACCGTCGATATCGGAGGCCGTGCCGAGGCCCTGATGCGTCGTGACGAGGCTCTGCCCCGCGAACATTTCAAAACCGGTGATCGCATTCGCGCGATCATTTATGACGTTCGTCAGGAAATTCGCGGTCCGCAAATCTTCCTGTCCCGCACACGCCCCGAATTCATGGCCAAACTGTTCATGCAGGAAGTGCCTGAGATTTATGACGGCATCATCGAAATCAAGGCTGTTTCCCGTGATCCGGGCAGCCGTGCAAAAATCGCTGTTTATTCCCGTGATAACGGTATTGATCCGGTGGGCGCGTGCGTTGGTATGCGCGGCAGCCGTGTTCAAGCTGTTGTCGGCGAACTGCAAGGCGAAAAAATCGATATCGTGCCTTGGCAGAGCGACATTCCGACCTTTACCGTGAACGCTCTGGCCCCGGCTGAAGTGTCCAAAGTGGTTCTGGATGAAGAGAAAAAACGTATGGAAGTGGTTGTTCCTGAAGAGCAGCTCTCTCTCGCGATTGGTCGCCGTGGTCAAAACGTGCGTCTGGCTTCCATGCTGACCGGCTGGGATATCGATATCCTCACCGAAGCTGAAGAATCCGCACGCCGCGCCGAAGAGTTCAAACTGCGCTCTTCGCTGTTCATGGAAGCTCTGGATGTGGACGAAGTGATCGCCCACTTGTTGGTAGCTGAAGGCTTCACCAAAGTGGAAGAAATTGCCGAAGCCGAACTTTCAGAATTGAATACCATTGAAGGCTTCACAGAAGACGTTTCCTCCGAACTTCAGAACCGTGCGATTGCGTGGCTGGAAGAGATTGAAAAAGAACTGCAGAAGAAGCAGGTCGAACTGGGTATCCAGCAAGATCTGGTTGAATTCGAAGGCCTGACAACACAACAGATTGTCAAGCTGGGTGAAGCGGGTGTCAAAACAAAAGACGATCTTGCTGATCTTGCTGCCGACGAACTGATTGAAATTGTTGGGGCTGACATGACCATGGCAACCGCCAACGATCTGATCATGCTGGCTCGTGCCGACTGGTTCGCCGAAGAAGAACAAGCCGCAACAACTGTATGATTTTAAGTAAAGACTAAAAACGCTGGTGAAACACTGACCCCAAAAGGGTATGAGATGACCGAAACAAAAGACAAAGACAACAAAACCCAAGAGAAAAAGACCTTAAGCCTTGGTGGCAAAGGAACTCTCAGCCTTAAGGGTAATAACGCCGCGCCCGCAGCCGGAGGAGCTGGAGGAACACAAATCCGCCAAAGCCTTTCGCAAGGTCGTGGTAAAACTGTTTCCGTTGAGGTCCGCCGCAAACGTACGCTGACACAGGACGCCAAACCCACCGATGAAGAAAACTTCGATCTCGGCGCACCGGCAGCCCCTGTCAGCGAAATGCACCAGCTGACATCCGAAGAGCGCGAAGCCCGTATTCGCGCACTTCAACTTGCCGAAGAAGAAGCCCAGCGTAAAAAAGAGGAAGCGGTCGAGGAATCTGCCGCTGTAGAGCAAGCAAAATCTGCTACCCCTGCTCTATCCCGTGAAGAAGAACTGCGCCGCAAGGAACTGGAAGAACTGCAGCAAATTGAGGCTGAAGAACAACGCCAGCGCGCTGCCCGTGAAATCGAGACGCGTCCTCTGCCCTCGGCATCACAGCCAGCAGCTCCAGGTGCTTCAAAATTCCCGCCTTCTGCCAATGCCCCTGCCGGTGGTCGCCGTGGCGGTGGTTCCTTGGGTGCCGAGGATGAAGAAGAAGAAGAAAGCTACCGCAGCCGCATGAAGCGTCAGCATCAGCCGCCGCGCCGTCCTACAGAAAACAATGATGCCCGCCGAGGCGGTCGACTGACCGTGATAAAAGTCATGAGCGAGGACTTCGACAGCGATCGCGGTCGTTCTCTGGCCTCCGTCCGCCGCGCCCGTGAAAAGGCCCGTATGAGCGGCAAAAGCTCGGCCGAACAAACCAAGCAATCACGCGAAGTTGTTGTTCCCGAAACCATTACCATTCAGGAACTGTCCAACCGTATGGCTGAACGTGCCGGTGATTTGGTCAAATCCCTGATGAAAATGGGTGTGATGGCCACAGTCACACAATCGATTGATGCCGATACAGCCGAACTTCTGATCATGGAATTTGGTCACAAGATCAAGCGCGTTACCGAGTCCGATATCGAAATCGGTATCGAAGGTACGGAAGATACGGAATATGAACTGAAATCACGTCCGCCTGTTGTCACCATCATGGGTCACGTTGACCACGGTAAAACATCTCTGCTCGATGCCTTGCGCTCAACAGATGTTGTATCCGGTGAAGCTGGTGGTATTACCCAGCATATCGGCGCCTATCAGGTAAACATGTCATCCGGTAAACGGATTACATTCCTTGATACACCTGGCCACGCCGCCTTTACCGAAATGCGTGCCCGTGGTGCGAACGTAACCGACATCGTGGTTCTGGTTGTTGCTGCCAATGACAGCATTATGCCGCAAACCATCGAAGCCATTAACCACGCCAAGGCGGCCCATGTGCCGATTATCGTGGCCGTTAACAAAGTCGATCTTCCGGATGCCAATCCGCTAAAGGTAAAACAGGACTTGCTCCAGCACGAAATTATCGTTGAAGAGTTGAGCGGTGAGACATTGTGCGTTGAAGTTTCAGCCAAGAAGAAAATGAACCTTGATAAACTTGAAGAAGCCATTCTTCTGCAGGCCGAGGTTCTGGACCTGAAAGCCAACCCTGACCGCGATGCACAAGGTACAGTGATCGAAGCCAAACTGGAAGTTGGCCGTGGTAATGTTGCCACCGTTCTGATCCAGAATGGTACGCTCAAGGTCGGTGATATTTTTGTGGTCGGTGCCGAATGGGGCCGCGTCCGCGCAATGATGAACGATCGTGGGCAGCAAATTGATATTGCTATCCCCGGCCAGCCGGTCGAGGTTCTGGGCCTGAACGGCGCACCTGATGCAGGTGATTCCTTCCTCGTCGTTGGCGAAGAAGGTAAGGCCCGCGACATCAGTGAATATCGTCAGCGCAAGAAACGTGAAGCCGCCAACGTCCGCATGCTCAGCGATGGCAAATCACGCTTCAACACCATGCTGGCCGCCAGCCGTGAATCCAAGAAAGAACTGGCTGTGGTCATCAAGGGTGACGTTCATGGTTCCGTCGAAGCGATTATTGGCTCCTTGCGCAAGATCGAGGAAGAGAATCCGGAAGTTGCCGTACGCGTCCTCCATTCCGGTGTCGGCGCTATTACCGAATCTGACGTTATTCTGGCGAACGCTTCGGGCGGCCTGATTGTCGGCTTTAACGTACGTGCCAACGCGCAAGCCCGTGAATTGTCCGAACGTAACGGCGTTAACTTGCGTTACTACAACATCATTTACAACGTCATTGACGATGTGAAAGCGATGCTGAGCGGCCTGCTATCCCCGAATATACGCGAGGAATATCTGGGCCAAGCCGAAATCCGTCAGGTCTTCAACATTACCAAGGTTGGTAAAGTTGCGGGTTGTATGGTTACCATCGGTATGGTTAAGCGCGGATCCAAAGTACGTCTGTTGCGTGATAACGTTGTTATCCACGAAGGCATGCTGAAAACCCTGAAACGCATGAAGGACGAAGTCAAAGAAGTGCGCGAGGGTATGGAATGCGGTATGGCGTTCGAAAGTTATGACGACATCAAGGATGGCGATATCATCGAATGTTACGACGTGATCGAAGAGGCACGTTCCATCGCATAATGAATACGCACCTGCCATCACAAAGACAGCTGAGAGTAAGCGAGCAACTCCGCCATATCATGGCGGAGACTTTGCAGCGTGGCAGCTTTAACGACCCCTTGCTCTTTGAAAAGGCCTCACAGATTACTGTGGCAGAGGTGCGCGTATCCCCCGATATGAAACACGCCACCGCCTATATATCTATGCTGGCCGTTGATGACATTGCCCCCGTTCTGAAAGTCCTGAACGAATCCGCCCACATCTTCCAGCATGATATTAACGGCAAGATGAAGATGAAATTCACACCCAAGGTCAAATTTGTCATCGATGACCGCTTTGATAAAGCGGGCCGCATCGAAGATATCTTGAGAAATCTCCCCAAATCAGCGGAAGAGTAAAACCGGATGTCCCGAAAGAAAAAGGGTCAGATTATTAATGGCTGGATCAATCTTGATAAGCCGGAAGGGTTAGGCTCGACGCAGGCCGTCGGCAAGGTCCGCCGCCTCTTCGATGCTCAAAAGGTAGGCCATGGCGGTACTCTCGATCCGCTGGCCACAGGGATATTGCCGATTGCGCTTGGGGAGGCCACCAAGACCATTCCGTATTGTCAGGACCATATCAAGGTCTACAGCTTTGCGGCCTGCTGGGGCGAAGCGCGTAATACAGACGATGCCGAAGGCGAAGTGATCGCGACATCCGATAAGCGCCCTACACAGGCCGAAATCGAAGCTATCTTGCCGCGCTTCACTGGCGAAATCAGTCAGATCCCGCCCCAGTTTTCCGCGATCAAAGTTGACGGGGAACGCGCCTATGATCTGGCACGCGACGGGGAAACTGTAGAACTGGCGGCGCGGACGGTTTACATAGAACATATTGAAATCATTGATTTTAACGACGAGATGCCCCGTTTCAGGGTCATCTGCGGCAAAGGCACCTATATCCGCTCGCTGGTTCGTGATATGGCGCAAGCCTTGGGAACCGTGGGTTATATCAGGGATTTAAGACGGGAATCCGTAGGCCCCCTGACCCAAAAAACCGCGATTTCTCTTGAAAAACTTGAAGAATTGGCCAATAGTGGCCGCCTTGAAGAAGCGTTGCTTCCTGTGGAGACCGTGCTGGCCGATATCCCGGCACTGGCCTTGAATATGCAGGAAGCTGCACGGCTGAAAAACGGTCAAATGCTGTCCTTCATCGCCCGCCCCGATCTCGAACGGCTTAACAAGGCCGGCATAGACTGGAAGCAAGGTGATACTGCTCTTGCCGTCCTCAATGGACAGCCCGTAGCGCTGGTCAGCATCGAAGGTCCGGAGATTCATCCCGTGCGCGTTTTAAACCTCTAAATCTATAGGAGAAAACGATGTCGATTTGCCCAGAACGCAAGCAAAACCTGATCAAGGACTACGCAACCAAAGAAGGTGATACAGGTTCACCGGAAGTACAGGTTGCCATCCTGACAGAACGTATCAACAAACTGTCCGAGCACATGCAAGGTCACCACAAAGACGTATCCAGCCGTCGCGGTCTGCTGACCATGGTTGCCCGTCGCCGTAAACTGCTCGACTACCTGAAAAAGGTTGAAGAATCCCGCTATCAGGAACTGATCAAGCGCCTGAACATCCGTCGCTAATCAAATCACAAGATCAAAGAAAAAGGCAGCTTTCACGCTGCCTTTTTTATTTCTGTCTAATAAAATTTTATAGAGGCGATTTATTATGGCCGGGGGCTTTATCGCGCTTGCCTCTACTCAAAACTTCTTGCAGACGTTCACGCATAATCGGATTGAGTGGTTCTGCACGGCTTTCGTTTTTAATAACGGCAAAATAATAGGGCTGGCTCTTTTCCTCCTTGGGCAATGAAGCACGGTAGAGGGAGTCGTTCTGGTCGATGACGTCCTGAATATCATTCAGAATGCGGGAGGGAACCGTCCCTACCATCAACTTGACACAGGGACCATATGATTTGGATTTAAAGGGCTGGAGCTGAACACGGGCCTCTACACCCATATTCTCGATCGCACGCGCCATCAATGTGGCAGACCATAAGCCATCTTTGGTATCAGGAAATAGTATCTCGGGATCGTAGGACACATCCTTCAGAGCCTCGGCATCTTCCTTGCTAGAAGCCTCGCGCAGTGCGGAAGAACTAAAAATATCATCCAGATCAAAGCCCATATTTGCCAATCCCCATTTTTTAAGAGTAAGTCACGCTACTATAGATATTTAGTTATGTCAAATAATTAAGTATCTACATCCATCCCTTTAACCCTCCCTAAAATGCGGGCTGACATCAATATATCTTTTTGAATTACGCTCATTTTTCTTGCTTGCGCCTGCCCTCTTATGTTTCCCTTATAACCATATGATGACAAAAGCTGTTAAAAATCGCCCGCGTGCACGACGACTCATCCGCCCCCTGTATTTCGGGGTTGTCGATGTAGTTGTGGCTGCCTTTTAATCAGCACCCTCTCCTTCCTGACAGTTTTTCCGATGCAGGCCCGGCGGACAAAATCCCGACCCGACCAAAAGCCCCTTTTTAACCATAAAAATGCGATCGTGAAAAATGAGTAAGAAACTTAAAGAGTCAATAAGCATTAATACCCCCATTACATCGGGACATCTGCGGCGCACACAGCAGCGGTTTGATATTCTGCAACTGGCACAAACCGATCTTAAGAAAATCACAGGACTTCACAACTTCGTCTTCAACAGCCTCTCCGAGGATGAAAAATCATTCCTGCTCCAGAAAAAATCTGACTATTTCAGAAAGCTTTTTAACAAGACCAGTACAGGGATCATTCTAGGCGTGATGAAGGAAGATGGTGCCCTGATTGCCAAGTCGATTGCCATTTATCCGACAAGGCTAAAGCCCATAAGCGGCATGACGGATATGACAGACCACCCCAGGCCGGAACATTCAACAGTCTTGCAAGGTGTAACCGTACACCCACATTATCGGGGTAATTACCTCATGCACCACATGGTCCATGCCTGGATCAACCATGCCCAAGGTATGAGCAGGAAACATCTTCTGGCTGAAGTTGAAGTCAGAAACAGGGCCAGCTGGAGCGTCTTCCTTGATGAAGGACTTGAAATCACCAGCATCGGTCAGGATCCGGATGACGGTGCCATTCTATATAACCTGCAAGGCAATATGGCCGATGTTCTGCGGAAAAGAAGCAGTGTACCGTTTAACCCTGCAGCACAAGGCCTAATTCTGTGCGCCCCTGATGATATAGATGCCCAAAAAGCCCTATTGGCCAGTGGCCATGTGATTAGTGGCTGGAGCAAAGCCCACAATAAGATGATCGTCACCCCGAAAAACAGCTGATAAGCTTACTAAAATGTAATTATAAGCGGTTTGACAGATGAAAAAAATTAGAATGATTTTTATATCACTGATGTTGTTTGTGCTTCTCGTTCTTTCTGCATCAATCATTGTTTATGGCATTGCGTATCGAGGTTGGGGGATATCACCTTTTAAAGTGATCGATCCGCTTAACCCTGCATTCAACTCTTCCAAATTCAGCTTTAATGACTATCAGGGTGGGCCAAATGATGAGGATAATGTAAATACTGCCCTTGGTCACATTATAAAGCCGGGAATGCGCATGGAAGATGTTGATAAAATCCTGGTGCTTGCGGGTGGAGCAAAGAAGTCATTCGTGGGTGACGATTGCAAGTGCAACAAGTATGTGTATAGTTTCAATCCACTGTACAAGAAAATTAGATATAAACTATCAATTATCACGGCTTTTGACGGATACAAGCTGTATGTCGAATATGATGAAGCCGATTTATTAAGGATTTTTGTTTTGAAATCTGTAGTGTTGGAGTATGACGCCAGAGATTTTGTTGAGTATACGCTGCCGATTAAATGAATGAATTTAGAGTTTTTATAGGGGAGATATTATAGGTAAATCCTTTAGCGGACATCACGGAATAACTATAATTGCTGCGAACAGGCTCTTGCTCAACTATCGCGTAACAGGCTTCGAAAAAGTCTTGAAGGGAATTCCTGCTGATACCATCAGGGATAACAGGCCTCCCGTGATCTCATCATCAACAATATTGCCTTGGCCGAGGTTGGCAAACGCGGCCTCAATCACTTTTTGTCCGGAAAATCGGGTTGGACAGGCATGTGCCCCATAACCCAACCGCTGACCAAGGCTATTAAGAGCTTCACAGGCCGCAAGAACATCATTTCGCTGCTCAGGTTTTCCCTGCCGAGACCGCAGTTCTTCATTAAATTTGAGCAATCCTGATGCCAGCTTACCGTATATGACGCGTGGCAACGCATGCTCGCGCCTTGTAATAGCATCCATCTCGGAAATGGCTTCATAGAGATCCTTGGCAGAATCAATACGGGAAACAGAGGACGAGCCTGCAAAGGCTTCGGAAACACCAGTAATACTCATGACACACCCAGTCTTTAGAAAAATAAAAATTGAAAGATGGGTGGGGTTATAATCAAGCCGCTTGCTGTGTGTCCAGATAATAACGCTTGAGCACCTTGCCGTTTTCAAGTTCAAAGACTAGCGGGGTTCCGGTGGGGATTTCAGCCTGATTGATGGTTTCGGGCGTTTCCACACCCAGAACAATCAAAATACCACGCAATGAATTGCCATGGGCCGAGATCAGGATGTTTTCCCCCTGATCAAGCAGCGGTTTTATTTCCTTGGTAAAGTAAGGACGCACGCGGTTTTCAACAACGTCTTTCAGGCTTTCGCCACCCGGCGGGTTCACATCATAGGAACGACGCCAGATATGAACTTGTTCCTCGCCATACTTCTGGCGCGTTTCATCTTTGTTCAAACCTGTCAGATCACCATAATCGCGCTCGCGCAGATCATCGTGCTTGGTTACGGATTTAAACAGGTCGCTTTGGCCGCATTCGTTCAGCGCAATTTCAGCCGTGTTATAGGCGCGCTTTTGCGTGCTGGTAAAAACCTTGTCAAATTTGATCCCCGCTGCTTTCAGGCGCTGACCGGCTGTGCGGGCCTCTTCGCGGCCCAGTTCAGACAATTCCACATCATGAAATCCGGTAAAACGGTTCTCTAGGTTCCACTGGGATTGGCCGTGACGCATTACGACAAGGAAATTCATGATTAAACCTTTCATAGTATTCAGTTATATGCCCCACAATAATATTAGTCTGACTTTCTGTAAACAGTCCTCTTGCTGCAACGCACCAACATGAGGGGTTGCAATCGGGCCTAACAGTTACAAATATGAATTCATAAGCACAAAACAGGGATTTTTTCAGGATAATTTTATGCCATTACAAAACATGCCTGCCACCACCCGTGGCCTGAATTTCTATGATCTGGATGATAACCTCAAAAGGTTTCTGGAACGTGTGGCCCCCGATATGCTGGCGCGCCAAAATGTACGACTTGAGAGTCTGGGGGCATGGGTCGGAAAAGATCTGGATGAACAGGCTGCCTACAGTGATCGTCACGCGCCGCCTGAACTGGTATCAGTGCTGTCGACAGCGGGAAAGCCCGGTGAACGCAAGAATAAAGTGATATTCAATAGCGCCTATGAAGATTCGCAAACAGAAATCTATAAACGTGGTGTCATTGGCCTTGCGTTTGAAGGTCCTACGCCCGAACCGCATACATTGTCCTTTGTAATGGGCTATCTTCTTTCCCACAGCGATATTTCAACACATTGCCCCGTAACCATGACAGGGGCGGTTGCCTATGTGGTCAACAAATTCGCAACGGATGACGTGAAAGCTAAATATCTCCATCAATCAACACGGATGGATGGGCAAGCCAAAACAGGTGGCACATGGGCCACCGAAAAGCACAGCGGTAGCGATGTTGCCCAAACGACAACAACAGCCAGAAAGATGCCGGATGGCACTTACCGTCTGAATGGTCAAAAATGGTTTGCCTCGAATGCCTCCTCAGGACTGGCAGTAGCAACAGCCCGTCCTGAGGGCGCCCCCGCAGGGGGAAAAGGGCTGGGGTTATATCTGGTACCAAGCCATATTGATGCAAATGGTACAGTCCCCAATTTTTATGAAGTCACAGCCCTGAAGGACAAATTAGGTACGCGGGCGCTGGCCACCGCCGAACTACAACTCAATGATGCCTATGCGATTGAACTTGTCCCTCCCCCGCATGGCTTACGTGTAATGATGGAGGCACTGGGTTATAGCCGCGTCCATAACGCTGCGGGTGCTGCGGGGGTTACCCATCGCGCCCTATTAGAAGCATTATGCTGGATGGAAAACAGAGAAACCTTCGGCAAAAAACTGATTGATCGCCCGATGAACCAGAAGAAACTTACCCGCATGGCGGTTGACTGGCTGGCGGCGTCAGCCTTGGCCTTTGAATCAGCAAACAGCTTTGATCAAGCGCAAAACGAACAACCGGTTGATAAGACATGGATGCGCCTTGTAACCGCCATAGCCAAGTACCGCACCGCCGATATGGCCGTCAATTCATCGGTCACCGCCGTGCAGATGATTGGTGGCAACGGGATTACATCGGATTTTCCAACCGAGCGTCTTTCGCGCGATACAATGGTCCTGCCTGTTTGGGAGGGGCCAGAACAAATTCAGGCCTTGGAACTTGTGCGTCTGATATTGGGGCCTGAAAAGGGTGGAAATGTATTGATTGACCGCCTGCGGGATATAGCCAAAAATCTGCCTGTTACAATGGCACGGGATCAGCAATCACTTACCATTATGGTTGACGATCTCAAGCGCCAGATTGATGACGTTACAAGCAAACCCCAAACAGCCGAATTTGTTGCCGATGATATTCTACATCGCGCAGGAGATGTGCTGACATACGCCCTGCTCTGCCACGAAGCCGCATGGGAACTAACAAATAAAAACTGTTCGATGAAACAATTGGCGGCACAAAAATTTGCCGAGATTACTTTCAACCCCCGCAATACAGGGCCTGTTGACCCTCAAATACTGCAAGATGAATTTAATACGCTGGTACGGCGCATACCCAGACCGGCACAGACGATAGCCGTTGGGGCATCTCAGCCCAAAATGGCCCCTTAAGGGGCTTTAGGGCACTGGAGACGGTATTCTTTACCCTTATAATCAATGGCAATCGTGCGCCCCTGATTGCCGCCTTTACAGTTTTCATCCTTCAGGGTCACCGTCTCGGTTCTCAGAACTGTTTGACTATCGATTTCGGGCAAAGTTTTAACTCTTGCCTGTTCCTGAGTGGCATAGCCATACAATGCCCCCATAAACACCCCTAAAAGGCCAGCCGTCACTGCATAGGCCTTCATATCCCCTCGCTTCTTATCAAGAGCCTCTTCCGGGGTAGCATTTCTATCAGGCACTGCCGGATAATCATTATCAACCTTGCCCCAAACGGCTCCTGCCGCCGCCAGCAAAAAACCACCAGCAAGCCCCGAAGTTACCGGACCAGCGCTCAAATATTTTGTTGCCAAAAACAGCAGCCCCACACTGGCTGGCAGATGAAGAACACCCAAAAAGCGCATAGCCGTATTACTCAGGATTGGTTTTGACATAGTGGACTCCCCCTTGGATTGTATATTATGGCAATGTAATAGGGCTTATCAGAGTTAGTGTCAAACTTTTCGACCCCAAAACAGCCTTTGCCACTTGAAAACCAAGCTTTCCTTTGACTTTCCATGGGGTTAATGCGATAAAGCTGCTGTCGGCACAAGGGCCTGAAGGATGGCGTTGCGGTTGACAGTTAAGCCCAGTTATTCAAACTGGTTTTGATCGTCCACCGAACCCCTCCCCCTTACTCTCGTGCCCGTTTTAACCGTCACCGCGACGACCCTTCAAACAAGGGCGCGGGTGGCTATGATGATCCTATGAAAGGGAATTCAATGTTTAATGTCTACCGTAAAGAATTCGACTTTGGCGGCAAAACCGTAACGCTGGAAACAGGCAAAGTTGCCCGTCAGGCTGATGGCGCTGTGATGGCGACCATGGGTGGCACAACCGTCCTTTGTACAGTTGTTGGTGCCCGCAGTGTAAAAGAAGGTCAGGATTTCTTTCCTCTCTCCGTTCACTATCAGGAAAAAACCTATGCTGCTGGTAAAATTCCCGGCGGTTTCTTCAAGCGTGAAGCTCGCCCGAGCGAGTTTGAAACACTGACATCCCGTCTGATCGACCGTCCGATCCGTCCGCTGTTTCCGGAAACATTCCTGAACGAAGTACAAATTATTGCAACCGTCATTTCCCATGACCTTGAAAACCCGGCCGACATCGTTGCCATGCTCGGCTGCTCGGCTGCCCTGACCATTTCCGGTATACCATTCATGGGCCCAATCGGTGGTGCGCGTGTTGCCTATATCGATGGCCAGTACGTCATCAACCCCACCATTCAGGAGTCCGAGAATTCGGTCCTCGACCTCGTTGTTGCAGGCACCAAAGAAGGCGTGCTGATGGTTGAATCCGAAGCGCAGGAACTGACCGAAGAAGTGATGCTGGGCGCTGTGATGGCAGGCTGGAACGCGTTCCAGTCGGCGATTGACGGCATTATCGGCCTTGCAGAAATGTGCGCGAAAGAGCCTTGGGATGTACCGACCGTTCCGGCACACATTGCCGAAATGACGAAAAACCTGAAAGCCAAGTACGAAAAAGAGCTGGGCGACGCCTACCTCGAGAAAGTCAAACTGGTCCGTCAGGAAAAAGTAGGCGCCATCCGTGAAAAGGCTGTGGCCGAATTCACCAGCGAAGAAATCAGCAAGGAAGCCGTAGGTAATGCCTTCTTCCTTCTGGAATCAGCCGTTGTTCGTGGCCGTATCCTTAAAGAAGGCGCCCGTATCGATGGCCGCGACACGAAAACTGTCCGCCCTATTATCGCCGAAGTTGGTGTTCTGCCCCGTACGCATGGTTCTGCCCTGTTCACACGCGGCGAGACACAGGCTCTGGTGGTAACAACACTCGGTACAGGTCAGGATGAACAAATCATCGACAGCCTGACAGGTGAATACAAACAACGCTTCATGCTGCACTACAACTTCCCGCCATACTCGGTTGGTGAATGTGGTCGCATGGCATCCCCGGGCCGTCGTGAAATCGGTCACGGTAAACTGGCATGGCGCGCAATCAATCCGCTCCTGCCTAAAGCTGAAGATTTCCCGTACACCATCCGTACAGTATCAGAGATCACCGAATCCAACGGTTCATCATCGATGGCAACCGTTTGCGGTACATCTTTGTCGCTGATGGATGCCGGTGTGCCGTTGCCGCGCCCGATCGCCGGTATCGCCATGGGTCTGATCAAGGAAGGCAAGGACTTTGCTGTTATCTCCGACATTCTGGGTGATGAAGATCATCTGGGTGACATGGACTTCAAAGTTGCCGGTACAGAAAAAGGCATCACCGCTCTGCAAATGGACATCAAGATCACCTCGATCACAGAAGAGATCATGACCATTGCCGTGAAACAGGCACGCGAAGGCCGCCTGCACATCCTCGGTGAAATGGCAAAAGCCATGACACAAGCCCGTACGGAATTGAGCGAGTTCGCGCCGCAAATCGCGACACTGACCATTCCGAAGGACAAGATCCGTGATGTCATCGGTACTGGCGGTAAAGTCATCCGCGAGATCATCGAGAAAACAGGCACAAAAATCGACATCGAGGATGATGGTACAGTTAAAGTGGCCTCCAGCGATCTGAAATCGATTGATGAAGCCATCAAGATCATCAAAGGCATCACAGACGAACCGGAAGTCGGTCTGGTTTATGACGGCAAAGTCGTCAAAACAACAGACTTCGGCGCTTTCGTGAACTTCATGCCGGGCAAAGATGGTCTGGTTCATATTTCCGAACTGGCTGACCAGCGCGTTGCCAAAACAACAGATGTTGTTAAAGAGGGCGACGAAGTGAAAGTTCTGCTGGTTGGTTTCGATGATCGCGGCAAAATCAAACTGTCAATGAAGCGCGTCAATCAGGAAACAGGAGAAATCCTGCCTCCGAAAGAAAAACCAGCCCGCGAAGACCGCGAAGCTGTTTAATCGTTAATTCTTGACGATCACGAACCCGAAGAAAGCGTTTAGGCCTCTCTTCGGGTTCTTTTTTAGGAGTTTAAACAGGTATGACACTCAAGTTACCCAAAATTATCGGCCATCGCGGCGCTTGCGGCTATGCCCCCGAAAATACGCTTGAGTCCATTAAGACCGCTGCCGATCTTGGCGTGGAATGGATCGAGATGGATGTCAAACTGACCAAGGATGATGTCGCCATCATCTTCCATGATGATGAACTTGACCGCACCAGTAATGGTTCCGGCCTCGTAATGGAAACCTCCTATGAGGATATCAAGCAACTGGAGGCAGGCAGCTGGTTTGCTGACAGCTTTGCCGGGATCAAAATCCCCACACTGGAAGAGGCGCTGGAACTGATTATTGATCTTGATCTGGGACTTAATCTTGAAATTAAACCCTGCCCGGGCCGCGAAGTGGCCACAGCAGAAGTGGCGCTCGATATACTTTCCCGTTATTGGGAGGGTACAGATAAATTGCTGATTTCATCTTTCCAACATGTCAGCCTTGAAACCGCAAAGGACATGGCACCCGAATGGAATCGTGGCCTGCTGCTGGATGATGAATGGGTTCCGAATTGGCAGGAGCTTGCCGAATACCTCGAAGCCAGCACCATCAATATCAACGGCAATCTGGTAAGCCGCGAGCAAATCGAAGAAATCATCGATTTCGGCAAGCCTATTCTGGCCTATACCATCAATGACCCGCAGCGTTTCCGTACTCTGCAGTCATGGGGTGTTGACGGCGTCTTCACCGACGTGCCTGATGTCATCAAAGAAGCCATTCTTACTGTTCACTAGAGACAGGATAAAAAATGATACGCTGGGACCTCAGAAAAATTTTTACGCGCGCCACACATGATGAATTCTCGTTGGCAGTAAAAACGCTGCAAGACGGATTGGCTACGGCAGGGCCTGCGGATCTGGAGATACTATTCTACAGCGGCCTTCCTTCCGCGACGACAACCGATGTGGAATGGATTAGCGCCGCCAATGAGCATGACCGCCAGAAAAAAATAATGGCCACCATTACCGACCTTAAGGATATGACCCGCGAATTATGGGACAATGCGGCCTATGTCGAGGCACGCCTGAAAACGGGTGATACATTCGCAAGCATTGAGGCCAAGGGCCTTTTGCCACGTCGGCTGACTTTCTATTTACAATCCCGCGACCCCGCCGTCGCCATGGAGGACTGCAAGGAATCTGTGCAAAAACGTTTCCCCGGCTGGCGCCGCGGCGATGGATTCTTCAGTTACCATTATAATGTTTCAATCGGCTAACCTAGGAGCAAACAAAATGAAAATTATCAATGAATTCCGTGAATTTGCCATGCGCGGCAATGTTATTGATCTGGCGGTCGGTATCGTAATCGGTACGGCTTTTGGCAACATCACCAACTCGCTGGTGAAGGATGTCATCATGCCCCCTATTGGCGTTATCCTTGGTAAAGTCAATTTCAGTGACCTGAAATGGGAAATGATCAAAGCCGCCGAAGGTGTTGATGCTGTTACCCTGAATTATGGCCTGTTCATACAAACAATCATCAATTTTGTGATTGTGGCTTGGGCGATGTTCATCATCATCAAGGTTATGAATACCCTGAAACGTAAACAGGAAGCCGGTGAAGCCGATGCCACACCTCCGGCACCGCCCCGTCAAGAAGTCCTGCTGGAAGAAATCAGGGACCTGCTGAAGAAATAATCAGCCTCTCTTTCAAGAACAGGCCGTGCGCAAGGTTGCCACGGCCTGTTTTTTTACCTAGAATCAAAGAAACAACTGGAATATCACTGACGTGCGCCTTCGCTCCCCTTTTCACAGATCCGAATATATCTTCCTCCTGCTGGTCGCCGCCTATGTGGGCATATGCGCCTTTGCCGCTCAACAGGCTGGTCTGGGGGAACGCTTTTATCCCCTGATGTACATGGAACGCTGCGTTGTTATGACGACGTTTCTGGGGCTGGTGTATTTCTTCTTCTCGATTCTGCGTGTCATTTACCTGCTCATAAAACACAGACCCAAGAAACCCTTGGCCTTCCTTTGGCAGGATTTTAAGACGGGCCCCTTTAATCTCGAACGCCATTGGCGTGCCCTGCCCATCTTTGCCGGCTTTATTTTCTTTTTCTCTGCCTTTACCAGCATGAAAATGCTGATTGCCGGATTTCACCCCTTTGCATGGGATCATGAATTCGCAGTCCTTGACCGTATACTGCATTTTGGGATTGATCCCTGGCGCATATTGCAGCCTTTTCTGGGACACCCCCTTATCACCTATGTAATTAACCTGAACTATAACACTTGGCTGATTTTTCTGTTTGCCGCACTCTATTGGCAACTCTTTACCCTTGCCAATCCGCTAGCCCGCATGCATTTCTTTTATGCGTTTTTCTTTTCATGGATTATCAACGGCACACTACTCGCTATCGTGTTCTCTTCGGGTGGTCCGTGCTTCTTTGAAGGTATCACAGGCTCCCTCTACTACGCCGACCTGATGAACTATCTGCGCGGTGCCAATGAATATATGCAGGGCATCAATGAAAAATATGTGGTCTTCGCCGTACCCACACAAGAAAATCTATGGAAGGCCGCCAGCAACAAAGAGGTCATGCTCGGGGGCGGGATATCTGCCATGCCCAGTATCCATGTCACCAGTTCCTTGATGTTCTGGCTTCTGGCAAAGGAAATTAAAACCAAACATGAATGGATGTTTAAGGTGTTTTTCTGGCTGATCCTGATCGGCTCTGTCCATTTGGCATGGCACTACGCAATTGATGGTTATCTGGCCATCATCATAACACTCGCCATCTGGAAGCTGACAGGCGTACTGGTTAAAAAAATTGGTGTGCCCCCCCGTTGGAGCGATACAGCCAAGAATTAACACAAAATTTACCCCTTGTTTTCTATAATTATTTACGAATTATACGGGAGAACAAGTGTGCAAAGCAGCGATTACGACGGCACATCCATTGGTTTTGTGAAGAACCGAGGCCCATTGGCGGACCCCCCGTCGGGTACAGCCAAACAGAAAATTTCACAAAGGCTCGACAATGCATTCTTCGCAGCATCGCATAAATTGCCCTCAATCGTGGAAAATTTTGAAGCCGGCGTGCGCATGATTACCCCCAACAGAACCATAGCTGCACTAGCGTTTGCTTCTGTATCAGCCGTGGGAATAATGGCCAACCCTGACCTTGCAGGTGCCGCTGCAGGAGAATTTCAGGCTGGCCGCCAAGCTGCCCATGATAACAAAACATGTATTGTTCAGGAAAGTTGTACGCCCTCACAAAAACTGGGAGAATTTGTTGGTAACTTCGAAAAGCAATTCGAGGCGGGTCGTCAGGCGGGCATCAATCACGCCAACAAGAATTATATGAAGACCCCATAAGCCCCTTCCAAATAAACTATTCCTTGCCACCCATGGCACTCAGGACTTCATTCAGATTCTGGGGCATCCCCAATGCATTGAAACCACAATCAACATAATGCGTTTCACCTGTCACAGCCTTGCCCAGATCGGAAAGCAGATAGAGGGCTGTGCCGCCTAATTCTTCCAGTTCTACAGCACGGCGCAAGGGCGCGGTCAGAATGTTGTATTTATAGGTTACGCGGGCACTACCGATAGCTGATCCCGCCAGAGTCCTCATTGGGCCGGCAGAAACAGCATTCACGCGAATACCCTGTGGGCCAAGATCGGCCGCCAGATAACGTGTAGAGGCTTCGAGCGCTGCCTTGGCAACACCCATGACGTTATAGTTTGGCATCACTTTTTCAGCACCGTAATAGCTGAGCGTAATAGCGGAACCGCCATCTTTCATCAGCGGTGCCGCACGGCGCATGACCGATGTAAAGGAGTAACAGGAAATATGCATGGTATGCAGGAAGTTATCGAGCGTCGTATCAACATAGCGCCCTTTTAATTCTTCCTTGTTGGAAAATGCCACAGCGTGAACCAGAAAATCCAGCTTACCCCATCTCTTTTCAATAGCGGCAAAAACATCATTGATCTGGCTTTCATTCTCGACATCACAATCCAAAATAAAGTCCGATCCTGCTTCCTTGGCCAAAGGCTCAACACGCTTTTTCAGAGAGTCACCCTGATAAGTGAAGGCCAGTTCAGCACCTTGCTCACGCAGCGCCTTGGCCATTCCCCAAGCGATGGAGTGGTCATTTGCCACGCCCATAACCAAACCGCGTTTGTTCTTCATCAAATCAGACATTTATATTCTCATCCCTTGAGGTAAATAGTCGCAATGCCAGCAAATATTAAAAATGCACCCGTCGCTGTTGCCCAATTCAATTGCATATCCTTGAAAAACAGGAATGAAAAAAGGCAGACAAAGATCGGGTAAGATATTTCTATTAACGAAACCAGCGTGGCATTTTTTTGTTCAATCCCTAGAAACACCAGTGTTGTGCCAACGACCGCAGCCACAGCCACAACCATAGCCATCACAAAAACTTTCTTATCATGCAAAAGAATATCAAGCCCTTGAAAGGGTGACAGCTTCAAAGAAAGCACAACCACAATAGGGATAATCAATATGGCTTCTATGAGCATCAGCAGCGATACCGAAATCCCGCTCTGGAGCAGTCTATCAGACATGGAATAACTTAACCCCCAGAGGATGGCTGCTGATAACCCGTAATAGAACCATGCATTGGACATCTGCGGGGTCTAGGCCTCGAACTTTGAAAAGGCCAGTGTGCAGTTCGTTCCACCAAAACCAAAGCTGTTGGATAAAATCACCTGATGGTCGACATTATCAATACGCTCTCGGGCGATCGGCATATCGGCCATGTCCGGATCGATAGTTTCAATGTTAATGCTCGGGGCTACGAATTTACCCTGCATCATCAGCAAGCAATAAATGGCCTCCATCACACCTGCCCCCCCCAGACAGTGACCTGTCATTGATTTTGTGGAGCTGATATGCGGAATATCCTTGCCGTCGAAAACTTCGCGGATGGCACCAATTTCCTTGATATCGCCGACGGGCGTCGATGTCCCGTGCGTATTGATATAGGTAACAGGTGAAGTGACAGTTGAAAGGGCCATCTGCATACAACGCACAGCCCCTTCACCGTTCGGTGCCACCATGTCTTCACCATCGGATGTCGCACCATAGCCAACCAGTTCGGCATAAATTTTTGCGCCGCGGGCTTTGGCGTGCTCAAGCTCTTCCAGAACCAGAATGCCACCGCCACCAGCGATTACAAATCCATCGCGATTGGCATCATAAGCACGGGACGCCTTATCCGGCGTTTCATTATATTTGGATGACATCGCACCCATCGCATCAAACAGGCAGGACAATGTCCAGTCGAGGTCTTCACCACCACCGGCAAACATAATATCCTGTTTACCCCACGCAATCATTTCGGCGGCATTGCCAACACAGTGCGCCGATGTAGAACAAGCAGAAGAAATCGAGTAGTTCACGCCCTTGATCTTGAAATTGGTGCAAAGCGTTGCCGATGTCGTTGAAGACATACATTTGGGAACAGCGAACGGGCCAATCTTTTTTGGACTGCCTGTCTCAATGACTGTCTTGGCAGCTTCAACCTGATAGTGTGTCGAAGGACCACCGGAACCAACTATCGCGCCTGTACGAACATTGCTGATTAGTTCCGGCGTCAAACCGGCATCAGCGATCGCTTGCTCCATCGAAAGATGGGTATAGGCCGCAGCTTCACCCATAAAACGGAACAAACGACGGTCAATTTTTTCCTGCAGATTAATATTGGGCTTGCCGTAAACTTGGGAGCGAAAACCCTTGGCAGCATAATCTTCCGAAAATGTAATACCGGATTTTCCTGCCCTCAGAGAGGCGGTGACCTCTTCGGCGCTATTGCCAATACATGACACAATACCCAAACCGGTAACAACAACACGGCGTGCATTTTTTTGAATAGGCATCGTTCAATACCCTTTCGATTGTGGAAAATTAAATATTACAGAGCGCGCGGGTTATCAAACAGACCCACTTTCAGGTCCGTCGCTTCGTAAATAACCTTGCCGTCTGCAATAACCTGTCCATCAGCCACACCCAGAACCAGCTTACGGTTAATGATGCGTTTGATCTCAATGTTGTATTGAACCAATTTTGTTTCAGGTAAAACCTGACCTGTAAACTTCAGTTCACCCAAACCCAAAGCGCGGCCCGAACCCGGCGCACCTGTCCAGCCCAGATAGAACCCCAGCAACTGCCACAGGGAATCAAGCCCCAGACAACCCGGCATGACCGGATCACCTTCAAAGTGACAGCCAAAAAACCACAGGTCGGGCTTGATATCGAATTCTGCTCTCAGGAAGCCTTTATCGTGCACGCCACCCGTAGCCGAAATTTCAGTAATGCGATCAAACATCAGCATAGGAGGCAAAGGCAACTTGGCGTTACCAGCCCCGAACAGATTACCGTGACCGCATTCGATCAGCTCTTCATAAGAGTAGCTTGATTTAGGTGTGAAGCTCATTGTGCTCTTTTCAGCCAAATTTGACATGTATATGAACCTTTAATAACGGGTCTTTTATACGAATTAAGGGGGCATGGTGGCAAGAGAGGATTGCCAGAACAGCTAAAAACCCCCCGTTTTATATATTTATGTAAATAAATAGCTTTACGCGCGCCCCTTGAGACACTATCCTCATCCCTTAAAGACTAAAAAACGAAGTAAGTAAAAAAAGAACAGGGCCATGCAACAGGACTGGAACAAGATCAGAGGACAAAGCGGCCTCAACAGCAAGGATAGCCTCGATCCTGCTTTTTTGAACGACCACATCGCCCAGCAAGAAATGATCTATAGCTTTATGGGTGACATAGGCTCTCATTTTCTCAAGGAAATGACAGGCCTTACTGTTAGCGAAGACGCCGATCCCGATCTGGATGATATGACTGCCCGTTACTCCTTTTCCCATGCAGAACCGGAAACTTCGCAACGTATTCTCTATGGAATGCCTGCCTTTGAAAGTCCCCTATCATTTTTTCAGGCCCGCACACATGAATTTGAACACGCCATCCAGCACGCACAAATTCCCGCCATGCATGCCGTGCCCGGAAATCCGGCGACAGAGATTATATTATCTCCGCGTGATTATTGCCTGATGATGGAATTAATGGAGCGGGCAGCCTTCACTTGCGAAAAATATCTGACAACGCTCTTCAAGAAGGCTGTGGCGCCACAATCAGAATTTTCACCCGCCGAAGAAGCCATATTGCAAACGCCGGAAATTACTTTACCCCGTTTTGCCTCAATAATTCTTGAGCATACATCCTGCTACGAGGTAGCTGACGCGCTTGCCTTCTATCACGATAAGGCCTTGCGTATATATGAGCAGGAAATAGAACTTCGTCAGGAAAGAAACCCTTGTGAAATTCTTACTTTTACGCGTCTGGATGACGATGATATTCGTATGATTGGTAAACGCTGGGGGGTAGATCTTTTCTCTCCTGCTCCCTATATCCAGCCCTACAACACCGGAAGCCTCAAGCTGGCACCCGAAGCATCAGCCCGCCTGGCATGGCTGGAGAACAGGCTGGGATTTGGAAATCATGAAAACCTGCTCACCCTGACAGAAGCTTTGGTAGAGAATGGGAAATGTCGCGCCCAATTTCTCTCGGAGAACCTATCCAGAAAAAAGAATAATCCTGAATGCCCCATGACATAGAAAAATCCTTACACTGTCTGAAGTCACTGGGGTTTGCCAAAGATGATTTTTGCATCGCCGGCAGCGCGGCTCTTTATCTGCTGTCAAAACCACTGATTGCCGATAACAAAGAACCCCTTATAAAGCGCAGTCCTAATGACGTTGATGTCCTGTGTGTCAAATCAGTTTTTGACCGCGCCCGTCAGCTTGATGGTTTTATCACAACCCTTAATGAAAAGGGCGACTGCCTGTCCCTTAAAAATGGTGACATCGCGATTGAGCTTGCAACCTATTGGCCGGGCAGCGGCATACAGGCTCACAAAGCCGATGATATTCGGGACATATCGGTTGATATGGGCGATTTCAATGTCATGCGCGTAAATTTTGTAGCCGCTTTAAAATTCACATTGGGCAGAGCAAAAGACCTTGCCGATCTTGAACAGATTGACAAGGCCTTGGGATTAATGCGCAGCAGAAAAACTCAGGAAATTCAGCCAGAATAGGCGCGATTATCTGTAACAGCTTGTGATCTGTAGGTTTCCGTCATAGCCGCCATAGCCAAAGGCTTGGCAATCACAGGCTCCAATTCGGGCTTATCGCCACCGGCAGCCACAGCAAGCATACGCCCTGCCGCTTTGGC
Organism: Micavibrio sp.; assembly: GCA_046294845.1. Lineage (GTDB taxonomy): Bacteria > Pseudomonadota > Alphaproteobacteria > Micavibrionales > Micavibrionaceae > Micavibrio_C. The sequence goes on along the minus strand of JBKBNU010000001.1, from coordinate 1,514,491 downwards.
ACAGGCAACAGCCTGATCCATCAGATCCATCATACCGATAATTCTAAAGAAACCTCTGGCAGAAGGTTCAAGACTAACAATCAAATCATACGGGGCATTGGCCGGACAATCATTCGCCGCCAGGCCAAAACGCCAATCGGAACCGGCGGGAATTCCCAAGCGGACGGCTTCCTGAGTCATCACATAAGAAACCTGATCCAGACGGTCATTCCACGTTACAGGGTTGAAGGGGCCTTGACGGTCCTGCCCCAAAGCAAGACAACGACCGGCGACTGCGGACAAACCACTGACACTTTCGGCAAGACTCCAGCCTTCGGAACCAATTTTCTCTTCGATAACGATATCGCACAATTCCTGCGCTGATATTTCATAGGCCATGCAACGATTGGCAACTTCGATGAACAAACGGAATGTTTCCTGACGCGGCTGGCCATGGATTTCCATTTGCACAAGCATACCCTGAATAACTGTTACCAAGAGATCGTGGAAATCGTATGCGCAATTCAGCCAGTCCTCGAAAAGGCGGCGCGCCAAGCCACGACCCGACTCGGTCTCTGCCTCGATAACATAGGCAGGCGGAAGAACGTGAGGTGCCAGTGAGCCTGTAGCAGGCTCGCAACCCAAAACACGGGCCAGCGCGGAATAGGTCGCTTCCAAACCCAAATCAGGCTCATCAAACAACAGCAATGTTTCCACAGTAACACCGGCCAGCAGCTGGATAATCCGCATACCGTCGGTTTCTTCACCGGCCAGGGAAGCCTGATTCATTAGGCATTTATGTATATGCGCAGCGAATCCGGTCTTATCAATCAGGATAGACATGCCTGACTCTCTCAAAGGGTTAGAATGTGGAAGATGTTGTTATTATTCTTGTGGGGAAGGCTGTGGGCAAGCTGTGAATATCCTGTGGACGAATCACTATAACTAACCACAAGTACTAGGCTAATTGAGTTCCTCGTTCTCGTAAATACCCCAAAGCAAATTTCTTGCAACCCAGCCTTTAAACCCGCCCGCGCTGACCTTACACCAGCCCTGCTCACAGGACTCGATCTTTACAATGACCTCTGGCTCAAAGCGGGCAACCATGCGGGCACTTTCCTCAGGTTTCTCACGGACGGGCGCCAGATCATCCCCCTTGATCAGGGCTGTGCGCTCGCCGGAAAGCAGGGTTTGACTGACCCATCCGCCCTCGCCCTCGGCATCCGTAATTTTGCGCCAGACATCAAATTCCTCGACAATTTCAACCGGCAGATCGGCCCGCTGATATATCCAGCGAATGGGATAGCGCACAGACGGCCCCGTCCGGACATACACCTTGTCAGATTTCAACGATACAAAGCGCGGTAATGGCAATCCCGTTGTCTTGATAGCCGAGCCTGTAGTCTCGCCATCCTGCGCATGCGCAGGCACGATGGTCAGAGGCAAAAGCATCAAGAAAAGAAAAGCTATTAAGCGCATGATCTTACATAATAAACAGGAAAAACGGGCGAATTTGCCCCCAGAGATATCCCCAGTATAGCGGGGTTTGTTATGAGAAAAAAGAGTCTGGCGAAGTTTTTATGATTATGACAATATAATTATTGTGATCCTGCCGCCAAACCTTTATAAAGCCCTCATGACGACCAACCCCTTGATCAGTATTGCGCCCATGATGGATTGGACAGACCGCCATTGCCGGTATTTCCATCGCCTGATTATGCCGGACGCGCAGCTTTATACCGAGATGGTCACAACAGGGGCCATCCTGTTCGGCGATCGGGATCGCCATCTGGCTTTCAGCCCACAGGAACACCCCCTCGTCCTGCAACTGGGCGGTTCCGATGCCGACGCCTTGGCGACTTGCGCCAAGATTGCCCGCAAACACTATGGCTATGATGAAATCAATCTGAATTGCGGCTGCCCCTCGGACCGCGTGCAGAACGGCTCTTTTGGCGCCTGTCTGATGAATGAACCCGATACAGTCGCCCACTGTATCGAAGCCATGATCAAAATGGTCGATATTCCCGTGACCGTTAAATGCCGCATTGGTATTGATGATTGCGAAGAGCGCCCCTTTCTTGAACGCTTTATCAAGACGGTATCGGATGCCGGTTGCACAACATTTATCGTTCATGCGCGCAAGGCATGGCTGAAAGGCCTAAGCCCCAAAGAGAACCGCGAAGTACCGCCCTTACGCTATGACATTGTAGCCGATATCAAACGTGATTTTCCTGCTTTGAAAATCATTCTGAATGGTGGCGTCAAAACACGGGATGATGTCAAAACGGCGCTGGCAACATTTGACGGTGTGATGATCGGGCGCGAAGCCTATCAGAACCCGTGGTTCCTGCATGATTTGCAAGAAACCTTCTTTGCACCACGTCCTGCTGCCTCACGCCACGACATTATCGAGCAGCTTATCCCTTATCTGGAAGAGCAGATGGGCAAAGGCGTTCCGTTAAAATCCATGACACGCCATATACTGGGTCTATTCCACGATCAACGCGGCGGCAAGAAATGGCGTCAGGTTATTAGTCAGGAAGCACATCTGCCCGATACAAAGCCACGCGCCTTGCTGGAAAAAGCCTCAGGCGCCGCCCTGCACGCCCTTGAACGAGCCGCCTAATCAGCTTGGCGCCGCCCCTTCAGGTTTTTTATCTTTGTCTCTTCGGGCTTGTCGTAAATTGGTCATTGAGGATTCTTGGCGCCCTAAAATATTCTCAAGCTTGCCCTGCGAAAGCATCAATGAAAGCGTATAAAGTTTTTTCTCGAAGAGAATTGGGGGGGTATCCGTACCATGCACTTTATCCCGCCATTGATCAATAAGGTCTATAACACCCTGCTCCGGCATTTTTCCCTCTGCGACAGCTACCTCTACGGCTTGCGAAACCTTCTCCAAAATCTCCGATTTTTCTGAATCAGGTATCAGGTGTAAAATTTCTGCCGCCGATAAATGGAATGGTGGACGGCTATTAATATTTGCGACAGAAGCATCAGCTCTCTCCAGCAATCTCTCTTTTGCAAGCCTTACGCGCTCTGTCGGGGTCGCGCCCGCCACAATAGAGTCAGTCATATGTTTGATTTCAATTTTTGTCAGGGCACCCCTAACCGTGATTTCACGGGCAATTTCGCCAATCTCCTGCAAAGAATATTGGGAAACCCTGTCTATCCCCACTGTCCTTACGTGTTCCTCCAACAGATCAAGGGCTTTCGTAAAATAGTATATCGCCCCGTTATAATATTCCTCATCACTAGGCCGTGCGCCTCTTCTTGACTCTCGGGATTCATGATCTGAACTAATCGCCCTTATGTCGGACATATACCGGATAATTTCGGGATAAGTTGTAACAAGTGTCAGAGTCGCGGCTATATCGGCAAAAACTTCGGCACGGTGCATATCATACGAGTTATCAAGTGCCTTATTATCTACAACAGAGTAACTCTCTTTATAAAAATAAGGATCAAGACAGTGCCATACCTCGTGCCACGTTGCCCGCAACATCATGGCATAGGCACCAGGATCCCCCTTGGCTTTCATCAATTCCGCTCCGGCCTTATGCCCGATCCATTTGTTTATCAGGTTGCGTGAACTGATATCCGCAACAGGTGTTACCACTATACAAACCTGCGTGGGGATTACCCCCTGATCAAGGGGGTTATTGCTGCTGCTGTAATCATCAGCGCGCAGACGGATGGCTTGCGGGTTACGTTCCGTAGGGCCTTGCGGATAGCCCATGGCCGACATGACATCCGATTTTTGATTCCAGCGTAAACTGATACCCCTATCATTCAGGACTTCTTCAATACGATTGCGCTGTGATTGCGTGTTATTTGTAGGACGTAAATTGACTGTATCATCATCAAGTATGACAACAGGGTATCGGGGATTGGTGGCATTCACCCGCCGCTCTATATCCCTCATCATACGACTGGCCTTACTGGGGCTTAATGTCTGCCACCTTTCCGGTAAAGGCGTATAAGCCGAAACAGGTGCGTTCGATGCCGCTGCAGCAGAAATGACTAACGATGCCGGCAAGGCCGCCAGCAAAAATTTCTTAGCCAAGATGATTGAGCCAAAACCAAATGATCTTGCAAACGGCAAGGTCATGTCTGGAACTCCCTGTATATATTTTTATTGTTAGGTTTAGTTTTAAAGCAATAAAGGCCCCCTGTCACGAGAGCCTTTAAGGGAGTCTGCTGTACCGCAACAAGCGTTCTAAATCTGCGGATTATCCTTGAATGTTACGGAAACACCACAGCCACAGCGCCCCGATTCATTAGGATTTATAAATTTGAAGCTTTCGCTGCCGATGGTCTGGGCGTTTTCATCCGGCCCGAAATCAATCGTCATGCCAAACATATTGAAGCTGTCAATGAAAGGTACATAAATGCGGAAATTTTCCGATACAGCAATTTCTTCGTGAGCATCAGGGGCACTGTCAACAAAGCCACCCCATTTATATTCATTGCCACCGCAGCCCTTGCCCTTGGCAATCGACAGGACAATGCCCACGCTATGGGCGGCTTGTTGTGAAGCCGTCGACAGGATACGCTTTTTTGCGTTCTCGGTAATCGTTACAGGTAAAAAAGCCATTCTCGTCACTCCCGCATCAATAATCAGGTAAACATATTCAGTTGTAGCTTGGCCGTTTCCGCCATCATTGACGGCTCCCAAGCGGGTTCCCAGATGATCTCGACATCGACATGATCGACACCTTCAATCGGGAACAAGGCATTCTGGATCATTCCTGGCATTTCCTGTGCCACGGGGCAATGCGGGGATGTCAGCGTCATTTTGACATCGAGATCGGCACCACGGCCTTCATTCTCCTTGACCTCAATCTTGTAGATCAAACCCAATTCATAAACATTCACAGGAATTTCCGGATCATATACTTCACGCAATGCCTTGCTGATCGCGGGCCACAGAGTATGGGCATGTGGCACTTCGGCATTCGGCGGTTCGGCCATATCGTCATATTCATCGCCCACGGCATTCCTCACCATTTCTTCATTGGCAACAGCTTTCATTATTGTGCGCTTTCTTTTATCTTCATACAGTTTAATGCCGATTGCCGTACAACCGCAATCCGTGTTTCCTGCGGTACCCCTTCCAGACCTTGTTTGGAAAAGAACATATCGGCGTACAAATCCATCATCCCGTCATAAAAACACTCGCAATCCATCTGGCTGCCTTCGTTATTAATCTCGGTCGCTATCTGTTCACAACGCGCCATCAGGGAAGGCTTGGAATATTTATCCATACAGGCACGCCCTGCTGCTTGCTTTTCTTTCAGGCTTGCCGTCTTGCGAATACCGGCGGCACAGGTACATAAACCCTCGACATCCCCCATGAGTTCTCTTTGGGCCTGTACCTCAAGCCGTGATAGACAGGACATCTTGATATTCTCATCAATTTTGGTGTTTTCTGACCACAGCCAGTATCCTCCGCCACCAAGCACCGCCACCACTACCAATAAAAAGATATAAAACAATCCCTTCATATCAAGCCCCTGCCCCCAGCAAAGAATGGGCCTTTTTCAAACCCTGCGCCAGCGCATCAATATCGGCCTTGTTATTATAAAGCCCCAAAGATGCCCGCACAGTCGCATCCACGCCGTATCGCTGCATCAGCGGCTGGCAACAATGATGGCCCGTCCGCACCGCCACGCCACATTGATCGAGGATCATACCAATGTCGCTCGGGTGACCCCAATCGGCACGCATGCTGATGATGCCCGCCTTATCCGGTCCCGTACCATAGAATGTCAGCCCCTCAACAGAGGCTAATTCCTTCATCGCGTATGCAAATAATTCCTGCTCATGCGCGGCAATCACGTCCATGCCGATAGCCAGCACGTAATCAATCGCAGCACCCAAGCCGATCACTTCAACAATCGCAGGCGTTCCGGCCTCAAACTTCGCAGGAGCCTCCTTGAAGGTCGTTTTCTCAAAGGTCACGCGCTCGATCATATCCCCGCCACCCTGATACGGGGGCATATGGTCCAGCACCTCGGCACGACCCCACAAAACGCCTACGCCCGTAGGACCATAAAGCTTATGCCCCGTGAAGGCATAAAAATCGCAACCCAGTGCTTTCACATCCACAGGACCATGCACAACACCCTGCGAGCCATCAACCAGAATGCTGACATCGGGATTTTTGGCCTTACAAATTTCAACGATCTTCCTGACCGGATTAATCGTGCCCAAGGCATTCGATACATGGGTAAAGGACACAATCTTGGTGCGCTCTGTCACCATATGCTCGAAAGCTTCCAGATAAAGCGTGCCATCATCCCTGACCGGAACAACTTTCAGCTTTGCTCCCGTCATCCCGCAGACCAGTTGCCACGGCACAATATTGGCATGATGCTCCATTTCGGTGATGACAACATCGTCGCCACGCTCCAGAACCTTACGGCCCCAGCTATGGGCAACCAGATTGATAGCTTCTGTTGTATTGCGCGTAAAGATCACTTCCTGTGCCGAAGGCGCACCAATCAAAGCAGCCACTTTATCACGCACCGCTTCATAAGCCGTGGTTGTAGTCTGGCTGAAATCATAAAGGCCGCGATGGATATTGGCGTAATGTTTTTCCATCACGAATGCCATGGCATCAATCACCATTTGCGGCTTCTGGGCGCTGGCCCCTGTATCAAGGTAAGCCACAGGCTTGCCATTCATAGTCTGGGCCAAAACCGGAAAATCGGCTCTGGCATCGGCGATAGAGCGTACGGGGCGTGATGCTACTGCTTCAGCCATGCCTCTACCCTCCGTTCCAGTGATAATTTCAGGGCTTCATCCTGAATATTCCCGAACACCTCGGCCACAAAAGCCTGAATGAGCAGCGCCTTTGCCATCTTCGCGTCAATGCCGCGCGATTGCATATAGAATAAAGGTTCCTGATCCAGACGTCCTGTCGTGGCGCCGTGAGAGCATTTCACATCATCGGCATATATTTCCAGTTCCGGCTTGGTGTCCATTTCGGCACCTTCCGCCAACAGCAAAGCGCGCGAAAGCTGATAGCCGTCTGTTTTCTGTGCAGGCTGATGCACCAGCACCTTGCCTTGGAACACGCCATGCGCGCGCCCGTCGAGAACGGAACGGATATTCTGGTTACTCTGGCAATGGGGGGCACGATGCTCAACCAGAATGGTTGTATCGGCGTGTTGTTCCCCGCGCAGCATATTGGCGCCGTTCAGGTGGCATACCGCCCCGCTGTCATCCAGCGTCACACGCACCTGATTGCGGCTCAGGGCCGCGCCCGTACAGAACACCAGCGAGTCATAAACCGCATCACGCCCGACATGGACATTGGTGGTTTGGGTATAAACCGCCTTGTCTGAATCATCCTGCATCCGGATATGGGTCAGATGCGCCCCCGGTTCAAGAACAATATGGGTCAGACGGTTCTTCCAGAACGATCCCTTGCTCCAGTGATCTTCGATCACGGTCAGGCGGGCATTTTTCTGCACACGGATGACCATGCGATCGGTAAAGAACGCCCCATCAGCGGCAGAGGTCAGCAATTCGAGCGGTGTTTTGATTTCCTTGTTGGCCGGAACATCAATCACAATGCCATCGCGCAGATAGATATTACCCAAAAGCCACAAGGTGTTTTCGGTATTATGCTGCAACGGCGGCATATCTTCGGATAGCGCCGCACGGACCCAGTCCTGATCCAGCATTTTTATCAGCGGCGTGACATTCACGTCCTCTACGCTGTCATGGGAGATTTTGATCTCGCCTACTTTATCGCCGTACGGTTTCACGTATGGCCAGAGATTGGTGAATTTCCATCCTTCGAGGCGCGCGGTTGGCAGGCCACGGCGTTTGAATTCCTTAAGCGCATTTTTACGCAGATCAGCCACCCATTGCGGCTGGCTATCCTCTATCGAGGATAAAAACGCATCATACGCACGCAAAATTCCTTCAGCCGTGTCGGGCTGATACGGCGATTTTTCCGGAAATTTTGTAATGGTCGCAACACTCATTCTATATCCTTTTCGTCACTCCGGCGCAGGCCGGAGTCCATTCCATCCATCTTGTGGATGCCGACCTTCGTCGGCATGACGTTAAAAAATTAAACCGCATAAGCCGCATAACCGGTTTTTTCCAGTTCCAGCGCCAGTTCAGGTCCGCCTGTTTTGACAATCTTGCCCGCGGCCATCACATGAACGACATCCGGTTTGATGTAATCAAGCAGACGCTGATAGTGGGTAATCACAAGGAAACTGCGCTTGTCACCACGGAGTTTATTCACGCCATCAGCCACAACCTTCAACGCATCGATATCAAGGCCGGAATCGGTTTCATCCAGCACCGCCATGCGCGGTTCCAGCATCGCCATCTGCAGCACTTCATTACGTTTCTTTTCACCACCGGAGAAACCGACATTGACGGCACGCTTCATCATTTCATCCGACATGCCGAGTTCGGCCTGCTTTTTCTTCAACAGTTTCAGGAAATCGAGCGCATCAATCTCGCCCTCGCCCTTTTGCTTGCGGATGGAATTGATCGCGGTTTTCAGGAACATGGTCATCGCCACACCCGGAATTTCGACCGGATACTGGAACGCGAGGAACAATCCGGCGGCCGCACGCTCTTCCGGTGCCATCGCCATGATGTCCTGACCATCGAGCAATATCTGCCCGCCTGTAACTTCATACCCTTCGCGGCCTGCAATCACGTAAGACAGCGTGGACTTGCCGGAACCATTCGGCCCCATAATCGCATGGACCTGACCATCCGGAATATCCAGCGTCAGCCCTTTGAGGATTTCCTTGCCATCGATTGAGGCATGTAAGTTTTTTATCTGTAACATCTCATACTCTTTCTTTCGTCACTCCGGCGAAGGCCGGAGTCCAGTCAATCCACCTTATGGATTCCGGCCTGCGCCGGAATGACGAATGGTGATGATTTTTAATTTGCAGCATTTTTTATCTTTTTCATTTTTTTAAGACAGAATACCCCAACAGCAAGCATTGCGATTGAAAACGAGAGCCAGAAATATTCCAGAAACTCTTTCTGATCCCATGTCATTATTCCACCACCGCGCAAAGCATAACCCGCAGGAACGACAGCATGCGACATCATCTCAAGAAATGACAAAGCCCCAAAAGAAAATGATAAAATCATCGCGGCCCTATATTTTTTATATCTATCCAACTGACCCCTCCAGACTAATCGCCACCAACTTTTGCGCCTCCACAGCAAATTCCATCGGCAGGTTTTGCAGGACTTCCTTGCAGAAGCCGTTGACGATGAGGGCGACGGCGGCTTCTTCATCCAGCCCGCGTTGCTGGCAATAAAATAATTGATCGTCACCGATCTTCGAGGTGGTGGCTTCATGCTCCAATTGCGCGGTGGCGTTACGGCTTTCGATATAGGGCACGGTGTGTGCGCCGCATTGATCGCCGATCAGCAGGCTGTCGCATTGGGTGAAGTTACGGGCATTTACGGCCTTGGGCATAATCTTCACCTGACCGCGATAGGTGGAGTCCGATTTACCCGCCGAAATCGTCTTGGCGATGATACGGCTTTTGGTATTGCGGCCAATATGGATCATTTTCGTGCCGGTATCGGCTTGCTGGTAATTGCCGGTGATGGCGACCGAATAAAATTCGCCTTGGGAATTATCACCTTTAAGAATACAGGACGGGTATTTCCATGTGATCGCGGAGCCGGTTTCGACTTGCGTCCAGCTGATCTTGGAATTTTTGCCCTCGCACATGCCGCGCTTGGTGACAAAGTTATAAATACCGCCCTTGCCGTTTTCATCGCCGGGGTACCAGTTTTGCACGGTTGAATATTTGATTTCGGCGTCGTCATGGGTGATCAGTTCGACCACGGCGGCATGGAGCTGGTTTTCATCGCGCATCGGCGCGGTGCAGCCCTCGAGATAGCTGACATAGGAATCCTTGTCCGCAATAATCAGGGTCCGTTCGAATTGCCCCGTATTCATTTCGTTGATGCGGAAATAGGTTGAAAGCTCCATCGGGCATTTCACGCCAGGGGGAATGTAAACGAACGAACCATCAGTAAACACCGCCGAGTTCAGGCAGGCATGTTTGTTATCGTGATACGGCACAACGGAACCGAGATATTTTCTGACCAGTTCCGGATGTTCCTTGATCGCATCACTGATCGAGCAGAAAATAATACCCTGCTCCGCCAGTTGCTTGCGGAATGTTGTCGCCACGGAAACCGAGTCAAACACAACATCAACGGCCACACCCGCCAGCATTTCCTGCTCGCGCAGCGGGATACCCAGTTTTTCGTATGTCTCAAGAAGTTTTGGGTCAACCTCGTCCAGTGATTTTGGTTTGTTCTTGGTCAGCGGTGAGGCGTAATAATAGGCATCCTGATAATCAAACTCGGGGAAATCCAGTTTGGCCCATTTTGGTTCCGGCATGGTTTGCCAGTGACGGAAGGCCTTGAGGCGCCATTCCAAAAGCCATTCCGGCTCTTCTTTCTTTGCGCTGATAAAGCGGACGATATCTTCGTTCAGGCCCTTGGGCGCTTTTTCGGATTCAATATCGGTGACAAAGCCCGCGTCATATTTGCCGCCCAAAGCTTCGACCTGATCGATGGTTTCCTGTGTGATTGAAGAAGACATTACGCGCGCCCCATATACATATCGGCCAATGTGACTTGATCAAGCGCCCCACGGATCGCCGCATTCACCGGATTCCAGCGACCATGCATACTGCATCGCCCTTCCAACCCGCAGCTTTCATGACTGCCCGTGACGCAGGACGTCAAGGAAATCGGTCCTTCCATCGCGGCGATAATTTGCGATACCGGCAAATCGGCAGCCGCCATATCCAGACGGTATCCGCCGCTCACACCGCGTACGGAAACGATCAGGCCATTACGGCTCAGCGTTTTCAAAACCTTGGAGACTGTCGGTTCAGGGATACCTGTCCGGCTTGACAGTGTCGAAGCCGCAATCAGTTCGCCGCCATCTTCACGGCGGCTACGCGACATTTCGGCCAGAATAACCACGGCATAGTCTGTCAGGCGTGAAAGTTTAATCATTACAGGTCCTTCCGGTAAAACCGGACAATTAAAGTCCGCATTTAAATGTCACTTTTTCTAAGGAATTTCAAGGATTTTATATAGGACTATTTTAGTTCTTTTTAAGGGGTCTGGCAAAAAAGCAGCAATCTTCTAGACTTAGGAATCATTATGGGGACCATGGTAAGGGACATTCCATGTCAGGACGGATCGGGGCCTACGCTCCTTTATTCTCTATCACATTGATTTTAAGCGCTTTTTTGCTTTTTTCGGTACAGCCTTTATTTGGCAAAATGGTTCTGCCGCTGCTGGGGGGAACCCCTGCCGTGTGGAATACGGCCATGGTCTTTTTTCAGACCATGTTGCTGGGCGGTTATGCCTATGCCCATTTGAGCAGCAAGTTCCTGCCCTTAAAGGCCCAAGCCCTTTTGCATGTGGGTCTGTTGTCACTCTGCGTTCTGGTCCTGCCGCTTGCCGTGCCCGAAGGCTGGCATAACCCGCCCGTCACCGAAAATCCTTTACCTTGGCTTTTGGGTTTGATGACCGTTGCTGTCGGCGGTCCTTTTTTTGTGTTGGCAGGAACCGCGCCCATGCTGCAACGCTGGTTCAGCACCACCGCACACCCCGATGCCCACAACCCTTATTTCCTGTATGCCGCCAGCAACCTCGGCAGCATGATGGCGCTTATCCTCTACCCGCTTGCGATTGAACCGCTGCTGGGCTTAAAGCTGCAATCGTCATTCTGGATGTTCGGCTATATCGGCCTTATTGCCCTGATTATGGGCACGGGCTTCCTGCCGCGTCATAATGATACGACAGCAACAGCCCCCTATAGCCCTGAAAAACCTGCCAACTCAATGAAGCCCGATAACAGGATGCGCCTCAAATGGCTGCTGTTGGCCTTTATCCCTTCGAGCCTGATGCTGGGGGTGACGACCTATATCACAACCGATATTGCCTCGACACCGCTGCTCTGGGTGATACCGCTTGCCCTTTATCTCCTGACATTCATTATTGTGTTCTCGCGCTTTAATACCCTGAGCATCGAGACAGTTTATAAATGGCAAAAGATTGCCCTGATTATTGTGGGTCTTCTGCTCCTGCAGGATATCTTCAAAATGAAGCTGATCAGCGTGGGCATTCACATCGCTGTCTTCTTTTTCTGTGCGCTCACCTGCCACTTATCCTTGGCCCATAAAAGACCAACGCCCGCATATCTGACAGAGTTTTATCTGATTATGTCCTTGGGCGGCGTTCTGGGCGGTGTTTTCAATAGCCTGATTGCCCCGTTCCTTTTTGTTATCCCGCTCGAATATGCCCTGATGCTGGCCATAAGTGCGGCAGCCCCCTTCATTGTGGGGGACATACCTTTCAAGCTCGATGACATTATTCGTGATTTCCGGCTCATTATTACAGGTGCCCTATCAGCACTGGCAGCGATGCTGGTTTCCGCGTCATCTGTTATTATCCTCGTCATGATGGTCCTTGTCGGCGGCAGCCTTTTTAAAGCCCGTCACCGCTCAAGCGCTTTTATCGTCCTTTTCCTGATTGTGATTGCCATTGATCCCGGCTTTGCATGGCGGGGCCTGCCCTCGATTGCCCATATCGAACGCAATTTCTTTGGCGTCACCCGCATCGAGAACAAATCTTCCGGTGCTGAAAGAACCATGATGCATGGAACAACCCTGCACGGCTCGCAGGCATTGGTCGAGCCTTACAGGCTAACCCCCCTTAGCTACTATGCCTCTGACTCGCCCGGTGGCGAAGTTTTCGGGATGCTGGATACATTGGGCAAAGAACCCCAGAAAGTAGCCGTTGTAGGCTTGGGACTGGGCAGCCTTGCCTGCTTCCCCCGCTATGACCGCGATTTTGTTTTTTATGAAATTGATCCTGCCATCAAGCGGATTGCCGAAGACAAAAATCTGTTTACCTACCTTTCCGATTGCGGCAGCCCTTACGAAGTCATCATGGGGGATGGCCGTCTGAAAATGGCAGAGGCAAACGATGGCTCCTATGACATGATCTTTCTGGATGCTTTTAGCTCTGACAGCATTCCTTCGCACTTGCTCACAAAAGAAGCTTTCGAAATTTATTTCCGTAAATTGAAACCCACAGGTCTGATTGTGGTCCATATCTCCAATCGCTTTATGGATTTGAGCGCCCTTGTACAAGCGCAGGCAGAGGCCACAGGGGCTACAGCCCGCTTTAGTCAAAGCGCAGGCGGGATTGTTGATCGCAAGTTGCGGCTGGTCAAGCAAGGTACGGTTTATGGCATGATGACCCGTAATCCGGCTTTGGTTGAAACCATAGACACCCGCTTCAAGGCATGGCACCCCTATGCCGGACCTGAAATAACCCCGTGGACCGATGATTATGCGAATATCCTGCAGGTTATATGGCTCCGCATCATAAATAAATCGACGTTGGCTACCCCATAGAAATCATTCTTTAACCATTTCCTTGACACAATCGGACTATAGTTATGGGGACAAGATAGCGAAGCGTATATTTGTCACCTTATAGAGCGAGGTCAGTAACATGGAATTTAAAGCACTCTTCAGCCGCAGGGCACAGGAAACAAAAGTCACCGTAAGTCCGGAGGAATTGAAGCTTGCTGAAATGATCCTTGCAGCCCGTGGTGTCATTGGTAAAGGCCTCCAACGGGATAGTTCTGTTTCAGCCGTGTGCCACGAGATTAATCCCGGGCGATACACCCACTAGGACATAGAATTACCAGAGAGAACAATGGAAACGCCCTGCTCATGCAGGGCGCTTTTCTTAAGGCATAACTATTTGGTAGCTGTAAACCGGATTTCAGGATTTTTATCCTGCGCATCATTCAGATGCCACGCATTACGGGCCAAGAATACCGGATCACCGTCATGGTCATTGGCAATCGCGCTCTGGTTATTATCAATAAAGGCCTTTAGCTTCACCTTGTCATCAGAACTGATCCAGCGGGCGGTATAAAGCGCCGTTGTTTCGAATTTCACCGGAATATTATATTCCGTGCGAATACGGTCGGTCAGAACTTCAAACTGCAGCGCCCCCACAACCCCGACAATCCAGTTGGAATCGATGGTCGGTTTGAAAATACGGGCAACACCCTCTTCTGCCAATTGTTCCAGCGCAGCACTCAGATGCTTGGCCTTCATCGGGTCATCGGCACGGGCACGCTGCATCATTTCCGGCGCGAAGCTCGGGATACCTACGACTTGCAGGTTTTCGCCTTCGGTGAAAGTGTCGCCAATCCTGATACCGCCATAGTTGGGAATACCGATAATATCCCCCGGCCATGCTTCCTCCACCGTTTCACGGTCCTGTGCCAAGAACATCAGCGGGTTATGGATCAAGACCTGTTTCCCCTGACGCACATGGGTCAGCTTCATGCCTTTTTTGAACTGGCCCGAACAAATGCGGGCAAAGGCAATACGGTCACGGTGTTTGGGGTCCATGTTCGCCTGAATTTTGAAAACAAAGGCCATGACCTTATTTTCTTCGGCTTTCACTTCACGTTGTGCTGTTTTCTGGCTGCGCGGGGTCGGTGCATAACGGCCAATCCCGTCCAGCAACTCACGAACACCAAAATTATTGACGGCAGAACCAAAAAAGACAGGGGTCAAATGCCCCTCCAGATAGGATTGATGGTCAAACGGCTTGCACAAGCCACGGACCATCTCGACATCCTCGCGCAGCTTTGCGACTTGCTCGGGCGGCAGCAATCCATCAAGCTTCGGATCATCCAGACCGCTACAGGTAATGCTTTCGGTCAAAACATCGCCCTTGCCGCGATCAAACAATACCAGCTTGTCATTGATCAGATCATAACAGCCTTTGAAATCGCGACCATTGCCGATCGGCCAACTGGCGGGTGTTACATCCAGTGCCAGCCTTTGTTCAATCTCGTCCATCAGATCAAATGGATCTTGCGAGTCACGGTCCATTTTGTTTACGAAGGTGATAATTGGCACATCGCGCATCCGGCAGACTTCGAACAGTTTTAATGTCTGCGGCTCAATACCCTTGGCGGCATCAAGAACCATAACCGCGCTATCAACGGCGGTCAGTGTGCGATAGGTATCTTCCGAGAAATCTTCGTGGCCGGGAGTATCGAGTAGATTGAAGGTCCGCCCGTCATGGTCAAAGGTCATCACCGATGATGCCACAGAGATACCGCGCTCCTGCTCGACCTTCATCCAGTCGGAACGGGCACGGCGGCGTTCACCCTTGGCCTTAACCATACCAGCAAGCTGGATCGCCCCCCCGAAAAGCAGCAGCTTTTCTGTAAGGGTCGTTTTACCGGCGTCAGGGTGCGCGATAATCGCAAAAGTCCGGCGTTTTTCAATATTTTCAGTTAATGCGCTCATGGCCGTGATTGTTAGCAGATAGCGGGGAAAATGGGAATAATCTTTAGAAAGTCTTGCCTTCGAAGGGGTTTAAGCCCTCTCTATCCTCAACCTCTATAGCCCATAGATCGGGGTCACGATCAACCGCGCGGCGGATATAATCATCAACCTCCCGTTCGGGTGTAATCTCGCCCTTCATAAGCCTCATCCAGCCCATATCCCCGTCAAGGTCGCGCTGCTGCTGCAGCAAAAGGCTGCCTGCGCCCAGAAGATTGATCTTCAGCAGGACAGTTCCCGAGGCATACGCACCTTTATTGATGATGTAACAAGACTTGCCCTCTGCCTGAAGCTTCCGCAGATGGGCACCAATCCACACTGATACGGGGATCCTATCGTCCGCAGACATCAAGAACTCTTCTTGATCTTGCGTCCGTAGAGCTCGAGCTTACATTCGACCAGATCGTAGCCAAGGCTAAGGGCTATGGCCTTTTTCATTTTCTCGATTTCATCGTTCTGGAATTCGATCACATCCCCTGATTCAACGTCAATCAGGTGATGATGGTGATCGGTATTCATATCGTATCGGGAAAATTTCTCGTTGAAATCACGGCGGATGACCAACTGGAGTTCATCCAGAAGATTTAAGGTCCGGTAGACGGTTGCCATACTGATAGTGGAATCAATCGCGCGGGCGCGTTCATAGACAGCCTCGACCGAGGGATGATCCTCGGCTTCTTCCAAGACCTTCAATATGATTTTGCGTTGACCTGTCATTTTCAGGCCGGCATCGGCGCACCGCTGCTCCAGACTCATCATCAAACCTCTTGTGGACAATAAAGCTCAAGATAAAAAGTAGAGCCTAAGCTAAACCGAACTGAGTTTTTCAGCAAGGGTTTGCGTAGAATTCCTTGTTTCAGAAGACTTTTTATGGACATTTAGCCGCTCGTCCGGGAATTCGACCGTTACTATTGTGCCCTTGCCCAGATCCGATTCCAGTGAAAGCGAGCCACCGTGAAGCTCGGTCATCGCCTTGGCTAACGGCAAACCCAGACCCGTACCGCCCCTTGAATCCGACGGCTTGCTGACCTGACCAAACGGCTCAAGGGCCTCGGCAATCCGCTCTTTCGGAATACCGACACCTTCATCCGATACAACAATGTGCAGGGTATCATATTTGGTCAGATAGGCCCTGATACCAATAGTACCGCCCTCATTCGAATATTTAACGGCGTTCCCCACCAGATTGATCAGAATTTGACGCACCAGACGAGGGTCGGCAAAAAGCGGCGGCAAGTCATCATCAATATCTTCGACAATCTTCAAACCGGCACTAAAAGCGCGCGAAGCCATCATGCGGCTGACGGCGCTGACCATCTGGCTGACATCGAACAGTTCTTCATCAAGCTGGGTACGGCCGGCCTCAATTTTCGACATATCCAGAACTTCGTTGATGATCTCGAGCAAGTGGCGGGCGCTCAGGTGAATATCACCCAGATACTCCTTGTATTTCTCGTTTGCCAGGGCACCAAATGTTTCTTTGATCATCATTTCCGAAAAACCGATGATCGCATTCAATGGCGTGCGTAGCTCGTGCGACATATTGGCAAGGAAAGTTGATTTGGCCTGGTTCGCCGTATCGGCCTGTTCCTTGGCCAGACGTAAGGTCATCTCCATCTGCTTGCGCAGCGTAATATCCATGATGGTTGTTACCTGAAAGCGGCGCCCATTACTGAGCTCCAAGGCAGCTGTTGTAAACAGCGCATTCGCAATATTGCCATCCTTGCGGCACAAACGCATTTCGCCGGAGTTACGGCCACCGTGAGTCATAAAATCATCATGGTTGCTGCGGGCCTGATCCTGATCTTCTTCAACAAGAAAGCTGGAGAACTCCTGACCGATCAAATCATCACGCTGCCAGCCATAAATCCTGACAAAGCTGTCGTTAACACGCACGACGCGCTGGTTCTGGTCGGTCACAATAATGCCGACTTCGCTGACATCAAAAACAGATGTCAAAAGAGAGATAGCATCATCCCGTTCGCGCTGGAGGCTTTGTGAGTCACCGGAGGATGGTAATGCCAGAACATCGACAACATCGACGCGTCCCGTTTTATCAAGGATGGGATTGATATAAAAATTTCCCAGCCTTTGTGTGCCAGCACCGCCTGCCGGTGCCTTGGCCGTCACAGGGCGCTTTTGACGAACAGCCGCATCAAGTGATTCAAGAAAATAGCGCGCATCCGTAGAGGACAACAAAGCAGAGAGAGGCTGCCCTATTGAGTCTTCACGTGTCTTGCAGAAATAGGTCAAAGCTTTTTGGTTGGCTTCGGCAATAAGGAAGTCGTTGCGGCCCTGCACTTTTACAACAAAGCGCGGGACAGGCATTGTTTCAAAAAGCTGCTGGTGATCAACCACCGCAACTGTTGTATCGCCTTCGTGACTCACGTTGTCCTGACTTCTTAAAAACAACAAAAACCCTACCTTATAGGATAACGAAAATTCTTTATAAAACGGTAACTTAGACTTTTCTTGTACGCAGAGGATTACTCGAGATATCAGCCGGAAAAACATCCCCGCTGGCAGGAAAAGCGAGGATGCTACTACCTAAATCCTTAACAAAAGGTTAATATATCAGATCCAATTAATGTTTGGTGCCAAATAAACGGTCACCAGCGTCACCCAAGCCCGGAACAATGTATTTGTTCTCATCCAGATGGCTATCAAGTGCAGCCACGTAGATTTTAACCTGCGGATAGGCATCTTGGACGACTTTGACCCCTTCAGGGGCAGCCACCAGAGCCATAAAGCGGATCATTTCCGGTTTGGCGCCGTGGGCAACCATGACATCAATCGCATGCTTGGCCGAATTACCTGTGGCCAGCATCGGGTCCACAAGAATAAAGAAACGCCCTTCCGTATCCGGCAGCTTAACCAGATATTCTACAGGCATCTTGGTTTCCGGATCGCGGTAAACGCCGATATGGCCAATACGGGCAGCCGGCATCAATTCTTCCAGACCTTCGGCCATTCCCAAACCCGCGCGCAGCACAGGCACGATTACAGGCTTTTTCCCCTTAATGGTCGGAGCATCCATATCGCACAAGGGCGTTGTGATTTTGTGGGTTGTCATGGGCAGCGGACGGGTCAGTTCATAGCCCATAAGCAAGGAAATTTCCTTGAGCAATAGCTTGAACAGCGCCTTAGGGCAGCTTGTCTCACGCATCATGCTCAGTTTGTGCAAAATCAGCGGGTGATCGGCGACAAATAAATTGGGAAATTTTGGGTCTTCTTTCATGGTTCTCTCCGTGTCTGGCGGCACAGTGAACAAAAAAGAAGGGAGAGTCAACGGGGCAAACCGTTAAGGTTTTAGTCGATTTCCTGCACGTAACGGCTTAAAGGACTTTGCTCGAAATACTCAAGCGATGTACCGCCCTGCTCCCCGGCATCAAATCTCTTCAGGTCAGAACGCATATTGGACATCAACTCATCAAGGGAGTCTCCCGGCAAGGGCTCGGCCACACAACTTGACATGGTTAACTGGAAGGGGCGTCCCTTCTCGTCATTGATCATGATGGCCTCTTCCTCAAGGAAACGCCGCAAGCGTGTTGTCGCGGCTGTACCGCCCGCGATATCCGAGTGCTTGAGACACATAATGAATTCGCCTTCACTTGAACGATAGGCGTCATCGAAAGAACGAATACATTTTTTGATCAGGCGTGCCACTGTTGCAATAATCTCGCGATAGCGATCTTCGGTAACCAACGCTCTGATCTGGTCATGGTTATCAATTTGCGCCAAAGCCAGACAGAACGGTTTGCCGCGACGGGCACGTCTTTCCATCTCTCTTTCAAGATCAACCACCATAGCCTTACGGCTACGCAAGCCCGTCATGACATCAAGACCTGTATCAGCCTGAACAGCATCGTGTTCAAGACGTCTTAGTTGATAAAGAAGATCATCATACAGGTTTGTAAATTCATCATAGACTTTAAAGTCCGGTCGCGCACCGGTGGAGCGCGCGTCATGCATCAGATCGCTGGCCATCTCATAAAGCTCGGCCTGCATTTTTTTAAGCTTGTCGATCGTGGCTTTGGCAACGAAATCATCCTGGGAAGCCTCTGTCAGCCATAACGCAAAAGCCTGTGGGGGGTCAAACTGATCGCCAGATCTTTCCGGATAAAAAACGGAGCGCATAACACGGTTGTACCATTCCCCATGTTCATCAACGATGGGGGCCAAGGCTTTAAGTTTGCTATCTATCTCGTAAGAAAGGGCCATAACTTTTCCTTAAGGGGCGAATCCTAGTGACGCCCTCATACTAACATAGAGGGAATTTCTGGAGAAAAAGTTAATTATATCAGCAGGTTCAAATAAACGGCGGAAAATACCCGTTTACTCAGGCAGCCATTCCTTTTCTAATTGATCCAGCGTACCGTCCTTTATAGCCGCCCTCACCTCGCGCATCAGGCGGGTCATCACGGCAACGTTGTGCTGGGCTACAATCTGTAAAGCCAGCATTTCCTGAACCTTGAAAAGATGGTGCAGATAGGCTTTGGAATAAATCGTCGAACAATCAAGCCCCATACTTTCATCAAGCGGGGTCGGATCATCGCGATATTTGGCATTACGCAAATTAATCCGTTCCTCCGGATTGCCGCGCATCAAAGCCCAGCCATGGCGGGCAATACGTGTGGGGCCCACACAATCGAATGTATCGATCCCCATGCGCACACAGCTGAACACATCGGCAATTTTGCCAATCCCGAGCAAATGCACAGGACGTTCCGGATGAACCAGTTCGGCATGCAGCGATACGATTTCATGGAACTGTTCTTGCGAGCCACCGAGCGACCCACCGATGGCGGTACCGAAGAACGGGCGTTCACGGGTATAGAGGCAACTTTCACGACGCAGGTCGAGATAAACACCCCCCTGCACGATTCCGTACAAAGCCTGACGGCCATCATGGTGCTTTTCAAATTCGACCAAACTGCGATCACCCCAGCGGTGCGAGCGATGCATGGATTTTTCGGTATAATCACGGTCATTGTGGAACGCGGTGCATTCATCAAGCTGATAAATCAGATCGGCGCCCAATTGACGCTGGATCTGGATACTGCTTTCCGGTGTCAGGCTCAATTCACGACCATCAAAGTAGGAACGGAACTTGGCGCCTTCTTCCGAAATTTTCAGAAGGCTCTTCTCGCGATTCTTGCCACGCCCTTTAATTTCATCAGCAACAGAACCATGCCCCATCGAGAAAATCTGGAAGCCACCGGAGTCCGTCATCATCGGGCCATCCCAACGATTGAATTGGTGGAGACCACCCATCTTGCCAATCAGATCGGCCCCGGGCTGAATCATCAGATGATAGGTATTACCCAAAATGATATCGGCTTGCGCTTCGCGCATCTGCTTCATCGAAAGGTTCTTCATTGCCCCTTTCGTACCGCAGAAAATATAGTTCGGTGTTTCGATTGTCCCATGCGGCGTCTTCAGCTTACCCAAGCGCGCCTTTGATTTCGGATCGCGGTGGGTGATATCAAATCCAAAACCCTCATAATTGATGGCTGCAGGCGGCGTCACGATGATCGGCGCGTTTTTATTTTTACGGCGCGGCTTTTTAGGCTCATCGGCTGGAGCAGGCTTTTGCTGGGGCTGGTTCATCAATCAATTTCCTTCTTACATGCAAAATGCGCGGCGTAAGGCCGCGCATTTGTAATGATCCCCCGTTACCGGAAGGAACATGGAATTACTTCGCAGCTGCTTTCGCGGCTTTTTTCTTTGCCAGACGGGCAGAGATATTTGGCTTACGGTAGCTTGTCTTGCGATCGGCACCAGGTTTCTGCGGGGCAGCTTTACCTTCGGCTTCCAGTTTCTTTTCGATCTGGGCTTTTACTTTCTGCAGAATAGCGGGCAGCTTCGTTTTGGCTGTAGCTGTCAACCATACATCCAGACCACCTTTGTGTTCGATGGTGCGCAGACCGTTCGGTCCTACACGCAAGCGCACAGACTGGCCCAGCACTTCGCTGTATACGCCCTGGTCATTGACGCTGACGTTGAACTTGCGGCGGGTTTTGTTCTGGGCGTGGGAAACATTGTTTCCTGACATTTGCATTTTGCCCGTAACCATGCAGCGGCGGCTCATCTTATTAATCCTTATACGAGTGGTTTATTTTTGATTCCGGACGCGAAATTAGGGTCTTGGGCGCTGAAAGTCAAGCATTTTAAAGCCATAAAACCGGTCCTAAAACAATTTTCCTGCCCAGAACAAAGCGCCCAGCAAAGCCGCCAAAAGCAGCATATAGCAAATCAGGCTCATATACAGGGCACGCCGCAAATGGCCATTTTCCAGCTGGGCCGTGGCTGTTTCCGGCCCCACCCAGACACGGCGGACGGATTGGCCCTCCAGATCAATACTGGGTCCACCCAGCGAGACATTCAGGGAAAAGGCCAAGGCTGTCAAAGGCCAGCCGCCTTGCTCGTATGGGGCTCTGCCATGGCCGAATCCCAAAGCAGCTACCGCGCGGGTCATGCCCCCCGTCGGCGTAAACAGCCCTGCCATCGCCATGAGCGCCCCCGCAAACATTGACGGTACAAATCCCATAATCTTTTCAAGGGCTTGGATAACACTTCCGAAAGCCCTGTCGTTACCATCCTTGCCGAAAAGCCAGCTTAGGGCCGCAAGCCCCGCATAAACATAGGCCCCCGGTAGCCCCATCAGCAGATACCAGATCACAGGGGCTACAGCCCCCTTGTCAAAAGTACGGGCAGCCAGCCCCATACCCATCCTTGTAATACCGTAATGGTCAAGATTGCTGAGGTCTGTGCGGGTTGACTGGGCGATAGCGTAGAAAGCACCCTTGCTAACCTTTTGTTCTTTTTGGGCAAAGTAGAGTTTCAGCAAAGAAAACCATACTGTTCCCCCTGTCAGGGCCAAAGACAGGAAGATGACCTCTGCCATACCCTTGAGCGGATAGGTCTGCGCCAGACGGGAAAGAAAATCACCCAATAAAAACAATAGGATGGAGCATAAAATCAGCAGGATAAATCCGCGGAAAGCCCGATCGGCCACAGCCCGTTGGGCGCGGTTAAGCCGCTGCCCCAGCGTACCAAACAAGGCCCTGACCAGCGTCCAGATAAACGGGTGTGTATTCCCATGCATGGGGCCTGTAACCATGCCCACAAGGCAGACAACAAAGAGTGCCGCCATCGCTGTATAGAGCCGCGAGGGGTCAAACATGAAGTTCTGTAAAAACTCAAAAAACTCTTTCATGTGAGTAAGTTAGGCCCTTCCCTTTCATAAGCGCAAGCCCGTTTACGAGATATACACAGTCTGTTGCTAATATATGAGCATGCTGCGTTGCATGATTTAGGGGCAAGCGGTGTATATTACTAAGAGAATCCGTTCGTAACGACTATGGAGTAGGACTTTTGCTATATCATCTTTTTGACTTGCACCACGCCCTGATGACACCGGCCCGCATGACGGCTGAATTGATGCGGACAACCTATCAGCACCCCCTGAACCCGCTTTCCTATACCCAAGGCGGCAGGACACTCGCGGCAGGCGCAGAAGTTTTCGAACGTGTAACCCGCCGCTTCGGCAAACCCGATTTTGATCTGCCCACAACCGAGATTGACGGCAAGACAGTGGCGATCGAAGAACAGATCGTTCTTGAGAAGCCGTTTGCCAACCTGATCCATTTCCGCCGCAAGATTGACCGCAACGATCCCAAGGTTCTGCTGGTCGCGCCCATGTCCGGTCACTATGCCACCTTGCTGCGTGGTACGGTCGAAGCTCTTCTGCCCCACCATGATGTCTATACAACAGTCTGGCACGACTCCCGTGAGGTTCCATTAAGCGAAGGCCGCTTCAATCTGGATGATTACATCGCCTATGTCCGCGAATTTATCAGCCTGCTGGGCCCGAACGTCCATGTGATTGCCGTCTGCCAACCGGCTGTTCCGGTTTTTGCTGCCGTTGCCCTGATGGAGGCAGATGATGATCCCGCTCTGCCCCTGACCATGACATTAATGGGCGGCCCGATTGATGCCCGCGTTTCACCCACAAAAGTGAACGAGATGGCCGAACGCAATCCCGGTCACTGGCTGGCCAAAACCGTTGTGACCGAAGTGCCGTTCTATTACCCCGGTGCCTTCCGCAAGGTTTATCCGGGGTTCATCCAGCTCGGCAGTTTTGTCAGCATGAATCTGGATCGCCATGTCGGTTCGCACATGAAATTCTTTGCCCACCTTGTCGAGGGCGATGGCGACTCTGCCGAAACACACCGCAAATTCTATGACGAATATCTGTCAGTCATGGATATTCCTGCTGAATTCTACCTGCAAACGGTAGATGTCGTGTTCCAGCGCTATCTTCTGCCGCAAGGAAAGATGGTCTGGAAAAACCCGATGAACGAACAAAACTATCCGGTAGATCCCAAAGCCATCAAACGTACAGCCTTGCTGACAATTGAAGGGGAGCTGGATGATATTTCTGCAAACGGACAGACAACCGCCGCACATGATCTGACGAGCAATCTGCCCGCCGATCACCAGTACCATCACTTTCAGGAGAAAACCGGCCACTACGGCATTTTCAATGGCCGTAAATGGCGCGAAGAAATCATGCCGCGCATCAGGCACTTCATCCGCGAATTTGATCCCGAAACAAGTCCGGTACCGAAAGGTGATCTGGCCAAAAATCCGGACAAAGCCCCCGCACGCTGGGACAGGAAAGTTTACGGTATTGATGCCGTCAACAAGCGCAAGGAACAAAGGGCAACGGAAGAAAAAGTTCCCGAGCCTGCAGAGTAATTTGGGTTAAGGTTAAAAATTCGGCAAAGCATTAAAATCAGCGGTCTTCAGGCGGCGGCTGGACACTCTCTTTCTTTTGCGCTTCTTCCTGAAGCCTCTTTGAAAGCTTCTGGCACTGGTCCCATGACACGCGACCATAATTTCCAGCACGGCAATCAACAATCGCCTGTTCTGTTACAACGGCACTAAATGCTCTGGGTGGTGCAGGAACAGCTGGACCCTCCTTGACCACCGCCTCAACAACCTCGGATGATTTATCGCCTTTGTTCCACTCGCTCATCATCGGGCCAGCCATCACATAAAGAATAAAAACCAGCAGTCCTATAATAACCACACGACCGGCAATAGGGCCCAATCGTTCTTCAAACGACAGCTTTTCCTTTTCCTCACTCATCCCCGTCTTTTTCCTTAATCCCATTTCTTCTGGCGTGTGTGCGTCGCAGCACATGTGATCATAGACCGCCGCCTCTGCATTATCTACTATCTCTAAAAAACAGAATAACAAAAAGACAGGGACACATACACCAGATGATATATCAGGCTCACGATCTTGTAGCCCAAAGTGTACGTACAGTTTTCCATGCGGCGGCCCAAGCTCTGAATATTTCGGGTGGGCTAGCCAACCTCTTTAATGTCAAATCACTTTCACCCCTGCACCGCATTCTTTCAGAAACGATGGAGCTTTCGGGCAAAACCTTTGAGCATCTTTCTCGGGAACATCCCGAAGCACGCCTCAAGATCGATCATGTAGAAATTCTGGGATTGAAACATAAAGTCGAGCAAGAACTGGTCAGTGACAAGCCCTTTTGCAGCCTGATGCGCTTCACCTGCAACCCGAATAAGGGCAACAAAAACACTAAAAATAGAAATGTTCCCAAGGTGTTATTGGTTGCTCCTATATCGGGACACAGAGCAACACTGTTTCAAAATACGGTTCGTGACCTGCTTCCTGACGCGGAAGTTTACATCACCGAATGGAAAGATGCCCGCGATATCCCTGTTTCCGAAGGCAATTTTGACCTTGATACCTATTTTGACTATGTGCAGGATTTCCTGAGGACCATTGGCCCCGATACCCATATGATCGGCATCAGCCAATCAACCATCCCCGTTCTGGCAACAACAGCCCTGATGGCAGCACAGAATGACCCCTGTAAACCTCTCTCCATGACTCTGATGTGCGGACCAATTGATCCGCTGGTCAACGAAACCGAGATTTCAAGACTTTCACGCCAGCGGGATATCGCATGGTTCCGTGACAACCTGATTGCCAGCGTCCCTGCCCATTATGCCGGCGCAGGCCGCAAGGTCTTCCCCGGGTTTATTCAGGCCTGGGGTATGATGGCCGCAGCTCCGCAAAAGAAACACAAATCCCCTCTCCATGTTGTCGATGAATTATTCCGTGGCCAGGGGCATAAGCTTGATGCCGACGCACCCTATTATCTGGAAATGATAGAACGTGTTTTTCTGGAACACCGTGTTGCCCGTAACACACTTTATTCCCGCAACCGCC
The DNA here is from genome assembly GCA_046294845.1 of Micavibrio sp. Taxonomy (GTDB): domain Bacteria; phylum Pseudomonadota; class Alphaproteobacteria; order Micavibrionales; family Micavibrionaceae; genus Micavibrio_C. Next base: position 1,488,811 of record JBKBNU010000001.1, on the reverse strand, counting down.
ATGCCGATGTATCGAAGATTAAAGACACAGGACTGATGGTCATCGAGGGTTCCGCCGATAACATCGCTGCCGCCGGTCAGACAAAAGTCGCCCACGATCTATGCACAGGAATTGCCCCGCATCTGAAGGATTATCATCTGGCGCAAGGGGCCGGTCACTACGACGTCTTCCAGGGTCCGCACTGGGAAGACAAAATATCTCATAAAATCAAAGACTTCTGGAGAAATATTGCAGCCTTCAAGGGGATCACCTATGATCCGCCGCACGCCATGAATGCTGCCAATAACAGCACCTTCCGGACTGTCAAACCTGCGCTGGCGGTATAGATAATCCTCACCGGATTTTTATACCGGATATCCACAGGACAACCCTCTGGAAATACACTGCAAAGCAGCATGGAAACCCGCATAAACACTGGGTTTTCTGGCTATTTTGGTCATAATAATGCATACTGAAATTATAGGGTAAGCACGAGTAAAACACATGACAGACAAGCTCAGTCATATCAGTCCCCATTTGCGATTGCAGGTCAGTAAAAGGGCCCGCAGAATGGCGTTGAGGCTGGATACGCGGGAACGGGTTGTTTACCTGGTCGTGCCCGAACGCGCCAATATGAGCGTCGCCAAGCAGTTCGCTAAAGAATACAAGCACTGGATCGAAGAGAAAATCAGTGCCCTGCCTGAACCGGTGTCGTTTCTTGATGACACGACCATACCCCTGTTTGGACGCAATGTAGAGATCAGGGTGAACTACGACCCTACTTTAAAAAGAACCAGTATCGAATTGAAACCACGCATTCTTTTGGTGAACACCAATAAGCAGGACCCGAAGGAAATCAGTGACCGCATCACCCGCTTCCTTAAGAAAGAAGCCGGACGTGTTATCCGCGCGCTGGCCATCGAAAAAGCCGCCCGCCTGGGCAAAGGTATTAATAGCGTTTCTGTACGCGATACACGCTCCCGTTGGGGCAGCTGCGCAGAGGATGGCGACCTGTCATTCTCATGGCGGCTGATTTTTGCGCCTTGGGAAGCACTGGATTATGTGGTGGCCCACGAGGTAGCCCACCTTGTCCACATGAACCATGGCAAAGCCTTCTGGAATCTATGCGCCCGCATATCAACCGATTATGAAACAGGCCGCGACTGGATGCGTGATCATGGCAATGAACTCATGAGGTTTGGACAATAACGCACAGAAAAACAACATTTTTTTACAATTTATGGCGACCATGACCAAGGTCGCCATTTTCATTTCACACGAAAGTCATTTTAAATTAAGAAAATTAAATAAAATATTGATATAAAATAATAAAACTATATTCTATATACAATGTCAGCCGCACAACCCTATAAAGTCCAAAGCGCCCTGCAAAATAAACTGGGCCGCCAGCTTGTCGACGTTCTGTTTTCGTTTTGTTCGGGACATATCCCTCTCCTCGATCAGGAATTTGTTCACAGAGACTGTGGATAAACGCTCATCCCATAAAGCTATCCATGGATTATCCCCGAAGATATCCGGATGGTTTCCCATCTCCTGTGCGAAGTGTTTGATGGACTCGCAGCGCGGCCCTTCCGTCCCGTCCATGTTCACAGGATATCCCAAGACATATCCCCTGACTCCATAGTCCTGAATGATCTTCTTTAGCTCCAGAATGTCCTTGGTGAATTTCGTACGCTCGATCAGCTTCAGCGGCGTGGCAATGCTATGGCCGGAATCGGACAGGGCAACCCCTATTGTCCGCTCGCCAATATCAAGCCCCAGAAGACGGGCATTTTTTGGACATGAATCAATGATATCTCTTAGTAATCCAACCGTCATGTTGCACTTGCTCGTTAGGGGTCTCAGGTGTAAAAGGTTTAAGGAAATTGCAAAGGAATAACAAGCATGTCGATTGATAAGGAAACAGTGCGCAAAGTAGCCGGACTGGCCCGTCTTAAACTCTCCGAGGATGAACTTGAAAAATTCACCCCTCAGGTGGCCGGTATCGTGAAATGGGTCGAGATGCTGGGTGAAGTGAATACGGATAATGTCCAGCCCTTAGCCAACGTCGTGAATATCGATCTTAAACTCCGTCCCGATGCCATTACTGACGGCGGCTATCAAAAAGATGTTCTGGCAAATGCCCCCGAATCCATGGAAGGCTTTTTTGTCGTGCCCAAGGTGGTCGAATAATGCCCGCCACAAACCTGACCCCTGAACAAAGGGCTAAGAACATTAAATTGCTGAGGATGTATATTTACGGCATGACCGTCGTACTTATAGCAGTTGGCCTCAGCTGCTTCGTGAAACCGGACATCATTCATAACCTGCTTGCGCTGGATGACCAGGGCATCAGGATTTTTGGCGGCACCCTGTTGGCTGTCGCCCTGTTTGATATTTTCTTTTTTGGACGCTTGCTGAAGGACGCAGATTCAAAATGACAACATTGACCAACCATACCATTGCCGAAGCCCTCGCGGGGCTTAAGAAAAAAGAATTCTCGGCAACAGAGCTGACCGTAGCCCATATCAAGGTGATGGAAGAGACACGTCACCTGAATGCCTATGTCACAGAAACCCCCGAGCAGGCTTTGAATGCCGCCAAAGAGTCCGACAAAAAAATTGCTGCTGGTGAAATGCGCCCGCTCGAAGGTATTCCCATCGGGATGAAGGACTTGTTCTGTACCAAAGGTGTCAGGACAACCGCCTGCAGTAAAATTCTCGGCAACTTCGTACCTCAGTACGAATCAACCGTATCCGGTAAATTGCTGAACGATGGTGCAATCTTTTTGGGTAAAACCAATCTGGATGAATTTGCGATGGGCTCGTCAAACACGACATCAGCCTTTGGCAACGTCATCAGCCCGTGGAAACGCAACGATGGCAGCAATGCCGATCTGGTTCCGGGGGGATCATCCGGCGGTTCGTCTGCTGCTGTTGCTGCCCGTTCCTGCATGGCAGCAACCGGTACAGACACAGGCGGCTCCATCCGCCAGCCCGCCGCTTTCTGCGGTATTGCCGGCATTAAGCCAACCTATGGCCGTTGCTCGCGCTGGGGCGTGATTGCATTCGCTTCTTCTCTCGATCAGCCAGGCATTTTTGCCCGCAGTGTTGAGGATTGTGCGCTGGTTCTGGAATCCATGTCAGGGCATGACCCCAAGGACAGCACCTCTGCCGACAAACCGGTGCCAAACTTTGCCGCTGCTATTAACGGTAATATCAAAGGCCTGAAAGTTGGCATTCCCAAAGAATATAATGTTGAGGGCATCCCCGCAGAAATAAGCGCCATCTGGCAAAAAGGTATTGAATGGCTGAAGGCTGGCGGCGCCGAGATCGTAGATATCTCCCTGCCCCACACAAAATATGCTCTCCCGACATATTACATTATCGCCCCTGCCGAATGCTCTTCAAATCTGGCCCGTTATGACGGTGTCCGTTATGGCGTTCGTAAGGAAGGTGAAAATCTTAATGACATGTATGGCAGGACACGCGCCGAAGGTTTCGGGAGCGAGGTCATCCGTCGCATCCTTATTGGCACCTATGTTCTGTCTGCCGGTTATTATGATGCTTATTATATCAAGGCACAGAAATTGCGCCGCCTGATTTTCGAAGATTTCATGAATGCCTATAAGCAGTGCGATGTCATTTTGACACCCACAGCGCCATCTGCGGCTTTTGCCATCGGCGAGAATGATGATGATCCATTGAAAATGTACCTGAATGACGTTTTCACTGTTCCTGCTTCATTGGCTGGTGTTCCGGGCATGTCTGTCCCTGCAGGGGTTGATGGCAAAGGATTGCCGTTGGGTCTGCAAATTCTCGGACGTCCTTGGGATGAGGAAACCGTTTTCAAGGTTAGTGGTTACATTGAGGCCGCAGCCCAGTTTACAGCCATGCCACAACTAATCGGCAAAAAAGCAGCTTAAAGGACTTTGGTCATGAAAAAGCTTGGGCACATGGTTTTATTTTTGATTGTCGGATTACTGGCCAGCGCTCCTGCAATGGCTACAGCGATCAATCGTGATCAGGCTAACGAATATTATGCCCGTTGTGCCGCACAAGTAACGGATTCCAGTGACATGAAATCCGTTACAACCATGTGCGCCTGTACCTCTGCAGGCGTTATGAGCCTCATGTCCTATGAAGAACTAAATTCTATGAATGAGTCCACGCCCGAAGGCACAGCCGCCCGCCATAAGTTTCTGGTTGAAGTCTATGCCCCCTGCTCGGAAATAGTTGCTGCAGACCTGATTAATTATGAATGCAGCAACAATGATGAACTGTTCGAACTGAATAAAGATTTCGATATCATCGAAATTTGCCGCTGTTCCGCCGAACAAACAGCCTATTGGTACAAAGGCAAAGGCAAAGAAGTCATGGCAGCCCTTATCAAAGCTGACACCCTATTACCCGACCCTGTCGCCGCCATTCTGGCTTACCCCCCGCTGAAAAGCCAGAGCCGCAGCAATATGGTTGCCTGTAGCGCCGTTCCCAAAGATGAAAAATCAGGTTCACAAGATGACGCACAATAAGCTGGCCCTTACTATATTATTTATTGCCTGCCTGCTTTCGCCTTGGGCAGCCGGCGCGCAACCCGCCTCCGAAGGAGAGAGCACTTTAGGCATAGCCAGCGATCTGGGTGTCGGCCCCACTACCCAGCAATCAACGGCTGACCAGATCAAAAATTTTTCCAACAAAATGTACCAGCGTTGCCACCAGACGCCGGACCCTACACTGAATAGTGAGCAGCAAGAAGAATACTGCGCCTGCCTTTCAGCGCAGATTTACAATCAGGCTCTGACCCATGATGAAAGACGTTATATTGCGACAGGTGAAGGCACCCCGATCAAAGATCTGGTAGCCTATGCCAAGGTCTATTCCTATTGCATGGGCCCTTCGGTCTATAACAAATTTTACCATGACTGTGAACACGACAAGGATTTGTACAAGGTCGTAAGAGCCGGGGATGATATCAAGCCCTATTGTAATTGTGTTGCCAGTGATATGGCGCAATTCTCGGCTGAATATGGCCCCACAGCCTTCCTGATGTATGCGCGCCGCGATATTGTGATGGAAGATCCTTTGGAATTCCTTGTCAGAAGCCGTGGTTTTGAACCGCAGAAATCCAAAACAGCATGGTTGTGCCGCAAAAAATTTGGCCGCCGCGACTAAGATTAAAACGTAGAGAAAAGTGAAGGCATATAAAAATGACTGATATTGTAAAGGGCGAAACCGGAGATTGGGAAATCGTTATTGGCATGGAGGTTCATGCCCAGATCACATCACAATCAAAGCTTTTTTCAGGAGCTGCCACGGATTTTGGTGCCGCCCCCAATAATCAGGTTAGCTTTGTTGACGCCGCCATGCCGGGTATGTTGCCTGTGTTGAACGAATTTTGTGTTGAGCAGGCTGTGCGCACAGGTCTCGGCCTTAACGCCCAAATCAACATGACTTCTGTTTTTGAGCGTAAAAACTATTTCTATCCGGATTTGCCACAAGGCTATCAGATTTCCCAATTCCAGCACCCGATCGTAGGTGAAGGCGAGATCGAGATTGATCTGGCCGATGGGACCGTAAAACCCATCCGTATCGAACGTCTGCATATGGAACAGGACGCCGGTAAATCACTTCACGACCAGCATCCGGCCAAATCCTTTGTCGACCTGAACCGTTCGGGTACCGCGCTGATGGAAATCGTTTCCCGTCCCGATATTCGTGGTGCAGAAGAAGCCGCTGCCTATCTTTCAAAGCTGCGTATGATTTTACGCTATCTGGAAACATGCGATGGTAACATGGACGAAGGTTCCATGCGGGCCGACGTCAATCTGTCTGTCCGCCGTGTTGGTGATGAAACACTGGGCACACGTTGCGAAATTAAGAACGTCAACTCGATCAAAGCCGTACAAATGGCGATCGCCTACGAGTCACGCCGTCAGGTCGAAGTGATAGAAGGTGGCGGCAAAATCAATCAGGAAACGCGCCTGTGGGACCCCGCCAAAGGGGAAACACGTTCCATGCGCTCAAAAGAAGAAGCGCATGATTACCGCTACTTCCCGGATCCAGACCTTCTGCCGCTGGTCCTCCAGCCCGCTTATGTCGAGTCAATCAAGGCGACTTTGCCTGAATTGCCAGACCAGAAGAAGCACCGCTTTATGAACGCCTTTGGTCTGGGGGCCTATGACGCCAGCGTACTGATTGCCGAACGGCCCCGTGCGGATTATTTCGAGCGGGCAGCCAAAGGCCATAACGCCAAATTGGTTGCCAACTGGCTTCTGAACGAATTGCTTGCCGGTCTGAACAAAGAAGGCAAAGGTATCGAGGATAGCCCCGTCAGCGCCGATCATCTGGGTCAACTGGTGGGCTTGATCGAGGACAACACTATCTCCGGCAAAATCGCCAAAGATGTTCTGATTGACATGCTCGCGACGGGTAAGGCTCCGGCAACAATCGTTGATGAAAAAGGCCTGAAGCAAGTCACTGATACCGGTGCCATTGAAAAGGTCATCGATGAAATTCTTGCTGCCAACCCTGATAAGGTTGCCGAATTTCGTGGTGGTAAAGACAAGCTGTTTGGCTTCTTCGTTGGTCAGGTTATGAAAGTTTCGGGCGGAAAGCTAAACCCCGCTGCTGTCAACGACATCCTTACAAGCAAGTTGAAAGGCTAGACATCCTTGAAACAAAAATTCGAGTACAAGGTAACCATCTATCGCGAACCTTTGCTGGGATCGATTTTCCTTGGCGGCTCGCGGGTTGATCCGGTCCGCTACTCGGAGTTTCTGAACAAGAATGCCAAAGAAGGATGGGAGGTTGTTGCAATGGAAAGGGAGTCCCGCCGAGAACTTCTCTTTTTCAAGCGCGAGGCTTTCCTGACCATCATGAAAAGAGCGACGGGCAACGAATGAGAATTAAAGGGAAAGTCTTGCTACTGGCGGTTTGCGCTACAGGCACCTTGGCGGCCCTGCTAACGGTTGCCCAAGTCTGGTTCTCTGTCCTCGAAGCAGATGACTTTCTTAAAAGTCTGATTACGATGGGAATTTGCGGTACTTTATTCTCATTCCTTATCGCGATTGACTACGATGCTCCTGCTGCCCGCCCCAAAATTATATTTGCCGCGCTTGTTGCACTGGCTTTTTGCGGCTCGGGATTGATTATCATCCAGCTCTGGTGGGTGGCCTTTTCTTGGTCACTGCTTGGCAAAGCCCTGGTTTCTATGGTCATTCTTACAGCCCTTCTCTCCTTCCTGATGGTCGCAAGCGAGGATTTGGGGCAAAACAAAAAACTGCGCGATGATAAGTATATAGACTAAAGAGCCTGTTTGAGGCCTTGGAAATCTTTCAGTCGGGATTGAATTTTTTGTGTCATCGCCTCAAGATCGACGGGCTTCGGCATATAGCCAAAAGCACCCAGCTTCAAACAAAGATTTCTTTGCTCATCCGTATGTCTGGTTGCCAGAACCAGCAAGGGTATATCATAGAATTCTGAATTCTGGTGAATTTGCTGCAGAAGTTCAAGACCATCCATATCCGCCAGCATTAGATCAAGGATGATCATATTCGGAATTGTGCGGGCAATGTAATGTAAGGCTTCATCACCCCTGCCCAAGATCTGCACACTCATACCCTGTGCCTCAAGGAAGCTTTTAATCGCATGGGCTACATCCCTGTCATCTTCTACGACAAGAATATGGGCTTGCCCGTTTACTCCAGGAACCTGATAGACAGTTTCCGAGTGGACCTGCGCCAGAAGCTCTTTTTCCTGCTCACAAATTTGAAGGCATACTTTTTTGACATCAAGGAGCAGCGGCTTTAAGTCTTCCACCAAGGCCTTGTGAACCGTATCCCCAGACTTCATATCCTTCAGAACTATTTCAAGATAGTGATCGGCCTCTCTGCCAACTCCCGTAATCTCAGGAAAACCAAATGTAGCGCCCGAACCTGCCAATCCATGAACCAAAGCCTGAATACGGACAAAATCTTCGTACGTTGGAGCGTGCTCAGCGAAAAGCATCATAATATCATCGATTATATGGGCTGAATTAGAGAGCCTTTTTAGATAGACTCTTTTTAAATTTAAAAAGGCCTCTTGATACTTAAGCTTTGCTGACTCATCACCCATGATGAATGCTTTCCCATATCTTGGCTATATTCTCAGCTAAGGTCAGCGGATCGAACGGTTTGGGGATTACCCCGTCAGCCCCGGATTCTATCAATTCGGAAACATCACCTTCCATATCCTTGCCCGTCATAAACAGGACAGGAATTTTTTTTAATATCTCATGCGATTTGAGTATGGCTATCACGGCAAAGCCATCCGGATCCGGCATAAGCACATCCAAAAGAATAAGATCTGGCTTCTCTTCTATTGCCATTTGAGCCGCTTCATAACCAGTCGGGCACAGAGCAACGTCATAACCACCGATTTTTTCCAACGACATTTTGACCAACATCCGCATATCAGCCTGATCGTCGATACATAGAATTTTCTTTAATTCCGGTTTGCTCATGGCATAACAACCCTGGATAAATATATTATGTTAATAACTATAGTATAGGAGAAAACACAGACAACCCAAAGTATAGTCTTATTATACACAGGGTGCTAGCCTGAGTTGTACTGGACGGGGATATAATGAATTTCATCAATCATACTTTTATTAAAATATGCTGCATACTGATCGCCCTTGTTGCAACAAGTGTGATTGCGGGATGGTATTTGCAAAATGCTATTCTTGTTCAGGTGCACCCTGAATTTGCGCCTATGAAATTTAATACCGCCTTATGCTTCCTGCTTTCTGCCATTGGTATTTTTGCATGGTCACTATCATCACTGCGTGTAACTTTTGCCGCAGGCCTGAGTATTGCCTCGATTGCCTTACTTACACTATCTCAATATTTTCTGCCGATTAATATCGGGATCGACACATTGTTTGTGACACCGTTCACTGATTATAGGTCCTCTGCGCCAGGTCGAATGACAATTAATGCCTGTAGCTGTTTTGCTATGGTAGGGATTTCCTTATGTATTATATCTGCTACACGCCTTAGGCAAAAACACCCCTCCCTGTTCCCCTTTCTTGTTGCATTGATGGGTAGTCTGGTAATGTCTGCCGCTTTGGTGACAACAACAGGTTACATTATGGGGGTAGATGCGAATATCACATGGAAAAATTTCTCGGGTATGGCCCTTCACACCTCGGTCATCTTTGTAACCTTAGGTGTCTGCCTTATCCTGATCGCTGCCGACATTACAAAGCGCATACCGTTATGGCTCCCTTTACCTATCTTTGCCGCCTTGATGGTTGTTACACTCTCGCTCTGGATGGCCATCGTCAGTCAGAACCAGAAAAATACAATTGTTAATATCAGCAAGGATGCTGATACCGTTCGATTGGTTACAGATAAATATATTGCCGACCTTTTTTCTGCCTCCTATCGCTTTGTAGACAGATGGCAAGTTCAGGGCAGTATCCCCGAAGCAGGCTGGCGCGCCGATGCCCAGAATTATCTCGATCATTTTAAAGCCATTTTGGCGATTGAGCTATTTGACGAGAACAGTGAAATAATCTGGGCCGTCCCCCAGAGGCTCGAGAAAGTTGTAACTAAAAAAAACCTTGAGGAAAGCCCCCCTAATAAGGAGGCGATTGATAAGGCTATAGCCACCAATAGCGCTCAGACAACAGCGGTATTTAAATTACTGACTGCCGGACAAGGGTTTGTCTATTACCACCCCTTAACCAAGAAAGATGGAACACATGATGGCCTGATTGCTGTAGTCTTTAAAGTCGGCTATTTGATGGACAACATCCTCAACGATCTTCTCCCGAAAGAAATCCGTGACTTTTATTACATTACGGTTCACGAAGACTTCGAAGTCATCTATTCGAACGTGCCTGAAAATTACCAGTTTGATAGAGACTATACAGCTTCTGTTTCAACAAAAGTTACAGACAAAAGCTGGACATTCACCCTAACACCAACCCCTGAATTCTTATCAAACCGAAATAATTTGCCCCTACGCAGTATTCTGATAGCGGGCTTTGTTACATCATTTCTTATTTCTCTTGCCGTTTATCTGGCAATAATTCTTTACGAAAAACAGCAGGTGATTAAATTTTCCCGCGATCAACTGGATGACTTCATTAAGAACACCCCCGCTGCCATAGCCATGTGCGACAGAGATATGCGATATATCAACGTCAGTAAAAAATGGTACGAAGATTTCAACCTCCCTACCGGAAAAATAATAGGTAAATCCCACTTTGAAACTTTCCCCGATATGCCTGAGCACTGGCAAGGAATCATAAAAGACTGTTTACAGGGAAAATCTGCGGAAACACGAGAAGAAAAAATACTCCTGAAAAATGGACAAAGCATGTGGATGCAGTGGGCTGTGCGCCCCTGGTACGACAATAATCAGGAAGTCGGAGGCATTATCATGTTTACCGATATCATTACAGAACGTAAAGAAGCAGAAGAACAAATCCGCAAACAGCAGAGATTTCTTGAGTTGGCCTTCTCTGCTACACAGGATGGTATATGGGAGTGGGATCTAACCCAAGGAACATTCTGGTGCTCTCCTCGCTGTAAATCGCTGCTGGGCTACCATGACTTTGAAATAGACAATTCTTTAGAAATGCTTTTGTCCTTACTTCTACCCGAAGATCGTAAGGAGCTTTCTGCTCTGATAGATGCGATGTCGTTAGGTTCAATACCCGAATTTGCCTCCGTTTTCAGATTCAGGCACATAAAGGGACTTACAAAATATATTCTGGTCAGGGCTCTTGCCGAGAAGAATGATGCAGGAAATGTTTTAAGGATCATTGGTGCTCATACAGATATAACCGAACTGGAAGAAGCAAAAGAAGAAGCTAACCGTGCCAACCGTGCAAAAAGCGACTTCCTGGCCAATATGAGCCATGAGATCCGCACGCCCATGAATGGTATTATAGGCATGACACGCCTGCTGCTTGACACCAGCCTGTCAGCAAGACAACGCCATTATGCAGAAACAGTGGATCACTCGGCTGAATCATTACTCCACATCCTGAATGATATTCTCGATTTCTCGAAAATTGAGGCAGGCAAGCTAGAACTTGAGGTTATTCCGATGAACTTGCAGATGCTGTGCGAGGACATATCGGATCTCATATCTGTCAAGACACAGGAAAAGGGCATTGAGTTTTATATGCACATGAAACCGGGATGCCCACAGCATCTAAAAGGCGATCCCGGACGTATCAGGCAGATCATTCTCAATCTTTGCGGTAATGCTGTTAAGTTTACCAATTCCGGACATATTCTTCTTTCCATCGAGCCAATACAGATAAAGGAAAACACTACGCGTATCCTTTTCTCTATTGAGGATACAGGCATCGGTATTGAACCTGATAAACTTGAGCGTATTTTTAACAAATTTGATCAGGCCGATACCTCGACAACGCGCCAGTTCGGCGGGACAGGACTGGGCCTCACCATTAGCCGCCAACTTCTTCACCTCATGGGTAGCGAAATTCAGGTTGAAAGCATTGTAGGTAAAGGCAGCAAGTTTTCATTCATTCTTGAACTAGGCATAAGCGCAGAACCAGACTCACAAAACCTGTCATTGATCGAGCATGAGAAGTCTCTCAAGGGTTTGCGAGTTTTTGCGACAGACGACAATCATATTGCTCTTGAAATCCTTAAAGATCAGATGGAGAGTCTGGGCGCCCTCTATGATTGTGCCCGTAATGGTGACGATGCCCTGAAGACCCTCTCCGAGGCAGCAAAATCAGGCATGCCTTTTGATATTCTGGTTCTGGATTATTCTCTGGAAAACGAAACAGGGTTAGAAATTGCCGAAAAAATCAAGCAGCGGCCTGAATTGAAAGATTTGATTATTATTCTTTCAACATCAAAACCCACACGCAGCGATTCACAAATCGTCACGCAAGCAGGTATTAAAGGCTACCTGATCAAACCCGTACGTATTTCAGAACTTGTTTCAATCATCAATCTGCTTCTACAAGCCCGTGCACAAGGCAGGGACATCAATCTTGTAACACGTTATACAGCCCGTGAAGTTATAGCTGGCACCAACGGCAGTAAAAGGCAGGAAATTAATCTGGCCGGCAAGAAAGTCTTGTTTGCTGAAGATAACCCCGTCAACCGTGAAGTCATGATGGCCATGCTTGAAAAATACGGGGTTACGCCTATCATCGCTTTAAACGGCGCTGAAGCCTGCGAACTTGCCCTGCATGATAGCTTTGATATCATCCTGATGGATTGCCAGATGCCAGAAATGGATGGCTTCGAAGCTACAATAAAATTGCGGCAGCATGAAAAGACAAAGGACATCCCTATTATTGCTCTGACGGCCTTCGCTATGAAGGGTGATAAAGAACGCTGCCTTGATTCAGGAATGAACGACTATATAAGTAAACCTGTAAGGCAAGTTGAACTGGAAGACACACTCCTCAAATGGCTGTCCCCAGATTTATATAAGTCATCGGGAAGAACAGATGAAGATGGCTCGACAGGCGGCGATTCCTATCTGCTTGTTAATACAAACACCTTGGAAAATTTAAGAAAGCTTTCCGATAGTCGTTTTCCAAGTATGCTGACTACGTTCCTGGAAAATTCCGAGAATTTGCTGGCAGAGCTACAAAAATCCATAGAAAACCGGAAGGCCGAGGATGTGGCCAAAGCCGCCCATACATTTAAATCAACATCATCCCAGATTGGTGCTGACAATTTGTCCAATATTCTGAAAGACATCGAGCAGAACGCCCGCTCAGGGTTAATACCTGATCAGGCGGCACTCGAGGAGCTTACCCGCGTGACGGGAGAATCTCTCTCCAAAATCAGGGAATGGCTTTAATTTTTGCTTTCCTGAGCCGCTTATTGTAGTCTCTGCCGCGCCAAAGGAGCCCATAAGGATATGAGCCTGTCATCACACGCCGGAAAATTTTCCGCCCCCCGCAAAGATAAGGCGGGGCGCATGGCACTGGTAGGGCTCTCTTTGCAGGAGATGCAGGATGTTTTGGCCCTGCATAACCTTCCCAAATTCCGCGCCAAACAAATCTGGAACTGGATTTACCAGCGGGGCGTCAAAGATTTTGACTCTATGGGCAACCTGCCTAAAGATATGCGCGCTTTGCTTTCGGAGCATTACTTTATCGACCGTCCAGAAGTCATCACCGAACAGCGATCAACAGATGGCACAATCAAATGGCTTTTATCCATGAGTGATGGCCAGCAAGTGGAAACAGTTTATATACCGGAAGAAAACCGCGGTACGCTGTGTGTATCATCACAAGTGGGCTGCACACTCACCTGCCGTTTTTGTCACACAGGAACGCAGCCGCTGGTCCGCAATCTGGGCCCCCATGAAATTCTGCAACAAATCATGCATGCGCGCGATGTTTTGGAAGAATGGCCAAAGACTGGCGAGAAAACATCTTCCGGTGACCGCGAACTGACCAATATCGTCATGATGGGGATGGGCGAGCCGCTTTATAACTACGATAATATTTCCAAGGCCCTTACCATTTGTATGGATGAGGATGGTATCGCCTTGTCCAAACGCCGTATTACACTGTCAACATCCGGTGTTGTCCCTCAAATCGTCCAGTGTGGTGAAGAGCTGGGCGTCAATCTGGCCATATCCCTGCATGCGCCTAATGACGAATTGCGCAGCAGTATTATGCCGATCAACAATAAATATCCGCTGGCCGAGTTGCTTGAGGCCTGCCGCTCCTACCCCGGCATTAGCCAGAACCGGCGCATTACATTCGAATACGTGATGTTAAAGGACGTGAATGATAGTGATGAGACAGCCCGTGAACTGGCGGACCTCATCCATGACATCCCTTGTAAGGTGAACATCATCCCGTTTAATAAATGGCCCGGCAGTGATTTTGAATGTCCGAGCCGCAACCGTATCATGGCGTTTGCCCGCATTTTACAAGAGGCAGGAATTGATGCGCCGATCCGCAAAACCCGTGGCGAAGATATTTTGGCGGCCTGTGGCCAGCTTAAGTCCGAGAGTCAGCGCCTAAATAAGACAGAATCCCATTAGAGGCCCGCACAGCGGTGCTATAGCATGCCTGCAAAAGATAGCCTCCCGTCGGGGCTTCCCAGTCAATCATTTCACCGGCGACAAAAACACCTGAAAGATTTTTGAGCATCATGCTCTGCCCATCTATCTGCTCCCGCTTGATGCCGCCTGCACTTGAAATGGCCCGCTCAAGACCGCTACTACCTGTCAGAACAAGCGGCAAATTCTTGATAACCACAACAGGATCCGCACCCTTTTTCTGGTGCAAGATTTCTTGTACCAATCCCACAGCCACAGGCGATAACCCCGCTGCTTTTCGCAAATGGTTACTTAGGCTGTCGCGCCCTTTGGGCTTACCCATCTTCTGGCGTAAATCTTCTGCGCTGACATCGGGCTTCAGATCGAGAAATAGATACGCCTTACCCTTTTGTTCAATCTCTGTCCTTATGAGGGAAGAAAGCGCGTAGACAGCGCTACCTTCAATGCCCGACCTTGTAATAACCATCTCCCCCAATACAGTATCATCCCCTACTTTGAGCAAAACAGATTTTACGGGTGTGCCTGAGAATTTTTCCCTAAAGATTGGGGACCAAGCAATATTGAAGCCGCAATTTGCCGGACGGAAAGAACGGATTTTAATACCCCTGTCTTCCAGTATGGAAACCCACGCCGCATCAGACCCCAGCTTCGCCCATGACGCACCACCAAGTGCCAATAATAAGGCATCTGATTTCACTGTCGAAACTATACCTTCTTTATCAACAAAGGAGAGGCTCTCTTGATCCCAACCCTTCCATGTCATATTGAAATGGAATTTAACACCTGCATCCCCTAGACGCTGCAGCCAGGCACGCAACAGCGGCGAAGCTTTCATAGCTTTGGGAAAGACACGACCACTGGTTCCCACAAAGGTTTCCTGCCCCAAACCTTCACACCAACCCCGCAAGTCTTCGGGTGAAAATTCCTCTATCATAGGTGCCAGCCACTCTTCGGCCTCACGATATCGTGTTGTAAACTTTGAAAGCGGTTCGGAATGGGTCAGATTGAGTCCCCCTCGCCCCGCCATCAGAAATTTGCGGGCTGGCGATGGCATACGATCATAGACATGAATATCTGCGCCTGCAGCAGACAATTTCTCGGCTGCCATCAATCCTGCCGGACCGGCACCAATAATCACAACTTTTCTACTTACAGACATACAAAAGAAGCCATTTCAAATATGGGGACGTTGCTCTTGGCCTTGCCCCTGTGAGGGCCGTGGAGGAACGGCTGCCTTTTCAATGCGCTGCGCCGTAGATTCATCCCATGTCATAAATTCCCACGGCACTTCCGCACTCAAGGTTCTGAAATCATTATACGCAGTCAGCAGGATATCTTTGCTGCGGGCTGTAGCAAACTCCCACGCTACGTCAAAAGGACGGACAAAATTGTAGGCGCGGACCTTGGTCTTTTCCGAGAAATTATTCTGCGTCAGAATGGCTGATAACTGCGACCCCACAAAAAATCCTGCATTCAATGAACGGAAATACGGAACCCCCATAGCAGCATCCCCTGCCAGAAACCATGCCCGATCATCCTTCATCTGGGCAAAGCGTTTGGCAGCATACATGCTCAGTGTCAATTTACTGATCTTGACAGATTGGGGAATGGCAACCTCACCAGCCTGCACCTGACGCACGCCCATATAAGTCCGCACACTTTTTTCCAAGTCTTCCGGTAAACCGCCATCCAGATGTAATGGTTCTTTGAAGGTGGCCTTGGGAACAGCCTCATATGTTTTTCTATCCATGAAGGCCCGCAAGGTTACAGGTGTCACCCCTTCCTTCTCCCTGCCCACATATTCAAAGATCATATGAGGAATTCTTTTATTCGCATAATATTGATCTTTGAGAAAATCGAGTTTGGCTGTTGCCCCTTGCGCCTGATACTTAATTTCTGCCACATACTGCAACGGATATTCTTTGGTAGAGTCTTCACCCATCAGATGTTGGCGCATCTGGCTATGGGCGCCGTCTGCTGCAATGAAAATCTTGCACTCGGGATGCGCCTTCATGACATCATCCGGCGTTTCAACCCTCTCATAGACTGTTTCAATACCCAGATCACGGGCGTAACTGCCCAAGGCCTCTTCGAGGTCATTCGTACGAATGAATATATGTCCTGCGGCACGATAGAATATCTCGGAAAGAGAACGCCCCATGACATCCTGATAAAAACGGCTTTCACGTGGTGACCCGTCATGCCTGGCATATAGAAGTGTCGCAAGGTGTCGCAGACGCAGAATGTGCGACCTCTGATATTCCTGATAACGCTCGTAAATTTTTATATCCAGATCGGGATTGCGCTTCTTCGCATTGATGGCAACCCACTGACCCACAGGCCCGCCCCCGACGATAACTATATCCGACATCATATTCCCCTTAAGAGCAGGGACTCTGCCAGCTTGATTATGTCTTGTCAAATAGGCATAAAGTGAAATTATATCAATGCATTAACGTGGGTCATTATAACGGCGGCGGCGGCGGGGCAAAGCCTCTGCCGGCTGCGGGTTTTTTAATTCCTCGAAAGCCGCCTTCTCAAAGTTGTAATCCAGAAGCTTGCCATTCACCATATCGAAGTACCAACCATGCAAGGTGATCTGGCCTGCTTCGACACCTTCCCTGATCCACGGGAAGGTCATGAGGTTCTCTAACGAGGTCACAATGACTTCTTTTTCAATCGCGCACTGGCGATGGTCGGGCGACAATGATGGTTGCTCCTGATCCACTTTTTCGCGGGCCTTCCTGCCGATTGAAATCCAGTGTGTCAGGAATTCAAAGCCTGTCGGCTGCTTTTCAGCAGCCAAGGCCTGCACCCCGCCACACATCGCATGACCCAATACCACGATATCTTTGACCTTTAGCCCCTTCACCGCGAATTCAATCGCCGCACTGGTCCCGTGATAGTTATCATCAGGCTGGTAAGGCGGCACAATCGCGGCCACGTTACGCACCACAAAGATATCGCCGGGCTGGCTTTGCAGCAGTAAAGCAGGATCATTGCGTGAATCGCAGCAGGCAATCACCAGAGCTTCGGGATTCTGTCCCTTGGTGGTGAGCTCCTGATATATTTCACTTTCGTGAAAATATTTATATTGAAACAGGTGAAAGCCTTTGACCAGTTTGCTGAATGGCATTCGTGCTTACTTCCTCTTGTTAAAAGACCGGCTTGATCATACCGATTTGGACGCTATTTTAAAGGGGCCTTTCAAGCCGAATGGCAGTTATATGCAAAAAGGAAACATTCATGGAATATCGTCAACTGGGCCGTAGCGGTCTGAAAGTCCCCGTTTTGAGCCTCGGCACAGGCACCTTTGGCGGCAAGGGCGAAATGTTCAAAAAATGGGGAACAACGGATGTCAGGGAAGCCACACGCTTGCTGGATATCTGCCTCGACCATGGCATGAATTTTTTTGATACAGCCGATATTTATTCGGCAGGCGCTTCCGAAGAAATCTTGGGTGCCGCTCTTAAAGGCCGCCGCGATCAGGCCCTGATCTCGACCAAGGCTACTTTTACAACCGGCCCCGGCCCGAATGATAAAGGATCATCACGCTTTCATATCATTACCGCTTGCGAAAACAGCCTGAAGCGCCTCAAGACCGATTATATCGATGTCTATTTCATGCATGCTTTTGATGCCCTGACCCCTGTCGAAGAGACATTGAGCGCGCTTGATAACCTCGTGCAAAGCGGCAAGGTCCGCTATATCGGCTGTTCCAATTTCTCTGGCTGGCACGTGATGAAGTCACTCGCTGCCGCAGAAAAATACGGTTATAGCCGCTATGTCACCTATCAAGGTTACTACTCGCTGATCGGTCGTGATTATGAATGGGAATTGATGCCGCTGGGGCAGGATCAAGGCTTGGGCCTGATGGTCTGGAGCCCGCTCGGCTGGGGCCGCCTCACCGGAAAAATTCGTCGGGGACAACCCATTCAGGATGGCCGTATCGCCCAGGGCGGCGCCACGGGCGGGCCAACCGTTGAAGATGA
Organism: Micavibrio sp.; assembly: GCA_046294845.1. GTDB lineage: Bacteria > Pseudomonadota > Alphaproteobacteria > Micavibrionales > Micavibrionaceae > Micavibrio_C. Next base: position 1,470,768 of record JBKBNU010000001.1, on the reverse strand, counting down.
ATATCTCTACAAGGTTGTCGATGCCCTTGACGAAGTCGCCAAGGAAACCGGCAAAACCATTCCGCAGATTGCGCTTAACTGGTTGCTGACCCGCCCGACCGTTGCCAACATTGTTGTCGGCGCGCGTAACGAAGACCAGCTCAAACAAAATCTCGGTGCACTGGGGTGGAGCTTAAGCCCCGAGCATATTGAAAAACTCGATGCCGCGAGCGCCCGCGTACCCGCTTATCCTTATTGGCACCAGATGGGATTTGATGAACGTAACCCGAAACCCGTTAAATGGGCTTAACTTTGCAATCTCCAAAAATAAAAAAGCCCCTCGCACGAGGGGCTTTTAATTAGAAAGATTCAAACAAGCCTAAACCAATGTCAGCGTGACATCGACATTGCCGCGTGTGGCATTTGAATACGGGCATACAAGGTGGGCTTTGTCGATGACGGTACGGGCTTGCGCGCGGTCCATCCCCGGCAGGCTGATTTTCAGTTCGACTTGCAAGCCAAAACCACCTTCGATTTTGCCAATGCTGACATGGCCCGTAATGGATGCGTCCGCTGGCAGGGTTACTTTATCCTGACCCGCAACAAATTTCATTGCCCCGAGGAAACATGCGGAATAGCCCGCCGCAAAAAGCTGCTCCGGATTGACGCCATCACCCTTGCCACCCATGGCCACAGGCTTATCCAGCTTGATTTTCAAAAGGCCGTCCGGTGTTTGTGCCGCACCCTCGCGGCCCCCTGTCGCTGTCGCTTCAGCAGTGTACAGGATAGGGTCGGGAATAATAACGCTGGAAGCTGGTTTGTGCGCGGCGGCTGTCATGGCAATCTCTCCTTGGTTTTAATCTTTAACGAATGTAGCCTTAAAGTCATAAATGGCAAGCGCTTTAAGGTTTTCCCTAATATTTAAATACTACGCATTACTAAAAACTTATGAGGCACATATGATATTCTCCTCCTGTTCTTTCAAAAGGCATTTGATCAGAAATCTGTCAGCAATCATTTTTTTATGTTGCCTTATCAGTACCTGCCAGAGCGGGGCAGCGTATGCCTTTGTGCCGACGCCACAAAAAGCCTGCTGTCTGGCCCTTAAACAAGGTCAGGTAGAATACAGTGACTGCCCAAACCCTCCTCCAACGACAGAAGCCTGCGCAGAAATCATTCATAACATGGCAAATGCAGCACAAAGCCATTGGCAGGCTCACAACCAGCCTCAGTCAGAAAAATCCAGCCCTTCAAGGGGGGAAGGCACGCCTTCTAAAGATATAAATCTCTTGTCATTTATAAAAATAATAGGGTTTTTAATCTTAGTTTCGTTCATATTCTTTTTTTTGGAACAGTATCGAAAACAAAAATCATCCTCTGCACAAAATAGTCATGCTCGAGTATTCGCAAGAAGAATGACCGGATTTTTTATTTTCCTATTATCTACAATGAACATTCTGTTTTTTTCTATGATGACAGGATTCTATTTCGTCTTTGGATTATCCGCTTTGTACAATCCCGAGTCCGCTCCCACAATTATGATTGTGTACACTATAGCCTCGATACCTCTCTGTGCCGCAGTTTTTATCTTACTCATGAAAAAATTCATCAGGAAAAGGATATCGTTAAGGCATGGTTGGGGTATCGCGGTCATAAGCATACTGGCCCTATCCGCAATTTTTATTTTGGAGCTAAGCTAGGCCCCCTCCCGATCTGGGAATAAATGGCGCTTTGAACTCTCTCCGCAACCTACTAACATGTTGTTTTAAATTACATTTTCTTAATAAACCTCGAATTTTATTGACATAAACACCCCCTCTGACTAGGTTCCTGTAACGGAATTAAATGCACAGGAGAGACTGGATCATGGGAAGCCCCACCGAAAAGCTGTATGAAACCCGCCGCGAGGAAGTTGCCCGCGATTTTTTCAGATATCTTCATGACTTTTCAAATGGCGGCTGGTATGGCGGTGATTATCGTCAGGAAGGCCCCAAAAAACCGCATCTGCTGCGCGCGGACTATCATCAGCAAGATGCGTATTTCATGACGATGTTCAGTATGGCACACCAGCTTCTCGAGAATGCGCACGAGGATAGTGGCGCCCACAGATATTGGTCCCTGATGGCACTTGCCTCTCCGCACCGTGAGGAAAGAAAACCGGCATCCCAATGGACGACCCTCTTTCCCGAAGTTGAAGAAATCATTTCCGCCAAAGGCCCCGAAGTAAGACAAGCCTTTCAAACCGTTTTCGATCTTTGCCGCATTCACCAGAAAACTGTCGAAGATACACCCGCAGGTCACAACGGGAAAACCATAACCCGTGAAAAAAGCGGCCTGACCCAAGGACAGGCAGACATGATGCATGATGCCTTGCTCAAAATCTGGGCGGCATATCCGGAAACAGATACCCGCATCAGCGAAGGCTTTGATACGGTTATGGGCGATCCCGTCATTGAAAAGGCTTTTAGGTTCTCTCCTTCTATTGGGGGTGTTTCCGGTTATGTTTTCTACGAAAGTAACTGCAATGACCGCTCCGACCATCATCTCGTACAAATGCTGGAAGGTTATGATGGCGTGAAATGGAAGCGTGAAGATACATGGAAACATGAAGAAAAAATCACGCCCGAAGAAGTAGGCGCGATTGCCAAGCAAACCATCAAAAATCTGGAAACACTGGAAGGCTTTGCCAAGCCGATTGCCGAGCGCACGCTGGCAGCATTCCTGAGAGCCGTCCTTAATGACGGGCAAGACATCCCCCGCAACCAGACTCTGGCCCAAAAAATATTCGAGAACATCACATCCGGCACAACAACCGCCGAAGAGGAAGCACGCAAAATCGGCAAGGGTAAATACGGTCCCCTCGCCGGTGGCTATGCCGCCTGGCTGCGCCCCGATGAAAAGCGCCAAAGAGCTCTCTATGTTCTGAGAAGCGCACAGGATTATTTGAAACTCTGCACCGATGTTCATAGCGGCGAATGGTTCAAACAACAACGCAGCGAAATCAGCACCCTGTGCCGCCAGAAAAACATCCCCGGCTTTGAGGCCAGACCCGTCAGCGCCGCCCCCGCCTTCACGCCAAGGCCGCTGTAACAGAAAATACTCTCAACAAAAAGCCCCCGATTGGGGGCTTTTGATTATAAACACTGCATCAATGCTCAGTACCACTTAAAACAATCAAACCAACTTCAGGGGGATTGAAAAGCCTGAGAGGTATTCCTGTCATCCCTATACCGCTTGAAATTACTATATCTTTATTACCCTCTTTTACATGGCCATAGGCGTAACGATTACCGTACTTGGAAGGGACAACAATAGATAGTGAACCTATAAACGGAAACCTAATCTGTCCCCCATGTGTATGCCCCGCCATACTAAGAGCAACATTTTCAGGCACATCCGGAAATGAATCAGGGTTATGCATCATTAGCAATACAGGGCTATCATTCTCAACCCCCTCCAGAGTTTTTTTAATGTCTGCCTTACCCCACCACAATTCGTCTAAACCCGCGATCCAGAACTTCTCGCCATCACAATCAACCGGCAACGATTGGTTTATAAGGACAGGAATATCTGTTGCCTTCAGCGCTTCAGGCCAAGAACTACGAGGATGCAAATCATGATTACCCAAAACAGCATACACCCCGCATCGGGCCGATAGTTTTTTTAGAGGCTCCAGAGATTTTTCAGGATTTAGTTGGATGCCAAATGGATGGGTGGCGACGTAATCGCCTAGCAAAACAATAATATCCGGCTGAAGGCTATTTGCTTTCTCAACCGCCTTCATCAGGTGTTTTCTTGTCATCCATGGCCATATCATGTGCATATCTGTCAGCACAGCGATCTTCAGTTCACGCTGATAAGTCCATTTTTCAGTACGAACATCCCAACGTGTCACCTTCAGCCTGAACGGCTCAATAAAAGAACCATACACACCTATTATTAAACAAATGAGCAGAATGATGAGAGTTATAGTATCTCCTGTTGAGAGACTTTTTAGGTAAGGCAGCACTCGATATTCCTTCCGGTTAAATATCCGTGATGGTAAATCGTACATCAAAAAACGGTGCAACATAATAAAAAGGCCCCCTTTGAGGAGGCCTTTATTATTAATGGCGGAACGGGAGGATTGACCAAAAACACGCGTTCCTTGTGTTTTTGTCCCTCAAGGGGCATCTCGGCGCTATGCGCCTTGCGATGTCCAAAACGCTATCCGCGTTTTGTCGAACCCTGATGGTTCTCGCCCTCTCCCCCTTCGTTATTAATAATAAAGGCCCCCTTTTAGGAGGCCTTTATTATTAATGGCGGAACGGGAGGGATTCGAACCCTCGATACAAGTTTCCCCGTATGACGATTTAGCAAACCGTTGCCTTCAGCCGCTCGGCCACCGTTCCATCCATAATCCCCCTTAAGGGGCAGGCGTATGAGTTACCAGTAATCGGGGCACAGATCAATAGTTTATACCACCCTGCCCACATAAAATATTTTCATAATCCAAAATCTGTGGGGTATTTTGTCGCCTGTCTTGCCGTGGATTGCAGGACGCAGCAGAACCCCCATAATAGGCATCATAACCGCGAGGGCGCTGGCCACCATGCCCCCCTTTAATCCGCATTACCCAAGGAAGATGTCATGAGTATCGCCCCGCATTTGAAATCTGTTTTGAAACTGCCCGAGAATTTTGCGGCCAACGCTGGCAAATCATCCTTGCCGGTGACGGCCCTGTCGTCCGGTCACTTTGCCGCATGGATCAAGACACAGGACAAGGCCCTCAGACAGCGGGTTACAGAAACAGGTTTCGCAGCACGTGCGGGGCAGGTGTTACCGCTCTATGGTGCGGATGGCGCGCTCTCCGGCATTGTTGTCGGCGTAAATGATCCTGTGCAGACCTATGACATGGCCATTGCCTGTGACTACCTGCTGCGGACACTGAGCGAGCAAGCGCTCAAAGAAAAAACTTTTACACTTGAAGGATTGAAGGGTGATGATCTGACGCAGGCCTGCATTGGCTGGGGCATTGGCGGCTATCGCTTTGAGGCTTACAAGCAAAAGAAAACAACCGCCCTGCCCCGTCTGGTCTGGCCCAAAGGTGCGGATAAAAAATCGGCACTGGCCTTTATCGAGGCGATGATCACTGTACGGTCCCTGATCAATATTCCCGCCAATGATATGGGACCGGATGAACTGGAGAAAGTGATTAGGGGTTTTGCCAAAAACGAAGAAATGACCATAAAGGTTATCAGGGATGAAGAATTGCGCGCGCAAAACTTCCCGCTGATCTATGCCGTAGGCCAAGGCAGCCCGCGCCGTCCGCGTCTGATTGATTTGAAATGGGGCGATCCTGCGCACCCTAAAGTGACCTTGATCGGCAAAGGTGTTTGCTTTGATACAGGGGGATTGGACCTCAAACCCTCTGCGGCCATGTACACCATGAAAAAGGATATGGGCGGGGCAGCGCACGTTCTGGCGCTGGCGCTGCTTATCATGCGTCATAAATTGCCCGTGCGTCTGCGCGTGCTGATCCCCGCCGTCGAAAATTCCGTATCAGGTGAATCCTTTCGCCCCTCTGATGTCATCGGCAGCCGCAAGGGCTTAACCGTCGAGATTGGCAATACAGATGCCGAAGGCCGCCTGATCCTTGCCGATGCCCTGACATGGGCTTCGGAAGAAAAGCCCGACCTGATGGTTGATTTTGCAACCCTGACCGGCGGTGTGGCCATGGGCCCCGAGGTTCCGGCCCTGCTCTCGAACAACCAAACTCTGGCCTTCCGGATCAAGGATATCAGCGAGAAGGTCAATGACAATCTGTGGCCTCTGCCTTTGATCCAGAACTATAAAAAGTTTCTGGCCAGCGACATAGCCGACATCAACAATAACGCCAACGCGCGTGGAGGAACCATCCACGCCGGCTTGTTTCTGGAAAGTTTTGTTGACCCGAAGATCGATTGGGTACACATTGATTTATTCGCATGGGAAACGGGTGGTCGCATAGGCCGTACCAAGGGTGGGACAGAAATGGGTCTGCACGCTTTGTATGCCGCTATCAATGACCGCTATAGCGGCAAGAAATCGGCTCCCGCAAAGACCGCCGCTAAAGCGAAGGCGGCACCGAAGAAAAAAACGAAAAAGGCAAAATGAACCGTAAACAGAAATACAGGATTACTGTCTCCGTTGCCGATGTCATGGAATCAGCAACGCCCGGTGACCTGATCGGGCGGCGCGAGTCCCAGCTTCTGTATGGTGAGAAATTTATTGTCGAGCGTTTTGAATCCGGCCTGGCCTATGGACGTTGTGCCCATGACGCCTATGAGGGCTATGTTAATCCTTGTCATCTGACCTCGATTACCAAACCGGCAACCCATTTTGTTGATAATACGCTAACACATGTTTACCCGCAGCCAGACCTCCATTCCCGTCCGCTTCAGACCTTAAGCTTCATGTCGCGCTTGATTGTCGTGCCGAAGCAGCAGGTCAATAATTTTTCCTATATCGAGGATAAAGGATGGGTCCCGACCAGCCATATCAAACCTGTCAGCGATCTGAAGCAGCGTATCGATCACGTGAGCCAGGCCTTGCGCTTTGCCGAACGCCCGTATGGATATGCCGGACGCCATAATAATGGCATTGATTGTTCGGGGCTGGTGCAGATTTCTTTGCTACGGGCAGGATTCAAACATATTCCCCGCGATGCCGATCTGCAGGAAAAATCCCATAAAGTCGGCAAGGTCATTCCCGTGGCGCAGATTGATCGCGGCGATGTTGTCTTCTTCAAAGGCCATGTCGGGATTATGCTCGACCCCAAGAACGTCATCAGCGCCACAGAACAATTCATGAAAGTAGCGATCGAGCCCGTGCAGGATGTCATTAACAGACTGGGGCCTATAACGACAGCCCGCCGCCCTGCGCCTCTACCTCGTCCTTAAGCTTTTAAAGAGATGCTTTTGCCAAGGCCCGCCGTCTGTATAGCAGCAGGCCAGCCAGCATAAAATTGATGCTGGATACGAACGCCGGATAAGCCGCCGTTGTGAAGCTGTATTCTTCCAAGGCCAGCACAGAAAGCAGGAAAGTTATTGCCCCGAGAAGCCATGTTTGTATCACTTCCTCATGAGGACGCAGCCATGATTTTCGTAATGTTGGATAATAGGCAAAAATTTCGATCATGAGTAAAATCAGCACGGCCCACAGCGGGTTATTGGCAAGCAACCACACAGGCACAGCAGACAAGGCCACAACAAAGACAAGCCAGTCACCTTTTGTAATTTGTTTTTCACCAAACTTTAAAGATAGCACTACAACAGTCAGGCACAGCGCCCCATTGAGGCCTACAATCCATGCCCCCGATCCGCCACCTTCCGAAAATTGAATAGCCGCGGCAAGAGAGGTGATAATTCCAAAGATAACCCATGTAAAAATGTGGGGCTTGGCCTTACGCTTCAAAATCGCGATGTAGTACGGAAAGAGACAGTAAACAGCCAGACACATCCCGATAACCGAGAGTATTTGTTTTATATCCATTACACGGCCTTCATATCCATCAGGATATCCTGACAAAATCCAGGCAATGTGTCATCGCGGGCCCCCATTACGATAATCCTGTCACCACTTTGCGCCTGCGACTTCAGATAGGTCCTGATCTCGGGGCGTGTGGCCAGATAAACAGCCTGACGCCCCTTACCTTTGACATCGGCAATCAGATCAGCCGAGGATATATCCTTGCTAGCTGTACCGCCCGCATAGAAGATATCGGGCATAATCAAAATGTCGCTGGCATCCATACCATCGGCAAAAGATTGCGTAATTTCCTGCCGCATCATTTTCATCGGCCCGAAGCCATGGGGCTGAAAGATGACAATTTTGCGCCCTGCCGTTTGAGAAAGCGCCTCAAGCGAGGCCCTGATTTTATCGGGGTTATGCGCGAAGTCATCAATAACCGCCACGCCCTTTTCTTCGCCTACATATTCCAGACGTCGTTTGACACCGCCAAAATCGGCAAGCGCCCCGACACAGTTTTGCAAAGACACGCCTGCCATGCGGGACGCCGCCAAGGCCGCGAGCGCATTTTCAACATTGTGACGGCCCGGAACTTTCAATGTGCATACTTCGGACAAACCTGTGAATTTTTCAGTAATGCGAAATTTTGCCGCACCATGGGCGCTGTATGAAATATCATCGGCAAAGAAATCAGCTTGCGGATCTTTAAGGCTGAAACCGGTCACATTCGACGGACTATTGGATTGAAGAATAACAGCGCTTTCAGGGTCATCGCGATTAACAACGCATCCTTCCTTGGCCTTGATCAGAAAATCGGCAAAGAGCGGTCTTATTTCCTCAACCGGTTTATGATCGAGTGTCACATTCGTCAGAACGGAAATAGCCGGTTCGTAATAAGCAATCGAACCATCGCTTTCATCAGCCTCGATCACCATGATATCGCCTTGACCGATCATGGCATTGCCAAGTCCTTTGCGATTGGCCCCCGCAGCATCCATCATGACAGCGCCATTGATCATGGTAGCATCCAGACCGGCGCTTTCAAAAATATGCCCCATCATCGCGGTCACTGTTGATTTGCCACTGGTCCCACCGACAGCAATCCCGCGGGAGCGATTAAAAAGCTCTGCCAGAACCTCGGCGCGCTTTTGAATGGCAACGCTATTGTTTCTGGCCGCCCTTACATCGGGGATTGTTTCTTCAATGGCGCTCGACACCACAAGCACAGAAACAGCCTCGTCAATGCCCGATCCGTCCTGCGGATAGAGTTTGACACCGGCCTCTGCCAGCTTTTCGAATTTTTCAGGCGTCTGTCCCTTATCATGACTGCGGTCGGAACCGCGCACTTCATACCCACGCGCCAGCAAAGCGAGCGCCAGAGCACTCATACCGCTACCGCCAACACCGCAGAAAAAATATACAGGCGAAGACAAAATACAAACCTTACGGAGCAGTATTGATATTAACAGGGGCGCTATTGGCTGCAGGCGTCGATGAACCACCGAAAATATTCGGGTTCATCGAACGTGTCAGGGAATCCGCCGACATACCTTTGCTACCTAACGGGACTTGCGGCGAGGAAAAACTTGGGGAACCATTTTCAGCATCGGCAGCTGGCGCTGCCTCGGCAACAGGCTCCGTCCCCACGATCATGGATAAACCAGAGTCCGCGCCCGCCTCTCTTCGCTGAAGCGAAGGTGTTGTCGTGCCGGCATCACGCAGCAAAGCAGGTTGACCCGGGCGGAATTCCTCCAGCCCTTTCAACTCGGGGTAATTATCATAGAATTCGTTATACGGAGGTTGGGCGTAGCCTTCCGGCTTCATGCCTTCAAAAGTGATCACGATCCTTGACGGCAATTCATACATAGCCGCCGACAGATGATCCACGGCCACGCCCGTGCCGGCATTCACGGCGTTGTAAGCTGTTGACTGCGCCAGTTCAGGCTTAACAACGATTGTTTTTTCACGGTTACCGGGTGCCAGACAGCGAATGGTGAACGGATCAGGTGACTTTGTAACCTTCAGAGTTTGCGGCGGGTAGAAACGGAAGCTGAAATCCCTGTTCTGCATATAACACAGGGTATTTTTTGCTCCTTGTGTTTCGATAGTCACATCCTGAATCTGGCCATCAACGACTGTGGCGCAGGAGGCCAGAAATACAGTGGCAGCAACAAAGCAAAACTTGCGGATCATGAAAATATTTCCCGATGAAAAACCCGAAAAGGTCCGTGAATCAAACTCTTTACAGATTAACGGGAAATCGCCAATGAAACAACGTGATGAGGGCAATAATTCTATTGCCATAACGCTAGCTTAGGCGGGGCCACCCTTTTTATCCGGACCCTTGGCAACAGCGTTAGCCATATCGCCCCGCTCAAGACGGGAAAACAGCACATCAGACGCCATGTTACGCTCGGCCTCCCTCAGATTTCTGGCAGCCCTTCTCATATCTTCGGCCAAACCTGTACCTCTATCCTCGGCTCGCGCCTGCATTAGCATCTGCAATTCAGCATCCTGATATTGATGATAGCTTTTGGGAAGAATCCACGGCTTTTTCTCCCGCACATCCCAAGAACCGGAAGTCCATTTATACAGATTATCGATAGCTTTATACTCGACAAAGTCAGAGGCAAATCGTGCCGTCAAATCATCATCCTGATATTCACGCATGCGGAAGGCCACATGATCACGGACACGTTCCATATAACGATAAGCAGCCTCTACCTTCTGATCGATATCGGGTTGCTGTGGCGTCAAGCGTAACTGAAGAAATGATTTACTGAAGTCCGGAACATAGGATGGCTCTTCATATAAATGCTGCAAGATCATTTCAGCAGAGGCATCCACATTTCCCCTGACAGGGCTGCCATCGGCGTGAAATTCATCCTCGGGATTAAGATCAAACATATTGATCCACGCAATATCAACCGTACGCAACTTGATACCTGTGTCATCAAGTTCGTGTTCATAACAAGATATCTTGGCTCCAAAATCAGCAAACACACGAAACAACTTCGCCTGCTCTGCTTCAAACTCATCGGGTGTTGAAAAACGCTCTTTCATAGCGGCGTTATACGGCATGGAATCAACCATCGCGTGGTAATAAGGGCCGTCAGGGAAAATATCGAACAGGCAGCCTTTGGGATCATCCAAATCATCCCGTATGTCTTTCCAGATCGTAAGGGCCTGACGCACATGATCCGCCCTGACCTCTACAACGCCTGCATAAAGCAGATTTTCAAGTTTGCGTCTGTCCACGTTTATCCCTCTTGCCGTCCTATCCGCCTGTTTTGTTTACTATTTTAAAAGGCGACCAACCATTTATTGACATAATAAACGATTTTAATCTATAAAATTTTATCATCAAATTGAAAACAAAAGATTATTTTGAATGACGCCCCTCTCGCAAATTGAAGAAATGCTCTACTTGCCGCTGAAAGCCCTCTGGGATGCCAAGGCCGGACTGGGAGAAAACACCATCAAAAATTATACCGCCCAACTTCTAACCCCGATTGATGCCCTCCCTGCTTTGGGTTTAAAAACCGCAGTTATTCTGGGAGCCACAAACGCAACGGCCTTTGCGGTCGACGCCGCTGTCAAAGCTGGCCACAAGAAATTTGTACTGGTGGGAAACAAGAAAATTGGCAACGAGCATCCGGATTTTACGGGCTATATCAAACCCCGCCTTTCCGGTATCGGACTAAGCTTTGCCGAAAACCAGCAGCAGACAGAAACCGATTACGCCTATTTTTTACTGACACAACATTACGGTATACCCCCTCAGGCTATCACCCGTTTTGGCCATGACACATCAACAAATACAGGTGCGAATATGAAAGTCCTTCGTAAGGAAGGCTATCAGCAAAAAAGTGCAATTGAATTTTACGCACTGGCAGGAACGGGCCTACGGGCCTTAATGACAGCCAGAAAAGAACTGGGTGATAAACCTGTCATCGCTGTTCACAATGCTTACCCTCATGCTGTTACAAATGATAACTGGAGTGACCATCCTGTTGCCCGCGCACATATGAGCGCAGAATTCACAAAAACATCCGGTAGCAACCCGTTATATGTTCGCCGCGGATTCTGTTCTCTTGTTGATATGAAGCAGGAACTTCATCGTTGTCTGGGACTTCCCGCGAAGACTATCGCTGCGCCAAGCCCATTCCTGTTTTAAACAAATTGCAATTCGGGAATCCCAAACCCTAATAAACACCTACACCAGGTGCCGGACTGCTTACTGACGGACGCTTCTCAACTGTGCGGTCTGCCGGAGAAGTTTGATCAAGACTTCCTACAACACGATCTTGCTTGTCAAAAATTTGGTTCTGATCAATGATCACTGTATAATCAGGTTTATCAAGCTTTATAGCGTTATCTTCCTCATAAGTAGAAGCCATCGCTTTCTTCGAATCCGTATTGTGCAACTCTATAGAAGCGACCTTGCCGCCTTCCTCCTCCAGAAAATCATCAATACCCCTTGAAGTCTTTTCCATCTTGAAATCAAGATTGTTATCCAGATGCGACAAGCCCACCAAACCCATAATGCCCTCGTTCTGGGGGATACGCCCTCTTAAGTAAGAATATTGTTCGCTATCATCAAGACGCTCATGACGCACCTTATTTACATGTTCCCGAGCCTGTCTTAAAAGATCCTCACGCTCACCCGATGGCAGGGATGCCATACGACTCATTGTATATTGCTGCAATGTCATGCCATTACCCTGCTCTTTATGATCTTCGGTAACTTTCTTTATAAAGTTTTGAACATCTGGGGGGAAACCTGAATTCATATCCCTGAAGAATTCAGCATGGGTTACATCAGCCATATGAACTTTCATTCCGGCATTATGGGCATTCTCAATAGTCTGGGCTAACGCCTCGGAAAATTGGTTCCTGATATTGGGATCCGCCATCCATTCGGATGTAAACTGTTCCATGAATTCCGATTTAAACTGATCTTTGGAAATTTGCCCTATAGACAGCTTGTCCAGACTAGGTTGCAAGGCATGGGGCAATTCAAGAACGAGATGCCCCATACCGTTCTCTTTTGCTTTTTGAAATACGCCAGGGTTATCAGCCAAAAGCTGATAAGATTGAACAACCATGCCATTGACATGGGGCTCTCCCAAAAAGACATGCTTGTTATCGCGACTGGCGCGTGCAACCAGATCAACAAATCCCGGCTGCTGATCTTTAGGGGCATCCCCTGTCACAGCCATGGAAGCAGCATTATAACCTGCCGTTATCTGGTTCTTTTGATCAAAATCCACACCATCAACCCTTTTAGTTACTTTGTGGGTTGATAGCATTCTACCTGCGACAGATTAACGAAGTGATAATAATCCCCTATCAGGCGGCAGCTTTTCCTGCTGTTGGCTTACCGATTTTAAAATCAAGTTCGTCAGCCTTTACACCCACGGCAACCGATGCGCCATCAGCAATGTCACCCTGAAGGATCAGTTGTGCCAAACGGTTCTGCAGATGCGTCTGGATGACACGTTTAAGCGGACGGGCACCATAAGCCGGATCATATCCCTTATCGGCAAGCCAACGCTTGGCATCATCATCCAGTGTCATGGTAATCCGGCGATCACCCAGCAGTTTGCGCAGATAACCCAGCTGGATATCGACAATCCCTGCCATTTGCGCACGCCCCAGACGGCGGAACAGCAATATTTCATCCAGACGATTCAGGAATTCGGGACGGAAAGCTTTTCTCACTACGCCCATAACCTGATCGCGTACCGATTCAACATCCTGCCCCTCTTCCATACTGACCAGATATTCGGCCCCAAGATTCGAGGTCATAATCAAAACCGTATTGCTGAAATCAACCGTACGCCCCTGCCCATCGGTCAGGCGACCATCATCCAAAACCTGCAAAAGAACGTTAAATACATCGGGGTGTGCTTTTTCGACCTCGTCAAACAGGACGACCTGATACGGGCGGCGACGGACAGCCTCGGTCAATGCCCCGCCTTCATCATAGCCTACATAGCCCGGAGGTGCCCCGATCATACGGGCAACCGAGTGTTTCTCCATATACTCGGACATATCCATCCGTACGAGGGCTGTATCATCATCAAACAGGAATTCGGCCAAGGCCTTGGTCAGTTCTGTTTTGCCAACCCCTGTGGGCCCGAGGAACAGGAACGAACCGATCGGACGGCGCGGGTCCTGCAAACCGGCACGGGCACGGCGGACAGCATCGGCCACGGCATGGACAGCTTCCTCCTGCCCGACAACACGCTGACCAAGCTTGTTTTCCATAGTCAAAAGCTTCTCGCGCTCGCCCTGAAGCATCTTGTCGACTGGAATACCCGTCCATTTGCTAACCACGGCGGCGATATCATCATCGGTGACTTCCTCATTGATAAGGTTCTTCTCGACCGTACTCTGACTGGCCTGCTCAAGGGCCTGCTCCAGATTAGGAATTTTGCCGTACTTGATCTCGCCAGCTTTGGCCCAGTCACCGGCACGCTCGGCCTGATCCAGCTCGATACGAGCTTTCTCCAGCTCTTCCTTAAACTTCTGGCCCGCAGAAAGCTTCTCTTTTTCTGATTGCCAAATTTTTGTTAATTCAGAAGATTTTATTTCAAGTTCTTCAAGTTCTTTCTGAAGTTTTTCAAGGCGGTCTTTTGACCCCTTGTCCGACTCCTTCTTCAAAGCCTCGCGCTCGATTTTCAACTGGACAATCCGTCGATCCAATTCATCAATCTGTTCGGGTTTACTATCAACCTGCATCCGCAGACGGCTGGAAGCCTCATCCACCAGATCAATCGCCTTATCCGGCAGGAAACGGTCTGTGATATAACGATGTGACAGGGTCGCCGCAGACACAATTGCGGCATCGGTGATACGTACACCATGGTGGACTTCATATTTTTCCTTTAATCCCCGCAGGATAGATATCGTATCTTCAACCGTTGGCTCTGATACGAAAACAGGCTGGAAGCGCCGCGCCAGCGCCGCATCCTTTTCAATATGCTTGCGGTATTCATCAAGCGTCGTCGCCCCCACCATATGCAATTCACCACGGGCCAAAGCGGGTTTCAGCATATTCGAGGCATCCATGGCTCCATCAGCCTTCCCAGCCCCGACCAAAGTATGCAATTCATCCAAAAACAGCACGATTTCACCGGCATGGGCACGGATTTCATCCATAACCGCCTTTAAACGCTCTTCAAACTCACCGCGGAACTTGGCACCCGCCACCAAAGCGCCCAAATCAAGGGCCATCAGGCGCTTTCCTTTAAGGCTTTCAGGCACATCACCATTGATAATCCGCAGGGCCAACCCCTCGATAATCGCTGTTTTTCCAACCCCGGGCTCCCCGATCAGGACAGGGTTATTCTTGGTCCGGCGCGAAAGGACCTGCACCGTCCGGCGAATTTCCTCATCACGGCCAATCACAGGATCAAGCTTGCCTTCACGGGCAGCCTCGGTAAGATCGCGGGCATAACGGTTCAGGGCGTCAAACTGCCCCTCGGCATTGGCAGAATCCGCTGTCCGCCCCTTACGGCGGTCATTGATCGCCTGATTGAGAGCTTGGGGCGTCACACCGGATTCCGAAAGAATTTCCTCGACATGGCTGCCGCGCAGCAGGTTCATCGCCTGTAAAATACGGTCACCAGATATGAACTTGTCACCAGATTTTTCACTTAAAATCAATGCACTATCAAGCATTTTTGATAAATCACTTGAAATACGGAGGCCGCCCGCCCCGCTGCCAGTTACGACCGGCAATTTGGCCACAGCCCCATCGATCAGGCGCGCCACTTTATTGGCATCACCGCCAGCCGCCTCGATCAATTTATGAATCAAACGCTCCTCATCATCCAGCATCACCCGCAGCAAATGCTCAGGCTCCAGTGACTGATGCTTGTTACGCATAGCCAATGTCTGGGCTTTTTGTAAGTAACCCTTTGATTTTTCAGTAAACTTTTCGAAATCCATGGAATGCCCCCGCTTGAACTATACAGGCCTCAGCCAGTTTAACAGATGAAGATACGCAAAAGCTTAACTCTTTGAGCTTTCAGTCCCGTGTGACGAGCCTAATACGATAGAAAATGACCTGTCACTGACCAAAATCAAGGCCCCGAAGACAAAAAAGAGGAAAATAATCCTAAAAAAATTAAAGGCGACACTATGGCCGCCCCTAACGTACGCTAATTTAACACATTAAAAGCAATGCGTTAATCAGGCATCTTCCAGTTGATCCTGAGATTGCTGTACGGCTTTAGACGTACGCGTTCCCACGATACTGGCTGGCAGACCCAGACCATCATCCTCAACCACAGATACAGCCTCATCCTGCTCGTCATACACTGAGTCGTCTACGACCGGTGTAGAGTACAGATAGGCATCACTGCGGCCTTCAACCAGATCAATCCAGCCACTCAAGAGGCGCTGATAATGTTCGGCGTGCTGAAGATAGCTCTCCCCGAGGACCTGATCACCGGAGGCGGCAGCATCCTTGGCTAAAGCCATATATTTTTCATAGATTTGCGCGGCTGTACCACGGATCCGGACGTCAGGACCGTTGCTGTCAAATACCTGCACGCGGTTCTGATTGCCCCCACCACGGCGCCCATTATGGCCACGGTTACGGGAGCGTCTTCCTGCTGCGTTGTGTCTCATTCTTTGATCACCTGCATAAAATGATTCTGTTTATTCCCAGACACGTACATCGTACCTGATTCACGAGTCTGAGAACAGCCATCCCTTTGTCTGGAATGATTTTTTTATTCCAGAGCACCTATCAGGATATGTATCCATCGTGAATGCTCCGAATGTATCGCCCCGACTCGTCCGCTATCAAGCAGCGCAAGAGATAAAAAGTTTATTTATCCCCACGCGTGATTTCCACAACCCGCAGGATTCCTGCGATATCCGCCCCGATTCGGCTTACGGAAAGACCAGCATTCTCCACGAGTCGCTGCACATCCCTGTCTTGATTTTGCCCTATTTCAAAAAGAGCCAGACCTGAGGGTTGCAAAAACTTTTTAATTTCCGTAACTAGTGTTTTATAGGCATCAAGCCCGTCATCGCCCCCCGACAAGGCCAGAATCGGGTCATGATTCTTCACTTCAGGAGCCAGAGATTCGATATCTCCCCTAGGAATGTAGGGCGGATTCGAAACAATCAAGTCAAACAGGCCATCGTCAGGAGAAAGCGAATCTGTCCAGTTTCCCTGCTCGAAGGTAGCCCGGCCTGAAAGTCCATTATTTTCCATGTTTTCACGTGAAACATCCACAGCTTTAGGATTGAGGTCAATACCTACCCCTTGCGCCGCCGGAAACTCTTTCAACAGCGCCAGCAACAGACATCCGCTGCCCGTGCCCAAATCAAGAATACGTTTGGGGGGATGATCCCGCAGAGCTTCAACCGCCATCTCGATCAGACATTCACTATCCGGACGGGGATCGAGAGTATCGGGGGTTACCTTGAAGGTCATGCCCCAGAATTCGCGCTCGCCGATAATCCGGCTCACCGGCTCACGGTTCAGGCGTCTGATGACCGCCCTCTCCAGATGATCCCGCTGATTCGCGTCAATCACTCCCGTGCCGGTAATCAAATCGGCATCACTAAGGCCCAAAAAATGCTTAAGTAAAACGCGAGTATCCATATCCGGCGTTTCAATGCCGGCTTCTGAAAAACGCAAGCGTGTCTGCTTAAAAACTTCCCTAATCACGATTGGAAAAACACCTTAAGTCTGTTACCCTTTTTAAACAATAAAAGGCCAAACAGGCTATAAAGCATAAAACAGGGAAGTACAGCAACTATGATAGGCAGGGCATATAAAGTCGCCCGAGAGGTCTATGATCTCCAGTCCATACTCCTTAAATTTCCCGAGTATCGCGGACATCATCTTTACCTCATCGAGGCCAATAGCGGAGGCTATTATAAGGATAGTCTCCACATCCTGACCCCCAACAAGATGAATGTGGGGAATACCATCCTGATTAACGAGCAGACAGAGCTTTTGTCTCTGCGCCCGCATACCAGCGCGCCCACCCTTACGGGGGTCAAAGTGATGGTTTACAGGCCGGAAACGTCCCTGTCACAGACGTTCAAGATTACGGCGTCTGTCCCGCCCACCACACCGGTGGAACAATTCAGGGATATCGCCATCCCCCGAAGCCAGTATTACTGCTATGACGCGGAGCGTCCTGCCTATAACGGGTACAGCCCTATATTGGCACGGATTTATACGGATTCGATCCATTTCAAGGGCATGGAAATCCCCGCGAACGAGCTTCTCCCTCTGCCTGCCCGTGTAGGCGACCCTCGTCCGTGCTATTTTCATGATACGACATCCGCTGCCTATGCCCAGCGTTTGAAACGGGCCTTCCGTCCGGGATGAGCGCGAGATGCCAGAGCTTAAATCGCTGCCCTAATAATCCAGCTCGGCCAACTGGTCGGCCTGGTCGTGGGAAATCAGCGGGCCAATCACATCATCGAGGGCTTTGCCAGACATCACATCTTCAATCTTGTACAAGGTCAGATTGATACGGTGATCGGTCACGCGGCCTTGGGGAAAGTTATAGGTGCGGATACGTTCGGAACGATCGCCTGAGCCCACCTGTGATTTACGATTGGCGGCACGTTCGTTCTGGATACGCAGACGCTCGGCTTCGAACAGGCGTGAACGCAAAATCCGCATCGCCTTCTCGCGATTTTTGTGTTGGGAACGTTCGTCCTGCATTTCAACCACAATACCGCTCGGGATGTGGGTCAAACGTACGGCGCTGTCTGTGGTGTTAACTGACTGCCCGCCTGCGCCTTGTGAACGGAAGGTATCAACCTTCACATCATTCATATTGAGATCGATATCGACATCTTCGGCTTCCGGCAGGACCGCCACAGTAGCCGCCGATGTATGGACGCGGCCACTGGCTTCGGTTTCCGGCACACGTTGCACACGGTGTACACCGGATTCATATTTCAGTTTGGCAAAGACACCGTTGCCTGTAACCTCGGCAATGATCTCTTTATAACCGCCCATATCGCTTTCATGCATATCAAGGACGTTAAACTGCCATCCCTGCATACCGGCATAGCCCCGATACATGCCGAACAAATCACCTGCGAACAAAGCCGCTTCATCACCACCCGTACCTGCCCTGATCTCGATAATTGCGTTGCGGTTATCGGCGATATCCTTGGGCAATAACGCCACCTTCAATTCATGCTCGAGCGCGGGGATTTTTTCTTTCAGTTCCTTGAATTCTTCCTGCGCCATCTCTCCCATTTCGGGATCACCCAACAGGCCTTCAATTTCTTCTTTATCCTTCAGCGCCTTCTGATAGGCGTTCACCGCCAGCACAATAGGCTCCAGCTCCGCATATTCACGCGAAAGCTTGACAAACTCATCCCCCGCCAGTCCGCCTTGGGACATAAGCGAAGCCAATTCTTCGTGGCGACCCTTCAGGGGCATTAATTTTTTAAGTAAATCCATGATGATGAGGTATTTACAGGATTCGGCGGCAAAAAAAACCAAAAGTTTGCATTTTCCATAGGGTAGTCATAGTATCCCCGCATGTCAAAGCCCGATAATCCATGGATTGACCAATTCCCCCTCACCCTCCAGCCTGACAGCTGGCGGCTTAATCCGATGTTCCTGAACAAGATCAGGGATATGCAAAAATTATGGGATGAACACGGCTATCAATGGCGCTGGGGCTGTGAACTAGAATTCACGCTTCTGACGCCCGAAAAAGCGCTCGAGGAAATAAAAAGCATCAGGGACGATCAGGTCAATCAAGGTTTGTATCCTGAATACGATGTCCTCGAAGAATCCTACAAAGCCGCCCTCACCGCCGCCGACCAGCCCGACATCTATCTGTACACGATCGAGCAGGCACGCAACTGGTTCACATCACATCCGGATTCAAATCAGTTCATGCAGGATAGCAACTGGACACATGATCTGGTAACAGAACATTTGCGCGAGATAGAAGAAAACCTCTATAGCGATGATCCGGAAGTAAACCACCGCGCCCGCCAGAATATTTTTTTGCTTCATCTGCATATCAATAATTTTGACGAAGGTGGCCTGCGTGATCTGATCGAGCCCCGCTTCGGCGATTATGAACTGGGTCTGGGCTGGTACGACATGATGGGCCCCGAAGTCCGTACCAAAATTATCGATGATCCGCTTGAGTTGATCGGCCATTACCACAAATTTCTTTCTGTTCTGACACGGCAAGCTGCACGCTTTGGTTTGGTGCCCGACATGACCTATAGCTCGCCACCACAATTCCATCTGAGCATCTGGCGGAAAGATGACAATAAAAACATGATGCTGATGCAGGATGCGGAATCTGTAGATTTCTGTGAGAGAGCTGCACGCGGCTATTACGAGCTTATTTCTTCTGCCCCTTTCCTTGTTCAGGATGATGATCACCGCCAACGCTATATCCAGATGGCCTTTTCAGCAGGAACCACCCGCGAGGATTACATCCGTCAGGAAAGCGACAACTGGGAAATAAGACGCCCCCAATATCACGGCATCACCCATGCCGCGCGCCACATTATGGCAGTTATGTCAGGCATGGCCTTCGGGTGTTTATATCCCGACTATTACAAAAATATGATTGAATGCCAAAATGTACTCAGCGTTGATGTAAGGCTCCATCCTGTTGTTAAGGGTAAATTCGGACAACATATTTCAGGTTTATGTGCCGCCCTTGAGCATGCGAGCATTAATACCGATGGATCCCTCAGACCCGATGAAGATACCATCCGGCATTATCTGGGCCGCTTGCAAGACGAAATTGGCAAAAGCAATCTTTCGGCATTTAAATGCACATTCGAAATAAACGGACAGGAAAGCACTCTTGATCTTAACCATGCTGTCGGCTGGATGGAGATGCTCAAGCGTATAAAAATCTGCCCTGACAGGACGATTGATATGGGCATATTGGCCGATGAAGAAGAAATTGCCGAAGCTTTCGCCGCCCTTGAAATCACGGGTTTCAAACCCGCCATCAAAATCGGTGCCGATGATATTGACTGTAGCCCCCACAATACAGAGCTTTTGATGGGCCTGCTGAGGCATAGTGATGTCGGCACAGTCATGTTCACGCCCTACGAGATGAGCGAACTATATAGCCATTACTCCCGTCAATCGGATGCCACCTTGCACAGGATTGCCGAATATCATGTCCGGTTGCTTGAAAAAATATTGCCGGAGAGAGAAGACGAGGACAAATTGTTCCGCGACTTCTATGACGAGCTTTATATAGATCCCACTTGTGATATGGATATCGGAGTTTCATTCCTTTCTTATCTGATAGCCAGCATTGAGCATCAACTACCTTTTGAAAGAGATGCTTTCCAGACGATGCCCGCCTATTTCAAAACATTGCGCGGCCACTTCAAAGACGCCGCAGAAAATCGTGCACAAGACCTCGAAAGCATGGATCCACGGCCAGAGGCCACTATTCACGCCTTGAGATCATGCAGCGCGCATATGTACAAAAGACCCTTCGATCTGGTCCCTGCCAGTCAGGATTTCTTTGCGCACTTCATGTCCTTGATTGCGAATGGCAAGATGATCGCCAAAGAGGGGTTAAGCGATATGACCATTCCCCGTGTGGCCTTTGCCAGCACCATGAGCCTTTATCGGAATTTTTCCTTAATGCTGATGGATTCCGCCTACGATAATACTGAAATCATAAATGGCATGGGCACTCTTTACAGAGAGGCTGACAATCATTTTGCCACCCTTGCGAAAGAGCATCATATAGAAAAGAAAGATGCCGCTACGCAAGCCGTTTATAACGCCTGCCGCAATCATATAAAATCTACGATGCGCAGCCTTTTTAAATGGTCCAGCATGGGTTTGGGCAACGGCGTATTTCAGGAATTTCCGGCCCTTCCCGCGCCCGCTACCTCCGGAACACCAAAAGAAAGACCCGCGCAACTGGCGGGCCCGCTCTAAGCTTTAAATATTTATCTTGCTTATTTAGGTGCACGCTCTGTCTTCTGTGACGCAGCCACTTGACGTTCAGCGACATCACGCTGACGTTTCAGCATCGCATCAATCACATTCAGGCCATTTGATTGCCCCAGATCAGCGAGCCATGTGTTCAAGGCATTATTAACCTTGTTACGTGATGTTGTCTCAACAACCTTACCCCCCAGCATGCCACCATAGGTCAAAGTGTATTGACCATCGACACCCAGAGAAATTTCCAGACTGGATTTACCTTTTTTCAGGGCGTTGAAATTGATATTTACGCCCACAACAGGTGATTGGTATATCGGGGTTTTACCACCCACAACGCCACCTGATTGTACCTGTGTCACCAGAATTTCAAAACCGCTGGTACGGAGCAGATTTTTACTGCTGAGATTGTTCAGAATTTTTAGCTGATCCAGCAAAGGTTGGTTGGCCTTCCATGAGGTTGCCAATGTTTGCTGGTCACTGGCCAAGCGTCGTCTAAAATGTTCCGTCAGATCGGCGGCGCCGTCAAAATCATCACTTGCTGACATTGTTATGTCCCTTCCTGTCCTTCCAAAAACCAAGGATAGTCATAATCACAAAATAGAGGACGGGCAAGAAAAAGTTAGCAGCCTGAAATAAAATGAAAATTAGGCGGCTTTCTTGGCAGATTCAATGGCAGCAGCCTTTTCTTCTACCAGACGAACCAGATGTTCGATGATATCCTCATCCCCTTCGGAGAGACGATGGGCTGTTTTACCGCCAATATAGACCTGATGGTTGCCTTTGCCCCCACCGGTAAAGCCGATATCGGTCATCAGGGCTTCACCTGGACCATTCACAACACATCCGATGACAGACAGGGTCATAGGCGTGCTGATATGGGCCAAACGCTCCTCAAGAACTTCAACCGTTTTAATCACATTGAATTGCTGACGGGCACATGACGGGCACGACACAACATTCACACCACGGTGACGCAAACCCAAAGCCTTCAAGATTTCAAAACCGGCTTTGACTTCCTCAACCGGATCGGCAGACAGCGATACGCGGATCGTATCTCCAATGCCGGCCCACAGCAAATTGCCCATACCAATTGCCGATTTGATCGTACCGGTACGCAAGCCCCCTGCTTCGGTTACACCCACGTGCAGTGGGTAATCGCAAACAGAAGCAAGCTGCATATAAGCCGCTACTGCCAAGAACGGATCGGAAGCCTTGCATGAAATTTTGAAGTTGAAGAAATCATGGTCTTCAAGAATTTTGATATGACGCTGCGCCGATTCAACCATCGCATCAGGGCAAGGCTCACCGAATTTTTCCAGCAAGTCCCGTTCGAGGGACCCCGCATTCACGCCAATGCGAATGGAACAGTTATGATCCTTCGCCGCCTTGATAACCTCCCTGACGCGTTCTTCTGAACCAATATTACCCGGATTGATCCGCAGGCAAGCCGCGCCATTTTCAGCCGCCTCAATCGCCCGTTTGTAATGGAAATGTATATCCGCAACCAAAGGCACATTAATACGGGGAATGATATGCTTGAGTGCTGCCGAAGACTCTTCATCCGGACAGGAAACACGGATGATATCCACCCCTGCCGCTTCACACGCCAAAATCTGGGCGACTGTCGCTTCGACATCATGGGTCAGGGTATTGGTCATGGTCTGCACCGTGATCGGGGCATCCCCCCCCACAGGTACATTCCCCACCATAATCTGGCGGGTTTTCCGGCGCTCAATATGCCGCCAAGGGCGGTGCATCGTGTGATCTTGCAACATGGGGCCTTATATAGCCGTTTTACCGGAAAATTGGAAAATTTTTTGGAAAGATTGACATCTCCCCTGAAATTTTATTATCCATAATTTGTGGATAATATGCTGAACGTCACACAAAAAGCCGCCACCGAGGCCGAAGCCAACCTGATTTTGCAGGAAAGCTACAATCTGCGCCGCCCCCTCGGCGTACCGACAATGCATATTGATCCGGCCAATTATGCCCCTGAATTCCTCATAACAGCCCTTACCGAATATGGCGATGTCCGCGAAGCCGTAATTGATCATATAGAACGCTTTTTGATGACGGATGTAGGATTACCCTATGACCAGTGTCTCGATCATCTGGAACTTCCCGAGCAACAGAAGAAAATTCTGGATATTGTAAACAAGATCAGCTCGGTTCTCAATCGCTCCTCACTGGTGGCTCATGCCTTTGTCTGCGAAGAACTCAACTATAATATTGTCCTTTGCCCTCGCTCTCCTAATGTCGCGACCAGAGTCATGACAGCAAGCCTTGGCATGAAAGAGGAATTCGTAGCCGATATGCCGGGCAATGATGCCGAATGGAATTTTATTAAGCTCTGGCACGAGATCGGACATGGATATTTTGGCGCCAGAGAAGATAAGGCCGATAAGGTCAGCGCCTATGTCTATCGTTACGCCCATGAAAATTTAGGTCCGCTGGTTGCCCTATCCGATGTGCGTACAGCACAAGCCGTCATGTGGTATGACCGCGACAGATTTTCACAAAAATATGGCTGGCCGCTCGTTCGCATCCTTGATAAGGCCATTCAGATGGATGCGCCCCAATCATGGCAGCAGGTTCTGAAAGGTATAAAGGAATTCGATAGCCCGAATGACCACCGCAGGGATACACAGGAAATTGGCTTCCGGTTACAAGCTGCAGCCGAAACAGCCTTTCAAAATCGTGATTTTGAACTCCTTGCCCTTGCAGCCGATAAAATGATCTATCAGGGGACTCTGTCAAACGATACACAAGTACGCCTGACACAAAGATTTTCAATCGCCGCACAACGTCTTTCAATAGGGCGACGTGCCTACGAAGCAGATAATTACCGTCCGCGCTATACAATATAAACGATGCTCAGAAAATATTATTGAGCGGCCTGTTTAGGTGTACGGGCATCCAGATCTTTAAGATAAGCAGCCTCCAGCTTGATCCCGCGACGGACATCACCCTTTACACCGAATGGCGACAGTACTTTTCCATCCACGGTAAACTGGATACCGCCCACATTACCAGTATCAAGGATCAACCCTTTGACCGATGCCGGAACAATATAGCTGTCACCCGGTTTTAAAATGCGTGAAAGAAGGGCCTTGCCCGAAGCATCGCGAATTTCAACCCACGCACTATCCACCATCTTCAGAACAACAGGGGGAGGCACTTCGGCAACAGGTTCGGCAACAGCCACCTCTGCTCCTTGCTCAGCAGTCGTTGCACCCTCTGCCGCTGCACCTTCAGGATTAGCAGACTGGGTGACGGTGCTAGCAGGAGCAAACGGCCCTACCTCGCCAATCGTTTCGTAAAGCTCTTGCGGTACCGGCGGAATTTCATGAACAGCCGCCACTTTCTTTTCCTGCTCCACGTCCTGGCGGCTACCCATAAAGACAAGGCCACCTATGGCCACTGACAAAAATGCCAGAGAGCCAATCACAAGAATTGCATTGGGACTTTTACTTTCGGATGCAGCTACCGGCATGTGGAGATCGGGGCGGTCAACAATCTGGACCCCCAACTGGGTCTTCAAAAGACGGACAATCTTTTCGCCATCCAATCCGAGATATTCGGCATAGGCCCGCACGAAGCCAAAGGCATAAACGCGCCCCGGCAGGTCATCAATGCGGCCTTCCTCAATCGCCGACAGATGACTGGCGCGAATGCGCAGGATGGCCCCTACATCATCAAGACTCTGGTTATAATAAACCCGCGACCGGCGGAGAATCTCTCCCACGGGCAGATTTTCATTATCCATCTTTGCCGCTTGTGCGTTCATGAACCCACTCTATGCCAATTTTCGTTCGCCATCCAGCCCATAAGCGGTATGCAAGGCCCGGACTGCCAATTCTGTGTATTCGGCAGCAATCAAAACAGAGATTTTGATTTCGGATGTTGAAATAACCTGAATATTAATTCCGCGTTCGGCAAGGGCCGAAAACATGGTTTGGGCTACACCTGCGTGACTTTTCATGCCGATCCCCACGACCGATACCTTGGCTACATCCTCATCAAACAGTATTTCAATACCGCCAAGTGCCGGTTCATTTTTCAAAACCTGCATGGCGCGCTGCAAATCCGCTTTGGGGACGGTAAAGGTCATATCGGTTTTACCGTCCCGCGAAATATTCTGGACGATCATATCGACATTGATGTTGGCCTCGGCCAAAGGACCAAAAACACGGGCAGCAATACCGGGGACATCCGGCACTTTCACCAAAGTCACTTTGGCTTCATCTTTGCTGTGGGCTACGCCGTTTACGACTTCCTGTTCCACGATATCTTCATCCCTTGTTACAAGTGTGCCGGGGTAATCACTGCCGATCGGTTCTTCGAACGTCGAAAGAACCTGTACCGGTACATTCATCTTCATGGCCATTTCGACCGAGCGTGTCATCAAAACTTTCGAGCCGCTCGAGGCCAGTTCATACATTTCTTCGTATGAAATCTTTTTCAGCTTGCGGGCGTGCTGCACCACGCGCGGATCTGCTGTATAAACACCGTTCACATCCGTATAGATATCGCAGCGATCAGCCTTGAGGGCAGCAGCCAATGCCACACCTGTGGTATCGGAACCACCACGGCCTAATGTTGTTACACGCTGGCGCGATGTGACGCCTTGAAAGCCTGCAACAACAGCAACCTCGTTATCGGTATCCATGCGGCGGGCAATTTCACCGGCATCAATCTCAAGAATGCGTGCCTTGCCATGAACATCAGAGCAGATAATCGGTACTTGCCATCCCTGCCATGAGCGGGCCTGTATCCCACGCTTTTGCAAAGCAAGCGCCATCAAGCCGGATGTTACATTTTCACCACTGGCGACAACCGCATCATATTCACGCGCATCATGCAGCGGGCTAATTTCGCGACAATAATCAATCAACTGGTTGGTCACACCAGACATAGCCGATACCACCACCGCGACCTGATTGCCGCGCGCGACCTCGGCCGCGACCTTTGCTGCGGCGTTTTCGATCTGGGGGATACCTGCTACCGAGGTTCCTCCGAATTTTACTACTATTCTGGCCATTTCGGGGTATATCTTATGACGGGTTATAACAAACGCAAGGTCCGATTTTATAGGGGCAAATTTATGGCGAAGACATCATCTTCCCGCAAGGGCAGCACCATCGATCAGGAAGAAATCAGCCATTTTTCCAAAGACTCCCCCCGTTGGTGGGACGAAAACGGGCCTTTTGCACCCCTGCACCGCCTGAATCCGGTACGGATGCGCTATCTGCGTGACCAGATTTGCAGGCACTATGGCCGTTCAGCCGATACACTTAAACCATTAAAAGACCTCAAAATCGTGGATATTGGCTGTGGCGGCGGGCTGGTTTGTGAACCTTTGTGCCGGATGGGCGCCACCGTAACGGGGCTGGATGCCGACCCCCGTGCCATTGCCACCGCCCAAGACCATGCCTCGGGAACCGGCCTTACTATTAATTACTGCAACGAAGGCACCGACACCCATAAGGGGACTTATGATGTCGTATTGGCCCTCGAGATCATCGAGCATGTTGCCGATGTGGATAAGTTTGTGGATGAATGTGTGGGTCTTTGTAAGCCGGACGGGCTGGTCATTTTCTCGACCCTGAACCGTACACCCAAATCCTATGCCCTCGGGATTGTTGCCGCCGAACATATTTTACGCTGGGTCCCGACGGGAACCCATAACTGGAAGAAATTTATCAAGCCTGCGGAACTGGCGGGTGCTTTACGGGCTGCCGGTGCCACACCGCTCCATGCTTGCGGCTTATGCTTTCATCCTTTAAAAAATGAATTTCTTCTGGTTGAGAATGATCTGGATGTGAACTATTTTATGGTCGCAAGGACAGCCCCCAAAGCGGCAGGCAAGCCGTCAGGAAAGAAAAAACAATGAGCAATATTTTTATCATCATGATGATCATAGCCATGCTGGCCACTCTGGGCGCATTGGGCTTGGGATTGTTTGCCATGGTCAAAGGCGGCGAGTTCAATAAAAAGAACAGCAACAAAATGATGCAGTTACGCGTGATGCTGCAAGGCCTCGCCCTGTTCTTCTTTGTCCTCGCATGGATGACATCGAAGTAATTATCAGCGCCCCCATAATATTTCTTGCACCTGAATATAATCCATCCCCGGCTTAATTTTAGGGTTATACAATGTTTGTATAAGGTACATATCAAATTCGGATAGAGTCGGCAGCGGTTCTAATTCCTCTATTACATTACGTAACATCGATTTTTCCCCAGACCATTTTTGCTGGTCATTCCAGAAGCCAATATAGCTTTTAGGAAGATTGGTATCACGGGCTATAGCCCAAGAAAATCCAGACGGGAATCCCAATGAGCGTATAATACATTCACTTAATAGGTTCTTCAGCATTTCAGGTGAATGCTCTTTTGACAAATAGCATACTGCCATTTCAATTTCATTTTTATGATTGGAAAGAATATAGCCCTCAACCTGTCTTTCAGATTCACTTGTAAATTTGAAACCTGTCTTCATATAGGTAGTTTGTAAGCTTCTCATACTCACAAAGTTTTTTTCACCAAAACCCGCAGCCTCTAAATCATAGGAATTCTCTTCGGGATCATCTCTAAAATTGATTCTAACATTTGACCACGATCCCTTCGAAATATCCTCCTTTGATATAAACCGGATATCCAACCCTGTAGATTGAGATAAAGACTCAAAATTAGCGCTGACCCCCTTCCAAATTTCTTGAAATTGGGAACTCTCTAAAAAATCCTCGCTAGATCTGATGGAATAGCGAGAATCAATAGCACGTGCCTTTGAAGATCTTTTATCAGGAGATAAAAAGCTTTGACCATCATTCGGCATACCAAATGAAATCCGTATAGGATGCACCCACTTGTTAACCGCCATCAGCTTGGGCAACCCCCGATCAGGGTATATGTGCGGATAAAGCCACGGATATTCCGACTTCAAAACCCTACGACTAAGAAAATCCCCTTCCTCGGCCTTATAAAGAGAAGACATACCTAGATTAAGCGATTCATTTGCTTTATTCAGAATCTCATCAGAAAAAACAGAACTTAAAAACGCTCGCTCTATTTGATAAGGCTCAAACTCTATTCCGTCAAAAACGAGCTTATCCGGCCACGACTGTTGATCTTTATTGGCGTATGCGGAAAAGGAAAACATCATCACTAATAAAAGAGTCTTTGTGATGAGGGGGCAAAACTTCATGATTCTATGATTAAACAGCCGGAGGATCGCCATCAAACCTGGCGCCTTCGATATTCGCCCCAGCGAATTTGGTGCTTTCGATTTTGGCACCTGTGAAATCCGCGTTACTAAGATCAGCACCCGCGAAATCGGCATAACTTAAATCGGCACCGTTGAATTTTGCCATCTTGAAGCGGCCATTCCCGCAGTTGGCATAGCGCATATTTGACTCGGAAAGATTACAAGGGCTGGCTTGCTTTTGCCCTTTCACCTCAAAGAAGAGTGGACTGAAATCCGCATTGCGCATATCGGCATGACTGAACCGCGCCCCACGCATACTGGAGGCACGGAAATCGCCACCGCGCAGAAAACAACTGCGGAAATCGGATTGATCAAGAACAGCGCTTTGCAACTGGATATCGGTCAGATCCATCCCGCACCAACGCGCACCGACAGCCTTCAGCGCTGTCAATTTCTCACCCGCGAGTGTCAACAAGATACGCAGATCATAACCGCTCAGATCAAGCTGCTTGCCGTCTGCGCCCACTGTTGCCACCCATGAACGATGTTCCTTGATAAGCTTGGCCAACGGTTGCTCGAGATTTTGAATTGATTTGCCGACATTTTCATCGGTGATGGTCATGGTCAGGTCAACACCGCTGCGGCGGATATCTTCAATCTGCACACCCGTCAGAATGGCAGACTTCATATTTGCGCCGTTAAATTGCGCGCCCTTGATCTCGGCCTCGGTCAGATCAGCGCCTTCAAAACGGGCATTGCGCAGATCGGCACCGGTCATATTGACCTTTGACATGATGGCATCGGAGAAATCGGCGCTACTGGCGAGCGACCCTGAAAGACGCGCCCCCGCAAGGTTCGCGCCACGGAAATTCACGTTCTGGCTCGGGACGAAAGTACCATCGGTCGAAAGAGCCCCTGCACGCAAGTCGGCATTATCAAGGTTGGCACCTGCAAGGTCCGCACTTTCAATACGGGCACCACGCAAATCGGCGCGCACAAAAACTGTCTTATTAAGATTAGCGTTGCTGAGATCACACGCATAAAGTGTGGCTTCACGGAAATTGGCGAAGGACAAATCCATCCCTGTCATGACACAGCCGCTGAAATCGGCCTGACGCAAATCGCGCTCTTTCAAGGATAAACCCCCGAGATCGGTCTTCCGCAGGATCGCCCGTTTACCGCCCACGCGCCCTTCCATGAAACGCTTGTGCATTTCAGCAATTTCATCCAGCTGGTTTTGGGTGATTTTAGGAAGCGGATCCACCATGAGGTTACATTCCGGAAGTCAGGGATTATGAATAGTTATCATACTGATAACGTTACACAAATAATACATTAAGCTATTCAGTATGACTGATAAAGAGCGAAAAAAGCTTTAACGCGGATATGCTTATAACCCGCCGCTTTTTAAAAACTCGTCTCCTGCTGGCCCATCCCATTCGATAGCCCCCGCCATGCGGGCCTTGATCTTCATATCCGGCCCCACCAGCACCGTAATGGGCAGACCTTGTCCACCTATCAACGGAAACTGGCTGGAATCAGCCATATATAATGTATCGAGATCAGCCAGCTTGAAACGTTCCAGCCTTTTATCAAAAGCCTCTGGATTTTCCGGAAAATCGAGCGATATGAAAACTACATCAAAATCAGTCCCCTGCTTCTTGGCCTTCAAGGCTAAGAGAGAGGGAATTTCAGAAAGACAGGGCGGACACCATGTTGCCCAATAATTCACCAAAAGCGTCTTGCCCTGATAAACGGTGGCCAGATCAACGGGATCGCCTGCGCGGTTAGCCAGCGCCAACGGCGGGAAAGATTCATCCACAGGCTTGAAGTTTTTGTCCACCAGACCAATGCCCAGCAAAAGAACCCCCATCACACAACAGAGCAGGATAAATACCCGCACATGGTTTTTTTGCAGACCAAAATATGCCAATCTGTTTTCTGTCATAGATCACCGGAGTCTTTATGTCAGCATTCGTATTTTCCCGCACCAAGCGGATCATTCCCGTTTATATAGTCGTTATGGCCCTGATGTCCATGACGCTTGCGGCGTGCGGGACAAAACCATCATCTTTATCCCCGCCCGCAGACGGCGAAGACACTGTATTCCCTCGCACTTACCCCGATCCGGCAACAGACCCCCAATGACAGCAGGCTTTCAGAGAACAGGGGCTATCCTTTGCGCTGACGGCGTTCCTCTGTCGCATATCGCGCAGGCTTGCGGTACACCTTGCTATGTCTATAGTGCCGAACAGCTGGAACTGAATATCTATCGGTTAAAGAAAGCTTTTGCCGATCATCTCCCTGCAGCAGATCAACCCCTGATCGCTTATGCCTGCAAGGCCAACAGCAATCTTGCGGTTCTTTCCTGTGTCGCCCGTCAAGGCTTGGGCGCGGATGTTGTGTCGGGTGGTGAATTGTTGCGCGCCCGTGAATCCGGCATTGATGCCGCACGTATTGTGTATTCAGGCGTCGGCAAAAGCGATGAAGACATTAAAGAAGCCATCCGCCAGAACGTAGCCCAGATTAATATCGAGTCAGAGCCGGAATTTCACCGCATCGCCGATATTGCCAAAGACATCGGCATCACCGCCCGCATAGCTTTTCGCCTGAACCCCGATGTCGATGCCAAAACCCATGCCAAGATCACCACAGGCAAAGAAGAAAATAAATTCGGACTGCCGGCACAGGGCATTATGCGTCTTTATAAAGAGGCCACCAATACCCCCTTCATTGAAGCACAAGGTATCAGTGTTCATATTGGTTCACAGCTGACAAGCCTTGAACCCTTTGAAGAAGCCTTCAAAAAAACAGCCGCTTTTATTCATGATTTGCGCGCCCAAAGCCTGATTGTGAAATCAATTGATCTGGGCGGCGGCTTGGGAATCGTTTATCAGGAAGAACAAGCCCCCTGCCTTGATCACTATGCACGCCTTGTCCGTGATATCATTCATCCGCTTGCCACACGTATCATCATCGAGCCTGGTCGCCTGCTGGTCGGGGATGCCGGTTTATTGCTCACCAAAATTCTTTATATCAAAGAAACAGAAAGCCGATCCTACATGATCCTTGATGGCGGCATGAACGATCTGGTTCGTCCTGCCATGTATGATGCATGGCACGCCATTACCTCTGTCGTGGAAACAGGCCAGCCGGAAAAATCTTACGATATTGTCGGCCCCATTTGTGAAACCGGTGACACCTTTGCCAAGGACAGAATGATGCCTGAAATGGCTGCCGGTGATCTGGTTGCGGTTATGACGGCAGGCGCTTACGGTTTTGTTATGGCCTCGCGCTACAATACGCGCCCCCTGCCCCCTGAAATCATGACACGCGGCGGACATTTCCGCGTGGTTCGCCAAAAAGAGAACATTCAAGCTATAATTAAAGAAGACATCATTCCGGATTGGTAATCACCATCCTGAAACCTATATAGAGTATATTGTGGATAGAGAGCCCAAGGACTACGACAATCAGGACCTTTATGACCGTCTGGCGCGTAAGCGTTTTCAGACCGGATTGGTCTTGGCGCTTGAAAATCTGGTTTCCGCCGGATGGCGCCTGGTCTTGTGGGTTATGTTGTTTGCGGCTTTGTGGCTTTTGCGCCTTCCTGCACTGGGCGGCCCCTCTGCCGAATGGTTTTTCCTCGTAACTTTTCTTCTTGGTACCGGATGGTTCACATGGAAAGACCTGAGATCATTCCGCTGGCCTTCACGCCACGATATCGACCTGCGTCTTGAAAATAACAGCCAGCTCAAGCACCGTCCGCTGACAACACTGGATGACAAACTCGCCAACCCGCAAATGCAAAGCTCTCGCGACCTGTGGGGCCGCAGCAAAGAACGCGCCCTTGCCAGCATTGCCAAACTCAGAATTCCATTCCCCCGCCCTATCCTGTCCTACCGCGACCCCTATGCATTTCGTGTGCTGGTTGTCTTGCTGGTTGTCATCGGCGGGATTATCGCCGGTCCCACATGGAAGCAGCGTATTCATCTGGGGATTAACCCCTTTTATGGCCGTGAAACAGAAAAAGTAGACAAGAGTATTACAATCTGGATCACCCCTCCAACCTACACAGGTCAAGCGCAAACGATCCTGCAAGGGCGCGGTACGCGCAAAGATGTTTTGAACATCCCCGAGGAAAGCCAGATCAAGATCCAGATGACGCGCGGTTTTGGCGATCCCTATGTTGTGATGGGCGAAAAGAAACTGCCCATGAAAAAAGTGGACCATCATAACTGGGCCTTCGAGGGACCAATCATTCCCGCCGACAGCTTGAAAATCAAGCAAATGGGCCTGACGCGCGCCAGTGTGAATTATGCCTATATTACGGATGCGTCCCCCGCAATCACATTGGTGGAAGCCCCGCAAACCATTGACAAAGGGCAGACGCAGATCGTTCTCAAGGTTAAAGACGATTACAGCGTCAATGACATTGCCCTCAAGATTAGACTAAAGGATGATTACACCGACATCCCGATGGGCGTAAATTTCGAGGATATACGCGCCGTATTAAGCCCGCCGCAAACCGAGATCGAATTGAAACCTGTTTATGATCTGGCTTGGCATCCTTGGGCAGGACTGCCTGTAGTCATCGATATTACAGCGATAGACCATAAAAAGCAGACAGCCAGCATCCCCTCTCTGCACATGACACTGCCGGAACGCGAATTCAAACATCCTGTTGCCCAGAAATTGATATCCCTGCGCAAACGATTGATCCGCACACCGGAAGCCGCCAGCGAGAATGTCGCGCACGAACTGTTTGATATTATGGCCGCCCCCGAATCCTACGGCGGGCATCCGGTGGTCTTCTTATCCCTGCGCAGTATGGCTTCCCGTTTGTTTTATGATCCGCGACTGGAAAATATTCCCGGCATCATCG
The DNA here is from genome assembly GCA_046294845.1 of Micavibrio sp. Lineage (GTDB taxonomy): Bacteria > Pseudomonadota > Alphaproteobacteria > Micavibrionales > Micavibrionaceae > Micavibrio_C. The sequence goes on along the minus strand of JBKBNU010000001.1, from coordinate 1,437,247 downwards.
CCCAGCTATGGGATACAGCCTTGCAAGTAGAAGAAGGTAATCTCGCCATGGCTGCCCGCGATCTTCGTAACGCACAGCGCAAGCTGGAAGCCGCCCTCAACAATCCTGACGCTACTCAGGAAGAAATCAGTGAAGCCCTTGATGAGTTCCGCGAGGCCTTATCGCAATATTTTCAGGAAATGATGAACCAGATGCAACAGCAGCTTTCCAACGGAGAAATGATGCTTCTCCCGCAGGAAATGTTTGCAGGTATGGTCAATCCGGAAGATTTGCAAAACTTCATAGACGAGCTGACAGCGCAAGCCTTGGCTGGAAACAAAGACGCCGCGCGTGAAATGCTGTCCCAGATGCAACAGATGATGGATTCCATGAATTCGGCATCCGGTGAAATGCAGATGCCCAAAGATATGCAATTCATGATGAAGGGCATAAGCGAACTTCAAAAACTGATTGAAAAACAGGAACAGCTACTGGATCAGACCAGACAGCAAGCCGAACCTTTCGAAGGCTTGGCCCGCGAGCAGGACTACGGCAATACATTGCCTTTCGACATGAATATCATCAAGGACCTCTGGGGTGAAAATTATATACCGCCACCAACAGCGTCACCCAATATGAACGACAACACGCCGACACCTGCTGTTGACACCTCTGCCAATAAAGAGGAACAAGAAGCGTTACGATATATTCTTGGGCAATTGATGCAGGAGGCAGGAACCGAGATGGGTCAGGTTCCCGAAAACATGGGCGAAGCGGAATTACAGATGCGCGGCGCGGCGGAAAAACTGGGCGGGAACCGCCCTGACATGGCTATCCCCTATCAGGAAGAAGCGCTTAGACAGTTAAAACAATCCATGGACCAAATGAGCCAGAAAATGGCACAGCAACTCAAGCGTATGATGGCTATGGCGATTGGCCCCGGCATGGGACGCGTTGATCCTCTGGGGCGTCCGATGCAAGACGGCGAGGATGGTTCATCATGGCTGCCTTCCCAGAAAGTCAAAATCCCCGATGAGGCCGAGCGCAAGCGCGTGCGAGAGATATTGGATTCCTTACGGAAGCGTTCCGGCGAATTCAGCAGGCCTGAATATGAACTGGAATATTATCGCCGCCTGATGCAGCAATTCTAGAAGGGGCTATTCCATCACGAAGTGGATATTCACTTCTTTGACATCCACGCCCAGCTTTGGATAAGTCGTACCAAAAGGCGCGGAAGCGCCAGCCTCAAGCTGTGCGCCTTCCGAGGGGTATGACCATGAATCGACTTCCTCGCCATGACCATCACGCAAAGAGAATTTTACACCGGGCACAGCCACAGCCTCCCCCTTGATATTCACCACCTCTCCGGACACGCGGAGAATTTCGATACCTTCAGCGTTGTAAGATGTCGTAGCCGAGAGTTTTTCAAAAACCAGCCCCTCGCCTGCTACCGGTGTCTTGAAACCCAAAAGTTCATAAACCGCTACGCTTGAAGGCCAAAGAGATTGTACGGGCTCACGGGCGGCAACCAACCCGCCAAACAATAATGCCCCAACCACTATTGCCGCCAAAAACCCGGCCGTATCAGCTTTGGCCCATTTGAGTTTTATTTTGCTTTCTTTTGCTGCCGGCAAAGGGGCAGGCCCATCTTCTTTTACAGAATCAAGAAGCATTTTGTGAAAAGCCGAATCCGACTCATCATCAACGGGGATTTCATCCTCCTCAGGAACCTGAAACCATTCATGAGCACAGATAGTGCAACGTACACGACGTCCATCAGCCCCCAACAAATGCGTTGGCAGCAAATAACGCGTATGACATTCCGTGCAAGTGAGGATCATGGGCTATACAAGCACCCTGTGGGTTTTCCGCGGTTAGTAAAACGGCATGTCTTTGAAATGCCACCTTTTATATTTATAAAGGGGGTCTGGTTCATCGACAAGACAGCTTCTGCAAGGAAGTCATAATTATGCCAATTAAAACATGGATTACTGCCTTTGTGTTGCTGTCAGCGCTGCTTCCGCTGGCGGCGATGGCACAAACCAATCCTCCTTGTACCGCTACCGACAAAACCTGCCTGCTAGACACCCTGAACGCGACAGCCAAAACCATTCCCGAAGATAACTGGCGCGACCAGACATGGCGGGAAGTTGCCAAAGCTGCGGCTGCCCATGGACAAATGTCCCGGGCACTGGAAATCGTACCTCTGGTCAAAAACCCAGATACCAAGGCCATGACCATTCGCGGTATTGCGATGGCTGTTGCCTCACTCAATCTTGATACAGAGGCACGAAAAGAAATTTTCTCAAGCCTGCGTACTGAAGCAGATAAAATTGAACACGCTCCTTCGCAAGCTATTGCCCTGACCTATATCGCGATGGGACAGGCTTTTGCAGGTGACCACAAAGACTCTATGGCTACAGCATCCTCGATGACCAATCCGGCCTTGCGCAATAAAGCCTACGGTGAAGCTGCTGAAATTCTGGCGGAACGCAATAACCTGCCTTATGTGCAGGAAAACCTCGCCGCGATCGATGACCCCGGATACAAGGACAAGGAAAAAGGGCTGGTTGTCAAAAAATTTGCTGATATCAAATCTTTCGAGTCAGCTTTGGTCATAGCCAACGACATTGTTAATCCTTACGAAAAGGCACAAGCCCTGCTTTATATTATGAACAAGCAGTCTGTTACTGATGACGAAGAAACGAAGGCCACCGAATGATCAGATTTGAACATGTCGGGCTGCGTTACGGTATTGGCCCCGAAGTTTTGAGTGATATCAATTTTTCCCTTGCGCCCGGATCTTTCCATTTCCTGTCCGGCCCCAGTGGCGCGGGTAAGACATCACTGATGAGTCTGATGTATCTTGGCCGTCTGCCGACACGCGGCCTTGTGACCATGTTTGGCCAGAACGTCAATAAAATGGACCGTCATGATATGGCTCTCCTGCGCCAAAAAATCGGCGTTGTTTTTCAGGACTTTCGCCTTCTCGATCACCTCTCTACATTTGACAATGTCGCCCTGCCCTTGCGGATTGCCGGAAAGCCCGAAAAAGAAATCCAGAATAATGTACGAGAGCTGCTGGAATGGGTGGGATTAGGTGATCACCTGAGTGTACTGCCCAATACCATGTCGGGCGGTCAACAACAGCGTATTGCAATTGCCCGTGCCGTTATCACACGCCCGCGCCTGTTGCTTGCCGACGAACCAACCGGCAACCTTGATGATGAAATTGGCGAGCGCCTTTTAGGCCTGTTCGAACAATTAAACCGCATGGGCACAACCATGGTGATTGCCACCCACAACCAGATGCTGATGGATAAATTTCCGCATCCGCGCCTGATCCTGACCAAGGGGCAACTTCGCGTGGAGGAATCCAAAACCAGCCTGCGTAAAAAGCTGGAGGGTCTGTTCTGATGGCTTTTGGTTTTAGACATCCGCGCGAGAAAACATTAGGCAAGGTTCGTGGCAAACGCCGCTATGACTTGCCGCTTGATAGCAATGACAGCACAAAATTCCTGATTACTCTTGTAGGACTGATGAGTTTCTTGTCGGTTCTGGGGCTACTGGCCTTCTTTATACTCAGTGGAATGACCGAACGCTGGACATCAGGCCTTAAAGGCAAGATGACAGTTGAAATTACTCTGCCCTCCATCGAGATGGATGTCTCTTATGACGAACAAATGCAAAGCCGCCAAAAAGCCATCACCAGCATCCTGGAAACCCATCCGGCCATTTCATCGTTCACACCCCTGACCAAAGATCAGGTTTATGAACTGGTCGAACCATGGATGGATAAAGAAGCGCTGATCAGCGGACAAATTCCCTTACCTGCTTTGATCACTGTCGAAGTTAAACCCCATACCGACCCCCAGACCATCAAAATTCTGGGTGAAAATATCGAAAGCGTCGCCAGCGGCATCAAACTTGATACGCATGAATCATGGCTCAAAGAAGTTCTGAACTTTGCCCATGGCTTGCAGGTAGCTGCCCTCTCCATTCTCATCGTCATAATTTTCACAACAGTGACTGCGATTACCGGCGCTGTTCGGGCGCGCTTGAAAATATATAAGGCCGATGTCGAGTTACTGCATTTGATGGGTGCCGCAGACCAATATATCGCCCGCCAATTCCAGCGTCATGCCCTGCGTCTGGCTTTAATCGGCTCTGCCTGTGGCACACTATGCGGTATATTACTGGCCTCGGGCATGAAATGGTTATCGGGCAATACAGGCGTTCAATTATTGCCGGACTTCCAGCTTGGAATGCTGCATTATATAATCCTGCTCTGCCTTCCCCTTGTATTATCGGCACTGGCAGCCGCCACAGCACAATTCACCGTCAAGCAGGAACTTCTGAAACTGCCATGACTCAGGATATGCCCGTGCAAGAAGGCGCTCAGCGCTGCCGTAAAAGATCTTTTTTTGTGATAACAGGCACAATATTTTTCTGCGCCCTGATGTTCTGGCTATCGGGGTATGGTTGCTTTCTTAAAAGCGTACAGAACCAAAAGCCTTTGGATCCCCGTCAACCAACAGATGCTATTGTTGTTCTGACCGGCGGCTCTTTCCGCGTAAACAAGGCACTCGACCTTCTGGCTGCCGGACAGGCAGAAAAACTTTTCATCTCGGGTGTTAATAACCATGTCAGCCTGAATGAAATTCTGGAACTCTGGAAACGCCCTATCATAGATAGCGACATCAAGGATTGTTGCATCATTCTGGGGCATAAGGCCCGTAACACTATCCAGAACGCACAAGAAACCCGCCAGTGGATCAAAGATCAGGAAGTTAAATCTATACGTCTTGTTACATCGGACTATCATATGCCCCGCGCCCTTCTGGAATTTCAGAAGAAAATCCCCGAGGCAAATATATTGCCATGGCCGGTAAAGTCATATCCCGCCGCTCTTAACCGGATAGATTTTCTGATTCTGACATTTGGTGAATATAACAAGACATTGATTACCTATTTCAGGACCCATATCTTTTTCTCCTGGGCTTTCACCTCCTCAATAAAAGCTGAACAATGATAGTTATTTTACGATCAACTCTTTTCAATATTTTCTTCTATGGCTTGACAGCCTGTGCCTGTGTTCTGTGCCTGCCTGCTCTCTTTGTGCCTCGTCCTTTGGCTATGCACGTCGTCCACGCCTTCGTTCATTCTGTCTATTTCCTTGAACGTGTCTTTATCGGCCTTGATTACGAAATCAGAGGCCTCGAAAACTTGCCCAAAGATGGCTGCTATATCGTGGCTGCCAAGCACCAGTCACCCTATGAGACCATGAAGCTTCATATACTGTTCAAAGACCCTGCCATCATTCTGAAACGCGAGCTTCTTAAAATTCCTCTATGGGGAAAATTTTTGGCTAAAAGCGACCCGATTGCGATTGACCGCAGCAGCAAAGAGTCAGCCCAGCAAATTATTGATGGCGCCAAACGTATGGAACAACAAGGTCGTCCCATCATAATTTTCCCGCAAGGCACACGTGTGTACACATGGCAAACAGCTGAAGACAAGCCGTATAAAAGCGGTGTAGCCCGTATGCAGGAAAATACCGGCCTTACGATTGTGCCCCTTGCCATGAACACTGGTGTTTTCTGGCCACGCCATAGCTGGCTTAAATGGAAGGGAAAGGTTGTTTTCGAATTTCTTCCCCCTATATTGCCCGGGCGCACTTTGAATGAGGTTACGCAAACCATCCAGCAGCAGCTTGAAGAACGAAGCCATGCTCTGGCTGAAGAAGCCTATTCTGCCAATCCAAGGCTGCCGCGCCAGCAAAGACCTGTCTCACGTTCCAATTCCTGAAATTTATTTTTCCAAAGCTAATGAAAAAACCATTCCTGATTGCCATTCTCTTTTCCGCCTTTCTGATTGCCGGTTATCTGGCTTGGTGGATTTTTGCCGCCAGCACAATCAAGGGAGAACTTATGAACAAGGACGGTGTAAGCGCCGTATCTGTAAGCGGCTTTCCCGGTATGATGGTCTTTTCAGGCACATTCAGGACAACCGTAATTGATCAGGCCCGCCAATATGAATTGGTTGTCCCTTCCTTCATAATCGAGGGCTTTCCCGTCGGATTCATAAACTGCACTCTGACACTACCCCAAGGTGGGTATATCGAGGGCATAGGTGATCGTGATGTATGGTCGCTGGACTACCTTGAAATCACGGGCCCTCTGCCGCTTGACTTACCCTCTGAAATCAATAACCAAAGCCTTGCGGCGTGGAAGGACAATGACGGGAAAATTACCGTCGAGCACTTTAAATTTACAAAGGACCCGCTAAAAGGCGAAGGCGCAGGCGTTCTATCGCTCGATGACAATCTTCAACCCGTGGCCAGCATCAACACGCGGATCGAAGGCTATAGAGAATTTATTAATCTTCTGCTGCAAAAAAATATGATTGAAACCCGCAGCGCCCTTCTAGCGGGAACAATTCTAAATGGCCTGTCCAGCAGCAGCCCTGACGGCAACAAATCCTATCTGGATATCGGGATGAGCGTTATGAACCAGACGCTGTACGCCGGACCTCTGGCTGTGGCACAGATCCCGCCTGTTGATTGGGGTAACGATAGTCAGCCTGCTTCGCATCAATAATCTGACGACGAATGGCACGCGTGCGCGTAAACATGGTTTGCAAAGCATCACCATCGCCCCAGCGGATCGCCCTTTGCAATCCTGTAAGATCTTCGGTAAATCTTTGCACAATCTCAAGAACCGCTTCCTGATTATTCAAGAATATATCACGCCACATCACAGGATCAGATGCCGCAATACGGGTGAAATCACGGAAACCAGAGGCCGAGAATTTGATAACATCTGCCTTCAGATGATCTTCAAGATCGGATGCCGTCCCCACAATTGTATAGGCAATCAAGTGCGGCAAGTGGGATGTAATCGCCAGCACCAAATCATGGCGGCGCGGTTCCATAAATTCGATATTCGAACCTGCTGCTTCCCACAGACGGGTTACCTTCTCGATAGCCTTCAAGGGTGTATCTGGCAGCGGTGTTAAAATGGCCCACCGTCCCTGAAACAGCTCGGGGAAACCCGCGTCAGGCCCCGAATGTTCTGTGCCCGCGATTGGATGCCCCGGAACAAAATCAACGTAATCCGGCAGGTACGGCTTTACAGCATCAACGACAGCCTGCTTCACCGAACCGACATCGGTAATCACGGCGCCTTCTTTCAAGGCTGGTGCTATTGTCTGCGCCACAGGGCCGCAAGCCCCTACAGGGACAGCCAGTACAATAAGATCACTACCTTTAACTGATTCAGCAAGGTCTGTAGTCGCCTTGTCTGCGATACCCAAGGCCAGAGTCCTGTCACAAACTTCCTGCGAGAGATCGCCACAAACGATGGCTGATGAAAGCTTATCGCGACGGATGATCCGTGCGAGTGATGAGCCGATCAACCCGAAGCCAATAATTGTTACCTGATTGTACATCTTCTACGCCGTTTTTTTATTTGTGATCTGCGCCGATTCAAGAGCGCTCTTTCCAACTTTATCATCATAAACTGGTGGTGTCGGATACCCCCCCAGACACACGCAGCGTCCCTCAGGGTATTCAAGACTTTCGAGCAAAGCTGAAGCCTTGTCATCTTCAGGACCGACATAGCCCTCAACCTCCAGCAAGTGCAATGTTGTATTGCCGGATTTTACTGGCAGGCTATAGAGGCTACGTGGTGGCATACCCGCTTCACGGGCGCGATCCAGAATACGGGTACGGCTGATATGATGATCTAGTTCCAAAGCCAAAAACGACCTGTCGTCACCTGAAGGCGAAAATTTTATCTTTGCCACAACCAATGCCTGATGATCCGGCGTTATATTTGTGGCCGTTCTATCTCCGAAAGGAAGACGGGCAACAATACGCATCGGGTTTTCGCCCTCGTCGTTCATCAGATGGGTCCACCATGGCTTGTCCTCTTCCGTTTCGGGCCATGGCACAACGGCAAATGTGACATCCTCTTCACGAACAGCGGCCAAAGCACTGAGTGGTGTCTCTGCGCGCTGCATCGGTAGTACCGAGCTGAAATAATCCTTGGCCATATCCCAGTACAAAAGACCTTTACCATCATTCGGAACGGTAACGGTTGCTTTCAAACCTGTCTGAACCAAAGAGACTGCCCCCACCAATTCGCGCCAAATACGGGCAATTGCCTCGCGGGGCAGCACACCCGTATGACGTGCCAGTAAACGACGGATCATCATCGCTTCACGTTCAGGCTGGACCGTGTGCATATTATTCCGGCGCTTGGCTTCTGTAATTTTGACAATAAGTTCGGCCCTGCGCATCAGCAGGTCATGAACCTGATGGTCAAGACTATCAATTTCGCGGCGGATATCTTCGAGGGACTGGGACATATCTCTTGCATACCTGCCCTTCGGCAAAAAATCAAAATAAATCTATGCCTTACAGGCTTCAGGTCGGAATATCGGCTGTGACCAAAATCCTGCGTTTTCCGCTGGTTGCGCGACTGGCGACCCTTGTTCCGGCATAGATTTGCTTGCTGGCTTCGACAATATGCAGCCCTGCCAAACCCGGGAAAAAGAATTTTCCAAAACTTTCAAAAATATAGGCAAATTTGAGCATCCAGAATGACCTGAAGGGAGGCATATAAAGCGCCCTTTCCACCCTTTCACGAACAAACAGATTATCCTGTAAAAGCCTGTTCATCTGGCTGATGGTATAGGGACGGCCTGCGCCAAAAGGCGTCCAATCGGCCCGCGCCCAAAAACCCAGACGGTTGGGTACAACAATCAGCACCCGTCCGTTACTTTTAAGAACGCGCCATATCTCGGCCAGAAATTCTTCGGGCTCCTCGGTCATCTCGAAGCCATGAACCACAATCATGCGGTCAACGGATTCGGTTTCCAGCGGAATAGCGCCAGCGTCAAACAAACAAACACGGCTGCTGCCATTCTCGGGCCAGGGATGGACCCCGCCATAGCCGGGCATCAGGGCGACAACGCGCTCGGCCTCATTTTCCCAGCCGGAAAGATAGGGCAAGGGATATCCTGCACCGACAACCCGCAAGGCTTTTACGTTCGGCCACAATGTATTGACATGTCCCTGCAAGATACGGCGCACCAATCGCCCTGCGCGACTGCTGTAAAAATTCTTCAAGTCATAGATCCAATGACTCACAGGGCAGACTCCAGTTGCGGGATCAACGGTATATCAGCCTCAGGCATGGCGAGAGCATAAAGATCAACAGGCTTAAGCCATTTAAGAGCCTGATGCTCGCGGGCCTGCGGAATCCCGCGCCACACACGGCAAACATAAAGCGGCATCAGCAAATGAAAATCATCATAGGAATGCGAGGCAAACGCCACAGGCGCAAAACAACATGGCCTTGTTTCAATACCCAACTCTTCTTCCAGTTCCCGCATCAGGGCATATTCAGGAGTCTCCCCCTCATCGATCTTGCCGCCGGGGAATTCCCACAAGCCCGCCATAGATTTTCCTTCCGGACGCTGCGCCACCAGCACGCGGCCATCTGAGTCAATCAGTGCTGCCGCTACCACCATAACGGTTTTCTTCCGAGCACATTCAGGCTTTGGCAGATCAAGAGCTTCCGCACATCCTACTTTCTTCTGTAAAAATTTAACCATGTATCTTCCGCTCACATAATCTCTTAGCAAAAGGCCGCAACCATTTTGCAGGTTGCGGCCAATTTACTTATCTTATTCGTAATTACTCAGCCTTGGCCGGAGCCGGAGCCGCATCAGCCTTGGCTTCCGGCTTACCGTTGATATCGAATACTTCAACGTTGGACTCTTTCTGCCATGCTTCAACCAGCTCAGCCAGTTTACGCTGACGGACAACGCCTTCCAGCTGTGCCTTTACAGCTTCAAATTCAGGAGCCTGACGTTGACGGCGGTCTTCAGCCTTGATGACGTGGAAACCGAATTGGGTTTTTACAGGATCCTTGGTGTACTGACCAACGCCCAGAGCAAAAGCGGCTTCAGCGAATTCCGGAACCATATCCGTCTTGGCGAAGTAACCAAGGTCACCGCCGCTTTCCTTGTTGCTCGGGTCTTGTGAATATTCGGCAGCCAGATCTTCAAACTTGGCACCGCCATCAAGCTTTCCAACAACTTCACGGGCTTTCTCTTCTGTCTCTACCAGAATGTGACGAGCCCTTGTCTCTTCAACTTTACCCAGTTCGGCCTTCAGTTCGTCATAGGCCTTTGTCAGATCTTCATCCTTGATCGACTCTTTAATGGCACGATCAACATAGACATTACGAACCAGCTGGCTTTTTACCTGTTCCAGTGTCTTCTGAACTTCCGGATCGTTTTCCAGATTTGCACCACTGGCTTTGGCGGCAATCATACGATCACCAACAACACGGTCACGTGCCATCGGGAACAGGTTCTGCAGAGGCATCTGACGGACTTGTTCGGGCAGAGTTGTAATAAATTCAAGAACTTCGCTACGTGTAATATCCTGACCGTTTACGCGGGCAACAACGGGGTTACCGACTTCGATCGCACTTTCACCTTCGCCAATCACTTGCGGCGCGGGAGCTTCTTCAGCAGCGGCAGTTTCAGTTTTAGGAGCCTCTGTTTCAGCCTTGGCCTGAGCCTCACCGGCAGCAGGAGTCTGGGCCTGAGCAGCAACAGCCGCAGCATCGCTCGGCATGGCATCTTTCTGGGACATCATGAAGAGCCCACCAGCGGCGACCCCTGCTACGATAACCACGGCACCCAGCATAACGGGCATAGTGGATTTCTTTGTTTCCTTCGGCATTTCAGATGTCATGGTTTAACCCCATATATATAAAAAGTGTAAAAACGAATCCTGAAGTGGATTTGAATGTAAATCCCTGACGCTTATGAATAAAGAGGCATCTTGGCGATATCGTGGCAAATAACCACTATTTTCTTTGTGATTATTCTCATATTTTCCCATAACTCATGATTGACGTACTCCTCTCATAGGCTTATATCAAGGTGTCTTAATATTTAACGCCAAAGACGCCATTAGCGTTTCCAAGAGGAGTCGATGTTGCTGGCCCTTGCACAAAAAATTTTCGGTTCAAGTAATGAACGTGCGCTGAAGTCCTATTACCGCCACATTGCCCCGATCAATGCCCTTGAACCCGCTTTCGAGAAACTGACCGATGCCGAGCTTCGGGCCAAAACCGATGAGTTCCGTCAGCGTCTGGAAAAAGGGGAAACTCTCGACAGCCTTCTGCATGAAGCTTTTGCAACCGTCCGCGAAGCCGCCAAACGTACACTGGGGCAGCGCCATTTTGATGTCCAGTTGGTCGGCGGTGCCGTTCTGCACCATGGCCGTATTGCCGAGATGCGTACAGGTGAAGGTAAAACGCTTGTCTCTACCCTGCCCACATATCTGAATGCCCTGACGGGCAAAGGCGTGCACGTTGTGACCGCCAACGACTATCTGGCCCGCCGTGACTCCGAATGGATGGGTCAAATCCATAAGTTTCTGGGCCTCACTGTTGGCTGTATTGTCAATGGCATTGACGAGAAGGAACGCCAGCAAGCCTACCGTGCCGACATTACATACGGCACCAATAACGAATTCGGTTTTGATTATCTACGCGATAATATGAAGTACCGTATCGAGAACATGGCACAGCGTCCTTTCAACTTTGCCATCGTTGACGAAGTCGACTCAATTCTGATCGACGAAGCGCGTACACCATTGATCATTTCCGGCCCTTCGGAAGATTCATCCGAGAGTTATATTGCCGTTAATAAAATTATCCCGCTGCTCGACAAATCGGATTACGATGTTGATGAAAAGCTGCGTAATGCCACGCTGACCGAAAGCGGCACAGAGCACGTTGAAAATCTGTTGCGTGAACATGGTCTGCTGACCGAAGGCAATATGTACGACGCCAATAACATCAGCTTGGTACATCACGTCAATCAAGCCTTGCGCGCGCATCTGGTTTTTGCTCTGGACCGTGACTACATCATTAAGGACGACAAAGTCGTGATTATTGATGAATTCACAGGCCGCATGATGGAGGGCCGCCGCTATTCAGAAGGCCTGCATCAGGCATTGGAAGCAAAAGAAAACGTAAAGATCCAGAGCGAGAACCAGACACTGGCTTCGATTACCTTCCAGAACTATTTCCGTCTATATCCAAAGCTGGCCGGTATGACAGGGACGGCCCTGACCGAAGCTTCCGAATTTGCCGAAATTTACAATCTGGGTGTTGTTGAAGTTCCCACAAACTTGCCCGTTGCCCGTATCGACCATGACGACAAAATCTACAAATCGCTGGCAGAAAAGGATGGCGCAATTATTGCCCAGATTCAGGCTTGCCGTGATCGTCAGCAACCTGTTCTGGTCGGTACCGTTTCTATTGAAAAATCTGAAACACTTTCTGCAAAACTGACCAAACTTAAAATTCCGCATCAGGTATTGAACGCCCGTCACCACGAGCAAGAAGCCTATATCATCGCGCAAGCGGGTTACCCCGGCGCTGTGACTATTGCCACCAACATGGCCGGTCGCGGTACCGACATCCAGTTGGGCGGCAACCTTGATATGCGCGTTAAGCGTGATGTCCCCGAAGACATGCCGGAAGCCGATCGCCAGAAAGCAATAGCCAAAATCCGCGAGGAAATTGAAAAGAACCGTGAGGTTGTGAAACAGGCGGGTGGTCTGTTCGTTATTGGTACAGAGCGCCATGAATCACGCCGCATTGACAACCAGTTACGTGGCCGTTCAGGACGCCAGGGTGACCCGGGCGCTTCAATTTTCTTCCTGTCACTCGAAGACGATTTGATGCGCATTTTTGGCTCCGAAAAGATGGAAGTTCTGCTGGCACACAAACATATTGGCCTTAAAGATGGCGAAGCTCTGGTTCACCCGTGGATCAGCAAAGCCCTCGAGCGCGCACAAGCCAAAGTCGAAGGTCATAACTTCGAAGTTCGTAAAAATCTGCTGAAATTCGATAACGTCATGAATGACCAGCGTAAGGTTGTTTACGAACAGCGCCGTGAAATCATGGCCGCCGACAGCATCGAAGAGCTGGTTACCGGCATGCGCCATGACGTCATTGAAGAAATGGTCCAGCGCTTTATCCCTCCGCGCTCCTATGCCGATGCATGGGATACGGCTGCTCTTAAATCGGAAACACAGGCTATCCTGAATCTTGATCTGCCGGTTGATGACTGGGCCAAGGAAGAAGGTATTGCGGATGAAGAAATTCTGGAACGTCTGATCGATGAATCAGATCGTAAGATGGCCCTGAAAGCCACCCAGACAGGGCCGGAAATGTTCCGCAAGCTGGAAAAGGCGATGGTCCTTCAACAATTGGACGGACACTGGAAAGAGCACTTGCTGCAACTTGACCACCTGCGTCAGGGGATCAACCTGCGTGCGTTCGCCCAGCGTGACCCGCTGAACGAATACAAAACAGAAGCGTTTGGAATGTTCGAGCAAATGCTTTCGCAGCTGCGTGAGAGCGTGACCAAGACACTGTGCTTCGTAGAGTTCAGCATCGATCAGGAAGCTGCCGCTCAAGTTTTGCGTCAGGCTGCTGTCCAACAGCAGAAGATGCAAACAACACGTCAGGACCCTGCCCTGATGGGAACAGGTATAGGCACAGCAACAGAACCCGCAGGTATGCGCAATAACGTGCAGCCTTTCCCTGAAAAGCGGGTTTTTAACCCTGATGATCCGTCAACATGGGGCAGCGTCCAACGCAATGCCGCCTGCCCTTGCGGCTCAGGCAAGAAATACAAACATTGTCATGGCAAACTTGATTAAGTCAGGATTGATTTAAGAGCGAACAATAAAACGGCCTCCTACGAGGCCGCTTTCTTTTCTTCTTGCGCCATTTCTTTTGCGGGCGGGGTAATTCTAACCATCGTCACCTGATGGCGCATACGGCGCACCACATCAAAGCGGAAACCAAAGAACAGGAAGGATTGTCCTACTTCCGGCAACCGTTGTGCCTGATAAAGCAATAAGCCCGCGATTGTAGAGTAATCACCTTCCGGCAATCCCCAACCAAATTCACGATTAAGTTCGCGTACTGTTACAGTGCCATCAACCATAAAGGAGCCATTCGGCTGACGACGCACACCCGTTACAATCTCGTCGGTTTCATCATCAATATCACCGACGATTTCTTCCAGAATATCTTCCAGCGTCACAATACCCATGAAGCTGCCATACTCGTCAACAACTAACGCAAAATGCTCGCGCCTGGCCCTGAAAGCCTGCAATTGGTCAAAGAGTGTTGTGGTAATCGGAACAAACCAAGGCTCTACCGCAATTTTATCGATCTCGATGTCCTCGGGTTTCATGCCTTTGACCTGAAGCTCTTTAAGGATAGACTTAACGTGAACAACACCGACAATATTGTCCTGCTCATTCCGCCAAACCGGCAAACGCGAATATTGGCTATCCAGAATCTCGCTAATAATCTCAGTTGTAGGCTGTCCGGCATCCAGCATCTCCACCTGACGACGGTGGGTCATGACCTTGCCAATTTCCAAATCCGCCAAGTCAAGGACTGAATGGAGCATTGCCCGCTGCTCGACTGTTTCCTCATCCAAACCCTGATGAAGTTCGATGGCGCCACGCAATACTTCCATGTGGTTTTCACTGGAAACTTGCGATACATCGGCACCAAATAGCCTAAGGATAAAACGCACTATTCCGGCAATCAGAAAGGTTACGGGCGATAATGCCGCAATCATAAGCTTCATAGGTCTGGCTATAAACATCGCCATGCTATCGGAATGGTGAATGGCATAGGTCTTCGGCAGAACCTCCGAGAAAATCAAAACCAGAATAGTCATGACAATCGTGGCATAAAAAACGCCGGTATCCCCGAACAGAGAAATAAGAACGCTGGTTGCCAGCGCCGACGCGGCAATATTCACCAGATTATTCCCGAGCAGCAACGCCCCGATCATTTTTTCTTTCTGTTCTTTAATGCGATTAACCATCGCTGCCTTTTTGTTTCCTTGTTTTTCAAGGCCATGCATACGCGACTGGTTCGAAGCTGTCAGCGCCGTCTCCGAGCCGGAAAAAAAAGCCGAGAACAGCAACAATACGGCAATAGCACCAATAGAAAGAAGCAGTTCGGTTTCCATTTTTTATTTAACCCTTTATATTATTTTCAACAGTCTTACGCACATCATCAATGACAGCCTCACGGCTAACAAAGGCTTCCCCAATATGGCGGCAAAGCACAAATGCCATTTTACCCTGCGCAAATTTTTTATCGTTCATCATGGCATTCACAATCTGCTCTACAGAAAATTCCTTCAAAGCAGGCACCTGCGCCACCGAAGTCAGCAATCCCACGCCCTTCATATGAGCTACAGCTCTATCACGATCGGCAGCTTCACACAGATTCATCCTGACAGATAAATCAAATGCCATAGTCATACCAATCGCCACGGCCTCACCATGGAGCAGGCGCCCGTCATACGAAAGTAATTTTTCAAGCGCATGACCAAATGTATGACCGAAATTTAAAAGCGCCCTGATGTCTTTTTCTTCTTTTTCGTCTTCTGCAACGACACGGGCCTTGTGCAGACATGACTGCCGTACAGCTTCGATCACCGCCGCAGGGTCACCCGCCAGTACGGCTGTACCATTTGTTTCCAGCCACTCGAAAAAACCGGCATCCCTGATAAAGGCATATTTTACAATTTCGGCATAACCGGCCTTCATCTCTCGCAGCGGCAACGTTGAGAGAAAGCTTGTATCGGCATAGACGGCCTGCGGCTGATAGAAAGCCCCGACCAGATTTTTACCCTGTCTGGTGTCAATCGCGGTTTTTCCACCTACAGAGCTATCAACCTGTGCCAATAATGTCGTCGGAATTTGAATGTACGAGATGCCGCGCAAAGCGAGAGCCGCAGCCAGCCCACCCAGATCGCCAATAACACCGCCCCCCAAAGCCACCAGAACGGATTTGCGATCCACTTTATGGTCCAGCAACCAATCAAGAACCGTTTCCAAACCTTCATAGGACTTTGTCTGCTCTCCCGCCGGCAGGGCCAACATCAAAGCCTGCGGTAATGCTTTTCTGATAGAAGCACCATGCAAACGATCGACATTCTCGTCAGTTAGAATAAAAATATGACTGACATTGTCGGCCATATTCAGTTCTTTGCAAGTCTCTGCAAAAGCATCAGTACCTATACGAATAGGATAGGATCTATCACCCAGATCTACATGAATAACATCTTTTGTCATTTGATTACAGCCTCTTCCCTACCCGCCCGCATCAAAACAGTATAAATCTGGCCTAACATGTCGGCGACTATTTCTTCTGTTTCACCCAGACTGCTGTCAACATGGACGGGTGCCTTATCATAAACCGGATAACGAACCTCGATGAGACGGGAAAGTATCTCACGGGGATCGCCCTCTTTAAGCAACGGTCGTTTATCAGTCTTGGCGGTACGGGCAACCATGGTATCCAGATCAGCCTTAATCCAGATCGAAATAGAGTCAGCCAGAAGATCAGCCGCTGTTTCAGGATTCATCACTGCGCCGCCGCCTGTGGCAATCACGCTCTTTGGATTCTCCAGAAGCCTTTTGATGACGCGGCGCTCGCCGTCACGAAAATGCGGCTCGCCATATTTTTCAAAAATTTCGGGAATGCTTAAGCCTGCGGCTTTCTCAATTTCTTCATCCGAATCATAAAAAGGCCACCCCAATGCCTCTGCCAACATTTTACCTAAGCGCGTTTTTCCCACACCCATCATGCCCGTCAACACCAGCGGCCGATCCAGCCTTGCCCGTATCGAAAATATCTTCTGCTCGTCAAAAATCATGCCCCAGTTATGCCATGGCTGCCATGGTAAAACAATGGATAACACCTGAATACACCTTCAGGAGGTATTGAATTTAAACCATCTGTTCTTTAGCGTTTAGTGAGAATCGAGCGAGTCCCGGAATTATGAAGTTTATAGCTATTGTATCAGGTTTGACCGTCCTATTGGCGCTGGCTGCTTTTGTAGCCGTTGCCATGATTGACGTCCCTGTGGCCCAGAAGCAAATTACACGCACTGTATCGAATGACACCTTCTACAATAAAGGTAGTGTCACCCCATGAATCAGCGCCTTCTAACCGCTATTTGCAGTGTTTTTTTACTGCTTGCCCTGATTACGGGGACGTTCCTCTACATTCCTGGCCTGACGCAAGCCTCTGCGGAAGAACGCAAGACCGAGACTCCTGCCTATCGTTATCGCGAAACCGATGACCGCATGGGCGGCTCTATCAAATCAAAAGCAACAATGCAGCGTTACAAGGAAGATGAAGAAGCGCCTGTAAAAAAAACTTCCGGCAGCACACCCAAGAAGACAGTAAAAAAGGAAGCAGTTGCTCCTACAGAAGCTGAAAAAAAGCCGGATGAATCTGCCCAACCGGACACATCTACGGAGAACGCTGCCGTAAAAGAGGCTCAAGAAGGTGAAAACAAGTCTGCCGAAGAAACAGCAGTGGACAGTGAAGCCGCCGACAGCCCTTCGGAAACAGCAGACGCAGAGATAACGGGAGATGATTCTGCACAACAGGAACAATCCGGAACTGCCGAGACTGAACCCCAGCAGGTTAACGCCGACAAAAAAGCCACGCGGATACCCGCCACCCTCAAGGTTAATTTCACAGATCTGGAATCGCTTGGTACATTAAGACATTCCGCCAGCGGTAGTCTGGGCATAGATTTGTGGGATGGCTCATCACGCAAGCAAATACTCGAATTGGTCAACCAATTACCCTCTCCGCGTTATTACGCCGTATTACAGCGCATGAACCAGCGCGCCCTGCTCACAAGTTCAGATGCCACCCTGATGGAAAACAGAGGCTCTATTCAGGCAGGCGAAGATTTTCAAACCATCCGCATCGAAAAACTGCTTGATTCAGGTTCCTACCTGCAAGCTTCCCAGCTTTATATGGCTGATCAGGCGATTGCCTACCACGAGCGTCTGGCCCGCGCCGGCGTCCAATCCCTTTTCTTTAGCCATCAACCGACTGTGGCCTGTCTTGAAACAAAAACCATGTATGTGCGCTTCAACGAGCAGCCCTTTTGGCAGCAGGCCTCTGCCGTCTGTGATTTTATCCTTGGCAAAATGGCTGGCAAAAACCTGAAAAAGTTTGCCGATGCCCCTGAAATCAAAGCAGCAACAGCTGACAGCAAGGTTTTGGGCTATGTGTTTGATAAGCCCGGTTATAAAGTAACCCCGCGTAAAATCGACGATCTCAAAGACTACACACCGATAGAATTGGCGCTGCTGCTTAATGATAATCGTATAGTCCTTGGTAAACTGGACCTGAGCGATATCGATACAGCCCCCTCTCATGCGATTGGTCTCTTGATGATGGTTCAGGACACACCCGCTGAAATCAAGCTGCCGTTATGGGACTCTGCCGTTAGACGCGGGATGATTACCCCAGCCGAGCTTGGCAGCTACTACAGTGATATCAAACTGGAAAGCAAGGACCGCCAGAAGGCCAAGGGCTGGATGGTGCTGCCTGCCTATTATCAGGCCTATAGCGCAGCTCGTGATAAAGACCAGAAAAAGAAGCTCGCCCATGAAGCCCTTAGCCTGGCTTCGGAATATCCGCCCTCCATGCTGACCCCGTTTGCCGAGCATATTGCTACGCTCAGTGACGAAAATATGGGCCCCCAACTGGTCCAAAACATAGCAAGAATCGGATTGATTGCCGGCGCCCCTTTAAGCCCTGCTCTGGAGAAAAATCTATGGAATCAGGCCGAGTCAGGGGCTGCCAATAATCAGGCATTAAGATTGGCCATAGCAAACGCCGCCCTGCAAAACTTTTCCACAGAAGAAATGCCGAAAGCGGCCATTTTTCAGGAACTTACGGGAAAACTGCCTGAAACCTCTAAAACTCTTGTATTTAAGGTCATAGAAAAGCTTGACACGGCCAATAAATTACATAATATTAGCCCCGAAGAAGTTTATGAAAAACAAGATGGCTTGACAGCCCCAAATAATTACGATTATGTAATGCCATCTAGTGACTTAATGGAGTCTCTTGTCTCTGCGCAAAAAGACCAACGCTTAGGTGAAGTTATTCTATTAAGTTCGATTGCTCTCGGTGATATACCGCCCTCCAAACTGGATCCGGCTGTGCTTGCTGAAGTGATTGATGGATTGAAAACAGTGGGGTTAACAAGCGAGGCTCGTGAATTGGCCAGTGAAGCCATCATGGGTTTGAGTAAAGGAAAATAGGAGAATATAAAATGGCACGTCCAGGTCGTCCAGCAATGCCTAAGCCGAAACTGCATCCCTTGGTGGATTCGTTTCTTGATATGCTCACAACCGAGCGTGGCGCGGCAATGAATACACGTCAGGCCTACTGGCGTGACCTTGCGGATTTCAGCCTCCAGCTGCGCGAAAAAGCCAGCAAAGAGATCATTGATGCCACTCCGGAAGAAATCAAAGTTTATCTCGAAGATCTGGGTATCCGTATCCACGTAAAAGGTCAGAACAAATCACAGATCGCAACACGCACTGTTGCCCGTCGTTTGTCAGCCCTGCGCCAGTTCTATCGTTATCTGGTATCGGAAAACATCCGCAAGGACGATCCGACATCCGCCATCGAAAGCCCGAAACAAGGCCGCACGCTGCCGAAGACACTGTCCGAGTCAGAAGTAAGCACACTGATCAAGGTTGCTGGCGAAACAGGCGGTGCCGACAGTGTTCGTCTGGTTTGCCTGCTCGAGATGCTGTATGCCACAGGCCTGCGCGTTTCCGAACTGGTTGGTCTGCCGATGTCTGCGATTGGCGAAGATATGCAGTTTCTGATGGTTGCCGGTAAAGGCGGTCGCGAGCGTATGGTTCCCCTTTCAGAGCCAGCACAACGCTCGGTGAAAAAATATCTCGATGTTCGTCAACAGTTCATCAACCCTGAAGACAAAGGTTCTCAGGCCCAGTGGCTGTTCCCGTCACGTACATCCGAAAGCGGTCACCTGACACGTCAACGTTTTGCACAACTGCTGAAAGATCTGGCTGAAACAGCCGGTATCGATGCTGATCGCGTAAGCCCGCACATCCTGCGCCACGCTTTCGCGACACATCTGCTCAGCAATGGCGCGGATCTGCGTTCCGTACAGAAAATGCTCGGTCACGCCGACATTGCGACAACACAGATTTACACTCACATTCTGGGTGAAAAGGCCAAGAAAACAGTGGAAGAAAAGCATCCACTAGCTAAAACCGGAACGGATGTATAATCCATAAGATTTAAAAAGTTTATTCGAATCAGGCAGGCTTTATGATAAGGTCTGCCTGATTTATTTTCCCTGACTATACGGGTGTATGATGAGCAAGCTTGAATTTGAAAAACCGATCCTTGAGCTGGAAGCAAAAATTGCAGAACTGAAGAATGTAAGCAGCGACTCAACTGTCAACATCTCTGAAGAGATTGGCCGCCTGCAAGTCAAAGCTGACCGCCTGCTGAAACAAACCTACGGCAAGCTTACAGCCCAACAAAAAGTTCAAGTGGCCCGTCATCAGGACCGCCCCCACTTCCTTGATTATATCGATGGCTTTGTTGAAGACTTCACACCGCTTGCTGGTGACCGCAACTTTGGTGAAGACCAGGCGCTGATTGGTGGCATGGGTCGTGTCAATGGCCGCTCCGTCATCATCATGGGCCACGAAAAAGGCCGTGATACAGAAAGCCGTATTAAACACAATTTCGGTATGGCGCGCCCCGAAGGCTACCGCAAAGCCATTCGCCTTATGAATCTGGCTGAGCAATATCAATTGCCGATTATTTCTCTGGTCGACACAGCCGGAGCCTATCCCGGTGTCGGTGCGGAAGAGCGCGGTCAGGCCGAAGCGATTGCCCGCTCGATTGAATCATGCCTGAACGTCAAGGTGCCGATGGTTTCCGTGATCATCGGCGAAGGCGGTTCCGGTGGTGCGATTGCGATCGCCGCGGCAGACCGTGTTTACATGCTCGAACACTCAATCTATTCCGTGATCTCGCCGGAAGGCTGCGCTTCTATTTTGTGGCGTAGTGCGTCAAATGCGGATGATGCTGCCACAGCCCTGAAGCTGACAGCCGAAGATCTTTACGCGCTGAAACTGATTGACGGCATCATCCCTGAGCCTATCGGTGGCGCCCATCGTCACAAGGAAGAAATGATTGCCACACTGGCCCACCAGATTGATAAATCCTTGCGTGAACTAACACCATGGGATGGTGCAAAACTGGTCCGTCGTCGCCAGCAAAAATTCCTCGATATGGGTCGCGCTGCCTAAGGCGCAGCCCCGCCTAACCGCCTTATATAACGGCTGGCATTGTGGATTCGCTCCAGGTTAGGCACAGCCTTGGAATTAAAAGCCCCTCTCCCGTAAAGGAGAGGGGCGAACGTTAATATAATTTGGTTATAAAATTCTTTGTTAACACTCTCGTCATCAAATGGCCGATGAGACCTGTCCGTCATTCTTTAAAGAAACAACGCTGCCCACCGGCACGGAAGATAGCTGGCTATAAGAACGTTTTTTCTTGCTAAAAACTTCGGTGGGAATACGGGCTCTTTCTACCATTTGCTCGAAACTGCCATGGCCTGCTTTGCGATGCCCGTCCTCTGTCGCCGCCGCACGGTAATACAGCATCAGGAAAACACGGATCGCCGCCGTCAGTGACGTATCCCCGTTCTTTCTCAAATGGATCAGGGAGCATATATCATGAATTTTGCAGCCCTCCCTGCGGGCTATCTCCCTTAAGGCCCCCCACATCTCCGGTTCCAGACGCACAGATGTACGCCGCCCCATGACAGTAATATTTCTGCTTACCAGTGTGCTTTTATGTGCTTCGCCCTCAGCTTCAGATTCTCCCATAGCTTCAGAACGACTTACGGACGTCACTTCGTTATAAATCATGATTTCCCCTTCAAATCTTAATATCTTCACGTATCAAGGCCTGCCATACGTGTGCATCCTCAATTCAAAAGAATACACGAGATATTATATACAAATTTTTAATTTGCAACTATTGAGAGAAAAACTTTTAGTTGTATTTTCTTGACTACACCTCTTCCGGCGCAGAAAGACTAAGGCTAAGCGCATGCAGTCGTCCCGCAAACTGTTCGGACAGAAGTTCATTTACCATACGATGGCGTTCAATCCGGTTCTTACCTCTAAACGCATCTGCAACCACCCTTACCCTGAAATGGGTTTCCCCGCCAGGACGCGCGCCGGCATGACCCTCATGCAGGGAACTCTCGTCAACCACTTGAATTTCCAAAGGTTTTAGGGCCTGCGTAAGAACGCTATTGATCTGCTCTGCTAAACTCATCATATATTTCCGTATCTTTTGACCTGTTTCTTGTCTGAATCCATATAAAGCCCCATAATATCAAGAGTATGCCAAAAATACGTCTAAAACCCGGGTCCGCTGAATTTGCCGATGATACATCCAATCACCGGTCTGGTGTCCGCCATTGCGATATGCCAGGCTGCCGCGAGCATGGCGAATACAAAGCCCCCCGTGACCGCTCTCTAAGCAATCATTATTACTGGTTTTGCCTGCCCCATGTGCAGGAATATAACAAGGCTTGGGACTTTTTCTCCGGTATGTCTACCCCTGAAATCGAGGAGCAGATTATCCGCAGCACGCTGTGGGATCGTCCCACCCGCCGTTATGACACCAACGAGGCGATGGCCGAGCAGTTACGCCGTAAGGCATGGCAAACCTATCATTTTACAGAAGAAGAGCCTCCGCGCCGCGAGCAAACCCGTACGATTGACCGGAGTACGCCGGAAACAGAGGCTTTAGCTATCTTCGGCCTCGCCCCGCCCGTTGATATGAATGTGATCAAAGCCCGTTACAAAGAGCTGGTTAAGAAGTATCATCCAGATGTGAATCCGGGTGATCCCAAGGCAGAAGAAATGATCAAAACGATCAATATGTCTTATACAATCCTGCGACTTGCTTATGAGAAGTTCGAACAATACGAAGAAAAGGCCCATAAAAAGTGACAGATAAAACTGATCTCCCCGGTTCTTATGATACGGCAGGCCTCACCACAAATAATCCGCACTACACAACCCTGCCTGATACCACCTATGACGTACGCGAAACATTCGGCATCGATGTCGATTGGAAAGTCCCCGGCTTTAGTGTCGAACACCCCAACGTGCCCGAACGTGATGAAACCTATCAGTTCGACCGCGAAACCACACTGGCCATCCTTGCCGGTTTTGCCAATAACCGCCGCGTGATGATTCAGGGTTACCATGGCACAGGCAAATCAACCCATATCGAGCAGGTGGCAGCCCGCCTCAACTGGCCCTGCGTCCGTATCAATCTGGATAGCCACGTCAGCCGTATTGATCTTCTGGGCAAGGATATGATTGTCCTGAGGGACGGCAAGCAAATTACGGAATATAAACAGGGCATGCTGCCATGGGCTTTACAAAACCCTGTAGCCCTCGTCTTTGATGAATATGATGCCGGGCGCCCCGATGTGATGTTTGTAATCCAGCGCGTACTGGAGGCCGAAGGCCGCCTCACCCTGCTCGACCAAAACACTGTCATTCGCCCTCATCCGGGTTTCCGCCTGTTTGCTACGGCCAATACTGTTGGACTGGGTGATACCACCGGTCTGTATCACGGCACACAGCAAATCAACCAAGGCCAAATGGACCGCTGGAATATTGTGGTCACCCTCAACTACCTGCCGCACGATGATGAAACGCGCATCATGCTGGCCAAGTACCCCTCTTTTGATACAGAGGAAGGCCGCAAAGACATTAGCGCCATGGTAAGACTGGCCGACATGACCCGTCAGGGTTTTATCAATGGCGATCTGTCCACATTGATGTCCCCGCGCACCGTTTTAAGCTGGATTGAGAATACCAAAATTTTTGATGACCGTGATCTGGCTTTCCGTTTCAGCTTCCTGAATAAATGCGATGAAGCCGAACGCCCCACCGTCTGTGAATATTACCAGCGCTGCTTCGGCGTCGATCTTTTAAAGTCATATAATGCTTAAAACCACTAATTTAGCGTGAGTATAAAATGAAGAAGATTATCTGCCTGATTACCGTTCTATCACTGGCCAGCTTTATCGGCACCAATTCAAAAGCTTCTGCACAAGAAAATCCATTTTCTGCTGACACTCTGGCACCCGCAGGACTATCGGATTTGATGGTCGATGCCGCGCAACCCGATGCCAAAATCTGGCAACCGCTTAATGACAAACCGGTCAAGGAATACACCCCTTACTACGAAAAGCGTACAATCATTCTGGATGGAAATGATGGCACCCCCATTCAAATGACGTATTTTATACTGTCACCAACCATTGATACTGCGACAGCAACTCCTGATGCGGGCCAGACACCTGCCACCACCGAAGGCGAAACACAGCCCCCCGCAGCAGGAGAAGAAGAAGCACCGGATCAGACAAAATATCCTCTGGTTGTGCTCTTGCACGGGGTTGATGGTTTTGCCGAAGCCGGTTATTACCTGCTACTAGAATCCGTCCGCAAGCCCCATCCTTCCTATGTTATTATTCCCGCACTCCCCCGCAATATGCGCTGGGCTGATCCGGGTCGTCTAAGCCCTACACAGCATGCGATCCCCCAATTGATACAGTTGGTAGAAAAGATAAAAGCCTCGCACCCGATTGATCCGGCACGCATCTATGTCAATGGCTGCGACATGGGTGGCATCGGCGCCTTTGGTGCAGCACAACTTTATCCTGATACGTTTGCAGCCGCTGTGCCCGTCGGCGCCACATGGAGCCCCAAGGAAACCAGCAATATGCACAAGACTGCCCTGGCCGCATTCCATGGCACGAACGATCAAATGTACAGCCACTATAACAGCAGTGACACCATCACCATGTCTCAGCAACAAGGGGGCGTGGCCTACTTCACTCTCTTTGAAAATATGAAGCATGAATGCGGCTCACCATCTATTTACACCCCTCAATTCTGGGACTGGCTTTACAGTCAAAAGAAAGGTTAAACCCTCATGGGCACGCGATTGCTTTCCTTTGCTCTTTGGGGAGCAATCATCCTGACGGCCCTGCCTGCCTATGCCGGTATTACCGATATGCTGAAAAAGGGGCCTGACCCCTTGCGTAATGAAATGCCTATGGATGAAGAAACGGCCATTTATGACCGTCTTCAATTCGTGCCCCCCACAAAAAACAAAAAACCCGTCCCGCTTACATATTTTCTAATGCGACCGGCGCCGCCCTATCCGGAGAATGTACAGTTTCCTCTCGTGCTGGTTTTGCACGGCACCGATGGCAAGGCTCCTGCGGCCAAGCATCTGGCCTCTTATGACATGCAGGTTTCCTTTCCTTCAATCGTTGTAGTACCAGCCCTGCCACTCAAGCGTACATGGGCCAGTCCGCAATCATTGACCTATAATGGCAAGACCGTTCCGCACAACCCGAACGAAGCCATTCATGATGTAATGGCCCTCGTAAAGGGTTTGGTTGCCACCCTGCCCGTTGACAGATCACGCATCTATGTCATGGGATGCGATGAAGGTGGCACGGGTGCTTTTGGCGCCAGCCTTTACTACCCTGATGTTTTTGCAGCCGCCATCGCGATTAGCGGTGGATGGGCGCCCGAAGACAGCCCCAAGATGACAAAAGTCCCTTTATGGGCCATTCATGGCGCAAACGACACCCAGATGCCATCGCATTTATCTTCGGATATGGTCAATCTGGTGCAAGAGTATGGCGGGCAGGCTTTCTACACAGAGATCAGCTCAATGGCTCATGACTGCACAACAGATACCCTTTACCAAGGGACAACATGGGACTGGCTTTTCTTCCAAACCAAGAAACCGGTGATAGCCCCCGCACAGGCCGCACCTCTGGCACAAGAAGCACATCCTGAGACAACAGCAGAACCTGCTCCTACTGATGCCTCTGCAGAAAATGCCGCGCCGCAAGCCGAATAGTATTTGCCCATGCCAAATGACCTGAATGACAAATTCGAACAATTCAAGTCAGCGACGGCAGCTACGCTGCGGGCACTGGCGCGCAAGCCTGATGCCGATGTCAATTTCAGTTCACTGGAGCAGGCCGGTGAAAGCCGCCTGAGGACACCACATGGTCAGGGACGCGCCCGTTTGCCCCTGCCCGACAAGGATATGAACGAACATAGCAAAGCACTGGTCCGCGGTGATGCCGATGCCAAAGCCTTGCGCCTACAGCATCATGACCCTGTCCTTCACAACCAAAACACGGTTATGGATTTGACATCACAGGCCGTACTGGATGCACTGGAACAGGCACGCTGCGAAGCCATAGGCGCCAACCAGATGCAAGGCGTTGCCCAAAACCTGAATACGGCGCTTGAAGAAAAATGTCACCGCCTCGGCTACCAGAATATAGATAACCGTGACCAGACCAACATGGCCGATGCGTTGCACATTATGGCGCGTTTGTCCCTGACAGGCGAAGCTATCCCGCCTTCGGCGCAGAAGCTGGTCGAGGAATGGACACCGTGGATCAAGGACCATTTAGGCGATAAAGGTCTGCAAAGCCTGAAACCCCTGTTACAGGATCAAAAGCTGTTTGCCAGACAAGCCCGCCTGTTGATCGAACAGATGAACATGGATGGTCAGGAAGACCCTGAAAACGGTAACAACGAAGATGATGAACAGGCCCAAGCCAATCTGCAACAGGATCAGGCCACCGAGGAAACAACAGAAGCCGAAGAAGAAAAACCTGAATCCTTAGGCGGCAGCGAAGGCGTAGAGGCTGCACAGGACACCGAAGACACGGGCGAAGCTTCTCAATCAGGCGCCGAGGACCTATCGGAACAGGAAGTCCAGTCGGACACCGAAGGTGAAGAAAGCGGTTCCCCTCCCAAAAGGCCGCCCAACAATTTTCTTGCAGGTCCTGATGGCCGCTATCATATCTATACCTCGCAATATGACGAGATTGTCAAAGCCGAAGACCTTGCTGAACCGGAAGAACTTGACCGCCTTCGCAACATGCTCGACCAGCAACTGGCCCATCTGCAATCTGTCATCACAAAACTTGCCAACCGCCTGCAACGCAAATTAATGGCACAGCAAACACGTAGCTGGCTTTTCGACCTTGATGAAGGCTTGCTTGATAGTGCACGCCTTGCCCGCATTGTTGCCAACCCGACTGTTCCTCTTTCCTTCAAGCAGGAACGTCAAACAGAATTCCGCGATACGGTTGTGACGTTGCTGATTGATAACTCCGGTTCCATGCGGGGTCGCCCGATTGCGATTGCCGCCATCTGCACGGATATTCTGGCCCGCACGCTGGAACGTTGCGGTGTGAAGGTTGAAATTCTGGGTTTCACCACCCGCGCATGGAAAGGCGGAAAATCACGTGATGCATGGATACTGGCAGGGCGTCCGCCTCTGCCCGGCCGCCTGAATGATCTTCGCCATATTATATACAAGGCTGCCGATACCCCGTGGCGGCGCACACGTAAAAATCTGGGTTTGATGCTGAAAGAAGGTTTGCTAAAAGAAAATATCGACGGCGAGGCTCTGGTCTGGGCGCATAACCGTCTGGCCGCCCGCCCCGAACAGCGCAAAATTCTGATGGTGATTTCCGATGGCGCGCCGGTTGATGACTCGACCCTCTCGGTCAACCCGTCCAATATTCTGGAGCTTGATCTGCGCCATGTCATTGCATGGATCGAAAGCGTATCTGATGTCGAATTGACCGCCATCGGGATCGGCCACGATGTCACACGCTATTACAAACGGGCTGTAACAATTGCCGATGCCGATGAACTGGCAGGCGCGCTTACTACCCGCCTGATCGAACTCTTCGAAGAAAAACAAAGAAAATAGGCCGTCCGGCGTTACGGCTTCATATCCAGCAACATCTTGAGAACACGTTGTTCTGTCGGCATCCGGCTATTGGCAAACCCGCGCACAACATCAATCATCATCAGGTATTTGTCCTGCGTGACCGTGGTCATGATTTGCCTGTTCAGTACAGGCAGGGCCGCTTTGGGAAATACTTTTCCCCATCCCGGCAGAGTTGTAATAGCCTCCAATTCAGCCACGCCGCCCCACTTTTCTCCGCCTGACCAGTCAACCTGACCTTTATGAATTCTGTCCAGATAGACCCGCCCGAATTGTTCGATATAATTTTTCACATGATCTGAGTCAGGGGCAAAGAAGTGCTGGAATACAGCCTGCCATGCCGGTTTCAGACTATTGAATGTCTGCCGTTTGTTATCACCGACGGCATCTTCAATGATCGAACGTAGATATAGATTGGAAGGAATAGCCGAAGCATATTCATCAAAATAGCCTTCTACTTCCTCATCCACATCGCGCAGTCTGGACCATTCGGAAATATAATACATACTCACCGCTTCGGTGGCATACGCCGCGGCTTCCAGCATCAGATTATGGGCCAGATAGGCCGTCAATTTTTCCGGTGGCGGTACCTTGGCATCCTCGCGTAACAAACCCCGCCTGTCCTGATCAAGATGCACAAGCTCGTGACTATAGGCATGGATGAAGGATAGCGATGACTCATCGGCAGCTTCATGCAGCAACAGCAGATTACTGGTATAGGTTCCATTGCGCGTTTCGGGTGAACGGCCATCATAACCGACATAAACAGGCTTATCACTGGCGGCGTCCGTGATCGCCCGCACCAGCGGCAAGTGATTGTATAGGGTCGTTGTCAGGTTTGAAATTTCGCGTTTGGCGGCCGTCTTGTCGTCATACCCGCCCAGCGGAATAAAGAACTGTCCGGATTTTTTACGGAATTCTTCCCTTAATTTTAAAACCTGTTTCCTGTTATCCAGCATTATTATGCCTTTATTGATTATTCTTGGATGTTCAAACCCTAGAAAGTTTTATAGATTACGACAAGAAATAAATACCCATAATTCTGGAAAATACATCAGCCATGTCCGACGCTGCATCCAAACCCAAAGTTTACAAACCCCGCCCCGTTACCGGCTTCCCCGAATGGCTGCCCGAGGTGCGCCTGATCGAGCAGCAATGGTTTGACCATATCCGCCGCGTTTTTGAATCCTATGGCTTTTGCTCCATCGAAACCCCCAGCGTCGAAGAACTGGATGTCCTGCGCGCCAAGGGCGAAGTGGACAAGGAAATCTATGTCATCGAACGCCTGCATAAGGACGAAAACGACAAGAGCGATGCGCGCCTTGCCCTGCACTTCGACCAGACCGTGCCACTCGCCCGATACGTCGCCCAGAATTTCAACGATCTGGTTTTCCCGTTCAAGCGTTACCAGATGCAGCGCGTCTGGCGCGGCGAACGACCCCAAGCCGGACGCTTTCGTGAATTCTACCAGTGCGATATCGACGTGATCGGCGTTGATAACCTGCCGCTGCATTTCGATGCCGAACTCCCCGCTATTATGTGGGAAGTGATGAACGGCCTGCCCGGGATGGAAAATGAGAAAATCCAGATACGGATTAGCAATAGGAAGATTTTATTAGGATTTTTTGAAAAATATGATCTTGCCTGCAAAACGGAATTACTCTCCCTAATAGATAAGAAAGAAAAAATTCATAACTTTGAAGAGCAACTAGATATCCTAATAGCCAATACTCTTAAGAAAACACCTGAAGTTAATACTGAAACAATAACAAAATTACTTAAGGGTTTAGTATCATCTAGATTTTCTACCGCCGAGGAATTGCGTAGGCTATACAATTCATTTGCCAACATCAATGAAACACTCAATATCGGATTCACTGAATTAATCGATATTCTCGACCAACTTTCCCACCTCCCCGAAGGGGCGGTTGTGGCGGACCTGTCTATCGTGCGCGGCCTCGATTATTATACCGGCACGGTTTATGAAACCGTGTTCCTTGATGATCCTTCTTATGGCTCGATTTGTTCCGGCGGTCGCTATGATGATCTGGCCAGCAGCTATATCAACAAGAAATTGCCGGGTGTCGGTATTTCCATCGGCTTCTCACGTTTGTTCGCCCGCATGGTCGACCAGAAAAAAATCGATACCAGCCGCAAATCCCCCGCCGACGTCATGGTCATGATGCCAAGCGAGGAACAGCGCCCGCATATCATTGCCCTGTGCCGCACTTTGCGCGAGAACGGGTTGAAGGTTGAAATGTACCACGCCGCCAAGAAATTTCCCGACCAGCTGAAATATGCCAGCCGCAAGGGTATCCCCTTTGTGCTGATTACCGAAGAAGACGGTACACACAAAATCAAAGACATGATCACGGGCGATCAAAATGAAGTCGACCCGAAGACATGGACACCCCCGACCAGAAAGGCTCTCGATCATGTGGCATAAACTTGCCCTCTCCCTTTTGCTGCTGACCATCAGCCTGCCTGCGGTGGCCGAGCCCTACACCTATTCGCCGGAGAATTGCGAATTCACCATCACGCTCCCCAGCGAACCTTTGATGGGAAAAAAATGTAATCCCGACGATCCGACACAATGTCACGAGATTCTAAGCTTCACTAAAGTTTTTGATCTTTCCGCTTCGCTGACGGTCGATGTTATCTGCAACCCCGCTGAAGACGGCATGTATGAACGCTATACCGGCGATGTCATGCGCACGACCCTGATCGCCATGGCCGGACGCGGCAAGCTTGATGAATATGAAACCGGATTCACCGAAAAACCCGAGGCCAAGATTGCGTACCTTCTGGGCTACGGCAAGAAAGGCGATCAGGACCTGATTTATAACGGCCAGCTCTGGATTGGCAAGAAATCGGTCTTTAGTCTGGAAGCTGAAATTGCCGGTGAATATATCACCGGCGCGGATGAGGTCTTTGCCACCATCTTGCAAAGCGTAACCTATAAAGACTGGAAAACAGCGGCTCCCGCCGATGTTGCGGCGCAAAATGAAGAGGCTCCGGCACCAGAAGCAAAGGCAGAGCCAGCTGCAGCCTCTCAGGAAGGCCCCAAGGAAGAAGAGAAAAAAGAGCCTTAAAAGCTGGCCCCGCCCTTCTTTTATGTGATAAAACCCATGCATTCATAAATATAAAGCATGGGAGTCTTTGCAAATGGCCGCAGGTGGTTGGAATGCCCTTTATACTGTTCTGGGCAGCTTTCAGAATCTTAAAGATGCCAAGTTATCGACGCTGGTAATTGCAGCCGCCGCTGCTTTTGGTGGCCATTCGCTCTGGCCCGAAGATCCGACAATCAAAGCCCCCGTCAGTGAAGGCCGCGCACAAATGCTGGCAGGCGGCGTTGTGGGCAAGCCGCAGGAACTGAACGGCAAAATCCTTGATACGATCAATACCCATTTTGCGGAAAAAGGTTTCCCCTGTGATCCGATCAGCGCGAGTGAAACTATCGGTGAAACCATGGAGCGTGCAAAGAACTGTGCCGCGACATCCGCACCAAAGGCCCATCCGTAATGGCATCTTCTTTGAAAAATGATTTTCCTTCCCTTGAAGACTTTCACCGTCAGGCCTTGATGGGGATTGTGCACCAGCTGGTTGCCAGTATCGGGAACTATGCCTCCGAAGCCGAAGGTCCGTTCGAAGGCGACCAGTCCCGCAAATTATTTGCCCTCGAATTTCCGGGCCATGCCCTGATTGACCAGTCATCCGAAGAAGAAAAAGATGGATTGAAGCAAGCCTTAAAAAAGCTTCATGACATCTGCCAGAAGAAGAATATGGGCGTCGATGTCATGGGATTTGAATCTGTTCCGACATTGGCCGTTGTCACAAGAGAGGGGCTGATGGCCCGTCCGGCCCCGACAACCGCCAAGAAAACCATCGCGATCAGTCTTGACCTGAATGGTCCTTATAACTTCCTGTGTAACCCGTATGATGATGCGGCTGTCAAAAAAGAGCTTAAAAATGCCGCCCGCAAACCGGCCCCCGCCGCAATGACCGCTGCAGGCACACAGCCGTAAACATATTAAGATTTTCTAGGCTGCTGCCGCTGCCAGCTTACGAATCTTGTCCACCATGGCAAAAAAGCCGTTACGGCGGTTGGGCGAGAGATGCTGGTGCAGGCCCAAACGCTCGAAAGCGGTTTCAATATTATAGGAAGCGATAAAGGAAAGCGGCTTGTCCTGATAAGCCACCATCAGCAGGTAAACCAGACCTTTAACGATCTGGGCATCGCTGTCAGCCATAAAGTGAAACACGCCGTCCTGTATCGAAGAAACCAACCAAACCTTGGAAGTACAACCTCTTACAAGGTGTTCCTCAACCTTTAGCTCCTCCGGCATAGGCGGCAAACGTCCACCCAGATCAATCAAATAGCGATAACGTTCCTCCCAGTCACCAAACAGGGAGAAGCTTTCAGCCAGCTCTTCGAGAGTTCTTTCGGACATTTTAGCCGTTTTTGTTTACCAAAGGTTAGTGCCCCCTGATTATCCTATCGCAAAGATACGTGCAACGGGGGTTGCAAAAAAACATAATAAAACAACATTATCAATCAAATTGGGGGCTTGCGCGGCAGAAGCACTGTTCGCTACATTAGACAGAAGAGATTCGAACTCCCGCCACGATTTGACTGGCTACTAGCCCCGACTTTTAAAAGTATCACCAAGACACAGGACGCCTTACGAGATGAGTACAAAATCAGGTTCCAGCGAAACCAAAAATACCCTTTACTGCTCTTTCTGCGGAAAGAGCCAGCACGAGGTTCGTAAGCTGATTGCCGGCCCTAACGTATTCATCTGTAATGAATGCGTCGAGTTGTGCATGGATATCATCCGTGAAGAAGACAAGACCCAGCTGGTCAGCCGCAGCGAAGGCTCAGTACCTGCACCAAGCGAAATCAAATCCGTTCTTGATGATTACGTGATCGGTCAGGATCGCGCCAAACGCGTTCTGTCGGTGGCGGTTCACAACCACTACAAGCGTATAGAGAATGGCGGCAAAAGTGGCGAAATTGAACTCGCCAAATCAAACATCCTTCTGGTTGGTCCGACAGGTTCCGGTAAAACATTGCTGGCACAAACACTGGCCCGTATTCTGGACGTTCCTTTCACAATGTCCGATGCGACAACATTGACCGAAGCCGGTTATGTTGGTGAAGACGTCGAAAACATTATTCTGAAACTGCTGCAGGCATCGGACTACAATGTTGAGCGCGCACAACGCGGTATCGTTTACATCGATGAAGTCGATAAAATTTCCCGCAAAGGTGACAACCCCTCCATCACACGTGACGTGTCAGGTGAAGGCGTTCAGCAGGCTTTGCTGAAACTGATGGAAGGCACAGTTGCCTCCGTTCCACCGCAAGGGGGCCGCAAGCATCCGCAGCAGGAATTCCTGCAAGTGGACACAACAAACATTCTGTTTATCTGTGGTGGTGCATTTGCCGGTATCGAGAAAATCATCTCCATGCGGGGCAAAGGTACATCAATTGGTTTTGGTGCCGAAGTCCGTGGCCCTGACGAGCGTCGCGCGGGTGAGCTTCTGAAAGAACTCGAAACCGATGACTTGCTGAAATTCGGTTTGATCCCTGAGTTTGTAGGTCGTCTGCCGGTTGTTGCCACGCTGGAAGATCTGGATGAGAAAGCCCTGATCTCGATTCTGACAGAACCTAAGAACGCCTTGGTCAAACAATATCAACGCCTGTTCGACATGGAAAACGTCAAGCTGACAATCGATGCCGGCGCCCTGAGCGAGATTTCCAAAAAGGCCATCGAACGCAACACAGGTGCGCGTGGCTTGCGTTCAATCCTCGAAGGCCTGCTGCTCGACACCATGTACGAACTGCCGGATATTGAAGACCTCGAAGAAGTTGTGGTCAACGCCGAAACCGTTAAAGAGGGCAAGCCTCCCGTCTATGTCTATGCCGACAAGAAAAAGAAAAAAGCCGGCAAAGATGGAGAAAAAGAGGCTGAAGCTGCGGGCTGATAAGGATCACCCCTGCTATGGAACTCTCGGTCGTCATCCCCTGCTATAACGAAGAGGAAAGCCTCGGAGAGTTACACAAGCGTGTAACCGAAGTTTGCCGTACCGCATCTATAAACGGTTATGAAATCATTCTCGTCAATGATGGTTCGCGTGACAACACGCCTGCCTTGATGCGGGAGCTTGTCAAAACCGACCCGCACCTCGTCATTGTTGACCTCTCCCGTAACCATGGCCACCAGCTGGCCCTGACCGCCGGACTGTTCCATGCCCGTGGTGATTATGTTCTGGTGCTGGATGCCGATCTGCAAGACCCGCCCGAACTTTTGATGCCGATGCTGGAACGTGCCCGTTCCGGTGTTGATGTCGTCTACGGGAAACGCGACCAGCGCGAGGGCGAAACCCTTTTCAAGCGCCTGTCCGCAAGCGTCTTCTATCGTTTACTTTCCTACCTTTCAGATACAAATATTCCCCGTGATGTTGGCGATTTCCGTCTGATGTCGCGCCGCGTGGTCGAAGAATTCAAAAATATGCCGGAACAGCACCGTTTTGTTCGGGGCATGATCGCCTGGATCGGCTTTAAACAGGAAGCCTTCTCCTATAAACGTGCCCCCCGTTTTGCAGGCAGCACCAAATATCCGTTCCACAAACTTGTGGCCTTTGCCTTCGATGCGATCAGCAGTTTTTCGATCAAACCCTTGCGTGTCAGTTTGCTGTTTGCCTTGTTTGGCGTATTTCTCGCAGCGCTGCTTGCCCTTTACGCCATCTATGGCCACTTTGCCAGCCGCGACATGATTGCCGGCTGGGCCTCGCTCGCGACGATCATCACTTTTTTTGCCTCTCTCCAACTAATCTGTATCGGTGTAATCGGTGAGTATATCGGCCGCACCTATATCCAAGTAAAAAAACGCCCTCTTTTCATTATTCGGGAAGTCCTCCGCGGCTCTGAATAGGATTCCGCTATGGAACATAATGTTTATGTCAGAATGGCCGAAATTCAGGACCGCCACTGGTGGTACGAAGCACGCCGCCATATTCTGGCACACCTGATTGCCCAACTTGATTTGCCTGAAGCCGCACAGATACTTGAAGCTGGTTGCGGCCCTGGTGCCAATCTGGCCATGCTGGCCGAATTCGGAAATGTTCAGGCTTTTGAACCCGATCATTTTGCTCTCGAATATTGCCATCAACATTCCGGCATTAGACCCGACCACATTCGGCAGGGATTTTTGCCCGAACCCATTCCTTTCGATACGACTTACGATCTGGTATGCGCCTTTGATGTTATCGAACATATTGATGATGATGCCGCCAGCATCAAGGCTCTCTATAACATGACCAAAGCAGGCGGCTACGCACTTTTTACAGTTCCAGCCTTTATGTCTCTATGGTCACAGCATGATGTGATTAATCATCACAAGCGCCGCTACCTGAAGCAAGACTTTGAACGCCTGCTCAAAAAATCCGGCTACAAGGTTGAAATGATTTCTTACTACAATACAATCCTGTTCCCGTTGGTAGCACTCATTCGTCAGCTAAAAAAGAAATTCAACATCAAAGACCGCCCTGATGAATCCCTCCCCCGCTTTGCTTTTATCAACAAAGTCCTCACCCTGATTTTCTCTGCCGAACGCCATTTTCTTGGGAAATTTTATCCCTCGTTCGGTGTCTCAATTATCGCCATCTGCTCCAAACCTGATCAGGGGGGCCAATGAATTCTTCCCCTGCCCTGGATCCGGTTATCAGGCAATTCATTATTTTCTGCGGAATCGGCCTGATAAATACGGGCCTCTCTCTCGCTGTTATTCTTCTGCTTTCTGAAGTGGCGGGTGTTCATTACGTGCTGGCGAATATTCTGGGCTATGCCGCTGGTCTTGGTGCCGGATTCATCATGCACAAGAAAATCACATTTCAGGAGCAAGCCCGCAATGCTGCCTATAGAAGCAATATCCAGATGGTTTCCTTCTTGGGCGTCTTCCTGACCGGATACCTTCTGCAACTGGGCTTACTCATGTATCTGGTTGAGAATATTGGCCTTCCCAATATTCCCTCACAGATTGCCGCTTGGGGGCTTTATGTTATCATCAGCTTTTCAGGGAATAAATTTCTGACCTTCCGCGCACGCAAAAAGGAAACGCCATGAATAAAATCGTTGTGACCGGGGGGGCCGGATTTATTGGCTCTCATATTGTCGAGATGCTGCTTGCAAAATACCCGCAAGCAAAAATCGTCATTCTCGATAAAATGACCTATGCCACCAATATCCGTAGCATTTTGCATTTGGCCTCCAATCCGCGTGTTCAGCTAATTGTAGGTGATGTTTGCGAAATGCATACCTGTCAAACCGCCGTCAAAGATGCCAATCTGGTTATCCATGCCGCTGCCGAAAGCCATGTTGATAATTCTTTTGGCAATTCTCTTGAATTCACACGTTCCAATACATTGGGGACACATACATTAATCGAAGCATGTCGCGTACTCTCCGTACCAAGAATTATTCATGTCAGCACAGATGAGGTTTATGGCGAAGTGATCAGCGGCACCGTCGATGAAAATACGACCCTCAAACCAACCAATCCCTATTCAGCATCCAAAGCGGCTGCCGAAATGGTTGTGCAGGGTTATTTACAATCCTTCAAACTCCCTGCCATTATTCTGCGGGCCAATAACATTTTTGGTATTCGCCAGTATCCAGAAAAAATCATTCCCAAATTCATCACTATGCTGATGAAGGGTGAGAAATTAACCCTCCACGGCAGCGGTGAAAATAAACGCCACTATCTCTCGGCTCATGACTTGATGAATGCCCTGCATATACTGATAGAAAAAGGCGATATTGGTGCCTGCTATAACATTGGCACCACAGAAGAATACAAGAACAAGGAAATGGCCGCGATGATCTGTCAACTCTTTGGCCTGAATGTCGAGGACCACATTATTTCCGTTGATGACCGCCCGTTCAATGATGCCCGTTATGCCGTCAACTGGGATAAAATTTCGAAATTGGGATGGAAGCCGCAATCAAGCCTCAGGACCGAATTGCCTGCGATTGCCGCATGGTATGCCGATCATTTTGATCTCTATAACACCGGCACCATCATTCGCCAGCCTTTGAAAAAGGCAGCCTGATGCCGACAGAAAGCCGGATCATACGTTTTATCATGTGGGCGGCGATGGCTGTCCTTATGGGACTGTGGTTCCACGTCTATTCCCAAGCCTATACGGCGGCAGACACCCTCTGGCTTGCCGATGCAGCCGGACGGTTGCTCAACGGCGAGCGCATGAGCGAGAGTTATTACGACCCCAATCCACCCTTAAGTATTATACTTTATACCATCCCTGCCCTGATCTCGAAAATCGGCTTATTACCCATCCATATGGCTGTTTTTTATTATACAATCGCCATTCTCACTTTCATGGCCTTCTTGCTTGCCCGCATCATCAAGACCGTTCCGCAAAGCGATAATCAAACTCTTTTTTTATGTGTCGCGGCCTTTATCATTGCCAATACAACGCTGACCGCCATTACCTTTACCGAGCGCGATCAAATTCTCGGCATGGCGTTATGCCCTTTTGTACTAACCCAAGTCTTTATCACAAAGAAATGGGAATTGCCGCGCTGGCTGCTCCATACATCATTATTGTGTGGCGCTATATTTGTTCTTCTCAAGCCACATCACGGACTTTTGCCCACACTAATTCTTCTACATCGTGCCATCAGCCAAAAACGGATTGATCTGTGGAAAGATGCTGATTTTATTTATCTTGCCTGCGGCGTACTTGCCTATGCGGCTTTATGTCTTACCTACTTCAAAGATTATACATTTACCATCCTGCCCGACGTTTTGGCGCTTTATTCACAGACCGCCAATCCTGCGATCGTCAAATACTATGCCCATTACGTTTTAATATTTGCAGCCGTAATGGTCTTCGGATTCTTCTGGAATGGCCGTAAAATATCGTGGCCCGCAACTTTTTTTCTCGCCTGTGCAATTATCGCCTTCATACCTTATGTGGTACAGATGCGTGGCTATCACTACCACATGCTTCCAGCTGTTATTTTTTTTACTTTGGGCTTAACATTTACAATCAGGGATATTTTTAAGCGTTTTCTTAATGCCGACCGTGCTGCCCTGGCTACCTTGATTACCATTATTGCTCTCGCCTTAAATCATTACCCACTCATGTTCAAATTCCCGACGCATCAAGAATATAGGAACTTCCCTATAAGCAAGATTGTCGAGCATTGCCCTGCTCCCTGCTCACTCTTCATGATGAATAATACGATGGAAATCGCCCACCAGACAGCAGCCTACACCGGACGTCAGTGGGCTTCACGTTTTCCTTCCATCTGGTTTATGCCCGCGATCATGCAGTTGATGGCACAGGGCAAGCTTGAAGAAGCCGCCGCTTTAAGAGCTAAATACGGTGAAATGGTTGGCGAAGATTTTGCCCGCTACCAACCCAAGCTTGTCCTGTTGGCAGAGTTCAGTGTGGGATCCAGAGGCAGAAAACTAAACTTTGCCAAATTTTTTTCCGAGAGCGAACGCTTCAAAGAAGAATGGAGTAAATATCGTTTTGTTGAGCGCGTTACAATTGACCAAGGCGTCTATTTTAAAGGCACAGCCCAAGATAGAACGCGTCACATGACCTATCAGATTTATGAAAGAATGGAGGACGCCACTCCATGACCATTACAGTTATTGGAAAGAACAGTCTGATCGGGCGCAGCCTCCTTGATAATCCCCTGACAGCGGGCTGGGAGTTTCTTACACATGAACAAGCACTAGAGTCAGACGAATGGATTGAGAAATCCGAAATTGTCATTAATTTGGCATTTTCTCCCCAACTCAAAAAATTTGCCTATGATGACTCTATGGATATAGATGGCAAAATTGCCCGCCTGATCCGCCCCTGCAAAATTCACTATATCATGATGAGTTCCCGTACGGTTTACGGCCCGGCAACAGCGCCAGATGGCTGCATATCCGAAAGCCAGCATCCTCAGCCACAAACACCTTACGGACGCAACAAACTGATCATCGAGCAAGAGCTGGAAGATATTTTGGGTGAAGAGCGCCTGACAATTTTAAGAGCCTCGAATATATTTGGCCATGAATCGGGACGCCCCAGTTTTTTCGGTATGGCACTTGATAGCCTCAAGAAGAGCAATGAAATTGTTTTTGACATGAATGCCTCAACAAGGCGCGATTTTATTGCCGTATGGCGTCTTGCTGAATTCCTGATTGAAATCACCAAATCCCCTCAAGCAGGGTTATTTAATCTGGGGTCCGGTATCCCGCTATCCTGCCGCCAGATTGCACAATGGATTATCGAAGGTTATGGCCAAGGGAGTATCCGCCAGACACAAAATGATATCAGAGATGACTTTTACCTGGACATGAGTAGAACCACCGCTACTTTCGGAATCCACCCACTAACCCCTGAACAAATTAAGAATGATTGCCTTCAATGTGGAGCCGCGATCAGGTAACGTGAGATGAGCGAAAAGACATTCCCTTTCTATATCAATATTTCCGATGATAAAGTCCGCGCCTGCAACTTTGCTTTCTGGGGCATCCTTGCTTACGCCCTGCTTAGCTGGCTTTCGATTCAGATCAATCTTGCGATTACCGCCGATACTTTATGGCTTTGCGAGGCTGCCGAGCGCCTGCTCTCCGGCATTAAAATGAGCGAGGGTTATTTCGATCCCAACCCCCCTTTAAGCGTCTTGCTTTATATTCCACCAGCCCTGATCGCAAAAGCCGGAATAATGCCGATATATACGGCGGCCTTTTTCTACACATTGATTTTTCTGGGATTGTTTGGCTGGCTGACATGGAAGTTGCTACAGAGCATACCGGGGATAGACCATACAGCTGCCGTGATGATTACATCCGGCTATGTTGTTACCCATACCATTCTTGTGTCTCTTAGCTATACCGAAAGGGACCAGATTATCGGCATGGCCTTGCTGCCGTTTGTCCTGTCCCAATTAAGACTTACCTATAAATGGCAGACGGATAGAAAATTCCTCCATTTATCATGGTTTTTTGGCGCTATCCTGATCCTGATCAAACCGCACCATGGCCTTATCCCTACAATTTTGCTACTTCACAGGGCCATCATCCAAAGGCGCCTTACTGTTTGGAAAGATCCTGATTTCCTTTATCTGGCAGGATCGGTTCTTGCCTACGGTGCAATTCTACAAATTTTCTTCAAGGATTATCTGACCATCATTTTACCAGATGTTCTGGACCTATATTTGGGTGGCTCGTATCAACAGATCTTGACACAATCCTTCCTGCACGCCTTACTTTGCATTACCGGCATTCTGGTATCATTGGTAGTGGCAGAGAAAAATGGTATTTCCCGCCTCTTCTTTCTTGCTGCCCTGCTAAGCCTCATACCCTACATCACCCAGATGCATGGATATCATTATCACCTAATCCCCGCTGCAACGTTTTTCTGGTGCGGCCTTTCATTGCTGCTATTGAACATTATGCGGGTTATAATGCACCCTGCACTGGCACTTATATTGACAAGCTTGGTAACAATAATTTTTGCCTACGCCTTGACACCAACCCGTCTTTATTTTCCCAACCATTATGTTTATCAGCGTTTGCCAATAGGGGAATATATATCCCAATGTGAAGATCCCTGTCCTTTCTTCATTTTGAATGATCATATTGAAATCACACATCAGACTTCCGTCTATCTTGATAAACCATGGGCATCGCGTTTCCCTTCCTTTTGGTTCCTGCCCCAAATTTTTTTGATGGAAGAATCCCATCCCGAAAAGTTTCTCGAGTATAGAAAGAAATATGCAGAGCTTTTTGCAGAGGATCTTGATCGGTATAAACCCAAATTGGTACTGATAGGCGAATTTGCCATGATTAGGGACGAGATTGCCGATTTTGTGAGCTTCTTCGAAAAAGAGGACTCCTTCAACAAAGCATGGGCTTCCTACAAAAGAATTGATGATTTCAAAACTGATCAGCAACCCTATTTTGCGGGCACAAAAATCGACAAACCCCGCCCGATCACCTACCGCGTATACCAAAGATCAGATTAAAAGGATTGATTTACCCATAATAGGCAGTTTCCCAGCCTATAATCTTAACTTATTGTTATTGTTCAAAATAATAGAATTGAACGATTGCCTTTTTTATCTATCATGAATGTTCAATGATCGTCAGATTCAGGAGATTCCCATGACTTCGCCTACAAAATTGATGCCTCAGCCCGGACAAAAATACCGCCTGATAACCCGTAGTGATATGGATGGTCTGGTTTGCGGAATCCTTCTGAAAGAGCTGGATTTGATTGATGAAGTTGAGTTTGCACACCCGAAGGATATGCAGGACGGCAAGGTTCCGGTATCTATTCGTGATATCACGACCAACCTGCCCTACAACGAAGGTGTCTATCTTTGTTTTGACCACCATGCGAGTGAAGTTGAGCGTGTAGGTCTCGATAAGCCAAACTATGTTATGGATCCTCACGCGCCCTCGGCAGCACGTGTTCTCTACAACTACTTTGGTGGCAAGTCAAACCCGCTGCTGGCGCACATTACCGAAGACATGATGTCGGCCGTTGATAAAGCAGACTCAGCCTCCTTCACACGCGAAGATATTCTTGATCCCCAAGGATGGGAACTTTTGAGTTTCCTGATGGACTCACGTACGGGCTTGGGGCGCTTCCGTGACTTCACGATTTCAAACTATCAATTAATGATGAAACTGATTGACTACTGTCGCGAGCATCAATCGATTGAAGAAATTCTTCAAATCCCCGATGTTAAAGAACGCGTCGAACTATATGAAGTTCAGGCCGTAAAGGCACGCCAACAAATCGAACGTTGCGCAACCGTCTATAAAAATCTGGTAGTTCTCGACCTGCGTGATGAAGATACAATTTGGGCTGCCAACCGATTTGTTATTTATGCATTATTCCCCCACTGCAATATTTCCATTCACTGCCTCTGGGGTAAAAATCAGCAAAACACTGTTTTTGCCACGGGCAAATCCATCCTGAACCGCACCAGCCGTACAAATGTCGGCGCACTGATGCTGGAATATGAAGGTGGTGGTCATGAGGCAGCTGGCACATGTCAAATTGACAATGACCGCGCGAATAAGGTCCTAGAAGAGCTAATTCAAAAAATCAATGCTGACGGCTGATGTCCAACGCATCTAAAAAGGCGATTGTCTGGTTCAGGCAGGATTTGCGTCTGCATGATAATCCTGCGTTGGCCGCTGCTGTAGATGGCGGATATGATGTTATTCCGCTTTATATTCTAGATGATATAAATGCTGGCCCTTGGAAAATGGGCGGCGCAAGCCGCTGGTGGCTACATCATTCATTAAACGCCCTCAATAAATCTCTCTCGGGGAAAATGATTTTCCGTGTAGGGGCGGCTCAGGATATTCTGCCCTCCCTTGTGCAGGAATATGATATTAAGGCTGTTTTCTGGAACAGATGCTATGAACCCTGGCGCATCAACCGCGACAAGGTTCTAAAATCACAGCTGGAAGATGAAGGCGTCGAAGTTAAAAGCTATAACAGCGCTTTGCTTTTTGAACCTTGGACTATTACCAAAGATGATGGAACGCCCTATAAAGTCTTTACACCTTTCTT
The DNA here is from genome assembly GCA_046294845.1 of Micavibrio sp. GTDB lineage: Bacteria > Pseudomonadota > Alphaproteobacteria > Micavibrionales > Micavibrionaceae > Micavibrio_C. The sequence goes on along the minus strand of JBKBNU010000001.1, from coordinate 1,394,810 downwards.
CAGAAAAGGATGTCTGAAAGCACAGCCACCAGCAGAGCCGCTAAAGGCTCCGGCCAAAATTAAACTTGCAGACATTCCCTTCCGCCAATCTATTGATGAATTATCGTTGCTCCCGCTTCCACCGCAACCGCGATGGGATATAAAAATGCAGGATCACTGGGAAATCGGCGAGCAAGGTGCACTGTCATGCTTGAAAAATTTTATCGAAGAAGGATTGAAAGGTTATAAAGAGGGCCGCAATTTTCCTTCACTGCCCCACGTCTCTCGTCTATCCCCGTATCTGCATTTTGGAGAAATATCCCCCCGCACTGTCTGGCATAAAATCAAAGAGCAAATGATCGTACAGCATGCCGAAACAGACGGCGACCATTTCTTGAGCGAAATGGGATGGCGGGAATTTTCCTATGGCCTGCTCTATCATAACCCCGATCTTCCGCATAATCCCCTTCAAGAAAGATTCAATAACTTTCCCTGGCACAAGGATGATAAAGCCCTCCATGCTTGGCAAACGGGCATGACAGGTTATCCGATTGTTGATGCCGGCATGCGCGAACTTTGGCAGACGGGCTATATGCACAACCGTGTCCGTATGATTGTCGGATCATTTTTGGTGAAAGATTTACTCCTGCACTGGCGTGAAGGTGAAAAATGGTTCTGGGACTGTCTGGTTGATGCAGACCTTGCCAATAATGCCGCCAGCTGGCAGTGGATTGCCGGTTGTGGGGCAGATGCGGCTCCCTATTTCCGTGTTTTTAATCCGGTTGGCCAAGGCGAAAAATTTGATCCGCAAGGTGATTATGTCAGAATGTATTGTCCTGAACTGGCAAAACTGCCTGACAATCTCATCCATCGCCCATGGGAAGCGCCCCCCCTGATTCTCAAGGAATCGGGCATTACGCTGGGCAAAACATATCCCGCCCCTATCGTCGATCATAAGCTTGCCCGTGAAAAGGCCTTGGCAGCTTTCCAATTCACAAAAAACCAAGCCTGAGAAAACTTAAAACCCTCTTGTCATGGGAATGTATGAAAACTAGACTTGGTTAGCATACATGGTCAGGGGGGACGAAAATGCGCACACTTCCATCAATACGACCGGGCGAAACCATCGGCATCATGGCACCAGCCAACCGTGTAGATCAGGCGCAAATTGATCCGGCGATCAGAATTCTTGAAAGTATGGGTTATAAGGTCAAGGTTCACCCGCAAACCTATCTGGCTTTCCATTCCTCTGCCGGAACACCGCAGCAAAAAGCCGATGCCTTTCATGAATTGTGGGATGATGCAGAAGTCAAAGCCATTATGGCTGCCCGCGGTGGCAATGAGGCCGGAGAAATGCTTGCCCTCCTCGACTACAACAAGCTAAAGAACAACCCTAAAATTCTAGTGGGTTTTAGCGATATCACAACGCTGATCAATACCATCGCCGATAAAAGCGATATCGTGACATTTCATGGCCCCGTGTTGAACAGAATCCAGAGCATGGATCAGGGACAGCTAACCCAATGCTTCAGACTCCTCTCCGGTCATGAAAAAAACATCCCTTTAAATGGCTGCACTGTAGAAAAATCCGGTGAATGTGAAGGCCACCTTGTAGGGGGTAACCTCAGTGTTCTATGCAGCATGCTCGGCACAGGTTATGAGCCGGAGTTCCAAGGTGCTGTTTTATTTTTAGAAGATATCGGTGATGAGCTATCGCGTATCAACCGCTTTTTCCTGCAATTGAAACTGGCGGGCGTATTCAATAAAATTAACGGGCTGATTATTGGCGATTTCTCGCATATGACCGATACAGGTAAAACCTTATTTGATCGCACTGTCCATGACATGGTCCGTCACCATACGACCGGTACATCCTTCCCCCAGATTTTTGATGCCCCGTTTGGCCATGAAAATGATCTGGTAACATTTCCTGTGGGGGCCACAGTCAAACTATCGGCCAAAGGTAACCCCACGCTGACGATCATCTGAAATATAAAGATTAGGCCTGCTTTAGAAGGCGAGCCCATAGCCCTTTGGGTGCCGCCGCTTTTTCAAACGGAGCATAATAATCTTTGTGCAAGAGAACCCGCCCGTCATTCGAAAAAAGAACTTCGCTAATACCCTCGACCAAGTGGGCATCGCTATCACCACTTCGTCTTTGCCAGCGTATATAGACCATTTCGGATTCACGTCCGAAAGCTGTATCGGTAATCCTGATTTTCATCAGACCCTCGCGCTGTATGCGCTCTTCAAAGGCACGGATCACTTCATCCACGCCTTGTACATCACGCAGTGGATCGACATAGCGCATTCCAGGTGCTGCCAAATTACCAAGCAACTTCAACGATCGGCTATTCAGACGCTCCAGAAAATGAATATAATCTTCAAGCGGCTTTTGAAGTGCCATCGCCTGATTGATCTGTGTCGTTGCTGTCATTCTGGCCTTCCCCTTTCATGCTCCATTGTTTTTCCTTGATCTTGCCGATCGTCCAAATGTACGCCTTGTCCGGCAGCAAGCCCACAATCTTGGTCAATAAACCAAAGACCCATGGAAAAGAAATTTCAAAAAACCCGCCATTCAAACCACAAACAAATTCTTCTGCGGCCCGATCGACATCCATAATCATCGGCATATAAAAATCATTCTTGTCGGTAAGCGGCGTCTTTACAAAGCCGGGGTTCACCACCTGCACCTTGACACCCGTCCCACGCAACTCGATTGCCAATGCCTCAGACATGTTAATCAGGGCTGCCTTGCTGGAACCATAGGATATAGAACGGGGTAATCCCCTGTAGCCGGCAACACTGGCAACAATCGCCAAATGCCCTCTGTTGCGCCCTTTAAACAAGGGCAATAGCGGTTCGAGGCAATTAGCCACGCCAAACACATTAATTTCGTATTGCTGGCGCAAGGCATCTGCCGAAAAATCGTCAACAGTATCGGGTATATAGGCACCAGCATTTAAAACCGCCAGATCTATCGGACCCTGCTCGGCTTCAATACGCTGAACGATTGATGCCATGGCCGCCTTATCAGTCACATCCCCCGGATAACTGACAATTTTACCGCCGCCGCCAAAAATCTCGACATGGTGAACCAATACCTCCATTTTATCGGCAGAGCGGGCTGTTGTAGCAACGATCCATCCCTTTTTCACCAGCTTCAAAGCCAGCGCCGCGCCAATCCCCGATGACGCGCCGGTAACCCATGCTATTTTTTGTTTATTTTCCATGCGTTTAAATCCACTTTCTTAAGCCGATATTAACTATATACTGAAGAAAATATAACAATAAGTACTAATTAGAATGGGTGGATCATGGGAATAAAGGGTTTATGCCATCCCGGCGTGGAGATGGTAGATCAAATGAGGGATTCAGGCAAAGATCACGCCACAATCCATACCATACTGGTGAAAAACCATAACCACCTCCATGACGCCCTTTCATCTCTACAGCCCGAGGAATTAACCCCCGGCCAGATTTTTGAGCTCCACACGCTGGAAATTGCCCTCGCCTACAATGAAATTGATGATCTGGGCAATCCCGAGCTTTTGAAAAAGCTGGATTATGCCCGAAAAGGGCATTCTCCTCAGGGGGATCCTCTGGCATCCACTTTCCACAAAAGAGCCCATCAGACAGCCCTGACCTCGCAGCAATGCGGTCTTGTAGCAACAGGTGTGAAAACAAAATTCGAGTAAAATTCCTGTTTTTAGTTTATGACACCACGATTACCGCATAAGGAACCTGCAGGAGATTTTCTATGAGTACGCTGAAACATGCGGGAATTGATATGGTCGAGAATCTCCGTGAGCGCGGCGATCGTGATGACCAGCAAATACTGAACAGGCTCCATATAGAAAAATCTGCCCTCAATATTCAGATGGGAAAAACCGAGCCCGCGCAACTGAAGCCCGCTGATATTCAATCCTTGCGAAAATATGAAGTGGCTATTGCCTATCTGAATATTAAAGATCCCACATCCGACCACGCCGTTAGCAGGTTAAAAAAGGCTATCAGCGGGTTTAACCCCAGCGATCAGCCAAACGACTCCCTTCGATATGAAAGAAGGCGCGAATATGCCTTGCAAACCGATACCCCCAAAGAGCGTACGACAATCCGTGCGGATTTTTCTTAGAACATAACCTTTAAGACATCTGTTATTTGGTAACCGGAAGCGTATAGTCGTTCTCCGGAGTATTGCCGAAAATGACCGAGACCCCCGTTGAGAATCCTGTCAGAATTTTTCTGGCCATTAGTGGCGCCATCCTGCTTTTTTCTTTAATGAACCTGTTTGTTAAGCTGGCGACAGAACAACATGCACTGTCGCAGGTTATGTTCTTCAGGAATTTTATCGGGATGATCCCTGTCGTATGGCTGATCCTGCATCAAAAGAACCCAGCCCTCTTCAAAACCGGCAATTTTTCTGGACATTTTGTGCGCGGTTTTGTCGGTTTTTTCAGCATGTGCTGCGTCTTCTGGGCCTATAAAGTGCTCCCGTTGGCAAATGCGACAGCCATTTTATTTGCATCTCCTTTAATCCTTACCAGTCTTTCCGTGGTTCTCCTCGACGAGAAAGTGGGCTCCCACCGCTGGGCCGCTGTTATTGTCGGGCTTGCTGCCGTTCTGTTTATGCTGCAACCGGCAGGAAACGGAAATGTTGAAGGCAGCCTGATCGCTATGTGTGCCGCAATCCTGATGGCTTTTGCCATGGTTTCCATCCGGAAACTGAGCCGTACCGAACATTCACTGACGATTGTTTTCTATTTCAGTGCTTTTTGTTCTCTCATGAGCGGGGTCTGGATGATCAGCGAATGGACAAATCCCAGCGCCCTTGGTCTATTCTATCTGGTCATGACAGGTCTTCTGGGTGGTGTAGCGCAGGTATTCATGACCTATGCCTATGCCAAAGCTCCTGCCGCGTATGTCAGCGCCTTCAATTACTTTGGCATCATCATTGCTGCAGCTCTCGATTTTATGATCTGGCACCATCTGCCTGTCTGGCAGGTTTGGGTTGGTAGCCCTCTGGTCATATCATGCGGCCTTTATATTGTCTGGCGCGAAGCCCGAAAAAAATACAAACCCACGACAGAGGTCGATGTATTTGGTATCTCGGCCAAACAAGACACTCTTGTGACGGCAATAGCTCCAGAGTCACCTAAAGACGATCAAAAGTCGCAATAAGACGCGTTCCGGGATAAAACCCCAGCCCCGGATTATACCCTGGTGCCGAATGGAATAGTGGATTGGCGTAATTCTGCCCCTTGTGGATGGACATATGGTGTTTGGGGATTTGTTGTAACTGGCTTTGTTCTTTAAAGCTTGTCTGGAGATGGTTGCCAATCATACGGCCTTGCTCATCATACTCGGCCCTAAAAGATTTCATATCCACCAGATGATCCGGTAACCATAAGGTACTCACATCACCCGTCAGGGTTTGCAATCCCCGCAAACCTGTCTGGTTATCAACATGGACCACCATATTGTTTTTGGTGGCACTGAGAGCTCGCAGCATGACCTGTACCCTGTCATAGCCTGTGACCCGTCCAAAGAGCGCTGCCCTGCCCTCTATTTCTTGCAGAAAGGCCCCGCGCCCTGCCATAGCAGGTAATTCGTTCTTGATAGTTTCAAGACCATCCTTGCTCCATTCAAAGAAAGCCGGTTCGTGTCCATAACCTTCATAGGCACCCTGCTTTAAATAGAGATCTTCCAAATCGAGAGCGCTTAAATAAGCCTGCGCCCCCGCCTCCAGCGGCATATAAACACTGGCCAGATTAATCTCGGCCCGATGGATGCGCAGCAAGGTTTCTTCTGCCTGTGAGCTCTGATCTCCTGAAACAGCTTGGGTAAAATCTTGCCTGATGGTCATGGGCATTCTCCCTATAGGGGAACGAGTATAAGCACCTACATTGGAACACAGGCATGCAAATTATGTCAAATAAAAGAGCTATCCGCATTTACCGGTCACAGAAGACTGGATTCTGCCAAAAAGTCGTGCCATATAAGCCCTGCTTGTAAAACACTTGAGGCCCCCTATGACCTTTGTCGTTACAGATGTCTGTATAAAGTGCAAATACACGGACTGCGTGGAAGTGTGTCCTGTCGACTGCTTCTATGAAGGCGAGAACATGCTGGTGATCCATCCGGACGAATGCATCGATTGCGGCGTCTGTGAACCGGAATGCCCGATCGAGGCTATTGTCCCCGATATGGATGCAAAAGCCGAAAACGGCAAGTGGGTCGAGATTAACCGCGAGTATGCCGCCAAATGGCCTAACATTACCCGCGCCAAGGAAGCCTTGCCCGAAGCAGAAGAATTCAAAGAGACTGCCAACAAGTATCGGGACTGGTTCAGCCCCAAACCCGGTGAAGGCGACTAGGCCCCCTCTGCCAAACGATCTACTACCCGCCCTGTTCACACGGGGATAAAGACGCTTGTTTAAATTTTTAGTTGTCCCCAGCGTAGCATTTACTTTAATTAATATTTATAAATTATTGAAAAATATAGATTCATACATTCCGTATCGAAAATAAAATATGTAAACTTATGTTTTTTCAGGTTGAAATTTTACGAAATTTTAACTATAGTCTCTCCATTCGCTACAGCGACCTATCAGGGATGCCCCTCTTTACATACGGCCAGCCCCTGACTTTGGTGAGGCCATCACAAAATGGCCTTTAACTCGTTGATATATATAGGAGAAGGTGGAGAAATGGCCGTAACAAAAGCAGCAAAAGCAACAAAAGCCCCCGTAAAGAAGGTAACAAAGGCCCCCAAAAGCACCGCTACCACCAAAACAGCTTCCAAAACCGTAGCTAAAGCCCCTGCCAAGAAGGCAGCAACTAAAGCTGTGGCCAGCAAATCCCTAACATCCAGCAAAGTAAAGACTAATATGAAAACAGCAACGAAGGCGACCGCTCCGGCAAAAACCTCCAAGACAACAAAACCTGTTAAGGCCGCTCCGGTTAAAGCTGCGAAGGCACCAGCCAAAACAACCGCCAAAGCTGTTACTCCTGCTAAGCCCGTTAAAGCTGTTAAAGAAAAGGCCCCTGCCAAGGTCGTTGCTTCTAAAGTTGCCGCTACTCCGGTAGCCGCCCCCGTCAAGGCAGAGACAAAAGCCGTTGCCGCTCCTTTGCCTGTACGCCAATCAGCTATGGCCGCCGCTCCGCAACGTTCAAACAGCCCGTTTGCCGCCGCCCGTGCCGCCCAACAGCCACAGCGTCAAATCGTAACAACAGCCCCGATGCCGCCACAAAACGACAATGGCGCTGCCGCCCTGTTCAAGGTTGGCGATAGCGTTGTCTATCCGGCCCATGGCGTAGGTGTAGTTGAGAACATCGAGACACAAACAATCGCCGGCATGGACGTTCAACTCTATGCGATCCGCTTTGAAAAAGACCGTATGTGCCTGAAAATTCCGGTATTCAAAGCCAAATCATCCGGTCTGCGCAAACTTTGCTCTACAGACCGCCTGAAAGACGCGATGAAGACCCTGCAAGGCCGCGCCAAAATCAAGCGTACCATGTGGAGCCGCCGCGCCCAGGAATATGAAATGAAGATCAATTCAGGTGATCCGGTTTCTATCGCTGAAGTTCTGCGTGACCTGAAGCGCAGCAACGATGACCACGAGCAGTCCTACTCCGAGCGCCAGATTTACCAATCAGCTCTGGAGCGTTTGGCCCGTGAAGTTGCTGCCGTACAAAAGATCACAGAGGTTCAAGCCGCTGAGCAGCTCGAGAAAATGCTCGGTCGTATCGCCGCTTAATCGTTTTAAAGCAACAGACTAAATCCCATATTTTAAAACCCCTCTTAACGAGGGGTTTTTATTCCCTGATATACAAATATGTTTTGCCTTTATACATGAATGGCTCACATTCATGGGGTACTACATATTGTATCCCCCTGATATTACAGTAAGATGAATATGATTCTGGGAAGTTGATTCCCTGCCAACCCCGACTTTCGTGCGGATATCCGTCATCGTGTTTCATACGGCTGCATGTTATGGCTCTACCGACCCCCGCTTTGCCGTTATGGGCAATCCGCGGCGGATTTGGGCTATCTCGGCCATCCATGCCGAATCCCGCCGCCTGATGACCCTCCATGATTTACTCTATCCTCTCATACGCCCGGGGGATCGCCTTGTTTATCTGGGTAACTATACCGGCTTTGGCCCCGACTCGCCCGGCACCATAGACGAGATACTCACATTCCGCCGCATGGTCCTGTCTATTCCCGGCATGGCTGCTGGCGATGTTGTCTATCTACGCGGCGCGCAGGAAGAGATCTGGCAGAAACTCCTCCAGATCCAGTTTGCTCCCAACTCCTATCAGACCCTTGAATGGATGCTCAGAAACGGTCTGGAACCAACGTTGCGGCAATATGGCCTCGACCCTGACAAGGGGCGCCATGCCTGCCAGGAAGGCGTTATGGGACTTACCAAATGGACATCCCAGATCAGAACCCATCTGCGCCGCCACGCAGGCCACGAGATATTCTCGACCCAGCACAAGCGGGCCGCCTATACCCATGACGAAAATCCATATCCGATGCTGTTTGTCCATACAGGGCTAGACCCGCAAAAACCGCTGCACGAACAAGGTGACAGCTTCTGGTGGGGCAGCCAGCATTTCAGCCAAATCCTACTACCCTACGACCCCTTCCAAAAAGTCGTTCGCGGATACGATCCCGCCCATCAGGGACTAAACCTGAACTGTGTAACAGCGACCCTCGACGGAGGCTGCGGTTTTGGCGGTACACTGGTGTGTGCCGGCTTTATGCCCAATGGCGACGTCTGCGAGATGATCGAAGCCTGATTATTAAATAATTGATTTAATTATATTATTTTTGATTGCGGCAAATTTGTACCAAAATGACAAAAATTTAATCAAAAAACCCTCTCTTGGCCTATTTTCTGACACAATTTTAGTGCTAAACTAGTCAGTGTAGTCACCATACGTAGTCGCTTATTCAAGGGCTACCTTGTGTTGGAACAAATAACCGCCTCTAAAGGGAGATATTAAGTTATGGCACACATCGACGACATCCAAACCCAGAAATCCAATCTGGATTACATCCGCAATTCAATGAACGAACCCCTGCTCGAAAAAGATCACGAGCTGGAACTGGCGCGCCGCTGGCGTGACAAGGGTGATGAAAAAGCCCTGCACGAACTGGTACAGTCCTACACCCGTCTGGTCGTTGCCATGGCCACGCGATTCCGCAATTACGGACTGCCTATGGGTGACCTGATTCAGGAAGGCAATATAGGCCTGATGCAGGCAGCCCAGCGCTTCGAACCGGAACGTGGCATCCGTTTTTCAACCTATGCTGCCTGGTGGATACGTTCTTCTATTCAGGACTATGTCCTGCGCAACTGGTCGATCGTCCGCACCGGCACGACAGCAGCACAGAAGTCCCTGTTCTTCAACCTGCGCCGTCTACGCGCCAAAATCGAAGGCCGTAACGGTCAAGAAGGCTTGAACGAAGAAGGTCGCAAGCAAATCGCCAAAACCCTCTCGGTCAAGGTATCCGATGTCGAGGATATGGAAGCCCGACTGGCGGCCAATGATCAATCCCTCAATGCTACCATAGGCGAAGATGGCGAAAGCGACTGGCAAAGTTTCCTCGCGGATACACGCCCCAACCCCGAAGAAATAGTGATCGGCATGAAAGACGCCAGCACACGCTCTGAATGGTTGCAGGAAGCGCTGGGTGAACTCTCGGACCGCGAGCAAACCATCATCCAGAAACGTCATCTGGTTTATGAACCCGTGACACTGGAAGAACTCGGGAAACAGTTAGGCGTCAGCAAAGAACGCGTACGCCAACTGGAACAGCGCGCCATGGATAAACTTAAAGTATCAATGAGCCGCCATGTAGGAGATGTTCAGGATATGCTGTCCAGCTTCTAAAGACCGCAAAACAAATTAAGAGAGATATGTTCCCCCTTCTCTCTTAGCCTGTGCGACCGGTTACCTCTGTCTCCCCCGATCCCCGTACCGGTCGCACAAAAAATCAAAATCCCCCGACGATTGCCCTGTCGGGGGATTTTCTTATGAACCTAATCGGATACGCCTATTCAACAACCAGCTTGTACATCTGGCCTGTTGCCAAGGGGGCATTAGGCTGCAAACCATTCAGAACCCTGAAATGCTGTTCACGGTTACCATCAACAACCATGCGCTGACTTAAAGATGATACGGTATCACCGGCAGCTGCCGTTACGATCTTAAGTTTCAGCGGTCTGATCGATTGTTTTTCCTGTGCTGTCATAGGGCGCAAACTGTATGTCATACGCTTAAGATCATCTACCATGGCCGCACTGGCACCATTCGGAATAGCCATCTGGAAACGGAAGAACATATCCGGACGCCATTGGATCGCTACCAGTCTGATTTCCACGGGCTGGCCTTGAACAGTCCCCGATAAACTGGCTGTAGCAGCAGCCTTTCCATTCACATCTATACGTTCAATATTGTTGGCAGGCTTACCCTGCACCCATTTTTGCATATAAGCCAGAGCATCAAGATTGCCGCCATTCATCACTGAATCCAAAATCACCACGCTGCCGCTACTTTTGGAAGATGCCACAATCTGTGTTGACTGGTTGGATAATTTAAAGCCCTGTGGTGCTGTAAAAGTGAAATCCATTTGTGGATGCCAGAAGGTTTGCCCCCGTACAAAGCCTTGCTTTTCGCTATCGCCATAGGTCATGCCATCCAGCATTTTCAGATATTCATTCCGGTTTACCGCTTTCTGATTTGCGGGGTAAGCCGCCGCTATATTCAAAGCCTGCTGCATACGGTCAGCCGTCTTGGGGTGCGTGGCAAAATAATCCACACCACCGCTGTTCTTGCCCTTTTCTGCTGCATCCAGAGCACTTTCACGATCGAGAGAATCCAAAAATCCCGCCATAGCAAATGTATCGTAGCCGCTTTTGTGCAGATAACGTATGCCCAGATCATCAGCCTGACTTTCCTGCTTGCGGGAATAGGATGTGATATAAAGTTCCGAGCCAATACCCAAAGCTTGCGACGCCGCACTGCTATCCAGGGCTGCCGATATTGCAATTGCGCCCAGACTGGTAAGAACACCGTGTGAATAACGCTCGGCGGAATGGCGCCCTGTTATATGGCCGATTTCATGGGCGATCACACCCGCGAATTCGGCCTCGCTATTGGCCAGCGCCATCAAACCGCGTGTAACATAGATATACCCCCCCGGAATGGCAAACGCATTGACCATAGGCGAATCCAGCAACGTGAATTTATACTGCACATCTGCACGTTCAGTATTCACCGCCACCTTTTGCCCCACAGCAGAAACATAGGATTGCAGAGCCTGCGCATTATCAGGCACCCCATAGGTTTTCAAAACCTTGGCATGTTCCTGTGCCCCGATTTGCTTTTCCTGTGCGGGTGACATCAGGGCGGTAAACTGGTTCTCGCCCGTAGCGGGATTCGTGGAACAAGCTGTCATCAAAACCAAAGCGCCTGCACACAACATCTTGCCAAACGCATTAAAAAATGGCCTGTTTGTATTCATGAACAAAAATCCTCGTTACAGCTTGATCATTGGCATATTGCTCTGCCTGTTTACCATCCCTGCCCTGGCGCAGGAAGGACGTTTTCATGGCAATCCCAAGGCAAACGCCAAATTCGAAAGCGGTTCGGCTAAACAAACAGCCTATGCAGAGGACAAAAAAGAGCCACAAACTCCCAAAAAACCCGCCGACTTTTCAGAACTACGCAGTCAGGGCACAGTCACCGTCGACCAGGTCATTGATCCCGTCACCATTCGCCTGACAGATGGGCGTATTGTCTCATTGACGAGCATAACCGTAGAGGATTCCTCAGCAACATCTAACGGTCAGACCTCCGAAGCTTATGAGGCTCTCAAAAAACTTATAGAGAAAAAGCCTGTTACTTTTTATCAGGTGAAAAATGAAAATGCGGGCCAACGTAACCGCATGGGACATTATCTCGGCCATCTGGAAACACGTGAGGGACAGATATGGGTGCAAGGCTATATGCTCCTGAACGGTTACGCCCGTATCCAGCCTTCGCAGACCAATACCGAAATGGCAAGCCAGATGCTGGCACTGGAAAATGATGCTATCAAAGCCAAAGCGGGCTTGTGGTCGGAAGAAAAACATACCCTTCTCACCCCTGAAACTGCAGAAAAATCCTTGAACTCATGGGGGATTGTCGAGGGGAAAATTCTGAAATCAGCCATGAACAACAACACGGTTTACCTGAATTTTGCCGATGACTGGCGCAAGGATTTTTCCATAGGTATTGATCCCGAAATTCGCCGTCAAATGGCCAAGACGAATATTAACCCTCTGGACCTGAACGGGAAATCCATCCGGATTCGGGGATGGATTGAATCCTATAACGGTCCTTTTATAAGGCTTTCTCACGCAGCATGGCTTGAAATCTTGCCAGAGAACACGCAACAGGATAAGCTGCCCCCCGATACCAAAGAACAATAACAATAATAAAATTTATGGACGTTGAGGGTTTTATAAGATGACGGCTTTGGCCCGCCGCAATATGCCTTATGATCTTTTTCCGCCGCTGTCCCCCTATTCCAGCGGCTTCCTCGACGTCGACACCACACATAAAATCTATTGGGAACAAAGCGGCAATCCCGATGGTGTTCCCATCTTGCATATTCATGGCGGTCCCGGTGCCGGTTCAACGGCAAAGCATCGTCGTTTTTTTGATCCTGACCATTACCGCATCATCATTTTTGATCAACGCGGGGCCGGACGCTCACAACCGCTCGGCTGCCTGCAGAATAATACGCGCGCCCATCTTCTGGACGACATGGAAAAACTCCGCAAGCATTTACGCGTCGAACGCTGGCATCTTTTCGGTGGCTCATGGGGCAGCACGCTTGCCCTGTCTTATGCCCAGCAACATCCGCAACACTGCATCAGCCTGATCCTGCGCGGCATATCCCTTCTGGAACAAGAAGAGGTCGACTGGTTCATTTACGGTATGCGCCGTATCTTTCCGGAGGCATGGGAGCAATTTGCATCATTGGCCCCTGCCAACCAGCAAGATAACCTGCTCGAGTTTTACTACAACATTCTCTCTGGCGAAGACCGCAAAACTGCCATCAGTGCCGCCGTGAGCTGGAGCTTATACGAAGCATCCTGTCTTTCATTGATACCAAACTATGAAACCATCACATCGGATGAGCAGAAAGATGTGGCATGGTCAATCGCCCGTATTGAATCCCATTACTACAGGAACCATGTCATCAAGCCCGAGGACAGCCTGCTCAAAAATATTGACCGTATCCGTAGTATCCCCGCGACGATTATTCAGGGGCGTTATGATATGGTTAGCCCCATTTTAACCGCACACAAGTTGCATCAGGCGTGGCCCGAAGCCGATTATGTGATCGTCCCCGATGGCGGCCATGCCAGTATGGACCCCCCTGTACGATCCCGCTTGATAGAAGCTACAGAAAATGCCAAAACCTTACGTTAATTAAGACCTGAATCCACCGGAGCCAATAATATGACCTTCAAAACCTTGCGTGATATTGATGTGAAAAATAAAGTCGTCCTGTTGCGGGCCGACCTGAACGTGCCCGCCAAAGACGGCGTAGTCACAGACACCACACGTATCGACCGCCTGAAACCCACAATTGACTGGCTGGTCAGCCACGGTGCCAAGACTGTGGTCCTGTCACACTTTGGTCGCCCAAAGGGTGGTTATGAAGCTGAATTCTCTTTGTCCTTCCTGACAGATGACTTGCAGAAAAGCTGGGGCGTGCCTGTCACATTTGGCAAAGACTGCATCGGTGATGACGCCCGCAAACTTGTACAATCGCTGCAGACCGGCCAAGTAGGCCTGCTTGAAAACTTGCGCTTCCATAAAGGTGAAGAAGGCAACGATGCCACGTTCGTCAAAGAACTGGCGAGCCTCGGCGAAATTTACATCAATGATGCTTTCTCGGCTGCTCACCGTGCCCATGCCTCGACAGAAGGTCTGGCGCATCATCTGCCTACAGCCGCAGGTTTGCTGATGGAAGCTGAACTCAATGCCCTTTCCGCCGCTCTCGAAGCCCCGCAGCGTCCGGTGGTCGCAATCGTTGGCGGCGCCAAAATTTCAACCAAGCTTTCCGTGCTTGATAATCTGGTCCGCAAAGTTGATGCCCTGTTTCTTGGTGGCGGCATGGCCAATACATTCTTGTATGCCCAAGGTGTCGAGGTTGGTAAATCACTGTGCGAACATGATATGGCCGATGAAGCACGCAAGATCATGCAAACTGCCAAGGATGCCGGTTGTGCGATTATCCTGCCGACAGATCGGGTAATCTTGAAAGAATTCGGCAAGAACGCCCCGCACGAGATTTGCGATACCATGAAAGTTCCCGCCGATCAGGAAGCCGTCGATATTGGCCCCGCTTCCGTAAGCTTGCTACGCGAAACACTGGCTACAGCCAAAACTGTTCTCTGGAATGGCCCGTTGGGTGTTTTTGAAGTCGAACCTTTCGATAAAGGTACAAACGAAGCCGCCAAGACCGTGGCTGAATTCACAGCCAAAGGCACATTGGTCAGTGTTGCCGGCGGTGGTGATACCGTTTCCGCATTGGAGCATGCCGGTGTAGCCGATCAATTCAGCTACGTCTCAACCGCTGGCGGCGCCTTCCTTGAATGGATGGAAGGTAAAGTTCTGCCCGGTGTAGCGGCCTTATCAGCAGCTAAAAAGGCCGCCTGAGATAAAGGTGTTTGTAATGGAATTATAAAAAGCCCCTGATGAAACAGGGGCTTTTTAACACTCTATCGAATTCTTTGGACCTTAGGCATCACAATCCATCGGCATATTCACACTGATCATTTTGAGCGCAATTTCCGGACGCACATGATCAAAGTATGAAATCACGCTCATCATGTCAGCCTGACTGATAATCCGGTGTTCCGAACGCATACGGTTTGTCAGCAGATAGATCATGGCAAAATCATTCTTCTGAATTCCATGGGCACGGCAAATGACAGCCAAGCCCCTGCCCGATACTTGATGCAGATAATCATGAACCTTTTCAGCCGAGACCCCCGTATAAACAGAGAACATGGCAATAAAGGATGTGATCTGCCCGCGTTTCAAGCTTTGCATCATTGTGTGCAGTGTCAATTTGCCTTTGTCGGCATATTGACGGGCGGCCATCAAAACACGTTCATTCGGCATAAAGCGGTCATGCGATTCATGCGCTGTGAACTCCAGCATGATCTCGTCTATGGCATTTGTAACCTCGCCCGAGAAAATGCCGTAATAATCACGGATATAATGACGCAATTCCTGACCGACATGATCATAGAGTTTGCGGACAATATCTTCGGGAAGATCAGGTCTCATCAACAAAGGTTTGGCCAAATCTTCACTGGAACGCGCCATATCTGTAAAAATATCCAGAGCGTGTGCCGTCAGATGCGCAGAATCATTCTTGACCAGAATTTGTGCCGTTGTGTTTTCACGCTTGTCGGCGAGGACATCAATAACCTGAGCACTCAGGTTTTGTCTGCGAGCGATAGCCTGCCAGTATTCTGCCCCCTGCGCTTTCAGGATGTAAATAAGATCAAGATCGCTCAACACCACGCTACGGGCCAGAACCGGCCGTGCGACTTCAATCTCGTCGTTTGCGAGATTGAGGATCAGGCGCAAAGGCGCACTCTCAATAACGGATAATCTCTCGGCCAGTGCGGCACGCAAATCGCGCTCGGCCTGACGCATCAGCCCGATCAAAACATCGGACAGCAATTCCTGCTCGCGGCTATTTAAATGAACATGGGCCTCCAGCAGCTCGGCAACGGCGCTGGTCAACTCAGCGCGGGCCAAGGGATCATCATCACGTGCCAGATCATATACTTTATGAGAGTCATAAAGCCTTACGAGCAGTGAAGCGACTTGTGGCGACTTATCAAACAAACGCATATCCATCGTGAGTTAACCCAAAAACTCAAATAGTTAACACTTACGACCGGAACACCTTCCAGCCATAACACGCCGTCTGTTTACCGCTAACCTGACGAAGTCAGGCAGAACCCCAAATAGTCTTTTTCTTATAATTCAAGGAGATAGTGATGGTTTTCTTGGTGAAAGACTGAATAGCCTCTCGAAACCTGTCTCTTCTCCTCACACACTAACAGTTTTAGAGCATAGTTATGAATATCCGGTTAACATCCTGTCCTAAAGTTGCCCTGTGCGCTCTTTAGATCTAAACCGCTATGGCGGTAAACATTTGTTTACCGATAGGATTTATTCTAAAAAGACTTGGTTGATGAGACTGGGACACGTTTTTTTGCTTTTCCTTTTTGGGGTTTTTCATGGCACTGACATCAGTAAATGGTTATTCGCAGCAGGCACTGGTCAACCCGTTCCAGCAGCGCACTGAAACACAGGCCCCTTCTCAGGAGAAAAAGCCGGAAGAAAACCGTACACAGCCCCGCGAGGCGGCCTCAGCCGGTTCTCAGGAAACAGAAACGCGCAATGAACGACGCGCAGAGTCTTCTTCTGAAAGATCGGAAAGCAGCAGCAGTTCACGCCGCGGCAGCACAGTCGATATAACTGTTTAAAGGATATTTTTTCTGTTCAGGATGGAAGCATCAGTTTTGGCGGCACCGCATAGTAGCCGCCAAATTCGTTATAATGGCTAAGCTTCACCTTAAAGAACGGTGACGGGTCACAGCAGGAAACTTTGGCACCCAGCTTATCCGCCCAGATCAAGGTATCGTATTTACCATTGGCACTATTGAATGTCCGGCGCAAAGCCACCCAGTGATAATCACGATCTTCTTCATCTGATGGATTATTTAAAAAGAAAAGTGCTGCAGGCACACCCCGTCCTACACAATCCTTCAAGTTATCTCCCAAGAAAGGAATATTATCACTCAGCAAAGAACGACGAACGCTTTCAACATAATCTATCAATCCTTTGGGACGATCCTTATTCCCTATCTTAATTCCCGTCCCAATCATTCCCGGCTGCAATCTCTCGCGCATATCCCGATGAAAGGCAAACGACATACAGTTACTCTCCGTATGCCCGCCCCAATCCTGTGGGCGATAGACAGGAATGGTATCGAGGAATGTCTGGCCCTCGACGGTTCTCACCAATTCCTGCAAATATTTCATGTCATCCGTATGCTTACGGCTGGCTGCGCTAAAGTCACTGGTGAGAGAAAAATTTGTACCCATGCCTGCCCTTCATTTTTATTAACTACGGGCATAGCATAGGGCTTATTATTATGTCAAATTTACTGGAAGGCTGGCTCGTTAAAGGACCTAAGCTTCCGGCTATGGAGCTTGGCAGCCCCAATATCCCGCAAAAGCGCCATTGTCAGCAACCCGATTTGCAAGTGCTGCTCAACTCTTTCGCGGTAGAAGCGATCAGCCATCCCGGGCAGCTTAAGCTGGCCATGCAATGGCTTGTCCGAGACACAAAGCAACGTCCCGTATGGAACGCGGAAGCGGAAACCATTCGCGGCAATCGTTCCCGATTCCATATCGAGGGCAATTGCTCTGCTCTGGCTTAGGCGGGCATTTTGACGGATATGGGGACGCAGTTCCCAGTTACGGTCATCCACAGTGGCAACAGTGCCCGTACGCATAATCTTTTTTAGATCGTATCCTGCCAGCCCTGTTACCTGCGACACGGCCTGTTCGAGAGCAATCTGGATTTCGGATAAAGCCGGTATAGGAATGGCCGGATGAAGATCGCGGTAAAGAACATTGTCTTCGCGCAAGTAACCATGCGCCAAAACATAATCACCCAGATTTTGGGAATTACGCAGACCCGCACAATGCCCCAGCATCAACCATGCATGGGGACGCAAAACAGCAACGTGATCGGTAATGGTTTTCGCATTTGATGGTCCCACACCAATATTGATCATGGTGATGCCGTTACCATCTTCACGCTTCAGGTGATAGGCAGGCATTTGCGGCAAGCGTTTGATCGGCGTACCTGCCTCATCAAGAACAGCAAACCCTGCAATATTGCGATTGGCGGTTACACGGTTACCCGGCTCGACAAAAGCAGTGTATTCCATCCGCTCTTTCTTGAGTTCCGGATTATCCGTAGGCTCCATAATCTCGCGGCAAATCTTCACAAATTCATCAATATAGAATTGATAGTTTGTATAAATGACATAGTTCTGGAAGTGTCTTGAACCCGTGCCCGTATAATGTTTCAAACGCATAAGGCTCAGATCGATACGGGGGGCCTTAAACAATGCCAGCGGTGCCGGTTCGTTCGGTTTTTGCACATGGGTGCCATTGGCCACCTCGTCATCCATGATACTAAGATCCGGTTGATCGAATATAAGTGGCAAGGCCTGAATTTGCTCCTGCGTCAGATCACCCTCAAGGTGGAAATCTTCACCTAGTGCAAAATGCAGGGGAATCAGGGTATCACTCATCCCCACTTCAACAGCTGTATCATGATTCATCAGCAGCAGCCTGATTTGTTCAAAAAAATAGTCCGAGAAAATGTCGGGACGTGTGACTGTGGTTTCATAAATACCGGGGCGCGGCACAAATCCATAAGACAGCCTTGTATCAACACGCTTGGCCATACCGGCATCAAGCCTGATATAGGGGTAAAAACCCTGCACGCGCGAAGCTGGAATATGGCCTTCCGAAAATCCTTCAAATTGGGAACGCAGATAGTCCACGTTCGCAGTATAGATCTCATGCACAGCCTCGACAGCCGCTTGAGCATCTTTGAATTTACGGGGTTTGAATTTTGGAGCGTTCTTTATCATAACCCCATGGTCACCCAAAATCATGGCAAATTCAAGGGGCCACTTTCTATGGATTTAGGCAGCCAAACCAACCAGAGAATCAGCAAATTCCTGTGCTTTAAAGGGTTGCAGGTCATTGATACCCTCGCCTACGCCAATCAAATAGATCGGCAACCCAAAACGATCGGCAAGCCCTACGACAACACCACCCTTGGCAGAACCATCAAGCTTGGTCACGGCAAGACCATTGACACTTACCATTTCGCGGAAAGTTTCAACCTGTGCATGCGCATTCTGGCCCGTTGTAGAGTCGAGAACCAGAATAGTTGCATGCGGCAAAGCTTCATCATGTTTCTTCAAAACACGGATGATTTTTTGAAGCTCCGCCATCAGATTTGATTTATTGTGCAAACGTCCGGCTGTGTCGATCAACAGCACGTCTATATTC
The DNA here is from genome assembly GCA_046294845.1 of Micavibrio sp. Lineage (GTDB taxonomy): Bacteria > Pseudomonadota > Alphaproteobacteria > Micavibrionales > Micavibrionaceae > Micavibrio_C. The sequence goes on along the minus strand of JBKBNU010000001.1, from coordinate 1,375,622 downwards.
TGTTCTTTGGCAATCTGGTATGCTTCAAACGCTACAGCAGCCGCATCTGCGCCTGTATCCTTGGCCACAAAAAAAGAATTTGTCCGCTCGGCCCATATTTTTAATTGTTCAACAGCTGCCGCACGGAATGTATCACCCGCCGCAATTGCCACGCGCTTGCCCTGCCCGTGCAATTGATGGGCAATCTTGCCAATCGTTGTTGTTTTGCCAGCACCATTGACACCGCAAACCAGAACTACAAAGGGCCCCTCGCCCTCCTTATCAAAAGAAAGAGTTTGTGCGACAGGTTCCAATACCGTGGCAATGCTTTTTGATAAAGCCTGTCTGATTTCATTTTCATCAATATCTTTACCAAAGCGGTCTTTGGAAAAGTCGGCCACAATACGCGCAGCGGTTTGTGGGCCCAGATCTGCCACGATCAATGTTTCTTCAAGCTGATCCAGTGTTTCCTGATCCAGCTTCTTTTTGGTCACCAGATCGGCCAAACCCTGCCCCAGACGGGCCGAAGATTTGCTCAAGCCCATACCCAAACGGGAAACCCATGTTTCACCGGGACGATCTTCTTTAAGATCTTCCTTCTTGGCAACTACCGCCACTTGAGGCTTAACATCAGCTACAGACGTCTGTTCCGTCTGTTTATCTTTGCGCCAAAAAACCATTATCTGTAATTCCTGTTATAGGGCCTGGGGCCGGTACCTTTGTTATCCAGCGCTTTTCGCTTTGGCATCTTCGCTGCCGCATTTTCCTGCGTACGGCAGTAATCCATTAATTCTCCGGATTTTGCGTATTCTTCAGGGGAGTCTACCAACCCATTCAGCCTTTCCATTTCCTCTGCCATAACTTGTTGGAAATAAACATCAACCATTTCTTTTATGCCCGCCTTGAACTCCTCGGCTTTAACCTTCAATTGGTCAGACCCAATGTGTTGCTGCTCCAGAATTCTTATAATTTCTGGCATATCCTTACGCAAGCGTTCTGCCGTCTTTTGTGCGACATCTCTATTGACCTGAAAATGCTTCAGCTCATGCTCATTAATAAAATTGAACTCGCAGCTTCCTTCCGGATATTCGACAGGAATTTGGATGATCGTCCTGAACATCATCTCGATATTAATTTCCTCAATAAACAGGCAGCCATAAGCCCAGTAGAATCTACAGGCTGGGCATCCATTCTATATTGATAGTACGCACCCCAGCCACCGGCAGCCCTGCCCGCTGTGGTCATATGCTTCGAAGACCAGATATTCTGCATATTATTTTTCTTGAGCCATTCTTCCGCACCCTTACCGCCATCACTATTTAGATAGGCGAGACTCCGATCAAGATCATAATAGGGTTCAGGTGTTTCAAGATTGATATTAATCACGGAAGGACGCGGTTTGATTTTTTCACATGCAGAGGGTTCCGCTCTGACGGTAGAAGATCCCACCATCAGCGACAAAACCAAAATGGTGAAAAACCCTCGCTTCATTCAGGAAAGAAACTGCCTTTTCAGTTTAAGCATTTCGATAGCCGCTTTGGCAGCTTCTCCACCCTTATTCTTGCGATTAATATCCGCACGATCCAGAGCTTGCTGTTCGTTTTCGACGGTCAATATAACATTCGCAAGCGCCAGATTATGCTGCAGCACCAGATCATAAATACCGCGTGCGCTTTCGTTCTGAACCACATCATAGTGGGTGGTTTCACCGCGAATAATGCAGCCCATAACAATGAACGCATCATAGCCGCCCTTTTGAACAGCAAAATTCAGGGCCGCAGGAATTTCCAATGCCCCCGGAACCGTCACAACGTTTACTTCACAGTCATGACGGGCGAGTTCCTTACGTGCACCATCAAGAACCATATCGTTGATATGCTCGTAATAACGGGCCTCAACAATCAAAACACGATCGGTCATGCAGCTTTTCCTTCTTCTTGTACTTTCCTGTAGGCAATAAGGTCGGCAATCGAACCCATTTTCAGTCCGTGCTTCTTGGCAAAAACAGATAGTTGCGGCAAACGCGCCATCGTACCGTCTTCATTCATGATCTCACATATTACGCCAGCAGGCGCATAACCAGCCAAACGCGCCATATCAACGGCCGCTTCCGTATGACCAGCACGTGTCAGCACCCCGCCTTCTCTTGCTCTCAAAGGGAATATATGACCCGGGCTAACGATATCGGCAGGGCTTGATTTATCATCGATTGCTACAAGCACAGTGTGCGCCCGATCAGCTGCCGATATACCTGTGGTAATACCCTTGGCAGCACCAATAGAAATGGTAAAGGCGGTCTGATAGCTGGACTGGTTTTCACATACCATTTGCGGCAATCCCAGACGATCAACGATTTCACCCGCCAGCGGCAGGCAAATCAAACCGCGACCATGCGTCGCCATGAAGTTTATTGCCGCTGCATCTACACACGCAGCAGGAATAAACAGATCGCCTTCATTCTCGCGTGCCTCATCATCAACCAGAATGACCATTCTGCCTTTTTTTACATCTTCAAGGACATCCTGAATGGTATAGATCATCAATTATTCCTTTTGTAGCAAACGCGCGACATAGCGGGCCAGCTGATCGACTTCCAGATTGATTTTGCTACCCTCATCCCACATGCGGATATTTGTGACCTGCCATGTATGCGGGATAATGCAAATCCCGAAGAGATTTCCTTCAACTTCATTGACGGTCAGGGATACACCGTTCAGTGCCACAGAGCCTTTCGGCGAAATATATTTTGCCAAATGTTCGGGCACACGAATTTTAAAACGCCATGAATCACCATCGTGCTTCACATCTTCTACTGTTGCTATGCCGTCGATATGGCCAGACACCAGATGACCGCCCAGTTCATCACCCATACGTAGCGACGGTTCCAGATTGACAGGCGTATCAATATCCCAATCACCCAAAGTAGTCAGGGCCATTGTTTCGGCAGCAACATCAAAAGTCAGCGTATCTTCTGTTTTCTCGACAACTGTCAGGCAACAGCCGTCACAAGCCACAGATGCGCCCTCTTGTATGCCGGATATATCCAGCTTGGTCAAAATGGTGATGCGGCGGCTGTTATCACCTTCTGAAAGAGCAATGACCTTGCCTTTATCCCTGACAATACCTGTAAACATCAGACACGCACTCCATATAATTTGCCATCTTCATGGCGATTAATTTTTATTTGATACAGAGCGCCCTGCACGGCATCAAAATCTAGATGCACCTCGGCAAAATGCTCTGTCCGCCCTATATTATTTTGCTCGACAATTATCTGTCTGGTTTGCCCTGTGTGGGCATCCCTGAATTTTTGCATTTGCCTCTCACCCAAATCACGCAAGCGCGCAGCGCGCTCTTTACGTATGGAAGGCTCAACTTGAGGCATACGCGTTGCCGGAGTCCCTTCACGCTCAGAATACGGGAAAACGTGCAGGAATGTCAGATCGCATTCTTCAACAATTTTCAGGGTATTCGAAAACATTTCTTCGGTTTCGGTCGGGAAACCCGCGATGATGTCAGCCCCGAAGGTTATGTCGGGGCGAATGTCACGTGCCTTGTGGCAAACATCAATCACATCCTGTCTTAAGTGGCGGCGTTTCATCCTTTTCAGGATCATGTCATCTCCCGCCTGCAAACTTAAATGCAGATGCGGCATCAGACGCGGTTCTTTTGCAATCAGATGCCAAAGATCATCATCGATCTCAACCGGATCAAGTGACGACAAACGTACACGCGGAAGCTCCGGAACCAAGGCCATCACACGACGGATCATTTGCCCCAGAGTTGGTTGACCCGGCAAATCATGACCATAGGATGTTACATCCACACCAGTGAAAACGATTTCATTATAACCGGCTTCGACCAGATGCCTGACCTGTCCAGCAATAACACCAATCGGAACGGAACGCGAATTACCGCGGCCATAAGGAATAATACAAAACGTGCAACGATGATCACATCCGTTTTGTACCTGAAGAAAAGCGCGTGTGTGCCCTTCAAAACCATCCACCAAATGACTGGCTGTTTCTTTGACAGCCATAATATCATTGACGATGATTTTTTCTTCAGCAGGGGCGCCCCATGTTTCGGCCTTAAGCTTCAGATCATTGCCAATTACCTGATCAACTTCGGGCATACCGCCAAAACTTTCAGGATCAATTTGCGCCGCGCAGCCCGTCACAATAATTTTGGCATCAGGATTTTCACGGCGGGCGCGGCGAATGGCCTGACGGGCCTGGCGCTCCGCTTCCTTGGTCACCGAACAGGTATTGAAGATGATGGCATTTTCCATACCCGCATTTTTGGCGTGCGTGCGCATCACTTCCGACTCATAAGTATTGAGTCGGCAGCCAAATGTCACCAATTGCGGTTCATTACTTACCATGCGGGCTGTTTTACAGAGCTTTCAGAATTCCGTCAAATACGTAGGTTGCAGGGCCTTTCATCAAAATATGACCATCTTCCGCACGCCATTCCATGTGCAAACTGCCTCCATCGAGAACAATCTCGGCCTTGCGTCCGGTCAATCCGCGACGGGCGGCAGCGACAATCGTGGCACAAGCTCCCGAACCGCAGGCCTGCGTCACGCCTGTACCCCGCTCCCATACGCGAACACGAATTTTATCAGGAGCCATAACCTGAGCAAATTCAACATTGGTGCGCTCGGGGAATAGCACATGGTTTTCAACCTCTGGCCCCCATTTTTCAAGCTCGATTTTAGCCACATCATCAACAAAGAAGATGGTGTGCGGGTTACCGACATTCACGGCCACAGGTTCGGTCATGGTCTGGCGGCCATGTAAAATGCCCAGATTAAGCGTATCACACTCTTTCGACAGTGGAATTTGATCCCAGCGTGTACGGGGCTCGCCCATATCGACCTCAATCAGACCATCAACCATACGGCTTGGCAGCAAGCCCGCCACGGTCTCAATCACACATGACTGCTTATTATGACGCTGCATGTAAAGGGATGCCACACAGCGCGTACCATTACCGCACGCCCCGGCTTCCGATCCATCGGGATTATAGATCCGCATGAAAATATCGGCATCTTTGTTACGGGCCTTTTCCATGACCAAAACCTGATCGCAGCCAATCCCGCGCTTGCGGTCAGCGATATCCCGTACCTGCTCCGGTGTAGGCACTTGCCCGTCCAAGGAGGCGTCCACCACGACAAAATCGTTGCCGAGACCATGCATTTTGATAAATTCTTTTGTCATATCAATACCTTATGATAAAAACACCTACGCAGTCACCCGACTATAAAGGCAGCGCCTTTAAAAATAAAGCGAGGCCTTTTTCCTTGACTTTCAAGGGCTAGCCCCCTATTTTCACGTCAAATTTTCACGAACACTGTCGTTTTAGCAGTGCTTTCGGGTACACCGCAGTCGGCGAAGTTACGCTCACTGCGGCGAAAATGTTTTGAGGATTTGAATGTTTGAATCATTAGGCCAGAAACTCGGCAAGGTATTCACCGGACTGCGCGGCAAAGGCAGTCTGAAGGAAGAAGACGTTGCCGATGCCATGCGCGAAATCCGTGTCGCGCTGCTCGAGGCCGATGTTGCCCTGCCGGTCGTCAAATCCTTCATTGAAACAGTAAAAGAAAAGGCTGTCGGTCAGGAAGTCATCGCTTCCGTCACACCGGCACAGCAAGTCGTCAAAATCGTCAATGACGCCTTGATCGAAATGCTGGGTAGTGAAACCGCCGAACTGAAATTCTCTGCCGCTCCTTCAATCTACCTGATGGTTGGTCTGCAAGGTTCGGGTAAAACCACAAGCACCGCCAAAATCGCCCGTATGCTGAGCGAGAGACAGCGCAAAAAAGTGCTGATGACTTCGCTCGACGTTTACCGCCCTGCCGCGCAAGAACAATTGCGCCAACTGGGTGAACAAAACAATATTGCTACCCTGCCGATCATCGCCGGACAAAAACCGGCTGACATTACTAAGCGTGCGCTCGAAGCAGGCCGCCTCGAAGGTTATGACGTTGTCATCCTTGATACCGCCGGTCGTCTGGCGATTGATGAAGAAATGATGGCCGAAGTGGCTTTGGTCCGCGATCTGGCCAAGCCGGTTGAAACCCTGCTGGTGGCTGATGCCATGACCGGTCAGGACGCTGTCAATGTTGCCAAGACCTTTGAGGATAAAGTCGGCCTGACAGGTATTATCCTGACCCGTATTGATGGTGATGCCCGTGGTGGTGCCGCCCTGTCGATGAAGGCCGTGACGGGCAAGCCTGTCAAACTGCTGGGTACGGGTGAAAAATCCGATGCGCTTGAGCCCTTCCACCCTGACCGTATTGCCAGCCGTATCCTCGGCATGGGTGACGTTGTCAGTCTGGTTGAAAAAGCGATTGAAACAGTTGACGAACAAGCTGCCGAAGAAATGGCGCGCAAATTCCAGAAAGGCCAGTTCGATTTCAACGATCTGCTGAGCCAGATGCGCCAGATGCAAAAAATGGGCGGTGTATCAAGCCTCGTCAAAATGCTGCCCGGCCTTGGTGAAATGGCCTCTAAACTGGATGAAGCCGGTGTCGATGACAGCATCATCAAACGTCAGGAAGCGATTATCCTGTCGATGACCCCGAAGGAACGGGCCAAACCAGAATTGTTGAATGCTTCGCGCAAGCGCCGGATTGCCGAAGGTTCCGGTACAACCGTGCAGGACATCAACAAGCTTTATAAACAACTGCAACAGATGCAGACCGTCATGAAGCGCATGAAGAAAATGGGTATGGGCAAGATGGCCGGCATGATGCAGGGCCTGATGAATGACAAGGATAAAGAAATTATGGCGGAGCGCATGGAAGCGCAAGGCCTCAAAGGTTTTTCAGGCGGCATGCCCCAACTGGGCGGCGGCGGAGATTTTCTCGGCGCCAATCCGTTCCTGAAGAAGAAATAATCGGTTTAACTAAGGCTACTATAAGGAGATTATCACATGGCCCTCAAACTGAGACTGTCCCGTCAAGGACGCAAAAACCTGCCTTTCTATCACATCGTTGTGGCTGACAGCCGCGCCGCTCGTGATGGCAAGTTCGTGGAAAAAATAGGTCAATACGACCCACGTAAACCACATGGCGACGAGAAACGCATCGTTCTGAACACAGAGCGTGTAAAATACTGGCTGAGCCAAGGTGCTCAACCAACAGAACGTGTTGAACTGTTCCTCGGCAAAGCCGGTCTGGTTGCTATGCCTAAACAATCCGTACGTCCGAAAAAATCGGCACCGAAATCCAAAACAGTTGCGCGTATGGAAGAAAAAGCCGCTAAACGCGCTGCTGCTGAAGAAGCTGCCAAAGCTGCTGCCGCTGCTCCTGCTGAAGAAGCACCTGCTGCTGAAGCTCCTGCCGAGGCTCCTGCTGAAGCATCAGCTGAATAATTATTCAGACGTTATCCCCGTGTAAGCGGGGCCATAAAATTTACGACCTAGATTTGAATGGACCCCGGCCATGTATTTTTACAATGTGCCGGGGTGACGTTTTTAAAGGGACAGCATGACAGAAAATACAAAACGTATCTGCCTTGGAGAAATTTCAACTGCTCATGGCGTGCGCGGGCTGGTGCGGGTGCGAATCTATGGCGACAATCCTGAAACACTCACCACCCACGGCCCCCTTTTCACATCGGAAACGGGTTCAGGAACCGTCACAATCAGATTAAAAAATGCGGCCAACAAATTCTGGATTGCCGAAGTCGAAGGGGTTAGTGACCGCAATACTGCCGAAGCTTTGCGCGGCACCAAACTCTGGATCGAACGCAGCAGCCTGCCCGATCCCGAAAGCGATGACGAATTTTACTACGAAGATCTTGTCGGCATGAAAGTGCGCTCTGAAGCTGAAGGTGACATCGGTATAGTGATTGCCGTTGAGAATTTTGGTGCGAGCGACCTGCTCGAGATCCGCCCCCTCGCAGGCCATACTTTCTATCTGCCTTTTGTCGATGAATATATTATCGAAGTGAATGTGCCGCAAAAAACCATCACTGCCGACATCCCCGAAGGCCTAAGGGAATAGAGGGACAACACTATGGGATGGCACGTCAACCTTCTGACTCTTTTCCCCGAGATGTTTCCGGGGCCCCTCGGCCAGACACTAGCGGGCCGCGCCCTTGAAAAAGGCGCATGGTCTTTCAACGCGGTCAATATTCGTGATTTTGCCGAAGACAAACACAAGACCGTGGACGATACGCCCTTTGGCGGCGGTGCCGGTATGGTCATGCGCGCCGATATCATTGAAAAGGCAGTACTCTCCTGCCCGCCTTCCGGACGCCGCATCTATATGAGCCCGCGTGGCAAGGTTCTTGATCAGGCCTTGGTTGAAGAACTGGCCAAGGAAGAAAGCCTGACCATTTTGTGCGGACGTTATGAAGGTGTCGATCAACGTATCCTTGATGCCTATGATTTTGAAGAAGTCAGTATTGGCGATTATGTGCTGTCCGGTGGCGAACCTGCTGCCATGATCCTCATGGATGCCTGTATTCGTCTACTCCCCGGTGTCATGGGCAATGAAGAGACTCCTTCCGAAGAAAGCTTTTCCAACGGCGCCGATGGTTTGCTGGAATATCCGCATTACACACGCCCTGCCGAATGGATCACCCATGATGGCCGCACACTCAATGTCCCAGAAATTTTACGCTCAGGCGATCACGGCAAAGTTGCCAAATGGCGCAAAGAACAAAGCGTGCTTTTGACCAAAGCACGCCGTCCCGATTTATTGGATAAATAAGTTCTTACAGACCGGAAACTTCCAGACCTTTGCGGGAATATCCGGCAATGCGCGAAATTTCTGCTTTCATCTCGGCGGGCGCGGCCTTCTCAAGACCGTTAAAGCATGAGGTCACGCGGTTGGCATTCAACTGAACCAAAACATCTGATGCATTCGGAATACCGTTCCCTGGCTGAACAAAACCGTAGCAATCGTCCTTAACCTCGGCAGAAAGCTTTACGCCTCGTTCTTCCATGGCTTTGGCCGTGAACTGTGCCTGCTCATCGGTGACGTCCAGACAATCAATTTTCTGGTTGATATCCGCGCCAGCCTTACATTGCCCGTCAACCGCATATTCCATCGGATCGATTTCCTGCGGCAAATCGGCATCGCCGCCACCGGTCAAAGACAAAAGAGCTGCGGAAGTCAGAAGTGCGGCCGGAATAGCCCATTTTGCTTTTAAAGAAGACATTTTAAACACTCACCCTCTGGTATTTTTACATAATGAAAAAGTATAGGCGTTTTTTGCTTATTTTGCAAATACTTCTTGCCTAAAACCGGCAAAAAGGTTAGAAAACCGCCTGTTCCGGCCTTTTGGCTGGAGCAACCCATGAAAAAGATAACCGAACCGCCGGGGGTTATACCCTGATTTACGGGTTCATAACAAGGGCTTAAAGCTATGAATATTCTACAGAAATTTGAAGCCAAGCAGCTTCAGAAATACGCCACCAAAAAGATCCCGAATTTTGCACCGGGCGACACTGTAAAAGTGAACGTTCTGGTCCGCGAAGGCTCAGGCGACAGCGCCCGTGAGCGTACACAGGCTTATGAGGGTGTTTGCATTGCCCGTGGTGGCCACGGCATCAACGCCAGCTTTACAGTTCGTAAAATCAGCTACGGCGAAGGCGTAGAGCGTGTATTCCCCCTCTACTCCCCTCGTCTGGACAGCATCGAGCTGGTGCGTCGTGGTTCCGTCCGTCGCGCCAAACTGTACTATCTGCGTGACCGTCGTGGTAAATCAGCCCGTATCGCCGAGAAAACAGGCGGCTGGGCAGCAAACCAGGATGCGGCAGAAGCCAAAGGCGAATAATTTTCCCCTTTTTTCAAAGATTCTAAAAGAGCGCAGTTCGTCTGCGCTTTTTTTGTACGCTGTACATAATTTACGTAAAATTAAGCGATTTGGGGCATAGTCACATGATGGAAGAGACAATCGCCTTCAGCTATGCCCTTTTGCCACTTATAAACAGCGCGGCGTTTTTGCCGCAGGCGTTCAAACTCTATAAATCCACACCGGAAGAAGCCCGCTCTATCTCGCTGGAAGCTTGGGGCATCTGGCTGTTTGCTTCGATCATCACCTTCCTCTACGGGGTGATCAATCTGCATGATCCTCTATTTTGTCTTGTTGCCAGCGTTAGTGTCTTCTGGAATATCACCTTGATTACGCTGGTTGTCTGGAAACGTGTACTGGACACACGCATAAGGCAGGAAGCTTATCGCCCCCTGCCTTCCATTATTGCGCGCCTAACTTCGCGCTAAACTTCAATTATAGCCGTTATAACCGTATCACAGCCGTCACGGCAGCACCTGTAGATGTACTAACAGATGGCAAGCGCACTTCAGAAGCATGACCGCTTTGCTTCAGCGTTTTATCTAAAAGCGCGGCACTGCCCTCACGCTGGCAAATTCCTGTTTTGGCAAATTCATCGAGCTTGGTAGCAGACATCAGGCATACTCCTTTTTACTAGTGGCGGCTTCCTTGAATAACGGGAGCCAGTAATTGTAAAACCGTGCCGTCCGGTTGGACACCGGCCAGCAAAACTTCATGACTAGCCTTAAAGGCCTCAAGAGTTTCATTTGAAATATGGGTAAGCAGGAACGAGTCCTGAAACATCACCGCATGGAGCGCATGATCGTCAGGATCAAGAAAAATGGCATCGGCATGAACAAAAACCGGATCGTCAAATGCCATACAGACCCGCCCTTCTCCGTTAACCATGATCCCCAGATCATGCGATGAAAGAAGCGGTTCAGAACACTTGACCTTGTTCGTCATGAACGCATAAACCCCAAATTACGTACCCTATATTAGATTATCTCCATATTGCATTGCAAAAAGGTTAAAATCGCTAACAAAAACTATAACACTCTGAAAATTCTGACTATAATCGCCAACATGACAAAACATTCCGCCGCAGGCCCCCGGACCCTGTTTCAAAAAATCTGGGATGATCACGTTATTGACCGCGCCGAAGACGGCACGTGTCTGATTTATATCGATCGCCATCTGGTCCATGAAGTGACCTCGCCGCAAGCCTTCGAGGGGTTGCGTATGGCAGGCCGTAAAGTGCGCCGTACCGATGCCACGCTGGCCGTTGTCGATCACAACGTGCCCACGATTAATCGTGACAAAGGCATTGCCGAGGAAGACAGCCGCATCCAGATTGAAACACTGGAAAAGAACTGTAAGGAATTTGGTGTCACTCTCTTCAATATGAAAGACAAACGTCAGGGCATCGTCCATGTTGTCGGCCCCGAACAAGGCATGACCCAACCGGGCATGACAATTGTTTGCGGCGACTCGCACACCAGTACACATGGCGCCTTTGGCGCTCTCGCTTTTGGAATTGGCACATCGGAAGTCGAACATGTTCTGGCAACACAGACACTCATCCAGAAACCTGCAAAAAATATGCGGATTTCGATTGAAGGTACTTTGAGTGCCGGCGTTACAGCCAAAGATATGATGCTTGCAGTGATCGGCAAGATCGGTACAGCCGGCGGTACAGGGCATGTAATAGAATTCGCAGGATCAGCCGTGCGCGCGCTGTCGATGGAAGGCCGCATGACCATGTGTAATATGTCGATTGAAGCTGGCGCCCGTGCGGGTCTTGTTGCCCCCGATGAAACAACGTTCGCCTATGTCAAAGGACGCCCGATGGCCCCGAGTGGCGAGAACTGGGATAAAGCTGTTGCGTATTGGAAGACATTGCCATCCGATGAAGGAGCGCAATACGACACCGAAGTATTCCTTAAGGCCGAAGACATCGCGCCACTGGTAACTTGGGGCACAAGCCCGCAAGATGTTTTGCCCATCACGGCAAAGGTTCCCAACCCCGCCGATGAAACCGATGCAACCAAGCGTGCCGCCATGGAACGCGCCCTTGAATATATGGGCCTGACACCAGGGATGAATCTGGAAGATGTTACTATAGATAAAGTCTTTATTGGTTCTTGTACCAATGCCCGTATCGAAGATTTGCGCGCTGCCGCTGCTATCGTAAAGGGGCATAAAGTCGCCGCGCATGTACAGGCCATGATTGTCCCCGGCTCCGGTCTTGTCAAGGAACAGGCCGAAAGCGAAGGACTGGACAGGATATTCCTTGATGCCGGATTTGAATGGCGTGATGCGGGATGCTCAATGTGTCTCGGGATGAACAGTGACCGCCTGAAACCGGGAGAACGCTGTGCCTCGACATCAAACAGAAACTTCGAAGGCCGTCAAGGCCGTGGCGGACGCACCCACTTGCTCAGCCCCTCTATGGCAGCAGCCGCCGCGATTACAGGAAAACTGACAGACATCAGGAAATTATAAATTTAAAGGACGTGCCCCATGGCCAACCCTAAAAACATCAATGTTTTATACGAACTGCAAGGTGAAAGCCTGAAAGCAGCTAAACAATTGCTGATTATTGTCGGTAAAGCCGTAAGGGAGAATAAACCCCAAGATACAGGTTTAGTTTCCGACATACAAAAAAGCTGGTCGCAGTTTTATCAAAATCTTTTTGGTCAGTTAAACAATGATCATCCGCAAATATTGCAGGCCACAGGACTACTCTCGCCTGCAACTACCGTTAAACAAGGGCATGACACCCTGCCCCGCGCCTACAACGATTATCCGCAAATTTATGTTTCATCGGAAACAAAATTACGCTTCTTTATGTATTGCCCGATTGATTACAAAGGAAACCATTTCGTGCCCGAAGGTGGACGATTGTTAGAAGGTCAGGAAGAACAGAATATTGGCACTCTGCTTTTTGCAGGAGGCTGGTTAGATAACGCCCCCCTATTCCATCAGGAAAAATATGGTGTAGCAGTCCCGGCCGATTACAAGAAAGCGCCCAGAGGAAAAGTAACCGACGAGTTTGAACGTGTCAGATTACAGAACACGCATGCCTGCTATATTGCGGCGGGGCGCAGCTTGCAGATCATTGAAGAAATAGAAGGTTTTGATCAGAGATTTTCCCAGAAATGCAACAAGGCGCTGGCGCAAATTAAAGCTGCCGTACGCAAACAATTCCCCGATCTGCTTAAGGATATCCCCCAAGGGGAAAAACTCTATATCAATTCCAGCTATGGATATGGGGGGCATCATGGCCGTGGTGTCGAGTTTTCAATCTCCGTACGCAAGAGCGGCAAAGTCAATATAATGGATGCCGGCCAGCCCGTAGAAATTAAAGATAGCCCTTACTTCACAACAACTAAAAATTACGGTGAGTACGTTATAGCTCCGCGAACAGATACGAAGGAAGGCAGAAAGATTGCCGCAGCAATTGCTGCGATTCCTCAGAAAACATTTATTCATGATTATGATGAATTACGGGCTGACTTCACGCCGATTAGCGATCAAATCAGCCAGATGCTCGGCACGGACCAGCCCTTCCCGCGCAGCCACCGGCTGGAAGGTTTCCCTTTCCTTGTCTATGGATCAAAAGTACGCGGTAAAAACAAGATCACTTTCTGCCCTCCTGATGCTATTCCGGTCAGCACCAAACTTTATGAATGGCTAAAGGCTGATGAAGCCGATACAAACATGGGGATAGCTCTGCCGCCACGCCCCCAATCGGTGCTTGATGAACTGGCAAAATTACAAGCACGCCTGTCTGCCCTGCCCGCGCCCGCACCGCAGACACCAAAACCGCAATAGCTATAGGCATTAGATAGTTTAAATGCCCCTTATTTCGGACACCATTCTTGACCAATATGACTACCGCACCGATCCGGTACTGGTGAAACATTTGCACGCCTGGGACCGTGTCTATATAGGGGCCATGATGGGTTATGCCTCCGGCATATCGGCGGGATCTGGCGGTTTTGGCATGCAAATGATGGCACACCAGAACCGCGTTGCCCATGACGGCGCAAATTTTCTGCTCTCTTTGGGGTTCACCCCCAAAGCCGCCTATAATTTTCGGGCCGCCATGCTATTTCACGACATTGGCAAGACCCATCCAACCTACAATCCGATGATCTGGATGCTCTATGAACGCCCCAGCACGGAAGAAAAAGAACTTCAAAAACGCCATGCCCGTTTAGGTGCCGATATGGTGAACTCTTTAGTAGAACGCAAACCCGAACTGCGTAATCATCCCCATATACAGGTACGGCACGCCCTCACCCTTTATCATCATGAACGTATTGATGCTTCGGGACCTGAAAACTTCATGGCTGACCGTCTGCCGACCTTTGTGCAAGCGGCGTGCATTGTCGATACTTATGACGGCGATTTGATTGCCCGCCCGCATCAGAATCACCGGCGCACACCGCGAGAAGTCCTAAGACGCATGCTCTGTCTGGATGATCCTGCACGCAAATATGCAGGCGCTTTCAGCGGTAAACTGTTACAGCGATACGTTAAAATGAAGGAAGCCGAACTCGGGATAACCGTCACCAATCCCGCAAGCGGCTTGCTTGGTTTTCTACGTAAAGATTATAGAGATTGATAATTTACAGCAGGAGAAAGAAATAAATGAAACCCTTCGTAAAACTGGAAGCCATAGCCGCACCCCTGCCTTTGATCAACGTCGATACAGACATGATCATTCCCAAACAATTTCTGACCACCATCGAACGCACAGGCTTGGGAAAGAATTTGTTTAATGACATCCGTTACGAAGAAGGCGGCACCGAGAAAAAGGATTTTATTCTGAACCGTGAGCCGTACCGTCAGGCAGAAATACTGGTAACAGGTGAAAATTTTGGCTGCGGGTCGAGCCGCGAACATGCGCCATGGGCTCTGCTTGACTTTGGTATTCGCTGTGTGATTGCCCCGTCCTATGCCGATATTTTTTTTAACAATTGCTTCAAAAATGGCATTCTGCCCATTACCCTGCCTCAGGCATCCATTGACCAGTTGATGAAAGCCGCACAATCCGGACAGAAAATATCCGTTGATCTCGCAGCCCAAACGATAACCGACGGCCAAAATTCCTTCTCTTTTGAAATGGATCCTTTCCGCAAACATTGTCTGATGAACGGGCTGGATGATATTGGCCTCACCCTTGAAAAAGAGGCATCGATCACGGCTTATGAGCAAAACCTGCAAACAGAGCGCCCTTGGCTCTAATCCCCCACCATTAAAATGCAAAAGGATAAAATTATGAAATGCTCCATCCTCTTTCTTGCCGGTGACGGTATTGGCCCCGAAGTGATGGCCGAGGTTAAAAAAGTAATCCAATATTACAATCAGGCAGGAACATTAAACGCAGAAATCAGCGAAGACCATATTGGTGGGATATCAACCGATCAATACGGCACACCGCTTTCCGATGGAACAATTTCCCGCTGCCGTGCTGCCGATTTTGTTATGCTGGGTGCCGTTGGTGGTCCCCAATGGGCTAACGTTGAATATCATCTGCGCCCCGAGGCAGGCCTGTTGAAACTCAGAAAAGAGTTAGGACTTTTTGCCAATTTGCGTCCGGCGCAAGCGTTTGATGCCCTTCTGGGGGCCTCTACCCTGTTACCTGATGTCGTGCGCGGCCTTGATGTCATGATCGTGCGCGAACTGACAGGAGGTATCTATTTTGGTGAGCCTCGTTTGATCGAGGATTTGGGCAACGGCGAACGCCGTGGTATTGATACCCAAGTCTACACCACATCGGAAATCACCCGCATCGGCAAGGTTGCTTTTGAACTCGCGGCCAAGCGCCGCCAGAAAGTTTGCTCGGTTGATAAAGCCAATGTGATGAAATCGGGCGTTCTCTGGCGCGAGGAAATCTCGGCCCTGCACCAGAAGGATTTCAAGAATATCGAGCTTTCGCATATGTATGTCGATAACTGCGCGATGCAACTTTTGCGTAATCCCAAACAATTCGATGTGATTGTTACCGATAATCTGTTTGGCGATATTCTTTCGGATGAAGCCTCGATGCTGACAGGCAGCCTCGGCATGATCCCGTCGGCCTCGCTCGGCACTGTTGATGCCGCCACGGGCAAACGCCCAGCCGTGTATGAACCTGTCCACGGCTCGGCCCCCGATATCGCTGGCCAGAACAAGGCCAACCCGCTAGCCTCCCTGCTCAGCCTTGCCATGGCTTTACGTTATTCCTTAAACCGTGAAGATTTGGCCCGTGGTCTGGAAAAATCTGTCGAGGATGTTTTGGGTGCCGGTTACCGCACACCCGATATTATGGCGACAGGATGCCAGCTGGTCACCACCAGCCAGATGGGCGATGCCGTACTCGCCGCCCTTCAGGGAACGCTGAAAAAGGCGGCCTAATCAACGTTTTCCTTTGGTTATTCCGGAGACATCTTTCGTCATTCCGGCGCAGGCCGGAATCCATCGTGGTACCTGATCAAACGCATTGACCCCGACCTCCGTCGGGGTGACGGTTGAGAAAAATCGGATAAAAGAAAAAGGCCCAAGAAATCTCGGGCCTTTTGTTTAATCATCGGATGATTACTGTACGCGGATGTACAATGAGCAAAGAATACCTGTTTGACTTTCATTATATATCGTTGGAGGACCTGCAGACCAGCAAGTGGCGGCACCAGCTGTACCAGCAGCAATAGAACCACCAGTTCCCGGCACACCATCATCAAGCTTCCGATCAATACGAGCGGCCTGTGTTGGTGTTAATGCTAGGCCAGCAGCCGCAGCAATTGCTGTAGTAGGCTCAAGCTGCAAAGCCAAATAATGCCCTGCAACCGGTGTACCAGCTTCAGCAGCTACATCAGCGGCACCAGCAACAAAACCCACAGTAAACCCGCCACCAATTTCAGCGGCTGGAAGCTGGTTACCCCAAACAGCAACGTCTGTAGATGTTGAACTGACTCCACCGATCATATCGGCAGCAGCCAAGTGCGTCCAGAAAGTAGCATTTTCTGTGCCTGTTGTTTGATCGAGGCCTGGGTCTTCCTCGTCAACCCTGTTGTTACCATTTCCAGCATCGGCGCATGGTGCAACAGTGCAATTAGGCAAACGTTGGGTAGGGTTAGCCATATCACCGGGGACAGCGTTATAGGAGTCACGGAATGTGGTCATAGCCGCTTCGATTGCTTTGACCTGAGAGGATGTCGCCGTGATTTGCGCGTTGGCAATCAGCTCCTGCCCTTTCAGGATACCACCGATCAGCAGACCGATAATAATCATCACGATCGCCAATTCGACGAGCGTAAAGCCCGCCTGCGAACGATCATGGGTAAGATGGGATTTCACCATGGTAGTCTTTCTCCTTTGATTTGAGATATATATCTGTTGTTTGTTCGAACAAGAACGCTGAAGAACCAGCACGGAAAATTATACATGAAACCCGTGACAGTTCATCCCCATTCTTCACAGACTGCATCATTTTTTCTAAACAGAACCTTAACGGATGACACGTACACCAATCATTTTGCACAATTGATTGGTCAGATTAACGTAATGATTACTTATTTGCCGTATTATGGTTAGAACAGGTCGCCCGGAACGTGCTGGGCGACTCGCCCGATATTTCCTTGAAAACCCTGTTGAAGGACGCAAGCGAGCTGAAACCGACTTCTTCGGCAATTACCTTCACCGGCGCGTCCGTATCACGAAGCAGTTGCTGCGCATCCTGCACCCTTCTTTCATTCAGGAACTGGGGTACCGTCTTGCCGAAAACAGCATTTATCACTCTTGATAACGCCCCTTCCGGCACGCCCAGCTCCCGTGCCAAGGAGGCGCGGTTACAGTCGGATTCCTGATATATTTTCTGGGTATCCATCAATTCACGGATACGGTTTGCCAATTCTTCATCCTGCGGGCGGCTGGCCGTATCACGGCGTTCCTGCTTTTGAATCAATAACACGGCCTGCGGGTATAT
The DNA here is from genome assembly GCA_046294845.1 of Micavibrio sp. GTDB lineage: Bacteria > Pseudomonadota > Alphaproteobacteria > Micavibrionales > Micavibrionaceae > Micavibrio_C. Next base: position 1,357,877 of record JBKBNU010000001.1, on the reverse strand, counting down.
CCGGAAAAGGCTGGTCCCCGCGACATAGACAAAACCCAACCCCATCAGATTACGGATCAGGACAACTTCATCCGACCCGACAAAACGGGTCAGGCTGAACAGCATCAGCCCCAAGAAGAACAAATTCATAAAAACAAGGGTCAGGATCAACCAATAGCGATCACGCCCTGCCTTTTCCTGATGCAGGCTTTCCAGTTTATGCCGCTGCCCCCAGATGGCAAAAATACTGAAAACCCCCGCCATCAGGCCAAAAACGATCAGCCATTCCTCAAGGCCACTACAATTTGTCCATGATGTGCAATATTCATCCCTGCGGGCGAGCGTATAAGACAAGAATACGGCAACAGGCATCAACCCCAGAACCCATAGATGACGGACCGAGGGTAATGCAGGGAGATTCAATATCTGGATAATCAGCAAAACGCTTAAAGGTGGCCCCATAAACCACAATAACGCCTGCCAGACAGGAAACGCGGGTATCAGCGATGACACGCTGTGCTGGGCAAAGTCAAAACTGAAGGCTGCCGCCAGAATAATAAAATAACAAGACGGGAGAATAATACTTTTGAAGCTGCCTGACCGAAAAAGCATGTACACGAGCAAATAGACAGACTGCGCCACGCCCAGCAGCGAGAGAATTTCAGGTATGGTAAAGCGCAAATTATCCATTTTATAAAATTTTTTCTATTCCTGCTGCGGCATATCCTGACAAAGCGGGTCTTTGCCCCTTTGCTCTCTGGATAGAATTCTCGTGCAGATATATTCACGCATAAAATTGACTTCTGCCGCCTGCAAATCCTTGGCTTCCGAGCCCAGAATATTCAGCATGATGTTATAGGCCCCCTCTTTATCACCCATCTGCATCATGACAAAAGCCGGCATCTGTTTGGTCCATGTGGGCATATGCTCGTAATTGAGCGCCGCGAGTTTTTCTGCCAGCCCCAGTGCCTTGGCGTAATCATGCTGCACGAAACGAGCGAGGTAGACCGCCTGTGCCAGCCAGCGCCATTTCTGCGGTTCGGGTCTTACGCCCACTTCTGCCAGATAGTCTATCAAGGGATCGATGGCCTCGACATCCTGATTGGCGCTGAAATAAAAGGCGGCAATAGACGGCCCGAAGTTAGCATGGGGGTCCAGTTTGTCGAGCAGGAAAAACCATTTTGTCAGATGCTCGTAATTATACTCCTTAAGGGCGCGCGCCTGTCCGCCCGCATCGCCCAGATTCTGAATCAAAAGACTAAAGGAGCGATAGGCAAATTGCGGATCACCCAAAGCAAACAACTCTGCTGCCGGTTGTGTAGGAACTGGCGGGACATTCCCCCATACAGCCCGCATGCTTCTCGCCTGCCACCAGACAGCGCTGTTCAAGGCCAGCGCCACAAAGAAAGCGGCCAGAACATATCGTTTTTCTGTCTGTCTGCTTGTGATGGCCATCTAAAACTGCCTGCGCACAAGATCAACGATTGCCGCCGTCACCAGCAAAGCCGAGAACACAATCCCCTGCGCCACGATAAACGTCAGGCTGATATCCTTGACCCCATATAGCAGCCAATTTGTTTGTACCATCAGATCAAGACGGGGAATAATCAGGGAAACAAATTCCATCACAAACGAAAGCCCCTTCATCATCGGCGAGGCTGCAAGGCCAGACTGCACAATCCCCAGCAATATACCGATTGTCCTGCCCAGAACGTACAGGGCAAAAACAATCATGGAGGAGCTGGAAGCGCTGGGCAGCACCATAGAGAAAAATAAGGCCGCATTCGCCATGATCATCAGTTCAAAGATCAGACTAAGCCCCCAAACCATATGCCCGCTGCCGAATGTAATCGGGGCGCTAAAATAAAGAGCTATCGTGCAGGCCGCCCCCAGCAAAACCGCCATCACAGAAAAGGCCAGCGCATGGGAAACAATAAAACCCACACGACTGATCGGTCGGGATAATAGATAATCAACATCGCGGTTATCAAAAGAACGGCGAATAAAGAAAACACAAAAAAGGACCAGCCCCATCGTCGTGAAAATGCGCAGGCCGGAGGCCGTGAAAACCAGAATGAACTGGTATTTTTCTACATAGGCAGCAGACCCCAAAAATACCGAAAGCGCAGTACCCAGTGCAATAACCAGCAACAAGGATAAAATAAGTTTATCCCTGACAGCGGCCTGCAGAACGTATTTGACAGTAGGGTAGGAAATAAAAGACATCGTTGTAAGGACCTTTATGCGTCTAAAAAGTATCATCCTTGAAATAATCATCCCGGCCATAAGCCGGGACGATGAATTCTTGCCTATCCTAACATCCCGTTACAAATCCAGTGGACGACGATCACCGGAGAAGCGGCGATACAGATCCCTATCCACCGAGTCTACAGTCTGGCCATCAGCATCTATGATTGTAGCTTTCAGGAAAATAACTAGCTCGGTTTTCAGGACTGTATCTGTATGGTTCTGGAATGCTTTACCAAACAGAGGAATTTCAGAAAGAACCGGAACCCCTTTTTCTTCCGAAGTTGTGCGATCTTGCAGAAGACCACCCAGAACAATCGCCTGACCCGATGATACCTTAATAATCGAGTCCATTTCCTGAACGTTGACAACAGGAATTCCCGATTCAATATCAATATCAACGCCATCGGCAGCAGCTTGTGCTACAACAAAAGCCACGCCCGGATCTTCACGATATTCGGTGATCCTTGTAACCGTCGGACGAACAGCCATGGAAACAGTCTTGTTATCGAGATTGATCGAGGGCTGTACGTTAATCAGAACACCTTCAGGCACGTTACGGATTTCACTATCCACCGTCGTCTGTGTACCGGCATCAGTTGAAGACACATCGATATCGATTTCAAAATAGATCTGGTTAGTTGCCACATTCAAAACAGCTGACTGGTTATTCAGAACCGTCATACGCGGGCTTGCCAACGCATGAACCGTACCAAATTTGGACAGAGCATCCACTACAGCTGTCGCATCGTTACCGATAACACTCATTTTAAAATTCGACTCTTGCGAAGTTTCCCCAGACAGGAATGGCCTTGCCAAAGACCCCGAATTTACAAATGTCAGGGCCGTATCACCAATACTGATGTTATCCCAGTTGATACCTGCCGCATATTTGTCATCCAGCCCTACTTCCAGCACTTTAGCTTCAATAAGAACTTGTGCGGTTGAAGAGCGTCGCACTTCATCCAGATAAGACTGAACTTCGTTATGCTGACGCTCCGTGGCAATAACAGAAATAATGCCTGCCTGTTTATTAACAGAGAAAACGTTGGCCTGCGCCTCGACAGGTGTCGCAGAACCGCCGGAAGACGGCAGAGCTGCAATTTGTAAAACAGCATTAGGTGGTTGAACTTCAATTGTCGGCTGGCCATTCTCATCAACAGCCTCGGCAATAACCGGCGCAACCGGCGCACTTTGCTCGACAGCCGTAATTTGCGGATCAGCACTGGTTAACATCTGGCCTGTGCTGGCACGGACACCCAATATCTGGGTGAGGCCACCCTGCAGCTCAGCCCAGAAATCAGCTTCGCTGGTTGACTCTGTTTCGAACTTGGAACCTGTACCGGCACCGTCACCCGTTACAACAGCCACATCGTTTTTAACCGAACTGGTGTTCTTGCGAATATAGGACAAATAATCAAGCTTATATGTTTTCTGGTAGGGCGTATCCAACTCGACACGAAGAATATCATCCTCGAACTTATAGCGCAGACCCGCAATTTCCGAGATACGCTTGATCACCATATCGAAGGGGCGCTCCCGCGCTGTAAAAATGATCGAACCTGAAATGCGCGGATCAAGCTCGATATCATAATCAGCCTGCTCGGCTAATTCATAAAGCACATCGCGCAGCGGAACTGTCTGGTTCACAGAGATCGATACCAGCGGCATGGGCTTGATATTTTCCGAAGGTGTCGCCACATAAGACTGGAAATCAGGAATACCGGAATCATCAGCAGCATTAGACTGCGCATCATGCTCCGCCAGCTTTGGCGCCAAAGCATCGCGGTAATCCTGAAAATCAAGGTGGGATGATCTATCTGTTTTGAGCTGGTTATCGACAAGGTCACAACCCGTCATACCGATAGCAGCCGCCAGCGACAGGGCTGATGTGCACAACATCCTTCCCCATTTACGAGCAACGGAAGCGCGAGATAAGGAGAATTCCATCTGTTCTGTCATATTGTGAACTTAACCCAAATAAGAAGTTGATTTTAAAAAGATGAACCCAAAGAAAAGGTCCCCGAATCAGAGGCCCCCTGTGTGCTATATTTATAACACAAACTGTGATTCCGGCAAAACAGTGCCTAACCAAAAGTTATATTTTTCAGAAAAATGGGGGCGCGACTAGCGCTCATCCGAAATACGCAGACCCGTCGTATTGATAGTCCGCAAGACTTCTTTGCTATCCGTCCCGCCCAACTTGATTTGCTGGATCTTGATCTTCAGGTCGCCCGGCTGGTCAGCTTGTGACAACGCCATCTCCTCTGTAATCAAACCTTCCTTGAACAACTTCATTAAGGTTTGATCGAAGCTGCACATTCCCAAAGGAGAGTTTTGCTCCATGACCTCGCGGATTTTAGTGATCTCGCCTTTATGAATTAACTCCCTCACCAAACCTTGATTGAGCATAATCTCAATAGCAAGAGCCATTCCACCCTTTGCCGAGGGGATCAGGCGCTGCGAGACAATCCCCTTCAGATTGTTCGAGAGGTTGAGTCTGATCTGCGCATGATAATCTTCGGGGAATAAATTCACAATTCTTTCAATTGATTGCGAGGCATTGTTCGTGTGAAGCGTTGCTAGACACAGGTGACCCGTGTCAGCCGCCATCAAGGCCTGCTCCATGACCTCACGATCCCTGATCTCGCCCACAAGAATAACGTCAGGGCGCTGTCTCAACGCATTCTTTAAAGCCACCGAATAAGACTCTGTATCTACACCAACTTCCCGTTGTGTAATCACGGATTTTTTATGCTCATGGAAATACTCGATAGGGTCTTCAATAGTAATGATATGCCCCTGCTCGTTTGTATTCCGGAAATCAATCATGGATGCCAAAGTCGTTGACTTACCCGAACCCGTCTGCCCTGTCACCAGAATAAGACCGCGCTTCTCCAAAGCTAAACGCTCAAGAACAGGCGGCAACCTCAGTTCTGTAAATGTAGGAATTTTGGAAACAATACGGCGCAAAACCATAGCCGGAAACTGCCGCTGACGCAGGCAGTTCACACGGAAGCGCCCAAAACGACCCACATCCAAAGACGTGTTCAATTCCATCTGGGTTTCAAACTCACGGCGCTGTCTATTTGTCAGAATTGAAGAGATGATTTCATTAATCTCATCAACCGTCAGCGGCTCTGGCCTGATATTTTCCAAAGTGCCCTCAATACGCAATGACGGCGGGAATCCCACCGTTAAATAGAGATCACTGGCCTGACGCTCGTTCATGGCCTGAAAATAACGCAGTACCATAGGCGCGCTGGTCAAAACGAATACCCCTCATCATCAGCCGGCTGAGTTCCCGAACGCCCACCCGGCATTCCCTGTACATTTGAGTCGCCATCGTCTCCCTCCCCGTCAGACGCATCCTCTTCATCAGAAGTCTTCAGCAGGGCACGACGCGCTTCCACAGGATCAACAATCCCGGCCTCAAGCAATGATTTAATAGCATCTTCCATGGTGATCATACCGTAACGGGCACCCGTCTGGATCATCGAGTACATCTGGGCAATCTGGTTTTCACGTATCAGGTTACGAACAGCGTTCGTCCCCACCAGAATTTCGAAGGCGCCAACACGACCACCACCACCCGCCTTTTTCAGCAGGGATTGAGATACGACGCCCTGCAACGAACTCGCTAACATCGCACGGATCATTTCTTTGTCACCCGTCGGGAAAACGTCAATAATACGGTCAATGGTTTTGGCGGCCGTATTAGAGTGCAATGTACCGAAAACAAGGTGACCTGTTTCAGCAGCCGTCAGTGCCAGAGAAATCGTTTCATGGTCACGCATCTCCCCCACCAGAATAACGTCAGGATCTTCGCGCAGGGCCGACTTCAAAGCCCTATGGAATGTTTTGGTATCAGTGCCCAATTCGCGGTGATTGACCAGACTTTTCTTCGACATGTGGAAGAATTCAACGGGGTCTTCAACCGTGATAATGTGGCGGGCTTCTGTTTCATTGATATGATTAATCAAGGACGCTAGCGTAGTCGACTTGCCCGAACCGGTTGGACCTGTCACCAGAACCAGACCTTTTTCAAGTTCGGCAAAACGTTTCATTACCTTCGGCAATTCCAACTCTTCCATTGTCGGAATAAGCGATGGAATGCTACGAAAAACAGCAGCTGTCCCTGTACGGGTCGTGAAGATATTCACACGGAAACGTGCCTTCTCGCCAAAGGCGATAGCAAAGTCGAGTTCCATGTCACGTTCGAATTCGGCACGCTGGTCTTCGGTCATCACCGAATACAACATGGTACGGATATCATCACTCCGCAAAGGATCGGACTTGATACGCTTCAAATCACCATGAGCACGGATAATCGGCGGGTTGTTCGGGCTTAAATGCAAATCGGATGCATTGTTCTGCATCGTAAAAGCCAAAAGCTGCGTAATATCCAAGGTGGCCTCCGTTTAGGAAATAAGCGGTAAAAGATCCTTCAATATTAATGTTTTACAGGAAAATTCCCAACGGAAGGTTAAAACCGCAGGGATCAAGACCTGTTACGAATCTTTTCTTCACAAGAATACCCTTCATCAAAGCCCCAGAGAAGCATTAAAGAACATTTTCAGCAGCGGTCCTTGTAAACATAAAACTATGAAAAAACTGGTAATCAACGCTGGCCCGAAGGGAAAACGCTGTACACCGGTTCTAAATTTCCAGAAAATGGAGAACACAATTCCCATCACCCCGGTCAATACGAAGAAAAGCGGCAAAGCCGATATCCCCAACCACAGACCTGCAATCGCCATGAATTTCACATCGCCAAACCCGAGGGCTTCAACCTTTTTTAGACGTGAAATCATCCAGCCCATTAAAAATATCGGGCCAGCATAAAGAGCCATGACCATGATCTGACCCAGCAAATCGCTCAAAGAAAAATATTCGCCAACACCCGCCCCCCAGAACAATCCCCCCAGAACCAACACAATAATTTGTAATTGATCGGGCAAAATCATGTGCTCCCAATCAATCATCAGCATGGCCAGAAGAAAGGGGATAGCCAAAATGACCAGCAGCCCCTGCCCGCTAAAACCCCATGAATAATAAGCCATAAGAGTCATGAGAAGTGCCGCACATTCGGTCAGAGGATAGCGCACGCCAATGCGTACCTGACAATAACGACAACGCCCCCTTAAAAAAAGCCACGAGAAAAGCGGTATCAGATCGAGCACGCCCAATCCATGATGGCAATGGACACAGGCAGAGCGCTCTGCCCCCTTGTCCTTTGAAAAAATCCATGACTTGCCAAGAGGAATACGTGAAGCGATAGCCGTTGCAAAACTACCCAGACACAAGCCAAAAGGGATGGCCAGTATCAGCCCGGCCACCCCCGTTAAATTTTCAAGACCTTGCATATCTATCCGCGGCGCAGAACCGACAAACGGTCGTAAATTTTCTCGCGCGGCACACTGTTGCCACCACCGTTAACGACATCAATCTCCAAGGCGCGCTCATACAGACGAACAGCTTCGGCCTTATTACCCATACGATCGGCAGCAATCGCCATATTGAAGATATGCTGGGCATTTCCTGGCTCAATCGTGGATGCTATTCCCAGATAACGCAAGGCATCGTCAAAGTGACCAAGGTCAGCGTTAGTAACGCCAATTTGGGCAGCAATGCTGGCGTTACCCGGATGCTTGGCATACAGCTCCAGCAAACGGCGCAAGGCGATCTCGGGATATTGTGACCGCACCAGCCCCATCATATTAATCAGAGCTTCCGTATGATTGGGTTTCAGATTCAAAACCTCCTCATAACTCTGGATCGCCGACTCGCTCAGGCCCATATTTTGTTGAGCAACAGCACGCCCCATCAGGATACGAACATCACGATTATTCTTTGCATAGAGCTGGTCAAAAATCTCCAATGCTGAATCATAACGTTTCAACTTCAAAGCACGATTAGCAGAAACCAGCATGGATTCCTGACTCTTCTCTTCGCTTTCCTTGTTGACGATGATCATTTTGGAGGCAGGCTCCAATGTCGGATTCAACTCACGCGGCCCCACGCCTGTAGCCATAGCACCTGTTGGCACTTGCGACAATGAATCATAATACACGTTAGAGGCAGGTGCCGTTGCTGCAGGAGCAGAAGAAACCCCCGCCACAGCCTCCGGCGAGGCTGCCATAGGGTCAACCTGTGTAACCGTACGCGGTGTTGTCGGCGCCTGATTTTGCAACTCCTGAACATTCATAACAGGAGGCACGGCAGTTTCAGCTACAGGCAGCTCCGATGTAACATCGGGAATATCCGGAGCAGCCGGAACAAATGTAGGTTCGGTTACAGCTGCAACATCAGGTGTTTCAACGGGCGGCTCAGCAGGCGCTGTCGGCACAACATCAGGGGTAGCCTCCGCTACAGCGTCCTGCTCAGCAGCAGGCTGCTCAACAGGAGGCTCAACAACCGCCTGATCAGGAACAACATCGGCAGGAACAACATCGGCAGGAGCGACATCGGCAGAGCCGTCAAGCGCTAAAGCCTCGGGTGTGACAGCAACATCAGACCCCATAACAGCTTCACGTGTATCCTGCTGCACTTCAGGCACCACATCTGCAATCGCGGGCTCTACCGGAATACCGGCATCACTTGTTACAGGCATATCAGAAACAGGGGCATCAGCTACAGAAACATCAGCTACAGAAACATCAGCTACAATCTCCTCGGCAATGATGGGCATATCAGGCATGGGCGGCGCCTCTGCCTGTGGCATCTCATTCACATTAGCCAAAGGTTGTGGTGGCTCATTATTCTGCGCAACATCCGCGGGCGGCGTTGGCATCATCCCTTCTCCCGGCAAATCAATCGTTGCCGCAACAGCAGCAGGCTTGATAGCCGTTGATGTGCCCATCAACTGATTAAGCAGTGAAGGATTCATCACTATATAAGCCCCCGCCCCTCCGGCAACAGCCAGAACAAGCAAAGGCCCTACAATCTTGGCCAGACCGCCACCCGATTTTTTACGGGGAGCGGGCTCTTCATCAGCATAAATATCATCTGCATCATCGGCGGCGACCTCAGAACCATGGTCGTCCTGTCCATCATCAAAATCATCATAAGATGAACGAAGGGGCCCTGCGCTCAAAGGCTCATCAATACCGCCTGCATCCAGAACATCATCCACATCAGGCTCAAGCGTCATATCCTGCTCAAAATCCTGATCGAGGTCCAGATCATCATGATCATCTTTACCGGATGTCATCACACATAATTCCTTCTTTTACTGTGACGGAGAAACCCGTCGAGACGCTACCTAGCCTTAAGAGTCTATCAGACTTCCTGTACCAAGTGAATCCCCGTTTCCCCCAAAAAACACAAGATTAAAAGGCCCTTTTGAAGATCAATCAGGCAGCCACCCGACCATCAATAACATTCAAGAAAGCCCGTTCAATATTCGCTGATTGGCCATAATCACACAAACCCTGAGGCGTTCCTTCGTACTGGAAGCGCTGATTATGCAAGACCACGACATTGTCACACAATTCGTGCATATCGGCCAGAATGTGAGAACTCAGGAAAACCGTCCGCCCCTCAGCCCTGACCTCACGCAACATATCTTTAACATAAGCGCGCGCCTTGGGATCCAGACCACTCATCGGCTCATCCAGTATCAATAACGGGCATCCCGTCATCAAAGTGCCAATCAGGCCCAGTTTCTGCCTCATCCCCTTCGAATAGGTTTGTACACGGTTTTTTAGAACCGTCGGATCAAGCGCAAGCTTTTCTGCTGCCTGAATGGCATCAGAGGCGTTAAACGGCGTTTTGTACAAAGACAGAGAAAACCTGATAAATTCCATTCCCGACAAGAACCAGGGCGGATCAAAACGCTCGGGCAAATAAGCCAGTTTCTTTTTGCTTTGCATACTCAGACGATCATTACCGAATATGCGGATATCGCCCCCATCGGGATCACGCAATCCCAGTATGGATTTAATCATGGTTGTTTTGCCGACACCATTCAATCCCATCAAGCCAAACATCTCGCCCGATTTAACATCCAGATTAATACTATCAAGGACCTTCTTCTCGCCATAGCAAACCGTAAGGCCCTGAAGAGAGAGCGCAGATTCAGTCATAGAATTATCTCGATACAGCTTGCAACTGGGCCGCGGCATCAGCAGTCAAGCCCGGCAGGAAAATACGGCTATCCAGATTGAAACGCTGGTGCGGCCTCATGCGCACCGGATAGATAAGGTTGGTATATTCGTCAAACCATTTTAGATCAATATGGGTTTTGCTGACCTTGATATCGATAACTTGCTTGGGCAGTGCATTAGGCGCCCAACGCTGACCATTCAGCCAAACCACCCAATCATCCTTCGTCTTGAACAAAATACCGCTCAAACTCAGCTCTCTGATCCCTTTTGGTTTTTGGACCTCATCAAGCTCGCCATTTTTGGCTCTCTCAATTTCTTCTTGAGTCACTTCACGGGTTGTAAATGTTTGTTTAGCCTGTTGTAATAAAGAGTGCTGCCACAAAGTGAACACCAGTGTCCCTATTTCCTCGGGTTTTGCTGTATCGGGCCTTATGAGCGACATGCGCTGTAAAGCAGCATCCATATCAAGCAGGTCCTGAGGATCAAGTTCATCAAATCTGCCATTCGACTCATCCCCTTCGCCCAAACCTTCACCCAAGCCCTCAGCAGGCATTACACCCTGCGTATCAGGGGCTTGCGCCATATCATCGGGAGATTGCAACACAGCATCATCCGCTGGCTGACCGGAAATACTGCCTATTACCAATTCTGCCTCTGGTGCCGCAACAGCAGGTGCTTCCTGAGCATAAGCCCTCTGATTGAGGAGCGGATTATAGAAAGCCGCAAAACCGGCAACACCGGCAATCAGGATTGTTCTTTTATAAGAGGAGTTCACGATCATTACTATCTCCCCTGCGCCGCTGTTACGGAAGCACCGAACATAACCGCATCTTCACGCTTCATAAGAGTTTTCCAGTTAAGCACCATTTTTGACTTAACCAGCACCGCAGGAATTCCTGTACCAATCTGCCTTAAGGTTACATCATTCAAATCTATAGCTCTTTCAAGCTCAAAAGATGTAACAGCCGTATGCCCCATAAAGGCATTTTCTATCAGATAGGCAAACTGGAAGACATCCGCATCATCAAGAGCCTCAATATCAAAAGACATCGGACTCTGAACAATCACACGATCAGCTTCCCGGGCTGTCTCCACCTCGGAAGCCTCACCAGGCATGATATTATATTTTGCAGACAACACACGTGAGTAGCTTTGGATTGCATCAATACGTTTACGGGCAGCCTGACGACTCTGGTCACCCATAAAGCCCTGAGCCTCAAGACTTTGGTAGTTTCCTTTTTCCTGCTGAATCTCTTCAAATTCCTGCCTGAACCTGTCTGCCTCGGAACGCTTGCTGGAAATCTGTGATTTGATTTGCTTAAACTCTCTATCCAGCTTTTCATTTTGGGGCATAAGATAAAGATACGTTCCCGCCGCCATGGTTGCATTCAGCGACGCCAACACAGCAAGAGCAATCAAACGTTTTGTCCCAATCAATTTAATCATAGCAAAGGCCCTGTAATTCTGATTTCAGCTTGCATATCAAGCTTTTCGGCCGTCATATTTTTAGCAGCACCCGCCTGACCGGAAGTTGCTTCCATATAATCTTTACTGCCGACATTTTTCTCTACCCAAACCTTGTGATCCGGCATCAAAGAACGCAAGCGGCGTTCCAGATCATCAATCTGCTTACGCCCCTCTTCCGTTGTAATCGTTTGGGGGAAACTCATATAGAGGATAACCTCAATACGCTTGGGTTTATCTGCGTCATCCGAAGAAACAGACTCTGCCACACGCGAGAAATCTATTGTCGATGTTGTTTCCTGATTGAAATTCAGATCCTTGACCGACATTTTATCAACACGCAACTCATCGCCCAAACCTTCCGATATCTTCTTTAAAATGGGAACAATGCTCATTCTGTTTTTTTCAAGGTCGGAGAACGTATTCAAAGAGGCCTGAATCAGCTTCACATCAAAACCAAGAGACTCCAGGCGGGCCACTTCCTGATCATATTCAGCCTGCGCCTGCCCCAAAACCCTTTTCTGATCACTAATGTCAGTTTGCAGGCCAAACATCACTTGCGCCTGTGAACTGGTCTGCCAACCCAGATAACATCCACCCAACAGCAACAAAGCAATACCCGCAGCAGCAGCCTGACGGGGCTGATGGATTTTGGTAAGCTCGGGTGCATCCATTTTCAGGATAAAACTAACCTTGCGACCACACCATGCCGCATGGAGTGCGTCAGCAACCCCTGCCTGTTCCTGAACACCGATCGTCGTACCCAAAACACGCGCCGCTTCATTAACCGTAAAGGCAGAATAATGACATGGAATATCAATCATATTCTCTAACGCATCACCAGCCTCCGGCGAGGCTACGATCATAAGCTCGACACCATCCTCGTTTGTGAAGCCATAACGGGAAAGGTAACTTAAGGTCGCCTTGAATTCCTGATATACATCCTGCGCCCAGGTTGTATGATCGCCTTCGGCAGCCGTCACCGTCGTAATACGGGTCATGGCCAACTGGCCATTACGGGTAATCACCTGACGCAAAGCGCCGCTTTGATGCTGACCTATAAAGACCGCCCATTCATTGGGTACACGCTCTTTACCGGCAATTTTTTCTGAAAGGACACGCACCATATCCGATGCTTCTACAGGCAGCAATGTGAAGCCCGCAATAGACACCATCGACTTACGGACGGCATCAAACGTCTTCACCAAAGGCTCTGCCATAGGCACGCCCGCAAAAAGGTAAAGATCACCTGCTGTTCGAATATTCGCCGTAGCTCCCCCGGCAGCACCACGCCCCTTTTTCTTCTCCTTCATCGGCAAAGCGCCGCGAATAGGATAATGGGGGAAAGCTACCTGCAGCTTGCGCTTGAGGACGCTTTGCTTGTCCATGAGCCCGACATTCGGCAGACGCTGACCGCCTTTAAAATACTGATCCGTCATATCATCAAGGATCAGAACCGGCTTGCCATTACATTCCTTACGGAGAAGACCTGCCACAACATTTGTAAAATCATCTGCCTGCCAGTTTACAACATCAATAAACCTGACAACACGGGCTGTGACGCTGAACACATACAGCGCATCATCCCCGATCAGAAGCACCGTGCGATTTGGTGACATGACAGATAAAGACATTTAAAACCCTTCGCGCTCCCCTTCTGAAATCCCGGCCTATGGCGTCCCTAGATATCGAGATTTTCGAAGCTGGAATAAATCGGACCAAAGACCGCGACTGCGATCCATAGAATCATACCACCAAGAAGCGCCGTAAGGAAAGGCTCAATCATTGCGATAAGACCATCAACTGCCTCGTCAACGTCAGCAGTGTAAAATTCGGCAACCTGATCCAGAACCACCGTAAGATTACCGGACTCCTCACCCACCTTCAGCATTCTGACAACCATGCTTGGGAATTCGCCGGAGGCATTAAAGGCTTCCGAGAGCGGACTACCAGCCTTAACCTGCTCCCGCACCCCGTCCAAAGCATCAATAATGGCAAGGTTATTAACTGTTTTGCCGGCATGCTCAAGCCCCTGAAGAACATCAATACCGCTTGAGAACAAGGCCCCGAAAGTCTGGGCAAAACGCGCCACATTAATTTTACGGATTAATTGGCCAAACAGGGGCGTCGTCAGCAAGAACACGTCTTGCCTGTAAGCAATATCAGCCGACATCCTGCGACTGAAAAACCATAAGAAAACCGCGATAACAGGCGCCGATAATACCGCCCACCAATATGCCTTAAAGAAATCGGACGTTGACATAAGAGCAGTAGTGTAGAACGGCAATTCCTGATCGAGGTTCTTGATAAAGCCGACGATTTGCGGCACCACAAAGCCCATCATGATCACAACAGTCAGGATCACGACGACAACCAAAATCATCGGATAGCGCGTCGCCTTCCTGACCTTGGCCTGCATCTTGTCGACCCATTTCAGATACTTGATCAACTGCAAGTAGGACGAAGTCAGATCACCTGTTTCTTCACCTGCCGCGATCAAAGAAATATACAGATTTGTGAAGACCTTAGGGTGCTGAGCGAAAGCTTCGGATAAAGAGCTGCCCTCCGAAACATCGCGGTGAATTTCCGACATCATGTCACGTAGCTGGTCCTGCTCGGTCGTATCACGAATATCACCCAGAGCATCCAGCAAAGACACGCCCGCACTCTGCATTTGCTCCATATGAAGGAAAAGCTGGATCAGATCACGGATCTGGACTTTCTTTACCCCCATCATACCCGCTAGCGGGTTCTTTTTCTTATCCAGCAAATTACATTGCACAAGCTCAATACCGGAAGATTGCAAACGGTTATATAGATCAACCTCGCTTGCAGCGCTCATAACGCCCCTTACGGGGCGTCCTTTCATATTTATGCCACGGTATTTATAACGTACGTTTGCCATAAATTCTCAGGTCTATTTTGTGATATCAACGGCGGTCGCCAAGGATTCAAGGGTAGTGATTCCCTCAAGGATCTTCAGGATGCCATCGTCCTTCATGTTTTTAAAGCCCTTTTCAACGGCCTTGACTTTCAAATCAGACTTACTACCACCATTAGCGATAATACTATCGAGATCCTCGTCCATCAGCAAAATCTCGGCAATCGAGATACGCCCTTTATAACCCTGCCCCTTACAGTTCTGACATCCACCCTGCTTTGCCTTATAGATGGTGGGCGGCTCAGAGGGATCAACGCCCAAAATTTTGCACTCTTTTTCATCGGGCGTATGAGGAACGCGGCATTCCGGGCAAACTTTCCTGACCAGACGCTGGGCAAATACCGCGATAATCGCACCGGCGATCATACCGGGCTTAAGCCCCAGATCGAGCAGACGCGGAATAGCCCCGAAAGAGTCGTTGGTATGAAGTGTTGTATAAACCTGGTGACCGGTCATAGCGGCCTTCAACGCCATCTCTGCGGTAATACCGTCACGGATTTCACCAATAAAGATAATGTCCGGATCCTGACGCAGCAAAGCACGAATACCGTCGGCAAATTCCAGCACCCCTTCACGGATGGGGGTCTGACGGATCATTGGCAAAGAATATTCAACGGGGTCTTCCAATGTCTGGATGTTGACCTCAACACTGTTAATCTCGTTAATCATCGAATAGAGCGACGTTGATTTACCCGAACCGGTTGGGCCCGTCACGATAATCACACCTTCGGGACGGCTTTGCGCCGTACGGATAATTTCAAGGTTACTAGGGCTAAAGCCCAGCTTGGCGAGGGGAATAATATTTTGTGTCTGGTCAAGAACACGCATAACGATGTTTTCGCCATGCACTGTCGGCAAGGACGACACACGGAAGTCTGCCTCACGCCCCCCGACACTCAAATTAAAACGACCATCCTGCGGTGACAGCTTGTCAGCGATATTCATGTTACACATGATCTTGATACGCTGGGAAACAGCACTCCAGTGCTGCTTGTGCAGAATTTGTGCCGTGTAGAGAACACCATCGAGGCGATAACGCAGACGGACAAAGTTTTCTTCCGGTTCAAAGTGCAAATCGGATACGCCCAACTTCACAGCATCAAAAACCAAAGCGTTAACCAGACGAACAATCGGGTGTGTAAATGCTTCGTTTTCTTTGACTGTTGAAAGATCGGGAGCCTTACCGTCTTCCAGCTCCTTCAAAATCGCATTGATTGAACTGGCGTAACCGTAGGCAGCGTCAATAGCTTCCGACAAAACTGTCGGTGTCGAAACCAAAGGCTTAATCGTGACCCCTTTGGGAACAAGACGGCGCAAGGCATCCATCGCCATAATGTCGTAAGGGTCAGCCATCGCTATAACAGCTTCATAGGTGCTGATAGAAACCGGCAATACAGAGTATTTCTGTGCTGTAGCCTTATCCATCAATTCCAGAGCATCCCCGTCAAGCAACGTATGCTTGGGATCAAAAACATCAAAACCGGCGCTCTCGGCAAGGAATGATGTCAGTTGCTCTTCGGTAATAAAACCAAGATCAACCAGAACCTCACCCAGAAGCTTGCCTGAAACTTTCTTTTCCTGAAGCGCCACATTCAGCTGGTCTTCAGTGATCATGCCCTTGGCAACCAGACGATCACCAATACGGCCACCACCAGCCGCACCCCCCGAACCACCAGCGCCATCAGCGCCCTTCAAATGACCTGTTTTCTGCGTTACCAACGATGTCGCAGAAGAAGGAGCCGCTTTTGCTTTCGCCTTTTCAGCCTCACGTGCGACAGCCGGAATATCATCCGGAGCCAGAATTTCAAAATTTTCAAAACCGTCGCTTTTACTCATGGCATCCTCGAAAAAGGAAAAAGATCGCAAAATCTTTTCAAATTTTAGTCCGGAGACTTCAGAATCATCTGCCGTACCCCTTAACCTCTCTTAAAATTTAAGCAAAAAGGTTAAAGATTTGAATAAGATAATATGAAAATAGGACAAGAAGATGGCGCTTCAAGAACACAAAAGCACCAAATCAAAGATTATCAGAAAAAAAAACCCGATTCCATACAGGGATCGGAGCTTTTTGCCCTAAAACAACAATGTTTCAGGAGAATTATAGGGCTTCAGCCTGTTTAACCCTGCTGGATTGGGCGGCTGCCCTGTGATCCTTAGCCATGAAGGTATAAAAAGCAGGAAGGATCAGAAGGGTAAATAAAGTCCCGATCAGCATACCTGCTACAATAACCAACCCGATACTAAAGCGACTGGCAGCACCGGCCCCTTCCGCCATAACAAGCGGCAGAAGACCGGCAACCATAGCAGCCGTCGTCATCAAAATCGGACGCAACCGCACTTTGGCGGCGACTTCAATCGCCTCACGTTTGGATAAGCCCTGCTCTACCTGAGCTTTGTTGGCAAATTCGACCATCAAAATCCCGTGCTTGCTGATCAGTCCCACAAGGGTGACCAGACCGATCTGCGTGTAAATATTCAAGGTAGCCGCCCCAAGGAAAATTGGTAACAAAGCCCCCGAAATTGCCAGCGGCACACTGATCATAATTACCAGCGGGTCACGGAAACTTTCGAACTGCGCCGCCAGAACCAGAAAAATAACAATCAGGGCAAAGACAAAGGTTACCATCAGCTGGTTGCCTTCCTGCACATACTGACGTGTATTGCTCATCCAGTCATAACTATAACCGGCAGGCAGAATCTCGGCGGCTTTGGCTTCCAGAAACTCGACAACATCACCTGTCGTCACGCCCGGCAAGGGAATGGCCGAAAACGTAGCCGAGTTGAGCTGGTTAAATTGTACCAATTTGTCCGGCTGACTATACATTGAAACCGTAACCACCGTAGACAAAGGAACCATGTCACCATTAGCAGCTTTCAAGTAGTACTTGGTCAACTCGTCAGGTGTAATCCTGTCGCGACGCGGTACTTGCGGGATAACATCATAGGAACGTCCATCCAGATTGAAACGGTTCACATAGTTACCACCCAGTAACAACGTAAGGGTATCACCGATGTTCTTCATGGTAATCCCGAGCTGGTTGGCCTTCTCGCGGTCAATTTCAATTTTCACAACAGGCGTATTAAAGTTCAGGTCACTGTCGGTGATCATAAACATACCGCTTTTGAAAGCCGCTGCCTTAATTTCTTCCATCACACGATAAATAGACTCATAGCCCTCGGTACTACGAATAACCATCTGCACGGGCATACCGCCGCTGGAACCCGGTAATGGCGGTATCGAGAAAGCAAAAACCATCATCCCTTCAATCGCCCCAACTTTTTGCTGGATCTCCTGCTGGATTTCCATCGCGCTACGATCACGCTCCTTCCAGTCCTTAAGAGTAAAACCGCCAAAGCCGTTCGAAGGTCCATCCATACCCGACAATACAAATGTCGAGGCAACTTCAGGGGTATCCTTGAAGATCTTCTCCATATCCTTGGCATAGGTCATGGCATAATCAATATTGGCGTATTGCGGTGCCTTGGAGGCTGTAACAACAACACCCTGATCCTCTTCAGGCGCCAATTCCTTACGCGCGCCCATAAACATGAAAACCAAAATACCGAGGATGCACACCGCAAACAAAATCGTTACAGGCCTGTAATCAAGCGTACCTTTCAAACGACGGGCATAGAAATTCTCGATTTTGGTAAAGGCATTATTGATCTTGAGAGCAAAACCTTTTTCATTCATGCCGTGTTTAAGAACCAAAGAGCACATCATCGGCGACAAGGTAAGAGCCACAACACCGGAAATAACCACAGCACCAGCCAACGCAAAGGCAAACTCACGGAACAATGACCCTGTTACGCCCCCCATAAAGCCGATAGGCGCATAAACAGCGGCCAAAGTGATGGTCATCGCAATAATAGGTCCAACGATTTCCCGCGCCCCCAGAATGGCTGCCTCTACTGGTGTTTTACCTTGCTCGATATGCCTGAAGACGTTTTCAACAACGACAATCGCATCATCCACCACCAATCCGATGGCCATCACCATCGCCAGCAGCGTTAACAGGTTAATCGAGAAGCCCAGAGCCAGCATAATAAAGGCCGCCCCGATCAACGAAAGGGGGATGGTTACCAGTGGAATCAGAACCGAGCGGAAAGACCCCAGGAACATAAAGATCACGACAACAACGATCAGCACAGCCTCCATCAGGGTCTTCACAACCTCGTGAATGGCGGCTTCAATAAAGACCGTCACGTCAAATGGTACATCCACATGCATTGAAGGCGGCATACCGGGCTTCAAATCCTCAAGCAGCTTTCGTACATTCTTGACAATCTCAAGCGGGTTACCCGTTGGTGTTCCCGACACCCCCAGATAGACAGCACGCTTCCCATCCATCAGGGCGCTTTGATCGTAATTGGCGGCACCTAATTCGATAGTGCCGATATCCCTCATCCGGACAATGCTGCCCTCGGCTGATTTCACGACCAGATTACGGAATTCCTCGACACTCACCAAATCGGTATTGGTGTCGATATTAGTAACAATATAGGAACCCTTCATCTGTCCTGGCGCTGATTGGTAGTTGTTGGCCTGCACAGCAGCGGCAATATCGGTTGCCGTAATTTTACGGGCGGCCATTTTGTCAGGGTCGAGCCACAGGCGCATAGCCAGAGTTTGCCCCCCGATAACCTCGGCAGAAGCAACACCCTCAACTGTAGCCAGTAAAGGCTGAACCACACGGATCAAATAATCCGTAATGGCGGGTGTTGAAAGTTCGTCACTGGCAAAACCAATATACATGATCGCCGTGATTTCGCCCGTAGACTTAAGGATAATCGGGTCATTAGCCTCCTGTGGGATCAGGTATTTTACCTGATTGATCTTGGCCATGATCTCTGTCATCGCCTTGTCTGAATCGGAATTGATCTTCAGATGTGCCGAAACAGAGCTACTGCCCTGACGTGAATTCGAAACCAGATAATCAACGCCTTCCGCCGTAGCAATAGCCTGCGCAATAGGCGTTGTCACGAACCCTTGCATCAACTCCGGCGAGGCCCCCGGATATCCCGTAGATACCGTGATCACTGCTTGTTCGATCTCGGGATATTGCCTGACGGGCAAATCGAACCCTGCCCGTAAACCAATCAGGAGGATCAGGATGTTCAGAACGAACGCCAGCACAGGACGCTTGATGAAGATATCTGTAAAAACCATTTGAGGGCTTTCTTATCTATTCGTTAGGACGAAAAGCATGGGCCTATTCGTTGCGAGGCGAATCTTTTGTTGCTGTGTAATCAACGGCCAATCCATCTACAGGAGCTATCTTTACCAGTACGCCCGGATTAACTTTCAACTGACCCGTTGTAACGACCTTGTCACCGGCGTTGATACCGCCTTCCAGAATAGCCACCTTATTATCAAAGCGTCTTCCGGCCTTTACGTAGAGACGTTCAGCTTTATAGAGAGCTTCACCCTGCTCATTCTTTTGCGGCATACCCTCATCAGGGGTACGCAGCACATAAACAGAGTCACCATAGATAGTAAAATCAACAGCCGTTTCAGGAATAACCACCTCGGGAGCAGCCTCTTTCAGGAACACTTTCACCTTGGCAAACATACCCGGCGCCAGCAGATTCTGCGGGTTACTCATTTGCGCCTGAACCTTTACGGTACGCGTTTCCTGTCCGACTTGGGGTTCAATCGCATTGATCTTTGCCTTAAATTCCTGTGCCGGATAAGCATCAACAGTCAGCGTCACCTCCTGCCCCACCTGCAGCTCTGCCAATGTCTGTTCCGGCAAAGTGAAGTTGATGAACAATTCTGACAGATCGGTCAACGTAACAATCGCTTCGCCCGGATTGAGGAATTGCCCCAGATTGACCTGACGGATACCCAGTATCCCATCAAAAGGCGCGGTAATCGCCTTCTTGGCAATTTGCGCTTCTGTACGGGCAATCGCACCACGCGCCTCATCGAGAGAGGCTCTATATTGATCAACAGTGCTTCTCGTTGATGCTACATCCACAAGCTTGCTGGAACGGTTCAAATTGAGTTCGGCCAGCTTTGCCTGCGCACGATAAATTTCGAGGTCGGCTTTTTCCTGATCATCGTTCAAATTAAGCAGCACATCGCCTTTGGCTACGATATCACCAGCTTCAAATTCAATAAGCTCTACACGACCGCTAACTTCCGGAGCCATAACCACCTGACGGACAGCTGCAATTGTGCCAATCCCTTCCAATGTACGGGGTACGGCCATTTTCACAGCTTCGGCCACAGCCACAGGTGCTGGCGGCGGGTTAGCCATAGCGGCAAAAAATTGCCCCATCATTTTCTTCACGAACTGCTGATAACCAAACAACCCGCCCGCTACGAGAGCCATCAGGACCAGAACGATTACAAAACGCTTTTTCATCAGGATATTTGCCCTAGTTTAATAAGAGTGTGTGAATGAAATAAACTGATCGGTTTAGTTTTACCAGCCCCCTTCTCAGTTTTTTTCACGGAACCATAGACCGCATCAAGCCCGCTTGTAATGCAAGAGCTATACCATTGATTTTATGAAAAATATTTAAGCGGTAATAAATGGAATTTACGATTTTCCAGCCGTCAATATGCCAACTATAGATCCGCCACGAATCTTACCGGCAGGACGGCACGCTATCCGGCTACCCACTTTGATAATCTGTCCGTCCTTGCGACGAAGGGACCAGATAATGTCTGTCAGGATATTTTCTCCTGCCCGCGCCCTCAGCCCCAAATTCTTTAAATCATCGAGATCCTGAGCCGATAATATTTCCTCAAAAATAATTTCCTTATTGGACAAGGGATCATCCTCATATCCGATCATCCTTTTGAAATGATCTGATGTCCAGAATTCGCCCGTAGCCAGATTTTTTTCCCAAACGGCAATCCCTGCTGTATCCAATATCTGTTCAATCAAAAGCGACTGCTCACGTAGTCGCACGGAATCACTCCTGACCTTCAGAAGCAGAATGGCAGCCCATACACATATCAGGGCGATAACCGCGCTTTGTAAAAACCCTCTTTGTAGCTCACGCCCTACCTTCTGCTTTTTTTCAGAAAGCGAATTCAACAGATCCTCTGACAGTTTTTGCTGTAAATCATAAGCCTGTTTTCTGAGCAAAGTGAAATCACCATATTGGGCGGATCGCGTAGCAATCTTTTCAATCTCGGGTTTTACTCTGTCTATAAATTCGTTCGTCAGGATCTGTGCCTGTGTCGGAGCAATGTAGCCTGACCTATACAGCTTTCTTTTTTCTTTAGAGTAAACATCAACACTGTAACTCAATCGGCCGACGATCTCGCGCTCAAGCGATTGTCCCGCCATATACAAAGAAAAGGAATCCTTTTGCGATTGATCCTCGCTTTGCCCTGATATTTTCTTTAGCAGGACCTCGGTTTCAGAAAGCTGATTGATAATCTCGGGAAGAGAAATAACTGTTGCATCCATGAGGTAATAAGTATCCAGATAAGGATCAAGAACCAGACCCGAATTATTGGCCACAGCAATAATAGCCGTACGCGTATGGCTGATTAGCCCCCTTATCCGTGATTGATGTCGCAAGCCCGGATCTTTTCGTATAACATGCAGATCATCTTCCATCCTGACCCGAAGCGATACAGCCTCATTCGGCGGCCACGTTTCTGAAAAATATCTATGGGCAGAAACATCTTCTATAAGATGATCCAGAACTGCTTGTGCTTTTTGCAGCGTATCTTCATCCGGGAATTCATGGGACAGGATTTGCTGCAACTCAGTCAGATTGAAAAGCATTCCCACCAGGACCGATGCTGACTGCAAACCTGCGCGCTCGCTATCGATGCGCTTCAGGCTTTCCCTGCTGGCGATATAGGAAGGCGATACGAAAACAGCCGAGAGGATAATGAAAAGCCATATCCCCATAAAAATCTTAACCAAATGACTTTTAGTATTAATCAAATCCAGCACCAAAGCCCCCACGGCCTTGCGGGCCCACAACCAAATGTGGACCGCTACAATAAAAAATCTAAAGTATTAAAATATACCATACTAAAGTATTGGTTTTTGCCTCATATGCAAGAGTTAATAGGTATAGGCCTGACGCACAATTTTTTATTATGAAAATACACACCAGCCCCCTAGGGGTACATGGTTAAGGCTAAAATTTAGGGGAAATGGCGCGCCCGTGAGGATTCGAACCTCAAACCTCCTGATCCGTAGTCAGGTGCTCTATCCAGTTGAGCTACGGGCGCAAATCGACGGCTTTGAACATAAAACCGGAAGCGGAGGGCAACATAAGCGAAGCCGTTCATGAATGCAAGCCTTTTAATAAAGATTTGGTCCCCGCCTTCTCCAGCCGCCTGCCCGTCCCCAATACCCCCGAAGCTTGTGAATCATAGAACAAAAAAGCCCTTTTATCTCTTGAACTTGCCTGGTCCAGCCTATAGGCTTTGCGTTGGTAGGCTGCACCGTCTTGACGGCGCGGCGCTGTTTCAATAATTGTTGCCTCTCCACAAACGGGGTTGAAACATCAGTTCATGAAGAATTCGTCTATGAAAAACATTCTGCTGCGCTCGGGCGCGATGGCCTTGATGGGGGTTGTCACAGCGACCATCATTTGTGATGCAGGTTCGGCACACGCACGCTCAAGTGATCGTCCGCCACTGATCATTACAAACGATCCGCTTCCTTCCGACTTGCAGGACAGGGTTTACAGCAAACCTTCGAGAACACGTAACATTACGTCTTCCGAAGTAGCAGGCGAGACCTATTTCAACCAGAATGACGTTACTGTTGTTGGCCGCAAAGTTGACGACCTTCGTAACGAGCTCTTCAACCTGCAAGGTCGCGTATCCCAACTCTCTGAAAAATTGGCAGCCCTGCAAAAAGATGGCCAAGGCAAATCAGCGCAATACTATGCAGCTGTAGCAACCATCAGCACACAGCTTCAATCAGGAACAACGCCGGGTAATCCCCGTCTGGTTGCCCGTCTGGCTGAAGCCCGCCAGAGCTTGGAAACATTGGCCGCGAACGTTGCTGGCCTGAATGATCTGGCTATGGAAGTTTCAAGCGCCGCTTCAATGACATCGTTCCTGCTGGAATCAGCGCGTGCGACCTACAGCCTCTCCGGTGCTGTTGAGGAAGATCACGTTCGTCTGGCGCAAATGGAAGATGCTATCAACAACACCGTTGTTGTGATCGACCGCATGCTCGATAACGTCAACGATGACATCACCCGCACGGTTTCTTACCTGAGCACGGAAAGAGAAAACCTCCGCACAATGTCGTTGGCCGTATCAACAGGATCACTGTTTGGCAAAAGCCTTTCAACCCGCCCGTTCTCGAATGCGGCACTGGCTGACTTCGGCAATGACACACAAATGGTTGCTTCACCGGCTGCTTACACCCCGCAAGGCGAGCCTGTAATGTCACCGCAAATGGCTGGCATCCCCGGTGGTCCTCGCCCTCTGGTTAAGATCCGCTTTGATCGCGCAGACGTCTCTTACGAACAGCCGATGTATATCGCTGTAAATGAAGCGCTGACACGTTATCCAAATGCGCGCTTTGAATTGGTTGCCGTTCATCCGACAGCCGGTAACTCTGCGGCCGTGGCGATCGAAAGCACACGTGCACGGCGCAATGCCGAACGTGTTCTGCGCACACTGACGGAAATGGGATTGAGCCTTGACCGGATTGATCTTTCATACAGCCCAAGCGCAGAGGCATCGACGAACGAGGTCCATCTCTACGTTCGCTAAGATGCAACAGATAGATATAAAAAAACAGGCCGCATAATGCGGCCTGTTTTTTATGAATTTCGATTACCACTCGGAGAGTACATTATTAAACAGCCGTTTAGGCAACTCCACGCCGTAGAAACCTTCAACCGCCTTTTTATCATAGCTCATGATAACCTGAGGCTCCTCTTCCTTCTGACCCAAATCAGGCAAAGGAGGGATTCCCGGTACACCTGCAGCAGCAGGAGCTGCTGTATTTGTGTTACCCGCTTGCGCATTAAGGGCATTCAGGGCTGCCATATAATCGTCATAGGCCTGCTTCTGCAGTTCCTCTTGTGTTTTTAACTGTGTCGTTGTCTGGGCTGACGCATAGGAAGCTCCCATAGCCGACAAAGCTACACAGGCAGCGGAAATAGCCAAAATTCTTGTTTTAACTGAAGCAGTCATTGCTTTTTAATCCTTATAATCACCAGTCAGACTCAGATCATAGCATACTTGACGTCGATTGCCAGACGGCTATATCGCCTCTAACAGATTACGGCGTTACCCATAACCGACCTTTTGTCGCAGGCTTGGAAACGTCATCTTCCCCCGCATCTTCCTGAGCCGCAGGCGGAGCGGTCAAAATATCAGGCTGGATGACTGTCGGCTTTCCTGCTGCAGGGTCGTAAGTATAGGATGGAGAGGGAGCAGCCTGTACCGGCGCCTCGCCAGACTCCATGACCTTCCTGATTTCATCAATATCCTCGATCATCTCAGGGTCCAGCATCCCCTCGCCGGTTTTACCTTTGTTGGCTTTTTTATGATAGTTTTCGAAATCGGCTTTGACACCTTTGGACTCCATGCAGGCTTCCAGATCCTTGATTTTTTCTCTATCAAGCGCTTTTTTCATCGCCGAGGACTTGGCTTCTTCCTTGTTTTTAGGAATCGGCATAATCTTGCGGGCACATTCTGCTACAACAGCATCATAAACCTGAAAAGCTGGGTCGCTCACGGCCTGCGCCGCGCTTCCCGGAACGGGATCGTGATGATGATGCCCCTCGTCACCATCCTTGTGGGCGGCCATAGCGGTTCCGCTGCCTGCCAGCAAAATCGTCACGCCCCACAAAGCAGCCTTATATTTTGAAGTCATCAGTCCCTAGTCCCGAGATTGTTTAGCCGAAAACCATTATACCACAACAAGCCTCTTCGGGCATCTAGCTGTTGCAGATTTAAAAAACACACGGTATCAATGGTCTATCCCGATTACGTCCCCGTAGCTCAGCCGGATAGAGCGGCGGTTTCCTAAACCGCAGGCCGGAGGTTCGAGACCTCCCGGGGACGCCATAAAACGTAATTTATATATAAAATCAACTACTTACCGATTTTAGCCAAGGTCTTCTGGCATACTTCCTGAAATGCGGTGATCAGGGCCTTTCCCTCATAGCCACCATCCCCCGCCATTTTACGGGCCAGAACCAGAAGAATCGTCTTGTAAAGCAGATCAACAATCTGCACGACCTTACGGTCATATTTTCCCACCGTTTCAAGGAACATCAAGACCGTTCCCGCCAACCCGCTGATCAGTGAATAATTGAACGTCGCCGCGTTGGCTTTGATATTCATGATAGGGGTCATATAACTCTCTAGAATTTCTTTCTCATTGGGCGGATTTTTCAAGCCAGCACTTTCGCGAATGGCCTGCCCCAACAAATCAAGATGCGGTTTGGCAATCGGCGCAAAATCAACCTTGTTGTTCGCAATGACGGCTTGTGCCATCGCGACTTTCTTTTCGTCGACAACACCGGTACCAATCTTTTTCTGAAGTTCCCTGGAAGCTTCTATCGTTTTGACATTATCATCACTTACCGAGCCTGAGGTCATATTCCAAAATCCCGTTAACTATATTTTTCAACAGCCTTAGCCACTATCATTTTAAGCTCGGCAGCCTTCTCTCCGCCTTGATCTTTGATATTTTCACTATAAACAACATTCATAACATCACAATGCGCCTGAACAATCACAAGATGCTGAGGGCGGTTCACATCAATACGTTCGGCAAAATCACGCAAAGACAGTGCAAAATGCTGCATGAGGCCATAATCAAATGTAGCCGCCAGATCTTTGATATGATTGGCCGTATGATAGATGCGCTCGGCATATTGCCGTCTTTCTTCCTGATCCTCCGTTTTTTTGAAGGACTCCCATGCTTCTGTCAGATTTTGCAGACTCTCCTTCACCACCTTCGGGTATATGCTCTGCTTTTTCTCGATAATGCCTTGTGCACGCTTCACGGCATGAAGGTCAATAAAACCAGGGCCATCGTGGACATTTGCCCCCGTCTTGAGCTTCAAGCGGTTAATCCGGTGAAAAACCTCAACAGCATCCTTATCTGGGTCAGATTCGCTCATGATACTCCTTAATTTGATCGGCCTGCAAAATGCGCCGCTCTTCACCGCTATAAGCCTCCTGTTTACGCCGCCGATCGGGACCAAAAAATCCAGGAGCTCTTAAAAAAGGTCTGGGCTTATCGATAACATACAATAATCTTGATGCCAGTTTTTGCGCCGATACGGGCTTAACCAGTACTTCATTTGCCCCGTTATCGCGTCCTGCAACGACAACCTGCTCGCTGGCATAGGCACTGCACAGAACTGTAGGCAGAAATTTTATGCTATCCCTCTTATGGGTTCTTATCCAATTCAATAATTCAAGACCATCCCCATCCGGCATCAACCAATCCATAAGGACAATATCAATCTTGTTGCGCGCTTGCTCATCGGAATTAAAGAGGGCTATCATTTCTTTTCCCTCGTTACCGCTGCTGGCCTGAACTACATTACCAACACCAAATTCACGCAACATCGAGGACATCAAATCCGCCATGAACGGATAATCCTCAACAATCAGAATTCTGAATGACGCGAGTGAATAAGCTTTTTTTTGCCGGGAACCGGCTGGTGTTACTGTGGGAGCGGCCGCAACTCTGGACATAAGAATCTGTTTTCCTTTTGCAAAATCATAATCAAGCCTAACCCAATATTAAAGACTAAAATTTCCTGTTTATAACCGCCCCCCCGTCTTGCAAGATCACGATTAAAATCCTATCTTATCAATTACATAAATCGTTTTTTCTTCGGGAAGTCGCCAAAATATGAAAGCCGTAGTTGCTGTTAAACGCGTAATTGATGCCTATGTAACCGTGCGGGTCAAAGCTGACCAGTCTGGTGTCGAGACCGCCAATGTTAAAATGTCCATGAACCCTTTCTGCGAGATTGCTGTCGAAGAAGCTGTGCGCCTGAAGGAAGCGGGAAAGGTCACGGAAATCGTTGTAGTATCTGCTGGACCTGCCAACTGTCAGGAAACGTTACGCGCGGCTATGGCCATGGGCGCTGACCGCGGTATCCTGATCCAGACGGATGAAGAATTACAACCGCTTGCTGTTGCCAAGCTTTTGAAAGCTGTCTGCGACAAAGAAAACCCGGGCGTTGTCCTGATGGGCAAACAGGGGATCGATGGCGAACATAACCAGACAGGCCAGATGCTTTCTGCGTTGCAGGGTTGGGCACAAGCCACGTTCGCATCCAAGGTTGATCTGGAGGCCCAGGAGGCCACCGTTACACGCGAGATCGATGGCGGCCTTGAAACACTCAAGATCAAATTACCGGCCGTGATTACAACCGACCTGCGCTTGAATGAACCTCGCTATGCGTCTCTGCCCAATATCATGCAGGCAAAACGCAAACCACTAGAAACATTAACACCCGATGCCTTGGGCGTTGATATCGCTCCGCGCTTCAAAACCCTCAAGGTTTCCGAGCCGCCCAAACGTCAGGCAGGCATCAAAGTTGCCAATGTTGACGAACTGGTCGACAAACTCAAAAACCAATCGAAAGTTATTTAATCATGGCTATTCTTGTTATCGCTGAACACAGTAACCAGAGCGTCAATCCCGCCACCTACAATGTTCTGACAGCCGCCAGTAAACTCGGCGGCGATGTTCATGTCCTCGTTGCCGGTCAAGATTGTGATGCTGTGGCACAAACATTGTCCGGCGCCGCGTCCGTCACCAAAGTGCTTCTGGTGAATGATGCCGCCTATACCCATCCTTTGGCTGAAAATTTCGGAACCTTGATTGCCGAACTAGGTAAAGGGTACAGCCATATTCTGGCACCAGCCTCTTTCTTCGGCAAAAACGTTTTACCGCGCGCAGCAGCCCTGCTGGACGCTGTGCAAATTTCCGATGTGGTATCGGTTGAATCGGCAGATACTTTTGTACGCCCGATTTATGCAGGCAATGCCTTGGCAACCGTGCAGACACTCTCCTCTCCCGTTTTGCTGACAATCCGCCCGACAGCCTTTGACAGCACAGCCGCCTCAGGAGGAAGCGCAACAGTGGAAAATGCAGCCTCCAGGGGTGAAACAGGCCTAAGCACCTTCGTCAGTCAGGAACTAACCAAAAGCGAACGCCCCGATCTTCAAACTGCCAAGATCATCATTTCGGGTGGTCGCGGCTTGGGCAATGGCGAGAACTTCCATAAATTCATCGAACCTGTGGCTGACAAGCTGGGGGCGGCTATTGGTGCATCACGCGCGGCGGTTGATGCCGGCTATGTTCCGAACGACTATCAGGTCGGCCAGACCGGTAAAATCGTTGCCCCGCAGCTTTATATTGCCGTCGGCATTTCCGGTGCCATCCAGCATTTGGCAGGCATGAAGGATTCAAAAGTCATCGTTGCTATCAACAAGGATGAAGAGGCTCCCATTTTTCAGGTAGCAGATTACGGTCTGGTGGCAGATTTGTTCGAAGCCCTTCCCGCTCTGGAAAAAGCTCTTGGTTAAAAGTCTCGATCCGGAATCCGCAAAAAACATTACATCCGCAAGTAATGTTCGACCTGTATATCGGCGATATCGACAATATGTCCTGACATCGCCGGTACGAGGGTCCCCATATCAACCGTTCCATTGATATCCAGCACAGTGTCGAGTGCAATCAATCGCAAAACATAACGGAAGGTACCGCGTGGCTCACAGGGGCCGGTATAAATTTTATTACCGTAGAAATTCTGGCCAAAATACCCCAGATCTACCCCTTCATTTTCCCGTTTGATATTTCCAGGCAAATTATTGCGCCCGCCAGGGATATTATAGAATATCCAGCTCCAGATGGCTTTTTCATCCGGCACCCGGCGCTCCAGCACCAGAACATATGACTTCACCCCTGCAGGCGCTTTTTCCCATTCAATCGCAGGGGACATATTTTTCCGGTAACAGGTCAGCTCCAGCGGATAACGGGTCAATGTTTGCCCGCTTGCTCCCGGAATATCACTACTGGCCATCTTCAGTGTTCCGACAACACGGCTTGTATCCAGCATCACCTCATTGAGCTTTATGGCGGGCTTGGGTTCCTCCTTCGGAGGCTCTTCCCCAATAGCAGGGGCCACCGGCTCATTCTTGATAACAGAACCCATAACAACAGGCGGCTTTTCTTCAACACTATCGGAAGGAACAACAGCTACAGGCTCCGCAGGCAAAACTGACGCGTTTTTGCGTGCCACAATAACCGCTGCGGCTACAATAACAATTGCCACTACAAGAGTGAGCGCCCAAATCATTTTCTGGTTCATAAATTACCTTCAATCTGGCGACGCAGTTTGGCAAACAAACCTTCGGCTCCTGCCTCAATCAAGTCATAAGCTTTCTCGAAATCTGATGTCCCCCCATAATAAGGATCAGGAACATCGTCCATGATTCTAATGTCGGCATGGGACATCAATAAAGACATGCGCGCAGAACTATTGGCCGGTTTATAAGCCTGCATATGCTCCAGATGGCTGCGATCCAAAGCAACCAACATATGAAACACACTATAATCATCAGCGATCAACTGGCGTGCGCGTAGGCCCGATATATCGACGCCTCTATTACGGGCAGTAACAACTGACCGATGATCCGGTGGATCACCCTGATGCCAACCGCCCGTCCCTGCCGAGTCAATATGGAATAAATCTTCCATTCCTGCTTTGGCCACCAGATCGCGAAAAACGCCTTCTGCTGTCGGTGAACGGCATATATTCCCCGTACATACAAATAAAACGCCAAAAGGCTGACCATTTTTATCCTGCGGGATCATGGATATTACCCCTGCTTGCGATCTATAAAACTGCGGAATGCCGACAGCGTTTCTTCGCTCACATGATGTTCGACCCCTTCAGCATCAGCCTCCGCTGTATCGGGAGAAACTCCCAGAGCAATCAGAAAATCAAGAACCAGCTTGTGACGCTCCTTACATTTAAGAGCCAAGGCTTTTCCCTGATCGGTCAGGAAAAGGGAGCGATAGGGAAGATTGCTTACCAGACCTTCCCTGTTCAGACGGGCAACCACTTTGTTTACGGTGGCATGCGAAACGCCAAAACGGCTGGCCAAATCCACAACCCTGGCTTCACCCTGCACTTCGATCAAGTCGGCAATCAATTCAACATAGTCTTCGGCGGTTTCAGTCTGGTGTGCCTCGCGAACACGGTTGAACCATCCAGCCTGCTGCCGCGGGTCAGCTAGTATTTCCTGCGTTTTGGCTGTCTGCTCTTTGCCTTTTGTCATGACGAAGGACCATTCCAAGGTGATTTAACGATGAAACTATTTTATCAAAAATTCAAAGTGTTGCCAAGGCTAAACAGTTTTCTGCCTTTTATAATCCGGCTTAGCTTGCCTCCCCCCGTCCTGCGGGGTATAACCGCCCCATGATTATTCCGTTGAAGAAAAGCGAACCCATCAGCATCCGTCTGGCTGAAAATCAGGCCGAAATTCAGGCTGCCCAGGAGCTGCGCTATCAGGTCTTTTATGAAGAATTCGGGGCCCGTCCCGATCCTGAAACTTTGCGCCTTAAACGCGATGCCGACCCTTATGATGTTGTCGCCGACCATCTGATCGTTGTCGACAACACAGTTATCGGCCCGCAACCCAAAATCGTCGGGACATACCGCGTTATTCAACAACAAGGAGCCGAAAAAGTCGGCGGCTTTTATACCTCGAACGAATACGATATCACCCCGCTTCATAATTGCGGTTTGAAAATGCTGGAACTCGGGCGCTCCTGCGTCTTATCCGAATACCGGACCCGTTCAGTCCTGCAACTTTTGTGGCAAGGGATTGCCACCTACGTTGTCCGCAATAAAATTGACCTACTTTTTGGCTGCGCCAGTTTCCACGGTACGGATGTGGATCAGATTTCGCGCCAATTGGCTTATCTCCATCACTATCATCTGGCCCCGCCGGCCCTGCGCCCTGTGGCCCGTAAAGAACGCTATATTGAAATGAACCTTCATCCGAAGGAACCGCTCAATCCGCGTGAAATCATCAACACACTCCCCCCCCTCATCAAGGGTTACTTGAGAACGGGCTGTATGGTCGGCGAAGGCGCCGTTATTGATACACAATTCAATACCATTGATGTGTGCATCGTTCTCAAGACCGACATGCTGGCACAGCATTATCGTAAGCATTATAAGCTGGAACTTCCGGATGAACTCTCCGGCCGCACGGATGACGATGTGCGCTCTCTGTTCAAGCGCGACTGAACTCCCCTATTACAAAGGACACATTCTATGCCCCATCTGCGCATGATATCCAAACTGGTGATGTTCCTGCTCTGGTGTATGATTATGGTCCCCGTGCAAATGATCATCATGCTTTTCAAGGGTGGCAAACCCGCCTACACGGTGCCTTGGCTGTGGCATAAGGGCGTATGCCGTATCTTGGGCCTAAAGGTCATCATCGAAGGCACACCGTTAACAGACAGACAGGTTATTTTCGTTAGCAACCATCTTTCCTATCTCGATATTCCCGTCATTGGCAGCACCTTGAAAGCATCGTTTGTTGCCAAAGGTGAAGTCGCATCATGGCCCATCTTCGGCTTCCTTTCCAAACTGCAGCAAACCGCTTTCATTACACGGGCCCGCACACAGATTACAAAAGACAAAAATAATCTTGAAAATATGATGAAAGATGGTCGCAGTATGATCATCTTTCCCGAAGGAACATCAACTGACGGCCAATCTGTTGTACCTTTTAAATCAAGCTTGTTCAGCATTGCCCTTACCGATGAAAAGGCCGACATCTGGCTTCAGCCTTTTACCTTATCGCTGATTGATGTCGATGGCCGTAAATCCAGCGAAGCCAGCGCCCGTGATCTTTACGCATGGTACGGCGACATGACCCTGCCCCCGCATCTGTCGGCTTTTGCTGCCGGTCAGGGAGCCACTGTAAAATTGCGTTTCCACGACCCCATCAGAGTAAACGTGACACCGGACCGTAAAGTTTTGTCCCAGCAATGTTATGAAGCCATTTCTGGAAGTTTAAATACGGCAGATATGGCTTTTGCAGCCTGATCAGGCTATGCTGCCCCACCCATCCAAGGAGAAAAAGACATGAAATTGAGCACAGATGACGTAAAACGCATTCAAAAATATATGCAAGTCACCTTTGAAAACAAAAAAATCACCGTAGGTGCCGTTTCAAAATCGGGAGATTCCGCTGAAATCCTGCTGGATGGTGAGTTTATGGGTACAATCTATAAAGACACCGAAGACGGCGAAACCTCGTTCGACTTCAATATGGCTATTCTGGAAATGGACCTGCCTGCTGCCTAAAAAATGAGGGGTAAAAAGGTATTTGCTTATCTACCCCTATTTTCTGTAAAATTAAATGACACACAAAAAAATAGCCCTGTCCTTGCGTTAGGCATGACAGTCAGGCCATTCTGAGTTAAAATTTGAGTGTGATATGCGGGGGATTAACTTATGGCCTTGAAAATTATGGCTTTTTTTAAGAAACCACAACTGCGTGCGACTCTTTGTGGTGCCGCTTTTATGTCGGTTATGGGGCTGGGAAATCCGGCTATAGCACAAACATCATGCGACCCGCAATATATGGACGCATTGGAGTCCCGTGCTTATCTGGAAGCCCAGAGAGAAATCTCGATGAACCAGAACCTGATCGTCAAGCCGGACAGTGTTCTTGAATATACCTGTTTCCACCGCATCATGGGCACATTGGCGCGCTCCCCAGGTGACCGCGGCAACTTCAGTGAAAGTAACCGCTGGGGTGAAATTCCCGATCATGGCGCTACATCGCTCGATCAGGCTTTCGATGAAGTTGTAACATCAGCACTCACGAACTATATCAGTACAAACTATGGTCACACATTCCTCGGTGGCCGTTCGACGGAGAACTACACGCCTTCCAACGTAAACGGCAGCGCCGGTAACTATGCCTGTGACCGTATGCTGGCTGTATGGAATGCCGCCCGTTGCATGAACTTCATGAACCAGACACAAGATGGTTTCCACGATTTTGAATATCTGCGTTCAAATGATCCGCGCCAATTACCAAGTGCGTGCCCCACAAACGGCATCACGACAACGTGGATTAACCGCGCTTTCAACAACCAGTCTTCACGCTATGTATTGAGCCCGGAAAACCCGATGGATGGCACAGCCTACACGGAAGATCCTTTGGTTACATACCTGAGCAGGATCAACCCCTACGGTGTGGCCCCTGCTGCGGCCTGTGCGGCAGCAATCCCGACGGGCGTTGTCGTTTATCGTCAAGGATCATCACCTGAATATTATTACGAGAAAGTCTGTCCGAACCCGGGCTGTTATTATGTGCCTTCCGGGGCCGGTACGTTGGCAGCCCCCAGCAATACGGGTAACTGTAACAACTAGGGCCTTCCTATCATAAAAAAACAAAACCCCGCTGAGTTTGCGGGGTTTTTTTCATTCTAATTTCTAAGAAATCTTCTAAGTCTGCGCCTCCTGCAGCATCACCTGCATCTGACGCATGAAGCCTTTATTATCCGATTTCATTTCGATCAATTTCAGAATGGTCGCAACATTCTTTTGACGGTCAATCTTCTCAAAACGGACATCGCTCTCCTGCGCCTTCACACCGGACACAGACGCAGCAACAGCAGATTCCATGCAGCCCGTAATATGCTGACGGGCATTCTCGAGTAGAGTCTTATCGATTAGACCGCGAGTCTGGCGAAGGACCATAATCGCCTCCTGTTTCAGACGGCGACGCTCCGGTGTTTCTGTATAAAATACCTTCTTCACTTGAAAATTCTCTATTCCATCCCCTGTCAGGGACTGTTAAATCGCACTTTCAAAAGGCAAAACAAGCCCTTATATCTTAAGGATGCAACAATAGGCCCTAACATAAGGTTAGCACTTTGGCTTTTTTATTAAATTTTCATAATGCGTTAATGCGGAGCACGGGCCCCTTGCTGAATATGCTTGTGAAAAAACGCCTTTCACAGGGGAAGGAGGACCCTATCCGCCTGCCTGAACGCTTTGGTGCAGGCAGTCATCCCCGCCCTGCAGGGCCTCTTGTCTGGGTCCATGGCGCCAGTGTGGGCGAAGCTCAATCTTCCCTGATCCTGATCCGCAAGCTGACCGAGGCACACCCGCATTTGCAAATCATGGTGACAACCGGCACCGTTACATCCGCTGCTTATATGGCTGAACGCCTGCCTGCCAATGCCTTTCACCAGTTTTACCCTCTCGATCATCCGCAGTGGGTCAAACGTTTCTGTGATCACTGGCAACCCGACTTTGTTCTCTGGATGGAATCAGAACTCTGGCCTTGTATGCTTCAGGAATTAAAAAACCGTGAGATACCCGCCATACTGGTTAATGCACGCCTTTCTCCGCGCTCGGCACAGCGTTGGTCCATCATTCCCTCTGTCGCCAAACAATTGCTATCCACCTTTCATACGATTCTGGCCCAGACAGAAGAAGATGCTCAGTCTTATCTGCTCCTCGGCGCGACAAATGTTAAAGTGACAGGCAACTTGAAATACGCTGCAGATCTTCTGCCCTATAACGGGAATGACCTGCAAACATTGAAATCATCTCTTGGTGATCGCCCTGTCTGGCTTTACGCCAGCACACACAAAGGCGAAGAAGAACTGGCCTGCCGCCTGCATAAGGTGATCGCCCACACCTTGCCCGACCTGCTGACAATCATTGTGCCGCGCCACCCCGAGCGGGGAACCGAAATAGAGTCGCTATGCCATCAAGAGGGACTTTCCTGCACAAGACGTTCAACTGCCAAGACTTTGCCAGTCGCCAGTACGAATATTTATATTGCTGATACCCTTGGTGAACTGGGCCTGTTTTATAGGGCCTGCCCCATCGCTTGTATTGGCCGCAGCTTCAGTGATGATGGCGGCGGCGGTCATAACCCGATTGAGGCAGCACAGTTGGGTTGCGCTGTCCTGCACGGCCCTCATATACAGAATCTCGAGCAAATCTATGCCGATATGAACAAGTCGGAAGCGGCTCTTCGCCTTACCGATGAAGACGATTTCTCGCATAAGCTTCTATCCTTGCTAAAAAATGAAGACGAGAGGGAAAAATTGCAGAAGGCAGGACTGGCCTTTGTCGCCACACAAAGCGAGATACTGCAAACCGTGACAGGAGAGATCATCCCCTTACTTGATGAGCGCCTCTCTCAACAAAAGGATGCTGCCTGATGTTGGAGACGCCCTCTTATTGGTACCAGACCCGCGCAGATACGCCTATAGCTATCAAACTTCTTGCACCGCTCGGCTACCTATACCCGCTGGCGGGCAAGATCAGGACCTTGCTCACCAAACCCTATAAATCCGGCATCCCCGTTATATGCATTGGCAATCTGACCGCTGGCGGCAGCGGCAAAACACCGGCGACACTTGCCCTGCTTTCACTTATCAAAGATGTAAAACCCGATAGCCATCCATGCTTCCTGACCCGTGGGTATGGCGGCTCGTCCAAAGGACCTATGCTTGTTGATCAACAATCCACCTTTGATCTTGTGGGTGATGAGGCCTTACTCCTCTCTAAACACGCCCCTACTATTATTGCAGCCCACCGCCCTGACGGTGCGCGTCTGGCGGAAGAAAACGGTTACGACCTGATTATCATGGATGATGGCTATCAGAACCCCTCGCTTCACAAGGATATCAATATTCTTGTTATCGATGGGCCTCTTGCCTTCGGCAATCAAAACTATATTCCTTTTGGTCCGATGCGTGAAAACATCGGCAGTGGCGTAAAGAAGGCCGATGCCATTATCGCCGTCAGAGGCCGCCCCGAAGGTCTTGATCATCCCCGCGTGATTGACGCCCAGATCAATCCGCAAGCCTCCTTGCCCGCCGGAGCGCGCGTGATTGCCTTTTGCGGTTTAGGAAAACCTGAAAAATTCAGAACAACACTGGCCCAACAAGACATTAAACTTTTGTCCTTCCATCATTTTCCTGATCACCACCCTTATGCCGCAGATGACATTGAGAAGCTGAAAAAGGCTGCCCAACAACAACAGGCCTTACTCGTCACAACCGAGAAAGATGCCTGCCGTATCGCTGATCTGACAGACATCAATATTCTTTATATCGCTATGACATTCAAACAATCCGACCACCTGATAGAACTGCTGAAGGCCCACCTATGAAGCAAATCCGCTACTTTATAGAAGCCTTCGCGCTCATCCTTTTTTATGGCCTTTGCGATCTGCTGCCTGCCTCCACCGCCTCCGATCTCGGTGGTGCGATTGGTCGCAAAATAGGGCCCCGTCTGGCCGCGAGCCGCAAAGCCCGCAAGAACATGAAAGAGTCTTTCCCGCTTTTCCCTGATCAGGAAATCGAAGACCAGACGGCGATGATGTGGGACAATCTCGGGCGTCTGATTGCCGAATATCCCCACTTGCGCACTCTGGCTAAAAGACACACGACCATTGAAGGGCTTGAGATCATCAAGGCTGCACAAGAGTCAGGCCGCCCATTTATTGTCTTTGGCGCCCATCTGGGTAACTGGGAAGTCATGGCCCCCTCATTGCTGGAGCATGCAGGCATAAAATTGGGGCTGGTCTATCGGGCCCCCAACAACCCTGTATCGGATAGATTGCTTGATTACGCCCGCAGCTTGCACGGCGCTATAGAAACCATACCGAAATCAAGAACCGGCACACGCCGTCTGGTCCAGACCTTAAAGGAAGGCCACTCTATCGGCATTCTGATCGATCAAAAATACAACGAGGGGATTGCTGTTCCCTTCTTTGGCCGTCCGGCCATGACCAGCCCTGCCTTTGTTCAACTGGCGCAGAAATACGATGCAACCCTGATCCCCTTCTATTGCATTCGTGAATCCGGCAACCGCTTTAAACTTGCTTTTGAAGAACCTCTTGACACAAGAGGCAGCGAAATTGAAGTGATCGAGCGGGCACACGCGCGCCTTGAGTCATGGATATCAACCTATCCCGGACAATGGATGTGGCTCCATCGCCGCTGGGGCAAAGAAGAGAACAAAAATGATTAGAGGAAGCTCTCACGGCCTTGCAGAATATCCTGCTCGGCTTGGGCAATTACATTGCTCATGACTGATCCAAATAAAGCCTTGGCTGCTTGCGTAAACATGGTTTCACCCAACTGGTCACGCAGGAAAGCGAGAACAGTCTTGGGACCAGCTTGTGAAATGCCACGCTCCCCGAGGAAGGCCACAGTTTCAACAATCGTTCTTTCGTAAGACAATCCTGCAGACGTCGCAATATCGGCTTCATGCAAGAACATCGCCAGCAGGACCAAACGTGGGTTATCTTCATAACGGCGCAATTTACCCATCATCATCAGGGAAACATCTTCGCTATCATCATCCCAGAAATAATATTTGTAGATTTTCTTCATACGCACGCACGGGCTGTTATCCCCTGCGAAGAAGGTAATATCAGTGCAAAAGACAATAGTCTCCATCTCGCCCAGATAATCGGTAGAAATACCACAAGCATCAAGATAAGGACGTGCCATATCAAATGCTTTTTGCTCCATCAGCCCCGGTGTGTAGACACCATCACAGGCATTATCACCACCTTCGTGACCCAGATCATGGATACAGGCCCCTGTGAGTAGCAACGTAATATCATCACCCGACAGCTCAACAGCTTGATCCGGCATATAGTTATGCGTCGCCAGCAGGCGAATAGCATGGAACAGAACTTTCCGGTAATGTTCGTTACCATGATACTGCAGATCGTTAGGAATTTCCGACAATAATGAAGAAACAAAAGCAGCCTTGACGGTCGGCGACGTTACATCCAGATCAAAATGCTTTACGGCCTGCGCAATCATCGCAGAAAGGCTTGGACCACCGCCCTCTTTTTCCCAACGATCAAAAACAGCCGTGCAGCGTTCGCCATAGGCTGTGATTTCCTCACCGAACAGTAATTCATTTACATCATCCAGACGCAGGATATCTTTTTCGAAAGTCTTCAAAACCTTTTCATAGGCTTTGAAGATCTTTTCCTCGGCCAAAAAATCCTCTGCCGATACAACACTCTCCAGAAGAGATTTTAACCCCGCCAGAACATCATACGGCTTGCGTAAATGGCTATTTTTTGTGGCCAGATCGTGTGCCAAAGGAGAACCCTTCCGATTCCTTAAAATTCCAAGTTTATTTATACATGAAATAAGGGGGCTGCGGACCCCCTGATTATTAAAAAGTAAGGGTTTTTCTTGCTTCGCACAAGAATTTTTCCTAAACCTATTTACCTAAATAATAGAGAGTGTTGAGATGACTGATAACTGGACCCCGCAATCCTGGCGCAATAAACCGGCAAAACAGCTTCCGGCCTACCCCGATGAAGTGGCCCTGAAAGATGCCGAAAAAACAATGGCCGGAATGCCACCGCTGGTGTTTGCCGGTGAAGCCCGCAACCTGAAAAAACATCTGGCCGAAGTGGCTCATGGTCGGGCATTCCTGTTGCAGGGCGGTGATTGTGCAGAGAGCTTTGCCGAATTCAGCGCCAATAAAATTCGCGACTCTTTCCGCGTACTGTTGCAGATGTCTGTTGTGATGACATTCGCAGGCGCATTGCCAGTTGTAAAAGTCGGTCGCATGGCCGGTCAATTTGCCAAGCCGCGTTCCGAAGATTCCGAAACCAGAAACGGCATCACATTGCCCAGCTATCGTGGTGACATCATCAATGGCTTCGACTTCACAGAAGCCGATCGTGTACCCGATCCACAGCGCATGCTCCGTGCTTAC
The DNA here is from genome assembly GCA_046294845.1 of Micavibrio sp. Classification (GTDB taxonomy): domain Bacteria; phylum Pseudomonadota; class Alphaproteobacteria; order Micavibrionales; family Micavibrionaceae; genus Micavibrio_C. The sequence goes on along the minus strand of JBKBNU010000001.1, from coordinate 1,318,385 downwards.
AATCAGGCGGCGGCAACATTGAACTTGCTACGCGCTTTTGCTTATGGTGGTTATGCCGACCTGCATCGTGTCCATAAATGGAATCTCGATTTCGTACAGGACAGTCCGCTGACCAAGCGTTATGAAGATCTCGCGGCCCGGATTGACGAAGCACTGAACTTCATGGCTGCTTGCGGTGTCACAGGCGATAAAGTACCGGAAATCGTACGTCAGACCGACTTTTTCACATCACACGAAGCCTTGCTTCTGCCTTATGAAGAGGCCCTCACCCGTGTCGATAGCTTGACAGGTGACTGGTATGATTGCTCTGCCCATATGGTCTGGATTGGTGCCCGCACCAACCAGACAGAAGGCGCACAAGTCGAATTCGTACGGGGCATCAAAAACCCGATCGGTTTGAAATGCCCGCCGTCCCTCGACCCCGACACATTGTTAAAACTGATCGATATCATCAATCCGGAAAACGAAGCCGGTCGCCTGACCCTGATTGCCCGCATGGGACATGATCAGGTCGAAAGCAAACTGGCGCCACTGGTCCGTGCCGTCAAAAAGGAAGGCCGCGCCGTTGTATGGTCGTGCGATCCGATGCACGGTAACACCATCAAATCGGATAACGGATATAAAACCCGTAAATTCGATCATGTGCTCGGTGAAATCCGCAGCTTCTTTGCCGTTCACAAAGCCGAAGGCACACATCCGGGCGGCATCCATCTGGAACTCACCGGCCAGAACGTCACCGAGTGCACAGGCGGCGCCGAAAAGATCACGGAAGAAGACCTCTCCAGCCGTTATCACACCGCCTGCGACCCTCGTTTGAATGCCAATCAGGCCCTCGAAATTTCATTCTTGCTGGCAGAAGAACTGCGTGCCCTGCGTGGGGCCCGCCCCATTTTTGAAAACCAGAGTGCCGCCGCAGAGTAAAGCGCCCTGTTTTTAATTATGTAAATATATATCCGTTTTAATCATGCCCCGTGCTGTGCTAGCTTCGGGGCATGAAAGCTTTGGACCAACACATACAGGACTGGACCGACACCTATTTCAAAAACACGAAACAGGTCGTAAACCGGAATGGCGATGTTCAGGTAACATACGCTGTCTTTATCCGCCGTCCGGTTGTCAGCGCCCCGCGCCTGATGATTGAATGGCTGGAAATGGTTGCCCGCGAGCGTGACTTTAAAATCGAGATTGAACTTCTCTACCCCGAAGGCAAATGGGTTGGCGCGGGCGAACCGCTGATGTACATCACTGGCCCGCTATCACAGCTTTGCGATCTTGAAACTTTGTTCCTGCAAAAATTGGGGCCTGCCTGTGTGGCCGCCTATAACGCTTTTACCATGTGCGTTACGTTGCCGCAGGTAAAATTTCTGGCAATGGATGCCCGTCATTGCGCAGGTACGGAAATGGCCGAGATCATGGCCTATGCCGCCAGCGTCGGCAGCGCGCGTGCAAAACGAAAATCGAATGCTGCCGGATTTATCGGTAATGCCACCGATGCCACCGCCCATTTTTTCGGCAATGAAAAAGGTATGGGTACAATGCCACATGCCCTGATCGGTTACGCCGGATCGACATTAAAGGCCGCGCAGATGTTCCATGAAACATTGCCCGACACACCGATGACGGTCCTGATTGATTATTTTGGCCGCGAGATTAGCGACTCTCTCGAAGTCGCCCGTCACTTCACCGATCTTGCCCATAGCGGCAATCTGTCTTTACGTATCGACACCCCGGGAAGCCGCTATGTCGAAGGATTGGACCCGCAAAAATCTTATGCCGTGCTGGAAAGCCATGTCCCCGATGTTATTCGCGGCTATCGCAATCACACAGAACTCCAGCATCTGATTGGTACTGGTGTTTCTGCTGCTGCCCTCTGGCACTTGCGCGACCAGCTTGATGCTGCCGGTTTTGATAAAGTCAGGATTACAGGCTCATCCGGTTTTAGCCCTGAGAAATGCCGTGTCATGGCCGATGCCCATGCCCCACTGGATTTTGTGGGCACGGGATCCTATCTTCCTGATAAGTGGCCCGAAACATACGCCACCGCCGATATCATAGAATATGACGGTGTCCCCCGTGTCAAACTGGGCCGCGAATTCCTGATGCGCAAAAAGGCCTGATTTATATGAGTTTTTCATCGCTGCATATTACGCTGGCACAGATCAATCCGATTGTCGGCAATATTGATTACAACTTGCATAAAATCCGCAAGATCAGGGACGATTCACCTGCAACCACAAATCTGATTATTTTCCCTGAACTGGCATTGTGCGGTTATCCGCCAGAAGATCTTGTTCTCAAGCCTTTCTTCCTCGAAAAAATCGAGAGTGCCGTAAACGCATTGGCGAATGAAAGTAAAACCAAATACATCGCCCTCTCCTGCCCTTGGCGGCATGATGGTAAAATTATGAGCGCCCTGCACATCATTGGCGATGGAAAAATTCAATCTACAATTTACAAACATAATCTCCCGAATTACGGCGTTTTTGACGAAGCCCGTATTTTTAAATCAGGTCCTTTAGCCGACCCCGTCACCGTTCACGGCCACAAGCTTGGCTTTCTGGTGTGCGAGGATACATGGACGGCTGATGTTTCGAAAAACCTGAAAAATGGTGGTGCCGAGATTTTAATTTCGGTCAATGCCAGCCCGTATGAAATCACCAAACATGATCAAAGACTGGATATCGCCCGCGCCCGCGTCAAGGAAACAGGCCTGCCCCTGATTTACGTGAACCAGTGCGGCGGACAAGATGAAATCGTCTTTGATGGCGCGTCCTTTGTTCTGAATGAACACGGTGATGTTATCCTGCAGGCAGAAGAGTTTGTTGAAGACACCCATCATACGGTATGGAACCGCACAGGCAACGGCTCAGGAGTTGGCCACTGGCTTTGTGGCACCGACACCATTTATGAAATTCATGAAAAGACAGAAGCGCTATATCAGGCCGTTATGATCGCCTTGCGTGACTATGTGACCAAGAACGGTTTTAGCGGTGTGCTGATCGGTATGTCGGGTGGTGTTGATAGCGCCCTCTCCGCTGCCATTGCCGTAGATGCCCTTGGCGCGGATGCCGTTCATGGCGTGATGATGCCGTCTGTCTATACATCCGCAGAAAGCCACAAGGATGCCAAGGAAACTTGCCATGCTTTGGGCATTCATTACGACGTTATATCAATCGCCGATCAGGTATCGGCCTTTGAAAAGGAACTGGCCCCCCATTTCACGGATGACACACCCGATATCACACACCAGAATATCCAGTCCCGTTGCCGTGGCGTCACACTGATGGCACTATCGAATGCCACAGGCAAAATGGTCCTCTCGACGGGGAACAAATCGGAAATCGCTGTCGGCTATGCCACGTTATACGGGGATATGTGCGGCGGCTTTAATGCCCTGAAAGATATCTATAAAACCCAAGTGTACGAACTATCGCGCTGGCGGAACCTCCACAGGCCCGATCATGGCTTTGGACCGCAGGGGCAGGTTATTCCTGAAAACGTCCTGACCAAAGCGCCAACAGCTGAATTAAAACCAGGTCAGAAAGATCAGGACAGCCTGCCCCCTTATGATGTTCTCGACGATATCCTGACAGGCCTGATTGAACACGACTGGGATGTCAAAACCATTGCCCGTAACGGCAATCATCATCCGCAACTGGTCCAAAAAATCTGGCGGATGCTCGATATTGCCGAATATAAACGCCGCCAGGCCGCCCCCGGCCCGAAAATCACCCACCGCGCCTTCGGACGGGAACGGCGTTACCCGATTACCAACCATTTTTCCCGCATTATTGAGGATTAAAAAGGTTGGCAACCCACGGAAATTCCTGCTAAATATGGCAAACTAACAAAGGTTTGAATTCATGTCCGTTCGTGTTCGTTTTGCTCCGTCCCCCACCGGCTATATCCATGTCGGCAACGTCCGTGCCGCGATTGTTACGTGGCTGTTTGCCCGCAAGAATGATGGCCACTTCCTTCTGCGTATCGATGATACAGATCAGGAACGCAGCAAGGATATCTATGAGCAGGATATTGAAGCCGGCATGAAATGGCTCGGGATGGATTGGGATGAAAAAGCCCGCCAGCGCGACCGCAATGACCGTTACGCTCAAGTGATTGAAAAACTGAAGGCCGATGGCCGTTTGTATCCCTGCTGGGAGTCGCCGGAAGAACTGGCCCTGAAGCGCAAAACCCTGCTTTCACGCGGTCTGCCCCCAGTCTATGACCGTAGTGCCCTATCGCTGACGGATGAGCAAAAGAAAGCTTTCAACCATGCGCCGCACTGGCGCTTTAAAATGGAAGCCACACCAATTGAATGGAGCGATCTGGTACGCGGCCCCGTCAAGTTTGATGGTGCACTGATTTCCGATCCGGTTCTGATCCGTGAAGATGGCTCACCGCTTTATCACCTGTGTTCGGTGATTGACGATATCGATTACAAAATCACCCATGTTGTACGCGGTGAAGATCACGTTTCCAATACGGCCATGCACGTACAGATGTTTAAAGCCATCGGTGCGGAACCCCCGCTTTTTGCCCACCTGCCGATGATTTCCGACTCCGAAGGCGGCAAGCTTTCCAAACGTCTGGGCTCCCTGAGCGTCAAAGACCTTCGTGAAAATGAAGGTCTGGAGCCGATGGCGATCGTGAGCCTGATGTCCCGTTTGGGCAGTTCCGATCCGATCGAGCCCTTTGGCAAGATGGAAGATCTGATCAACAGCTTTGATCTTTCCAAGTTCTCCAAAGGTGCCCCGAAATTCGATATGGAAGAATTACTGCGCTTGAACACAAAGATCATTCACGATTCATCCTTCGCTGCTGTGAAGCCGCGCCTTGACGCGATAGGTCTTGGCGATCTGGATGAAGCCTTCTGGCTTGCCGTTCGTCCCAACCTGCAAAAGCTGGGTGATATCAAGGAATGGTGGACTGTGGCCAATGGCCCTGTCGAGCCTGTGATTGATGATTTCGACTTCATTGCTCAGGCCGCATCGCTAATGCCTGCTGCACCATGGAATGCCGATACATGGAAAACATGGACAGATGCCGTAAAATCACAGACAGGCCGCAAAGGCAAAGAGCTTTTCATGCCGCTGCGCAAGGCGCTGACCGGTATGGAACATGGCCCTGAACTGGCTGTCTTGCTGCCTTTGATTGGTCCTGAAAAAGCACTAAGCCGCCTGCAGAAGAAAGCCGCGGCTTAAAAATTCACTTAAACAGCCAATGTGCGTGGCGTGTTCTTTCTGGTAACAGAAGGAATATCCATGGCCTGCCCCATGCTTTTCAACATCCGGTACGAAGCACACTCCATGGCCTCTTCCGGTGTATTGGCCACAGCCCATGAACGGCATTTATCTGCCGGTGTCTTCATGACCGTTGTGAGATCCAATCCTACAAAGTGCAAATCACGGCCGCGAATACGCAATATACGATGGGCCAGATGGGGATAAGCATGACGATTCTCTTCACAAAGAAGTTTTAGCTGTGTCGCTGGCGAACGGCAGGATTGATCACGCGATAGATCCTTGAACGGATGCCAGCTCTTTTGCTCTGCCAATATACCGGACCATTCATGTTTCCAGTTGCCGTGCAGCATATGACCTTCACGCACACATGAATGCTTGTTAAAGGCCTTGGTCAGATTCAAAACTTCTTCTTTGATTTTCTGATCTTCCGGTTTCCCCGCCAGATGATTTCCCAAAACCTGTAGCGCCAGAAAATCCTTATAATGGCGCATGGGTGATGTCAGATGCACTGTCGGTAATTTATCGCCTTCGATCTTGTTAATCAGGTTTATACAAAGCTGGTTACAGCTATGATCGAAATCAAAATCATCCGAAACAAAACCGACATCAATTGCCGATCGTTGCGGATAATACGGAACCGTCAAATTGTTGGTGTGAAAGAAATCGGTCGCCACACGATTTGTCAGGCGTGTAACTTCATGAACCAGTAACTCCCCTTCTTTCATCCCTGCGCAATCCTTGATCTTTCTATGAAACAAGGACGGCACATCATCACCAAATTGCGAGTCATAGTGATCAATAAAATGATTCATGCGTTCGCGGTACAATGAGCGCGATACGTGCTTGGCATCCTGCAAGCGCGCTGTATTGAATTCAGGCGCAACGACCAGCTTTTCATCGCTGAATTCCTGCATCGTATGAAAAGCCGATCTGCCGATATCATATCCCTTGACGGAAAAATCCGGCCCCAGCTTTATCCGGAAGGTGATTGCCGCCCTGATCAAACCCTGACCAAACCCTACAAAGTCTTCCAAAAAGTCGACAGGAAAAATCCGGCGGATACCCTTACCTTTGATATGGGTCTCATCCATACGCTGGGCCGCGACCTTGCGGGCATGGCTATCAGCGGGAAGCATCGCGGGAACATCGGTAATCGCGGATGTGACTTCCCACCCCTCGTCAGTTTGTTTGATACTGACGAGACCATCATCACGCAAATAGGTTTTGTTGGAATCAAAGGTGAAACCCTTCATAACCGGACGGCCACGCAAGGCATCCCGCAGCTGTTTGCGGGGGTCAAAATCGAGAGGGTCTTCTTTAAAAGGCGCGCGCCGGCGATGTCCCGAGCGGCCCGTTCTATTATTACTCATTACGAGGGCCTTCCTGTTCAAGAAGACAATAATATGACAAAAATCGGGGTGCAACCTTTTTATAAAGTTTGATCACAGCCCTGAAAACGAATACAAAACTGCCGTTAAGGTTTGAAAAGATGACAGGTACAGATAAATCCATCCCCCTAGAGCCACAGGCAGGCCCCGTGGTCATACTGGTTGACCCGCAAATGGGCGAAAATATTGGGGCTGCCGCCCGCGCCATGCTGAATTGCGGGGTTGCAGAAATGCGGCTTGTTAACCCGCGTGATGGCTGGCCGAATGAACGGGCCGATGCCATGTCGGCAGGGGCGCTGGAGAGAATGCCCCCTGTTAAGGTTTACCCCACCACCGCAGAAGCCATTGCCGACCTGCACTATGTTTACGCCACCACCGCCCGCCCGCGCGACATGGTGAAGCAGGTCTTTACCCCACGCAAGGCGGCCGAGGATATGCGGCAACGGCATAATCGCGGGGAACGCCTGGGCTTGCTTTATGGCGCGGAACGCATGGGACTGGTTAATGAAGATGTTGCCTTGTCGAGCGCCGTGATTACCATTCCGCTCAACCCCGGCTTTTCATCTCTCAATCTTGGGCAAGCGGTCTTGCTGACCTGTTATGAATGGTTGATGACCGCGGATGAAACGCCGCCTGCGCTGCTGACAACCGGTGATAATGCCCCCGCCACGCAACAGGATATGGATGCCCTCTATCGCCGTCTGGAAGCAGAGCTGGAGGATAAACGCTTCTTCCGTGCGCCGGAAATGAAGCCCACCGTCATTCGTAACCTGAGATCATTCCTCGTGCGGGCACAAATGACACAGCAGGAGGTCAATACCTTCCACGGGATCATCAGCGCCCTGCTCGGCAACAAACTCTGATCCCGTCTTTAAAACCTCTGCGCGTTCTCTAAGCTGCTGCTGGCGGCTTCCAACCGCACGCGGCCATCTGCCCTATGTCATAGGCCGTAACCATATAGCCGCCGCGTGTAACCCCATACGGAACACCGGCACGCGATAACAGCTCCGGTGCCTTAACCATAGCTGCCGCCGCCCCGAACGACCCAATCAATAGACATCCACGCCCATAGGGTTCGGAAGCTACCCCTTGCCCTTGTAGCCAGTCTTTCAGTTCTTCCGTTGTTTTTTCCTGCTGGTTCATTTCACACCTCACGCCTTATGTATTATTGTATTAATACATTAATACAATAAAGTCAAATAATCTTCACCAGATCAAAAAATACGTATGGGAATGATGTTAGATGACGGGACGTGGTTTGAACGGGACAACTGTGGTTGCCTTCTGGCGCTCAATATCCTTGGCAAGGACAACGACACGCTCGCGGGTGGCTTGCATTTCTTTCAAGGCCGCTTTGACCAGACCTATATTGGGATTGGCCCGCTCGCCGTCCCCTTCTTCTTCTGCCAACGCCAGCAGCTCTTCGAGATCGGCCATCCAGCATGTGCCCAAAGGATTTTGTTCGCGGTCGCCGATGACAGCCTCCACCGGATAGCCATCCATGCCGTATATCTCGACAAAGGTCATTGTGGGCTGCTGCTGGAAACGGCCATTTCTGAATATCTCGTGCAGACGCGGTTTATCGATGAAAGCTGTGCTGTACATTTTTTCCCTGTTCTTTCTGTTTTTATAAGAAGAGGCAGGCAAAACTGTCAAATAAAAAAGGCCACTCTGGGGAGTGGCCTTTTTTTGAATATCTTCACGATTAACGTGAATAGAATTCGATAACCAGCTGCGGTTGCATTTGCGTAGCGTAAGGAACATCCTCAAGCTTCGGTGTGCGCAGGAAGGTTGCTTTCAGAGCTTTTTCGTCAACTTGAATGTACTCGGGTACATCACGCTCTTGTGATTGTGCCGCAGCAACAATCATACCCATTTGTTTTGATTTATCGCGGATCTCGATGACATCGCCTTCTTTAACCAGGTATGAAGGAATGTTCACGCGCTTGCCGTTCACCAGAACGTGGCCATGGTTGACCAGCTGGCGGGATGCGAAAACTGTGATCGCAAATTTGGCGCGGTAGCAAACAGCATCCAAACGACGCTCGAGCAGGCCGATCAGGTTCTGACCGTTATCACCACGCAGACGCATAGCTTCTGCATAGTATTTGCGGAATTGTTTTTCACCGATGCTGCCGTAGTAACCTTTGATCTTCTGCTTGGCAGCCAACTGCACGCCATAATCAGACAGCTTGCCGCGGTTTGCGCCATGCTGACCCGGTTTTGTTTGACGGGTGTTATACGGGGACTTCGGACGGCCCCACAGGTTACAGTTCAGACGACGGTCGATTTTATATTTCGACTGAGGACGTTTTTTCTCGCTCACTTTTTCTTCCTTTTCAACAAATTGTCCCGATATTCGAAAACCGTATTGATCGCTTCTTTCGAAAGATCAACGGGGGCCGACATGACCCCGCTTTTCGGGAATGGCCGGAATATAAGGGTTTTCAGCGATTTGTCAAAGTTTTTATGACAGAAAACAACCGATTTCAGGCCCTTGGCACCTCTTATGCCGCCAATGTGGGCTGACGGCCCTGCACGGGGGCGCTTTTGTAAATTCCGTACATTTCATCCAGAAGATTACGGGCCTTGGAAAACACCTGCGGATGCATGGAAACCCTCAAAGCTGTACTGGCCGAAGCTTGAATATCTTCGGAGACAGCAAAACCATCCCCTTCGTCCCTACGGCTCAGCTCAGACATAACCTTTTGAACGGCAAAGCTAAATTCCCCAAAAAGGCTCTTATAATAAGGGTTGGCCTCCATCAGGTCGTCATGACGGCGTCCTGTTTCGGATTCCACGACTTCAAGTCTGCGGCTTTCGTAAACGGCTTCCCTGCGGGTCTCCGGCTCTGCTATCGGCCTGTCAAAGATATGGGTCAGGACAACGCGCTCGAATTAATGTTTGGCGGCATCTTCAATCGGGAAAACCATATTTCTCACCTGCATATCCTGTGAAATGTTTAATGAGCAAGCACGCTAGCAATTCATTATGGTTATGTCAAATTTATTGGATTTCCAGCAATACAAAACCACGCCCCAGACAATACAGGCTCACGATCACAATCAAAATCCGGCTCAGTTTTTTGAAAAGCCCGTCATCCATATGTTTCAAGATGGGGGCAGCTGCGGACGTACCAGCAATCGCGGCCATCATGAAGAACAGCATATAAACCGGCTCAACCCCCTCGGGCCATCCCCCCTCGCCACTTAAGAGCGGGATCAGTGTCCCGAAATATATCAAACGGGTCAGGTGCATGACCGTCTGGGTCAGGGCCTTGGTACTGACAATTTCCTGCCTTGTCAGCGGCGCATTATTATAGAGCAGATCAAGTAGCGGCCCCACAACTCCGCCTGTCATTTGGATAAACGTCAGGATCAGGGACGTTATGAAAGTCTGGACAGGATTAAGGATGCTCAAATGAATAAAGCGCCCCGCCAGCAACGCCAGCAAAGGCACCGACCCCACTACAATCAAAGCCACGGTCTTATCCGGAACATAGCGTACAAAACTGATCAGGATGACACCGGCAAGAATACCCAAACCGTAAACAGGCGTCACGCGCCAGACGATATGCTTGCGCCATAAAATACAGCGCCAGCCATTTGATACCAGCTGAATAGCGGCATGAACCACCATGGCAGAGGCCACAGGCATCACCCCCAACAACAGCGCCATCATAATAATGCCGCCAGCCATACCGAATATCCCCGACAGGATAGCCGTCAGGAATGTCGAAACGGTAATCAGGGCCACAAGGGCCGTACTCATCATCATGATTATACAATCCGGAACTAGATCAGCTTGCGGGCCGTCAGTTCATCCTTCAAGTAGGCATAGTAAATGGGCGCGGCCACAAGACCCGCCACACCAAAGGCTGCTTCCATCACGATCATGGCAATCAACAGCTCCCACGCCTTGGCATGAATTTGCCCGCCAATGATCTTGGCATTGAAGAAATATTCCAGCTTGTGAATGACCACCAGATATAAAAGCGATGATATCGCGGCAAAGGGCGACACGCTGAGCGCGATCAGGAAAATAACAGTATTCGAAATCAGATTACCAATAATCGGCATTAACCCGACAATAAAGGTCACGGCAATCATGATGTTGGTCATCGGCAAAGGATGCCCCAGGAGCGGCAATATCCCCGCGAGATACACAGCTGTCAGCGCTGTATTCAGGGCGGAAATGCGTACCTGCGAAAACACAATCCGCTTGAAGGCACTACCCAGAAAAATCACCCGCTCCCTGATGGCCACGGCAAGCGGCCTGCGGTTTTCCTGTAAACCCGGATTCATCGCAATCATACCGCCGATCACCATGCCGATAATCACATGCACAAGGAAATAACCGATATCTTTGCCCACCACGCTGATCTGCTTGGCATTGCCCATTAGCCAGTCAGCGGCCTTTCTTTGCCAGGCATCTGTGTCGGCAGGCATCATTTCAATAACGGACGGCGGCAGATAGGTCCGTACGGCCCCTACGACATCGGCCATCTTTTGTATCAGTGCCACAATGCTTTCGGGACCTGCCGTCATCGAAGCGGCAAACTTGATCATGCCAAAGGTGCTCAAGGCCACAACGACCATCACCAAAATCGAAAGCAAAATCAAACGGCCCCACTCGCGTAGAACCCCCAACCGCTCAAGCCGTAATGCGCCAAAATGGATCAGCTGATAAACCAGCAGGCCCGCCAGCAACGCCGGCAACAACCCCAGCCATAGCACCATCAGCAGCCCTACGACTGCCATCACTTGCGTGCCAAAATATATCCGCGATGGTTCCATGAAATGTTCCTTTTCAGATCAGCGCTAAAGAGCACGACTGTACCCATCTTATCGGAATTTTATGATCAGGAAAGCATGAGATGGTGGGCCAGGCCGGACTTGAACCAGCGACCAATCCGTTATGAGCGGACCGCTCTAACCAACTGAGCTACTGGCCCCACCTAGACCATGCGTTATAAGGCATAATCGGAGAAAACAAAACTATCGATTTTCATTTTTCGTAATTTTTATGCAGTTTATTCACGACAGCCCCGACCGCAAACCATATAAACAGCACCGCCACTATGGATACATAACCATCCAGCGCGTAATGCCACGCCAAAACCACCGAACCAATCATGATGCATATTGTATAAATTGCACTGATTATCCCTGCAATCCGCGATCTTGAAAAAGCATAGAGTGTAATAAGAACCGTCACGGCCACATGCATACTGGGCATTGCCGAAATGCCGTTTACGCCCAGCACCTCGTTATCCTCCATCAATCCCAATAGCATCCCTGCTACCTTCATCACATTCAATTCATGCTGTTCATGAATATGCCGGAGGATATCCATCAACCCCAGATACGGATTGGCAATCTCGGGATAATAATGACCAAAATAAATTGGTCCCACCGATGAAAAACAGCTGGCTGCCCCTATTCCCAAAATGACCCATGCAATCGAAACCGCCCACATAAAGTGCTGGCGCATACGCTTCTCTGGCTCACAAAACAAAACCCATGCATTGACACCGAACATAACGCCGAACCACATGGTGTAAACAAAATTGAAGAAGGCAAAGAAGTTCACACTTTTAAACCAGTAGGAAAAAAGCTCGTATGGATACTGCCCGCCATGAATTTTAAAATCCAGCACCGAGATAGCCACATCCCAGCTATAGGGCTGAACATAGGGGATCAGCGATTTTCCCAAAGCAATGATCAGCACGATTACAAAATAAGCCTGCAACCCCACAAAGCCGCGCACCATGCGCGGCCATGTGAAAAAATCGCCCACAGCCTGATCAAAAAGAGGGATTGTTTTTCCACCTGTCTTGCGGGCCCTAATGAAAGCCCTGATAAACAGAGCTAAAACCGTGGCGCCAAAAAACCCTATAATAAGCAGAATTTTAAACTGCAGCAGTTGCCCTGCAATCGTCAGGAACGAAGAAACCGTAGCGCCCTGCCCGATGGCAAATGCCAGCTGTCCTAACATCACAGTCAGCAAAAACGCCAGAAGCCAGCGATATTCTTTCCACGCATCAATCAGGGCAGCAGACAATGTTTCTCGTCCTTTTAAGAAGGTCTGATCAATTCAAAAGACCTCGCTGCCTGATAACCGATCAGGTATCGAGGAAGCTTCTCAGTTTGCGGCTACGGCTGGGGTGTTTGAGCTTGCGCAGAGCCTTGGCCTCAATCTGGCGGATACGTTCACGTGTAACGTTGAATTGCTGACCAACTTCTTCGAGTGTGTGGTCGGTGTTCATACCGATACCAAAACGCATACGCAAAACACGCTCTTCACGTGGCGTCAGTGTGGCAAGAACACGTGTCGTTGTTTCACGCAGGTTTGAGTGAATGGCAGCATCCACAGGCAAAAGCGCGTTTTTATCTTCGATGAAATCGCCCAGTGTCGAGTCTTCTTCGTCACCAATCGGGGTTTCAAGAGAAACAGGCTCTTTTGCGATTTTGAGAACCTTGCGCACTTTATCGAGCGGCATATGCAGACGTTCAGCCAATTCTTCCGGTGTCGGTTCACGGCCAATTTCGTGCATCATCTGACGGCTGGTGCGGACCAGCTTGTTGATGGTTTCGATCATATGGACCGGAATACGGATGGTGCGGGCCTGATCGGCGATAGAGCGGGTAATCGCCTGACGGATCCACCATGTCGCATAGGTTGAGAATTTGTAACCACGGCGATATTCGAACTTATCAACCGCCTTCATCAAACCGATATTACCTTCCTGAATCAGATCAAGGAATTGCAGACCACGGTTGGTGTATTTTTTGGCAATCGAAATAACCAGACGCAAGTTGGCCTCGACCATTTCCTTTTTGGCACGGCTGGCTTCACGTTCGCCTTTTTGTACGGTCGAAACGATACGGCGGAATTCGGCTATCGGCAGCTGGGCTTCTTCAGAAATTTCCGTGACACGGTCACGAACATCCTTGATGTCATCCTTGTGCTTATCCGCAAACTTGACCCAGCCTTTGCCTTTCAGCTTGGATATTGTGGTAATCCAGCGAGGGTTTTGTTCGTTACCGAAATACTGCTCGATGAAATCTTCGCGTTTAACTCCACAATCAATAGCCATACGCATAAGACCACCCTCAAGGCTAACCAGCGTGCGGTTGGCTTTGTAAAGGCGATCAATCAACTGGTCGATACGGGCGTTATTCAAACGCACTTCGTTCATCAACTCGACCATTTCCTGTTTAATACCGTCATATTTTTTGTTCAGGGCCGCCGGCGGTTCCTTACTCTTCGAAGTAAACTCCATACGCTCGGTCTGCACCTTACGCATCTTCTTGTAGGTCTTTTGAATTTTGCCAAATGTTTCTGTTACCTGTGGCAGCAACTCCAGTTCCATGGCGGACAGGGAAATACCGGCTTCATCTTCGCCCGTGCCCTCACCGCCTTCAGCGCCCTCGGGGTTTTCGGTTTCTTCACGCTCTTCCGATTCCATCGGGGGCGCTTCACCATCGCCATCGCCTCCATAGGTCGCATCAAGGTCAATAACCTCGCGCAGCATGATCTCGCCCTTCTGCAGGGCTTCGTTCCAGGCAATAATCGCTTCAATCGCGAGCGGGCTTTCGCAAATCCCGCCAATCATCATTTCACGGCCAGCCTCAATCCGCTTGGCAATCGCAATCTCGCCCTCGCGTGACAACAGCTCAACTGAACCCATCTCGCGCAGATACATGCGGACAGGGTCATCTGTACGGCCGGTATCATCATCATCGATATTACCGCCTGATTCATATTCGGACTTTTCGCTGCCTTCGGATTCAGACTCGGACTCAACATCGTCTTCACTATCCACCAGCTGGATACCGGCGTCCGTAATCGCCGCCATGGAATCTTCAATCTGATCGGAAGAGAACTCTTGCGCAGGCAGAGACTTGTTAATCTCGTCATAGGTCAGGAAACCTTGCTCCTTACCCTTGGTCACAAGCTTTTTCACAATAGTCTCCAAAGAGCCTTTTACGACTGCTCCGGATTCGCGTGTTTCTTCCTGCTCCTGCACTTTCTTTTTAGCAGCAGCAGTTTTGCTTGTTGTTTTTGATGCCATGGGTTTGCGACTCATATGTAACCGACTCGGGGAATTAGAGCGTACTTTTTAAGAAAAATCAAAGGCCTATTGCAAGAAGTATTTACGCTCTCCCGCAGGATTTTTAAGGGCTAACGGGAACAAAAACACGGTTTTTCCTTTCTTTTTAACCCCCCAAATAAAAAATCACTTGATACTCTCTAGAGAACCCTTTGATTCAACTTGGTTTTAGAAAGGGACTCGTAAGTATCCCGCCAGCCGCGAATGGCCACAGAATAAGCAGCCCCCGGACGGGCAAAACCGGCATGAACATACACAGAATCAGAAAGTATTTGCTGTAATACACTCCCCCACCCCGTTTCTTGCAGCTCTTTAACCAGACTTTGCGAATCACCCGTCAGGCCCAGCGCCACTTTTTTCAATAATTCCTGACGCAGACGGTCCAGATCCTCAAAAGCGGAGGCATCCACCAACCCCATTTCCTCTTCGATATCAGGCAAGATTTCAGGATGATTAATCGCCGTCGCCAACAGGACCCGAAGAGCCGTCAGGCCACTCGACATCTGCGGTCTTGGCAAAGGTATAGCTAGGTTATTTTTATTATATTTCTGATTGTTAGATAATTTATTTGATCTATTACCTGAGAAACTAAAGATTGAGGCAATCTTCTCCCTAAACATCTGCCTGTAATATTGCTGCACCGAACGATCGGCGATCCGTGCCGTTTCATCTTCAAGTATCTTCTCAAGACCCGCCCGCATCTCCGGAGTATTGAAGGATTTTCCAGCAGTATGTGTTGTCCATATAAAGTCCACGAGCGGAATAGCCGCCTCCAGCACCGTTTTTAAGGCCCCAGCGCCCTGTGCCTTGATCAAGCTGTCAGGGTCCTGCCCTGTCGGCAGGAAGGCAAAGACCGCCGAGTGATGGGGCTTCAAAAGCGGCATCAGGTTATGGGCCGCACGCACCGCTGCACGCTGGCCCGCAGCATCACCATCAAAGCACAACACAGGCATCTTGCTTTCAGCGGGGATCATTTTCCAAAGGGCCGCTATCTGCTCGTCGGTAAGCGCTGTACCCAACGGCGCCACAGCACCACGCCATCCCGCCTGAAAACAGGCAATCACATCCAGATATCCCTCGACCACAATAACAGGCTGGCCTTCGGCAGCGGCCTGACGGGCATGGGACTCGCCATAAACCATACGCCCCTTATGGAACAGGGTTGTTTCCGATGAATTGATATATTTGGGCGGCTTCGGCGCACCTGCCGGCAATGGCCTGATATGTTCGGGCAACACGCGCCCGCCAAAGGCCACAACCCGCCCGCGCCTGTCCGCCACGGGGAACATGACACGGTCACGGAAGAAGGAATAAAGCTCGCCATTACGGTCCGATTTACGCGCTACCCCTACATCAAGCATTTGTGTTTCGCTATACCCTTTAGCCAACAGGAATTTGACCAAAGCCTGACCATCAGCGGGCGAGAACCCCAAACGAAAAGCAGCTATAACCTCGTCATCAAGGCCACGCTCCCTCAGATAGGCCAGAGCATCCTTATGCCCTCTTTCCCGCAGCTGTTGCTCGAAAAAGCGCGTGGTATCATCCATCAGCGCATACAGGCTTTTCTCGCGCTTCGATGCTTCGATATCCTGCACACTGGCCTTGGGAACCTGCAAACCGGCCTGCGCCGCCAATACCTCGACCGCTTCGATGAAAGAAAGATTGTCGTGCTGCATGACAAAACCCACAGCATCACCATGCGCCCCACAGCCGAAGCAATGATAAAACTGCTTGTCGTCATTGATAGTAAAAGACGGTGATTTCTCGCCATGAAACGGGCAACAGGCTTTGTACTCGCGCCCCGCGCGGGTAAGCTTGATCTTGCGCCCTATAACCTCTGACAAGGTCAGGCGATCACGCAGTTCCTGCATGAAACGGGGAGAAATAGCTGTCGACATGCCCCTGTTCTAGCAGACATCAAGCCGCCAGTAAAATAGGGCATTCCGTTTTATAAACAGTGATTTTATGCAAAAAAGGACTGCTAGCAGCGCCCCTGTGGCGGATAGGCCCTGCGCGAGACTGCTGCCCCTGCCAAGACAGGCGTGTCATTAATCGAACGCAAAACTTCCGCAGCTTTGGGAGAAATGCGGTTCCCCAGTTTCTCGATGGCTTCTTCAGGGGCCAGCATCAATAACTCGTCATGCTCGTCTTCCAGACGGTTATAAGGCTCGCCACTGACATGGGCACATAGCATGAAAACCTTGAATTTACCCTCAATATGGGGATGTGCCATGATATCAACGGGCTCATGCTGAATAACGCGGCCAGTCATGCCGGTTTCTTCCATTAATTCACGCAACGCTGTATGGCTGATCGTATCATCTTCCGGTTCAGGTTTTCCCCCGGGAAGATCATACCAGCTATCGCGGGCATTGCTGCGTTTGAAGACAGGGACTTTCCCGTCAACCGTGATCAGAACATTGACCACCGGCTCTTCAATCTGTGACAAATCAGGAATAGCGCGATCTCTAAACGGCATGCGTATCTCGGACATCTCCCTCGAAGCCCCCTTCTAAAGACAAGACTTACCCCATTCTATCGCGGATTTACAAACGAGGGGTTAAGAACATCCGTCTGATAAATAAGGAAAATCCTAACTTGCGAGCTTTTGCTTGATCAAGCCGCTGGCTTTGGTCATATCCAATTGACCGGCATAACGGCTCTTAAGCTCGGCCATAACCTTGCCCATCTCTTTGATATCACTAACATTCAGCTCTGTGATCAGCCCTTCGATCGCCGTAGCCACTTCGGCTTCGCTCATTTGCTGGGGCATAAAGCGCTGAATGACAGCAATTTCACCGTTTTCGCGGTCACATAGATCCATACGGCCCGCGTTTTTATAGGTTTCAGCTGATTCCTGACGCTGTTTGATCATGGATTGCAGCATTGAAAGGATTTCAGTTTCTGTAATCCCGTCTGGGTTGCCCGCCCCGCGCGCATTGATATCGCGGTCCTTGATACCGGCATTGATCAGACGGATGGTCGCAACAGCGATCTCGTCCTTGCTTTTCATTGCTTCTTTCAGGGCGTTATTGATTTCTGCGCGCTTTTCCATGGATTATGTCCTATGCATATCTTTACATCTGTCCCTGTGTGTAGCTATTCTGCCGCCAGCCGTCAACTTGAGAGTAAGGTCCAGACAATGCCCGATGCCCCTAAACCGAAAAATGCTACTGCCGTAATTGTTCTGGCTGACGGGAGTCTTTTCTGGGGCCACGGGATCGGTGCCGAAGGCAAAGCGGTTGGCGAGATATGCTTCAATACATCAATGACCGGCTATCAGGAGATCCTGACCGACCCCAGCTATGCCGGACAAATCATCACTTTTACCTTCCCGCATATCGGCAATGTCGGCACCAATGCCGAAGACATTGAAACACTGACGCCCGCTTGTCGCGGCCTTATCCTGCGCGAGGATATCACCGAACAATCAAACTGGCGCGCCAGCAACAGCCTGCAAAAATGGCTGGTAGCTCACAATATATCCGGTATTAGCGGCATCGATACACGCGCCCTGACCCAGCGTATTCGTGATCAAGGCGCCCCCAACGGGATTATCGCCCACAAGGCTGACGGGCAATTCGATCTGGAAGCCCTTAAGAAAGAAGCTGCTGCCTGGCCCGGTCTTGAAGGCATGGACCTCGCCAAGGATGTCAGCTGCACACAAAGTTACACATGGGATGAAACGTTGTGGGATTGCAAAGAAGGATACGGCAAACAGGAAAATCAGGGCCTGCACATCGTCGCTATGGATTTTGGTGCCAAGCGTAACATCCTGCGCTGCCTTGCCGCTGCGGGATGCAAAGTCACCGTTGTTCCCGGTAACAGCAGCGCCGATGATATTCTGGCCTTAAATCCGGATGGCGTATTCTTGTCGAATGGTCCGGGCGATCCCGCAGCCACAGGCGTTTATGCCGTGCCCACCATCAAGTCACTACTGGATAAAAACATACCCCTGTTTGGTATCTGCCTCGGCCACCAGCTTTTGGGTCTGGCTCTGGGCGGCAAAACCGTCAAGATGCCCCTCGGCCATCGCGGTGCCAATCACCCCGTGCAGGATTTACAAACAGGCATGGTTGAAATCACCAGCCAGAACCATGGCTTCTGCGTGCTGCCCGAAACATTGCCCTCGAATGTCGAGGTCACCCATGTCAGCCTGTTTGACAAATCAAACGAAGGTTTGCGTGTCAAAGACAAACCGGCCTTTTCGGTGCAATACCACCCTGAATCATCACCCGGCCCGCATGACAGCCATTACCTGTTCGAGCGTTTCGTCGAGATGATCAAGAAGGCTGCCTGAGAAATCGCAATATTTGCGTTTCATACTCCTGAGGGCTATAACCCCTGTTAAGTACACAAGAAGCTTAAAAACAGGGATTACCAATCATGACAAGCGCACAATCGCCTGCCCCGCGCAGGGACAGGGAACAGGAGCGTCTGGAACGGCAGCTTAAAAGCGCCAAATTCCAGCACAGTCTCACCAGCTATTTTGCCATCGCCACGGCCATGACATCGATCTTCATGATTACCAGCATGGATGATGGCGAGCGCATGGATTTACACCAGATGGTGAAAGACAAGCCCCAATACGAACAACTGGCGACAGAGACCGAAAACAAAATCAAGCTGGCCTGTGTTTTCTTTTCCCTGATGGGCGGCGGTCTCACCCAATATCGTCAGCGCAAGGTCAGAAAAGCGCAAGAGGCCCTCGACAACTACAAGCCCGAGAAGCCTGCTGCCCCCTGAAACATAAAGTCAGGCACAAAAAGAAAGCCCCGCCTGATGACGGGGCTTTGTCTTTTTTCTTTTTTAACACACCCTAAGCAAAACACCGTTTGCCCGGAAAATCTCTAAACTTGAGATTTTATTAATTTTTATTTTTGAATAAATAAAGTTCTATCATTTTGCAGCCGTTTAGACAAGCTTTTTTATCCCCTTTTTGTCCCCAGACGGGGATATTTTCGTCTATCCCGTTGAGCTTCCACCCTTTCCCCTGCATTTATCCGGTAAACCTTAAAGAAACTGGTTGCCCTGACCGCCTCTTTCACTTACACCTTGGTTCTCGGTAACCCCCTTATCTACCGAGAGTTTTGATGCCCAAACGTACTGATCTCCGCTCAATCTGCATTATCGGCGCCGGACCTATTGTTATTGGTCAGGCCTGCGAATTCGACTATTCCGGCACGCAGGCCTGTAAGGCCCTGAAGGAGGAAGGTTACAGAGTCATTCTGGTCAACTCCAATCCGGCCACGATCATGACTGATCCGGATTTTGCCGATGCGACCTATGTCGAGCCGATAACCCCCGCCGTAGTCACCAAGATCCTTGAAAAAGAACGTCCGGATGCCCTGCTGCCCACCATGGGCGGCCAAACAGCCCTGAACACGGCCATGGCCCTGCATAATGACGGTACGCTTGAACGCTTGGGTATTGAGTTAATTGGCGCCCGCGCCGATGTGATCGACCGCGCCGAAGACCGTTTGAAATTCCGTGACTGCATGGATGAGCTGGGACTTGAAAGCCCCAGAAGCCATGTCGTCAAAACACTGGAGCAAGCCCGCGCCGTTATCGGTGAAATTGGTCTGCCCGCAATTATCCGTCCGTCCTTTACGCTGGCTGGTACCGGTGGCGGCATTGCTTATAACAAGGAAGAGTTTGAATATATTGTACGCGAAGGCCTTGATGCCTCTCCCGTACATGAAGTTCTGGTCGAAGAATCCGTTCTCGGCTGGAAAGAATACGAAATGGAAGTCGTCCGCGACCGCAAGGATAACTGCATCATCATCTGCTCGATTGAAAACATTGATCCGATGGGCGTGCATACAGGTGACTCGATCACCGTAGCCCCCGCCCTGACGCTGACAGACAAAGAATACCAGATCATGCGTGATGCCTCTTTAAAGGTGTTGCGTGGTATTGGCGTTGAAACAGGCGGTTCGAACGTCCAGTTCGCAATCAATCCCGATGATGGCCGCATGGTCGTCATTGAAATGAACCCGCGCGTCAGCCGTTCATCGGCATTGGCATCGAAGGCCACAGGCTTCCCGATTGCCAAGATCGCCGCCAAACTGGCGGTCGGTTATACGCTTGATGA
Source organism: Micavibrio sp. (assembly GCA_046294845.1). Classification (GTDB taxonomy): domain Bacteria; phylum Pseudomonadota; class Alphaproteobacteria; order Micavibrionales; family Micavibrionaceae; genus Micavibrio_C. Next base: position 1,297,544 of record JBKBNU010000001.1, on the reverse strand, counting down.
ACTCGGCAACGATATTACGGGCGGTAAAACACCGGCCTCTTTCGAGCCGACTATCGATTACATCGTCACCAAAATTCCGCGCTTTGCCTTCGAGAAATTCCGTGGCACACAAAACATCCTGACCACATCGATGAAATCGGTGGGTGAAGTCATGTCGATGGGCCGCAGCTTCGAAGAGTCCCTGCAAAAGGCCCTGCGCTCGCTTGAAAAAGGTCTGACTGGTTTTGATGATATCAAAATCGGCGATGACGAAACACCGCATCCGGACCAGATCCGTGCAGCACTCGCCCGTCCGACACCGCAACGCATCCTTTATGTTGCCCAGGCCATGCGTCATGGCTTTAGCGTTGAAGATATCCATGCCATTTGCAAATACGACAGATGGTTTCTTGAACGCATTAAAAACATTGTGGATACCGAACAGCACATTCAGGCTCAGGGTTTGCCCGTCGATAGCGAAGGCTGGACCAAGATTAAAAAGCTCGGATTCTCCGATGCCCGCCTGTCCAAACTGATGAAGGTTGATGAAAAGGCTGTCCGTAAAGCCCGTCACAAGCATAACGTCCGTCCGGTTTACAAGCGCGTTGATAGCTGTGCGGCTGAAATTCCTTCAAACACGTCATACATGTATGGCTGCTACGAAGGTAATGGCTTAAGCCCTGCCCTCAACGAATGCTATCCTACAGACAAAAAGAAAGTCGTCATTCTGGGTGGCGGCCCCAACCGTATCGGCCAGGGGATCGAATTCGATTATTGCTGCGTTCATGCCTCCTTCGCCCTGCGCCAAGCCGGTTATGAATCCATCATGGTTAACTGCAACCCCGAAACGGTTTCAACCGACTATGACACCTCAAGCCGCCTCTACTTCGAGCCTTTGACAGCCGAAGATGTGATTGAGCTGATCGAAGCCGAAAAGAAGAACGGCGAAGTTCTGGGCGTGATTGTGCAGCTGGGTGGCCAAACACCGCTGAAGCTTGCCGATGCCCTCGAAGAAGCGGGCATTCCTATCCTTGGCACGTCTGTCGATGCGATTGATCTTGCCGAAGACCGCGAACGCTTCCAGAAGCTTTTGCAAAAACTCAAACTCCGCCAACCGCCAAACGGTCTGGCCCGCTCCGAAAAGGAAGCCTTGGGCAAAGCCGAAGATATCGGCTTCCCGATTGTTGTGCGCCCCTCATATGTTCTGGGTGGCCAAGGGATGGAGATCGTCCACTCCAAGGAAGAGCTGCAACGCTATATCAACACGGCTGTCCGCATATCGGGTTCGGCCCCTGTACTGCTCGACCGTTATCTGCATAGCGCCATCGAAGTTGATGTCGATGCGCTGTGTGATGGCAACGATGTATATGTATCCGGCATCATGGAACATATCGAGGAAGCCGGTGTGCACTCGGGCGACTCTGCCTGCGTTCTGCCGCCTCATTCTCTACCCTACAAAACCGTCCGTGAACTGGAGAAACAAACTGTTACTCTTGCCAAAGCGCTGAAGGTCAAGGGACTGATCAATATCCAATACGCAGTTAAGAGAAATAAAAACACGGGCGAATTCGATGTCTACATCCTCGAAGTCAATCCACGCGCCAGCCGCACCGTCCCCTTTGTGGCTAAAGCCACAGGCGTACCGGTTGCCAAAATTGCCACCCTGCTGATGACTGGCGAGAAGCTCTCCACATTCCGTGATGCGGATATGCTTACAGGCATGCCTGATGGCCACACCGCCGTGAAAGCCCCTGTATTCCCGTTCAGCCGTTTCCCCGGCGTTGACCCGTTACTGGGGCCAGAGATGAAATCAACAGGCGAAGTCATGGGGATTGATCGTGATATGGCGCAAGCTTTTGCCAAATCACAACTGGCAGCGGGTACTGTTTTACCTCTCGAGGGCACAGTGTTTCTGTCATTGAAAGATTCAGATAAAAATGAAGCGGCTCCTCTTGCACAGGAGTTGATCGAGATGGGTTTCAAAATCATTGCTACAGGCGGCACATGCAAGGTTTTGCAGGAAAAAGGGTTACCTGTTACCCGTATCAACAAAGTCATGGAAGGCCAACCCCATATTGTTGATGCGATTATCAACGGTGAAATCAACCTGATGATCAATACAACAACCAAGGGGCCGCAAGCTTTTGCTGACTCTGATAACATTCGTCGCATGGCGCTCATGCACAAAATACCGCATTACACCTTGCTTACTGCTGCACGCGCAGGTGTGCAAGCCATCCGCGCAATGCGTGCAAAAGAGATTGAAGTTATGCCACTTCAAAATTATTTGCCGCAGACAAATGCGGCGCAAAAAGACACAAATGATAGTGATGATTCACAAGAGTGGTTATCTGCTACCGCATAAGTAATCGTTATATCCCTAAGATAAGTCGTACGCATACTGATGCTCACTCTGCCATCGGTTGTATTCAATATTTGATTAAGCTTTACCGCGCTATCCTGAAATTGATGATGGGGATCATCTCTGAACAGGGTTTATAAAAAAAATTAAAAACAGATAACAGCGGTAGGGTGTAAATGCGTACGACTTGTATAACCACTATTGTAACTATATTTGTACTTTCTCTCTTTGTAGTACTGACTATGCCGGGCACGATACAGGCCGCAGAGGCAATTCTTCCTGTATCGGTCCGGCTTATTTCCATGGAGGAATATCGTCAGATGCAAGGGCAAGCGGAAAGTTCGAATATACAGATGGCATCCTATCATGAGGATGGCACGCCAACCTCTGTTAACAATCGCATGTACGACAAACTGATGGTTAGTCTTGATAACAATAGCGACCACCATCTGACCCTGACAGAATTCAGTAATGTATGCCGCAATGCACCAAGCCAGCTTTTCAAGGCACTGGACAGGGATGACAACCATCTGATTGACCGTGAGGAAATCGAAGATTATGCCCGTCATTATAACCGTCGGGGATGCTCCTAAAGGGAGACTATTGACCCCCCCGCCCAGACTGCTATAGTCAGCTTATTAGCGTAATAAAACTGCCCCGCCACAATAACTGGCGGGCTTTGATTTTTTATAAACCGAACTCATAACAAGCAGAAGAACAGCCATGGACAAGATTCCCATGACACGCGCAGGTGCGGATGCCCTGGAAAAAGAATTGAAAAAACTCAAGAGCGTTGAGCGCCCCGCTGTTATTCAGGCGATTGCAGAGGCACGTGCGCATGGCGATCTGTCGGAAAACGCTGAATATAGCGCTGCCAAAGAACGTCAGAGCTTTATTGAAGGCCGTATTCAGGAACTGGAAGCTGTTATTTCCGCCATCCAGATTATTGATCCCTCCAGCTTCAGCGGTACAACGGTCCGTTTTGGTGCCCGTGTTGTTATTGTCGATGAAGATACCGATATTGAAGTGTCCTACCAAATCGTCGGCCACTATGAAGCCAACGCTGATAACGGTCTGATTTCACTCAATGCCCCAATGGCCCGCGCGATGATCGGCAAATCCGTAGGCGATAGCGTTGAAGTTCGTACACCGCAGGGTGTGCGTTCTTACGAAATTCTGGAAGTTATTTACGAATAAGGGAGCAACACTCCTATGACCTTTATCGAACGCTTGAAGAAACTCTTTGGTCGCGAGGCCGTAAGGCCGGAGCGCAAGGAACCTATTGTACCTTCCCATTTCACTCTCGATGAAGAAAGTGGCCTGATCGTGCAAACAGACGATCCGGTTATGGCACGCGTCATCGGAGAAGCGTTCCAGTCAGGAAAACCTGTCATAGGAACAGTCGACGATAGCGGTCGCACCACTATTCGAAAACTCGAACCCTAAAAGATAGATAGATCAGATATCGATTGGCACGCCAGCAGCTTCCTTGGAAGCACGGATACCCAGCGCCGATTTCACAGATGTAACGTTTGGAGCCCCTGTCAATTCATGGGTCAGGAAGTTCTGGTATGTATCCCAATCGGGTGCCGCAATTTTGAGGATAAAATCAACCTCGCCCGCCAGCATATGACACTCGCGCACCATCGGCCATGACTGGACCAGTTCCTCGAATTTTTTAAGATCGGCTTCGGCCTGACTAACAAGCTTCACCATTGCGAACACGGTCACGCCATAACCCAGCGCCGCAGCATCAACACGGGCATGATAGCCCTTGATATAGCCATTATCTTCCAAAGCACGAACACGGCGCAGGCATGGTGGTGCCGATATGCCCGCCAGTTTGGCCAGTTCAACGTTCGTGATACGTCCGTCGTCCTGCAAATTTTTCAAAATTTTCTTATCAATTTTATCGAGCTTGACGCGCTTCATGAAAAATTCTTACCGCAAAATAATTGTCGGGAATGACCAGAGCTTGGTATAAAGTTGCGCATGAAGATAGGCAAGCCCCTTTTTGAATGGTCTCGCTACTTTCTTCAAAACCTATGGTTTCCTTAATTGAGTATTGGAAAATACCTTATTATGACTTCTTGCTGGATCATAACCGAAGGCATCGCCGGGACAGAAAACCAATGTCTGGGCGTAGCCGAAGCTTTGGGCGTGATTCCCGTCATCAAAAGGATAAATCTGAGGCAACCTTGGAAAACTCTCTCACCCTATCTGGCTTGTGAACAATCATGGAGCTTTACAGGCGATCCCCTCTGCCCCCCCTGGCCTGATCTCGTTATAGCCTCGGGCCGCAAAGCCATCGCCGCCAGCCGCTACATTAAAAAGCAGAGCATCGGTCAGACCTTTACCGTACAAATTCAGGATCCGCGCATAACGATGGCTGGCTGCGATCTGATCGCCGTTCCCGCCCATGACAATCGTACAGGTGAAAATGTGCTGGTAACAGACGCAACACCGAACCGCATTACATCAGAAAAACTTGAAGAGGCCCGCCATGACTTTGAGGATATGTTCAAAACGCTGCCTTCGCCACGCGTAGCTGTATTGATTGGCGGTAAAAGCAAAGTCTATGATCTGACAGAATCCAACATGGCCACAATTACAAAAGCCATGGACAATTTGGATGCACAAGGATACGGCCTGATGGTCACAGCCTCACGACGGACAGGAGAAAGCAATCTCCATAAACTGAAGGACACACTCTCCCGTACCAAGGCCTTCTTGTGGGACGGAGAAGGAACAAACCCCTATTTCGGGATGCTGGCTTGGGCGGATTACATCATGGTGACCGCCGATAGCGCATCGATGATCTCGGAGGCCGCCACTACCGGCAAACCTGTTTACGTAATAAATCTTGAGGGTGGGTCAGATAAATTCACCCGCTTTCACCAAAACCTTCTGGATAAAGGGATTGTCCGTAGGTTTGAGGGCACGCTCATGCCCTATAGCTACCCCCCCTTGCGTGATGCCGCGCTGGTGGCCGAGGCCATACGCTCTAAAATGGGAAAAATGGGGAAAGGTCATTTAAAATAGACCTTTAAGGGCTTTACGCCTTGCTTCGCGACGATTAAGACTATCTTGTTATCAAAAGGATTGAGTTTATGAGTAATAACAAGGAAGTCAGAACGAAGGTTCTGATCATTGGTTCCGGCCCTGCCGGTTATACAGCCGCTATCTATGCAGCCCGCGCAAACCTGAAGCCTGTTCAGGTTCTGGGTCTGCAACCGGGCGGCCAATTGACCATTACAACAGATGTTGAAAATTACCCGGGCTTCGCCGACATGATTCAGGGCCCTTGGCTGATGGAACAGATGAAGGCCCAAGCCGAACACGTAGGCACCGAAATGATCCATGACATGATCATGGACGTTGATTTCACCAGACGCCCTTTCGTCTGCAAGGGTGATTCAGGTACAAGCTATATCGCCGATACTGTTATTATTTGCACAGGCGCCAAAGCGCGCTGGCTGGGCCTGCCGGAAGAAAAAACCTTCATGGGTCTGGGCGTATCCGCATGTGCGACTTGTGACGGGTTTTTCTATCGCGGCAAGGAAGTCGCCGTCATTGGTGGCGGCAATAGTGCTGTTGAAGAAGCATTATTCCTGACCAATTTCTGCAGCAAGGTAACACTGGTTCATCGCCGTGACTCTCTCAAAGCCGAGAAGATTGCCCAAGACCGCCTGTTCAATAATCCCAAAATCGAAGTCGTATGGGATAGCGCCGTTGAAGAAATTCTTGGTGTACCGCAAGGACAGGATAATCCGGGTGTGACGGGTATAAAACTTAAAAACCTGAAATCCGGTGAAACATCTACATTGTCTGTACACGGTGTCTTTGTGGCAATTGGTCACGATCCGGCAACAGAGATCTTCAAAGGTAAGCTGAAGATGGATGATCACGGTTATATCGTTACAGCACCTGACTCAACCGCAACCGATATCCCGGGCGTATTTGCCGCAGGCGATGTGAAGGATAAGGTATACAGACAAGCTGTAACCGCTGCTGGTATGGGCTGCATGGCCGCATTGGAAGCCGACCGCTTTATTGCAGCACAAGAAGCTGCCCACTCGGCAGCTGCCGAATAATTCGCGTAACGTTATTGTTTGAAAAATATTTTTTGAGGCTTCTTCATGGATTGGGACAAGTTGCGCATATTTCACGCCGTTGCCGAGGCAGGAAGCTTCACACACGCAGGCGATGCCCTAAACCTCAGCCAGTCTGCCATTTCGCGGCAGATCAGTACCCTTGAAGAATCCCTTGGTGTTACCCTCTTCCACCGCCATGCCCGCGGCTTGCTGCTGACCGAGCAGGGCGAGCTGTTGCAGAAGGCTGCCAAGGATATTTTCGGCAAACTCGCCATGATTGAAGGACAACTCCTCGATTCAAAACAACTACCCGAAGGCCCTTTGCGGATCACCACAACGGAATTTATCGGTGCCAGCTGGTTGGCCCCGCGCCTCTCGGATTTCCGTCAGGAACATCCCGACATCCAGCTCACATTGTTGATGGATGATCGCGTTCTCAATCTTTCGATGCGTGAAGCCGATGCCGCCATCCGCCTCTACAAACCGGAACAGCCGGATTTGATCCAGCGTCATCTGGCCACCATCCAGTTTCATATCTTCGGCAGTAAATCCTATTTCGAACGCCATGGCCGCCCTAAAGAAGCAAAGGAGCTGCGTGACCATGTGCTGATCGGATATCCCGAAAATGCGCCGCAGCCTTTTGTTGATTCCAACTGGCTGTTCCGTGTGGCCGGTGTTGATCCGCAAGAACATCACAATCTGATCATGATGAATTCCTTGTACGCCATTCGTCAGGCCGTTGAAGGCGGCGCCGGTCTGGGATTGCTGCCTAATTTTATGGCGGGCGAGAATCAGGATCTGGAAAGCGTGCTGCCAGACCTGCAGCCTGTAAGCGTAGATATGTACTTTGTTTATCCGGAAGAACGCCGTCACTCGCAAAGACTTGCCATATTTAGGGATTTTCTCCTGAAATACGTAGGAAAAACCCAATTCTAATAATGCACTTGAAAGCATTTTTACAAAAAGACAGACCCTACAGGGTCTGTTTTCTTTTCACGCTCTTGACCTGCAATCATATTAAATGATTGATAATAAACGATAAATTTCCATACGAAACCGATCGTACCAGATATGCGTAAATCGCATATCTGGCATGCATAATTACCTCTGGCTCGGCGGAGTCGTCCCAGTATATAAAGCGGCCATCGACATTCCGATGTCGACAGGATCCTTCGGGGTCCTACGTCTCCCAGACGTGAAACCTCCCTGTTCAACTCGCCGGGTCATATGACCCGGTTTTTTTTTGCCCTTTTCTCTGTATTAATCAGCCCTGATTGCATTTCTGCTGCGCTGCAAGCTGACTTTGTGGCATTATTCTTGTACAATTATCAATAAATACAAATACTTCGCGAAAGAGTACCCGCAAAATGAGTGATACTTCCCCTACCCCGCCCAGCAAAACAACCATTGCGTTGTTTACATATGGCGGCGGCATGCGTGGATTGATCCCTGCCCACCTGATGAATCACATAGAAGAACGCACCGGCCTCCCGATGGCGGATATGGTCGATATCTTCACAGGGCCCTCTACAGGCGCCATTTTGAACACAGCACTCACTTTGCGCCATCCCGAGCATACAAGCAGCCCGAAATTCCGCGCACGCCATATGGTCAAATTTTACGAGCGCGAGGGCCACAAGATCTTTCCGGCCGATCGCTTCCGTGAATTCCGCGGCATCGTGCATGACTTCAACAACCGGACACTGAAGCTAAACCAGTTAAACTGGCTGTTCCGTCACGGGCATTACGATCCTTCCAATTTGGGACGTGCGCTCAAGGCCCTTTATGGAGATGCGCGCCTTTCTGACTCGCTGCGGACGCTCGTGATCCCTTGCTACAATCTCGACGGTGAACAACTGCGCCTGCTGGAAGCCGAAAACGAGCACGAAAATCACTGGGTAGCCCGTGGCCGTGCCTCGCTTGATGATTACGGCGGCCACGCCCTGTGGATGAGCAACATCCGCCACATCCCCCATCATGGCCCCAGTCTGCGTACACCGGACGTCAGCCTGTATGATGCCGTAATGGCCAGCTGTGCCGCACCCACCTACTTCCCCTGCCACCATTTCAAGGCCCGTTATCCCGGCAAAAAAGAGATTAACTACACCGGCATTGACGGCTGCGTTTATGATAACCCGTGTATCAGCTATCACGGCGCGATCCGTCGCATGGTACCACCGGAAAATAAACTGGTAATGCTGGTTCTGGGGACAGGTTACAGCAACAAGGCGATCAAGAAAGATGACTGGAACAGCTATGGAGCTCTGGGCGTTGTTGATCCCATCAATGACCTGCCCCTGATCAACATCTTCTTCCATGCGTCGGAATCAGCCCTGATGGAAAGCTTCGTCGATGATCTGGGCAGCGACCTTTTCGTATTCAATGGCTCGCTGATGCCGCGTGAAGGTGCAGATAACATCCCTTCCCTCCAGATTGATGATGCCAGCCCCGAAAATATTCGCCGCATGAAGGATTTCAGCTACGGCCTTATCGAGGACAACCACAAACGTATTGATGAAATGTGCCATATCATGGTCAGCAACCGCGACCGTCGGCAGGAAGAGCAACGCATGGATACTATTGGTAATCGTGTTCGCAAATATTTCACATTCTTCGGTGAACGTGAAATAGCGGAATAGATTACAAAACATGCATAAAGATCGGGGCGCCTGAAGCGCCCCGTTGTTTTATTATGCTACAGCGCGCTGTTTCAAGGCACTGCAGGCCTTCTGGATACGCTGGCACGCTTTTTCCAGAGCCTCATCCGAGGTAGCGTAGGAAATGCGGAAATACGGGGAAAGCCCAAAAGCTTCACCCTGTACACACGCCACACCTTCACTATCCAGCAGATAGCTTACAAAATCCGTATCGTTTTCGATGACTTTGCCATCCGGTGTTTCCTTGCCGATGCAGCCCGCACAAGAAGCATAAACATAGAAGGCCCCTTCCGGCGTCGGACAGCTAACACCTTCTGCCTGATTAAGCATCCCCACAACCAGATCACGGCGGCGTTGATATGTCTCGCACCAACCGGACAGGAAGGATTGATCGCCATTCAGGGCCGCTACGGCAGCCGCCTGGGAGATCGAACTAGGGTTCGATGTGCTTTGAGATTGAATCACGGCCATCGCCTTGATCAGCTCTTTCGGGCCTGCGGCATAACCAATACGCCAACCTGTCATGGCATAGGCTTTAGAAACACCATTAACCGTCAGGGTACGGTCATAGAGCTTGGGCTCGACCTGTGCAGGCGTAAAGAACTCAAAACCGTCATAGGTCAGGTGCTCATAGATATCATCCGTCATAACCCATACGTGCGGGCGCTTCAGCAGCACGTCTGTCAGCGCCTTCATTTCGGCGCGTGTATAGGCTGCCCCTGTCGGGTTTGAAGGGGAGTTCAGGATCAGCCATTTTGTCTTTGGTGTGATCGCTTTTTCAAGATCGTCGGCACGCAGCTTGAAACCGTTGCTTTCGGGGCATTTCACGAAAACAGGCACACCTTCCGCCAACAAAGTCATATCGGGGTAGGAAACCCAGTACGGGGCCGGAATAATCACTTCATCACCCGGGTTCAGTGACGCCATCAGGGCGTTATACAGTACCTGCTTGCCACCCGTACCGACCGTGATCTGGTCACGCTTATATTCCAGACCATTCTCGCGCTTGAACTTGCCGATAATAGCATCCTTCAGGGCGGGTGTCCCATCCACAGCCGTATACTTTGTGTCGCCCTTGTTCATGGCCTCTGTCGCAGCCTTTTTAATGAAATCAGGCGTATCGAAATCAGGCTCGCCCGCCCCCAGACCTATCACATCACGGCCAGCCGCCTTTAATTCAGCCGCTTTCGTGGTTACGGCAATCGTAGGAGACGGTTTAATCACACTCAGGCGTTTGGCCAAAATAGACATGTTCTTTCCTCATTGATCTGGTACAGAAGGAGGGAATAAAGCACGGACGCCCTGATTTTTAAAGATTTTTTTGGGGGGCGGGGTAAAGAAAAACTTGCCAGAATCATCCCCATAACCTAGCCTGAATCCTCGATAAATTTAGAAATTTTATAGTTATGCGTTTGCCCGCCCTGAATATACCCCTAAAAGTAGCTATATCAGCAGTGATCATCATCCTGCTGCTTTCGCGCATGGATGTGAAAGCTCTGGGTGAACAAATCGCTCAGGTGCAGATTACAGGCATGATCTGGGCAGGCCTGTTTATCCTGATGCAAATTGGCCTGCTTGCTTGGCGCTGGTCCGACCTGATCAATATGGACAAAGTTCAACCTGGGCTAACCTATAGCGAGTCACTAAAAATCACCCTAGCCAGTCTTTTGGCTAACGTTTTGTTTATTACATCAATCAGCGGTCTGGTTGTACGCGTGGGCCTGACCATTCACCACGGCATCAATCTTACTAAAACCATCTGTGCCGCGATTGTCGACCGCCTGATGACGCTCTTTGCCTTGATGATTTTAGCAGCGGCCTTCGTACCCCTATTTGATAATTTTGTAGATGAGGCATTGCATAATGCTACCTATGCCACATTGTTGGTTATGGTTTTTACCGTCATGATCTTTATCCCTTTGTTTTTCAGCAAGACCATCAAAGATACCATCATGTCGATTCCCAAAATCGACCTCTGCCTGAGTTACCTGATGTCGGCGAAACAAAACCGGACAGTCTTTGCCCGTATAATTATCAATAGCATGACCGCCCAGATTTTCTACTTTATCGCTGTTTACTTTGTAGCGCTGTCTTCGGGACTTCACTTCTCGTTCCTTGATCTTATGACAGTTCTGCCGGTTATTACTTTGATTGCCAGTCTACCTGTAAGCTTCGGTGGCTGGGGCGTGCGTGAAGGCGCCTTTGTACTGGGCTTAGCCCTGATCGGCATCCCCGAAGAAACCGCCTTCCTGATCTCGATCCAGATTGGCCTGCTCACCATGATTGCCACGATTGTTTCCGGCATTCCTGCATTGCTGAGCATGGATATGAAGAAAATTGCCGAAGATGTCCGCCATCTTCTGCATAAAACAAAAGATATCACTCATCCTTCCCATGCTGAATAAACTGATCAGCCTCGGCAAGCAGTCACCATCTGCTCTTGTCTATGCCTTGCCAGCCCTGCTCCTATGTCTGTGTCTGCAAATCCAGATCAGCCTGTTCAAAACCGATGATTATCTGGGCCTCAGAATCAATCTCGCGGATCTACTGTTGCCTGTACTGGGAATTCTGGTTTTTATCCGTCTACTCATGCGCCGCGACAATTGGCCTCAATGGCGTGTCCCCTATACCTATCTATGGCTTGCCGGATTAACAGCCCTCATGACCGTTGCGGTCATAAACGGGTATCACACCACGGGAGAATGGCAGATATGGGCACTGGTCAATAAATATGTGGGATGGTTTGTCTTGCTTGCCTATTTTGCGCTAGGGGGCTGGATTGCAGGACAAAAAGACTGGGATTGGCAACCCTTTGTTATCAAAGCCCTGTGCGGATTCTGGATTGTCTGCCTTTTAGGTTTTTGTATCTGGATGATCTATCTGGATCTACAAGACAATAGCGACAAAATATATAGAAACTACCCACTAAGCGGGTTTATGGGAAATAGAAATGCTTATGCTCTCTTGTCATGTACTGCTCTGGCATTTGCTACAACCTTTGTCGTTCGCCATCCCTTACCCCACTACTCGACACTATTAAAAATCATATGGGTACTGGTACCCTTCTACTACATAGTCAACGGCTCAAGGGCAGGCTTAATTACTCTAGCTGTCGTTATTCTTGCTTTTTGCGCCCTTCACTTTAAATTTTCCTTTAAACACATTATTTTGCCCCTGCTATTTGGCAGCTTGATGGCGTTTGCCTTTTTTGCATCACATAAATCATATATTTTTGACCTGACCCACGAACAAATTGTGCACACAGGGCAAATTGCCCAGCTGGACAGCATTACAACAGATGAAGCCGAAGAAAAACTAAGCTATGTCGGTGATCGTGTACGCATGACCACCTATACGGACGCCATCGCCCTTTGGAAAAGGCACCCCCTGATTGGGGGCGGATTAGGCTCCTTCCGTGCATATCAAAATGAAACCGGAAGTACCTATAATGATATCATAGACTTTACAGCCCTGTGGCTATTAGCTGAAACGGGCATCATCGGCCTATCGGCCTTCTCCATTTTTTTCTTATTGGCACTGTGGCAAGTCTTCAAAAGAGTGAAATCCCAAAATGATCCGCACGGATTTTATATGGGGCTACTGATGACCATGATCATCTTTGCCATCATGTCGCTAGCCCATGAACTGCTTTATACGCGCTTCTTGTGGTTTTTGATGGGGTTGGGACTGGCGGTCAACAACCCTATCCCTCAACGGGATTAGAACGCATCATCACGAATGAGCGTTTTAGCGGCATCCAGATCAAGCGCACAAACACGGTCCCGATCAAAGACAATGTTCTGTGCCGCCAGCCAGTCCCGCATCGGGGACAAAACAGGATCCTGTAATCCATGGACGATATATTCACCCACGCGGGGCAAGAACTGCAAATAACGTGTTTTACCATCACGCAGGGCAAGCCTGATGAACTGCCCCATCACGCGGCAATGGAATTGCGTGGCCAGAATGCGGTACCAACTGCGAAAGCAATATTCTTCGTCCTTGTCCATGCCTTGGCAAAAGCGCGCCAGCATGCGGTCACGTAATTCAAACGGCACATCCACACGCGCATCTTCCAACAGGTTAGCAAGATCATAGGGCACAGGCCCCACCATCGCCCCCTGGAAATCGAGAATACCACAACGGGCAAGCCCCTCGCCTGCAGGCAACCACATCAGATTTTCAAAATGGTAATCAATATGAAGGAACCCTTGCGGTACAGGTGGCAAAGATTGTTCTATCTTGTCCCACACCGTCAGATAGTCTTCGGCCAAGCCGTCATCATTGCTGTTGAGAAGCAGCGCAGGCCTGTACCAATCCACCAGACGGCGGCGGCCCGTATGAACATGACTGTCGTAATAGCGCGGCAAAATGATATCGCCGTCTTTGGTCTGACGACTTAAAAACTGCAGAACATCGGTTGCCAACCCATAGAGATCATCACGGGAAACCCCGTCGTGCAGGCCCTTTTTAAAAGAACAGTCACCAAAATCCTCAATGAGCAGATAACCATTCGTCCGATCGACATCAAAGACCTGAGGAGCTTTTAAGCCCAAGGAACGCAGATAATCACTGATACGGATAAAATCACCCATATTGTGACCTGGCGTAGCAAAGCTGCTACCGTCAGGGACAGCTTCCATCAGGATAACTGTTTCACCACTGTCTTTTTGTAAACGGAAATAACGGCGGAAAGCACAGTCTTCCCCTACGGGGGCGCTCGAAGAATCTGCCCATCCTGTACGCGCCAGATAATCGACGCGCAAGGATTCACGCTCTTCGAACCAGTCCTGAACTTTGGGTAATAGCTGTGACATGAAGTTAGGAATATAGCGAACAGAACCAAAAGCAACCGCTTTTTACAAAGAAAGGCGCTTAATACGCATCTTTCCCGTCTTTTTTGATCGGCTTGCTTTTGCTGGCGATATGCTTCAGGGCATCAATATGTGACTGGGACGCCGCCTTGCGCTTCACCGGCGCTGCCCCTGTATCACGGCCAAATAAGACTCCCCTATCACTTGATAGAGCCTGCAATATCTCCTTGCCAAATGTATCGGGTGCCATATCCAGCGATTGTGGTTCATCCGGTATATGGGCGTCATCCATTTCCTGCTTATAGACAACGCGGCTCACGGCATGGGCGACAATGCCTGTCAAATGCGGCTGGGCCAAGGCCTGCAAAAGCTTAGGATCTTCATAGGTCCACGCAATAATCTGCTGCCGTGCGCGCGCTGTATTTCCCTTACACAAATCAAGGGCTTCTTTAATGCGTCTTTCAGCGTATTCACGGCTCATGGGAGGACCCCTGTCAGATAGAATTATCGTCTACTTCCATTCTCTCACATAAAGGACCAGAAGGACAACCACCCATATCGGTTGGCTAACCCACTCTAAATTACCATAACCTTAGGGGGTTGTGAGAATTTTACTAAGCGCCATATACATGCCCGCATGATAAGGCTCGCAGCCATAACGGTCTACCAGATCATAAAGCGCTTTTACATTCTCGCTAATCTTGGCGCGGGTCATATCCTTGGCCTCATCGGCCTTCTGGTCCGAGGACGAAACCATCTCAACATAGGCGGCAATCACACCCCCTGCGTTGGCAATGAAATCAGGGACCAGACTAACCCCCAGTTCATGGAGGCGCGTGCGGGCTTCATCGGTGCAAGGGCTATGCGCCCCTTCACAAATAAAACGCGCATTCACTTTTGCTGAATTGGTTTCCGTCAAAACATTCTGTACAGCACAAGGGAACAAAATATCGGTTTGCGTGAACAAAACCTGCTCGGGATCTTCCGAAAGAAAGTGGGCTTCCGCTTCCAACAGTTTAACGACCTGCTTTTCATCCTGCGCTAACAAGGCTTTTGAAAGCTTTGCAGACGGATGTTTTTTAAACAACCATGTCCCGCCATATTTAGGATCGGACAGTGCGGATAGTCGTGCGCCTGTTTCACTGAAATAGCGGAAGACGGCTGTCCCCATCAATCCCATACCCTGAATGGCGAAAGTGCTTTTGGCCGCTTTCTTGCCCTTGATTTCAAGCATGGTCTGACCGGCAACCGCTACACCCAAACCGGATATCCCTTCCCTGTCTGAACCTGTGCCACCACGTTCCAGCGGCTTGCCTGTAAAGCAGCGTTCGGACTTTAGTTCATCACAAGCCCACAAGGCATGCTCTGAACGTCCACCAAGATCAAAACCAAACCCACCGTAAGGGCCGCCATTTTCATGCAGCACAGGCGCGCACAATCTTACAAACCGGCGATATTTTTTCTCGAAATCAGGTGTATTGGGATCGGCACGCAAACCGGACTTTGCGCCACCCAGCGGCAAGCCGGCAGCGGCATTCTTAAGCGCCATTGTCCGCGCCAGCATTTTAACTTCATCCAGTGTGACATGCGGCATAATCCGCGTACCACCTTTGCCGCACCCCTCTACAGGACCATACTTGCTGATATCCGTATTCCAGACCACCACATAACCTTCAACCCCCAGAGAGGAATCCCTGACCACGAGTTCATATTGCGGCTGCATACTGGCAAACAAATCCTCAAGCTTCTTCAGCTCGGCATGAAATGATTCAGCGTCGGGAAAGGATTGCGGAACAAGGTTCAAGGCGGCACTCATAAAACATACTCTTTGAATGATAAAAAGGTCGTCTGCTGAACATAGACCTGTATGGTCCCTTCCTGCAAGATTCCGGTTTTGCAGGTGCGAACAAGACTCTTATGACAGATTGTATTATTACGGTGACACTTGGCTCTGGGCGAGTTCCTTGACCAATGCCTCTACACCTTTGACACGCTGCTGCGTGCTCATCCACTGGCGTGGTGTAAACAATTTCTGATCAGGACGTAGTTTGATGGAGCCGCCTTTTTCCTGAATCCATTTCATCAACCCCGGAATATATGGCGGGTTATCTTTATAGAACCCGATCACAACCCCTTTGGGGCCTGCATCCAGCCTGTCGATAGAGGCCATACGGCAAAATTGTTTGATCGCCACGATAGAAAGCAGGTTTTCAAACTCTTCCGGCAACGGTCCGAAGCGATCGATCATCTCGACAGCAAAGCCTTCGATCGCCTGTTTGTCTTCCAGTTCCGACAGGCGGCGATAAAGTGACATACGGACATTCAGATCGGCGACATAGTGTTCGGGGATTAAGACAGATGTCCCCAGATTGATTTGTGGCGACCATTTGTCAGGAATGTCTTCACCGGCAATATCCAGCCCCTCACGGGCCGCTGCCACAGCCTCTTCCAGCATTTGCTGGTAAAGCTCGACCCCCACTTCGCGGATATGGCCGGATTGCTCCTCTCCCAGCAAGTTCCCCGCCCCGCGAATATCCATGTCATGGCTGGCCAGTTGGAAACCTGCCCCTAGTGTATCCAGTGTTTCCAGTACCTCAAGGCGCTTTTGCGCCTGATCCGTCAGCTTGGTCGTGGGTTGATAGGTCAGATAAGCATAAGCCCGCACTTTCGAACGGCCAATGCGCCCCCGTATCTGGTAGAGCTGCGCCAGACCAAACAGGTCGGAACGATGGACAATCATCGTATTGGCGGTCGGGATATCAATCCCGTTTTCAATGATATTTGTTGCCAGCAAGACATTATACTGACCGTCATAAAACGCCGTCATGCGGTCTTCCAGCTCTTGCGCGCTCATCTGGCCGTGGGCGCTGATAACCTTAACTTCTGGCACCAGCTCTTTCAGCATATCCTCAACCTCTTGCAGGTCTTTGATACGCGGACAAACATAAAATGACTGGCCGCCGCGATAATGCTCACGCAGGATAGCTTCACGGATAACAACTGGATCAAAAGGCAGAACAAAAGTGCGAATAGCCAAACGGTCAACGGGCGGCGAAGCAATGATGCTCATATCCCTGACCCCTGTCAGCGCCATCTGCAAAGTACGCGGGATAGGTGTCGCCGTCAGTGTCAGGACATGGACGTTGGCTTTAAGCTCTTTCAGCTTTTCCTTCTGCTTGACGCCAAAACGCTGCTCTTCATCCACGATTACAAGTCCGAGATGCGAGAACTTGATTTTCTCGGCGAGCAAGGCGTGCGTCCCCACAACGATATTCACGTTTCCGTCTGTGAGGCCTTTACGGGTTAGTTCGGCATCACGGGGGGGCACCATACGGGAAAGTTGCCCCACACGAATGCCTGTGCCGGCAAAACGCTGACTGAAATTATTATAGTGCTGACGGGCGAGTAATGTCGTCGGCACCACGACCGCCACCTGTACACCGTGCATGGCCGCGACATAGGCCGCGCGCAGAGCAATTTCTGTTTTACCAAAACCGACATCGCCGCAGACAAGCCTGTCCATCGGCTGACCGCTTAGCAAATCCTTCTGCACATCATCAATGGCGCGTTGTTGGTCTTCTGTTTCCTGATAAGGAAAGCGGGCAACAAAATCGTTATAGGTGGCAGTAACTTCCATCACTTCGCCACGCTGTAGCTGACGGGCTGCAGCAATTTTCAGCAAGCCCTCAGCCATAATCATCAGGTCTTTTTTGACCTTGGCCTTACGCGCTTGCCAACCTGCACCCCCCAGCTTATCCAGCTGGCTCAGGCCTTCATCATTGCCAAAACGCGACAGCACATCGATATTTTCAACCGGTACAAACAGACGGTCACCGCCGTCATAAACCAGCTTCAGGCAATCATGCAGCGTACCGGCTGCTTCAACCGTTTCCAGACTTTCAAAGCGCCCCACACCGTGATCAATATGGACAACCAGATCACCAGGCGAAAGCGACGAAACCTCGCGCAGGAAATTCTCGGCCTTTTTACGCTTCTTCGATGTACGGGTCAGGCGGTCGCCCAACAAATCCTGCTCGGTAATAACGGCAAGATCGGGCGCCACAAAGCCATGTTCAAGCGCCAGCACGGCCATGCCTGTCTGGTGACTTTCCAGCTTTCTGATATCATCAGCGCCCGTAATATCGACGAGGTTGGCAAAGCCCCCCGCCATCATCAGACTGCGCAAACGTTCACGCGAGCCCATACTATAGGCTGCAATCAGGACTTTACGTCCCTCCTGCCGCAAAGAGGACGCATGATCACCCAGCGCCTTGAACACATCACCATCCGGCAAGGCCCTGATATCGGCAAAATCACGTCCGCGCCTTGACGGGGATTCTTCTTCCGTCGCCGCCCCGAAGGGTGACAGGGTGAAAACTTCCTTTAAGGCCGCTTGCCATTCCTGATCTGAAAGATAAAGCCTGTTCCATGGCAAGGGATGATAGATTGTACCGCTTAACGAAACATCGGCCCCGTCCTTTCTAAGCTTGCGCTTCGCACCCGCATCTTCAAGCGTGCGACGGGCCTGATAAAAATCGACAATGTGGGTCAGTCGTTCGGTACGCGCCTGCTCTGCTGCCGCATCCATGGTGACACAAGCATCAGGCACATAATCAAACAGGCTATCCATCCGGTCAAAAAAGAGCGGCAACCAATGGTCCATGCCATTATAGCGGCGCCCGCTGCTGATCGATTCATAAAGCGGATCATTATCATGGATCACGCCAAACAACGAACGATAACCCGCGCGGAAGCGCGCAATCGAGTCATCATCGAGGAAAAATTCGGTTGCCGGATGCAAAACCAACCGCGAGAGTTTTTTATCTGTCCGCTGGCTCGCAGGATCAAAGGTCCGCAAGGACTCGATTTCATCCCCAAACAGATCAATCCGCACAGGTTCATCATAACCAGGAGGAAAGACATCGACGATACCGCCACGAAAAGCATATTCCCCGTGCTCGCGCACGGTATCGGTGCGGTTATAACCATTATTGTGAAGGAAGGATTGCAGGTTTTCCTGCTTCAATACCCCACCGCGCTCCGCAATCAGGCTACTGCCTGCGATTACATCCTTGGGTGTCACCTTTTGCGTCATCGCATTGATGGTGGTCAGCAAGATACGGGGATGCCGTTCCTTTTGCTGCTCCCATGCGATCAAGGTGCAAAGGGTTGCCACACGTTGGGCCACGATCTCGACATTCGGGGATACACGGTCATAGGGCAAACAATCCCACGCCGGAAAAGAAGCGATCTTTACATCCGGTGCAAAGAAACCAATCAGTTCGGACAGACTGGCCACACGGGCATCATCCATCGCCACATGGACCAGTACGCGGTCTTGCGGCATTAATTCCCGCGCCCTTTCGATCAGCAAACGCGCATCCTGCCCTTCCGGTGCGCCATGAATGACGGGATGGGTCAGCAAGACAGGAGATGAAACATCATGGGGGGCGTTACTAGACATATCACGCCTTGCAATATTGGTGCGCCAGCAATTTTTCCATTACAGGCGTTAGCAGGTTCGCAGGTGCCGGCTCGACACCCGCAATCCAGTTATAGAGATCCGGATCGGAGAGATTGAGGATATCCTCATAGATCGCAAGCTCAATTTCCGTAAAATCAGGTATATGAGCGTCCGCAAACGAACCCATAATCAGGTCCATTTCCCGTGTTCCCCGATGCCAAGACCGGAAAATCAGGCGTTTGCGCCAATTCTCTAATTCTTCTAAAGTCATGGCACACTTCATAAACCATTAGCCCGCAAGCCTCAAAGTGAAAATGGCCCCAAACGCGCAAAAACAGACACAAGAAAACGGCGATCAGGCATCCCCTGCCAAGGGTCGCCCGTTTGCGCTTGATCCGCTATTTGCGCCGCTGACCAGCTTGCCCGGCATTGGCCCCAAGAACGGGAAACTCCTGGAAAAGCTGGTAGGGGGACCAAAGATCCTTGATATCCTCTGGCACAAGCCTGCGGATATTGTCGATCGCCGTTTGCAATCAACCATCAAGGACGCACCGAACGGTCATATTGCTACACTGACCGTCACGGTTGAAAAACACAATCCGAGTACCCGCCGCCATATCCCCTATCGTGTCCGTTGCAAGGATGAAACCGGCAGCATGGATATCGTGTTCTTCAATCCGCACAAAGATTATATCGAAAAGAATTTACCAATCGGCAGCCGGATTGTCGTTAGTGGTCGTGTCGACCATTATCAGGGCCGCGCACAAATCGTTCACCCCGATGCGCTGGGTCCTGTAGAAGACCTTGAAGAGATTGCTGTGGTGGAACCTGTCTATCCCTTAACCCAAGGTATTACCAACCGCCTGGTCCGCAAAGCCGTGGGATCGGCCCTCGGGAAAATTCCCGTTCTGCCGGAATGGCAGGATGAACACTGGTTGAAAAAGCAGAACTGGCCCACATGGGATGAAGCCTTATGCATCCTGCATAATCCTCCCGGCCTGAACGGGATCAGCCCCGAGCATCCGGCCCGCATGCGTTTAGCCTATGATGAATTGCTGGCCAATCAACTGACCCTTGCACTGGTGCGCCATCATAGCCGCCGCCAAAGCGGGCGCACGATTGAAGGAAGCGGCCATCTGCGCGAAAAACTATTGCAGGCTTTGCCTTTCTCGCTCACAGGGGCGCAGCAACGTGCCTTGCTTGATATCTACAGGGATATGAAAGACCCCACGCGCATGCTGCGTTTATTACAAGGTGACGTCGGCAGCGGTAAAACCGTTGTGGCCGCCATGGCCATGATGAATGCTGTCGAATGCGGGCATCAGGCCGCACTAATGGCCCCTACCGAAATTCTGGCCCGCCAGCACGCGGAATCCTTGCGCCCTTGGCTCGAAGCAGCCGGAGTTCGTTTTGTCGTTCTGACAGGCCGCGATAAAGGCAAGCCCCGCGAAGTCCTGCTGCAACAAATCGCAAGCGGTGCGGCACAGATCGTAATCGGTACGCACGCCTTGTTTCAGGATGGCGTTGATTTTTTCGATCTCGGGCTGGCCGTCATTGATGAGCAACATCGGTTCGGTGTGCATCAGCGTTTGCAGCTTTCTGCCAAGAGCAAAGCCACCGATGTACTTGTCATGACCGCAACCCCCATCCCGCGCACCTTGGCCCTTACGGCCTATGGCGATATGGATAGCAGCCGTCTGGATGAAAAGCCGCCGGGACGCAAACCGATCGACACGCGCCTGCTGCCACAGGACAAAGCCGAAAATCTGGTCGAGAGTCTGTGGAAGCAAACACAGGAAGGTGCCCGTGTTTACTGGGTCTGCCCGCTGGTCGAGGAGTCAGAAGCGCTTGATCTGGCAGCGGCAACCGAACGTTATGAAATCCTGCAAGCCCGTTTCGGGGATAAAGTAGGCCTCATTCATGGCCGCCTGAAGCCCGATGAAAAAGACACCGTCATGCAGCGTTTTGCCCGTGGCGAGCTATCCGTACTGGTCGCGACCACCGTGATCGAGGTCGGGGTCAACGTGCCGGAAGCCACCATCATGGTCATAGAACACGCCGAACGCTTCGGTCTGGCCCAGCTGCACCAGTTGCGCGGACGGGTGGGCCGCGGCGGGGATCGTTCCTATTGTTTTCTGGTTTATGCCGCCCCCCTGTCCGAAACCGCCAAGGAACGGCTTTCAACCATGAGGGACACCGAAGATGGCTTCCTGATCGCCGAAAAGGACTTAAAACTGCGTGGAAGCGGGGAAATCCTCGGCACCCGCCAAAGCGGACTGGTCCAGTTCCGGCTGGCCGATTTGGGCTTCCACGGCGAGCTTTTGGCCGCCGCCCGCGACGACGCCCAGTTGATTATAGAAAAAAATGTTGATTTACAAGGTGTTAGAGGAATCGCTCTCCGCCATCTTCTCTATCTCTTCGAGCGCGATCAGGCGATCACCTACCTCCGGTCGGGATAAAAGAGACAAAAGACTCCCAATCCCTTCAAATTATGGGTAAAAATAAAGTTGTAATTAAGCGTCCAGAAGTATAATATTACGACAAATTAAAAATCGGGCGCATTTATAAGAAGGTGTGAAAATATGACTGCTTCCGCTGGTTATCTATCTCCAGAACAAGAACCTCAAGCAACAAATTCTGGCTTGCCCTCTGGTATGGCCGGTTTTGTGTCCGCCGAAACTGCCCCCGTACAAAAGACCCGTCTGACAGGGCCGGATATGGATGTTGTCGATCACCTGCAACGGATTAAAGACGGTACAGAGGGAACCGAAGACGCGAACGAACGCGCCGGCGCTGCTACTGATCTGACAGAAGAATTCAACAATACCGAGTTCATGCGCCTGCTCGCCATGATTTACGGCATCAGTGAAATCCCGACACCGCTCGCGGCCCCGCTTTCCTCTATCAAGCTGGATAGCAGCAAGCCGAAGCCAGTCGATTACACGGGCACAATCTACGCGATCGCCGATGGCGTAAACGTCGAAATTACCAAAGACTCTGTTCTGGCTGATGAAAGCACAGATCCGTTGACCCCTGAAGTGGCTTACAAGATGGCTGCCGCAGCCGCCCTTAATCCGGCGATGAAAACATTGACCCTGAATGGCAATGAGGAAGACCGCGCCATGCTGATGTGGGCTGCCAAGCATTTTGATCTGGATGTCACAGACGAAAGCATCCCATCGGTTGGCGCAGACAAAGTGGATGTGCTCGCCCGGAAATTTGCTGCTTTCGAACAAGCAATGGGCTTTGAACACAGCGTTGTTGCCGATTTGCTGGGCACAGATGCCCCCGAACCTGCAACAGTACCCGAACAACCTGCTCCGCGTCAGGAACGTCGTGAACCGCGCATGAGCCCACAACCGGCATTTGCCTGATAATAGAAGAATAAGGGAAAAATAATGTCACAAGAAGGCGGAAGAGCACCTCTGGCGGCAGAAGAAGTAGACAGCACAGCACAAGTTGATAAGCCACAAGCAGGCTTTGCTTCTGCCAATGACATTGAAACAGAGGGAGCCGCCGAGCCTGTATTAGGCGATCAAGCCTGGCTCGATAATCTGCTGCGTGATGATACTGCACCTGTTTTGGGCCCCGTAACCGTTGCCGAACTTACAGATGACACCCCTGCCCGTCAGGAACCCACGGTGGATTTCAGTGCTTTTGATCTGCATCAGGAACTGAGCACCGTCTGGGGCCAAGATCTAATTGACGTTGCCGCTTTCGAAAAAATCAAAACACTGAAAATCGTTCAGGAAGCTGGCGATCACACCTCTTTGGTATTGCTGGATGAAGCGGCCAATGATGAAATCGAAGTTGGTGTAACGCCAGACCACCGCCATGTAGTAGCTGGCGCTGATAACGTAACAGCCGAGCAAGCCCTTTCCCGCGCCCTCGTCGCCATGACCAGCGATGTTATCCGTGAAAAAGGCGTCACCGTATTCGGCACAGAAAAAGATCAGGCTCTACTGCTCTTGGCCGCTGAAGAAGCCGGCCTGACCGTTGTAAACGCACCGACATTGCCCGAAGCTGTATTGGCCGAGGCCAAAGCTGAATGGGACTCCATGATGGCGGCCCGTGCCACAGCTGCCATGCCTGCTGAAACAGTCGTGCCGGAAGAGGTTGTTTCGGACGTTACTGTTGAACAGCCCGCTGCTGCTGCCGAAGGCCCAGCTGTTGAACCCAGCCTGCAAGAATTGGCCAGCGGCATTGAAGTGACAGAACTGCCTGCTGAAGACGTTGTACTTGAGACAGCAACGACTGCCGAAAAAGCCGCGCCTGCAGCAACAGCAGAAGACGATGGTATCCCTGTACTGACAGATGTTGTTCAGGAAGGATTGCCAAAAAACGTTGTCGATATTCTGCAAAGCGCCCAGATTTCCGCCGAGCAGTACGTGAAGGCTCGTGGTCTGGTTACAGACCGTCATGAAAAAGTTGTGAGCGCTGATGGCATCGTTAAGCCGACAACTCTAGCCAAGCCATTCTGGGAAGCAGGCGTAGGCCCCAAGAAAGCTGCCGTTATGCTCTGCGCTATGCAAGAAGAAGGACTGGTCACACCAACCGGCAAAACCGTTGCCGAATACAAGGTCCAACCAGCAGCACAGCCTGCCATTGCCCCGTAAAAGCAATATTCCGAATTAGAACAAAACCGGCCTTAAAAGGCCGGTTTTTCTTTGTGTCCATCAGAAGGCTGAAAACCAGTTCTCATTTGGCACCATCTCCCTGCTGGGCCAAACGGGCAGGATCAGGGGGCGTAACGATGCCGCCCGATACAATCATCTTCAGGGCTTCTTCAACCTTCATATCCATGAAAACCAAATCTTTGCGCGGAATAAACAGCAGGAAACCGGAAGTCGGGTTCGGTGTCGTCGGGAAGAAAACATTGACCACTTCACTCTCGGTCAGGCGCTGTACTTCGCCCTTGGTTGTCCCCGTGACAAAACCCATAGCCCAAATGCCCTGGCGCGGGAATTCGAACATCACAACCTCACGGAAAGCCTGCGACTGGGTTGTCATCACCGTTTCAAAGATTTGCTTTACAGCCGCATAGACGGAGCGAATAACCGGCACGCGGTGCACCACATATTCCGACAGACGCAAAATCAGGCGGCCCAAAAAGTTCTTGGCAAACCAGCCGATCAGGATAAAGAAAATAAAGGCAACAAGGATGCCAACGCCCGGGATCGCCAGATCGGAATATTGTTCGTAATAGCGGGCCGGCAGGATTGAGCGCACGCGTATATCAATAAAACTTAAGAATGCCCATGTCAGGTAAAGCGTAATCCCGATAGGCGCTGTAACCAGAACTCCGGCCAGAAAATAGGCCCTGATATGACCGAAGAAAGAACCCTTACCGTTTTCGAACTGTTCATCCAGTACGCTCTTCGCAGGTTGCTTTATTTCGGGAGAATCTGGTTTTGTCATGAACACGCCTCTTTTCCGTACAGACCTCTTAATCTGATACAGAATATAATGATTTCAAGGGGCTGGGGATAGTTTAAATGGTGACTGCGGTGGGACTCGAACCCACGACCCTCTGATTAAAAGTCAGATGCTCTACCGGCTGAGCTACGCAGTCAATACGTCGATTCCTTAAGAAATCCGGTCGAACGGGTGCAAATTATGGATTTTAGGCCCCCGCGTCAAGTATTTGTTTTTACTTATGAACTATCATAGGCATTTCTAGCCTTTTTTTCCTCTTTTGAGGCTTTTCGGGGGGCTATTTCACCCCCAGCTTGGCTTTCAGCAATGCCTCTGTCGCGGGGGTTACAACCTCGCTGACATCCCCGTTAAGCGAACAAATCTCTTTAACGAAACTGGATGAAACAAATTGCCATTTATCAGCCGCCATCAAAAAAACGGTCTCGATGTCAGGTGACAAACGGGCATTCATCCCTGTCATCTGAAATTCGAATTCAAAATCCGAGACCGCCCGCAATCCCCTGAAGATACAGTGCGCATGGCAGTCACGCGCAAAATGTATCAGCAGATTGCTAAACGGCCTGACCTCGATCTCGCAATATTTTTCGTACATATTGTCGATATCATTCTGCACCATCCTCACACGTTCATCCGTAGTAAAGAGCGGCGCTTTTCGTGAATTTTCGGCTACGCCCACAACCAATTTATCAACCTGCTTGCTCGCCCGCTTGATGATGTGCAAATGGCCCTTCGTAATCGGATCGAAGGTACCGGGATAAACACCTATACGCCTTTTGGGTGCCGTCATGATTTTTCTACATCCTAAAGCTAGATAACCGGTTGAGGATTACAATGCCGGCACGTTTGTGCATGCTCGGCATCACCACACAAATATTGTGCCAATTTACGTACAGCAACAACATCGGCACTTTGCGGGTCCCACTCTCCCTTTAAAATATCTGAAGGCGCCTTGCCGTCAAGCTGCGCCCTTGGCTTAGAGAACCAGCGCTCGATACGGGCAGGCTCCGTGTATGTTCCTTGCAGGGCAAAAATCATCATTCCCACTGTTTCAAGACGTGCCTTGTCCTGCTCGCTTGCCTGTACCCAATCAGTTTCCTGCACTGAACGACCCAGCATCGCCCTTTGATATTCTTCGGTTAGTGTATAAGCCACCAATACACGTCTATTTTCAAAATTATCAGCCATCATATATATCTCCCTGTGATAATTAATTTATTGGTTAGTCATACCTGAATATCACGCCTCTCGAAGCCTTTATAGAGGCCATGATCTTTAAAATTCTGCCACCCCCCTTCCAACAGGAACGACGGAAAAACCCGTGGCAGTCCTTTCATCTCTTCAAGAGTATAGAAACGGGCGTGACGAACGGGGCCATGATGGTCAACCCAGTTATCGCTTAGGGTGCCGCTTTCAATCGTGCAAAGAAAATGGGCTTGCAGAATATGAAAGTCTGCGGCCTCATCAAAATATTCGGATACGGCAATCATCGCACCCACAGAAACCTGTAAACCGGTTTCTTCATAGACTTCACGCTTCACACAAGCTTTAATATCTTCACCTAGATTTGCACGGCCACCGGGAGGAACCCAAAATGTGCCGTCACCATCTCCATTTACGAGCAAAAGGCGATCTTCGTGAATAACCAAACCCCTCCCCGCGACCTGTGGGGCCGCCTGAGGTTTGTTATGCGAGATAGTTGTCATCGATTCTATGATACCAGATAGAACTGGTTTTCGCGGGCTACAGCGCCCAAGGCGCTCTGGATTTCCTGCAACTCATCCAGCAGCGAAGGATCGACGGCCTTAAACTCCACAGCCCGCTGTGAAAATTCCTGCGCCGCCTGTTGGTACTCAGGAATGATTTTTTCTTTCAGGATTTCCGTTTCCTTCATCCCCTCTTCGCTTTGAAGACGGATGCAGTGCGCTTCCTGCTCCATGACAGACATCATTAATCCGGTGATCTCGATCATTATCTTGACTGCTTCTGCAGGATCATCAGGCAAAATGCGATTTGTCATGGCCTTTTCCTTCCTATGCTACCGAAATTACTCGGCTAAGGGTTCTTCGGTCGTATCGATGACTTCAGCCTCAACACTGCCCTCATCTTCTGCGACCGTTTCATCCTCTTCTTCCTGAATGAGCCAGCCTACAGAAACAACGCTCTCACCTTCAGCAACCTTGAACAGGGTCACACCTTGGGCAGAACGTCCTGTAAAGCGGACATCCTTGACCGGTGTACGGATCAGCTGACCGCCATCTGTAACCAGCATGATCTGGTGGTCATCGGTTACAGGGAATGTGGCCACCACTTCGCCGCCATTTTTCTCGGTCAGGCCCATATTGGCAACACCCTGACCGCCACGGCCGGAAATACGGTATTCATAAGCGGAGGTACGCTTGCCAAAACCCTTGTTCGTCACGGTCAGAAGGAATTGTTCAATTGCCTGCATTTCCTTGAAGCGGTCCTCTGAAAGCTCGACACCATTGCCGCCTTCTTCGAACTCCATGCCTTCTTCATCGGCCCCGCGCAATTTGCTGGCCATCTTCAGATAGGCATTCCGCTCATCAGGTGTGGCATCAACGTGCGTCAGGATCGACATGGAAATGACTTCGTCATGTTTGTCCGACTTGTTTTTGCCTTTACCGGCTTCCGCCAGTTTGACCCCGCGGACACCGGTTGACGTGCGACCTGCAAAGACCCGGACATCATTCACGGGGAAGCGGATAGCACGTCCCTGTGCGGTTGCCAGCAGGATATCTTCATCCTCGCGGGCAATCTTGACGGAAACGAGCTTCTCGCCCTCTTCCTCAAGCTTCATCGCGATCAGACCATTTGAACGGATATTTCTGAAATCAGAGAGCTTGTTGCGACGGACATTGCCTGTGGATGTTGCAAACAGGATATCCATTTCATCCCAAATTTCCTCATTTTCTGGCAAACGCAGATAGACGGAAATATTTTCCCCTTCTTCCAACGGCAGCAGGTTTACAAGCGCCTTACCGCGTGCCTGTGGCGTACCGAGCGGAATTTGCCAGACTTTCATCTTGTGCACGATACCCTTGGATGTAAACACCAAGAGCGGCGTATGAGTAGACGCCACAAACAGATCGGATACAAAATCCTCATCCTTCAGGCCTGTTCCCGAACGCCCCTTACCACCACGCTTCTGGGCGCGATAAGTCGCCAGCGGCACGCGCTTGACGTAGCCGCCATGGGTAATGGTTACAACCATGTCTTCACGCTGAATCAGGTCCTCGATATCCTCTTCGAATTCCCAATTTACAATCTCTGTACGGCGCGGGTTGGCAAATTTTGTTCTGACTTCCAGCAATTCGTTACGCATAACCGTAAACAGCTTTTCACGGCTAGCCAGAATAGACAGATATTCGGCAATGGCATCGGTAATTTCTTTCAGTTCATCACCGATTTTATCGCGCTCAAGACCAGTCAGGCGGTGCAGACGCAAATCCAGAATAGCCTTGGCCTGGGTTTCCGACATCTGATATGTCCCGTCCTCATGAACAGGGAAATCAGGATCATCAATCAGGGCAATCAACGGTGCCACATCACCCGCGGCCCAACGTTTGGCCAGCAATTGTTCTTTGGCGACTGACGGATCTTTGGCATTACGGATCAGGGCAATGATTTCATCGATATTGGCAACCGCCACAGCCAGACCCGCCAAAACGTGGGCGCGATCACGGGCCTTGCCCAATTCATAAATTGTCCGGCGGGTAATCACCTCTTCTCGGAAATTGACGAAAGCGGAAATGAAATCGCGCAACACCAATGTTTCCGGACGACCATGGTTCAAAGCAACCATGTTACAGGCAAAAGAAGTTTGCAGTGCCGTGTGCTTGTAAAGCTGGTTCAGAACAACGTCTGCGATGGCACCTTTTTTCAACTCAACAACGATACGAACGCCGTCGCGGTCCGATTCATCACGCACATCGGAAATATCTTCCACGATTTTCTCGCGGGCGACTTCGCCCAGACGCTCCAGCAGTTTGCCCTTGTTCACCTGATACGGCACTTCAGTTACAACAATCGCTTCGCGCTTGTCGCGGATATCTTCAAAATGCGCCTTGGCACGCATCATGACAGAACCATTACCTGTCATATAGGCGCTACGGATACCATTACGCCCCAGAATTTGACCACCCGTCGGAAAGTCAGGGCCGGGGATATAGGCCATCAGGCCTGCTGTATCAATTTGCGGATTGTCGATATAGGCACAACAGGCATCAATCACTTCGCCAAGATTATGCGGCGGAATATTCGTAGCCATACCGACAGCAATACCGCCTGCCCCGTTGGCGAGCAGGTTCGGCACGCGGGACGGAAGAACTTCCGGCTCTAATGTGGACTCATCATAGTTCGGACGGAAATTGACCGTATCCTTGTCAATATCATCCAGCAATGTTTCGGCAACTTTGGACAACCGCGCTTCGGTATAACGCATCGCCGCTGCCGGATCACCATCCATGGAACCGAAGTTACCCTGACCATCAATCAGGACAACACGCATGGAGAAATCCTGTGCCATACGAACCAAGGATTCATAAATCGCAGAGTCACCGTGCGGGTGATATTTACCCATGACGTCACCGACGATACGGGCAGATTTTTTATAAGCCTTATCCGATGTATAGCCCCCTTCCTGCATCGCATACAGGATACGACGGTGGACAGGCTTCAGGCCGTCACGAACATCCGGCAAAGCGCGGCTGACGATCACGCTCATGGCATAATCGAGATAGGATTTCTTCATTTCCTCTTCGAGGGAAATGACCGGCATAGCGCTTTCGAGGGCAGTTGAATCACTCATCTGGTAACGACCTTAAAATCATTAGAAAATCAGCCATTTTTCTAGCATTTTTGTACCGGAATCACAATGAATGAATCCCGAGAAAAAGCGCTTTTTCCCGAGATATATCCTGCCCGCTAGGGCTTGTTTTTGAAGGTTTTTTTGTGCTTAGGGCGAGGCCGTGCCGCGGGATTCGTAACCCGTGCGCAGCTTCATCAGTGCACGATCAAGCTCGCGGCTAATTCCGGGCTGGACCAGCCCCTGATAAATCGGCATTTTTTCAGCAATGCTGGCAGCTTCAGGCTTGCTGTAATAATCCAGCATCACCTGTAATTCAGCCGCCGTGTACACTTCGGCCAGACTTTCGATGGATTTCTTTTCAATCTCCGGCAGATTAATCTCTGCCAGCAGTTCTTTTTCAAACTTTTCCTTCTCCGACAAACCCCAGTCACGGGCAATACGGGCAACCGAGGCCTTAACCTGCAAAGATACAGGGTTAACCTCGTTCAGCTTGTGCGCCAAATCCTTACGGATCTCCTTGTCACTTACGGGGGCGGCCTCTGGTGTCTCCTGAACAGCAGGGACTACAGCTTCTTGTGCGTTGGCAGATGTGGCCGATTCAGCACATACCAGAACCAACCCCATAAAGAGCATCAAAAAAGCTTTCATGCGCGTTCCGCCTCCTTCTGAAGGGGATAAGGTAGAAAGAAAACTAGAAGGGAATTTCGTCTTCCATGTCATCAGCACGACCACGTCCCGCCGAGGAAGAAGAAGAAGCAGACATTGAAGAACCACCATCATATGACGGCATATCATTGTCATTAAAGGCACCGGCACCACCGCTGCTTTTGCCATCCAGCATGGTCAATTCACCACGGTACGGACGCAGCA
This sequence comes from Micavibrio sp., assembly GCA_046294845.1. Taxonomy (GTDB): domain Bacteria; phylum Pseudomonadota; class Alphaproteobacteria; order Micavibrionales; family Micavibrionaceae; genus Micavibrio_C. Next base: position 1,267,040 of record JBKBNU010000001.1, on the reverse strand, counting down.
CAACTTCGGTCGTGTATTTTTCAGCACCGGTATTATCTGTCCATTTGCGGGTTTCCAACTGGCCTTCAAGATAGATTTTAGAGCCTTTTTTCAGGAACTTTTCACAGACACCTACGATATTGTCATTAAAAACAACCACGCGGTGCCATTGCGTGCGTTCCTGACGCTCGCCTGAATTTTTATCTTTCCATGACTCGGAAGTTGCAACAGACAGGTTGGCAACACGTCCGCCAGACTGCATTGTGCGGATATCGGGATCAGCCCCCAGATTGCCTACCAAAATAACTTTATTAACGCTGCCAGCCATAATTAAGGCTCTCCCTTTCACGACAAAATCGGTTTGAATGCGCAGCAATATAGACGATCCTTAAGTCCTGCGAAAGACACAGACACCACTTCCCCCCCAGCTTTTCCCCTAATTTTCATGGCCAGAAGGCCACAGGGCTCCGATTTATTGTTTCGAAACGGGACGTTGTAAATTTTTTCTCTTTTTTTGTTTTCAGGGAGCCCCGACTAGGATTATATAAATAGATTAAATAATTAAAAAAATTATACAGGGAGTACTCATACTATGGAACTACGCCACAATTTTACGATTAACGCCCTTACTGACAGCAATGATTTTATGCGTCAAATCAAGGCATTATCCTCACAATCCCTCGTTCAGGATGCCATCAGGAATGCGCCGGCACGCATGACCCGAGAGAGAAATCTTAACGAAATCGTTCTGGATGACATGATGGATACATTCGCCCGGATTGTATCGAACGTAGAAAACCCCGATGTTGTACCTTTGAGCATCTTCCAATGGATGAAATATGAACGCACAGGCGAGCACCTGTCAGAGGCCGAGGCCCGTAAAGACCTTACAGGCCGTATAGAGGGCCTTAAGAACGGTACAAAAGAGAATGATGTGCCTGATTTCATGACGGTTTTGTTTCCGGTCACCCCCAAAGAACCCTTTATGCACATTGCCAAACGCTGGGAGCATTTCTTCGACAAGGTTTCTCAACTCGTAGCTTCGGAAGACTCATTCCAGGCACAGATGGCCTATCACACCCACATGGGTGATCTCAGCAAAAGCGTCGAAAAAATGCTTGCTACGAGGACATCAACGTCGACAGCCCTTGTGCCCGTAGAAACTGCCGGCCAAGGCGGCCCTGATAAAGGCGGTCCTTCCAACAAGGATGGCAAGCCCGCCAAAGGTGAGCGCAAAGGCAAGGATGGCGAAGAAAAAGAAGATGATGACTTGGCACAAATTCAGGAAAAACTGACAGCCCTGCACATCCCCAAACCTATAAAAGACGAAATCTGGAAGATCTACCGCAACACCAAGCGCATGAATGCGCAATCTTCCGAATATAGCGTCAATATCAGACGCCTTGAAACGATTATCGAACTCCCCTGGGGTCAGCCACGCGATACAAACACCAATATCGCCGAAGCTAAAGCCATTATGGACTCGGAACATTTCGGCCTTGAGAAAGTCAAAGAGAAAATCGTCCAAACGCTGGCGGTTGAAAAACGCACAGGCGCCCCGTCCGGCAAAATTATCCTGCTTGTAGGACCTCCCGGCGTTGGTAAAACATCAATTGCCCAATCACTGGCCAAAGCCACAGGACGCGAATATGTACGTGTAGCCTTGGGCGGCGTACACAGGGAAACCGATATCCGTGGCCACAGCAGTACCTTTGTAGGTGCTTTGCCAGGCCGCATTATCAGCGAGCTAAAAAAATGCGAGTCGAACAATCCTCTCGTCGTTCTCGATGAAATTGATAAGCTTGGCCAACATTCAGGTAACGGCGATCCGACAGCAGCCCTGCTCGAGGTTCTTGACCCCGCACAGAACCATGCGTTCCGCGATGATTATCTGGGCGTTGAATTTGACCTCTCAAAGGTTCTCTTCGTCTGCACCGCCAACGATCTGTCCACGATCCCCGGCCCCTTGCGTGACCGTATGCAGATCGTAGCTTTGCCAAGCTACACATCGGAAGAGAAGCTTGAAATCGCCACGCGTTACATTCTGCCCAAGCAAATGAAGAAAACAGGCCTGACCAAGAAGGATCTTGAAGTCACGCCGCAAGCCTTGGAAAGCCTGATCGTTAACCATACGGCTGAAGCAGGCGTGCGTAAGCTCGAGCAGAAAATCAACGAGATCTGCAGCAAGGTTGTTGTCAGCCTTGAAATGGGAAAAACCGGCAAAACCGTTGTCGAACCAGAACACCTTGTTGGTCTTGTCGGGCCAGCACGCGGCGAACGCAACAAGATTGCCGAAGTTGATCAGGTGGGTGTCGTAAACGGCTTGGCATATTCATCTATCGGCGGATCTGTCCTGCCGATCGAGGTAAGTCTGGTGCCCACAAAAGGATTCAGGATGACTCCCTCGGGCAATCTGGGCAAAGTCATGAGTGAATCTGCCAGCGTTGCTGAAAGCCTGATACGCTCTCGTGCGCCGGAATTCGGCATCAGCGATAAATGCTTCGAAGATGTTGAAATCCGTATTCATGCTCCCGAAGGTGCCACACCCAAAGACGGCCCTTCAGCTGGTGCAGCCTTCACAACGGCAATTATTTCCTCCCTGACCAACATTCCGGTTAAACGTGATGTTGCCATGACAGGTGAAATTAACTTGCGCGGTGAAGTCACAGCGATTGGCGGCCTGCCCGAGAAACTCGAAGGGGCTTTGCGTGCTGGCGTCAAAACTGTTTTGATCCCTGCACAAAACCTGCAAGACCTGAACGAGGTTTCAAAGGCGATCAGGGACAAACTGGCAATTAAGGCTATTAAAAATATTGATGAGGTGCTGAAGGAAGCGTTGGCCGAACCTGTTGTGCCTCTAGTAGAGGAACCGGAGGCACCGGTAGCACCAGTATCAGCCGAACCGGTTGCGCCCATCCCCTTCTTTACCCGCCTGCGTAAGGCTTGGGATGTCATGAATGGTAATGGCAGCAACGATAATGCGACTGTTGTTCCCCAAACTGTTGTCCCCCAAAGTGTTGCCCCCAGGGCCGCTGTGACCAACAGACGTCAGGCCGGTGCACGCACAGAAACAAGCACGCCAAACTAGGTCTGATATCTTAGTATTATAAGGACAGCCTCTCCGGAGGCTGTTTTTTATTATAAAACCCTCTAGCCAACCTCGCCCCGAATCCCATATATATGGACTAGATAAGAACTTTCAGAGAACAGTATATGTTAAAAAACATTTCTATCCGTGGCGCGCGCGAGCATAATCTGAAGAACGTCAATATTGATCTGCCACGCGACCAGCTGGTTGTGATAACCGGACTATCCGGCTCGGGTAAATCATCCCTCGCCTTCGATACCATTTATGCCGAAGGCCAGCGCCGTTATGTTGAAAGCTTGTCTGCTTATGCCCGCCAATTTCTCCAACTGATGCAAAAGCCGGATGTGGACTCAATCGAAGGCCTTTCACCAGCGATTTCAATCGAACAAAAAACGACCAGCCGCAACCCGCGATCAACAGTGGGAACCGTAACAGAAATTCACGATTACATGCGCTTGCTTTGGGCGCGTGTCGGGGTTCCCTATTCGCCAGCGACAGGCTTGCCGATTGAAAGCCAAACCGTCACACAGATGGTAGACCGTATAAAAGATATGGGCAAAGAAACGCGCCTTTATATTCTGGCCCCGATCGTCCGTGGCCGCAAAGGTGAGTATCGTAAGGAATTTGCCGATCTGCGTGCCAAAGGTTTCCAGCGTGTGAAAGTCGATGGCAAATTCTACGAGATCGAAGATGTCCCTGCCCTTGATAAAAAGATCAAGCATGATATTGCCGTGGTCGTTGATCGTCTGGTCCTCCGCGAGGATATGGGCAACCGTCTGGCCGATTCTGTTGAAACAGCCGTGCGACTGGCCGATGGTCTTGTGATTGCCGAAAATGCGGATACACAGGAACAAACTTTATTCTCCGAGAAATTTGCCTGTCCTGTTTCCGGTTTTACCATTCCTGAAATCGAGCCACGCCTCTTTTCCTTTAACAATCCGCATGGTGCTTGCCCGAATTGTGACGGGTTGGGCGTCAAAATGTATGTTGACCCTGCACTAATCATTCCTGACCCAACCTTGAGCGTTGAAGAAGGTGCCTTGGCGCCATGGAACGGTCCTTTCTTCACGTTCTACCTGCAAGCCATGGAAGCCGTAGCCAAGCACTATAAATTCCGCATTGATGTCCCTTGGAACAAAATGAAGAAGGAACATCAGGACATTCTGCTTTACGGTTCGGATGATGCCATCAAAACCGTCTATCAAAGTAAAAGCGAAAGCACATGGAAAAGTAACAAGCCGTTTGAAGGCTTGATCCCCAACATGGAAAGACGCCTGCTCGAAACCGATAGTGAAAGCCAACGCGAACATCTCTCGCAATACCAGAACTCGGCACCTTGTGAAGATTGCTGCGGCAAACGTCTGAAGCCGGAGGCCCTCGCTGTTAAAATCGCCCATAAGGATATCAGCGAGATTTCAGATCTCAGCATTCAGGAAGCCCATGCGTGGTTTGGCGGCCTGCATAAAAAACTCAAGAAGCAACAACTCGCGATCGCAGAGCGTATTCTAAAGGAAATCAATGAACGCCTGACTTTCCTGATGAATGTCGGCCTTGAATATCTCAATCTTTCCCGCACATCCGGCACACTTTCCGGTGGCGAAAGCCAGCGCATCCGGCTCGCCAGCCAGATTGGTTCAGGGCTAACAGGTGTTCTTTATGTTCTTGATGAACCCTCTATTGGCCTGCATCAACGTGACAATAACCGCCTGCTGGAAACGCTCAAACGCCTGCGTGATCTTGGCAATACGGTTCTGGTTGTTGAACATGATGAAGACGCCATTCGTGCTGCCGATTATCTGATTGATATGGGCCCCGGTGCGGGGACACATGGCGGCAATGTTATCGCCGCAGGAACCCCTGCCCACGTTATGAAGAACAAGGAAAGCCTGACCGCGCAATATCTGAATGGCAACCGCTTTATTGAATTCCCCGAAGAACGCCGTACCGGCAAGCCCAAGCAGTTTCTTGAAATCAAGGGCTGCACCGGCAACAACCTGAAGAACATCAATCTCAAAGTACCTTTGGGAACGCTAACCTGCGTAACGGGGGTATCCGGTAGCGGGAAATCGTCACTAACGCTTGATACATTTTATCAGGCAATTAACAAACGCCTTAACAATAGCCGCGAACAGCCTTTGCCCCATAAGGAGCTTAAGGGGATTGAATTCATAGATAAAGTGATTGATATCGACCAATCACCGATTGGACGCACACCGCGATCAAATCCCGCAACATATACAGGCGCCTTTACGCCCATTCGTGAGTGGTTTGCAGGACTGCCGGAAGCCAAAGCCCGTGGTTATGGCCCGGGGCGTTTTTCCTTTAACGTCAAAGGCGGACGCTGCGAAGCCTGTCAGGGGGACGGCGTCATTAAAATTGAAATGCACTTCCTGCCCGATGTGTATGTCACTTGTGATGCCTGCAATGGTGCTCGCTATAACCGCGAAACACTGGAAATCAAATTCCGTGACAAATCGATTGCCGATGTTCTGAACATGACCATCGAGGAAGCCGCAGACTTCTTCAAGGCTGTGCCCTCCATTCGCGATAAAATGGAAACGCTAAAAGAAGTTGGACTCGGGTATATTCATGTCGGCCAGCAAGCCACGACCCTGTCCGGTGGTGAAGCACAACGGGTCAAACTCTCGAAAGAGCTTTCAAGGCGCTCGACTGGTAAAACCCTCTATATTCTGGATGAACCCACCACAGGCCTGCATTTTGAGGATGTGCGCAATCTGCTGATCGTTTTGCACCGTCTGGTGGATCAGGGAAATACCGTTGTTGTCATCGAACATAATCTGGAAGTGATTAAGACCGCTGACTGGATCGTTGATATTGGTCCAGAAGGCGGTGATAAAGGCGGGCAAATCGTTGCGCAAGGCACGCCGGAAGATGTAGCCCGCGTGAAAGAAAGCTATACAGCCGCGTTTCTGGCCTCGCTGTTAAAGCCCCCAGCAAAGACAAAAGGAAGCGCCCGCAAAAGCGCCTAGGGCAAATGTTAAAATTATTATTTGAAATCAATAGGTTAATCTATTGATTTTATGATAAGATTATGTTAATATAGGACAGTTTAAAAATAAGCCATTTTCTTATTTTAGGTGTGTGCAATGGCAAAAACTGGTTTTACAAACGGCAGCGGTCAAAAAGTGACGCGCCCCCAACAGATCAAAGTGGTACCGGCGTCTACGCCCGCCCCGCAAGCGCAGCCGTCCGGCCCGTCAAAAGCGGCTGCAGCAGGGGGCTTCCTGAAAAACCATCTGCGAAAAATTCTTCTGGCCGCAGCACTCAGCCCTGCGGTCGTTGGTCTGGTACAATCCGACATCGAACATCCTGAACATGATGCCTTAAGTATTCGCGGCGTTGCCGATCGTTATGACCGTATATCACACAATTACAGCAGTATTATCGGTGGAGCTTGGAATCTGGCGACATCGCCTATACGGGGCGGTTTGCACGCAACCAATAGCGTTAATACAGGCTTGCAACCTCTTGATTATGCCGTTGTCTGCATCAATAAAAATCTGCAGGACAAAATGGATCAGGGGGACTCCCGCGCACAAGCTTTCCGCCAGACTGTCATGCCGCAATTTGATGCCGCTCTGCGTCAGTTGGGATATCAGAACGCTGTGTTCTATTCCAATAACGCCCATATAGATCCAACAGGCAAAGCGCCTGCGGCTGTCTTCCATATCGAAGATGTACCGGCAGGATGGGACCCCCATCGCCCCTACAGGATTGATAAACCTTATGCGGTTGAGCAAAGCTATGCCGCATCCCCCAGCGTATGCGGCACAAACGAGATCTATAAACAGATCAAAATCCCGACTATCAAAGTCAATTAAAGCCATCGCCAAGCGATGGGCTGGCAGGTATTCGTATTTCAGGGATCAACTTGAAAAGGGATATCTTGTAATAATATCTCTATGGTGCGGGTGAAGGGACTTGAACCCCCACTCCCTTGCGGGAAAAAGATTTTGAGTCTTCCGCGTCTACCATTCCGCCACACCCGCACAGATGAGATAGGATTATCGGTGGACGCCGCTTTTTTAGCACTATCGCGCAAGAATGTCTATAGCCCTGCTAAAGCCCTATCTACCTGATAAAAATAGCGTTTTGTGGAAAGACTGCTGTTTGATCTATCGATCAATTACTCCCCTGCCCCTCACTTACTGTCTGACAGCCACCCATCCGGCACCATCACAATACTGCATTATGTTCGCATCCGCGTTGTATATAATTGCTCCCTCACTGGCATCAGGTCCGGAGCAGGATGTCGTCTGGGGTGCATCGGTCAAATAGCCTCGCCCCAATATACCCTCACCAGTGCCAAGGCCGAAGCAATACATTTTTTCCTTGGCAATCGCGCAGCAGTGAGTTTCCGCACAACTGACCGCCGTGTATCCGGCATCGCCACCTGGAATAATCGTGGGCTCTGACAAACTGGAACAATCAGCCGTACCCGTCTGGCAAAGATTATCGCCCTGCCCCCAGCAATAAAGACTATTCTGTTGTCCCGAAATACCACAGGCATGATGCCAGTTACCATGTGATAACGAGAACTTGGAAAATTTAAGACCACCGGCAGCTATAGCTGGCACATTGCTTGATGCCGTCGCGCCGTTATCGCCAAAAATGTCAAATGTGCCACGACCCCAGCAATAAAGGCTGTTGGAAAAATCAAGCGCGCAAGCGGTTCCAAATCCCGCATAAATTTCCTTGAAGGTCATGCCGCCACTGACAGCAACGGGGGAAGTCTGTGTTCCCGCTGTTGCACCATTGCCGATCTGGGCCGAGGCATCATCGCCCCAGCACCACGCCGTATCATCAGATTTGATACCGCAGGAAAAACCCAAGCCAGCGCTCACACGCTTCCATGTGCCGCCACCGGAAATCGCCTGTGGGCTGGATTGATCGCCCGCTGTAGCTCCGTTACCCAGTTCGCCTGTCGTATCATCACCCCAGCACCAGAGTGAATCATCAGATTTAATTCCACAAGCATGATCGCGTCCCGTCGAAATCCATTTCCATGTACCGCCACCGGAAATAGCCGTAGGTGTCGTCTGTGATGTCAGGTTTCCTGTGCCTAGCCTGCCATCGGCCCCCGCACCCCAGCAATAGCCATTGCCATTTGTCTGGATACCACAAGCAAAATCTCCATAATGACCGATACCGGCCATCAACCATGACCCGCCGCCATTAACCTCCACAGGTCTATCAACCTGATTATTCATGCCATTGGGAACAACATCTGTGCCCCCTGCTGTCCAGCACCATAATGTATCATCCTGCTTTATGCCGCAGCTAACGCCTGTATTGCTGTCATCCCCGCCCGTAAATACCTGTTTCCATTCGTCATTACTGGCAACAGGCCCCAAAGTCATCCCTGTATCACGATTTGTTGTATGATTGCCGTCATTATCCTTGCTGCCCCAGCATGTGATTGGACCATTATCTTTTAACGAGCAAACAGATCCCATTCCTACCACACTGACAAATTGATGATCAGTGGCAGAATCCACAAGAACAGGCTGTAATTCGTTCGACCCTAATATACCATCCCGCATAACACCATCATCATCACTACCCCAGCAATACAAACTGTTATCATCGCGAATGCCACAAGTTGCTGCCCCTATACTTTCTGTTGATAAGGAAACTGAAGACCAGCTATAGCCACCCAAAACAGCTGTCGGTACACTTACACTCGCTGTATTACCCGTTCCCAGACGCCCGCTTGACCCAAATCCCCAGCACCACAAACTGCCGTCCGCTTTAATGCCGCAGCTATAGGACGCCCCAGTGGAGATCTTTTGCCACAAATCAACCCCAATCTGTACAGGTGCTGTTTGATCGGTTGTATTGCCATTCCCAATCTGACCATTCTGGTTTTCACCCCAACACCATAATGTGTCATCTGATCTGATGGCACAGACATGTGAAGACAAAGTGAAATTGCCAAAAAAACCCACACTAACACTTTTCCAAAGATCTACTCCTACCTGATACGGAACATTCTGATCCCCGGCAACCGCGCCATTTCCAATTGATCCGCTTACATCGCGACCCCAGCACCATAATGTATCATCTGCTTTAATACCGCATGTATTAAAGAATCCTGCACTAATATCCTTCCATGTATCGACTCCTATTTGCACAGGAACTAATTGATCAGCCGTATCTGCACCATTACCTATTTCTCCATAACTTTCACGACCCCAGCACCATAGCGTGTCATCTGACTTTATGCCGCATGTCTGTCGGAAGCCAGGAGTGATTTTTTCCATTGTGAGTTACCAGAAATTTCAACAAAAACATCTGAACTTGTCGAACCATTGCCCGGATAAGAACCGTAGCACCACCCCTCACCGGATTTTTTTATGGCACACAAATCTCCTGATTCTGATGAATCAGGTGGTGACCCCCTGCTCATATATATCCAGTTATTTCCTCCCCCCACCGGACCTGCCGCCACATGAGTGCCGCCGGCACAGCCCTGCAAAACACGGGCATCCTTGTTATAGGCAAGCTCGCCCTCTTTTAAGGTGGGATTGACACAATCACCTGTACCGGTTGAAGGTTTTGTCATACGCACCCAATTTGTGTCATTGCAATACTGGAAAACCTTGGCCGTGGAATTATAGACTATTTCACCGGCATTCCCCGACGGGTTGGCACAGGCCGCATAAGCAGGAGTCGAGAGCGCCCCTATCATCGCCCCTGCCAAAATCATCCCGATTATTCGCATATATAACTTCATATTATTTCTCGAAAATTTTATCGCTTGATCATGACCCATCCACCAGCATCGCAATATTGCATTACACCCGCATCCTCATTAAACATTATATCGCCTCCATAGCCTAAAGGGTCACCACACATAATATCCCCAGGCACCAGAGCATAAGCATAATCACCCCCCGCCTGACCGTCATATGATGCCCCCGTGCATAATATATGGCCGTTTTTCACAATTCCGCAGTAATGGTCTATCTGCATACCCGTTCCCTGACGACCGCTAATATTCAACCAAGCAGTACCGCCTACAGCCTGCACAGGAACGTTACTGGGATCATACGTGCCAATACCCAATTCACCATAGTAGTTTTCCCCCCAGCACCACAAGCTGTTGTCCGTCTTTACACCGCATGACGACTCCCAGTTTGTCGCTATTGACATCCATTTTCCTCCACCGGAAACCTCTGTCGGCTGGATAGTCGTACCAGTTGTTGTGCCTAAACCGGTTGCACCACCGGAATTAGACCCCCAGCACCACAGTGTATTATCCGTCTTGATGCCACAATATTGGTTGCCACCCCCTATTGAAATGGCTTTCCATGCGCCAGCCGTAGATGTGCCGCCGCTTGATGTCTGCGCAGGCGCCGTACCCCAACCAGATCCCCAACACCACAGCGTATCATCTGCCTTTATTCCACAAGCTTTATAGTGACCAGCATCAATATATTTCCATGAGCCGCCACCGGATATCTGGGCAGGGGTTAATGTCTCGCCGCTGGTTGTGCCTTGTCCGGTTTGGCCACTATTGTTGGAACCCCAGCACCACAATGTGCCGTCAAGCTTGATGCCACAGCCATAAAAATAGTCGTAATGATATGTTACCGATATAGTGGACCAAACCGCCCCGCCAATAACCTGTACCGGATCATAACTGCCGCTGGTCGAACCATCACCCAGTCCGCCCTGATAATCATACGCACCCCAGCACCAGCCGGTATTATCGGTTTTGACACCACAGGTAATTTCTTCTCCGGCGACAACACTGCGCCAGCTGCCGCCACCACTGACCTCTACGGGATACCAGGAGCTTCCTCCCGTATCGCTCCCCAGCGACCCAAAATCATTACCCCAGCAAAACAGGCGGTCGTCATTACGGATGGCGCAGGTGAAGCCCGCACCGGCCGAAACATTCTTCCATTTTTTGCCATGGGAATTATCGGTGGGGTAAATAGATTCTCCATAAAGTTTCGGGTCCATATTATTATAACCCCAGCACTTCAATTGCCCTGATTCAAGGATACCGCAGGAATAACTAGTCGCCATCCCCACCGTTAACCATGATTCACCTCCGGACACCGCTACCGGTATAGAGCTGTCGGTGAAATTTCCATTCCCGATTTGTCCATTTCGATTATATCCCCAACACCATAACGTATCATCGGATTTAATCCCGCATGAGGTATAGCCACTGGAAAACACCTTTTTCCAGCTGCCTCCGCCCACCACGGCCGTGGGAACCGTACGACTAGCCGATATGGTGCCATCGCCAACCTGACCTGACGTGTTCCAGCCCCAGCACCAGAGCGAATTATCGGATTTAATACCACATGAACTATACAGCCCCACACCAATATTTTTCCATGAACCACCGCCTGTTACCTGAGTAGGAACCAAAGTATATCCAGTTGTTGTATTTCTTCCCGTGGCCCCTTGGCCATTACCACCCCAGCACCAGAGCGTATCATCATTTTTTATCGCGCAGGTATGCGTCATCCCTGCCTTGATATTCTTCCAATAGGTTCCTGAGGCGACTTGCGTTGGCACCAACGTACTTCCGGACGTTGTATTCAAACCCGTAGCACCGTAAATATTCTGTCCCCAGCACCAAAGGGTATCATCACTTTTTATTGCACAGGTAAACGAACCGCCAGTAGCCGAGACCTGCTTCCACGTTCCGCCCCCGCTTATCTGCGTTGGTGTGAGCGTATCTCCTGTTGCTGTATTCAGGCCCGTAGCCCCTGACCCATTTGAACCCCAGCACCAAAGGGTACCGTCAACTTTTATGCCACAACTATGCTGGTATCCTGTGGCGGCATCTATCCACTGGCTTGCGCCAACCACCTCAACAATTTGAACATCGTTCCAATCCCCTATGGTGCCTTGCCCCGTCTGACCATTATAGGCATACCCCCAGCACCACAGCTTTTTGTTGATATCTATCGCACAGGAATGATATCTGCCGGAAGTTACATATACCCATTTTGATTTTCCTCCTACCGGACCCATCGCTACGTGCGCCCCACCGGCACAGCCCTGAAGAACACGGGCATCCTTATTGTAGGCCAGTTCGCCTTCTTTTAAGGTGGGATTGACACAATCCCCGCTGCCCACCGATGGTTTTGTCATACGAACCCAATTTGTATCATTGCAATACTGGAAAACCTTGACCGTGGAATTATAGATTATGTCACCGGCACCGCCCGACGGGTTGGCACAGGCCGCCTGTGCCACTTTGGCGGGGACAAATGAGAGCATAAGAACGCCTACTGCCAATAACGGCAGCCATAACATCTTACCTTTGCGGGGGATCATCAGCATGATGCTTGTCAAACCTCCGTTTTGGGGCGGCGACGTCTTACAAATCCTGTTGTGACAATAATCAGGCCGGAACCGGCGGCAGCCACCAGCAAGCCCATCAGCATGCCCAGGCCCACAGAAGCCTTGTTGATTCCGTAGCCGGTATGGGCTTTCAGGCCTTGAACATCCTGTGTCAACGTATCCAGAGCCGCCATCATGTCTTCACGGTCGGTTCTCAGGCTGGCCAACTCGGCTTTCAGCGCTTCATTCTCGGCCTTCAGCTCTTTGGTAGCTTCAATCATCGGGGCAATCATGCCGATATAATTGACCGACAGATAATTTTCCGGTGATGTTTCATCCACACGTACCAGTTCGGGGAATATGGTTTGCAGATCCTGCGCCATGACACCGAACTCAACCTGTTGGCTGTCATCATTTTTCATGGTGAAGCTATAGGTATCAACCTTGTTGATTTTCTCCAGCATACTGCCGCGATCGTTCAACGGTACGATGTTATTTTTCAGGCGACGGTCGGAAACGTCAGTCAGTACACCTGTATATTCGACATCACCGGTCACATCGAGCGCCACGCTTGGTGTAGGATTAGCAATACCGACATAATCACTCGACAGATCACCATAGATCGTATTGCCGATATTCAGGCGGTTACTGTCAGTCGGATTTGCGGGCTGCACATTGTAACCAACCATAATATTGCCGCTACCGCTTGTGATCGTATTACCGGCATTGGCACCGACACCTGTATTTTCCGAGCCGCCGGCCTGTTCCAGTGCACGATAACCCAATCCGGCATTATAATTGCCCTGACTGTTATACATCAATGCATTGTTACCTAAAGCCGTATTCCGGATACCCGATGTATTATCCCGCATCGCGCCATGGCCGATAGCTGTATTACGTGTGCCTGTATTATTAGCAGGCGTCGTGCTGCCACGCAGAGCATATGCACCAAGAGCCGTGTTATAGCTGACCGATCCCGTAGTAGTACTATCGGCATAACGCATGGCTTCATGACCAATAGCTGTGCTTTCCTGATTTGCCCTGTTTTCATTCAGCGCATTCATACCCAATGCTATGTTGTAATTGCCTGTATTATATGTGAGAGCGGATGAACCAATACCTATTGAAGCCTCCCCTGTCGTTGCCTGCCCCATTGAGAAGGCGCCAATGGCGATATTGTACCCAACTGCACCTGTCATATTTGCCATTGCCCCATCACCAATCGCAACATGTGCATAACCACCAGTTGTCATCGCCCCTAGAGCACTATAGCCGATTGCTACATTCTGCCCTGTAATAGTTGCGGAATCCATTGCCCCATCACCTATAGCAATGTTGCGGAAACCGGATGTTACAGCGGCCAATGCATTATTACCCAAGGACGTATTGCTGTAACCTGTTGTCAAGTTATCGCCGTTGCCTTGCCCCATAAACATATTTGCAGAACTATAGTTCACCACAACATCATCCAGATCATCAAGACCGCCGATGCTGCCCGTGCTGGCAACAGGGCCGTTCACCCACGCGCCATTGCTGTAGTACAGAATTTGACCATCACTAAGGGTACCCAAGGCCACATCACCCAACTCGGCCAGATCAAAGGCCACAGGGGCAGGTTCACCCGTCACTGTCGGAACCAGACTATCGGTAAACTCCAGACCGTCTTCGGCGGTATTCACACGCACATACATATTGGCCGAACCTGCGTAGGATGCCGGTGTATCGGTCAGGCCCGCAAACGTGCCTGTGGCTGCGCCCGTTACGATGTCCTGCCAGCTGCCAGCCTGATAACCTTCAAACTTGCCGTTCTCGCTGTTGTAACGGATCATGCCATTTGTCGGTGATGACGGACGCTGGGCTGTTGATCCCGCCGGAAGCACCACAGAGTCGGTCGTGGAAATCATCAGGCGGCCCAGTGTATTATCCCATGCAAAACCGGCTGAACCCGCAAGCGCTCCACCACTATTAAACTGGACTTGCGTATTTGACCCGCCCGCAGAAGCCAGACCTGATGAACTGTTCACCCAAGCCGTGCCGTTGAAGCTCAATGTCTGTCCGGTGGTCGGGGCGGCAATCGTCACATCACCCAGATCATCCAGAACCATGGCGGTCGGCAGAGGCTGGCCGCTTACAGATTCAATGACCTGATCGGTAAATTCAACACCGTCTTCCGTGCTATTCACACGCACGAACTTTCCGGCTTCGGCGGCATAGGATGCCGGTGTGTCGGTCAGACCCGCAAATGTACCTGTGGCCGCACCCGTTACGATATCCTGCCAGCTGCCAGCCTGATAACCTTCAAATTTGCCGTTCTCGCTATTGTAACGGATCATACCATCGACAGGCGATGACGGACGATCGGCCGTGGAACCACGTGGCAGGGTTACATGGGTTGTTGAACTGGTGAAGATCAGGGAACCGCCAACCGTCAGATCTTTATTGAAATTATCCCATGTCAGATCATTATCGCCTGACATTGTACCGGCATTATTGAACAGAATTTGTTTATCCAGACCCACCGATGGTGCTCCCGGTGTATAGTTGGTCGTTTCCACACAATACAGCCTGTAAGACGAGTTACATTGTGATGTACCACTGGTTACAAACGTGCTGCTGGTTGAACCGCTGGAGCCAAAACGGCCATTTTCATATCCACTGCCATTCCCCGTCCATCCATAACAATCATTATTAAACGAGCTTGATGGGTCATGCGGGCGGCCATTTGTAGTAGATCCCGTCCATACCGACTGGTTGGTTACAACATTGAATTCGTCACGATTAATTGGATTGCTGACATTGCCATCCCACAGATCAGTCCAGCTTGTTGCGACGGTTTCGTTATTCATATTCACCAGCGTACCCCAGTTTACAGAGGTGCGGTTAATCGCATAAGAGTCAACACTGCCTCTATCACCAATCATCGCTGTCCATGTACCACCCAATGACGCAGCATCGGCACGCGCCTGACATTTGGCATCGGCACCGGCAACACCCAGCAAGTTTCCGTTATATGTGGTTGATGTTACGAAAGCGCGCTTGGTGGCTGCTGTATCGGCGGCGGCCACATACCAATATGTGGTATAGGTACCGGCGGTAATGGTCATTTTATTACGCTGACCATCCGTTGTTGGCGCGGTCATAACAAACTGGACAGTATCACCATTGCTAACCGAACCATTATCAACTTCTGCCCCGCCATTAATCTTGACCTTCGGATTACCGGAAGGGGCCGTCACACCAACCGTAATCGATGTGTCAATACCGGAAATTGTAATAACAGGTGAATTCAGACGATTGCCCGCTGTGGTCTGATAAGTCATGGGGTCGATGGTGAAGGCAACGGGAGTCGTATCACCTGTACCGCTTGGCGTATCTTCAAAGCAATATACATAGCCGCTATTCCAGCAATATTGTGTTGCATTAGAAACCCAGCCTGCTGTCGATGTGGTACCTGCGCGGGCATATCCATAAAGATTGCTCCAGCTATCGCAATCATTATTGCCACCTGACTCATGCGGGATACCTGTCGATCCCGTACCTGTCCAGACATAATTACTGGTAACAATTGTATTATTAACAGTGCGGTTAATCGGATTAGTAATTGTACCATCCCACAAATCAGCCCAGCTGGTGGCAACAGTATCGCCATTCATGTTAACAACTGTATCCCAGTTATAATCTATCCGGTTTCCTGCGTAATCAATAGTCGATGTACGATCAGATACGATAGCTTTCCAGTTACCACCCAAACCTGCGCCGCTAGCTGTTGATTGACATACGTTATCAGCGTTTCCAACTCCACCAAAATCACCATAGGTGCCCGTAGGTGCAATAAAGGCACGTCGTGTACCTGTTTCATTTGGTACGGCTACCTTCCACCTGATGGGTGAACCCGTTCCGATTGTCATATCGACAGTATTGTGATTACCCGAAGAGCCTGGTGCTGTCATAACCAACTGAATTGTATCACCATTCACAACAGTGCCTGACGTAACCTCGGCTCCACCGTTAATTTTAAACGTTGCCCCACCGCTTGTATCGTTTGAAAGACTGACTGATACTGTTGTTGTAATACCTGTCACTGCCTTTGTGGCCGAGTTAACTCTTGTGCTTGCTGTAGTCATAACCGGATCATAGAAGACGCGGTCAGCCGTTGTATCATATTGCGGTGCTGGCAAGCTTTGTGTCTCACGACGCACGCAACGGATACGGCGTGTATCATTTTTGGTGTTATAACCGTTACTACAATCAGAGCTGTTTATATAAAAACCTCTACCTCCATCAGCTTGTGTTGATGTCCAATATGTAGCACCACCTGTCATACCACCAATCGAGGCTTTTACGTTACACATTGATGTCACCTCATCACGGGCCGGCAGATACCAGTCATCAAATCCGTTCTTCTCGAGTGTCATACAATATTCGGCAGCCGGATGGGAACCCGCACCATCGGTATCGGCATACATTTGCAGGTTGACTGTATTTTGCGGGCCATTAACAGTTGATGATGTATTTGACCTGTTTACACCATAGCTACCCCAAGCCCTGACAACCGAGTCTGCACCGCCACTACAGGCCGGCTCTGATGGATCATCAGCACAACCGGCCTCAACCGCGACAAGGTTATAGGCACCGCAAGTGACATAGACACCACCACCGCCCTGAACACCAGCAGCACAACCAAAGCCCGTACCTTCCCCTTCCAGTGCGGCTGTCGGGGCATTGTGGTGCGGCACCATTAGAACACCACGGTAAATAACATTACCGGAGGCTTTCGGCTGGACGGTAATCGTACAGGTTGCACTAGGGGTCAGCACATTGCCTGTACAGGTATCGGCAGTCACATCAAAATTGCCTGTATCACCCGTCAGGGACATCGTCAGACTGTCGGTATTAATGTTACCAATATTGCGGACTGTAAAGTCATAGGTACTGCCCAGTGTCGGGCTGTTTACACCGTCATAGGCCACATTCATGCTGTTATTCGCGGATGGGCTGATGGTCAGCACAGCGGATGGCTGGTTCTGGACGACACCGACCCAGGCTGCGCCATCACAAATTTCAAGGCGGCTGTTTCCGCTATCAAAGCGCAGGGAACCACGGATATTCATATCACAACCAACATTCGTGCTGCCGATGCGGGTTTCGCCGTTCACATCCAATGTAACTTGAGGTGTAGCTGTGCCGATACCGACATTACCCACGGAAGAGAATACAAAGTTGGCATCGGCACCGAATTCGCCACCGCTATTGAACTGGATTCCGCGATCAGGTGCGGCGGCACTAACGGCAACATTTCCCGGCACCCATGCGGTACCGTTCCAGACAAGAGCATTACCAGTAGAGGGTGAAGGCGCAACCACATCATCAATATCATCCAACATCAGACCTGTCGGCGCAGGGATACCGCCCACAATATTGACCAGAGAACTGCTGAAAATCAAACCGTCATCCGTCGGATTAACCTTGACAAAGTAACCTGTCGACCCAGCATAGGTCGCAGGCGTATCGGTCAGCGACAGGAATGTGCTGGTGGCCGCTCCTGTCACGATATCCTGCCAGCTGCCGGCCTGATATCCCTCGAACTTTCCGTTCTCGCTATTGTAACGGATCATGCCATTTACGGGAGCTGCCGGACGTTGTGCTGTTGTACCACGCGTAATAAGCACAGCCCCCGTGCCGGCAACATCGAGTTGGGCCTGCGGGGCAATCGTACCAATACCAACATCACCGCTGGCAGCATTAATCATCATTTTGACAGTGCCCGCAACACTCCCAGTATCACCGGTTATAAATGCAATATCATTATCATTCGCTGCTATTGCAAACGGCTCATCAAGACCATCATAGGTAAAATTAAACTGGCCTATGTTACCTTTAAAACCACCCGCAGCATCAAGAACCTCAAATCCACTTACACCCGTCGAATTAGTATTGTGAAATCTAACGACAGCATCGTAGCTATCATCAGTAACAATATCAAACTTACGGATTGGTGCATCTGTCCCTAATCCTAACTGGCCTGTACTCGTATATACAAGATCCGAAGATGCCACAAAGCTGCCACCACTATTAAACTGGATACCACGGTCGGGAGCGGCGGCATTCGGCGTACCGGTTGCCAGAACATCCCAAGCACCGGATGTTTTGCAAACGTAGAAATTATTGTCGCTGGAATTATAATGAATGGCACCTTCGCGGTTGGCATCACAAGATTCCCCGCCATAGGCCATCTTCATCGTGCCCTCGACTTCAAAAGCCGTATCGGCGGACAGGTTTGTTGACGGCACATTCGGATCAATGACCATCGCACCACCAAACAGACCCATGGTGTTGGCTGCGCTCATGACCAGAGCATCCTGATCACCCATGAATATGCCTAATGACTGGTCACCGGCAACTTCAGGCTTGGTTGCCGAAGGTGTACCCATACCAAAACCAAAGGCGCGATCACCGGAGGCCAGAACCTGCTGGCCTAGGGTTAAACTGCTCTCGCCCGTTGATTCAAGGCCCGTACCGATAGCGACACTGCTTTGGCCGCTGGCATTGTTGCTGGCACCCAGTGCTATCGAGAAATCGGCTGTCGCGTTAGAGAAATTACCGATGGCAATCGCCGTATTGGATGTGGCCTGCGTGAATGCACCCATAGCAACTGATGCATATCCTGATGACTGTACGCTATCACCGATGGCAACATCACGGCCGCCACTGGCATCCGCCCACATACCCAAGGCCACACTGCCCTCGCCACTCGCTACTGTGTTGTAACCTGTGGCAAAACTGTAATTGCCCGAACTTGAGAAATTCCACTGCGCATCATCAACTGTACCAGCGCGGAAGGCAGAAGAGCTCGGATCAAAGAACATTCTTGTACCCGCACCCTCGACTGGCAAGGTTGCTGTGCCCGTATGGGTACCGGAAACCATGAAGGCACCTTGGGAACTGTAAACAAAATTACTATTCGCCGTAAAGCTGCCACCGCTATTGAACTGGATACCGCGGTCGGGCGCGGCGGCACTCGGGGTACCTGTGGCCAACACATCCCAAGCACCGGATGTTTTACAAACGTAGAAATTATTGTCGCTGGAATTATAATGAATGGCACCTTCGCGGTCTGCATCGCAAGATTCTCCGCCATAGGCCATTTTCATCGTGCCCTCGACTTCAAAAGCCGTATCGGCGATCAAATTTGATGCAGGCTCACGAGGATCAATTATCATGGAACCGCCAAATAGGCCCATCGTGTTTGTGGCAGATAAATCCAAGCCAGGACTTATATCGCCCATGAAGATACCGAGGGAATTCCTGCCCGTCACACGACGATTGGCTCCCCCTGCCTCTCCCAATCCTATGGCCATGGCTCTCGTACCATTACCCAATGGCGCTGTTTCTGCCGTGCCGTCACCCGTCTGCACACCCCTGCCTATAACAATACTGTTATAGCCACCTGCATAAGAACCATTATTGCCTAAGACAAACGATCCTGTACCCGCGGCTGTAGATGTATGACCCGCTGCAAAGCTATAATTTCCTATAGCCCTCATATTGTAGCCTGTCGCCATGCTGTTAGTACCAACATTCACATCATTCCATTGGCTACCATCAACAGTACCCACACGGAACGATCCTTTGGCCTTGTCAAAGAACATGCGGGCATCATCAGCCGCCAATGTTGTGTCATCTTTTTGCGTGGAACCGACAATAAAATCACCCGTTGATTGATAGATAAATCTGCTATCGGCTGTGAAGCTGCCACCGCTATTGAACTGGATACCGCGGTCGGGCGCGGCGGCACTCGGGGTACCTGTGGCCAACACATCCCAAGCACCGGATGTTTTACAAACGTAGAAATTATTGTCGCTGGAATTATAATGAATGGCACCTTCACGGGCGGCATCACACAATTCACCGTTATAAGCTATTTTGGCAATCCCATTTACATCGAGCGTAGCATCAGGGGCCAGAAGACCTCCAATACCTACAAATCCTGTATCCTTGTTTACAACCAGATCAGTGCTGCCATATCTACCGAATATTGCCGATGCGTTGTTGGCAGTAAAGAGAACCTGTTCTAAACCACCATTATAGCCAAGGTAGCCGGCTATTGTGCTGCTATCAACATGTGTGGGGCCCCAACGCAAGCTGGCACCCGAAGCATTTTCAAATAATGTAATAGTCGCATCGTAATAGGAAGGCTCGGTACCCCAACCAACACGCAGACCATCTGTTTCGTTATAGACAAACTGTGCAGATCCGGCAAAATTTCCACCACTATTGAATTGAACCGCATCCACAGGTGCAGCCGCACCACCGGCCACAGCCGAGGTCAGAATGTCCTGCCAAGCCCCCGCCTGATAACCTTCGAATTTTCCGCTTTCACTGTTGTAACGGATCATCCCGTCAATAGCCGTACCCGGACGTTGTGCGGTTGTACCGCTATGCAGTTTGATAGCACCTGTGCCATTAAGTGTTACGTCACCCACCGATGAAATGCGCATACGTTCATTCGTGGTAGCAAACCCGCCTGTGTAGAAGCGCATATCGGCGGCGGCATCTTCGGCAATCAGATTAAGGCCTGATGTCACACGACCCGACAACGAACTGGCCGAAGGTGCAAACAGGGAAGCACGATCTGCCAGATGTGTCGCCCAGTAATTATCCGGATGGGCAACAAGACCAATTTCCGATGTTGCTGAAATGGCACCCAGTACAGCTGCGGCCCCTGCGCCATCGGTATAGTTGGTTACCCCCAATACAGTATAGGCATTCTGGTCGCGGTTAGCCTCCAGCAGGGCAATAGGGCTGGCCGTACCGATACCGACACTGCCGCTTGAGGTATAAACAAAACCGGCGTCGGCCGTGAAGTTGCCTCCGCTGTTAAACTGGATACCGCGATCGGGGGCAGCGGCAGCAGGCGTACCCGTAGCCAGAACATCCCACAAGCCCGCAGATTTACAAACATAGAAGTTATTGTCACTGGAATTGTAATGAATAGCACCTTCACGGGCGGCATCACAAGCCTCACCGCCATAGGCCATTTTCATCGTCCCTTCAACCTCGAACGCCGTATCGGCACTAAGATTGGACGCCAACGGACGCGGATCAATCACCATCCGCCCACCAAACAGTCCCATGGTGTTGCTGGCACTCAAGGTACGGGTTGATTGATCCCTCATAAATATACCCAAAGAATTAGTACCACTTACAACAGGATTGCCTAATGATGGAACTCCTAATCCGATACCCATTGCATAATCGCCGGATGCAGTAACACCATAACCCATGGCAATCGCGTATTCGCTTGTGGCATTGCCGCCCTGAACAGAAAAAGCTCTGTTGCCAGATGCCGTTGCCTCACCCAAGGCCACGGAAGTATCACCTGAAGCCACTGCTCCATTACCAATCGCCACGGCATTACTATTCGTTGCCTGCGTGTTAAAGCCCATAGAAATTGTGCCCTGCTGAGAAGCCAGAGAGCCCATCCCTGTTGCAAAGCTATAAGAACCTATATTTGCACTATCCCACTGCCCGCCATAAACCCCACCGGCCCTAAACGCACCAGAGTTAGGGTCAAAAACCATATAAGGACCCGACAAAGTCGCAGGAGTTTGTGCGCCACCCGTATGCCAGCCAGTAAGAATAAGTGCCCCTTGTGACGTATAAATAAAATCGACATCCGCTGCAAAATTGCCACCACTATTGAACTGGATACCGCGTTCAGGAGCTGCAGCCAGCGCCGATCCGGTGAGTATATCCTGCCATTGCCCTGCCTGATAACCTTCGAAGCGGGAGCGTTCGGCATTATAACGGATCATCCCTTCAACAGGGGCACCGGGACGCTGCGCGGTTGTACCTGACGGCATTACAATCGAGTCCGTAGCCGCCCCCAGATCAAGGACACTGCGCGCCGCAAGCTGGCTGGCCGGTACACGCGGATCAATCACCATATTACCGCCAAAAAGACCCATCGTATTATCGGCGGTCATCACCAGACCATCCTGATCACCCATGAAAATACCCATGGATTGAATGCCGCGCACTTGGGATGCTGTAGTAATCGTGACAGCATCGTCAATCAGACCAATTGCCATAGAGCCATCACCAAAACCACTGGCAAGAGCATCATTACCAACCGTTACATGACGGCCAAGACTTATGCCGCCGATACCTGTGGCACGGGCGTAATTACCCAAAGCCATACTTGTATCACCACCAGCATAGGCCCACAAACCTGCGGCAAAACTCTGCGTCCCCGCTGCCTGTGAAAGGTTACCCATTGCAAAGCTGGCATCACCTGATGCCTGCGCCCCAAAACCTGTCGCAAAACTTGTGATACCTGAGGCAGTTGCAGCCAACCCGAAGGCAGTACTATAACTGTTCGTTGCTCTGGTATTTAAACCGAAGGCCGCGCTGTACTCGCCTATATCAGCATTATCCCATTGACCCGCATTGACTGCACCCGCTCTGAAAGCCGATTTTGATGGGTCGAAGAACATCCGCGTGCCTGCGCCCGTTGCCGGAGGTGCCCCTGTGCCGGTATGCGTACCCGAAACCATCAGGGCCCCTTGCGAGCTATAAACAAGGTTTACATCCGCTGCGAAATTGCCACCACTATTAAACTGGATACCACGGTCCGGATTGGCCGCCAGAGCCGAGCCTGTCAGGATATCCTGCCATTGTCCCGCCTGATAACCTTCAAAATGGCCGGTCTGGGAATTGTAACGGATCATACCGTCAACACCTGCCGGACGATCGGCTGTGGCACCGCGCGGCATAACCATCGCGCCGTTACCTGTCAGATCCAGCGTACCGGAAATTGTTGCGTTCCCTGTGACCGCCAATGTGGATGTTCCGTCATTCCACATATAATTGGCGCTGCCCCACAACGCGCCGCCACTGGCAAACTGGATTGTGCCGTCAGCACCATAAGCCAGCTCGGCATTCACAATATCATCCGGCGTAAAGCAGTTCAGGCCAAAATTATCACAATACTGCGTTGCCCCTACGGGGCCATCAATATCAACCTGCAGGCCGCCATGAATAGTGCCTGAAGAACCGAACAGTACACGCCCTGTGGGGCTGGCAATGATGGACGGGAGGTAACCCCCCAAACCGTTTTCGTAACCGATAGACAGATGGTTGGCTAAAGCTTGCGAATGGACAAAGCCCCATGTCCTGCCAGTAGCCTGATCGCCTGCCAATAAACCCGAAAAATTCGAGCCATCACCAGTGCCCGTAGCAAAAACCAGCGAGCGCCCAGCTGTGTTGACAGACAGAATTCCAGTGCCGCGTACATCCAATGGTGCCAAAGGATTATTCGTACCTATACCCATACGGCCTGCTGAAGTGAAAACAAAACCGGTATCCGTACCCAGAACGCCGCCGCTATTGAAAATCACTTCACGGTTCAGACCGGGTGCCCCAACGCCACCCGTCGCAACAGAAGCCGCCGTAAAACAGTTTGTACCATCTTCATCGCAATACTGCACAGCGCCCACACCGCCCTCCACATCAAGGGATAATGTACCGCTCACCGCCGGATTGACTGCTGGCGTCTGATCAATGATCATACGACCACCCAGCAGAGCCATTGTATTTGTGGCTTGCAAATCAACGCCGCTTTGATCCCCCATATAAATACCAAAACTGCGCTGACCGCTAACAATCGGGTTGACACCTGTCGGCGCGCCCAGCCCCAGAGCCATGGAATTTACCGCTGTAGCATCAACATTGTTACCAAAGGCCATAGCCCCTAAACCCGATGCCTGAGTATAGATACCAAGAGCAACAGACCCATCACCAGATGCCTGCGTATCAAAACCCATAGCCACGCTGTAATCACCAAGATTGGCATTATCCCAGCGGTTACCGCTTACAAGGCCCATACGGAAAGCAGCACTTTCATGATCAAAAAACATTCTGGTGCCGGCACCACTCACAGGAACACTGGCTGTGCCTGTGTAAGAACCCGTATTCAGGAAATCGCCATTAACATGGAATGTTGCCAGCGGATCGTTTGTGCCAACACCAACAAAATCATCTGTGTAATAAAGGCGTGGGTCAGCCACAGAGATGCGTGTCCAGTAACTGGCCGCACCGCCACCACCGCCACCGCTGGTGCCGATATCTTCCCAGTCATTGGTCATCGACGAACAAACCTGCAGCAAGTCACCCGACACATAACGAATGGCACCATGAATACTCACGGCGCAAGGTACTGCAGATGTACCGACTTTAATTTCACCGCCGACATCGAGTGTGGCTTCCGGTACAGCAACACCGATACCAACGTCGCCTGTGCCATCAATAATCAAACGTGTGGAACCACCTGTGACAAGTGAAAGCGAGTTATCAACCGGACTGAATATCCCTGTACCCGGTTCCGTCTGGAAGCCCGGCAATGCCGCCGATGTTGTGCTCATATCCGAAAGGAAACGATCAGCACTAATGTTATTGACGACTGTAAGATTGTTTACCTCAAGACCGGCAGAGGACAATGTCATCTCGTTGGTGCCGCCAATACTAAAACCCATGCCGCTTGAGGTGTAATAAATACCCGTACTGCTGGAACTGCTAAAAGCATATGATGGCTGGGCCGCGCTACCTGCCGAACCCAACACCTGTGCTGTGAAACTGGCGTTACCTGTCACAGCCAGTGTATTGCCGAATGTTGCCGCACCATCAGCATTAAATGTATCACCGAAATCGGCTGCACCCGTAACGTTCAACTGGTTATTGATATCTGTAACACCACTGACATCCAGTGTACCGCCCAGATTGGTATTACCCGCAACATCCAGTGCACCGTTCAGATCAGCAATACCACCAACGACCAATTCATCGCCGACATTCAGATCGGTACTGAAGTCACCGGCACCTGTAATATCAAGCGTCGTACCCGTCCATACAAAATTGGGCGAAGCACTCAAAACGCCACCGGCATTAAACTGCACTTCCGTATTATTACCAGCCGCTGCAACAGCACCACCGGAACCACCGATATCCGTCCATGCCGGGTTCATCGGGTCGGCAATACCATCACAAATCTGCAGAACTTCACCCGCGCCGCCTGTATAACGGCGAAGCAAACCGGAATTTGCCGGAATATCGCCAGGGTCATCACAATCCGTATCAGGGAGAACCGTCTGATCAGGCAGCATAAACAAGCCACCGGCACTTAAGTCCAGAGAGGCTCCGGAATCATAAGCACTGCTTCCGGTAATTGTTGAACCTGTAAAATCAACGTTACCGCTCGAGAATTGGGCACCTTGCTGAACATCCAGTTCTTTACCTGTGGTGATCTGGTCAGGATTACCGGATTTGATATGCCACAAACCACCGGAAGCTTCGTTAGCCTCGGCGTAAGTCATATCAACGACGATATCGTCGGCACCGTTTGCACCGCGTGTTAAATAATCGGCTGCAGGTTGCGCGTTACAAGTGATACCGAAAGTTCTGTCAGGACCAGCAGAGATAATCGCGATAACAAGACCGGATGCCCCCTCTTCACCATCAAGAAGGCCGGCACCAGCACAATTCGAACCCATTGTGGCACCACCAACCATAGCATGGTCCCACGCACAATAACCGTAAGGCACGCCCCAAGGGTCATTTGTGGTTGAACCTACGCTCGGTAATTGACCACCACCCGTCAGACCAGGCAGAGCCGCCCCCGGCGCCACAGGCTCGATCAGCGTATCGCCATCACAATCAGGAAAAGAAGGGGTTGTTCTTTGCTGGGCTTCCAGCATCGCCAGCTTCATGGCGATTTGCATCTGGCTATCGGCTTTGGCGCGCTGGTTCAGGGAGACAACGGTTCCGACAGGGCCACGCATCAATGTCGATGTCGCGGCACCCACCACGCCCACCAGTGCGACCGCACCAAAGAGCGTGAAAAAGACGTTACCGCTTTCTCCCCAGCGTTGCGTCATGCGCGGCACCCCCGCGCTTGGCTGTCAGATTGTCTTTTGAAAAGTCCCAAAAAATTCCCCCGGGTTTTCGGCGGCACACCCCTGCAGAGGCAACTGTCCCGCCTTATTAATCTTTTCAAAAAAACATTACTAAATTGATAAGAATTCCAGTCGTTAACCATTCGTAAAAATACAGGCAAATCAAGCCACTTAACACACAGTGCGTGAGTTATGAAAAAATAGTTAATGCCCTTGTTTTCAGGCGCTGAAAGGGTCAAAAATGACATGTTTTACGATGGTAGAATTCATAGAAGGCGGGGAAAGACAAGAAGACCCGCACCCTAGAATCAGAGTGAGGAATCATAGCTATGATACTGATAAAATTGGATTAGATCAATCCATCCACAGAACTATCCATAATGTGGATAAAATAACCTTAGCTTATGACTTTAAAAGCCGCCTGTAAGATCATAAATTATACGCATGTGCAGTTTTTTAACCTGCCTACCCTGTGCAGGCACCGTTCAACCCTCTAGTTTGAGTCGCTTCCCATGATCAAAAATCTGCTTTCGCACCCCGTTTTTGTACCGATGGGACTCTTTTTTACGGGTATTGGCGCCTTGGGATCGGCTTTTATAGCCCAATATGTCTTCGGACTGGCACCCTGCCCGCTATGTATATGGCAACGCTGGCCCTACGCCGCCATCGTTATTCTCGGTCTGATAGGCATCGTCATGGGTATAAAAAATAAGCCCAAAGGGTCAGCCGCGGTTGTGGCGCTGGCCTCACTGGCATTTTTGGTCGGCGGTATTATTGCCTTTTACCATGTAGGCGTTGAACAACACTGGTGGAAATCAATGCTTGAGGGATGCGCCGCCAATTTCTCGGGCTCGGCTGCTGACCTGTTGAAACAGATAGAAAGCACCGTGGCCGCCCGCTGTGATCAAATCCCGTGGAGTCTTTTTGGTATTTCCATGGCCGGATATAACGCGATTATCTCGCTGATCGCCGCCCCCATCACGCTTGTCTGTGCTTTGCTGATCACAAGACGGGCTAACGGTCTTTAAAAGCCCATGAGCGTCAGAATAACAGAAACACAGGCAAAAATGCCCGCATAGAAAATATAGAAGCCTACAGACTCTTTCAGGGTCTTGGGTTTGCTGAAATCAAAAAGATTTTTGAACATAAAAAACAATCCGTCTAAAAAATGCTTGTGAATTCAGCATTTCTAGAGCCTCATGCTCAAAAAATCAAGATTTATCAACGAAAAATATTGATCAAAAGAAAAGCCGGATGCGCCTTAAACCCATCCGGCTTTTGTGGAGTTATTTTAAGTCGCACTATTTGCTGATCGTGGTCAGCAGCGCCAAGGGTACAAGTCCCAAGAACACACTTGATGTCCAGGCCAGATAAAGACCAACCATCACGATGATGATAGACATCGTATCGCTGGTAAGTCCTCTCTTGGTCAGGATCGTGCCGCCCAGCCACAGGACGAACAAAGATCCGATCTGCGTATGAACATCGCCGCCATCGAATATATTGCCGGATACGCCTTCCACTACCCCGAACATGCCAAAGGCATGAATCAGAACAGCCGAAATACCGGCGAGCATAACGACATTGGCTACGTAGAACATAAAAGCGCCGACAAAGTCCCGCTTTACGCTTACGTCCGTGAGTTTCCCAAACATGACAACCTCCTTGTTGTTTGGAAGTACCGGAAACCAGCGCTAGTCAACCAGCTCTGTATCCCAGTACAGAAAATCCCTCCAACTTTCATGAAGAAAGTTTGGCGGGAATCTTCTTCCGTGATCCTGGAGTTCGTAGACTGTCGGCTGCCTTGGCTCTGTTCGGGGATACATGCTGCATTCATGCGGCATATAGCTTCCCTTCAAGAGGTTGCAGTCATGACAAGCCGTGACGATATTGTCCCAGGATGTCCTGCCACCGCGCGATTTCGGAATAACATGATCGAATGTCAGATCACTTGTCCGGAAAGAGTCACCACAATACTGGCACTCCCAGTTATCGCGCAGAAACACATTAAATCTTGTAAAAGCGGGTTTTCTTGCCGAAGGAACATATTCTTTCAAGGCTAGCACACTCGGTAACCGCAGTTCCTGTGTGGGCGACCGCACAACCCGTTCATATTCGGAAATCACGACGACCGATTCACGAAAAATGGCCTTCACAGCTTCCTGCCAAGGCCATATCGATAAGGGAAAATAAGACAAAGGTCTAAAATCCGCATTGAGTATCAGTGCGGGGCACTGTTCGAGAGGCCTTATAATACTACTGCTGTTATACGTACGCTCCATCATGTCCATGCTCCTTCTGCAACCCGCTGGCCGCGGGGGAGACCCCCATGAAGGCTTGCCTTTACTGGCATGATGTGCCGCATTTCCGCGAGGGTCTCGCTGTGCACCTTTTATAGATGTATTGTACAGCAATTTTTGGTTGCGTTACACCGTTTTGGTTAAGATTTCGTTGTTGCGATGCATTAATTATGAAAAATATTTCAAGCAACAATCTTTCACGGCAATATAATTTCAAGACTTAAGGAAAAGTAAAGATTTTCAATAACTTTCAACCTATCCACATCTCCTGATTTTCAGCGTTTTATAGCCTTGCGGCCCCCGCGCCATCGACTATCCTTGGGGTCTCAACCCTTCTATTCCTGAGCGGTGCTTAATCAATTATTGAGAGAGCACAGGCTACATTAATAAAGGGAGAATTATTGTTTGCCCCAAAGGTGTTATGGGGTTTTTTAGGGGACATTGCCGATTTCCATGACAAAGCGCCTTGGTGCCATACTCGTCTTTATGTTCATGCTGATGACGGCGCAGCCGGTTTGGGCTGCCTGCTCTGCGCCGGCCGGAAACGCGGGCGATGTGGTTTATAATGGTACGGAAAAAACTTTCCAATATTGCAATGACACCAACTGGATTGCCATGAACCAGCCCGGAAGCGGTGCGGGCGGCTGCACCAACCCCAGCGCCAATGAAGGGGATATTCTCTACAATCAGGATCATCGCGTGCTTCAGGGGTGCGTCGGCAACGTTCACAAAGCTATGGGACCGGTTGAGGGCGGTGATGAATGGGAAATGGTCAGCGTCGGGAATATTCACACTTGTGGCATAAAGAAAAGTGACGGTACGGCCTGGTGCTGGGGTGCCAGTCACTGGAGTAGTGGCACATACGGTAAGATCGGTCATGGCAGCACTGGCGAAGTTCGTACACCAACCAAAGTAGATACATCAAATACTACCGGCTCCCGCTGGATATACATCAGTGCCGGAGAAGGTCACAGCTGCGGCGTTCGTGATAACAATACCGGCTGGTGCTGGGGAAGTGAAACCGAAGGGCGTTTGGGTAACAGCTCTACATCAGGTACCGAAACAATACCAGTGGCTGTAAGCGGCGGACATTCATGGGCAATGATATCCGCTGGCGGCGCCGGATTTTCATGCGGCGTGCGCACCGATGGCGCGGGCTATTGCTGGGGCCTGAACACAAACGGCCGTCTGGGTATTGGCGGATCTCTGGGAAGTACATTCTCGACACCGCAAGCGATTGCTGGTGGCTATACTTGGAAAAGCATTAGCACGGGTGGTAATAACCACGCCTGTGGGATTATCAGCAATGACGACGGTTATTGCTGGGGCGCCGAACAGTACGGCAAATTGGGGAATGGGGCTTCTGGTGGAGGCTCAATTACATCTCCGGCTGCCGTAACAGGAGGACATAAATGGCAAACTATCAAAGCAGGCAACTCTCATACTTGCGGGATCACACTTGCCGGCGCGGGCTATTGCTGGGGTGATAATGGCGGCAAACTGGGCGATGGAACATCAACCCAACGCACCAGCCCCACCGTCATTTCGGGAGGGGCGACATGGATTGATATCGCCCCGCTCGGCGACAACACATGCGGTATACAAAGTAGCGGTCAGGCCTATTGCTGGGGCTGGGGGTATTGGGCTGAACTGGGTAACTATACATGGAACCAATCCACCCCCTCCCCCATATACGGGCCGAATACATGGCGCGCCATTTCAGCCAGTAATGATGCCAGTGTGATATGCGCCACACGTACACAAGGCGACTTATATTGCTGGGGGAATGCTGCGGGCTCGGGCATATCAAACGGCAGCGCCTTTGGTAACAACACTACGGGCAACAGCCCCATCCCCGTCAAAGTGGCCGATAATGCCGACTGGCTGTCTATTACAGCCGGCGGAGAACATAGCTGCGGCGTTAAAACCGATAATACAGGCTGGTGCTGGGGGTCCCCTGCAAATGGCAGGCTGGGTAACGAGAACCCTTATAACGGTCACCATCACAGCATTCCCCGCCCCGTAAGCGGATCTTACTCATGGTCATTCATCAGTGCAGGCGACGCTCATACTTGCGGCATTCAAACCGATGGTACGGGATGGTGCTGGGGTATTGGTAGTGGAGGACAGGTGGGCGACAATGGTGCCACCCAGCGCCACGCCCCTACAGCAATTGATCTGGCCACCAATAGCGTTACAGGTTCCTCATGGATTATGATCGACACTGGAAGTTCCGGCACCAACTGCGGTATAAGAAACGATAATACCGCCTGGTGTTGGGGCTGGGGTTCCGATGGCCGCCTTGGGGATGGCGATACCAGCAACAATCTGGCCCCAAATATCGTATCGGGAGGGGGCAGTTGGTCAAATATCAGTGTAGGAGCCTCCCATGCCTGCGGTGTCCAGACCAACGGCACCGGATGGTGCTGGGGTAATAATGGCAATGGCCGTCTGGGCGATGGTGGCGGCGCTGCCGCCCAACAAACCACCCCCTTTCAGGTTTCCGGTGGCTTCACATGGACAAAAATATCGGCGAGCGACCAGCATAGCTGCGGCATCAGAACCGATGGAGTATTGATGTGTTGGGGCGAAGGCGACAACGGCCGTCTGGGCACAGGAAACTCAACCGATGTAAATGTTCCGACATCTATATCGGGCGGTGGCACATGGATTGACGTATGGGCCGGCTTGGCAAGCACCTGTGCACTTAAAAGCGATAATACTATATGGTGTTGGGGATCGGCCTCGAACGGCGCTCTCGGCAATAATCAAAGATTCGGATCATTTAACACACCTCAACCGATTACGGGGGGGGGCAAGTGGACATCTCTTCATTCTTCCGAAGATACAACCTGCGCCATAAACCAGAATGGCGAGTCATGGTGTTGGGGCGCCAGTGACGGAGGGATGCTAGGCGATGGCAAAGCACGTATTACCCATCTGCCACAGGCTTCGTGGTGCTCAAACCCTGATGGCAAACCCGGTGCCATCGTTTTCAATTCGACAGAGGGTGTATTGCAATATTGCGACGGCGTCAGCTGGACAGGTGCGGGCGGTGCGGGCGCCAAGAAAACCGTTCTGCCCAGCAGTGGCCTTGTCGGTTACTGGAAATTTGATGCTTCATCCGGTACCGCCGTGGCCGACTCTTCCGGTAACGGTAACCATGGCACCATGATCAACATGGATGGCGGCACGGACTGGGTCACCGGACGCTTCGGCAACGGCCTTGATTTTGATGGCGTTGATGACTACGTCAACGTCAATGCTGCCGCCAGCATCAATGACCTGACTACCAGAACAGTTTGTGCCTGGGTTTATCCGCGCGCGGGTGGTACAGGTACCTACAAGCATATAACCTATAAATATGACAGTTCGGGCCAGACCGGCTGGGACATGTACTATAGTGGCTCTGCCCAATCACAGGGTGGTGTCGGTTATATTGAACCTTCAGGACAAGTTACCAATAATCAATGGCAACACTTCTGCGTCACCAGTGATGGTGTAAATCTGGAAGGCTACAAGAACGGGGTCAATACAACACCAGGTGGAAATGATGGTGGATGGGGCAGCGCCGGAAGCGATGCTGCCTATAACCTGATTATTGGCGGTGGCACAGGAAGCGACGCAGGCGACCCGTTCTACGGTATTATTGACGAACTGCGTATTTATAACCGGGTCCTGACGCTGGAAGAAATTCAAACATTGGCCAACCAGTAATTTGGTTCAACCCAAAACGCGAACCAAAAATTCACGGCCATCCTTGATACCACGCATATCAATCGAATGGGGTAATAGCGGCGTTGTACCTCCTTCCACGGAAAAACCTGCTGTCTCCAGCTTGTCCTTGGCGTGGTAATAGGCCGTCACAGGCACAACCATATCGGCCATGCCGTGGATCAACATCACGGGCGGCTTTTGCACTGAAGACATATCCGTATCGGAATCCTCAATGAAGGCACCCGAATAACCAACGATACCGGCAATTTTTTGGGACAGGCGTGGTCCTACATACAAACTCATCATCGTACCTTGGGAAAAGCCAACCAAGGCGACTTGATCTAACGGAAGATTATATTTTTGAGCTTGCTGTTCAATAAAATCTGTCAGGATGGGTGTAGCCTCTCTCACCCCCCTTAAAATCGATTCCGGTGTCCATTCCTGCAAACTGAACCACTGATATCCCATCGGTGCCATATCACAATGAAACGGCGCATCCGGTGATACAAAGACAGTATCCGGCAACTGGGATGCGTACTCAGGGGCCAATCC
This sequence comes from Micavibrio sp., assembly GCA_046294845.1. Classification (GTDB taxonomy): domain Bacteria; phylum Pseudomonadota; class Alphaproteobacteria; order Micavibrionales; family Micavibrionaceae; genus Micavibrio_C. Next base: position 1,234,122 of record JBKBNU010000001.1, on the reverse strand, counting down.
CAATAAATCCTGACCATTGGCTCCCAACCCGTGCAAAAGGATCACAAGACTTTTAGGTGCATTTCCTGAACGGGGACCATATGTGTATGTACGCAACTCAGTCATTTTTTACTTCACTTTCAATCTTGTCTTTAGGGAAAAAACGCCCGACTATCAGCCACAAAATCCATGTGATGATAATCGATATATAGCCATCAACCGCATAATGCCAACCCATATGAACAGACCCGATCATTATCGCCAATAGATAAGCGGTAAAGCAAACACCCAGCACCTTATTGATACGCCATCCCAACAATACATTCAGGAAAGCGACTGAGACATGCATGCTCGGGAAGGCCGAAATGCCGGAGAAGAATGCCGATTTTTTTTCATGATATTGGTTAAGCAAATAATCCATGGCAAACAGGTCATACACGCGGTGAATCTTGTCACTCTCCCGCAGATAATTCATCAAACCTTCGTAGGGGTTGGCCAAATCGGGATAAAAATAATCAAAATAACAGGGGCCCGCCGATGAAAAAATCATCGCGAGAATAGTTCCGTTTACAATCCATGCCAGACACATCGTAATAAAAAATTGCGCGCGCAAATTGGGATGACTTAATGTAAAGGCTTGCCACAGGATCACCATATATTTGCTGAAAAACCATGTCTTATAGGTAAAGCTGACCCATGAAGTGACAATCGCCGCCCCCAGCAAGGGATGTAACCATTCCCATGGCTGGCGGCCAAAATGGATTATTCTTTCAGCTTCGGCAAAAAAAGGATCCCATGAGAAAGGATTGATCGCCGGAATCATATTCTTGGCCGACGTAAAGAACGAAAAGAAAACCGGAATAAAAATCATCACAGCCAGCCCCTGCACAATTCTTTGCGGGGCAAACCATCGGTCTTTAAATTCGCGATAAATAAATCCTATCGGGCGTCGGGGACGCTCGATTACCAGAATGACCAGAAGTCTTACAAAAAGAAAACAACATAAGGATAGAATGGTCGTCACACCCAAAGGCTGGGAATACGCCGCCATAGTCAGTGAAAAACCCGCTCCATACTGGTGGGTCATTATTCTGACGGCCACACCAAACAAACCCACGATAACCAGATAGGTTAAGAAGAAACGGCTGGTCAGCGTTTGCCGTAACGTACGCCCCCATAGGCGGACCCAAGCCACAAGCACGCTGTATATCTGGATTTTCAAGATCAGGAGTCCTATATAGTGATACTTGCTTTATAAATTCGTGGAAAACCATAAGCAGATCAAGCCCTTTATGACCGATCATGCCCATAAAAAGATAATTACGCGCTTTGCACCGTCACCCACAGGGCGCTTGCATCTCGGCCACGCCTACTCTGCCCTTTTTGCCTACAACAAAGCCCGTGAATCCGATGGCCAATTTCTCCTCAGGATAGAGGATATCGATCCTGCCCGTTGCACCACGGATTTTGAAAAAGGTATTTATGAAGATCTCGCATGGCTGGGGCTGAAATGGGAAGAACCTGTCCGCCGCCAATCCGACTATATGGATGATTTCAAGGCCGCTCTTTCGACGCTACAGGATAAAGGATTGCTGTACCCTTGTTTCTGCTCGCGTAAAGATATTCAGGAAGAAATCGGCCGCTCCGGTTATGCCCCGCATGGCCCCGAAGGCATCCTCTATCCGGGCACATGCCGCCATTTAAGCGAAGCGCAACAGATTGAAAAAATGCAAAGCGGCATACCCTATGCCTTTCGTCTGGATATGACCAAGGCGCTGGCACTACTGAAAGAACCGCTCACATGGCTGGACCATGGCAAGGGTTTACAAACGGCTACACCGGAAATTCTGGGTGATGTTGTACTGGCCCGCAAAGATGTTGCCACCAGTTACCATCTAAGCGTTACCGTCGATGACCATATTCAGGGTGTTACACTTGTCACGCGGGGCGAAGATTTATTCTACGCCACGCACATCCACAGATTGCTGCAATATCTTCTTAAACTCGATACGCCGGAATATCATCATCACGGCCTGATGCTGGACGATGAGGGCAAAAGATTTGCCAAACGCAATAAAGGGGTAACGCTGCAACATTTGCGCGAGATTGAAAGACGATCGCCTACCGATGTCCTGAACATGATCAAAATGCCGCTTCTGTCCTGTGCTTTGGCTGTAATCGGACTCCTTTTTCCTTTGCCATTGTCTGCTAGTGCAGAAACACAAAGCCCTGTCCCTACGCTTGAACAATCAGCCACCGAGGCTGTTACGTCAGCACCCAGAACACGCTTTGTTACTTTTTCGCTCGAAAACGATTCAATCGGTAGCGGTCATGATGAAAATTATACCAACGGCACCCGCATCAGTTATTTTGATGCTTATGCTCCTGTTCCCGATTTTATAAAGCATCTTGCCGGTTATATTCCGACTGTTGATATCAACCCGACAACCAGTATTTATTATACGTTGGGACAAAATCTCTACACGCCTTCCGATATCACCATTCGTGAAGATGTCCCAACTGACAGACCGTGGGCGGCATGGCTTTACATGTCGGCCGGACTTGTCACCGTCACAGACAATCACGTTGATGAGATCGAACTTACCGCAGGCGTTGTCGGTCCCGCCGCAGCAGGCGAACCCGTCCAGAGAACCGTCCATAAAATTCTGAACGCCGATCTGCCACGTGGCTGGAGCAACCAGATATATAATGAACCCGGTTTGATGGTTTCATGGAACCGCCGCTGGCCCGCGGCATGGGAAACACGAACAGGCCCTTTGCGGATGGCCCTTGAACCACAAGCAGGTCTGACGCTCGGCAATATCTACACATACGCCAATACGGGGGCCACAATCTATCTGTCACCCTATGGGGATGGCCTACAGGACGTACCGCCCCGCGTGCGCCCCGCCATTCCCGGCACCGGATTTTTTGGTACCCCCGATGACGCCCTGAGTTGGTTTGTTTACGCAGGAGTCGAGGGGCGTGCCGTGGCCCGCAATATCTTCCTTGATGGCAACAGCTTCCGTGATAGCGCCTCCGTCGATAAAGAACATTTCGTTGGGGATGCCAACGCAGGGATAGCTTTCACCTGGGATGATTTCCGCCTGTCCTATGGTCTGACCTACCGGACACGGGAATTTGAGGGTCAGGATGACACCTCCCTCTTTGGCAGCGTCAGCCTGTCCTACCGCTATTGATCCGTACCTCGGCAACTGATATGTTTCTATAAGCAACAAAATCGCCTTTAGTTACATAAAGGAGCTTCTCATGCAGCATGATCTTATCCATATCCAAGGCAAAGCCTATGTTCTGGTCCCTTTACATGAATATAGACGTCTGGTTTCAGGCGAAGACGGGGATATAGAATCCCTGCCCGATTCCTTGAAAGACCAACTGGTAGCAGGACAAGGGAATGCCGTTAAAATAATAAGGAAATTCAGGGGGTTAACGCAGGAAGATCTAGCAAAATCTGCACAGATTTCCCGTCCTTATCTCGCGGAAATCGAGACAGGTCGCAAACAAGGCTCCATCGCCGCCCTGAAGCTGATCGCCGAGGCCCTGCAGGTCCCTGCGGGTCTGCTTTTACAGCATAGCCCCACGACTGGAATTTAAGAGCTCAGGCCTTTTTCAGACTGAAATCACGGTCATGTTGCAAGGACGGGATCGATGAACGGGCCGCTTTCACGTCATCGAGATTGATATCAGCCATCAGAACACACGGCTCTTCGCCTGCTTCGGCGATAATGCGGCCCCAAGGATCGATAATCAACGAATGGCCATAGGTCTGGCGGCCGCCTTCGTGGATGCCGCACTGGGCTGGCGCCACAACAAAAGCACCGTTTTCTATGGCACGTGCCCTGAGCAAGGTATGCCAATGCGCCTGCCCTGTGGGAACGGTGAAAGCCGCCGGAACACTCAGTATTTCAGCTCCCGCCAGCGCCATCGTCCTAAACTGGCTTGCAAAACGCAAATCGTAGCAAATCGCTAGCCCCAGAGCCGCCCATGGCGTGGAAACCACCACCGCTTCATCACCGGCTTTACATAAATTGCTTTCACGATGCCTCTCGCCTGTCGGCAAATCCACATCAAACAAATGTATCTTGTCGTATCTAGCGACAATGTCGCCTTTATCATCAAAAACAAAACAGCGATTGGCAATCATACCATCAGGAAGAGGTATAGACACTGATCCCGCTACCAGCCAGACCTTAAGCTCGGCAGCCAATTCACGAAAACGCTTCAAAACCGGATTGGTTTCTTCGGGCAAAGCGCTTTCCCGTTTTTGCGTAGCCGGAGAACGTATGTGACAGGTGTTTTCAGGAGTCAGAATCAGTTGCGCACCTTGAGCAGCCGCCTGCCTGATATAGGTTTCCGTTACCTTTAAATTTTCCAGAATTGATGGCCCCGCATTCAACTGGACCAAACCAACCTTCAAAACATCACTCATGCCAGCATCCCGTCCAGCTTACCCGCCGATTCCAGCGCATAAAGATCGTCACATCCCCCGACATGGGTCCCGTTGATAAATATTTGCGGCACTGTCCGGCGCCCCTGCGCCCTTGTCAGCATTTCATCGCGGCGTGCATCATCAAGATCGACGCGGATTTCCACAGGCTCGACCCCTTTGCGCTTCAAAAGATCCTTTGCCCGCACACAATAGGGACAAACCTGTGTAGTATAGATTTCAACCTGTGCCATAATCATCTTTCCTGCTAAGGTGGCCTTCTACAGCATATAGACCGTTTTTTTGACAGTGCAAAGTCATGAATAACCAAAAACTGATGACCATCGCTATCATCGTCTCCGCCCTGATCCTCAGTGCGGCGATTGCCTACGTACAGATATCGCAAAGCGGCCTGACGGGTAAATCAACGACCGATACTGTCAGCATCGAAGACAATATGCGTGGCTGCACCAAAGACGATCAATGCATTGTGGTCGACACCAAATGTAGCTTCTGTTGCGACTATACGGCTATCAATTCCAAATTTGAGCCTTTCTTCAACCAGCTCTTTGATCAGACCTGCAAAACCTATCGCGGCGCCTATTGTGAATGTCAGGATCTGGGTAGCTACCCTGCCTGCGTGAATGGCATCTGCCAAATGGTACAATGGTCGGCCAAGACTCCCGTTCCGCAAGGGGCACAGCAAACCGTACCCCCCACATCCTTGCCATCCATTCCGGCAGCGGTCACGCCCCCACAACAACCGGCGCCTGTAGCGCCTACCGCAACACCCCCTGCGCCAACACCAGCACCGGCACAGGCAATACCACCCGTTACAGTTACAGCACCTGCCCCCAAGCCGGAACCTGCAGGTGATGATTTATTTGCGCCGCTGGACACAAAGAATCCGACACCCCCTCCGGCAGCCACAACTACACCTCCACCCGTGCCCGCTACATCGCCGGCTCCTGCAATTTACAGCGAGCCCACACACGATGCTTTCGGTGAAGACGAAGTGACAGCGCCGGTAGTTGATGAATTAAATCAACCTTTCAGTGCGCCATCATCAACCTTGCAGGATGAACCGTTTGAAAGTGAGACGGCACCACAGGACGATCTGTTCTCACCCCTGCCTGATAATTTTTCCCCGCCTGCCGTAGAGGATGAGAATGTCGAAATCATCCAGCCATGATGTTATCATCAGCGGTGGCGGCATTCCTGGCCTGACGCTTGCCTTGCTACTTGCTAACGCCGATTTTGAAGTCGCCCTGATTGATCCGGCACCTCTTTCACACTTCAAACTGAAACCTGCAGAGGGACGCACATCGGCCCTGATGCAAAGCTCGATTGCTGTTCTCAAAGAAAGCGATATATGGGACATAGCCTCCCCCCATGGCGAACCCCTGAAAATTTTGCGGATTATTGATGATAGCCTGAATGACAGAAACCGAATGATCGAAACCGATTTTTGTGCTTCCGACATAGGTCTTGATTATTTCGGCATCAACTTTCCCAACAATGTTCTACGCACATTATTGGCTCATAAGGTAACCAAACAAAGAAACATCAAACTTTATGATGGCTGGACACTGGATAGTTTCGAACAAGGCCCGTCAAGCGTTGAAGCCACTCTATCTTCAGGTCAAATAATTAAGGCTTCTTTGTTAGTGGCTGCTGATGGCCGTGAGTCATTGATCCGAAAAATATGCGGGATCAAAGCCCATATTCATGCCTACGGGCAGACGGCGATAACCTGCCTGATCGATCATTCCAAATCACACGACAACATTTCAACAGAATTTCACCGCTCCGGCGGACCGTTCACACTGGTTCCTATGCCGGACAAATCATCCAGTGTCGTCTGGGTTGAAAAAGATGCCGATGCCGCCCGCCTGATGCATTTATCCAAGGCTGATTTCGAAAAAACCCTGCAAGAAAAAACCCGTGAAAAGCTGGGACGTATTTCACTCACAACAGCGCCACAATCATGTCCATTGATCGGTTTGCGCAGTGCTGCCTTAACCGCACCCCGTGTAGCCTTGATGGCAGAGTCAGCGCACGTATTATCCCCCTTGGGCGCTCAAGGACTAAATTTAAGCCTGCGTGATGTGAAAGAATTGGCCACCAAAATTATGGAAGCCCGTCAGTTGGGTCTTGATATTGGATCGAAAGCTGTCCTGCAATCATACGAGAACGCCCGCCGCAGTGATATAATGATCCGTTATGCAGGAACAGACGGCCTTACGCGCTTTGTCAGCCACAACATCATCCCGCTTCACAATGTAAGACGGGCAGGCTTGGGTATGATCAGCATGATCGAACCCTTGCGCCAGATAGCGATGAAGCAAGGCATGGCAGTTTAAGATTTTTATGATTTTGCTACACGCGCCAATGTCAAAACATCCACGCGGGCAACACCATTCTTCAACAAGGTTTCCGTGCATTCATTGACGGTTGATCCCGTTGTCAACACATCATCCACCAGCACAACATGCGCACCCTTTAACTTGTCTTTATGACGCGGATTAATACTAAACGCCTTCCGTACGTTTTGCGCACGATCCTTTGCCTTCATGTGGCCTTGCGTCGGTGTTGCCCTCACCCGCAACAAACCATCAGGCACACAAACCATTCCCAAATCATGCGCAAGACCCTGAGCCAATAACGCCGACTGGTTATAACGCCGTCTTAAAAGCCGCCAGCGATGGAGCGGCACAGGCACCAGAACGGGATTCTCTTCCCAAAACCCCTGCCCTGCACGGGCCAGCCACGGCACAAAAGTCTTCACCGCATAAGTCTGGTCGGCATGCTTGAACCCGAGGATTAATTTACGGCTGGCATCATCATAAATCAGCGCTGCACGGGCCTGAGAGAAGGACGGTGGCACCGACAGGCACGCGGCGCAGACAAGGGAATTGTTACTAATGGATTGATTTTCATAGGAAAATTCCTGCGGCATCCCGCAAACCCCACATTGCGGGTCGCTGACAAACCTTAAAAGACGCCACGCCTGGGCCGAAATCATGCCCTGCCGCTCGACAGCTTCCCCCGTGAGGGGGCAAACAGCCGGTAAAAGCCAGTCCAGAAAGCCCCTAAAAGCAGGGGCTATAACAGACTGATAATCAACAACTTTTTTATAATTATTTTTCATATTTAAATGATTGCAAAACGGGGGCCATATAATGTATAAAATCTGATCAGGGATTTTAACTGCGTATCATGGATTGAACGGGCGTAACAGATGCCACAAGCAAAAGTCAGCAAGCTCAGGGATGGTCACCGCAAAGCCTTAGGTTTTGAGGAACAGGAAGCTGCTGTCCGCCCGATCTCGCGTGAGCTTGAAAAATACTATCAGCGCCATGAACATCTGAAAAACGTTCCTCCCAGTATTATCCGCAAAGCATGGTTCACCATGTCGCACCTGTTGTTGCAACCGGGTGCCCGTGTCATTGATATGGGCTCGAATGATGGCGCCGTCACTTATGCCATGGCCGCGCTGAACCCCGAGATCCAGTTTATCGGTATCGACCTCGACAAAAAGAAAATTGCCAAATCCAAATCAACATGGAAACTGGCCAACCTTGATTTTCAGGTTGGCGATATCACAGCCGGTGCCGGTATTCAGGAAGGTTCCGTTGATGCGATTATCAATTCCTTTATCCTGCACGAACTCTATTCCAATTCCCGCTACAATGACCGTCCGGTTGTCCATACACTCGAAAAGCAATTCAGCCTTTTGAAAAACGAAGGCCAGATGCTGATCCGTGATTATGCCCTGCCCCAGCGCAGCGAGTATGTTCTGATGGAAATGCCCGATGTCAGCAGCCGCGATAATGACCTGAACAAAATGTCCGAACCCGATCTGTTGATCTGGTTTGCCGAACACGCCCGTCCAAAGGATGACCCCGGCTGCCATGGCTTCTTCGTTGAAGAACTGCCTCCGCGCTTCCCGCAAACACGTCTGTTCCGCCTGCAGTATAAATGGGCTTATGAATTCATCCTGCGCAAGGATAACCGATCCATTCTGGAAACAGAACTGCCCAAGGAATATGCCTTCTTCACCGAAGATGATTTCCAGCGCCATCTGGGCGCGCTCGGTGCCCGCGTACTCTACAGTTCCCCGCACTGGGATGAGAAAATTATCCGCGAACGTTTTGAAGGTCGCTTCCGCCTGTACAGCGATGATGGCTCCTCTTTGGGCTCACCCCCGACAAGCTTTATCGCTGTCGTACAGAAAATGAGCGACCGTAAATCACTGCGTCTGCAAGAACGCCGCCCTTCACCACGTACATCCCAAGGCCGCCTGCGTATCAGCGCCATGCGGGATGACAAGACCGGAAAAATCCTTGATGTCGTAAGCCGTGATATGGATCTGGTTGATGTTCTGCCCTATCGTATCAGTGAAAATGGCGCCCTGACCATTTTCGTTCAGGAAGGTCTGCCGCGCGGTATCGTCAATGCCGTTCCCCGTAATGGCCGTAACCTTGATCAGAAAATCTGGTCCGGTCACATGACCGAAGCCATCAGCCTGCCTTCGGATATTGTGAAGGCTGTACCCAAGGACGATCACAAGAAAACCGTTTTGTTCGCCCGCGATTACCTCGGTCTGAAGCCCGCCAGCGGCTCCACACTGGAAGATGGACCTGTTATCTATCCTGCACCTGAATTCATCGATGAAAAATTCGAAACCCGCTACCTGCGCGTCGAGAGTCGTGAAGGCAGTGTATTTGATGCCAAATATGAAGACGAATCCTCGAAAGGTTTCGCTGTTAAAGGCCGCGTACGCGAAGTCAACGCCCAGAGCGTTCTGGATGCTATCTCCGTAGGCTTGATCCCGAATGCCCGTCTGGAGCAACAGATTATCATGCTGTTCAGCCGCCTTGGCATGCAGGCCGAAAGCTGGAACGAATGCCCGTTGATCCTTGCCGAAGAAGACCCTGATAAAAAAGCCGACATCAGCGACATTATGCTGCGTAAAACCAAGAAAGATGACCGTTTCAAAAAAATCAAAGGCTCGACAGGTCATTTGCGCACTATCCGTTCCGTCTTTGTTGACGAAGGTATCTCCGAAGGCGGCATGGCTGGTCTGGCTTCCCGCGATCTGGAATTTGTGATCTCTGATGAAACCACAGTGAACAAAGCTGTGATCATGCCCCTGACCAAAAGCCATTCCGGCGAAGTGATGGCAGGATTCTGCATGGAATATCTGCCGATCCCGCAACGTTATAGCGGTAACGGCATGACAGTGACGGCACCTTCTCTGGAGCTGCCACGCGAAATCACCAATATCGAAATGGCCCGCCGCTATATCGCTGAAAAATTCGAAGTCCCCGTCGAAAATGTTGCCCGTATGGGTGAAAGTTTCTTCTGCCATAACGGCGTTACACCGCAACGCATATTCCCGTTTGCCCTGACAGGTGTTGCCCGTGGTGTCACCAAGCCTCTGTACGGCATGACACAATATGCTCCTCTCGAGAAACTCTGCTGGTTGCTGTGGTACGATTGCGATCTGCCCTTCATGGTTATCGCTGCCCGTACACTGGCCCGTCTGGGTGCCGCCAGCGAACATAGCGTCAAACGCGATTTTGCTATCAAGGTTGCCCCTGATCATGCCACGCCGATCGCCCTTCGTGGTGAAGATATGCGTGGTCTGGGCAAGCGCGCAGAAGAACCCAAGCAGCAAGAAAAGCAAGCCCCCCTGGACCCCGACAGCAACAAACGTCTGGATCCCAAGTAATGACCCAAAGCCCGATTATCTTTGATCGCGGCCAAAACCGCCGCGCCAAGGCACGGTCATCGTGCAACGCCGATAACGGAAACTTTCTGGCTGATTGGAACCTGGGCCTGCTTTGCGAACGCCTGGATGATATCAAACGCCATTACCCCAAGGCCCTGCTGATCGGCCACCATCATTCCTCAAAAACCCTCAATCGCCTGAAAGATAGCGGTAAAATTGACGATCTGGTTATCGCCAGCACCCTCCCCGATAGTTTTACCACTATTGTGATAGATGATGAATCCCTGTCCTTTCCTGCGCACAGCTTCGATCTGGTCCTTTGCCCCTTTACCCTGCACCGGATCAATGATGTGCCGGGTTTCCTGACGCAGATTAAAATAGCACTCAAGCCCGATGGATTATTTCTGGGAGGGTTTCCGGGCGAGTCTACTTTGATGGAATTGCGCCAATCCTTCATGCAAACAGAAATGGATATGACGGGCGGTGTCCATATGCGCGTTCACCCCTGCATTGATAAACAGCAGGCCGCTGCCCTGATGCAACGCGCGGGCTATGCCCTGCCCGTTGTCGATGCCGAGAAAATTACAGTAATCTATGATCATGCCTTTGCCTTGATGAAGGATCTGCGCGGCCTTGGCGAAACCAACAGCCTGATAGCCCGCCCCAAGACCCTGACACGAAAATCACTGATGATGGCGATGGCTGATTATTATCAAACCCATTTTAAAGAAGAAGATGGCCGCATTTATGCGACCTTTGAAATGCTTTTCCTTTCCGGCTGGTCACCGCATGAAAGCCAGCAACAGCCTCTAAGACCCGGAAGCGCTCAAAGCCGCCTTGCGGCGGCCTTGGGTACAGAAGAAATTGGCGCAGGCGAAGTCGCCCGCAGCTAAGTCCCTTTTATTTATTCGTTACCACCGTTATCACGGGGACCGCTGCGTTGCGGACGACCACCACCTGAACGGCCACCGCCGCCACTGGAGCGGCGCGGACCACGGTTTTCGTGTCCACCGCCACCGCCTTGATGATGACCACCGCCACCATTGCCGTTACCACGATCTGAATCCTCATCAAAACCACGATTGCCGATATCATCGCCTTGGCCGCCATTATCATCATGATGCGGTTTACGCATGGAACGATGGCCCGGTGTCGGCATAGGACGAGACACGCCCGACAAACGCTCTTCACGGATCATATCAATCTCGAGAGCCGCTGTCGCACGACGCAGTTCATGCAAAGACTCGTTCAAAGACTCGCGCGCCACCTGATCTTTCTTGTCTTGTTGCCAGGCTTCGTGGCTTTTGATGCATTTTTCAGCGGCATCATGAAGTCTTTTTCCAGTTTCATCCATCAGATTGCTCCTTGATCTTGAAGAAGACAGTACATTACGCGATCGGCTCTGGAACCGCAATCCGCATAATGTCTGTCCATAATGTGGTTATTCGTTACCAAAAACAGTGTTGAGCTGCTGGCTGACGCGGACAAAAGTCGTGCGCTTCGACAGCTCTTTCAAATGGCGTGCCCCGACATAAGTGCAAGCCGAACGTATGCCGCCCAGAACTGCCGTCACTGTGGCTTGTGCATCGCCACGATAGGGAATACGCACGGTTTTGCCTTCGCTGGCGCGATATTCAGCAACGCCACCTGCATGCTTGTGCATAGCGGTATCACTGCTCATGCCATAGAAGACAACATATTTTCTGTCATCCTCTTCAATGACATCACCTTCGCATTGATCATGACCTGCGAGCATACCGCCCAGCATCACAAAATCAGCACCCGCACCAAATGCCTTGGCGAGATCGCCCGGAACCGTACAACCGCCATCGGCACAAACCAGACCGCCCAAACCATGGGCCGCATCGGCACATTCAATAATAGCAGACAACTGGGGATAACCGACACCGGTCATTTTGCGTGTTGTGCAAACACTGCCCGGGCCAATGCCCACTTTCACAACATCGGCACCCGAAAGCAGCAATTCTTCAGTCATTTCACCTGTAACCACATTACCGGCCATAATGGTAATATCGGGCAGCTTGTCGCGCATCTTCTTCACAAAAGACACAAATGGCTCGCTGTAACCATTGGCAACATCGATGCACAGCTTGTCGATGCCTTTGCCCGATTTATGCAGGCTGTGCTTGATAAAGGCATCAAGCTTCTCTTCGTCTTTTTCGGTTACACCGATGCTGTACCATGCATTGGCGTTGCCTTGTTCCTGATAGAACGCGATCAATGATTCAAGGCTGTAATGTTTATGCAAGGCCACAGTCATGCCTTGATCCATATCCTTGAACGCACGGGCCATCGCCATCGTGCCGACACCATCCATATTGGCGGCAATGATCGGCACACCCTTATAGGTCTGGCGGCTCCATTTGAATTCATAGCTACGTTTAATATCAACTTCTTTGCGGCTGGCCAGAGTTGAACGCTTGGGACGGATCAGGACATCTTTGAAGTCCAGTTTAATATCTTCTTCTATACGCATGGGAGTCTCACATTATTTGAACAGAGATGTCATAGCATCCAGATGCTTTTTCTTCTTCACAATTTCGGCTTCAACGCGGACGATTTCGGATTTCAGATCTGCGATATAATCGTGAAGCTCCTCTACCGAGAGGCTGTCCAGATTGCGGGGTTTGGGCTTGCCCGTCCGCGGCTCAAGATCATCATCAAACATATCAGTCCACTTGCACTTGCCTGAAAAAGCCCCCAAGATTACGCACATGACCGCGCAAACGCAACACAAGATGAAAGCCATCGATATTCGGGCCTTCGGTGGACCAGAAGTCCTTGAAATAAAAGACTTTTCTATCCCTGAACCCCAGGCCGGCGAGGTCTTGGTCAAGGTCCATGCCGCCGGTGTGAACCGTCCGGACCTGTTGCAGCGTCTGGGCAAGTACCCGCCCCCTGCCGGCGTTACCCCCATTCCGGGGCTGGAAGTTGCCGGTGAAATCGTCGGCACGGGGGAAAAAATTTGCGCCCTGATCGCGGGCGGCGGCTATGCCGAATATGTCTGCGTGCCACGGGGGCAATACCTGCCCCTGCCCGCCGGTTTGGACATGATCCAAGGGGCCGCCCTGCCCGAAACTGTCTTTACGGTATGGAACAATGTGTTTGTCAGGGGCGCACTCAAATCCGGTGAAACCTTGCTGGTCCATGGCGGCAGCTCGGGCATAGGCACCACCGCCATCCAGATGGCCAAAGCCCATGGCGCCCGCGTTATCGTCACCGCAGGATCGGAAGAAAAATGCGCCGCCTGCATCAGGCTCGGCGCCGATCAGGCCCTGAATTACAAAACACAGAAATTCGAAGATATCCTGAGCGATATCGATGTCGTCCTTGATATGGTCGGCGGCGATTACGTCGCCAAAAATCTGAAAGTCATGCGTGATGGCGGGCGCCATGTCAGCATCGCCTCACAAAACGGCACGACCGCAGAAATAGATATCCGCACCATCATGCAAAAACGCCTGACCCTGAGCGGGTCCACATTGCGTAACCGTTCGGTTGCCGAGAAAACCGCCCTCGCACAGGGATTGCGTGAAACCGTATGGCCATGGATTGAAGCCGGAAAAATCAAACCCGTGATCTATAAAACCTTCCCCCTTGCCGAAGCCGCCGCCGCGCACCAAGCCCTCGAACAAGGCGATCATGTGGGAAAGATTGTTTTGACAGTCAATACTCAGAATAAATGAATTATGTAAATAAATTAAAGCTGGCCTATGGCGGCGGAAACCCTTATATTCCTGCTATTCCCGACATTCGATAAGTCGTGACATGGTCCCTGAAAGATGGGAGCCGGACGCAAGGAAGTTTTGGGATTTTTGGAACAAGTTTTGGCCTTTGAACAAGGCCCTGTAAAAACAAGGAGATGAATAAAATGGCTGCGAAGATACCTGTTGCCGGACTGCTAATGCCGAAGGCAACCGCTGTATGGCTGGTGGAGAACACCCCTTTGACATTCGAACAGATTGCCGCTTTTACCGGCCTGCACCACATCGAAGTGCAAGCCATGGCCGATGAAGAAGTCGGTCGCGGTATCGTGGGCCGTAATCCGGTCGAACATAATGAGGTGACAAAAGAAGAGCTGGACAAGGCGATTAACGATGCCCTGAACGGTGATGGTACCTATTGCATGAAGATGGCGAAAAGCGATCTGCCGAGCGTAAAAGTACGTGCCAAAGGCCCGCGCTATACACCGGTGACCAAGCGTCAGGACAAACCCGATGCGATTGCCTACATCCTGAAACACAATCCGGAAATTTCCGATGCGCAGATTTGCAAGCTGATCGGCACAACCAAGCCCACGATCCAGTCGATCCGCGATCGCGAGCACCCGAACATGCCGAACATCAAGGCCCGCCATCCGGTTGATTGCGGTCTTTGCACCTATGGCGATCTGGATGCCGCTTCCCGCAAGGGCCTGAAAGCCCAAGGCAAGACCCCCGAGGAGATTGCCGCCCATAAGGAAAAAGCATACCAGCAGGAATCTGCAGGCCTTCAGGAAACCGAAAAATCAAGCCCGTCATCGGGATTTGATTTCTCGAACTTCCTGAAATCATCCAGCAACTAGGATTTGCCGGACCATCACATTTAAAACGCGGCCCCTTCATCCAAGGAGCCGCGTTTTGCATGCGGTTTAAATCAGTAACGGAAGGGCAATATCCGTCAAGCGCTACCGCGCGCTTCCATTTCAATTTCTTCTTTAATGCGTAACTTCTCCACTTTTAATCTTTTTAACGCCACCTCGCTCCGGTGCGGGTGTTTCAGTTCGCTTTCAAGCTGTGCAGACAAAACGGCATGACGACTCTTTAAAGCTTCAAGACGGTTTTTCAGCTTTCCACGCGATGCTGGCATATTGAATTCTCCTTTAAGACTATCAGTTTTGAATATTGCGCAGGAATACGGGGCGCCCTAAAGCCCCCCGCTACAATAAACTTTAAACCCTGCACCTAACCATAAGATCAGCATCTCACGGCAATAGTTAAGAGAAAGTTAAACTTTCATTTTTGTGCACTTTGATTTTGAGGAGAAAACAAAAAATCAGCCACCCGTTACAGGTGGCTGAGTAGGTGTTGCGTGTGAGGAGGAACAACATTCCTATACTCACATCTTAACGTGTTAACAGTTAAGTCCTCTTAAAGATTAGCTAAAATTGAATCTAATTCTTTAATCACACGAAAAATCATTACAAATCAAAGACTACACCCTGTGCCAAAGGCAAGGCCGCCGAGTAATTGACGGTCTGTGTTTGACGGCGCATATAGGCCTTCCATGAATCGGAACCGCTTTCACGGCCACCGCCGGTTTCTTTCTCGCCACCGAAGGCCCCGCCAATCTCGGCACCACTCGGGCCAATATTGACGTTGGCAATCCCGCAGTCACTGCCCGTTGCGGACAAGAAGCGTTCGGCTTCACGCACATTCAAGGTGAAGATACAAGATGACAAACCTTGGGGTACATCATTTTGCATGGTAATGGCTTCTTCCAGATCCGAATATTTCATCACATACAAAATCGGGGCAAAGGTTTCAGCCTTCACAACAGATGTCTGCGATGGCATTGCGACCAGTGCGGGCTGGGCATAATAGCCCCCTTCCATTCCTTGCGGTTTAACCTGTTGGCCACCAGTCAGAATTTTGCCGCCTTCAGCCTCTGCCTTCTTCAGCGCGGCCTGCATCGCATCGAACGAAGCCTTGTCAATCAGGGGGCCATTCAATGTCTGGGCATCAAGCGGATTACCAATACGAATGGCGCCATAGGCCTTCTGCAGCGAAGGCACCAACTTATCATAGACAGATTTATGGACGATCAGACGGCGCAGTGTTGTACAACGCTGGCCCGATGTTCCCACAGCCCCGAACAGAATTGCCCGTACGGCCATATCAAGATCGGCTTCCGGCGAAACGATCATCGCGTTATTGCCACCCAGCTCCAGCAAGCAACGGCCCAAACGGCCTGCGACCTTCTGGTTGACGGCGCGGCCCATCGGTACGCTGCCCGTGGCACTGACCAACGGCACATCATGATGATCGACCAGAGCTTCGCCGACATCACGGCCACCGATCAGAATTTCCATCAAACCATCCGGCAATTTATGACCGGCAGCGCGGAATTTGACGGCGGCTTTCTCGTAGATGTTTTTACAGGCTAGCGCCGTCAGCGGTGTCTTCTCGGAAGGCTTCCAGATCACGCTATTGCCACAGACATAGGCAATCATCGCATTCCATGCCCAAACGGCCACAGGGAAATTGAAAGCGGTAATGACAGCCACAGGCCCCAAGGGGTGCCATGTTTCACGCATATGGTGGCCGGGGCGTTCAGAGGCAATCGTCAGACCATAAAGCTGACGAGAAAGACCGACAGCATAATCGCAAATATCGATCATCTCCTGCACTTCGCCCAACCCTTCGGAAAGGATTTTGCCACATTCCAGCGTGACCAGACGCCCGAGCTCTTGTTTGTGCAAACGTAGCTCCTCACCAATCAAACGAACCAATTCACCACGCACAGGTGCTGGCACAGCGCGCCATTCTTTGAATGCGTCTTGAGCCTTCTTAACTGTCGCCGCTACATCACTGGTCTTTTGCTGTTGCAGACACGCCAGTTCGACACCATCAATCGGAGAACGCACGGGCAAATCACCCCCTCTCAGCATTTTACCGTTTAAGCCTAGGGCTTCCAGAATTGGGCTATGGTCACTCATCATAGAACTCACTTTCACAGCAACAGCATGGGACATTTAAAATTCTCCTGTTACAAAAACTTTTTGAATATGGCGCTATTCTTACACGATCCGGCGGGCTTTCGAAATCCCCCAGAGCGTGCTGAATATCCATAAAATTAGTGTTTGGTGGCTTTTTCTTGCGGCGCTGCATCATCCGCAGATTTCTCTTCGGCGGCAGGCTTCTCAGGCTTGTGTTCCTGCTTTTGCTCGGGCTTCAACGCGGTGCCATGTAACTGGCCCGCCTCTTCCAGAATCGGATAGGCCACAGAACACATATAGCTGTTGATGCGGCGGTAATCACGGATGATATCAAGATGCAACCCGCTGGTGGCAATCGTTTCCGGCACACCTTCGCGAATACGGTCCATGTGGTTGGCCGTGGCTTTTTGCTCGGCCTTACGCAGACGTTCCTTTTCCTCGATCATTTTACGGGCCAGATCGACATCATTGGTAACGAACACTGTTTGCGCCAGACGTACGGTTTCAAGGACAGTTTTATGAATGTCCTGAATTTCGTTCCAGCCGCGATCGGAAAAGCGTTTATGCTCCCGAATCTTTTTCAAGGCCATTTCCATCAGGCTTTTATCGATGGTATCGCCCACATTCTCGAGGTTGGTGGCAAATGACAATGTGCGCACATAGTTCTGCGTATCTTCCGGATCGAGAGATTCACGAGTCATCTTGGCCATATAAAGTTTTACAGCCTTGTTCAGCTTATCAAGAACATCGTCACGCGCACGAATGCGATAGACAATACTTTCATCATTGGTCCGCAACGCTACGATGGTATCCTCCATCATGCTCTGGACCAAATCCGCCATACGCAAGGTTTCACGACCGGCCGATGCCAAAGCAATCGCCGGAATATCCATCTGCTTTTCATCAAGATAACGCGCCCGGCCCGGATCGTCAGCATCAGGGCGATCGGGAATAAGGCGTAAAGTCAGATTATAAAGAGGTCCCGTAAAAGGCAAAAACAATCCTGCCAGCATAATATTAAAGGCCATGTGCATATTGACGATCATACGTGCGGGATCTTCACTCACGGAAGAAAGAATGGTATGCACGGGCTCAAGAAGCGGCAGAATAATAATCACCCCTGTCAACCGCATCAGCAAATTACCCACCGGTACGCGTGTTGCTTCCGGACCATCTTTAAGCGTCGCGACCAGCGGCGCCATCACACCGCCAAGATTGGCCCCCAACACCATTGCCAATGCCACATGCATGGGAACAATATGTGCGGCCGTCAAAGACCCCAATAACAAAACAATCGCCAGCGAAGAATGGCACAACCATGTCAGCATCGCAGCGATCAACACCAAAAGCACAGGATCCTGATCCAGTGAGTCCAGAACCTGCGGCAGAATTTCAGACTCACGCAACGGTGCCGCCCCTTGCTTGATCAAGCTTAAAGCCAGCAGCATCAAGCCCAGACCAATCAACATTTTTCCAAAGTGGGAAAGACGACCAGGACGATTTTCGAAAACCTTATAGACAACAAAACCCGATATCATCAGTGAGGGCATCAGCCAGCTCAGATCAAATGTAAGAAGCTGGGCAACAATCGTCGTGCCGACATCAGCCCCCAGAATAACCGCCAGAGCCCCTGCCCCGGTCATCATGCGACGTCCTGTAAAAGAAGCGACGATCATGGCTGTGGCGGTAGAACTTTGCAGAAGTGTTGTTACACCAACACCGGCAAAGAAAGCACGGATACGGTTATTGGTCCCCCACGAGATTGCCTTGTTAAGTCCCTGACCAAAAGCTTTGGTCATTCCCAATTTGACCGCGCGTAACCCCCACAGCAGCACACAGACGCCGCTGATCACATTCAAAAGAACCAGTGAGGGGGTTGCAATAATCAAAAGGAGCCCTGTTTATAAAATACGCTTTAATCAAATGATTTTAGAACCCGGAACCGGGTTGAGCAAGATATTCATCTTCTTCGGCCGTATTCTGTCGGCCCAATATGGCATTTCTGTGGGGAAACCGCCCAAAACGCTCAATTACCGATTTATGCCGCAGCGCATAATCATAGCCCAAGGGATCTTCATCCTTCATAGCCGCAAACAAGACAACCGCCTTGTCCTGATCCGAAAGCGCCTCGCTGTGCTCGAACGGCAGATAGAGGAAGCGGCGCTTCACCGGAGGCAGCAGATGGTCAAATCCCTTATGCAGGGCTAAAGACGCCACACGCAACGCCTTGGCATCGGTTGCAAATGACTCTGCCATGCCTCTGAACATATTGCGTGGAAACTGGTCCAGGACCAGACAAAGCGCCAACGCCCCTTCCGCATCATCCTGCCATGAATCACACAATCCTTCCGCTGCCAGACGGTAGGACGGATAGAACCGGTCATAGATAAGATTGTCAAAATCGCCGTTCTTTTGGAACCATTGCGAAGGCTGACTTTCCTCAAACCAAAAATGGAGGATTTCCTGTTTTACATCACGCATGGAGCAAGTTTATTTGCTCTTGGCCTGCTCTGGCAATGACGAATTCAGCAACGTCATAAAAGCTTTTTCCTGTTTATTGGCCAGCCATGACAAAACTGCGGCGGGCAAAAAGGGGAAAACCAATATGACGATTGTCATGGGACTTCTTAAGGAATCGAAAAACTGTCCTTCAATGTTTTTTAGATAAAGGACAATAAAAACGGTGATCCCCACCAAGGCAAAAACCAGAGCAAAGAGCCTGTATACCTTGGACTTGATCAGGAGGGCCCGCGCTTGCATACGCTTATCCTGTACGGTTGCAGCTGTGCCTGCTGCGGCCCCCGTCGGCTTTTGATTAGTCATACGCTTTACCGTTCTGGACGGGCTAGATTAGTGAAGTTTCGCCCAGAGCTTCTTCTTTACATTATACATGACACCGGTAAAGATCAGAAGGAAAAGGAAGGCTTTAATACCTATGCGCTTGCGTTCCTCCATATGGGGCTCTGCCGCCCAAACCAGGAATGTCGCGACATCTTTCGCATATTGATCAACGGTTTGCGGGGCAGAATCATCATAAGAAACCTGTCCATCTTGCAAAGGCGGCGCCATAGCAATCACATGACCAGGCATCGTGGCATTCCAATACTTTCCTGTCGGTATGTCAGTACCCTCTGGCGCCTCATGGTAACCTGTAAGGATGCCATAGATATAATTCGCACCGCCGTGACGCGCCTTGGCCAGCAATGACATATCGGGGGGGTAAGCACCTCCATTCGCATACATGGCTTGTTCCATGTTTGCGAATGGCGATTTGAAATGATCGCTCGGGCGCCCCGGGCGCTCATACATTTCACCCTCTTCATTCGGGCCATCAACAATGCTGTACTCGGAAGCGATAGCCTTGACCTGAGCATCGCTGTACCCCAGCGCCGCCAGATCACGATAATACAAACGATCCATAGAATGGCATGAAGCACAGACTTCACGGTACACTTTGAAGCCACGCTGCAGGTGTGACTTATCATATGTACCTGTCAGTCCTTCAAAAGACCATTCCAGTTCGGGCATATGGCCACCCTCCGCAGCGCTGGCCGCTACAGGGAACAAAGCACTGACAGCCACACAAGTCACAAGAGCCAGTTTTCTGATCGTCATGATATTACTCCGTATCTCTTTCTCTTATGCTTACGCTTTAGCTTTCAGAACAGCTTCATTAATGCTTTCCGGCAGCGGCAGGGCTTTCTCGTAACGGGACAGCCAGGGCAGAATGACCAGGAAGTAGGCAAAGTAGAAACCTGTACCCAGCTGGCCAAGCCACAACAGTGGGATAACACCGAACAAGGCCGCATCGGCTGTTTCCATCCCTACATAACCCAGCACCACAAAGTCGAATGCCAGTACCAATGTCGCCAGTTTGAACAACGGGCGGAAACGGGCAGAACGTACCGGATGCCAGTCAAGCCATGGCATGAACACCAGCAGGATCACCGAACCAAACATCGCCAGAACACCAGCCAGTTTTGCATTCACGAAAACCATGTCGGCCAACGGCAACGGCAGAACCACACCACCAGCAGCTTTTTCCGTCTGGGACAGATATCCCAGCATAAAGAATATGCCTGCCCCGATGATCAGCGGCCAAACGAATTTACGACCCAGCGTACAAACCAGACCACAGACACCTGTCTTCTTGTCAGGACCGCAATAGACCGGTGCCATCACGACAATCGCCATCAGCAGAGAAATGCCGATATAAGGGTTAACACCGAATGTCAGACCACGCAGCACAGCATAGAACGGCAGGAAGTACCATTCGGGCACAATATGCGGCGGTGTCACCATCGAGTTGTATTCAACAAAGTGATCAGGGTGGGCAAACATATTCGGGAAGAAGAATGTCACAATGACATACAGCATCAGGAACACGCCCAGACCAAACATATCTTTCATGGTGTAGAAAGGATGGAACGGCAGCGTATCTTGCGGCCCCTTCACATCAATACCCAGCGGGTTGTTGGAACCGGATACGTGTAGCGCCCATACGTGCAGGAACACCACAGCAAAAATCACAAACGGCAGCAGATAGTGCAGCGAGAAGAACCGGTTCAGTGTCGGATTATCGACCGAGAACCCCCCCAGCAGCAATGTCTGGACCATATCGCCGACAACCGGAATGGCTGTAAAGAAACCGGAAATAACCGTCGCGGCCCAACCGCCCATCTGGCTCCACGGCAGGGTGTAACCCATAAAGGCTGTTGCCATCATCAGCAGGAAGATCACAACGCCCAAAATCCACAGCAATTCACGGGGCTTCTTGTAAGAACCGTAATACATCCCACGGAAGATATGGATGTAAACAGCAATAAAAAAGAAAGATGCACCGTTCATGTGAATGTAGCGGATCATCCAGCCCCAGTTCACATCACGCATAATACGCTCGACAGAGTTAAAGGCATAATCGGCATGCGGCGTGTAGTGCATAGCCAATACGATACCTGACACGATCATGGTGATCAGCATCACCATGGCAATCGCACCAAAATTCCAGAAATAGTTGAAATTTTTTGGTGTCGGGAATACGCCGTATTCCTTTTGCATCAGGGAAAATACCGGGAGACGCTCATCAATCCAGCTCACAACCGGATTTTTGAATTCTGCGCGTTGACCACTACCCATTTAGAAAACTCCGTATGCTAGAGAATGTTGTTGTATCAACCGATTTTAATCAGCGTATCGGTGACAAAGTTATATTCGGGAACGGACAGGTTCTTCGGTGCCGGCCCCTTGCGAATACGGCCTGATGTATCATAGTGCGAACCATGACACGGGCAGAACCATCCGCCAAAGTCACCTTTGGGATCTGTTTCTTTCTGACCGAGCGGCACACAGCCAAGGTGCGTACAAACACCCAGCATCACCAGCCATTGATCTTTCTGGACGCGATCCTGATCCGACTGCTTGTCGCGCAAGCTGGAAATATCCACGGCGCGGGCGTCTTCAATTTCTTTGGCTGTACGGTTACGAATGAACACAGGCTTGCCGCGCCATTTCACTGTAATAGCCTGACCTTCCTGAATGGGACCAAGATCCACTTCTGTGGTCGACATCGCCAACGTATCGGCTGCCGGATTAAGGGAGTCGATAAAGGGCCACGCAAAGCATCCCGCGCCTACTGCACCGAAAGCACCAGCTGTCAGCATCAGAAAATCGCGGCGTGTTTGGCCTTCTTCATCGGAACTATGATTGTTTGTCTGAGCACTCATGAGAGAATCCCGGAAAATTAGTCAGAATACGTAATTATTCAGGGAATCCCCCTGAACGGATAACACTGTCATGTACTTGGAATTGTTGGATGATGCAAGCCCTCTCGCACAACCGGAGGGTAGTCATGAACAAGTCACTGCCCCTTATAATATTATGAAAAACTAAGATTGACACGCGCCCACAATATATTAAAGGTAATGACCCATTCGATAGACGCAAAACGGATAGATGTCATGGCCGCTGAAGCCCTTACCGCTGTAGAAATTATGAAAAAAGATGCCGCAGCATGGTTTAGAAGTCTACGCGACACTATTTGCAGTACCTTTGAACAGTTGGAAGACGAACTGACCGGTACAAGCTTCAAAGACCATCCTGCGGGCCGCTTTGAACGTAAACCTTGGGAACGCGAGGGCGGCGGTGGCGGCGAAATGTCCCTTATGCGTGGACGTGTCTTTGAAAAGGTCGGGGTTAATATCTCGACCGTCTTTGGAGAGTTCAGTGATGATTTCCGTAAACAAATCCCCGGTGCTGCCGAAAATGGCGGGCAATTCTGGGCGAGCGGTATCTCGCTGGTGGCCCATATGCAATCCCCCCTCGTACCCGCCATTCACATGAACACGCGCATGATCGTTACATCCAAAAGCTGGTTTGGTGGAGGAACCGATTTAAATCCGATGTTCGAGGTTGAAAAGGACACCGCTGATTTCCACGCCGCCCTAAAGGCATGCTGCGATCGGCATCCGCCACGTTCGTATCAGGAATATAAAGAGTGGTGTGACCATTACTTCTTTATCCCTCATCGTGGCGAAGCGCGCGGTGTCGGCGGCATTTTCTATGACTATCTTGATAGTGGCGACAAGAATGCCGATTTTGCCTTCACTCAGGATGTCGGCCGTACATTCAACGATATCTATCCGCAGATCGTGCGCCGTCACATGAACAAGGACTGGACCACCGATCAGCGCGAACACCAACTGATCAAACGGGGCCGTTACGCCGAATTTAATCTGGTCTATGACCGCGGCACACAGTTCGGACTGAAGACAGGCGGCAACACAGAAGCCATTCTGATGTCCCTGCCCCCCGAAGCCAAATGGCCGTAATCAGTTATTCTGATGGATATGAAGATACGTCAGAATTTTATCGAGATAGTGCGCACGCATCTCTGATGTTGATTGCAAAATATTTGCGTGAATGCCCTGTTCATTCACCGTCAAACGCCCAAACTCGGACGATTCCTCATCGCAATTTATGCTTAAACGTTGGTCGCGGTAGCTATCCAGCTCAAGCAAGGCCAAAATGACACAAGGGTCATGGAAGCGGAAAACAGGTTCAGGCGCAAAATGACGGGCATGGGCAATCATTAAATCAATCGCTGTCTGACCTATAGCGGAATCAGATCTCAATTTTTCAAGCTGATTCATGTCCAGAACTATCGGCCACGTGACATTCATTGGCACAAACCGGACATCAAATCCTTCACATGAACTATAATCCAATAACGCCTGCACAGCATAAGGATCACAAGCCAGATTAAAATCTGCACCCGGCATCTCATCCCATAAAGGATCAAGTTTACCGCCCATCATTGTTATATTCTCAATAACATGACGGGCATCATCTCCCAGATACTCGCAAGCTTTAGCAAAGTTTGTTGCAGGCCCCAGAATGACATAGGAAATAGGCCCCTCCGATGTGGCAATTTCTTTCATTTCATGGGCGCGTTGCTCGGCTGTTTGCGGCACAGCCCTGAGCCTCGTCCGCGGTAATTCCAGATTACACAAACCGTTTCCGGATAGCTTTTGCTTGGGCAGCAAAATCTGATCAACACCCTTATGGGACTGTAGAGGGAAGTTTTCACCTTGCCACAAAGACACATCCTCACGCCCCGCCAGCGCCAGAACACGCGCACAATTCTCGGAAACATTTTCAAGGGCTGTGTTGCCGTAAGACGCGACAACAGCTTTGAGGTTCATACCCATGGCCAGACACAGCCATATCGACAGGGCATCATCACGCCCTGTGTCGCAATCGATAATTACCGGATGGTCATTCATAATAGACAACTGTTAAGCCGGCTTTGACGAAACGGCGGCCTTCGCAGGAAAAGAAATATCCTTTTTCAGCACCATATCAAGCTCGGACAGAATTTCAGACATCGGTGTTTCGAGGGATTTGCCTGTGATATGGGCAATAGCCTTGGCGCCGGTAAACCATGCCAGAGGAGGATTAATACCCCACTCTTTTTCCATCTGCTCGCAAAAGCGAAGGCTGGCACCACGGATTTCTTCGGTAAACTCTTCTACTTTTTCAGGGCAAACTTTAAAAAGCTTTTCAACATCCATAAAGATACCTGGCAACCGTGTTGTTTCGCCGTCAACTTCTACAACATAACCATCAAAGAAAAGATCACGCGGGGTTGAGACTTCAAAGCTTTTTGAATCCCATTCAGCAGCCGCAACCAAAGGCACCGACTTGCCATTTGAAACGATGGCCGCCCGTTCTTGCTCGGACGCACTGCAGAAACATGTGGAGATACAAGCGACAGAGGCGTGTTCGAACACGCCTTTCTTATCCATCAGATCAATAACCCAGTTCAGCATTTTTGCATGACGGACATTGTCTTCCAGAAGGACAATCTTTACATCCTGACCGGTCATATCTTTGAGGCCTTTGACCTGCTGAACAAAATCGTTCAGTTGTTCATCAATCGGCTTTTTACCAGGACGTGCCGTATAACCAAATTGCTGATCACCCTTCAAAGAGAATAAACGCGAGAAGGCAATCTCCGCCCAGGGAGAACGGCATTCATGGAACATTTCATCCAGAGAAACATATACAGTCGGTGTTGTTTCATCATATCCCGGTGTCGATGCCAGAAATTCATCGGCGTTCTTGGCAATCTTTTCAGCCAACGCATGGGAATCAAAAAAATCTACGGAAAGAGCGCTGTTGGAAATGTTATAGAGATCGTAATTCACATGTCTCGATATCGAACCAAGAACACTGTGCCCCCACTCGCGGTAAGCATTATGAACCGATGCCAGAACATCTGCTTCCATCTGTGTCATTTCATGACCTGTCGAGCGGCCATTGAAAATCGGACCTGATGAATTTCCCGATAAGGCACAGAGCAAATTTTTTCTGAACCCATCTGTAGCAAAACGGGCATCCGTGCGGATAAGAAAGTGAAGACCGTCAAGTTCACCTTCATTTTTACCTGAGGCGGCTGACGCAAAACTCATTCTAGCAATATGCATCCACTGGTCCTTCTAAAGATCGGGAGCGTACTTACACATGGGCGACTCTTAGCAAACGCTTCACAAAAAAGCCACAAAAAGGGTTATAACTCATCATTAAATATTATGCAAAATAATTCCATGGTTTTGATCATACTTTCCCGGCCCTGCTTCTGTTGTGCATTGCATAAAAATCATGGCTGCCTTCTGATATTTTTATGGTTATCTCGCCACTTTATGTGCTAAAACCCGTTTATAGAGAAATAAATGACGATTTAAATGTCGTTTTAAAGTAATAAAATTACAAAGAGGGCATAATGAGCAACCGCAACAATTCCCCGCACCGTGATCGCATGGTAATCCAGCATCGCATACGCGAACTGCAGACCGCTTTGGCGAAAGGTGAGGTGATTGAACATAACGCTTCATACTTGTCCACACAAACTGTGCGTGAACTGGAGACAGACGGTTTTAAATTGGCAGACCCCCGTACAGAAGGGGCACAAAGCCAGTATTTGGAAGATTGGCGTGGTAACCTGAGAGAGGTTTATCTGGTAGCAACCAAGTCCAAAGCGGAAGCCCAGCCGATTATTGTGACACCAGTTCCTCAAGTCGCTGCAAGCAAAGAGTCCGCTCCGGCACAAAGTCCGAAGCCCTCCACCAAGCCTCAACCTCAGCCAGCAGCTTTCCAAGTACAGGCCCCTGCTTAACACCCAGCGCCATAACATCATGACCCTGTAACGGAAACGCCGGCACAGACCAATGCATAGCCTCGTGAATCAGGGGTTGCTCTTGCTCCTTACCCAGACGTGCCTTAGAAAAAACAAGCAATAATGCCTGCACAGTTACCGTCAGGCCCTCATCATATAAAGAACAATGTACCTTATGCGCCGTGGGCTCCTCCAAAAGGACAGCCGCACGCTGCATGGATATGATGAAACGCTTTTGCTCTGTGCTTAAGGCCCATCTTTCCTCCGCCCTCTTGATATCAAACGCCAGCAAGATAGATAGACGCGCAACCACATCAACCTGATTTTGTTCAATCTGTCGCTTACAGAATTCTCTCAACAAATCCTCATCAAATGCAGGTGAAGTAATACCCTTCAAAATGCCGTGAGCCCGCATCAGGCTTATCGTATCGGCGGCATTATCAAAAGCGGCAATCTTTATCATTTCATGGGTAATACGCTCACGCGACAAATACGCCATCTGCGGCGCGGCCTCGGCACAGGCGGCCAAGGTTGCTGCCCCGGGCAAGCCCAGACCGTATAAGCCCTGAAAACGGAAATAGCGCAGGATACGCAAATAATCTTCTGCTATACGGGCGCGGGCATCCCCGACAAAGCGCACATGGCCCTGCACAAAGTCATTCAGCCCTTCCCCGAGCGGATCATATATATGGCCGTCAATGTCAGCCAGTAAGGTATTAATCGTAAAATCGCGGCGGCGCGCATCTTCCTGCCAATCATCGGTATAGGCGACAACCGCCCGTCTGCCATCGGTACTGACATCACGGCGCAAGGTCGTGATCTCGATCACTTGCCCTTGGTTAACAGCCGTCACCGTACCGTGATCAATCCCTGTCGGGATGACTTTAACGCCTATGGCTTCCAACCTTTTTTGCACTTCCTGCGGCAAATGAATGGTCGCCATATCAATATCGCCAGCAACTTCATTCCTCAGCATATTGCGGACCGCGCCCCCCACAAATAAAGCCTGCGGGGAAGATTCCGTATTCAAAGCCTGATAAACCACCCTGACCGCCGGTGAGGTCATCCATAATGGTGGATCGATTTTTCTAATGCTTTTCATTACCATCAAACCTGAACAGCTTGCCTCCGCTTTGCAGTGTGAAGCCCGCGCCGTCTTCCTGCAAGAGGCTGGTCACCAGCCAGTTATTCATCTGGGTTGTCAAACGCCCCCACAACCCCTTTCTGACAAGGGCATAAAAAACATCTATGCCCTGATGCGGTTCGGGTCGTAAAACCAGATCATGGTCAGGTCCCACCGTAAATTCTTCCTCAAAGTTGGTCATCAATACCAGGTTGTTATTATGTAAATTTCCGGCAGTGATAATAAACGGAACGTCTTCAACCTCTACGCCGTATCGGCCTTCGGGCGATTTCAGGAAAAATGCCCCCGCTTCATCCGTCTGCAAACCTTTTCCAGCCATAAAGCCTGAACCCGCGCCGCCAAAAAGGGCCGCAAGCGCCTTTCTTTTGATCGGACCGGGGTTTTGCACACCATGAAAATACCAGCGCCCCTGATAATCGATCGTAAAATCGATCCCCCGCGCCCGCTTGGCCGCATGGTCATAATCCCGAAAGATATCTTCCCTGTAGAAGAGATCGTGCATAAGCGTTCTTTCCCCTGTGCAAACGCGCAAACAGCATTAATATAAACCATATCAGACAGATTCCCTATCTTACCTGCAGGAGCCCGCCGTGAGCAGTCCCGTATCCACATCCGCCAATCCCGTAAATATCGAAAAGCGTCTGGAAAAGGCGACCAGTAGCCTGAAAAAAGCCCGCGCCGAAATCGGCAAAGTCATTTTTGGTCAGGATCAGGCAGTTGATCGCATCTTTATCACACTGATGTCCGGCGGCCATGTGTTGCTGATCGGCGTCCCCGGACTGGCCAAAACATTGATGGTCGATACAATTGCCAAAGTGATGGGGATATCATCGGCCCGTATCCAGTGTACGCCCGATTTGATGCCCGCCGATATTCTGGGCTCGGAAGTTCTCGAAGAAGATGAAAAAGGAAAACGCAGTTTCCGTTTTATCGAAGGGCCTGTCTTCACACAATTCCTGATGGCCGATGAAATCAACCGCGCCAGCCCCCGTACACAATCAGCCCTGCTGCAAGCGATGCAGGAAGGCTCCGTCACTGTGGCCGGTAAACCGCATATCCTGCCCAAACCTTTTCATGTCATGGCAACACAAAACCCGATCGAGCAAGAAGGTACATACCCGTTACCCGAAGCACAGCTTGACCGTTTCCTGATGCAGATTGATATCGACTATCCCGATGAATCAGCCGAACGTCAGGTGATGCTGGTCACCACGACCAACCGCGAGAACAATCTGCAAACTGTCCTGAACGGTGAAGAACTGCTGGAGATCCAGTCATTGGTCCGCGAAACACCCGTGGGTGACAGCGTTGTCGATGCCATCCTGAAAATCGTGCGCCGTGGCCGCCCCGGTCCCGAAGCCACCCAGATGGTGAATGATTACGTCACATGGGCCCCTGGTCCGCGTGCCTCCCAAGCCCTGATGCTGGCCTGTCGTGCGAAGGCTTTGCTGGATGATCGCCCGGCCCCTTCTGTCGATGATGTTCTTGAACTCGCGGAACCAATTCTTAAACATCGCATGGCCCTGAATTATCAGGCTCGCGCTGATGGCATCACCTTAAGCGATGTGATTGCCGATATGTGCAAAAACATCTAAGGGACGCCCCCAAAAGTAAACTGGATATTACCCGATGATGAGTACACCCCGCCTGCACGGACTGACGCGAAGCGCCCTCAACGCGCTGGGCTTGCGGGCGGCTGCCGGAAAGCAGGCCGGAAAATTCCCCGATCTTCTGATTGCCGCAGAAAAAGCCGCTGCTGCTATCAAAATGGGCGATCACGCCCAACGCCGCGCCGGTAGTGGCGAAAAATTCTGGCAGTTCCGCGAATATGCCACAGGCGACAGACCGCAGGATATTGACTGGAAACAATCAGGTCGTGGCGATAAAATTCATGTCCGCCAGAAAGAATGGCAAACAACACAGACAGCCCTGCTCTGGTGCCAGCGTGACCAGAACATGGCCTATGCCTCACGTACCATTCTGCCCACCAAGCATGAAGCGGCGGCAACCCTGCTTCTTTCACTCGGTATTCTCATGCAGCAAGCGGGTGAACTGGTTGGCATGCTGGATGGCAGTGTCGTGGCCGGTCGCGGCGAGCATGTTTTACAACATCTGGCCGAAAAAATGGCCGAGGATGGATCAGACCCCCTGCCCCATCATTTGATACGTGAACCGGCCCACCATGCGACGCTCATTCTCGCTGGTGATTTTCTCTGCCCCTTAAGTGACATCGAACACAGTGTCCATGCTCTGGCGAGCCGCACCGTCAATATCCTGCTGTTACAGGTTTTGGACCCTGCGGAGATCAATCTGCCTTTCAGGGGCCGCGTGATTTTTGAATCACCCCAGAACGGTGAAAAACACCACATCATCAATGTCGAAACCATCCGCGATGATTATGCACGCAAAATGACCGCGCATAACGAAAACCTGAAATCGCTATGTAAGCATCAGGGCTGGCATCTCGCCCAGCACATAACCGATCAGGATATGTCGACAACACTGATGCCGCTATGGCAATTACTGGGCGATGCCCGCACCAGAAAGGGGCCTTAAGATGTTTCCGGCCACTTTCGGTAGCTTTGCCTTTATCAGCCCGTGGGTCTTGGCGGGTCTAGCCTTCCTGCCGGTGCTTTGGTTCCTGCTGCGGGTCACGCCACCTGCACCACGCCTGATTGTATTTCCGGCGGCACGATTCCTGATGGGGCTTGATGCCCAGAAACAAGTCCCAAGCAAAACACCCTGGCCGATCCTGTTGCTACGTATGCTGGCCCTGGCTCTCATTATCCTCGCTCTTGCCCGTCCTGTTATGAATCCGGCCGCAGGCATCAGTGGTAACGGTGCTGTCCGGATCGTCATCGACAATCATTGGGCAAGCGGCCAAACATGGCGTCTGCAAACCGCGCAAGCGCAAGAAATCATCGAACAAGCCGCCCGTGAAAAGCGTACTATCTATCTGATGACCACCGCACCCGAAGCCGGTAAAGATCATCCTTATGTTTCCGGTCCCCTCTCCAAGGGCGAAGCACAATCATTGGTACGGGGATTGAAACCGCTGGCATGGCTTTCCGATTACGATGCGGCGCTTACCCATCTTCGAAAAATTCAGACCGATACCAAAGGCGATACATCAAATATCCAGACCTTCTGGCTTGCTTCAGGCATCATGGATCAGAAGGCAGATAATCTGGCCCGTACACTCCAAAATCAGGGTGGCCTTGTTTTCATGCAGCCTACCCCCATGCAACGCCCTGTCCTACTACGCCCTGAACAGGGCAAAAGCGGTGCGCTCTCTGCTTTGCTGGAAGTACCCTCGCAAACACCGGCAGGGTTACCCCTCTCGATTAAAGTCATGACGCAAGATGGCCGTACGATCGATAGCGCTGACGTCACAACCGATGGCAAAAAAATTGCCTATCCCCTTACGTTTAATATTCCGGCAGCCTTGAGCGGTCAGCCCGCGCGTCTGCAAGTTGCCAACCGCGATAGCGCAGGGTCTGCCCTTATCCTTGACTCATCGGCCTTAAGCAAGAATGTGGGCGTTGTCGCCCCCGACTCCAGCGATAAAGCCCCATTAACAGATGCCGCCCATTACATAGGCCGTGCTCTTGATCCTTATGCCAAAATCACCAAAGGCACACTCGCCAACCTTATAGAACAAAAGCCTGAAGCTCTTATCCTGCCTGATGTCGGGGCCATGCCACCCGAGGATCTCGACTATCTTGAAAAATGGGTCCGCCAAGGGGGATTGCTTATCCGTTTTGGTGGTCCGAATATGACTCAGGGAGAAAGCTTCCTGACCCCTGTCACCTTGCGCCAAGGCGGGCGCACGCTTGAAGGCTCCCTCTCATGGGCAGAACCTGCCAAGCTTGCCGCTTTTACCGAAAGTAGCCCCTATTTCGGATTGGAAATTCCTGATGATCTTGTAATCCATCAGCAACTTCTGGCCGAACCGGAACCGGAGATCGAGCGCAAAACATGGGCCGCCCTTCAGGATGGCACACCACTTATCACAGCCGACCAGTTGGATAAGGGTCTGATCGTTCTTGTGCATACGACCGCGACCCCGACATGGTCCAATCTGGCGCTCTCGGGCTTGTTCGTAAAAATTCTCGAACGCACGATCAGCATGGCCGGATCATCTTTCGCGCAGGACACTGCCATCAGCGGCTCTTTGCAACCCTTGAGCATCCTTGATGGTTATGGCCGTCTGCAAAAACCCGATGCCACGACACGCCCGCTATCACCCGAAGAATTTGAGAACTTTATCCCCGATAGTACCCATCCCCCCGGTATCTATGGCCGTGCCGGATTCCAGCGGAGCCTGAACATGGGAAGCCATTTGCCGACCTTGCGGCTGTTCCCCGATATGCCTGATGGCACAGCGACACAATTATACGGTGGTACAGCAGAAAAGGACCTCATGCCCCCTGTCCTGCTGCTCGCACTTGCCCTCTTTATGCTCGATTGGCTGATTATGATTATTTTACAAACGGGATGGAAACTGATGGCCCGTTCACCGCGCTGGGCTGCAGCCATCCTTCTGGTGAACGCTCTGGCCTGCTTCATGCCTGCAACATCCTTTGCAGAGACACCGGAAGACCAAATTCGTTACGCAGGAGAAATTCATCTGGCCTATATCCGTACGGGTGTACCGGAAGTAGATAATCTCTCCTATAAAGGCCTTGAGGGTCTCGGCATTGTTTTGACACAACGTACTTCGGTGGAGCCAGCAGGAATTGTTTCGGTCAACCTTGAGAGCGATGATCTATCATTCTTCCCGTTGATCTATTGGGCTATTACCCCCGGTCAAGCGGCGTTGAGTGGTAAAGCCCTTTCAAAAATTCAGGACTATCTTGATCATGGCGGCACAATTTTGATCGACACACGTGATCAAAGCTCAACCCCGAGCGGCTTTGGTGACACCGCCAGCGGTGTGAACGCCGCACATCTGCGCCGTCTTCTTGGCAATTTGAACGTGCCGCCACTTGTTACCGCGCCCAAAGACCATGTCCTGACAAAATCTTTCTACCTGCTCGATCAATTTTCTGGCCGCTATAATGGCGGCACATTATGGATCGAAGAAAATAGTGCCAATGGCCGCGATGGTGTTTCATCGCTAATTATAGGCAGTAATGACTGGGCCGCCGGATGGTCACAGACAACCCCGACAAATCCGCACCAACAAGAAATGGCTTACCGTTTCGGGGTCAATGTCATGATGTATGCCCTGACCGGCAATTACAAAGCCGATCAGGTCCATATTCCGCATATTCTTGAAAGGCTGGGGCAGTAAGTAAAATGAACACAGCCGCACTCACCATCCATTTTGCACCGCTAATCCCAGAAAGCAGCCTATGGCTGATTGCGTGCCTCGCGCTTTCTTTCCTGATGATCTCCGCGGTCTTCTTCCGCAGCGGCATCATGACCCGCACCTTATGCGTGGCAGGCTTCCTTATGCTTTTTCTCAATCCTTCTTTGGTGGAAGAACAGCGCGAGCCGGTAAATGATGTAGCCGTGATCGTGGCCGACCGTTCGCCATCCCAAAAAATCGGCGACCGTCAGGCCCGCACAGAGAAAGCCCTTGCCTATCTCCAAGAAAAGCTCGAAGGCCATAGCGGGCTGGAAGTCAGGGTAATTGATGCTCCCGAGGAACAAGCCGGCACCGCCAGACAGACAGACCTCTTCAAATCCCTCAATAATGCCTTCTCTGATGTCCCAACCGCCAGACGCGCCGGTGTGATCATGCTAACCGACGGTCAAGTCCATGATGCGCCAGCCAATGGACAAATGGCGGAATCTTATGGCCCTATTCACGCCCTTCTCAGTGGCCGCCGCAATGAACGCGACCGCCAACTGGTAATGACCGAAGCCCCGGCCTATGGGATTGTCGGACAGGAAGTTACCATCCGTTACCGTATCGATGACCCCACAGCACAAAAGGATGAATTTGCAACCGTCTCGATCAGGCAGGATAACACCCAAGCCAAAATCGACCTTGTTCCCCTGAACGAAGAACACACGCTACAGGTCAAAATCAACCATGCCGGACAAAACGTCGTCTATATTGAGTCCTCCGGAACGGATGGCGAACTTACGCTCGCCAATAATAAAATCCCGCTGATCATTAATGGCGTACGCGATCGCCTTAAAGTTTTGCTGGTATCAGGTCAGCCGCACGCAGGGGGGCGCACATGGCGCAACCTGCTGACATCGGACCCGGGCGTCGATCTGGTCCATTTCACGATTCTGCGCGAGCCTGACAAACTCGATATGACACCGCACAATGAACTCTCGTTGATTGCCTTCCCTTTCCGCGAGCTTTTTGAAATCAAGCTTTATGATTTTGATCTGATTATTTTTGATCGCTATGGCTTAAACCGTATTTTGCCCACCTATTACTTCGGTAATATCGCCGAATATGTACGCAAAGGTGGCGCATTACTTGAAGCCAGCGGTCCTTCATTTGCCACAGAAGAATCTATCTACACGACAGCATTACAGGATATCTTGCCTGGCCAGCCAACAGGTGCCGTTTACAATCAATCCTTTAAACCTCACATCACCGATATCGGACGTTTGCACCCTGTAACACAAGGGCTGGAAAACGAGATGTCATCAGCTTCGGCAAATAATGATCCCGCATGGGGGCCTTGGCTGCGCCAGATCGGCATTCAACCCAAACGCGGGCAGACTATTATGTCGGGCTATAACGGCCAGCCTTTATTGGTGCTGGATCGTGTTGGCGATGGGCGTGTAGCGCAACTGGCATCAGATCAAATCTGGTTATGGTCACGCCATTATCAAGGTGGTGGCCCGCAGACGGAATTATTGCGCCATCTCGCACACTGGCTGATGAAAGAGCCGGAATTGGAAGAAAATGCCCTTTCCGTTACGCTCGATGGACAGAATATGCTGGTGCGGCGCCGCTCGCTTCATCCTGCCCCGCTTGATGTCACCGTGACAGCCCCCGATGGCAAGCAAACAACACTCACACTGCAACCACAGGATAACGGTTATCTGGAATCACTGGTGAGTGCCGACCAACTGGGCATTTACACCTTTGATGACGGGATGCAGGAACGTTTTGCTTTGGTCGGTGATTTGAATCCGCCGGAATTAACAGGTGTCAGAACAACGGATGCCCTGCTCGCACCTGCGGTACAGGCATCGGGCGGCAGCATACAATGGCTGACGGATAAGCCGACACCGGAATTACGTTTCATCAATAATGGAAAAGTTTTTGGCGGATCCCAATGGATCGGCCTGAAAAGCAATAACAGCTATCAGGTCACAGGGGTGAAAGACACACCCCTGCTGCCTGATTGGGTTTATGTTCTGCTTTTGATGGCGCTGCTGGCAGGTTCTTGGTGGTTCGAAGGACGCAGGAACTGATCCAGCATACCCATCTCTCGGGCCTTCAAAGCCACTTGTGTACGATTCTGCGCATTCAGCTTTTTACAAAGGCTGCGTACGTGCAGCTTAACTGTCACAACTTGCAGGCCCAAAGCCGAAGCAATCACCTTGTTTGATTTACCTTGCAGCAGATGTGACAATACATCCATCTCGCGTGTGGTCAGATAAACTGAACCCGGGTTAGATCCATCCTGATTGGCAATCTTGTCCTGTACCGGTTGGAAGGTCGGTTCGTAAGAGGGCATCAAACGGTTTGTGTTATGATCAACCGGAATGAATTTCTCGCCTGTAACAATTTGTTGGAATCCCTTAACCATCGCATGGCCGGGCATTGTTTTCGGGAAGTAACCGACAGCCCCCAGTTCCAGAGAAATTTTGACTTCCTCTTCATTGGCGATACCGGACATCAGGGCAATTTTGACAGACGGCCATGTTTGTTTGACCTTCTTCAAACCCTGAAAACCGTTCATACCAGGCATACGATAATCAAGCAAAACAAGATCATAGGCAGGATCAGCCTCGAGCAGATCGACGACCTCTTTAATGTCGCGCGCGACGGAAATATTGTAATCCGGCTCTATCTGGTTGATGTATAGAGTTAAAGCATCACGGAAAAGCGTATGGTCATCGGCGATGAGAATTTTCATTTTAGGCCTTTTAATTTTTTAATTAATTATCGTGAAAGTGACAAATCTAGCACTTAACAGGAACGAACCCAATACTTTTGTATATACCTTCATTCTAGCATGCTCATACGCCAAAGTGAAACTACAGGCTAGGACATATAGTGACAACCTAGCCTTAAGTCTAAAAAAATTAAATATATCAATAAGTAAGTTACTCAAGACGTACGTGTAAGGGGCTTTGCGCACTCTTTTGTACAGCTTTAAGTTTTAACCTGTAAATGTAGGTTGATTCCATAACGCGCTGTACATAGTTTCTTGTTTCATCAAATGGAATCATTTCGATCCAGTCAATCATTTCTATTTCACCCTTTCGGGGATCTCCGAACCTCTTCAACCACTTATCTACGTTACCCATGCCGCCATTATAGGCTGCAAGCGCCAGCGGGTAAGAACCGTCATACCTGTCAACCAATTGATCAATATAAGTCGATCCCAAAGCAATGTTGTGATCCGGGCGGGTAATCAACCAGTCGGTCTGGTGGGCCAAACCCTTTTTGCGGGCCACTTCGCGGGCTGTTGCCGGCATCAACTGCATCAAGCCACGGGCGCCCACGGGACTCATCGCCTGCGGATCGAACTGGCTTTCCTGACGGATAAGACCATGAATCAAGGCCCACTCCTGCGTTACATTTCTCATACGCGGCAAAATCAGCGGAAAAGCATGATCAACCATCATAATATTTTTCTCGAGACCCTTTTTCCCGATCCGCACAGCATTGTGATAATGCTCCAGCGATTGGGCCAGATCACCGATCAGAACATATTCTTCGGGATCATTAATATCACGGGCCATCGCATCCAGAAACTCGGTTGTTTCCTTCCAGTATCCTGCCTGATGCAGGTAGCGCGCTGCTTTGACAATTGATTTATTATAAAAGCGGGCCTCCGCACCCATCGTACGCTGCGGTGGAATTTGTTGCGGCGGGCGATCTTCTGCCTTTAACTCGCCAATGGCCATTTGACCATAGAAAGCCGTCTGGTAACGGGCCGCCACCTGAAACCACTGGCGAGCCAAATCTTCGCGCCCCAGAGCAGCACTGGCCTTACCAGCCCAATAAGCACCACGCGAGCGGCTAATAGGCGTCTGTGTTCCGTTATATAAAGCTTCAAAATGACCAAAGGCCTTGTCTGCCTGTTTGTTAAAGCGCAAAGCCAGCCAACCGGCCATAAACTCGGCAGCGGCAAAATCCGCCCCCTCCTTCATCCCGTGCTTTGAAACAACCAGATAGGCGCTCTTGTAATCCTTTTTGTCGATCAGGCGTCGCGCCATGATATTGCGCTCTTTCCACCAGTCACCCACATTTGGAATCTGCGCAGCTGGTGGCATATTGTGCAATATCTCTATAGCACCCACATCCATATCATTACGACGACGCCACCGCAGACGTTCCAGCATAAAACCCGGATCATCCTGCAAATGGGCGGGTACCGCCCGAACCAAACCATCAACGCCGGGCTTGCCGGAGGCCAAACCAATACGGGCTTCGGCCAAAACCGGATAACCTTGTCCGATCACGGCAGCCAAAGCACGCGCATTGGTATATTGCTTGATGAAAAGTGTATTATTGAAGCGGGCGATCTGCGTACTCTTGTCCAGCATATTCCCGTAGGAGCGTAAGAAATAGGCTTGCTCGTTACTATCCAACGATGCTTTCGGCCACCACTCGTTCAGTTTTTCTTTGGCCTTGGTTATCTGGCGCTCATCGACAAGGGCACGCAGATAGCGCTTCATGCCATCTGTTGTCTGCGGCGGGAAATCGTTGAACCACAAAATCACTTCACCATTTGACAAGGAAGGCGGCATTGATTTTTCGGCCAGCGTTTTAAGTGTCCCCTGACGCGGCCAATCCGGATGATCACGGATAAAATCCGATATACGATCAAAGTCCACCGGCGTCTTGGTGCCCGAGTAAAACAACCAGTCACCCAAGGCCTCTCCGGCTTCATCCTGCGCCTGAGTCATCAATTTGCGGGATTCAGTCCAGCGTTGTTGCTTGGCAGCCTGCAGTCCTTTGATCACCAGTTGCTTGTTCTGGCGCACATCCGCGGAAGCAGCCTCGGCGACATCCTGTGTGTTATCGACGGCTGCTGCCTGCTGGAGGGGCATCGCCATGGCGCACAGCATCAAAAATGCAAGCCCTGCCTTGCGTAAAGGCTGCGAGGCCGCTACATTCAGCACAGCGAAAGGTAGGAACTCATCATGTTTCATGGCTCAATAACCGCCCTCATTACACCGTTTAAAAACGGCGAGATAGACTGGCCTGCCTTCGACAATCTCATCGAATGGCAAATCGAAAACGGAACACATGGACTTGTCCTCTGTGGCACCACAGGCGAATCCCCTACGCTAACTTCTGACGAATTCAAAAGCATTGTCGAACGCGGCGTGTCTTTGGTCAAGGGGAGAATACCCGTGATTGCGGGCACTGGCAGCAATGCCACCGCCAAAACCATTGAGCAAACGCAATATGCTCTGGATGCAGGTGCCGATGCCGCCCTGATCGTAACACCCTATTACAACAAACCCACACAAGAGGGCCTGTTCACCCATTATCAGGCTATCGCACAATCAGTTAATATTCCGATTATTATCTATAATATACCGGGCCGCTGCATTGTGGATATGTCTGTGGATACTATGGCCCGCCTGTCGGCCCTGCCGAATATTATCGGCGTCAAGGATGCCACATCGGACCTCAAACGCGTGAAACAAACCAAAGCAGCTATCGGCAAACCTTTCTGCCAGCTTTCGGGTGATGATCTGACGGCCCTCAACTTCCTGCGCGAAGGTGGTGACGGCTGCATTTCTGTTGTCTCGAATATTGCCCCTGCTCTGGCATCTGCCATGCAGAATGAAT
The DNA here is from genome assembly GCA_046294845.1 of Micavibrio sp. GTDB lineage: Bacteria > Pseudomonadota > Alphaproteobacteria > Micavibrionales > Micavibrionaceae > Micavibrio_C. The sequence continues at coordinate 1,195,464 of JBKBNU010000001.1, read as the reverse complement.
GGCGCCAAGGCCATCAGGATAAAGCCACAGCGATTAATGACACTCTTATGCCCCTGAACAAGGCCCTGTTTGTAGAAACATCACCTTCGCCCGTTAAATATGGCGCCAGCCGTTTGGGACTATGCACGGACGAGGTCCGCCTGCCCCTGGTTCACGCCACAGAAAAAGCCCGCCAACTCATGGACCAGACCATGGAATCTGTAGGGCTTCTTGGCGACACATCCGGTGTCGCCAATCGGGCTTTAGGCTGAAAGTACTTCGCATTTTGCGCACTTCAGGGTAAAAAGGCCCCATGGCGCAGAAAAAAGAGAAAAAGTCAGGGTTAATATCAGTCAACCAGACCGTTGCGGAAAACCGCAAGGCCCGGTTCGAATACCATTTACATGACATTTTTCAGGCCGGCCTCGTTTTGACAGGAACAGAAGTCAAATCGCTACGCCTCGGTCAATGCTCCCTGAACGAATCCTTCGCTGGCGAAGATAAGGGTGAAATGTGGCTATATAACTGCCACATCCCTGAATATATGCAGGCAGGAAAACACCTGCAGCACGCCCCCAAACGTCCGCGCAAATTACTGTTGAACAAGAAGGAAATCAACAAACTGATCGGCTCGGTCAAACGTGATGGCTTTACGTTGGTACCAACAAAACTCTACTTTGACAGCCGCGGCCGCGCCAAGGTCGAACTGGCCCTTGCCAAAGGCAAGCAACTTCATGACAAACGGGCCGCTACCAAAGACCGTGAGTGGGGTCGCGATAAACAACGCGCCATGCGTGATCGTGGCCGCGACGCTTAAAAATCCAGTTTCTGTTTCATTCTTATTTAAGGCAGAAATTAAAAACCCCGACCATCAAAGTCGGGGTTTAAAATCAGGGTGTGTGGGAAACAAACCTGCTTATTCTTTAGTCAAAATAATTAGCTGGCTTTCTTTGATTTGCGGCCGCTTGGTGCATCATCGTCATTGGCCATTTCTGCTGCAGAAGGCCCTTCCAGAGCTTCGGCTGCTTCGGTTGCGCTTTCCGGACCTGTCAGCATCGCATCGGCAACAACACCGGCTTGTTGACGGATCTGGTTCTCCAGCTTAGCCGCAATTTCCGGATTATCACGCATGAATTTCTTGGCATTCTCGCGGCCCTGACCAATACGCTGGCCATCATAGGCAAACCAGGCACCCGATTTTTCAACCAGATTGGTCTGAACACCGATATCGATCAATTCACCCGTTTTCGAAATACCTTCACCATACATGATGTCGAATTCAACCTGACGGAACGGCGGTGCCATTTTGTTTTTCACGACTTTGACACGTGTCTGGTTACCTGTCACCAGTTCGCCATCCTTGATCGAGCCGATGCGACGGATATCCAAACGGACAGAGGCGTAGAATTTAAGCGCATTACCACCCGTTGTTGTTTCGGGTGAACCGAACATCACACCGATTTTCATACGGATCTGGTTAATGAAGATCACCACGCAGTTCGAACGTGAAATGGAACCCGTAATTTTGCGCAGAGCTTGAGACATCAAGCGGGCTTGCAAACCTACGTGGCTATCACCCATCTCGCCTTCCAGTTCGGCACGCGGTACAAGAGCCGCCACCGAGTCAATCACCAGCACATCAATCGCACCTGAACGCACCAGCGTATCCGCAATTTCAAGGGCCTGCTCACCGGCATCCGGCTGGGAGATCAGCAGTTCATCGACATTCACGCCAAGCTTCTTGGCGTAGCCCGGATCAAGCGCGTGCTCGGCATCAACAATCGCACACGTACCGCCCATTTTTTGGGCTTCGGCAATCACCTGTAGAGCAAGAGTTGTTTTACCGGATGATTCAGGGCCATAAATTTCTGTAATGCGTCCGCGTGGCAAACCGCCAATGCCGAGGCCAATATCAAGACCAAGAGAGCCCGTAGAGATTGCCTCGACATGAGCGTGAATATTCTCACCCGTCAGCTTCATGATGGAACCTTTACCGAAAGCCCGTTCAATCTGGGCCAGAGCGGCATCAAGGGCTTTGTTCTTTTCGGCGGATGATTGGGTCATATTATCACCTGTTTTCAACGCTGTTACGGACATGATTTGTTCTCCTTTATTGTCACAGTTTCAACAGTCCGGCAACGCCGCTGCGGGAATAGATTCGAGTTATCACCATCCAAATGTACTCTTTTTGTTCTTTTTGTAAAGCCTGAAATAGAACTTTTTAGGAACATTTCAGTTTTTGTTGATTATGACAAAAAATAACCCTATAGTCTTACAACCAAAAAAGTTAGGTTTAACAGGGTTTTCAGGCTTAAAGCGGCATGACACAGGCAGCACAGCATCCCGAACAGGATTGGCATATCCAGCTTTGCGAAACTCTTGCGCACTGGTCCTATTTGCATCATCTGGGGTTTGGTCGTGCCGTCTATCACACCTTCTTGAGAGTGGTGGACCCGCAAGATAAAGTCGTACAAGAAATCCACGGTGGTGCCGCCCTGATGAACGGCTCACAGGCGGAGCGTATTTCAACAAAGAATTTTTTACGCGCTGCCACACGTTCGCTTTTGTTAAATGGCCGCCTGCCAGACTTTGCCCTGCTTGCCCGGGTACATGATGGTTATTATCGCAGCGTCCTTCACACGCACAACATCGTTTCCGGCGATGAAAAAACTGTGAAGCAATCATGGTTATCAGCATTGGATATGACCAGTCGCTTTAATACAGAAGCACCCTTGTATGACACCCGTAAAATAAACTGCAATTCTTTGACCCGTACACTGGCAGAGTCTATTGCCCCTACCTTGCCACAACGAAACACCTATGCCCCCGGCTTTGAAAATCGGGTAGAAATTACCAGACCACCATCAGAAAGATGGTCGCAAGAGTTGGCCGATGGGCGTTACAGTCTGACAACACTGAAGCGGGAAGCACACCGCCTGAGCCAGCAAATCAATAAACCATTTTTGCCTGCACCCTGATAAATATCATGACAGATAACTGGAAAAACCTTCGTACAATATTCATGAAAGCCAGTGCTCCGGTCGTACTGGCCAGCGCCCTGAGTTTGCCTGCCATGGCGCAGGATATCGATGACACCCAGACATTGTCATTACACAACCTGCATACGGAAGAATCCCTGACCGTCACCTACAAGATAGACGATCACTACGTCCCCGAAGCTCTTGAGAAAATCAATCACCTGCTGCGCGATCACAGACGTGGTGAAAGCACGAACATCAACCCGCAAACACTCGATCGCCTTTATGCGATTGGTGAAGAAGTTAAAGAGCGCTACCCAGACATTACCGTTACATTTGAGGTTATTTCAGGATACCGCGCACCGGAAACAAATTCAGCCTTGCGCAGTAATGGCGGCGGGCAGGCCCAAAAATCCCGTCACATGGAAGGTGATGCGATTGATATGCGTATCCCCGGCGTCTCCACCAAAGCCCTGCGCGATATTGCATGGTGCACAGGCACAGGCGGTACAGGCTATTACGCGCAAGACGGTTTCATTCATATTGATAGCGGCCGTCAACGTTTTTGGCCTGCCGGATGGGACCCGCAAAAAATCAGGTGCGGTTGAAACCGCCTCAGCCTTCCAACGCTTCTTTCACCTTGGCTGCCAGTTGCTTGAGCGTAAACGGCTTGGGCAGGAACCAGATATTTTCTCCCATATGGTCTTTCAGTTTTTCTTCAGTATAACCGGAGATAAAAATGATTTTCAGATCAGGTCTGTCGGCGCGCAGGTTCTTGGCCAGCGTCGGTCCATCCATATTCGGCATGATCACATCGGTCACAACCAGATCAACCGGATAATCTTTATTCTCCTCGATTACACGCAAGGCTGATTCACCGCTTTCGGCCTCCAGCACTTCATAACCCTTATTGGCAAGCGCCCGTGCCGAGAAAGTTCTGACCGCATCTTCATCTTCAACCAGCAAAATGCGCGCCATACCGGTTAGATCGCGTGAAGGGTCATCTTCGACTGTTGGGCTGCTCTCGGCATCATCTGCTTTATGTTCGCTTTCATGGACACGCGGCAGATAAATGGTAAAGGTCGTGCCTGAACCAACAACACTGTCGATATCAAGATAACCGCCTGTCTGGCGTACAATACCGTAAACAGTTGCCAGCCCCAGACCTGTACCTTGCCCGACTTCCTTGGTTGTAAAGAAAGGCTCTAGAATGCGGGTAATAATCTCGGGCGGAATCCCTGTACCTGTATCCTGTACCGCGAGCGCTACCCATTGCCCCGGCGGCATTTCATCACTGACACAGGCCACAGCTTTTTCATTTTCAAATGCAAAGGTACGAATGGTCAGGTCGCCGCCCTCTTCCATTGCGTCACGCGCATTGACAGCAAGGTTAATCAGAACCTGCTCCATCTGACCGGCATCAACCTTGACCAAGCCCAGATCCTGTCCGTGGATGACCTGCAACTCTATATTGGCACCAATCAAACGGCGCACCAGATGTGAAATTTCGGTCAGAATGTCTGTGATGTCCTGCACTTTCGGACGCAAAGTTTGCTGGCGCGAAAAGGCGAGAAGCTGGCGCACCAGATTAGCCGCACGGTTGGCGTTCTGCTTGATTTGCATAATATCCGAGAATGACGGATCACCCGGCTTGTGGCGCAGCAACAGCAAATCGCAGAAGCCGATCATGGCCGTCAGCAAGTTATTGAAGTCATGGGCAACACCACCGGCCAACTGACCGATCGCCTGCATTTTTTGTGACTGGACGAACTGGGCTTCCAGCTCTTTTTGCTGTGTGAGGTCGATAAAGTGCAGCACGATGCTTTCGCTACCCACCAGTTTACGGGCAAACATCTGCACCGCAACGCTACGGTCATGCCCGAGCAATGTAATTTCAAGCGGCGCGCTCTGGCCACCGGTTTCAATCCGGTTCAGGGCTGACAATACGCTGTCGCGGAATTCTTCATGGATCAGCGCTTCAAAATGCCGCCCTTCCAACTCATCAATCTTATAGGCAAGCATCGCCGCCAAAGACGGATTGCAGTCGTTCAGAACACCCTCGGAGTTCAGCATGGCAATCCCGAGCGGTGCCTCTTCGAAGAAACGGTGGAAGCGGTCTTCCGATACTTTCAAGGCCTGACGCATGGCGCGTTCTGCTGTCAGATCGTGAACCACACCCCGTGTCCTGACCATCCCCGGCCCTTCATGAACAACGGCCTGATTGATCGAAGCCATGAAGCTTTTACCACCAGGACCTTTCATCGACACTTCAGCCATCTGCTTCGCACCACCGTTCGAAACGATGTCATAGGGTCTGGCATCGGCAGGCACTTCATTAAAGAAAGTATGGAGGTAAGCCCCGTTCAGCAGGTTCTCGATGTCCTCGCCCAACCAGCGCGCCAATGTCGCATTCACGAAAACAAATTGTCCGGCTTCATTGACCGAGAAGAAACCCACGGGAGCATTATCAGTGAAATCGATCAGCTTCTCGCGTTCTTCGCGGATGGCACGATCAATTTCACGGCGATCCGTGATGTCATCAACGCGCCAATGGATAAACCCGGCCCATCCTGCCACAGGCTGGGCTGTCACCATGTACCATGTATCGCGGTCATCAACGTGACTGCAAAGTTCGATGGAGTCAGTCAGACCCCGCTGGGCCTGATCGGCAAGCATTCTGAAATGGGCGATAGTTTTATCATCGGCCGCAAACAACTTGGCCAGCGTCTGCAAGGTGGGCGCCCCCAGCCCTTCGCAGAGATGTCTGAATTTCTGGTTGGAATAAACCGTGTTATCGGCGCCATCGGTAATCAGACGGCCCCCGCGGCTACCCTCCATAACCTCGTGCAAAATTTCGCGCTCTTTTTCGCGTGCACTTCTGATATGGAGTGTCTTTTGGATAAAGAATGAAATGCCCAGCGCCACAACAAAGGCAACACCGGCGGCAATCACAGCCTCTTTTTGGATATTCATCCAGATCGCCACAACTGTACAGACCACGATATAGAGCAGTACCAGCACAAGCGCGAAACCGATGCGCCACGGGCTGTCCTTCTCGGCCTCCCCTTCGGGAGCCGCAGGTTTATGGTGTCTGGCTATGAATTCAGAATGGTCCGTTTTCATAGGGGGGATGATAATGGATTGGCTTGGTCAGGGGAAAGGCTTAATTGTGATAATCCACGTTAATCACCTGCCCTGTTTATAACTTGCCCTGCTGTCTGAAAACGAACGAGATAACCTCGGCCACAGCCTTGTAATGCTCGGGTGGCACGATATCGTCGATTTCAATAACGCTGTAAAGCGTCCGTGCCAAAGGCGGATTTTCGTAAATCGTCACTTTATTTTCTTTGGCAATCTCCCTGATCTTCAGGGCGATATTATCCTGCCCCTTGGCCACGCATACGGGCGCCTCCATTTCATCGGGGTTATAGCGCAAGGCCACGGCATAGTGGGTCGGGTTGGTGATGACCACGGTGGCATTCGGCACATTGGCCATCATGCGCTGGCGGGCCTTTTCGGCGCGTAACTGCCGCAATTTGCCCTTGACCTGCGGGTCACCTTCGCTTTGCTTGTATTCGTCTTTCAGCTCTTGCTTGCTCATACGCATCTTCTTCATGAACTCGCTGCGCTGATATAAAATATCCAGAACCGCTACCACCAATAAAACAATCAAAACCCCCGCCATCAGGCGCAAGGTCAGGGCCAGCATTTCATCCATCATGATAGGTATAGGCAACCCCACCAGATGTTCCAGCCGTCCAAAGAAAGGCGACAAGATCAAATAGCCGACAAAACCTACAATCCCCAGCTTCAAGATACCTTTGACGAATTCAACCATCGACCGCAGGGAAAAGAGCCTTTTAAAACCCTTGATTGGTGAAATTTTGCTGATATCAGGTTTCAAAACTTCCGTTGTGAATAAAGGCCCCACCTGTGCAAACGGCCCGACAAAGGCCATAAACATCAGGGCCAAAAAAGGAAGCGCGAGAAGCTGCAGAACCTTCCAGAACGATGCCCCTAACGTATCGCGGAAGCCCCCCGGCACTTCGGGCAAATCATGGGCATGCTCAATAAAGCCCCGCATATAGGAAGAAAGATCGGACATGAATGATGCCGACATTGTCCCGATCAGAACTGTCCCCATCAGCAGCATCAGCCACGTATTCATCTCACGACTAAGGGCGACCTGACCTTTCTTGCGCGCCTCTTCAAGGCGCTTGGGCGTGGGGTCTTCCGTCTTTTGGGAGTCATCGTCTTCATCAGACATGGATCATCCCCCTGCCCCGAAGAAGAACATCATTCCCTCTTCAAATTTCGTCAACCAGAACAGCATCCCCGCCGAGAACATCAACATCAATGTCAGCAATGACAAGGTAATTTGTAAAGGCAAGGACAGCATGAAAACCTGCACTTGCGGCATCAGACGCGAAAGTACGCCCATACCAATATAAAGCATCATCGACAATACAATGAAGGGAGCGGACAGCTGTACACCAATCATAAAGCTGCTTGCGATCACCTTGCTGATTAATTCTGCCATACTGCCGCTATCGGGAATTTGCCCTACGGGAAAAACCTCGTAACTGCCGAGCAATCCATAAAACAGAAGATGATGCAGGTCAGTTACAAAAAGCAGTGTTACGCCCGTTAGCGACAAAAGCGCCCCGATCAGTGAACCTTGCGCAGCCATCGCGGGATTAAAAACCTGCGCGTTACCCAAACCCGATTGCATCGAAATGATCATACCGGCGGTATCAAGCGCGGTCATCAGGATACGGGCGATCGTGCCTATAAACACCCCGATAATAAATTCGGCAGCAATCAGAATAAACAGCACCATTGTCGTGGGTACGGGGTTGGGCAGATAGGGCAGCACCATCGGCATCAGCACCAGTGACAAGGCAAGCGCAATATAAAGACGTATATTCTGCGGCACCATGGAATCCCCGATACCGGGCATGATGGTCGCCGCTGCCCCGACACGCACAAATGTCAGGATAAAAGCAAACACGCCTTGCGTTATAAATGTCTGGAGCGTTTGTTCCATAAGCGGAAAATCATCCCCTTTCCGGCAGGATTTCTAGTTCAGGGCGACCATGCGGTCTGCCAGCGCTTGGGTAAAACCGATCAGGGTCACAACAAAACCGGGGAACAGAACAAAAATCGCCAGCATCATGGCCACGATCTTGGGCACGAAAACCAAAGTGATTTCCTGAATTTGCGTCAGCGCCTGCAACAGGGCAATCGCCAGACCAACCACAAGACCGATCATCATCACAGGAGTTCCCAACTGGATGGAGATCAATATTGCTTCGCGGACGACTTCTATGATTTCTGTCTGATTCATAATACCGATGATATAGATCATCCCTCCACAGGGAAACGGCTAAACCGCAACAATCATCAGGTTATTAAGACGTTCTGTAAATACGATCATCAGATCGGCATACGCATGATTTCCTGATAGGCGTTCAGCATACGGTCACGGACAGCGGAAACAGTTTGCAAGGTCAATTCGGCCTGAGTCATAGCTTCGACCACATCGGTCAGATCAGCCTTACCGATGACCGCATCGGCTGTAGCCTTTTCACCACCGCGCACGGTTTCAATAGCATCCATCGTGGCTTGCTTGACCAGTTGCCCGAAACCGCCGCCATCGGCACCAGCCACACCTGCGCCCTGCCCGACTTTGGCAGTCTGGGCATAAATACCGGCGGCAGCGGCGGGGTTAATTCCGTTAACGGGCATCGCAAAGAATCCTTTATCTATCTATTATATCACATTTTCCTGTTTATTGACGCAGCAAGTCAATCGTCCGGTTTACCATCGAACGGCTTTGATCCAGCATCCCGAGGTTGGCCTCGTAAGAACGCTGGGCTTCACGCATATCCATCATCTCGACCAAGGTGTTAACATTGGGCATTTTCACATAACCGTTTTCATCGGCCCCCGGATGATCCGGCATATATTTCACCGGAAATGGCTTCTTGCGGTCATCGGCAATTTTTGACACTTCCACAGTGTTGGCATCTATGGTGCGGTCCAGCACATTTTTAAATGTGATAGTCTTGCGTGCATAGGGATCTTCCCCTGGTGTGGCCGCTGCTGTGTCCGAATTCGCGAGGTTCTCGGAAATTACACGGATACGCGTACCTTGGGCTTTCATCCCGTGAGTCGACAATGTAATTGCATTATATAATTCTGACATGATGTTAGCTCCTAACCTTATCCTGTTTCTTAGATTATCGGCCAACCCCGATGGCCGTGCGCATGATGTTGACGTTCTTCTGATAAAGTGTCGTCATCAGGTTATAATCCATTGTATTTTGTGATGATTTTACCATCTGCTCTTCAAGACTGACCTCGTTGCCATCAGGGGCTACTTCATAGACCAGCTTGGCACCACGGTTCTTCGGATCTTCAATTGTATTAGGTGGTGGCATGTGCATCGGATTGGTCGTTTCAACGCGCAAATTCCTGTCTTTGGTGACATCTTGTAGCACACGACCGAAATCAACCTTGCTCAGATCTTTGGGCACATATCCCGGTGTGTCAGCATTGGCCACATTCTGGGCCAGAACTTTCTGGCGTGTGTCCAAGTATTGCATTTTTGCGTTCAGGGCTTTGAAAATGCCTATATTTTGTGTAGTCATGATCCCAATACCTTTTTATTTTCCCACCGGGGTTTTCCCCTTGGGTTAAGTCTTTGCAGGAAATATGCCAATGGTTGACCAATATGATGACGGGCAGGACCAGACGGGCAAAGACCCCCTTATCCCCTTGAATAAAAAGGAAAAACCAAAAAACCCTGTCGCCGTAGCCCTGAAATATGAGCGCAAACCCGATGATGTTCCGGAAATCAGTGCCGCCGGACGGGGAAAAATTGCCGAGAAGATTTTACAGATTGCCCACGAGAACGGAATCCCTGTCCGCGAAGACGGCGCTTTGGCGGAAATGCTCGCCACCATAGAAATCGACAGCCCTATCCCGAGCGAAGCCTTTATGGCGGTCGCCGAAATTCTTTCTTACATATATCAGGCGAATAACGCGCCGGACCCGTTTGATGCCGTCCTGAAAGATGATACAGATGATCAATCCGACACTTAATATTTATACCTAAACCAAACGGACCCCGTAAGAGCATGGATAATCTTCCCGCCCGCATTCAGAACCTGATTGACAGAATCGAGCAAGCCATCGAGCAAGTCAGAAATGGCGAGATCATCAATCTCGATGACCTTGATGAAGAAGTCGCCAGTGTTTGCGAAGCCGCCCACGAACCGGCCCCCGAAGAAACCGAAGAAGTCGACGAGAAAATGGATCTGATGATCGCAAGCCTCGAGCACCTTTCTCAGGTTCTGGATGAATTTGAAGAGAATGATGACAGCTATGACGATGATGGGGACGAGGACGAAGAGGATTAAAATATTATGGAACTTCTTGATACTGCCCAGGTCCTGAAATTCGCGTTTGCCCTGCTCTTTGTTTTATCATTGATGGGACTGCTGGCTCTGGCTATGCGCCGGATCAATAATGGCGGCACAATCATGCCGGCATCGCGCCGCCGCCTGAAGGTTGTTGAAACCCTGCCCCTTGATCCCCGTCGCAAACTGGCGATCGTTCGTTGCGATAACAAGGAACATCTACTGATTCTGGGGACGAATAGCGAAACGGTCATTGAATCCGGACTGCAACCGCCGCAAGATGAAGCCCGTATCATCGAGATAGACAAAATAGAAAAGTCCGCATGAAAAACCGCCTGCCGCTTATCATGACCTTTTTGGGTGTCGTACTTACCCTTGGCTTGCTGGCCCTGCCCGCAGCCGCCCAAGGCATCACCATCGATCTGGGTGCCAACGCCGAAAACGGTACCATGACAGGCCGCGTGATCCAGTTGATGGCCTTGCTGACCGTCCTGTCACTGGCCCCGTCCATCCTGATCATGATGACATCCTTCACACGTATTGTTGTGGTGCTTTCCTTCCTGCGGACGGCGATTGGCATTCAACAGACACCACCCAACACGGTGATGATCTCGCTCGCACTTTTTCTAACCCTATTTATTATGACGCCGACACTGCAAGCGGCCTATGACAACGGTATTGTCCCCCTCATCAACGAAGAAATCGATGAGCCTGTGGCCTTTGAACGTACCGTCGAACCTTTCCGTCTATTCATGTTGCAGCATGTGCGCGCCGAAGACCTTCAGCTCTTTACAGACCTTAGCAAGCTTGGCCCCTTCGAAGATGAAAAGGCCGTTCCCTTACGTGTACTGATCCCGTCTTTCATGATTTCTGAATTGCGGCGCGCTTTTGAAATCGGCTTTATGTTATTCCTGCCGTTCCTGATCATTGATATGGTGACAGCCTCTATCCTGATGGCCATGGGTATGATGATGTTGCCACCCGTCACAATCTCCCTGCCCTTCAAGATTATTTTCTTTGTGCTGGTGGATGGATGGCATCTGATTTCCGGTTCACTGATCCAGAGCTTTGAAACAGCCCCGATCCCCCCTGGCTAAATCCCGATAAGAAACGATTATCAGTTGGATGTCGGCGTATCCGCAGCCGGTGCGGTATCATCCTTGCGATAGCTATCAAGGAAACTATTGAACAAATCAACTTCGGAAACAATTTTCGCAATGGTTTCACGGTCGGATACTGTTGGCACTTTTCTCGGGCGTGTAATAACCTCGAACAGTTTACCACGGGTGGTCTGGTTCATCGCATTTTCAAATTCTGTGCGCATGGCTGCCAAGGCCACACGGTTGCCCGCCAGATTAAGGGCAACAGCCCTATTCAAAAGCAGGTCAGCCTGCTTCACCGTCAAGGGACGACGGCCATCCAGAGTTTCATCAAGGATCAAATCCTGCAAGGCTTCCCCCGCATCATCCCACAGTCCCGCCTGCCACGAGATATCAGCGCGCAAGGCATTCACATCAGGATCGGGCTCGAACGTATTGAGCAACGCAATTGCATCTTCGGTACGATTAATTTTAGAAAGGGCGCGCGCCTTCAACAGGGCAATCTCGCGATTATATTCCTTGCGTTGCGCTTCACTTAATTCCTTATCGGCATCATAGATTCCTTGCGCTGTCTCCAGCGCCTTCATCGCCGGACGCGGATTTTTATCAAGTAGATAAACACCCGCCAGACGCACAGCCACACGTGCCTTTTCTTTACCTTCCAGACGAAAATCAACCTGATGCTGCAACAAGGATGAGGCACGGTTCAGCAAATCTGCTTCCAGCAATCTTTCCGCCAGACGCTGGATTACCGCATTACCTTCTTCACCTGAAGGTGTCAGCTCTTTGAATTCTTCATAGATTGTGGCGGCATCTACAGGTGTCAAATTCTTGTCTTCGACAATTAGTTCCTGATAGGTCGCACTCATATAGCGGGCAATTTCTTTACCAATATTGGAATCCGGCAAGGCCATGGTGGCGGCATCACGAAGAATGGCAAAACCCTTCACATACCGGTCCTGATCCAGATACATCCGGCCCAGCATGTAATTGATCTGGGCTTCCAGTTCATCCCCGCGCCACGCATAACGCAGCCCCTCGAGACGATCTATCGCTTTGTCGGGATTAATTTTACCATCCTGCAATTCAAGCAAAGTGAGAGCCAAACCCGAACGGGCACGGTACAGACGATCCTTGCCGTTAACCAGTGGCTCCCATAATTTGCGGGCACCTTCTATATCCTTGGCCTGACGGGCCGATTCACCGCGTAAATAATCAAGACCTGCAACCGTCCACGGCTTCAATGTTGAACGTTCACGCTCCAGCAATATCAAAAGCTTGTCAGCCAGTGAAGGATCACCACCACGCAACGCTACCTCTGCCAGCTTAAGCGCCAGCTTCTCCAGCAATGGGCGCGGATAGGTTGAAAGCACCTCAATAGATTTTGGCAGATTTATATAAGCCTGATCCCAGTCCTCGAGCCATGCCAGCGTATAAGCGCGCCAATAACCAAGCTCGCCAAAATTGTCGAGTTCCGGTTTCGAGAGGCTCTCCCAGGCAACCTCATATTTGCCACTCAAGGCATAGGCAGCCCCTTTCAAGGTCAAATATTCAAGATTATCGGCCAATTGCGGCATATCATCCTGAGCGATATTCAAATAGCCCAACGCTTCTTGGCCCCGATCATTGGCAATATCCATCTTTGCCAATGTCAGTAAATCCTGAATGCGGCCTTCCGGTTCTTTTTGCATGATGGTTGACATCAAAATGCGTTCATTGTCGTGCAAGGCCGATAGACCACCCATCATCCAGCGATCAAAATCGAAGATACGCTTCATCTCTGCCGTGCCATGATCGTCCTCTTCCATTTCCATGGACGACACATCTTCACGCATCTGGTGTCTATTGATGTCTTTAATACGCGAAATCGCCAGCCCCAAGGGTCTGGTAACTGTTAAGCCTCGCGCCGATGTTTCAATCTCAAGATCATCAACCTTGGGGACAAAGGCAGCACCAGCGGCAGCAGGCTTCATCTCGAAATCAACAAAGTTTTGCGCCGATCCTGTATATTGTGTCGAAGCATCAACGGTTACGACCCGCATATTCTCACCGGTAATCGGGCTCGTCAGATCAACAACTTTTGCAATACCACTCAAGGGCCAGAAAATACTTCCACCACGGATCATCTGTCCTTGCACAAATTGCCGCTCTGCCTTGGCTGCCTTTTGTTCCTTGCGTGTGGTTGGAATGACAACACGCCATTGCAACCCCCCACCTTCGGCACGGATATCTTCCGAAACCCCTTCAGGAATTTTCATGCTGTAGGCCATGCCTTCGTTCTGCAATTCATGAGGGACAAAAGCAGAAAACATTTTAGCCTGCGGCCCTGCAATTTGCGGGGGAATACCGACTGTTTTGCGGTCCAATACCAACCACAGATAGCCTGAATCAATAAAGGCCGCCAATCCGAATGACTGGGTTGATGATATCGTAATCACGTGAGGTTCTATATCAGGCATTGCCTTTTCAAGAGACGTCTTCTCCACAGGCTCTACAGACTCAGCTGGCATCTCCGCTGTTTTAGTTGCATCTGCTGCATGGCCATCCTGCACCACTTTCTTGGCCGAGGGCGCTTCCTGCTTGTTTACTGGTACCGTTGTATTGGCAGCAGCCTTATTGCCCTCAGGCTTGAAAATATCGACAACAATTTTCTTTCCTACGAGGAAATGCCGGAAGGTCGATCCCGCAGCGATATCCAAAGTTACAGCGGAACCTTGCGCTTGTACCGCTGTCAAAGTTGCATCTTTCTCGATACCCGAAATATTGACCGCGTCTATATCACGAAAATCAATTACCAGTTTCGTTGGCGTTTCCTGTTTGAAGTCATAGGCAGAATTAACAGCCCCTTCGAAAACAATACGCGTGTGCGTATTATGCTGGCCCGAGCGTGCAACAACATCCGACGCCCACGCCGGAAGCGCCAGAACCGTAACCAAAGCTGTACTGAGAAACAGATTGCGGACCATGTCTTTGATTATACTATCGCCTTTCCTTGATTGCCATGCGCTTTTACCTTCTTGCCCTGATGATTGCTGTTAACGCATCATTCCTGATACAGGACTAATCTTCTGCGATTTTCCTGTATGGTTTTGGATGATGATATCAACACGCCGTGCGATATCCTGACGATAGGTTTCATCTTTAATATCCTGCAGATCCTGATAACGCCCGCTGCCATAGCCTGTAATATCAATATTCTGCTGATAGCCTACATTTTCCAGAACCGCCGCCACATTCAGGGCGCGCGCCAGTGACAATTCCCAATTATTTTTGAAAGCAGACTCCTGCCCCTGTATAGGGCGCGGATCGGCATGGCCATTTACCTCGATCCGGTTTTGAACGCGGTTGAGCGCTCCGCCCAGCGTATAAAGCATGCGCCTGCCTGAATCCTTGATTTCGGCCTTGCCCGGCTCAAACAAAAGATCCTGCGGCATTGATAGGATGATATGGCCTGGTTGCTTGATAATTTTTATATCCTTCAAAGCTTCATTCGAAGAAATCACATTACGCATAATTTCTTCGAGATAGCGAACATCAAGCGCCCGCTTGAAATTGATCTTGCTCAAATCGATAGTTTCTTCCGTACCCTGATTGAACTGCATGCCATAGACCTTGCCGATCTGGGATTGCAGTGCTGTCGAAACATCTTGCCAATTTTCCTTCTCTGGCTCGCTCATGGCAAAAATCATAACAAAGAATGTCAGCATCAAGCCCATAATGTCTGTAAAGGTCACAAGCCATACATAACTGGGCTGCGGGCTATCACCCAGACGCCTCTTGGACATCTGTGTTTCAACCGGCTGCACAAAATTGGAATCCGCATCATGTGCCGTACGCAGCCCATCCATTCTTTTAGCTTTGCTTCGGCGATTATCCATACTTACTCTTCCGATGTTCTGGATTCATGCAAAGGATTGTAAGGCACATGTGGCTTGAAGAGCAGTTCGACCATACCTTCCTCGCCCTCCTCGATTCCCACAGTCATCAATTTTTCAGGCAGGCCGGCACGCCCCAAGACGGCACCAATTTCCCCGAGTTCGGTCAACAAAGTCGAAATTTTTTGAGGCTCACGGTTTTGCATACTGGCCGGATTTTTATCAACCTGCACATAGACATCCATGCGATAGGGATAGCCCGACATATCAGCCCTCAAAATCGACACAAGAGTCCGCACCAAAGGATCAACGGTTCCACCGCCCTCAACCGCATTGTTGACAGATTTTTTGAAATCATCATACGGCATACGCAGTAAAAGCGTGCCCGTGGTATCGTCCATCTGCGTTTCAAGTCCTGATATACGCGATGAGAAAACTGCTTCGATACGATCAGTAGTACGACCTTCACGAACCTGCTCATCATCAGAAGGAATCGATGAAGGTTGCCAGTTTTCACGTTCGGTTATCTTTGTAGAAAAAGCCCGCTCGACACTTTCCATCAATGACGTTGCCTTATCTTCCTGATAGACAGAAATACTGTTCAGCACGATAAAAAACGCCAGCAGAATAATAAACAAAGACAATCCCGGGATCTGACTCCCGAGAGTTTTGGCGTCACCATCGGTAATTTTACGCCTGCGGCCTTTCATTAAGCTTGTTCCTCCTGTTATTGAGGGGGCAATAACGGCATGGTCTGCTGCTGCGCCATCAGCAATGTAATGGTACGGGCACGTTCGGGATCCATTTCGGCAATAATCGGTGATGATTTACGTTCCGACATTTTGGTCAAGACCTGCAAAAGAACGTCTGTATCAAGGGTATTAAAGATACGGGCCGCATCTTTGGCTTTCATACCTTCATAAATTCTAACCAGACTTTGCGCTCTGGCCTCTTCTTCCTCGGATTGTTTAGCCAGCAACCCTTCGATCTGGGCACGAAGCGCCGTCAGCTCACGAACTTTCTGGTCAAGCTCTCTCTCCGCCGCCTCCAGCAAAGCCTGTCTTGTCGCAAGAGCTTTCTCGCGCTTGTCCAGCTCCTCGCGGCGGCTCACCAAATCACGATAAAGCTCTTCCTGAACGCCGGAATAATTGAAATCTTCCTCACCTGCATCTTTCCAGTTAACAGGCTCCCCCTGACTCTGGTCATCTTCATGCCCTTCGATTGACGGCAACTTGATATCACCGGGCACAGACTCATGACCAGCCTCGGCCGTAACCTCACCCTCATGGGAAGATTTATCTTCCGATTTCATGGGTGGGGGCGTTGCATGATCTTCTTCAATGACTTCATGCTGGGCCAGTGCCTGCCCTGCCGTTTCAAAACCTGTGACAAACTCACCCATCCGGACGGCAAAGCACATCATGGCAACAATAACCAATAAAGGCATCAGACGCACACGCTCGCTCAATGACATCGCGTCACCCCCTACCTTTACGAGACTGGAGAGCCTCCATCAATTCACGCTCAGCAACACTGCCCGCGCCATCACCCGACAGCCGGTCCTGACGTTCAGCTTCGGCATCACGGATGGCAAAACCTGGAAAGCCATCAGATTCTTTACGGCTACCACGTGCAGATTCATTCTCTTGTACAGGGGATGTACTGCCACGATGACGCTCGGCTGAACGGTCCAAACGGTCAGCGATATTATTGGCCCCGCGCGTCATGATTTCAAGATCGTCAGCCACAGCACGGGCTTCATCCAGTTGTTGCTGCAAAGAACGGGAAGCATCACGGGCAGAGTCCTTCAACGTCTCTATAGACTTTTCCGCTTTTGCAATTTGGGATCCCAAATCGCCCACCAGTTTTTCAAGGTCTTTGCGTCCCTCGCGGAACTGGCGCAGATGTACGGATAACCGCACAGCGAAGAAAATCGTTGCTGCCAGAAACAGCAGTACCAGACCATCCAGCATCATACCTAGCAAGCCAGACGACATCAGTTATCCTCTTTCTCGGGGGGGATATAGCGCTCAATCTGCACCGCAATATAACCCTGTTTTTGCCCCACAGGACCACGGAACATCGGGAAGTTGCCACAACGCAGCTCAAGTTCATCATCCATGGTCGTATTGAACATGATACGCGATCCGACTTTCCAGCTTAAGACCTCTTGCAAGCTTGCGGTTCTTTCACCCAGAACTGCCTGCAGCTGCACATCGGTTTTATAAAGTTCCTGCGTCAAGTGGTTTTCCCAGATCGAGTCACGACCAAACTTTTCACCCATGAACATCTGCAGGAGCAATTCACGGATCGGTTCGAGCGTGGCATAGGGGATCAGAATTTCAACACGGCCACCACGATCACCCATATCGACACGCAGACGGGCCAGAACGCACGCATTGCCGGATTGTGTAATCGTGGCAAAACGGGGATTGGTTTCCATGCGGTCAAGACTGAAGCTTACCGGTGACAGCGGGTCAAAAGCCGATGACAAATCGCTCAGTGTCACACCAACCATGCGCTCGACCAGTTTGGTTTCGATAGTTGTATAGGGGCGACCTTCAACACGAATGGCAGGTGTACCCTTACGGCCACCTAGCAAAACATCAACGACGGAATAGATCAGCGCACTATCGGTCACCAGCAAGCCGTTATTGTCCCATTCTTCGGCCTTGAAGACAGAGAGCATCGCCGGTAACGGGATCGAGTTCATGTAATCGCCGAAACGTACCGTAGAAACCTGATCCAGAGAAACTTCAACGTTATCGGATGTCAGATTACGCATCGATGTCGACATCAAACGCACCAGACGGTCGAAAACAATATCGAGCATCGGCAGGCGTTCATAGTTCACCATCGCCGAATTAATCAGGGCCATCACACCGGATGTCTGTTCGCTGCCGCCGCCTTCGTCATCAAAACCCAGCAGACTGTCGATCTCTTCCTGATTGAGAATACGCGCGCCACCATCATCACCAAGATCGGCATCAAAGGCAGGCATGGCGTCACCTTCAAAAGACGCGTCACCGCTGTCTCCGGCGGCAGCTTCCATTGCAGCCAGAGCAGCTCTTTCTTCTTCACTCATCTGCGCCAGTTCATCGGCGTCAATATCAGACATATGTAAACCTCGTGCACAATCCCTGCCTTATCCTATTCAAGGATCATACCACTTAGACTAACTCCTTATTGTATCAGGATTTCCTGAAACAACACATCCTTCACCTCGACCGGATAGGCCGCGGCATTCACGCGGTTCAACAGTTCTATCTGCAAACGATAGATACCTGCGGATCCTCGCAAATCTTTTACTCTCAACTCTCTCAGATAGGTCTGGAACTGATCCACAACACGGGGCATGACGGCTTCAACAGCCGCCATATCCTCGGCATTGGCCATTTCAAGCTGAACACTCAGGCGTAAGTAGCGTTGCTGCCCCTCGGAGGTCAGATTGACCAGCATGTTGGGAATTTGCAGGAAGTACGCATCCCCAGCATGCCCGCCGCCATGGCCATCGCCACCATGGGCATCTTTCTTTTTACTGTCCTTCTTGGCTTGCTTGCCGCCATGGCTGTCAGCTTCACCATGCCCGCCATCCTCGGCAGCCACTTCCTCACCACCCTTACCCAAAAGCTTGTCGAGGGTTCCGGTGAAATATAACCCCGCGCCACCGCCACCCAACAAAAGCAAGGGCAGGACTACAAAGAGAACAATCTTCTTGGCATCAAATTTTTTCTTCTCGCCCTCTGCGCCACCCTCGGCAGCAGCACCTTCGGCGGCCTGATTTTCATCTTCAGGTAAAGGCTTGATCGCCATGAACAACTCCTTCAGTCGGGTCTAAAAAACCTAAACGTGGCAGAATCAGCCACAAATTACATTATATGCGCAAATCAGGGCAAAAAACCGCCCTTTGTCATTGAAAACCCATAGATTTTTTTGGATACAGGCAAATTTTTCCCCTTCTCTGTCCCCCAAATCTTCTGACAAACACAGTTTTACAGGGCAACCCACCCCCCAACAGACAGCTATCCATCTGAAAACAAAATATTTTTCAATCTGGCACACCCCCTGCATAGCCAAGAGGGCAGGGAAAATATTCCCGTTTACAAAAAGAATATGGGTTAGACATAAAATGGAAAACAGTCTTTACATAGGCCTATCGCGCCAAATGGCCCTGCAAGAGCAGATGGATGTTATTTCCAATAACATCGCTAACATCAGCACACCCGGCTATCGCGGCCAGAATATGATTTTCCTTGAATACCTGAGCAAACAACGAAACGCCGAAAAGGCCGGGAATGACTCCATCTCGATGGTGCATGACTACGGCCAGTTTATGAACACTGATAATGGCCCCCTGCGCAGCACAGGTAATCCCCTTGATGTAGCCCTAGAAGGTCCAGGATTCTTCGGTGTACAAACCGAGCAAGGCGTGATGTACACCCGCGCCGGAAACTTCCAGATCAATGGTGAAGGTACTTTGGTCACAGGTTCCGGTACACCTGTGGCCGATGCCGGCGGTGGCGCCATCGTTATCCCGCCAGAAAGCACAGAAGTCAAAATTTCCCGCAACGGCACAGTATCGACCGATCAGGGTGAAATTGCCCAGTTGATGGTCGTCGAATTCGAAAACGCACAAGAACTCGAAGCCACGGGCAACGGCCTCTACAAGGCTGTGAATGAAGGTAACCCTGCCGAGAATACCACCGTTTTACAAGGCATGGTCGAAGGATCAAACGTCAATGCCGTACTTGAAATGACCCGTATGATCGATGTGTCACGGGCCTATCAATCAACGCAGCGCATGCTGCAAAACGAACATGACCGCCAGCGCGGTATGATCCAGACGCTGACACGTGGAAACTAAATAAAGTTTTTTTAAAAGGAGTTTAAAATGCGTTCACTTGATATCGGTGCCACTGGCATGCACGCCCAGCAGACGAACGTGGATGTTATCTCAAACAACATCGCGAATATGACCACCAGCGGCCACAAGCGCCAGCGCGTTGATTTTAAAGATCTGATTTACCAAAACATTCAGCGCCCGGGCGCGCAGTCATCGGATGTCGGTACGATTGCCCCTTCCGGCCTGCAACTCGGCCTGGGTGTTCGCGTCAACTCTGTTTACCGCATCCACGAACAAGGCCCCATCCAGATGACGGAAAACCCGCTGGATCTGGCGATCCTCGGCGATGGCTTCTTCCAGATTCAGCGTCCTGACGGCGAAATTGCCTATACGCGTTCAGGTGTGTTTCAGGTAAACGGTGACGGCGAAATTGTTACAACACAGGGCTATCTGCTGGAACCCAACATCACTGTTCCCGATGATACCATTTCGGTAACCATCAACCTGAGCGGTGAAGTACTGGCACAGATCGACGGTCAGGTAAACATGGTCAATCTCGGCCAAATCCAGACCGCCAACTTTGTTAATCCCGCTGGCCTTGAGGCTGTAGGCGACAATTTGTTCCTTGAAACAGAAGCGTCAGGCGCTCCGCAAATTGGCACACCTGATAATGAAAACTTTGGCGCTATCCGCCAAGGCGCCCTTGAAAATTCAAACGTCAATGTTGTGGAAGAAATTACACAGCTGATCACCGCGCAACGCGCCTATGAAATGAACTCGAAAGTCATTCAGGCCAGCGATGAAATGCTGCAAACCGTAACACAACTGCGATAAACGGCATATTTAAAGGGAGATTATAAAATGAAAAATATCATGCTCTATGCAGATTTCGGATTTCGCCTGCTGGTGCTCGTCGCTTGTCTGACATTCGGCATGATATTTCTTTTTGCCGGTGCCCGTGTGGCTTTGGCGGCCTCCTTGCGTCCGGTGAGTGTCATCAATGACAATGTCTTGCGTGTTGGTGACATTTTTGAAGGCTTGAGCGAGGAGAAAGCGAATACCGTTCTGGGCCCCGCCCCGCAGCCAGGCAAGGAAATGGTCCTTAACGCCTCGACACTCATGAAGATTTCATCGGCTCTCAATCTGCCCTGGCGCCCAGCGTCAACCGCCGACCAGATTACTATCCGCCGTGAGGCCACAGTCATCGGGTCGGATATCGTTGAAACATTGGTTAAAGAAAAACTCTTTGAAAGCGGTCTGTCCGATCATTACAGATTGAATATGTCCGGTGGTTTTTCAGATATCATTCTGCCAGCCGACCTGCCCCAGCAAGCCGAAATTTCCCGCTTCAACTTTAATCCTGAAAAGGATCGTTTTGAAGCCGTGATTGCTGCCCCTTCCGCCAGTAACCCTGTACGTGAAATGACTGTGACTGGCTATGTCGAGCGTATGATTTCGATCCCTGTTCTTTCAAGCAGCCTTAAAAATGGTGACGTTATCAGCAGTGCCGACATTGATTATATCGATGTCCTGCAACGTGATGTGCAACGCGATTACGTTATCGATGCAGAAGCCATGATCGGCATGACACCAAGACGCATGGTAATGGCCGGAAAACCTGTCCGCGATCTGGAACTGGAAAATCCACAGATTATCAACCGCGGCTCATCCATCACCCTGATCTACAAGGATGGTGCCATGACCTTGAGCGCGCGCGGAAAATCCATGCAAAACGGTGCCAAGGGCGATCTCATCCGTGTTGTCAACATGAGTTCAAACCGCACCATGGAAGGTATTGTAACCGCCGAAAACGAAGTAACTGTGAGCATCGAATAAGCAATATAAAAACACTAAAATAGTGGAGTAGGTAAAATGAAAAACATCATAATCACCAAGAGTAAAATGACAGGTCTGGGATTGATGCTGGTAACCAGCACCCTTCTGACCGCCTGCGGCTCAACACTTGATCGTCTCTCACAAGTAGGGCAAGCCCCGCAAATGACGCAGATCAGCAATCCGCAGCTGGACCCCAATTACCAGCCGGTCAGCATGCCGATGCCTGCCCCGAAAATGGTTTCCAAACAGCCCAATTCCCTGTGGCAATCCGATAGCAAGACCTTCTTCAAGGATCAGCGCGCCACACAGGTTGGCGATATCCTGACCGTTCTGGTTGACATTCAGGACGAAGCCGACATGGAAAACAAAACCGAACGTTCACGCAGCAGTTCAGAGGATGTTGGCATTAACAACCTCTTTGGTGTAGAAGCGGCCCTTGATCAGGTTCTGCCTACAGCCGTCGATAATGAAAACCTTGTTGGATTTGGCAGCAACACCAACACCACAGGTGATGGAAAAATCGAGCGTGAAGAGTCTGTAAAACTGCGTTTGGCAGCGATTGTCACGCAAATTCTGCCAAATGGTAACATGGTTATTCAGGGCAATCAGGAAGTACGCGTCAATTTTGAAAAACGTATCCTGAATGTTGCCGGTATCATTCGCCCGCAGGATATATCAATCGACAATACAGTGACCTATGACCAGATTGCCGAAGCCCGCATCGCTTACGGTGGCCAAGGACACATCACCGATCTGCAACAACCTCGTTACGGCCAGCAGGTTTACGATATCCTGATGCCTTTCTAGGAAAGAGAGTTTTCCCCGTGGCATCTTGCCTGTACCCATCAAGCAGGATGCCAGCCTAACCCACCTACCCCAAACAACTTTTCGGCCCCTCGCAAGAGGGGCTTTTTTTACCCTATATCTATGACACAGGCCCACCCTTGATATTGGTCCAGACAAGACCGTTGCAGACAAGAAAGGTCGAACCGTTGAAATCCATTGCACCTTTTTTGCTACAGGGCGAAAGTGTAGGAATACCAACAATTTTTATCCAGAAAGTACCATTGCACATTTGATAGGTCGCCAGCAGGTTATCAAACTCCAATGCACCTTCCTTGTTACACAAGCCCAAAGTGATCCCGAGACCAAAATTGTACCACTCCGAGCCATCATGGAATTCAAGCCGCTGTGTTGTACTGTTGTAGCGCATTTCTCCTGCATGATCGCCATACGCCGCCAAAGGCATCGCCAACATTGCCAGCATCGCAAACAGCAAAACGCCTCCATACTTTCGTTTGGTCATTTTCTTTTCCCCCCATTGAAAAACCATCATTTTTCTGTCGACAGGAAAAGATCATGCAAAAGCAAAACCGGCACACTTGCGCATGCCGGTTTCAAAAAATACGGAGAGTTATAAAATTACTCGTCGCGGTGAACACGTTCCATGCGTTCGTGACGTTCCTGTGCCTCGAGGCTCAGCGTGGCAATCGGACGGGCATCCAGACGGGCAACCGCAATCGGCTCGCCGGTTTCTTCACAATAACCATAGCTATCGTCATCGATACGTAACAAAGCTTCGTTGATCTTGGAGATCAGTTTACGCTCGCGGTCACGGGTACGCAGTTCCAGCGCATGATCGGTTTCAGCCGATGCACGGTCAGCGAGGTCAGGCTTTTGCAACTCTGTCCCTTGCAGCGTGTCATGAATGGTTTCGAGCGATTCACGAAGAAGCTCTTCCCGCCAGCCAATCAGCTTTTGGCGGAAATATTCCTTCATGACAGCGTTCATAAATTTGCCTTTGTCCTTCTTGGGATCATAATCCTGAGGAACAATGGTACTGTTAGGTGCAGACATGGTTGCTTCAACCCCTTCCCATAAAACAGAAATCTTAAAAACCTTGGAAATATAGGGTGCCGGGCGCCAAGCGGCAAGCCGGAATCAACAGGCTAACCAGCATTATCCAGTGCCTTGGCCATTTTGGCGATTTCAATCTGCGCACGCAGATCGATCTCGTCCAGAATAGCGTGCAAGCGCGGATCCATGACTTTTTCGCGATGAGATGCAACAACATCAGCAATATCAATGATATGGCCCACAGTCAGGGTCCCTGTCAGCAAGGCAATACGCATGTTTTCCAGCTCGTCCAGTATCCCTTCGGCCCTGACCCGCATACGCTTGCGGGCAGCTTTTTCCGTAGGATCTTCAGCAGCTTGAGCAGCCAACAAGGCATCAATCGATGCAATAGAATGCGTAGCGGCTGCGCTGCGCGTTTCTTGGGCGCTGCCCGTCAAAAGATCACTAAACGAGCCATCGGCAGAGCTTGTTTTGCCTTTGCTTTTGGCACCTGAGGTAGCACCCGTACGCTGTGGACCTTCGATTTTCATCTGATTTTCCGGAATAAGAAAGATGTTCTATCCTTGATTATAACCTAAAACGTTCTTTCATGCAGGCAGGAATTTTTTGCCCTGTTACAAAGGCTGTTTATACCCCAATTCAGCCCCATCAATAATTTAAATCACTGAAAAACAAAAGAAATTTAATAATGCCATCTGGCACGGCTTTCGCAAGTTTAAGTCTAAGGGATCAATGTCCCTCACGCATAAAAATTTATGGGAAACAATGCGATGAAGCCGATGCACCTTATAAAGACACTGACATTATATATAGTGTTTGCCGGACTGGCGTTAAGCCTGCCGGTATCAAACGCTTCAGCTGGCACAACCCGTATCAAGGACATTGTCGAGATCGAAGGCGTCCGAGACAACCAGCTGGTTGGTTACGGTCTGGTCGTCGGCTTGAACGGCACAGGCGACGGACTCAAAAACTCCCCCTTCACCCAGCAAAGCATGATCGCCATGCTCGAACGTCTGGGCGTCAACATTAAGGGCAAAAACCTGAATGCCGGTAACGTTGCGGCGGTGATGGTTACGGCCACCCTGCCCCCGTTCCAAAATCAGGGCTCGCGCATTGATGTTAGCGTTTCCTCTCTCGGCGATGCCAAAAGCCTGCAAGGCGGCACCTTGCTGGTCACCCCGTTGCTGGGTGCCGATGGCGAAGTCTATGTCGTGGCCCAAGGTCCGCTGACGATTTCCGGTTACTCGGCCGAAGGCGATGCCGCGACATTCATTCGCAATATTCCTACATCGGGCCGCATCCCTGGTGGCGGTATCGTCGAACGCGAGGTCCCCTATGTCTTTGCCAACAACAACGACCTGCGTCTGACACTTAAAAATCCGGATTTCACAACAGCCCGCCGTGTTACACGTGCCATCAATGGCTTCATGTCATCACCGGTAGCTATTGCCGAAAATTCAACCAGCATCAAGCTGACCAAGCCTGCCAGTTATAAAGGCACGATTGTTGATTTAATCACAGACATTGAACAGTTGCCGGTTCAGCCCGATCAGGTTGCCCGCGTTGTTATTGATGAGCGCAGTGGTGTCATTGTGATGGGATCGGAAGTTCGCGTCAGTACCGTAGCGATCGCCCAAGGCAACCTGACAATCAAAATCACAGAGACCCCGCAAGTATCACAACCAAACCCGTTTGCCGAACAAGGTGAAACCGTGATCGTTCCCCGCACCGATATCGATGTTAATTCGGGTGGCGATGTAAAACTGGGCGTCCTCGAAGGTGGCGTAACCTTGCAGGATCTCGTGACAGGCCTGAACAAGCTGGGCGTATCACCGCGCGATACCATCACCATATTGCAAGCCATCAAAGCCGCAGGCGCCTTGCAAGCTGAAATTACAACGATGTGAGTTTGATTATGAACCCGTTATCAATGACATCAACAACACCGGCTTTGACCATGAAGGCTTCCGACATGTCTTTCATGGAGCAACTGCAAAGCCAGAAGACAGACAAGACACCGCCCCGCACCTATCCGGACGATATTAAAAATCTGGAAAGCATTGAAGAGCGCGCCCTCGATTTTGAAGCCGTTTTCCTGTCAGAGATGATGAAGCCCCTTTTTGAAAGTGTCGATGTCGATCCCCTTTTCGGTGGCGGGCGTGGCGAAGAAATCTATCGCAGCATGATGGTGCAAGAGTATGGCAAGAAAATTGCAGAGCATAAAAGCATAGGGCTTGCCGATTACGTCAAGAACGAATTGATCCGCATTCAGGAGGAAGCAAATAATGGCAAATGATAAGGTCATAGATGGCAGCAGCATCAATCCGATACCTACCATCATCCTCTCGGCAGATCCTAACAAAGCCATGCAGGAAATGATGGACATCATTGATGCCCTGAAATCTGTCTATGAAGAAGAAAACAGCGCACTGGTTTCTGCCGATACAAAAAGATTCATGGATTTGCAGGAACGTAAAATCAATGCTGCCCAGCGTTACCATGACTCTGCCGCGCAAATGATTGAAAAGCGCGAACAGATCATGACGGCTGACCCCGCCCTGCGTCAGAAATTACAGCAAAGCCACAACGAATTCAGTTCGATTGCCCAGCAGAATATCTCAGGCATCCAGCGCATGGACAAGGCCGTCAAGCGCCTGAGTGAACGCATCATTAAAAGCGCCCGTGAAACCGCTTTGCGCGAGTCGGCAAATTATCGCCAGAACGGACGGATGTATGGACAAAACCGTCCTGTATCCATGGGCATTAACGAGTCCGCTTAAGAACAGCGCCGCAGGAATAAAGGATAAAACAATATGAATACGAATTTCTTTTTGACAGTTCCTGCCGCACAAACTGGCGTTACCGCCGGTCAGGCCGGTGTCGCCACACAAGGTCAAGGGCTTTTCTCTGCCAATGGCGGGCTGGGTTTTATTGACCTGCTTTTTTCAAATATCAATGCGCTTGAAAGCACAGGCGCAGGCGAAACCGCTCTATCAGATACCCCCCTCGATACCACCAATTTTTCAGCCCAGGAACCCCAGGGCACCCTTTTAAGCATCCCTGGGCTGAAAAACTTTATTCAACACAAACATGCCATAAAGCTCTCAAGTACCGATTTGTCCTTACAGGATCAGACCGGCAACAATGATGGACATGGCGGTTTATCTCCTCTGCAAATTTTGGCTGATTATATTCAAAGCCTGAACACAGGGTTACCCACTTCAGCGGTTATCAATTCTGATGAATCAGATACAACGCCTAATAGTAAGAATGCCGATAGCTCACAGGATCCTTTGCAGAATCTGGTTGCCTCAGGCTTGAGCCCTCGCGATCTTACCGATCTCGTCAAGGCCTTCAAAGATCTGGTCCGTAAGGGCGATCTGCCAGCCGATATTGAAACCATCAAACTGATCGACCCACAGGAATTGTCATCTCCTGATCCGGCAAAAACAGCAGAAGCCTTATTCAGGATTCAGGAAGCGCTTCAAAACAAAGCTGAGTCATCGTCTTCCCGTACTGATGAATTTGTGGCTGTGCTTAATGCCTTGGTACGCACATGGCAAAATCAGGATGGCAGCACAGATGGAAGTGAAATCGCCGAGACTCCGCTGATGTCACAATTAAAGGGCAAATCCTCCCTTAATCTTGTGAAAGGCGATGCACCAACATCGAATGCAACACCCGCAGCTACAGCAGAAGATATCCTTACTTTTGGGGAAGAATCTGCCGAAGCAGAAATTGAACTCCTTAAAGGACGGGATAATGCTCTTTCCCGCCTTGAAGAAAATATGGAAAAAATTGAAGGCAAAGGGAAAAAAGTTCCTAGTGGCCTTGAGAATGCCGCCGAAAAAATCGCCAGCCGTCAGGTCGGGCCTGTCCTGAGCAGTATTCAGTCAAGCGGACAAGGTTCCGTAGAAACACAAAGCCAGTGGAACCAAATTTTCCCGGAAGGTCTGGATGTAACAGCGCCAACCCTTGTCGAAGGCAAACCTTTAACAGGCTCGATCACAGGATTTACCAGCCTTGTCAGCCATGCCCCGCAAGCAGCACAACCGCATCCTGCCACGCAATCCGTAGCGGCTACTATTTCCCGCATGGGTACAGAGGGCGAAAACAAGAATTTCATAATCAAGCTTGATCCTCCTGAACTGGGCCGTGTGGAAGTCCGCATGAGCATCGATAAAGACAGCAAGATCAAAGCGCATCTGATTATCGAAAAACCAGAAACCTACATGATGCTGCAGCGTGACGCCCACGTGCTTGAACGTTCCTTCCAGGGGCTAGGCCTTGATTCAAGCGATAGCGGCCTGAGCTTTGAACTGGCGCAGGACAATATGTTCCAAAACGACGGTGATCGTGGTGGCGAACGTTACCAGTCGGGCCGTAACGAAACTGGCACGGATCCTGCAAGGGAAGAAATGATCGAAAGCACCATGACATGGCACGTCGATCCGGCAACAGGACAACAACATTACAACATCCTTGTTTAGGACGTAGTGGAACAGAAGGTTAATTAGGAGAACGCAGATATGACATCGGACGTCACATTAAGCGGAGCCATAACAAGCGCACAGAACACGGCGCAGCAATCTGTCAAACTGGCGGAAGATTTTACCCAGTTCCTGACACTGCTAACGACCCAATTACAGAATCAGGACCCCCTGTCCCCGATGGACTCGACCGAATTCACCAATCAGTTGGTTCAATTCAGTCAGGTCGAACAATCGATCAACACCAACCAGAAACTTGACGATCTGCTATCCCTGCAACTGGCCAGTATTTCAAGTGTGGCTCTGGGGTATGTCGGTCTGGATGTCACATATACCAGTGCCGAAATGAATTGGGATGGCACAACTGCTGTCGATGTGAATTACGGGCTTTCGGAACAGGCTTCCGTTGCCAAGGTCAATATCTACTCGGAAGACGGCACACTGGTCCGCAGTATCGACGCGCCAAAATCCGTCGGCGCTCAGCAAGTTGTCTGGGATGGCAAAGACAATAACGGCAATGTCATGGCCGAGGGCACCTATAGCGTCAAGGTAGATGCTGCCGATAAAGACGGCACACCCATGACAGTCAGCACGGCCGTATCCGGCAATGTTCGCGGTATTGAATCGCAAGATGGCGTCATCTACCTGCTGGTCGGTGAACGTGCGATTGCCCTGAGTTCAGTCATTAACGCAAGCGTACCGCAGGAAACTGCTGCCACAGAAACAGACGAAGGCAGTGACGGATCAACATAAGTTTAAACCCAGTTTTTTCCGGTCAGAAAGCCGGATTAATTTAAAGGAGGCGTAAAATGAGTCTTTTCGGATCACTTTTCACAGGCGTATCAGGCTTGGGGGCGCAATCCCAATCCACAGCCATGATTGCCAACAACATTGCCAACGTAAACACTGTTGGCTTCAAAAGATCGGAAGCTGCCTTTTACAGCCTCGTGACATCGGAAGGCCGTTCCTCCCGTTACTCACCGGGCACTGTAGCGGTCAACCGTGTACAACGCGTCAACCAGCAAGGCCCGATCCAGCAAACCGGATCAACAACCGACGCCGCTATTTCCGGTAACGGTATGTTTGCGGTCAAACGTTCGACACAAGGCGGTCAGGAATTCCTGTATACCCGTAGCGGTTCCTTCAGTGAAGATGCACAAGGTCTTCTCCGCAATACAGCAGGGTTTGTTCTCTATGGCTGGCCACTGGACTCCAATGGAGGATTACCTGCCAACCAGGGCGATTTGACATCACTCGTACCGGTTGACGTAGCCTTCCTTGGCGGTCTGACACGCCCGACATCCAGTGCCGAAATTTCACTGAACCTGAATTCGGACGAGGTTGACACAACACTGGCAAGCATTGCCACCAGCCCTGCCGACTTCTCCCGTGGTTTGACTGTGTATGATACACTGGGCTCCGCTCAGGTTATTACCTTCGAATACACCAAGACTTATGGCCCGCAAGGGACATCAGCCGGTACCGTCGGTGATCTGGCTGCCACAGACAGCCTGATTGATGATGTCGGCCTGACATTGGGTGACCAGTTCAGCATCGCCGTTGATGCGGGTGTACCGCAGGTCTTCACCGTCGCCGCCAACTCCACGGTTAACGATATCATTACGTTTGCCAACGGTATCGCCGGTGTCGAAGCTTTCCTTGGTAACGATGGGGAACTGGTCTTCCAACGCACTGACTTTGTTTTGGGTACAGAATCTATCACCCTTGCCAACGTCACAGGTACGCCACTCACAGGTCTCGGCATGACGGCAGGCGCCTACACCTCTGACAACCTGACGGGTGGCGGCTATGACAACGGTCTGCCTACAGATACCCCGCCTTATAGCTCGGGCACCGTCGGTGGTGGCACATTCCCCTCGCCACAGTTCCTGCCAGGCGACGCCGGTTATAACAATCGCGGCTGGTGGAACCTGCGTATTGTCCATCCTGATGGCACAACACTCAGCAACGGTTTGATCAACTTTAACGGTGACGGCACGCTGAACGCACTGCCGGACAGCCTCGGCAATATTGACATCAACCTGACCCAGATTGACTGGGGTAACGGTTCCGATCCGCAGAACATTGACATCGATGTTGAGCGCTTCAGCCAGTTTGCCGGTAACTATAACGTGATTTATTCCGACCAGAACGGTGCCGAGCTTGGCCTGCGTACCGGTGTGGAAATTACACGTGACGGCTTCATCGTAGCGCGCTTCTCGAATGGTGCTTCAGCCAACCTTTATAAGGTACCACTGATTACATTCGCGAATATGAACGGTCTGACCGAAGTTTCGGGAACGGCCTATTCGGAAAACGAACTTTCAGGTGAGGAAAACCTCCGTGAAGCCGGTCAAGGCGGTGCGGGCTTCCTCGAAGCATCAACCATCGAATCTTCGAACGTGGATCTTGCCGATGAATTCGCCAAGCTGATCGTCAGTCAGCGCGCCTATTCAGCGAACACCAAGGTGATCACGACAGTCGACCAGATGACTGAAGAACTCCTGAGATTGAGATAACTCCTTAGAACCTAATTCCCAGATTTCGAATTGAAAGGACAATAAAATGACAAACGATGTAGTTTTAACAGCCGCGCTCAGGTCCAACCTCCTCTCGCTGCAAAATACCCAAGGCCTGATTGATACTACGCAATACCGCCTGTCTACAGGCCGCAAGGTGAACTCGGCCCTTGATAACCCGCAATCATTCTTTGCCGCCCAGGCTCTGAATAACCGCGCCAGCGACTTAACACGTTTGCTGGATGGTATCGGACAGTCCATTCAGGTGATCAAGGCCGCCGATAACGGCGTAACCGCCCTGACCCGTCTGGTGGAACAGGCCGACTCTGTAGCCAACGCCGCTCGCGACGCTCTGGCTGCCGGTCAGGCCGAAGCAAAAGTCACAGCTTCCCGTGACCTTCGCAATATCGAAGATCTGACAGCCTCACCAGGTATTGCTAACGGTGATATTCTGCGCTTCACACTGACAGCCGAAGATGGCACAGCCGTCAGCATTGGCGCCTATGGTGGCGCAACGGCGACAACATCAACAGTAACAATCAATACCAACGATTCAATCGATGAACTGATTGCCGAAATCAATAACATTCATATTGATGATGGTAACGGTAACGCTCTGGGCACACGCGCTTTCGAAGCATCGCTCAATGATAAAGGCCAACTGGTTATTCGCACACTGAATGGCGGTGACTTCCGCGTGCAGTTTGAATCAGCGGCAGCTACAGACTCGTCCAACCTTGCTTTGGCTGCAGATCTTGGTTTTGGTGATGTGTCACGCCTTATTCCTGATGGCGGTGCCGGTACAAACAACGTAGAATTTTCTACATTATCCGACGTGGCACTGGTATCTCACCCCCTGTTGAACACAGCTACAGGCGAAGCCGCTCAGGCAAGTACAGCACTTGACCAACTGGAATATCCGGCTGGTACAGCCCTGTTTGCCAACATTGACGATGCGGCGGATACCTATAACATCAGCATCGATGGTGGTCCGGTTCAGAGTATTGCTCTGGCTGATGCCGGTGGTAACGCGATTTCCATTCAGGAATTTGTTGACCGCATCAATGCCAACGCTTTGCTCAACAGCAAAATTAGAGCTGATTATGATGATGAAACAGGCGAGCTCACAATCACCCCGATCGACGGCAATGTTGAAAGTATCGAGATTGGTGTTACAGGTGACAACGATGCGCTCGAAGCCAACTTCGGTTTTGGTCTTACGGATCTGACGGCTGGCGCCGGCGGTGAAGAAATCCGTGAAACCATCCGTCTGGCTTCAGCTGCCGGTCAATTGGCCCAGCTGGAAAAAGACTTCAACAGCTTGCGTGACCAAATTGACCTGTTGGTACAAGATACAGGCTATCGCGGCACAAACCTGCTGAATGGCGACAACCTGTTGACCGTGTTCAACGAATTCCGCACCAGCAGCCTGACGACCGAAGGCGTGACATTCACAGCCGATGGTCTGGGACTGACAGAAGCCAACTTCTCGCGCATCAGCTCCACAGAAGAAGCTCTCGCCGATGTTCGTGCAGCACTGGAAACGGTTCGCGACTTTGGCAATACACTGGCCAACGACTTGTCAGTGATCCAGACACGCGAGGATTACAGCAAGAACCTGATCAATACCCTGACAGAAGGTTCCGACAAGCTGACCGTTGCCGACCAGAACGAAGAAGGCGCAAAATTGCTGGCCCTGCAAACCAGACAACAGTTGGGTGTGACAGCCCTGTCGCTGGCTTCGCAGTCCCAACAGTCGATCCTGCGTCTGTTTGGTTAATAAATTAGGGACGCGCCGCCACCCCCATCGTGCGGAACGGCGCTCCTTTAAAAAGTTAAGTCCGGGGAGGAACTCCAGACGGACAAGGTAGAGAGAAATGGCCAGCCAGCCCAAGAATGGGCTTGTCTGGTGGTAGAAACCCTCGATTCGGCAGGAACCGGGCATTTCTCAAACCAACAGATGCGCCGGATGTGTGGATTACCACCTTCCGGCGCACTTTTT
Organism: Micavibrio sp.; assembly: GCA_046294845.1. Taxonomy (GTDB): domain Bacteria; phylum Pseudomonadota; class Alphaproteobacteria; order Micavibrionales; family Micavibrionaceae; genus Micavibrio_C. Next base: position 1,162,561 of record JBKBNU010000001.1, on the reverse strand, counting down.
TTAGGGCTAAACTTGTACGACATAACAATGAGGACACGCCTGTGAACAGAAAAGATCGCCGCATTCAAGAGAAAATGAAAAGTAAAGCCACCCCTGCCCAATCAAGCGCAGCTACATCACAGGCACGGGCAGAGGCTTTAAAGGCACAAGGGCTGGCATTGAAATCCGCAGGCAGAGACAAACTGGCCGTAGACAATTTCCTTGAAGCACTCAAGTGCGACCCTTCACTTGCCGACGTGCATTTTACAATCGCTATTATGGCGCGTACAAAACCTGCGTTAAAAATTGATATGGATGAGATTAACGCCCAAATTAAAAATAAGGCATCCCTCTGTAAATCATATCTCGTCATTTTAAATATACTTAAAAGCAAAAAACAGTATCAGGAGGCCCAAATTTGTCAGGAAGAGCTTTGCCGCCTGATGCCCGATAATATTGATGAAAAGGCCAATCTCGCCCTTCTTTACAATCTCGACTGCAAGAGGGAAATGGCTTTACGCACGCTCGCAGAAATCATGAAGGATCACCCCGAACAAAAACAGTATAAAGGATTGTTTTTGAGTTTGATGGGTCCCGTATCATTACAAAAAGATGATCCAGAATTAAAGGCAGCTCTAGAATCATGTTTTGAAAATATATACGAAGCAAATCTAGCCAAAGCCTATCCCGTATGGATCAGCTTGATTATGAATGACGCCAACTGTAGTGATCTAAAACAATGCGAACGTCTTTTTTCGCAGAAAGACTTTGATGAGTGGGCAGACCATCACAAGATTGAAGACCTCAACTTCATTAAAGACTCATTCTTTTTGGACGGTCTACGGCTTCTGATTTTAACCGATGTTGTATTGGAGCAATTCTTAACCCGCTTGCGTAGATGGATTTGCCTGAACATCCTTGAGTTGGAACAATCAAATCGCCTAAATAATCTGGAGCATTTCATTTGTGCCCTTGGGGAGCAATGCTTCCTTAATGAATACATCATGAGCCAGTCAGTTGATGAGACCAGGGCAATTGAGAGAATGATTACCAGAATAAAGAATGACAAACTATCAGATACCGAGAAACGTCATCTTTATCAAGTCATCAGCATGTACCAACCACTTGTCGATATTGCCGAAAGCGAAGACGCTGAATTTTTAAGTTTATCTACAAATAACCCCTCTTTCAAAAATCTGGTATCAATCCAATACGATGCCCCGATGGAAGAACGCAGAATAAAATCAACACTAGAACAATTTGGCACGATTGGTGATGAAGTTTCACAAAATGTCCAGCAACAATATGAAGAACATCCCTATCCACGCTGGAACTCGATCAACAATTATCCATCGCCAAACGATGATATTCCGATGCCAATTGAACAACGCCACAAGCCCTATAACATCCTTGTTGCCGGATGTGGTACTGGCCGCCATGCGATCGGTACAGCGGCCTGTTATCCTCATGCCAAAGTTACAGCCATAGACCTCAGCCGCTCAAGCCTTGCCTACGCGCAAAGAAAGGCTCGCGAAGCGGGGTTGGCTGATCGTATACGGTTCATTCACGCAGATATCCTTGATATGAAAGATTGGCAAGGCCAATTCGATATCATTGAATCATCAGGTGTCCTGCATCATATGGATGATCCGTTTAAAGGATGGCAAACTTTAAACAATCTTCTGGTGAAAGGTGGCTTCTTCAAGGTTGGCCTCTATAGCGCCTTGGCCCGTGAACAAATTGTGGAAGCCCGTAACTTCGTTGCCAACGGCAAATACCCTTCAACCGATGATGGCATCCGTCAATGTCGCGATGATATTCTCGCCCTCCCCACCAGTAACCCCATGCGCAAGAAGCTCATCAGCTTTACTGACTTTTTTTCTACCTCCCTGCTCCGTGACCTGATCTTCCATGTGCAGGAGCACCGCATGACTTTGCCCCAGATCAAGGAGATGATGGATAGGCTGGGGCTTGAGTGCCACTGCATTAATATGACAATCCCTGAAATTGTGACACGGTTTGATAAAATGTTTCCCGAAGACGCCAATCGATCTAACCTGTTGAATTGGCATGAATTTGAGACAAAATTCCCCGAAACTTTCTCCGGTATGTACCAATTCTGGTCACGGAAAATCTGACCTTAATTTTATGGAATTCAATATTATCAATGACTTCCCCGAAAGCGGGTGGTATTTTATTTAAACTCTTTATTAAGACTCAGCGTCTTATGATGGAGAAATAGGTATCAGGAGGATATCTGGTACCACATAACTTAGGAAACCTAGGAAAGGAACCCTAACCATGACATCCGATGTCGTTCTAACGGCAGCGCTACGTAGCAACCTGCTCTCGCTGCAAAACACCCAAAGTGCTATTGACGTTACACAATTCCGCCTCTCGACAGGCCGTAAAGTCAACTCCGCCCTTGATAACCCGCAATCATTCTTCGCCGCCCAAGCCCTGAACAACCGTGCCAGCGATTTGACACGTCTGCTCGATTCTATCGGCCAGTCCATTCAGGTTATTAAAGCTGCCGATAACGGTGTTACAGCCCTGACCAAACTGGTTGAACAGGCTGACTCCATTGCCGGACAAGCCCGTGACGCTCTGGCCCAAGGTCAGGCCGAGGCCAAAGTTGTAGGCAACGTAGATCTGCGTGGCGTTGATGATCTGACAACTCTGGGTGGCGGCACAGCTGTCCCTACAGGTAGTACGCTGACATTCCGCCTTACAGATGAAAGCGGCGAAGCTGTCGAGATTGGTGCTTACAGCACAGCAGCGGCCTCTGCAACACCAACAGCCGTTGTAACCATCAACACCAACGACAACATTGAAGAAATTATTGCCGAAATCAACAATATCCAGATTGATAACGGTAGTGATGTTGCCAATGGTGGTCAGGCTTTCGAAGCATCACTTAATGAAGCCGGCCAATTGCAGATCCGTACGCTTAATGGCGGTAACTTCAGTGTCGATTTCGACTCTGCCACTGCTGGTGACGCTGCTGACTTGTCCCTCGCGAACTCTTTGGGCTTCGGCGAGATTGCCCGCGTTGTTTCCGACGGCGCTGGTACAAACAACATCAGCTTCTCGGCAATCGCAAAGGCTTCCCTGACATCATTTGGCCTTACATACACTGTGTCAGGCGCTCAGGAAGTTGCGCTCCGCAGCACAACACTGGATCAGTTGGATCTTGATGATGGTACAGCATTGTTTGCCAACATCGCCAACGGTGACGGCGACGTGTACCAGATCAGTGTAAATGGCGGTACACGCGTTGACATCAACTTGGCCGATGCTGGTGGTGCTGTATCAATTCAGGATTTCATTGATGATATCAATGATAACGATACCCTGAATCAGTTCATCCGTGCCGACTTTAATGACGCAACCGGCCAGATCACCATCAGTGCGATCGACGCCTCGGTTGAAAGCATTGAAACAGGGGTTCAGTCAACCACAAGCGTAACAGCAAACTTCGGTTTTGGTCTGCAGGATAGCGATCCTGGCGTTAATGACCTGACCGCGGGTGCTGGTGCAGCCAACGCCGAACGTGAAACCATCCGTCTTGGTGCCGCTGCCTCAGTACTGGCTGATCTGGAAGTCGAATATAACAATGTTCGTGAACAGATTAACCTGCTGGTGGAAGATACGGGCTACCGTGGAACAAACCTGTTGAATGGTGATAACCTGCAAACAGTGTTCAACGAGTTCCGTACCAGCTCATTGACAACGGAAGGCGTCACCTTCACAGCCGATGGTCTGGGTCTTGATGAAGCCAACTTCAGCCGTGAATCGTCTGTGAACGACATTCTGGGTCAGGTCCGTGATGCACTGGAAAGCGTCCGCGCTTTCGGTTCGACACTGGCGAACGACCTGGCTGTTATCCAGACACGTCAAACCTTTACGACAGAGCTGATTAACACGCTGCAAGCGGGTTCTGATGCCCTGACAGTTGCCGACCAGAACGAGGAAGGCGCGAAATTGCTGGCTCTGCAGACCAGACAACAGCTGGGTGTTACAGCCCTGTCGTTGGCCTCGCAGTCCCAACAGTCGATCCTGCGTTTGTTCTAAGAATAGAACGTCGCATAACCGACACCCTAAATTCAAAGACCAAAACCGGCGGAAGAATTCCGCCGGTTTTGCTTTGGGCCCTATAAATGACTGCCCAGTCTCTTTTTCATAGTTGGCATCAAAATTGCAGTGAATTCCTACAGAACCAGAAGGAATAATACGCGTTATGACAGACGCCGTTTACCTGTCCTTTACCAGTCGTTTGTATTTTAGTGGTATAATGATAGGATATGTACGGAAGAAGTCCGTTTTTCAGAGAAGGAAGGAAGAAGTCCATGGCCCTTATAATTGATCTCAAGCCCGGTGAAAAAATACTGATAGGTACGGCCGTTATTACCAATGACAGCCAGCGCACCCGCCTGCATATTTCCGGTGATGCCGCTATCCTGCGCGAGAAAGATGTCATGAAGGAAGAAGAGGCCACCTCTCCGTGCAAGAAAATCTATTTCCTTGTTCAGTGTATGTATCTTGCTGCCGACCCGAAAGTTTACTTCGATAAATATTTCGGATTGATTCGTGAAATTCAGGCCGCCGCGCCAACCAGTTCCCTCTTCTTTATGAAGATCAACGATATGATCCTCGAAGGCTCTTACTACAAGGCGATGAAAGAAGCGCGGGAATTGATTAAACACGAAGAAGAACTGATCGATAATGTCCAAAGGCAACACGCCTAATAACCCGTATGCCAGTGCCTCGCGGCACTATGATACGCATGCAAAAAACACCACGGGCGACCCCCGTGAGCTGGAAGCGCGCGTCCTGATCAAGTCATCAAAGCAGTTACAGGCCCTGCAGGACAAGTGGGATAGCGGCATGACCGCGGAAGAGCTGAATGAAGCCCTCACTTTCAATCGTCAGGTATGGATGCTGTTTGTCGATACAGCTGTCGAGAACACCGGTCAGGGCCATACGGTCGAACTGCGGAACAACATCCTGAACCTCGGGACGTTCATCTTCAAACAAACCATCGACATTATGGCGGCACCAAAGAAAGAGAAACTGAACATCCTGATTGAGATCAACCGTGAAATAGCGGGTGGTTTAATGCAACAAATTCCCAAGCAGGATATTGATGACAATCAGGCATCCCCTGCCCCGACAGGTAAAACAACAAACGAAACCGCCTGATCAGGCGGTTTTTTCATGCGGCAAAATGTCATGAAACCAATTAAGCCAGAACACTCACTGAAGAAGAACTCGGGCTACCTGCCTGAGCGGCACTGGTAAAGGCCGAAATCTGTTGAGGAGTCGGAGCCGATCCGGCCGCTGAAGGAGCACTGACATTCACTTCAGGAACTGGTGCTTTATCTACAGTACCCTGCGTAGCCTGTGATGTTACAGTTGTTGCCTGTTCCGATTTCGGTTGCGCTGCCTGACGCTGCACTTCCACCTGACGGGCTTCATCACGCGCACGGCTTTCCAACAACGTTTCCGAAGGAATTTGATCGATCACATCACGCGTCTCGGCATTACGGAACTGCAAAACGGCTGTATCGTAATTGATATCGACATAGATGCTCATCGACGGGGCACGTCCAACTTTCTGGACACGGGCGGGGTTAGCAGCAAACGACTCAGCAGCACTCACCTGTCCGGCGCTAGCCCGGAGCAGCGAAGCATTCTGAATTGTCGAATTGACAGCTTCTATCATTTCCTAACCATATTATTTTGTACCAGTTCCTTAAGAACGCCCTTGCAGAAGACCCCTCTTGCTACATGGACTAATGGTACAATACCCTATTCTCATGATACCTTGTCCAGTGTCAAAAGTCAAGAAAACGTACTGTAATCACCTCTTTTTTAAACAGTATAAATACAGTATTCAAAGCGAGTACTTGTCAAAAATGCGCCGGATATTTATTTATAAAAACAAGTATTACTGTCATTTATTACATTCGAATTACAAATCATTTCAAACAATACTTATTTTAATACCTGAGAAGCCCCAGACCAACCCAATACTTAAGAGTATAATCCCTTGTTTTTACTTGTGAAGTTAACGATATTTAGGCGCTTTTTAAGCTTTTACGCCGCATAATACTCTTATAACGTAAAAACCACGAAGAACGAGATGACCTTCTGCAAAGGGTCGCAGTGAAGAAGAACAGGATTTGGTCATAAGACCCTGCCTATAAACAGGGCGGTTACGGGAAAAGTTGGCGTTTGCCTCGCCTGCCAAACTCCTGTAATCTTAGAGAAACGGGCATTTTCACGTCCGTAGCGTATCTCATCCTTCCTCTTTCTGCTCTGCCGTCTGGTGGTTCTTGCGGATTGATTACTTAAAACACAGGGTTAACATTTGTGAACAGCTTTCTTGAAACCCTTAAACAACTTGGTCCGGCGCGCCTTGCCATCATGGGCAGCGTTCTTGTCGGTTTGCTCATCTTTTTTATTTTCGTCAGTATGCGCGTATCCACACCGGATATGAAGCTGCTTTATGACGAACTCTCGGTCACAGATTCAGGCGCGATTGTTGAAAAACTCGACGCCAGTAAAATTCCTTACGATGTATCAGTTGATGGCACACGCATCAGCGTTCCCGATGCCGATGTTGCCCGTGCCCGTATGCTTCTGGCACAAGAAGGCCTGCCGAATGGCGGCTCTATGGGTTATGAACTTTTTGATACCCAATCAGGATTCGGCACAACAAACTTCGTACAAAACATCAATCAGGTCCGCGCCCTTGAAGGCGAACTGGCCCGTACCATCAGCTCCCTTGAACAAATTCGCAGCGCCCGTGTCCATCTGGTTTTGCCGCAACGTGAATTATTCAGCCGCGAGAGCCGTGCCGCCAGCGGCAGCGTGTTCTTGAGTTTGCGCCCTGGCGCCCAGCTTTCACAAGAGCAAATCCTCTCGATCCAGTCTTTGGTGGCCTCTGCTGTTCCGGACATGAAAGCTGAAACTGTTGCTGTGGTTGATAGCAACGGCAAATTGCTGGCCCGTGGCGGCGAAGACGGCGAAAACATGATGCCGATGAAGGCCGAAGAATTGCGCCGCAATTACGAAGCCCGTATGACACAATCAATTGAAGACATACTGGGCCGGATCGTCGGTTATGGCCGCGTACGGGCAAACGTCACAGCCGAACTGAACTTTGACCGCATCACCACGAATGAAGAATTGTTTGACCCGGAAAGCGCCGTCATTCGCTCTTCACAAGTGACTGAAGAAAACAACCTTGAACGCACGGCCCCTGCCGGTGACGTATCCGTTCAAAATAACCTGCCTGGTATTGGTTCCGACTTGCTGGTTGATCCGAAACCTTCACTTGAAGCCAACAAGATCGAGGAAGTCACCAATTACGAGATCAGCAAAACCATTCGCAGCACCGTTCGTGAAACAGGCGAAGTTAAACGCCTGTCAGTGGCCGTTCTGGTTGATGGTACATACACAACAGATGCTGAAGGAAACAAATCGTATCAACCCCGTTCTCAGGAAGAACTGGACAGTATTGCTGCACTGGTACGTTCCGCGATTGGCTATGACGATAAACGCGGTGACAGCCTTGAAGTTGTTAACCTGCAATTTGCCGATATCGATACCGCCGAAGGCGAAGCTGATGACAGCACCCTCTTCGGTTTTGAAAAGAGCGACCTGCTGCAAGCGGTTGAAATCATCACCGTTGCTGTCATGATCATTCTGGTAATCCTGCTGGTGCTCCAACCGATGGTTGGCCGCCTACTCTCTACAGAAGGCCCCCGTCTTGATGACGAGACAGAAGCCGATCTGCTGGCAGCCCGTCCGATGAGCCCTCAACTAACTGGTCCTGATGGAACGCAGATTTCTGCCGATGAACTTACCGAGGAAGAAGACACGCTGATCAACATGGCCAGCGTTGAGGGTAAAGTGAAAGCCTCTTCCGTGAAGAAAGTCGAGGACATCGTGAATTCATATCCGGCTGAAACCGTTTCGGTTATCCGCAGCTGGATGACACAAGAAACATAAGATTGATTGAAAGGCCTCACAGAACATAAAACTGTGATACGAGGAGAAGAATAAGATGCGCGTACGCGAGGATTACCGCACGCTGACAGGACCGGAAAAAGCCTCTATCTTCCTGCTTGCTCTGGGAGAGGATTATACTGCCAAAATTTTTGAACACATGGATGATGAGGAGATCATGGAAATCTCCCAGACCATGGCCAATCTGGGTAAAGTCAGCGCCAACGTCGTCGAACGCCTGTTTATTGATTTTGCCGAACAGATGAGCTCTACAAATGCTCTGGTTGGTACCCTCGATTCAACCGAACGCTTGCTTGCCAAGGTTCTGGGGAAGGATAAAGTCGGGCACATTATGGAAGAGATCCGCGGTCCGGCGGGTCGTACCATGTGGGAAAAACTGGGCAACGTGAACGAAGAGATCCTTGCCAACTTCCTGCAAAAAGAATACCCGCAAACTGTAGCTGTCGTGATGTCAAAAGTGGCAACCGATCATGCCGCGCGTGTATTGGCATTGCTGCCCGAAAACTTCGCGCTTGAAGTTATTCACCGTATGCTGCGCATGGAGGCTGTGCAGAAAGAAGTACTGGAAGATGTTGAAAAAACACTCCGTACCGAGTTCATGGCCAACCTTTCAAGAACACAGCGTCGTGACTCTCACGAATTGATGGCTGAAATCTTCAACAGTCTCGAGCGCTCGATTGAAACAAAATTCATGGAAGAACTGGAAAAAACAGTTCCGGAGTCTGCCGAAAAAATCCGTGGCCTGATGTTCACCTTCGAAGACCTCATCAAGCTCGACCCTACGTCTATCCAGACACTTATCCGTGCCGTGGACAAAGACAAGCTGCCAACTGCCCTCAAAGGTGCCACAGAAACCCTGCGCGATCTGTTCTTCTCGAACATGTCGGAACGTGCGGCGAAGATCATGAAAGAAGATATGGCTGCCATGGGCCCTGTACGTTTGAAAGAAGTCGAAGAAGCCCAGCAATATATCGTGAATATTACCAAGGATCTGGAAAGCCGCGGCGAAATCGTTGTGGCTTCAGGAAATGAAGAAGACGAGTTGATTTACTAGAGATGGTTAGCAAAAAACCCGACCCCCTGTATGTAAAGCCCGCCCGCAAATTCCTCTTTGACCTTCGCGATTTTGATGACAGACACAAGGAGGTAGAGCCGGAAGAGCCACCTCCCCCTCCGCCTCCCGTTTTCTCCGAGGAGGAAATGGAGCGTGCGCGCAAAGATGCCTATCAGCAAGGATACAAGGCCGCAATGGCAGAGGCCGACAGCAGCCGCGAGCGAAAAATTGCCGATCTGCTTCAAGTTATCTCCCGTGAATTCTCTACGCTCTTTGCCGCAGAAGATTTGCGTAACGCCCAGTTCGAAGCCGAATCAGTCCGTCTGACCTTGGCCACATTCCAGCGTCTTTTCCCCGCACTGGATAAAAAACTGGGACTAACAGAGGTCCAGAGCGTTATTTTTGATGTTTTGGAAAATCAGCGCGAGCAAACAGAAATGAAGCTCGAAGTTATGCCGGACTATGTCGAGCCTATTCATGATTATGTTCAACGCATCTTACGTCAGGCCAATATCAGTGGTGTTTGCAACGTTATCGGTAATCAAGCCATGGGGCCCGGGGACTGCCGTCTGACATGGGAACAAGGTGGCGCGCAGCGTGATAGCCAACAACTGGCTGAAAACATTGAAAATCATATGCAGCATATACTTGCCGAGAGGCCCCGCCTGCGGGATAATAGAAGAAGCGAAGTACGTGCAGCCCCTGCACCGGAAACTCCGGTACAAACCGCAACGGATGAAGCACCACCCCCTGCCCCCGAGCTGCCTGATCCGCAAGGAGAAAATGAATGAGTGATGAAAACGATACCGGCGAGATGAATTATCAGGAAATCGCAGCCAAAGGACCGGAGACCAGAGATGAGCGCGAATATGCCTACGGCGAACCCATGGCTAGCGATGTTACCGCCATCTACGACATTCCGGTTCAGGTCTCTGCTGTGCTGGGACGCGCGAATATGCAAGTCAGCCAGTTGCTAAAACTCGGTCGGGGTGCCGTGGTTGAACTGGACCGCAAGGTCGGTGAGGCGATTGATATTTACGTGAACAACCGTTTGGTCGCACGTGGCGAGGTTGTCGTTGTTGAAGATAAACTGGGCGTAACCATGACAGAGATTGTCAAATCGGATCGTTCATAAAATCTTCCCTTTCTAATTTTACGCGACTTTGAGTCCTGCTATACATGACGAGTGAATTTGCACAATCAAACGCACAGGCCGCTGGCAACGACATCGTTGTGCGCATTCGTCCCCCTGTTGTTAAACCCGATCTTTTTACGATATTTGGTATTGTGGCCGCGATGGGCCTGATTGCAGGTGCGATTATTTACGGCCAAAGCAATGCCAGTTTTATCAACCTGCCTTCGATTATGATTGTGGTTCTGGGAACAATGGCCGCCACAACCATCTCCTATACCGGCGAAGAGATGGGCCATGTCATGGGTATTCTCGGCAGCACTCTTGTACGCCGCATCCGTAAACCCAGCGCCGTTGCCCGCCAACTAATGGATATTGCCACGCTCTGCCGCAAGAAAGGCGTACTCTCGCTATCAAGTCTCGATAGCGAACTGCGCCGCGACCCTCTCATTCACCGCGCTTTGCAGCTGGTCGTTGATGGTTATACAGGCGACGATATCGACCGCGTTCTGGGGCAAGAGGTTGATGCCCTTGTAGAACGTCACCGCCGTTCGGCATCCATTCTGCGTCGTGCTTCCGAAATTGCCCCTGCGATGGGTCTGATTGGTACATTGGTCGGCCTGATCCAGATGCTGGCAGCCCTTGATGATCCGGCAGCGATTGGCCCTGCCATGGCTTTGGCCCTGCTCACGACATTCTATGGCGCTATTCTGGGGCTGGTTATTCTTTCCCCTCTCGCCGGAAAGCTGGAGCGCAATTCAAACGATGAAGCCATGATCCGTATCATGATCATGAATGCCGCCATCTCTATCGCCAGACAGGAAAATCCCCGCCGTCTGGAAATGATCATGAACAGCGACATGCCCCCGGGCGAGCGCATACAATATTTCGATTAGATTTCTTGATAGCGGAATAGGACGACCTATTCGTCTTCGCTGAACCACAGCTCGCAGTTATAATTCCAGCACAGCTCTTCACCCGCCTTGATATCACGCAAGGCTATAACCTTCATGGTGTAGGTATCATAATCCTGATCAATCAGGATATTCGGATTTTTGTGATGGTTATACATCATGATATAGCCCAGCGGCATACAGAATTCTTCATCCTCATAATGACCGTCCCACTGCAGCAGATAGCCATCGGGTGCGCTGCCGTTTTCGACAACTGAATCTTTGGATACAGGAATAACGGGCGCTACTTCCAGAACAGCCCCTTTAGGAAAATCACACAGGGCAAAAACACCACGGCCTTTTTTATCGCCGGTTTCTTTCCAGGCAACACATGCACCGGCAACCGTCTCTGGTCCCTGAACCCCTGCAGAGGAAAATTTCTCTTCTTTTTTAAGTGAGGTTTTCTTTTCCATCATTAATCCCGCTCTTTAAAAAGTATGACTGGAGTCGTTGTGCGCGTATGTTGAGCAGAAGCCGAAACCGCCGTCAATATATATATCTTCTAGGGGCGGTTTCTGAGAAAACCTGCCATCCTTTGCGCCCAGTTTGGAGTTTCCTTAAAATCAGAAATCCGGAAACGGTCACCGACCAGCAGCATTCGCGGACCTGTGCTATCCACTGGCAATTCCTCAGCGGCATGGATCACCGGAGGGATATCATAAGTATTCATACATGCCTGCTTCCAAACATCACCCAGATTAAATGTATGGCACCGTTTCGGATCGACAGGATGAAAAGCTTTATATTTGTCGTCTATCAAATAAGCGCTGGCATTGTCGTTGGGCAAAAACTTGGTCGCCCCAACCGTATAACACGTCATAACCCTTGAGCCGACTTCGTCGCCTGCTTCGCCATCCTGATGATAGGCGTACAGAATATCATGGTAACAATCATGATCTACAAGCCGCAGATTGACGTTATCGCAGTGGGCAGAAAACAACATCATGTCATGTTTGACTTGCGCGGCGGCTTTACCGATAGGTCCCTCGCACGCAATGGCACCATCCAGTGTGGCTGTAACCCTTTTATAGGCAGATGATATATTGAAAAAACTGCCGGCGCCCAATGTCTTCCACAGGCGAATCGCCAGCCCGTCAAAGTCGGCTTCGGAATCCAGCGTCCGGCTATAGACAAACAGGTTGGCCTCTTTCGAAAAGCGCCTGTTAAAAACATCACTTATGACGGGGACAGGTGCTAGCTGCGGGTTAATCGCAAAAGGGTCAGTCATACGCCTATAAATTCCTGAAAAGGGATAAATTTACGACCTTGTATATTTATTTCATTCTTATGTCAATTAATAACTTATGTCCTTGGATTTCCTATGGTTAATGCCTATTATTAATCATCTAAAAGGGGTTTTCGGATATGCGTTTAATGATCGTTGGCCAACTCGAAGGCTATATCAGTGCCGCTGGCAAAATCGCCCTGCAGCGCGGGGCCAAAGTCATGCATTGCGAGGATATCGAGCAAGCCTTGGGCGCTTTGCGCAACGGCAAAGGTGCCGATGTGGCCATGGTCGATGTTAAGCAAAAGATCGGTGTTTTTGTCGATACGCTGAAAGCCGAACGCATTCATCTTCCTGTTGTAGCCTGTGGTGTGGGAACGGATGCCCGCTCTGCCGTCAAAGCCATTCAGGATGGCGCCAAGGAATATGTCCCCCTGCCCCCCGATGCCGAACTGATCGCAGCGGTTCTGGCCGCTGTAACACAAGAAGATAACACAATGATCGCGAATGATGCGATCATGCAGAATGTTATAAAGATGGCGGATAAGATCGCCCCTTCTGAAGCCACCGTTTTGATAACGGGGGAATCCGGTACGGGTAAAGAGGTCATGTCCCGTTACATCCACAACCATTCAAAACGCAAAAATGCCAATTTCATCGCCTTGAATTGTGCGGCCATTCCTGAAAACCTTCTGGAATCCGAACTGTTCGGCCATGAAAAAGGATCATTCACAGGCGCAACATCAAGGCGTCTGGGCAAGTTCGAAGAAGCCAGTGGTGGCACATTGCTGCTGGACGAAGTATCGGAAATGCACCCGCAGTTACAGGCAAAATTACTACGCGCCATTCAGGAAAAAGAGATCACCCGTATCGGCAGTAATGATGCCGTGCGTGTTGATGTCAGGATTATTGCCACATCAAATCGTAACCTTGAAGACAGTGTCAAGAAAGGCGAGTTCCGCGAAGATCTTTACTTCCGTTTGAACGTCGTCAATATCCGCCTGCCTGCCCTGCGCGAGCGCCCGAATGATATTGTTCCCTTGTCCCAATTCTTTGCCGACAAATATGCGGAAGCGAATGGCGTTCCCAAAAAAGGCCTGTCTGCCGATGGGGAAGCCAAACTTAAATCCTATAGCTGGCGCGGGAATATCCGCGAGCTGGAAAACACCATGCATCGCGCCATCCTGATGTCAATGGAAGAACAAATTGAACCGGATGCCATCATTTTGCCCGAAGGTGAGACCTGGGGCGCTGCCCCTGCCGTTGTAGCCAACCGCGCACCCGATCCGGCAGGTGTTTCCAGTGCCGGATCCTCTGCCATCAAAAATCAGGGCGCCGTTGAAAATATGATCGGCCGCACTATTGCCGATGTCGAACGCGACATGATTATAAACACACTGGAGCATTGCCTTGGCAACCGCACCCATGCCGCCAATATTTTGGGAATTTCCATCCGGACCCTGCGGAACAAGCTGAACCAGTACAAAGATGAAGGGCTGGATATCCCTGCCGCTGCCTCCGGTGAATAGCGTTAGGCATATGGAAAATATAAATAATTACTCTATATAATTGTTGAAAGGGCGGTCAATCCAGCAAATCGTTGCCATAATTTAACCATTTACGTGGTAGAAGGTTCGCTGTCCAAGCCAAAATTGTTTTGAAAAGATCAGGAGACATGAGCAATGCGTAAGAATACCCTTTTAATGGCCGGTGTTGCCATGCTGGCACTCGCAGCCTGCAAAAAAGAAGCTGCAGCCCCAACAGAAGCTGCTGCCGAAACACCTGCCGCTGCCGTTACCGAAACAGTAACAGAAGCTGTTACTGAAGCGACAGAAGCTGTTACCGAAACAGCTGGTGAAGCCATGGAAGCCACAGGCCAAGCTATGGAAGCTGCCGGTGAGAGCATGGAAGCCGCTGGCGAAGCTGCTGCCGAGACAGCAACAGAAGCAATGGATGCTGCCGCAGAAACAGCTGGTGAAGCCGTTGATGCCGCGACAGAAGCCGCTGGTGAAGCCGTTGACGCTGCGACAGAAGCTGCAGGCGAAGCCGTGGAAGCTGTAACAGAGACAGCACCGGAAACCGCAACGGAAGTTGCTCCGGAAGCTGCGCCTGCTGAACCAGCTGCCCAGTAATCCGGTTGAGGATCCATACCACATATTCCGTGTTATTGGCTTTCGTGCTGTGCCTAGGTTTATGTGCCTGTAAAAAAGAACAAAGCAAAGCCGGAGAAGACTCTTCTCCGGCTTTATCTTCTCCAGAGGAAACGACAGCTCCGCTAGAACCTGAAGTGAACTCGTATGCTGCCGAACTGCCCGTTCATACAATACCGACAAAAGCCCCTGCCCCTGTTAATCCGAATATGATGGCGGTTGAGGGCATGAACTTTGATTTGTTTGTTCCTGTCCACATCGCACAATCGAAAAGCTGGATCGCCCACATAACCTCAAGCTTCCGCTTGATTGACGCCTGTGTCACAGCCCACCCTGATGAAAGCGCGTTTATAAGCAACGTATCACCTCAGGATGACGGAAGTACCATCATCGAGATGACAGGCCATGACGGCTATGGTTATGACTGCAAAATTTCTGCTGCGGGTGATACGCCGCCTTCGCTCACAGAAAAAGAACCTTATAACAGCCCGCTGCCCTTGTATTTTCCGGCAGGCGTAAAACCTATGGTGAATAATCCGGAATGTTATGCCTTGCTGCGTCTGAAAAGTGAACCCGCCGCTGATAGAGGATGGATCGCCGATCCGATAGAGGGTTGCGTCCCCCGCTATAAACAGGAATAGCTTATAATTTTTCCGGACTGTTAGCTGCTGGCTTTGCTGCCACCTTGCAGCTCGATATCAACATCAAGGGCACTACCCCCACGTTCAAACTCAATCTTCACCAAATCGGGGTCAACCCCGTTCTGATAAAGCGCATTACGAACAGCAATAATACGTCTGACAGAATTATTGATCGTATCTTCAATCGTAACCTTGGTTTTTGAATGCCCCGTCAGAATAACAACCGCCTCTTCACTCTCAAGCGCAGCCTCAGCTATTCTCGCGATCATGTTGCGTGACTTCTGGTTCAGCACGACAACTTCATCCTCGAACGAGATAGTAAAAGCTCTTTCACTCGCGACTGCCGCCACTGATTTGCGTTTACTCATATCCACCAAAGCCATGGCCTGATGGAAGGCCTCACGGCAGCCGATATAATCCTTGGGTGATTTGTAATAAGGCTGAAACATGATCCAGCAATCATATTTGGCCTGCGCCATCGCCAGCATCTTGGCATTGTCAGGCACATTCGCCAGTTTGATCGCCTCGATCAGCGTATGACGGGCCTGCATCAGATCATGAACAGCAAAAGGCGGTACGGCATGCTTTTCAACCAGCTCGGGACTAATTTCTTCCCCTTGCGCCGCGTCCCTAGATTTTTCATAAAATCTATCCGCTTCCCTATTCTTACCGGCCTCATCGGCCATGAAGTCCGCTAACACCTTGTATTCTTGCGATAAATCGTCCTTGAAACTGGCAGTTTGCGGCGGGGGGACACCCTGACCGGGAGCAAACTCTGCCATCTTGCAGCCTGATAAGGTGACCATAGCCATGCAAAGCGCAAGGCCGCCGACCAAGAAGGGCTGTTGAGAGAGTCGCATTAAAAACATCGCTTGAATCTAGAGGAATCCCATAAAATGGCAAGCGGCAAGCCTTCTCTCTGCCTCTATCCTGCAATCGTTTGCATCCGCAGCCGTAAAACCTTAAAATATAAACTGTGTAATTCTGTGCATTGGTGCCTGCCTGCCAATGGACATCCCTTCCGGTTTTTCGGTATTTTTATCAACTATGTCAGATACATCGTCATCAAAGCTGCCTTCTACATCACTGGCTCAGGCCGGCGGCGTCATGAAAAATGTCCTGCGTGGCGATGTCGCCTTTGCGGTCGGCATTATACTGATTTTGATGTTTATGCTGATCCCGATGCCGACATGGCTGGTGGATGCCGGTCTATCAATTTCGATTACCTTTTCGATCCTGATCCTGATGACGGTTTTGTTTATCAAGACCCCTTTGGAATTTTCGACCTTCCCGACCATTTTGCTGGTGTCCACAGCTCTGCGTCTGGGTCTCAATGTGGCCTCGACACGTTTGATCCTTGAAAATGGACACACAGGCACAGCCGCCGCCGGTCATGTGATCGAAGCCTTCGGCAGTTTTATTATCCGCGATAACTATGTCATCGGCGGTATCGTGTTCGCCATTCTGGTGATCGTGAACTTTGTTGTTATTACCAAAGGCTCGGGCCGTATCGCCGAAGTTGCCGCCCGTTTCACACTGGATGCCATGCCTGGTAAACAAATGGCGATTGACGCCGATTTGTCTGCAGGGCTTATCGATGAAACCCAAGCCAAAGAGCGCCGTTCCAAATTGGAACAGGAAAGCAGTTTCTTCGGGGCCATGGATGGTGCGGCAAAATTCGTGCGCGGTGATGCCGTTGCGGGCTTGCTGATTGTTTTTATCAATGTGGTTGCCGGTGTCGTAATCGGGTCGGTCTTTCATGATCTCACACTGGCCGAGTCAGCATCGAACTATACACTTCTGACCATTGGTGATGGCCTTGTTACACAGATCCCTGCCCTGATTATTTCTGTGGCTGCCGGTTTATTGGTATCCAAAGCCGGTGTTGATGGCGCAGCAGAAACAATCGTCTTTGAACAATTCGCCCGCTACCCCAAGGCCATGTTCTTAAGTTCGGGTGTCATGTTCACGATTGGCTTACTGCCAGCTATTCCAGCCCTGCCTTTCTTCTTCCTGGGCGCCCTTACAGGTGGCGTTGCCTGGATGAACCTAAAAAAGCAAAGAGCCGAAGAAGCCAAAAAAATAGATGTCGAGAAGAAACAGACCAAAGCTGCCGCCGTGGCCGAAGAGCCGATTTCAAAAGCTCTTGCCATGGACACCATCCGTCTGGAACTTGGTTACGGCCTGTTGCCATTGGTTCAAGGCGAAGGTTCCAACAAACTCACCGACCAGATCAAGGGCCTGCGCCGTCAATTGGCCGAAGATATGGGGTATATCCTGCCGGCGGTACGTATTCAGGACAACCTGCAACTGCCCGCCAACACATATATTATGCGGATCAAAGAGATTGAGGCCGGTCGCGGTGATGTCCGCCCGAGCATGATGCTGTGTATGGACCCGAACGGCGATGCGATTACCTTGCCGGGTGAAAATACGGTCGAGCCTACATTTGGCCTGCCCGCTATGTGGATTGATGAACAATATCGTGAAGAAGCCCATTTCCGCGGCTATACCGTCGTTGATGCCCCGACCGTTATCACTACGCACCTGACGGAAATTATCAAAGACAACATGCCTGACCTGTTGTCCTATACAGAGACACAACGCCTGCTCGATGAGTTGCCGACCGATTATCAAAAACTCGTGGCCGATGTCATCCCCTCCAAGATGTCGATCACAGGCCTGCAACGTATCTTGCAAAACCTGGTCTCCGAGCGCGTATCCATCCGCGACCTGCCTTCCATCCTCGAAGGTGTATCAGAAGCAATCGCCTATACCAAAAACCCGCTTTACGTTACAGAGCACGTCCGTTCACGTCTGGCACGCCAGCTTTGTGATGCGAACACAGGCCCCGCCGGCTTTGTGCCGCTGGCAACCCTCTCCCCCGATTGGGAACAGGCCTTTGCAGACGCGCTGGTGGGGGATGGCGAGGAAAAACAACTAGCCATGCCGCCAAGTCAGCTCCAAGGTTTCATCACAGCTGTGCGTGAATCATTCGACAAGTTCGGACAAATGGGCGAAGTACCCGTGTTACTGACATCACCCGGTATTCGTCCTTATGTCCGTTCGGTTGTCGAGCGTTTCCGTCCCCAAACCGTCGTCATGTCCCAGAACGAGATTCATCCCAAGGCCAAAATCAGAACACTGGGTCAAGTTTAACCAAATTATAAAAGTGTAAATTCAGCTATCAGGTATAAAGAATGACATCGGCATCCCTGCATAAACCCATTCACGATATTCTGCTGGCCATGCAGCGACTGGCGCCCGCACTGGAACGCAAGCGCAAGAGTTACAATATTCTTTTGCTGCTGGGAACTTTTGCCATTGTGATTATTTTTTACGGCATATTGTCTTTTGCCGATGCCCCCAGCGCCGGAAGCTATATTGCCGTGGTGGGTGTAGCCTTTCTGCCCAGCACTTTTCTTTATAAATTCCTGAACGCCCGCTACCAGAAGGCCGTTCACAAGAAATTCATGGAGGCAGTCTGCACCCAAGGCACGCTTTCCTACTCCGATATTGGCTTCTTTGAATCCCGCGAGGTCAAGCCGCACAATATTTTGCCAGATACGATAAAATCCATATCCGGTGAAGGTATCCGTGGCAGCTATCGTGGCATCACCTTTGCCCTGCAGGAAATCATGATGAAGGAAGGACCCGCGACAGCTTTCTGGGGGGTGGTCGCACGTGTTTATCTGAATCACCGTTTCGAAGCTCACACAGTCATATTACCGGCACACAAGAATCTGCCCGATTTTGCTCTGCGGTTCAGAGGATGGGAAAAGCTCCCGCACCTGCCCGCCAAGCTTGCCGGATCATATCAGGCCCTCACAACCGATCTGGTCGAAGCCAAAGCCATCCTGCCCGCCGCCTTTCTGGAACGGGTCATGGAGGCCGGACAGCTTCCCCGTGGCAAGGCGATGAGCATCAGCTTCCAGGGACAGGAAATTTTACTCGCCTATCCGCGTTTCCGTCCCATCTTTACCTTGCCCGCCCTCTGGCAACCTATATCGCTCGAAGCTATGCAACGCTGTATATGGGAAATTGATTCTATTCTACAGATCATTGACCTGATCAAAGCCAATCACCAGATCAGGACATAGACAGGGGCCGTATGAAGCCTATAGACGATCATCTTCTTGACCTCTTCCCGACAGCAGAAGCTCTCTTCAAGGATTGCTATGACGATATCATGCTGCTGGAAAACAGGCGCAGGAACCTAATCTTTGTTTCGATCATTTCCACATTACTAATTGCTTTAATTATATTTTTTCTTCTTCCCTTCGTGTGGTCACTTATGGAGCCGGGGCTGGTAATACCCTCCATGAACATATATCCGTTTTACTCGCTTGCCCTGATGGCCGCTTATATTCCCATACAATACTCTTTGCTCGATAGCTTCTATAGGTCGCTCGCAAAACGAAAGTTTCTCAGTATCTTAGCCCGTCATCTTCGTATGCAATACAGGAGAGGAGGCTTCTTCCCTCTTATTATGCTTTATGACCACCACATCCTCCCCCCATACGCTATAAGAAAAGTTGAGGAGGGATTTTCAGGTAAATTCAAAGGCTTCAAGATCGAATTTCAGGATTTTCTTATCAATCCCATCAAACGCATTTACGACGGGACAGGTTATCGTTCAATAGTAACAAGGCAAAACTATTACGGCCTCGTCATGAGGGTCGAGTTAAACAAACGCTTTAAACATCACACGGTTCTACTTCCCGCGAAAGAGCAAAAGAGCTTCCTTGCCAACCTGCCAAACGAGAACCTGTTTTTTCACGAAGACGTCAACATGGTCTATAGCGGCTTTACCCGCCATTATGTCTGCCTGTCCACCAACCAGATTGAAGCCCGCTATATTCTGGACCCTGCGGTGATGGAGCGTTTCGTCAAATTGGCAGAGTCTTTCGGGACGGACAAAATCTCGGCCAGCTTCAAAGACAACCAGATGGTCATCGTCCTGCGTCCGGTTCTAAACCTCTTCGAGATCGGCAGCCTGCGCGATCCCGTGACCGTCCTGACCATTGAACGTACCCTGCACCAAATCTATGCCCTGCGGCAGATTGCCGAGATTTTCGAGCTCAACAGCTTTGCAGGACTGGGGGCCACCGTGACCGGACGCGTGGATTAAGGCCTTTGCCTCAAATGTCCCGCGCTCTTTAGGAATTCCTTGCGGATTCTTTAACTTTTTGCCCTAGAATAGAGATTCTAGAAAACATATACTGAAAATAGTTAGATTCGGTTTCCCCCCGATTCGTCACAAAAGTTCTGCCATGCGGCTAAAATCTTTTTATGCAAAAACAATGACCGAGGCTATGCAGATGGTGCGCCAGACACTCGGAGATGACGCTGTGATCGTGGCTACCCGTGAGGAGCCAGGGGGTAAGGCTGTGCGCGTCACAGCCGCCATCGATCAAAATGATTATCAGGATATCGAAGACGATTTTATCAAGGAATTCGGCAGCTTTGCGCCGTCCGCGCCTTCATCGTCTTCTGCCCGCCGCGCCTCTGCCGATAGACGCGCAGAGTCTTTTGACCGTGAACCGCTTGAAAGATTGCAAGGCCCCCACTTCGAAGTCGAAACCGTCAGCAGCCCGCGTACGTCATCCCGCGAATGGCTCCAGTACGATAGCGAAGACGAAGAAGGAGCCGTCATCGAACAACTGACCGATGTCATGCTGCGTCATGGCGTGCCGGATGAAATCACCGATCAGGTCATTTCCTGTGCCACCGTTATTGGTGCCGATGATGCGGAAACATCCCTGACTGCTGCACTCGAACATCTCTATTCCTTCCGCTCACTGCCGCAGAAACCTGTTTCAACTGCCCAGATGGTTGTCGGCCCCCCCGGTGCCGGTAAAACACTGGCGATTGCCAAGCTCGCCGCCCGTAATGTCATGAATGGTATGCGCGTAGCCGTGATTACCACCGACGTTATTCGGGCGGGTGGCGTGGAACAGCTTTCCGCTTTCACCAATATTCTGCGCGTCGATTTGCAAAAGGCTTCCTCTGTTGCCTCCCTGAAATCCGCCCTTGATCATGCACGCGGTGCTGACCAGATCCTGATCGATACTGCTGGCTATAACCCGTTTGCCCCGACCGAGATGCGCGATCTGGCCCGATTGATTACAGCCGGTGACATTGAACCGCTTCTGGTCATGCCCGCCGGCGCCGATGCCGATGAATGCGGCGAAATGGCCCGTATCTATGCCACACTCGGTGTGCGCTCGATGCTGCCGACCCGTCTTGATATTGCCCGCCGTCTGGGGGGCCTGCTCGGGGCGGCTCATCATGGCGGTTTGATTTTTGCTGATGCAAGCAACACTCCCAAAGTAGCCGAAGGCCTGATCGGGCTTTCCCCTCGCCGCCTTGCCCATCTTCTTATGCCGGAACTGGCGCGCAGCCAGAACAGTTCTCCGGCCACTTCCGTACAAACCCAACGCCACAGGCAAAACGCCTAAATCTATGTCAGGATGACCGCCATGAACGATTTTGTTACAGCCAAGATACCGCCACAGGACGAAGCGCCGACAACGCCGACATTCCGTCGCGGCAAAAACATTATCGCTGTTGCCAGTGGTAAAGGTGGCGTGGGAAAAACATGGTTCTCCATAACCTTGTCCCATGCGCTCGCCAAGGAAGGCAAACGTGTTTTGCTGTTTGATGGCGATCTGGGTCTGGCTAACGTCGATGTGCAGCTGGGCCTGATGCCCAAGCGCGATCTGAATGATGTCATTCGTGGCCGTTTAAGCCTTGATAAAGTTATCCAGCCCTATGAAGAAGGCGGCTTTGATATCGTGGCGGGCCGTTCGGGTCAGGCCTCTCTCTCTTCCCTGCCCAGCCAGCGTTTGATGCTGCTGCGTGACCAGATTCTGGAAGTAGCCGAGAAATATGATGTTGTTGTTATTGATCTGGGCGCAGGCGTGGACCGCACCGTCCGCATGATGTCGGCCACCGCTACCAAGACGTTCCTGATCACCACCGATGAACCGACATCGCTCACCGATGCCTATGCCTTCATCAAACTGGGCAATGCTGCCGGTATGTCAAAACATGTCAGCATCGTTTCCAACATGGCCCAAAGTGCGCTCGAAGGTGAAAAGACCTATCGCACATTGCTAAAAGCCTGTGAAAACTTCCTGCGTCTGTCACCACCGCTGGCCGGTATCGTCCGCGCCGATCCGCGCGTGAAAGACTCGATCCGTCACCAGACCCCGATCCTGATGCGCTCCCCCAACACGGAAGCCGCTGAAGATGTTACAAAAATTGCACGGGCGGTGATGTATCAACTGGCCGATACCCAGCGCATGACCGCAGGGTTCTAAGTCCACTTATCGCCCCCCGATAAGACAGGTCTGAACTTAACCTTTTTCTGCTATGCTTCCTGAATGAGTGATTCAGGATCATCACAATTTCCGACACGCCCGCCGATCACCGATCTGGCGTCGATTGTTTCTGCCAAGCTTGAAATCAAGGGGCAGATCCTTGCACTCTCGGCCAGGCTCTCGCAACTCTCCGCCCCGTTAAGCATCGAGGGCAAAGTTGAACAGGTGCAAAAAGACGGCACAGTGACGGTCAGGACAGAGCAAGGTGACATCACGTTCAAGACACGCGACCGCGCTCTGCCTGCGCAAGGACAAACGGTTGAGGTCAATCTGCCCGCAGGAAGCCCGCCCAGACAAATCAATATCCGGCCTGCCCCTGCGCCTTCAACATCGACACCCGCACCACCGCAAAATCAATCGTCAGCACCGGACGTCAAAATTGGCGAAGGATTACCACCCGCCCCGCGCGCAACACTTGATCAATCAACACAGGTCAAACTGGCCGAGCATACACAAACGCGCCAAGCTGCCCCTATCACAACGTCCGCAGCACCGGTTACAACATCACCCCGCGAGATCATCGAAAATGCGCTGCTGCGCCTGACACCCTTACCACCCGATCAGATAAAATTGATTGTGGCCGCCATCAAGGCGCAAAGCGTACCACCACTACCTGCACAGGCAGAACCGCAAGCTATATCGTTACCGCCCGGGACCCTGCTCAATAGCCGCACACAAACAGCCGCATCTGCTGCACTACTGCCGCAAACACCAAAGGCAAGCTTGCCTGTGTTAACTGTGCCCGCAACTGCCCTCGAAGGATTTCCGGCAATTCCCGCACTCTCGGTGCTGCTTGATAAACCGTTCAGCACACTCTCTGTGCCAGATAATTCTTCATATCCAGCACCCTCACCGACAAGTACCCCTGCATTGGAAATCAGTGCCCTCAAAAACTTTCTTGGCCAACCACCTTATGCCGCAGATAGCCCTTTAACAACAATCGGCCAATTCAGGTTGTCACCCTTGCTGACACCAACACTCAAAGGACTCAATCTGCTTTCGCTTGCCTTAGGGAACACAGCTTTAAAAATCCCGATGGGGGAAAGAGAGGCAGGTAATAATCCTGCAATCAACGCGCCTTCACCGCTCCTGATCAAGCCCCAAACTACACATACGACTAACCCCACAGCTCTAGGGAATTTAAAAAGCTTTATGGATGTGCGCGTGGGTTCATTAACACCAGCCCCCATCACTTTCACAGCGCCACAAGATAGTAAAGCCCCTGCGCTGTTGAATGGCTATCAACAGATCACCTTAGCGGCAACGACGCAAACCGCTCCAACACCGTTTACAATCAATACGCTTTTCGCCGGACAAATCAGCGGGCAAGTGATTGGTACAACGCCTCATCATTTCCCTGTCATCAGCTTTAATCCGTTGAATGCCGAACAACCCTTGCTGTTCACGCTGAACATTTCGGCCAGCAATCTGGCAGCAGGACAACAAATATCGTTTACGCCTTTATCAATGTCTGCTGCGCTCAAGATTCCACTGACACCCCCAAGTGTGTTTGAACTCCTGGGTGGTTCTTCGTGGCCTGCATTTGACGAGCTTACCCTGACACCCAATATCCAGATGGCATCTTCGACAACAAACATGCTCGCGAATATTCTGCCTTCGCCAGCACAACCTGCCAAGATTCCTGCTGCTGCCTTGCTATTTATTGCGGCGGTCAGAGCCGGTGATTTGCAGTCATGGCTAGGGGAAAAGAATATCGACCATTTACGGCGTATCGGCAAAACAGAGTTCGTCAATCGCATGACCCGTGAGTTCTCGGGGCTGAACCGCCTATCCCATGAACCTGTCACATCCGAATGGCGGGCAATGGTTCTGCCCTTCTATCACCAAGAGCATATCGAGAAGGTTCACCTCTATTACCGTTCCGATAGCCATGAACATGATGGCGATAATCCTTCCAAAGGCAAAGGCGCCCGTTTTGTCATGGATCTGGATTTAAGCGCGATTGGGCCCATCCAGCTTGACGGGCTTGCCCGTGGTAAAGTTCTTGATCTCGCTATCCGCAGCCAGCAACCCTTCAGCACTGCCATGCGCCATGAAATGACCGGACGCTACATCAAAACACTGGAAGCTGTAGGGCTTGAAGGAAGCCTGATTTTTCAGGCCCAACCGGAGAAATGGGTCAAAATCACCCCTCGTCAGGACATTTTGACCACATCTGCCTGATATATTTTGCATAATTTGTAGTCGATTAACCATTTTTCTGCTATTTATCCCTAAAATAGCGGTGAACTGGTGTACCCAACATAATGACAGCGTTGAAGCAAGATATCGTTGAGTCCTTGAGACCCCTGCCCTATGCGCGGGAAATGCAGGCTTGGCTGATCGATTTTTTGGCCGCAGCCACAAATAAGAAGAAACCCCCTGCCGATTATATCCGCAATCTTGAACGCCCGAGCGCGACCTTTGTCGATGCCTCTGACATTAACGAAGCTGTTGATTTCATTAAAGCTATCTACGCTCATCACGGCTATCTGAAACCTTGGGAACTCGAAAGCGAACTGATCAAAACCTATAATCCCGAACTGCCGCAAGCCGCCCTTAAAATCTCGGCGGATTTCAGCGCTTCGGAACTCGTGCGCGATCCCCTGACAGGATATTACCAAAAACCGCAAGTGCCATTGGTGATGGGGTTATCCGCCCTTTATGCAGAATCCCAATCCCAGCCGGTCAGCGTGTTTGAAATCGATTTCAGCAATATGCGCGGCACCAACGAACATAATGAGAAAATCCTGCGCTGCGCTTATCCTGAAATGCCGGAGGCCGACATCCGCGACCGCGCCATGCAGATGACCGACCAATATGCCTATCTGGTATCCAACCGTATTCTTTCATCTCTACGCGAACACGTAAAAGTAGATCAGGATGTATCCTTTATCCCTTTAAGAACGGGCGGTGATGAGATCAGGGTTGTTGCTGTCGATATGAAACAGGAACAAGCCGAAGATATATTGGCCGCCATTCACGATGGTATCGAGGCTGTGACAGCCACGCTGGGCTTGCACGACCACCCGCACGCCAAACGCCCGACCGATGATCTTTCAAATGGTTTTGGCGCCGCCGGTAGCGTCTTCATGTTGAAAGCTGATGGCCAGTTTGATGAAAAAATCGCTGCCGCCGACAAAGAAATTGCCAAACTGAAAATAGAAATTGGCCGCGACCGCGTTGACAAGCAAACCTTTGCCGCCCTGCGGCCGGAAAATTTTGATTTAAAAACGCTCTACAGCGACCAGAAGGCTGCACAGCACCATCTTGCCGAGCAAGATGCCCTTATGAGCCAGATGACAAGCGAATTAAGTCTGCACAATGTGCCGGTTGAAAATCTTCCTACTCTCGAAGATCTTATTCATAAACATAGGCCACAACACATTCCTGACAAAACCGAAGTGCAAGGCATGTTCTTTGAATCTTTCCGTGAAATAGTCGGTCACCAGAATATTATCCTGACCGCCGATCAGGAAAAAGTCTTGCGTATAAAAGTTCTAAAATTCCCGCAAGAAGACCCTTCATCAGGCGCCCTGATTGGCCGTGACTTTCCGGCCATGGCCGGTGCCGCCCTTCAGGTCGTTCATGATATTAATGAAGGAACAGGACAGAATGAGAAGCTCTGGACCATGGGCTTAAGCTTCCACAATTTGTCGGGTCTTAATGAAACACTTGGTCACGGGCATAGCAATCTGGCCTTGCGCTATCAGGCGCAGGACATTATTAAGGCCAGCCTGCATAAAGCAGGCCTAAGCGATCAGAATTTCCAAATGGCGCATATGGGTAATGGTGATTTTTATCTGGCGATCCAGCCCGTGATTGTCGAGAAAGACGGCAGCCATCGTACTTTTGGCAACAAGGATATGCAGGCCTTGATGATCGATATTGAAAGCCGCCTTGATAAGCTGAATGATATGCCTATCAAAACGTTCCTGCAGCGCTATGGGGCAACAGCACCGGATCATGTACCGGAAAGATTCAGGGACATGGAAAACCCTCGTGATCCAAAATGTCCGGGCTTAAGGGTCTCTATTTCAGCCCATCCCTATGCAACAGATCCTACGATCGACACACACAATAATCGTCAGGGGGGCGCCATCACACGCTTCATTAGCGAGCATTTGAACGATACAGCCACCCAAAATAAACAAAAATGGGCGGAATTGGCAATCAGACCCGATCCGGCAACCAAACCTATTCAGTTTGGCAGTCCATCCTAGTTTTCATCTTCCAGAACTTTGCGCCTGTATTGATCAAGGGCCACTTCATCAAGGAGGGCGTCTTCCTTATCTTTCAGTTTTTTCTGTTCGCGCTTTTCCCTTCGCGTCTGGGTAATCTGGACCTTCTTCATTTCCGCAAAAGCAATTCTCATATCTTCCTGAGCAGATTCAATACGCGCCTCAACTTTCCTGATACTCATCTGGATAGCCTCGATTTTCTTGCGCGCTCCCTCGGCATAGCGTCCATAGAATGTTAAGGCTTCGGGGCGCTGCATTTCTTCAGCCAGTTTCTTTTCATGCGCCATCTGGTCCTGGACAACTTTTTTTTGTTTCTCCAGATTTTCAACTTCACGATAAAGCTGGGATACTACACGCTGCTTTTCTTCAACAACGTGCTTGCGAAGCCGAATGAGAGGGTCAAGATCAGCAGCCATCTGCTATCATCCCTTCATACCCACAATCTGCCCCAGACGGGTAAAGCCATCGGCAATAGATGTATTCTCTTCTTTGCGCTGCGACAGGAATTCTTCGATCATGGGATAAAGGCGAATGGATTCATCCACTTTCGGGTCGCTGCCCTTGCGGTACGCACCCAAGCGGATCAGCTCGGCCATATCCTCATACGTCGTGATAATTTGCTTGGCGCGTTTGATAATCACAGCGCGCTCGTCACTCACCGCCTTGGGCATCGAGCGCGAAACGGATTTTAGAATATTGATCGCCGGATAGCGCCCGCGGTCGGCAATTTCTCGTTCCATCACAATGTGACCGTCAACAATACCACGCACCGCATCGGAAATCGGTTCATTCTGGTCATCCCCTTCGACCAGAACCGCAAACAATCCTGTGATTGACCCTTGCCCCGGTGCGCCCGGACCTGCCCGTTCCAGCAAGCGCGCCAATTCACCAAATGTTGTCGGCGGATACCCTTTGGATGTCGGCGGCTCGCCTGCGCTCAAACCGATTTCACGCTGTGCCATGGCAAAACGTGTCAGCGAGTCGATCAGACACAAAACTTGCTGCCCCTGATTGCGGAAATATTCTGCGGTTGCCAGCGTTACATACGCGGCCTGACGGCGCATCAGTGCCGGTTCATCACCTGTAGCCACGATAACAACCGAACGTGCCAGACCTTCCGGTCCCAGATCATCCTGAATGAATTCCTGTACCTCACGGCCACGTTCACCAACCAGACCGATTACGCTGACATCGGCAGCCGTGTAACGCGCCATCATCGATAGCAGAACAGACTTACCCACGCCGGAGCCCGAGAAAATACCCATACGCTGGCCCCGACAGGTTGCGAGAAACGAATTGACCGCCCGCACGCCCAGATCAAGCTGCTGGCCCATACGTTGACGGCTATGCGGCGCAGGCGGCTTGTTCCGCAACGGGATCGGATGGCCACCTTGTGGCAAAGGCCCCAGACCATCAATCGGTTCACCCATCGCGTTGATGACACGGCCCAGCCAGCGGTCATCAGGTGTAATGACAGGCTGGTTACGCTGAATGATCGCAGGACATCCCAAGGTAACACCCTCTAAAGAACCGAAGGGCATCAGCAGGGCATGGGAGTCGCGAAAACCGACAACCTCGCAAGGGATAACCAGATCCTTGCGCGGGCGCAGATGTACATGGGAGCCAATCGACAGGCCTTGGCCAAAACCGGCAATTTCAACCAATAAACCCAAAACCTTCGTTACCCGGCCATAGACTTCATAGTCGGGAATCAAACTGAGGGCTGCTTCTGCTTGTTCGGCCAGACGGTCCATAGGCGGGGTGTCCAAAGGAAAAGGCGGGTTCAGTAGATGGTACTATATCCAGTCTACAGCAAACCCGCCTTTTTTAAAACCTGCCACCATAAGGCATAAAAGGCAAAATCAGGGGCTTCCGATCCCGAATACCTGTTTGAAGCCTTTTTTGAAGGCATAACCTTTTTTGAAGGCATAAAAGAAACCGATATAGCCGTCATCCTGCCCCTGAGCGCACGCCTGTGCACTGGCCAATCCTGATTTGGAGATCGGATAATCCCATAAACCGGCTTTTAGGTTGGGATTGGGTTTATGGGTCAGGTCTTTGCGAACAACAACGCGCTGACAGGACTCAGCCAGTTTATCTGGCAATCCGTGGGACGTGTTCACCTGATAAATCATACCGAATACAGCGGCGCCGATTTGCAAATCCTTCATTTCTTCCAGATCGAGGAATACAGGGTTTTCCTTGCTGTAAGCGCTCTGCGCACCTTCTCCGGATGTGCGCTGACGATACCCTTCAAAAGCAAGGGAGCCGTCTTTTTGGGCAAAACCGCAAAAAAACTGGCCTTGCTCGTTACGAACAGCATATCCCAGACCTTTTTCTGCATTTCTGTGTGCTTCTGCCACCGCCTCGGCAAATGCCATCCTTGCGTACATGTCCTCACCCTTTCTTTTATGATTCTAAAAAGCTTGCAGCGTAACAATATCTATAAAAATCAGTCCTCTACAAGAAAATATTGTTGTCATAATATTAAAAATTAGATATGCATGAAATGCATAGCGATATACGAAATATTCACAACCATAATGCTGGCCACCCCGCAATTATTGGTCTAATGTGAAGCTAATCAATGAAATTAATGAAGTAGGCGGTACTTCGCACATGCAAAAAGTTTCTATGTCAATCATTATTACACTATTTGCGGCTATCTTGAGGTAGGCCGTGCGTGTGGTTTTGAGATGACTGCAAGCAAGGCCCCGATCAAAGCGGGGCTTTTTTATTAAGAAAAACCGTAATTACGGGAAAAGAAGAAGGGTTGTATGTCTGAGCATTTGAGGGATGGTGTATTTAAAGAGGCCTCTACCGGGGGCCAACTCCCCTACGACTTCTCGCCGGTAACACCGGCGGCATCGCTGATGGGCCATCTTTCAGCCGAACGCATTTTCGGCTCGCGCGCGATGGACACAGCCCGCGCCCAGCAACAATCAACCCAGCGTGACGGATTTAACCTCAACGGATTTAAACTCCACAACGCGGTTATCAAATCAAAACAGCTTCGTGAATATATTATTGAAGACATCGGCGAACTCAATACTTTCTCGGAAGAATTACAGACAGCCACAGGTAGCCCTGCCCTGCAAAGTCACTCAGCCCTTCACACTGCCACTGCTCCTCTTTTGACAGGGATTGCCCGTCTGCGTGCTCTTTACGCCACAAACCAGCCTTATCATGAGGCACAGGCCGCCACAGTAGAGCTGGCGCAAACATTTGATACTCTCAAAATTTACGTTGCAACCGAAGCCAAAGAACTGCAAAACCAGATGCGGGATTGCCACAAAGAAATGGCTAAACCCCGCGCACAAATATTGGCCAAGCTTTTGCAGGAGCACCCTTGTCCTGAAGGCACAAATCTCGGCGAACACAAGGCTTCCCTGAACACATATATCGATACAAACGTAGCTACTTATCCGGAGCTATCCGCACCAGCAGAAAAATTGCAGCAAATCCGCCAAAACATTGCCCATTTTGAACAGATTCAAAAAGCAGTTGCCAAAATCGGCAATAAAATAAGCGCGATAGACAACAAATTCACCAAACTAGACAAAACACAAGCGGATCAGCAATTCTTAAGTCTGGAGAAAAACGATCCCGACACGGGGGCACGCTCCACGTCTTTGGATATCAATATAGCAGCCCTTGCAGACTGGGCCGAGCAGTTCAGCACCCTGAAAGGGAACGCCGGCCAATACGACGATGAACAACAATTCCAGCGTCAGGTTGAAGACCTGAAACTGCAACCGTGGAAGAAATTGTACAGGGCACAAGAAATATCCTTGCTGGATTTTGCCCGTCTGGCTTCGGCTGACGATGTTCGCAAAAGCAACCTTAAAGACGCATGGCCCAATTCGGACAAGCGTGCCGCCGAAGAGTTATTTGATCAAACCTATGATCTGGTCTTGCTCTCCTATCCGCACATGAAAGACCCTGAAAACTGGACTTACGAGAACAGTGTCAAACTCAGGGAATATATTGACGGCGTTTATAACAATGTGGCGCGCGTCGTTGAAAAGCTGGCCTATGACCCCAAAAGCAATGTTGATAATGATTATAACTTTTTCCTGCCCAAGCAAAGCGCTGGCGAGCATAAGGATCTGGCACGCGAATTGATCTGGAGCACCATTTTCCCCGGTCATCGCATCGAAATGATGGTGGGATTTGGCGGCACATCCGATCGTATGCCCACCCTGCGTACAGCGGCCTATCCCTTGGGCGGTGTTCAAATCCTTTCGGCAATCAATGACGTGAACCAGACAGCCCAAAATCCGGCTGTCAGAATCCATATGCCTGAACTGCGTGTATTCAGCGCTCATATCGTCAGCAGCGCCATCAACAATATTGATAACCATGTAGCTGCAGAAAACGCCCAGCGCATCATGAATTTTGTGGGTGATTATATTGCACAATTCTATCCGGATGTTGCCAATCATGTGAATGTCGAGTCGTTGAAAACCGAAGACTTCCACAATGACCGCACACGCCCCATCTGTGAAAAAGTCTGTGAAATTCTGGCCAATCTTTATGCCGAATGTCCGAAAGCCTTTGAAGAAGGCCTGTCGGATGAAGAAAAATCTGCCCTGCTGCCAGAGCAACGCAAATTGCTTCAGGGCCTCGAGCAGAAAAATTTCTCCATGGCCGATTTGGGTAATGCTATCCAAACCATGGCCGAACGTGCTTTCAAACACGATAACCAGAAAAATCCGGACGATGAGGACAAAAATTTTGCCGCGCTCGATCGCCCGACCAAGCTTGCCTATCTGCAACGCGGTATGACCTATGCCGGTTATCATTCAATCGCCAATCTGTTCGGTGATTTTGGCGACGTCGATAAAATTCTGAGTGAAAGAAAAGTTCCGGCCACCACCGTCATCAAACTGGGCGGCGAAGGCGAGCGCGACTTTAACCTGCTGCAACGTGCCATGATTGCCGCCTTCGAACATGCCGATTTTGGTGACAAAGGCAAAGTATACAGCCGGAACGGCGACCACCGTGATTTCTATCACTTGCTGAAAGTGGGTGGCCGCACGCCGCCTTATTATGCGACCGAAGGTGATGTCGATTTGCATCAGATCCACAGCATGAGCAAGACAATGAGTCCGGAAGAAATTTCACAGGCTTTGCTTGCCCGTCAGGCTGCCCCCGGAAATTATAATGACAGCCCTTATGAAGATTTAAAATTCATGGCGCTTGATATGCAGAAAATGGGACACGGCTACAGCCTGACCCCCGCTGTCAAAATGGCACTTAACCATTTTGATCAGCATTACCGTCATCTGGAAATGGTTCAACGTAGTCCGGAAGCTCAAAATGACAGATGGGTCAACGCACCAACGATGAAAATTTCATAAGGGAGAACACTGATATGTCACCATCAGAATCCTTCAAGTCACAGGCCCGGCCGCAGCAGGATCCCAAGCCAACTGATGCGATCATGGAACGGATTTTTGAAAAAGCCCCCACATTGGCGCGATTGGGCGATGCTTCTTCATTGGCATCCTACATGGCCCCTGCTTTTGAATGGCAGGCTTCCCCGGATACTTTTCCTTACAGAAAAGATCTGCAAACCCGCATCGTGAACGAAACCGCCCGTCTGCATGGCGCCGAAACCGCCGCCAAGATTGACGCACAATTATCACGTCACTTCACTGTGGAAACAGGCCCGCATTTATCCCTGCCCCGCGATCAGGATCGTGTCGCCCTGCCCGCTTCAGCAGAAGACAACGTGAATACGCTGATTTTTCAAGGTACCGTTGTTTCAGCGGCAGCCCACAAGAAAGCCGGTGATGATATTCACTTAAGCTTCGTGACAGGCCGTGTTACAGGCAGCAACCCCAATAGCGCCCGCTATTTCCAGCCCGCAGCGGGACAAGCCCTGACCGTTATTGGCAGCAAATATATTTCCAATAGTCCGCAGAATTTTATTCCTGCTATCAACGAGGAACGTCTGGCGGAACTGGATAAGGAACTTAAGAAAATGGGCCCCAGCTTGACAGAGGCCGACCAGAACCGTGCGCAACGTTTCATGGCCAACATGAGAAAACACCCTGACAGCCTTCGCGATCAGGTTGCCGTTGCCCATTCAGATCTGATGACCGAAGTTCTGTCTTCTGCAGGTATGTCCCAATGCACATTGGAATATGAAGAAGTTGCACGTGATATGTTTATCGATATGCTCGATGACCCCCGGAGCCTGCTGCACAGAATTTTTTCTGATCCTGTCCTGCGTGAAAGCTTTATCAACGATTTCAGCAATATCGGGACCGGTTGGAAACAGGGTGAAACCCCCTTTGATGTTATAGGCACCAAAAAAGGTATTACCCGCGTAGAAGGCAATTATGACGGTGATTTGTCACCAGCAACGCTCAAGGAAAAAATCCGGAGCCGTGAAATTATGCCCAAAGGGGCCTTGATCTACTTCACTTTTATTGCCGAGGCTGGTCTTTTGCCGTTGGGCGGCATGTTCCAGACCACCTACTGCACGGCGTTACGCGATCGCTCGGTCCCTCTTCTGCAAAAAATGGGTGATCATCAGCGTGCAGAAGCGGTTGCGCAGATGCCAACCCATATCGCTACCGTTTCACCGGCATGGGGCCTGACCAGTGCCGATGGGCAAACCCATATGACCACTTACGGCGACGCCCTGAGCGGGAAATGTCAGCTGACGCAAAAGACCCTCGATGACGTCATGAATCTGTCAGGCAAGACGGCCCTTTTGACCAGCGCCCTGTGTCTGCACAACTTCCTTGTTGAAGAAGAAGACTTGAAAATCGGAGACGATCAAAAGACCTTGCTTCTCGCAGAAATCGCTCATCAAGGTGATGCCATACAGTTTACGTCAGCCGAACCTGCCGCCAGAAGGCAGCCTCAGGCCGGATATAAAAATACACCCCAATAATCAAAAGAAACCGAGAATATTATGATCACCATTAAACGTATTGAACTTCTGCGCGTTGAACTGCCCCTGATCCGCAAATTCATTGTCAGCTTTGGCACATTGACCCACCGTGACATCGTCCTCGTCAAACTGCATACTGATGACGGTGCCTTTGGCTGGGGCGAGGCCCCCACTATTAACTGGCCTGTTTACAAGCCTGAATATCCGGGTACGGTTTGTGCCGTGATCAAGGATGTGATTGCCCCCACCATTCTGGACAAAACATTTGAAACACCAGAAGATCTGGACAAAGCCCTGAACTTCATCCGTGGCCACTATTTTGCCAAAGCTGCCATTTCTATGGCTGCCTATGACATTTTTGCCAAGAAGCAAAACAAGAGCATTCGCGATCTGGTTGGTGCAACACAGGCAGGCGTTACCATCTCGAAAACGATTTCGATCTATGAAGACGTGGGTCAGACAGTCGCAGAGGGCCAAGGTTATTATGATGAAGGTATTCGCTGGCTGAAACTGAAAATCAAGCCCGGCTGCGATATCAAGCAAGTTGAAGCCCTGCGCAAGACATTCCCCGATTGCAAGCTGATGGTTGATGCCAACGCCAGCTACGCTTACACCCCTGAGACAATCGAATTGTTCAAGGCGTTGGAAAGCTATGATCTGTTCTGCATTGAGCAGCCATTGGCATGGGATGATCTGGTTTATCACGCCAAACTGCAAGAGCACCTCAAAACACCTGTGGCGCTGGATGAAAGCATTGATTCAGCCCAAGGCACCCGTCAGGCGCTGGAAATTCAGAGCTGCCGTGCCGTGAACATCAAGGTTGCCCGTGTTGGTGGTCTGACTTCCTCCAGGGAAATTCACGATCTGTGTCTGGAACGAAATATCCCGACATGGACAGGTGGTATGGTTGAATCCCCCGTGGGCTTTGCCGTCAATCTGGCCTTTGCCGGTATGAAGGGCTGCCTGTGGCCGATCGATTTCATGGAATCAGAATTCCTGATTGCCAATTCGCACCAGTATTTTGATGAACTGCCCTATACAGTACAGGGCGACCAGCTGACATTTGCCTGCAAACAGCCCGGGCTGGGCTTTACATTAAACGAAACCGCGATTGATAAGGCTTGCCTGAGCCGTGAAGTTTTTGAAAATTCCTCCCAGCACAGCCTGAAAAGTGCCGGATAATTCAGGATTATATTTTCGGAGACGTCATAACACAGGGCACCAGAAATGATGCCCTGTATTTATATTGGGGCAATACGGGAGCCTTCAAATTCATGATATCCCGTCCGGCGCTATTCAAATTGGTAACATATCCATGGCCATTCTTGTGTGATATGCCCCCATGCCTGTCAGTACGGATAAAATGAAAGTCGTGCGGTTGATCCTTGGCAGCAGGCCGTGTATGGAGCGCCACCAGATAATAGGCATCCGGAACCTTGTCATGATCGGGATCACCTTCGAAAAGGCGCAATCCATCCTTGATTGCCCCTTCTATAATCTGATCAACATCACCATCCCATTCGACAATATGGTCTTTGTGCCTATCGGCCAGAGATCCGGGGAAAAGTTTTGCTCCTGCGGGCAGGCCGTCCCTTACATTCAGGGCATAGGCGTAGCAATTGGTTGAAAACATGGTCGAGTTCAGGAAGGAAAAAACCGTTTTCCTGATACCAGCCACATGATCTTGGTCTGTATTCATTTGCTGGGCGATTACGTCATCACTATATCCACCAAACAGTCTGCTGAGACCTATAGTCCCCTCGCGCAGATCAAAGGCTTTCAAGGCCCGCTCCAGCCCGTCCGTATGGGTTGAAAGCGCTGTCATAAACGCTCCTTCTGAACGATCATTCCAGAGCACAGGTTCGTATTTCGGCGCCCAGGGATTGGCCCGCTCGGCAAAATGACGTGTCAGGTAGTTTGCCGGCCGATTATTAATTGTCATAATATAGTTTTAGATGCCTGTTACTCTTCTGTCAAATATATTATTGAAATATCTGAATAAATTAAAAGAATTTGTCGGCTCGTTCAGTATTTGTTAAGATTAATATTAATAAAGTTTAATTAACAAAATGAATAACAGGGACACCCCTCTTTTGCCTATCTAACCGATTAACCCAACCTCAGCGAGGAAATTATCATGCGGGTTCTGCTTGTTGAAGACGACACCTCTACCGCCAAAAGCATCGAACTGATGCTCAAATCCGAAGGCTATATCGTAGACATCACCGATCTGGGTGAAGACGGCCTCGAGATCGGAAAAATCTACGACTACGACATTATCATTCTCGACCTGATGCTGCCGGATATGGATGGTTATGAGGTTCTGAAGCGCCTGCGTGCCGCCAAGGTAGAAACACCGATCCTGATCCTCTCGGGCCTTTCCGAAATGGACAACAAGATTAAAGGTCTGGGCTTCGGGGCCGACGATTACCTGACCAAACCTTTCGACAAACGCGAACTGATTGCCCGTATTCAGGCGATTGTCCGTCGTTCACAAGGCCATAGCCAGAGCGTAATCGCCACAGGCAAGGTTAAAGTTAACCTCGATACACGTACCGTTGAAGTGGACGGCAAGCCGCTGCACCTCACCGGCAAGGAATACGGTATTATCGAACTGCTGTCCTTGCGTAAGGGCACAACACTGACCAAGGAAATGTTCCTGAACCACCTGTACGGCGGCATGGACGAACCGGAAGTCAAGATTATCGACGTCTTTATCTGCAAACTGCGCAAGAAACTTCAAAACGCTGCCGGTGGTGACAACTATATTGAAACCGTCTGGGGCCGTGGCTACGTGCTGCGTGATCCGGAAGAAGAAAAGCGCAAGAGCGCCAAAGCCGCCAACGCCTAAGGCTCTTAAAGCTAACAGATTTAAACACCCGCTATTTCGATGGCGGGTGTTTTTACAGGGGGACTCAATCATGACCTATCGTTTAAAGCGGCAATACCTAATAGAGACCCTTCACGAAATTGCACGGGCTTGCCTTGTCCTGATGTTATTGGGCTTTCTGATTTCATTCTTGTCGCCCTATTGGTGGATCGGTGATCTGCTGCGGAACATGATACTGCAGTTTTTCATCGGCGCTACAATTCTTGCAGTCTTCTTCCTTCTGACAAAACGCAAAATAAGCCTAATTGCCTGTAGTGCTGTGATGATCATGACATTGGCCATGATACTGGAACCTTATCAACCAACAGCAAATGCTGCAGATGATCAGTCCTCCCTTAGCATCATGCATTTCAACCGTTTGGTCTCACGGCAAAATCACGAAGAATTAAAAGAAGAAATTCTCAACCTCAGTCCCGACATTGTTATACTGCAAGAAGCCAATCAAAGTCTGGTCAACATGACGGACGGGATAAAGGACAAATATCCGTATGGCGTCACAAAGCTTTATCGCGGCGCCTTCGGCATGATCATCCTGAGCCGACACCCCATCACAGATCACCAGATTATCGAGATACCTGGCCCTTATTTTGTGAACTACACCATCCGTAGTGAAATCAGTATCCCTAACCTCGATCAACCCCTTGTTCTCTATGGTTTGCACGCTTTGCCGCCCATGGATCATTTAAAATGGCTTCAAAGAAATATAGAACTTGAGAGCATTGCCCAAAAAATTTCAGCCGAAACATCGCCCTATGTCATCATGGCCGGTGACTGGAATATCACCCCCTACTCCCCCTTCTTCAAACGCCTGCTTGAAAATTCCGGCCTGCGTTATCAGCGCCCCACGCCCTACCCTGTACCTACATGGCCGGTACAGTTCACATGCCCACTCTTGCAAATACCGATCGATCATATTCTGGCCAAACCCTCATTGACGCTTTATGATTGGCAACGCCTGCCCGCCTTTGATTCCGATCATTTCGGGATCAACGTCCACATTCAAAAGCAGCCACAAAAGTTTGACCCTCAGCAGGCAAAAAGAGTAGAATAGGCTCATGACAAAAGAACTTCTCAATCTTAAATCTGATGGCAACACTCTGGGTATCAGCCGGAAAGCATGGCAAGACGCCCTTGCCCGCGCTGTTTCTGACCCTGTGGTCCAGATTCGTCATGCCGAAATTTCAGGTAATGCCCAATCCCGTATTCATGTAGCCGCCATCCCCAGCAAGGTCGGGTGTCATTTCCATGCTGCCGGAGATGAGGATTACGTTGTTGTCAGCGGCAAAGGTACATTATATTGGGGCAAAGTCGAGCAACAGGAAGATGGCCAGTATAAAGTGCTGCAGGAAACCCCTGTCCCCGTGACCACAGGTGACCATTTTGTTGTCCCCGAAGGATACGCCCACCAGCTTGCCAAAAGTAGCGACAGCGCTGATGATCTGGTGATATTGTTCCGCTGCCCTGATTCACATCTCAACGACACGGAGGATCGTGTGATTTTGCCGCAACTGGCCCCGTAAAGAATAAAGGCATGCATCAAAAGATAAAGGCCCTCTGAGAAGGGCCTTTTGTTTACTCTTAGAAACATCGCGCTCGATTATTACTTCGGCTGCATCGGGCTTGTACCGCAAGCTGGCCCCAGAACAGTCACCTTCCGAGTATTCCCAGCCTTTGGCAGAAAAAATAATATTTAATAATATCAGTGTGTTAGACCATAGTCTACCATCGCCCAGCCATAACTTTCACAACCAAAATTTAAAATTAACCTTCTTTTTGCTATAATGCGCTCATGAACTTTAATGCTGGCCTAAAAAGAGTTTTTGATATCAGCGCTTCCGCTGTGGGCCTTGTGGCTCTGAGCCCGCTTTTCACGCTGCTCGCCGCAGGGGGTGCTCTGCATTTTAAAGGGAATCCTTTTCATCTGACCCACCGCGTCGGCAAAGACGGGCAATCATTCCAGATGATCAAATTCAAAAGCATGAATGATAAATGGCCCGTAGGAAATGAAAGCAATCTTTCTGATGAGGCACGCACAACAGGATACGGTCATTTCCTGAGATCCACAGCACTTGATGAACTGCCACAACTTGTCAATATTCTAAAAGGCGACATGAGCTTCGTCGGTCCCCGCCCCCGCGATGACATATACAGGGGCCAGGACGTCATCCCCCACACACATAAAGATATTCTTGCTGTAAGGCCTGGCCTGACCGGCCCCTGGCAGGTGGCCGCTATCGGACAAAAAGAACCCCTGCCAAGGGAAATGCGCCTTGATCTCGACCTTGAATATGCGAAAGACCAGCCTAGCCTGTTCAAGGACTTTAAGCTGATACTCAAAACAATACCGGCCTTCATAAAAGGGCATGACGGCGAGAGCCTCGTCAAGAAACCCCAAAAACCTCATACCCCACATAGCCCTATGTAGGTTACAGAATGACCTGCATATAGGGGATAACATACAAGCTGGGCGTTTGCCCCTCGTACCCAAAACTGCTATAACCGCGGCCATGAGCGCGATACCTTTAAACATTCCGAATATCCTGACCATCGGCCGAATTCTCATGCTGGTCCCGATGATGGCCCTGTTTTTCCTGCCTTTCGAATGGGCGGCATGGACGGTGCTGGGTCTTTATGCTCTGGGCGCGATTACCGACTGGCTTGATGGCTGGATTGCCCGCAAATTCAATCAGGGTTCTGAATTCGGACGCTTTCTCGATCCGATCTCCGACAAGATTTTTGTTGTGACCATTTTGCTGATGCTGGTCGCTGTCGATCGAATCTCGGGCCTGCTGGTTTTAGGTGTGGCGATTATCATCGTGCGCGAATTTATGGTTTCGGGGCTACGTGAATTTTTAGGTCCCAAGGACATCAAGATGCCTGTGACCAAACTGGCTAAATGGAAGACAACGATCCAGATGATTGCCACCGGCATCCTGATTGTCGGCCCCTATATCGGCATGTTCAAATGGCTGGGTGATCTGGGCCTTGCTGCTGCCGCTGCTATTACCGCCTATACAGGCTGGCTCTATTTGAAATCTGCCTTGCCCTATATGAAGGAATAAACGGATGCTCTTTGCACTCGCCAAACCGTTTCTGCATAAACTTGATCCGGAAACGGCACACCGCCTGACCATTCAGGGCTTGCAAAAACTGCCTTCTGCCAAGCCTCTGCGCGATGATCCGCTTCTGGCCGTCAAATTATGGGACCGCACATTTCCGAACCCTGTCGGGCTGGCCGCAGGCTTTGATAAGAATGCCGATGTGATCGGCCCGATGATGGGATTTGGTTTTGGCTTTGTCGAAGCCGGAACCGTGACTCCGAAGCCTCAAGAAGGCAACCCGCGTCCGCGCGTGTTCCGTTCTGCCGATGATCAGGCCGTCATTAACCGCATGGGTTTTCCCAATCTGGGCGCCGAACATTTCCGCAACAATATCGAGAAATTTTTCGGCACCAAACCGCGTCCCACAGGTATTGTCGGCATCAATATCGGCATGAACAAGGATCAGACCGATCCTGCCAAAGATTACTGCGCGCTTGTCCGTTTGCTGGGGCCGCTTGCCGATTATCTGACCGTGAATATTTCATCACCCAATACACCGGGCCTGCGCGATCTGCAGAAAAAGGAAAACCTGCTCGATCTGCTTTCCCGCATTCTCGAAGAACGCCAGAAATCATGTGGGCATGATCTGCCGCCTTTGCTGGTCAAGCTCGCCCCCGATATTGATGAAAGCCAGCAAGAAGATATTGCGCAGGCCGCCCTACAAGCCGGTATCGATGGCCTGATCCTGACCAATACCACCCTTGATCGTCCCGATTCGCTGGCCCAGCCTTTTGGGGCCGAACGCGGCGGCTTAAGTGGCGTACCTGTGCGTGAAAAATCACTGCGGGTTTTACGGAATATGTATGCCCTGACCGATGGGCGGCTACCTTTGATCGGTGTCGGTGGCATTTCCAACGGAAACGATGCTTATGACAAAATAAAAGCCGGAGCTTCCTTGGTACAACTTTATACAGCGCTGGTCTTTCAGGGGCCCGCCATGATAAAAGAGATCAAACAAACATTGATCCGCCGCCTGAAGGAAGATGGCTTTTCCCATATCACGGAAGCCGTGGGGGCCGATCACCCTGCAACCGTGAAAAAGAAACATGTTTCCTGATTTCCTGAATACACCCCATAGCGAAGCAGACAACACAAACGCAAAGCCCCAAGGCCTGTTCTTGTGGGCCCGTCACGGCCAGACAGATGCCATGACACGTTTGCGTCAACGTCTGATGATCGGGACAGTGGCCGCGGCAGCTCTCGGCACAGGATTGCTTTATCTGATCGGCCAATATGCCACACCCGATTTTCTGGTGCTGGTGGCTGCCCTCATCATGCTGGGCGGTCTTGTGGTTTATGACATTTTTAGCCGCCGCTTGTGGGAAGCCACCCTTTCGGAACAGGTTCAGACCCTTATGCGCAACCATGACCGCCTTGTCCGCGAAGTGGCTCGCAACCGCAGCGAGATCGCCATTTTAAAAGAAGGCCTTTATGACACCGCCCTCGTTGTCGAAAACGAAGGCAAGAACCAGATGCCCTCTTCTTCTGTCGAAGCAAAAATGATCAGCGCGATTGTCACACGCCTTGCAGCCCTCGGGCAAAAGCGCGAGACACCTGCCGCGGTCGCCACCGCAGCAGATGATGCTTTGTACGACAAGGCTATATTGGAATTGCAGGTTACACCGCCCCCGTCCAAGGCTCCGCCACAAACCGCCCTTGAACAGGCGATGGACCCGAAATTCGCCCATTATAGCGATGCGATGATTTTGAACCTGCTGGAACAGGCCGTGCAGAATGACCGTATTGATATGTTCATGCAGCCGGTCGTCAGCCTGCCACAGCGGAAGACCCGCATGATCGAAATCTTTGGCCGCATTCGCGCCCTCAAAGGTTCCTATCTGCCCGCCGAGCAATATATGCGCCTTGCAGAAAAAGAGCAGTTGATGACCACGATTGACAATCTTTTACTTTTGCGATGCCTGCAACTCCTGCGCAGCTCTGCAAATAACGGGCAAGAAATCCCCTACATGCTCAATATCTCGCCCGATACATTGAACGATACAGGATTTATGGGTGATCTTGTGACCTTCCTGTCGCAAAATCGGGAGATGGCCAAACATCTGATTTTCGAATTGCCGCAAAACCATATCGACAACATGACACCCTCATTATCCAGCCTTCTGGACGGCCTCTCGCAATTGGGTGTGCGTTTTTCGATGGACCGTGTCCGTAACGGCAAATTCGATATCCATACACTGAAAAGCCGTCATATCCGCTTTGTGAAATTCGATGCGGGCTGGCTGGTCAAGGAAGCCGCTGGCCAAGGCGGCGCCAACCGTATAGCGCGTCTGAAAACCCAGCTTGATAGTGCGGGCATCGATATGATCATAGAGAAAGTGGAAACCGAAGCCACATTGCGAGAATTACTCGATTTTGGAATCGATTACGGTCAGGGTTGGCATTTCGGCAAACCCGACCTTTACACCGCTGGCCAAAATAGCCGCAAAGTTGCCTGAAAGGCCTCGCAAGATAGTTTTTAAGAGACTCTTTAAGGAACAAACCTTCTAAACGCTAAAAGGATAGAACAGGAATGATCGCCAAATTCGCACTGACGCTAGCCCTCGGATGGGGACTTGTTTGGATACCATCCTCACGTACCTTGGCACAAGAAACGCCACAGGATGTTGCCCCCGTCCACGGCATGGCCTTGCATGGCGCCCCGAAATATGCCGCCGACTTCGATCACCTCGACTACGTCAATCCCGACGCCCCCAAGGGTGGCACCATGCGCATGAGTGCGATTGGTACGTTTGATAGCCTGAACCCGTTTATCATCAAAGGCACACCGGCATCCGGCATCAGCATGATCTATGAAACGTTGATGGAACAGACACA
This sequence comes from Micavibrio sp., assembly GCA_046294845.1. GTDB lineage: Bacteria > Pseudomonadota > Alphaproteobacteria > Micavibrionales > Micavibrionaceae > Micavibrio_C. The sequence goes on along the minus strand of JBKBNU010000001.1, from coordinate 1,120,028 downwards.
AGATGAACCTTTCAGCGTTTATGGCCTGCTGGCAGAAACCATCGAAGTTCCCGAAGATCGCAGCTGGATCATTTTTAACCTGCGTCCGCAAGCCAAATGGCATGACGGCGTAGCGCTTACCGCCGATGATGTGGTCTGGAGCTTCAACACACTGATAACCGAAGGTGCCCCCTTCTATAAAGCCTACTACCACAATGTGAAAACAGTCGAGGCCTTAAGCCCGCAAAAGGTCAAGTTCACCTTTGATATGGCAGGCAATCTGGAATTACCTCTCATCGTGGGGCAAATGCCCGTATTACCCAAACATTTCTTTACAGATGGAAAGAATGTGTTCAATGAAAGCACACTGACACCGCCACTGGGAAGCAGTGCCTATAAAGTGGGCAAGGTTTCCCCCGGCCGCTCGATCGAATATGACCGTGTCATCGATTGGTGGGGCAAGGATCTGCCGATCAGCAAAGGAAAATATAACTTTGATAAAATCACTTACGAATATTTCCGTGATGCGAATGTCCTGCTCGAAGCGTTCTTCGCCGATCAATTCGATTTTCGTCAGGAAAATACAGCCAAACTATGGGCCACTGCCTACACTGCCCCCGCTGTGAAGGATGGACGTATTGTCAAAAAGACGATTTCCCATGAATTGCCGCAAGGTTTTCAAGGTTTCATCTACAATACACGCCGCCCGATCTTTAAAGACCGCGCTGTCCGTGAAGCCTTGAGCTATGCCTTCGATTATGAATGGTCGAACAAGACCATGGCATATGATAGTTACACACGGACACGCAGCTTCTTTGCCAACTCCGAGATGGAAGCCAAAGACCTGCCCACAGGACGGGAGCTTGAGATCCTTGAGACATTCCGCGATAAGCTTCCGGCAGAGGTTTTTACATCATCCTATAACCCGCCCAAAACAGACGGCTCCGGCAATAATCGCGCCAATCTGAAGAAAGCTGCCGATATTCTGGAAGCTGCCGGATGGAAACTCAATGCCGAAGGCATAAGGGAAAAAGACGGTGTGAAGCTGCAATTCGAATTTATTGACGATAACCCGCAATTCGAACGCTGGGTCATGCCTTTCATCAAAAATCTGGAACGCATCGGTGTCAAAGGCACCTATCGCGCCATTGATCCGGCACAATATCAAAACCGCATGAATAACTATGACTTTGATATGACGATCGGCCTCTTTGGCCAATCCAGTTCCCCCGGCAATGAACAGCGTGAATATTGGAGTGCAGATCGTGCCTCTATCCCCGGCTCCCGCAACATTATCGGCATTCAGGACCCTGTGGTTGATCAACTGATCGAATTGATCGTCAGCGCCCCCAGCCGCGAAGAACTCGTGATCCGTTGCCGCGCTCTTGACCGTGTTTTGCAATGGGGCTTCTACGGCATTCCCAACTGGCATATGCCTGCCTGGCGGATAGCCTACTGGGACCGCTTCGGCACACCGGAGAAAAACCCCGAATACGGCCTGCCCGTGCTGGAAACATGGTGGACGAAGTAAATCATGAAAACCGCGATTATCATTCCTGCCCGTTATGGCTCGACACGATTCCCCGGAAAGCCGTTGGCGTTGATTAATGGCCACAGCATGCTCTCCCGTGTCTACACCAAGGCCCGTAGCGCCGCCGCCCGTGACGGCAATATCACTGTACTGGTTGCCACGGATGACGACAGAATAGCCGCCCATGCACGGGATATCGGGGCCGAAGTCATCGTGACCTCGACCGAGTGCGCGACAGGCTCGGACCGCGTGCTGGAAGCCGCCCAAAAATCTGGACAATCATTCGATTTCCTGATCAGCCTGCAAGGTGATGCGCCCTTTACCCCTGTTTCGACGCTCACGGCTCTCACAGACTTTATTACCGATAATCCCAAGACCGAAGTTGTGACCCCTGTCCACCGCCTGGGGTGGAGTGATCTCGATGCCTTGCGCGAAGCCAAAAAGACAACCCCCTTTAGCGGCACGACCTGTGTGCGTCATCCAGATGATGGCCGCGCTATCTGGTTTTCAAAAAATATTCTTCCCGCCATTCGTGATGAACAAAAAATGCGTATAAACGACCAGCATAGCCCCGTCTGGCAACATATCGGTGTCTATGGTTATCGGGCCGATATTCTGGGCCGCTTTGTGAAATGGCCGCAAGGCACTTACGAAAAGCTCGAGGGGCTGGAACAACTCCGCTTCCTTGAAAACGGTGTGACCATCCACACAGTTGAAATCAATCCCGAGGGCAGCCTGATCCAATCAGGCATAGACTCGCCCGAAGATGTCACCCGCGCCGAAGCCTTGATCCGCAAATATGGTGATGATCTGTGAGTCTTGGGAACTACATCATTCCTGCTTTACTGGTTCTTGCCACCCTCAGTGCTTCCTATTTTCACGGCGGCTATGATATCACTTACGCTCCTGCGCTGCTGATTTGTCTGGGTATCGCGACTTACAGCCTGATCAGCACTCTGGGCCAGACCGTGGTCTTGCCCCGCCGACCGGCTATCCTGCTTACCTTTGCCTTTGCTGCCTATTTAAGCCTAAGCCTGCTTTGGAGCAGTATCCCTTATTCCAGTCTCGTCACATGGCTTAATCTGATGGCGCTCCCGCTCATTCTCGTCGGGCTTTTATGTCTGCCCGGGCGGACAACCCTGATCAGAAACAGTGTTATCGCTCTCTTGCCTTTTATCGCGACAATCGCCCTGATCATCCTCTGGCAATATTTGGTAAGAGATGAAAATCGCGCCGCAGGCCTGCTGCCCAACCCGAACAACAGTGCAGCCCTGCTAAATTTATTTCTGGTGCCTGCCTGCGCTTTGGCTCTCTTTGGATCAGGGAAGAAGGCCTATGCCGCAAGCGCCTTCTCTGTCCTTTTATTCGCGGCCTTACTGGCAACAGGCAGCCGTGGCGGCCTGATCTGTTTTGCCGTTACACTACCCTTCCTGTTGATTGCCTGTAAGGATCGGGCCCGAACCCATATCAGGAAACTGGCAGGAGGAATAATACTGGGGGCGGTTGTACTGGCGGGTTTCTTCTTCCTGACGTCCTCACCCTTGCCGGAAACATTGTCGGCTATTGGTCAACCCGCAAAAGATGCTTCGGGTTTCGAGCGTCTGGCCATCTGGCAAGCCACCATAGAGATCATCAAGGATCATGTACTGACCGGCACGGGATTGGGGAGTTTTTATCTCTATTACCCCTCTTACCGCCTGCCTGCCGATCAACTTTCATGGGGCCATTGGGCGCATAACGACGCACTACAATTTGCTGCAGAAACGGGCATCGTGGCACTAGCCTTATTCTATGCCGTGCTGGCAAGCTGGTTCTGGCTGGGCATAACAGCCCTTAAAAAAACTGACCTGCCGCGAGAAAACAAAGTAATGATCGCAGGAATTACAGGGGGCCTGATGGCCTTTGCCCTGCATGCGCATGTGGAATTCCAGTTTTATCTGCTCGTTTCCCTGATTTGTGCAAGTATTCTGATGGCGGCCCTTTACCATCTGGCAAGCGATGAACAGACCGGCTACCTGCTTATCCGCCCCCGTAAATCAGATAGCCTGATATGGCGCGGCTCTCTGGCGGTAACGGCTTTGCTGATTGGCCTGACGATCGCCAGCACCGTGGCCGGAAACTTGCACATGGTCAAAGCCGATGAAGCCATGCGGACAGGACAACTCGACAGCTTTATCACCCATATCAATAAAGCCCGCCAATATGCGCCCCGCAGCTTTGCCGACCCGCAAGTTCGTCTCGCCGGTCTTTATATCGACCTTCTAAGCCGCCCTGCCGGACAGATGACAAAGGAAGACCGCCAAACAACATTTATTGAAGCTGAAGACTTGCTTGCAGGGGCCGTTACCGCCAATCCGGCATGGGCCGACATCGATCACAAACGGGCGAAACTTTATCTGTATGGCGATGATGAAAACGTCCCTGACAGGAAAAAAAAGGTCAGAGCCTCATGGGATGAGGCCTTGCGCAAGAACCCCATGCATTATCACGCCCGCGAAGAATATATCCGTTATCTGATGCGTCAGGGTGATGTTGAGGGTGCCTATAAGCTGGTACAAACAGGTCTTGCCTATCCCGCGACCAAAGCCGCACGCACCACCTTTACCAAACTTGAGCAACAAATGCGCCCGCTTATAGCTGCCCGCGCAAGCCATATCCAGCCGCCACCTTCACCTGCACAAGAGGAAGAAACCCCATGACACGTTTGATCATCGCCCGTCATGGCAATACCTTTAATGCGGGGGAAACACCGCGCCGTGTTGGCGCCCGTACCGATATTCCGCTCACCACCACAGGGCAAGAACAAGCCCGCAAACTGGGGCAACATCTAAAAGAGGCAGGACTTATCCCTTCGCAGGCCTTCTCATCCCAGCAGCAAAGAACACGGCAGACAGCCTCTCTTGCCCTTGAAGCCATGGGGCTATCCCTTGATGCCACGCCGCTTGCCTCCCTGAACGAGCTTGATTACGGCCCCGATGAAAACAAGACTGAAGACGATGTGATCGCCCGTCTGGGGGCCCAAGCTTTAAAAGACTGGGATGAAAAAGCGGTTGTTCCGCGAGGCTGGCTGGTTGATCCCGTGGCCCAGATTGCCTCATGGCAGGAACTGGCCCGTCAGCTAGAGTCTGATCATCACGGAGAAACCATCCTGATCGTCACCAGCAATGGCACTGCCCGTTTTGCACCCTATATCACCGGAAATTATGATGAATTTTGCCGAAACTTCCCGATCAAACTCGCTACAGGTTCCTACGGGCTCATCAACAACACTGATGGTCACTGGCAGGTTGAAAGCTGGAATATAAAACCGGCGTAAAAAAACAAAGCGCCCCGAAAAACAGGGCGCTTCACTATTTCTGCTTTAGAAATCCCTACAGTCCTGCAGCCATTTCACGTTTCTTTTGTACAGTCATAATGGCAGTTGCAGCTTTATCTAGTCCGCCATTACCGAGACCTCCATTTTGAGCCAATGCTTGGGCATCATTCTTCGGTGCCTCAAGACCTGGTGTTTTAGGTGCCGATCCGGCAGCTTCACCGGAAGCACACGCAGCGAAAAGCTTGTTTATCACAGGAATCGAACATTTAATCCCGCCATCTTCGACAACATCTTTTTGTACGCTTGTATCCGACATCACACACCCCGTTTTTGGTTCATTTGGTCTGTGATCATAATGCCTGAAAAAACTTACAAATATGTTAATTATGAAATATCCAGCGCTTCCAAGGGATTGCAGCCCTGAAGCGCTTCGCCTAAGCTTCCCCCATGAACAATTTAGCTGCCTATATTCTCCGCCGCCTGCTCCTGATGATCCCGACATTGCTGGGGATCATGCTGGTTTCGTTTGTGATTATCCAGTTCGTGCCGGGCGGGCCCGTGGAGCGCATGATTGCCCAGCTACAAGGCCATAATAGTGAGGCCACAGCCCGCTTTTCAGGGGGCGGCAGCGATATGGCCGCTGGTGCCATGAATCAGGCCAATATCGGCGAAGGCAGCAATTATCGGGGATCGCAAGGCCTCGACCCTGAATTTGTAGCCGAACTTGAAAAAATGTATGGCTTCGATAAACCTGCCCCCGTCCGTTTTCTGGAGATGGTCGGCAACTATGCCCGCTTTGATCTGGGTGAAAGTTACTACCGCAACATTAGTGTCGTTGATCTGGTGCTTGAAAAAATGCCTGTGTCGATATCACTCGGCCTGTGGTCTACATTGATCATCTATCTGATCTGCATTCCGCTCGGTATTAAAAAAGCCGTAAAAGATGGAACCCCGTTTGATATATGGTCCTCTGCCGCCATCTTTATTGGCTACGCCATCCCGAGCTTTATGTTTGCGATCCTTCTGATCATTCTCTTTGCCGGTGGTCGTTATTTTGATCTCTTCCCCCTGCGCGGCCTTGTATCGGACAACTGGGATGAACTGAACTCCTTCCAGAAAATTCTCGATTATTTCTGGCACATGACCTTGCCTGTTTGCGCAATGGTGATCAGCGGTTTTGCCGGACTGACCATGCTGACCAAAAACAGCTTTCTTGATGAAATCAACAAACAATATGTACTGACAGCGCGCGCCAAGGGCCTGACCGAGAACCGTGTTCTTTATGGCCATGTCTTCCGTAATGCCATGCTGATTGTGATCGCAGGATTCCCCAGTGCTTTCCTGGGTATCTTCTTTACAGGTTCATTGTTGATCGAAGTGATTTTCAGCCTCGACGGCTTGGGCCTGCTCAGCTATGAAAGCGTGATCAACCGCGATTATCCGGTTGTTCTTGGAACATTATATATCTTTACCCTGATCGGCCTGATCATGACGCTGATCCGTGACATTATCTATGTCATGGTTGACCCCCGTATCGATTTTAATGCCCGTAAGGCCTGATCTTGCTGCTTTTTGACAAATATTCCGGCTCCCTGCTAGGTTGTGAACCTTAATCAAAACAGGCAGGACAGGATGCTGAAAGGCTTTTTCAAGAAAACATTGGGTCGCGACGATATGCTAGGCCTTCTGGCTGCCGCCTTGAAGAAGCATGATCAAAGCACCGTGATTGACTGCCTGACCCATATTGCCAAAGAATATGAAACCGATCCCGAAGTTTGCCAACCCGTAGAGGTTGCCCTGAATCAGCTTCATACCTGGAACGATCCTTATCTTGTTCTGATGACAACAGCCCGCATTCTGGAACACGCTCCCGAAAGCCGGCAACTGGCCCTGATTGCGGATAAAGCAGCCCTTAAGGCTGCGGCCCTGTTGGAATCTTCCGATCCTTGCTATGCACTGGAAATCTATGCCCGCATGTTTGAACGTATGCCGCCTGAAAGCGGTCTGCAGCTGGATTGTATTGACGGGGCATTACGGGTAACAAACAATCCCGGCCCTGTAGATTTCGAAAGCCTCGCTAGGCGCTTGGCGCAAATGGTTGATGCCAGCGATGATTCAGATCCCGCCCAAACAAAATTGCAAAATCGCCTGTTCGATATGGCTGACAAGACCAAAGATCCCGTTCTGGCGATGGAGCTTTTTTTAGAGATTTTCGGGAATTCGGATACAGGATCTGCCATCGAAAGAGACAGCTATGATGAAATCATAAAAATTTCAAAGGCTGTCAGTCTTGAAAATACATCACTTATTCTCGAAGGCCTTTATCATGCGCATGAAGTAGCCGCAGAAAATCCGGCACGCCAGAGGGCGATTGAAGATGAAATCCTCAGGCACGCCGATACTCTTTTACAACATGACAGCTTCAGCAGCTTTAGCGCCTATCATTTCCTGCTGGAAGGCCTGCCGGAAGCTGATGAACGCACTTCCGTTATGATTGATCGCCTTCTGCCCATGTGTGAAGAAGGCCGCCAGCGGGATTTTGAAAGCAGCATGCAGGCGCTGGCCCTCATCATCAACAAGGCCGATCCCCACAGTTTTGCCCAATCCCGTGCCCGTACCCTTTATAATCAGGCCGTACAAAGAAGCACCCCGCAGGATTATGCCGAAATCAAGCCCCTAAGCCCCAAAAACTTCATCCTCCTGCAGGGCAATCAACCGCGCTAAGCCGTTAAAATAACACAAGGAAAACCCGCTTCCGCCGCTTGCAAGCCCCCCTGACAGCTGTCTAGAATGGGGACATGAAATTATCGCCCCTGAATCAACGTCGCCTGCAACAATTCTGCGCCAACCGTCGCGGTTTCTGGTCGTTGTGGCTTTTTCTCTTCCTGTTTATCGGGGCCTTGCTGGCACCGGTGATTGCAAACGACAAACCGGTTTTGCTTTCATACAAGGGCCAGATTTTTGCGCCTGTTTTTAAAACATATCCGGAAACAGCTTTTGGCGGTGACTTTGAAACCGAAGCCGACTACCGCGACCCGTATGTACAAGATCTGATCAAGAGCGGTGAAGGATGGATGATCTGGCCACCTATCCGCTTTTCTTATGACACTGTAAACTACAATCTTCCTACGCCTGCCCCTTCTGCCCCGACATTTGATAACATTCTTGGTACAGACGATCAGGGGCGTGACGTCGCCGCACGCGTTATTTACGGCTTTCGTATTTCGGTTTTATTTGGCCTGACGCTGACACTGGTAAGCTCCCTGATAGGCATTACAGCAGGCGCTTTTCAAGGTTACTACGGCGGCTGGCTTGATCTGATCATGCAACGTTTTATCGAGATTTGGTCGTCACTCCCCTCGCTCTACATCCTGATTATATTTTCGGCGATGTTCGTTCCCGGGTTTTGGACCCTGCTTTTGATCCTGATGCTGTTCTCGTGGGTCAGCCTTGTCGATGTTGTCCGCGCCGAATTCCTGCGCACGCGTAATTTTGATTATGTACGGGCAGCCCATGCTCTGGGTGTCAGCAATCCTGTCATCATGCGCCGCCATGTTCTGCCCAATGCCATGGTCGCCACCATGACCATGATGCCCTTCATCCTGACCGGATCGATCACAGCGCTGACATCCCTCGATTTTCTGGGGCTGGGCCTGCCCCCCGGCTCACCCTCATTGGGTGAATTGCTGGCACAGGGCAAAAACAACCTTGAAGCCCCATGGCTTGGTTTTACAGCCTTTATCACACTGGCACTGATGCTTTCTCTGCTGACTTTTATCGGGGAAGCCGTACGGGATGCGTTTGACCCTAGAAAAACGACACTCTAGGTTTTTTTGCTGCATCGCAGCGCGCCCTTTTTCTTGCCCGATGCCGTTTCCCTGTGCCAGTCTGCCAACACAGCCCTAAACGGATAAGGATCATCATGAGCGCCCCAAACCCTGGCGTTTTAAAATTCAATTTTACAACAGCGGCCCATATCCCCGCTATTGAAGCCCTGTTTATGCCCCCCTTGAAGGATCAAATCGATCCGACGGGTCAAGTTGCCCTGCGCGATCATGACACCTTTACCAAACTTGTCACTGACGGTCATGCCGCTGTACTGGAAGATGAAGAAGGTCATGTCTACAGCATGGCTATTGGCTGGCATCTGGCCGAACCCGGACGTAAACGCAGCGAATATGTCGAAATCGGCAGCGTGATGAGCCGTCTACCAGGCTTTGGCTGTGCCGATGTTGTGGTTGCAGCCTTGGCTTTACATGAGTGGTGGCGCCCGTCAATTCCAACCGGCTTGATCGCTGCCGAAGTCAGTGATGACAATAAAGCCTCGACCCGCCTGTTCCGCGACCACTTGAAATGGTCTGCCTTACCAAAGACAGGCGCCAGCCTTTCACGTCTGAATAATCTTTCCTACGCAGGACTTGTCAACTATCAGCACGCTGGTGACAGTAAAACATGGTACAAAAGTGATGCCGCCGCCCGCCAGCATCAAGCCCGAATGCTCCTTGATTACCTCAATCGGGGAACCTTGCGGAATGCAGCCGGATCAACAATCAAACTTGATCTCTCCGCCCTCACCAAAACAGCTTTGCATGAATCACGCCTGCAGCGCATGGTGAATGGTGAAACCACCAAAAAGGCCTTGCGTCCGGAATCTCCTTTGGTTATCCGCTTTTCAGAAGCGCAGGATGCACAAACCGTTTACAATTTTTACCTCGGTAACCAGCATGCCGATTTTGATCTTCGCAAAGAAGAAGTTATCGGCGAACGTTCTACTGCCGGTCAAATCGTACTGGCTGAACGTGACGGGGTTACAGGTCTTTCTTCTATCGGGTTTGCTTTTGCCGAGCCTGATGGCGGTCAAAGCAAACAATGGTCCGAAATTGGCGCCACACGCTCCGTACTGAATGGTATGAATCTGTATCCGTTTATTATCGCCTCGCAGGTCATCAACGAATTCCTGCAACATCCACCTGCCGAGAAATTCTTTGCGAATGTTTATGAAGATAACAAGGGTGTACGTCATCTCTTGAACAAGGTTGTTGGCTGGAAAGAATTCGAGCCTGATGATGCCATCCTCACCGTTTGCAAAACCACCAAAATTCAGGCAAGCGATGAACGTTCCCGTGTATGGTATGAGGCTACATCCGATACCCTGCAAAAACAGGCGGCTATTGTTTGCGATTTTATCGAGCGTGGTCATGTCGTCAGCAAAAAAGGAAATATCGTCATCCCGCTGGATCTGAGCGGTTTTTCACTGGCAACAACCTATAAAAAGCATGTCGAGGAACTGGCGCGTGGCGAATTTGGTAAAATTCTGACAAATTCCCGGCCTTTACCCTTGGCTCAGGCACGGAAAACCTTTGAAAATTACCTCGCAGGTGCTAAATCTTTCCCTGAATTGCTGCCCAAATAAGACGGTTTTTTGATACGGGCAGCCCTTATTTTTAATCAAGGAGCCTGACCATGCCTGTTCTCAATCGCGCAGCAGACCTCAAAGATGAAGCCAGCGTCTGGCGCCGTGAACTGCATCAAAACCCGCAAACAAAGTATGAAGAAGAATTTGCCTCTGCTCTCGTGGCCCAAAAACTGACCGAATGGGGCATCCCTTTTAAAAAAGGTATCGCCAAGACAGGTATCGTGGCCACGATCACGGGCCAGAAAAATGATTCCGGCAAGGGCATCGGTCTGCGCGCGGATATGGATGCTCTCGACATCATAGAAAAAAGCGGCCAGCCCCACGCCTCCAAAATTCCGGGCAAGATGCATGCCTGTGGCCACGATGGCCACACAGCAACCTTGCTTGCTACCGCCAAATATTTGAGCGAAACACGCAATTTCAACGGTGAAGTCCATCTGGTTTTCCAGCCGGCTGAAGAGGGAGGAAATGGCGCTGACAAGATGATCGAAGAAGGCCTCTTCCGCGATTTCAAAATCGATTACATGTTCGGCCTGCATAACTGGCCCACAGTGCCTATGGGCAAAATCGGCATGCGCCCGGGTCCCCTGCTTGCTTCCGTGGATGAATTCCACATCAGCATCAAAGGTGTCGGCGGTCATGCCGCTATGCCGCACCAGACAATCGATCCCATCGTGGTATCCTCACAAATCGTGACAGCCCTGCAGTCGGTTGTGGCCCGTAACGTCGATCCGGTTGATACAGTTGTCATTAGCACCACCAATTTCAACAGTGGTTCCGGCGCCTTCAACATCATCCCTGATGAAGCCAAGCTTGTAGGCACAGTTCGTACCTTTAATAATGACACACGCGAAATGGTGATTGCCCGCATGAAAGCGATTATCGACGGGATTGCTACCGCCATGGGCGCAACAGCCGAATATGATTTCATCTTCCACAACTACGCGACAGTGAACAGCAATGACGGTGTCGAGCTGGCTGCCGCAGCGGCCCGCACCGTTGTTGGTGTGGCCAACGTTGATACCGATACACCCCCCAGCATGGGCGGGGAGGATTTCAGCGCTTACTTGCGCCAAAAACCGGGTGCTTTCATTTTTGTAGGTCAAGGCGTTGCTGAAAAAGATAGCCCGCACAATAAGGGCCTGCACCACCCGGGTTATGATTTCAACGATGAAATCATTCCTATCGGCGTCAGCTATTTCGCGACCTTGGTTGAACAGACCCTGCCGCTCGATAAGTAATCGTCATCGGCACATAAAATGTCGTTTACAATTTTAAACGCATTTTATGCTTATTTTGAGGAGCTTTAATCTTTCCCTGCCTATCATGGAATATAGGCAGGGAGGATAGCCGGAATAATGAAAACCCTTCTTTCAGTATGCAGCTTGTTGATGATCGCCCTGACGACACCCGTTTGGGCCGAAGACACCACAGCAACAATACAAACAACAGAAACATTCGCAGAAGCGCCTGCTGCCGAGGCCTCGACATTGCCCGAAGATTTGTCACCGACTGACGAAGAATGGCCGGAAGAAGAAGAGTTCAGCAACACCACATCAGCCCATTACAGCGCCTTCGGCGACTATGAAGAAGAAGAGATCGACCCCTCAATCGATCCCGCGCGCGTGGAATGGGCAGGCTCGCCCCAAAATCCGGAATAATTCTTACGGGATGGGCGGCGAGGAAATCGCTACAGGCTTCAGGTTTTTATCAACCGCAACATAAGTGAACAGGCCCTCTGTAATTTTCTCGATCGCACCGCTGGCCTTGCGCTTGGCCCACGCCTCGATACTGACAGCCACGGAGCTCTTACCCATTTGCGAAAGCTGCGTATAGAAGGTGATTTCCTCATCGACCCATGCAGCCTTGTGGAAGGTCATGGCATCGAGCGCCACATTGGCAACCCTGTGTCCCCCTGTGATCTGACCGGCAAAAGCAGCTCCCGCATCATCCATACGCGATAAAATCCAGCCGCCAAAAATATCACCGAGCGCGTTCGTATTGCTCCGGTTTGGTGTCAGCACCAATGTTGGTGTCCCCACGGGAGTCATGCTCTGGTTCACGGTAGCACCACTTTTACGTGCGGTCCCTGCGGGGACCAGCACGGGGTTCTGCGGGTTGTTATTGGTCTTGATCTCCACAGGCTTGTGAAGGGCATCGATGGCAACGAAGGTAAACAGGCCTTCTGTGACCATTTCCATGGCCTGACTGCCGCGTCTGTCGGCCCAGACTTCTGTTTTCAAGGTGACCGAGCTACGCCCCTGACGGGCCACTTCCGTATAAACCTTGACCAGATCACCGACAAAGAGCGGTTTCTTGAAGACCATGGCATCAATACCGACCGTGACCGTGCGCCCCAGATGGGTCTGGTCGCCCGCATAGATATATTCATGCGCCCGCCTGCCCGAGGCCTTATCCATCTCGGAAAGAAGCCAACCCGCGCTGATTCTGTTCTCTGTGACTGTATCGGCAGGCATAGGCTGGAGCTGAAAGGTCAGAACCTTACCCTGATTTACCCTTAATGTTTTAGGAGCCGGCATAATCCTCTCCCCCTGTTGAAATTATTATTGTCAGACCATCCTAGCCCCTGCAGAGGGCCTGCGCACGGGCTTTTTCCCGCCCTACCCCAAAAAAATTACCCCCGAAGCCCTTGAAAGGCATATTTTTATTTGACAGGGGCGGCCATTAAACCTTATCAGTGAAAACATGATACTGATTTACGCAACACAAGGTGCTACCAGCCTGCGACCGCGACGTATATTCCGCCCGTTGGCGGCGTAAGCGTCATGTGATCTCGCGTAAGTATTTCTTCCCCGAAAACCTGACATCACTTACCCCCGGCGGCGGTCAATGAACCCCCCGAGAGATTTTAGTTTTATATGTCAGGATCCACAGATGAGCATGGCCGTAACCCGTCACCAGAGTGACGACATTACAACCACAACAGACCCCTTTAACATTAGCGCACGCGCCTATGAGATAGCCACTCTGGGCATAGAGGATGTTCCCTCAATGGTCGCCCTGCAGGACCGTACAGGCACCGAAGGGATCATTGCACGGACACAGGATTATTATTATTCGCACCTGATGATGGGCAATCTGGCTATTGGCGTTCGTGATTCCGAAGGGGTTCTGGTGGGGCACGCCCTGATCAAGGACTATGAAGGCACATCACTGATCCAGAACGTATTGGTTGATCCTGTGCACCGCGGGCAAAAGCTGGCCGGGCGCCTGATCAATTCATGGCTGGATATCGCACAAATGCAAGGTGTGGAACTGGCGCAAGCCCGCGTGCGCCCTGAAAATCTGGCAAGCCTCAAAGCCTTTCAGGCTTGCGGTCTGGAAATCACGGCCACATACCCCAGCCCCGAGAACCCGCACCACATGGTTCATATCCTGACAAAAGACATCAAGCCGGGCTTTATTCCGGCTTGAGATTACTTTCGTTTTTTGAAATGTGATGACCCCTAGGCAGTGGTATCAACCAAAGCGCCTTTTGATTTTTCGAGAAGCTTTTTGACTTCATCGCTCAGCTCGGATGCAGGCTCCTTGCCTTCAGCCCGTAGCTTGGCGCGTTCCAAAAGCTCCTCTGCGGATATAGGGGCGTTTTTTCTTTCTTCTTCAAGACGGTCAAGCTCGGCCTGTTTGGCAGCAGCTTCATCCTGAGATTTTTTCAGCTTGGCTTGTTGCTTGCCAACCAGATCATTCACCTCTGCCGTGAGGGAATCCATGATCGCACCGCTCGGGTCCAAGCCAGGGAAATTCGAATAGGTGTAAATCTGGGCCTTGAGTTGCGCAACCTTGGCGTTGATATACCATTCCTGCTCGGTATAGGGTTCATCGGAACCCTGCTTCAGGCGGTCGGCGGCTTCCTGCTGTTGCTTCAGCAACCTCTGCACCGGACTGGTATCCGATGAGATTGTCGTATTCACGGTGGTCGCTCCTGCGCCCGAAGATACTGATCCTACAGCCATAATTCATTATACCCTTTTTCACGGTTAAAAGGCAGTTAAAAGCAGAAATTGCCCTCAAAGGCCTGCTTCTCTCAAATTCATGAAAATCTATGCAATAACCGTTCCAGATCGGGGGGCTTTATTGAAAAGTAATATTTTCCATAGCCAGATCAATAGCGTAGAGCATATCAACCGTGCCCTGTTTGATTCCTTGCGGATGATCCCAGACATAGAAGCTGGCTTCGACAAAGGTTGCACCTGCCCGTACGTAACGGGCGCAATCATCATTGGTCAGCCCGCCTTCAACCAGACACGGTATGTCGGTTTTGACACTCCACCATGAGATCAGGCTTTCGGGCGGCAGCAGGTGATGGGCAGCCGCATGGAAAGACACATAATCAACTTCCAGTGCCAACGCTTTCTCTGCGCTCGCGCGCGATAAACCGCAGCGCAGACCCATAATACCATCCGGCCCCACCATCTCGCGGGCAGCGGCCAAAGCGTCCGGATCGTCAAGAATGACGCCATCTGCCTCCGCATCCTTGGCCAGTTCGGCATCATTGCGGATAATCACGACCATGCCCTCGCGGCGGCCCACAGCCACCAAAGTGACCAGACGCTCCAGCGCCTCGGCATCGCCTATACCAGCACCGAGTTCCAAAACGTTCATATTCCTCTCATAGGAAGAACGGTTAATCACAAAAGCCGCCTCGCGGATCATACGATTAGCCTGCTCCAGCGGAACATCATCCGGCATACTGAAATAAAGGCCACAGGAAGGGGCGCCTTCCTTGACATCTTTGGGGGGCTTGGACTGGACTGTATCTTTCATGGCCTTGGGTATAATCCATCCACAGGGCCAGAGTAAAGCTTTACTCGCACCCCGCTTCGGGCCACATTAGAGGGCATGAGCGACCCTATCCTCCTGAGCGTCAAGGATCTTTCCGTTGACTTCCGTGCCAGTGGCGGCCGTTTTGCGGCTGTTAAAAACATATCCTTTGATATCCGCAAAGGTCAGGTCACGGCTCTGGTCGGGGAATCCGGTTCCGGCAAGTCAGTGACGGCCCTTTCGATCATGCAACTTTTACCCTATCCCCGCGCGGAACATCCGGCAGGCTCCTCCATCTGCTTTGACGGGCAGGAACTGGTCGGTCTGGGGGAAGATGATATGATGGCCCTGCGCGGCAGGCGGATCGGCATGATCTTTCAGGAGCCCATGACTTCGCTCAACCCCCTGCACTCAATAGAGCGCCAGATTGGTGAAGTATTGAAGCTCCACCAGCGCATGAATAATGAACAGGCCCGCGCCCGCATTCTAGAACTGCTGGATCTCGTAGGCCTGCCCCAATTGAAGGACCGTTTGAACGCGTATCCGCATGAGCTATCGGGCGGACAGCGCCAGCGCATCATGATTGCCATGGCACTTGCGAATAATCCTGAATTGCTGATTGCCGATGAACCGACCACAGCACTTGATGTCACGGTACAGGCACAGATATTGGAATTGCTGCTTGATCTTAAAGAGCGCCTTGACATGTCGCTTCTGCTGATTACGCACGATCTTTCCATCGTCAAGAAAATGGCCGACCATGTATGCGTGATGAAAAACGGTGTGATTGTTGAACAGAATGACGCGCAAACCCTGTTCGAAAACCCGCAACATGACTACACAAAAATGCTGCTCGCCGCCCAACCCAAGGGCCATGCCATTCCGGCGAACCAGAATGCCGCCGTGATCCTGAAGGCGAGTGATATCAAGGTTCACTTCCCCCGCGAAAAGACAATTTTTGGCAAAGTTACCAAATGGGTCAAAGCCGTTGACGGGATTGATGTGGTTTGTCGCGCGGGCCAGACAGTCGGTGTGGTCGGTGAATCCGGTTCGGGTAAAACCACATTAGGCTTGGCGCTTTTGCGCCTCACCGCCTCGCAAGGTACGATCACCTTCAAGGATCAATCAATCAGCGCTTTTGATCGCAACGCTATGCGCCCCTTGCGCGCCCGCATGCAGATTGTCTTTCAGGACCCTTTCAGCTCGCTCTCCCCACGTATGAGTATCGGCCAGATTATTGGCGAAGGCCTTGATGTCCACCGCCATGATATTTCCCGCACCGATCGCGAGGATCTGGTTGTCCAGGCCCTGCGCGATGTCAGCCTTGATCCTGAAACCCGTCACCGCTACCCGCACGAATTCTCGGGCGGACAGCGCCAGCGTATATCGATTGCCCGTGCGATGGTCCTGCAACCGGAATTTATTGTCCTTGATGAACCAACCTCGGCGCTTGATGTATCCGTACAGGCCCAGATTGTCGATCTGCTGCGCGGGCTACAGGAAAAGTATAATCTGGCCTATATGTTCATTTCCCACGATTTGCGTGTAGTCAAAGCCATGGCTCATGATCTGATTGTGATGAAGGACGGTAAAGTTGTGGAGCAAGGCCCTGCCGCCTCTATTTTCGATAATCCACAAACCGAGTACACCAAGGCCCTGCTTGAGGCAGCCCTGAACCTGAAAACCCGTCAGGCGGCATAAAATCAGGTATTTCCAGTATTTTTCCCTTGATTCAAGAGACCTTAACGGGTTAGAAACCCTGACACTTCAATATCTAGGATAACGCCGAAAGGGGTGATTTAGTTTGGTAACGGTCAATGTGCGCGATAATAACGTCGATCAGGCACTGCGTGTTCTGAAGAAGAAACTGCAGCGCGAAGGCGTCTTCCGCGAAATGAAAATGCGTCGTGATTACGAGAAACCCTCGGAAAAGCGTAAACGCGAAAAGGCCGAATCCGTACGCCGTTGGCGTAAGATGGAGCGCAAAAAGCGCGAACGTGACGGCTTCTAGACAAAGCCTCAAGCGATTCTTCACCCTACCCTTTTAAGAAAAAACCCCCGAATATCACGGGGGTTTTGTCATTTTCATAACATTTGATAACCGGCTATTTCCCTTATACTACAATAGGTTATGAAAAGATGGCAAAAATAAGATGGACAAAATCCTCGTCGCTTGATACCCAATACGTCCCACAACAACGGAGTGTAATATGGCCATGAAGATCTGGATTCTCTTCCATGAAGAAGAAGATGCGAAAACGCATCCGGAATTCAAAAGCTGTCTGTGTCTGAAAGAAGAAGCCCAAAAATTCGGGGCCGAGGCACGTATTCTGAACCCCGAGCATTTCGATATGATTATCGACTCTGCCAAAAACTGGCAGGCGCTCTACAAGGGTGAGGTCATGCCTGTACCTGACCTGATTATTGCCCGTACAGGTACGGAAACCACCTATGCCGGTTTTTCACTGCTACGTTTCTACGAACGTATTGGTGTAACCGTTCTCAACAGCTGGCTCTCCATTGAGTCCGTTGCCGATAAATTCCAGACACACCAGATCCTTGCCAGCCAAGGCCTGCCTGTGCCGCGTACAATCTTGGGAAAATTTCCCACAGATGTACAAATGATAGAAGAAAAACTGGGCTTTCCGGTTGTCGTCAAAACACTGCGTGGTACACGCGGCGGCGGCGTCTTCTTGGCCGAAACCAAGCAACAGTTCCAAAACCTGACCGATTTGATCGCACAGGCCAACACGAACGTGCACTTCCTGTTTCAGGAATACATTTCAAAAAGCTGTGGCCGCGATCTGCGCGTCTATGTTGTGGGCAACCGCGTCGTAGCTGTTATGCAGCGCCAGTCAACAGATGGCAACTTCAAAGCCAACATCTCCTTGGGTGGTGAAGGAACAGCCTTTATCGCGACACCGCAAATTACAAAGCTGGCTATCAACGTTACAAAAGCGCTGGGCCTGGATGTAGCCGGTGTTGATTTGTTGTTTGATGGTGACAAATTCAAGGTTTGTGAGGTCAACAGTGCGGCTGCCCTGCAAAGACAATCGGAAATCTGTAACGTCAATATTGCCCGCGAAGTGATTATGTACGGTCTAAACAAAGTCAAAGCCCGTCGTAATCAAAACTTCCTGTCACGTTTCAACATCCTGAAAGCTGTCTGAAAGCGTTAGACGTTATCACGCGCATAACGGTTAAATAAAAAGCAGGGACTTTCATCCCTGCTTTTTTATTGGTTTGAAGAATAAAGGAAGCCTTGATCAAGGCTGCGCCTTCGGCGGCTGGTAAAGCCGCCGCGGTTTCAGAGCCGCAGCGGCATCAGGCTTTTTTAAGGGGGCGCAGGCCTCCTTCAGCCATTTCTTTTCAGCCGGGTCGAGATACGGGCCGATCTCGCGCTCGACGCGCTTGTGGTAATCGTTCAGCCATTTCAGCTCAGCCGCTTCCATCAGCGATACATCAATCAGGCGCTTGTCGATCGGAACCAGCGTGACGGTTTCGAATTTCATCGCCGGGGTCTTGCCGTCTTCCATGTATCCGTCATCGACGACCATAATCAGGTTTTCAATACGGATGCCGAACGCGCCTTCCTTGTAATAACCCGGCTCGTTCGAGATCAGCATGCCTGGCTTGTAAGGCCGCAGCGCCATCGCGGAAATACCGCCGCCCTGTTCATGCACCGACAGGTAAATACCGACACCATGGCCCGTGCCATGGCCGTAATTCATTTTATTTTGCAGCAGCGGACGGCGCGCCAGCACGTCGATATCGACCCCGCGCGTCCCCGCCGGAAACACATGCGACGCCACGGCGATGTGGCCTTTGAGCACCAGCGTGTTGGCTTTCATTTGCTCTTTTGTCGGTTTGCCGATGGCAATGGTGCGGGTAATATCGGTCGTGCCGTCATTATACTGCGCGCCGCTATCGAGCAGCAGGATGCCCGGCGGTTTGATTCTGGCGTGATCTTCTTCCGTCGCGCGATAATGGACAATCGCGCCGTTGGCTTTCCAGCCGGCGATGGTGTCGAAACTGGTATCGCGGAAACCCTTTTGCTGTGCACGGAACTCTTCCAGCTTTTCGGCAACCGATACTTCCGTAAGTTTGCCTTTGGGCGCTTCGCGGTCCAGCCAGCAGAGGAATTTTGTTTCCGCCACGCCGTCGCGCACATGGGCCGCGCGGATGGCTTTTTGCTCAGCGGGGGTTTTGCAGGCCTTGGGCAGCAGGCATAAATCTTCAACATCTTTCAACGTGCCGCCCTTGCCTTCGATCACCTGCTTGAACCAGATCGAGCCGTTTTTATGATCGAACAAGACCGGGAGTTTTTCCTTCTTCGAACGCACCGCCAGATCTTGCAGCGCGTCTTGCAGCTTATCAGGATGGATCACCTGCACACGGTTGCCGAGATGGGTTTTCACCTTTGGCGTAATTTTGGCGGGATCAATAAACCAATCGACATCGCCGTTCTTGTGCACGATGGCATTGGAAAGCGCGAACGGTGTGTGCGGCACATCAGTGCCGCGAATATTCAACAACCACGCCACCGAATCCGGCATGGTGATCACCGCCGCAAGCCCGCCCTTGCGCACCACGTCAGCGGCGATATCCTCGCGCTTTTCATCAGCGCGCTTGCCCGCCACTTTCTCGGAGAATATTTCCACCAGTTGCAGCGGCGCACCGGGCTGATCTTTCCAGATCAGATCAATCAGGTTTTTCTTGAGCGGCGTCAGCGTCACCCCTTTTTCGTGCAGCGCTGTTTGCAAGCTCTGAATTTGCGTAGGCGTGTGCAGCTTCGGGTCATAACCGATCACCGCTTTCTCTGCCGCATTTTGCTTCAGCCAATCGCCGATTTCCTTGGTGCCGCCGGTGCCGCTATCGATGATTTCAAAATGGTTCTGATCGACTTGCGCGCGGATTTGCAAAGTGTAACGGCTGTCGCTCATCGCCAGCGCCCGGTCGCGCAGCACCACCGCCGCCCCAGCCGAACCGCTGAAGCCGGTCAGCCATTGCAGCCGTTCGGCGCGCGCGGGGATATACTCGCCCTGAAACTCATCGGCCTTGGGAATCAAAAAGCCATCGACTTTGTTTTTGGTCATCTGGGCGCGCAGAATCGCCAGTTTATTTGCCTGTTCCATGTTCTTTTCTTTTTTTAAGGTTTGGGATGTCATCAGCGGACTATACAGAAGCCTTTAATATCAGTCACCTAACAAGGTAAAAAACCGGCCCTGCGGCGCGTTTTTTTTAATTCTTGCGCCCTTCTTTAGTTTATGTAAATACTCATGGAACATTAACAATCCAAGAGCCACCAAATGTCTGTCAAATCTTTGCGTTCAGAGTTTAAAACGGCGCTGGCCATGTCGTGCATTTC
This sequence comes from Micavibrio sp., assembly GCA_046294845.1. Lineage (GTDB taxonomy): Bacteria > Pseudomonadota > Alphaproteobacteria > Micavibrionales > Micavibrionaceae > Micavibrio_C. The sequence continues at coordinate 1,099,636 of JBKBNU010000001.1, read as the reverse complement.
CGCTGTCCTGTTGGGCGGAACAGCGCTTCACGGCGTCGTCAACAAAGAGTTCAACCCCATGGGCCTCGTCTTTGGCGGCCTTTTTGCCGTCATGGGCCGCGCCGCCTACAAAGACGCGATGAAAGATATCGCCGCCCTGCCTGCGGACGACGCCCCGGAAACGCCGCCTAAAACCAAAGCGCCCACCAATACCCCCAAGGCCTGATTCACATCAGGTATCTTGAAATGTAAAGGCATGCTATCTTGATAGCATGCCTTACGTTCTTCTGGTCATCGGGGCCGCCTTCGGCCTTTTTGGGCTGTATAAATTCTTTGTTTCCGCCACGCCGAAACAAATCGCCGCTTTTTTGAGCGCGGCGGTTTTCTTCGTTTTGACGGCGGCGCTTTTCTTTATGGCGGTGACAGGCCGCCTGCCGGCGGCGCTCGCGCTGGTGGCCGCCATCTGGCCGCTGGCGCTTGGCTGGTGGAAAATGAAACAGCCGCGCGCGCGCAAGGCTGAAAAGGCCGCACCCGCACAACCGATGACCCGCAACGAGGCCCTTGAAATTCTGGGCCTCACCGAAAAAGCCTCCAGAGACGAAATCGAGGACGCTTATAAAAGATTGATGCTTAAAGTCCATCCTGACCAGCACGGCAGCGACTGGCTGGCGGCCAAGCTCAATCAGGCCAGAGATTTGTTACTGAAATAGGCTCCAAACGCTGGTTCTGGTTGAATCCCCCGCCTTTCTGTGCCAGTTTTCTGCCATCGTATTAATTACTGGAATTCCATAATATTATGCCGTCTGGCCCTACTTTTAAGCCTGTCCGCAAGGCTGTTTTCCCTGTCGCCGGTCTGGGAACACGCTTCCTGCCTGCGACCAAGGTTATGCCCAAAGAAATGCTGCCGCTGGTCGACCGCCCCTTGATCCAGCATGCTGTCGAGGAAGCCCGCGCCGCCGGTATCGAAGAGTTTATTTTTGTCACGGGCCGTCATAAGGAAATGCTGGAAGAGCATTTTGATTTCCAGCCCGAACTCGCGCAGAAACTTGAAGCCGTCGGCAAGCAAGACCTGCTCGATAAAATGCGGACCGCCGAAATGCCCGAAGGTTCGATCTTCCTGACCCGCCAGCCCAAAGCGCTTGGCCTTGGTCATGCCATCTGGTGTGCGAAGAAGCTGGTGGGTGATGAACCGTTCGCGATCATGTTGCCCGATGATGTTGTACTGGCCCCCAAGGGCTGTCTTGCGCAGATGGTCGAAGAATATAATCAGGTGGGCGGCAATCTGGTCGCCGTCATGGATGTCCCACGCGATCAAACATCGAAATACGGTATCCTTGATATCAAATCTGATAATGGCAAACGTGTAGAAATCAAGGGACTGGTTGAAAAACCAAAACCGGAAGACGCCCCGTCGACCCTTTCGATTATTGGCCGTTATATCCTGCAACCCGAAGTCTTTACCCATCTGGCCGCCTTTGAAAAAGGCGCTGGCGGCGAAATCCAGCTGACGGATGCGATGGCCAAACTGATCGGCCAACAACCCTTCCACGGCTTCCGTTACGAAGGTACACGCTATGACTGCGGCAGCCGCCTGGGTTTTATCGAAGCGACACTGGCTTATGGCATGCTTGATCCCGAGATTGGCACAGAAGTACGCAACGTGATCCAAAAATTTGCAAAGGCATAAACATGAGCACAGCCCTGAAACTCAAAAGCTTCACACAACGCGCCTACGCTTTCAGTCCCACCATCCTGCGTGAATATGATATTCGCGGCCAGATCGGCAAAAACCTGTCGGAAGATGATGCGTTTGCTGTTGGTTGCGCGTTTGGCACTTATGTCCGTCGCAAAGGCGGGCAACGCGTATGCATCGGCTTCGATGGTCGCGAGTCATCACCGATCTTTGCCGCCGCCGTGATTTCTGGTCTCACCAGCACAGGATTGAATGTCGATGCGATAGGGCTCGGCCCCACACCCATGCTTTATTTTGCGGTCAAGGATTCACAAGCCGATGCCGGTGTGATGATTACAGGCTCCCACAACCCTTCCGATTATAACGGTTTCAAAATGACTTTGCTGAACGGCCCCGTTTATGGCGAGGCTATTCAGGAAATCGGGCGTATTGCCGCGGCCGGTGATTTTGAAACCGGCGCTGGCCAACTCAATCAAATTGATATTCAGGACCGCTATGTCGATCGCCTGTTGCGTGATGTCAAAAATCTGAAAGACATGAAGATCGCATGGGATTGCGGCAATGGTGCCGCCGGTGAAATTGTCCGCCGCCTGATCAAAAAGCTACCCGGCGATCACATTCTTTTGTTTGATGAAATTGACGGGACATTCCCGAACCACCACCCCGATCCGACCGTTGATGAAAATCTGGTTGATCTGATCCGTGTGGTCAAAGAACAAAAATGCGATCTGGGTGTGGCCTTTGACGGCGATGCCGACCGCATCGGCGCTGTGGACGAACAAGGCCATGTTATGCGCTGTGATACACTTTTGACCGTCTATGCCAAGGATGTGCTGACCCGTCATCCGGGGGCCACGATTGTCGGTGACGTCAAATGCTCGCAAGTCATGTTTGATGAAATTGCCAGACTGGGCGGTAAATCGGTCATGTGGAAGACAGGCCACTCGCTGATCAAGGCCAAAATGGCCGAAGAAAAATCACCGCTATCAGGCGAACTATCAGGTCACATTTTCTTTGGTGATGGCTGGTACGGCTTTGATGATGGCATTTATTGCGCCATTCGCCTGATACAGGAAGTGAGCAAGGCCACAGCGCCCGCCTCTTCCCTGATTGCCCATCTGCCAAAAATCTACAATACGCCGGAAATCCGTTTCGAGGTTGATGAAGCCCGTAAATTTGATCTGGTCGCCAGGATCGTAGCTTCGGTCAAGGAACAAGCGCTGCAAGACACAACTTTGCGCGTGAATGATATTGACGGTGCGCGCGTCATGACACCGGAAGGTTGGTGGCTGATCCGCGCATCCAATACCCAAAACGTTTTGGTAACAAGAGCCGAGGGCAATAACGAAGCCGCCCTCGAAAAGCTCAAACTTATGGTTCAAAAAGAAGTGAAAGGAATTGGTTATGACGTCAGCTTCAGTGCTCAAGGACATTAATCCCGTGACAGGTGAATCCACAGCGATAAGCCCTGTAGTGCTCGAGCTTCTGGCCTCGCGCATTTGTCACGACCTGATCAGCCCCGTAGGCGCCATCAATAACGGCATCGAGTTTCTGGAGGATATGGGGGCCGATGCCGGTGAAGAGGCTATCAAGCTGATTGCCCACAGCGCGCGCCAAGCCTCTGTCCGCCTGCAAGCCTTCCGCATTTGTTATGGCGCCGGTGGCCGTGACGGCAACATCAAACCCGAAGACATCAAAAAAGCTTTCGAAGCCCTGACAGAAGCGGATGGCAAAGTCGCCCAGAGCTGGGACCCGCACGCCGACCTCGGCTTTTCCGAACGCCCGACAGGCTATTGCAAAATCCTGATGGGAGCCATGATGCTGGGGGCGGAATGCCTGCCCAAGGGTGGGATCATCAAGGTTAAAGCCGGTGATGGCGAAGAAACCGTTATTTCGGCAGAAGGTCAGGATGCTATTGTCCGTGACGGCGTTGAAGACGCGATGGCTCAAACATCGGACCCCTCAACGCTGGACCCGCGTCTGGTCCACCCGTTTGCGATCAGCGCCTTGGCCGCAAGCTATGGCCTGCAGATCAGCATCAAGGAAAAAGAACAAGGACGCGTGGTAATCAGCCTGAAGCGCGGCTAATCATTTCCTGCTTCCGAGACAAAATAAAAATCCCGACGTCAGGTCGGGATTTTTTTATTCCTGTCTAGGGGGCCTATATCACATCGCGGGCTTAAGGCCACCTTGTGCCAGAACCGGCGCTTTCTCGGGAACAAAAGTCTTGCCTGCAAAATCCGGCTTTTGATTCAGGTCTTTTCCCTGACCTAACCATGCAACAGCTTTTGGCAAATCGGAAAAATCGGTAATCACAATATCGGCACCGGCATCCATCAGGGCCTTGGCCTGTGCTGCCTTATCCTCATAGAAGCGGGCCGCTACGGTTCCTACAACGCGCACTTCCGGACGTCCGGCCTTGGCCTTGCTGACACCGGAAAGGCTATCTTCAACCACAACCGTGTCCGCGGGGTCCCACCCCAAAGCACCAAATGCCTCATCATATTTGTTGGGGTGGCCATAACCGCTGCGGCGGCGTTCGCCTGCGGGGAAAAATTCTTCAAGGCGCGCATTTTCGCCTGTCACAGGATCAACAGCGCAGGCCAGCGAAATATCCATACGATCAGCGCGGCTGGTTGTGGCAAGACCGATATTCTCGGCCCCATAGGTCGCGCGCAGTTCTTCATGCGCCTTTGTCGCGCCGGCAATCGCTTTCAGATCGGTCTGGAAACGTTTATTGGTTTCAATGGTGATCAGGTCGGCCAAAACCACGGGCACATCGGCATCATCGGCGAGGTTATAATCCTGACGGATCAGGTCCTCTGACAAATCGAATTCTTTGATCAGAGCATCAATGATACGGTCGGTCGATGTTCCGGGATAGGTCTTGTAAATATAATCGGGCTCAATAGCCGCATCAGGCTGATAACGTTTGATCAGTGCCAATCCCCAATCATCCATAACGCGCATCGCGACATCTTCGCTATCGATGTTGACGCCATCATTGTCGAAAAGGAGCTTTGTTACAGGCATTGAGTATCCCCGGCTGTCCGATTATTTTTAGGTGCTTCAGCGTACACCACCACCGCCAATATGTCAACAAATTGGCGGATTATTCATTTATTATCAGTATGTTAACTTAGCCGCAGCGAACAGCCAGAACCTTGCCATCATCATCGGTCACGACATTGATGCGCTCGGGTGAATAATCCATCGTTGTCATGGAATCCGGCTTCAAAACACGGAACGGACGGCCTGTAGCCTTTACAGCCTCAATATCCACCGGATTGCCGACCCATTCCTGAAAACCGCAATCGGCAGAACCCTCAACGGCCAAAGGTGCCACAGGCTCGTCTGCAGCAGGCGCGGCCTCCCCTTCACTGCTAGCCACAATCATGTGCGCAGGATCGGTTGTTTCGGCCAGATGCGCATTATAGGTGCTGCCACCGCTGCCTGCAGCTGCCTGCAGAACAAAGTAAATCACGGCACAGGCAATAATGACGGTCACGATAACCGGCACAATCACAACAACACGGATTTTCTTTTTCTTGTCCATCAAGGATCTCCTGCATTTAAAGGCCGCGAAAGCCATTCTTATATAATGAAAACCGGGGCCAGACTATAGCGCCGGCCCCGTTTAATCAATAGCCTATTCATGCCCACCCGACTTTCCAGGCGGCTTTCTAGGCGACTTCCGGCGGGCGCGGCATCAAGGCACGCTGTAGACCCTGCACAGGGCGGCAGGCCTCGGTCGCGATAAAGACCTCATCGACTTTGTCCTTCTCGACAAAGACCATCGGCTCATCGGCATAGGTCAGATCAAAGCGGTACAAGAACTTTTCTTGTGACTCTTCCAGAGCATCCCCATAAACACCCGCCGCCAATGTGGATTTTACCTTATCCAGCAGCCACAGGCCGTGCGTGGCCAGATGTTTCACAGGGACATACATATCTTCAACAAATACCGGCTGATCATCCCCTTTATCTTCGAAGAAGAACGGGCATTTATGACCGAGGACCGCATCCATCAGGGCAATACGGGCCCCTACGCGCGCCTGCGCGCCTGTCATGACCAGAGAACCGAAAGGATGACGGTCGCCGACACGTTCAACGGCATCCAGAAAATCGGACGCCTTAATAAAGCGGTCAAACTCGGATTTACCGCTATCGTGTAAATGCAGGCCCAGCTTGTGACGGGCCCATTGTGCTTCAACCGGAATGATTTCCCGTGCTGGCGTATCCTCAGGCAAAGAGAAAACAGCCGATGTTACTTTTGATAGCCAGCTCATAATCTAAAAAATCCTCACTGTTGTTTTTAACTGACCCCTATTCTCGGGTGTTCCCAAGGATAAAACAAAACGGAGCGCAAGCGAAGGGGGCAAAGCTGCTGCCCTGCAGCTAAAATCATTATAAATCAGTAATTTATGTAAAAATTGGCCTCCAAACCCCTGTGAACGCCTGTATTAGGAAAATTGACTTTTTACAGGGCTAATGTATGGTCCTGCGCTAGCAGGAAATAGACATGACAAAACCACTCGCGCAGATCCGTAACTTTGCCATTATCGCCCACATCGACCATGGGAAATCGACCTTGGCCGACCGTCTGATTCAGACCTGTGGCGGGCTGGAACAGCGCGAGATGACCGAGCAGGTTCTCGACAATATGGAGATCGAGCGCGAACGCGGCATCACCATCAAGGCACAGACCGTGCGTCTGGCCTACAAGGCCAAGGACGGCATAGAATATCAATTGAACCTGATGGACACACCGGGCCACGTTGACTTTGCCTATGAAGTTTCGCGTTCGCTTGCCTCTTGTGAAGGCTCCATCCTTGTTGTGGACTCGACACAAGGTGTCGAAGCGCAAACATTGGCCAACGTTTATCAGGCCCTCGATAACAATCATGAAATCGTTACGGTCGTAAATAAAATCGACTTGCCCGCCGCCGATGTCGAATGGGCCAAGCAACAGGTTGAAGATGTGATCGGCCTTGATGCCTCCGAAGCAATCCCTGTATCCGGTAAAACCGGCCAGAATATTGACCAATTGCTCGAAGCCATCGTGACCAAGCTGCCTCCACCCGAGGGCAACACCGACCGCAACGCCCCGACCAAGGCCCTGCTGGTTGATAGCTGGTATGATTCCTATCTCGGTGTGGTCATTCTGGTACGCGTGGTTGACGGCTATTTGAAAAAGGGCCAGAAAATCCGTTTCATGGCCACAGGCGCCACGCGCGAGATTGACCGTGTCGGTATGTTTACACCCAAAAAAGTGCTGCTGGATGAACTCGGCCCCGGTGAAATGGGCTTTATCACCGCCGCTATCAAGGACATCAGTGACACGCAAGTGGGTGATACCATCACCGATGAACGCAATCTGGCCCCTGAACCCCTGCCCGGTTTCAAACCTTCGATCCCGATGGTGTTCTGCTCGCTTTATCCTGCCGATGCCGGTGATTTTGAAAAGCTGCGTGAGTCAATCGCCAAGCTGAAACTGAATGATGCCTCCCTGCACTATGAAATGGAAAGCTCCCAAGCCCTCGGCATGGGTTTCCGTTGCGGCTTTCTGGGCCTGCTGCATATGGAGATTATTCAGGAACGTCTCGACCGCGAATTTGATCTTGATCTCGTGCCGACAGCACCGAGCGTTGTCTACCAGATCAAAATGACCAATGGCGATGCCCTGACGCTGTATAACCCTGTCGATATGCCGATGACCACCAAGATCGATACGATCGAGGAACCATGGATCAAGGCCACCATCATGACACCGGATGAATATCTGGGGTCCCTGCTGCAACTGTGTCAGGAACGCCGCGGCGTACAGGTGGAACTGACCTATGTCGGTAACCGCGCGATGCTGGTTTACCGCCTACCACTCAACGAAGTGATTTTCGATTTCTATGACCGCCTGAAATCCATCAGCCGTGGTTACGCCAGCTTCGATTACCATCTTGATGGCTATGAAGAAGGCGATCTGGTGAAGATGGATATCCTTGTGAACGGCGAAAATGTCGATGCGCTTTCGATGGTTGTCCACCGTTCCCAGGCCGAGCGCCGTGGCCGCCAGCTTTGCGAACGCCTGAAAGACCTGATCCCCCGCCAGATGATCAAAGTGGCAATTCAGGCCGCCATCGGTGGCAAGATCATCGCCCGCGAAGATATCGGCGCCCTGCGCAAGGACGTCACCGCCAAATGTTATGGCGGCGATATCAGCCGTAAACGCAAACTGCTCGAGAAGCAGAAAAAGGGTAAAGCCAAAATGCAGATGTACGCCAACGTGGAAATCCCGCAGAGCGCCTTCATCGCCGCCCTCAAGATGGGCGATGAGAAGTAGTAGTAAAGTATAAGTATAATAAATTGAACACTAATAGAAACAGGGTCCGCATAATGAGCAACCTTAAAGAGAAGAATATTCCCGCTCCAAATTTAAGCCCATATCAATTGGCCCTTAAAAATCTTCAGGACTATAATGTCCTGACTCTTGAGAGGAAAGAAGAGCTTGGTGTGCTAGGCTTTAGTCAAGCGATTCCTACAGCAATCAAGATTGTGGAACATGCCAAGACACTCTCTCTTGATAGCCTAGAGAACTTACCCTCACAACAAAAGGAAACTGTTGCAAAATCTTGCAATGAAATATTGTCTACTTTTGACCACATCTTAAAACTTCCTGCCAATCAGCAGAATTTAATGCAATTTAGAAACTCATATGTGGCGGCTCTAGAGAAGGCCCATATGAATTTTTTTCAGAATACAATTCCTCTATTTATAACTACTCTGAATAATAAATTTTCTCTTAGCGACACCGAAAAGAGAATAAAAGCTTTAATTTCGAATGTTGAACATCAAAGCTACAGCCTACAGCAAACTGTAAAAGAAAAACTTGATGAAACAAATGTTCTAATTGAAAGTATAAAAAATGCGGCAGCAAAGGAGGGCGCACTAAAACAAGCTCTCTATTTTAGAGGCGAAAAAATTTATCATCAAAAAAGAGCACAATGGTGGTGTGCAGGGATAGTTTTATCCACTATTGCACTGATTACTTACACCCTAGCGAGCTTCAACATTCACAATTGGTTTGGAATTGACCTAACAGGTGACGGCAAGGAAGCCTTGTTCTGGCAAGTACAGACAACAAAATTCCTGATTTTTGCCATTCTTGCTTACCTTTTGGTTCTTTCTGTCAGAAATTTTATGGCCCATAAACACAATATGGTTATCAACAGCCATCGTGAAACAGCATTATGCACCTTTGAAGCTTTAGCAAATGCGGCCAATCAGGACCAAGGGGCAAGAGATATTATTCTCAATCATGCAGCAGCATGCATCTTTACACCACAAGATACAGGTTACATGAAATCACAATCCAATGACTCAAGTACAAATCTTGGTAACGCATCTTTAATTGTAAGTTTAGCAAAACAGGCTGTCGGTAAAGACTGATTAAGCTAGTTCTTATTTTGCTTTATCCCTGCATCCGGTGCGGGCGTTAGTCGCAATTTGTAATACGGCACGGCGCCGAGGAAGGCCGGACGGACGGAGCGCATGGTGTTTTCAACCTCTGCCAGACGGCGCGGTCTTTCATAAACACCTTCGTACACCTTGCCTTCGCCGAAATGCCCTTCATTACGCTGGATAAAGCCTGTGACCTGCATGAACTTGGTGCGCAGGCTTTTGAAATTGATTGTGGTTCCTGCGGTCTGGATACGTTTGAGGGCATCTTCCTTGTGCTCGGCCAGTGCATAACGCAGGCGCTCTTCATGGTCATGGGCGATGGTGCGCAGGTGCTTTTGATCATCGATCGCAAGCGGTGTCAGGCCCATGGCAAGCGCCCGCACGATCAGATTGCCATCCTCACCACCCCATCCGCCGAGCGTTTCATCATAACCGCCCATATTCATGAAGTTGCGGCGGCTGAGCGCGATACGGCCAAACGCCCCGCGTTCTTCAAGCGGCAACCCGTTCATAATGCCGAAATGGGCATGCATGAAGCTGCCCTCGGGGTTCGGGCCCATACGGGCGGCGACCAGATCGGCAAAATGCGGACCGGTGAAATTATCGGCATCCACGTTACAAAGGACATCCCCCGTCGCCAGACGGTGGGCCATGTTCTTGGCATGGGCGTGTTCGAAATGATCGGCATCGTCATAACGGGCATAAATCAGGCGTCCGTCATCGATCGCAGCCCGTGTTTCGGAATTGGTTTTGATCCAGCCATCCATTTCATCGGGGCTGCTGTAATTCACCACCACAAATTCGACATCCGGCCCGCCATCAACACCGGACGGGTTGTCGCGCAAATTCTGCACCAGCGTTTCACGCAGGTGATGCAAACGGCCCATACAGGTTGTGCAAAATGAAACCTTCATTGTCCAAACCTTGTTTCCGAAAGGCAAACAGCCCTTTCCACCCTAAACCATAGGGGGAATTCTTAAGGATTTTATTAACAAACGGGTATAAAGCCTGTCAAATTACGGCCCTTAATTGCCTTCGCCTCAAAAACAGCAGGATAATAACTGCAAGTTCCATCACCAGACTGGCCAGAGGGTAAACCACGGTAATCAGGGAATAATGCTGCAATGCCATCAGGCTGGCGCAATATTTGACGGCTGTCAGGATATATTTGAGCGCCATCTCTTCCTTTGGTTTGTGCCATGATTTGCGCAGGGTCGGATAATACGCCACAACATCAATCGTCGTTACCAGCAAAACAGACCACAGAGGGTTTTTGGTCACATACCAAAGCGGGATAGCCGATAATGTGGCCAAGAAAGCAATCCAGTCGCCTCTGGTCCTTTGTTTTTCACCGTAATGGAAACCCAAAGCAGCAATTAGCAGCAAAAAGAAAGCGCTGAAACCGGTTGCCCATCCACCGGGGCCTGCATTCTCGGTTGTCTGGGCAACGAATACAATCGCTGTAACAAGCCCCCAGATGATCCATGAAAAGACGTGGGGCTTGGTATGTCCTCTAATGGTTGAAACCACGTAAGGTATATAGCTGGCAAAGGCAACAACAAGAGACAGATATCCCAAAAAATCCTTATCAATCGGCAAGCATCGTCTCCCTCTTGCGGACAGGCTAACACATCTGTGTCACATCCGGAATAAGGGCTGTCAAAAGCGCATGGTGACAGGCTGGCTGGAGACGGCAGCCGCAGGAGCCTTGCCCACGCTTTGTGTGGCCATGGCGCAGAGCGGCACAATCAACGCCTTCATGCTTTCATCCTGAGCTTCGTACTCGGCCTTGATACGCTCTATCTGCGGGACATCGAGATAATCTTCAACCACCTTGATTTGTTTTACCAGCGCCGTCATCTGCTTATAAACACCCATCGCTGCCTGGGTTACCCCCGCGACCAGCAATCTTTCGGCATCTGTTACCGGCAAATGGTCATTCTTGATATGGGGATTGTAATAGGTGGCCGCTTTGCTGCGCGTGGCTTCAACCTGTGTTGCCCACAACACATAATTACTCAACATATCTTGTGTTTGTTCGTAAGGTTTTCCGCCCAAAATTTTCAATTCTTCAACCAGCTGCAGCACGGCCTCTTCAAATCCGGCTTTGGGCTTGGCCTGCAGCAGGCTGCCCATAGCCAGCATATTGGTCTGGGTCACATCTTTGAGTGTGCGGATAAAACCGCTGAGGCTGTCGAGTTCCTGCGGGCTATATTGACGGTGTGTGCCCTGTTGGATTTGCGCCATGGTCTCGAGAACCTCCGGCGGGGGCGGTGGCAAATTCTGTGCAACTTTTACGGGCGCTGCCGCGCTGCCGCCAAAAAGTCCCGTGAGCTTCTTGCCCCATTTTCCCCAGTCCATGATTAGTCTCTCCTGCTGATTTTTTATAATTATCGGGTATCAAAGACCCTGTTTAACGGGAAGAGCAAGAAAAAAAACGACCTGCTCCGTTAAGGAACAGGTCAGGAAAACAGGAAGAAACAACAGATTAAAAAGTCGACCCTACACAAAAACCCTAGAAATTATAGCCGATGCTGACCCCCACCTTGGTCTGGCCATTTGTATCCCTTGAAACGCCAACGCAGGTATTCGGCACCTCCAGATCATAGGCATAAGGCTTCATACAAGCCCCTACTTCCAGACGCGCGGAAGGCGGCGTAGCCGGACCACCGCTGGCCAGAGCCTTGAAATAAGGGCTAATACCTTCACCTTCCTGACGGATGTAATCACCGCGAATGGCCGCCACAACTTCGGGGCTCGAGCCATAGGTCCAGTTGGCGCCCACGCCGCCTTGCATCTTTAAAGTATTACCGTTTTCTTGCGGGTAATTGGTTTCCCACGAACGGTAGCCACTAACCGATACGGGTTTACCCAGCGCCGCCGTAGCCTGCAATCTGGTGGATTCGGTCGTAATGCGCCCTGACTCGGCCACCGAATCTTCCATTTTGTCGTATTGAACAGAAACTGCCGGACGCAGCCTGTCGCCAAAACCTACAGAGGCTGTTGTATTCTCACCTAGTTTCTGGTCATGGAAACTGAAAACACTTTCGTCCTTTTTTACTTCGGTCATACCTGTTTTTACTCCCTCAAATCCGGCCTCGTAAAATATTATGTAAATAAATTTTACCGTCCTATTTATTCTGTTCGCAAGAAAAATATTTACATTTCAAAGGCTTACTTATTTTACATAAATATTGATTTATGCAGATGCTTGTCTTATAATGTCTAACATTACAAAATGTGATGCTTTTTTTAAGCCACCGGAGATGAAAATCATGCCTATGCCGCAAACCCTGTCCAAAACCATGAATGCCCTGATTTTGGGAATCGCTCTTACGGGTGCGGCCAACGCACAGGAAACAACACCGCCGCCTGCACAAAATCCGGCACCGGTCGAAACACCCGCACCGGAAGCCAAACAAACAGAATGCAAAATCTCGGGCCGCACCATTCTGGCCGCAGCCTTAGGTTCAATCCTTAAAAGTGCTGGCAATAAAAGCAATGTCGAGGGTCTGGGCCGCAGTGCCGGTGAATTGGGTCAAGGGGCGATTGCCCCCGAATGTAGTAAAAATCCGGAAATCAAACCGAAAATCATCAAGGCTGAGCCTGCGATCAAACCCTGATCCTATCCTGCGCATCCTTTCATTGAATTGATGAATATCAAGGCCCGTGCAAGCACACGGGCCTAATGTTTGTCCGTATTCAAAGAGATTTAACCTCAGGAGAAAGGATCACAACCATGATTAGGAAAGTTCAGGGGGATATTCTCCTAACGCAGGCACGGGCTATTGCTCATGGCATTGCCCCTCACGATCACTTTAATCAAGGATTGGCACTGGCGTTGCGTGAACGCTTCCCCGCTATGGCCAAGGATTTTCGTCACTACTGCCATCAGGTAAACCCCAAAGCCGGAAATGTGTGGTTATGGGCAGGCGCCGAGGGTGTAATCATCAATCTGATGACACAGGAAGCCGCCCCCGATGACCGCGCCAATCCGGGTAAAGCAACGCTCGCAAATGTTGACCATGCCCTGAAAGCCCTGCGCAAGGTAATCATTGACGAGAAACTGACTTCGATTGCCCTGCCCCGCCTGGCAACAGGTGTCGGTGGTCTTGCCTGGGAAGATGTCGAAGCCCTGATAGAAAAACATCTGGGTGATCTCGATGTGCCGGTCATTATTTATGAGACCTACAACAAGGGCGTTGCCGCCGAAGAAAAACTGGCAAAAGCTGCCTGATAAATAACCTGTTTATCCCTTGTGAAGAATACGCTGCCCGCTGCTGGCCTATAAAGCGGGCAGCGTATTTCTTAAGACAGAACTCTGACAGACTTATGAGGCTGCATGAGCTTGTCTTGCGCCTGAATCAATGCCAATTCGCGCGATCCCGCTTTTAGAGTGTCTTCAAAAATCGAAAAAATACCGGAAGCGGTTAATCGCAAGGCCTCCATAACGGGTTGGCCTTGCAAAATATGGCCTGTAAACAATGCTGCTGTCACATCACCTGCCCCGTTCGGTGCAATCGGCATATCAAGTTTCTGTGTGGCGATGCGGTGTGTACTGCCCCTTAATTCACTGGCCATCATTTCGATCATACCTTCGGCTGTATCCTGATGAACAAGCGATGTGACGACAACTATCTCCGCACCTCTATCATGCAGCAGGCGGCAAGCATCCTTAACCTCGTTTAGAGTTGAAAGCGCAGATCCTGCCAGATACTCCAGTTCAAAAAGATTGGGCGTCAGGATACGTGCCTTGGTAACTGCCCGCTCTTTGAAGAGCGGCGGCAAATCCTTGTTCACAAAAAATCCTCTGCCTACATCCCCCATGACAGGATCGCATACCCAGAAAGCAGACTTTGGCAATCTATCCGGCAGGGACATGATAATATCCGCTATCTCGGGCGAGCCCATATATCCGGTCAGCAAGGCATCCACTTGCGACAACACACCGCGTGCTTCCAGTCCGTCAAGAATATCGCGGATATGGGAGGAATCGAATACAGAGCCTGTCCAGCTCCCGTATCCGGTATGATTTGAAAACTGCACGGTATGTACGGGTATAACCTCACACCCGAGACGCTGTAACGGAAAGACAGCCGCGGCATTACCTACATGACCAAAGGCAACGTGGGATTGAATCGATAGGATGGTTTTCATGGGATGAACTTACCTGACATACGGGGACTCTCTTTTTTAATCTGCCCCCGCAGCATACACCCGGTTTCATATAATCTCTGCCCTAAAACATGGCGTTCGGTTTCCAGAGAGTCAAAATCAACCGCCCGCATCTTCTCCATATCAGGCATCAGTACATTCAAGAACGGGATGGCACCGCTTAGATCATCCCCGTCAAATTGCTGGCAATCTTCCGAAGCTTTACGGAATTCCTCGCCCATAAAATGCATTACCGTACGGGTTCCGGCATGGCAATTAATCGGCCCATGGATGGCTGTACCCAAGGGCATGAACGGTAATTCGGCATGATTTATAATCAGGCTTGCCTGACAGGCTCGGTTCCACAATCTCAGGATACTATCCGGCGCCCCTGTGATACAGGCCAGTTCTTTTGTGCCTTCTTTGGGCTCCCGTGCACTCGTCTGCACAGCTTTCAGGTTGGCCATCTTCGTTGATAGCCCCATTTTCTCTGTCAGTTTGATAAACGGTTTTTCCAGTCCCAGACGACCGCTCACAATCGCCAGCATGTTCATCAGTTTTTTGCCACTATCAACAGAAGTACCTTCGGCATCCTTGCTGGTAAAATGAAGCTCCGCAATCGCCCTTGTCAGACCCTCGGCTGACTCGGTTGTCAGTTGCAAGTAAGAATGGACACGACCCTCGGGCCAGATAATACGTGCCAAAAATCCCTCTTCAACGACGGGACTGGCCATAGCTCTAATGGAATAAGAGTCGCCAGCAGCATGCCCCGCTGGACGGGATACGGTATCCCTTTGCCCATCCCCTTGAAAATCCATGTAAATCCACTTACCCAACAAAAATTATTATGTCAAAATAATAAGACCGAGCCTATTGAAATGCAACAAAAAATATACTGTAACATCAGGACCTTAAACAAGGTTTATGACCATTTCATGACATTTGCATCTCGCCCGTTGCCACCGCCTTGACGTTCGGTACAATGTGGCCAACTTCATTATCTGCGGCTTCCAAAACCGTATTTGTTACTGATCGCATGACACTCAAGAAAGAGGAGATTTTAATGCGCCGCCTGCTGCTTCCCGTTTTGATAGGCCTGACCGTCTTGCCCGCCAGCCTGAACCCTGCCGTTGCTCAGGAGAAAATCTCATTCCCCGGTTCCGGCGATACCATCCTTAATCTCGCCGCCACAGAGCGTACTGTTGTTACACAGGACATGCTGACAGCCACCCTGAGGATTGAAGAAGAAAGTGCGGATGCCACTCTCGTTCAGGGCAATATCAACAGCCGGATGAAAGAACTTCTGGCACTGGCCAAGGCCGTGACGTCTGTCAAAACAGCCACAGGCCACTACTATGTCTACCAATACACCCCTCCCCGTCCGGAGCCCTTATCACCTCCGGTTGACGGTACCCCTCATGAAAAACCCGAAGAGCCTCCAGCAGTTTGGAAGGGATCACAATCCCTGATTATCGAGGGTACGGATGCGCAGGCCTTGCTCCAGCTGGCAGGAACCCTCCAGCAAAAGGGCATGATCATGGACAACCTGTCCTATGGCCTGTCGCCTGAAAAAGCCGAGGAAACCAAGGATAGCCTGATGGAGGCCGCTTTATCAAAGGTCAAGGCCAAAGCTGACCGCGCGGCCAAAGCTTTGGGCAAGAACAGGGCAGAATTGATCGAGATCACGATCGATACCGAAGATATGCCAGCCCACCCGCCTGTGATGATGCGCGCCATGGCCATGGATGGCGCCATGGAGAAGGGTGGTACCCCTTCTGCAGAGCCCGGAGAAACGGATATCAACCTGACGATATCCGCACGCGCGCTGCTGAAATAGCACAATAGTCACCGTCACTTTTTTGACACAAACCCTCTGGCAAAAAATCAGCCGGAGGGTTTGTGCTTATAATTTTCAAACAAGTGCATTTTTTTCTGGTCATGAAAAAAACTCTGCTGTACAAGCGCGGTCTTCTTGTTTTCCATTCGGCGGTACGAGGATCAAAAAATGAATGTATACCTGACACAATTAAGCGCCCCTCAACAGGCACCGTCAAAGCCGGAACGTTTGCAAAAATCATTATCCAGAGCGGTCAAGTCTGTGCTTGCCGATCACAATCTGCTTGATCAGTTCCGTGCCGTCTCCAAACCCTACGAGAGTGGCAGCATCGCCATCGTCTGCAGCGCAGAAGCCGCAACGATCCTCGAACAATCTAAAGAGATCCTGCGCATCACAGGATTGCAACTTGATGAAGGTCGTACCCAAAGACGCCAGCAGGCCTATGCCAACGCGGTACGCTACGGGTTATAAGGTGACCTGATTAATCAGGACACGTAATACGATACCTTCATTCGAAAACTCGACCGACTTCCCTGCCGTCTTCGGCAGGGGAATCCGGCACGTCCTGCAATAAAGCATCAGGGCCGCCGCCAGAAAATCGAGGGGGTAGTCAAGGAAGATAACCGGATCATTGGTCAGGGGGTTTTCGATCCTGACCGTGACCTTGGAATTATCGTCATGGCGATCAACAGCCATGATAATTCCGGCCGGAGGTTTCCGTAGTTCCCGTTGAACACACATGGCAAAAATCGCCTTGTAAACCTCGTCATATGAAAAAGTTATTCTACGGTCTTCTTTAGGCATACGCAGTCCTCTTCTCCCCTTAAGCCCTATTATCGGGCAAAACCCTTAAATTTTCCTGTTCTTTCTCCGATTTTGAGTGTTAACTATAAGTAACTGCACACTAAAGTGCGGACGAACAGGGCCAAAATGAAGAATAAATATAATGATGCCTCCTACCAGTATGCCTGTCTGATGACCTTAGCAGCCCAAGGTGATCGTTATGCCTTCGACAAACTGGTCAGTCAGAATTACACCCTTCTCAGACACATGATTGCCGATGAGTTCTGCGAGAGCGAAGACGAGAAAGCCGATGACCTTTTACAGCAGGTTCTGATGGACACATTCCAGAACCCTTCACGCTTTAATGGACAGACTTCTTTCGTGGGCATGATCATGCAGGCAACGCGTGATTATGTATCAGCAGAGGATCTCTCGCCTGAACTGAATTTCACAGCGATTGAAGAAGAGGGATCGGAAGCCGATATTACAACCTTCCTTGATGCTCTTGCCGAACACGAAAATCCGTCCGGTATTCTGGACAAGCAGCAGGCCGTCGCGGCCCTCAGGTCTATAGTCCTGATGGCAAGCGTGTCCTGTAACAAGCATGCCAAAGGCCTAAGCTACCTTTTTGATATTTGCGTCGAGGGCCGCAGCCTCGAAGAAGTGGCAGACCGCGAGAATAGCACGGCTGAAAAAGTAGGACAGGCGATCGAGCGCGCCTGCGCATCACACTACCCAAGCCTTTCGGTGATTTTGGCACCCTGATCTATGCCAAAGCCAAAAAGAAGCTGACTGCCGCCCCCATCAACATCACAAAACCACCCACTGCCGCCTGCTTTTTAGTGATCCCGAACTCTAGCGCCAAACCGCACACAACAATCAACCCCAGAAAAACATACCCCAGACCGCCCATATAGGCTTCGAAACCCGTAAGATGAACGGGCGAACTAAAGCGCGGCGCTATATACATCTCTCCAACTATAAAGGCATGGATGCCGCGGCCAATCATAACCAGCGGCAAGAGGCCGATAAGTGCCAAACCGACTTTCTTGGATTGATCCATAGGCTCTTTCATTGCTTTTCTCCTGTCTGCAACGACAATACTATACAGGAACGATCAAAAGAAAAAACCCTGCCTTATAGACAGGGTTTTTATACAAGATATCTGCGAAACAGCACTTAAGGCTGGGTATCGGGCAAGCCGGCAGCAGTTTTGCTCAAACGCACCAGATTGATGAATTCCGCACGATAACCGAACTCGTCAGATCCCTTGGCTTTCTGCGCCATGTCAATGACATCATCATAGGTAAGCGTACCGGTATATTTGCCACCTTTCAGCATTTGGCCATAGCTGGCAACCGCGACACCGAAACGAACATCATCAGATATCGTTTCACCGGAGGAAGCCTTTATCGGGGTTTCGATCAGCTTTGAAACGTCCTCATGCGGTAACTTATAGCGGATTTTCAGGAAGCCATATTCTTCGCCATGGGAAGTTTCGCCCTTTTTCGCGAGATCATCGGCAGCACCGTAACGTAGCGGATCAACCGCTGCACGAGCACCACCCGCAACCGGATTGATTTCATAGATCGCGGTAACAGTATGACCTGCCCCGATATCACCGGCATCAACCTTGTCATTGTTGAAATCCTCACGGTTCAGCTTACGCGTCTCATAACCGACCAAACGATATTCCGACACAGCCTGCGGATTAAACTCGACTTGTATCTTCACATCCTTGGCAATTGTGAAGAGAGTTGAAGATGCTTCCTCGACCAGTACCTTACGGGCCTCGTTCAGCGTATCGATATAGGCAGCAACACCGTTACCGTTTTGCGCCAATGTTTGCATGATCTGGTCATTATAATTGCCCTGACCAAAACCGAACACAGACAGGAAAATACCGCTTTCACGCTTACGCTCGACAAAGTCCTGCAATTCTTCCGGATTGGTGATCCCCACATTGAAATCGCCATCGGTCGCCAGAATAACGCGATTAACAGCATCTTTGTTAAACCCTGCTTCTGCCAACGCATAAGCCTGACGGATACCTTCGGCGCCTGCTGTACTGCCACCGGCATTCAGGTTCTCAAGGGCGGCGATGATCTTGGCTTTATCGGCAACCTTGGTTGGCTCCAGCACTGTGCCCGCTGATCCGGCATAGGTCACAATCGCCACACTGTCATCAGGATTAAGACTATCCAGTAGCATTTTTAGTGAATTGATCAGCAACGGCAGCTTATCGGGTGAATTCATCGAACCCGATGTATCCAGCAAGAATACCAGATTGCTGCGCGGGTTTTCCGCACGGTCAATGTCATACCCCTTGATCCCGATATGAACCAGCTTGCGCCCCTCGTGCCAAGGGCTATCCATGACTGTAACACTTGGTTTAAACGGGGCGGCCTTGTCTTCGGGCAGTGGGTAGTTATAGTCAAAATAATTGATCAGCTCTTCAACACGCACAGCATCTTTCTGCGGCAAGACACCGCTATTCAACTGACGGCGCATAAAGGCATAGGATGACGTATCGACATCAATCGAGAAGGTCGATACAGGTTCCTGCTGCACTAGTTTGACCTGATTTTCTTCAAAATCTTCAAACTTGTCACGACCAACATCCTGATAAGATTGTTGAGGAATAGGCTCGGGGACCACAATATAGCCTACGGATGAATCGGCCATTCCCATCGATACGGCGGGGGATGCCGGCGCAACCATACGCTTGGCTTCCATCGTCACCATATTGGAAGCAGGGCCATTAAAACTCTCGTCTTTCTTCTTCGGTTCCTGAATCTGGCGCCAACGTTCGAGCGGTACTTCACGTTCGGCCGACATTTCAGCCATCACCATAGGCGCGGCTTCGTTACCGGCTACCTTTTGTCCTTCCGGAGACTCTACAGGAACAGGCATTGCACTGCTTCCTGTACGGGCAGCCTGTTCGACCAGTGCATTATCTTGTCGCTCAAGTGCCTGACTCATAATATCGCCACTGCCACTTCTAACCTGCGCCGGATAATATTGCTGCATCGTGGCACCCGCGGCCAGAACAACCACCATCGCCGTTGCCATACCGCCATAGACTAATTTCCTGTTCATGGTTTTTCTCCTCTCCATGTTGTGGGGTCTGCCGATAAGACGGGACCAGAGAGAAGTTCCTTGGAAATTTTTTGAAGAATTTTTATGGCGTTGTTCGGCCTGAAGCGCATCAAACTCGGCCAAAGCCAGATTAAGCGCCGTTTTCCGCGCATTTTCATCGTGGGACGGTACAGGGGACTCACTTAAAATTTTCTTCAGTTGCCCTTCATCCATGACGGCGCCCTCCCTTTTTAGAAAGGTTCTCGAATGTTTCCAGTTTCTTGCGGGCCTCATGGATATACCATGATACGGTACTTTCCTTGACACCCAGCACATAGGCGGCCTCCCCATGGGAGAGCCCCTCCCCGAACACCAGCAGCAACGCCCCCTTTTCCTTCTCGGGCAGCTTGTCCACCTGCGCGATCACTTCCCGCGCATACAGGGCTGACTCCGGATTTTCATGACCGGCAATCTCTTCGATCTCGGCTTGCGCCTGCTGATGTCTTTTTTCCTGACGCTTCATATCTATTGCCGTGTTGATCACCAAACGATACAGCCATGTTGTGAAAGCGGCTTTATGTTCGTAACTGCCCAGCGCCCGCGCCAATTTAATACAGGCATTCTGGGTTATATCTTCGGCATCCTGACGGTTCTGTACCCACTTGAAAGCCATTTTGAACATGGTGTCGTAATGCCGGTTAAGCAAAGCCTCGAAAGCCCGCGCCTCGCCGGCGCACGCCCTTTTGATCAGCTCTGCATCACTTGCCTGGTTCATATCTTCTATACGGTAAGACGGCGCCCCGCTGGCAATCCTTGGAAAAATTCCAAATCAAGAATATCAAGCTTCTATCTATCTGCAAGAACATGATAATAAACATAATTACCATTACTGTTCAGGAAGCAGCCAAAGGGCTGCCCCGTAATAACCGCCGATCCGTTACCCGCGGATACCCCCAGAACAACCTCGTCAGAAGGAAGAGCATAACCATCTGTAACTGTCATTTTTAAACTATACCTTGTTGAAATATCAGTCGCGATAGTCGGTACCCCGCTTAAACCAAGATCATTATTTATTATTGAGCATATGCCCCCCTTGATACCAGGCAAGAAGGCAATAATCTCATTACCTCTATTTTCTGAAACACTGTTCAATCCAATATTTTCAATCTCAAACTCGGCATTAAAATACCATCTGCCCGGCATCTCGTTCTCCATCAGGTCAGCAGGAGCTTCAGTCCATGTCGCACCTCCGCCGTAGGGATGAAAAACCTGATCGGTAAAGCCAGATAGTCCTGAAAAATCGGAAGGTATGTCAAAACGCAAATCTTCCGCATTCATTCCCCCAATCGTCATTCTTATGATGGATGCCCTCAACCCCGCCGGATATTGGATAATCTGGGCGGCTGCTATTTTGTTACTTTCATTATCTACACTACCCGAGCTTGCATTCGTGCTTCTGGTAACGGCGTAAGACAGGGCAGCAAATAGCACCACCGCAATCAAAATCAAAAAGAGCACATTCCCTTCTTCTCCGGATATCCTATCCGAAGCCATTTTATTCCCTGTCATGATCGGTTCCCTCGTTTGTTATCGCTTCAGACGATTAGACGAACGAGAGCCCACCTTCCTTGGCAATAAGAAATAAAATTCCAAGGAAATAAATTATTGTTCCAGAATAAGATGATAATAAACATGAACTTTATAGGAAGGGCTGTAAAAACAGCCATACGGCTGTCCATATAAGGGATCATTGCCAGACTCTCCTCCAATCCGCCCGCCGCAACCCTGATTGCAAAAACCATGTGCCGATTTACCCATAGTCGTCTGGAAGTCCACACCCTCTACTGACGGCGGTTCCTCCGGCAACCCCAACTCACGATTAATGCGTCTGCATGCATCCTCGCTAATCCCCGGTAAGAAAGCGATAATTTGCGCAGAGTCACCGTTTGCAATCTCAAAATTTTTTCCTAGTCCGACAATTTCATTCTCACCATTAAATATCCACTGCCCCTCATATCCCGATTGCATCACATCGGGCGCGGCCATACGATAAGAGATCCCGCCCCCCGCAGGATAAAATACAGCCTTTTTATCCTTCAAAAAGTCGTCTAATTCCGGCTCATCAAATGAAATATCTTTCGGGTTTATACCGCCCAAGACCATCCTGACAACAGCCGTCCTCACACCTGCAGGATACTGGGTCAGTTGCATCGAATTAATCAAACTGGTTTCATTGTCGGTGCGCCCACCCCCGCTGAGCGTCATATTCTCTGAAACCGCAGAGATAAAAAATACACACAAGCTGGCTGCCACAAGCCCCCAGACCGACTGTTTCATGCGATGTTTATATTCTTTACGATCGGAAAATTTCTTGGTTGCCGAATGAACCGTGTTCTTTCTGGCTTCATCATCATATTTTTCAATGGATGCATTCATCATTTTCTTAAGATCATCATCCATGGCCATTTCCTTTTCCCATCATATCCTGAAGATTCTTTCTTGCCTCATGAATGCGCCACGAAACGGTTCCCTCGGGACAATTTAGAATATCGGCAACCTCTCTGTGAGTCATTTCTTCACAGAATACAAGAATGAGAACTTCCTTTTGCTCCTCGGGAAGCTTCTGGATAAATCTGAAAATCTCTCCTGCATAGGTTTGGGACTCAGTATCCGCATGAGCAGGTATTTTCTCATCCAAAGCAATTGTCCGGTGATGCGTGGTAAACATCCTCCTCTTGTAATCCTTCGCCGCATTGATCACCATCCGGCAAAGCCATGTTTTAAAGGACGATTGAAACCGGAAGCTCTCCAGGCAATCAGCCATCTTTAAAAAAACATTATGGGCAATATCCTCGGAATCAGCTTTATTACCAGACCAACGATAAGCCACACGATAAACAAAATCATAATGCTGCTCGACCAAGGCCTCAAAGGCCTTCACATCACCGATGCTGGCCTTTTGAATTAAACCTCTATCTGTGTTCTGTTCAACCATATCGAGGAGCGGACAATCTCAATTACAAAAATAACTATCAAGATTATTCATCATTCCACGCCTGACGAAAACCCGCCCCGATCCTGAATAGATAAAATTTGAGATAAATTGTATCAAATACTTGATTTAATTGATAAAATTGCTTGTATTATTAAGCGAGCCTTTACCCCGATAGGCTAGATTGGTTTTAACGAAGCGCCGACCAGAGAGAAAAGCGCTCACAAGCGAGTTGAACAAGAATAACTCCCGTTCCTTCGGACAAACCGGAAAATTCGGGGTGGTGTGTTAGAAAAGCCGTGCCTGCCGCGAGATATGCCGATCAAGGGTGAGCAGTCCCTTCTTCATAAAAAGGCATTTTCCGGCGGGCATGTTGCTTTTTGAAGGTTATCTTCAGATTATAAAGTTGGGTATAAACTGTCTTTTTTGGCAACCATCTCAGGCTATTAACACCCGGTTAAGAAACGGTGTCTAGAATAAAGGCAAAGGGCAGAGAATGCCCAAAGCCTTTTTCGTTCGTGTGTGGGGATTAAAACTTTGAGTATGTATACTTGTCTTGTCATAGATGACAGCCGTCTGGTTCGTCAGGTATCCCGCCGGATTGTCGAAGATCTGGGCTTTGATTGTACCGAAGCCGAGGATGGCAAACACGCCTACGAGGTATGTCAGGAATTTATGCCGGACCTTGTGATCGTCGACTGGAACATGCCCGTCATGAGCGGCCTCGAATTCGTCGAAAAATTACGCGCCATGGAAAATGGCAATCATCCCCGTGTTATCTTTTGCACCACCGAAGACAATCTGGGCCATATTGAACGTGCCCTGAATGCCGGTGCGACCGAATACATTATGAAACCCTTCAATCGTGACATGATACAGGCCAAGCTGATTCAAATCGGCCTGATGAAAGAAGAGGTTGCATGAGGTTAGGTGATTTTGCCGTTTACAGGGATTTGTTGCTCCAGGAATCGGGAGTAGACATTAATCCGGAGAAAACCTACCTGCTGGAATCAAGACTGACCCCCGTTGTTCACAAATGGGGTTACCCCACGATTGAATCCATGACGCTGGCGCTGCGCGCCGTACCCGATCCCGAATTGATCCATGATGTCGTGCAAGCCATGACACAAACAGAAACATGGTTTTTTCGCGACAAACATAATTTTGAAGCGCTCCAGCACGTTGTCGTGCCCTATCTGATGAAACAGCGCAAACGCAAAAAGACATTGAATATATGGTCCGCCGGTTGCTCAACCGGACAAGAAGTCTGGAGTATAGCCATGAGCATGGTGAGAGCCTATGAAGGTCACAAAGGCTGGAAATACCACATCACTGCCACCGACATTTCAAATGAGGCCGTCGAATATGCCGAACGGGCGATCTATAACCGCCATGAGTCGCAAAGTGAAACATCCATCCATGACCTGATACGCTTTTTCGAGCAAAGCCGCATGGGCTGGAACGTGAAACAGGAATTGAAGAACTGCGTTGATTTCAGAATCTCCAATCTCCTGCACGAAAGCGAAGACATGGGACCGCAGGATATTATTTTCTGCTGTAACGTGATTGATGATTTCAGCCCTGAGTCCCGCACCAGAATTTTTGAAACTTTGTCTTACCACCTGCCCGAAGATGGCTTCCTCTTCATCGGCAGCGAGGACAAATGGCAAAATGAAAGCCCGATGTTCACGACCCTTCCCGGCTATCCGTCTATCCTGATCCGTGCTGATGGCGATTATAAATATTCCGATTTCCCTAAGATGCCGGAAAAGGAAACAGCCCGATAGACTCTCCCTGCCGAATCTTCTAAAAGAAGGGGCATGACAGCCCCATCCCGCAAAACTGCACCTGCTGCTTCGCCCGACCTTGTTCCGGTGAAGCGCGCTTTGATCTCCGTTTCCGATAAAACCGGCCTGACCGATTTTGCCAAAGCCCTCGCGGCCCAAGGCATTGAAATCCTCTCGACCGGCGGCACAGCCAAGGCTCTCCGCGAAGCGGGCATCCCGATCAAGGATGTTTCGGAATGGACAGGTTTCCCCGAGATTATGGATGGCCGTGTGAAAACACTGCATCCGAAAGTCCATGGCGGCATCCTCGCCCGCCGTGATGAAGACACCCATGTTTCAGCCATGAAAGACCATGATATCGGCGGGATCGATATGGTAGTTGTCAGCCTTTACCCGTTCGAAGCCACTGTCGATTCAGGGGCGGATTTTGCCACCTGCATCGAAAACATCGATATTGGCGGTCCGGCCATGATCCGTGCCTCGGCCAAGAACCATGATTTTGTAACCATCATCACCGATGCCGCTGATTACACAACCGTGACCGAAACCCTTTCCGCCCATCAGGGACAAACCACACTGGCACTGCGCCGTAAACTGGCAGCCAAGGCTTTTGCCCTGACATCCTATTACGATTCACGTATTGCCAGCTGGTTGCGTGCTTCTCATGAAGATGCCGCAGAAACACCTGCCCACATCACCTTTGGCGGCAAGCTTAAACAGACCTTGCGCTATGGCGAAAACCCGCATCAATCTTCGGCCCTTTATGTTGATGGCTCCCATCGCCCGGGTGTTGCCACCGCCAAACAGATTCAAGGCAAAGAGCTTTCCTACAATAACCTGAATGATACGGATGCGGCCTATGAACTGGTGGCCGAATTTGATGCGCCGACTGTTGCGATTATCAAGCACGCAAACCCTTGCGGCGTAGCCTCTGCCGCCAGCATGATCGAAGCCTATCAGCTGGCACTGCGCTGTGACCCTGTCAGTGCCTTTGGTGGTATTATTGCCCTGAACCGCACGCTGGATGCCGCGACGGCTGCCGAAATCACCAAAGTCTTTTCCGAAGTGATCATTGCCCCCGCAATTGATGACGACGCTTTGCCAATTCTGGCGAAGAAAGCCAATGTGCGCGTTCTTGTTACGGGAAGATTGCCCGATCCCGCGGCCCCGCGCCTGACCTTGCGCCCTGTAGCGGGCGGCTTGCTGGTGCAAGATGGTGATGCCGGACGCATTGCCCTTTCCGACCTGAAAGTCGTGACCAAACGCGCCCCCACAGAAAAAGAACTGACTGATCTCCTCTTCGCCTTCCGTGTATGCAAACACGTGAAATCAAATGCGATTGTTTATGCCCGCGAAGGGGCCACCGTGGGGATTGGTGCCGGCCAGATGAGCCGCGTTGATTCTTGCCGGATTGCGGCATGGAAAGCCGGTGAAGCCAGCAAGGCCGCAGGACTTGATCAATCCCTTGCCCAAGGGTCAGTCGTGGCCTCTGATGCCTTCTTCCCGTTTGCCGATGGCTTGCTGGCTGCCGTAGAGGCCGGGGCCACCGCCGTCATCCAGCCGGGAGGCTCGATCCGTGATGAAGAGGTAATTGCCGCCGCAGACGAGCATAATCTGGCCATGGTCTTGACCGGAATGCGTCATTTCCGTCACTAAAAACGGCCCCCATTACACCCCCAAACGAGCAGAATCAGAGCCAAACCTTTGATTCCATAAATAATTTTACGTATAGATAAAATTTTACGTAAAATGTTTGCATTTTTACCCCGCCTGCCCCTATAGTTTAAATACGGTTTATGGGATGAGGATAACTCTGAGAAAGGCCGAAAAAGCTTGCAGCAGGATCGATTTATGCGTTATAGTGTAGTCAACTAAGCAAGATTTATAAGAATAATTTTTACGTAATAGTGTGTAACTTCAGGGTGTTAATATGGCGGAAACCGCAACACAAGACGACAGTGGCGTCCTTTTCAAAACCAGCATTTTCGGGCTGGAACTTGAATACACCAAAACTGATGCAGCAATTGATGCCGGCCTCGTAGCCGCTGGTACGCTTGTTCCGGGCGCTGGTAACGCGGCTATGGCTGGTGTTGCCGTTGTTCGTAGCGGTGCCATGATGATTGGCCGCGGTATCATGCGCTCCCTGTTCAAAAAAGCCGCCACAGAAGGCTCCGAATTCGTTGCCAAGACAGCACTGAAAGAAACTGCTGAAGTCGCGGCCACAAAAACAGCCCAAGAGGCAGTCAAGAAAACAACACTGAGCACAGCGAATGAAGATGCTCTTGCTGCTCTGGTCAAAGCCAAAGCCGCAGGTGAAGCCGAACGTGCCGGCGTTAAGGCCGTTACAAGAGAAGCCACGGAAGAAGCCGCTGAGGCCGGTGTTAAAACCGCCGCTGGTGCTGCTGGCACCAAAGTTACAGAAGAAGCCGTTGAAGCTACTTCAAAGAGCCTGCTGAGCCGCACTGGATCAGTAGCCCTTGATGCCACTAAATTCACCGGTAAGGTTGCTTGGAACACGACTACATTTGGATTTAGACACCCCATCTTGACATTGGGGGGTATTGGTATTGCAAACAGCTACTTAGACGGAGCAATTGGTAATGTTGTTTGGCCTGTACTTGGAACCGCTGGTAGTGCTGTGAAGACCGTTGCTCCAGAACTGGTTGAAGGCGCAGTAGACATGAGCCTTTCTGCTGGTGATGGGATCACAAAATTCTTTATGTCTGGCGCAGAATATGGTGCCGACAAAATTGGTGAGCATTTGCCATTTGGCACACCAGCCTCTGTCCGTGCTGCGGTTGCCGGCGCTGAATCAAGATTAGAAGGCGCTAGAGAAGGCGCTGCCGGCGCTGTAGAAGCGGCCCGCGATGAAATGGATGATATGGGCGCGGAGCTCGGTCCTTTCCGCGACATGATCGCTGGTCAGCTGGGTGTTGATCCTAAGCAAATCAATGGCAAAAATGCCGCCCGTATGATGGCTGATTTTGCCGGTGACAATAAACTGGCTCTGGGTATGGGCGCTCTTGCTGCCTTTACTGCCGAAGGCGGCATGATGAGAAAGGCCATGATGGGCCTGCTGACAACTGTTTTGGTTGTGGCCATGACCCCGTTCCTGAAGCCTTTGCTGGATGCCATGGCCCCTGCCATTGACAGCCTGAAACAGAACATGAAGGACAAGCTGGATCAAAGCACAAACAAAGGGCAGTTCAACGCTGCTTCACACGGCCTGACAGCTCCTGAAAGTGCTGGTCAGCCTGTTACAAGACCGGCCCCTGCCGCAGAAGCTGCCAACGATGCTCCGGCTGTAGCTGCCTTCCGTGATAACGGAAATCTGATGACGAATCCTGTTACAGATGTAAGAAAATCTGGTATACTGCCCAGTATGTATGCCGCTAACCGCGATCAGTTTGCACTGACAGCGAACGCTTAACGAAAGTTTAAAAAGATGGCAAAAAACCTGAAAAATGATTGGGACATCGCCGTACCCCTGGCTCGCAAGACCTGCCTGACGCCGATGGCTGCTTTCAGAATGGTGAATATGGCCCGCCGTGCCGATGGTGCTGTGAACGAATATCACTTGCGCCGGGCTAACGGTTTATCGCTGAGACGATAGAATTTGAATCATAGCGCGACGAATTTTCTTTATGAAAATCATTCGCTGTGGTAGCATTGAACACTGAGAATAAATTCGTAAGAATTAAGTGTTTGTTAAAAAACGGTTCTTGAACAGATAAAAGGGACGGCTTAGACTAGAGGGAACAAATAACGTCTTCGACGCGAAATGGCGGCAATGACTGAACAACTGACCTCAACATCTTCCGGACCAGGATATAGCGACGGTACCTCCTTCGAACAAGAAATGAAGGTGGAACTTGTGATAAATGACAGAGCGGAAGCCTTCATCTTTCACAACAAACCGTTCAAAAGACAGGTTTCATGGATCGAGTATGATTTGGATACAAACAAACTCGATTTCGTGATGAACGATGGGGATACCCGAAATTTCGGCCTCCTTGTCAAAAGGGATATGAGCAAGTATTTGCAAAATGCTTTTCAAATCCTTGTAGTACTTACGGATGATAAGACGGGCGAACCCGTAGAAGGTGAATACTTCCCGCTGATCATCCATAGGGCGTAACTTTAAAACTCTGTAGAGGGAGTGAACATAATGAAACTGACCGGCGAAGAACTGAAAAACGCAATGGGCAATGTTTGTGAGCGTTTGGCATGTGTTGACAACAACACAGGCTATAGCCCTGCAGCTGCTGCTGTAACAGCCCCGACACAAAAACCGGTTCCTGGCTTCAACCTGAACTAATCGTTCGGTAGAGAAACGGAATTCGCAAGCCTGATTGCGCTGGGCCGCTTGAGTCCGCCTGATTTGGTCTTGCATATTAAAGTCATCCCTCAGCAGGATTACGAAAACCCCGCGCGCGGGGTTTTTTATTTTTTTAAGCCGCCCCCGCAACTTCATCAGTCACTAGGGATTCATACCCTAAAATGAATATGCTAGAGTCGAATCTTGAAGGGATTTTCGATGCGCGAATTCAATGCCACACTATTGAGAGAGAAATTCGTCATTAAAGACGTCATGCCTGAAGCGCAAGCTGACCAGAAGCCCGTTATCGCCCTCTCCAACCGCCTGACATTGCCTTTATATTGGCCCGTGACAGATGAACATGAAGATCTGGTCATCCGTGCCCAGAATATGCACACCTGCGCGCGATTGGGTGCGCGTCTGGCACAGGACTTTCAGGAATACGGCCCCCTGCTCTATCGCGACCCCGCCTATGACTGGGATGAAGCCTATGACGCGATCACCAAAGGATATGAGAGCAAATTCAACCCGAATATCTGGGTCGCCGTTTATCACAAGGGCCGTACCATTTTTGAAAATGGCGCAGCCGACCGCCACCCCTTCCTCGATATCATTGAACAATGTGATGCCCGCAGCAAAGGCGATTACGAGAAGGCCGTCAGCGTCGCCGAGGATGCGTTCAAGCATGCCGGTAAACTCGTCACGATTGAACATGATGCCAACGTGGCTCTTCTGGTGACGGCCACGGAAAACGAAGGCAAATGCGGTATTATCATGCGTGGCCCCAACCGTACCACCACCTTCAGCTTCGTTGCCCGCAAACGCCCCGGACGCAGCGTGCGCCCTTCAAGCTGCCTGAGTGCCTCTGCGGCCTATCTTGAAGGCATCCAGCTTGCCTTCCAGATCGGTATGATCCGCCAGAAAGTTAGACTGGAACTGATTGCGAAAAATTCGGAAGAAGCCCATAAGGGTGAAGATGCCGCCCATAAACTCGGACGCCTGACAGCCGCCATCAATCAATTCGAATCCATGTATGATGTGCGCTACCGTCCCGATAAGCCTGATTTTAAATCAATGGTCGAAGACGCCGAAGATTTCGCGCGCAAGGTTCTGGCTGCAGAGGTCGAAAGAAAAATCCAGTCCGGCGAAATCAACGCCGAAGGCTGGATTGTCTAATCCATTTTACTTTTATTCAGGATGAATGCTGTTGTTGAATGCGTTCAACAACTTCACCGATAGTCTGGAAAGATAACGGGGACGCGCTTTGATGCCGTCCCGCAGCCAACGGCACATGATAGGAGCGTCTTGTAACGCTTTCCTCTTCTACGATTCTGGTCACTACTGCCTCCGGCTTTGCGCTCTTAGGGTGCAAGGGACTATCACTGACATAAAAGACAA
Source organism: Micavibrio sp. (assembly GCA_046294845.1). Classification (GTDB taxonomy): domain Bacteria; phylum Pseudomonadota; class Alphaproteobacteria; order Micavibrionales; family Micavibrionaceae; genus Micavibrio_C. The sequence goes on along the minus strand of JBKBNU010000001.1, from coordinate 1,069,162 downwards.
GGCCCGCCGGACACAATCTTCCTTCCGAAAGATGGCCCTGCTGGTCATCGAAATAGACATCGGGATCATGCGCTTTCAAGCCATCCGCCTTGGTCGCCCCGCCCTTGAATTCGGCAAAGCCATTGAGCGCGATATCGTGTTCAATCAAAGTGGTGAGTGCTCTGGTACTGGCTCTGCCACCACGGGCCGTCAATAATGAGACCTCAAACGGCGTCTGGCCACGCGGGAACATATCATTCAAACGGCTGATTTTTTCCAGAACGGCGGTAAATGGGCCCGATTCAATCGGCTGGTCAAAATCATCGGTTTCCAGACTTATATATTCATCCAGACCTTGCTGCATATTCCCTGCTTTCTCGACCGATGCCCTGAAACGTTGCTCTGCCCGATCACCCCATGCAACACCATCGCCATCCACCATCAACTTTAGAGGGCCTTGACGGGTACTGTGATCATATTCCCAATTATCAGGAAAATGCATAAGGGCCGAAGCAATGCCATGATCACGCGCATATTGAACGTCTTGCGGGTTACGCGACAAAAACAAATCGGTTCCGAATGAATTGTGAAACGCCTCAGTGATCGGATTGCCACAGGTAATCAAACGATAATTCAACGCCGCGCCAATTTCCATCAAATCAAGATTGCGGAAGATGACAATACCGCTGCGGGCTTCATCTTTGGCCGACAACCCTATTTCTACCAACGGTTCATCACTGCTCTTGTTCAAACTATGAAGGGCCATCGCCAGATCATAAAGAGGCCCCTTGCCGAAGCGCCGCCCCTTAACCGCAGGATCATAATCTTGCCCCTGAAACTCCCCGTCACAGGTCACATAATCGTTATAGCGGGCGACCGCGATCAAACGGGCTGCCGACGGTTCCTCCCCCTTAGCAAGGGCTGCCTGATAGCTTTCCTGATAAACACGATCGGCCTGCTCAAGGTTAAGCAGAACGCGGGAACTAAACAGAACGCGCAAATGGCCGCGGGGACGGGGCATGATTGAAACCTCATATTGTTATTCTTTGTTTCATCCTCGCGCTGTGCCCCTTAACAACACCTAAACAACCGGATCAAACGGGCTTTTATCAACAGCCTTTTAAGAAAAGCAAAATCCTCGCCTATAACCCCTTGAAATATAACAGTTTCAAATTTTGCGATTTTATCTGAAATCGCCTATAATCCGGAACATAGAGGCATCAATTAAACAAAGAAAAGATGCCCGTTATAGAAGGTGTGATCATGAGAAAATTCTTTTCCCGACTGCTGGGCGGTCTTGGTATGGGTGACTTGCTGTCATCGTTTAACCGCCCCGAAGACAATCCCGATACATTTGCCGGTCAAGAATGGGCCGACACCAAGGTTGAAGCCCCGCGCGTGGCCACACCCAAGGTTTCTGCGCCAGAACCTCAAAAACAGACACGTCAGTTCGTTCATTATGTCGGAAATTTTGATGGCCTGAATATCGAGATCAATGACAAACCGATCCAAAAAGAACAGATCAAACATTATAACGACACCGCACTGACCAGCGAGAAATTTGCGGTCGAGGTTGGTAACACAACCTATGTTTTCTGGAACAATCCAAGCGAAGCCCAAAAGAATATCCAGACCAACATGAAAAATCCGGCAATTGATCTCGGTGATATGCGTGGGCAAACCATGTCGATCCACCATATCGAAGCCCCTGCCTTTGCGAATGATTTTGATGAAGAGCCTCAGGCAAGACGTCTGCGTGGTAGCTGGAAACCTGAAACAGGAACAGCTCAAAAGCCACAGCCTGCCGAAACGCAAGACAGTCCTTTCAAGTACGGCCATCCGATGTTTACACCGATGGCTTGACCTATACAAAGAACCATAAGAAAACCGCTGAACCCCATAAGGTCAGCGGTTTTTTATCGGATCATCGGTACAGTCTGATTATTCCTCTACAGCGCTCTCATTTTCGTTTGCAGGCAGAAGAATGTTTTTCTTCATCATGAAACGGAAAGCTTCCATAGCGGCATCCTGAGAAATGATACGTTGCTCAAGGGCATAAGGAAGATCCTCGAAACGCAGGCCGCTGATAGCTGTCTTGTTGCCGAAATAACCTTCCGTCAGGCTGACACTGCCATCTTCCTCTTCTTTGATACTGATCATAGGCTTGCCGGACATGGCCAGACGGGCAAAGTTTGCGATTTCGGAAAGGGCCTCTTTAACCGTTTCACGGTTTAATGGCATCTCTTTCAGTTCCTGCAGAGTTGTTGGAATTTGCATGATACACCCTCATTTTTATAAGTTTTATGAGCCAGTTATATCGCAACATTCCGTATCGTTGCAAGAAAAACAAGTGCCGGACTTATCTGCCCAGAACCTGCCCCCAATGCGCCTTGGCAGGCGCTGGCAGATCATCTTTCAGAACCTTGTCGTACAGGTTCCCTACCCGCTCCATATTTCCGGCACTCATCAAATGTGCCGAGACAGCCGTTTTAAAATCTTCGGCATAGCGCCTTGCGACGATGTTTCCCTTAAAAGGATCTTTCTCCTTCTCAAGCTCTATAATAGCCGCTGCCCCCAGAGGACGGATCCAGATACTTTGCAAGACGCACTGGCTGACATCATAAGCATATTTATCCCAATTATCCCTAAAGCTGGTCCCCTTGGGTAAGGCATCGAGCGCATCATCGCGGCATGTTATGAAATCATCCTTTTCCTGACCAAGAGTCGTAATATCCCGAATGGATTCACGGTAATCCCCCGTCTCGGGATCAAGAATGACACGGCCAAAGGCCGTATCCATCGTATCCCTGAAAATCCTGAGCCCTTCTTCCTGCTGCGCGGGGGTGGTATGGGCTGCCTCTTTGCTAAACGAAAAGTTGGTCGCGTGCGCAAACGGTATATTGCCGACACGGGCATTAAAATAACTGCCCAGTGATCTCAATCCCCAATTGATAGCCGGCACAATTTCGTTGAGAGAAACCCCCTGATTGCGGGCGCGCATATATTTCTCGGCGCCGCCGACATCGGCCCCTCCTTCATGCTGCATACGTTCTGCAACAGGTGTTTTTTCAATGTTGTCCTTGATCTGGTTCCCTGAAACAATTTTTATCCCGTGATCATGTTCGCCATGCGTAGCTTCATGCGCAAAAGTCAGTGCCATCCATGACTTGGAATCAGAAAATCGGCTATTAAAAATCAGATTGCTGCTAATATTGTAGCCAAGAAACAATCCCGACATTCCGGCCAAATGATCTTCCGAATGGTCCTGGGGATCAATAATAGTAATGAATAGGTTCCGTGGGACAGCTGTCTCTTTTGATCCTTCAGCAGGTTCAAACCGGTATTTCAGAGCAAAACTGTTATCGGGTATGATCGCCGCCCGCAATATTGATGTATAGATGATACTCTTTCCATCCTTGTCCTTGGGTGCCTCCAGTAAGGCTTCCCAGTCCTTGGGAATAATCCCCGAGAGATTCTTTTGCGTGTCTCTGACTGTCTCGGGTAAAACCCGCATATAATGTCCCGACTGTTTTGAGGCATCTCTTTTGCCGACCACCAGAATATCGGTGTTGGGTCCCGCCCAACACTCCTCGGCAGCCTTCTCCAGGAACCCTTCCGGATAAAGCTTTCTTGTTGCATTTGAAACCAGCAAGCGGCATTCCGTATTGGTAACCATAATCTTCGATGAAGCAGCCTTGGCTGGCAATGCCTTGGGAATAGTAACAGCAGGCCTTGTATCCTGAACAAGGACGGGAATGACAGGGGGCTCTTGCAGCTGTGTATCCATAGCCAGTATTATACATAATGCTTATACGATATGCACACTATTTTTGTATATAAAGCACTGATATTAAACAAAAATATTATAAAAATGAAAAAAAGCCCGCCATCACGACGGGCTTTTTGAAGCTGTCAAAGGAGGCACCCCCTAGGCAGCCTGCTCTTTGGAACCCTTGGCCACCAGATCGCGCAGCACATAGTGCATGATACCGCCGTTTTCGTAGTAACCGATCTCGTCTTGTGTATCGATACGGCACAGGGCCTTGATGGTTTCCTTCGTGCCATCCTTGCGGGTGATGACCACATCCAGATCCATACGCGGCTTGATCCCCGCTTCCAGACCGATCACATCGAATTTTTCTTCACCGGTCAGGTTCAGACTCTGGCGTGTCTGTCCGTTCTTGAACATCAGCGGCAGAACGCCCATACCGACGAGGTTCGAACGGTGAATACGCTCGAAACTTTCGGCCAGCACAGCCTTGACGCCCAGCAGGTACGTGCCTTTGGCGGCCCAGTCACGGCTTGAACCTGTGCCATATTCCTTGCCAGCCACCACCATCAGCGGTGTGCCGTCATTGATATATTTCATGCAGGCATCATAAATCGGCATTTCCGCCCCCGTCGGCAGGTAACGGGTCAAGCCCCCTTCCTTGCCGCCCAGCATCTCGTTCTTGATACGGATGTTGGCAAACGTCCCGCGCATCATCACTTCATGATGGCCACGGCGCGCCCCGTAGGAGTTGAAGTCACGCTGATCAACACCATGATCCATCAGATATTTACCCGCAGGACTATCCTTCTTGATGTTACCGGCTGGTGAAATATGGTCGGTTGTGATCGAGTCACCGAAGAGCGCCAGGCAGCTGGCGCCTTTGATATCCTTGACCGCCGCGGGTGTTTTTTGCATACCGGTGAAATAGGGCGGATTGGCCACGTAAGTGGATTTACCATCCCAGTCATAGGTTTCGCCCGAACCACCCTTCACGGCCTGCCACTCCTTGGGACCAAGGAAGACGTTGGCATAGCGTGACTTGAACATCTCCGGCGTCAGGGATGATTCAACCGCCTTGCGGATTTCTTCGTTGGTTGGCCAGACATCTTTCAAGTAAACAGGTTTGCCGTCACTACCGACGCCCAAGGCTTCAGTGGTGATATCAAGCTCCATGTTACCAAGCAAGGCATAGGCAACCACCAGCGGCGGTGAAGCCAGATAGTTTGCCTTCACATGCGGGCTGATACGGCCTTCGAAGTTACGATTACCGGACAGCACTGCGGCTACAGTCAGATCACCGGCCTCAACAGCTTTGGCAATATGGTCAGGCAACGGGCCCGAGTTACCGATACAGGTTGTGCAACCATAACCGACAAGGTTGAAGCCCATGGCATCCAGATGCGATGTCAGACCCGCTTTATCAAGATAATCGGTCACAACCTGCGATCCGGGGGCCAGTGATGTTTTCACCCATGGCTTGACCTTCAAGCCCTTTTCATGGGCTTTCTTGGCCACCAGACCGGCTGCCAGCATCACGGAAGGGTTTGACGTGTTGGTACAGGATGTAATCGCCGCAATCACCACATCGCCGTGCTTAAGCTTGTAGTCCGTACCATCAACCGGAATTTCCTTGGCGGCGATATTGTTATCGGCCAGAAGCTTTTTAAACACTTCGGATGATTTCGAGAGCAGCACACGGTCTTGCGGACGTTTAGGACCTGCGAGTGAAGGCTCGACCGTAGACATGTCCAGTTCCAGCGTATCAGTGAAAACCGGATCCGGTGTGTTTGCATCACGCCACATACCTTGCAGCTTGGCATATTCTTCAACCAGCTTTGCACGGTGGGCATCACGACCTGTGAAGTTCAAATAACGGATGGTTTCCTTATCAATCGGGAAGAAGCCGCATGTCGCGCCATATTCAGGAGCCATATTGGCAATCGTTGCCCGATCGGCCAATGACATATGGTCAAGACCAGAACCATAGAATTCGACAAACTTGTTCACCACGCCTTTTTTGCGCAGCATCTCGGTCACGGTCAGAACGAGGTCGGTCGCCGTTGTCCCTTCTTTGAGTTTTCCTGTCAGCTTGAAACCGATCACTTCGGGGATCAGCATAGATACCGGCTGACCCAGCATCGCGGCTTCGGCTTCGATACCGCCCACACCCCAACCCAGAACAGCCAAACCATTGACCATCGTGGTGTGGGAGTCTGTTCCCACCAAGGTATCGGGATAGGCAACGTTCGTGCCGTTATCTTCGTCCTGTTCGACCCAGACAGTCTGCGCCAGATATTCAAGATTGACCTGATGGCATATACCTGTACCCGGCGGAACCACACGGAAATTTTTGAAAGCTTGTTGACCCCAACGCAGGAAAGCATAACGCTCGCCATTCCGTTCAAATTCGCGGTCAACGTTCGCCTGGAATGCGGCACCGTTACCAAAAGCATCAACCATCACCGAGTGGTCAATCACCAGATCGACAGCCGTCAACGGATTGATCTTTTGCGGGTTCCCCCCCAGCGCCTTCATCGCTTCGCGCATCGCCGCCAGATCGACCACAGCCGGAACGCCTGTAAAATCCTGCATCAGCACGCGCGCCGGACGGTAAGCCACCTCATGTTCTGTCTTACCCTTGTTATCGAGCCATGCATGACATGCCTTCACATCAGCAACCTTGACCGATACATCGTCCTCGAAACGCAGCAGGTTTTCGAGCAGCACCTTCATTGAAAACGGCAGACGGCTGACATCACCGATCTGTTTGGCTGCCTCTGGCAGGCTGAAATAATCGTATGATTTTCCATCCACTGTCAGGGATTTGCGGGATTTCAGGGTATCGTGTCCGGTGCGGGTAGTCATGGCGGGGTCGTCCTCATAGAAACGTGGGAGGGTATAAAGTCCGGGCTATCATAGACAGCCCTCTCTAACAAAACGTTAAGACTCTAGCATGTGAAACGCCTTGAAAAAACAGGGAATTCTGGGATTTTGGGCTAGGTCGCCCCGCCGCCTGCATGAGATTTCATAAAATCTGTCCTAATTTGGCACTATTTTGCCATAATTCGGCAGCATCCTGAAATTATGGAATTTTTCCTCCTTCGGTTGTTCCTAAAGTTTCAGCAAAGCCTTTCCCGACCCCCTTAACAATTACAAGGGGGTCCTTTCTTTTGTCGATTCCCCTAGTTTTTACCCACGCAGGCCAGCGTCAGGCGCATATATTCGCCCGTACTATCAATCTCGCGCTGACGGAAGGGCCGCTCCCTCATCATGCTATCGAATGTAGCCTGCAAAACCCCTGTAATATTATAGGAAAGTTCCTCCTGAGCTTCTTTGAGCAAGCTCGGCGGGATAGGCCCCACGCTATAGTCCGAGGCCATAGACAGGGCAAAATCCATGTTGCGCATTACTACATCCTGATAATCGGCCATCAGCCTCATATCTTCATCCACATGTTTCAATTCATGAAGCAGATATTCTTTATATTCACATGCTTCCGTGCGCAGCTCCTGCGCCATATAAATCACCGGATCAACCTCGAAAGATACATCGATTGAATCTATACGCGTGCACAGCTGACCGTCCGGCTGCTGTTCAACAACATACTTCATCTTGTGATTCATCGACATTTTGCCGGTATGCATGGCATTAATTGTCAAATCATATACAGCCGCCAGAGGAATTTCTGCGTTACCTTTGAAATTCTCAAGCTGCGCCCGGGTCAAACTATAATCAAATCGCGGTTCCGATTTGCTGTGTGAAAAATTGATCTGTGGTTTTGCCTCGACCTGACATGTGCCCGCAAACGACGGCGTTGATAAAAGCATTACGCTTCCTGCAAAAATGCAGGCCTGCCATCTGCATTTATAAGAAAGGACACCCACTTATTTCAGCTTTCTAACAACATCCTTGCATATGGCGCTCACGCGCTCGTATTCCTCAAGACTGTCGACCCTGGCTTGCCTGCTGCGCATATCCTTGTCCAGAATAACCTGCTGCGAACTGATGGCGCTCTGGATATGGTCCATCAAATTATCTTGCTGGGCATCAAGTTCCGCCACCTTGAAGGGACCAAGAGCGCCTGCCCTATTAACAGCTGTTTGAATAGCCTTACCGATCTGGGTAGCGTAATTATTTATCACGTCCCTGTCGACACTGACATGCTTCAATTCATGCTCCATAATCGCAGCTTTACAGGCAGGGTCTTTCTGAAACTCCTTGGCAATATAGATAACCGGACTAAGCTCGATCACGACGCTGACTTCCTCGTACCACAGACATCCCACACCCAAAGCCGGATAGGTCATGATGCTGGTCTTGACATCACTACGTATTTTCGGGGTATCGGCACGCAAACCGCCCGTTGTCGAGTCAACATTCGCTGCATACGGATTAACAGTCTGGGACCCCTGCCTGGTCAATTCTGCCGTTGTTTTTGAGTAATCATAGCGGACAGCTGCCGCCTTCGGCTCAATCTTGATCATCGGTGCCTTGGGAACGGTACAAACCACATCTCTTGGCGAAAGAATCCGCTTCTTTTCCTCTTTGGCCAAAGCGGGAATCGTGAAAAACAGGGTGGCCATGGCCATACAAACCGCAACGGGCCGCCTTGAAAAGCCTTGCATAATTTAAATATTCTCCTGTTTTAGGCCAATTTTTCCGTTATGATGAGCCTGCCTTGTCTTTCACCATTTTTCAAGGGACGCGTTATGAGCATTATCGGCAGCCTTCTTCACTTCGCATTGGAAATCTACTTTTATATTATTATTGCGAGTGTGATTATCAGTTGGTTAATCGCCTTCGAAGTTTTGAACGTCAAAAACCCGCAGGCCCAAAATCTGGTCAAATTGCTCAACAAACTGACCGAGCCTGTGTACAAACCCTTGCGCAAATATATTCCACCGATTGCCGGTATTGACGTAACCCCGATCGTGGTCATTTTTGGTATATTCCTGCTACAGGAGCTGGTGATCCGTGTCTTCGCCGTCAATCCTTACAGGTTCTATTAATATGAGCGCCCGCCTGATTGATGGTAAAGCCGTTTCCGAACGCCTCAAGGCCGATATCGCCCGCGATGTCACAAACCTGAAGGCACAAGGGCGCCATGTCGGTCTTGCCGTCATTCTCGTGGGTGATGACCCCGCCAGCCATATTTATGTGCGAAACAAAATCACCGCCTGTGAAAAGACAGGTATTACCAGCACCGAACACCGTCTGCCCGCTAATGTCACTGCCGAGGATCTCCTCAAGGTCATAGACCAGCTAAACAATGATCCGGCAATTAACGGCATCTTGCTGCAGCTGCCCCTGCCCGATCATCTGGATGAAACCCGTATGATTCTGGCCATTTCTCCTGACAAAGATGTTGATGGTCTGCACCCCTTGAATGCCGGACGTCTTATGGCGGGTCTACCCGGCATGGTTCCCTGCACACCGCAAGGCTCGCTCCTTCTGATCAAGGAAGTTTTGCCGGATATCTCGGGTCTGCATGCGGTTGTATTGGGAAGATCCCTTCTTTTTGGCAAGCCGATGGCACAGTTACTCCTGTCGGAAAACTGTACCGTCACCCACTGCCATTCACGCACCCGCGATTTACCTGCTTTCTGCCGTCAGGCCGATATTCTGGTAGCTGCCGTTGGCCGTCCCGCTATGGTGAAAGGCGACTGGATCAAACAAGGCGCCGTTGTCATTGATGTCGGTATCAACCGTATTGCCGAGAAGAAAATTGTCGGTGATGTCGCCTTTGATGAAGCCTGCGCCGTAGCCGGAGCCATCACTCCCGTCCCCGGTGGCGTTGGCCCAATGACAATAGCCTGCCTGCTGGCCAATACCTTAAAGGCCGCGATGCTACAAGCCTGATAAATATCCCCGATGAATGACCTTATCCCGCTCTCGGATGATAATCCCCATGACATTACACCCTTACTGACAGGGGCTTTCTTTATCATCAATGTACTCATATTTATTTTTTCGATCAATGCCACGGATCAGGGCATACAAAATCTCTATCAAGCGTTTGCCCTGATACCTGCAGAGTTATTTGGCAAGGTCGATCCCAACGGTGGCCCGCCCGAGAAAATTACGCTTCTTACATCCGCCCTCCTGCATGGTGATATTTTTCATCTGATTTTTAATATGCTGTTCTGGATTATCTTTGCAGACAATATCGAATACGCCTTTGGCAAAATACGCTTCCTTTTATTTTGTATCGCATCTGCCGCAGTTTCCGCGGGGGCACAAGCCTATCTCGATCCCTCATCAACAATACCCATGATCGGATTTAGTGGGGTGATATCGGCTGTCATGGGTGCTTATGTAGTGCTATACCCCCATGCAAAGATCAATATTATCAATCCTAATTATTCCTTTCTCTGGTCTGCTTATTCTTCGCTGTTTGCCTTCACGATTGCCATACCGGCATGGCTCTGCATGGGGATTTGGTTCTCGCGCGATATCATAGGATTCATAACAATTGAAAAAGCTCCCCAAGCCGGAGGCATCGCCTTTGCGGCACATATAGCAGGCTTTGCCTTTGGCTTGGCCTTGGGGCGAATTTTGCGCATAAACATGAGCCTTTATGAACTGAAAGCCATGCGCAAAAAGCGCCATTGAGAGGTTTTTCAAAGCCTTAAAAGACCCTCACTGCAACTTTTTTGCAATTTCCGGCAAAAGCAGCTAACGTATTTCCTATATTAAGAAGAGTAAGAACAGGGACTTAAAAATCATGGCCTTAGAAACAATCCAGTTTGCTTTCAAAGCAGCAACAACATTCAATCTGGAAGAACTGCGCCAGCGTGCCGGTGAACCGGATGGCAATCACTTATTCCAGTCGACGCTGGAAATTTACAAAGCCTATCTGGAAGCCCACCGTGATGGTGAAAAGTTTGTAGCCATTCACCCCGACAACCATGCTGTTCTGGAGCTTGATGACATTGAACGTCTGGGCCGCCACAAACTGATGGGGATTGTTACCCTGACAACCGATTTGGAGTCCGCCCATAAAATGACCAAGGAGTTTGGCCAGATCACAACAGGCGGACTTCTGACCCGTGCCTTTATGCTGCGTGAGCAAGTGGTCGAAGCACAGGAAAAAGGCTACAAAGTTGGTGTTTGGCACACAATGGAAGCCAAGATCGACGTCTTCCCTGACCTGATCGCGCCGGAACAGCGCCAAAGGGCTTTGAATCCCTTGCTGAATTAGCAAAATTTGACGAAATGAAGCCTGACAGCCTAAGGTGCGGCTTATGAACCCCGCTGATATTACACATATTTTTACGGTTGCCGCCCTGAGCAATGGCACGGATAGCCCGGGCATGATCAAGGTTCTGGAACTGACAGAAAACGGTGACTTTGATCGTCTGTCACCGGAAACGATCTGTGGCCTGTTGCGGTTTGTCGGTTTTGCCACAGCCAAGCAGGCGGAAAAGAGCGGACATTTAAAACGCGATCGCGATGGCCAGATTGAAAGCATGAAGCATCAGGGCCTGACACGTGAAATTGCAGCCCTTTCACGTCTTGCGGGTCTGCTCAATTTTTCACCCGCGCTTGAAGCTATGATTGATAATGGTCTGGACAGGCTCAAGGCATCATTGATCGGAAATCTGCCTGCAGGAACGCCGGATATAGAAAGCCACTGGCAATCATTGAAACACAAACAGCGCCGCCAGCATCTGGAAGGCCTCCACCATCAACTCACCTCCACATTCAATCGTTCTGCCTTGGGGTTCTTGTCAGCCGACATCAAATACAAAAGATTGCCGAGCAATATCATGGCCCATTTTCTGTTCGATAAAGATCCCGAGAAAAACGCCGACAGCCATCCCGCCATGGAAATTGATCCGCGCCACATCACCTTGTCATCAGGGGCCGATATGGCGGGTATTATGGCCCATGAAACCATTCACAGCACCTTGCGCCAGCTGGGTCACATGGCCCTTCATAAACAGATTGCTGCAGACCACCCGCTTTACAATGATGCCCGCCTGATGGCAACACGCATCCAGACAGACAGCTACCTGCCCTTATGGATGGGTGATGCCCATTTCGCGGATTTGGAAGAACGTATGGCTTACAAGCACAAAGCCTTCAGCGCTTCCCTTGCCTCCCCTTGATATAAAGGTAAAATAAAAAATGAAAAACCAGACAAAGAGCATTCAATTCATATTCATGACAGCTTCCTCCGGCAGCATTGATCGCCTGCAGCAGCGCTTGGGAAAGAGCAGCGTTCAGGATCTGGCTGATCTTGCCATCGGATATTACGCGATCTATTGCCCCGGTGAATATAACAACGGGCAAGAGCTGGTTATGGTTGACCGTGTGCGTCAGGAAGCCGAAGGCTTGAATGACGAACCCACGGATAGCCACAAAAATTCAGGACCCTTGCAGGTCAGTATAGATTCAGAGCTTATTGAAGAGCTGACGGATATGTCGGGAAACAGCAATAATGCCGATACCCTGACCCGTGCCTTTATCCTTCTGGAAGATATCTGCGATGAGAAAGAAAAAGGTCTGGAACTGGCCCTGATGGATGAAGACTCAGAGGAAGTCACCTTCCTTCAAATGAAAGACAGGAGCCAACCGCAATCAGCGTCCCCTGCTCCTCCTATGCCCTACACCAAGCCGACCTTACATTAAGGCTCTCGAAAATTACTCACCCTGTGCGGCGGTAAAGCCGGGCTTGCCGTCAAACGTATGCAACATGGCCGTACGGGTGAAATTCATGTCGGCTTTATTCATGCGTTCCAGCAAGCTGATAATCTCTGATGTACGGACATTGCCGCCATCCTTGCTCATGAAACGCATGCGCCAGTTATCGGCACAATATGTATCGGGCTGCCCGTTGGGCCAGACCTTGACCCCGCGGTTTGATATCATCTTCAATTCCAGATTATCTGTCACACATGGCAGAACCTTAGTGGCCAGATCATTCGCGCTACCATCCCAGTTGATACCGACATCGACACCGACACGGACTTTCACTTCATCTTTGCGCGGCTTGAGCGGTGGCAGCTTCATCCCACCCGCCGGAACACCGTCATAATTGGCGGGACGCAGTTTCTGTGGCATTTCACCCAGACGCTCAATCACAGCTTTGCAGAAACCTTCTGTACCGACCTTTTCCTTGCTGGTACCGGCACGGAAAACTTCACCTGTGTGAATACCATCTTCCAATGTGCGCAACCATGCATTATGCACCTTTGCCGCGACATCGCCCTGGCCGATATGGACCAGCATCATAACCGAACCCAGCAACAAACCTGACGGGTTGGCAATCCCCTTGCCCGCGATATCGGGCGCACTGCCGTGAATCGCTTCGAACATAGAACATTGCAAACCGATATTGGATGAACCGCCCAAACCGACCGATCCCGTGATTTCGGCAGCCACATCGGAAATGATATCGCCATAAAGGTTCGGAGTCACAATCACATCAAACAGATGCGGGGCGGCGGCAATCTTGGCCGTACCAATGTCGATAATCATGTGGTTTTGTTCAATATCCGGATATTCGGCACCAATTTCATCAAAGACACGATGGAACAAGCCATCGGTGAGCTTCATGATATTGTCCTTGGTCATACAGGTAACTTTTTTACGGTTATTGGCGCGGGCATATTCAAACGCATAGCGCACAATACGTTCTGTGCCCGGACGGGAGATAATTTTCAAACATGCCATCACGTCCTGCGATTGGCGATACTCGATCCCGCCATACAAATCTTCCTCGTTCTCGCGCACGATCACCAGATCCATATTCGGATGCTTTGTTTCCACGTACGGTGCATAGGAAATACACGGGCGCACATTCGCATAAAGGCCCAAGGCCTTGCGCATGGTCACGTTCAGGCTTTTATAACCGCCGCCCTGCGGAGTGGTAATCGGGCCTTTCAGCAAAATTTTTGTCCGGCGCAGGGATTCCCATGCGCTATCGGGAATACCGCTTGGTACGCCGCTTTCATAAACATCTTTGCCGATCTTGATTTCTTCAATTTTCAGCGCCGCACCGGCTGCTTCCAGAATGCGCAAGGTCGCATCCATAATTTCAGGGCCAATACCATCACCACGGGCTACTGTAATGGGGGTTGCATTCGACATGGGAAAATCTCCGAGAATAGAAAGACAAGCCAGAACGGCAGTGCAGTATAACTCTACAATATTTAAGGGAAAATGAAAGACAGTGCCTCAGTTAACATATTGAAATAAAACAAGTTTATTATTTTTCATAATTATTGCATATTATATGGCGCTCTGATATAAAAGCGCATCATGAATAACTACAGCTATTTTCAGGATACGATCAACAACAAGAAAACCCATGCCAAAGCCCTCTTTGGACGGGCAGCAGCTGTACGCATGGGTCTTAAGGGCCTGTGTCTGCGCACCCTCATGATAAACAAAGGTGATGTCGATGACCTCACATCCAAAATCAGGGACGTGGCAGGCCACTACCATCTGCCGGATTATCTCCTCTCCCCTTCACATGCTGCTGCTATCACAAAAGCGGTGATGACAAATTTCAGAAATTCCCCGCTGGGGGAAGCTGGCCGTCTGGGAGCCTTGAGCCGTGAGCATTTCGATCAGGTGCTTTTTGCCTCGGCCGCCACGGAATTTAAACTCTCTGCCGCGGCGCAGGAAAAAGCGCGCATGCTGCTGTCGACACCGCTTGATCTCTCTTTGCTGCCCCAAAAACAATCCCTTGCTTCTACATTTGGCGTCGAAAGCGAATTTTTTGGTATGGTTGATGATCAACCTTTCAAAAGAACCATTAATTTGCATGACAAGACATGGCTCTTGACGGATGATGGTTCTATAAAGTCTGATGACTTTACCGAAGGCAGAGAGCTGGTATCACCCATTCTTACCGACCCCAATATTCACAGGCTTTATCTTTATACCGATTATCTCAAATCACTCAAAGTCAAGGCTGCCCCTGAACAGAAATGCGCCCTTCATGTTCATGTCGGCCTGATGTCCATACAAGACGATGATTTGCGCCTGAATGTGATCCGGCAAATGGTGATCAACTATGCCGCCATCGAAGATGATCTCGATTTTCTTGATAATACTATGACGCATCCCTACCGCTTCGTGAGCACCGAAAGCTATGGCATAGAACGCACAGGAGACGCCCGCACAGATTTTATGAATGCTGTCGCACAGCGCACTGACAATATTATGCCCAGCCCCTATTTTGCCAGTGAAGATAAACTGATACAGCCCTTTGGCCGACGTTTTAGCCGCATCAATCTTTCCTGCATCCATAGATACGGCACAGCCGAATTCCGCCATCACCCGGGAACAACCAGCCCGCGCGACATCATGGCATGGGTGGGCTTTGTAAATGATTTTATGAATATCACAATCCGTATGGCCAGAACTTCCCCTGTGCATATCCCCCATGCCGGAGAATTACAGGCCCTTAAAGATACTGTAACCAAATTCAAGCAGGTTCGGGAAACACCGGCAATCAAAACATTTATTGCTACAGACCCGCAATATCGCGTCAGCCATTTCAATGAATGGTAAGGTTAGTGGTATATGCCGGAGAGCGTAACGGCTTCGCCGCCCAGCCCCTCTTTAAAAGCGCGCACACCATCGGCCTCGTTATTAATGCCACCCAGATCAATTGATGAAACACCCGATGCTTTCAATTTCAGCATCGCCTGCCATAGCAAAAGATGATGGGCGTTATATTGACGGCCCTCTGGCCCGTTCCAGCCTATCTGGTAAGTAGCCGATGAACCGTGCCGGAAGAAAAGAACACCCGCGATCGCCTCTTCTCCCAAAAAAGCACGAGCGATAAACATGTCCTGACGGGCACCAAAATATCTTGCCAGTAATCTTATAAAGCGCGGCGAAGCCGCCTTATAGCCAGCGATTTCTCTATGGGCGCTATGATGTTGCAAAATCCAATCCAAGGAATGCTGCCCCTGATCCCAAACAAAAGAGATAGGGGATCTTTCCGCCTTGCTTAAGGCGTTACGCCATTTTTTATCAAGATGCGCGCGCAATTCCTCTTCGGTACCCGATAAATCAATCCATATGGTTTTATAAGGATCTATTCCGGCCTCGGGTTTCATCGGTAACAACAAGGCATCTTCAGCTCTGACCTCGGGAATAATCCGGCGGCGGCGACCAAAACGGCGCGGATAAAGGCGATCAAATTCAGCATAGAAAGACAGAATATTTTCTGCGGTACCAAATTCAGGCAGCCATAAAGGCCCCCTATCAAGAGAAACGGCGTGAATCATATTCCTCAACAGTCCCACCTCAAATATCTGCACCAGTCCGGCATCCTGCCCGTCAATACGGATCAGACCCCAATGGGCGCGCTGCTGGTGGGACTGACAGTAGGCTTGAGCGTAAGGATAGGACTGCAATATATTCGAACGGGGAATACGCGCGAATAATTCATCCCATGCCTCAAGACTTAGATGGTCCCATATAATTTCACAACGCTGTGACATTACGCGGAAGAATCATTTTTCACAGGGCATTTCGAGAGGATCAGATAACCAGCCACGGCTGATATTATTGAACCAACCAAAACCCCCAGACGCACGGACGCTTGCATATCTGTTCCTTCATAAGCCAGACCACCGATAAAGAGCGACATGGTAAAACCAATCCCGCACAGAACGGATACACCGTAAAGCTGGAGCCATGTCACGCCTTGCGGTTTAGGGGACAGCTTCAACTTCACAGCCGCCAGTAACACAAGGAAGATACCCATTTGCTTGCCGATAAACAGTCCCAGAATAATCCCGAGCGTCACAGGATCGGACAGGCTATGCAGACCCATACCCTTGAAAGGAACACCGGCATTGGCAAAAGCAAAAAGCGGCAGAACACCAAAAACAATCCACGGATGCAGACTATGCTCCAATGTCTTGAGCGGCGAATATTCCGGATCACGGCATGAACGTGTCGGCACAAACAAGGCCGCTGCCACACCTGCCAGCGTCGCATGGACACCTGACTGCAAGACAGACACCCATAGAATAACCCCAACAATCACATAAGCCGGAATACTGCATACATTACGACGATTAAGAATAAAAAGTGCAAGCAAGGCTGCTGCTGCAAAATAAAACGGCACAGGGTGCAAGCCATGCGAATAAAATAGAGCGATGATAATAATCGCGCCCAAGTCATCAATAACAGCAATCGCCGTCAGCAAGATTTTTAATTGAACAGGGGCGCGGCTCCCCAGTAACGCCAAAATTCCCAGAGCAAACGCAATATCCGTGGCCGAAGGAATGGCCCAACCATAAAGATTTTCGGAATGATCCTGATTGATAAACCAGAAAACAGCCGCTGGCATCACCATACCACCCACAGCAGCCAAAGCAGGCAAAAGCGCGCGATCACGGCTCGATAACTCTCCTTCAACCAGCTCTCTCTTAATCTCCAACCCGACAAGGAAGAAGAAGAGCGCCATTAATCCGTCATTAATCCAAAGCAAAATTGATTTTTTAAGCTGAAGATCAAAACCGCTATCGGGAGCAACAAAACCGAAACTAAATTTCACCCCGTTTAGCAGAAAATCGTAATAGGCATATAAAGGTGTATTGGCAATCACCAGTGCCACACAGGCAGCGATCACCAGCAATATGCCGCCTGCAGCTTCCATGTGCAGGAAATCTTTTGTAAATCCCATTGTTCTGACGAAAAACTGGCGCATGGTTTTTTCCAATAAAATGTGTATGATCAACCCGTTAAAACAGATAAAAGAGTATGGTTTTTAAGGGACCGACTTTCAAGGAAAACCGGAATGCTGACTCAGGAAATAATTATCCGCAAAAGGAATAGGGAAACTCTGACCGCTACCCAGATCGAACAATATGTCAGGGGCGTAGTTGATAAATCCGTGGGTGAAGGCCAGATTGCGGCTATGTGCATGGCGATCCTGCTGAATGGTCTGGATAAACAGGAACGTGTTGACCTGACCCTCGCGATGGCGGATTCAGGAACGCGTGTTGACTGGAAAATGGAAAACCTTGACGGTCCTGTTCTGGATAAACATTCGACGGGTGGTGTAGGTGATAAAGTATCCCTGATGCTGGCCCCGATCATAGCCGCCTGTGGCGGTTATGTGCCCATGATTTCCGGTCGGGGATTGGGCCATACCGGCGGCACACTTGATAAAATGGATTCCATACCGGGATATATCAGCCAGCCTGCCCTCGATAAGCTCAAGGATGTTGTGAAAGACGTCGGCTGCGCTGTTGTCGGGGCAACCAGTGATATCGCCCCCGCCGACCGCACCATTTATGCCGTCCGTGATGTCACCGGTACGGTTGAAAGTATGGATCTGATCACAGCCTCCATCCTTTCCAAAAAACTGGCCGCAGGACTGGACGGTCTGGTGCTGGATGTAAAATACGGCAGCGGCGCATGGTTTGCCCAATACGATAGAACAAAGGCCATGGCAGAAACATTGGTATCAGTTGCCAATGGTGCAGGCCTGACCTGCCATGCGCTGATGACCGATATGAACGAAGTTCTGGGTCGCACTGCCGGTAATGCGATAGAAGTCCGCGAAGCCATTGAGTTCCTCCGTAATGAAAATATCGATCCCCGCCTCTACGAAGTCACCATCGGCCTGTGTGCCGAGCTTCTGGTCATTGGCAAAATTGCCGAAAGCCGTGAAGAGGGATGGGAAATGGCTGAACGTCATTTGAAAAACGGGCGCGCAGCCAGCTTCTTTGAAAGAATGGTTCATGCTTTGGGTGGCCCTTCCGACATTATCTCTACATTTGATCGCCATTTACCCTTGGCACCGAAAGTGGTTGAAGTCTGGCCCGAAACCACGGGCGTCATCCGTGCTGTCGATACGCGCAAAGTCGGTATCGCCGTGATTGAACTGGGTGGCGGCCGCCGTCTGGTCACGGATAAAATCGATCATGGCGTGGGTCTGGCCTCGGTCAGTGCCATCGGCGAAACCGTGGGGGCAGGCCACCGCCCGCTATGCCTTATTCTGGGTCGTGATGATGATAGCATCAAAAAAGCAGAACAGCTGATCCGCGAGGCTTATATCTTGGCAAAACCGGAAGATAAGATTATAAAGGGGCCCGTGATCAGCGAGAGTATACTGCCCTGAGTGAACCATCCCTTTTCCGCCAGAATTTGCAGGCCATCCTGATTGCCTTAACAGGATGGTTTCTGTTCACGCTGATGGATGCCTGCACCAAAAGCCTTTCAAATGACTACCCTTCAGCACAATTGATCGGGACCAGTGCCGTGGTCGGCACGATACTTTCCGGTGGCTGGATTTTATATCGTCATGGCCTTAAGGGATTCAAGACCTCAAACTGGAAGCTGTTCTTGCTTCGCGGGCTCATGGTCATACCCATTTCTTATCTGATTGTGACGGCCCTTGCCGATATTACCCTTGCCGATTTTTATGGCGTTATTTTCATGATGCCTTTCTTTGTGACCATTCTCTCGGCAGTTGTTCTGAAGGAAAGGGTCGGCCCGCACCGGATCATCGCTCTGATCGCTGGTTTCATAGGCGTCATCATTCTGGCAGGCCCTCATCTGCAAAGCGAACCCAAGGCTCTTCTCATGGTTTTTATAGCCACGATTATGAGCAGTATCGTCACCATTTTGATCCGAAAAATTGGACGGGAACCTGTGACAACCCTATTCGCTTTTGCGCCTTTTGCTGCGAATGCTGTCGTTTATGGTCCCTTGATGCTGATGCCTGATAACTTCATCATCCCGCAAAATAGTGCCGATCTTCTGGCCTTTTCCCTTCTGGGATTTTTAGGATTTGGCGGTTTTATTTTCTATAGCCTTGGCTATACACGTGCTTCGGAAACCGCCATCATCGCCCCGTTCCATTATAGCCAGATGCTATGGGGTGTCATTTTGGGTTATATCCTGTTCAAGGACATTCCCGAACTGTCGACACTTCAGGGATCAGCCATCATTCTCGGTGCAGGACTTTATTTGCTCTGGTGCGAATATGTGCATCATAAAATCAGTCATTCAGCTTCAGCGACTTTGACCCCTGCGGGGACACTTGTTCCTGCCGAGGAATTGGTGGCGAAGGAATAATCCTTTTCTCCTCGCTGCGCTTGTAAACATAGACCCCCAGAACAGACAAACCGATCGTCCAGATCATACCCAAAGACTCCATAGCCTGTAGCACAACAGAGGATTGCTCGGTTTTAAAAATAATAACGTAAGAAAGCGCAAACATTTGCGCCGCCCAAGTAAAGGCCATCAGATAGCCAAAGGTCGGGCGCATACGCCTGACATAGGCATCATCCGAAGCAATCTCGCTGCGCAGACTTTCATTAATTTGCAGATAGGCGGCTTGCGCTTCGGAAATTTTCATCTCGGCCATTTTTTCGGCGTGACGGTTAGCCTCCTCTATCTGCTCGGGCGTAATTGTTCCCCGGGCCAGAATATCATTCAGTTTTCCAAGGGACGCGGCGGCCCCTTGGGCCGCCGGATGTTCGACCTTGCTCAAGGCCGCACCTACAATTTCGCTTAACAGCGGCAATCCCAATTGAATAAGTAAAGGTGATGTCATGTCAAAATCCTGTAGAAAATATGTTGTCCCAAAACGGCGACCGGCTTCTGTCCCCGCGCCCAGAATGGATAGATATTACGCGTATGATAATGGGTGGCACCATTGACCGGATCGGCAAGACACCCCCCCAATGCCTGACGGGCCATATCAAGGGCGCGGGCAAATATCCAGTCGCGCTTGTCAACCTGCAAAACCTTGCGGTAATTGGCATCATCGCGGTTCCAACAACTGAACTGATAAGGCTTTTGGCAAATTTCTATAACCGAATTCCCCCACCAGAAGCGCCCCTTATCCCTTGAAACTTTCAGGCGGTTCATAATGACGGCCATCACCGCTTGCAGACCGATACTTCCCTCGCCTCTGGCTTCCCCCCAGGCGGTACGGGCCAAAGTATCAATCTCCATTTCCCGAAAATAAATTTCACTCTCGTTCATCGTAATATAATCCTTTCAAGGCTTCGGTTTTTAAGGCTGTTGAATCCAGCTTGACCTCGATCCGTAAAAGATGAGCCACCAACCGCGTTTCCAGATCACGCATATCCCCGACACAGGCATAGGTTTTGGCAACTTCCAGTTTGAAAGCGGCCAATCCCTCCCGCATCTGCGCATTACGGGATTCAATGACCTCGCGTAAGTGATCGACTTCCCGTTTATTATCGTGACGGCTGCGCCAGATCATCCAGAACAACCCTCCCAAGGCTGGCAGATCAATCACAGTGATCCACCAGATCAAATCATGTGAAAACTCAAACATCGAAATCCGTCCTTGCCTGATGTGATGATTGTCCTTGCCAGTTCTGCCGGCCCGAGAAATATTCCCGCCGCAAGCGTACAGGCTGCAGGGCCAAAGCACCCGCCACCGCATCCAGCCCGTCATCATGCTTGCTGCTTTTACCCATACGCCATTCCTGCATTTCACCGATAAAGGGGGTTTGATAAATAGATTGATGGACATGAAGCATGCGGGCGGCCATCACGGTTTCGAACGCTTCAAGAATGCGTATATCCTTGGGCTGTGAACTGTGGTGTTCGACAATACTGCATGATATTCTGGCCTTGGCCATTTCCCGCCTGACGATCTGCGGCAAGAACTTTCCCAGACCATTGGTTTCGAGTGTCAGCGATGGCACGTGATAACGGGCCGCGAGATCAACAACCTGCAAGGCCTGCCCTGTGGCCTCATCGGTGGCATGACCTGATTCCAGATAGGCCACACGGTGCAACCATATCTCTCCTTCTTCATCAACGAAAAGGATCGCTACCACACTATGATCGTGTCCGCCAAAGGCCGGATCCCAATAAGCCTGACAGGAAACAAGCCTGCGCCCCTCAAGTTCCAGACGGTTCAATTCCTTGATATAGGAAAGATCGGTATCATAGGGTTTCAGGAGAGCGGGATTAAGACGCCCTTCGGCAACATTGACAGGCTCCAGCATCATCTGGCTGCGAAAGCGGTTAAGTCCCTGTGCCTTTTTGCGTTCTATATCTTCGCGGGAGAAACGTTCTGGCCAAACGCTTTGCCCTTTATGATCAAGAACGGGTAGCTTTAGCCGTTGATAGTCATGCAAGAACGGGCGAGCCTCGCCGATTTCATGCCGCGCTTCATCCGCATAAATACTGTGCCAATGATGCGGTGTACCGGCATAAAGCACCAGACCATCAGGAACGAGAATGTATTCTATCTCTGCCAGTATTTCTCTTAAATTGGCGCGTTTTTCTGCCGTATCACAGCTATTCGGCACCTCGACATCATCACAGATAATAATATCGGCACGACTGCCCGTGATATTGGCCTCAATACCCTTGGCCATCATCGATGCTTCGCGCAATTCTTGTGAACGATTGACCGTAAAGCGATCACCTGCCCATTGATCAGGATTATCCGGTTTCAAATGCCCTGTAAGGGGATGACGTTCAATAATCCGGCGGACGTTCCTGACCATTCGCTGGGCAAGACTGCTTTCCGCTGCCAAAACCATAATCCGCAAGTCCGGATTACACAGCAACAGCCAGACAGAAAACAGACCTATTAATGTTGATTTGCCACAAGACCGGAAGGCCATGAGCAATAAACGCCTGTCGCCTTTATCCCACCGCTCTTGTAACCATCCGGCAATTTTCAGATGAACTGCCGGTGTGTTTTGCCCTTGCTGCCTGTTCCAGATCACCAGAAAAACCGTAAAATCAGGTGTCTTGATCGTCTGCTGCGTCTTCTCCCTCATCATTTTCTCCCTGTACACCATAACTTTTCAGTTCTTTTTCTGCTTCTTTGATTGCGGCCATCAAAACTTTTTGCTGATTTTGGTCATCGGCACGCGTATCCGGCAGATCCGCCCATCGCGCCAGCTTCAGTAAAAGATCAATATGCGAAATCGCCACCTTGCAAGCCGTGTGATGCTCCTTAAAACTTTTTTCCTCCTGATGCAGGCTCGCTTCCGAATAACACTGATAAGACTTCAAAGCGGCCCTGATCGCATCAGGCAAGAAGGCCGCTATCTGGGTGCGGCTTTGTTCTTCAATACTCATAAGCATTCATCATCCTGATGTTAGAATTTCGATAAAATGTACCATTGGGCGCCATTCGACATGACGGTCATGGCTTCATATTGCGAATCCAGTATCTGGCTCGATTGATCGGGACCGGCACCTCCTTGTTCTGTTATGGTGATGGTGTTCGATGATACATCCGTCTTTTTAATTGTCACCCTGCGCCCGATAGCTTGAGCGGCATTCGCGGGCGGCAAACGGGCGATCAAGGCCCCGCCATAACTGGAAAGAAGATAGGTATCAACCGCCATATCAATATCATACGTCCCTGTCGTATCGGCATAACGCGTATTTCCGGCCAGACGGTTCGATGACAGCACATACCATGACGCCCCGTTTGATATGACCGTCACATAATCATTCCATCCCCCCAGCAAAAGCGGGCTGCCGTCCGGCCCTGCCCCGCCGCCTTGTTCTGTAACCGTGACAATCGAAGCCGAGCTATCAACCTTTTTGATCGTCATGACAGCGCCGGCGGCATCGGATGCCGCTGGCAGAGAGGCTGTAATCGCGCCCCCTGTCGCATTGACCAGATGTACGCTGTGCGACAAATCAAGATTGGTTGTACCTGCGGTATCGATATATTCGGTATCATGGCGCAGTAATGTTGCCTTGAAGTCAGTCACAACCGTCTTGCGCAAACGGTTTTTATCCGGCCAACCGGCATTTAAGGCATCATAATTGCCATCCGAGAGATCATAGATCGCCGCCCCGTCACTCATGGCTGTCAGGTTAATAAGCGCCGTTTCAACCGATCCGTCATCCAGCTGGATATTGGGAACACCCTCACTGGATTCACATAGCAAGTTCAGGATAAGTGTTTTATCACTGCCCGCCCCGACACGGAAGCAGCAGGCTGCGCTCTCCCCGTTCATATTGGCTTCACAGTCAATAAAGCTGTTATTGAGCTGACCGTATTCAATATAAAAACCGCTGCCGGATGTTTCTGCGCCCTTGGAGTAGACCCTGACCGCATAAAAGCGGTTGGCATTGGGGGTATCGCCATCATCGCTTAGGGTCAGGTGTACACCGTGCAACAAAGGCTGTTCGATCAGAACATCACGGATATTATTCCAGTAGCAGGGCTTATCGGGATCATCATAGCCATCAAGCTGCAAACCCGTATTCGCCCCGACAATCTGCAAGCCGGCGATCAGATTTTGTACGCAGGGTCCTGTCCGCCCCGCAAGCCTGATACCGATCAGCCCGCCTTCGATTCTGAAATTGGCTAAACAGGCCGAGCCCGCTACCACCTCGATACTGATAAAACTGTTATTCTGGGCTTTGATCACAGACGATTGCCCGACACCATACAGCGCCTGCTTTTCATCAAGATAGAGCGGTGCCGTTATTAAATATGTTCCCGTTGGCAAAAAAACCGAGGAATGCGCCGTCAAAGCCTGTTGCAGGGCGAGCGTATCATCGGTCAACCCGTCACCCACTGCGCCAAAATCCTTGACTGAAACAACATCGGAAAATTTATCACTGCTGGTGCGCGTTTCTGCCCCCATACCGCTCGCTGTATAATCAGGGGCAGCCATGCTGCCTTCCAGACTGATAGCCACAGGATGACCGCTCGCATCAAAACCCAGAGCTTTACCTGCGCGTTGATTGCGTGGGGGGAGCGTGACTGGCGAGGGTTCTTCTGTTCGTAAATAGTGAAGCATACCCTCCTGATCACGGCTTAATTGCTGGAGAGCGGCCACAATATAATCAAGCTCGTTATTGAGGGCACGGGCGCTAAAGTCCCCGCCTTCCAGAAAGTCCGTGACCCGTTCATAGGCCAGAGTTCTTTCGAGTGTCACGACGACACCTGAGTCCGGTGCCTCATCGAAAGTGACAGAACCACCTGTTGTCTCTCCTGCGCCCGCAACATCATAGCCACTATATTGCAAAGCCCCGTCCAGATAGACCTTCAGGTCACTCACCGAGAAAATGGGGAAGGAAAAGACAAAAGATGTTTCTTCCCCGTCGGCCAAAAGCCGGACAACCGGCGTCACAGCCGGCATTTTGATATGCTCGATCATATTGATAACTCCTGAATGGAAAAAACCCGCCTGCGGGGGTGCAGGCGGGCGGGAAACAAGGGATTATTTGGAAACTTATTTGGCGCAGAGGCTTATTTTGACTTTGGCCAATCCTTCTTCACGAAAGCCCAGAATGTCGGCAGCACGACGTGAAACATCCAGATTACGGCCTTGCACATAGGGACCACGGTCATTGACGCGCAAAACCAGACGCGCCCCGTTGGCCACATTTTCAACCAGAATATGCGAGCCAAGCGCCAAGGTTTTATGGGCGGCAGTCAGGGCATACATATTAAAAGTTTCCCCGTTGGCCGTCTGACGGCCGTGAAAACGTGAACCGTACCATGAAGCATGAGCTTTGGGATTGACTGTTCTCACGGTATCGCAGTCTGTCTTGACGGGATATCTGCCTGATTGTGCCAAAGCGGGCGATGACGCCGCCACAGCGAAACACAAACACAGGGAGGATAACCAAGGTTTCATATCTGTCATAGCCTTTACTCACACCAAAGAAATTGAAGCCGATAGTCACTGGTTCTATCAAACAATCAAGGCCATATTCCGCATGAGATGTGGCGAGAATGTGATAATCCATGACCCCAGTGCATGGCGCTATCACGCAGATGCAAAGCGCTCAAGCGCTTGCCGCTCCTGTAGCTGGCTTCGTTGCAGAACATTGAGCGTTCTTTTCTCATCAAGTGACTGGTCGAGAGCAGCATTCCGCAAGCTATCAAGGCGCATACTGGCGGCCTTGTCCTGCTCGGACTCTTCAAACAAGCCCAGCAAGACTGCCTCGGACGAGCCATCACCACCGGAAAAACCGCTGCCGCCAAACGCCACCCGTTGACGGGCAACAGCGCGGCGCAAAGCGGCACGCCTTTTTTGCTCGTTGGCTTGCGCATCGGCAGCGATTTTGTCTTTCTGGATCCGTGCTTCCGCCAATGCCTGCTGCTCTTCGGCCGCCTGTCTGGCTGTAAGCTGCCGGAGGACCATATCCTGTTCGGCCCGCAAGGCCTTTTGCTGCTCCTTATAGGGATTGCGGCCAAAATCCTGTGTAACATTAATCAGACGGTCTGCCGCCGAAATCGCTGTGGTAATGGTGGTCAATCCGGTGATGACAGGTGTTAAAGAACCCATGGGTATTTCTCCTTAATCATTGATTTTCAGTTCGGTTGTCACCGATAAAAGCGTAAAAGGCAGCGGCATATCATGTTCAATCCGCCATAAAGGACGGGAAAGGTCATTCTGCCAGCCCAAAGCATGAACGCGGACATCACGGCTAACGGGGACTGGCGGCTCATCCAGCAAGACATCAATCCCGAAACTGCGTAAGGGGATATCCCGCAGGCCCCGCCCGACATCAAGACGTAAGGCTGCGGTCTCCTCGATACGGAAGATTGCTTCTACCAACCGGATCATCCGGCCACCCCCGCCCTGATCCAGAATATTTGGCGGCAAAGGTTCGATGATATGGGTATAGGAAAGCCCGACATGAACCAGATTGGCAGGTTCATCAAGGGTAATTTCCCCATCTGTAACAATTTGTGCAGCCAACACCACGCCGTCGGCGACAATCCCGACCTCCTGCCCTTCCAGATGATCCAGCCCTGACCAAACCGTGGCCGGTGTCGGCGAAACCCCCGTCAGCGCACAATCCAGATTCAGGCTATCATCAATCAATTCGATCACATAACTGCCCGCCCGCAAGACCAGAAGATAGACATCATCCCCCACAACCGCGACAGATTGCACAGCGCCCTGAGTTTCATGCAGGGTCCAGGCGGCAACAGATTCCGAACGAAAAACAGTCAGGGTCGCAAATTTTCCGTCCTCGCGGACCAAAAACAACAGGCGGCGGCGCTGGTCAAAATCCATGTCGAGCGGTGTCGGCACAATGTGCCGCGAAACCAGTGCCAGATCAGTGACCTGATAGGCTTGTTCCACATCGGTATAAAGAAATTCCTGAATTTGCTCGCCATTTCGTGCCACGAACAGGGTAGCCCCATCGACATTTACAGGCGCAATGTAACGATGGGTCATCGAACCCACACGGGTTTGACGCCTGATCTGCACATTTGTGGGGGTCAACGGATCACCCGTGACCATCCATTCGGCACCGGATGTAAAGACCTGCAAGTGACGGCCCGAAAAAATGCCGCGAATTGCATTGACCTGATCGGACAGGATCGAAAATTCGATCGATTCATCATCAAGCCCCGTCCCTAGATCAAAGTTGAATAAATCACCCGAACAAGAGAACCATAAACGGTTGGGCAAATCACGGCTGCCCCCCAGAACCAGACGGTCCTGATGGAAAGCCACCGAAACCGGAAAGCCGCGCACAGCGCTAAAGGCCTGCTCCTGCCAGTCAATCGTGGCGTCCGTACCGGGCAACGTTTCAATCACATTGACGGTGACAACAGTAGGCGAATTGAAATCGGTAATTTCCACTTCCTTGCCGCCAACACGCAATCTTGTCCCCTCATGCGCTGCTTCAAACAAGTCAGCCGAGGCCGTCAGGGTTGTTGTCCCCGTGGTGGCCGCCGGTGTCAGGGTTACAGAGCTATCAACAAATTTGAAATAAGGCTGGCTGATGACATTACCTTCAGTGAAAAACTCCCAATCCTGCAACAGCCATACGCCGCCACTATTGCGGGTGAGTTTTTTAGGCGCCAGATCAGGATGAACCAGCAAGAGCGTGTCAGCTGACTGCGTGAAGGCCAGTTGGGTGATTTGCTCCCCATTCCAGGGGGCTTCAACAGTATCAATAAGCACTTCATCAGCATAAATTGCGAGTTCTCCCTCGGTTAGAACCAGCAAATAGGTCTGATCAACACTGAATTCAAAGGCCACCAGCCGCCCGTTACCGGATACAGTGTCAACATAGCGCGTACCTGAACGGCGGGTAATGCCGCCTGTAGGCTGGATAAAAACATTTCGCAAGGTAAGAGCGCCGTTTTCATAGGCCCTCAGATCCGTGCGCCCGAGCAAAGCCCGTGATACTTCCCCTGCAGTAAAGGTGGTTTTGGTCTGACGGATGCGGCTCATGACTGCCTCGCTTTAATCAGACTAAAATCTTCAATACGGGCGGGGCTGTCCTGCTGGGCATCGATCTGGCGGGCGCGTTCGAATTCGATCTCGGCCATTTTGAACAGGCTTTCGGCGCGGGATGTATTCTCCGTCACAGGAATACAAAATTCCGCCGACAGACGCGCAATCAGCGCCGCATCGAAATAGGGCGGGAACTCCTCTTCCTCGGGCCTGAAGATATAGGTCAGTAGCACATCATCGGCATCGGTATGAAGGTTCTGGCGCGCAATGCGGTAATTTAAGCCCCGCCCCTTGCCCCCTGTACCGGCAGATAAAGCCCGCAAGAAATCATCCGGCAAGGCAAAAGCATTCTGGTAATCGGCAACAGGATCAGTTTCGAGAGCATTTAAAGCGACCTGACCCGTGGCAAAACTCCAGCCATAGGCCGAAAGCAACGCATCACGCACAGGACCAAACAATGCCCCCGCAATTTCCGATTCTGCCGATCCATCATCAAAGGAGGCAATAGGCGCCGCCCCCAGCCGGATCAAAGCACGACTGGTCAGGGCAATGTCATTCAAAGCCATGGTTATGTATCTCCGTATAGAAACTGGAAAAAAGAAAAAGGCCGCTTACGCGGCCTATTATTCAGATTGGAATTCACCCTTTTTTATTGCGCCTGACCCTTTCTGCGAAGGATCTAAGTGTTTTTATAAACCTAGGCAGCCAGCGCGAGTTTCGGTTCGCCGAAGCCGGAGCGTGCCGCTGGTGCGGTCGCAGAACCGGCGAAGCCGTCAAAGGCGCTGCTGATATTGCTAATTTGTCGACGGACGTGTCCGGTATAATGTTCCATGCTGCCTTTGAACGTCGAGCGGATACCTTCGAGAAACATAACCCCCGCGGCGGGAGCCGTCTCCTCATGGCCGGCTGGATCACGCATATCGGAATAAGAGTGACTCAGTCGGAACGCTGCATCCATTGTGCCATGGATCAAAAGACCTTTATCGGTCATCCAGAAACCGCGTACTTGCGATTCCAGTACAGGATCGCCTTGCAGGCGATCTGAAACCTTTACCAGAGCCATATCATGGTCTTCATGACCACGGGCCGTATTATTCACCAGACGCAAAGCCTGGGCTGGTTCAATATATTCAGGAAGTTTGTCTACCGCGTGCGGTATTAGAATGTAACTATGTTCAGAAGATGAATTACCCCTGCGCACGCCTGTATAGGTCATGATCACACCCGATAGTTTCTTGTTTTTGCCGTTACTCTACAAACATCTTCTTCAGACTTTTTTATGCGTCCATAGAACGCCTCTGCCTGTTTTTGTGAAGATAAAGTTAACAAAACACAAATTAGCCACAAACGCAACAACAATTTCCGTTATGGGAAAAAAGCTACAGCCATCAGGGACTTAAAGACCCCCGATGGCTGCAACCCCGCCAAACAGGCCTCTCTGCATTTCTGCTTTGGGGAGGAAATGAACCTGATTCTCTCAGGCAGCAAAAATTTTAAGGCTGGAGGCGCCCCCCGCGAGCCCAAGACCCTAAAACGGGAGCGCCTTGCTGGGACTCATCAACTATAGACAGTGATAGTGACAGAGCTGCCTGTGTTGGCTGTAACGATGTAAAACTTGGTCGACGGTGTGCCATCTGTATCAATATTGGCAATCACCAGATCATTGACACGCATCATATCGGCGGCCTTGTCAAAATAGCCGGCGGCCGTGACGGCGCTATCTTCTGTTGTGTAATGCCACAGCGTAAAATTATTCGCATAGGCAAGTACGCTGAGGTCTGAGGCTTTGAACGCCATAATATATCTCCATAATCTGCATAATGAATTGTTGTGGAAAGAAGGCTGCTCCTCGTCATGAACAACAGCCTTCTTACTTGCGGGAATTTTCTAAACAGGATTAGTCAGGTGTCTCGTCACACAGAATGGCAACAATGCCGGTATCATCGATACGGGCCGAACCCTGACTCATCATGTTATTGACAAAGTGGGCCGCACGATCGCCATGCCATGTGATATCGGTCTTCACATCGGAACCTGCCGCATGACCAATAGCTGTGCGGTGATACCAGAAGCAGGAACGAATATCACTGCCATCTACGGGCAGACCTGAATGCGGGACCCACAATGTACCTAGCCAGCGCTTAGCTTGCGTGCCACGGAATGGCAAGTCATCGCTACCGACATAATCTGCGCTCGAAAATTCGTCAATCTGGAGCAATTCGCTCCATTGCTTCCAGCCCACAACGGCATAACGTTCACCATCATCGGGAACGTCAGCGCTGCCCAGCATTTCAAAGGCATCCATAACCTTGGCCAGTGTCATGCCGCTATTGCCATCATCAATTTCCTGAGTTCCGGTTACACCGGACAGTGCCTCGATAATCAAATCATCCGTCTTGCGGCCCAGTGCATAAGCACCGGCATTCGCAATCACCTGACGCTCATCAATATTGATTTTCAGTTCTTGCAAACGATCAACCCAGTCACCGGCATAATAATCCTGCAGTGTGCATTCAATACTGCTATGGGCCAGATTCATCACCGGCACCATGCCATGGGTAGATTTTGTTGAAGCCGTACCTTTACCGACTTTCTGGAAGACGGCTGTAGAGCCGTTCACATCACCGATCGTGCGGACAGTATTGCGTAATTTTGAACCCTGGCGTTGATAGGATTCATGCACTTCTCTTTCGAATTGCTTGATAAACGCCTGATCTATGGACGTCGCCATAATAGACACCTTTCATCTGGTTGTTGGTAATCATGAAATGAAGACGCAAGGTCAGGGTTATCGTCAGGAACGGCCATGAGATGCGTAGAAAAAAGCAAGACCGGGCCAAATTCACCCCTTTTGAAAAGCGAATTGGTTCTCCGGCCTTGCCAGAAAGTTTTTAAAAGCAGGAAACAAAAACGCCCCGCCGTTACTGAAAACGGAATGGGGGCGTTGATGGTTAAACTATAGGATTTAAATCCTATAAATGTCAAGCGGAAATTTGCATCTTTTGCATCAAAAAACTATGATCCGCCCTATGCGAAATCACAACGTGCCTCGATGATACAAAAAACAAAAGAAAGCATGACAGGGACCATTCAAAATCTTCCGCAGACACATTTGCACGGCAGCGCGTTCGAAGCGCAGCGCCGCAACATCCTGTCACTGATTTTCAGTGATGCCGCACAGCCCCATAACCAGCATAACCATCGTACAAAACGCCAGACACTGAATTTTGGATACGACTTTGTCAAACTGCGTCTGGGTGATAAACAATTCACACCTATACCTCCTAGCCTACAGACATTGTGCGCGGATGCTGTCAGATCATTACAGCGTAAAGTCGACCATCCCTTGCCCCCATCAGAGGCTTTCAAAAATTGTATTATCTCGATCTATAAACACGGTGACAAACTGGAACCGCATATTGATACCGACAGGCCCGGTCTTGATAAATACGGTTTCTGTTTCGGTGATGATATTATTGGCGTAATTCTGGAGGCTGATCGCAACGGCAAGTTTTATATTCAGGAAGCCCCTGCCAACAGCAGACGTCCGCATTTTGATTCAGCTCGCGCTTTTATTCTGCCCGAACAGGACGGCACAGCTTTCCTGCTAAACGGGGAAGCCCGCCGCAGCCCCTATTTCCACGGGGTCAGTCCCGTTGATAAAAGACGCATATCAGTGACCTTCCGTTCGGTCGAGCTCAAGTAATAACGCAATACAGTTATACGTAAATGCGATAGCGCATAAACGCCGATAAAACCAAAGACAGTATTTTTTTCAGAATAATTATGAGCTTCTATTTGAAAACTCTCTGAATTCATGAGAGAATTCATATAAATCGTGTGCTTCGCACTTTTCTTTGCGAAGTTTTGCCTTAAATGTACTTGCATAGCGGCTGGGTGTTCTATATATTATGTCAACCTTTTCCGGGCTTTCCGGTATAAAAAGGAGCTTTAAGTAAGAACTATGATGCTACAAAACCTGATCGCCGCACTGAAATCCAATTCCAGTAACGATGCCCAATCTACACGCCGCCGCCACCCGCGCCGTGCATCTGATCGTTGTGTTGTCGTTATTTATGGCCATACCTTCCCCGTAGAAGACTGGAGCTTCGGAGGGCTGAAGCTTACGGGCGATGACCGCCTGTTCGGTTCGCACCAGACACTGGACTTCACACTGAAGTTCAAAGTTCGCAATACTATTCTTGATGTTCACCATCGCGGCCATGTCGTACGCAAAGGCCATGGTAAAATCGCGCTTGAATTCGAACCCTTGACCCAAACCATCCGTCAGGGCTTCCAGCGGGTCATCGATGATGCGATTGCCAGTGAATTTGCTGAATCACAAGTCTGATCCTTATTCCCGTATGCAATAAAAGCCCGTAACCGGATGTTACGGGCTTTGTTATTGCTCAAAGTCACACAAGATCGCAGATTATTCGGCATACATCCTGCGGAAACCTTCGGTTACCTTGGCTACATAGGAAGGGTCGCGGGTCTTCCAGTAACGCGGGTCACGCATCATGGAACGCAAATCGCCTTCCTCAAGGGCAGCACTCTGGCTATCCTCGCGTGACAGCACAGGTTCTTCCCCGCGCATCAGGCGGTAGAGTGCCATCACGCCTTCAAAACTGCTGGCAAGATTATCCAATACCTCGGGCGGTAAATTCTTGCTGCCATAGGCAAGAAGCTGGCGTGAAATTTCGGCCCATTTTTCCGGTCCGCCAAAAGCAGCTATCAAACGATCAACTTCACGTTCGGCTTTGAATTCATCAGCGAGTTCCAAAACCATCGGCACCATTTTTTCAACCGCCAGATCATAAACCATCTGCACCTGATCCGGTGTGAAACCGCGCTCATGCAGACGTTTATTCATATCCTGATCGACGGGGAACAGGCCATGACTGACATCCACTTCATAAGCATCCGGCGTATCGGGCAGTCCCAGAACTTTCAGGACACGCAAGCGGTCTTCGGGCGTTTCCGGTGAGGGCATCATGCCGGAGAGTTTTTTTTCTAACTCAAGATAGGAGCTTAGCAAAGCTTCGAGACGGATTTCCTGTTTATCTTTATCCCAGAATTTCTCCGGCAGATTTTGTGGCTTGGCTGAATCTGTTTCGATTTCGGGGATCAATAAATTATCAGTCATTTCTTTTTCCTTATGTTTTTAAAAAATAAAAAATACGCATTCTGGAGGGAATCACGAAGGGTTTCGTCCGGCATTGACCAGACGCAAAATCATTCCGACCAAGGCACGCTGGCCTTCGGCGTAACGCAAATGCCCTTCCGGTGCTTCCGCGCCATAGGCACGCGCAAAAGTCATATTTTGCAAATGCCCGAGAACAAGCTGCCCGTCCTGTGCAGCAAATGTGCGCGCATAGGCTTTTTCAATCGCCTGACGGTCAGCGGATGAACCGGATAAAGGCTCCGGCATCCAAAAGACCGGTTGCTTACGGGATTTAAACAGTTTGCGGAAGAACATCGGACACCTCCTGTGGGGGTAAGGGAACGGGTTGGCGGATCAAATCGACAGGTACAC
The DNA here is from genome assembly GCA_046294845.1 of Micavibrio sp. Lineage (GTDB taxonomy): Bacteria > Pseudomonadota > Alphaproteobacteria > Micavibrionales > Micavibrionaceae > Micavibrio_C. The sequence continues at coordinate 1,035,708 of JBKBNU010000001.1, read as the reverse complement.
CCAGCGCATCACCCAGAAAACGGGCGGCAGCAGCCAGATCAATCGCAGCCGAGGCCTCCGGCCCCATACGCAGGACCGACTCAATCCATGACAAGGTATTCTGGATGTTGCGTTGCCCTTGGGCACGGGCCAGCGGTGCCCGATAATCAAGTGCGACCAGACGGCCATCCAGACGGATATCGGGCACTTCGCCGCGACGACGCAGGATCGCAAATGCCCGCTGCACCAAGGGTGTCAGCAATTTTGATTGCAGGCGACCATAGGTAGCCCCCAGCAGCAATGACATTTCGGCCGAGCGTTCAATCACTTCAGTTGCGGTCATGCGCGGCGATGATATGGGGGCAAGCCTGTCCGCCAGCAAGGCGTGACGGATGCGGTTACGCAAATCCTCCAGCACCAGCTGCGATATATCAAAGCGCCCTGGCATATCAAGCGGCTTTAGACCCGCCGAACCGACAGCCTTGTTCGCGGTTTTGATATCGGGCAGCGCCTTCATCACTGGCGAACGGCCATAAATTTCACCGGGTGCCTTCAACCAACGGAAAGCTATCACAGGTGAGGATGAAAATTGCCCTTGGCGCAGCAAAAGACTATGGGAGCCTTCTTGCAAAATAGCCCGATAATCGTAATTTCCGAATGCCGCTGGTAAAATGGATTCAAGGATTGTAAAACGTGATTGCGGATCTTTTTCGCCTCTACGTATCAGATCATCCGGTAATGAAGCCGCCGGATAACGGCTTTGCAACTGGCGCAAAGTCAGAGCCAGACGCCGCCACGAGCCATCCAGCATACCGCTAACCCCCTCTTCAAGCACGATGTCATTCAAGGGAATGGCCGTAAAGCGGAAAGCGGAGAAATCACCAGGTTCTGATTCTTCGAGCATCAGCGCGGCTGTCCCGCCCACAATCAGATCAAGATAGCATTGATGCATCTCGACAATAAAATTGGAGCGATCAAAATGCGCCTGTAACGTGCGGCCCGCTTGCTCAAGAACAGGGGACAGTGATTCCGTTTCTGCCGCACTCAGATCAGGACCAGGCTTCAGGCCAAACCATTGCGTCCATGGGGGTGTGAGATTACCAAGTAAACTTGCCGCCAGAGAATCAACAGCATCGAGTGCGGTCGCATCATAAATTTTTTCCATGCGGCGATCGGCAACCCCACCACCGGTGAAACTGTTTCGTTGCGGCAGGGCATACTCGTAAGATTCCTGCCACAATGATTCCCAAGCGCTGCGGCGTTGGCGGGCGGCTTCATAACGCTGTAAAAAAGGGCGCAAATCCCCCTGCCCGTCTTTGCTGACGGATTTTTCAGTATTCAGATTGATCATTTTAATTTCCTTTATTCACCCAGAAGGGTTTTGCGCGGGCTGCCGACAGCATCATTCAACAATCCCCTGAAACTGGTCAGAACCGTCCCCAGACGGCCGCGGCGACGATCAAGTAAATTGGCCTGACGCGCCTGTGTCTTGATACTTTCATCACCATTGTCAATAACAGTGGTGGCTGGTTCTGCCGTGCTATCAGCGGAAGCCGTTGTAGTCGCCGTTGAAGACGGAAGATAGACATATTGCACCGGTGAAGGCGCAGGTGCTTTCGGTTTGGAAACTAGGCCGCCCATGCTGGCACCCCCTGAAAATTAAATGGAACAGAATGACGGTCTTGCTGGTCTTGCTGGCCCCGCTTACCTTGCGTTTCAGCTGTCAAATGACAATAAAGCTGCCACGGTGTGAATATCAGCGGCGCATGCAGGCCCATCACGCGTTTAACCGCTTCCACACATGTAAACAACATGACGGGAGCAGGTTTTTTATGCGAGCGGTCCAGTGCAGCCGGAACAACCTTGTTCCCGCGGGCCGCCAGCCATGCAGGCAGATCGAAATCGGGAGCCACATCATGAACCTTGATTTCTGTATGTTGCAACAACGGATCCAGTGACATCCAGCGTGTGCCGTCATTCACAACAATAAAGCAATGACGGAAGCCCGGACGCAGCAATTTAAGCCACGGCCATTCCGATTGACCGCTAAAAACCACCCATGCCCGCGCAGGCGCGGAAACAGGGGCGGCAGCTACGGGGTAGCTGGTCAGGGTTTCTTCTGATTGATCGAAAAATTTTCTCATTCTGCAGCTCCTGAAAAAGCAAAGGGGATAACATTGTGGGAGGAAAAACCGGGGGCGAAGGGATGCCAGACAGGCAAAACCCTGACGATGCCTTTACGTTCGAAAGTCGGGGTCATACGTTCCAGCGCTTCGGACCAAAGCTTGAAGGCCTTGGCCTCTTTGATTCGGCGCGCATCCGGCGCCATCAAACGACGGCCATAGTGGCGCAGTACCAAAAGGTGATCCATGAGCAGACGGCGCTGGCGGTATAAGCGGTCTACAACCTTTAATATGTCAACAGGCTCGCAGGGGCGGGGGAAAGTTCCCTGACCCGCAGAGAATCGCGCACCGTCATCACGGGCGGCTTGGGCCTGAATAAACCAGAACCAGGCTTCTTCAGCTGAGTCAAAAGGCGTTGTTTCCACAGAAGAAACAGGTTTGGGCGTATGGGGTTCACAGACAGACATGGCTCTTATTTATCCTTTTTGTTCTTATTTTGAACACAAGTGTTCTATTTATGTTCTAGTTATGATACGATCTCCATATCAAGTCAAGAGAAAAATAGGAAATCTTTCCTATTTATTTGTGCTGCACACAATGGGATTGTGGTCCTATGCACAATTGGAGTTTTTAGAAGACCGATGTTTTCCCATGAAGATATGTGGCGGGCGATAGACAGGTTGGCGGATAGCCACGGCTATTCCCCTTCGGGGCTGGCGAAAAAGGCCGGTCTGGACCCGACAACATTTAACAAAAGCAAACGCATTAGCAGCGATGGCAAACCGCGCTGGCCCTCGACCGAAAGCCTGTCCAAAATTTTGGCGGTGACGGGTGCGACGATGAGTGATTTTCTGGCTCTGAGTGGCGCTGACCTTGCGCAGACGGGGGCCGGTGATCGACCGACAATACCACTGATGAATCTTGCCGGTGCTGCCACTGCTTCACATTACAGCGAGGCTGGACATCCTGCGGGCGAGGAATGGGATGATTTTACCTTCCCCGAGACCGTTACCTTGCGCGACAAGAATATTTTTGCTCTCGAAATCCATGATAACAGTTTCCACCCCGTCTATCGCGAAGGTGATATTCTGGTTGTATCGCCCGAGGCCCATATACGCCGCGGTGATCGTGTTGTGATGCTAACCAACAAGCAAGAACTGGTTATTCACGAATTAAAAAGACAAACCGCCAGCAAGCTTGAATATATGGCACTGGGGAAGGCGCAATCACGCCAGATCGCCACAGATGACATCGTATGGATGGCCCGTATTATATGGGTTAGCCAATAAAATGTCTGCGGCACCCAACATAACAGGGATCGGCGTAGCCTTTGTTGATGTTATCGCGAATGTCACTGATGATTTCCTGTCGGCACATAATCTGAACAAATCCACGACAACGATAGTTGACACCCATAAAATGGGGTATCTGCTCGAAAGTCTGGAAAATCCATTAATCATTCCAGGCGGATCCACAGCCAATCTCCTCTGTGGGCTGGCTACGCACGGGCACAAGTCCACTTTTATTGGACGCACCGGCGACGATAGTTATGGCGCTATCTTCAGGAACGCTTTTTCTGCCTACGGTATTAATTTTGAAAATGACCGGCTTGCAGGACGTACAACTTCACTTTGCATGACTCTGGTGACGCCGGATTATGAACGCAGCTTTGTCGTCAGCAACCATGCCGCCGGATATGCGCTGAAACCACAGGATCTCCCTGCCCTGCCCGATAGTGAAGACATATACATATGTATCGAAGCCAATATGGCATTGGCCCCTTCCGGTTGCCATCTGGATGAAAGCGTATTGGCAGCAGCCCTGATCAATTACGGCCAGAGCAAGCGCCGCCTGATTATTGGCCTGAATGACCGCGATATATTGCAAACAGGCCTGCCGCTATTACAGCAAGCCCTGACATTCGGCAATACCATGATCATGGGTAATATGAACGAATTTCTGGGCCTTTTTCAGGAACACGACATGGCGCTGGCTTTTGGCATGGCACAAGCGACAGGCCGCGAATTTATCGTTACAAACGGGGCTGATGGCATATATATAGTCACAGCCCGCGATATAGAGCATGTTCCGGCCATACCGGTCACAGATGGCATGATCATCAATACGGTCGGGGCCGGTGACCAGTTTGCAGCCGGTTTTATTGCTGGTATGGTGGCGGGCCTATCGTACAGAGAAGCCGCACAGCAGGGCGCAGAGGATGCCGCCGCGATTATAAGACAGGCAGGCGCCAGACCGCCCGCTGCCCCGTAAAGATTTTGATATAATGACATATGTAAGGAGAAGAGAATGACCACAACACCGAACGCCGCCGAAGCAGCGCAAATATTGCTGGATACAAAATCTGTTCTTTTCAATGCCCGCGAACCTTTCACATTTACATCCGGCCGCATCAGCCCCGTCTATGTTGATTGCCGCCGCCTGATTTCCTTCCCGCAAGAACGTGGCCGTCTGATGGATATGGGGGCCGACATTCTGCGTCGTGAATGTCCCGATCTTGAATACTGTGCGGGCGGTGAGACAGCCGGTATCCCCTATGCCGCCTTTATGTCCGAACGCCTGAACCTGCCGATGCTTTATGTCCGTAAAAAACCCAAAGGTTTCGGACGCATGGCCCAGATCGAAGGCTGCATGGATCAGGACGGCAAGAAAGTGATCCTGATCGAAGATTTACAAACAGATGGCGGCAGCAAAAAAATTTTCATTGATGCCTTGCGCGAGGCCGGTGCCGTCGTTGAACATTCCTTCGTTGTCTTCCATTACGGCATTTTCCAGGCCAGCGAAGACAACATGAAGGCCATGGGTGTCAAACTGCACGCCTTGACAACATGGTGGGATGTTCTGGCCGTAGCGCGCGAAAAGAAATATTTCGATGAAGAAACATTGAATTCCGTTGAGTCATTCCTGAAGGCCCCTGATGCTTGGGCGGAAGCCAACAAGCATCTTGCCAAATCGGCTTGATCCCTGAAGGCACCAAAACATAAGGCATCAACATGACATACACCAAGGGTTCGATTTATTTCCATGCCGCCGCTTCGGATGAGGCCCAACAGGCTTTGTCAGACCTGACCGCACAATACGGTCAATCAGGTCCCGATGAAGCTTCCATCATCGTGGCTCTTGGTGGTGATGGTACAATGCTCGAAACCCTGCACAGTTTTCATCATCTGGGCAAGCCCATCTATGGCATGAACCGCGGATCGGTTGGCTTCATGATGAATCCTTACCGCAGCGAAGATTTTCTTGATCGTCTCAATAAGGCCCAAAGCGTTATTCTGCACCCGCTACGCATGAAAGCGATAACCAAAGGCGGAGAAGCCATCGAAGCGATTGCATTTAACGAGGTATCCCTTCTGCGTCAGGAACGTCACGCCGCAAAAATCAGCATCAAGGTTGATGATATTGAACGTCTGCCGGAACTTGTCTGTGACGGCATATTGGTAGCCACACCTGCGGGCAGTACGGCTTACAACCTGTCTGCCCATGGTCCGATCCTGCCGCTCTCGGCAAATGTTCTCGCGCTTACACCGATTAGCGCCTTCCGCCCGCGGCGATGGAAAGGTGCGTTGCTGCCCTGCCATGTTTCATTAAGTTTTCACGTCAAGGATCCGCAGGCACGCCCCGTTAGTGCAACAGCTGACTCAACAGAAGTACGTGATGTCGCCTGTGTTGAAGTGAGAGAGTCGCGATCACTATATGTGACATTGATGTTTGATCCCGATCACAATCTGGAAGAACGTATTCTCAAAGAACAGTTTTTGCCTTAAGCGCGAAAATGTAATATATTAAACACAGACAGGGAGTGTCATCAGGCGCTCTTTACCATAAATATAATCAATAAAAGCCTTTACCTTTTCTTCACTTCTGAAGATTAACCTCAACAACACTAAACAAAAAACAATAGCAAGGGTGTGGCTGCAGAGAACTGCAGACGATAACCGTATAAACGAAAAAACAACTCTGGGAGAGTTCACATGGCGACCACCTTTGCTAAAGCGAGCTTCGCGCGCGCACTGCTTAATGCACCCTATTCATACCAAGATGACACATCTTTAATCACACTGGAACAAGTGCCACAGGAATTTCGGGCACCGGGAATCGGCCTGCAATTTGCCGAAGCTGCCAACGATCCGTTTGTAAAAAGTCGTGGTACACGTCTTTATGAACCTGATGCTCTCTGGAATGAAGTCACCAGAATGGGCGGCAAGGTTGACGCCGAGACAGCACGTCAATTCGTCAATGATCACCTAAGCGGTGTTTTTGCCAACGATGCCAACATCAAAGATCCGCTAGCCCGTAAAGGCCTTAAAGATCTGGGCTTTGAGACTGTAATTTCGCTCTATGAAAGTGTCGCAAAGAGCGATGCCAAAGGTAACAGTCTTTATTTGCGCGAACTAAATCGCGCGCTTGATTTGCCGGACTCTTTCTATCAACAGCGCGTAGCGCCGATTGGCAAATTGCTTGATGACAGCAATAAAAACTGGATGGAAGCCAAATGGCAGGAAGCATTAAAAGATGGCCGTTTAGCCAGCCATTCCGGAAGCTTTGCTGATGCTATGGCAGAAGAACTGAACAGTCCGCCGATGTGGAATGCTTCGGATGCCCGCCGCCGCATTGAAATGCTGCAATTTATGGCTGATGCCTATAGCGATTTTCTGGGCGAGACCCGTATCAAGGTAGGTCTATTCAAAGGACAGCCTGGCCTGAAAGGTTTCTATATGCATGAAACCGACGAGAACGATGAAGTGATCGGCCTCAACGTTATGGAGCTTGGTAACTTTCAGGCGTGCATTGGTGTTATCCTGCACGAACGCCAACATGGTTCACAACAACGTCTGGCCGATGCCTATAAAGCAGGCCACATTACAAAAGGTCACAAGGATTATGTGGCTGCCCGTGTCTTTGCCGCAAATGGTGGCGATGGCGGCTATATCAATGGTGGTAAAGATGCCGGCATGAACGGATATCGTTTCCAGCCGATGGAACAAGATGCCCACAATGCGGGCAGCCTTGCCGAATATATGGCCTTCAAGACTTATGCCCGCAAACCCGGCATTTATACCGAACGTCATGTGAAGCCGGATAACAGCCCCGTGAAGCTCGCAGCCTAAACGAAATTCCTTATCCCTGTAAGTGAATATAACTGGCCCTGCCCCCTAATCCCCGGCAGGGCCATTTTTTATGGAGAGGTTTTTATATCCCCTTATCCTTGATGTACCAAAGCAGGACAGACGCCGCTGTGCGGTGCGGTGCAAATTTCTTGCCCATCTTCATGACCTCTTCGGCATCGGGGCGCTCCTCACGTTTATGATATAAACGCAAACCTTCCTGAATCCCCAAATCACCCGCAGGCCACACATCGGGCCGAGCCAGTGAAAACATCAAATACATCTCGGCACTCCAGCGGCCAAAACCTTTCAGCGCTGTAATCGCCTCGTAAACATCTTCATCTTTCATCTTTTCAAGCGCTGTGGGCTTGAATGATTTATCGATGATCGCTTCGGAAAGCCCCCTGATATATCTGACCTTCTGCCCGCTTAAGCCCAGCGCCCTTAAATCTTCATCAGCCATCGCCATCACGCGGACGGGTGTAACGCTCCTGAGTTCTTTTTTGAATTTTTCCCAGATGCTTTGCGCGGCCTTGGTCGAAACCTGTTGGCCGATAACAATCCGCACCAGCGAATCATAGCCGGGGGCCGTATAGCGCCATGACAAGTCTTCAGGCCGCACAGAGAGTTTTTTGAAAACACGATCTTCTGCCAGCAGCGTTTCCAGCCCTGTGCGGATATGGGGAATTTCGTGGAGGTATTTCATGCCCAATATTTCAAGGAAAGGACGGCAAGGCCCTAGGCCGCGATTTCGATGCGGTAATCTTCAACAACCGTATTGGCGAGCAGTTTTTCGCACATTTGTTCGATGCGTTTGACATCGGTGCCTTCAGCAACATCCAGTTCGATGACTTTGCCTTGGCGTACATCACCGACTTCTTCAAAACCCATACCGTGCAGGGCTTGGCCGATAGCTTTTCCTTGCGGATCGAGAACACCTTTTTTCAAGGTCACGTGAACATAGGCTTTCATAGCTTAAACCTTCCTCGGTTTGTTCGGAGAGGTCTTGTTGACCTCGCGCAACCGGCGACGCTCTGCCAGTTCGTTTTCAATCTGGCCCAGCGAAGCGGCGAGCTGTTCATCGATGTTACCACCTTGAATGATGCCGCCTTTGGGGATTAATCCCAAACGTTCAGCCACCGTCTGGTAGGCTTCGATAACATTGCCCAGATCCTGACGGAAACGGTCTTTATCCAGCTTCTCGTTGGTCTGTGCATCCCATAGGCGGCAGTTATCAGGCGAGATTTCATCGGCAAGCAGGATATAAAGCTCGCCATACTCGCCATAGAGGCGGCCAAACTCCAGCTTGAAATCGACCAGACGCAAACCGATACCGGCGAACAGGCCGTTCAGGTAATCATTGACGCGCCATGCCATATGAACGATTTCTTCCAGTTCGTAAGGATCGGCCCAGCCAAACCCCACAATATGGTGTTCATTGATCATCGGATCGCCGAGTTCATCTTTCTTGTAATAGAACTCGACTATCGGGTGGGTCAGGATGGTACCTTCCTTAACCCCCAGACGCTTGCAGAGCGAACCGGCGGCAATATTGCGGACAACAACTTCGATCGGAATAATTTCCAGCTGGCGCACCAGTTGTTCCCGCATATTCAAAGACCGCATAAAATGGGTCGGAATGCCAATCGCTTCCAGTTTGGTCATCAGATGCGAGGAAATGCGGTTATTTAAAACCCCCTTTCCGGCGATCAGATCGTGCTTTTCACCATTAAAGGCCGTCGCATCATCTTTGAAATACTGGACAACCGTACCGGGTTCGGGACCTTCGTAGATTGTCTTGGCTTTGCCTTCATAAAGGACTTTACGTTTATTGCTCATTGGGGACCACGTTTTCATACCCCTGATATAGCCTAGATTTTGTCTGATTCAAATGCTAGAAAGACGGGAAATTCGCATTATTCTCGATGCTGCATATGTAAAGGAGCCGCTATGAGCCTGGATGACCGCAAGGACGCTTTTGAAAAGAAATACGCCCACGATCAGGAACTGATGTTCAGGGTTGAAGCCCGCACCTGCAAGCTGTTCGGACTATGGGTCGCTGGCGAGATCGGCCTGAACGGCGATGACGCCGAAACCTATGCCAAGACAGTCGTAGCCGCCAATCTGGAAGAAGCCGGCTTTGACGACGTAAAACGCAAGGTCGTTCCCGACCTGCAGGCCAAGGGCAAGGATATTTCCGATCACCTTCTGGACCGCAAGCTCGAAGAGTGTTTCGAAGAAGCGCGCCGCCAGCTGATCCCCGAATAAATGCTATTAAATACATGCGATGGCATATCATCGATCGCACATAAGAAAAGCCCCGTTATTCACGGGGCTTTTTTAGTCTGTTTCAGTGATTTATCCCTAGTTCAACTCGCTGGCCGGAGCTGATTTTCCTCTATTCCGCTCCCTTTGGTTTCGGCCCCTCTCTTGCTTATTGGCTTTAGTGGGGGCTTCTGAAACTGTTTTTCCAGCGCGTTCTGTTTTTTTGTATATTAGAGTCCTTAAATGAAGTTTTGAGGCTCCGCAAGCGAAAAATTCCACAATTTTGCCTCATTGCGAAAGATTCGGTCTTTTTCCGATAATACAGTGATTAACTTGGGTTTTTAAAGAGTTTTCTTCTCTGTTCATTTTCTGTGGTCAGACCAAAAACCCCGCTTTTCCCCCCATGCTGCGACTGCTAATCTGCGCGGTATGGAAGTTTCTCTCGTTGTTTTTCCCGGCACAAACCGGGAGCAGGATATGGCCCAGGCCTTCAAACGCCTGACCGGCAAAACCCCCAAATTTGTCTGGCACAAGGATACAGATCTCGGCAAACCCGATCTGATTGTTCTGCCCGGCGGTTTTTCGTACGGCGATTATTTGCGCTGCGGCGCTATGGCCGCACACTCCCCCGTAATGAAAGAAGTCATCGCGCTCGCCAAAAAAGGTACGCGTGTCATGGGAATATGCAATGGTTTTCAGGTTCTGGTCGAAACTGAATTACTGCCCGGTGCCTTGTTGCGTAACCGCTCGCTGAAATTCATCTGCAAACAGGTTTATTTGAAGGCCGCAACCAATCAGAACAGCTTCATGTCGCGCTTTGAAAAAGATCAGATTATTCAGGTGCCTATCGCGCATGGCGAAGGTAACTTCTTTGCTGACGAGCAAACTCTCAAACACCTTGAAGATCAGGACCGTATCGCCTTCCGTTACTGTGATAAAAGCGGTGTGGTTGGTGATGATACCAATCCTAATGGTTCGTGCCGGAATATCGCGGGCATCCTGAGCGAAAGCAAAACCATTCTCGGCATGATGCCGCACCCTGAAAACGCCACACAGGATCATCAGGGCAATTTAAGCGGCTTACCGCTGTTTGAAAGCCTTGTGGGAGCTTTGAGCTAATATGACGAGCGCCGCTATCAAAAAAGAAACCCCCGTATTCAAAGAACCGGCCATTACACCCGCGCTGGCGGCTGAACACGGAATCAAACCGGATGAATATCAGCACATGCTGAAAATTCTGGGTCGTGAGCCGACATTCACGGAACTCGGGATTTTTTCGGTCATGTGGTCGGAGCACTGCTCATATAAATCATCACGCCTGCATCTGAAGAAGCTGCCGACTTCTGCCCCTTGGGTTATTCAGGGACCGGGCGAAAATGCCGGTGTGATTGATATCGGTGATGGTCAGGCCGCCGTCTTCAAAATGGAATCCCATAATCACCCCTCCTATATCGAGCCCTATCAGGGGGCGGCCACAGGTGTGGGTGGGATCATGCGTGATGTTTTCACCATGGGCGCACGCCCGATTGCCAATATGAACGCCCTACGCTTTGGCGCGCCCGATCACCCCAAAACCCGCCAGCTGGTCAACGGTGTTGTGGCGGGTATTGCCGGATACGGGAATTGCATGGGTGTGCCGACCGTTGGTGGCGAAACCAATTTCCATGCCCGCTATAACGGCAATATTCTGGTCAATGCCATGACGGTCGGTGTGGTCGAGCAGGATAAAATCTATTACTCGCGTGGCGCAGGCGTGGGTCAGCCGATCGTTTACGTCGGTTCCAAAACCGGACGCGACGGCATTCACGGCGCTACCATGTCGAGTGCCGAATTTGACGATGAGTCAGATTCCAAACGCCCGACCGTGCAGGTGGGTGACCCGTTCGTTGAAAAATTGCTGCTGGAAGCCTGTCTTGAACTCATGCAATCGGATGCCATCATTTGTATTCAGGATATGGGTGCTGCCGGTCTGACCTCCTCTTCGGTAGAAATAGCCGCCAAAGGTGATATCGGGGTCGAACTTGATCTCGATCATGTCCCGCAGCGTGAGCTGCACATGACCCCTTACGAGATCATGCTGTCGGAATCGCAAGAGCGCATGCTGATGATCCTGCAACCCGGCAAAGAGGACATGGCGCGGGCCATCTTCGAAAAATGGGATCTGGATTTTGCCGTCATCGGCAAGACCACGGATGATAAACATCTGCGCCTTCACATGTACGGCAAATGCTGGTGTGATATCCCTGTGCCACCGCTGGTTGATGAATCGCCTGTTTATGACCGCCCGCAAAAAGCCCGCGCAGCGGCAGCCCCTCTTGCGCCACTGACACTGGATCAGGATATCAGCGCCGCTCTGGTCAAACTGATGCAATGCCCCGACCTGTCATCAAAACGCTGGCTGTGGGAGCAATATGACTCGCTCGTCCGTGGTGAAACGATTTCAAGCCCCGGCATCCATAATACCCAGGCCCATAAACCGGCAGATGCTGCTGTCGTGCGTCTGAACGATAAAAAGGCACTGGCCATGACATGCGATGTCACGCCGCGCTATTGCTTTGCCGATCCTTATGAAGGCGGCAAACAGGCCGTGGCCGAGACATGGCGTAACCTGACCGCCACAGGGGCGCGGCCACTGGCGATCACCGACAATCTGAATTTCGGCAATCCCGAGAAGCCGGAGATCATGTGGGAATTCGTGACCTGCCTGCAAGGAATGGCCGAGGCCTGCGTCGCGCTCAGCTACCCGATTATCTCTGGTAACGTTTCGCTCTATAATGAAACCAACGGACAAGGCATTTTACCAACACCCACAATCGGCGGCGTAGGCCTGATCGATAACGGGAATGTGAGTGCCGGCCTTGCCTTCACTGATGAAGACCAAACCATCATTGTAATTGGCGAAAGCAAAGGTCATCTGGGGCAATCGCTCTATTTGCGTGAAATCATCGGTCAGGAAGATGGCCCACCGCCGCCTGTGGACCTTGCTGCCGAACGTCGCCACGGCGAGTTCGTGCGGGGCCTGATCCAGAGCCAGATCGCCAGCGCCTGCCATGATATTGCCGATGGCGGCTTGCTGGTGGCTGTCACGGAAATGGCCATGGCTTCCGGCATGGGGGCCGAGCTGGGTGTTACCGGTGATGCCGCTTTCTGGTTCGGGGAAGATCAGGCCCGTTATGTGATTACCACTGCCCACCCCGATAAAGTCCTCTATTTGGCAGAAAAAGACGGAATTCCCGTCACGATTCTCGGCAGTACAGGCGGGATTAGCTTGAGAATTCCGGAAAATAGGGATATAAATATTAAAGAAATCAGCACCCTGAATGAGGGGTGGCTGCCTGCTTTTATGGAAGGACGTTCATAAATGGGTATGGATGCACAAACCATAGAAGAGATGATCAAGCAGGGCATCCCCGATGCACAGGTCACCATTTCCGACCTGCGCGGTGACGGCGATCACTATGCGGCCTATATTGTGTCTGAATCGTTCCGCGGCAAAAGCCGCGTGCAACAGCACCAGATGGTCTATACAGCCCTGCAAGGTAAAATGGGAAATGAGCTTCACGCACTGGCTATACAAACAGCCGTGCCTGAGTAATGAAATTAAGTATGAGGTAAGGAGTAAACACTATGATGCAGCAAACCGTTCCCAATACTGTCTTCGAAAGAATTCGTTCTGATCTGGAACATAATGACGTGGTTCTCTACATGAAGGGATCAGCGGTTTTTCCGCAATGCGGTTTTTCGGCTGCTGTTGTGCAAATCCTTTCCCAGCTCGGGGTTGTATTCAAAGACATCAACGTTCTGGAAGATAACGATATCCGTCAGGGCATCAAGGAATTCACCAACTGGCCAACCATCCCTCAGCTCTACATCAAAAACGAGTTTGTAGGCGGTTGCGACATTATTCGCGAGATGTATGCGAGCGGAGAGCTGCAACAAGTGCTTGCTGAAAAAGGTATCAGCTTTAATCAGGCTGCCTGATCACCATTTCATCATGAATAAAAAAGCCCCCATTTGGGGGCTTTTCTTTTGTCCGTCTATTTGGTCGTCAGAAACTGCCGAGCTTTGAATCCCTGTGAATACTCGCCGACATGATCAGGCCAAAACCTATCATACAGGCCATCATTGCTGTACCACCGTAGGAAACCAAAGGTAAAGGAATCCCCACCACAGGGATAAGCCCCATCACCATCGCTACATTGATAAACATATAAAGCGAGAAGTTAACCATCAGGCCAAAAGCCAGGAAACGCCCATAGGCATGACGGCAGCGGAAAGCAATCCAGCCGCAATACAGGAACACCAGACCAAAAAGCAGCAGCAACAGCGTCCCGCCCAGCATCCCCCATTCTTCCGCCCAAAGGGTGAAAATAAAGTCAGTCTGTTTTTCCGGCAGGAAGTTAAGCTTGCTCTGCGTACCCTGCAGAAAGCCGCGACCATCAATCCCGCCCGAACCCAAAGCAATTTTGGATTGGGTAATGTGATAGCCAGCACCCAAAGGATCGGATTCAGGATCAAGGAAAGTCAGAACACGCTGCTTCTGGTAATCATGCATATAAAAATGCCAGACCAACGGTATGAAGGCCGCCAACGATGCCATGCCCAAAAGGTAAAGCCAGACAGGCGCCCCCGCCACGAACAATAAAGCCGCGCCATTCGCCAGCATGATCGTGGCTGTACCGAGATTCGGTTGCAGCAACACCAGCCCCACGGGCAGTAAAACCATTAACGTGGGTACAATCAGGAAGGAAAGGCGCCGCATGTCATCCAAGGTAGCACGGTGACAATAACGTGCCATAGACATGATGATCGCCACTTTCATCAACTCGGAAGGCTGGATCTGCACAAACCCCAAATTAATCCAGCGTTGTGCCCCCATGCCCATCTGGCCCATAAATTCAACAAAGACCAGCAGAACAAAACCGACGGCAAAAAGAATATAGGAAATCCTGTACCAGAATCGTATATCAATCAGCGCGATCACAATCATCATGACAAAGAAGACACCAAACCTGATCATTTGCTTGGATGCCCAAGGCTCCAGATTGCCGCCTGCCGCCGAATAAAGCGCCAAAAACCCGATACCCGAGATAAGACTTATCAGCGTAATCAGGCCCCAGTTCAAATTGATAAACTTGGCAACCCAGTTTTGATCCTTACTGACATCGAAAGACAAACTCATAACGCTTACCCTTCCTGTGCTTTCGCAGCCGGTTTACGCGGCGGGAATGATTCATCCCGTTTCTTGCCTGTATCGACCCATAGACTGCGAGCCGCAGGATTAATTTTTTGTGCTTGCAGTAGAAGATCACTGGCAATAGGAGCTGCTGCTGCCGAACCACCACCACCATGTTCAACAACCACAGAACAAACATAACGCGGATCATGGACAGGCGCATAACCAACAAATAGGCCATGGTGCCTGAACTTCCACGGCAAATCTTCCTGTTTGATACCGCGGGCACGTTCCTCTGCTGTAATCCTTTTCACCTGCGATGTACCAGTTTTACCGCCCATTTCCATGCCTTCGACCTGAATACGGGAACCCATGGCGGTCCCGCCCGGATAATTCACAACGTGATCCATACCCTTCATGATCATTTCTAAATACTTGGTCTTAACCCCGATCTTGGGCCAAGGCTGCTCGTGGGTGGGATGTTCGCCCACATATCCTGCCAGCCACGGCTTGACAGCATAACCCCCGTTCACAAGACGTGCTGTCATGACTGCCAGCTGTAATGGTGTGACCTGAATATAACCCTGACCGATTGAACAAACGATAGACTCACCCGGATGCCAGATATCTTTCAGGGCTTGCTTTTTCCATTGGGTGGTGGGCATCAGTCCCACTTTTTCTTCCGGCAACTCAATATCCAGTCCTTGCGCCAATCCAAAGCGCTTGGCCATGTCGGCAATCCGGTTAATCCCCAACTCGACAGCTATCTTATAAAAATAAGTATCGCAGGATTCAGCCAAAGCCCTGATGATATTGACGTTGCCATGCCCTCCGCGCTTCCAGCAATGGAAACGGGCGTTACCCAGCTCATAATGGCCTGGGCAGAAGGCTGTGCTGTATTCATTCACCAAGCCGGCTTCAAGGGCAGCAAGTGCGGTAATCATCTTGAATGTCGAACCGGGCGGATAAAGACCACCGACAGCCTTGTTATTCAGAGGCAAGGCCGGATCGGACAGTAGCCCCTCCCACAGATCAACAGGAATACCTTTGGCAAAGTCATTTGGATTAAAACTAGGCGATGAAACCAGCGAATAAATTTCCCCGCTATGCGCATCCATGATAACAGCAGAGACACTCCGCTGTGCCAGCAAACGTTCCTGAGCATAGGTTTGTAAATCGGCATCCAGTGTCAGACGCAAGGTCTTCCCGGCCTCGGCCTCTGTCTTCCTGAGCTGTCGTACTTCGCGACCCAGCACATTGACCTCGACCTCGGCTGCACCGGCCTTGCCGCGCAGATCCTTTTCAAAAGTTTTTTCAAGTCCTGTCTTGCCGATTTTAAAACCCGGCATCTTTAGAAGCGGGTCTTCGCCTTCATCGCCTTTACTGACGGCACCCACATAACCCAGAATATGCGCGGTTGCCTGTGCCATGGGATAACTGCGCACCTGTCCCACATCGATAGATACACCGGGCAATTCCGGCAAGTGAACTTCGATACTGGCAACAGTTTCCCAATCAAGATTTTCACGTACTTCCAACGGAAAGAAAGGCCTGTTTTCTTTAGCCTTCTTCTTCAGCCTGTCTATGGTCTTGTCATCAAGGTCAATCAGCTTTTGCAAGTTGCGGAGTGTCAGGTCCAAATCTTCCGTCTGTTCAGGAATAATGATCAGTCTGAAATTCTGGTCATTCATCGCCAGAACCTTGCCGGCCCGGTCAATAATCAAACCGCGTTCTGGCGCGATCAAACGCACATTGATACGGTTGTTTTCTGCCAAGGTTCTGTAACGCTGGCTTTGCGTAATCTGCAGCCATCCCAAGCGCCCGACAAGCGTTCCCAGAAGAAGTCCTTGTATGCCGCCGACAACAAAAGCCCGACGTGAGAAACTTAAAACCCGGTCATGATCGCGTTCCATGATTGATCCTTACGGGTAATGTGCTTGCGCGGGTGACAATAAACGGTGAATGGCAATCAGGCCGATTGTCACCAGCGGGAACAGGCAGAAGGTTACAAGGGCGCTTACTGCTGCCGGCATAATCGGCAACCACTGAAAATCCTGTGCCATTCCATACATCAACCATTGCAGCCCTGCAGCCATCGCCACAACAAAACCAAAAATCGCCCAGATAGAAATATAAGGCTGCGCCATCAGGAATTTACGCTGGTCACGTACGAGACTTTGTACGATCACCAGAATAAATGCCTGCAGACCTGTGGGCATGCCGGAAAGGATATCCAGCAGTACACCGGCCAGAAAACACAGCCATGTCGGAATAAGCCGGGGCATAAAAATCGCCCAGTAATAAACAACCATGAGAAACAAATGCGGCTTGACCATACCGGCGTGGGGAATAGGAAGTGCCGTCAGGTTCAAAAGGAAAAGAAGCGCAATCAGGCCGTAAGCCAGAACAAGACGCGAAAGCATTTCCAGCCCTCGTCTTGATAAAGATATCTCCGAGGCAACAACGCCCCTGCTCCTCTTTCTTCTTGCCATAAAGAGGAAACTAAAGCTTGATGCTGTGAAGGTCAATCCGCTGCGGTGGGGGAAACCGGAGCCATCCTCAGGTTTGGATCATCTGTGCGCTTTACGACACGGACATAATTGATACGGTCAATATCGGCATAAAGCTTAACCAGCTTATGACCATCTTCACTGACCATAACTTCGCCCACAGGAATACCATGGGGATAAAGGCCGCCATGTCCGGATGTCACAATCCTGTCGCCCGCCTTCACATCAACCTGCGGCGGCAAATGGATCAGTAAAGGTGTATCTGTATTGTTGCCTGCGACCATAGCGCGGATATTTCCGGACCCTACAAAAACAGGCACGCGGGCGTTCATATCTGTCAACAAAAGGACACGGGCGGTTTTTTCGCCTGTTTCAACAACACGACCAATCAAACCCTCACCGCCCATAACAGACTGGCTATCATCCACACCGCTCTCACGGCCCGCCATCACCAGAAGGCTGCGGACATAAGCAGTATCTGAGTCAGCGATAATACGGGCTGTGATAAAGCTATGCTGGGGTTCAAGCTGCACTTTCAGCAATTTTTGCAGTGACTCATTGTCACTTTTGAGTTGCATCGCCGCATGATACCATTCGCGCAGGCGGGCATTTTCCTGCAAAAGACGTGAATTTTCAGTCTGCAGTTCGGCCAAACCTGTAATCGAGCGAACATAGTTTGTAGCCTGCTCTACAGGATAATTGACCACAGATAATACTGGCGCAAATAAATCGGCAGCACCTGTACGGATCGTGCGCATATTATTCGGGCTGGCAAAGGACATCGTAAACAGGATCAGCGCCACACCTGCAAAAATCATTGAAGTCGCCCGCGGTCCCCACGCCTGAAGCGTAGCGATTCTGATTAAGCTGCGGGGACGAGAACGAACGCGCAAGTCAACTTCCTGTTATGAAAATAGGCTGTCTTCTATATTTATAAAAGCGCCTGTTTAATGTCATTAAGAATAAGCGTATGGATAAAGACTAAGCCCTGATGAAGCAAGTCCTTACAATCCCAGTCTAACAAAAAATATGAGGCATCGTCCACAACCACGATGGATTCATGGGGATAAAATTCGCCTGTATGACCCTAAGATACGATAAATTGTATTTTAATAAAAATTGCCGTTTATCAAAATACCCTTGAGGTTCTTGAGTTCCTCAAGTGCATGCCCCGCACCCAGCGCCACACATGACAAGGGATCGTCAGCAATCGTCACAGCCAGACCCGTGGCGTGGCGCAGCACATAGTCAAGATTGCTGAGCAGCGAGCCACCACCCGTCATCACAATACCCTTATCAACAATATCGGCAGCCAGTTCCGGCGGCGTATGTTCAAGCGCCACTTTCACGGCCTCAACGATCTGGCCCACAGGCTCGGACAGAGCCTCGGCAATCTGGCGTTCGGTCACGATGATCTCTTTAGGAACACCATTCATAAGATCACGGCCCTTGATTTCAATCTTGCGGCCTTCGCCATCGGCAGGCGGACAAGCAGAACCTATTTCTTTTTTAATACGTTCGGCTGTTGTTTCACCGATCAGCAGGTTATGAACACGGCGAATATAGTTGATGATGGCATCATCCATCTTATCGCCGCCCACGCGTGCGGATTTCGAGTAAACAATCCCCCCCAAGGAAATAACAGCAACTTCTGTTGTACCACCACCAATATCGACAACCATTGAACCTGTGGCCTCGGTTACAGGCAATCCTGCACCAATTGCAGCTGCCATGGGCTCCTCAATCAAGGCTACATCGCTGGCACCTGCGCTTTGGGCAGACTCAATAATCGCGCGCTGTTCAACAGCTGTTGCACCTGAAGGCACGCAAATGATCATGCGCGGACTAACACCAAAACGGCGATTGTGAACTTTACGGATAAAATGTTTGATCATCGCTTCGGTAACATCAAAGTCGGCAATTACACCATCACGCAACGGACGAATGGCAACAATATTCCCCGGCGTACGCCCCAGCATTTGCTTGGCTTCGTTACCCACTTCAAGAATTTGTTTCTTGCCGTTGACCATAGAGATCGCGACCACGGAAGGTTCGTTAAGGACGATCCCTCTGTCACGGACATAGACCAGAGTGTTGGCCGTACCCAGATCAATACCCATATCGGCTGACATGAAACCAAAGAGTTTCGAAAACATAGACGCACTTTCGCTGCTGTTGCTGAAATTTCAGGGTTTTTATAGCAGAGCCATCCCTTTGCTGCACCGTGTTTCTTGGAAAAAATTTCCAGTCATTCACATATCGTTTCAAAGCACACCAAGGTCTATGCTCCACACATACTAGTTTTACAGAATAATATTTTCATATTTTGTTGTCCTCGGGGATCTGACGTGAAGGTTCATAAACCTGAAGGTAGTCAACCAGATCAAGAACCCGCCCTAATTCCTCTTTCATACGTACAATCGCATCAGGATTGGTTGCGGGAACATCGATCTCCGCCGGTTCAAAATAATTATATTTGGAGGGCAGCAGAACCAGAACGCGGTGATCATAATAGGCGGCAGAAAAAGTCTGGGCCTTGTAAATATCCCGCATATCTTTGAGATTTTCGATCATAGAAGGGTCAATCAGGTAACGCGCCTCTACCTGATCGTTTGTATAAACATCAAAAGCCTTCTCAAATTCCGGATCAACAAGATTGGCATGGTCAAGATTCAGGTACATCTCCTGAAACCACTTCCCCCATCCATTGACATCCTGCATTAAAACCGTGTGTCCATGAAATTTCTGGCGTGGCATATCGATCAATATAGCCAGCCCTTTAAACACACTGACATATGTTGTTTGCTTGCCGTTGCTGGAACGCCTTTCAAGATGAATTTCAGACAGATTGATGGTGATACCCTTATAGGAGCCGGTAAAATAATCTTCCGACTCATAGCGGTTATGGGCTGGAACAATACCGGACGACTTTAAAACCTCTATCGGAATTTTGCCGTCAGCCTTGTAGCTAAAGTCACCAAACAGGCGCGCAATACCGGGCAGAATATTCTTTTTGTACGCCAGGGCATATTGGCGCTTGGGCTGGGTTACCCACCAATAAAGCGCGCCCAGAAAGAAAACAGTAACACCGGCTACGCCATCATCACCGCTTTGCATACGGATCAACAACCAGTCAAGCCACCCGCAGACAGGTGTCAGCATAGTCGCCAGTGTGATACCCCATTTTTTGCGTATCTTGTAAGTTGCAAATTTGACCCGTCGCAGAGATTCAAGCTTCTTGAGCTTCGGGAGTGCCGCCTGATAAAAATCCTCGTTTTCGATTGTCCGCAGCCCTTCCATGACCCCGTCCCGCCCCCGTTAACAGCCGCATCAGCGTGACACAAAAAACCCGCCTGCGAAAGCATGGGCGGGTTCTTTCAAAACCGTCAATGACGTGAAGGATTAGCCTTGGCGGGCCTTCATGCGCGGGTTCTTTTTGTTAATGACATAAACGCGGCCACGGCGCTTCACAACCTTACAGTTGCGGTCACGAACTTTCAATGTTTTCAACGAGTTAACGACTTTCATCGCATTGTTCCTTGCTCGAATTCTGGATCAGGGTCGGACAATAACGGCCAACCCCCTGCTCTGTCAAGCGAAAAGGGCGCCTTTTCTATAGGGGCGGCCTTGTGGCCTCCCAGAATAGCACCCGCATACAATATTATGGCAAAAATACATCTCTGCCTTCATATAAATGATGGATTTACAAATGTTTAGACCTGCGCCCATAATAGAGCACGACTATTCATTAACCGCACGCTAACCCCTTCTGTTGCATAGTAAACATGACAATTTAGGCCTTCATCTCGAAGGTTTGTGGGGAATCATAAGAATTGTAAGGACAAGACTCTTTCATGAGCGGCCAACACGCACGACGGACATTTAAAGCCGGTGAAGTTATCCTGAAACAAGGTGAACCTGGCGATTGCGCCTATATTATTGAAGAGGGACAGGTTGAAATCCTGATCCAGCGTGCCGATGGCAAATCACAGGTCATCAGCACACGTGGGCCCGGTACCATTATTGGTGAAATGGCCATTGTTGATGCAGCCCCCCGTGTAGCCACAGTGCGTGCGCTGAAAGATTGCCGTATGCTGGAAATCACACAAGAGGATTTCAGCCAGCGTCTCAAATCATCTGATCCTGTCATTCAGATGATTTCCCAAGTCATCCTGACAAGATTCCGTGACACTTTGACACGTGCCGAAATCCTGCATGAAAGTTCTGCCGTTCCCCCACCGGAAATTCTGGAACGTAACTACGCCCAGCAAAGCGATGTTGTGGAATCCGTTACTATCTCCAATGAATTCAAGCACGCATTGGAAAGCAACCAACTCGAGCTCCATTACCAGCCGATCGTCGATCTGAAAAACGGCCAAGTTTTAGGATTCGAAGCGCTGATGCGCTGGACACATCCTGAAAAAGGCTTTATTTCACCTGGCCTTTTCATTCCGATTGCCGAAAAAAGCGGCCTGATTGTAGAGGCCAGTAAATGGGCTCTTAAAGAGTCCTGTGCTGCTCTCAAACGGATTGAAAATGCGTTGGGAGAGAGTGAAAAGCTCTATGTCAGCGTCAATTTTTCGAGCCATGATTTTGTAGAGAGCGATTTTGTAGAAAATACTGTGGGAACGACCGTGGGCAGCGGCCTTAAGCCTTGGCAGATCAAACTGGAAATTACCGAACGCTTGTTGATGCAGCAACCAGACAATGCCAAAGAGACTTTGCAAAAATGTAAAGATGCCGGCATGGGGATCTCCATCGATGATTTTGGTACGGGATATTCTTCCCTGAGCTATCTCTATTATTTCCCAATCGAAACCTTGAAGATCGATCAGAGCTTCATTCGGGCTATGGCCAAAGATACGCGCAGCCTCGAACTGGTACGCTCGATTATCGGTCTGGGCCGCAATATGGGCCTCAATATTATCGCCGAAGGTGTCGAAACCCGTGAAGAAGCCAACCTGTTGGGGCAAATGGGTTGCGAAGCGGCCCAAGGCTATCATTTTGCCAAACCCTTGCCGGAAAAGCAGGTTATCGAATTGCTGAAAAGCTGGCAGCCTGTCCGTATATCCGCCTGATCAAAAAGGCAAAATCAGGCTTTTAGCTAAAATTAGAGCGAAAGCTTACCTGATATTAAACAATCCCCCCGTAGAATGAGAGAATGCGCGGCGTGTAGCCGTGCCCGTCCTTTTGGAAGGAAAGGAATCGGCTTTGAGGTTTTTTAAAGACCGGGCCGGGGGATGGAAGGCTAGAAATTATAGGGAATGGCTTTCCGCTTAAAGTGTGATGTGGGTCAAAAGATATCCTTGTTTGCGAGGGTTATTGGGGAAAAAGAATGGCGCGGAACAATTTCGATGATCAAGGCGGGCAAACCGGAAGTGCTGGCGAAGGCCAAATGACGGTCTTGCAAGCAGATGACCATGAAAGCATATCTTTGCCTCAGGGCGATTTCCTGACACAAGGCGACATTGTGCGTGATGGTCAGGATCTTGTACTTCACGGCAGTGACGGTCAGGAGGTTATCATTGAAAATTACTTCAGCGCCGACACCCCGCCTACTCTGGTCACAAGTCAGGGCGGTCAATTAACCCCTGCGCTTGTTGAATCGTTTGTGAAGACCGAAGGTCACACCGAATATGCCGCCAACGAAACAGCAAGCGACGAAAGCGCTGTCGGTCTGGTGAAGGAAGTGAGCGGTGATGCCACAGTTACGCATCCGGATGGCTCATCCGAAAAAATCACGCTGGGTACAGAAATTTATCAGGGCGATATCATAGAAACCTCAGCCGAAGGTGCGGTGAATATTGTATTTGTGGATGAATCTTCCTTTGCCGTATCAAACAATGCCCGTCTGGCAATCGATGAATATGTATTTGATCCTGCCTCACAGAGCGGTGAGACCAACGTGTCTATTCTACGTGGTATGTTCGTGTTCACATCCGGCCTGATTGGCCGTGATGATCCGGACGATGTACAAATTGATACGCCTGTCGGGTCTATTGGTATTCGCGGAACCACGATTGCCGGTCATATCAATCCCGATGGTGAAAGCCAGATTACAGTTGTAGAGGGCGCCATCGTTATCAGAAATGGTGTTACAGAAGTCACTCTTTCTGATCAGTACGATACCGTCACACTGACAGGTTACGAAAATCAGATCAATATGAATGGTCAAATGACCACGGACCAGATGCGCGCAAACTACGGTGATATTGGTCAGGTCAATCCGGGATTTTTTAACACCCTGAATGAAACAAACGGTTCTATAGAAGGCACGATCAATCAGGATGCAGCACCCCAACAGCAAGAACCAACACAGGATTCTGCACCCGAGCCTGCATTACCGGACGAACCTGTGCCTGCGACCGATGAAACAAAAGTGCTTCAAGAGGCACAACAGCCCGTGACAGCAACCTATGACATCTTCAGTGATCCCAATGTCACAGGATTTGATGACAGCATTAAACTGGCGTCTGATCCATACAGCACAGCACAGAACAGAGATATTGTTGGCGGAACGCTTTTAGGCGTAACTGCTCCTCTTACACAAACGACGACAACAGTCACCGGCACGACAACAACCACAACAAGAACAGCAACAACAACAGCTTTGGAACCGCCACCGTTACCGCCTCTGGAACTTGTATTGGAAGTTTTCGTAGATGATGATGCTTTGGAAGGTGCTGTTGTAGGCCGTGTATACACGACGATAGCCTATGAAAGTGCTAGCATAAAATTTATTACCGTCCCCGAAAATGGCGGTGGAGACCCCTATTTTATTCTGGTCAAGGAAGCCAGCGGTGTCTATAAAATCGTTCTTACAGCAGCCGGTGAAGCAGACCTTGCGAGCTTTAGTATAGGAGAGCTAATCGGTACAGTGGAAGTTGGTGTCAGATTGGCTGATGGCCGTACAGACACCGCCAGAGTGGAAGCTATCTATGATGACTACAGCACTCCTGCACCCACAGCCCCCTCAAGCCTTAATCTTGATACAATGAATACCTCTCAGGGCACATGGACACCGGGGTCTTCGGGTTTCGGGCTTGGTTACCATGCAGCCTACCTCGGTGATTTTGATCACAATGGCAGCAACAATTTTGCCGTCACGACAAATATTGCGGCAAGCGGCGTTGTCAATCTGCCCGGAGCAGGAAACAATCTGAATCCGACAAATGATTCGGGTTCCCTGGTTGTTGCCGGTGGTGGTGATGTCAACGGTGATGGCCATACCGACATCCTTGTCGGCAGGCCACTCTTCGATGTCACAGCCGATGAAGGACAGGTCAACCTGCATAGTGGTGCCAACATTTTCAGTTTTTCTACAACCGGCGGCGGAAGCGTCAATGACAATTTCGGTTATCAGGTTGCGATGGTCGATTTCAATGGCGACGGTTATGCCGATATATTTGCAACAGCCAAGCAGTTTGATGGGGATAGAGGAAATCTGTCATGGCATCAGGGAAATAGTTCATTTGCATTTAGTGGTATCAGCTTTACTCCATTAAGTGATGGTGTAACCGGCGATTATTTTGGTTCTACCATGACGGCCTTGCGGGATTTTAACAATGATGGTTATGGCGATCTTGCTGTGGGAAGTGTTGGCTCTAGCGCCTATGTCAATATCTATTATGGTGCTGATACGGCAAACGGTACAGCCGATGTTGCTATTACAGGTATCAACAACTCAACCGGCCAGATGTCGATATACAGCGTCGGTGATACCAATGGTGATGGCCGGACAGACTTGCTGATTGATAACTCATACGCGACCAATAACCTGTTCCTGATCAGGGGCGGTAATACAGGTGGCGCCATAGGTACGGTAGAGGATTTGCGTATCACATCCGGTAATACAATAGTCGGCGCGGGCTCTGCCGGTGATTTTAATGGTGATGGCTATGATGATATCTTTGTAGCCACCAGAAACGGCAATGTTGTTGATGCCTTTGTGATATATGGCTCCCCCTCATTAACGGGCACGATTGCACTCGATCCGAACTGGGTTACGAATAACCCGGGCCGTGGCTATCATCTTACATTTGACCTCGCTAACTACGGATCCCCTTCCGGATTTTCAATGGAAGCCACTTCAATTGGCGATCAAAACGGTGACGGATTTGAAGATATGATACTAAGTTCACCCGACTTCAATGGCACAGACGGTGGCTACTTCATTGTTTATGGCGCTCCTGACCCATCGAATATTGCAGCGCCGGATCCGGAAGTTCATACCGATGTCGGCAGCTATGCCAATGCCGGATATGACATGATAACCTCAAGCGATAATGATGGTTTGGTCGGCGGCACTGCCAACAACATTATGGCGAATTTGAATGGTGGCACCCGCCATCAAAGCGTCAGCTTTCAGGCCGGAAACGGTGATGACCTGATACGTCTTTATGGCACAGGATCCAATATGGCGCGCGTCATTGATGGTGGAAATGGTGCGAATGACAGATTGTTACTTATGGATACAGGCACACTGGACCTACGGAACGTCAGCGAATTCTCAGGTGTTGAGAGAATTATGATGAACGCCGCCGGTACACAATCTCTTACCCTTGGTCTGGATGATATATTTGAACTGATGGAGACATCGCAATACACAAATGCAGGCCGCTATACACTTCTTATAGGGGAGAATGGTGTAGGTGTAAAAAATCTTACAATTGATGATCCTTCAAATATGACATCTATGTCCGGTGCAGGCCTCATTGCAGCTGGCACAACCGTGGTAGATAGCCAGACATATAACATCTATAACTTCGGTTCCGGATATCAGCTATTGATTGATGACAATATTGGCGTGACCGTAAACTAGGTTACTTTGATGTCGCTATAAAAACACCGTCCCAGCCATCGCCGGGGCGGTGTTTTTTCATGTCCTCAATACGGGATCTAAAAATCTCATAGTACGCCGACAGCCTGCCACCTGATAAATCACAACATTTCTGAATGCAGTCGTTTGCTTCGTCGAATTTTTGCTGGCGATAATTTGAAAGCATCTGATCGTGTGCATTTTTCCACTTTATGAATTCATCAGAGAGAGCAACGTTTTCATCACCAATCAATGTAAAAATACGAACAGGCGCTGACTTACCCTTCACCCGCAACAAATCCAATTCAAGCGTTGCCAGATCACTGACACGGAGCTGAGTCTCCATACCAATCAGATTATCGACACCATATGATTTGGTTTGGCCTTCAAGGCGTGAAGCCAGATTGACATTATCACCCAAGGCAGAATAGGCAAAACGCTGGCGTGACCCCATATTGCCTACGGAAACCGGACCTGTATTGACACCAATACCTGCTTGCAGGACCAAAGGTGTCAGCCCTTTGGCTTCCGCATCCTTTTTCAGCTTCATATTAATCGGCTTCAAGGCTTCGTTCATCTTAAGCGCGGTCAAACAGGCATGGCGCGCATGATCGGGGTCATCCAGAGGGGCATTCCAGAACGCCATCATGGCATCGCCCATAAATTTGTCGATTGTGCCTCTGTTCTGCATGACAAGATCGGACATAGGTGTGAGGAAATCATTCATCAGCTGGATCAACTCGGCAGGCGCAAGGCTTTCCGATATGGTCGTAAAATTGCGAATGTCAGTGAACATCACCGTCAATTCACGTGTCTCGCCACCCAGAGCCAGTTTTTCAGGGTTGCGGGTCAATTCTTCCATAAAATCGGGAGAAATATAGTAACCAAAGGCATTCTTCACACGCCGGCGATCTGCCTCAATCCTGATATAGGAAAGTAATGTTGATACCAAAAATATCATAAAGACAGAGAACGCCGGATAGGCCGGATCAAGCAATACGCCCCATTGCGTGTAGGCATGCCATGAAAGGAAAAATCCTCCTGCTGCCGCAATCAGCGCAAACATCCCCACAATCAAGGCATTCAGAAACGGGGCACTTATGATAATGAGCAAACCGACAGCGAGAATGGACCATGCTTCGGCGCCAGCCACCAGAGGTGGACGGACCATAAATTTTTTCTGCATAATCTGCTCAACAATATTCACATGCACCTCAACCCCGGGAATACTCAGACTTAAAGGAGTTGCCCTGATATCCTTAAGGCCAATAGCACTGGTGCCTACAAATACGATTTTGCCATCAATTTTTTCCCTGACTTCCTTTTCAAATTCAGGAGACAGAATTTTATAAGCTGAAAGATATTCTGATTTTCCGATATCGCGATAATGAACCCAGAATTGCGAGTCCGGTTCAATCGGGACATCAAATTTCTGGCCAATCCTCAATGTATAAGAGGTACCTAAATTCTGACGCTCTTCCTCCTTGATCAACCGGATCTGATTTTCGGAACGGGGATCAACAAACACCCGCAAGGTTTCAACACTCAGTGCAGGATATAAATCAGGCTTATCGCTTCCAGCCGCCTGATGCTGTGCAAACAAGGATACTTTGCGAATAATACCATCCACATCAGGCTCGGCGATGAAGTGGCCGCTACCCGCGGCAGCCTTATCAATGTTTTCGAGATTGGCCACAAGATTTTGCGGATAGGTCGTAAAGTTACCAAACTGCGCGCGCATTTCATCGGCTTTAGCTGGAGGCAAAAAACGCAAGGGTCTTTTAAGCAACGGATCAGAACGTGTTGTACTTTGATCAGCGATAACAAAACCCGTCACAACATTCCCTGCCTCCTTGATCGCCGCTGAAAACACATCATCATGGTTGGGAAGACTTGAAATTTTTGTCTTCAGATCAACGTAATCATCTCCCTCCGGCAGGCGGGCTGCCATATAACCGGGAGATGTACGGTCAGCTTCGGCAAATACCATATCAAACGTTACAACGCTTGCACCCATGCCTTTGAGCCTTGTAATCAAATCAGCCATCACCGTGCGCGGCCAAGGCCATTGCCCGAGATGGGATAAAGAAGCCTCATCAATATCTACGATTAAAATATCCTCAGTGGGGGGACGCTTGTATATTTCATTATATTGATCAAAAACGGCATACTGCAGCTTCTTCCTGAGAATATGTCCTGAATTACTATAGTAAACCGACAATATGAGCAGGATAAAAAGTATACAGAAATGAAAGAGGCGGCTATAGATCAAACGTGACATCAAGCCCTCCTTAAGGTTCGCGGAAGGCCCGTTCACGCGCCATCAGGAAAGGTTTCAAAAGATATTCCATGATCGTGCGCTTGCCTGTAACCACTTCTACAGTTGCTACCATACCAGGTGTTACCGGCAACGGACGATCTTCGGAACCCAAATAATTCTTGTCTGTTCTGACTTCAATCTCGAAGAAAACATTGCCTTCATCATCATTCACGCTGCTGGCACCAATGCGTGTCAGTTGGCCATCAAGGCTGCCATATCTTTGAGAGTCGTAGGCACTGATCTTGACCTTGACATCCTGCCCTACCCTTAAGAAGGCAATATTGTTGGGAAGCACTTTGGCAACTACTTTGAGTTCGCTGTCGACCGGAACGATTTCGATTAATTTTTGCGCGGGCTGGATCACGCCACCAATCGTTCTGATCGCAATATTGTTTACTACACCGTCAACAGGAGCCTTCAATTCCGTGCGACTCACGCGGTCACCAATCGATTTCAGGCTTTCCGTCAATTGGGCGCTTTGTGTTTTGGCTTCGGACAATTCCGTCAAAGCCTGACTGCGGAAGCGGTCGCGCTGATCGGCCTTTTGCTTTTCTGCCGCACTTAATTCGGAGCGCAAGCCTTCAATTTTTTCCTGCAGGACCCTGATCTGGCCGGAAGCGTCTGTGACCTCCCGTTCAAGACGGATCTGCTCAAGCTTGGAGACAGCTTTTTTGGCAACCATTTCGCGGGTAATGGTCAATTCCTGCTGCAAGGAAGAACGGCTTGATGATAAACGGCTGATCTGTGCCTGAGATTCATCCATATCGGATTTTACCTTGGAGGTTTTATCATCAAGAATAGAAAGCGCATTTTTTAATTCCTGCTGGCGGGAGATATATAAAGCCATCTCGTTCTGTGCAATCCCTGGCACGCGTTGGGAAAGATCATCAGGTATAGAAAAATTCTTATCCTCTGCCTCGGCTTCGAGACGCAAGATTTTCAGCATCAAGCTATCAGCTTTGGCTTCAGTTCCTTTTTCCTCCGAGGAGAACATGATGTCACTTAAACGCATCAGAACCTGGCCTTTGGTAACCTTATCCCCTTGCGCGATCAGAAGTTCCTGCAGAAGACCACCTTCCAGACTCTGGACAATCTGGATTTCTTGCGTTGGCACGACCTGCCCTTGCCCTCTGGTTAACTCTTCTACCTTGGCAACGCTCGCCCAGACGATAAAAAAGACAATTAGCCCTGTGATCGACCAAAGCAGAATATTGGATGCTATATGCGGCTTCATCCGTGTAGCCGCCTCCAGCTGTTCCATGAATTCAATATGATCGTTATTCTCATTCATGATGACGCCCCTTTGGATGAGGGGACTTCCACGCGGCCCTGTGCCAAGGCCTGCAAAACGCGATCACGTGGACCATCAATCAAAACCTTGCCCTGATCCATCAGGATCAAACGGTCAACCAATGTCAGTAAGTTTTGGCGGTGAGTAATCATAACAAATGTTTTACCGGCAATTTGCGATTGCACATGACGGACGAAAGCTTCTTCAGCGAAGCTATCCATCGCATTGGTCGGCTCGTCGCAAACAAAAATTTGCGGATGGGAAAGCATCGCGCGTGCCAACGCAATTGCCTGTCTTTGCCCCCCCGATAATCCTTCACCACGTTCGCCCACAGGCGCGTCATAGCCCATCGGGTGGCGGGAAATAAATTCATGGACACCGGAAAGTTTGGAAGCCTGCAGAATTTCATCTTCCCTGGCTTGTGGTCTGGCAACAGCAATATTCTCGCGAATGGTACCACGGAACAGGACTACATCTTGTGCGATATAAGCCATATTACGACGCAAATCTGCCGGATCAATCTGGCGGTAATCGGTATCATCGGCCAGAATAGCCCCTTGCTGCGGTTCATAAAGCCCCATCATCAAACGGGCAATCGTGCTTTTACCGGAACCCACACGCCCGACAATACCCACCTTCTCTCCCGGATTGATGGTGAAACTGATATTATCAAGGATCTTGCGATCAGTTGCCGGATAGGAAAACCCTACACGGTCAAAAACAATTTTTCCTTCAAAATGCGGACGGTGAAGGAACTGCTTGCCTTCGGGCCGTTCCACGTCCTTGGCCATCAGACGGTTTAATGTTGCCAGAGCCCCTTTGGATTGATGATAACGCGTCAGCAAATTGGCCACCTGACCAATCGGAGCAATGGCCCTGCCACCCAACATGACAGAGGCTATCAAAGCCCCCATCGTCATATCGCCATCACGCACCAGATACATCCCCATCAACACAATGATGATGGTCACAGATTGTTGCAGGAATGTTGCGATATTCACACCCAGCGCCGAAATGAAACGTGATTTGGTGGCGTAATCCGCTGCCTCGCCGATATGGGCAGCGTAGCGGGCACGCAAACGGCCATCAGCACCGATGGATTTAATCGCCTCAAGAGCACCAATCGTTTCAACCAATAAGCCATGCTTGGCTTCCGAAGCATGGGAAGAGCGGGATACCATGGCCCGCAGTGGAATCTGCAGGGCCATGCCAATTCCTATAACCATCATAATCATAAAAAAGAGCATAAGCGCAGGCGCGCCTGCGAGAATCCAGATCATCAGCAGGAATAAAAGCGTAAAAGGCAGATCAACCAAAGCAGTCATCGTAGCCGATGTCACAAAATCGCGCACGGAGTCAAATTCGCGCAGCATATTGGCAAAAGCGCCGCTCGATGCCGGTTTGCCGGCGAGCTTGATATCCAGAACCTGATCATAGATACGGCGACTGGCCAACACGTCAATGCGACGCCCCGCCATATCGATAAAATAGCCGCGCAAGGTCCGCATAATAAAATCAAAACCATAGGCCGTCAGCGCTCCGATCGCCAGAACCCATCCGGTTTCAATCGCACTATTCGGGATCACACGATCATAAACATTCATAATGAAAAGCGGGCTAACCAGACCAAACAGATTGATCAGAACAGAGGCCACCATCACACGGGCATAAATTGAAGTGTTATCATGCACCAAGGACCAAAACCATGTACGTTTGGTATCTTCAGGATGCGCAAGACCGGGATCAGTAAAAGCCGCCGAAGGGCTAACCAGAATGACATATCCGGAAAAAGATTTCTGGATATCCTTAATTTTGGCACTGGCCTGCTCTTTTCTGGCAGGATCAAACAAGCGGAGCTGGCCGTCCTTATCTTTATGGGTTAGAACCAGAGCCTTTCCTGCATTCATCATCAAGACCGCCGGCAATAATCCTGCCGTGATATCTGCGATCTGGCGTTGCTTGATAATTTTGGCTTTCAAACCCAAACGACGGGCGGCTTCACAGAAAGCTTCGGGCGTCATTCCTTTTTCATCATAAGCAAGTCCAGCCTTAAGAGCTTCTGCCGATTTGGCATGACCATGATGCGATGTCAGGAAAACGAGAGATTCCAGAAGGTAATCCCTAACATCCGATTTTTTGGACTCTGCTTTTACGGAAGGTTCATTCATGCCGCGATGCCGCTGCCGCGCTCAATTGCAGGCTTTCCTGCAATTTTCCTATACCCGCCAGCACAGCATATTGCGAGGCCAGGTGCCTGTATTCCCCATTCAACAAGGACATTTCACTGTTGAACAGCGCATTTTCGGTTTGCATCAGTTGCAGAAGGCTAATACGCGCCCCTTCAAATTGTGTTTCTTGTGTCCTTTTAAGATCACGGCTTAAACGTACACGATCTTGAAGAACCGTCACCTGACGCTCTGATGATTTCAGATCCGCATAGGAAGAACGAACAGCCTTCTCGACCTGACGTGCGCGCTCCTGAAAACGGGCTTCGGCTTCATCCTGACGATGCTGCGTCTTTTTCATACGGGCAAATTGTTCACCACCCGTTTGTAAAACCCAGTTCACACGCAACATGGCTCTGGCATCAATAGCCTCACCACCAATCACATCAGCCTGGTCACGTTTCATGTAAGAAACTTCACCTGTGAGGTCCGGATAGATGGATGCCTTCTCCGCATTGGCATCATGTTCATAGGCAGATTCAGAGAAATGCGCGGCTTTCAGCGCCGGATGATTTTGTAAGGCCAGCGCCACCGCTTTTTCTACATCAGGTTCGATAATATCCATCATGCCTGCCGGTTTTTCCAGCACAGTTTCCGGTTCATGGCCAATCACTTCGTTATAATCGGACATCGCACTCGCCAGCAGGCCTTCGACCGTGGCTTCGGTGCTTTTCAATTGCGCTCTGACATCACGGGCCTGGGCTGCCATTGACTCGTCAACAACGCCCTCATCAACCATCAATTCAATGCGTTTGATATAATCATCCAGCTTGGCATTATGGGCTTTAAGCTTCCCTAATGTTTCCTGATTGCGCATAACCTCGAGGTAAGAGGCAATGGC
The DNA here is from genome assembly GCA_046294845.1 of Micavibrio sp. GTDB lineage: Bacteria > Pseudomonadota > Alphaproteobacteria > Micavibrionales > Micavibrionaceae > Micavibrio_C. The sequence continues at coordinate 1,003,034 of JBKBNU010000001.1, read as the reverse complement.
CCGCATCGCCAGTGTCTCGCGCACATCCATAATCTGAAGATGGGCAGAGCTTTGGCGGGCAGTGGCGGCATCCACACGGTTATTGGTTTCAAAACCATCGAAAATCGTCTGGCGCAGAGAGATATTCCCTTCATTAATCCATGAGTAGCCGACACCGCGTGTCACGCTCAAACCGCGACTCGTACTATTGTCTGCATAAAGACGGCCCGTACCCAGACTTAAGTTCAATTCGGGGAAATAATCGGAGACATATTCGCGCCGTTCTTCAGACAGGGCATTGCGGTTGGCAATCGCCGCAATGACAGACGGATGCTGCTGCAAGGCCTGCGCCACAGCTTCCGTCATAGACTCGGCATGGGCTGCTGCACCCCCCACAAGGCACAACGCAAAAAGACTGGCATGGACCAAAAGAAAGGGATGTTTCATCGCCGAGGCAATTCCAAAAAATGCAGAGCAAGAAAGAGAATGAAAGACAAAATCTAATATCTTGAATCTAAACGAAAACACGATTACAGGCAATCCCCCACACCTTGCTCTGCTGTACGATAAAAATCCGTTACGCATGAAGATGTGTTCAGAAATGATTTGGGGCTTCACAAAGACAGGCAGATGGGGCATCGTCATGCCTGATTAATCCAACATGACAATGTTCTGTAAACTATAGGAATCATGCCGTGAGCCTGACCATCGCTATATTGAAAGAAACCGCGCCCCATGAACGCCGCGTGGCCGCTATTCCGGAAACCGTAAAGAAATACATTGCCTTGGGCTGTACGGTCCGTGTGCAAAAGGAGGCTGGCCTTGAAGCCTCCTACACAGATAATATGTATAAAGATGCCGGTGCCGAACTGGCTGATGATGCCGCCGCTTGCGTCAAGGATGCTGACATAATTTTATCGGTACAGGCCCCCGAGAGCACTACGCTTTCCCATATTAAAAAGGGCGCTCTGCTTGCCGGTATTCTCTCCCCCTACAATAACGCCGCACTGATCAAGGATCTGGCAGCCAAGGGTATCAATGCCTTTGCAATGGAACTGGTGCCCCGTATTACACGTGCCCAGGCTATGGACGTGCTGTCATCACAATCAAACCTTGCCGGTTACAAGGCTGTTTTGGATGCTGCCGAATATTTCACTCGCGGCTTCCCCATGATGATGACCGCCGCTGGCACCATTCCGCCCGCCAAAGTCTTTATTATGGGGGCTGGTGTTGCCGGTCTTCAGGCGATTGCCACAGCCCGCCGTCTGGGCGGCGTGGTATCGGCAACCGATGTGCGTATGGCCGCCAAAGAACAAGTCCAGTCACTGGGCGCGAATTTCATCATGGTGGAAGATGAAGAAACCAAAGCCGCCGAAACATCAGGTGGCTACGCCAAGGAAATGTCTGATGCGTATAAAGCCAAACAGGCAGCCCTGATCGAAGAAACCATTGCCAAACAGGATATCGTGATTACAACCGCGCTGATCCCCGGACGTCCGGCCCCGCGCCTGATCACCGCCAAGATGGTTGAAAGCATGAAACCCGGCGCGGTTATTGTTGATTTGGCCGTCGAGCAAGGCGGTAACTGCGAACTTTCCGAAGCGGGCAAGATCGTCAGGAAGAACGGCGTCAGCATTATCGGCCATATCAACGTGCCGAGCCGTCTGGCCACAGACTCTTCGGCCTTGTATGCCCGTAATCTCCTGAACCTGATGAACCTGATCATTGATAAGGAAACAAAGGCGCTGGCCATCAACTGGGACGACGATATCGTCAAGGGCATTGCCCTGACCCATGATGGTGCTCTGGTTCACCCGCAATTCGGTGGCGCACAACAAGCCGCTTAAAGAAGACTCCCCTTAAGACAAGGAATTTAAAAATCATGTCGAATGAAACCAACCTCACAGAAAATGCGGCCGAGCTTGCCAACCAAGCCAAGGCGCTGTCTGATCGCGCTGCCGAAATTGCCCTGCAGGCTTCACAGTCTCTAAGCCACACAGGCGGTGATGATTTCCTCGTGACCGGCCTCACCGTTTTCGTGTTGGCATGCTTTGTCGGTTACTATGTTGTCTGGCGCGTGACCCCTGCCCTGCACTCCCCGTTGATGGCGATTACCAATGCCATTTCTTCGGTGATTATTGTCGGAGCATTGATCGCTGCCGGTCCTGCCGGACTGACCTTCTCTAAATTTCTCGGTTTTCTCGCCGTAATTCTCGCCAGCATCAATATTTTCGGGGGCTTCATTGTAACCCGCCGTATGCTCGCGATGTTCAAGAAAAAAGCTTAAAAGGTTCAAGGATTATTGATCATGGAAACATTGGCTCCTCTTGCCTATCTGGTTGCTTCGGTTTGCTTTATTATGGCGCTGCGCGGCCTTTCCCATCCGGAATCAGCCCGTGGCGGCTTGATGTATGGCATGTCCGGTATGGGACTTGCTGCCCTGACAACATTATTACTGCCTAACGTCACATCCTATGGCTGGATCGTGGCTGGCGTCATTATCGGTGGCACCATCGGTACCATCATCGCCCAGAAAATCCAGATGACCGCCCTGCCCCAGTTGGTAGCAGCCTTCCACTCTCTGGTTGGTCTGGCTGCTGTCTTCGTGGCAGCGGCAGCCTTCACCAACCCGGAGGCCTATCACATCGGCGTTGCGGGCAATATCAAGATTGCCAGCCTGATCGAAATGTCCTTGGGCGTGGCCATCGGTGCCATCACCTTCACAGGTTCCATCATTGCATGGGGTAAATTACAAGGCGTCATAACAGGGAAACCGCTCACCTTCAAAGGCCAGCATTTAATCAACGGATGCCTGGGGGCGTTGCTCGTCGTGCTTATTTTCCTGCTCTGCACGACACAAAGCGGCTTCTTGTTCCTGCTGGTGATTTTGCTCTCGCTGGCGCTTGGTATCCTGCTGATCCTGCCTATTGGCGGTGCCGATATGCCGGTGATTGTATCCATGCTGAATTCCTATTCCGGTTGGGCTGCTGCCGGTATCGGCTTTACACTGCACAACAACCTGCTGATCGTGACGGGTGCGTTGGTGGGGGCTTCGGGCGCGATCCTGTCCTACATCATGTGTAAGGGCATGAACCGCTCCTTTATCAGCGTTATTCTGGGCGGCTTTGGAGGCGAGCAAACTTCCGGTCCTGCCACCAGCATGGGTGACCGCAGTGCCAAAATCGGTTCTGCCGAGGATGCCGCCTATATCCTGAAGAATGCCGCAAGCGTTATCATCGTCCCTGGTTACGGTATGGCTGTGGCCCAAGCCCAGCACGCGCTGCGTGAGGCCGCCGACATGTTGAAGAAAGAAGGCGTCAAAGTCCGTTACGCCATTCACCCCGTCGCAGGCCGTATGCCCGGCCACATGAACGTGTTGTTGGCGGAAGCCAGTGTGCCGTATGACGAGGTTCTGGAGCTGGAAGATATCAACCGCGATTTTGCTATGACCGATGTTGTCTATGTGATCGGTGCCAACGATATCACCAACCCCGCCGCCAAGAATGACCCGACATCACCAATTTACGGCATGCCGGTTCTCGATGTCGAAAAGGCCAAGACGGTTCTGTTCGTCAAGCGTTCGATGGGGTCAGGTTATGCCGGTATCGATAACCCGCTCTTCTTCGCCGACAACACCATGATGTTGCTGGGCGATGCCAAGAAGATGACAGAAGACATCGTCAAGTCACTAGAACACTAAATCGCTATTTCAATTTGAGATTAGTAAAAAAGGCTTCAGCTTCCTGTTTCCAACAAACGGGAAGCTGCCGCGCGTGCCTCGGCGGTGACTTCGGCACCGGAGATCATACGGGCAATTTCTTCACGGCGATCATTCATGGCCTGTAATGGCAGAACAGTTGTCTTCACATCCTTTTGGCCCTGCTTCATGACAATGAAATGATGCGAAGCACGGGCAGCCACCTGTGGCGAATGTGTCACGACAAGGATTTGTCTTTGAGCGGCCAGACGCGCCAGACGTTCACCGACAGCCGCCGCCGTACCGCCACCGATGCCGCTATCAACCTCGTCAAAGACCAATGTCTGGGCAGCACCCACCTCGGCCATGACCACTTTAAGCGCTAACATAAAGCGCGACATCTCGCCACCAGAGGCAATCTTGTGCAACGGACCCGCATCAGCGCCTGGATTGGTTGATACCAGGAACTGGATTTGGTCCATACCTTGCGGGCCCCATGAATTTTCTGCACCTGTTTCCACAGATGTAAAGAAACGCGCCTTATCCAGTTTCAAGGGCGGCAATTCCTTTCCGACCAGATCATCAAGTCGTTGGGCCGAATCTTTCCTGATTTTACTGATCCGGCGCGCTTCCGCTTCATAGGCCTTGCGCGCTTCCATGACTTTATGGCCACATTGCGCGAGCGCATGATCCTGATGGTCAATCAGGGTTAATTCCTGCCGCATTTTATCAGCCATAGAAGCCAGATCATCGGCTTTGCAATGATGCTTGCGGGCCATGCCGCGCAAGGCATAAAGACGGTCTTCCAGAGAGTCCAGAGAATGATGACCATTCTCCATATCGGCGATCAAACGCTGGACGATACTGACCGCGCCCTGCAATTCATCAGCCGCACGGTCAAGCGCATCAATAGATTGGTTAAGAGTTGGATCAACCTTGCCTTCCAGTCGGGATAATGTGCGCGATGCCCGACCGACCGCCATTTCCGCACCGGCTTCACCGCCGATTGCATCCCATGCCTCTTGCAAGGTTTGCAAAATCTGGTCGCGTTGTTTCAAACCTTCACGGACGATCAGGAGTTTTTCTTCTTCCCCCTCTTCAGGGGCAAGATCATCCAGTTCCTTGACCGCATGGCGCAGATATTCCTCATCAGCCTTGGCTTTGGCAAGGGCAGCTTGTGCCTCTTCCAAGGCCTGCAAGGCTTCCTTCCATTCAACCCAGAGTTTTTGAATGACAGAAGGCTTAATCCCTGCATATTCATCCAGCAAAGCACGATGTGTTTGTGGATCCAGAAGCCCTTGCGTATCGAACTGGCCGTGAATTTCTATCAGCAGATCACCGGCCTGCTTTAACAAACCCACACTGACGGGCTGATCATTGATAAAGGCACGGCTGCGGCCATCGGATGAAACAACACGACGCAAAATAATGGCAGGGTCAATCGCGATATCGTTCTGTGCCAATAAAGCCTGCACGGGATGATTTTCAGGACAATCAAATTCGGCAATGACTTGCGCCTGATCGGCCCCTTTGCGAATGAGCCCGCTATCGGAGCGCCCGCCCAGCGCCAAGCCCAAAGAATCCAGCAGAATGGATTTACCGGCCCCTGTTTCACCCGTCAGGGCACAAAATCCGCCAGAGAAATCAATCGTTAGCTGGTCAACCAGAACGATGTTGCGAATATGCAGTGTACGAAGCATGACGACACCGCCCCGCGCTTATTCCGGTTTAAACAGGGAATCGACCGTCTTGTCTACCCAGGAACGATCTTCAATCAGTTTCTGACGGAGCTCGGGCGTCAGCAATTTGTAGCTATCCTCGTACCATGTACTGCCCGGATAGTTATGCCCCAGCACAGAGGCCACACGGGTGGCTTCCCCTTGCAGGCCCAGCGTCATATAGATTTCGACAAGGCGGTGCAGGGCCTCGGGGACGTGGGTTGTCGTCTGATAATTCTTTACTACGCTTAAGAAACGGTTCATTGCCGCGTTGGTCTGCTTGGATTTCAGATAGTAACGACCGATTTCCATTTCCTTACCGGCTAGGTGATCCAATGTCAGATCACGTTTGAAAATGGAATCGCGGGCATAGCGGCTATCGGGATAGCGGTTAATCAGTGTATCAAAGGAATCAAGCGCCAGACGCGTCATTTCCTGATCGCGGGCTACATCACTGATTTGTTCGTAGAAACACAGCGCCTTCAGGTAGAGCGCATAATCGCTGCTAGGATTACCGGGGTGCAGTTCAAGAAAACGGTCCAGCGCCAGAATGGCTTCGTCATAGCGTGTTTTTTTATAATAGGAAAACGCCGCCATCATCTCGGCTTGTGTCGCCCATTGTGAATAAGGATGCTGACGCTCAACTTCCTCGAAAAGGCGGGCTGCTTCGTTATATTCACCCTTATCAAGCATATCGGCAGCCTGATTATAAAGCGATTCAACAGGACGGTCAGATTCAAGCTTTTGCTTTTCCCCTGAGGACGAGCACGCCGTCAGCAAAAGGGAACAGGAAACCGTTGTCAGAAGAATATAATGTCCAAGCTTTTTCATAGAGGCAGAATAGCCTTTCCCGTGGCCTATGAAAAGAGGGGCGTAAAGCCTCTGGCGCAGACAATCCCCAGAGTTATCCACTGTCAGGGCAGCCAGAAATGGCTAGTAGAAGGTCGATCTGGTTCTATGTGTAGGTTGCTGGCGGTAGAATGGATCTTCCGCTGCCTTGTGCCAAAGGACACGGTCGATGGCAATCGCATTCACCCCTTTCAGGGCCGCCAGACGTTCGGCGATATAGCCGGTACAGGCCCTGATTTCGACTTCGGCTTCACTGCCCACGGGCAATTCTTCACCACGATCAATCATCGCTGCCAGTTCATCGCTATAGCTCATAAGACCATCAGCACGCATAACACAGGGGACATCGTTATCAGTCAGGACTGTGATCTGGTCCACATCACTGAACAATGTCATACCCTTGTGGCGGAACGCATCATGCAAATCAGCAGCCGTACTTTGCGCACGCTTGAGCAAAGGAATGTCTTTCCCCTGGTAAACATGAATATCACGGAACTGCGGCAATGCCATCATCTGGCGCACAATCTGCGAGGCCTTACCTTCGGCAGCATCAACGAAAGACAAGAAAGAACCATTATAGCGGCCCGCAATCATCTGCCCCAGATCGCGCAAACCTTGTGTAAATAATCCGGCCAATTCCTGCGCGTAGGGCTGGTGCGGTAAAGCGAACATGGCAGAGATTTCTTCCTGCCCAATCTGGCACAGCGCATCGGCACTGATGCCGCCTTGTTCAAAACGCGTCTTGAGGCGTGTAGCCACCGTGAAATAAATACCCTGATCAACAAGGCTCCAGCCTTCACGCACCAGATGGGGTTCATATCCCGAACCAAAATTTACCGCATCAAGCGTAATCACATAGGCAGCTGTAGCTTCTGCCGAACCGATGAAATGGTGGTCAGCATCGAAAATGGCCGCCGGATGTCTGACCGGCAAGGTCTGGGCATAAGCCGCAAAGGCGTCTTCATGCAAAGTGATGTGACGGAGATGCTGTGCGACAAATGCAAATCCCTGACGGATTTCATCAAACACAGAAGGCGCAGAAGACTGGGGGACATGGGTAATCATGGCGGCCATAAAAGCCGTGAACAGCCTGAAAAGTCAATAAAAATAGGTTTCAGGCCTTAAAATCAGGCCAATGCTATCGTTGAGGAGCCGCTGTGGCCCGCAATATGGCTGATCGAAGCTTCCGGATCTTCGACATACATATCAACGATCATCCATGCCCCTTCGGTTGTGAAGAGTTTATGGAGGATTGCGTTATTCATGGCGTGGCTGGCACGGAAACCTTCATAGGCACCGATAATAGGGCCACCCGCAAGGAAGAGATCGCCCACCGCATCCAGCAGTTTGTGACGAATAAACTCATTGTGGAAACGCAAGCCATCTTCATTCATCACACGGCCATCATCAAGGACAATCGCGTTATCAAGGGAGCCGCCGAGAGCAAGCCCCATGCTGCGTAGTGTTTCAACTTCTTTCAGGAAACCGAAGGTACGGGCTTCGGCCAGATCATGGCGGAAGTTGCCGTTTACCAGCGTGGTGCTGAAAAACTGTTTACCGATAACGGCATTGGGGAATTCGATCTGACCGCTGAAGCTGCTGCCTTGGGCAGGGGAAAGGCGAACGCGTTTGCCTTCTTCTTCAACGATAACTTCTTTTAAAACCTTGATCGCACGGCGGGGTGCTTCCTGCGCGACAGTACCAACATCATCAATCTTGGCTACGAACGGTGCAGAGCTGCCATCCATGACCGGAACTTCCGGACCATTCAATTCAACGATGGCATTATCAACGCCGCAACCACGCAGCGCTGCCATCAAATGTTCAATCGTGCCCACAGTTACACCGGCATCATTACCAATCATTGTGCACAAACGGGAATCAACAACATTGTTCCAACGGGCAGGCACATTGTTATCACGATCAGAAACATCTGTACGGACAAAGACAATCCCGCGATCGATTCCGGCAGGCTTCACGATCATAGTCACGGGACGGCCACTATGGAGCCCGACCCCGTCCATTTTCAGTTCTGTCTTCAACGTATGTTGCATATAGTGGTCACGCCTTTATTAGATGATTCTAAAATGCTCTATCCTTAATATAGGGGCGCCCATTTTCCTAAACAAATCACGCTTTATTGCGCTGTGTTACAATTCACATCACAATATTACCTTTTAATATCAATATATTAAGAGAGAGCCGCTTCAGTGCCGTTACAAGGCTGGCGTAAGCTGTGGCCGCTGTACTGGCGCAGGAGCTGGCACAGATTGCTGCGGTGCCGTATCGGCAGTAACACCCTCGGGTGCGACCCCAGCTCCTTCATGAGCCCGTTTGAATGTGGAAGATAGTCCCCTGCCACCAAGCATATTCAGGAGAAGCATAAGGAACATGGCGAAGACCTTGAAGACACCCATATCTTGTTGATCCATACCCGATGGACCATTTTCTATCTCCTCGCGCTCACGCCGCTGCTGTGATGCAGAGGGTCCATTTTGTGCCAAATTTGTTGTCGATGGTTTCAGATCCGGCCATATTTGCGTCAGACCATTCATCAAACGATCCTGACCACTCAGGAACCGGCTAGCCAGCGGATGCTGTTCAGGATTATTGAGTGCTTCCGAGAGAAAAGTCTTCACATCGTCGCGTCCAACCTGATTGTCTTTTAGGGGGATCACCTGTGCCCCCCCAACAATGTCATTAATCAATGAATCCGCAATATACCTGTCGGCTGCATCCTTATCGCCTTTGAACAAATCATCGGCAATAGCCGTTCTGACATAGTGTTTGGCAGTCAGCGCCGCCATATTGTCAGGCAACAATAAGAACTCAACAGCGGCACGCTTTCCGGCTGCAATAGCTTCCGGACCTTCTTTTTGCATCATACGTTGATCGACATAAAGATTCTGTGCGCCTTTCTCAAAGGTACTCCCCAGTGCAGCGATATAACTGGCTGTATTCATTGCACCTTCAATTTCTTCAGGACTGGCACCGTTCTTGATTTTCTCTTTCAAACCCTCGGTAACAGTCTTAAGGGCCGTGTATGATAAGGCGCCGCCTGTCTCATGATCGACAACAGCTGTTGCCAAAGGAATGGCTGCAACAGTGGCTGTTGTTCCCAGAGTGATCGGCTTGTTCCAGACTTTGCTGGCTAGTTCGAAAGCTGCTTTTAATAAAATGCGCATTTCACACCCCTGTTATACATTTGCTTTTAGGATCCTATCCTGTCTTTCGATTTTGAATTATATAAATTATATCCCATATGAGTCCCTGGATGCAAACTTTGTAATATATTGAAATATAAAAGAAAAAGAGGGGCTTTCCTTCAAGGAAAGCCCCTTCAAAGTCGTCAGCCGTCCGTCAACGGCTAGTTGGCTTGGCGACGGAGAAAAGCAGGAATATCCAGCTCGTCATCAACCTGTTCCGCAGGGCGGGATGCTGAAGGCGCCTCGATATTCAGGCTTCCCTGAAGCGGGCGTTGAGCGGCCCGCAAACCGGTTTCAACTCTGGCTGTTTCCTCAACAACACCATCATCTGTCTCGGCATGGTGATGACGCAACTGGCTTGTGAAACGTTCAAAGATGGAAGGTGTACGTTTTTTAGGTTGGGTCGCAGCTCCGGGAACTGGCGGACGCAGAGTATAACCCGCAGATGCAGAAGCCTCTGGCGCAGATGCTACTGTCTGACGGGAAGCCATCAGGCCGCTTGCAAATTGGGGACCGTAACCGGATGCAAATCCATCACGACTACGGCTTTCCGCTGGAACTTCGACCGGCTGGGGCGGAATGAAGGCATTATCAACCACCATCCCGCGCACAGCAGAGTGTGAGGCGACTTCATGCGTCCCCTCCTGACCCGCATACGCAGGCACAGGCGCGGAAGCCGCTTCAGGCTTTTTTACAGCAGCCTCATACGTCGGAACACCGACTATCTCACCTTGGGTAAAAAGATCGCCTTCTACAGAAACATCAACCTGACGTGCTGTAGCATAGGCAGATGCCGGCTGACGGGTAGCAACCGAAGCCGCAGAGCGGGCAACAGCTACACCTTGCGGCATGGCTTGCGCGTTGTGGTATCCGCTTTGACGGGCATAAGCGGATACGGCCGGTTCTTCAGCAACAACTTGCGTTTGAACTGACGCTTGTACACTTGTCTGCACAGGCGCACGTTCAACACGGCGTTCTGATTGCTGAGCTGTAACAGCATTAATAATGTGACCGCCAAAGCTGCCTTTGGTTTTTCTGACTTCGCCAGCATCAATACCTGTTGCCACGATGGAAACACGCATAACACCTTCCATGGCCGGATTGTATGTCGAGCCAAAGATGATGTTGGCATTCGGGTCAACCTCATCACGGATGCGGTTACAAGCCTCATCGATTTCGAACAGCGTCAGATCGCTACCGCCCGTGACGTTAATAATGACAGCGCGAGCGCCCTTCATTGATACATCATCCAGAAGCGGGTTATTAATAGCTTTCTCGGCAGCCTCAATCGCACGACCGTCGCCTGTAGCTTCACCGGCCCCCATCATTGCTTTACCCATTTCCTGCATAACAGAACGGATATCTGCAAAGTCAAGATTCACTTCACCCGGCATGACCATCAGATCGGTCACACCGCGCACAGCGGCTTGCAACACGCTGTCAGCCATACGGAAGGCTTCGGCAAATGTTGTTTTCTCGTTAGCGACACGGAACAGGTTCTGGTTCGGGATTACGATCAGCGTATCAACATATTGCTGCATCTCTTCGATGCCAGCTTCTGCCATACGCATGCGGGTCGTACCTTCGAAATGGAACGGCTTGGTTACCACACCAACGGTCAGAACACCTTTTTCGCGACAAGCTCTGGCCAGAACTGGCGCAGCCCCTGTACCTGTACCACCACCCATACCGGCAGTGATAAAGACCATGTTTGCCCCTTCTAGATGGCGCATAACATCATCCAGAGATTCTTCGGCAGCCGAACGACCAACATCGGGACGGGCACCAGCGCCAAGACCACCAGTAACCGTAACACCCAACTGAACGCGGGTCTCACAAAGGCTACCTTCGATTGCCTGCGCATCCGTGTTGCAAACGACAAATTCGCAACCTTCCAGTCCAGCGCTGATCATATTATTGACGGCATTGCCGCCAGCGCCACCGACGCCAACCACTGCGATTCTAGGAGACAATTTTTGCACCTCTTTGTGCTGAATTCTTACATTTATCATGACGGGGTTTCCTCCATCGGTTTTATCTCCTGTGATTCTATCTCTGTTCGCTATATTTTATGAAGGGGCAGAACTTGCTGTTCTGCCATTTTATCAGTGATTTACGCATGTTTTGGCACCTCTGAAACCGGAATCAGTTACTCAACAAAATCTTCTAAGTGATTCTTTCGACTCACATTTGAGGAGTGTGGCAAACGCCTCATGATTCGTGAAGACAAACACCGGAGAAAGCTGTGGATAACAGCCCATTTCCCCACCTAATGTTCTGTTGAAAATGGATTTTTGCCTTGGCGGCCATGTTGACAGTCCGGTGCAAAACCACATGACAACTTCATTTGATTCGGGAAACCGTTGAAATGACTCAGACTTTCGGGTTTTTTCCCGAAAACGAATCAAACTGCCTGCACTATAGGGATTACCAGTTATCTTTAAACCAGACCTTAACCTGCTCCCAGAGCGATCCGGGGGCCGCTTGCGCCGTTACCGTAGCAGGGATTTCATGGCTGTATTCCGAGATATAGGTAAGTAAGCCTGCTGTTGTTGCGAAGGCAGGCCCGTTCACAGCTTCGGCCAATCCATTGACCCTGATCGGGCGGCCTTGGCGAACCTGCTTATCCAGTATCAGTTGCGCCAGATCACGCAAACCAGGTATCTGGCTTGCTCCGCCTGTAAGGACCACACGGCGACCTGCCATCTGGCCCACACCGCTATCATTCAGGCGGGCACGCGTCAGCTCCAGAATCTCCTCCAGACGCGGCTGTATAATCCCCACCAGCAGCGAGCGTGGAACATGGTTCGGGTGGGTGCGGTCATCTTCACCCAGTACAGGCACGTCAATCACTTCGTTTTCATCGGCAAGTGTAGCCATCGCATTACCGTAGAGCGTTTTCAGACGCTCGGCGTCAGCCAATGACGTCGTCAAGCCACGGGCGATATCACTGGTGACATGCTGTCCGCCCAAGGGCAAAGCATCGGCATACACCATCGCCCCGCCATGGAAGACCGCAAACGATGTCACGCCGCCGCCCATATCAATGACCGTACAGCCGAGATCTTTCTCATCATCCACCAGACAGGATAAACCGGCCGCATAAGGGGACAAACACATCGCCGCAATATCCAGATGGCTTGCCTCGATACAGGTCGCAAAATTACGCAAGGCCGGCGTATCCCCCGTTACCAGATGGATATCAACGCCCAGATTATTCCCCACCATACCGCGCGGATCGCGAATATTGGGATTGCCATCAAGGCTGAACCCCATGGGAATGGTATGAATAAGTTCACGCGCTTCGGAAGCAGCCTGATCCTGCGCCTTTGAAAGGGCACGGCGGATATCGGTATCGGTAACCTCATGGCCCAATGTGTGGATTTCAACATTAAAGTTATGCGATTTGCCATGCACCCCCGGCACATTGATAATCACTTCGCGTAGGGGATAACCTTTCATAACGTCCGCTGCCATATTCTCGGCAGCATGGACAGTCTGGCGAATGGCCGCTTCAGCAGCAGCCAGATCAATGACCGTACCTGCCTTAATCCCCACCGCAGCCTGATGCCCTATCCCCAGAATCTGGAAACGCCCTTCATCATCGACAACACGGGCAATAAAACAGGCAATCTTGCTGGAACCTATATCGAGGGCAGCAATCACAGAGCCTTTGGGACGGGGACGGTGTTTCATGGGAATGCGGATCGAAAAAAGAGGACTAGACAGAATACCTGACCACTATAAGCGCGGTCAGGCTCTCCCGGCAAGCCCCTCTTTCAGGCATCAGAACTCGGGAATCTCTATTCCCATTCTCTGCCGCGCTGTTTCTGCCACATATTTGACTTTGGCGTAAAGCATCTCATCCCTTTGATAAGCAATATGATTAATCAGGTTTGACCGGTCGGTCATCAGCAGGGCGAAAATTTCGGCCCGATCTTCGTACGGAAAAGACTGGCTATAGCGGTTTATGAAACCATAATTACCCGTACCGATCCGGCTGTTGGCCGCGCCATCATTGCCCTGATAAGTGTTGTAATAACCAGCCCCAAACAAACGATCCCATTCCGGATCACGTGTTAAACCCCATCGCGATTCAAACAAGTGATAGAATTCATGTAAGAAAAACTCCTGAATATCCTGATTTTGTTTCCTGTGTGTGAGATTCAACATCATCAGATTATTCACCGGAACAGGAAATCCCCCGACCTTGTAAGCATCACGATAAAGGTCCCCGCAAAAAATGATATATTCGAGATTGATCTTCTCAAGTGCTTCATCCGGTATGGGATAAAGAGCCGCTGCAATATTCCATGCCACAGCAGGAACCAAATCGGTATTTGTTTCCTTGCACAAATAACGCCCATTACCGGGCCTGGCGCTTTTCTGCACATAACCAAAATGAATACCGAGTTTTACAAAACGACCAGCAATATCCTGATGCAAAACCGCCTCGGCAGGCAGAAGATTAAGTTGTGGCATACCGCTTAAAACTTGAGCTCTCATTTCAGGATCATCAGGCACGCCATAAAGATGGATTTGGGCAAGCGAAATGACCTTCTCCCGAAGCGGTTCCCCGTAGAAGCTGGTATGACGCGCTTCAACAACCAACGCCATCGTGACCGTGAACACTATCCCTACAACGCCCGAGATAATCAGAGCCATGATCCTTCGCACAGGGGATACAGGGGGCTTGACCTTACGACGGATTTTCTTTTTACCCATCTTCTTTTTCGAAGACTGCTTGGGGGCTGGCGAAGAAGGCTGGACCATCATCAATCAAATATTGTCGCCAGCGGTGCCGCTGAAGCTGGCTTTGAATTCCTGTACCGCACCCGGACGGGTACGCACTGTGATGCGGCCCTTCTCACGCAGGTCAATGACACTCAAGTCTTTTTCAAGGATACGATCCTCGCTTTGTGCCTTGGCCAGACGGCTTAAGGCCAAACCAATATCCATTTCCGGCAAACGCACGGTCATCTGGTTCTTCATGGTCAGATCCCAACGACGGTCCCCGACCCATGTGGCAGCCTCCAGCATATCGCGGACTTGCGGTTGTGCTTCCAGCATTTGCAAAAGATTATAGGCCTGCTCATTCGCATACTCACCAACAACAATTGGCAAAGTCTTCTGGTGTGCCGACAATTTATCAGTCAGTGTTACACCATCGGCATCAATCACACGCAGTTTGTTCTTGTGCTGCCACAGTGCCATCGGCCTACGTTCAACCAAGCCTATATAAATAGTGTTGGGCAAGCGCCTTTCGATATGAGCTTCCTTGACCCACGACAAGCGCTCGATCATTTCGCGTGATTCAGCCGGATCAAAGGCAAAGATGGGATCACCGCGCTCCATATTGATAATCGCGCGCAAAGTATCGGGGTCCGTTTCGTAACGCCCCTCGACCAGAATATTTTCAACTCTGAAACCGGCGTCCGCCAAAGCATTGTATGTTTCCTGCCGTGCCAATTGCAGAGTACGGTCAAGCGTACCGCTGGAAACCAGCCAAACACCCGCACCCAGAGCCAGCGTCAAACACGCTGCCCCCAGACCAAAGCGCCTTAGAAGACCGCTTAAGCGCGTCTTTTTTGCGTTTCTGGCACGCCGCCCGATGATTTGGGAGCGTGTTGTTCCTGTCCGTGACATAAGGCAGTTTCCACGAGGTGAGCACAAAGGTCGTTATAGGACATACCATTATAGATGACCTGAGAAGGACCGATTGATTCAGGGGTGAAACCCGGCTGGGTATTGATTTCAAGAAAATAAAGTCCCTCTGATCCTGGCTTGCTATCATCATAACGGAAATCGCAGCGGGCAATCCCCGAACAACCCACCGCTTCAAAAACGCGGCGGGCAAATTCAAGCGCCTGATCATAAACATCCTGCGGGATTTTGGCCGGCAGCACATATTGCGTGCGTGTATCATGATACTTGGCTTCGTAATCAAAGAAGCGTGTTTGTGAAACAATTTCTGTTACAGCCTGCGGCTTGCCATCCAGAACGGCCACTGTCAGCTCGCGGCCCGGAATATATTGTTCGACCAGAACCTCATCACCGAAAGCCCAGCTCTCCATATCAAGTGGCTGCTGATTATCACGTTCCATAATAATACGCACACCCACACTGGAACCCTCGCAAGGCGGCTTGACTACATAAGGAGGCTCCATCACATGGCCGGATACAACATCCTGCTTGTGGGCGACAATACCTTCGGGAACACGCACACCGGCTGTAGCGGCCAGTCTTTTCGCCATGGGTTTATTCATGCCGATGGCAGAGGCCAAAACACCGGAATGCGTATAGGGAATTTCAAGCATTTCAAGAACAGCCTGAATCGTGCCGTCTTCGCCGCCTTTGCCGTGGAGGTTGTTGAAGACAACATCCGGACGCGGGGTCAAAGCTTCGACCAGATAGGTCAGGTCCTTACGGGCATCAATCACGGTCAGGTCATAACCTTTTTCACGCAGCGCTTTCTCCACCGCCTTCCCTTTTTCAAGAGACACCTGACGTTCCGCAGACCATCCGCCAATCAGTAATGCGACTTTTTTTGTCATGAAGACCTCCGGATATGGGGGGGTGAAGAAGAAAAACTATGTGACCTCCCCATCATGGCACAAGAGGGCCGCCTGTTTCCAGAGAAGATTATGACTTTTGCAATGATTTAGTCGTGATTTATGGGGGTTTTTCCCTAAAGCACCGGATCGCCGATACGCTTGATTTCCCAACGCAGGGTAATGCCGCTATCGGCCAGAACACGGCGGCGTACTTCTTCGCCCAAAGCTTCCAGATCGGCGGCAGTAGCTGTGCCGGTATTGATCATAAAATTGGCGTGCATTTCGGACATCATGGCCCCGCCCAGACGAAGCCCGCGACAACCTGCCCGATCAATCAGTTGCCAGACTTTGGTTCCTTCCGGCAAACCAGCAGCAGCAATCTGTTCGGCTGAAGGATTGGCAAAGGTAGAACCTCCCGTTTTTTCGCGGATGGGCTGGGAGGCATTCCGTCTTTCTTTTATACCGGCCATAAAGGACTTGATCTCCTCGGCGTTACCAAGCGTCCCTTGAAAAACGGCCTTTGTGAAAACATAGTCTTCAGGTGTTTCCGTGTGGCGATAACCCATCCCCATGTCGGACGGGGTCAAGGTATGAACCTGTCCCTGACGGTCGATGGCGGTTGCTTCCACCAGAACGTCTTTGGTTTCTGTGCCGTAACAACCGGCATTCATACGCAGCGCCCCGCCAATCGTGCCGGGGATACCGCTGAAAAATTCAAGGTCTGCTATACCGGCTTTGGCCGCAGCCTGTGCCACATTGCCATCAAGGGCCATTGCCCCCGCGATCACACGACCGTCAGATGTTGTTTCAATACCGGCAAATTCCCTGCCGAAACGGATAACCACGCCACGCAAGCCGCCATCGCGCACAATCGTGTTGGAAAGGACGCCCAGTGTCGTTACAGGAATATCAGCAGGACATTCACGCAAGAAGTGGGCAAGATCATCAGCATCTTCAGGCTTAAAGAGGACATCAGCCCTACCTCCACAAGCAAACCAACCCACTTCCCCCAGAGAAGCGTTTTCTGTATAACGTCCTCGCGCAGCAGGTAGAAGGCCTTCATATGATTTCAGTTCAGGCACACTCATGCGCGTTGTTTCTCTTTGGCTTTGAAAATTTCATCCAGTTCTGCAGGCAGGGCATAAGCCCATTTGGTGATATCGCCCGCCCCCAGACACAAAACCAGATCATTCGGCGCTGCTATATCGGCAATAATTTCGGCGAGCTTCTCCGCTGATGGCAGGACTTGCACACCCTTGTGGCCGTGGGCCTTGACCCCCTGGGCTAAATGATCGCGATCAATCCCTTCAATCGGTTGTTCACCTGCAGCATAAACATCGGCAACAATAACCGTATCGGCATCATAAAAACAGGTACAAAACTCATCAAACAAACTGGCCAGACGTGAATAACGGTGCGGCTGCACAACAGCAATCACACGACCCCCGTTTTCCGATACAGCCAAACGGGCGGCTTTCAGGACGGCCATAATTTCAACCGGATGATGACCGTAATCATCAATCACAGTGATCTGGTTGCTTTCGCCCGTTTTGGTGAAACGGCGCTTTACACCGCTGAAACCGGCAAGCGCATTTTTCATCGAGGCTACAGGCATACCCATTTTAATCGCAACAGATAAAGCCGCCAGCGAGTTCAGAACATTATGAACCCCCAGCATCGGCAAACGGATATCACGCACCAGCAAATCGCGACCATCATCGGTCAGGGTTTGTGAAAATTTCACATCATAGGTACTGCCCGATGAATCACTGCGGATATTAAAGGCATGAACATCGGCCTGCGGGTTGAAACCGTAAGTCACAATACGCTTATCTGTAACCTCGGGAATCAGGCCTTGCACAACAGGGTGATCGATACACAACACCGCATAACCATAGAAAGGCAGGTTTTCAATAAAACGGTGATAGGCCATACGCACATTATCGAACGCACCGTAATGATCCATATGTTCAGGGTCGATATTGGTAACCACCCCGATTGTTGCTGGCAAATGGGTGAAGGTACCATCGCTTTCATCGGCCTCAACAACCATCCAGTCGCTCTGACCCAATCTTGTATTCGTGCCGTATTTATTGACGATACCGCCATTGATAATGGTCGGATCAAAACCGCCTTCTTCGAGCATCATCCCCACCATCGTTGTCGTGGTGGTTTTGCCATGCGTACCCGCTACGGCCACAGAAGATTTTAAACGCATCAGCTCGGCCAGCATTTCGGCACGGCGCACGATCGGCAATTTCTGTTCACGTGCTGTGACCAATTCCGGATTGTCCTTTTTCACAGCCGAGGACACGACCACGACATTGACCAGACCGCCGCTTTCATCGACCAGATTTTCAGGCTTATGCCCGATCAGGATACGGATACCCTCATCACGCAGGCGTTTGACATTATAGTTATCGGCAATATCCGAGCCCTGAACCTTATACCCCAGATTATGCAGAACTTCGGCGATACCGCTCATACCGATGCCGCCAATACCAACAAAATGGATAGTCCCCACATCAATTGGGGAAGGTTTCATGCCCACAGGGATATCCTCCGGCTCTCTTAAGGTCTTTTAAAACAAGGGTCTTAATTTAGCGGGGATAGCCGCAAGATGCGACAGCAAATATTTACAGAAAATGAAAAAATCTATTGTTATGTTAAATTTTTAGTCTTCCAGATGCAAAGAGCGCGCATGATCCCAGCCGGAAGCGATACTGACCACCAAATTACCCAGACGACGGGCAGCATCCGGACGACCACAGGAACGGGCAGCCTCGGCCGCGCGAAACAAGGTTTCGGGATTTTGCAGGAAGGTTTCAATCCGGCTCAGAAGCGCATCTTCGGTAAAACCTTGCTCGGTCATCACCCACGCCCCGCCCTGATCGGCAACCGTTTCGGCATTAGCTTTTTGCTGCTGGTCGGCATGGTGAGGATAAGGCACAAAGATCGCAGGCCGTCCGGCTGTTGTGACTTCGGCAACCGTACTCGCACCCGAGCGGGAAATCACAAGGTGGGTTGAAGCCAGAATATCCGGTACATCACCAAAAAACGTTTCCAGACGCGCTTTGATCCCCGCACGCACATAAATATCACGGGCCGCTTCGATATCCTCACTGCGGCATTGCTGTACAACTTCAATACGGGCACGCTGCGGCGCTGGCAAGCGGGCCAGAGCAGCAGGCACAACAACAGAAAATACCTTGGCACCCAAGGAACCGCCCATGACGAAAATACGCAAAGGTCCATCTGTTTGCAGCAGCGGATAAGGCAAGGCATAAAGACGACCAATTTCTTCACGTACCGGATTGCCTGTGACCACAATACGCGGCGAGTCAAAATCGGATACGCCCTCCACATGCGGTAATGATAAGGCAATACGCTCGGCACGCTTGGACAACAAGACGTTAGCGCGCCCCAGAACGGCATTTTGTTCGTGCAAAATTGTAGGAATTTTTTGGTTCTGTGCAACATAGACAGAAGGAAAAGAAGGATAACCCCCAAAGCCGATCACGACCACCGGCTTAAGTTTACCAACCAGACGGTAAGCTTGCGCAATGCCGATCAACAATGACAGGGGACCGGTTATTTTCCGGACAAAACCCTTTTGTATGGTACCGGCTTTCAGGACATGCATCGGTAAATCGCCAAAGAATTTTTCAAAAGTATAGCCGCGCCAATCTGTGGCAATCTCCACACGAAAACCTCGCGAAACCAGATCGCGCGCCAACGATGCCGCAGGCAGCATATGACCGCCGGTACCACCGGCGCTGATCAATATCAATTTATCTCTGATTTCGATGCTCATACATGCCTACTAAAAAATCTTACATAACTTTACGTCTATCAAACAAGCCACGGGCAATACTGCCGCCCTTGGCGATTGATGTACGGCTTTGTTTACGTGTTAAAGCCAGAACCATACCCATTGCCATCGCCAAAGCCCAAAGAGAAGAACCGCCATAACTGATAAACGGCAAGGTCATCCCCTTGGCAGGAAGAATGCTGACGCTGGAGGCCATATGAATAAAAGATTGCAGCCCGAACATTGTCAGAAGTCCACCCGTAGCAATGATAGCAAACAGATTATCATTATCCATGAGCCTGTTCAGTCCCCGCAGAATTATAAACATATAAATCCCTAAAATAACGAGGGCAAAGATCATGCCCATCTCCTCTGCTGCCACGGCATAGATAAAATCGGCATGGGCATCGGGAATCCCGAGCTTGATTTCGCCCTGTCCGGGACCAACACCGGCCAAACCGCCCTGACGGAAAGCTTCCAGTGATTTGTCAATCTGATAGGTATCACCACTGGCCGGATCAAGGAATCGATCCAGACGGCTTTGAAAGTGTGGCAGTAAGAAATAGGCCCCCACCAGACCAGCAACACCCAGCAACCCCAAAGCACACAATATCCACAAAGATACGCCCGCCAGACATAATTGCGCGAGGAAAATGGATGCCGTCACAAACGTCATGCCGATATCAGGCTGCATCACAAGTAAAGCAACAACCAAGCCAAATAAACCCATGGCAATGGCATCACCGGGGAAACCGGGTTGTTCGCGGGAACGGCTTAAGAACCATCCCGACATCACTGCAAAGGAGGGTTTCATAAATTCACTCGGCTGGATCGAAAACCCGAACAGGCTGATCCAGCGTTGCGCACCCTTAACTTCAGCCCCGATCAAAAGCACAAGAATCATGCCGACGATACTGCCTAACAAAACCAGAGTTGCCAGCCGCCAAACCATCTTGGGCGTCGCCAAAGACAAGGCAAACATAATCACTACGCTAAAGGACAGAAAGAACAAATGACGTGAAACGAAATGAAATTCGGAAAGATTAATACGCAAAGCTACAGGCGGACTGGCAGTTGTTACCAACATAACACCAAGGATCATCAAGGTCAGGAAAGCCGCCAGCATACCGCGATCAACTGTCCACCACCAACGCCCCAATACGGAATGGTCTGTGCGGGAAAACATACCGTTTTTCATGATCATACTCCCCTTAATTCCTGAACCAGGCTTGTGAACACGTCGCCCCGCTCTTCAAAATTTTTAAACTGATCAAACGAAGCGCAGGCAGGTGACAGCAGAACAGTACCCTTTCCTGCCTTTTGTGCGTCATGATGTGCCCGTGTGACAGCTTCATCAAGCACATCACATTTGGAAAACGGGATATTATTCTTTTCGAGCGCGACTGCAAAATCATCTGCCGCAGCGCCAATTAAATAAACATTCCTGATCCGGTTTGCGAATATTTCCGTGCCCGCCAAACCGCCTTCCTTGGGTTGTCCGCCTGCAATCCAGAAAATATCATGGTAGCAGGCGAGTGCTTTGGCGGCAGCTTCTGCATTCGTTGCCTTGCTATCATTGATATAGGATACATCACCAATTCTCCTGACCATAAACTGGCGATGCGGCAAACCGGGAAAAGTTTTCATCGCTTTTATAATTTTATCAGATGATATACCCATCATCCTGATCGCAGCATAAGCCGCCGCCATATTTTGAGCGTTATGCTGCCCCATCAATGAACCTATATTCAGGGTGGCAATTTTTTCTGCTTCACCAAACATACTATCAAACAAGATCCCCTCTAGAATATAAACGCCGCGCTCTACGGGTTCACAGACCGATATCTGGAAGACATCGCGCTCTCCTTGCTGGGCGACATCACGGGCCATTTTGGCAGACCACTCATCATCTATACCGATGATAGCCACCCCTGCTCCGCGAAAAATATTTCGTTTGGCCTGATAGTAGCCCGCCATATCGCCATGACGATCCAGATGGTCCGGTGTAAGATTTAAGTGAACAGCGATATCAGGAGCAAATGTAGGACACAGATCAATCTGGTACGAAGACATTTCGATGACAAAAGCTCCTTCGACAGGTGGCATATCAAGATCAAAAACAGCATGACCTATATTGCCCCCAACTTCGGCTTCGACATTACAGCATTTAAGGATATGTCCAACCAAAGCCGTTGTCGTTGATTTTCCGTTTGTGCCGGTAATCCCTACTGTCTGGCGATGATGGTGCAAGCGATGCAAGATTTCCACATCACATAGAATTTCCACACCCGCTGCGCGGGCCTTTCGCACAACAGGATGGGGTTCAGGGAAATGTAACGGTACCCCAGGTGCCAGAACCAGACAGGCCATTGATGACCAATCACAATCCATCAATCCGTCAACAGCTCCTATGGCAACAGCCTTATCAATATTATCCTGCTTGTCATCACCCGCAATAACCGTGACATGCTCATGCACCAATGCCTTGATCACAGCCAAATTCGATTTGCCAATCCCGAAGACGGCAACCGTTTTTCCTTTGATCTGTTTGGCGTAAGCGTGTGCGTTGATCATCTAAGTTTCAAGGTTGAGAGTCCGATCAGGGCAAGAATAATCGCGATAATCCAGAACCTGATCACAATTGTTGTCTCCGGCCATCCCTTCTTCTCGAAATGGTGATGCAAAGGCGCCATCGCGAAAACTCTTCTTCCTGTCAGCTTGAAGGAAAGAACCTGAACAATCACCGACACGGTTTCCAAAACAAAGAGACCACCAATAATCGCCAGCACCAATTCGTGCTTGGTAATAACAGCCAAGGCGCCAATAACACCACCCAAAGCGAGAGAACCCGTATCACCCATAAAAACACGGGCAGGCGGCGCATTATACCAAAGGAAACCCAAAGCACCCCCAACCAAGGCCCCGCACAGGATCGCAAGTTCGCCCGTACCGGCGATATAGGAAATTTGCAAATAGCTGGCAAAGGTCGCATTACCACTTAAATAGGTAATCAAACCGAAGCAGGCCGCCACAATCGCAATCGGCACAATCGCCAGACCATCAAGGCCATCTGTAATATTGACGGCATTGGAAGCGCCGATCATGACCAACAAAGCCCAAGGGATAAAAAAGAACCCCAGATTGATAAACAAATCCTTGAAAAACGGAATCGCCAGATGGGTATGAATTGGTTCGGGCAAGGCATGGATAATCCAGAATGTTGCCATCAGGCCAATAAGAAACTGCGCCAGTAATTTCAATTTACCGGGAAGGCCTTTTGAATTCTTTTTGGTCAGTTTCAAATAGTCATCACCAAAACCGATCATCCCGTATCCCACCATCACCAACAGGCAAATCCAAATATAGGGATTGGCCAGATTAGCCCAAAGCAGAGTCGTGAGTGTCACAGCGATCAGGATCATCAACCCGCCCATAGTCGGTGTACCTGCTTTCTTGGCATGGGCTTCTTCCAGATATTCACGGACATTACTGGCACTACCCTGCTTGGATTTCAGCCAAATAATCATGCGCGGACCGATAAACAAGCTCAATATAAAAGCTGTCATAACCGCTGCCCCTGTACGGAAAGTCAGATAGCGGAACAAATTAAACAGAATGAAATCATCTGCAAAAGGTGACAGCAAATTATAGAGCATGGTCGGCTCCTTTTATGTTAGCGGGTTTCCCGCGGCCTTTTTGGGTTGGTAAAGCCCGCAACGTTTCTACAACAATATCCATCCGGCTGCCGTGCGATCCCTTGACCATCACAACATCGCCCGGGGTCAGGACATCCGGCACAATTTCAGCCAACGCCTTGCTATCATCACGATGTTCACCGCGCTGATTAGCGGGCAAGGCATCGTGCAGGTTTTTCATCAGTGATCCGCAGGTATAAACCAGATTGACACCTGCCATTTGTAGCGGCAAAGCCAGATCGGCATGTTCGCGCGGTCCACGGCTTCCCAGTTCCAGCATATCACCGAGAATGGCAATACGGCGCCCCCCACGTCCCGGATCAACCAGCGCCAGCACTTTAAATGCCGCACGCATAGCGACAGGAGAAGCATTATAGCTTTCATCAATCAACGTCACCGGATTTTCAGGATCGCCAATATCCAGATATTCACGTTTGCCACGACCGGCAATCGGTTGAATTTTTTCAAGAGCAGCGGCCGCCTTTTTAATATCGGCACCGGACGCCCTGACCGCACCCAGAACAGCGAGCGCATTAATCGCAATATGACGACCGGGAATCAAAAGGGTCAGTTCAATAATTTCATCTTTCACCCGTGCCTTGATACGGGAACCATTGGCCGCTTCCAGACAATCCAGCAGACAGATATCGGAATCCGGATCTTCACCAAATGACCAAACCTGTACACCCTTGGTCATGGCAGCCGCCTTCAAATGGGCAAACCATTTATTATCACGGGGCAAAAGCGCAATGCCGTTATGATCCATACCTTCAAAAATTTCAGCCTTGGCATTCGCTATATCCTGTTCGGATTCGAAATTCTCGATGTGGACAGGTGCTATAGTCGTAATAATTGCAATATCGGGGCGTACCATCGATGCCAATGGCGTAATCTCGCCGCCATGATTCATCCCCATTTCAAAAATACCGTAATCACAACCAGCATGAAGTGCCGCCAATGTATAAGGTACACCCCAGTGATTGTTATAACTGCCTTTGCTCGCATGGGTTTGGCCCAAAGCACCAAAGGCCACGGCCAGCATCTCTTTAGTCCCTGTCTTGCCTACAGAACCCGTAATGCCAATAATTTTTGCATGGGAACGATGACGGGCCGCGCGCGCCAGACCTTCCATAGCATGAAGCGTATCACCCACAACCAGATATGGACCCTGCCCGTTCTCCGGCTTTTGGCTAACAACGGCTGCACAAGCACCCTTGCGCAAGGCATCTTCGACAAACTGGTGACCATCCATCGCATCACCCTTGATCGCGATAAAAAGATCGCCTTTTTGCAAGGTGCGTGTATCAATCGAGATACCTGTGGCCTGCCATGGTGCGCTTGATTGTCCACGGACAGCTTCATCCGCTTCACGGCTCACCCAAATTGTTTCTGATGTTCTATCAGTCATTTTCCTGTTTCTCTGTCTTTCAAAAATTCCTTGATCGCGCGTGCCGCTTCTTGCACATCATCGAACGGTTCAACCCTGTCAGCCATAATCTGGCCTTGTTCATGCCCTTTACCGGCAATCACCAGCACATCACCTTGCGATAGCTGTTTGACGGCCCAATCAATTGCCTCACGGCGGCCACCGATTTCTTTTGCCCCCACAGCGCCCCGCATCATCGCGGCCCTGATTTTGGCTGGATCTTCACTGCGTGGATTATCATCGGTAATAATCGCAAGATCGGAAAGTTCTGCTGCAATCCTGCCCATGATCGGACGCTTGCCCGGATCACGGTCCCCACCACAGCCAACAATAGAAACCAGACGTCCTTCGGCGTGCGGACGCAAAGCTTTGAGAATATTTTCAAGCGCATCAGGCGTATGCGCGTAATCAACATAGACAGCTCCCAAAGGATGCCCCATCACCAATTGCAATCGTCCCGGCGCCCCCTGCAATTCGGCAAGCGCCGCAACTGCCTTATCTGTCAGGCTTTCATCAGTGGCAATGACCAGACCCAAAGCCGCCAGAGCATTCATCATCATGAATTCACCCACGAGCGGAATGACAAGTTCATGAACCTTGCCATACACAGAAAGCTTCAGGGCCTGCCCTTCGGCAGCGGCCCGTCTTTCCAGCACTTTTAGAACTTCCGCCTGATAGCCATAATCAATCACAGCTATCCTGCGGCGTGCTGCTATTTCACGCAGTGCGGAAGCTTGAGAAATATCGGCATTAATGACAGCCACACCATCATCCGGCAATACTTCATTGAACAAACGTGCCTTGGCCGCAAAGTAGTCATCCATATCATGGTGATAATCAAGATGATCGCGTGTCAGGTTGGTAAAGGCCGCCGCTTTCAATTTCACACCATCAAGGCGATATTGTGCCAGACCGTGACTCGATGCTTCCATCGCCAGATGTTGAACACCGGCAGCGGCGAGATCGGCAAGATTAGCCATCAGTGAAACTGTATCCGGCGTAGTCATGCTCGCCATTTTGCCATTACGCAAGGCCGCCATATCCACACCGCGAAGTCCGAGCGTACCAAGGCTTGCCGCCCTAATCCCCATGGATGTCCATATTTGCTGGGCAAACCATGCGGTTGATGTTTTGCCATTGGTGCCGGTAACGGCAACAATCGATTGCGGTTGTATGCCATAGAAACGGGCAGCCATACGTGCCAGTTCCTGACGCGGATTATCAGCCTTCAAGAAGGCCACTTGCGGGTGGGCAGTTGTTCCGGTGTTTTCTTGCGATGAAAGGATAGCGACCGCACCCTGACGGATAGCATCTTCCACATAACGGGCACCATCTGTCTTCACACCGGCAAAAGCCGCAAAGAGCCATCCCTCTTCAATGCGCCGACTATCCTCGGTTAATCCTTCGATTTCCGGGTCAAACGAGCCGTGATAATCGCTATTCAGTTGTGAAAGTCGCAAGATGCCCCCCTTCTTTTTTCTTGTCATGAAGGTAAGGCTTCAATGAAAATGAAATATCATTTTCTTCACTCGCAAAATCGGGTTGCATACCAAGAAGCGGTGCCATAGCAGCAATCACACGTCCCACAGCCGGAGCAGCAACCCACCCCCCTGTGGCGTAACCATACGACTGCTTTGTGCCATGCGGCTCATCAACCATGATGAAGACGGCATAACGCGGCGCACTCATAGGGAAAAATCCCAGGAAGGAGGAAATTTTTTTCTGTCTATCGTAACGGCCATTGACAATTTTCTCAGCCGTACCTGTTTTTCCACCCACCTCATAACCGGGAACATCGGCTTGCTTGGCCGTGCCTTCCGTTACAACCAAACGCATAAGTTGTTTCATACGATGCGATGTCTTGGGGGAAACAATACGAATATCACTGTTTGTATCAGATTTCATTCCCGATGAACCTCTGGATTCATCCAAAATCAAAGTTGGCTTTACCAAGGTACCATCACCGATAATACCCGATGCTGCCGCCACGATTTGCAGTGGCGAAACCGAAATACCATGACCAAAAGAAGCTGTCAGCGTATTAATATCGCGCCATTGAGCCGGATATAAGGGCCGACCTTTTTCGCTAATTTCTATATCGGCAACATCCAGAAAACCCAAATCACCATAGAACTCTTTCATGCGCTCCGTACCCACAGCCTGCCCCATCAGCGCAGAACCAATATTTGATGAATGCATGAAAATTTCAGGAATGGTCAGGGGCCGCTTTTCAGGATGATAATCATGAATGGTATGACGGCCTACTTTCAAAGGTAGTGTAGTATCAAAAGTCGTCCCCATAGAAGGATTTTTCATTTCAAGATAGGCAGCCGTCGAGAAAATTTTCATCGTGGATCCCGGTTCATAAACACCCAGGGTCACATTGTTGAAAATCTGTTGCGGAGAGGCCGCTGCAGGGTTCTGGGGGTCAAAATCGGGGAGAGAGACAGCCGCCAGAACTTCACCGGAGGTGACATCCATAATAATGCCTGCACCACCCTTTGCCGTGTACTCCTTGATCGCGGCTGCCGTTTCACGGCGCAGAATATGTTGCAACCGAACATCCAGTGTCAGGCCAAGGGTCTTTTCACCCGATGCCAAAAAGTCATTGAAGCTGCGCTCTACACCGGCAAGCCCCTGGCCGTCGACACTGCCATACCCTACCATATGGGCCGTCAATTCGCCTTGCGGATAAATGCGGCTATATTCTGTTTTGAATTGCAGGCCTGGCTCGCCCATTTCAAGAATGCGCGATTGCTCCTGCGGGGTCAGATTTCTTTTGATCCAGATAAAACGACTTTTTTTCTGTAACTTCTCCAGCACTTCACCATAGGTCAAACCCGGAAGGGCTTGACTTAAAGATTGCGCCACACGTACAGGATCACTGATATAGGCAGGATCGGCATAAAGAGAGGCCGTCTCCAATGATGTTGCCAGCAACACACCATGGCGGTCAACGATATCTGACCTGATCGCTGCCGTCTGGGTTTTGGGCTCGAATTCGCGCTCGATACTCACCCCTGTCAAGCGCGGCAATTCACCTTGCAGGATAGTAAGATCAACAACACGCGCAGCCACAGCACCATAAATCAGAACAAATCCTGCGCCGATTAACACAATGCGCCCATGGGCACGGTCAAGCGCCGATCGCTTGGATCCATCGATGTTGATTTTGAATTTTTGCAGACGGCGAATGAGACTCATTCATCACCTCCAGCGGCAGGTGAAAGATCATGCAAAAGTTTTTGGAAATCTTTAGGGGAATTTTCCTGTGGCGGGACCGGAAGAGCCGGCTTGGCAGGCGATAGGGAAGGAGATGAAGGCCGTTCCATAACAGCGGGAATGGCCTGCAATGGTGCGGGGGATGGACGACCCGCACTGAAGGCAGGTTTGCGAGGGGGCATCAAAGGCGAGTGCGTTTCAGGAAGATCGGCAGCATCAGCCCGTACCGATTCAGGATCGACAGGAATAAGCTCGAGGTTTCTTTCAACCAAAGCTTCCAGACGATCAGGACGATTGAGGTAATCCCATTCCGCACGCAAAACACGGATGCTCTGCTTTTCTTGCTCAAGTCTGGCTGCGGTACGGCGTAAATGATCTTCCGATTGCTGGACCTTTTGTGCCGTGCTGAAAAGAAATGTACCCGACACAGAAGCCAATGTGATCGCCATAATCGTGGATAGACGTAAAAGCTTCATCCTTGCACCCCTTCTGCTGTTCTGATCGCCAGCCTGAGCTTGGCCGAACGCGCGCGCGGGTTGATACCCATTTCATGATTTGTGGGATGAATAGCCTTGCGGGAAGGAAGTGTGAAGGCTATGACCGGGTTGTTCTGGAGGGAGACATCCGGCATATGACGCGAGGCCCGTGCCGCATAACCGGCATGTTCCTGCATGAAGTTTTTGACAATTCTGTCTTCGAGAGAATGGAAAGTAACAACAACCAAACGCCCGCCCGGCCTTAGAACCGAGAGGGATGCTTGCAAGGCATCTTCCAATTCTTCCATTTCGCGGTTCACGACAATCCGCAAGGCCTGAAAGGTACGCGTAGCCGGATCAATCTTGTCACCATGAGTGCGAGGGATAGCCGCCCTGACAATATCGGCCAAAGCCCCCGTACGGGTAATCGGATTTTCCTTGCGGGCCTCGACAATCAAACGGGCAACACGTCTTGAGTGACGCTCTTCACCGTAGCGCCAGATAATATCGGCGATATCCTTTTCTTCCCATTGATTGACAATGTCGGCAGCCGAAATTTCACCACCATCCTGATTCATGCGCATATCAAGCGGACCATCAAAACGGAAGGAGAATCCGCGCTCGGCCTGATCGATCTGCATCGATGAAACACCCAGATCAAGAACAAAGCCGTCAATTTTTTCAAAGCCTGCGGATTGTGCCAAATTTTGCACGTCACTGAAACATCCATGCTGGAGATGCAAGCGACTACCATATATTTTCTTTAGGTCTTCGCCCATCCACAGTGCCGATTTATCACGATCAATACCGATCACCTGACAATTAGCAGCATCAAGAATGGCGCGACTATAACCACCGGCACCAAAAGTACCATCGGCATAAACCTCACCAGCAGCAGGCTTCAGTGCTGCCAGAACCTCATCCAGCATGACCGAGATATGCGGCTTATCTTGTGCTTCGGTGCGAAGAGCCATCATGCAGCATCCTCCGCCTGTGGACGGCGCGCACGCGGCAGCGTTAGCCCTTTGTCACGCACCTGTTGCAAGGCTTGCTCGCGACGGGCTTCGTAAGCAGTTGCATTCCAGATCTGAAATTTTTGCCCCAGCCCAACAAAGACAGCCTGCTCGCTCAAACCGGCATGCTTCAACAAATGCTCGGGAATAATAATACGCCCTTCGCCATCAAACGGAATTTGCACAGCTTCAGCAAAGATAGTTGTTGCGAGATCATCCTGCGCTTCCGAGAACAAATCATAATGCTCGAGCCGTGCCGCCAAATCCTCCATAGCCGCGTAAGGAAATCCCTCAAGACAGCCCTGCGCACCCGAGCGGAACAACACCACACCCGAAAAGGATGGCGCCGTAAGCGCAGCACGAAAAGGCGCAGGCACGGACACCCGCCCCTTGCGATCAAGTTTGTTCGTGTATGTCGAAAGGAACAGCACCATGCGCGGCGATATCCGACGATCCCTTTAAAATGTTGGCGTTCAGCAGGGTTCCCGACAAAGAAGCCCCGCCACAGAGGAGAATCCACGCCCTTCCAAAATGGAAAAACATGGATATATATGGGTTAACATGGGTTTTTATGGTCCGTCAATCAAGGCGAGAACAGTTTGCAAAACCACTCACAGCTTTCTAATTCACATCAGCAAGAAGCCTTAAGGGATTGAAAGAATAATACAAATCCGAAGCAGTCGTTCGGGACACAGTCTTATACAAAAACAACCCCCAGCATTACCCCCGCCAAGGATCTGCTTACCCCCAGATTTACCCCCTGTTTTTTGGGTGTCAGAATTACAGAAATGGATAAACCCACGAAATATTATGTCTTTTTTTTCGCAGCCTAAACAGGGCAGAAAACTGCCATTTTTGATACCTCATGCAACCATAAGATAGTGAAAATCCACGTTGGGTTATGAAAATAAACTTGAAAGTTAATAATATCTTATGTTAATTCATTAGCCGACATGATGAATATCAATTTTGTGTGGGGAGAAAACATCATGCTGTCAATCATCGTTCTGATGGTCATGGCCATCCATGGCGGTCTCTTTGCGGGTACGATTATGTATTCCGCATGGAAAGCTGCCCGCTTGGACCAGACTATCAATTTTGCCGAAAAACTATGGTCTTTGCCGCTTTCCTTTTGAGGAGGAACGCCGCAAAAGCACGCGTAATTACTAAACTTGCGTAAGGAAAAGCCGCCCGGTGAATGCCGGACGGCTTTTCTCAAGAAAAAGATATCAGAAGTCCTGTAAGCCGGGTTCTGTCTCCGCCTTCACCTTCAATCAGGCGGCAGCGGATGGTGACCATTCCTCTGGGATGATTGTTACCAATCACCTCTAGCAACCAACCCGAACCACAAGGCACAAACAGCCCTATGCGCGGTCCCTATTTGGTCTTGCTTCCGGTGGGGTTTGCCTTGCCATCTGTGTTACCACAGCCGCGGTGGGCTCTTACCCCACCGTTTCGCCCTTACCTGATCTGTATTGCTACAGCCATCGGCGGTTTGTTTTCTGTTGCACTGATCCGTCAGGTCGCCCTGCCCGGCCGTTAGCCGGCACCGTGTTTGCGTGAAGCCCGGACTTTCCTCCCTTCCCCCGTAAAGGGGCAAGAGCGGCCACCCGTTCTTCTGATGGGGCGCACTATGGCATTTTAGAGGGTGCCTGCGCAAGCTTCCGGATAAGCTTGCGGGTAGGTTACGGGGTAAACTTCTGGCGCAAGAGGGCTGCCAGCTTCAATCCGGTCTCGGGGCTGGGCTCACCAGCCACAGGCGGGATCGCCTTGAAAACATCGGCCTCAAAATGACGCTGGAATTCCGTCACCAGAACTGAAAGATCCTTGGCCGGATCATAACCATATTCGACCAAAGCAGCCTTCAACAGATTTTCATCGCCGTATAGGAGAGCCGCACGATTGAAATCTTCCTGTATAGGCTGGGGCCATAATCCAATGCCTGCCTGCGCCAGTTTTTGCCACGGGAATTTTTCACCCGGATCAACCTTGCGTCCGGGGGCAACATCGGAATGCCCCAGCACACGGCAGGCCGGAATATTATGACGGCTTAAAATATCCTGACATAAAGAGATCAAAGCATCGATTTGTTCATCGGGGAAATCTTCATAACCATGCTCGGCACCCGGATTAAAAAGCTCGATACCGATTGAATGGGAATTGATATCCGTAACCCCTTCCCACTGTGAAACACCGGCATGATAGGCGCGCCTGTCTTCAGGAACAAATTGCGTCACCGTGCCATCCTGATCAACCATGTAATGGACACTGACTTTTTGTCCGGCATCGTTCAGAATGCGGCCAGAAAGCATATCCTTGGTTTTTATGACGTCGGTCGTGCCTGTATAATGGATAATCAAAAACGAGGGCGCTTCGCTTGTCTTGCGGTCCTCATGGTAAATCCCCGGATCCTGATAAATATTGACTGTCATGATCTTTCTTCTTTCACTGCCACCAGCATTACCATGCCCACCAGCCAGAAAACAAGAATAGTGGCAATACCGGCTCTCTGGCTATCAAAGGCCTGCGTTGCGATTGCAAAAGCCAGAGGCCCCATAAAGGAAATACATTTACCCGTCAGACCATAAAAGCCATAGGTCTGGTTAATCATCCCTGCAGGCGCCAGACGTGCAGCCATGGTCCGGCTGGCCGATTGGACAGGCCCCAAAAACAGCCCCAGCGCCAACGCCAACCCTATAAATGTCTGTTTATCTTGCACAAACAAAACGGCTGCGCCGGTCACGATCAGGCCAGTGAGAGAAATCAGGATTGTTTTCTTGGAGCCGATCCCGTCATCCAGCCATGCAAAGGCAACCGCACCAATCCCCGCCGTCACATTCAATCCGATGGCAAAGATCAGTATTTCATCAAAACTCATCCCGAGAGTCCCCGCCGCATATAACCCGCCAACGGCAAACAAGGTATTGAGACCGTCACGGTAAATCATGCTCGATCCCATAAAGAGCGCGAGATTTTTATGCTGCCGGACATTTTTAAGCGTATGGATGAGATCAGCCACACCCTTCTGCGCGGCTGATTTCAGCGACATCCCTGTACGACCCGTATCATGCGTGAACAGCAGAAGGGGAAGCATAAAGATAAACATCCATAACGCCGTCAGTGGCCCTGTGGCCCTGATATGTTCGGAATGCTCCTGTGGCAAAGGCAAGAGCGGTGCCATATCACCAAGCCCTATCAAACCCACCAATGCCAATACCAGACAAAAGAGACCGCCAATATAACCCATCCCCCATGCCCATCCCGATACACGGCCCAACATAGGCGCAGGAGAAATGTGTGGCAACATGGCATTGG
Source organism: Micavibrio sp. (assembly GCA_046294845.1). Taxonomy (GTDB): domain Bacteria; phylum Pseudomonadota; class Alphaproteobacteria; order Micavibrionales; family Micavibrionaceae; genus Micavibrio_C. Next base: position 970,073 of record JBKBNU010000001.1, on the reverse strand, counting down.
CAAACACAAGGGCAATTTCAAAACCGACATTCGCCAGGACGATAAGCGAAAGCACCATCGATACATTGCCGAAAGACGGATCGGGAACCGCCCACCACAGCAAGGCCGTCGGAATAACGCACAGCATCGAGAAGAAGAACAAAAATCTTTTGCGATCGCCATAATCATCGGCAATCGCCCCGAGCGGCGGGCTGAGGAGCGCAATCAAAATACCGGAAAGCGCCAGTGCATAGCCCCACTGCGCCGAGCCGGCCACTTCATCACCCACGATACCGCGGGCGAAATACACACTAAAGACAAAAGTAATAATCACCGTACTGAAGGCCGAATTACCCCAGTCGAACAGACACCATGAAAGAACCGATTTTTTGTTCATTTTTTAGCTTTCTGTCCCCTTTCGGATCAGGACGAACGTGCTAGTTTATTCCTATAGAAAGGACGCCTGCATGAAAAGCCCTCTCCTCCTGCCGTTTCTCGCAGTTGCGATATTGACGATGTTTTCACTGATAACGCATGCCCATGCCAAAGATGGGCCGGATTACCTGAAAGCCAAGCCTGACAATGTCCCCGTGGCAACCTTTGCGGGCGGATGTTTCTGGTGCATTGAAAGTGAATTTCGCCCCCTGCCCGGCGTTTTATTCACGATAGTGGGCTATACTGGCGGCCATACCGATCAGCCCACCTATGAGGATATTTCAAGCGGGCGCACAGGTCACGCCGAAGCGATCGAAGTCTATTTCGATCCTGAAAAAATTACCTATGAACAGCTGGTAGAACATTTCCTGACCCGTGCCCACGACCCCACAGAATTAAACCGCCAATGGGTTGATGTTGGAACGCAATATCGCTCGGCCATTTTCACCCATAATGATGAACAGGTTGCAGCCGCCCGCGCCGTGGTCAAAAAATTGACAGACGAACGCTATTTCAAAAAGCCGATTGTTACCGAAATCAAGCCGGCAGACGCTTTCTGGATTGCCGAGGATTATCACCAGAACTACTACGAGCGTTATAAGGAAGTGAACGGTGAAGAACACAGGCGTATATCGGCAAAAAAAGAAATGAAAAAACAAAAAGAAAAAGAACGACTACAAGGACGCTAAAGTCTTAAAAAACGGCAGAAAAAAGCCGTTTTTTTACTTAAACCATACCCCTTTACCATCCTAATTTTTCCATAAAATTTACCTTTTTCTCCCCATAATAGAAAATGGGGAACGAATGCGTATGCGTAAATCTGGGCGTGATCGGCGCCAGGGGGACTTAATAAGATGATGGGTAAAAGCGTAGAGCTTTTGGGCATGGCATGCTTCAATGTGTTTTTGGGCATGATCCTGACAGTAAGCTTTGTCAGTCAGGCAACCAAAAATGGCCCTTCACTCCTGACAGAGGCCAGTGTGTCCGACTTTGTCAGTGAAATGACAAACGTATCATGGGGCAAAAAAGCTGATATGGATCAGTATGGCATAACCACATGGTTCATGGATCATATTGTCGATAGCGGTACATTCACTAACACTATCAACATCTCCCAGCCCAATGGCGAAGATAGCCAGCAAGTCCTTGAAATGGACCGCATGAAATATATCAGCCAAGTGCTACAGGAAATGAAAGCCGTGCAGAACCATCACGGCCAGCTAAATATAGAGTATGTAAAAATCGATGAAGGCGGACGATCGGCATCTGTGGTATTCACATCACTTGAGCGTGGCGATATGCCCGTGGCCAGCGAAGGTACTGAATATACCATCCCTGTAACCGGTATGTCCTACTGCGAGCAGAAAATCATTCTGCAAGGAAAGTTGATGAAAGTCGTCAATGGCACTTGCACAACCAACGTTACATTAACCGAGAGCTTCTAGAGTTACCTAGAGATTGGCAGCCGCAGCACCCAGCAGCAGCGGTATATGGGCTGTGGCGATATGCACCATGGCAAATACGTAATACCCGCCCAGTTGATAAGCCATATCAATCGCAATCGCCTCGAATGAAACCCCTGTATAAAGTGACCCCATCACGGTTGGCGGCATGGAGAAAGCAACCCACAACAAACAGGCCAGACTGATAAACTCATGGACTTTGCTGATTTCAAGCATATCGACAAAGAACGAGAAGAACGCCGCTGCCAAAAACCACAAAAGCAAAGTGGAAACATACTGAAGCGGCTTCACCTTGATATCATCAGCCGTCAGGCCACGCAGCTCCATCCAGCGGCGCCCCATAACCTTGGGGTGATACCACAGTAACCCGAGCGCAAAAGCACCAATTGCTGAAGCCAACGTTGCTGTATAAGGAAAGTCTACGGCTTCCATCATGATATTATCCTATGTTTCCCTGTTGAAACGAATATTTATACAGTCATACGCCCAGTAATTATTCTACACCTTAACTACGCTCGACCATCATCTTTTTAATTTCACCAATGGCTTTGGCAGGATTAAGTCCTTTAGGACATGTATTGGTGCAATTCATAATCGTATGACAACGATAAAGCTTGAACGGATCTTCCAGTTGATCCAAACGCTCGCCCTTACCTTCATCGCGTGTATCAATCAGCCAGCGATAGGCTTGCAGCAGGATCGCGGGACCCAAAAATTTATCGCCATTCCACCAATAGCTGGGGCATGACGTCGAGCAACTAAAGCAAAGAATACAGGCCGCCGGTCCATGACCGTCATGACCATTCATTAACTCGGCATCATCAGCACTCTGCAGACGTTCCCGGGAAGGTGCCGGCGAGTCTGTCTTCATCCATGGTTCAATTGATGTGTATTGGGCGTACATATGGGTTAAATCCGGCACCAGATCTTTCAAGACCGGCATATGCGGCAGCGGAGAAACTTTCACATCTTCTTTAACGTCACAAATTGCCTTGGTACAGGCCAAGGTGTTTTTCCCGTCAATATTCATCGAACAAGAACCGCAAATCCCTTCACGGCAAGAACGGCGAAATGTCAGGCTGGGATCGACATCATTCTTGATATGGATCAGAGCATCAAGAACCATCGGACCGCATTTGGACAAATCGATCTTGTACTCATCAATCCGCGGATTTTCATCCGTATCCGGATCGTAACGATAAACCTTGAAAGTGCGGGCATTCTTTGCGCCCTGCGCAGCGTCAATTTTTTTGCCGGGTTTCACTTTGGAGTTTTGAGGAAGTCTCAGCTGTACCATGATCGTCACTTAATGGGGTTATAAAAACACCCTTATAGAATAGAACTCTCCCGACGATATGTGAAGCCGTAAAACCTTAAAAAGGCACATAAAATTAAAAGCTTAAGCTTCCAGGCCCCGTTGCTGGAGACGCTTCACGAAGCGGTGAGCTTCACGCATTTTGTCAAAACCGCGCGCGCCGCCTTCTTGTATGTCCTGCTTTAAATGTTCAATCTGGCGACCTATACGTTCCAAAGCAACATACGCCTGCACATCCCTGGGCCGCCCTTCGGGGGTGCCATCCTCGGTACTGCGCGATTGCAGAGCTGTGAAAGTATCAGATAGCCTGCGGGACACTGTCGGTCCGCACAAATCAACAATTTCAGCTTTGAAATAATCAAGCACACCCTTGTGTTCTTCACGTGGCGGGGGCTTTTGGCCACCAGACTCGCTGAAAGCATGCTTGAGTTTCGGAAAATTAAACAAAAAACCAGCCCCCCAGGCTCAAATCTTGCAAAATCTTTTTCGTTCCCTATTTATACACAAAACGCATTAAAATTCTAATAATCAATGTAAAATATTGAAATATCTATATTTTTAATAGTAGCGATGGCTGATGGAGCAGGATGGTATAAAGGGCCAAACAGCGGCTGCCGAACTTGTCCTGCTTCAGACTTTTAGCCTGATCATTAAACATATCAATCTGGAGGCGGCGGTCACGCATCAAGGCCTTATCGCTTTCCAGCAAACAATACTCGGGATCCACGGTCTGGTGCTCCAGATCTGTTTTTTCCCGTTCCACGATAGAGCGCGCATTTTCACGAAGCCTTTCCCAGAAAAGCTTCCGTTTTAATCCCTGTTCATCTTGCGTCATCGCAATAAGGCCCCCTTGAAGAGAGCTTCTCCTTGATATTTTATATCCTAACGCTAGCTGATAAGGACGACTGCGTCAAATTCCACAATATCAAGGAGACACATCATGGATTATATGCAAACACAGGGTGTTTCCATCCCCAAGCTGGGATTTGGTACATGGAGATTAACAGGAGCAGGCTGCACCAAATCTGTCGAACTGGCGCTTGATGTCGGTTACCATCACATCGATACCGCCCAGATATACGAGAACGAAACCGAAGTCGGACAAGCGCTTGCAAATACCCCTATCGATCGCGCCGATATCTTTCTGACAACCAAAGTCTGGATGAGCAATGTCTCCAAAAAGAATATGGCGCGCTCGGTTGAAGAAAGCCTCAAGAAACTGAAAACAGATTACGTTGATTTACTGCTGATCCATTGGCCTGTATTCGATGTCCCGTTACAAGAACAAGCCGAAACCCTTGCAGCGCTGCAAGAAACAGGTAAAGCACGCCTGATCGGCGTTTCAAACTATCCGGTAGCAATGATGCGCACCATCCGTGAAGACTACGGCATCAAGATCGCTAATAACCAGATAGAATACCATCCCTTCCTGTCGCAAAAACCCGTGATTGATTATGCGCGCACCCATGATATGACCGTGACAGCCTATAGCCCCTTGGCCCGTGGCGGCATTAGCGGCCATCCGGTTCTAAAAGCGATTGGCGATAAGCATGGCAAAAGCGAAGGGCAAATTGCCTTGCGCTGGCTGATCCAGCAAGAAAACATTGCCGCCATCCCCAAAGCCGCCAGCGAGAACAATATCCGCAACAATATCAATATTTTTGATTTCACGCTTTCAGATCATGAAATGAATGCTATATTCACCCTCGCCCGTCCCGATGGCCGCCTGATTAATCCGGACTGGGCCCCTGAATGGGATGTGGCGGCATAATTATTTACAGGAGAGCTTCCATGCCGATTATCCATGTTCACCTTATCGAAGGCCGTACTGTCGAACAAAAACGCGCCATGGTCAAAGAAGTCACCGAAGCCGTTTGCCGCACCGTCAATGTTGGTCCCGAAGCCGTTGAAATCATCATGCACGACATGGCCAAACATGACTACGCCACAGCCGGTGTGCTTAAATCCGACGAGTAAAAAACCAGAATTTTTTTCATTTATGCACGATAGATAGCCATAAATGACCCCGGAAATGAAAAATTACTCGGGCAGGAAGCCACCGGATTGTAGCGACCACAGGCGGGCATAATGTCCGCCTTTTTTTACCAGTTCGGTATGCGAGCCATCTTCGATAATCGAGCCGTGATCCATCACGATCAGGCGATCCATACGGGCGATCGTCGATAGACGATGGGCAATCGCGATAACAGTCTTACCCTGCATCAGGGTTGAAAGCTGCTCCTGAATATAGGTTTCCACCTCGCTATCAAGCGCGGATGTTGCCTCATCCAGAATAAGAATGGGAGCGTCCTTCAGGATGATACGGGCAATCGCGATACGCTGGCGCTGGCCACCGGAAAGCTTGACGCCCCGCTCACCCACATGGGCATCATAACCCTGACGCCCCTTTTCATCTTCCAGTCCCAGAATAAAATCATGCGCCTGCGCCTTGCGGGCGGCTTCGATCACGTCTTCCCGTGTGGCCTGCGGGCGGCCATAACGAATATTCTCGATAATCGAACGGTGCAGGAGCGATGTATCTTGTGTCACCATCGAAATATGGGCACGCAGTGAATCTTGCGTACAGCCTGCAATATCCTGCCCGTCGATCAGGATGCGCCCGCCTTCAAGGTCATAAAAACGCAAAAGCAAATTGGCAATCGTGCTTTTACCTGCGCCACTATGACCGACCAGACCGACTTTCTGCCCACCATCAATATGCAGATTGAGCTTTTCAATCACCCCTGTGCCCTTACCGTAATGGAAAGACACATCATCAAAATCTATTGCCCCTTTGGCAATCCGAAGAGGCTGCGCTGCCTTTTCATCGGTCACGCGATGAGGTTTTGAAATAGTCTGCATACTTTCCTGTGCGGTGCCTATCCATTCGAAAATGGCGGTCAGTTCCCACATGATCCAGTGCATCTGGTGATTGACCTGAATGGCAAGCGGCATAATCATCGCGATTTGCCCCGGCGTCACGATATCCTTGCTCCAGAGCCACAGGGAAAACGCCCCGATAATCCCGATCATGACGCTGTTCACAACACTCAGCGCCGCAATCATAAAATAGATTTGCAGATTTTTATCGACAATCCGGCTGGAATGGCGATGCAGCGAGCTTAGAACAAAATCATCCTCGTGCTGGCGGCGGGCAAACAGCTTGACCGTCATGATGTTTGTATAGCTATCGACAATCCGGCCTACCATATGGCTTTGCGATTCCGAAAGCCGTAATGATTTTTTCTGCACACGCGGAATAAAGACCAGCAAGATCGCCATATAAAGAACGATCCAGAGCACCATCGGCAGGACCAGACGCCAGTCAGCCGCCATCAGCAAAAGAATGGTCGAAACAATAAACACCATCACATACATGACAGAGCCGATAAACTGGGTCATCACATCACGGATGGCGGGGCCCATTTGCTGGACCTTGTTGGCAATCCGGCCTGCAAAATCATTCTGGAAGTATGATAGGGAATGCCGCAGCACATACCAATGCGCCTGACGGCGGATCATATTGCCGAAGAAAGGCACGATCACAATACTATGCACATATTGGGCGGCAATCCCCGCCACAGGTGTCATAAACAGGCACCAGAATGTAAAACCGGCGACAGGCCAGAATATCCGCTCCCGAATTTCGGCCATCGTACCACCCATGGACAGGCCATCAACGATTTCGCCGACATAGTAAGCCATCAAGGCATTCAAGATCGCGCAGATCGCATTGAAAATGACCAGCCAGAATAGCGGGCCCTTCACCTGCCGGATAAAATACCAGAACAAAGCGCCCAGACGATCCGGTATCACCGGATTATCGGGCATCTTTTCAATATCGATCAGACTTTTGAGACGGGGACGCATGCAACTTTCATACTATAAAAACGCAACGAATGACAGGCGCAGCCTTATTTGACAGTCCCCTCCCCAGCTCTTATAGTTTTCATAAGTTAAATGCATTTTACAGAGAAAAAACATGACTGTAGAAAAAATTGGTGAAGAATCTCCCCTCTCATGGGAAGAGTTCAAAAAACTAGCCAAAGAAAATGAACTTATTGCCAAAGAACAACGGGCTAAAGCTGAGAATAAAGCCGAGTATTCTGATTGGATATATAGAGGCCATAGCTGTGCAAAATGGAAGCTAGAAACAACACTTGAAAGATTTCTTGAGAAAGAATTAGACAATAAAAATAAAAATTTGAAAGTTCGAGAATATTACCAGTATCTAAATCAAATTATTCCTGCCATTAACGCAAATACAAGCTACAAATTCAGCTTTATCAACTTCGAAGAATTAGGTAGCCTGAAACGATCATCAAAACTGCCTCATTATGAGCTTCTGTGCCTTACGCGTCACCTAGGATTCCCTTCACCTCTTTTGGATTGGACTGAATCCTATTATATCGCCGCCTTCTTCGCTTTTCGGAACGCTGATAAATGTAAAAATGTCGCAATATATTCCTATAAGGAATGGAATGGTAATGCGCGAGGTGGTTGGGTTGGAGAACCTATGATGAATGAACATGGTCCTTATGTTGAAACACATCCAAGGCACTATAAACAACAAAGTCATTACACACCCTGCATAAAGACAATTGACGACACACTATATTTTACAAATCCTGAAGAAGCTGCAAATGATGAATCAGGAAGCCATAACCTAAAAAAATATTACTTGCAGGGAACGCAAAAAGACGAGGTTCTAAGCGATCTATTCTCAATGAACATCAACGACTATACGCTCTTCGGAGATGAAGAATCGCTTATGAGAATGCTTGCGTTCAAAGAAATCAAGCTTCCCAATATTGACTAATAAACACGTGCCTTGGGCGGTACGGGTTCAACTTCGTTGGTGAGGGTCGTCAGAGTCACCGGACGGTAACCAATTGTGGTTTTGCCTTGGGCATCAACCCATGTCACCGTATGCTTCATCCAGTTCACATCATCGCGGTCTTTGTAATCCTCGCGGGCGTGCGCGCCGCGCGATTCCTGACGATTGACGCCTGAATAAAGCGTCGCTACGGCTTGGCCCATCAGGTTATCAAGTTCGAGCGTTTCAACGAGGTCTGTATTGAAGACCAGCGAGCGGTCGGTGATGCCGATATCCTGCATAGCGGCATGGCACTTGCTGATTTTTGTGCAACCTTCCTGCAATGTTTCACCGGTACGGAAAACAGCCGCATGGTTCTGCATGGTCTTTTGCATTTCAAGGCGCAGTTTTGCCGTGGGTGTGTTGCCCTTGGCATGACGGAAGCGATCGAAGCGTTCCAGCGGTTTATTGGCGTTGGTCGCAGACACAGGTTTGTGGGCCTCGCCCGGTTTGATTGTTTCCGCCGCCCGAATGGCCGCGGCACGGCCAAACACGACCAGATCAAGCAAAGAGTTCGAACCCAGACGGTTGGCGCCGTGAACGGATACACACGCGGCTTCACCAATCGCCATCAAACCCGGTACCACGCGGTGAGGGTCGTTGGCTGTGGGGCAAACCACTTCGGTTTTCACATTAGTCGGGATACCGCCCATATTATAATGCACGGTCGGCAATACGGGGATCGGTTCCTTTGTCACATCGACGCCAGCAAAAATGCGGGCGGATTCGGCAATTCCCGGCAAGCGGGAATGGATGATATCGGGATCAAGATGTTCAAGGTGCAGATGGATATGGTCCTTTTCCGGCCCCACGCCACGCCCCTCACGAATTTCAATCGTCATGGAACGGGATACCACATCACGCGAAGCCAGATCCTTGGCCGATGGGGCATAACGTTCCATAAAGCGTTCGCCTTCGGAGTTGGTCAGGTAACCGCCTTCGCCACGCACCCCTTCGGTAATCAGACAGCCAGCACCATAGATACCTGTCGGGTGGAATTGCACAAACTCCATATCCTGCAAGGGCAGTCCTGCACGCAAGACCATACCACCGCCATCACCGGTACAGGTATGGGCAGAGGTACAAGAGAAATAGGCGCGACCATAACCACCTGTCGCCAGAATGGTCTGGTGGGCGCGGAAACGGTGCATGGTACCATCCAGAAGATTCCAGGCCATAACGCCCAGACATTCGCCTTCGTCACCCATGATCAGATCAAGGGCAAAATATTCGATGAAGAATTCGGCGCGATGTTTCAGCGCTTGCTGGTAAAGCGTATGCAAAATCGCATGACCTGTACGGTCGGCAGCCGCACAAGTGCGCTGGGCTGTACCCTTGCCGTAATGCGTTGTCATCCCCCCGAAAGCGCGTTGATAGATTTTGCCTTCGGCTGTGCGCGAGAACGGCACACCGTAATGTTCCAGTTCGATAACAGCGGGAATGGCTTCCTTACACATATATTCGATCGCATCCTGATCGCCCAGCCAATCCGAACCCTTGATGGTATCGTAGAAGTGGAAGCGCCAGTCATCTTCACCCATGTTGGCAAGAGCTGCGGAAATACCGCCCTGCGCGGCTACCGTATGTGAACGTGTCGGGAAGACCTTGGAAATCAGGGCTGTCTTCAGACCCTTTTCGGCGCAACCAAAACCGGCACGCAAACCCGCACCACCGGCACCGACAACAAGAACATCATAGTAATGATCTGTAACCTGATAGGAATTTGTCATTTTCAATCAACCAGCCAAAGAAACTTTCAACACAGAAAAAATTGCCGCCACACCCAAAGCCGCCAGCACCAGACGCACAAGGATTACCGACAGTAAACGTTTGCATGCACAAGATACGTAATCTTCGATCACAACCTGCAACCCCAGTGCCGCATGATAGAAAACAGAAAGCACAGCCAAAATCATCAGGATGCTGTTCGCGGGTTCTGCCAGCCATACGGTAACCGTCTGGTAATCCCAACCCTGCATATGCACGACCGACCATACCAGCCAGAACATCAGAGGAATGTTGGCAAGCGCTGTAATACGCTGATGCATCCAGTGTCCTGCCCCATGATGGGCAGACCCTGTGCCCTTGGCCTTGGCGAGCGGCGAAATAATGCTGTCCTGTGCCGTTGTTTGCGTCATTTTGAACCTTCGTCTTTAAAAAATCTTATTTCCACGGGCTGGCGAAAAACCAAACCCCTGCTGTCATCACAGCCGCAAAGCCGATGACAATAAAGGCCCAGCGGCGCGCAACCGGAATGCTGTACCCTTTACCGATATCCCAGAAGAAATGGCGCACGCCATTCGCCATGTGCAAAAACAAAGCCCCTGTCCATCCCAACAACAGCAAGCTGCCAATCGGGCTGCCCGCAAATTTCTGGAAACAGGCATAAGCCTCCTCCCCGCTAGCCAGAGCCAGCAACATCCACACCAGCATCACTGTCCCCAGCGCGAGCGCAATACCGGCGGCACGGTGCAAAATCGACACCAGCATGGTGATTTCCCAGCGATAAATCTGGATATGGGGTGAAAGCGGTTTCTGAGCAGCCATAATTATCCCTTGGACCCTGTTAATCTGCAGTGATAGCCCCCTATAATAAGGCCATCCCGCCAGATTGCAACGGGCAAAAGGTGATTTAAAACAGCTATTTAGTGAAAATCAGGCCGGAACAAACGATAAAGCCACGCCGTTTATACAATAGCGCAAGCCTGTAGGGGCCGGACCGTCATTGAAGATATGCCCCAGATGGCCGCCGCAATTACGGCAATGGACCTCGGTGCGGGCATAACCGAGCTTATAATCTTTTGCTTCGCCTACGGCTTCGGGAGTTATGGGCTGCCAGTATGAAGGCCAGCCCGTACCGCTATCGAATTTATGTTCCGATGAAAACAATGCCTGCGCGCATCCGGCACAATGGAAAACAGCCTTGCGATGTTCGTTGTAAAGCGGCGAACTAAACGGCCTCTCTGTCCCTGCTTTACGCAAGACATAAAACTGCATTTTATCGAGTTTCTTTTCCCATTCGTCCTTGCTGAGCTTGTAGGGGAAGGCATCACGGTCGATATCATCTTCGGCTTTATCAAGTAATCCCATAGCACTGGCTCCCGGCATTTGCCCCAGAAACGTTGTTAAAAGCCCAAAATAAAGAAACTGGCGTCTTGTGATCATGAAATAAGCCTAGTTTTTATCAAGGCTCTGGCAAGGGGGAAAATGCAGCAACTACCCTTCAGGAGGTAAAGCCCGGGGCAACCTTCTGGGCATCATTCTGTGAAGGCGGTTTTCTGGTCCAGTTGACAGGCAAGCGGTCTGGCCTCGCCTCCTTATCCAGATAGGCTGCCAAATAATGAAGTGTCACATATTGATTGAAAACTTCCTGCACGCACATCGGCCCTGCATAGGCAACACCATCAGCTTTAAGTTTTTTGAGGTAACGCAAATAATCCGTCTTTTGTACTTCGGCGAAGAAATCGCGAACAAACGACATGGTCTGTAAAGCTGTGGCATGCATGGCCCGTGCGGTCGTTACCGGAACAAGAACAGTGCATTCCTTGGTATTGATACGAACATCATCAGGCTCATAACTATCGAGATGCGCTCTCATCGCATCAATACGCATACGGAAAGAATCCGTATCGGGCATACGCATTTTCATTTGCCGCCCTTCATCAATCACCAAACGGTGCTCGCCATCATCCAGAACATTTTCAAACTGATCGATCATGATGCGCGCTTCCTTATGCAGGTGCAATTGCAACGCATAAAGTTTATGACTGATCAAAAAAGCAGAACGTTCGTGAATGGGAGCGCAAATACCCTTGCGATCATTGGCCACACGGCTGAATACGGCGCGCACATCTTCAAACATGATAAATACAAATCCCTGTCAGGCAGCGACCCCCTCATTTAACGCGGAGGATCTTCATTAGAGGGGCAAGGCTACGCCCCTGCTACCCTATTTTCAAGAAATGATTTTTACTTATTTAAATCAATGACTTATCACACAACAACTCGGCAATCTGCACGGCATTCAGGGCAGCCCCTTTGCGCAAATTGTCGGCAACGCACCAGAAATTCAGACCGTTATCGACCGTCGCATCATCACGCACGCGGCTGACAAAGACATTGTCTTCGCCATGAATTTCGGCAGGGGTTACATAACCAAGGTCACTTTCAACATCGATTAGCGTCAAACCCTTGGCTTTGGTGAACAGTTTCTTAGCATCTTCGGCACAAAGCTCATCTTCCATTTCGACGTTGACCATCATGGCATGACCGACGAATACAGGCACGCGCACACAATTCGCGCAGACCTTGATCGCAGGATCGAGAATTTTTTTAGTCTCAACCATCATCTTCCATTCTTCCTTGGTCATATTATCATCAAGGAAGACATCAATCTGGGGAATGACATTGAAAGCGATTTGCTTTGTGAAGTTTTCAGGCGCTTTGGGATCATTCATAAACACGCTGCGTGTCTGAGAGAACAATTCATCCATAGCATCTTTACCGGCACCGGAAACCGATTGGTAGGTCGAAACAACAACACGTTTAATTTTAGCGGCTTCATGCAAAGGCTTGAGTGCCACTACCATCTGGATGGTCGAGCAATTTGGATTGGCGATTATGTTCTTGCGGGTAAATTCCTTGACAGCCTCGGGATTAACCTCCGGCACGACCAACGGCACATCGGGGTCCATACGGAAGTGACTGGTGTTATCAATAATAACAGCACCTGCCTGTGCAGCCTTGGGCGCAAATTCAGCCGAAACCTTGGCCCCCGGAGAAGACAAAACAATATCGACGCCCTTGAAATCATATGTCGCAAGATTCTGGACTTTCAAATCTGAATCGCCGAACGACACTTCCGCCCCTTGCGATCTAGCCGAAGCCAACGCTACAACATCGGATACAGGAAAACGGCGCTCTTCCAGAATTTGGAGCATTTCGCGCCCCACATTTCCCGTAGCCCCGACAACAGCAACTTTATAAGCCATACAACACCTCTTACAGGCCTTATTTTCTATGGTAGGATAAGCCCCATGTCAAAGGGTCCTGCAACCAAAAACACCAAAAAAGATAGTTTAAGAGGCTTTTACGATAAAGCCCCTGTTGGTGTTTGCGTCATCCGTCGCGAACGCGGCAAATTCAGGATTGCCTATACCAATAAACCCTTCCAGAAGCTGCTCGGCAAAACCGCCTCGCGCCTTGAAAACCAGATTTTGGGCGATATATGGCCAGGGCCGGATGCCCGCAAACTGATCAAAAAGCTGGAAAGCCCGACTTTGCCGCGGGATTTTACTGTTTCCTTACAAACTTCATCTACCAATCAACGCTGGGCGCGTATTGCCCTGACCAAGGACAAGTTTGAGGACAAACCATGCCTTACCTTATGGGCGAGCGATATCTCGGCCAGCAAGGAAGCCGAAAACAAGCTACTCCAGCAAGTGCAGGAGGCCGATGCTGCGGCAGAAATGAAGGCGAATTTTCTAGCCACCATGAGCCATGAAATCAGAACACCGATGCAGGCCGTCTACGGTTTGCTGGAACTGATCGGCGAAGAAAAGCCGGAACAAAAAATCCGCAGCATGGTCGATATTGCCAAGACATCGGCAAGCGGCCTGCTTGAAATCCTCGATGATATTCTGGATATGGCCAAAATCGATGCCAACAAAATGGAACTCGATATGTTCGAGGTTCCTGTACGAACCTTGGTCCGCGGCACGATCGAAGCCTTGTCCGTTAAAATTCAGGGCAAGGATGTCGCCCTGATCGATGACATCGCCACCGATGTTCCTTTCGTTGTGATAGGTGACCCCAAGCGCCTGCGCCAGATTATTATGAATCTGACCGGTAATGCCCTTAAATTCACCGAGAAAGGTCGCGTCACCATTCGTGTAAGCCGTGCCGGTAAGAGTCGCCGCAAAAACGGCCCCGTCCGCCTGCGTTTTGAAATTACGGATACAGGTATCGGCATGAGCGAGGACGTATGCCAACGGCTCTTCCAACCCTTCAGCCAAGCCGATAATTCAACCTCGCGCCGTTATGGTGGTACCGGTTTAGGGCTTTCGATCTGCCGCCGCCTGGTTGATTTGATGGAAGGTGAAATCGGTGTCACCAGCAAACCCAATATGGGCTCAACCTTCTGGTTTGAAATACCGACAGAAGAAGTCGATACCAGCATTATTTCAACCGACTTGCCCAATCTTGAAGGTATTTCCGTGCTCTCGGTCGAAGATCACCCGCAAGGGGCCAAGGAAATCGCGCGTTCCCTGATGTCGATGGGCGCCAAGGTTGAAAGCTGCCCTACCTACAAGGAGGGACTGGAACTGGTCAAACGCCGCCCGTTTGATGTGGCCGTCATCGACCAAGGCCTGCCCGATGGCTTGGGACTGGATCTTATCCGTGAAGTCATGAATATCCGCCCCTATATGGGATTGATCATGTATACGGTACGTGATGACATCGGTATGCAGCACACCCTGCAAAGTCTGGGCGTCACCTATCTTGCCAAACCCGCGAGCCGCATGGGATTGGGAACATCCGTGAAAGATGCGGCCCTGAAAACCGCACGCGTTGCCACAAACGGCCCTACGAAATTACTAATCGCCGAAGATACAGCCAGCGTGCGCGATGTCTTGCGCCGCCAGCTTGAAAAACTCAATGTTGAAGCCGATTTTGCCACCAACGGTCGGGAAGCTTTGGCGGCCTATCATACCGGACAATACGGGATTATCATCACCGATCTGCATATGCCGGAAATGGATGGTTATGATCTGGTATCAACCATCCGCCATGAAGAAGCAGGCCGGAAAGCTATGGGCCAGGGGCTAAGCCAGACCCATTTGCCTGTTATTGTCCTCACTGCCGATGTGCAAATGTCGCAAAGGCAGGTCTATTTGAGCAATGGCTTTGATGAGTGTCTTTTGAAACCTGTATCGCTTGGCCAATTCAGACGCCTGCTGATACGCTGGGGCTTGCTGGAGCATCATGAAGATGTATCAGAAGAAGTCGCGCATACCCCCCTTCCGGCCACATCTCTGCCTGCGGGGGCGCCACCTGCCATTGACCGTGCTGCGATCAAGACCCAGATGGGCGCACTTGATCAGAATACGATCGATATGCTCAATCTGTTTATTAATATGACCCAGCCGCAGATTGAAGAGCTGAAGGATGCACAAGCCCATCAGGATTATTACCGCTTGAAGGGATTAGCCCATAGCCTGAAAGGGGCAGCCCGCTCGGCCTGCTGCAATGTTCTGGGCGATCTGGCAGCCGAGTTACAAAAGCTTTCCGAGGATCAAACCCCGGCCGCAGGTCTGATTGAAAAAATCAGGGTTGAGTTTTTGAGAGCTGCTACCGAAATCCAAACGCTTCAGCCGGAATAAAGCGATTAGCAGCCCGCGCCTGTCTCATCGCCGTTTGTATCGCCAAGAAATGTCGCTGTGGCACGGGATATCACACGCACGCGGAAGCAAAGTGATCCATTGGGACAAGTTATAGAAGCATCATCGGACACAAGCTGCACATCACCACCGGAGGCATCGACAAAATCAGCCTCGCATTCGGCATATTGCTCATCCAGCTTTTCAAGCGCTGTTCTCAAATAGGCATCACTCTTGCTGGTCGAAATCCAGAAGAAAACACCGTCCGTGTCGTTATACCATTGCCACGGATTGAACAAAGGCGGTGGTGGCGGCAAAAATTTTCCCGATGCGGCAGAGAATATCTGCTGATGGTTTTCATCGTTATTGCCGGGGTTACCCGGACACCTGATCCCCGAAACGTTACGGTTGCCTGTCGGGCCGATCGTAGCTGTCGCATAGTGGGTTGAGTTCGGATTGATGGGATAAGCTTCATTCGCATTCGGTTCGTCACCAGTTGTCGAGATGCTGTCATCACCGGCAGGAAATGTCAGTACACATTCCTGCGCCGCAGAACGAATAAATTCGACCTGCGATGATAAGTCGGAAACCGTACGGAAAGTATTCTGGTTCTGCCCCTGCTGACTCGAAGGCTCCATAAAGGCCACTGTCAGAGCCGCCAGTAAGGCGATGGCAATCAAAATATAAATCAGGGCACTGCCGCTCTCCTGAACATTTTTGGACTTCCTAGTTTGCGCCATTTTCTTTCCTGTATTCATTCTTTCATTATATACCGCCCAAACCCTGTTCGTCACCCCATGATTATTTTTGCCACATTTGCACACATGAGCCGCCTAATAAAAAAACCCGACCGGAAGCAGTCGGGTTTTTTCAAATTTACAAATAGGAACCGCTTAACGCTCGACCAGCACGTGGTAATAAACGTAAGGACCGGCTGCACCATTACGGAAGCATCCATAAGGCTGGCCATCGAGTGCCGTAATATCGCCTCCGATTGTCCCACCTGCACACGTAGGATCACAAATGCTTGGGTTATCATCATCCATAAGCGTTGCAATATCCAAGCCCGACTCAACAGGAATACTGCCAGAGATACCCAGCTCGCTATTGATACGGTTACAAATGCTTTGTGTCACACCACTCAAGAAAGCAATCAAATCAGCAGAAGACTGGATAGGCCCGCCAGCGTCACTGGTACCAATGAAATTGATCTGGTTTTCGCCATTAAATACCCAAGTACCACCACCGTTACCACCACCAACATCCATAATTTCTGTCGGAGCGTTTGCATAGGTAGCCCCACCGCCAGTGGGGTGGAAGACTTCAACAGCTTCGCGGCCTGCCTGAAAGTCCGAAGGCGGATTAAATTCAAGGTTGCTGACGTCTGTACCGCCAATAATCATGCGGACAACAGCCGTACGCACACCGGCAGGATACTGGGTCAATTGCGCCGAATTAATCAGGCTGGTTTCGTTATCAGATGTACCGCCACCCGAACGTGTCGATTGCGTAACGGCATAAGACAGCGCCGCGAAAAGAGCCACCGCAATCAGAATCAGGAACAGAACGTTACCGCTTTCACCCTGATGATCTACACGATTAGAATTTTTAGTCATTGGCTTCTCCGTTTTGCTTTGCCAGCGCATTCAAATGGATTTTATCACTATTTTTCAATCAATAAACACTTATTGCGGCTTGTCCACCGAAACACGGTTAATTTTCAGGGCCACCGCCAATTTATCACTCGGGCATTCCCGTCCTACACATAATCTGTCAACCGAAACCCGCCAGCCGGATCCCCCGTTTTGCACATGGCTGACCGCCTCGCGGAATTGCCCGAAATTCGCGGTCGTCTTGGCTGAAATGTTGATCGAACTGCCATTCGGCTTCACAAGCAAATCAGGGTAAATTTTGATAAGATCATCGGCAAACGCCTTAACATCCGTAGGCGGCACCGGCACATCACGGATGGTCGGCACGATGGGGCGCAGGGCTTCGGCTTCTTTAAGACTGGCGCGCATCTCTGTCATGCCCTGAATTTGCACCGTTGTAAAAAGACCAATAGCCGCCGCAGAGGCCCAGGCAATACCCGCAGCGATCAACACCGTATGACCGGCTGTATGGGGCAAATTCTCAAGAAATTCATTGAGGTCATGGGTCGATTGCGGACCCGTCAATTTCTTGATAACAGCGTTCCAGTTTATGGATTTGAAATCCAAAACAGTCTCCTTGAAAAACCGAAATGTATCTTGCCGTGAATGACCCTTAAAATGCAGGCCTTAATTATTAATTTTAAGGATTAAAGCTTAAAACAGTATAAATATACCACCAAGCCCTAAGTTCTTTTTTCATTCCTTTTCAGATAATTATGGTTATTCCCTTAATGTTTCAAAGTGTTAATTAGTGCCCTTGATTCGGACACGACCATCTTTTTCGATGCCGGGCTGGACGGTTCCTTTGATAGTCCCGACACCAGCCTGGAAGCTCGGGGGTACCAGCGCTTCCCATTCGGCCTTGCCTTTATTGACTTCGTAACGGACCAAAGTCCCGTCAACAGTCTGTAAAGTATCAAGCAAATCCTGTACCCGTACCATGTGCTTGATGGCATCCGACTGCAAAGCATTAGCCGCATTCAGCATCAGATTCATTGAAGCATCTTCGGTCTGACGTTTCACACTATCCAGATCCCGTTTAAGCGTATTGATACTGAAATAGCTGAAGCCCAGAACACCCACGATAATGAGGTTCAAGAGCAAACCGAAGAACAGCAGTGACCGTGCCGCGGCCCTTGAAAGCTGTTCCGTTCTTAAAGAACGGTTGCGCCAAGGAATCATCTGCGCAACTTCCGGATTAATCGTTACAAAATTCGCATCCATGCTCTGGATACGCGGCAGCAATGTACGGGCGGCGCCCAAGAAAACCTGCATGCGTCCTGTTTCAGGATCCCAACGCAAGGCAGAGGCCGCACCTTCTTGTTCAAAGATATAAACGGTCTGGCGATCCCAATATTCACTATGACCTGGCAAGGCTGCTGCGAGAGGACACCAGCTATCAGGGTTGGACGCCAATGATTGTGAAGGACACGCCAAATACCAAAGACGGCCACCATCAACGGAATAACAGTAATGAACTTTTTCTGTACCGCACGCTTGGGAGGCGGCATTCCATACCGCTTCATCCTCTGTGCCGGGGATATGCGGAACCGATCCCCCTACCAAATCACCCGGCAGATGCGGTTTTAAATTACCTTTGAAAAACTTGGTCTCACCAGAAATGTAGTCTGCCAGCGCAGGCTTAAGATCACTGCGTGTTGAAGACTCTTCCGATTTCTCTTGCGTATTATTTTTGTCAAGACTCTCCTGCCCTGCGCCCATATCGGGTGCCGGGTTCTTTTTCTTTGCAAACGGGTTGGTCTTGAAAGAGGGCGCCATAGTTTTTATATAGCTCCTTCCATCAATCCGCCCATCATGCTGTCCATGCTCATGTTCATAACTGTCAACGCATAGATGGCACTACCGAAAGCGATAGTGAGAAAGACGCCCGTGAGACCAAAGGCCACCCAGACGATGAGGGAGTGTTTTGTCTTCGCAGCCGCTTGACGCATTTCTGCTATAGACTCCAATACTGTAGCAACTTGTCCGAGATCAGACAAGCTTGCCAATTCAAGACGCTCATTTCGGGTCAGAGGGGCGCGATCAAGGGCGGACCCCAGCAAAACCCCGCGCTCAAGCTCTTTACTGGCCGATTGCCAATAGGCGCTCACCTCGGGCACTGTCGTTGCCTCCCCGGATTGCTTCAGGGTATCGCTGATAGGGACCAAACCGCGCATCATACGGGCCGCCGCCATCATGGAGTCAGCGAAACCAAGGTCACGCAAATAACCGCCCACGAGTGGTATTTTCCGTACTACACGGGCCGTTGGCCAATCATCCTTGCCTTTGTTCAGCCAGAAAGACACAACAGTCCATCCCAAAAATGCCCCTGTGGCAAAAGACAGGTAAATAAGCGTATCCCATGTCAGTTCCAGACGGCTGACAACCTGCGTATATTTTTCAAGCTCTGCAGGGTCTGTAGGAGCGTTATTGCGGAACCAGTTCAAGATCATGCCCTTGCCCCAGAAGAGCGATTGCACAATTGTAATCACGTCAAAAGCCAGCCATGACATAGTACCCGCGATAGCGCGGGTGTTCTTTTTCTTTTGGGTTATGGAATGTATGGCGTGGGGAATACCCTCTTGCAGCTTATTGGCACGCTCACTGGCGGCCAGAATGGCAATCGTACTATGATCGAAAATACGCAAAGCCTTGAGGGCATCGATAACCCCCATCCCTCGCGCCAGTGCTTCCCGTGCTGGCGCCAGAATATTCTGGCGCATCGGGCTGGTCTCGGCCTGAATGATTTTCCAAAAAGCTACACCAGGTGACGTGGAAGTTGAACGAAACTGGATACCGCGCAAAAGCTGCACCTGCCACCAACTGGAGCGGGCAAGAATACGTTCCACGGGTGAACGCTCATGCGGCCTGATCCACAAAGGATATCCGCCATTTTTCACGATTTGAGCCCGCACATCGTCAACAGTCGGAAGATAATAGGACTCCATGGCCCGCTTGGGACCCGAATGAGTGTCATAGGCGACTTCTGCCACCCATTGCTGCATAACCTAAACCCCTTTTACAGACTACTCTTCCAAATAAGTCAGTGCCGATTTGGGATCGACCAACCCGCTCAGAACAAGATCAACAAGACCCTCACGACGTGTGTGCATGATCACACCTGTCTGGCCTATTATATCATTAACATTGCGCATCAGCGCCTCATAAATTCCATTTCTTGCTCCCGGGGGAAGATTTATCATAATCGCATCCAAAAGCAGTGTTCGGCCCTGAATACCGGTACGATTGCATAAATCACATCCCGTAACATTATGCGTACGAATATCTGTTTCGGACGTAATCCCCAATTGAGCTATTTCAATTTCATCCAGATGACGCTCGGCTTTGGTTTTATGAGCACAACCCTGACATAACGTTCTCACCAGACGCTGGTTCAAAATCGACTTCACCTGTTGCGACAAGGTGTAGGTCGACGAACGTTCACGTTCGTGCGGCATCAGCGAACGCAGACGCTCGAACGTCTGCAAGGCCGTATCGGCGTGAATGGTTGAAATCACAGTGTGACCTGACTCCGCAGCACGCAGCGAGGTTTCCACCGTATCACCATCACGCATCTCACCGATGATAATATAGTCAGGATCATGACGCATTGCGGCGCGGATCAAATCACCAAAAGACCCACCCGGCATCCCCGGACGCACCTGCCATTGTGTAGCATAGCGCAATTCATATTCAATCGGATCTTCAATCGTCAAAACGTGTTTGCGACGACGGTCAATTTGCTGCACGCAGGCATAAAGAGTGGTTGTCTTACCGGAACCCGTAGGGCCGGAAAGCAAAATCATACCGCCACCACCCTTGATCTCCGGTGAAAGCAGCTTTGATAGATAATCAGCCACATCGGGGTGGCGACGGAATAGTTCATCAAAGCCTTTAAGCGAAGCCCTATCCAGCAAACGCAATGTCAGCTTTTCACCTTCTTGCGAGTGCGGGCCTGCGGCCACACGAACGTCAATCTGGCGGCCTTGCCAAGTGAAACCGAAGCGACCGTCTTTCGGCGTAGTTTTATCACCGAAGTTCAGGCCCGCATCACGTTTCAACAAAGTGGTCAAACGCGCCATAGCATCGGCAGAAAGCAAATGCATCGGCACCAGATCGCCATCAATACGGTACTTGATCCAGTTCGGCGTATCGGGACTATTATCTTGCAGCAAGTGAATATCCGAAGCACGCATTTGCAAAGCTTCGGCCAGCATATCGCGCTGGAACTGATTCAGCAGCAGACCGTTATCAATATCGGACAACCACTGCGCCAATGTCTTTTCGCAACGATCGGCAGACAGATCATGCACACGGCGCAATGTCTGGATCAGTTCGGCCCGATCCCACATCTCGATATCAATACGTTGTACGGCAAAGCCGCAACGATTGGCTGTCGACATCAGTGTTTTGATCTGGCGTTCATTAATTTCATGCAGCGGCGCAATCTTCAAAACGCCATCTTGCAAACCAATCAGGTGAATGGATAAAGGCAACCATGCCTGCACCGGCAAGACCGAGCGCAACATATCACCCGTCGCGCGATCACGCACACCTTCTTCTTCATGTTCGGAAGCACCGCCAACACCCGCCATATCGAGAAGCTGTTCGGTCGAACGGCTGACACCCTGCTCCAGCAGGACGGCCCGCTCACGCTGGACCATATCGAGATAGCGTTCACGGCCCTCGGCATTACGGCGGCGGCGATCACCCCACTGGCGGCGCTCAAAACCACCCGGAGGTGTTCCCGCACTCTGACGACGATCACCAGAACCGCGTTCCTGCGGTTCCGGACCGTCAATTCCGGTGCCCTCGGCAGGGCCTGGTGGTAATTCTTGATCGCTCATGTAAGAAACAGATGGCTCTGCTCAAAGAATTGATTAGTTGGTACCGGTTGCGGAAGACGAGCTGGTGCTGCCAGAGGAAGAGCCAGAACTGCCCCCACTCCCCGATTGTCCCGTAACACGGTTAACAGATGATAAAGAACGGTCAAACAGGAGTAAAACTTTGTCATTACCGCTGCGGAATTCGACACCGCTCGAGCGGATATTGACATTCCATAAGAACCCGCCAATCACAACTTCTTCACCATCATAGACGATGCGGCTGCCACCAGGGCCGGAAATAATTGCTCTCTTGGCCGAGTGAGATGTTACGACAAATCCATCCAGAACACTGGCCGGGTCCACACTATCGTCACGGACCAAAATAACTTCACGGTCTTCATCCTGCAGATCGCCATCAGGTCCCAGCGAAGCTGTGCCCGTAGAACTCGCAATACGGACAGCCTTTGTATCCTGACTGATAATCGCCGTCGATGTACCGCGTACCGGCATCACCAGAACGCCACGGGCACCATCATGGGCAATCTGGACGTCATCAAGAATGGCACCCTCACGCACAGGTGACCATGTCAGGGTCAAAGGGCAAGCCTCAACCGGTTCAAGCACCATTTTAGGCGCACAACCTTTTTTGCTGATGCTGACCCCGTTATCACCGCTGGCCATGCTGATATCACCCAGTGTTAAAGGGGCATCACCAATATTGACCAAAGAGACGGTGATCGATGATGTAGTAGCCACACCGGAACCGAAATCGACTTTTTCTTGAGAGGCTACCAAAAGCCCCTTACCCGGAACAGGACGCGGAAATGTCTTGGCTTGCGCTGTCTCATCAGGTTTGTATTCACCATCAAGCTTCACGCTGGCAACAGATGTAGGGCCTGAGTGCTCGATCAAAAGAACACCACTTGCCTGTCCCTCCAGAACCGGTGACCATGTCACTGTCACGATACAGGCCTGACCAGGCATCAGACGGGAACAATCCGTACGCAGGGAATAACCTGACTGAACAGCGGCTTCGATATAAATCGCATTGATATCGATAGCCTCGGATGTGATGTTTCTTAGAACAACACCACGAACAACAGACTGGGCCGATTCAAGATCGCCAAAATCAAGTTCGGTCGGAATAGCTTCAACATCACTGATAAATTCTTTTTCACCGGCATCGG
The DNA here is from genome assembly GCA_046294845.1 of Micavibrio sp. Lineage (GTDB taxonomy): Bacteria > Pseudomonadota > Alphaproteobacteria > Micavibrionales > Micavibrionaceae > Micavibrio_C. The sequence goes on along the minus strand of JBKBNU010000001.1, from coordinate 946,961 downwards.
CAGCTGTCACCGTACCGGACAACGTCGCTGTGACCAAACGAGCACGACCACTGTGGCGCATCAGCATCTCGACACGCCAGCTACCGGCCTGCAGACCTTTAACCGAAACAGAAACCGCACAAACCGCACCGGCGGGCAATTCTTCCTGTTGGCAGTTATTCAGAGCCACACTGGATGAAACTGTTGAAGACGGATAAAGCTGAATAGCACCCGTTTGCAAGGGGCGGCCACTATCATTACGAAACAACACAACAACCTGTGATGTCGCACCCACAGAAATCTGGCCGCCATCAATCGTTGCCTGCACAGGCACAAAGTCCCCACCGGATGCTTGCCCTGTACCACCACGCGAAGGGGGATCGCCAAAGGCTGTCTGTGCCGATGCCACGGAAGGCACACCAGAAAGTCCCCATAAAGCGAGACTTAAAAATGTAACGGTGCGAACAAACTTTTTCATCTTTTGCCTCAACCCCCTGACGGATCCATCAGATCAGGAGAAACCGACCCCAAAGGAACTGGATTGCCCGAAGCCCCAGCAGGCACAGGCTCTGCCTGAACAGGTGCCGGCAATGGTGTGGCCGCAACATGAGCAGGAATATTTTGACCCTCGTAAGGTGTCACATAGGATACATTGGCTGCATCAGATACATGAGAAACCTCAGGACTCTTTTCACCATAGGCGCGAATGGCGTTATGATGCTCACCTTCTTTAGGGCTGGTATACACGATCACACGCGGACGCAGCAGGAATACCAACTCAAGGTTACGGGTCGTGACCGTACGACTGGTCGGGATAAATGGTTTCATAAAACCAATCCCCTGTTTGTCATACGCATCGGATTCACGCACCAAACCGGCAATCAGAACCGAGTCACCCGGACGTACACGAATTTGCGTCGTCAGCTCACGTTCGGTTGATTTCGGCAACTGTACAGTTGTGCTGCCGCCATCACCGGACTGGAAGTCGAAGTCTTCAATTTCCGAGACATCTGTCAGAACAATTTCAACATCGGCATAAACAGTGGCATTATCCCACGCACTGGCAATCGTCAGCGTAAAACCGGTATCGATCGAGCTGGTATTCACCGAAGTACGGCTCAGGCCGTCGTCAATCGTTTCTGAAACTTCAGCCACATAGTTCTGCGTATCGGCGGCACGCAATTTGGCTTCAGAACCTGACAGAACTGTAATCTGCGGCTGGGAAATCGTTTTGACAGCACCGAAGGTCGAAAGAAAATCAAGAATTTTAGTGGGCGAGAACGTCCCGCCATCAGCGCCTTGCGTTGTTGGCAGCCCAATACTGATCGGATTGGTGAAATCAGCACCAACAGAACCGCTCAGATCAATATTGGCAGCAAATTTACCAAACGTATCCAAGGCATTCCACTTGATACCGGCAGAATTACCGGAGTCGAGAGCGACTTCCCAAATATAGGTTTCAAAAACAATCAGCGCTGTACTGGAACGCATACGCTGGAAATAACGCTCGGCTATTTCCGCGCTACGCTGGGATGCGCGATAAACCAGTGTACGGGTCGAAGGATCAACAGTGACAGTCGCACCCTCACCCAAAACAGCCTGCAAACCCGTTGCAACATTCTGCATAAAGGCCGTATCCTGACTGATCGGCGGAATTTTAACAGTGAAAGTCTGCTTGTCCTTCACAACCAGCAAGCCATTTTCAAAGCTGCAATAAAGATCAGCAAGACCACAAACATTTTGCACAACCTTGCTGATCGGACCACTGAGATTGGCAACCGTAATACGACGGGTCAGACCTTCTTCAGTTTCAAAAGCAAGCGGCACTTCGTAGTCAGCCAGAATAAGCTGCAAGGCACCTGCGAGAGTTTCGGAGCGCAACTCGAAGGGGCCCACGATATCATTCGGCAGCGGATCATCGGTACTCATCTCTGGCACCAACACATCCTTACCCAACGGCAAATACATTACGCTATCTGGACGCTCGTTTACGGCTTCCTTGCGTTGTTCAGCCTGGTTTGGCGTAGGAATATTCAGGTTACGACCACCAGGAACGCTGGCATCAGCACAACCCAGTAAGGTTACAGATAACATGGTAACTGCGAGCAAGTTGCGGAAAGATTTCAATCTACGCTTCGTCATATCAATGTCCTCGCGCACCCTTCTGCACTAACTTCATAGTCCGCTCTACAGTGTGGAGGAGACGCTCCTTTTCGACAGGCTTCATCAAAACTGCAGAGACACCGTACTTACCTGCCTGCTCGAGAAGATCAGCAGTATCATCACCGGTAACCAGCACAACAGGAAGCATATTCTCCCGCCCGCGCAAAATCTTGATAAACTCAAAACCGCCCATGGGGTCCATGCGCACATCAACAACAGCCATACCCACGTCCTGATCTTCATCGATTTTCGACAAAGCGACATCGCCGTCGGAGGCTTCCAACGGTTCATAGCCAGCCCCCTTTAGATGACTGACGATCTGCATGCGTACAAAATCGTTATCTTCTACGACCAGCACTTTTCGTCTTTCAGGCATGGAGAAGTATTTGAACCCAACAACAAGAAATAAAAAAAATAGCACAGCCTCAATGTTACCTTTTCAGGCGAATCAAGGCTTACCGAGTTTAACTACAGCAAATTGTTAAGATTTCCGCAATCATCCACAGAAAGCTTTTTTCAGCCTATCCACCTAAAAGTACCAGAGCACCGCAGCGGCCAATTGACGACCGAAACATCCCGTGCCAGTTTGCATCCATGCTGGATGGACTTGCCGTATTATGCCTAATTAGCGCTATAGCACTGCTCATAGCCCTCTCCCTCATTGATCTCAGGACCAGATTACTACCTAACAAACTCGTTCTACCCTTTGCCATATGCGCTCCGATTTTTCATACTGCAACTTCATGGCAGTTTTTATCGTGGGAAATGGTTCTGCTTGGCGGCATTTCAGGTTATGCCTTGCTATACGCCCTTCGTGTCATAGCGAATTATGTCTACAAACAAGACGCGCTAGGTTTGGGCGATGTCAAATTGATGGGGGCCGCCGGTCTATGGCTCGGGCCCGAGAATCTGATGATGGCCCTTACCCTTGGGGCTACAGCAGGATTACTTCACGGGATCGCTGTTGCTGTTTACATAGCACAAAAAGAGAGACGCCCCCCTGTATTCAAGGGTCTAAAAATTCCCGCAGGCCCAGGTTTTGCTATCGGTATTGTCCTGACAGGGCTCTATATGTTTAAAAGCTTCACCCCTTGGGAACTTTGGGGCTAAGGAGCTAACAGGAAACAAACATGAGCGGACCACTTTCAGGTATCAGAGTTATCGATCTTTCCCGCGTTCTGGCAGGCCCCTCCTGCACACAGATATTGGGGGATCTGGGCGCTGACATCATCAAGATCGAGAAACCCGGTGAAGGCGACGACACGCGCAAATGGGGACCGCCCTATTTGAAAGACGCGCAAGGAACGGACACGAGCGAAAGCGCCTATTACCTTTCCTGCAATCGCAATAAACGCTCTCTTGCGATCGACATTACAAAGCCCGAGGGTCAAGATCTGATCCATGATTTACTGGCCGGTGCCGATGTATTGATAGAGAATTTTAAAGTGGGCGGCCTTGCCAAATACGGCCTTGATTACGATAACCTTAAAAGTCGCTATCCGCATCTTGTCTATGCCTCGATCACGGGTTTCGGCCAAACCGGCCCGTTGGCGAGCGAGCCCGGCTATGACATCATGGCACAAGCTATGGGCGGTTTAATGGCCGCTACAGGCGAACCCGCAGGTGAACCCATGAAGACGGGTGTCGCCTTAAGCGATATCATGACGGGTCTGCACGCCGCCATCGGCATATTGGCAGTCCTTCATAAAAGAAAGGAAACCGGCAAGGGCGATCACATCGATGTCGCTTTGCTTGATTGTACTCTCGCCAGCATGACCAATCTGGCGCAATATTTCCTTACCAGCGGTCAGGTTGCCAAGCGTTGGGGCAATGCCCATTCGACGATCGTCCCCTATCAGGCCTTTGAAGCACAAGACGGACACGTCATTATTGCCGTTGGCAATGATACACAATTCGAACGTCTGGCACGCTGTCTCGGGCATGGTGAATGGGCCACAGATGCCCGCTTTGCCCTGAATAAAGACCGCGTTAAAAATCGTGATACTCTGGTCGGGGTGATCAGCGCCATCACCGTGCAAAAGACAGTCGCCTATTGGGTAAAAGCCCTGCAGGATATTGATATCCCCGTAGGCCCCGTGAACAAGATGGATCAGGTTTTCGCCCTTGACCAGATTCAGGCGCGCGGTATGGAAATCCGGATGGATCATCCGCTGACCCCCACCGCCATATCGTTGGTAGGAAGCCCGCTAAAATTCACAGAAAACCCCGTGAGTTACCGCCTGCCGCCGCCTGTCTGCGGCGCGCATACAGATGATATCCTTGAAAATGTTTTGCGCCTGAGTGCCTCCGAAATTGCAAACCTGAAACAAAAGAAAATTGTAGGGTGATATGAAACATCTGACCGGTATCGATACCTTAAGTGATAACGACTTGCGTACCCTGCTTGATAAAGGGCACGTATATGCCGATGCTCTCGATAAGGGTGACTTCAGATCGGATAGACTGAAAGGACGGGTCATCGTCAATATGTTCCTTGAGAACTCGACCCGTACGCGCACATCTTTCGAAATGGCAGCATTGCGTCTGGGGGCCTCCCTTATCAACTGGGATGCGGAAACAAGCTCGCTTAAGAAAGGTGAAAGCTTCAGTGATACCATCCGGACACTGGCTGCCATGAAGCCGGATGGCCTCGTCATCCGGTCTGCCGAATATAACGCCCCGCAAGCCGTGGTGCAGATGATCGATTGCCCCGTCATCAATGCGGGCGATAGCTGGCGCGAACACCCCACACAGGCTTTGCTGGATACATTGACACTCGAACGTCACTTCAAAACCAAAGGCCTTTCAGGTCTGACCATTGCTATTTGCGGCGATGTTTCGCATAGCCGCGTTGCCGGATCGGATATGCAGATTTTCAAACGGCTGGGAGCCCATGTCAAAGTGATTGCACCGCCTTTCCTGATGCCCAAGAAATTTCCTGCCGCAGGCATTGAAAGCTTCACCTCGCTCGAGGAAGGATTGCCCGGTTGCGATGTCGTGATGATGTTGCGCAACCAAAAAGAGCGCATGAACGAAGATCTGATCCCCAGTGATGCCGCTTTCTTCCGTCAATACGGTCTGACTATCGAACGTCTGGATCTGGCCAGCAAGAACGCTGTCGTCATGCACCCTGCCCCGATGAACAGGGGTGTGGAAATTGCCGATGAAGTGGCCGATGATCCTGTCCGCAGCCTGATCTTCAAGCAAATGGCCAACGGTGTACCGGCGCGTATGGCCGTTCTTGATTTATTGATTGCCTGAATTTTAATCATACCCATCAAAATTTCTTGTTTTTTCTTGTCAGAATGAGTCAGACCCTTTAATCACAGGCCTGTTCTGCCAGAGCAAAAACGAAGAACTATGAAAGAAAATATCAAGGATCAAATTACACGCCTGTCGCTGGCCCTGAAAAGGGCGCAACGGGGCATAGCTGCGCCCGAAGACCAGCTATTGTTAAACGACGGCAATCAAGAGTTTTCGATGGCAGAACGTCTAGAAGCCCTGAACATAGCTTTACTAAGAAATATCTTCGATACGGTTGACCAGCGCCTTGAACAGGTCTCTCTGGCGATGGCGTTTTCGCGTTATGTAACTTTCTATGCGCGCCGCCTTAATCCTGATGTGGATATCTGGACACATGAAATTAACGACGATATCAACCTGCAAATCAATCTGCTGCAGGGCGCACAGCAGGATGTGCAAATATTGGCCTTGCAGGCCCCCCGTCATGAGCAATCCGTTAAAGCTCTCAACAATCATGCTGGCCTTCTGCGTGAATTCAATCACCGCCAGCAAAGGCGGACGGATGGAAAAACCTTATACAGCATCGATGAGAAACCTTTCGGTATAGAAGACGCGCAAGGGGAATCAGCTATTCTCGATATAAGAAGACAGCAATATGAGAGTGCTCATCAGGGAATTGGCATGCTGGTTGATCGCGCCCTTCTTTCCCTGAAGCGTGTCCATTTAATCAGGCAGGATATTTATCCGCTCTTTCAAAAAGCTGCCGATGGCTCGACTGGGAGCTGGGATAAAGAGGCCCTCAGTAGCGAGCAACACGGTCATAATGCCTTGAATGAAGCAACCGCTCTTGCCTCCCACTTGCCGCGCTTGCACAATCCCTTAGATTTGTTACCGCCAAAGGCCTGATAACTGTCTTTTCCCCATTGACGCCCTGCCGATTTTCAAGACTAATCAGGGCATGGATATCATTCTTTTTGCATTGCTGGCTTATGGTTTGGGCTCGGTCCCGTTTGGCTTGGTCCTGACGCGCCTTGCTGGTTACGGGGACATCCGTAAAATTGGCTCGGGCAATATCGGTGCTACCAATGTTTTACGGACGGGTAACAAGCCCCTCGCCTTGCTGACGCTGGTGCTTGATGGTGGCAAAGGGGCATTGGCCGTGGGTCTTACCTTACTGGCAGCCAAACTCTGGCCGGATTTCGTATCGGCAAACGCGCTTTATGCTGCAGGTCTGTTCAGCATTCTGGGTCATTGCTTTCCGGTATGGCTAAAATTCAAAGGCGGCAAGGGTGTCGCTACAACATTGGGAATGTTTCTGGCCCTGGCTCCGCTTACGGGGGCAGCAGCCTGTCTGTCATGGTTGATCATGGCGTTTGCTTTCCGCATTTCTTCACTGGCAGCCCTGACCGCGATGCTCTCGACCCCGCTTTCAGCCTTTCTTATTTATAAAGATACGAAACTGGCAGCCATCTCTTTCTTGGTATCGGCCCTTGTCTGGTATCGCCATAAAGACAACATCAAGCGTCTCTTGAAAGGTGAAGAGCCCCGTATCGGCAAGAAGAAGACAGAGATGCCCCCCGAGGAAAAACAATGAGGCTTCTGCGCCAGCATCAACTCCCCGTCTCATCGACAGCGGAACAGGAAAAGCTGGCATGGCTGCGTTTGATTCGTACTGAAAATATCGGTCCTGTTACGTTTTACCGTTTGATTGAAACTTATGGCTCGGCGATCAAAGCCCTTGAAGCCCTGCCCCATCTGGCCAAACGCGGCGGACGATCAAAACCGCTGACCCCTTGCGCCTCCGAACATATTGAACAGGAATATGAATGCCTGATGAAGTTCGGTGCCGGTTTTATCTGCGCCTTTGAAGAAAACTATCCGGCCCTGTTATCACAGATTGATGATGCTCCCCCTGTTCTGACCTTCTCTGGCAACCTTGATCTGCTCAAGAAACCATCCGTCGGGATTGTCGGCTCGCGTAATGCCTCTTTGAATGGCCGTAAATTTACAGCCAAGCTGGCCCATGATCTGGGGGAAACTGGCGTAACCGTTATATCGGGTTTAGCCCGTGGCATTGATACAGCCGCTCATGAAGGTTCACTCGCAACCGGAACGGTAGCCATTTTGGGAGGCGGCCTTGATATTATTTATCCGCCCGAAAACAAGGATTTGTATGCACGTATCCGCGAGCAAGGCTTACTCATCGCCGAAAGCCCGTTCGGACAACAACCCTTCGCCCAGAGCTTCCCACGCCGTAACCGGATTATTTCCGGTCTTTCCCGTGGTGTCGTGATTATCGAGGCCACCTTCAAATCGGGATCATTGATTACCGCCCGTATGGCAGGCGAACAAGGGCGCGAAGTACTGGCCGTCCCCGGACATCCGCTTGATCCGCGCGCCGAGGGGCCCAATGCCCTGATCCGCGAGGGAGCCACACTGGTCAGGAATGCGGATGATATTCTGGAAGCCCTGAAGAATTATGATGGCGGCTTGCGCGATAGCGGCGATAATCTTTTTATGATGCCCCCGATCATCCCACAGACCACCCCAGCGCTTGATGAACAAACGCTCGATCATGCACGCGATGATGTTCTGGGCATTCTTTCGGTCGATCCGGTCAATATCGATGAAATGATCAGGGCGACGGGATTACCATCATCCGCTGTCCAGATCATTATTTTGGAGCTGGAACTGGCCGGAAAACTGCAAAGGCTACACGGCAACCGGATAGCCCTGCTGGCTTAGAATTCAGGTGTCAGTCCACGTTCCTTACAGGTTTGACGGGCAGATTCAGTCCTTTTCTGATTACCTGACGAAGCAAGATCGACGACAGCGACACCTGATCTTGAATCCTTTGAACGTACGGTCAATGTTCCAAACCGACAGCTAAGGATCTGCAAGGTCGCGCCTTCCCAAGCATCTTTTGTATTTGTCTGGGCTGCCCAGGAAATTGTTTTGGCATCGGAGTCTACAATAGTCGGGGATGCTTCCGCCTGTGTGGCAAAAGCGGCTGTAATGCCCATTAACACCCCAGCGAATGTCTTCTTCATGTCAAACTCCCTATCGATATGAAAATTCATGACTATATACCCCCGTATAGAGATTATGTCAAAAATAATCGACAGGGCTTGACGCGCCCCCCCTCCTTGTGAGATTGGACACTTTATTATATGTGTTTGAACAGCATCAGGATTATGTAATCTGTGGCCGCAAGCAATCTCGTCATCGTGGAATCACCGGCGAAAGCCAAGACCATAAACAAGTATCTGGGACCGGATTACGAGGTTCTGGCATCCTATGGTCACATCCGTGATCTGCCACCCAAAGATGGCTCGGTTCTGCCGGATCAGGACTTCGCCATGTCATGGCAACTGGGTGAACGTTCTGACAAACCCGTCAAAGAAATCAAACGCGCGCTAAAAAAGGCCAAAGCCCTCTATCTCGCAACCGACCCCGATCGTGAAGGGGAAGCGATTTCATGGCACGTTCAGGAAATGTTGCAGGAAGAAGGACTGATCGAAGACCGTAAAGTCTTCCGCGTTACCTTCAATGAAATCACCAAGAAAGCCGTACAAGAGGCTTTCCATCAGGCCCGTCAGTTGGACACACCCCTAGTCGAAGCCTATCTGGCACGCCGCGCGCTTGATTACCTTGTGGGCTTTAACCTGTCGCCGGTTCTCTGGCGCAAGCTGCCCGGTTCGCGTTCGGCGGGCCGTGTGCAATCCGTAGCCTTGCGTTTAATTTGCGAGCGTGAATCCGAGATCGAGAAATTCAATGCCGAAGAATATTGGAGCATCGAAACCCGCCTGCATAACCCCGCAGGTGTGCCCTTTACAGCCCGCCTGACCCATCTGGCTGGTAACAAGCTTGATAAACTCGATATCAAATCCGAAGCAGACGCCTTGCGTGCGGTCGAGCGGATCAAGAATAAAACCCTGTCTGTACAGAAAGTTGAAAAGCGCCAGATCAGACGAAATCCCTATCCACCCTTCATCACCTCGACACTGCAGATTGAAGCGTCGCGCAAACTGCGTATTTCGGCATCACAGACCATGCGTCTGGCCCAGCGCCTTTATGAAGGCACCGATATCGATGGGGAAACCGTCGGCCTGATCACCTATATGCGTACGGATGGCACGACCCTCTCCGAGGATGCCGTCAAACAAAGCCGCGAGCTGATCAAAAACAATTATGGCGACCAATATCTGCCCGAGGCACCGCGCCTGTATAAATCAAAAGCCAAGAACGCGCAGGAAGCGCACGAAGCTATTCGCCCCACCGATCTGTCCCGCACGCCCGAAGACGTGCGCCGTTATGTCGATGGCGATATGGCTGCCCTTTATGAATTGATCTGGAAGCGCACCATGGCAAGCCAGATGGAAAATGCGGTACTGGATCAGGTCAGCGCCGATATTTCCGATGGCACAGATGATGTTGTGTTGCGCGCCACAGGCTCGACCATCACCTTTGATGGCTTCCTCACGCTCTATAAAGAGGAAGAAGAGGATCAGGAAAGCGCCGCCGATAACGATGATGAGCGCAGACTGCCCGCCTTAAAAGAAGGCGATAAAACCAAGCTGGTCGACGTCACACCGGAACAGCATTTCACCCAGCCGCCGCCACGTTATTCGGAAGCGACACTGGTTAAAAAACTGGAAGAACTCGGCATTGGTCGTCCTTCAACCTACGCTTCGATCATTCAGGTTCTGCAAGACCGCAACTACGTCAAAATCGACAAGCGCCGTTTTATCCCTGAAGATCGCGGTCGTTTGGTTACGACCTTCCTTGTGAAATTCTTCAATCGTTATGTCGATTATGATTTCACCGCCAACCTTGAAGAAGAACTGGATGCGATTGCCGCAGGCGATCTGCAATGGAAGAAAGCCTTGCGTGTTTTCTGGGAACAATTCTCCAAGGCTGTTGAAGGCACCAAAGAACTGACCATCACCGAGGTGATTGATAATCTCGATGCCGAGCTTGGCCCCCACTTCTTTCCGCCGCGCGCCGATGGGGCGGACCCACGCGAATGTCCGGCTTGTAAGGCGGGACGATTATCATTGAAGCTGGGCAAGTTCGGGGCGTTTGTCGGCTGCTCACAATATCCTGATTGCCGCTTTACCCGTCCGCTGGTTGTCCCCGAGGACGGGGAAAATGCCGGTGGCGATGATGCTGCCGCTGCTTTAAGCAATCAGCCCAAGATTTTGGGAACCGACCCCGCCAGTGGCCGCACCGTTTCCATGCGCATGGGACCCTATGGTCCATATGTGCAGATTGATCTGCCCCCCGAACTTGAGAATGCAACACCACCCGCACCCGCTTATGAAGAAGTCGTCGACGCCAAAACCGGCAAGGTGAAAAAGAAAAAAGTCAAAGCCCCGCCCAAGGAAAAACCCAAACGTCAGGGTTTGAATAAAGGCACAAAAGTCGAAGACGTCACACTGGAAATGGCGCTGCAATTACTGGCCCTGCCCCGTGAGGTTGGCATCCATCCGCAAACAGGCGATATGATCAAGGCGGGCATTGGCCGTTTTGGTCCATTCCTGCTGCATCAGGGTGTTTATACATCGATCCCCCGTGGCGATGACCTGATGACCATCGGCATCAACCGTTCTGTCGATTTGATTGCGGCCAAAGCCGAACGCATGGCGCAAGGTGGCGGCAAAGGCCGTTGGGGCAAGAAGAAAAAGGATGACGCCGAAGCCATAGAAGGCGCGAACGACCCCAAAAAGAAGACAGCCAAAAAGGCCCCTGCCAAGAAAACGGCTGCTAAAAAGCCTGCTGCCAAAAAGACAGCCACAAAAAAGACGGCTGCCAAGAAGCCCGCCGCTAAAAAAGTCGCTGCGAAGAAGTAAGCACCCTTAAACCATATCAGGTATCAGTATAGACGAGCGTACATTCATATCCGTGCGTGCACCATATTGCACAGCACCCGAAGCCAGATTGAAAGACTCGCGCGGATTGAATTTGCGCTTGAAGGCATCAAGTCCCTCGGTCTCTGATCCCCCGAAATTAAGCCTCGTTACACCATCCCGCGCCAGCTGGCGGCAGGTTGTCACAATCTGGTAATCGGCCAAACCTGTGATCGCCGCATCACAAAGATTGGCCAATAAATTCGAAGTCCCCATAAAGGGACGGTCATAAACTGTAAAGCCGACAGGGCGCTTTCCTTGCATGAAAACACAACCGCCAAACTGAAGAGGGGATTTTTCAATCATCGCAAAAACGGTGTCATAGAACGATGTGTCTGTGTCATCACCTTCCTCGCGATAGAGGCGATTACCTTCCCAGTATTTCAGGGTCGCCTTCATAGCCCGCAAGGCCCGCGGATCATCAAGCGTCATAAAAGTAATATCCCCTTCGACCTGACGGCATTTATTGCGGATTTTGGCAAAAGAACTGCCCTCCAGTCTGGCCACATATTCCGTATCCAGCACATGAACCGGATAACGCCAATCAAGACTGTCTTCGGCAATTTTCTGGATGCTTTCGAGATGACTGTCATTTTTCTCAGCCAGTGCTTCTTTGACACGCGCCATATCTTCATCGGTAAAGCGTGCCAACTGCACACCGCCGGAAGGTGGCGTCAATCCGGAAAGAACCGATACTGTGAGCTTTCCTTTATCAGCCCTATCCTCCGGACCAATTTCAGGAAAGACCAATAGGCGATCAGGGATATGAGGATGTTTGCATACCACCAGCACAGCACCATAGCCTTCGTGAACCCAGGCGCCCTTGCGTCCGGTCAGAAGATAATAATATGGCGCATTCAAATAGCTGTCCCCACGCGCAGCTTCAGGCCTGCGCACACAGCGATTGAATTGCTCGAATGATAAGCCGGTCCCCACAACACAACCTTTCCGAGTAAATACCTTACGAACTTACTCTACTTTTGATTGTATTGCAATAAATTATGTCTAATTAATGGGTTTTTGAATACGGCGGTATTTCGGCATTTTTCCAAAGTATTTCAAATCTTTGCACTTCAGCTTCATAGGCAGACCGGCTATTTATGACGATAATCATCGACTCGTTCCATAGTTGCAGCGCAACTTTCTGGCCATAAATAAAGGATGTCATGCCCGCTTCATATCCCGCTTTGGGCAGCCAGCGATAAAAAGAATGGGGCTGTAAAAAGAACGTATCACCCGCGCAACACAGCAACCGTTCGGTGACGCCACATTCTGTCAGACGTTCCAGATGGTGCTTGAGTTTATCGGGATGGCTTTCATGGGAACGCTTCTCATCAAGGTTGGCAATCAACACTTCCCCGCCCTGATCCTTCAGGGTTTCGTATATATCATCCCATAATTGGGGCAAAGCCTGGTCACCATTTAGAATACGCACAGTCTCGCGCCGCTTGTGGACGCCGTAATCGCCAACAAATTCGACATCGTTCTTTTCAAAAGCTGTACGAATGGCTTGCAAGGACTCGCCCCGCACATCCTTCATGCCGCGTTCGAAATTATTGATAGCCGTTTTGGACATTCCGGCCGCATCGGCCAGATCCTGTTGCGTCCACCCCAAAAGGCCACGCGCAGCTCTGCATTGCTCGTTTGTGATCATTTCTCATTCTTATCATGAATATTTTTCAATTTAAATTGAATTTTTTACAATAAATTGGTTGCATCCGTATGCATTATATGAATATAATTCAACTATAGTTGAACTTTTGTGTGAAAATATCGTGATTTCAAGGGGGATCATCATGCGGGAGAATGCCTTAATCTGTAGCCAACTCGCCATCGAGCGTTGCCGCCATTACATCGCCCATATCCATGCCCTGATCTATATGACAGGAGAGAAAACAGAAGGCAGCGTGCTGGCACTGGACAATATTCACAACATGATCAACCTGATCGATCAGGAGTTGGGGGACAGTCAGGACTTTATAAGGATTGCCCAATGCGTGGATGAAGACGAAAAAAATGCCTGCAAACCAAGCCGTGGCAAGAAGAAGGTACCGCTTTATCCGCCACTTTATGTAGTCCCGAAATCCTAACCGCCCTTCCAACAAACTCTTTATAATTAAAGAGGCCCCCGCTTTTCCTTTTCGAAAAAGGATAGAGCTGTGATTAAATGGAAGGAGTATGAAAGACCTCTCCTTCTCCTCAGATGATATTCTGCGTTTTCTGGCCGACAGCCCGACACCGCTTACCAAACGGGAAATTGCCCGCGCCTTTGACATCAAGGGTGATGGCCGCATCATCTTGAAAGACATGCTGCGGGAACTCGAAGACAGAGGCGCGATTATCAAGCAAGCTGGCCAAGCCTATACCGTGCCCAAGGCTTTGCCCCATGTGTCCGTCATTGAGATCACCGATATTGATGCCGATGGTGATTTATTCGCCAAGCCCACAGAATGGGATGAAGCAACACAAGGCCCCCTCCCCGTCATAGAAATGCAACCGGGGAAGAAAGGCCATCCAGCCCTGATGCCCGGTGACCGCGTACTGGCCAAATTAAAGCGGCTTTCGGATAAGCGCTATGAAGGCGAAACTATCCGCACATTGGAAGCCCCGCAAAACCGCGTGCTGGGTATGGTGGTTAAAACCAGCCGTGGCTTCATCCTGAAACCCACAGACCGCAAAGCCAAATATGATTTTGATTTGCAGCAACAGGATTTAAACGGTGCCAAGCCTGATGATCTGTGCATTGCCGAAGTTCAGCCCGCCCGCGGCTTAAAAAACAAGCGTGTCAGGATTATCGAAGTTTTGGGGTCACAAGACGATCCCCGCACCATCAGTGTTGTTGCCATGCATACTGTCGGCATCAAGCCGGAATTTGGCCGTGACGTTATTGATGAAACCAAAGACATGAAGGTCCCCGACCTGAAGGGGCGGGAAGATCTACGTACGATCCCGCTCGTGACGATTGATGGGGCCGATGCCCGTGATTTCGACGATGCCGTTTTTGCCGAAGAAACCGATGACGGTTTCCATTTGATTGTCGCGATTGCCGATGTGGCCTATTACGTGACCTTCGGCAGCGCGCTTAACCGTGAAGCGCTGCGCCGTGGTAACTCGACATATTTCCCAGACCGTGTCGTACCGATGCTGCCGGAAAAGCTTTCCAATGATCTTTGTTCGCTGGTCCCACGTGAGAATCGCGCCACGCTGGCCGTTCACATGTGGATTGATCGCAGCGGCAGTCTGAAAAAATACAAATTCGTTCGTGGTCTGATGCGTTCCGAAGCGCGCCTGACCTATGAGCAGGTACAGGCCGCCCGTAATGGTGTTACCGATGATATAACCGGCCCATTGATGGACAGGGTGATTACGCCTCTTTATAAAGCGTATGAGGTTTTGTGGAAGGCGCGCGAAGAGCGCGGGGCGCTTGATCTTGATCTGCCCGAACGCCGTATCGTGATCAATGAAAAGAACGAAATGTCGGGTGTTACCTTACGGGAACGCCTCGACTCCCATAAGTTGATCGAAGAATTTATGATCCTTGCGAACGTAGCCGCCGCACAAGCGCTAGAAGCCCGCAAGACGCCTTGTGTCTATCGTGTTCACGATCGTCCTTCTCCTGAAAAGCTCGATACGGTGCGTGAGTTTGTTGAAGGGTTTGGGTTATCACTGCCCAAAGGGCAAGTTTTACGCCCAGCGCAGATCAACCAGCTTTTGCACAAGGCAGCGGAGTTACCCTATAGCCATGTGATTTCCCAGGTAGTCCTGCGCTGTCAGGCGCAAGCACATTACGACCCTGAAAATGTCGGCCATTTCGGTCTGGCCCTGCAACGTTATGCCCACTTCACATCCCCCATCCGCCGCTATGCCGATCTGTTGATCCACCGCGCCTTGATCCGCGCCTATGATCTGGGACCGGCGGGATTGCATGATGAAGAAATGGTGCGACTGGAAGAAATGTCGCAGCATATATCCGAGACCGAACGCCGCAGCATGGAGGCAGAACGTTCAGCCGTTGACCGTTTCACGGCTGCCTGGCTTGCCGAACGGACAGGCGGCGAATTCGATGGTCGCATCAGCGGTGTTACACGCTTTGGCTTGTTCGTCACCTTAAATGAAAGTGGTGCCGACGGGATTATCCCGATCCGTAGCCTGCCCGATGATTATTACGACCACGATGAACGCCAGCATGCCCTGATCGGCAGGCGCAGCCGCCGCCTTTATCGTTTGGGAGCCTCGTTGCGCGTACGCCTGAAAGAGGCCGATCCGGTTACAGGCGGGATGGTCTTTGCCGTGACCAATGCAGACGGCGCCGATATTCCAGGCCTGATGATGGCAGCCCCCGCCGCATATCGCGGCAAGCCGTCCTCCCCTAAGCGGAGCTGGGACAAGAAGGGTAAGGATAAAGGGCGCACGCGGCGCGGTGGTGGCGAGAGCCGCGGCCCATCAGGTGAGGGCCCCCGCCCGCCCAGAGGCGGCAAGTCCAAAAAAGGCCCCCGCAAAGGACGCTAAGGCCAGTTAAAAAAGCTTTGTCTATTTCCTTGACATTCCTACGGAAATCCGTAAATTACGCCCCTGTTCCACAGGTTTTGAAGGACCGTTCCCTATTGAAAGGTCCAATTATTACAAGGATTTACGATTATGGCGAAGAAAAGCGTGGCCATGAAAATTCGTCTGGAAAGCTCGGCAGGTACCGGCTTCCGTTACTACACGACGAAAAACCCCCGTACAAAAACGGAAAAAATGAAAATTAAAAAGTACGATCCGTGGGCAACAAACCCGGAAACCGGCAAACGCGGCGCGCACGTAGTCTTCGAAGAGAAGAAGATGCCTCCGCACAAAAAATAACAAGCCTTATCAGGCCGCTATACGAAAAAGGCGCTTTCAAGAGGCGCCTTTTTTCTTTGTATATTCCCTCATCGAGGTATTCTGAAAAATTGCTGGCGAAGGGGAAGATTTTCTCCTAAAGTCTAAAACTTAAGCAAAAAAGAAATAATAGTAACAGGGACTAAAACTGACATGGGTAACAATACCGCTACATCCAAATTCTGGTCTAATTTTGAGGACAAACTAGCCAAGCTGCATGACAAAGTCCGTGCCCTTGAGACTGGTGAAGAATTCGTGAATTCAGTTTTGGCTATTAATCCCGGACTGACCAAGGGTCGCAGCTTTCATAAAATTGTCATGGAAGACCTGCTGCAGGCCTATATGGATACAACATGGCTCATCTCCAAAATTGAGGAAATTCCTATCGAGCCTTATCGCAAGGTGATGGAACTGATGAGTCCCGATCCGGTTTCAGTAGAAGATGCCTATAAGCATTTGCGCAAAGAACGCAATCTGGGTTTGCGGAATGTGATGAACGGCTACCTGCCCCAATTCATTACTATATTCGGCGCAAGCCACGAGCCGGAAATTAAAGATGTTTTGGATGACTGGCTGGACACGGTTGAAGCCATGAGCGAAGCCCTGCTTTCGAATGAAGCGATCAGTATGCTGGACCGCACAGACCGCCTTAGCCGCCGTGTAGAAAAAATATACAAGAAGCACTACGAACAGGATGCTGAAAGCGGTCAACAAAAGAAAACCGATAGCAAGCAAAAAGGCGATTATGAGAATGATGAACTAAGCCGCATGATGGCCCGAGCAGAAGCCGCACGTCTTCCTGAAGCTGTCATCAAAAAGCTCAAGGAAGATTTTGAGCAAATGGACAAAATGCAAGCGGGGTCTGCCGAATTTGCCAGCATGATGAAAAGCGCCCGCCTGATTTTGGCTTTGCCATGGGAACGCCGCAGTACTTTAAGAACCGACATCAAAAGAGTTCATGATGATCTCGAAAAAAACCATTATGGCCTTGAGCAGGTTAAATCCCAGATCACCGAACAACTGGCCGTTCAAAAACGTACAGGTAAACCCAGTGGCAAAATTGTTTGTCTTGATGGTGCGCCCGGGATTGGCAAAACATCACTCGGACAATCGATTGCCGATGCCACAGGCCGCAAATTTGTTCGTATTTCTTTAGGCGGCCTTAGTGACGAACATGAAATTCGCGGTCACAGACCAACCTATATCGGCGCTATACCCGGACGAATTATAGAAGCCTTGAAAAAAGCAGGGACAAAAAATCCTGTTATTCTTCTCGATGAACTCGACAAGATAGAGTCCCATAGCGCACGTGGTAAAGGTGTGGAATCTGCCTTGCTCGAGGTACTGGACCCCGAACAAAACAAAACCTTCCGTGATTCCTTCCTCGGGATCGAATTCGATCTTTCAGAAGTGATGTTTATTTGCACCTCCAACAACTTCAGGGAAATATCCGGCCCGTTACGCGACCGTATGGAGATGATACGTCTACCCGCCTATACATCCCATGAAAGACTGGAAATTGCCCGTCGTTATATCGTGCCAAGACAACTGGAGAAATCCGGACTAGCGGCAGATTGCTGCGAAATTACCGAGGATTCCCTGCAAAAACTGGTAAGAGATTACACAAACGAACCCGGTGTCAGAAAACTTGAACAATGTGTAGAAAAAATCTGCCGCAAGGTTGCTTTCAAGCTGGAAACAAACCCGCAGGACAAAATCATAGTAACCCCCAATCTTTTGCCCGAATTTCTTGACCAGCCCGCCCGCAAGCGCGAGCGTATGCATAGAAAAGACGATGTCGGCATCGTGAACGGCCTGTCCGTTGCCGGAGGATATTACGGCGACGTTATGCCGTTTGAGGTGATTGCCAGCCCCGCCAAAGCCTTCAGCGTCAAAGCGACAGGACAGTTGGGAACCAGCATGAAGGAATCTATAGAAAAAGTTTCCACATGGTTACGGGCTAATGCGGCGAAATTTGATATCCCGTCTGACAAAATTGACAAACTCCAGCTTCATATCGATGCGCCTGATGACGGCGGCAAAGATGGCCCCTCCGCCGGTGCGGCCATATTGACAGCCTGCCTGTCCGTTTTAACGGATATACCCGTCAGAGCCGATCTGGCAATGACAGGAAAAATATCGTTGCGCGGTCATGTCCTGGGAATTGGGGGTGTCAGGGAAAAACTGGAAGGTGCCGTCAATAACGGGATCAAAACTGTTTTGGTACCAGAGGAAAATGCCCCCGACTTGCTCAAGGTACCCGAAGAAATCAAACGGGAGCTTGAAATCATCACGGTCAGTCACATTGATGAAGTCCTGAAATATGCTATGGGTGAAGTCATCTTAAGCGTCATGTTTGCTGCGAAGAGCAAAGAAAAGCCGACAGAAGGACAACAACCCGCAGCGGCGCAAGCGCTGCCTGCCCCGCAGCAGGTGCCTTTATTGCCGGCGCCCTCGGGGACATCACCCGCTTAGGTCACAGAACATTATCAGGTTAACCAGTCAAGGCGGGCTATCACACGCCCTGTGATATCGGCTTTATCCGCAGGCAAGCGGAAGGACGATCCTTTATGGGAAGAAATTTGTATCTGTGCTGGCGATTCCCCCGGAACGAAATCACAATGGCGCAGAATATGGCCAACACCATCCGAGACAACAAAAACCCCCGGCGGTGAAGGCAAACGGTCGGATAAATCTACCAGAACTTGGGCACCCGACATAAAGTCCGGCTCCATGGTTTTGTCGCGTACGGTAAAGATACGAATTTGTTCCGGTGCAGCCTTGGTTCTGGCTGCCAGTAAACCGGCGGGCATCACCCATTCTCCTCCCTCGCCTTCACGATCAGGCTCGGACAGGCCCTTAACCTCCAGCGCTTCGAGACGATAGCCTTTTTCAGCACTGACCGCCCGCTGACCATCCATCGGCAGGCCAAAAAACCCCCGCATAGCCACATATTCCTGCGCCTTAATCTGGCGTGTTCCCGCCAGCATCTTGCTGATGGCGGGCGGGTCAAGATCAAGGGCCCGCGCCAGATCGGCACGACTCTTATCCGGACAAAGCCTGAATTGCGTTTTTAGCCATAAGGAATCCATGATTTCCATTATCAGGGTAATACTTTATATTTAATATTTCTAATAAAGAAATATATGTTGATTAATTTCTAAAATAGAAATAAAATATTTCCATGGGAGCAATAAGCGAAGAACCGTCATACCAAACTCTGATCGGCAAAAATTTGCGCCGTTTGCGCGAATACCGTGGCTTCACACAAGCCGATCTGGCAAATGCTTTGGGAGTCACGCACCAGCAAATTCAAAAATATGAAAAAGGTACATGTGGATTTTCAGCAATACGCCTGCACGCGCTAAGCCGTATCCTTCATGTTCCCGTTGAAGACTTCTTCAATGGTTTTGAAAATCCGGCAGTTGCATGCGCCATCCCTCCCGCCATCAACCCCGCTATTTTAGTCCGTGCGCTGAAAATTCAAACCCGCTGCGAACCCCCTGAAAGACAGAAAATCCTGCATATTATTGATATTCTGACCAATTCGTAAAAAAGGCGAAATTCCCCTGTACGAATCCTTCATGGATCATTATTTCTAGGGGCAAATGAAAATCGTATCTGCACTTTCTGCGTTGGCGCATCGCTTGTCACGTCCGGCTATTGTCTTCTGGACGTTTCCCTGGCTGATAACTTTATTGGTCGCCGGAACAATTGCCCAAAAGTACTGGGGTCTTTACATCGCCCAGAAACTATTCTTTTCCTCCTTCATTCTCTGGCTGGGTCCCATACCTCTCCCCGGCGGCTATACAGTTATGGGGCTGATTTTTGTCAGTCTGGTTTGCAAATTTATTGCCGAAAGCAAATGGAGCTGGCAACGCGCCGGTATCATCATCACCCATCTGGGTGTGCTGGTATTATTGGCAGGCGGCATACTGACTGCCCTCACTTCCCAAGAAGGCTATATGACGATCAACGAGCAAGATCGCTCTGCTGTCATCGAGGATTACCATGCCCGCAGTCTGTCGATCATCAAGGATGGTGATGTTATCGGCGTCATTCCCTTCAAGGAACTCAAAGAAGGGCGCATTCTGGGACTGGAAGAAGGTATCCCTTTCAATGCCACGATCATAGAAACTTTCATCAACGGACAACCACAACAGCGCGCACCGGAAGAAACAGAACAATCCGGACTAACACTGCAGGGACCAGCACAAAAGATCAAGATGATCCCGATCAAGCCCGACAAGCAAAACGAGAATAATCATGGCGGTTTGACTCTATCATTACGCGGGACGGGTACCGAAACTGACGGCCTTTATCTGCTTACCGAAATAATGCCGCTTTACCCGCAAGTAGAAGTCAAAGACCATGTATACGAATTCCGCTTCGGCAAGACACAGACAGCCCTTCCCTTTGCCTTGGCGCTAGAAGACGTTACCAAAGAAAGTCATCCCGGTATGGACATGGCCCGTGCCTACAGATCCTCGCTCGTTATTCACGATCAAGACACGACATGGCCCGCCGAGATTAGTATGAATAACCCCTTGCGTTATCGGGGTTATACTTTCTATCAATCGTCCTATATCCAGCGCCCTGATGGAGAAACAACAGTTCTAAGCGTTGTCTGGAATAAGGGCAGGTTATTCCCCTATATTGCTAGCCTGCTGGTTTGTGTGGGACTGATTTTACATCTGGTTATTCAGATAAAGCCCCGTGTTCTAATTCTTGTGACAGCTCTTTTCCTGACCATTCCTTTCAATCCTGCATCGGCAAACCAACCTGCCGCTTCGCCTGATTATGACATGGAATATTTCAGCATGATCCCCGTCTTGCATGAAGGGCGTCTGAAGCCGATGGAAACATTTGCGGCGGCAACTTTGCGTAAATTCTCGGGCCGCACCCATACGGGAAACATGGATAGCGTTTCATGGCTGGTCGAGGTTTTGTTTGATCCCGCCAATGCTGTCCAGCGCCCTGTCTTCGTGGTGCGAGATACCAATCTGAAACATATGCTAGCTTTGCCCGAAACCTCTCATCATCTTTATAGCTTCACACAAATAGCGGAGGCTCTGGAACCGCAAGCAGAAAGACTACAGAAGCTGGCGCAGATCCCGACTGATAAGCTGGATTCCCAGCAAAAAAATCTGATTATCCTGCAAAAAAATATAGATGAATATATGCAGATTATGCGGGCATTTTCTTTAATTTTGCCTCTGGCTATTCTGCCTCCCGACAGCCTGCTTAACGAACAGGAAAAAGAGGCATTGTCAAAGCCCTATATCAATTATCTTGATCTGCAGAAATTCTCGGCACGCTCCCAAGAGGAATTGCAAAAGATAATCAAACGCAAAGGCGAAGATATTGCCACCTATACCGATAAGGAAAAAGCTGTAGCGCTGTTTGCATGGCAAATGAATATGTTTGCAGGCAGCAGTGAGGGCAATAATTTCTTCCGCATTATTCCTGTGCACCAAAATCAGGAAAGACTGTCACCGTGGGCTGTTTTGCAGGAAGGGCAAGGCACGCCGGCTACAGCCGCCCTGCTGGAAGAATGGAGAAATCTTGGCTTGGCATGGCTTGAAGGGGACAGTGCTGCGTGGCAAACACAAAGCCGGAAGCTGCTTCAAGAGCTGGTCCCCCATCAGGAAGGCAGCCGCCTAAAAACAGAAAAATTCTACAACCTTGTGAATCCCTTTCAAACCGCGCTGGTTTTTTATGCCCTTGCCCTCACATTCTTTATTGTAAGCCTTAGGATAAGCGTACCCATATGGTCAAAAATGGCCCTGTTTTCCTTAAGCGGCGGCTTGATTTTTCACCTAGGCGGCATGGCGGCGCGCGTTATGATTTTGCAGCGCCCTCCTGTCGCCACGCTTTATGAGTCACTACTCTTTGTTTCCTTTGTCAGTGTTCTGGTGGGTACCCTGATTGAACTTAAACGCCGCGATGGTAGCAGTGGCCTGCTCGCCGCGTTTGCGGGCCTGCTAATATTGAGCGTATCTTTGTATTTCGGCAGCCAGAGCGGTGACTCTCTCTCTATGCTCGTTGCCGTCCTCAACACAAACTTCTGGCTAGCGACCCATGTTCTGATTGTTACAGCTGGTTATGGCCTGTGTATCCTAACGGGCCTGACAGCCCATGCATGGTTGTTTATTGCCAAGGACCGTTCAGGATTATTTATACTAATGCATCGTCTAGCCTTGGCGGGCCTGCTCTTTACTGCTGTGGGTACCATTCTGGGCGGAATCTGGGCTGATCAATCATGGGGACGTTTCTGGGGATGGGACCCCAAAGAGAACGGCGCTTTGCTGATTGTGCTTTGGACAATCTGGCTTTTGCATGGCCGCATGGCCGGACAGATCAAGCCTGTTCCTTACGCCGTGGGTCTGGCGATGCTGAATGTCGTGGTTGCTCTGGCATGGTTTGGCGTGAATCTTTTGAGTGTCGGGCTTCATTCCTATGGCTTTATTTCGGGAGTAGCAACGGGACTATTATCATTCTGCCTGTTTGAAATCATTCTTCTTACCTATCTCTGGAAGAGGAAATCATCATATGCATAAGAAATTGAATGCCCTGATTGCTCTCGCACTTATCCTTGCGACATTAGTTTTTACATGGGTGATGGATGATCATCGTGCGCCTATAATGGCAACGGCTACCAAGCCCGCGACATCAGCAGAACCCTCACAAGCACAAGAAACCCTGCCCGTCGGCCTCATCCTCAAGGATCGTGAAGGTAAAAGCTACAGCCTTGCGGATTTCGATGACAAAGTAATCCTGCTCAATTTTTGGGCTACATGGTGTACACCCTGCATCGCCGAATTTGGACAATTCGTCAATCTTGCCCGCCAGATGCCGGATGATCTGGTCATATTGGCTGTATCGATTGATGACAAGAAAGAACGTATTGAACCTTTTCTCAGAAAGTATTTGAAAGAATATGGTTCTATTCCCAATCTGTATATTCTGTGGGATGAAGATAAATCTGTTTCACAGGACATGTTTCAAACAATCCGCGTTCCTGAAACGCTTGTGATTACACCTGACAAGAAAATAGCCCGCAAAATAGCGGGCCTTAGTCTTAAATGGGATAGCGAGGAAACCATACACTATCTCACAGGGATAAAATCGAATTAGCTGCCAGGCTTGTCCGGTTTGAAGGTTACAGCCGGTTTTGACGATTGAGGCGTGGCCTCTGGACCGGTAAGTGATTGACCTGCTGCATGCAGGGCTGCCGTGCGCATCTTCGCACCAGCGGTTTCAAAAATTTCGTGACTGCCGGGATTGTGCTCTTCACGCACCTGACCCAAACGGGCGGCATCACCAGCATTAATGGTTCTTTCGCGGGGAGTGGAATCAATAGATTGAAGACCACCGGCGGCACCGAATGTAAATGTACGGGCACGCGGCTGCTTTAAGGTAGCCTGCTCGGTATTGGCGCTTACAACTTCGACCATATCTTTTATAACTCCCTTAATCTTTCCCGATTTCCCCTACTCTACGCTCGCGCCCTTAAGAAACGGTAAATATTCTTTTTTTTGAAAAATAAGAGCCTCGACGGCAATCGTCTTAATGAAAAAGATCAATAAAAACATGCCCACTTGGATAAATTTTACAAATAAAACAAATAGTTAAATTAATACGCCTCAAGTTTACCCCTACTTCAAAAATATTGCCAAGGCTACATCTTGTAGTCTATACTGACCGTATGAGAAACACGCTTTATATAATAGCTGGCTTAGTCGTATTGGCCTGCGCCGCTTTGCTGGCGGGTATAAGCCCGCACGCGCAAGAAACGACAACAAATACTGATAATCGCCCCTATATTGTGACCACGACCGCGCAAATTGCCGATGTCGTGCGCGCTGTGGCCGGTGATACTGCCCGCGTTGAATCCCTGATGGGGGAAGGTATTGATCCGCACCTTTACCGTCCGACCCGCACCGACATTATGAAGCTCAAACGTGCTGATATCGTTTTTTATAACGGCTTGCACCTCGAAGGCCAAATGGTCGAACTGATGGAAACCTTATCGGATGAAAAACCTGTATTCGCGGTATCTACATTCCTGCCAACTGAAGACTTGATTGATGGCAGCACCGGTCATGATCCGCATATCTGGATGGATGCGGGTAACTGGATTGCTGTCAGTGGTGGTACAGCCCGCTCCCTGTCGTCTATCCACACCGAACATACCGGCCTCTATCAAACAAACGCCAACCAATATGCGGCAAGACTGAAAGCACTTGATCAGTACATCCGTTCATCTTTTGCGAACATCCCTCCCGAAAGACGCATTCTGGTAACCGCCCATGATGCCTTTGCTTACCTTGGCAAGGCCTATGGCATGGAAGTTGTCGGGATTCAGGGAATTTCTACCGAAAGCGAGGCTGGGCTGAGAAAAATCGAGGATATCGTCAACCTTCTGGTCGAAAGAAAAGTACCTGCTGTCTTTATTGAGAGTTCGGTTTCCGACCGTAATGTCAAAGCGCTTATAGAAGGCGCGGCCGCGCGCGGTCACGATGTTGTGATTGGCGGTACACTTTATTCTGATGCCATGGGGGCCAGCGGCACCTACGAAGGAACCTATATCGGCATGATGGATCACAATGCCACAGCCATCAGCCATGCCCTGGGTGCGCAAGTACCTGAAAACGGCATGAACGGACAGTTGGCAGCAAATTAAGCGCTCTTACGGATTAACCTGATGACATTCGCCCTGCGTACCGAAAATCTGCACGTAAAATACGGCAATAAAACCGTTCTCGAAAATGTGGCTTTTAGCGCCCAAACAGGCCGTATTACCGCGATCATCGGCCCTAATGGTGCAGGCAAATCAACCCTGATTAAGGCGGTGATGGGCTTGATCCCCGTCGAGTCAGGCCACGTCTTCCTTGATGAAAAACCGATGACTCCGCAAATGCGCAGCCGTGTGGCCTATGTCCCGCAAAGAAATGCTGTAGATTGGGATTTTCCGGCAAGCGCCCTTGATGTCGTTTGCATGGGTTTATACAGAACAATCGGCTGGTTTAGGCCTGTAGGCAAAGCTCATAAGGCAAAAGCTCTATCCTATCTAGAGCAAGTGGGCCTCGAGGACTTTGCCCACCGCCCCATCGGTCAGTTATCAGGCGGGCAGCAGCAACGTGTTTTTCTTGCCCGCGCCCTCGCACAAGACTCGCATCTATACCTGATGGACGAACCCTTTGCCGGGGTCGATGCCGCCACAGAGAACTCAATTCTGCACATCCTGAAAACCATGAAAGAAAATGGCCGCACTGTTATCTGCGTTCATCATGATTTGCAAACAGTAGCCGATTATTTTGATGATGCCGTAGCCTTGAACGGCAAGATTATCGCCAGCGGCCCCGTGCAGGATATTATGCAGCCCGCGATCCTGCAGGAAACCTATGGCGGAAAATTGCTGGTGCTGTCGTGATCTTAAGCTATAACACGCTGCTGGTCATGACAGGCACATCCCTGCTGGGGGCGGCTGCCGGTATGATCGGTATCTTTCTTCTTTTGCGCAAACGTTCTTTGCTTTCGGATGGTGTCAGTCATGCCACATTGCCCGGGATAGCTCTGGGTTTCCTGTGCGCTTTATCTCTCGGGCTTGATGATGGACGCCACTTACCCACCCTATTATGCGGCGCTGCCCTTAGCGGTATTCTGGGTGCATTTTGTGTCCAGCTCCTGAAGGATCATACGCGCCTTAACGAGGATACCGCTACAGGCGTTATCCTGAGCGCTTTCTTTGGTGCCGGTATTGTCTTGCTCAGCTATATCCAAACGCTGGGATCCGGAAGTCGTGCAGGTCTGGACAGTTTTCTTTTGGGCCAAACCGCAGCTCTCACCCTTTTTGAAATCAAAATCACAGCATTCTTGGCACTTATAGCCATTGCGGCCTCAATCGTGTTGCGCAAAGAACTGATTCTGCTGTGCTTCGATGAAATTTTTACAAGCGCGCAAGGTTATTCCCGTCGCATCCTTGACAGTATCCTGATGGCCCTTATGCTTTTGGTCGTGTGCATCGGCCTGAAAACTGTGGGTTTGATCCTGATTATCTCGCTTCTGATTATTCCGGCAGCCACAGCCCGCCTTCTTAGCGACAAGCTCTCTACAATCATGATCATTGCACCGTTCTGCGGCGCTATAAGTGCCGCGACAGGTTCTTACATATCAGCTTTAATAACCAATATTCCGACAGGAGCGATGATCGTACTGATCTGCAGCCTTTTCTTTACCCTGGCTCTGCTCTTTTCATCTTCCCATGGTTTATGGCGTTGCCGGAAAGTTCTGACATGAGCATGGAGTTTATGCAGATTGATTTTCCTGCCCTGCTGATTGCAAGCCTGTCAGCTATCATTTGCAGTCTATGCGGTGCCTTTTTATTATTACGCAAACAATCATTGATGAGCGACGCCTTAAGCCATGTCGTTCTCCCCGGGATTGTTGTTGGTTATCTGGTCGCGGGAACATTGGCCACATTACCGATGATCATAGGCGCGCTTGGTTCCTGTTTATTAGCCATTATTCTGATGGGCTTCATACGCACAGTCAAAATAATCGAACCAGGCGCAATTATGGGCATAGTGTTTACTTCTCTCTTCGCGCTCGGCGTCCTTTTGCTGGAACAAAAGGTCGGAGGCCGCGTTCATCTGGATGCCCAACATGCGCTTTATGGCGCGCTTGAATTAACTTATTGGTCGGGCATCCTTACAGATCAGGCATGGCAAACCATACCTCAAGATATTCCGTTGCTCGCGGTATTGCTTCTGATTGTGGCGATCATCATGATCCTGTTCTACAAGGAATTGATGGCGATGACCTTTGATCCTGTCTTCGCTGCGTGTACAGGCATCAAGCCTTTCTGGAGTGGCATTATATTGATGGGATTATCAGCGATTGCCTGCGTTGCCGCTTTTCAGGCGGTAGGCTCCATTCTTGTCATCGCTCTTTTTATCTGCCCTGCGGCGGCGGCACGCCTGCTAACCAGCCGTTTGTCTTCCTATCTATGGCTTAGTGTCCTGTTCGCTTTGATCATGGCAAATGCGGGCTACGCCCTTGCCGCAACAGCTCCCGTTTGGCTGGGGCTGAGTGCTGCCCTTAGCGCTGCTGGCATGATTGCCGTATTGGGGGGCCTCCTAGTCCTGGCAGCGGCGATGACCGGAAAACTGGTCAAATCCCAAGACTAAAGCCCTAAAATATAAATTATGAAAATATTTGCTGTGCTTGCTGTGCGCTCGCAAAACTTTTTCAAACTAATGTTTGCATAAATCACATTTTTGTTTAAGGTTCTGGATAATTAATAAATCAAAAAAATAAAAATACAGGGAGAAATGACTGTGACAAGTGATCCGTCATTGCAGGATTTGGCTGGTGCGCCTCTGGATAAAGAGGACGCACGCAAGATGGCTGAGCGTATTGAATGGGCGTCAGATCGTCTGCGTAAAGTAAAAGCCGAAGTTTCAAAAGATGTATGGGATCAGGACTATGTGATCGACATGGCCCTGACAACCATGGTTGCTGGCGGCCATATCTTGTCCGAAGGTCTGCCCGGTCTTGCCAAGACATTGCTGATCAAAAGCATTGCCAAGGCCACAGGACTCGATTTCAAACGTATCCAGTTCACCAACGACATGACCCCTTCGGACCTGACAGGGATTGAGTTTCAAGATCGCCAGACGGGCGAATGGAAGCTCGCCAAAGGTCCCCTGTTCGGTCAATTGGTTCTCGCTGACGAAATCAACCGTGCCGGCCCCAAAACACAATCTGCCATGCTGGAAGCTATGGAAGAAAAACAGATTACCGTTAACGGCGTCACCCACGTCTTGCGTCGCCCATTTCTGGTCATGGCCACACAAAATCCGATAGATCAGGGGGGAACTTCACCTCTGCCCGAAGCGCAAAGCGACCGTTTCCTGATCAAGCTGAATGTTGATTACCCAGGTGCCGAAGCTGAAAAGAAAATCATGACAGCGGCTACAGGGACAAAGGCCGATATCGATGAAATGATCAGATTGCGTGATCTGTTCAATGCCACCAATGATCCGCGGCATGATTTCACGCTTATAGCCGACAAGGACAAAGAACCTCAGGCTCAGGCTGTCTTGAACGCGATGGATCTGATGATTATTCAGGCGATCGCCAAGAAGCTGCCCCTTTCGGAAGGCGTAGTACAGACAGCCGTTGATTTGGTGCGTAATGCCCGCCCGCAAATCTCACAAGACAGCTTCATCCGGAAAAACGTATCCTGGGGTCCTGGGCCACGGGCCTTGATCGCTTTTGGTCTGGTAGCCAAAGCAAAAGCCCTGATTGATGGTCGTCCGATTGAGGGAGGCCGTCTGGCCCCCCGCAAGGAAGACATATTTGAAATTGCCACACCGGTGCTGCAACACCGTATGGGAATCAACACTTACGGAGGTGATGAGGACATTACTTTTGCCAAAGTACTGAAACATCTTGCACCGCAAGTACGTTAAAAAACAAAGCCAAAATCCAAAAAACAGGGAGTATAAAAAATGTCATTTTTGAATAGATCAGTTGCCTCAATTGCCGGAGCATTGACTCTGGCCTTCGCCGCCAGTGTCAATGCGCACGTTCCACCAGAAGGATCGGAACAGCATAACCTGCTTAAGCCTTACGAAGGCTTTATTATGCACATGAAAAACAGGGATGGCGGCTCATGCTGCAATAAACAGGATGGCCGTGGCGATCTGGAAGAACGGATTACAAAAGACGGTAAGTATCAGGTCAAACTGACCCATGATCTGGAAGGCAACCCCCTTCAGGGTGGGCCAAAATGGGTTGATGTACCCGAGGACAAAATCCTGACCACACAGCACGCCGAGGCGGTCTGCAAACCACAACGTGATGCAGATCCCAAAAGCACGTGCAAAATGCCCCCCTTCAATGTTATCTGGTATAGCAATACCGGTCATATTTATTGCTACTTCCCACGTCCTGAAATTATGTAAGGCAGTCCGTTACAGACATAAAGAAAACCCCGCGAATGCGGGGTTTTTTTTTATTTTATGCTTAAGGCCTCGTCAGGCGCTCCAGAACCGGCTGGATAGGATCTGATTTGAAATTGCCCGTATAGGCATAAAGAACCATATTTATTCCCGAACGCAAGGCCATCTCTCTTTCACGTGATGTACTGAGAACGCTCCGACCGGCCCAGGCACCCGCCCAATTACTATCACCAATAATGACGGATGAAACAGACTCTGTGCCTTTGCCCTCATTCTTTTCTACCCATGTCGTACCAAACGCACTGCTACCCGGCAGGCCAGCCAACTGATAGAATGTTTTTGTCAAAGTGTGATCTTTAGCCAAAGCCGTAAGCGGCTTCAGGCTTATCCCCGCCATCAGGCGCTGTAATGATTGCTGATTACGCATCACACCGCCCGCATCACGCAAATCAAAGAGGATAACACCGCCTGTATTGATATAGTGCTGTACGTTGCTACGCGCCTTCTCGCTCAATGTCTTGGCATCTGGCGTTACGGGCCAGTATATAAACTGATAAACTGACAGATCATCATTCTCGGGATCGAGGGCCTTCACGCCCTGCACATCGACAGCGGTTCTTTTCTTAACTTCTTCCGCCAGAGCGCTTAACCCTGCCTGTGTTTCACTATTCACAGCACCGGATGATGAACGCACATAGCCCAGCTCGATTTGCAGGATTTTTTTATCAGCGGGATTAGCTGTCACAGCAGGGGCATTCAAGGGAGATTCTTGCGCCAAAACAGGCAGGGCCAGACCGTTAAATAACGAGCCCAGAGCCAAAGTAGCAGGCAGCACAACTGCCCTTAAGAATCGCGGGTTGTAAGGCACCGAATTTCCCTGTTTTTTTTATTATTTTGTTATATTGCATAATCATAGCCGAAATGACAGCAAAAATATCCCTCTCCCCGATAATAAATCAGGAAGATTTCAGGGAAACAAGTTGACAGCGCCCGCCGCTATTGTTAGCCATAATATAACTCAAAAAAATTGAACTAAAACAGGGTTAGGTATGACGTTTCGTCGCGCATTGACATCAGGTGTAGCGGCGCTCGCACTGGCATTCAGTGCGGCGGTTGCAAGCGCATCCGATGATACCCGTACAAACTCTGCTCCTGCTGCCGATACACCAGTACTCAAGCAAGCCACTGTAACAAGCTTTAACCCTCTTCTGCCGCCTATGGTACTGGGGGGATTGGGAGGCGTGTGTCTCTTGCTATGCCTGTATGGCATGAAACGGGGTGTTAAGGGCAGTGCTGCCAGAGCTATGGCAGGTGCGGTTCTCTTATACGCAGCTGCCAATCATGAAAAAATCACAAGTGATTATGAGTCCTTGCCGACAGAGACATTGATTGTAATCGACAACAGCATCAGTCAGGATCTTGGTGACCGTAAAATCGCAGCCGAAGCAGCCAAAGCCGCATTGGAACGCCAGTTAAAAGAAATTCCCGGTGTGAATGTCAAAATCGTTACGACGAACAGCAATGAAGCAGAAAAGCAGCAAGGCACCTATGTTCTTGATACAATACAGTCAGCATTGGCAGACATTCCCCGCGAACGCTTGGGTGCCGTCTTCGTCGTGACCGATGGGCAGTTGCATGACAAAATTCCTGCTGACTACTCACTGGGAAAAAATATACCTATCCATGGTCTGATTACAGGCAAAGACGGGGAAGTTGACAGGCGTGTTATACTTCAGGAAGCCTCGCGTTTTGGATTGGTCGATAAAAAGCAGGATATACGATTCCGCGTTCTGGACCAGGGTGATGACGTAAAAGGTCAAACACCTGTAAAAATCACAATCAATCACGATGGCACACCCCTGCAAACCAAAATGGCCAAGACTGATGAGGATATCACTATCAGCGTCGATATCCCGCATACAGGCACAAATATTTTTGAAATTATTGCCGAACCCTTGAACGGTGAAACTTCGACGCTGAATAACAGGATAGTTGCCCAGATCGAAGGTATTCATGAAAAGCTGAGCGTCCTGATTCTTTCCGGCGCACCCAACCAAAATACCCGCATGTGGCGGAGCCTTCTTAAAGCAGATCCTGATGTAGATCCCATCCACTTCATGCGGCAACGTTATCCAGAGCAACTTGATGATACACCGCGTGACGAACTTGCCTTGATGCCTTTTCCGATGAATGAAATTTTCGGGACCAATCTTGAAAAATTCGATCTGGTTATTATGGACAGCTATGATAACCGTCATTTGCTTTCAAGCCGCTATCTGGAGAATATTGCTGCGTATGTAAAAAACGGCGGCGCCCTCTTGATAACAGCAGGCCCCGAATATGCTGCTGATGGCAGTCTGTTTAATGGCCCGCTAGGAAATATTCTTCCTGCAGCCCCCGATAGCAACATCATAGAAAAACCATACAAGCCTTTTGTAAATAAAATGGGCCTGCGCCATCCTGTTACCCGCGATATACCCGGAAGGAATGAGACACCCGATACAAAAAAATCTTCCCCTACATGGGAAAGTTGGCAAAGACAGATCGGCGTTAAAGATATCAAAGGCGATGTCCTGATGGAAGGTGCCGGTGAGAAACCGCTCCTGATCCTCAGCAAACAGGAAAAGGGACGGGTTGCGCTCTTGCTGTCAGACAGCGTCTGGCGTTGGGAGCGGGGATTGACCGGTGGACCTTACAACAATTTATTACTGAACATATCGCACTGGCTGATGAAGAACCCGGCTCTTGAAGAAGAGGCATTGACGATCCGCCATGATCAGCCTGAGATTGTTATAACCCAGCAAACCATGGATGATAAAAGCACACCCGTTACCGTCCAAACGCCATCAGGTAAAACCATCAATGTTAAAATGGAACCTGTTCGTGACGGATTGTGGCAAGCCAGAATCCCCGCAGACGAAAAAGGGCTTTATAAGGCAGAACAAAAGGGGAGAAATCCACGGGTATCTTTTACCAATGCGGGCGTAGATAACCAAAGAGAATTCATCAATACCGCTTCTACAAAAACAATCATGCAGCCGTTAAGCCAGCGGACAGGAGGATTAACGCAGCGCATAGTGATGGACCAGAATGGCAAGATAACGCTCTCTCCTTTGAAACCTCTTGAGCCTTCCCAAGATCAAAGAGTTGCATCGACAGGTGAAATGGGCATCAAAATGACAAATGCCAAAATTACACGTAGTGTTGAAAAAGACCCTGTCGTTCCCTATCCACTGCTGGCTCTGGCCTTTTTTGCAGCGATGGGTTTTTCCTACTGGCAACAATCTGAACGGCGTTTGATGGGCAAGAATCAACCATCCAAGACTCCTTCACCTTCTGGACCCACAATTTAGAAGGTGTAATGAAAATGGACATCCAAAACAAATCCTTAAGAAAAGCTTTTTTAGCCGTAGCTGGTGGCACCGCTGTAACAGGTCCTGCTGCCGCGCAAGCTATGACAGTGGGGGGAGTTACAGCAAGTATGGCTCCCTGGATGCTTCTCGCTGTGCCCGCAGTGGTGGGTTTGTGGTGGCTGATGCGTAGCATCCCCAAAAAACCTATAAAGCAAATATTTCCGGGCATCTCGTTACTTTTCAATCTCGAAACAGACGAGAAGACGCCCAAGAAAGCACCCTGGTGGCAATACATTCCGATCACTTTGGCATCCACGGCATTGATCGCAGCGATGACAAGCCCTGCCTTTGAAAGTGACCTGATTGGCAATGACAAAGGACCTATTCTTTTGGTGGTTGATAATAGCTGGGCCGCAGGAAAAAATTGGGCGGCACACAGCGATCAAATCAAACAAGTCATAGATAAGGCCGAGAAGAGCAATAGAACCATTCTGGTTTTACCAACAGCTATGCCTGCGAATGGCGGCTCCCTATCAGTTTGGGGACCTCTCCCTGCCTCCGAAGCCAGAGAAGCCTTGAAAGAACTGACACCTGTGCCTTGGCCAGAAAATATTGAAGGCTCTGTTGAAGCCTTGAAAGCCTATAAAGGCGCTCCTGCGGATACCACGATCTGGATGAGTAATGGTCTGTCATCGGCGCATACTGACAAACTTGTCGAAGAATTGGCCAAGCATGGGGATCTTTCTGTTTTTGATGATGATGCTTCCAGAAAGCCTCAGGTCGTAAGAGAAGTGACTTATGACGGCAATGAGTTTTCCGTTGTCATAGAAAAGCCTGCCAGTGCAACTAATAACTCTGCAACAGTTACCTTGCTGGACGAAGCAGGAAAGCCCCTTGATCAAGGACAGGCGCAATACAAGGCGAATGAAAACAAAACCCGTATCTCTTTCAAAGTTCCCGCCGAAATCGGCAATCAGGTATCAAAAATCACCATAGACGGGGAAAGCACGGCAGCCGCCAGCCTATTGCTGGATGACAGATGGCGTTCGCGCTCTGTGGGCTTAATTACAGGCACACAGGATATTCAGCCCCTGCTTAACCCCGATGACTATGTCTCGAAAGCACTGGAGCCCTACGCCAAAATCAAGGAAGGCAGCGTTGATAAACTTCTTGAAAACCCGATTGCCGTACTGATTATGACGGACAATGTTGCTCTGACACCAGCGCAAGTATCCAAAGTTCAAGATTGGGTTTCTGCTGGCGGCACTTTGTTACGCTTCGCAGGCCCCCGTTTGGCCAGCAAGCCCGACGACAAGCTCCTGCCTTTGCCTATCCGGCAAGGAGAAAGAAATCTAGGCGGCGACCTGTCTGGAAGCAAAGAAGGCAAGATTGGTGACATTCCTGCCAAATCACCATTCAACGATATTGAAATTGCCAAAGATATTGTGGTTAAACAAAGCGTCCTGCCACAACCAGGTGCTGATCATGATAATAATACATGGTTGCGCTTGCAGGATGGCACGCCACTAGTAACAGCTGAGAAAAAGGACAAAGGACAAATAGTTCTTTTCCATGTAACTGCCGACCCCAGCTGGTCAAACCTTGCCTTGTCAGGAACTTTTGTTGATCTGCTTCGCAAAGCCATCACCACCAGCAAAGGTGTCCAACAAGACGCTGAAGGCCCTGAATCAGCGCTTCCCCCGCTAAAAACAATGAATGGATTTGGCATCCTTTCATCAGCACCCTCTACCACTCTGCCCTTGAACAAAGAGGCTGCTGCCAATTGTGAAGTAGGGCCACGCAATCCTCCGGGAATTTATGGAGAACAAGAAGGACAACGCACAGCGCATAACCTGAATTGTGCATTGACTGAATTAACCCCGCTCACAAATCTTCCCGCACAGGCAACTTTGAAAACCTATGCCGTCGGCCAGAAGGAAGATGACCTGAGAGGCTATCTGTTCGCAGCAGGCCTTGGGTTTCTCTTGCTTGATCTGGGTATTACCCTTGCACAAAGGCGTCAGCGCAAACCCAGAATTTCCGGTAACTTGAGCGTCCGTGGGAAGGAGGCCCCTTCACCATGAGCGCACTTTCAGAAAAATTACAGCCTATTTTCAAACTCTTTGCACGCTCGCAGGAAGTGGCACGCAAGCTGCCCTTGCACAAGCGTCCGGAAATAGAGCGTATTAGCCGCGGCTTACCGGAATTTGCCCCTCGCCTCATGAAAAAACGCGGGCCGGGTACAGAATTTTTTGAAGTACGTCCCTATAACCACGGTGACGATCCCCGCCGTATCCATCCTCGCCAATCTGCCAAGAAGGGGCATGACATGGTGATCGAGAAGGAAGCCGAGATCAGTCAACATTTCTATATCTGGCGCGATATGCGTGCCGCTATGAATTTTGAATCAGGCAAAGCCCCTTACACCCCCAGAGATGCCGCCGATATTATGATCCTAGCGATCGCCAAACATCTGGCGCGCTATGACGAGAAAGTAGGCTTGATTGATGGAGACCGTCTCTTGCAAGGTGGACGGGCCGCAGAGATGCTGGCAGCACAGATGGCTGGACAAAAAGAGGATAATTCAGGAAATCTCAATATAAGATCAAAACTGGTTCAACATAGTACAGCACTGCTTTTCAGTGATTTCATGATGCCCCCTGAGACCTTGGAAAAATCACTTTCACGTCTTCAAAAGATGGGCATTGGGGGATGGCTGATCATGGTAGCCGATCCGCAGCTCATCGAATTTGAATATGCCGGCGATGTTCTTTTCTATGGCCCTTGCGGCGAAGGAGAAAAGCAATTTGACCGTGCCGACAGCAAAAAATTACGGTCTGACTACCGCAAAGCGCTTAAAGGACGCCTTGATTGGCTTGAGACCACAGCCAAATCCAAGGGCTTTGAACTGATTATTCAGCGCACAGATCAGGATTTGCATCAGGGTTTGAGAGCTCTCTATAACATTGCTCCAAAAATTCCTGAATCAATTAAAAAGATGGAAGTGTAAATGGCTACAACATCCCGCAAAAACCATCTCTCATTAAAATCGATTGCTGTGCAATCTGCTCTGGCTCTTTCATTTTTGGCCGCCACACAGGTTCAGGCCCAAACGCCCCCTGCCCCTGACAAGGAATGCAAGGCTGCACAACAAACAATCAATAAAGAGGGACTGGGTACTTATACTATTTCGGATCTGACAGCTCATCCCACGCTTGCGGGGCAGAAGGTCAAAATCCAGATTGCCGTCAAGGATGCACTTGGTCAGGCTGCCCAAAGCCGTTCTTGCGATGTTGTTTTGCCAAGACATGATTTCCGCCACCCTCTGGCCAAAGATTTGGTGCCTTTAAGACGCCATTTGGCAGAAGACGCCCGCTTGGCCCCGCAAACAGGACAGGGCATAAAAGATCTGATCGAAAGGCACCGCGCCACACTCTACAACCCTTCAACAAAAGAAGGTTTGGAGACTATTGCGCAAACAATCAGCACTTCGAATGATGAAAATACGCTGGATCAGGCCATCTATGGTCTCTGGGATCTTATGCTCAAGCTGGATCAAGAGCATATGACAGCAACAGAGCGCAGACTGCAGGAACTGAGACAAGCCCTCAGCGAGGCCCTGCGCAATCAGGCACCTCAAAACAAAATTAATGAACTGATGCAACAATCGGCCGAGGCCATGTCGCAGGCTTTGCAACAACAATCACAAAATGCCCAGAATGACCAGCAAGCACAAAAAGATTTGCAGGATATGCAAAAGCAAATGGAAGAACTTGAGAAAATGCTCAAGGAGCAATCTCAAATAGACAAGAATGATGTTCAGAAAATGCAGGAACTCATGCAAAAAATGCAGGAGATGATGCAACAGCAGGCCGCCCAGCAAGCACAACAGAATAAGCAGCAGCAATCCCAAGATTCCCAGCAGTCTCAGGATTCTCAACAATCCCAGCAATCACAACAGTCCCAAAAATCAAGGCAGGATATGCAGCGAATGATGCAACAAATGATGCAAAAGATGCAGATGCAGCAGCAAATGCAACAAATGAATCAGGACATGAACAACATCATCCAAAAGCAGGAAGATCTGATGGGTGATACGGCCAAAGAAAATGAGAAACGTCAGGAGGATATGAGAAAAATCCTCGATGAACTCGAAAAAATGGCAAAAATGCTTGATCAGAAAATTGACGAGGAAAAAAGCGATAGTCGCAGCAAACAATGGAAGCTGGAAGAGCAAGAACGTGAAAGGAACAAGGATAAAAAGGCTCCTGATCAAGAAAGTTCATTATTTCATGATGTTCAGCCGCAAAATTTCTTTGCCGGATTGAACGGGGCATCTATTCAATTTATAGCTGCCAATGATGATGATACCGTCAAAGAGAAAATGGAAAGCCCTGAGCTTGAGGCTATAAAGAAACGCCTCGAACGTCTGGACGAGATGGACAAGGATGTCGATAGCGCCGCGAAGACATTACAGGATAAACGCCAGAAAAAGCAGGATCTGGAAGAACCTGAGGCAGAAGACATTATCCAACGTTTCCAGCGTATCCAAAGCGAGCTAAAACGTCAGGAAGAACAAGACAAACAGAATGACCAAAAGAAGAATGATGGCCAGAAAAGCGACCAGCAAAAGCAACAAGAACAACAAAGGCAACAGCAATCACAGCAGCGCCAATCGATGATGGATCGCCTGCAGCAAATGATGCAGGAAGCCCAGAAAAAATCTGACCGTAACCAAACGCAGCAGCAGTCACAACAACAGCAAAGTTTGCAGCAGCAGCTACAGCAGATGATGGATAAAATGAAACAGATGGGTATGGACCCCGGCAAGCTTCAGGATGCCATGAAATCAATGCAAAAAGCACAACAGAAGCTGGATCAGGATAGCCCCTCCCAAGCCTTGCCCAGTGAAAATCAAGCCTTGCAGGAATTGCGCGAAGGTGCAGAGCAAATGCGCCAGCAAATGCAGAAAATGATGCAACAGCCCGGACAAGGCCAAGGCCCCGGACAAGGTGAAGGTGAAGGCGAGCAATATGGTCCGATGAAGGATCCGCTAGGCCGCCCGATGCCCCGTGAAGATCAGGATATAGGAAATTTGAATGCGGAAAGCCTGAGCCGTCAGCGCCGTGAGGAAATTCGTGAAAAGCTGAAAAACCAGCAACTACCAGCAACAGAAAGAGAATATCTTGAACGTTTGCTGCAAGGTAAAACCAAGAAACCGGAATTTCGGATGAATTAAGTTTATTCTCCCTATCAGGGAAGAATAAATACGGGTGCCTTGGAAGAAGGCAAAGGCTTGGCCGCCTGATCTTTCCTCTCCTCTGGTCCGGTGATAACGATCTGCCCCTGATAGCCAAAATCATCCTTGGCCTTGTAATCAATATCCAGAGCATTACCGGACCTGTTACTCCGCCCATCATCCTTTTTGGGTACAATCGATTCCAGAGTAACTTGCGGCGGAAGATCTTGTGTTACCTTAATATTCCACGTAGGTCCCTTATCAATCACTATCTTTGCCAAGGGAGGCGCAAGCTCTATCTCATATTGATAGGCTGACACCCCTTCACTCTGCTTTATTTCCTTCTGCACAGTCAGCGGTTGACCATTTAATGTCACGGTTGCCGACTCCCCATAAGTCATAATAGTCATCTTGCTTTGCTGGTGAGCTTCAATCGCCTTACCGCCATGCCCTTCATCACGAGTTTCCTCGGTAAGCTGTACAGGCTCTCTATCGATATTCTCTGGCGGGGTAATCCATGCTTTG
This sequence comes from Micavibrio sp., assembly GCA_046294845.1. GTDB lineage: Bacteria > Pseudomonadota > Alphaproteobacteria > Micavibrionales > Micavibrionaceae > Micavibrio_C. The sequence goes on along the minus strand of JBKBNU010000001.1, from coordinate 908,716 downwards.
ACCTGCATAATTTTGCTTTTTTGGGCGGCAAGCTCGGACACTGGTCCCGATATCCGCCAATCAAAAGCATCCTTGACCAGTTCATCCAAGGGTGCACGAGCAGTCGCAGCCGTAATAGCCATCGTCAGGGCAATCATAAAACGTAAATGATAAGGATCACGTTTAGCCATACCTGGATGAGGCATACCTGCCTTAAATTGATCACCATACTGATTCCACAGCCGGGATATATGCAGATTCCAGAGTTCTTTTTCCTGTGGCGTACTATGTACCGAGGGGCGATCGCCAATCTGCTGGGCAGGGTTTACGGGACTACCCAGATTTTCATCAAGTCTTTTAAGACCCTCTTCGCGGCTGACGCGCAGAGAGCCTGTCTTATAGCGCCATGGCGACGCCACCAAAGCAATAGCAAAGGCAGCCACACTGGCCATACGGGCATAGGGGTGCATCATACCCCAGGCACCGGCCCATGAAGCCGAGAGGAAAAGGCCTGTCACCGCCAGCGGTGGCACGGCCTTCGGCCACAGGCGTTCCCAAAAAACAGCCGCACGCGCTTGCCCCGCTGCCTTGGTAAAGGCCGCTGGCAGCCGCTCTGGCGCAATAGTGCTCTCAGGGGTTTCCGTCAAATTTTTCTGCCTGTTCAGTGTTTTTTATATGATTGTAACCAGCCTTAACATAAGCAAGTCCCGCTGTAAACACTCCCCGATATTGCTTTAAAATCCATAGGGATAGCCCTATCCCGAGGAAAAAGGTTAACAACTAAAAACTTTCTTGCAATTTCCTTATAGTCCCGCTAACCATTAACATAATCAAAAAAGTTATTTAACACTGACAGTGAGGACAGCGTAATGTCTGAGGCAACAGCCCCAAATCGCCCTTTTCAGAATTTAAGAGCCATGATCGAATCCGGGCCGCAAAATCTGCGCTTCGAAGATGACGATAATGAACATGGCCTCGTTCAGTATCTGAAAAAATCATTCCTGCTTAACCTGATCGAGAACACACCCCCAACATCAAAGATGGCCTATAAAATTTGCCATCTGCTTGAAAGCAACAGCATGGGCATGCCGCAGCTTGCAAGCGCCTTCCCTGTCAGAACAGCCGCCGAAAAGCGCAAGCAGGTTAAAGTGCAGGAAGCCGTATCGGATATTGATACGCAAATAGCAACATATCGAGAGGAAATTGATAGCCTCAAGAAAAGAACATCTAATGCCGGACTTGATCCCGAAGATGACATGGGTGAATTCATCGAGGGGATACAGGACCAGATCCAGACGCTTGAAGAAGAGAAAGAAGAAAAAAAGAAAAATCTCGGCTTTAAACCTGTCTACCCTGCAAGTAAGGATAAAGAGGGTGGCAAGGAAGAAGGAAAAGTCAGGGATAAAGACTGGCATGCCCTGAAATCATGGCTCTCCAAAGAACTGGAAACAGTTCCGGATAACTGCAACGTCGATCTTTTCAAAAATCTGGAAATGCTTTGCGATTATCTCGGCATGGACAAGGATGAAAAAACTCTGACCTTGTTGACTGTATTGGGATATGAGGATTACACATTTTCATCTTTCATCGATACGCTTGCCAATAATAAAGCCAAGACAACATTCGATGTTATGGGGCGTATGATCAATGCTTCCCGTGACAAGGTGTCAACCATGCTCGAGCCTACAGCATCTTTGTCGATGAAGGGTATATTACTGCCCGCATCTATGGATGATAACCATATGGCTGACGACTCCAACATTCCGGAGATCAATGAAAGCCTGATACGTCAGCTCGAGCAACCTGACCTGACAATCGAAAAAATCACAACCCATATGGTGGGTGAACCCGCCGATACAGAACTGGATTGGGATAAAGATTTTTCTTATCTCGGTGAAAGAGCGGAAGAACTGGTAGACCTGCTCAAAGGCACTGTAGAGTCTGGCCGCAAAGGTATGAACATCCTGCTTTACGGTCTGCCGGATACAGGAAAAACCGAGGCTGTTAAAGCCCTCGCTAAAAAGGTAGGGCTTAAGCTTTACATGGTTGGCGAACGTGATGCTTATGGTGATGAACCAAGCCGCGAGCAAAGAATGCGCTCTGCCTTGCTTGCCCAGGCGTTGTTGGCAGACAAAAAGGACGCCGCCATTCTATTTGATGAAATGGAAGACTTGCTGCCGACGGCCAGCACTGGCCTTTTTGCTGATCCAGACTCTGGCAAACCAACGGGTGCGAGCAAAGTTTTCCTGAATCGCCTGCTTGAGAATAATGTTACGCCGACATTGTGGACAGCCAACGATCCAGAAAAATTTCACGCCGCTGTCAGAAGACGTTTCCGCTATTCAGTACAATTTGACGTGCCGCCTGTTTCTGTAAGAAAAGAGCTCTGGACATCAATCGCCGCACGTCATGACTTTGACATACCGGAAGCAGATGCACTGGAGCTTGCCAAAAAATATAAGGCACCACCCGGTATGATTAACACAGCCGTTCGTAACGCTGTCGCAACAGGCAATGGCAGTTCACTTATCAGAAGCTTGAGCGCTTCTGCCACCCTTCTCTTCGGTAACAAGAAGGCAATTATTGCCGAAGATCGCGTGCCTGAACTGTTTAATGTAAGTTTGCTCAATGCCCGCATCGAGAAAACCAGTTTTGGCATTCAGGATCTTGCCCGCCGCATGCGGGAATCCTCAGCCCGCGATGTCAGCCTGATCCTTTATGGCGCCCCTGGTACCGGAAAAAGTGCTTTTGCTGCTTACCTTGCACGCGAATTGGGCATGGAACCGTTATTCAAAAAGGCATCCGACCTTCTGGATAAATATGTTGGCGAATCCGAAAAGAAAATCGCCCAAGCCTTTCAGGAGGCCGAAGAAGGCAATCGCTTCCTTATATTTGATGAAGGTGACACCTTCGTCCGTAACCGCGAAAGCCTGAGAGAGTCATGGCAAGTTTCTCAGGTCAACGAGATGCTTGCACAAATTGAAGCTCACAAATTGCCGATTGCCCTGACAACAAACCTGTTTGAGGATATTGATCCGGCCGCCAAGCGTCGCTTTACATTTAAAATTCTGTATGAAAACCTGACAGCCGATCAGGCAGCGGTTGCTTACGAGACCTATTTTGGCCGCCCTGCACCTACAGCAGTGAAGCAGGATAAGGTTTTTGCCCCTGCCGATTTCAATCAGGTCAAAAGCCAGATGAGGTTCATGGACCCTAATATTGGCGATGATGAAATCATGAAATTGCTACAGATGGAAGCCAAAGACCGCAGTCCCAAAAAAGAATCGGGATATTCTGGCTCAGGTAAAGTAGGATTCATTCATACAGCCCAACCTTGATATCCTGAGGATGATCAGCCGCGACTAAATCCGCTATCTGTAGGCACTACGCGTGCCTGCAGCCCTGAGCTCTGGGTCGTAACCTGTGGTCTGACAAAAGATTTAATACCTGCATCCTCTACACCCAGCCGCTTGAAGGTTTCATCAAGCGGAACAGTCGAATAGAAACCCGGGAAATTGGGTATAATCGTAAATTCGGAAGAAAACCCAAGAATAGTTTCCGAGCTGCCTAGGAAAAGATAACCATCGGGCGCGAGAATAGTTTTCATGTTTGCCAGAACTTTTTTCTTGTCCGCATCATCAAAATAAATCAGCACATTACGACAAACAATCAGGTCAAATTTTCCTAGCGGTGCAAATGAATCGTGCAGATTATAGAGACGGAAATTGATATTTTTTTTAAGGCTGTCATGAGCTGTCCACGTTTGACCTGTTTGCGTGAAATATTTCATCAGGGACTTGATCGGCAACCCCCGTTGTACTTCAAAAGCGGAATATTCGCCTTTTTTCGCACGCTCCACGGCGGCGGGCGAAATATCAGTACCGACAATTTCGAAACTCCAGCCCGGCTTTATTGATAACACTTCATCCAGTATCATCGCCATCGAATAAGCCTCTTGGCCTGTAGAGGATGCCGCTGACCAAATTCTCAATTTTTTGGTTGATTCACGGGATTTCAAAAGCGCTGGCAGAATATTTTCGCGCAGCTGCTTGAACGCCTTATCGTCACGAAAAAAATAGGTTTCATTTGTTGTCATCGACTCGACGATTTCATCGAGCAACCCTTTATCAGGCTTCATGCGCAAAGCCGAAACCATCTGGTCAAGGGAGTCATATCCACGCTTCTTGGCAACCGGCAGCAAACGTGATTGTAACAAATATGTTTTCTCCGGCGTAATCATCAAACCAGATGTCTTTTTGAGGTGATCTCTCAAAAATTCGTAAGTTTGTGGCAATAGGGCATTTACATCTGTCATGTCTATATCACCCCCACTTTTTCACGAATATAGGAATCAACCTCATTCAAGGGCAATACAGCAGAGCATATACCGGCGCGCGCTACGGCACCCGGCATACCCCAAACAACCGATGTCTCTTCATTCTGGGCAATAACTGTAGCGCCCTGTGCTGATAGTTCTTTACAACTGATCAGGCCATCCGATCCCATACCTGTCAGAATGACCGCAAGAATTTTAGGTCCAAATATCGGCAAAAGACTGCGCATCATCGGATCTACAGAGGGCTTACAGAAATTTTCCTGCGGACCGTCATCCAGATGAATGTATATTTTGCCATCATCTTTCTTTTTTAGAACCATATGAAAGCCGCCTTGAGCCACATAGGCATGTCCTGCAGTCAGGGCCATACCCTCCTCAGCTTCATGGGCAGGCAAATTACAGGAGCTGGAAATTTGGCGAGCAAGTACCGCCGTAAAAGTACGCGGCATATGCTGTGTAATAACAATAGGTACACGCAGATTTTTAAGTCCAGGCAAAACTTTCATTAGAGCTTGCGGCCCACCTGTTGAACAGCCTATCGCCAAAATTCCCGGCTTTTGCACCATGGTCTTAACAATGTTAATCGGTGCAGAAGGCGCTGAAGGCTTAGGTGTTACTGTAGATCCAGCTAACGATGGGCGTGTTCTGCGCTTACCCAGCAAACGAACCAGTTGCACAAGTCGATCTCTGAAATCAGGAACAGCCGTCAGACCCTGCATGCTACTGGGCTTGAGCAAACAATCTGCAGCCCCCATTTCCATGGCTTTAATCGAAATTTCTGCGCCCCGCTCAGAAAGCGTAGAACAAACCAATACTTTTACATCCGGCTTGGCCTTCATGATATGGGGCAAAGCCTCCATGCCATTCATAATTGGCATTTCAACATCAAGAATAACGACATCAGGTTTGAGAGAAGCAACCATCTCTACACCCATCTGCCCGTTTACGGCTTTACCAACAATCTCGATACCCTCTTCCTCTTTCAAAAAAGACGATATGACATGGCGTATGACGGCAGAATCATCAACCAGCAATACGCGAATGTTTTGAGAGGCTACACTATCAGTCATAAAAACCCTTAATTATCAGCCGCCATAACAGCTGATTCATCCAACAACCCCAATTGCACCAGCTTTAAACCCAAAACTTCCTTGTCAAAAGGTTTCATGACGTATTCAGAAGCACCTTCAGACAATGCTTCCTGAATAAAAGAAAAATCCGACTCGGTGGTACAAAAAATAACAACAGGGTCAGAACTTTTCTCTTCCTGATTCAAATGACGTAAAAACTCAATGCCACTCATTACAGGCATATTCCAGTCCAGCATAATGAAGTCGGGAAGTTGTTTACGGCAGTAATCAAGAGCAATCTGCCCATCGGCCGCCTCATCGCAGCTAAAACCGAAAGTCTCAAGCATGCCGCGAATAATCCTTCTGACGGTAGCACTATCGTCAACAATCAAGCATTTTTTCATGGTACTCTCCGCGACGGCTTATACAGCCTGTCTTTTTTCACCACGTCCAATTGTGTTTAGAAGCATATCGATATCAAGAACCACAAGAAGTTTGCCATCAAGCTTGTAAATACCTGATGAAACGTTCTTCCATACATGGTCCATTGTCGCGGGTGGTTCATCAATGTCCATACCATTCAAGGACAGTACATCACCCACCGAGTCAATTTGCAGACTAAAAAGTTCCCCCTGGCTTTCCACGACAATATTCATGAATTGTGTTTGCTCTTTATCGTAGTGAACCTGTAAAGTCTTACGCACATCGATAACTGTAACAATACGGCCACGCAAGTTGAGAACACCCGCCACAGATTCATCAGCAACCGTAATCGCAGTAATCCTTTGCGGCCCCAGAACATCCTGAACGCTCAGCACATTGATACCAAAAAGCTGACTCCCCAGTGAGAATGTCAAAATTTTATCAAGTTCAGTCACAGTATTTTTATCCATGATATCCCCCATTATGATCTGTAGTGGGATGATGAGTCCGCATCAGCATCATGTTTTGCGTAAAAATAGGCTTCTGAAGAACTACGTGCACTTGTATGGCCATTGCCTGCAGGATGGCCATTCCCGTTACTATGACCATTACCGTTGGTTTTCATTCCATTTGATGCATGATGTTTTGCTTCACGTACTTCATCCACAATTGTTACCTGGGATGAGGCCTTAACGGCCTGCGCTGTGTTAAACCAGTCAATATTGATAATATCCGTGGCCTGATCATTGATAATCACGCTACCCAGTACGGCACCTGTACCGTTGGCTTCGATATCACCACGGTAATTGCAAATATCAAGGATCCTATCAACCAACAGGCCTGCTGGTTTTCCATTTTGCGGGAACACAATGATCTGGGCATGTCCCTGACGATGGAGAACAGTACCACTATCATCGCATACATATAGCGGCATCAGCGCGCCACGATACTGTATGACCATACGTCCATCTGCAAACTCGACATCACTGTAATCAGCATCTTCAAGACGCGAGATACCATCAAGTGGCACAGCGCGAAGATTTTCGTTTCCTGCCTTAAAGAGCAGCAATGATGTTTCTTTGACTTTTTCTGTATAGGATTCATCTTTATTCATATCTGCATTCGCATGATCGGCGGCATCTTCCATGCCAACGGCACGCAGGGTACCTGCAGGATCAAGGATCATAATGACCTGACCATCACCCAGGATCGTATTACCAGAGAAAATCATGAGGTTCTTGAGCAAGGCGCTCACAGGCTTAACAACAATTTCTTCAGTATCAAAAACCCTGTCAACAACCATACCCAAATGGTAGGATCCAATCTTTGACACTACGATATATTTACATTCGCCAGCCGTATCATCGGTTTCCGATAGTCCGATTAGCTTTCTCATATCAACAAGGGGCAGCAAACGATCACGTAACCTGTATACAGGCGTGCCGTTAATCATCTCGATCTTGGGTCCACTCTGGCCGTTGACCATCACAAGCTCTGATACTGAAAGCTGAGGAATTGCAAAACGTTCACCGGACACCCCGACAATCAAAGCCGATACAATCGCAAGAGTCAGCGGGATCTTGATAGTAAACGTCGTGCCCTGACCTTCATGGGACCTCAGTTCGATAGAACCACCGATATTCTCGATATTGGTACGTACCACATCCATACCGACGCCACGGCCGGAAACCGAAGTAATTTTATCGGCTGTAGAAAAACCAGCCTTAAAAATATACTGATAAATATTCTGCGGTGACATTGAAGCCACTTCGGCTTCCGTGGCCATGCCATTCTGGATAATTTTGCTCTTGATTTTCTCAAGTGGCAGGCCGCGGCCATCATCCGAAATCTGGATAATAATATGGCCCCCTTCATGGCAGGCATTCAATCTGATCTTGCCGCTTTCGGGCTTGCCCACAGCCAAACGATCTGCCGTGGTTTCAAGGCCATGGTCTGCAGAGTTTCTGACCATATGGGTCAGAGGATCTTTGATCATTTCAAGAACTTGACGATCAAGCTCTGTTTCCTGACCATGCATTTCAAGTTCGATCTTCTTACCTAGTTCACGACTGATATCACGAACAATACGTGGCAATTTGGCCCAGGCATTCCCAATAGGCTGCATGCGTGTTTTCATCACGCCTTCCTGCAATTCGGATACAACCAAGTTCAATCTTTGCAAGGGAGCAGCAAAATCACTTTGCTTTTGTTGACGCAATGTCTGCAGCAATTGGTTCCTTGTAAGAACCAACTCACTCACCATGGTCATAAGGTCCTCGAGAACCTCAACCTGCACACGTAAGCTCTGGTTTGATCCACCGTCTGCCGAAGCTGTTGCCTCTGCGGGGCGCGTCTGTTGCTCCGGATGATCATCATGATGATGGTCAACAGGCGCAACAGCAGCCACAGGTGCCTCATGATGAACTTCTTCCACAGGGGCTGGCACGAAAGCCTCCTCAACAACAGGCGCCATCGCAGGTTCCGCAACCGTTGCGCTTAATACTTCACCATTTTCTACGGCGTTATAGGCGGCTTCCAGTCGATTCAGGAGATCAATATCGCTTCCTGCAGGCTCACCCCCCTGTTGCTCGATACCGATAACAATCATTTTAATTGTATCGAGAGCTTCCAAAATCAGATTCACATGGACAGACTGCACACGCAATTTACCATCGCGAACAAGACCGAGAATATCTTCGGATTTATGAGCTACCTTTTCAAGACGGGACAGGCCAAGGAAACCACAAGTCCCCTTAATGGTGTGCATAACGCGAAAAATTTTTGTCACCAGATTGATGTCATCCGGATTCTCTTCCAGAGAGATAATGTAATTATCCAGCTCTGCGAGGCTTTCATTTGTCTCCGCAAGGAATTCGGCAATAATATCATCCATTTTTTCTGCCCCTGTTATCAGCTAATTCTGGTCAAACTCGGCCAATAGTTTATCAATATCTTCCTGTGAAATTGAATTCTGCGGCAGAGCCGGCCCATTCAGAAGACTGACCTCCTGTGGAACCTCTTCAGAGATATTGGCTGCCTGTTCGCCCTCAAAATTACTTGTGAGCGCTGTAATGCGCTCATCAATCTTCTTAAGGGTTTTAACAATCTTGGTAATTCTTTGACCTGTGATATCCTGGAAGGTACAGGCTTCAAATATCTTGGTGATTTGCTCTTCCACTTTTGAGGGCAGATCGGAAGCATTGCCGGATACAAGTTCCTGAATATTTTCACAGGCCAGCATAATGCTTTCGGTAGCCTGCTCCGTTGCTTCAACGATCGCGCCCAGTTCATCCGTAGCCGTGGGAATGAATTTGTCGGAAATCTCGGCTGCACCTGTCTGCCCCAGTTGCTGGTGCAGATCATCAAGCATTTCCTTTAGGGCCATCAATTCACCCTGCAGATCAGAAGCCGGCGCTTTGGGCACCCCTTGCACTTTTACGATAACCGAATTGATAATACTCGCGACTTGTTCTTTTCTGTACACGGTATCCTTGCCCCCACCTGATGATTTTGAATTCTGCTTGTCCATAATCAGAATTCTCCCAAAACACTCATCAGTTTACCTTTTAATGTCTCCGCACTAAAGGGCTTAATAATGTAATTGCTGACGCCTGCCTGACGGGCAGCCACAACGTTTTCGGCCTTGCTTTCGGCGGTAACCATAATGAATGGAACTTTATTGTGGCGCTCATCGCCGCTACGGACGGCCTTTAACAGATCCAGTCCTGTCATCGGCTCCATATTCCAATCCGAGATAACAAGATCAAATTTCTTGGTCTTCATGAGTTCGAGGGCCATCGCGCCACCTGTCGCCTCATCCACATTCTTGAAACCGATCTGTCCCAGAAGATTACGAATAACCCTTAACATGGTCTTGTAATCATCAACGATCAGGACATTCATATTCATGTTGACTGGCATTGTTTGCTCCCCTGATATGCCTGAAGAATAATCAGCAACTGTACTCTTACTTCCCTTGCCTTCATTCCATTTTAGGCAGGAGATGATTAACAAGTTCTGACATTAGAACATGAAAAGGGGATGCTTTAAGTAGTATTATCAATATCTTTGGGTCACATACCCCCGCAACCTTATGATTAGAAAGGCTGGGTTTTTTGCTGAAAAATACGTGACTGCGCGTAGTACACCCAATACCAAGGATATTAAAAAAAATTTAAGGTGATTTAATAATGCTCAATTATCGCCAAATTGCACGGTGAGGCCGCGCTTTTTGAAATAGGATTGCATCATTTTGCGGCCCTGACGATTATTCTGCGGCAACCTTTCCGAATTCACAAGGATGGTGGCCTTCGCCTCCACTGGCAGGACTTCTTTCAGGACACGGATATGTTCATCAATATCTTCATTATTGTTGTTAAGGGACTGATAAACATTTTCGAGCGCCTGCTCCGGCGACAATGGTGTAGTCATAGCAACAATCTCCTGCGAATCATTATCAGAAGATTATAGCCAATCTTAATCTTATGTTAAGATTTTTCCACGCGTCGCAAGGCAACAACCTGATGTTTTTCTTCCTGCTCATCAAGGTCGATGCCCAGACGGTTTAGAAGCCATCTGTGGAAATGCGCCTGTCCCTGCTCCTTTTGCGGATGATAAGGGCCACGATAATGATCGCCACGGGCATACAAGGCTTTGCGACCATCGTTGACCTTCATCATCAGCTCTATATCCTGCTGTTCGATTTCGTCCAGAAACTCCGTGTACATCCGCACAATCTCAGGATGCTGCGACAAGGATTTATGACAGAAGCTATACTTCCAAACCGTACAATTCTCGGCATCATCTGGCAGCACAACGTTGAGAAAGAAAAACTTCTCGTATATTTCGATCATGATATTTGGATAAACCATGGCCCAGATAGCGCCATAAGTCTCTTCAAACTCGCCGATTTTTTCCTTGTACATCTTTAACAAAGGCTGGTACTTGCCATTCGCCGCATCAATCATTGTATTTTTGATCTGAACGGCCTGAACATGGAACTGCTCATCCCAGTGAAAATCTATCTTGTTGCAATTAACCAGCCCTTTTAGGCCCGGATGGTAAACATCAATGTGATAGTTATCGAGGTAGGTATCTACGTAATCTTTCCAGTTGACCTTATTAGGGCAGATTTCCAGATCAACAAAATCAAGTTCATTGAACTTTAAGGATGTATATTTTTTGATTACATCCAGTGCTTCTGACAAAAGCGTAAAATCCTTCGATAAGATAAAACTGTCATAATCGACAATATCCTTGCGTCCCAATGACCGCTGGGCATCACCACAGCGACCATCACAATCAAGATCCCACGCAGGCAGAGGATCAAAGCCAGGTGCCTTGATCAAGCTGCCATCCAGTTCATATGACCAGTAATGAACCGGACATATAATTTTCTTGATGTTGCCTTTTCCCTCAAGCATGACCGCATAACGGTGCCGACATATATTATCGACCACGTTCAGATTATTGCCATCGTTCACAAGAATGCGGGGAGAACCACTGTGCGGGATCACCCAATAATCGCCTTTTTCCGGCACCAGCGCCTTATGCCCCCAGAATAATTGGGCATCAGGCTTATCGAATATAGTTTTTGTCTCTAAAGACAGAATTTCAGGATCATAATAAAAATAATGAGGAAGAGTTTTGTCCCCGGCCGTCATGTAAATCCTTTCCAGCAATAAATATAATGAAAAGACCACAGTGCATATTACATAAAGGTACATTAATCAGAGGCCGCCCCCATGAAAAGCCATTTTGTGCGTAGCGAAAGTCCACCATGAAATAAGCAATAAAATTATTAAAGCAGCTACTTTGCCATCCCGGTTCTTCTAAATGCCTCACAAGGGCGCGCAGAGCACATATCAAATAACACATTGATATAAAATGATTAATTTAAATTTCATGACCACACCCCATCGGATCAGCAGGAAATGCTGGGGCCAATTAGGGCTGTTTTAAGGCGCTTTTTTCTTGCGGTGCAGCACCTGCGGGTGTATAGCCCAGCCCATTGAAGTATCCTGAAACGGCCCTTATAGACCCATAGCTAACTAAGTACTGGTGAATTATGCCCTGTCGTGACGCCCTGATCTCTGATGTGATCACCCTTAACGAGGACTGCAGTTTTGACCAAGCCCTCGCTATTCTAGAAGCCAATAATATCCGCTCTGCTCCTGTTGTCGATAAAGACGGCGAATATCAGGGGATGTTTAGCCTGAAATCAACATTCAAAGCGCTTCTGCCTGTAGCCATCACAATGGAAGGTGGATTGAGCAATGTCGATTTCGTAATCGGCGCTTCTCCCGGGATTGCCAAAAGATTGAAAAAAATTAGCCCTGCCCGTATTGGCGATCATCTTGATCACGGCATTGTCGTAGGCCATCTGGAAACATCGCTGATGGAAGCGATGCGTTTGATGGTCAAGCAAGGCAGCCCGCTGCCGATCGTGAATCAGAAAGACGGCCATTTTGAAGGTCTCGTTTCCGAACAGTCCATTCTGAAGACAATGCAGCACTTGCAAGAAATTGCCGCAACCAAATCAGCAGACCTTTCAGCCGAGGACATTGCCCTCCTGAAAGAGTTCGGCGTTCTTTAATAAGCAAAGAAGTAAAGACGCCTCCTTTAAAGAGGCGCCGCCAGAAATAGAGGAAATATCATGAGTATTACTGACCCCTTCATCCTTTCATGCCTTATTATGGCATTTGTATATGCCTTCATCATTACCGAGAAAATGAACCAGGCTTTGGTAGCATTGATCGGTGCCTGTTTGACCATCTATCTGGGCATTCAGGAACAACACACCGCGATCGAGGCTGTTGACTTCAACACCATCTTTTTGCTGATCGGCATGATGATGATTGTAACGATCATGAAGGGCTCCGGTGTTTTCCAGTTCGTAGCCATTATGGCCGCCAAAATTGTCCGTGCCAATCCACGCGGCCTGTTGCTGGTACTATCACTGATCACAGCTGTTTTCTCGGCCTTCCTTGATAACGTGACAACGGTCATGCTGATCGTGCCAATCACACTACTTTTGACGGAACAGTTAAAACAAAAACCTTACCCGTTCCTGATTGCCCAGATTTTCTTTTCGAATATCGGCGGTACATCAACATTGATCGGTGATCCACCCAACATTTTGATCGGCTCCGCTGTGGGACTGTCCTTTATGGACTTCCTCGTCAATGTCGGACCAGCTGTCCTGATCATTATCATTGTGATGCTCGGCCTGTTTGATTTTATCTGGGGCCGCCATATGACGACATCCCTGCGCGCCCGTGCTCATCTGCTGCGCTATAATCCGTATGAAGCTCTGGAAGATATTCCCTTGCTTTACAAATCCCTGTTTGTACTGACACTGGTGATTGCCGGCTTTATTTTCGGCCATACATTACTGGGGCTGGAAACGGGCACCATCGCCTTGTCCGGTGCTTGCCTGTTACTGTTGCTTGACAGTATTGGCCTGAAACGTGAGGAGCGTAATCAGCGCGTACAGAAAACATTTGAACACGTAGAGTGGGAAACCATATTCTTCTTCATAGGCTTGTTTATGGTTGTATCCTCTCTCGAGCAGACAGGTGTTTTGGGTAAAGTCGCAGAAATTCTTGTTGATGTTACAGATGGCAACTTTAACCTGACAGCTATGGTGATCCTGTGGGCCTCGACTTTCTTCTCGTCCCTGATCAACAACATCCCGTTTGTGGCAACCCTGATCCCTGTGATCGAGAACATGGGTCCGCAATTCGGTGGCCATGAAGCGATCCTGCCTTTGTGGTGGTCACTGGTTCTGGGCGCATGCCTGGGCGGTAACGGCTCTTTGGTTGGTGCCAGCGCCAACGTGATCGTTGCAGCCTATGCCCAGCGTGCCGGACAACCAATCAGTTTCATGGCCTTCTTGCTGCACGCAATGCCGATGATGTTCCTGACGGTTCTGATCGCCAGCATCTATGTCTGGGTGGTTTACCTGATGTAAGCATGGCAAAATGGAATGCAAAAACGGGCCTAAACAGGCCCGTTTTTTATAAATTAAGGGTAAACCTTTAAGCCGCTTGTGCCGACAGGGCAAGCCAGCCCATATACCCCGCATAAAGAACAAGGAAGAAAATACCGCTCAATTTTCCCAATTGCTTGCGGATCATGACTATCGACAGCAACAGCAAGGCCACACCGACCATCACCCAAACATCAAGGGCGGCAATCTGTCCCCCATAAGGTATATCGGTAATAATCGCCGCTATGCCCAATATCGCCAGGATATTAAAGAGATTGCTACCCAATACATTACCGATGATAACATCGCCTTCCTGTTTACGGGCAGCGGCAACCGCTGTAGCCAGTTCCGGCAAGGATGTCCCCACAGCAACAATCGTAAGACCAATAACCGCCTCCGGAATTCCCAGATCGCGCGCAATATAAACAGCCCCTGTGACCAACAATTTGGCACCAATCACTACCGTTGCCAGACTGAGAAGAGCAAACGGAACGGCCTTCTTCAAAGACAGAGAGTCAGAAGGGTTATTGAACTCTTCCTCTTGCGTCCCTCCATCCTGTTTACGGGCACTTCGGATTGAATAAAACAGATAGGAAGAAAGCAGCGCTATAAAAGCGAAACCTGTCATACGATTTATTACGCCTGTAAATGACAAGCTTGCCAGAAGTACACTGGCCAGAGTCACAGCGACTACATCTCTGACCACTTCTTTTTTATCGCAATGAATAATGCCAAGAACCGAGCCCAGCCCCAAAATAAGCAGAATATTGGCAATATTGCTGCCAACAACATTTCCCAAAGCAATATCGGCGGAATTCATCAATGCCGCCTGAACACTGACCAGAAGTTCCGGCGCTGATGTTCCGAAACCCACAATGACAACACTGACCAGCAATGTCGATAAACCCATACGGCGGGCGATAGAAACGCTGCTATGGACCAGCCAGTCCCCCCCCAAGAAGAGCATAACAAGTCCCGCCACAATCATTATAAAGTCGATCAAAATTATTACTCCGCGATATTAGGCACTGATGCCAGCTATAAAATTATCAATGAGATAGTCCATCATAGTGTTGATGGTAGCCTCATCATTTACAAGTCCGAATTTCCCTGTTTGCTCTAAAAAGCATAATCCGTGTACCGAAGACCATAAAATGCGGGCAGCCATCTTGCGTTTCTTGTCAGCAACAGGGGCATAATAAGGCTGCAACAACTCTTCCAACGGCAGGAAAAGCCTCTCGATTTTTTCAGTGAACCAGTCAGGAGCCTGACGTCCGGATGCGAGCTTATGCTCGAAAAGCATCAGCCAATAGGGTCTGTTTTGCTGACAAAAATCCTTATAATCAGCCGCCATTAATTTCATGTTCTGCAGCGGTGCGCATTCTGGATTATTGCAGGAGGGCGCGCTAAGGACATCATAGAGTCTATCCAACGTCTCCGCGTTAAGCTGCAGGTAAAGATCATCCATGGATTTGAACACGTTATAGATCGTACCCGGCGTGTAACCCACGGCTTCGGCAAGTTTACGGGCGGTTAAGCCCTCAAAGCCGCTCTCGCCAATAATCTTGCGCGACTCTGCCAGCATCATTTCTTCCAATTCTGCACGGGTGTGTTCTTTTCGTCTGGCCATAGAAATATCCTTTCTTATCCTATAGTTACACGAATTTTGAACAATGTTCAATTTTTTTATTGCACAGCGTTCAGAATTATGACAGGATAAATATAATGAACACCGTTCAAAATAATTCAGGAGAGATAAATGGTCAGTTTTCTAGTAATTTCATTTCTGATGCTTTCTTCACCAGCCTGGGTCATTGCCTATGACGCGCTGATGGATCAGGAACTGGACCAAATAGCGCATGAAAATGCCGACGAAGAATATTGGTGGTTTTGATGATAACTATGCCCCCGCAAGAAGAGCAGACCTCGACACCGGATACGATTGTCCTCCTGCACGGGATCGGGCACACACGCCTGAATATGCTGCCCATAGAATGGGCCTTATCAAAGCGCGGATACCGGATTGTCAATATTACCTATCCGTCACGCCAGATGTTTCTGGCTGATCTCGGGCAATATCTTGATTACCAGATGATCAACCACAATGTATGGTCCACATCAAGGAAAGTACATTTTGTCACCCATTCCATGGGCGGATTGGTCGTTCAAAACTATCTGTATCACGCCCGCGACCGTCTGCCTCGGGATAAAATTGGCCGCGTTGTGATGCTGGCTCCCCCGATCAGGGGTAGCGAGGTTGCCGATCTGCTACGTGATTTTCTTCCCTATCGCTGGATCTTTGGTCCGGCGGGGCAAGAGCTGACAACCGATTGCCGATCAGAACGTCCTATCGCCGCCCCTTATGAACTCGGTATTATCGCCGGTAATCTCGGATGGCCCTATATAATCGCCCATTTTCTGTTCAAGGGTCCTCATGATGGACGTGTTTCGGTCAAGAGTACGCAACACCCCGATATGAAAGACCATCTGGTCATATCCAGCACCCACAGCTTCATTTCATGGAATAGAAAAGTCCATGAACATATCGCACATTTCCTGATGAAAGGGGAATTTTCACGATGAAAAACAGCCAATTCATGCTGCTTAAGAGCCGCCGCTTTACGCCCCTCTTCCTGACCCAGTTTCTCGGGGCCTTTCATGACAATTTGTTCAAAAATGCTTTTGTTGTTTTGCTGCTATTCGGTACAGCGTCGCAAGCCAATGAAGATGCCAAGATCATGACAACTCTGGCCGCAGGCCTTTTTATTCTACCCTTCGTTCTATTTTCCGCTATGGGTGGACAACTGGCTGATAAATTTCCCAAGGATAAAGTCATCCGTCATATCAAGCTTCTTGAGATTTTGATTGCTGCCCTCGGGGCAGCGGCACTTATCAGCGGATCTCTGCCACTCTCATTTGCCGCCCTGTTTGCGCTCGGCACACAATCCGCCTTATTCGGCCCCAGCAAATATTCGATTTTGCCGCAGCATCTGAATGATGACGAATTAATCGGCGGTAATGCCCTTTTGAATACAGGCTCATTCCTCGCCATTTTAACAGGCACCATTCTCGGCACCAGCCTGATTACATTGGCAGGCGGGAAAATTCTAGTAAGCGCTTTGCTATTTCTGTGTGCTGTAGCTGGGTATATCGCCAGCCGCTATATCCCCTCCACACCTGCTGTTGATCGCTCTGTCAGGATCAATCCCAACCCCTTGGCCGATCTTAGAGAAATTCTTGGCTATACCTTCAGCCGTTCCCGCACAATCGTGCTGTGTGTTCTGGGGATTGCCTGGTTTTATTTTATGGGTGGCATGTTTCTGGCCCAGCTACCCAACTATGTGCATGACACATTGGGGGCCAGCGAGCATGTCCTTACATTACTGCTGGTCATTTTCTCGGTAGGTATTGCTGCAGGCGGCTTGCTGAATAACCGCCTTCTGCATGGACGTATTGAGGCCGTGTATGTTCCCTTGGCCATCCTCGGGATTACCGCCTTCTCGGTCGATTTGTATTTCGCCAGTGCCGGTACACCAGGTTATCTCCCCTTGCGTGTGGCCATCGATATCGGCCTGATCTCAATCTGCGGCGGTCTTTTTGTTGTACCGCTCAATGCGATGATCCAACATTTGACCACACCCGATCACAGGGCCCGCCTGATGGCAGGGAGCGCCATCACAAATGCTCTATTTGTGGTCATGTCCTCACTCTTTTCAATTTTACTGATCTCTGCCGGACTGGAAATTCGTGAAATCTTTTTGTCGTTTGCTATCGCCAATGCCTTTGCAGCGATCTATATCTGCAAACTTTTACCTGACTACCTGTTCAAAAGTCTGCTCCAGGCTTTATTCAAGACCTTGTACAAAGTTGAAATCCGCGGCCTGGAAAATTATGAGAAAGCCGGAAAGCGCGCGGTCATTGTCGGCAATCATGTATCCCTGCTAGATCCTCCTTTGTTGGCAGCTTTCCTGCCTGGACGCCCCATGTTTGCCGTTAACAGCTTTGTCGCCAACTGGATATGGGTAAGACCTTTCCTGAAACTGGTTGATGCCTTCCCGCTTGACCCCACAAACCCTTTTTCATTGAAAGGATTGATCCGCAAAGTTGAAGCGGATCGCCATGTTGTCATCTTCCCCGAAGGCCGTCTGACAGAAACAGGTGCCCTTATGAAGATTTACGATGGCCCGGGCATGATTGCGGATAAGGCAGAGGCCGTTATTCTGCCTGTCCGTTTGGACGGCGTCCAACACACGCCCTTTGCCCGCCTGAAAGGAAAAGTACCGTTAAAAAGCTTTCCTAAAATCACGATCACCATTCTGGAACCGCAAGTCTTTAAAATTGATCCGACAATTAAAGGCCGTGCCCGCCGTGCCGCTGCCGGTCGTCAACTTTATAACCTGATGGAAGAAATGATGTTCCTGACAGGTGACCGTGAGCAAACCCTATATCAGGCTCTTCTTAAGGCACGCTATGTCAACGGTGATAACGCCATTATTGCCGAAGATATCGAGCGTAAGCCTGCCAAGTTCAAAAAAGTAGTTCTGGGTACAATTGTACTGGGAAGAAAAATAGAACCGCTGACCCAAAAAGGGGAAAATGTAGGACTGATGTTACCGAATTCCGTCGGTGCCGTCGTTACATTTTTTGCCTTGCAGGCTTTCGGCCGCGTACCGGCCATGCTGAATTTCTCGACGGGTGCCCACGCCATGATTTCAGCCTGCCGCACAGCAGAAATTAAAACGGTCCTGACATCACGCCGTTTTATCGAGGCCGGAAGGCTGACAGATGTCATCGCGCAACTGGAACAACATACAAAAGTTGTCTATCTCGAGGATATTCGTCAGAGTATTTCGATTATCGACAAGATTAGTGGCTTGATGACATCGCCTGCCTCTCTTCACAAGGCGCAGTCTATTAAGCCGGACCAGCCTGCAGTCGTTCTGTTCACATCAGGATCGGAAGGCGAGCCCAAAGGTGTTGTCCTTAGTCACGGCAATATTATGAGCAATATTGTCCAGTTATCATCACGCGTAGATTTCAACCAGCAAGATATTGTCTTTAATTGCCTGCCGATGTTCCATTCTTTCGGATTGACAGGCGGAACGTTGTTACCCTTGCTGTCAGGCGTAAGAACTTTCCTGTACCCAAGCCCGCTGCATTACCGGATTGTACCGGAAATGGTCTATTCAACCAATGCTACTATTATGTTTGGCACGGATACATTCCTGCAAGGATATGCCCGCATGGCAAGCGCCTATGATTTTTATCGTATGCGCTACATTTTTGCAGGCGCCGAAAAAGTCAAGGATACTACACGTATGACTTACCTGAAAAAATTTGGCGCCCGTATTCTCGAGGGGTATGGAGCAACGGAAGCCGCTCCCGCTATCGCCTTGAACTCGGTTATGTGCCAGAAAGACGGTTCTGTGGGCCGCATGATGCCAGGCATGGATTATAAACTGGAGGATGTGCCGGGTGTTACCGAAGGGGGACGCCTGTATGTACAAGGGCCGAATGTCATGCTTGGTTGTTATAAGGCAGATAAGCCCGGTGTTCTACAACCACCGGAAGAGGGATGGCATGATACAGGCGATATCGTCAAAATTGATGCCGATGGCTTTATCTCGATCCTGGGGCGTGCGAAACGTTTCGCCAAGATTGCCGGTGAAATGGTTTCTCTGGCACAGGTAGAAATGCTGGCCGATACTGTCTGGCCGGGCACACAAAATGCGGTGGTTTCTTTTCCCGATGCCCGGAAGGGCGAGCAACTCGCCCTGCTCACCACACGCGAGAACCCGCGGAGAGAGGAACTTTCCCAATACGCTTCAGCTCAAGGAATAACCGCGCTTGCTGTTCCAGCCAATGTCCTTCATATCGGCAAGATGCCGGTACTGGGTAGTGGCAAAACCGATTATCAGGCCGTCAAATCTTTCATCGAAGGACAAACAACAAAGGCAGCTGAATAAAAAATCTAATAACCTCTATTATAAAGGGCGCGTATATAAACTTTGCGTCCTTTATAATTCTGCCAGCAATTTAAGCCCTCCAGACGCGACGGCAGGCATGACAGATAAACACCTAACATTTTCCGCAATAAATATCATAAAGTGCCTGAACAACCTTCTTTGCCTGTGGTGAAGAAATTTTATAATAAACTATTTGCGCTTCTTTACGCGTGCTCACCAAACCTTCACTGCGCATTTTTCCCAGAAATTGGGATATTTGGGATTGGCCCGCCGCCCCCTCTTCTGCCTCCACAATCTCGGTAACACTCATCTCTCCATTATGCAGCAAATTACATAAAATAGATAATCTGACGGGATGGGATAAAAGTTTAAGCAACCCCACTGCATTTTCAAGATTCTGTCTTTTTTTACCTGATAGGGACATCCCCAATTCCTTTTTTTTATAAATTCTCTTGACTTTTATATTACATTAATGTAATTTACATTATTATAACATACTAACAGTACAACACAAGATAAATTTGAAGAAAAGGTGCTGCTATGACCAATTTTACAACAATACAAGCCCGCGATCTGAAGGCGATTGATCCCTGTCAGGGCATCATTTTGGATGTTCGTACCCAAATGGAGCATGACGAGAAGCACATAGGCTTGGGTCATACCCATGTCCCGCTTGACCAGTTAAATCCGGATGATTTTATGATGCGCCATGGATTGGACCACGATTCAGATGTGTTCATTCTCTGCCGCAGCGGCAAAAGAGCAGCACAAGCAGCCGAAAAATTTGCATCCGCTGATTACATATCCGTTAAAGTGATTGAGGGCGGCATTATCGCCTGCGAGGATTGCGGTCACGCTATCAAAGGCAACTATGCCCCCACCAACAACTGCACAATAAAACCCAAAGGTCCCTTGCCGCTCGAACGGCAGGTTAGAATTGTCGCTGGTGCGATGGCCGCCACGGGGGCATTGTTCGGACTACTGGTCCATCCTTTATTCACACTTATCCCGCTTTTTGTCGGAAGCGGCTTGGTTTTTGCCGGTATCACAGATCGCTGCGGCATGGCCCTGCTCCTGACCAAAGCTCCATGGAATAAGCAATGCTCAACGGGAACAGTTCAAAAAACAGCCACAGCCTGTAGCGCAACTTCCGGAAAAATTGGTCAAAGCTGTCAATAACGAGGAAAAATATGTATCTGGACCCTGCACTTGCTGGATTTGGAATGTTGGTTGGCCTCTCGCTGGGGATGACCGGCAGCGGCGGGTCCATACTTGCCATTCCTTTGTTGGTATACGGAGCGCATGTGCCAATATCAGAAGCTTTGGCCATATCCTTGATTATGGTTGCCATGATTGCTGCGTTTGGGGCCATAAAACAAACCCGTCAGAGAAAAGTTGACTGGCGGACTGCAATCCTCTTCTCATTATCGGGAATAATTATATCCCCTGTTGTTGTAAGCCTCACACATGAAATGAACGATGGCATCAGGATGGGACTTTTTGCCGTACTGATGATACTTGTGGCGTTAAAAATGATAACTCCAACAAAGGCTAAGGATACCGCAATAGAAAAAAAACCTGAAGACAACCCTTCCTTGGCCTCTATCGCTTTTGCGGGTGGTCTTGCTGGTTGCCTTGCCGGATTCTTCGGAGTTGGTGGCGGATTTATTATTGTCCCCTTGCTCGTACTGGTATTCTTTATGCCTTATAATTTGGCTGTAGGAACATCACTTGCCAGCATTGCCCTGATATCAATCTCTGCCGTGATCGGCCATTTTCTTAAAGGTACTGCAATCGACATCCATATAATCGTGCCCTTCGTCATAGGCGGTATGGGTGGCATGGTTATCGGTACATATATTATAAGCAAGATCCCAGAAACATTCGCCAAGAAGATTTTTGCCTTTATTATAGGCGGTATGGCTATTTTTATTCTGATTGATAACTTTATCTTGCATCAAGGAGGTGCGCTATGACCCCAGAAATCTCCAAACCTGATGTGCGCGGTTTTTTTGATCCCGTCACAGCCACATGGAGCTATGTTGTCTATGCCGATGGGCATGAGGACAAAAGATGCGCTGTGATTGATAGCGTTCTTGATTACGATATCCATTCCGGACGGACACAGACAGAATCTGCCGATCGCGTGATTGAATTTGTCCGCAAGAAAGGCCTGAACGTCGAATGGATATTGGAAACCCACATCCATGCCGACCATCTGACAGGTTCAGCTTATATCAAGGAAAAACTGGGCGGTAAAACCGCAATTAGCAAGCATATACTAAAAGTACTGAAAACATGGGAACCCATCTTCCACAACGAAGCCGATACACCGACCAACGGCTATCAATTTGACCATACTTTTGCCGATGATGAAGTATTTACCGTAGGCCCTTTCGAAGCACGAATCATTCACACCCCCGGTCATACACCGGCTGACACCACCTATATTATCGGTGATGCCGTTTTCGTGGGTGACTCCATGTTCCTGCCCGATGTTGGCACAGGGCGTTGCGATTTCCCTGGGGGCAGCGCCGGAGATTCCTATGACTCATCGCGCAAATTGCTGGCCTTGCCCGATGATTACAGAATGTATGTCGGCCATGACTATCCCCCGAATGGTAGCCGCGCTCCACAATGCATGGCCACGATCAGCGAACAAAAACAAGCCAATATCCGTGTCCATGAAGGCATCAGCAAAGAACAATATGTTACCAAACGCAACAAGGATGATCATGGCAAGGAGGTGCCCAAGCTCCTTTTACCCTCGATTCAGGTTAACTTGCGGGGGGGAACATTCGGGCAAGCCACAGAGGGTGTGCAGTACGTAAAAATACCAGTAGACAAAATTTGAGAGGAGAAACAAATGACAAAAGAATATAAAGAAATCATTGGCGATATTGGTGCCTATAGCAAAGAGCTCCACAAGCTGATACCGGAAACCATGGCCGGGTTCAGTACTATGGCCAAAGCCGCAACCACAACAAAGACTTTGGATGAAAAAACCAAGGAAATGATTGGTTTGGCTTTGGGTGTAGCAGCCCATTGTGATGGCTGTCTGGGCTATCACGCCAAGGCTTTGGTCCGCTTGGGCGCTTCACGTGAGGAGGTAGCCGAAACTTTGGGCATGGCCATCTATATGGGCGGTGGACCTTCCTTAATGTATGCTGCCGACGCCCTGAGAGCTTTTGACCAATTTTCTCAAACACCGGCATAATAAGGATGGGTTATCATGAAATGTAATGTAGGAAAAACAGATAGAGCTCTTCGTATAGCTATCGGGAGCTTGATTATTATACTAGGGTTATACACCCATAGCTGGATTGCCGTTCTTGGCTTTATACCCCTTGTAACGGGTCTTGTTAAATGGTGTCCCCTTTACGTTCCGTTCAAGATCACCAGTAAGTAGAACTGGCTTTCAGGACCTTTTCCGTTGTAACAATTTATAGCCCTATATAATAAAAAGCCCCTGCATGCAGGGGCTTTCTTTATTCCGTTATCGGCCTTTCTCAGGCGTGGAGATCAAAACGGTCCAGTTCCATGACCTTGACCCATGCTGCCACAAAATCCGCGAGGAATTTTTCTTGGGCATCGTCGCAGGCATAAACTTCGGCCAAGGCACGCAAGACAGAGTTTGAACCAAAGACCAGATCAGCACGCGATCCTGTCCATCTGACAGCGCCATTCTTGCGATCACGGCCTTCAAAAACATCCTTGGCATCCGATGTAGCCTTCCATTCCGTGCCCATATCCAACAGATTGACAAAGAAATCATTTGTCAGTGTGCCGGGCTTGGTCGTAAGGACGCCTGTTGAAGAACCATCACTGTTAATATTAATAACCTTCAATCCCCCCATCAGAACCGTCATTTCCGGTGCCGTCAGGGTCAGGAGTTGCGCTTTATCAATCAGCAACGCTTCGGCAGGAACCGCATAACGGGCCTTCTGGAAGTTACGGAAGCCATCTGCTACCGGCTCCAGTACCGAGAAGGAAGCTACATCTGTCTGTTCGATGGAGGCATCCATACGGCCTGCCGTGAACGGTACACTGACATCGCGACCGGCAGCTTTTGCCGCTTGTTCGATACCGGTATTACCGGCCAGAACAATCAGGTCCGCTAGGGAGATGCGCTTGCCACCCCTGGCATCGGCATTGAAAGCTGACTGGATTGCTTCCAGAGCTTTCAGAACCTTGCCCAGTTGTGCCGGATTGTTGGCAGCCCAATCTTTTTGCGGGGCAAGACGAATGCGGGCACCATTGGCACCACCGCGTTTATCACTGCCACGGAATGTGGAGGCAGAGGCCCAAGCTGTACCAACCAGTTCCGAAACACTCAAGCCAGAGGCTTTGATTTTTTCTTTCAAGGATGCGATGTCGGCAGAATCCACCAACGGGTGGTTGACGGCCGGAATCGGATCTTGCCAGATCAATTCTTCCTTGGGGACTTCCGGACCGATGTAACGGGCACGCGGGCCCAGATCACGGTGCGTCAGCTTGAACCAAGCCCGCGCGAAAGCATCAGCAAAGGCTTGCGGGTTTTCAAGGAAACGGCGGGAGATTTTTTCGTAAACCGGATCAAAGCGCAGTGACAGATCGGTTGTCAGCATGGTGGGCTTGCGCTTTTTCGATTTGTCATGGGCATCGGGAATAACTTCCTCGGCATCCTTGGCTACCCATTGATGGGCACCCGCCGGTGATTTTTCCAGTACCCATTCATATTTGAATAGATTTTCGAAAAAGAAATTGCTCCACTGGGCAGGGGTTTGTGTCCATGTGACTTCCAGACCACTGGTGATGGCATCACCGGCCTTACCGCTACCAAAGCTGCTGGCCCAACCCAAACCTTGGGCTTCCAGATCGGCAGATTCCGGATCGGCACCGACGTGCGAAGCGGGTCCTGCCCCGTGGGTTTTACCAAAGGTATGACCACCAGCAATCAGCGCAACGGTTTCTTCGTCATCCATCGCCATACGGGCAAAGGTTTCACGAATATCCTTGGCCGCCAGCAACGGATCGGGGTTGCCATTCGGACCTTCGGGGTTCACATAGATCAAACCCATCTGCACAGCCGCCAATGGATTTTCAAGATCACGTTCGCCTGAATAACGGCTATCACCTCCAAGCCATGTTGTTTCACGGCCCCAGTAAACATCCTGATCGGGTTCCCATGTATCGGCACGGCCCGCAGCAAAACCGAAAGTGCGGAAACCCATGGTTTCCAGCGCGACGTTACCCGTGAGGATCAACAGGTCAGCCCATGAAATGCTTTGACCGTATTTTTGTTTGATTGGCCACAGCAAACGGCGAGATTTATCAATATTGACGTTATCAGGCCAGCTGTTGAGAGGCGCAAAACGTTGCTGCCCGCGGCCACCACCGCCACGGCCATCACCCATACGGTATGTACCGGCCGCGTGCCACGACATACGAACAAATTGAGGGCCATAGTGACCAAAATCAGCCGGCCACCAGTCTTGGGAGTCTGTCATCAATTTGCGCAGATCATTTTTCAGCGCTTCATAATCAAGCTTCGCGAATTCTTTCTTGTAATCGAAAGAAGATTCCAGAGGATTGGACTTGCAGGAATGCTGGTTCAGCAAATCAAGGCGCAACTGGTTTGGCCACCAGTCGCTGTTTTGTGTGCCACCACCGGCAACAGGCTGACCGGCTTTGCCTGAAAACGGACATTTTGATTCAGATGTCATGTTTTAACTTCCTTCTTGTTTTGGGGAGAAACGGTTTCACAATCATGGCAAATGCCACGAAAAACGATACTGGCTTCGATAATCCGCATACCATGTGTATGCGAAGGATCAAGGCACGGCGCATGGCCAACAACGCAATCAACGTCTTCAAGGCGGCCACAATGAATACATTGAACATGATGATGGTTATCATCGATCCGCGTTTCATAACGTGCACTGGCGGAATCGGGCGGGCTGATCCGGCGGATCAAACCTTCATGCGATAAATCCTGCACAATAATATGTACGGCCTGCACCGAGATGCTGGGCAGGGTCTGGCGTACCCCCTGAAACACAGTTTCGGCATCGGTATGCGGGTAGCTATGAATGAAATCCAGCACCGTCAGACGCTGCGTCGTGACACGCAAACCCTTGGCACGCAAGGCTTGCGCCCAATCCGGCGGCGGATAATCCGCAGGTGAATGTGATGACGGGGGGGGCTGTTTCATGCCCGCCACCTTAACAGTTATTTTTAGTAAGTCAATATAATGATAGATTAATAATTATGGGAATTTTGGGCAGGCCTGACAACAAAGTTATTTCACGCCTAAAGACTTTGACGTATTGCCCCTTCTAAAGGCGAATAAACATGAACAGCTACAGGTTAGACAACATCGGGATTATTACCCCTCGCCTCCTATAATGTCTTACTTTATGCTTGCTCTTATGAGCCG
Organism: Micavibrio sp.; assembly: GCA_046294845.1. GTDB lineage: Bacteria > Pseudomonadota > Alphaproteobacteria > Micavibrionales > Micavibrionaceae > Micavibrio_C. Next base: position 882,534 of record JBKBNU010000001.1, on the reverse strand, counting down.
TCTTCACATTCATCACGAAAATCACCTCGTCAGGCGTATTGGCTGGTTGCGGGCCTCCGTGCTTGGGGCAAATGATGGCATAGTTTCAACAGCCAGTCTTATTATCGGCGTTGCATCCGCCTCTGTCGGTCAAAATGAAATCCTGATCGCCGGTGTGGCAGGTATGGTTGCGGGCGCTATGTCGATGGCAGCAGGCGAGTATGTTTCAGTTAGTTCCCAATCGGACACCGAACAATCCGATCTGGCGCGCGAGCGTAAGGAGCTCGCGGAACAGCCCGAAGCAGAGCTTGACGAACTCACGAAAATTTATGTTGCGCGCGGGGTTGATGAATCGTTGGCCCGGGAAGTTTCTATACAGCTCATGAAGAAGGATGCTCTTGGAACCCATGCAAGAGACGAACTTGGCATCTCCGAAATCACTACGGCACGCCCTATAGAGGCGGCGCTGTCTTCTGCGGGCTCATTTACAGTAGGTGCCCTTTTGCCGCTTATAACTGCCCTCATATGCCCGCAAAATTTGCTTGTCCCTGCTGTTTCTGCTGCCTCGCTCGCTTTTCTGGCTATGCTGGGCGCGATAGGCGCCAAAGCAGGCGGCGCCAATATTTATAAGGCAACAGCGCGTGTGACATTCTGGGGGGCACTTGCGATGGCATTAACCGCGGGTATTGGTACAATATTTGGCATATCTCTTTAGTTATCTGACGAAGCCGCTATTAGGTGATGATGCGGGTTGATGGTCGCGTGATGCCCGTCACATTGCAGGCTGGTTGCGCCGTCCAAATTGCCTTGCAATTTGTCGAACCTGCTTCGGCCCCGCTCACCGCAACTAATTAAAAAACCCACCTTAACGGTGGGCTTTTTTAATGGCTGTGTTGTCACATAGACCGTCAATGACCTTGCCCTCCGTCAACGCGATAAGCGTGCATATGGGAATAACTTTACCTATTTATCGGTTTTTTAAGACCTCATGGCCATAATTGGGACTGGGCAACTGGGGCATAGATTATAATTATGTGTTTTTGCTTAGTAATATTTCTTTTTGAAAAAACAGGCGACATAAACCGGCTCATACTTTTACTACGTAGATAAAGCAATACTATTATATTGTCATAATAAAAGTAAGCTGGGCGCAGCTGGAATATAATGACCGAAAGACTAATCGAAGAAGATCTCCTCACCAAATTCAGCATTGCTGACGTGAGTACGCCCGCAGGCAAGCGTGCGCATGAATTTCTGCACGCACGCGCCAGAGCGTTGGCGGGTAAATACATCAACTTCGATGAAACGCCCGTAACATTCATGATCTCCGATAGCGATGAACCAAATGGTTTTTACGCACCACCGCCAGATCCCGAATACAAACCCAAAAGAGATTCCTACGAAACCAGGCGGTACATAAAGAATCCGCTTGGTACTCATGTCATCTGCCTTTCACGCGGCCTGATCGCAATGGTCGATAATCTCGATCAGCTTGATTTCGTCATGGGTCATGAACTCACGCACCTTATCATGCGGTTACACGCTATTAAGAATAACTCAAAAGGCGAAGAAGAAATTGCCGATCTTCATGGCGTTGATCTGATGTATGATGCGGGCGCAGACCCTAAGCAGGCCTTGATCTTCTCTCAAAAATTGAATGCTTATTCCACGAAAGTAAAAGCAGAAGAAAAAAAGAAACGCAAATGGCGAGATAAGGATAAAGAAGAAGGCATAAACTGGTCTGAAATATTGGATGTGCACATGACGGATGAAAACAGATTATCCGGCATTGAGGCGGCCCTGACCAGATTGTCGCATCTGATTGATGATAGAAAGCCCTCGCCGATTGATAAGGCGGTTTTGGATGCCCCTTACACCGACCCGGTTGATGAATTCCTGAAAGCCCATAACTACGAAGGCAAATCGCCTTTGGCACAAATCAAGATGCTCATCGATTGCATCGATCATCTGGCAGCGCCCATGCCCGCACCTGATTATTATCAAGCACAACTGGCGGCTTTCCCTGACCCCATCCCCCGGCATGATTGGGAAACCAGAGATAAAGTAGAGAAAATCCAGAAGCAGATTGCGGACGGTTATCCGGATTACTACGCGGGTCCCATCATCGATAAAAGATATCAGCAAAAAATTGCCGCGCTCGCTGATGGTATTGTCGCAAAGGTCGAGATTGATCGGCGCTGGAAGGGTAATCCCCAAAAGCCGGCGGTCATCAATGGCAAAGATCTCAAAATCTATCTGCATGATAAAGCTTATAAACACATCGCCGCACATGGATACCCTAAGGCAGAGGATGGCAATTATCGCGCTGCTGCCGGCATCATGTACACTTATTTCAATGCGCTTTTAGAAACCAATAGCCCGCGACCAAGGCGGAATGATGACGGAAAATTTGCTGTCGAAAAAGGGAAGCTTTCACAAATTGAGATCGAAATGCTTCAGGCCAAGGCAGGGATAAAAGCGGCGCAGACGGCTGCGGAATTCATGCAGCACGCTGGTGCCCTGAACAAACTAACCTACACCCTGGGTGAAATTCAGACAATCTCGCATGGTAACCATTGGAGCACAGATAAGTTCGACAATCTCTCGGGATTACGTGACCCCGGACGCTGGTTGTCAAAAGAAGATAGTAAAATATATAACGTGGTCGCACCGGGGTCCGTCATACCGTGGAATAATCTTGTCGAGATTGCTGAGGCAGATGCGAGCACCAAAGACGCTGTCACCAACATTTTGACGCAATCAGGAATAACTGATTACAGGGTCACGCATAATAAACCCTATGTAAACATGGGGCATGAACAGAATTATCGTGTGACCGAAACCGGACATGTATCCACCGATCCGATACCAGAATATGAACTCGATTTTGCGGTTCATCATGAAACGGTCATGCAGGCCTATGATTATATCAGGTCATATTTCGGCAATGAAACCGCGATGATCGATCGGGCCTGTAAGGCGGCCATCGAAATGCCGGTAACCGAATTTGATAGATATGAAAGTACGTCCGAACGCTTTAACCGACACTCTCTGGCACAGAAACAGATCTATGATTTTATTTCATTGTTTAACGCGCTTCCTAAAACCGAAAAGCAAAGTGTGTGGAATGATAACGATAAAGTCACGGCTCTGATACCCAAGCACTATCAGAATGCTAACCCGGTACCGGGGGCAAGAAAGCCGGAATCAGGGCACGGTGATGGGTTTGTTTATGGTTTCAGCACAGACCTTTTCAGTGCGGATAATCCTATATTTCAACAGCATTTTGGTGAATCATTCGGCACGACGTTGATTGCGGCTAAAGAAGCGCAACAACAAAAAATGTTTGATACCACAATTGCAATTCTCAAAAAGACAACTGATCTGTGGCGCGATGCTCATCCGCGGATGGTCGCCCTGAAAGAGCAGGAAGAAAGTATGCCAAGAACCTGGGATGTACCAGAAGGAGAAGAGCGGGAGAAGCTGGAGGCGGCGCTAGCGCCTGTGCGGAAGGAATGGGAGTTTCATCACAACAGGGAAGATCAGGCCAGCACACTTGTCCTGAATACACTGCATAGTGTCTTCGATGATGTCAGGCTCTACTGGTATAATCTGGAAAGATTAAAGCCCGCGCAAAAGAAGATATTGGCTGAAATTGCCGTCAGGGATGAAGATAATGTCTACCTTCCCATCCTGGAGGTCGAACGTTACGAATGTCATTGCGATTATCTAAAAATATTGGAAACCCAAACGGCCCGCGTCATAGCTGGCGATTATCAGCTGACAGAGTTGATGCAGGTCGTTGCCCAGAAATACGATTATAAGCCTGCAAAGGACAAAGAATCACTGGCAGCCTTCGTCAAAACAACTAGTAGCAATGTATACAGCCGAGATCACAAAACATATGCCTGGTATATGCATATGTTTGACGTTATGAAGCATTTGGAAAAAACGCCCGCGATTGATGTGCACTCTCTTGCGATAGCCATGGTGTGCATAAAGCCGGAATCCAGAAGTAGTAGTAACCCGGATAAGATTGTACGAGCCCGACATGCCAACTATGTGAAATTTATAGACGAAAGCAAAATCACCGATCTGGTGGCGCGTGCCGTGGCCTTTGAGGAAAATTACGCAGGCCTGTCCTGTCGTGAATTGCTGGCTACTGCGGACAGCGTAGTTGCCATGAGAGATGGCATAGGTACCCTTTCATCGAATGACGACGATAGTTATTCATCCTTTGGCAGGAAAAAGCCAAAACCTGCGCACCCGCAGGATAAGTTTCTAAAGCACCTGGATGAGAATATAACCAGTATTCTTAAAAAGGCCGAGGCGCAGGCGCTACAAAACGACAATGCTCTGGAGAAAATAGAGGACCTTTATCATATCTACAGGCCGGTAAATGAACGATATTCAACAGATAGTAAGCGATCAGCTTATGTGAACGATATTGATAAGGCTGACAACCGTAAAGCAGCTCTATCCCAGCTTTCCGAATATCCCTCTTTCTGGCCGCAAGATGCTCTTGAGCACGTCAAAGCCTTCGTTTTTGCCAAGAATACATTCCTTGATGACAAGGCATTTGAAAACAAACTGCTCGATAATATTTTCGATAAAGTCGCGGCGCTGCCAGCCGGCAGAAAGAAGAGCGATTGCCTTCATATATTGCTGGATAAGAATATGAGCGCGCCCTATCCAGAAACGCGCGACAGGCTCTTTGCGCTCTACACCGCTGATGTCGCTGGCAAGCTTGGCAAGGATAACAAATCAGAACAATATCAGAAGAGATTTGCTCTGTATTTGAAGGCATTAGAGGGCGGACAAGAAAAAGATTGGGATATCGGCAAGCAGCATGGCAAAGACAGCTTGCTCGTTAATATGATGTCGATAACCGATAAGTACCAGCTCCTGCGGCAGGTAACAGATGCGATACTGTCACAGGAAAATACATCGCAGATGGCCAAGGAAGCCTGCACCCTCAAGCTTGATTCCGACGATATGCTCAGAACTTATCTGTACGGTATCGGCGTTGATTATCTCACGACAGAAATGGACCGTGATGCCGAGATGGCAAACAAGTTCATAGAATTCTTGAATTCCAAGGGCGAACAGAAAAATTGCGAAGAGATCAGCGCCCATATCGACGTCAAAGCAAGAAAGCGATATCAAGGCCGGGATGAGAAGCATCTGGATACTATTCTCAAGAATACAAAACCTTCGAACTGCCAAATCTTTTACGAGAATTTCTGGGCAGCACCGCTGGAGGCACGGGCCGTCATTACCGCGCGCATGCTCAAGGGCGCCACAAAAGATGACAAGAATCAAACCAGATCGTGGGAACCGGTATTCGATCTGGTGATCAATAATATGATCCGCCCTGATGACCAATCCGTTGATGCCAGATACGCCCGTGATATCATGCGTTCTTACATTAAATCACGTAGCGATTATGAACGCGTGCTAATCATGTCAGCGATGATGGTTGCGAACCGCAATATCGGCAATGATGCAGGCAATATCGGTAAGGCTCTCAAATTATTCCTTGAGAATATGGGTCCTGCGGAAATCAAACTGGGGCAAGCTATCGCCTCACACCCTGATACACCCGAAAATATCAAGGTGGAATTGCAACACCTCAAGAATGCCGCCGATATTCCTGCCCGCTGGACATTATATGACTGGATCAAGGCCGAAAATATTCCAGAAAAATTCTGGAAGGAAGAACATCTGGGCGAGATCAAAGGCTCTGCCTCTTATTATACGTCAGTAGAGCTTGGGGAAGAGGAGATCTTACGCATCCTTCGTCCCGAAGCACGGGAAAAGGCGACCAAGGGATTCCGCGTCATCAGCTCAACCGTCGATGATCTGAGGACCAAGGAAGGAAAAGATGGATTAAGCTACGGCGAACTGACCTCCTCAGTTGAGGAAATGGTTATTCAGGCCGCCCGCATGTCGGAAATTGAAACCGATCACGATAAGGGCCAGCAACAATATGAATACGCCCGCGAGATATACCACGGCGTGACGATCCACAGTGGTAAACAGGCATTCCCGCTGAAAGTGATGGATTGGCACGCCCGTGGCCAGAACTGGATTATCATGGAAAAGGCCAAGGGGCCGACCTTCAATGCCTTGTCGGAAACTACACCCGCTGAACTGGTCTATAAACGACAATTTGCCAAGGGCTATGTCGTCTTCGAGCTTCAGAATATTCTCTCCGGTCGCAAATTCGACCATGACAAGCATGGTGCGCAGCTCTCAATTGATCTGCAAACAAATCTGGCGGGCATTTATGATACCGGGGCCATGGCTCTGCGTGATCCGACTCAGGAAGAACAGAGAATGCTCGGGAATATTGTGCATGGGGTCTTGAAAGACGCGATGAAGGGTAATGAAACATTCTCATCATTGGCATGCGCGCTCAGTCATAAGATCGAACAGCTGCATGATGATGGCAAAGATACGCAATATCTCGTCGAAGTGAAAAAGGGTCTGCTGGCATTGGGTGATTTCTTCAACGTCCTGACCGCCGAAGATATGAAAGACATATTACCCGCGATCAATCTTTCCAAAGGAACGTCGAAACATGTCTATCAGGGTATCACCGAAGGCATGTCGATGTTTGAGCGTGCGCAATTACAAACCTTACTGACTATGCAAGCCGTACAGGGCAATCATGAGATTGTCATTGAGTGCAATTCGGAAAGCTCGCAACCGGCTGTGAGCGTTCTGAATGTAGAGATTGCACCGACGGTTAAAGATAAAGCGGGCTGGCTGCAAGATACGTTCACCAAGCCTGAGGACGATAATAAGCAACGTCCGGATTCAGCTTCTTTTGTCACAGCCGCCAGCGGTCCCACCTACACCATTCACTGAGCCTGCCGCAGAAATCCGATAATCTGCTCCGCTGTATAGCGCTTCCGTGCCATTTATATACCTCCTCAATGTTACCCATAATTTATCCAGATTCACTCCAGATATGGACTCATTTATAGGGAGCAGAACAGGCTTAAACAGGATTTGAATTCGCCAGAATTCCATATCTCTAGACACTATCTCCATTCAGGAATTATAATTCTTAAATTTATAGTTTATTTAAGCGGATGGTATAATATCAATCGTATGAAGAAATTTTTGGTCCATCTGCTCATACTTATCATGCTCACGCCGGGTTTGGCGTGTGGGCCCTTTATGGGTACGGATAAGGCACAGGCAGCGCAAACCATGCAAAGCATGGAGGACTGTCACGGAATCGGGGTCACCGCTCAAAAACAGCCGCCTGACAGCGGCCATATGTTTTTTAAGGATTGCTCAAAAACTGACCTGTTTAACGCTAACCATGTCGTTCTTGAGCAACCGAATTTGGACAGCAATGATTTCTTTATAGCGTGGGCCAATATTGTTCCTGCCTATATATTCACCCCTGCCAATTTTCAAGCCATTCGCGGACCGCCGCCTGAATGGCCCGATCTTTCACAAGCCTTACCCTCTATCCTCCTGACAACGCAGCGCTTCCGCGAATAAGCCTGCCTTTTTCTGCTTACAGGTTTTTGAACCAAGCTGAAAAAGAGGCTTATCATGCGTTTTATAATTTTCATTGCGATTCTTTTTGCCTTCCCGCTAGCAACAACGGCGGCGGATAATTCCGCCCCTGCCGGAAACATGCCGGGAATGTCAATGCCGGAGGCCGCCACTTCTGGCAAGAACATAAAGCAAAATGATCCGAAGAAACCCGCCTATTTTTGCCCCATGCACCCGCATATCCATGGCGAAAAAGGTGGCAAGTGCCCGATTTGTGGCATGGATTTAGTACCTGTGAACGAACAATCGAGCCCGGAGAAGACAGGAGAACGCAAAATCCTCTATTGGTACGATCCCATGGTGCCGGGGCAGAAGTTCAACAAACCGGGAAAATCCCCATACATGGACATGGATCTGCTGCCTGTCTATGAAGATAGTGAGGCGCAAGAAGGCGCGGTCAGGATCGATCCAATCTATCGGCAGGCACTGGGCGTAAAAACGGCGGCAGTAAAACTACATGAATTTGGCAAGGCCATACATGCCTTTGGCTATGTCACACCAAGCACCCGACAGGAATACGCGATTGCCGTCCGCACAGCTGGCTGGATTGTTGATCTTCAAACCAGCGCCGCAGGTGACACGGTGAAAAAAGGCGATCTCCTGTTCACTTTCTACAGCCCCGACCTGATGACGGCGCAGTCGGACTTCCTTATCAGCAACCGTGTCGGTAATGCGGAGCAACGTCTGCACTTGTATGGCATGGACGAAAAATCCATCGCGGTATTGAAGGAAAAAGGGAAATTTCTGGAAGCAACGCCATTCTATGCACCTGCCGATGGCACCGTTTCGATGCTGAATATACGCAAAGGAGCATACGTGGCGGAAGGCGACATGGTTCTTGCCTTGCAGGATTACTCAAAAGTATGGATCGAGTCGCACGTCCCCTTAAAAGATTTGCAGTTTCTTTCTGTGGGAACTCCTGCAACGATCACGATTGATGAAACTGGCGAGACATTCAAGACCATCACTGATTTCATCTATCCCATAACAGATGTACAAAGCCGTAAAGGCATTGTCCGTCTGGTTCTAGACAATCCGGGCGGAAAGCTGAAAGCCGATGCGCTGGTCAATATCGCATTCGAGGCGGGTAGCGAACAGCGTCTTGCCGTCCCTACGGAGGCCATTCTATACGGCAAAGATGGTGGGCATGTCATCGTGGCTTTGGGCGATGGATATTTCCGGCCTACTAAGGTGGAGACAGGCATCACCTCGTACGGGTTGACCGAGATCATCTCCAGCCTGAAAGAAGGAGAGGAAATCGTCACGTCCGGTCAATTCATGATCGATGCCGAAAGCGCACTGAGCGGTGGTACGAAGGCAATGTCAGATACAAATATGCCTGATACCGGACAAACGGAAAACAACCAGAATAGGGAGATGGACAATGGACACAAACACTGACCATCTTCACGATCCTGCTAAATCGTTTGTTGCCAAGATCATCGACTGGTCGGCAAAAAACACTTTCTTTGTGATTCTTGGTGCATTGGTATTGCTGACGGCAGGTATTATGGCCATCCGGCAAACACCATTGGACGCCATCCCCGATCTTTCAGATACGCAGGTGATTATCCGCACCGACTGGCCGGGGCAAGCGCCGCAGGTCATCGAAGATCAAGTGACTTTCCCACTGGCTACACGCATGTTAAGTCTCCCCCGGACAAAGGCCGTACGCGGCTTCTCCATGTTTGGCGACAGTTTCATTTATATCGTTTTTGAAGACGGTGTGGATATGTACTGGGCGCGCAGCCGCGCACTGGAAGCTCTTTCGCAAGTCACAGGGCAGTTACCGGAAGGAGTTAGGCCGCAACTAGGACCGGATGCGACGGGTGTCGGCTGGGTGTTCCAGTACGCGTTGATCGACCGAACAGGCAAACATGACCTGCAGGAATTACGGTCTCTACAGGACTGGTTCTTGCGCTTTGACCTTGCCACAGTGGATGGCGTAGCAGAGGTGGCATCCGTTGGCGGGTTCGTCAAGGAATATCAAGTGTTGGTGAAGCCCCATAAACTTCATGCCTATGACATTCCGTTGAGTAGTGCGATTGCGGCGGTACGCTCCGCCAATCAGGAAACCGGCGGTCGGACGCTGGAAATGGCGGAAACGGAATATATGATTCGCTCGTTTGGCTATGTACAAAATCCTTCTGATCTTGAGAAAGTTGTTCTGAAAGTCAGCGATGACGGTACGCCGGTCACGATTGCCGATGTCGCCCGCGTGGTTGAAGGACCGGCAATCCGGCGCGGCATTACGGAACTCAACGGCGAAGGCGAAGCCGTAGGCGGCATCATCGTCATGCGTCCCGGCGCGAACGCTCATAAGGTCATCGAACAAGTCAAGGAACGGATTGATTTCATCAAAAAAGGCCTGCCGGAAGGCGTAGAAATCGTAACTATTTATGATCGCAGCAAACTGATCGAAGGCTCTATCAAATACCTTGAACACAAGCTGCTGGAAGAAAGCCTGATGGTAGCGCTGGTCACGTTTATCTTCCTGCTGCATGTCCGCAGCGCCTTTGTTGCCATCATCACCCTGCCTCTGGGTATCCTTGCCGCCTTTATCGTTATGAATGCACAGGGGATTACGGCCAATATTATGTCGCTGGGCGGCATTGCGATCGCCATCGGCGCAATGGTGGACGCCTCTATCGTCATGGTGGAAAACGCACACCGAAAATTGTCGGGACTTCCAGCCAATGCGGGAAAGCAAGAACGGCGGGAAGCCCTCCTGACCGCAGCCAAGGAAGTCGGGCCGGGATTATTTTTTTCCCTGTTGATTATCACGGTTTCCTTCCTGCCTGTCTTCGCCCTGACCGGCCAGTCGCACCGCCTGTTCGCGCCCCTTGCCTATACCAAGACCTATGCGATGGCCGGGGCTGCATTGCTGTCCATAACGCTTGTCCCTGTTCTGATGCTCTGGCTGGTGCGGGGAAAAATAAAGCGCGAGGATGAAAATATCATCAACCGCTTCTTTATCAGCCTTTACAGACCCGTCCTGAATACGGCTCTGAAATTCAAAAGAATAACAGTGCTTCTGGCCCTGATTGCACTGTTCAGTACGGCCATCCCCATCAGCCGCATGGGATCGGAGTTCATGCCACCGCTTTACGAAGGCGGGTTGCTTTATATGCCGATGACCCTGCCCTCTGCGACACCCGCCAAGATGCGGGAGATTTTGCAGGTAACAAACCGGCAGATCATGACAATTCCCGAAGTTGAATTGGCTTTCGGTAAAGCAGGTCGTTCAAATTCGGCCACCGATCCGGCTCCGCTCAACATGATCGAGACATGGGTAGAGCTTAAACCCCGCAACCAGTGGCGCCCCGGCATGACACCGGAAAAGCTGATTGCCGAACTGGACAAGGTGGCCCGGCTTCCGGGTATGCGCAATGTTTGGGGCTATCCGATCAAAATCCGTATCGACATGCTGACGACCGGCATCCGCACACCTGTGGGCATCAAGATCGCCGGGCCGGATTTGAAAGAAATAGACAAACTGGCCAAACATGTCGAGAAAATTGCCCGCACCGTGACGGGAACCCGCAGCGCCGTAGCGGATCGGGTACAAGGCGGGAAATACATTGAGATTGCTCCCGACCGCGACAGGATCTCACGTTACGGCATTGCTTTGGAGGATGTGCAGATGGTGATCCAGACTGCTCTAGGCGGCATGATGCTGGACGAAACCGTGGAAGGCCGCGAACGCTACCCTATCATGCTACGTTACGATAGATCGTTCCGCGAACACATTAAGGATATGGATGACATTCTGATTCCTTCACCATCGGGCGCTCAAATACCGCTCGCCAATCTAGCGGAAATAAAAATTGCAGAAGGCCCAGGCATGATTGTTTCGGAGGATGCCCGGCTTAATGGCTGGGTGTTTGTGGATATCGAAGGCCGGGATATCGGTTCCTATATCAACGATCTACAGAGCAAATTAAAAGCTCTTGATCTGCCTTCAGGCTACAGCCTGAAGCTGTCGGGTCAATTTGAGCAGATGCAAGCAGCCAAGACACGTTTGTCCATCGCCATCCCGGCAACGCTGCTGATTATCCTGACCTTGCTTTATCTGCATTTTGGCAGATGGGACCGGACGCTACTCATTATGCTGGCAGTACCGTTCGGCGTTATCGGAGGATTCTGGTGCGTATGGATTGCCGGATATAATATGTCCGTCGCCGTGGCTGTCGGCTTTATCGCACTGGCCGGGATTGCCGTGGAAACCGCTATCGTCATGCTGATCTATATCGATCACCAGATGCGCGATTATCCGCCTGCCAACTATGAAGGCCTGATCGATAATATCAAACACGGCGCTGTACAACGGGTACGACCTAAACTTATGACTGTCTCGGTCATAATTTTTGGGCTGATCCCGATTTTCCTGACTGAGGGGCCAGGATCGGATGTGATGCGGCGTATCGCGTTGCCGATGGTAGGTGGCATGGTCAGCACAACCATCCTGACGCTTATATTAATCCCCGTCCTTTATGCGTTGTACTTAGGAAAATCCTTCAAATCGCCTGTTGAAGGAAGGAGTTAGATATGCTGATCGAGATTATACCAAACTGGCATCCGATTTTCGTTCACTTCACAATCGGCCTGCTGAGTGTGTCTGCCCTCTTGTATCTCACGGGAGCCATACTAAGGAATGCAACCCTCCTGACCGTGGCCCGGTGGAACTTATGGATGGGGGCCAGCATCACGGCAGCCACTGTCTTGGCAGGTTTCTATGCTTACAACACAGTCATCCATGATACCCCCTCCCATATTGCCATGACGAACCATAGAAACTGGGCATTACTGACCGCATCTGTATTTATCGCTCTTGCTCTATGGGCATTTTTCAAGCAGCGGGGAGCTAGAATTGTTCACCCTCTTTTTGTCGCGGCAATGTTACTGGGTGCCGGATTGCTGGCAATTACGGGATACAAAGGCGGTGAGATTGTGTTTCGGCATGGGCTGGGCGTTCAATCAACACCTGATATGCGCGACCATGCCCTGATCGTTCACTCTCATGAAACCGAACTACCTAAGGAACAACCCTCTAATAGCCATTTAGAGGGCCATAGCAACCACCATCATGGCAATCACCCTCACTAACTAACCAACAGAGAGAATCAATCAAGAACCTGCAGCTGACAATGATAAAGACATTTGTGACATTTCCGGCCATGGCTAACGACCCTGCAACAGCGCCTGCTGGTGGCTGGCCAAAACCGGATTGATTTGAGTCAAATTTTATCCTATCTGTCTTTCATATAGCTCTGATAGGTTGGTGCAAACCTTGAGGATATGCACCCTCTTTGTTATCATTTAACAGGAGAAAAAATGGATAACCATCGTTATAGTCGCCAGATCATCCTGCCAGAAATTGGCGAGGACGGACAAAAACGCCTAGCCGCTGCCAAGGTTCTGGTTGTAGGTGCTGGCGGACTAGGTTGTCCGGTTTTACAATATTTGGCAGCCGTTGGTGTGGGCCTTATCGGCATTATCGATCATGACTGCGTTGACATCAGCAACCTGCAACGGCAAATTCTGTTTAGCACCGACGATGCAGGACGCCCCAAGGCGCTGGCCGCCCAAAGCCACCTGAAGGCCCTGAATCCAGATATCATCATCAACCCCTACAATGAAGAACTTTCTGACAAAAATGCGCCGGAACTGTTCGCGGCCCATGATGTGATTATTGATTGCACAGATAATTTTTCAGCAAAATTCCTGATCAATGATGTCGCTGTTAAACTCGGAAAACCCGCGGTTTATGGAGCGATTCAGGGTTTTGATGGGCAAGTGACTGTCTTTGACGCCAAACATGGCCCCTGTTACCGCTGCTTGCAGCCGCAAGCGCCGCGAGCCGCAATCATGAACTGTGCCGATGCGGGTGTGATTGGTGCCCTTGCCGGTATGATCGGTACCATGCAAGCGATGGAGGCTATCAAACTGATTGTCGCCCACAAAAGCTTTAGACCCCTCTACGGAGTTCTTTGTACGATTGACTCAAAAACCATGGAATGCCGCCATCTGACCTTGCAAAAAAATGGCGCTTGCACTGTTTGTTCACGCCCCGTATCAGAGATTGTACCTCAATATGCCTCTCCGGTTTGCTTTGCCGCGATTGTTCATGAAATTGACACCCACGATCTGTCGACAATGACAAACTACCTTATGGTTGATGTTCGTGAACAGGACGAATGGGATCAGGGGCATATCCCTGGAGCATATCACCTGCCATTGTCGGCCTTAAGTGAAAATCCTGAAATTTTCAGCCCGCACAGAAAAAGTACCTGCGTACTTTATTGCCAACGCGGTCTACGTAGTCGCAAAGCCGCAGAAATTTTACTTCAAGCAGGATTTAGCGATATTTACAGTCTTAAAGGAGGTTATAATTCATGGCCGACCGCCCAACAATGACATAAAACGCAATCAGGCAGACTTACGCGTCTGTGTCTTGATATCCAGCTGAAAGGCAATATTCACATCCCCCTGCATTACCGATAGCCCTTTTTTCGAACGACCCAGATCACGCAATTCTTCCAGTATCGTTTGCGGCACGTACAAACAGAATCCGGCAATCGCCATTTCCAGTTTCATATCCTTTTCGAATGTGACCGGCGTAATGCGATAGGCAAAACAATGTGCACCCAGACAAACACTCTGATCAATCTCGCGGCCATGCAAGAGTGTGCTTAAATCCTCAGATGTAACACGAAAACGAAAACCCTCTTCAGAAATGCGCAAATTCATGATACCAGAACCTTCCAATCTTGCAGTGTGTTGATGTTAGACATACTCATCTTATACGCAGCGGGTAAATCCATGCAGCATGCCTTCTTGACCACCAGCAAATCCTTGACAGAGCGGCAATCACCCGTATCCTTGCCAGTAGACAGGCAAGCGGGTAGCGGACATCCTTCGTAGTAAGCACTGCCAGCGTGGACTAGCAAATCAATCAAGACTTTGACTTGCATCAAGGGCATATCCACAGGGACAAATAAAAGGCGATCGTAATCGGACTCGAAATACCCAAGAAGATTACGCATGGCTTGTGCCGGCCCGTCATGGCGCACTGCATCATTAATGCAGTCGTATCCCGGCACATCACCGCTGATATAGACATCCGTCAATCCCGCCTGTCGTAAAAGATTGCCCATGTGTTCAACCAACGGGACGTTCTTATATGGCAACAACGCCTTGTTCGTTCCCATGCGCGAGGAGCGTCCCCCTGCCAAAACGATCCCGGCGGTTTTAATCATGAGCGCCGCACTTACCACAACAAACGGTTGATTCCTCTGGTTCTGCTACAAGCGAATGACCAGGCAGCCAAGTGCTTTCACCATCGATGTAGTGCTCTTTTTTCCAGACGGGGGCCCGTTTTTTGATTTCCTCAATCACATAACGGCAAGCTTCGAAAGCTTCTTCACGGTGCGGCGCACTGATGGCAATCAGTACGCTAACACCCCCGACAGGAAGGTAACCGTGATAGTGGGATACATAATATCGGGTCTGCGGCCAGATACCCTGCGCTTCAAGGCAAATTTCATAAAATTCCGCTGCGGCCAGTGTTTCATGCACATCATAAGTAATGCCGGTGACGACTTGGCCCCGATGATTATCACGAACAACACCAATGAACATATCAATTGCACCATTGCCTGGGTCTGTCGCGAACTCGCAGGCCTGTTGCAAGTTTAAAGGCTCCGTTGAAACCGATACGCTGATATCATTGCTGTTCATTTTAACCTCCACAAACCGGTGGTAATATTGACAGACTGGAATCAGAATCAATAATAAAATCCGGCGGCAATATCGCCTGATCATTGGCAATAACGGAATCCATCACCAGATCCCGGGCCTGCGGACCCAATGCCTGACAAAGAGCTTCTTGTACCGCAGTGATAGAAGATCCCAGCGGCACGGACAACTGCACACTCTCGTCATATTTTTTGAAAGCACCATAAAGGCGCATCCTCACGGTAACATTTTTCATTTCTTCTCTCCTGCGACTTTTTCAAAGCCCTGACTGGCAATCATCTTCAAAGCGCGCGCCATAAACGGACTTAGTATTTCCCAGCATTCACCTACAGCCTTGGGACTGCCCGGCAAGGCAATAACAAGAGTATCACCCATCATTCCGGCATCCATCCGGGAAAGCCAGGCCGTGTCCGTATAAGCAGCGCTCTCACGACGCAGCATTTCACCGAATCCCTGCAGCATCCGGTCACACACGATATTCATGACTTCGGGTGTGACATCACGCGGCCCCGGCCCTGTACCTCCTGACATAATGATCAATTTCGGGCAAAATTGTTCGCGTACCTTATGCATTGTGTCTGAAATCATGCCTCTATCATCGGGAATGACGACATACTTCACAATCTCAGCCCCATCGACCTTCAGCATATCCACCAACATCATGCCTGACTTATCTTCATAAACCCCTGTTGCGGCGCGGTCGCTCATGACAATGACAGCCGTAGAAATATTTTCCATCGTTCGTACCAGCGGAATTTGTGCCGACAACCAGGCCGGAATACCGTCCGGATTAACCCACAGACCGCTTTTTCCGCCCTCCTTTACCAGCAGCCGGATATCGCCAATCATCAGGTTTGGCTCCGTTCCCTTGACCAGATCCCAGACCGTCGCCAACGCCGTCTGCACCGCCATCACGGCTTCCATCTCCACGCCTGTCTTGGCATGCGCGGTGACTTGCGCATAAACACGTATTGTCGCCGGAGGCTCTAGCACGCAGTGAATACTAACCTGATCCAACGGCAATGAGTGGCACATCAGCAACATATCAGGGGTTTTTTTGGCGCCCATGATCCCTGCAACCTCGGCCAGCGCCAGTACATCCCCTTTGGGTAGAGATTTAGCCTTGATTTTTTCGTAAGCCACCACACCGACTGTAATTACGCCTTCCGCAACCGCGCGGCGGCGGGTTACGCGCTTGCGCCCGACATCAATCATGCGGAACTGTGTTTCTTTCTCTGCTTGGAAATCAACGATCTTGTTATCTAGATCACTCATTTTCTAACCTCCGATAGATGCAAGATGCTGACGCGCACCGGTATCTCCATGATGCAGGAAATGCGATGAGCGTTTAAACTGCATCAGACTTAAAATTTTATCCTTCAATGCGTCGTTATGGGTATCATCCTGCAACAAAGACCGTAAATCATAACCGCCCGTGCCGAACAGACATAGATGCAAAGAACCGCGGGCCGAGACTCGCAACCGATTACAGGTACTGCAAAAATCCTTGGCGTAAGGAGCAATCAGTCCTATACGCCCCGCGTAGGACGGGTGCGCATATTCAACCGCCGGGCCAGCCCCGTCAACGCGTTCCTGCAACATCCAACCCCGTGCAATCAGTTTGCTGAGGATCACCGTTGACGGAATATGGTGTTTGCGGAAATAGGTCAGATTATCACCAGTTTGCATCAATTCAATAAAGCGTAATGACACCGGCCTGTTTTCAACAAAAGCAAGGAAACCATCCAGCTCATCGTCATTCACACCCTTGAGCAAGACTGTATTGATTTTAACAGTTTCAAAGCCGGCATTCAGTGCCGCATTCACACCTTCCACGATCTCGCTCAAGCGGTTATGACCGGTGATTTCATGAAATTTACGCGGATCGAGGGAATCGATGCTGACATTGATGGCACGCAGACCTGAATCAAAATAACTTTGCGCTCTTTCAGGCAACCTGTAGCCATTGGTCGTAAAGGCCAGACGGCGGATGCCGGGAATGGACGATACAGTCTGCGCCAACTCGATAAAATCAGGCCGCACTGTCGGCTCGCCACCCGTCAAACGAATCTTCCATGTGCCTAACCCAGCGAACGCCGTCACCAGCCGCCTTATTTCCGGCACGCTCATAAATTCATCATTATGGGTTTTTTGATAGCCATCGGGCAGACAATAGCTGCAACTGAAATTGCATACGTCCGTCACGGAGAGGCGCAAATACGGGAAACGCCGCCCGAAGCGATCCCCGATGTGTACATTATCTTCCATTGTCGCTCCTTTCCAACACGGGAGGCCGCGGCGTTTCCCCCGCGACCCCGGTTGCAAAACCATATTTTCATTTCTGAAAACTTAGGCAAAGCAACTCGGAGTTTGGCCTTCACAGGCTCTCTAATAGGGCTTATTGTAAAGCCATCCGATGATAGTACATTTGATCCAAATCAAGCAGAAGATTGAAAATGAATATTGCTAGCGCATTGAAAAAAACACCTCTTTTTTCGGGTATGCAGGATGAGACACTGGCTCATTTTGCGGAGAAAAGTCCAATCAAGCATTATGAAAAAAATGAAGAGCTCTTTGCCATGGGTGATCAGGCCTCCGCCTTCTTTTTTATCATCAATGGCTGGATCAAGCTCTACCGGGTATCGCGTGAGGGTGAGGAATCAATCATCAATGTGTTTGCCACCGGTGAAACCTTTGCCGAGGCCGCTGTCTTTGGCCCGATGCAGCGCTATCCCGTCAATGCACAAGCTGTCGAGGAAACAACATTACTGGAAATTCCCCGCAACCTGTTTGTCGAACAAATTCGGGCCGACAGTGATTTTGCCTTATCAATTTTAGGCGCTATCTCCGCCAAGCAGCGTTACCTGATCCAACAGATCGAACAACTAACCGTACGCGAAGCACCGCAGCGTATCGGAACATTCCTTCTGCGCCTGTGTCCTGTGGGCAGCAGCAAGGATGTTGAAGTCAGCCTGCCCTACGATAAATCGCTGATTGCCCGGCGGTTAAATATTCAGCCTGAAACTTTTTCACGCGCTTTTAAAAAGCTGGAACCGCATGGCGTCACGCTGAAAGGACGTGTGGCTGTGATTAAAAATATTGAAAATTTATCCGCCTTTTGCGATGTCGAAGACCGCAACAGCCCCTGCTGAAACAGCTTATAGGATTAGAAGAACTGAACGAGATCCCCCTGATTATTGAAGGCAAGTAAATTTCCCAAACGGCCATTCTTAATCGCCTCTACCATCATCATCAACGGTTGCTCGGCTTCATCACTACTAGGGGGTATTGCGCCCACTCCCGACAGGCCCGCTACAAAAACAATATCCCAAGACACCCCAGTTTGGCAGGACTCTTGCACCAGAGACATAAAATCACTCAGTTCCGCCGGCAACTTGTCAACACAGATCACTGGCGACAAGGATCCGCCCTCGCCTGCGCTAAACCGCTCTTTCTGGGTTTCATCAGCATCATCCGGCAATTCAGCACTGGCAAACACAAATAACAGCCTTTGTGCATCAGGCTGCATTCTGGCAGCGTTCAAAAGATCGTCATAATTTGTAATATTAATCATCAATATTCATTAGCTTCCTATGCGGGTTGTCTGTCCGGACGTGGCAACCAGAGCATGGGGGCATAAATAAAAAGATACAAGACAAAACATCCCGACCACAATATACCAGATGCCACAACCCAGACGGTATAGTATTCCGGCATTAAAAGTGGACCCAAGATCCGTAACACAACAGAAAGTTGCATCAATATAAAAGAAAATGCCGTCATCTTGCTGGCTGTCAGATCCCGCCCCGTGTGCCCCAGCGTCACGCGGCACATCATACCCAGTATCATACTGCCAATGGCTCCCACTGTCAGAGCATGCAGTGCCAGCGGAAACGTACCCACGCCCAAGACAGCAACACCAATCAGGAACAAGCCCATAGCAAGCCAGCCATAGCCGAGATGCAGTATCCACAACATCGGATCACTCAATGACAATAGTGTGTGATAACGACGCATACGAAAAATATGCACAAGCGCCGAGAACAAGCAGAAACACCCAAACCACAAAGAATCTGGCCCCATAAACAGCAACGCACAAATCGCCGCTACCAGTGAAAGCAGCGCCAATCTATCCGGCAGTCGCTGGTCGTAAATGCGCACATTGATACCTTTACGGCGCAAGGCCCCCACCGTAAAGGACGGTATAACCCGGCCTCCGATCAACGAAATCATCATCAGGATGAGAAAGAGCGCTATATAAAGCGGTGTCCGGTTCTGTGTCATCAGGAATGCGATATCACAGGCAGACAAAGCGCTCAAAATCACCAGAAACACGAAATTTCGCGTGTTCCAGCTTTTAAGCAAGGGAATGGAAAGACTCAGAGCCAGTGCCGGAATAAATGATAACTCCAGAATGAACATTAACCAGACAGGCAAATCGTTTATATTCATGGCCAGACGCCCAGCCAACCATAACCCGCACAGCCCCATAAGCTGGAGTTGTCTGACAGGCGCGCCACCTGTCCAGTTCGCTACTGCCGTTAGCAAGAAACCCGCAACAATCGCTATTGCAAAACCGTAGATCATCTCATGAGCGTGCCAGATGACAGGATCAGAAAATATATCAGGAAAGGTAACATGGCCCGTATAAACGCCGAGCCAGAGCAAAATGCTCAAAGCGGCATAAATCGCCCCCAAGAAAAAGAAAGGGCGAAATCCTCGCCCCCAGAAGGGATGATCAAACATTGATGTCCCCGTTAAAGCAAACATAATGTATTTATCCTTTCTTATTGCACCAACGGCGTATCGGCTCCTGTCAAACGGAAACCGCTGATATCGGCTTTTCCAGCAAGAATTTTTATATACTGACTAAAGGCACGCTCCCAGCTTTGCTTTCTTAGATGATCGGCAATCCATTCTGCCACGGCTTCAAAAGGTAGCAATTGTCCCTCAATGCGTTTATGTAGGCGGATAATGTGGTACCCCACTTCCGATAGGACAGGTTCAGGGGATATCTCCCCCTCTTTCAAAGAAAACAAAGCTGCTTCGAAAGCTGGCAGGGTTTGCCCTTTACTGATCTGTCCGAGATTCCCCCCCGTCTTGGCCGATGGACACGCCGACTCGCTTTGCGCAATCGTCTCAAAAATCGACGGATTAGATCTAATACTGCTAAGAGCCTTTTTGGCAGACGACAAGGCCTTCTCACCAGCTTCCTTGTTTTCCGGTGGTGCCAGATAAAGAATATGAGAGACTTCAAAAAGCGGCGATGTAAAAAAGCGTTTTCTATTGCTATTGTAATAACGTTCACATTCTCTGGTATTAGGCTCCGGAACCAAGATTTCCTTTTCCAGAAGCCTGTCGATCAGATCATCCGGCATATCACGGTCTATCGCGCCTTCACACAAACCAATTTTTCCAGCCTGCTGAAGCAGCAATTCTCGGATCACAAGCGCACGCATAGCATTATATTTAGCCTCGCCTAGACTTTGTGCCGGATGATATTGCGTTTCAGAATTTATTTGTTCCGGTGTTATTATAATACCATTCACAGTGATTCCTGGCGCCTTAATCATCATACCTCCCTGCGGCGTACAATCTGATACTGGCGGCGGAAGATATAAAATACCGGCGCGCTCCAGACGTGAACTAAACGCGTGAAGGGAAACACGAGAAATATGAACATCCCCAGCGTCAGGTGCAGTTTGAATATCACATCAACATCACGGACAAATTCAGCAGCGCCACCACGGAATGTGACAATATGTTGCGCCCACTCCATAAATTTAACCATCTCGTGTCCATCCAGATGTTTCATCGACACAGTAATAGTCAAAAGTCCGAGGCAAAGCTGCGCTAGTAACAACACCAGTACAGCGATATCTGCAAACGAACTGTTAGCACGAATACGAGAATCAAACAGTCGTCGATGTAGCAGCAGCAATAACCCTATCAAACAGAGCACACCGGCAATCCCTCCTGCCACCATCGCCAGAATCTGCTTGAACCCATGAGAAATTCCAAGGAAATCAAATACCTGAATTGGTGTCAGTAAGCCCACTGCATGCCCCGCCAAGATGACCAAAATGCCAAGGTGGAAGAGAATGCTACCCCATACGAGCTGTCTTTTTCGTAACAACTGACTGGATTTACTGCGCCAACTGTAAGGATCGCGGTCAAAACGGACAACGCTCCCCAGCAGGAGAACCGCCAGTGAGATATAGGGAAAAATCTGGAACAGGAAAAAATCGAGATCAAAACTCATGATCTGCCTCCCTTTTTATCAATCGCTTCATCAAGCGGCGCGTTCATACGCGCCAGAATATCCTGTACTTTTTGGCAACCGCCGGCCTCGCCCGTTTGAGACGGATCACCCAGCGCAAACTGCTCTTCCCAGGCTGCATCCATTTCTGCAGGAGACATCATATCACCTGCATGGGCCGCCAAGGCACACTTCAGTTTACTTTCGTCCGGCTGGCGACTTGAAGCCTCCTGAAGCGCCGCGAATAGCACTGCATAGCGACTTTTCCGTTTTTTGAGACGTTCACCGATAGCTGCAATAACATCAATCGCACCATCAAGATTATCGCGCGCCTGCTCAACAGGCAAAAGTGAGAGATATTCAAGGAACAAGGGCAGATAATCAGGCGTATGTTCTGAAATATTACCGAGACCGATTTCGCGGTAAAGCGAATCCAACTCAACCATAGCCTGACCGCGATCGCGAGAATCACCATGAACATGTTCAAAAAGATGCAAGGACAATGATGGTGTACGATCAAATAAATCAACATATTCTTCCTGAAGATCCATGATGTCCTTCTGGCCCATGCTCTTCATAAAATCATCAACGTCTGCGCACATCCCTTCCGATAACCAAGACTCACGCTGCAAAATCGTATTAATCTCATCCGCCACCCGAGCAACATCATCTTGCGGATAAGCCATCAAGAATCCGATAGCCTTCAGAGTTTTTCCCGCTCTATTGGTAATCATCCGCATCCTCCGCCGTTTTTGGTGCCCATATGGCTACCGCAGCCGCTACTGCCGCTGCCGCAACCACCACTGCTACAACCACCGCCCGATTTATGTTCATGAATACGAGCATGATCGTGAGCATATTCCGGCTTGGTAAACAGCGTATTGACACGGTTATCTTTCTTAGAGCCGCTGCGCCCGCGTGACGGGCGCGTGGCCTCAAAGATGTCTGTCTTAGTGTTGCTGTGCGATGAACAGCCGTTACCAAAGGAGAAACCACAACCGCCACTTTCACCGAACGCATCAAGTGTTTCTTCGCGGTGTCCCGTGGGGATGACAAAGCGGTCTTCGTAATTGGCAATCGCCATGATCTGGTACATATCTTCTACCAGATCTTTTGTCAGGCCCACCTCATCAAGAACATGTTGATTGTCTTCACCTTCAATAAATTTACTGCGCATGTAGTGACGCATGGCAATCATGCGTTTCAGCCCCAGAATAACAGGTTCTTCCTTACCGCCGGTCAAAAGGTTAGCCAGATACTTGACGGGAATACGCAAGGATTCGATATCGGGCATAATGCCGTTATCCTGCATCGGTACTTTGCCAGCCTCGGCTGCTGCTTTCACCGGACTAAGCGGTGGAATGTACCAGACCATAGGCAACGTGCGATATTCCGGATGCAACGGAAATGCCACTTTCCATTCCATGGCCATTTTGTAAACTGGTGAACGACGCGCCCCCTCCATCCAATTTTCCGGGATTCCATCCTTTCGTGCCTGCGCAATGACTGCCGGATCATTCGGATCAAGGAAAATATCAAGTTGGGCCTGATAGAGATCTTCAACATTTTCAACGCTGGCTGCCTCTTCAATGCGGTCAGCATCGTAAAGCATAACACCTAGATAACGGATACGTCCGACACAAGTCTCCGAACATACGGTCGGTTCTCCCGATTCGATGCGCGGATAGCAGAAAGTGCACTTTTCAGCTTTACCGCTTTTCCAGTTGTAATAAATTTTCTTATAAGGACAGCCGGAAATACACATCCGCCAACCGCGGCATTTGTCCTGATCGATCAGAACGATACCATCTTCCTCACGTTTGTATATTGAACCAGATGGACAAGCCGCCACACAGGTAGGATTCAGGCAATGTTCGCACAGACGCGGCAGATACATCATGAATGTATTTTCAAACTGGCCGTAGATTTCCTTTTCGATATCATGAAAATTGTAGTCTTTTTTGCGGTGTTCGAATTCCGTACCAAGAATCTCTTCCCAATTGGGCCCCCATTCAATTTTTTCCATCCGTTCGCCACTGACCAGCGAGCGCGGTCTTGCCACCGGCGGCGTCTTTGATTCTGGTGCCGTTTGCAGATGGTCGTAGTCAAAAGTGAATGGCTCGTAATAATCATCGATTTCCGGCATGTCCGGATTGGCAAAAATATTTGCCAGCACACGCCAACGCCCGCCGATTTTAGGTTGAATTTTGCCGTTCCTCTTGCGTTCCCAACCACCGTTCCATTTTTTCTGGTTTTCCCAATCCTTGGGATAACCCACGCCGGGCTTGGTTTCAACGTTATTGAACCATGCATATTCCATGCCCTCGCGCGACGTCCAGACGTTTTTACAAGTGACCGAACAGGTATGACACCCGATGCATTTATCAAGGTTAAGAACCTTGCCAATTTGCGCCCGTACTTTCATTCTGCTGCCTCTCCGTCCATCCAGTCGACTTTTGCCATCTTGCGAACGACAACAAATTCATCGCGGTTGGAACCGACCGTACCATAGTAATTAAACCCGTAAGCAAGTTGCGCATAACCCCCAATCATATGGGTAGGCTTGACCGTTGCCCGGGTTACCGAATTGTGAATACCGCCTCGCGCACCAGTGATTTCACTGCCGGGTACGTTGACGATTTTTTCCTGTGCATGATACATCAAGACCATACCTTCATTAACACGCTGGCTGACCACCGCACGCGCTACCAGGGCACCATTAGCGTTAAAGGCTTCAATCCAATCATTATCCTTGATCCCTACCTTCTTCGCATCCACCTCACTTAGCCAAACAATCGGACCGCCACGCGAAAGCGTCAGCATATGCAGATTATCTGTGTAGGTTGAATGAATGCCCCACTTCTGGTGCGGGGTGATAAAGTTCAAGGCAATCGGCTTGTTGCCGTTATCCCGACCAGTAAGCATATTCAGGATTGTATCCGTGTTGATTGGTGGCTTGTACGAGACAAGTGACTCACCAAAATCGCGCATCCAAGGGTGATCCTGATAAAGCTGTTGCCGACCGGTCAGAGTACGCCATGGAATGTACTCATGGACATTCGTATAACCCGCATTATAGCTGACATGCTCAGATTCAATGCCACTCCAGGTCGGGGATGAAATGATTTTGCGCGGCTGGGCCTGAATATCACGGAAGCGAATTTTCTCATCTTCTTTTGGCAGCGCCAGATGCTTATGGTCGCGGCCCGTGATTTTTCCGAGGGCCGTCCATGATTTCACAGCAACCTCGCCGTTGGTTTCAGGCGCCAAAGACAAAACCACTTCGCAAGCATCAATGTCCGTTTCTATTTTTGCCAGACCATCGCGCACACCATTCAGTTTCTTAAGAAAATCAACTTCATGCTGCGTATTCCAGGCGATGCCCTTACCACCATTGCCAATTTTTTCCATCAGCGGCCCAAGAGAGGTAAAGCGCTTATAGAGATTAGGATAATCCCGCTCCACCACTTTGAATGACGGCATGGTCACCCCCGGAACGGCCTCGCACTCTCCTTTTTTCCAATCCTTCACATCCAGCGCCTGCGCCAGCTCGCCCGGCGTATCATGCTGAATGGGGGTCATAACAAGATCTTTCTCAATCCCGAGATGCCCCGGAACCAGCGCCGAAAAAGCCTTAGCAAGGCCTTTATAAATATCCCAGTCTGTACGGCTTTGCCAGACAGGAGCGATCGCCTGAGAAAGCGGATGAATAAAGGGGTGCATATCCGAAGTATTCAGATCGTTTTTCTCGTACCAGCTCGCGGTCGGCAAAACTATATCGGAATAAATGCATGTCGTAGACATGCGAAAATCAAGCGTTACCAACAGATCCAGCTTTCCTTCCGGCGCTTTGTCGCGCCAGACGACTTCAGCACTGTCCTTGGCCCCTTCAACCCCCAGATCCTTGCCCTGAACACCGTTTTGTGTTCCCAACAAATGCTTGAGGAAATATTCATGACCTTTGCCTGACGAGCCCAGAATATTGGAGCGCCAGACAAACATATTACGCGGCCAGTTGTCCGGATGATCGGGATCTTCACAGGATAGGCGCAAGCTTCCGTTCTTTAATGAATCAACCGTATAGGCTATGGCATCTCTAGCATGATCTTCGGCTTCTCCAGCAATCAGGAGAGAGTTTTTCTGGAACTGTGGTGCCGACGGCAGCCAGCCCATGCGTTCCGCTCGAATATTGCAGTCAATCAGACTACCTTTCCACCGCGTCTTGTCAGTATAAGGGGCCAGCAGGCTATCAGGC
This sequence comes from Micavibrio sp., assembly GCA_046294845.1. Lineage (GTDB taxonomy): Bacteria > Pseudomonadota > Alphaproteobacteria > Micavibrionales > Micavibrionaceae > Micavibrio_C. The sequence goes on along the minus strand of JBKBNU010000001.1, from coordinate 856,705 downwards.
TTGAGGCTCTCATAACGCCATTGATCGGTGTGGGCATAAAAGAACGATGTGCTATTTTGCTGGCGAGGCGGGCGTGCCCAATCCAGCGCAAAGGCGAGCGGTGTCCAACCGGTTTGTGGACGCAGTTTTTCTTGACCCACATAGTGCGCCCAGCCACCGCCTGATTGACCGACGCAACCACAGAACACCAGCATATTAATACAGGCTCGGTAATTCATGTCCATGTGGTACCAGTGATTCATGGCCGCACCGATGATAATCATCGAACGCCCTTTTGTTTTTTCCGCATTATCGGCAAAAGCACGGGCAACCCGGATAACCTGATCACGCGGGACACCGGTGATTTTTTCCTGCCAGGCGGGTGTATAAGGCACATCATCGTCATAAGACGTGGCGACGTTACCGCCCCCCAGCCCGCGATCAACCCCGTAATTCGCACACAGCAGATCAAACACGGTGGCGACAGCCACATCGCCGCTTTTCAAGCGCAATTTGCGCACAGGCACATTACGTACCTGCAAAGAATCGTGCGTGCTGTGATTGAAAAATTTATGTTCGATATGACCAAAATAAGGGAAGGCGACTGGTGCTATCCCGTCGTGACCCTTAACAAAGCTTTTTTGCAAGCGGATATTTTCAGTTGGCGCAATGTTCCATTTTCCTTCTTGACCCCAGCGGAAGCCAATAGAGCCGTTAGGAACAACAACATGTCCGGTGGCTTCATCAATTGCAACGGTTTTCCAATCAGGGTTATTGTCTTGCCCCAGATCATCAGCAAAATCAGAGGCGCGCACCATACGTCCCGGTACATATTGACCCTCTTTTTCATCCAGCATGACCAAAAACGGCATATCTGTATAGGTACGGCAGTAATCGTCGAAATAATCAGCCTCACGGTCAACATGGAACTCTTTGAGGATAACATGGCCCATGGCCATACCCATTGCCGCATCCGTTCCCTGCTTTGGATTCAGCCATATATCTCCAAATTTTGAAGCCTCAGAATAATCCGGAGTGACAGTAACGATCTGCGTCCCCTTATAACGCACTTCGGTCATGAAGTGCGCATCGGGCGTACGGGTCTGTGGTACATTCGAGCCCCACATCATAATGAAGCCTGCATTATACCAGTCAGCACTTTCGGGAACATCGGTTTGCTCACCCCATGTCTGGGGGCTGGACGGCGGCAAATCGCAATACCAGTCATAAAAACTCATACATACGCCACCCAGCAAGGAGAGATAGCGCGAGCCCGCCGCATACGAAATCATCGACATCGCAGGAATCGGTGAAAAGCCAATAATGCGGTCAGGTCCATGTTTCTTAATAGTATGTATATTGGCGGCTGCAATTAGTTCATTCACTTCTTCCCATTCCGCCCGAACAAAACCGCCCTGCCCACGCACTTTCTGATATTCGCGGCGTTTGATTTCATCGGCCTGAATCGAGGCCCATGCATGAACAGGATCTTTGTATAGGGCCCTGGCTTCTCGCCAAAGTTTGAGCAAGCGCTTTCTGATCATTGGATATTTCAAGCGGTTGGCACTGTAGATATACCAGCTATAACTGGCACCGCGGGCGCACCCACGCGGCTCGTGGTTCGGCATGTCAGGACGTGTACGCGGATAATCCGTCTGCTGCGTTTCCCAAGTAATCAAGCCATTTTTAACGTAAATTTTCCATGAGCAAGATCCGGTGCAGTTCACACCATGGGTCGAACGCACAATCTTGTCGTGCGCCCAACGGCCCCTGTAGGCATCCTCCCATTTCCGGTTTTCCGAACTGGTCACGCCATGCCCCTTCGCGAAATCTTCGCGTTCGTACTTGAAAAACATTAACCGGTCGAGGAAATAACTCATTTCATTCTCCTGAAAATCAGGCCATTACGATTGCATGAAGAAAAATGAAGTCACTTGATTTGAATCATGTGGCTTCATTCTTTAACAAGGAATTTCTGCTTTTTTACGGGTGTAATACCACCATGTAAGCAACAGACAAATTCCATAATACACAAAGAATACCATCAAAGCCGCATTGGGAGCGCCGGTCATAGCAATCGCTGTCCCGTAGCTTTTAGGAATAAAGAACGCCCCGAAAGCGCCGATCGCCGAGCTGAAACCAATTGTAGCAGCACCCTCAAGCTCTGCCGCTTTGCGGATGCTTTCCTCAGACTGTCCTTTGAGCGCCCGTGCCCGTTCCGTACGGAAAATCGTCGGGATCATCTGGAAAGTCGAAGCATTACCCACGCCCGAAGCTGCAAATAGCAGAAGGAACATTGCAAAAAAACCATAGAACGCATGCGGCTGATCCTTGTTCACCAGAAAATATAAAACCCCCAGCGCCCCAATCATCAACGTAATGAAGACCCAGACAGTAACCCGTCCGCCACCATATTTGTCCGCGACCCAACCGCTACCTGCGCGTGTCACCGCCCCCACCAGCGGGCCGAGAAAAGCCAGTTGCATGACATTGATTTCTGGGAACTGCGTTTTAGCCAGTAGTGGAAAACCGGCAGAAAAGCCGATAAACGAACCAAAAGTGCCCACATACAAAATACACATGATCCAGTTATGCTTGCGTTTAAAAATAGCCATCTGCGTGGCTAGAGATGCCTTGGCTTCAGCAATATCATTCATGCCAAACCATGAAGCCAGCGTTGCCAACACAATAAAAGGGACCCAAACATAAGCAGCATTTTGCAGCCATACTGTGTTGCCATCCTCCAGTTGCGAGGTGCCCCCGATAGAGCCAAACAAACTTATAGTCATCACCAGCGGCGCCAGAAACTGTACTGCGCTGACACCGAGGTTGCCCAATCCGGCATTCAGGGCCAACGCATTACCTTTTTCTCTCTTGGGGTAAAAATAATTGATATTGGCCATACTGGAAGCAAAATTCCCGCCCCCAAAACCGCAAAGCAACGCCAGAATAATAAAGACACTATAAGGAGTAGAGAGATCCTGTACCGCCATACCTATGCCAATAGCCGGAATGGCCAGTGACGCCGTACTAATAGCCGTCCAGCGCCGCCCACCAAAAATCGGCACCATGAATGAGTAGAAGATACGCAAAGTCGCACCCGATAATCCGGGCAGGGCTGTCAACCAGAAAAGCTGTTCCGTCGTGAAGGTAAATCCGATTTTCGGCAGCTTAACGACAATCGCGCTCCATACCATCCAAACCGCAAAAGCCAAAAACAGTGCCGGAATGGATATCCAGAGATTACGTTTGGCAATACTCTTGGCGCCGCCCGACCATTTCGCAACATCCTCCGGATTCCATGCAGTCAGTACCTTGGCCATGTTTCTCTCTCCTTAATACGTTTTCAGATCGCCCAACTCGGGCAAATAGGCAGGCTCGCGTAAAGTGGGGTGCTTTTGCCTTTCCATGTGACGGATCGCAAAATGCATCCATGTCAGAGCGATCGACACCAGAACAAACAGCAACATGAAGCAGCTCGTCCAGACATTGGTGAGGTCATTCAGAACACCAAAACATATCGGCAGAAAGAAACCGCCCAGACCGCCGATCAACCCAACAATCCCCGCTACGGATCCCACATTGTCGGGATAATAGACAGGAATATGTTTGTAGATTGCAGCCTTGCCCATCGACATGAAAAATCCGAGAACAAAAATAATCACTGTGAAAGGGATAAAGCCCAGACCAAAGCTGAATGAAATATCATCGCGAATCCCATGCACCACATAATCCGTTGCCGGATAACTCAGCAGGAAGCAGCAAACAACACAGGCCAGAAATGTCCAGTACATGACTTTGCGGGCGCCATAAATGTCGGACAAATACCCCCCCACCGCACGAAAAAGAGAGCCAGCAACCGAAAAGGCAGCCGCCAGCATACCGGCCTGTTTTATATCCATACCATAGGCACCCACATAATAGCGCGGCAACCACAGCGCCAAGGCCACAAAGGCGCCGAATACAAAAAAGTAATACAATGAGAACCGCCAGACCTGAAGTTTCTTAAGCGGCGCCAGCGCCGTGGCCATCGATTTCGGCTTGGCCCCGGATTTACGTCTTTCCACCAGATCAGGTTCGTCCTTGGACAGGAACCAATAAAGAAGTGCCACGATAAACAGTGTCACCGCCCACACTTGCGCGACCATATGCCAGCCATGAGCCACCATGACAAAAGGTGCAATGAACTTTGTCAGAGCAGCACCTATATTGCCCATCCCGTAAATGCCAAGGGCGGTCCCCTGCCTTTCCTTACTATACCATTTTGACAGGTAAGAAATCCCAACGACGAAACTGCCCCCCGCGATACCAACACCGAGCGCTGTCAACAAAAGCATGTAGTAGGTGTCAGCATAAGTCAGGCACCACGTAAAAGCGGCAGATGACACCATAACCATAAAGAAAATAGGCCTGCCGCCATATTGGTCAGCCCATATGCCCAGAAACAAGCGAATCAACGAGCCTGTGAGAATCGGCGTACCGATTAGCAAACTAAACTGCGTATCATTTAGCCCCATATCTTCCTTAATCTGCACGCCGATAATAGCAAAAATTGTCCAGACCGCGAAGCATATGGTAAATGCGACCGTATTCAGCCCTAAGGCACGAACCTGATCCGCTGGAGAAACCTCATGGCCGGAAATCGTTGTCATTTATCTATTTCCTTATATTATTAAGGCTTGGCTAGGTTATTTGATATAATCAGGCCTATAGTTATATTTCGCATGGCAAAAAAGTCTGGCAATTGATCTGAATCAAGTTAGGGAGGAATATGCCTGAAAAAGCAGTAGAACTCTTTATAGAAGACCTCGCTCACCGTAGACGTCTGAAAGAATCGAGTAAAAGCACGGATGACAGCACAGCGCCTTTATTTGTCGGCCTGACGGAAGACAGTATCCAGACTCTGCTGTCGACTTCGTTTATGCAAAAGTTCCCGGCTGGCAAACAGCTAATTCAGCAAGGCGACACCCCTGCGCATCTCTATTTCATCATTGACGGCACAGCCAAGACAGTACGCTACAGCCCCGAAGGCGGCGAAGCCACTATCAGATTATTGCATGCGGGGGAAACCTTTATGGATGCGGTGATTTTCATGGGCGGAAAATCACCGATCAGTGTCGTAACGCTTGAGGACAGCCGTTTTCTCATGGTTCCTGCGGAAACCGTTCGTCGCCATTCTCTGCACGATGCCCAATTTGCCTGCAATCTCCTGAAAATCGTTACCAGACATTACAAAAACGCCATCCAGCAGATTGACAGTATTATTACAAAAAACCCTGTCGAACGTCTTGGCTATTACTTCTTGAAAAAACATCTGGAGCAAGGCTCTGATTCAATGGAGATATCTCTGCCGTTCCAAAAATCGATGATTGCCAATCATCTGGGCATGACCCCGGAGACATTTTCGCGTGCGCTGAACCAGATCAAAAAACTAGGGATCGACGTCGATCAGGAAAAGCTGACCCTGCGCGATACCTATGCCTTGTGCCATTTTTGTGATCCGGACACTGCGCATGTTTGCCCCAAGTTCAATACCGATGACTGTCCGTTATGCAACGACGACGGAAAAGGTTGTCATTGATAAAACTCAACCAGATCACCAGCCTTCAGCAAGCTTACGTTCTCCGGTATGATCGCCCAGGCATTTGTCCCCACAAATGGACTAACCATGAATGAGAGCTGCTTCTGCGGAATTTCAATTTCTCTTAAACCTTGCGCATTGTGACCGAATTTTGCCCGCATGAAAAAGCGCAGCGGTAAATCACCTTTACGGTAATCATTTTTTAAAACCGCAAATTGTGGCGCCTCTGGTGATAGGCCTTGTATGGCACGCAATAAGGGTGCGACAAAAAATCGCAGCCCCGCCGCCGTTGCCGCCGGATTACCGGGCAACCCCACATAGAACGGGCCATCATCCTGAAATCTTGCAAACAACACAGGTTTTCCTGGGCGCATTGCCACCTTATGAAAGAATATCTCAGCCCCCATGTCCTTCAAAACCGCTGGAACAAAATCATGAGCGCCTGCCGAAACCGCCCCGGTGGAAAGACAGATATCAATCCCCTGATCAAGCAAGGCCGTTAATTTTTGCCTGAGGCTGTCCGGATTATCCTGTACGGTATCACTGGCCGCTACCTCCATGCCCAATGCCGCAATGGCACTTTTAAGATAGGGTTTTGTAGAATTATAAATCTGTCCGTATTGCAACGGTACATCAAAAGAATCGATAATTTCCTGTCCCGTTGAAATCAAGGCGACTTTGGCTTTACGCACAACATCCACATGACCAATCCCTATTGTCGCAAGCGCCAGAATATGGCCCGTGCTCAGAGCTTCACCTTTCCTTATAACTACATCGCCCTTCCTGAAATCCGATCCGGCATATCGGATATTGTCGCCCCCAACAGGCGCCTCGCGAAATAAAACGTGCCCGCTATTATCTCTTTCGGTTTTTTCAACCGGAACCACCGCATCACATCCCGGGGGCAATGGCGCACCTGTCATAATCTCGTAACACTGTCCGGCTGCTGGTGCATCAAAACGGCGCAATTCCCCTGCCGCAATGTGCCCGGCCACACCCAGTGCTACCGAATTATCAGGAGAAGCGCTCTGTAAGTCTGCTACTTTCATGGCAAACCCATCCATAGCGGAATTATCGAACGGCTGGTTATCCACCGCCGCCTGAATATCGGCAGCACTGATGCGTCCGTTTATTTTGGACACATCGACCCTCTCCTCGTGCAGCGGCTGCCTGCCCGCCTCCTGCAAGATAATTTTGAGTGCTTCACTATAAGAAATCATTTTCTCTCCTAGGCCAAACCCCACCAGCGCCAGAGCAATTTACTCGCTACATATAGCATAAGAATCGCGGTTACAATACGTATCACATCTGGCCTAAGCCGCAGCGCCCCCATATAAGATCCCAGTTGTCCACCGATAAAAACCGCGGGGAATAGCATCCAGTACTCTGCCAGCGGTACATAAAGCTCATGTATATGATCCAGCTTCATCATGTGCCCAGCCAAGCCTGCCAGAGAATTGACAAGGATAAATAAACTACAGGTCCCGGCAATCGTGCGCGCATGACCCCACCGCAAAAGATAGAGAACTGGTGCCAGAAATATTCCGCCCCCGATCCCCGTAAGACCTGCCAGAAAACCAAGACCGCCCCCTACAATGAACGGCAAAATGCGGCTATGCCTGATGGAAAAATTTTCAAGTTGATACCTATCTTTTTTATTCTGAAAAATAATAAGGAAGCCTGCGGCCAATAAAGACAGTCCCAATATCCCCACAAACATTTTTTCAGGTATCGGCAAATATCCACCCAGCCATGCCATAGGCACAGACACCATAATCCACGGTAAAATTTGTCTGGGCACAAGATGTCCGGCACAGGTAAACCTGAAGACACCCCCGCTTACCACAATCAAATTACAGGCCAATGATACAAACGGTAAAAACCGGTACTCTACTCCTGCCAGCACCAGCAAGGCATTGTAAGTCGAGCCGCCACCGAACCCTACGGTGGCATACAAGGCGGCGGTTATCAGGAACAAAAGGGGCAACAGCATAGGTTTATTCTGCGGTAAGCAGCCGTTTCGTAAATTGACGGGGATCAAGTTGACCTAAGTCAATCATAAATGTTCTTCCTGATAGTAAAGCCTTGTCTATCATGGAATATCCCGTAACGGCCACTAGCTCACACTCTTCTTTCCAGAATTTTCTCCGTCACATTCTGGCGCCACTGCCTTTGCCACTACTCCAGCCGATATTAAACCGTATCATTTGCGGAGCGGCCGCGGACAGACCTGAGTTATTCAACCGTCTGGGCCTTCATCAGCATAAAACCTATCTGATTGACCCTATCAATATGCCATTTGTGTTTATATTGAAGCCCCATGCCGTGCAGCCGCAATTGAAGGCCTACCGCCGCCAGCGCTTACACCCTGACCACGACGCCCGCATTTCCGGTACCTTCCTTACCCTAATGAACATGGTTGACGGACAACTGGACGGCGATGCGCTGTTCTTTACCCGTGATTTGGTTGTCGAAGGTGATACCGAGGCTGTGGTTGTGCTGCGCAACGCCCTTGATGATTTGGACGGCAGCATCATTGACGATCTTGCCGACCAGTTCGGTGCGGTAGGCCGCGCCGTCACCTTCACCTTACGCCGTATCAGGATATAATCATGAGCCAATCCTCAATGCAACGTCCCGAACTTGTCTGCCCGGCGGGCACTCCAGCAGCACTGCGCACCGCAGTTGATGCAGGTGCTGATGCCGTTTATTGCGGGTTCCAGAACGCCACCAATGCCCGCAACTTTCCTGGATTAAACTTTACCCCTGAGGAAATGAGACAGGGAATCAAATACGCCCATGAACACGGAGCCAAAGTATTGCTGGCCGCCAATACTTTCCCCCCGGCAGGAAAATTTGACCTCTGGAGGCAAGCCATAGATATGGCCCATGGCTTTGGCGTTGATGCCATCATCGTCGCCGATATTGGGGTGGCTGATTATACGCACAGAATTTATCCTCGCCAGCGTTTACATCTTTCCGTCCAGGCGGGTGCGTCCTCACCTGAGGCTATAAAATTTTATTGTCGTTCCTTCGATATCAAGCGTGTCGTGTTGCCGCGCATATTGACGGTTCAGGAAATTAAGGCCGTGCACGATGAAATCCCCTGTGAAATCGAAGCCTTCATTTTTGGCAATATCGGCATGATGGCCGAAGGCCGCTGTAGCTTGACGAATTACGCCACAGGAATTTCCACGAATATGGACGGTGTTTGTTCTCCTGCGGGTGATGTCCATTATGATGAAGATAAAGAACATAACCTGACAACTCGTCTGGGTGAATTCACGATTGACTGCTTTTCCTGCGGCGAAAAGGCCGGATATCCTACCATATGCAAAGGTCGTTATGTGACCAAAGATCATACAGATCCCTATTACGCCTTTGAAGAACCTGTCAGTTTGAATCTGACGATGCTGTTACCTGAACTGATGAAAGCCGGCGTTACAGCCTTGAAAATCGAGGGGCGTCAGCGTTCCAAGGCATATGTGGAAACTGTTGTAGCCTCATTTAGAAAGACAATTGACGCCTATATGGATGGTGAAGAGCCGGAGTTAAACGACCTGCTGGCCCTGACGGAAGGCAATAAACAAACCGAAGGTGCTTTCAAAAGCAAGAGGTGGAGATGAAATCTCAGTTGACTATAGGACCTATCCAGTATCACTGGCCTGCCCCGCAATGGAAAGATTTTTACTTCCGGATCGCGGATGAAGCTCCTGTCGATATTGTTTATATTGGTGAAGTCATTTGTTCAAAACGGTCCCCTTTCTACGAACCGCTCTACGACGAAGTCGCGGCCTATCTAAAAAAATCCGGAAAAAGAGTGATCTTTTCGACCTTGGCCGAGGTCATGATAAAACATGACCGCAAGATGGTTTCCGGTATGACGGCACTCAAGGATACCCTTGTGGAAGCTAACGACACGTCAGCTCTATACTATCTTTCGGGAAAGCCTCACACTATCGGCCCTTTTATGAACGTCTACAATGAAAACACGTTGACGTTTCTGGCGTTGAACGGGGCCGAACATGTTTGCTTCCCCACCGAACTTCCTGAAGCCTCGCTGGCAACGCTCTCCCGGCGCGCTAATCAACTCGGCATTTCAACAGAAATACAGGTTTATGGTCGCGTGCCGCTCGCGTTATCCGCCCGTTGCTATCACGCTCGTGCTCATGGCCGCGTCAAGGATAACTGCCAGTTTGTCTGCGAGAATGACGCCGATGGCATGGAGTTGAAAACATTGAAGGGCCAGCCTTTCCTTGCCATCAACGGTATTGCAACCATGTCGCATACATGTCTTAATCTGGCGCAGGAAATTGAAACCCTGACCGGCATGGGAATAACCCACTACCGCCTCTCCCCCCATAATCACGATATGATCAAGGTATCGAAATTATTTCGCGATCTTCTGGACAATAAATCTGACCCGCTTTCCGTGACAGAAAATTTGAAAAACATCAGACCTGATATTCCTTTTTCTAACGGCTTTTTCCACGGAGCCAGAGGCTATGAATGGCTGGAAACAAAGGAAGTTTCATGATGGATGCGATAAAACTGAATGACGCCTGAATAAGCTCAGGGAACATTCTGTGGGATTTTTTGAATTTTTTTACCCTTCAGCCAATACTCCGTTTCCTGTATAGCTGAGCCATCAGGAAGGTATTGGATAACCGCCGGACCGCTATTTCTGTCGAGGATATATCCAGTTTTCCATTCCTCACGGATCACTTTACCATTTACGTTGTGGCGCCATATTCTTGTCGGCAGATCATTCTCACGAAAGAATTTGTCCTGTTGTCGCCACTCTTCATAAACAACAATCCCGCTCACAGGATCACGTTGCACCAAGGCCGGAGCGCCTACTCTGTGGAGATCTTCTCCTTGCTGCCCTTCCGCCCACTCTTCAAGAATAACTATGCCCGTAACAGAATCCCGGCGCAGGTTCGTGGCTTCGCCGCTGTCCCTGAAGTAGACATCATTCTGGCGCCATTCTTCTGTAGTCACAATTTGTGTAAGAGGGTCGCGAATCGTGAAGACAGGGCCATCCTTACGGGTCTGCTTACCATGCAGCCACCATCCTTCAGCCCGCAAATTTTGTGTTATCTGGTCATACTCTCTGTAAGCCGGACCTGATGGATTATGCAGATTTCCGTTGACGGCCCATATTTCTTTCAAGACACGTCCCGTCCGGACACTGCATTTAAGTAGTGCCGGACCTGTTAGCCGATTCAACTGCCCTAGAGCGTTAGTCCATTTAAGGGTGATAACATCGCTGGACATCGGTTGCCTATCCTGAGCAGACATCAAGCTCTTGCACATCTGTGCCGCCGCTTCATGAGCCGGGATTATGATGTTTGCTGCCTGAGAGGCAATAGCAGGGCCAGCCAACCCCAGAACCCCCATAGTCGCCGCTATGCCAAAATAATATTTAAGCGCCTGATCTCTCATCTTTTCCTCCTGTTATGCGGGCAAGTGTTACCGAGCCCTTATTTTTCTATAGGCGGGATAATAGACATAAGAGCGATGATAAAAATTTGATCTAGGTCATGTTCTTTAGAGAATCATAAGCCTGCAGCATTCCGATAAACTGCATTGCACAGGCGACCTCGCATATCACTGTGGCTGCGATTATGGGCAGAGCGAGGGCAAACAATGCCCGCATTCACGTAGCGCAATAATCATAAGAGTGTCAAATGAGAGAAAAAGGAAACAACCGGTCGAAATGCCGGTTGCTTTTTGACCCAAGTCAAGTAGACAACACCACTCCTTGTATAGCCTTATCTCAAGAGACACAAAATATAGTGTTTTCCCTCATTTTTTTCCACAGATCTAATCACAAGCGCTAAAACACAGGAGAAGCCCTATGGCCGCCACTCTCAAAACCCTCGAAACCAAGAAATCCACAAGCCCTGCCCCCACAAAGACACAAAAGGAATCGACATCACCACAATCAACAAAAGAGACAGGCCTCGCGGCTACCGATCTGATCACGACCCTTTATGGCGGTACCAAGGTAGATTGCAGCGAGACAGTATCGGAATACATTTCCAAATCAGACTGGCGCATCAACGCCAATGCCAATACTGGTTATTCCAACGCCGGATTGATTAACAACGTAGCAGGAAAGGTGATCGCAAATTACTGGCTGGATGAGGTCTATGCTGCCGAGGAAGGGGCTGCCCACCGTAAAGGCGATATCCACATACATGATCTTGATTGCCTAAGCGGTTATTGTGCCGGCTGGAGTTTGCGCGCCTTGCTCAACGAAGGTTTTGACGGTGTCCGTGGACGTGTATCATCGCGCCCGCCGCGCCACTTCCGCGAAGCGCTGGGGCAAATGGCTAATTTCATGGGTATTTTACAATCGGAATGGGCGGGCGCACAGGCTTTCTCCAGCTTTGATACGTATCTGGCACCTTACGTTTTCTATGACAATCTTTCCTTCCGCGAGATCAAGAAAGCCATCCGTCAGTTTGTTTACAATTTAAATGTTCCGGCACGCTGGGGACAATCGCCTTTCACCAATATCACATTGGATATTACTGTACCCGAAGACCTGCAAGGTTCGTTCCCCACTTATAAAGATCAACATTTCTTCAGAGGCATTAATAATGCAGAGTTGCTGATCCGTGCTCAGCAGCGCGATATGGGTATCCGCAGCCTTGAGGATCTGACCTTCAAACATTTTGTTCCGGAAATGGAATTGATAGCAATTGCCTATTACGAAGTGATGACCGAAGGCGATTCATCCGGGCAGCCCTTTACCTTCCCGATCCCGACCGTGAATATCACCGAAGATTTTGATTGGGATTCAAAAGTCGCACAGGCGATCTTTGAAAATACCGCCAAAGTCGGCTCATCCTACTTCCAGAATTTTGTCGGCAGCCAATGGATGAAGAATGAAAAAGGCGAGCGTGTCAGAAATCCGGAAGCGTACTCCCCCGGTGCCGTACGCTCGATGTGCTGCCGCCTGCAACTTGACTTGCGTGAATTGCTAAAACGCGGCAATGGCCTGTTCGGTTCTGCAGAAATGACCGGATCCATCGGTGTCGTTACCTTGAACATGGCGCGTCTTGGCTATCGTTTCAAAGGAGATCACACCGGATTAATGAAGGAAATCACCCGCCTGATGGATATCAGCAAATCGACACTCGAGAAAAAGCGTGCCTTTGTGCAGAAAATGTATGATCGCGGCCTTTACCCCTATACCTCCCGCTATCTGCCGTTCCTACGCAATCACTTCTCTACCATTGGTGTCAACGGTATGAACGAGATGGTACGTAATTTCACCGATGATAAATTCGATATAACCGATGAACGCGGCATTGCCATGTCTTTGGAAATTCTCGACCATATGCGCGAACGCATGGTTATCTATCAAGAAGAAACCGGTAACCTGTATAATCTGGAAGCCACCCCCGCTGAAGGCACCACTTACCGTTTTGCCAAGGAAGATAAAAAACACTATCCTGATATCCTTCAGGCAGGATGTGGTGAAAATATTTATTATACCAACTCGTCACAGATCCCTGTCGGTCATACCGATGATCCTTTCGAGGCATTGGAGTTACAAAACAAACTCCAATGCAAATATACAGGTGGTACGGTTCTCCACCTGTATATGAATGAAAAGCTCTCCAGTGCCGAAGCCTGCAAAAATTTCGTCAAGAAAGTCATCGAAAATTACCAGATGCCCTACATCACGGTCACGCCGGTATTTTCAACCTGCGAAACGCATGGCTATTTGAACGGGGAGCAACCGGAATGTCCAAAATGCGGCACCAAAACCAGTGTCTGGACTCGCGTCATGGGCTATTTCCGTCCAGTTGACAGTTTCAACACCGGCAAGAAGGGCGAGCACCGTGAACGCCTGCATTTCCGTGAAGACCAAGTTGATACCGGGAACCTGTTCAACAATGTCTAAGGCTTTGCCTATATACAGTGTTACGCCGTTCACCATGCTGGATTTTCCCGGACGAACGGCGTGCATTGTGTGGTTTTCGGGCTGCAACATGCGCTGTGGCTATTGCCACAACCCGCAGATTGTCAAAGGCAAAGGACGCGGTACCGCCGAGCAGGTTTTGACGTTTCTTGAAAAGCGTCAGGGCTTGCTCGATGGTGTCGTTTTGTCCGGCGGCGAAGCCTCGGTTTATTCAGGGCTGCCCGCATTCATCCGCCAGCTTAAATCCATGAATTACGCCATCAAGCTCGACACCAACGGTCTGCGTCCCGACATCGTGCGCGATTTTCTCGACAATAGTAGTCTGGATTACGTAGCCCTTGATTACAAGGCACCCCCTGAAAAATTCAAACGTGTGACAGGAATTGATAAATTCGTCGCCTTCTCCGAAACCCTGAATTTTCTCTGTCAGCAGAAAAAGGTTCCCTTTGAGGTACGCACCACCGTCCATACAGCACTGATGGATGAAGACGACATCATCAGCATCATGCACGATCTTGATGCGCGGTCTTATCGTGGTACCTATTACGTCCAGAATTTTTGTGCAGATAATGACCGCCCCACCCTCAAAAATCTGCCACAGCAAACCCGCACACTTGATATAGGCAAATTGCCACAAGCACAAAACTTTCAAACTGGGTTCAGAAATTTTTGATAGAATCCAGATCAAGGCCAAAGCACACGGATTTCCCCCATCACTCTCCCAAAATCGTTACTTCACAGGACTCAAATCATGAAACACGATGTCCATGAAATACGCCGACTACGATGCGGAAGACATCTTATAGTGGTACGGGTATCCCTGCTTATGATCTGGTCAGGACATGCACTGAGCGAATTTCAATTGGCCTTAATCAACTGACAACCCAGATCAAAACTTCAGGCTTCTCAGAACTGGCTGAAAGCTATCTGGGTATTAAAGCCGAGACTCATGATGAAGCTTTTTGAGAGCATAGTGCCTTCCCGATCTCAAAAGGCACTATGCTCTCAAAAAGCTGATCCAGGGTGTGGTCTGGCGCGAGGAGCGCTTCTCTGGCAGGACGTTAACAGAAATCGCTCGCCGTGAAGGTTGCTTAGATGCCCATGTCGGCAAATGTATTATGAAGAGCTTTGATACCCTGCTGGCTGCCTGATCTACAGCCAGTAATCCCTCAACCCTGTATTTATTGCCATAATACAACAGTCGCTCTTGCGCTCCCGAGTGTGATGCTCATCATGCATTGATGGGGATTTGTGGCGGGAGTTTTGTCCTTTACTCAAACAGGAAAAACGGCCCTAGAGAAAACTGGGATTGTTTGAGCAGAAATCACCATTCTCTGCTGTTTGACGAAAGCTATGAATGCAAAAAAGCCCGCTAATAGCGGGCCTAAATCGCATATATTCTCTGCGTTTGGAAAACTGCAGACTAGATGGCTGGGGCGGCTGGATTCGAACCAACGAATGGCGGTACCAAAAACCGCTGCCTTACCGCTTGGCGACGCCCCAATGCCTTGAAAAAGGGAATATATAAGTGATCGCTTAAGGATCGGGCGCCAAACTATCTAAATCGGAAAGGAAAATCAAGCGGAAAGCGGCGAGTTTCCCGATTACACATCCCGACCACTCCCAACGCACCCTCTTTACGCTGAAACCCTTAAAAATATGCCATTTTTTAAACATCCGCCCCAAGGAACCCTTTGGCATACCCCCTATTATAGAGTCTTAATTATGTGGATGAACCCTTCCACGAGTGGAAAAGACTTGGTATTGGCAGGCGCAAATGCTTATAGTCTGGTCATAATCCAAAACCGACCGCATAACAGGGGATATTTCAGACGTGTCTGCCAAAGACGTCCGCGAATTTCTTTACACCAATTTGAAGGCACAAAATGCCAATAAGCCGGATTCTGCCGGCACGCGTGATTCCTTTGAAGGTTCATTCGATATCGATGCGGATAATGATGATATTGATGCCCGCGATTTCAAACCGGCACCGGCGGCCCGTCCCTATTTTTCAACCGACACCAGCAGCGTATCGATGCGCCAATTGGAAGAACAACGCGATAACCGCGTTTTGTTGCTGCTGAACCAGTTGGGCGAACGCCTGATCCGTAGCGAGCGCGAACGTCTGGAACTGAAAGAGACTGTGGGCCGTTATTCCGATCTGATCAATGCGCTGGAACACAAGATCGACAAGCAAACGCTGGCCGAAGAATCATTGCGCGAACGTCAGGAACGTCTGGAACGCGATTACGAAGCCCAGATGCAAAAAATGCAAAAAGCGATTGTCCTTGCCGAACGCATTGAAGAAGCCATCCACCAGCAAAACCGTCTGGCCCGCCGGATCGAGCAGATTACGCAGGACAAGGCCCGTATGCTGCGCAAGCTGGAACGCATCGAAGAAGCCGTTGTTGAAACGCAAGCGGCCCTGAATTCAAAATCACTGGTGCTGGTCGGCGAACAAAACCGTGCGGTTAATGACCCGTCGGCCACCATTCCGCCCGCCGCCAATCAAAACGCCCTGCTGTCGCCATCATCATGGCGCCGTCTGGTTTCGAGTGTTGCGGTTGTGGCCCTGATTACCGGTTTGAGCTGGGGCGTTTACCAATCCCTGCCCACGCATAACACACCAGCACGTCCTGCCGTTTCGAGCGAAGAATTATTGGCCACCCCGCCCTTTAATGTGACCGATGCCGAAGACGTAACAGATCTGGCCCAGCCTTACACGAACGAAAACGTGGGCATACCCGTGACAGAAAATCTGTTCGCGGAACAGGAGGCAGACGTGGCCACAGAAGAAAATCTTCCGGCCAATGACAACCAGCCTGTAACAGCCACCCCGCAAGTCGAGGATAGCTTCGCACAAGATGTGGCAGCAGAAGCGGCTGATGAAATCGTAACCCCTGCCGATATCCGCACACCTTCACCTGTCGCCCTGCCCGATGAAAATATTCTGGCCAAGAGCGATGATGAACTGGTGGCGCTACTCAATGATGATCCTGATGCCTTGGCAAGCGCCCTTAATAATATTGCACCGGGTGCTGCCGCCGTTCCTTCGGCGATTGCCAAAACGGCACAGCAAACATCGGCTACGCCCGCTATCAGCAAGGCTGCCAATGATGACCGCCAGATGGTCGAGGATTTTCTGCGCGGCCAGCGCGATTCCCGTCCTTTGAGCGCACGTATCCAGCCTGATAATGCTTTGCCCGCCGATATAAAACAAATCGAGCAAACAGCTTTTGAGGGTGTTCCCGAGGCACAGCATGATCTGGCCGCGATCTACACAGCCGGTCATGGCGGTGTCAAAACCAACTTCGCGCAAGCCGCCCTCTGGTTCGAAGAAGCCGCCCTGAACGGTATTTCCAATGCCCGTTACAATCTGGGTGTTCTTTATCATCAGGGTTTGGGCGTATCACAGGATACAACCAAAGCCGTCAACTGGTACAAGGCCGCCGCCCTGCAAGGCCACCCCGAGGCACAATATAACCTTGGCATCGCCTATATCGAAGGTGTCGGCACGGAATATAATCCGCAAAGTGCCAGCCAGAATTTTGAAAACGCGGCCAATGCCGGAATTCTGGAAGCTTCCTATAATCTCGGCCTCATTCATGAGAACGGTTTATTGGGATCACCGCAAATTGATCAGGCGATTTACTGGTACAGCAAAGCCGCCGAGCAAGGCAGCCCCGAAGGCAAAGCCGCCCTGAACCAGCTGGCCCGCAATATGGGCTACAGCGAAAGCCGCGTACAGGATATCTATAAATCGGTAAAAGCACGCCTTGACGGCCAAGCCGCACCAAAGAAAGCCGCGGTCAGCGCAACTGCTCCGGCTTCCGCACCAGCAGCAGCCCCGATCAAGGCAACACCGGCCAGCACCACAACAACAGCCACAGCACCCGTAAAGGCCGACAGTATCCCTGTTCTGCCGCTTGATGCCCCTGTATCAGCTGCCTTGCAGGAAAGCGCCACAGAAGCTGCCAAACCGGCAACAACAAGAACAGAAACATCAGCCAGCACCTCGACACGGGATGCCCGCATCATCGCCCAAATTCAGGAACAACTGGTGTTCCAAGGCCTTTACCCCGGCCCTGTTGATGGCGGTTATAACGATGTGATGGCTGACGCTATCCGTTCGTACCAGAAAATGTACAATCTTTCACAAGATGGTCGCGCCAGTCAGGCTCTGCTGGTCCATATGATGGCGCAAGAATCCGCCGCTCAGACCGAATAATCTTTTTTACAAAGCTAGTATCGGACAACGCCGTTCAAAAGACATGACCGCACCCACCATTGCGGGTTTCTTTGCTGGATTTCTTCGGCGATCTCCTCAGCCCGCTCCTGCTGGCGGCACAAGCCGAATATAGTGGCCCCGCTGCCGCTCATGCGGGCCATCTGCACACCCGGCATCTCTGCCAATTGATCAATCATCTGTGTAATGACCGGTAATCTTGCCGATGTTACAGGCTGAAGATCATTTCTTTGCTGCTGCAAGAACAAAAGAATCTCGTCGGGATCCGATAAATCATCAGGTAGAGCTGACGGCTTACTGTATGAGAAATCCTGTTCATGCAAGGCCGTAAAAATTTCCGGCGTCGCCACAGCCTGACGCGGGTTGATCAACACAGCCGGCCATTCAGGAAAATCTTCACGCGGACTTACGACTTCACCAATACCCGCTACATGCGCGACATGGCTCAGATAGCAGACAGGCACATCAGCGCCGAGCGATAACAAAAGTGGCATAATCGTGCCCAAAGGCGGTGTCTTGATATCCCAATAACGGATCAGGCCCCAGACAACGGCGGCAGCATCGGCGGAACCACCGCCAATCCCAGCAGCAAGCGGCATATTCTTAGCCAAAGTAATGCGGCATTCAAGTGGCTTGCCAAAGAAACGGGAACAGGCATAGGCCGCTTGCACCACAAGATTTTTACCTTCCGGCCCGCTTTCGCGGTCGGCAGCACAAAAGGCGCTCGCATACGCCCCTTCGATGGCAAAGGCAAAGCGGCTTGCCGGATTGATGGTAATCACGTCGAAAACATCGGCAAAGACAACCAGACTATCAAGCAAATGATAGCCATCAGCCCGTTGCCCGGTGACATGCAGATAAAGATTGATTTTCGCAGGCGCGATAACTTTTACAGACGCAGCCGTCATAGAAAAACTCAGTTCTCGTCCTTGTGGGCGGCGCGCGTAGGTGTTGTCATCGGCAAGCCATCCTTCAACTTTCTTTCAATCACCTGCTTCAACTCGTTATCTTCCGCATAATTAAAGGATCTTTCCCATTGGAAGCGTGCTTCCATGCGGCGCCCTACCTGCCAATACGCATCACCTAAATGATCATTGATTACCGAGTCATAGGGCAATAAAGCCACAGCGCGTTCGAGATACGGGATTGATTCCTTGTAATTACCCATCATGTAATGAACCCAGCCAAGAGAGTCAGTGATGTAACCATCAGATGGGCGCAAGGATACAGCACGCTCAATCATTTTTAAGGCTTCGCTTAGATTTAACCCCTGATCCGCCCAGCCATAACCAAGGTAATTGAGGAGATAGGGGTGATCGGGACGATAGGTCAGGGCAGCCTTCAGATCGCGCTCGGCATTGCTCCAATCACCCTGACGCTCATAAGCCATGCCACGCGCATAAAGCAAATGCCAGTAATCTTCAGGAATTTTTGAGCCCACTTGTGTAGCGGCCTTGTTATACCAGACAACAGCATCCTTATAGTTTTCCTCGGCACGATACATGTCACCGATGCGTATCAATGACTCAACATCGTTATATTTTGTAAAAAGCTGTGCAAGTATAGCCTTGGCCTGTTCGATGTCACCGGCTTCCGCCAAAAGATCGGCGGCATAACGTTGTGCAGGGATATAGGCACTATGAGTTTCAGGAATATCCTTAAAATAACCGATTGCCTCCTGCAGGCGCCCGTTACGAGCCAGTGAATCTGCCAGCAATAGGCGGGCATCAATCAGATCGGGATCAAGGGCAAGTGCCATATGGGCAAATAACTTGCTGCTGCTATCGGTCTGATCGTTATAAAGAATATTCGCCATATCAAACATGGCAAGCGATACACCTTGCTGTGTGGTTTTGACCATCAACGGGCGCAAGATTTGCGAAAGATCACTACCTTCAGTGCTGACAGCGGTAATTTTATCTTCAAGCCCTTCATTGGTACGTTCTTCCACCAGCTTTTTGTACAGATCCAGTGCCGTATTGCGATCACCAATCGCCGCATAAAGATCGGCAGCCCGCTCAATTTCCATTGAAGACAACCCTTCGGTCTTGGCAATTTTATCGGCATATTCACGGGCGGCAGACATCTTGTCATTAATGATTGCCATCAACCCCGCGTGATACAAATGCACAGTCGTGGGATTGAAATCCTTGATCTCGAATTGACCCTGCCCCGATAAAATCCAGCTGCGCAGAATAGGCCTGATAAAATCAGTCATATCGCCGGCGGTCATTTCATCTATATGCTTCAATGCCGAGGCCAGATCATTTTCAGATATATCATGAACAGCCAAGATCATCAGGCCGAGAGCATTGGACGAACTATCGGGCAGAATTTTTTTGAGTTGTTCCGCACGCTGCGCGGCGGCATCCAGATCACCCGACCCCATTGCCAAAATCATGGCACGGCGCAAGAGTTCCGGATTTTCAGGATCTTGCAACAATACACGCTCCAGAAATTCATGGGCGTTCTTCCAGTCATACTGTGATTGGGCATGATAACTGGCTAAAAAGTCACCTGCAAAGCCCGGGGAGATAACTTCACCCGCCAGAGGAGAAATTTTCGCCATTTGTTCGGCTTCAACATTATTGTTACTGCGCGCATATAGAAGGCCATGGCCACCACTCATGACGGCAATCGCTGAAACAGCAGTAAAAAAAAGAACCGTACGCGTGTTTGATATTTTCATTTTTATGGCTCTTACATATTCGGGTAATTCGGACCACCACCACCCTGTGGTACAGTCCAGTCAATATTTTGCGAAGGATCTTTGATATCGCAAGTTTTGCAGTGAACGCAGTTCTGTGAATTGATCACCAACCTCTTAGTATCACCGTCTGCTACAATCTCGTAAACAGCCGCCGGACAATAACGCTGCGCCGGTTCTGCATATTCAGGCAAATTGACAGCCACAGGAACAGAAGGATCGCGCAATTTCAAATGGCAGGGCTGACCTTCCTCATGCATGGTATTCGATAGACGTACGGATGTCAGACGATCAAACGTCAAAGCGTTATCAGGCTTGGGATATTCAATCGGCCTTACATCTTTTGCTTTTTTAAGCTGTTTGTGATCGGCATGATTTTTCAGTGTGTAAGGGAGCATCCATCCGCCAAAGGTCTGGAAGGCCGCATGAACAAGACCGAACCATAAACCGAAATGGAATCCCGGACGGATATTCCGGACCTTGTAAAGTTCCTGCCACAACCAGCTTTTTTTGAGGTTATCGGTATAGAATGCGCATTCATCACCGTATCCGGCCATTTCAATCATCGCCGCCACAGATTCGGCAGCCACCATACCCGACTTCATCGCCATATGGTTACCCTTGATCTTGGGCACGTTCAAGAAACCGGCTGTATCACCGATCAACAAACCACCCGCGAATGTCAGTTTGGGCAATGACTGGAAACCGCCTTCAACAAGGGCACGTGCCCCATAAGACACACGGCGCCCCCCTTCCAGATAATGACGGATAGCCGGATGTGTTTTCATCCGCTGCATTTCCTCAAAAGGTGAAAGATAAGGGTTTTGGTAATCAAGGCCCGTGACAAAGCCAATTGAAACCATATTGTTATCAAGATGGTACAGCCATGAGCCGCCATAGGTCTTGCTATCAACAGGCCAGCCAATCGTATGAACGATTAACCCTTGCTGATGTTTTTCAGGCGCAATCTCCCACAATTCCTTAACCCCGAGCCCATAGGTCTGCGGGCACGAATCCTTGCGCAGATCAAATTTGGAAATCAGGGTTTTTGTGAGCGACCCATGACAGCCTTCTGCAAATATTGTTTGCTTGGCATGGAGCTCCATACCCGGTTGAAATTGTTCGGTACGGGCACCGTCTTTATCAAGCCCCATATCGCCCGTGGCAACACCGATTACCGCATTCTTGTCATCATATAAAACTTCAGCGGCAGCAAAGCCCGGATAAATCTCGACACCCAGCGCCTCGGCCTGTTGCGCGAGCCAGCGCCCGAACAAACCCAAAGAGATAATGTAGTTCCCCTTGTTATGCA
This sequence comes from Micavibrio sp., assembly GCA_046294845.1. Classification (GTDB taxonomy): domain Bacteria; phylum Pseudomonadota; class Alphaproteobacteria; order Micavibrionales; family Micavibrionaceae; genus Micavibrio_C. The sequence goes on along the minus strand of JBKBNU010000001.1, from coordinate 834,941 downwards.
TCTGCGGCGGTGTCGGCAAACGGAATGATTTTGTTTTGGTGAGGAAAAGAAAGCGGTCTTCACCCGCCTTCACGGTCAACGGTGCCCCGCCATCTTTGCCGGCAGAATCTTTCCAGTCAGGAAGAAGTTCATCAAGGGCTTTGGTTTCGAACACCGCGCCGGATAAAAGATGCGCACCCACTTCGGAACCTTTTTCCAGCAAACACACAGCCAGATCGGGTTTCAGTTGTTTCAAACGAATGGCACAAGACAGACCCGCCGGACCAGCGCCGACAATCACAACATCATATTCCATACATTCACGATCAGAGCGCACCGGATTTGGCATTTTCCTAAAGAACTCTCCTTGAGGCGGGATTATTGTCTTCTGACACTTTATAATATAATTCTTAAGAACTCTAAGCCTAATCCATGAAAACAGGAAATGCTCAAAGTCTTATGACAAAAGCAGAATTCATCGCTCATTACACTGCCCTGCAATGGCACATAGACCTCGGCCTCGACGAAATTCTGGCCGACGAACCAGGTTTGCAAATGAAAGCGGTCGCTACCGCTCCCCTGCCGCTAGCGGAGGCAGAAGAAACACGTGTAACGTACAAAACCGTGCCCGTTACCACCTCTGTAGCTGAAGCCGTGAATGATATTCCGGCAGCCCCTGTCACAACGACCTTGCAAACCCCGTCCCTTCAGGGAACACCTGCCCTGCGCGCGGAAGCTATCGCCTTGGCGCAGGCAGCCAACGATCTCCCCACGCTGAAAGAGGCTGTAGCGAACTTTAGTGGCAATCCGTTGCGCAAAACCGCCACCCATCTGGTTTTTGGCGAAGGTTCCCCTTCTGCCCCGATCATGCTGGTAGGCGAAGCCCCCAGCGCCGATGATGATAAGTCAGGCCGCATCTTTTCGGGGGCAGAAGGCGCCCTGCTCGATAAAATTCTGATGGCGACAAAGATGAGCCGCGTGGAAACCGAAGGCCTATGCCCGATTTATCTCGCCCATCTGGTGTGCTGGCGCCCCCCGGGAAACCGTACCCCCAGCCCGCAGGAATATGAATTAAGTCTGCCCTTCCTTGAGAGGCAGATTGAACTGATCCAACCCCGTATGCTGATCTTTTGTGGCGGCAACGTTGCGAAGTTCATGCTGGGGACACAAGAAAGCCTCTCCAAGCTGAGAAACCGCTGGCACAGCTACACCCCCAATAGTGTTGGCAGGGAATCACCCACCGCCGCTCCCCCGATTCCAGCCCTTGTGACCTATGGCCCCGCCAACCTTTTAAACACCCCAGCCCAGAAGCAGGCGGCATGGTCGGACTGGTTAATGGCTGTTGAAAAGGCAAGGGAACTGGCGCTTTTTCCGTGATTTCACCCCCATTTTCCGGAAAAATAGTACGCGTTCTGTCAATAATTTCTGTAAATTTGTCAATAACTTAGCCACCATTCTGCCGCATTTTGTGGACAAGGAGCGCAGACTCGGGTATCTATCTGCCCATCATGCGCACATTGAGAAAAACGGCGAAAAGACTTTTGGTCTTGAGTCTGGGTACAGTGATCCTCACGGGTTCCCTTATCAACACCACAGCGAATGCGACAAGCTATCCGCCGGTACCGGCGCGTAAGCCTGCAGCTTTCCGTGCCGATCCCCTGGCCTTGCTGCGTTTTCCTGCCCTTAATGAAGCACAACCTTATGAAGAGATGGCCGCTGCCCCTGCGCTGTCCCCCGAGGCCAAAGAACAACCTGCTAAAGCCGAAGCGCCGCTCATCCCTGCCCGTAAGCCCGCCTACCAGCCGGTCGAGACAGCCGAGACAGAAGACGAGACAGAAGAAAAGCCGGCAGTTATCGCCAAACCGGCGATTATCCCTGAAACAAAGCCGCAACTGGTCATGGCCTCCATCCCCGCGGATGAGACCCTCATCCAGAAGCGCGCCGATAGTCTGGACTTAAGAAAATTCTATAAAAAAGACGAGCGTGCAGATAAAGCTGCCGCCAAGGCAGAAACCAGGGATCGGGAGGTCATCAAGCCTGTGGCCACCCCGCAACAACCGCTGGAAAGCTATAACCGTCTTTACAAATCGCCGCGCAAACGCCCGCAAGCCCAGCGTGATTCAATTGCCCGCCTGATCAATATTGTAAAACAGGATATCAGTAACGATAGCCCGACACGCGCCCTGAAGCGCCTGAGCAATGATAAGGCTGTTGCCTATCTGGATCCGGTGGAAAAGGACCAGCTGCAAACATTGGTTGCCCGCGGTTATCTGCTGGCAGGGAAAATCGTTCAGTCCTACGAACTGGCCTCCGAAAGCGCCAATCGCTCGGGCACTTATATCCCGCAAGCCGGATGGATTGCAGGTCTGGCCGCATGGCGCATGGGCAATTACGAAGATGCTGCCCGTATGTTTGCCAATTCAGCCAATTCATCCTATGGCTCTGCCTGGCAAGCTTCAGGCAGTGCCTACTGGACAGCCCGGGCCTATATGCGTGCCGGTAAACCACAAGAAGTGGCAACATGGCTGAAACAGGCCGCTGCCTATCCCCGCACATTCTATGGCCTGATTGCTACGCGTTCGTTGGGTTGGGATTATAATTTCAACTGGGATAGCCCGCGCCTGACTTCTGAGCACAAGAAGGCTATGGAAGGGAACGAGAAAGTTCTTGCCGCTTTTGAACTGCTGAAAGATGGCAAGTTTATCGAAGCCCAATCCATTTTGACAAAAATCGATGTTTCGAATGATCCTTTACTGCGCGAAGGATTGATGGCTCTTGCGATCAGCAAAAACCTGACCAGCCTGAGCATGAAACTGGCCCAGACCTATCCTCATCCGGAAGGGGGATATTATGACGCGGCCCTGTTCCCGCTCCTGCCATGGAAGATGAGTGATGGCTACCGCGTTGATCGTGCCTTGGTGCATGCCATTGTCCGTCAGGAATCTAAATTCAACCCTTCTGCCGTCAGCAGCCAGGGGGCACAAGGTCTGATGCAGGTCATGCCCGCCACAGCGAGCTATATCTCCGGTATGAACCATTTCAAAAACAAGGCTCATCACGCATCCCTGCAGGATCCACAAACCAATCTTGATCTGGGGCAGCGTTATATAGAGAAACTTCTGTATCAGGATCATGTTGATGAGGAGCTGTTCTCGCTGGTGATTGCCTATAACGCAGGCCCCGGCAACCTGAAACGCTGGAAACGCGAACTGGCAGACATTCAGGATGATCCTCTGCTATTCATTGAAAGTATTCCCGTTGGTGAAACCAGAGCCTATGTCGAGCGTGTCATGTCCAATTACTGGATTTATCGCCTGCGCATGAGCCAGCCCATCCCCTCACTTGACGCCGTAGCCGAAGGTCAATGGGCTCATTACACACCTATTGACGGGGTAAAACAGGCTGGCCTGCCAAGTTTAAGCAGCTGGCGTCTCGCGACCACCCAATAATAGCGGCGCATTTTGATTGCATAGCTGGCTACAGGCTGCCATAGTCAGAGCCATGTTGAGATATTTTTTCACAGTTCCCCAAGCCTTTTTGAGCAACGCGGCAGCAGCAGCGGCGGCCCGTTAGGGCGCTCTTTTCATTTCTTCCCCCAAAATCACTGTTTAACCTGCAAAACGCATGAAAAAGGGCGGCAGGAAGCATGGACTTTCCAGGGGTTATCTGATTAATATCCAACACATTCAAGGCAGTTCAAGGAACTTAAAAGATATGACTAAGACCGTTCAGGATATCCGCAGCACTTTCCTCGAGTTTTTCAAAAGGCAAGGCCACACCCATGTGCCTTCCTCGCCTCTGGTCCCGCAAAACGATCCGACCTTGATGTTTGCAAACTCGGGCATGGTGCAATTCAAAAACGTTTTCACAGGTGTTGAAAAACGCCCTTATACACGCGCCACAACCGCCCAGAAATCGGTCCGCGCCGGCGGAAAACATAACGACCTTGATAATGTGGGCTATACAGCGCGCCACCATACCTTCTTTGAAATGCTGGGGAACTTTTCCTTTGGGGACTACTTCAAGGAAGAGGCCATTTCCTATGCCTGGGAACTGATCTCCAAAGATTTCGGTATGCCGCAGGATAAATTGCTGGTGACCGTCCATACATCCGATGAAGAAGCGGCAGGCCTCTGGCGCAAGATTGCCGGATTCCCCGATCATAAAATCATCCGCATCCCGACCAACGATAACTTCTGGATGATGGGCGATACAGGCCCGTGTGGTCCTTGCTCGGAAATTTTCTATGATCAGGGTGACAAACTCGCAGGCGGCCCTCCAGGTTCAGCCGATCAGGATGGCGACCGTTTCCTTGAATTCTGGAACCTTGTTTTCATGCAATTCGAACAGGAACCCGACGGTAATGGCGGCTATAACCGCAAGCCTTTGCCTAAACCCTCTATCGATACAGGTATGGGCCTCGAGCGCTTTGCTGCCCTGATGCAGGGTAAAACATCGAACTATGATATCGATCTGCTGCGTTCGATCATTGAACACTCTGCCGATCTGACAGGTATTTCCCCTGATGGCAACATGGCCGCCAGCCACCGCGTCATTGCCGATCACCTGCGTTGTGCGTCGTTCCTGCTGGCCGATGGCGTGATGCCGTCCAATGAAGGCCGTGGTTACGTCCTGCGCCGTATCATGCGCCGTGGTATGCGCCATGCGCACTTGCTGGGTGCCAAAGACCCGCTGATGCACCGCCTGTTCCCGACTTTGATGTCATCCATGGGGGAGGCCTATCCCGAGTTGATCCGCGCACAGGCCCTGATCACCGAAACCCTGAAAAACGAAGAAACCCGTTTCAAGAAGACACTCGATCGTGGCCTGAAAATGCTGGACGAGGAAACATTAAGCCTGTCGCAAGGCCAGAAGCTCGCAGGTGATGTTGCCTTCAAGCTTTATGATACTTACGGCTTCCCTGTTGACTTGACTCAGGACGCCCTGCGCGCCAAAGGACTGGAAGTCGATATGGACGGCTTTGAAAAGGCCATGGAAACCCAGAAAGAAACCGCCCGCAAAAGCTGGGCCGGTTCAGGCGATGCCGGTACATCAAAAATCTGGTTCGCGCTTTTTGATAAACTGGGACCAACAGAGTTTCTCGGCTATGCCAAGACCAGCGCCGAAGGCCAAGTTATTGCACTTATTAAAAAATCAACGCGGCCAGAAGCCCAAAGTGTACACGTCGACAACAATGTTTATATGGGGGGCAATGCTCATATAGGAAAAAACGTCTTTGTCGGTGGCAAGGAAATCACACAAAGATCTTTGGACGAAATGAGAGCGGCTCCTATATTAGAGGAAGTTCAAGAATTGAAAGAAGGCGAAGAAGGTTTTGTCATCGTCAACCAGACACCTTTCTATGCGGAATCGGGCGGTCAGGTTGGTGATAGCGGCGTGATGATTACCGCCAATGCCGACAGCTTTACTGTGAGCGACACCAAGAAACAGATCGGCAAGTTGTGGGTCCATGTCGGCAAAGTATCGAAAGGTACAATTAATGTTGGTGAAGGTGTTGAACTGCGTGTTGATACCAAACGTCGCAGCGCGATTGAATCCAACCACTCGGCCACACACCTGCTGCATGAGGCCTTGCGCCTGACACTGGGCGATCATATCGCACAGAAAGGCTCGTTGCAGGATGAAGGCCGTACCCGTTTTGATATTTCACAACCCAACCCGATCACGCCGGAACAACTGCGCGCGATCGAAGAACAGGTGAATGACGAAATCCGCGCCAACACGGAAGTCGTCACCCGTGTCCTGCCGCTTGAAGAAGCCAGAGAGTCAGGCGCCCGCGCCCTCTTCGGCGAAAAATACGAAGATGAAGTGCGCGTGGTCAGCATGGGCCGCCAGCGTACAGGCCAGACCATTCCCTATTCTGTCGAACTTTGCGGTGGTACGCACGTCAAGCGCACAGGCGATATAGGCCTGTTTAAAATTGTATCCGAGTCAGCTGTATCCGCAGGCATCCGCCGTGTCGAAGCCCTGACCGGTACCAACGCCCTGCGTTATCTGGAAGGACAAGAACAACTGGTGCAAGAAGCTGCCAGCGTTTTGAAAGCAGCCCCTTCCGACATCGTACCGCGTGTTAAGGCCCTGATGGACGAGAAGAAAAAGCTGGAACAGGAACTTTCCAACCTTCGTCGCCAGATGGCGACAGGGGGCGGTGCCGCTGCCGGAGCCGGACCGGAAGTCAAGGAAATCGGGGGCATGAAGTTTACAGCCCGCGTGCTGGAAGGCTTCCCTGCCAAGGATCTCAAACCCATGGTTGATGACCTGAAGAGCAAGCTTGGTTCAGGCGTTATTACCCTGATCGCCACAGAAGACGGCAAAGCCTCGATCGTGGTGGGGGTAACCGCTGATCTGACAGCCAAAGTCAGCGCCGTTGATCTGGTGAAGACAGGTGTAGAAGTGCTGGGCGGTAAAGGCGGTGGTGGCCGCCCGGATATGGCCCAAGGCGGCGGCCCCAACGGGTCGGCAGCGAATGATGCGGTGAGTGCCATCGAGAAAATTCTGGCCTCATAAGATGGTCATTCATATATCAGATAAATAAAAAACGGCCCTCACGGGCCGTTTTTCTCACTGAATTCTTTTTGAATAACCTTTAGCCTGAGTAGGCAAGTCTAAAACCGTTAACAGGCTTCGCCGGATCGGCAACAACGTTATAGTCCGTACGCTCTTTGCTCTGGAACAAAGACAGAGTCTGGGCAATCAATCTTTCAGGAATGGACGCATCGATACGGTGCTGGCGGCAATAAGTGTCAAAATCACGCTTCAACATCAGACGTGTGCGATTGTCGCTTTCAACATCATCCATCAGGTCCGGCGCACGGCGCAGTTTGCCAGCCTCTTTGTCGGCAGCCCATACCTGCGCCAATTCGCCTGTCATGGTTTTGATAGCAACCACGGGCAAACCGCACACGTTAAAATATTCTGTGATATAGGGCTTCTGCATTTATGTAATCCGGTTAAAAACTCCGGATTATTTATAGTACCAGGGCAGAAATATCCAGTCTTTTAGACTTGCTGGAAGTGCATGGCTGGTATCCGATAAGCTCATCCAGCCCCAGACGGTCCCGAACCTCTTGATGGATGGCCGATCTTTTGGCATCCGATGCCTTCATATCCGTATCAAACTGGACCCATTTTTTGGACCAGACATGGGCATCACCTTCATTCCCGCAGATCGCCAAGGCGTTATCCGCACCATCGCGATAAATCTGGGCCAAACGCTTGCGTTTGTAAGCATCATGTGAGGCTTCATAATCATCACGAGCCTGCTCGGGAATGAATTGCAGTTCATGGTGATGGTACGATTTCTCTCCCGTTGCCGTCGTAAATTCGAATGTGATCTTCACGTCCAGATTGGCAATGCCAGCCTTGCGCTTATTAAAGGTCGAGAAGTTGTTTTCAACCTCCCGCACCAGAATACGTGTACCGTCTTTCAGGTCGACAACACCGCTTTCTGCAAACATATCAAGGGCATTGCGGATTTGCGTCTTGTTCCGCAAAAGTACACGGGAGCGGCTGAAATCACAGTTAAAGGAGATATCCTTGCCGTCTTCCTTGCCCTTGAGCTTGTTTAAAACGCGATAAAGATCTTTTTCAGGGCCCATTTCGGCAATACCGCCCAAGGCCTTGGCGATCCTGCGGGTCAGTTTTTCGGCATCAGCCTGAATAATATGGGCATCCGCCACCAGATCGGCCGGATCATTGGTGGCTTGCTGCGGTGGTAAACCCTTAGCCGCAGCCGCCCACTCTTCGCGCAAGGTCCTGCGACCACTGGCAAAAAGAGGATAGACATTTGATTTGGCTGCTAGTGACATGCCCGAAGACATGAGTTACTCCCTGTTTTTATGTTCTTCTAATATACAACACCATATTCGTTTCCAAACTGCAACTATTAATCATAAGACATGATTATTGAAATATTATTACCTAAATTCACTTCCCGTACCCCCAAAGGCAGGACTTGCGCGGCAGACAGCATCCCGCTATAACCGCGTCCACTGCTTTATTTTATATGGAGTTTCCCGATTATGACCAAACAACGCACACTCTCGATTATTAAACCGGATGCCACCCGCCGTAACCTGACAGGTGCGATCAACAATGTGATCGAAAAAGCGGGACTGTCCATCATTGCCCAAAAACGCATGCACCTGACCACAGATCAGGCACAAAAATTCTACGAAGTTCATAAAGAGCGTCCTTTCTACAACGATCTGGTCAGCTTCATGGTTTCCGGCCCTGTCGTTGTACAGGTTCTGGAATCTGACAACGCGGTTGCCAAATATCGCGAAGTTATGGGTGCCACAAACCCCGCAAATGCCGAACCAGGCACCATTCGTAAAGAATTTGCCGAAAGCATCGAAGCAAACTCTGTTCACGGTTCCGACAGTGACGACAACGCCCGTCGTGAAATCAGCTTCTTCTTCAGTGAAATCGAAATCGCTGCCTGATAGACAGATTTTATAGAATGCAAAAGAGGGCTCCGATCAGGAGCCCTTTTTATTATCCCATCCACGCAGAGATATCAGCCCTTGCCCGCTTATAGGCCTGCGGAATCTCGCTAATCAGGTCGCTCACATCAGCATCCTTATCACCCTTGGTATCTTTTTCAATTTTCTCGGCAATTTTGCTCAGTTCCATCAAACCGAAATTACCGGCCATACCTTTTAGTTCGTGGGCACGCGCTGTGATTGTCGATGTATCCCCCGCGTTCAACGCCACATCAAGCGCCAGAACAATTTCTTCTGCTTTATCAAGTAAGCCATCTATCATTTCCTTGAGATCTTCCTGCTTCATCGCCGACTTCAACGGATCAAGCGTGGAACTATCGAACACGACAGCATCAAACATTCTATCCCCTGCATGCCCGTCTTTGCTATCCGCAGCGTCCAAAGCTAGCGCAAAGCTATCTTCGTCTATTTCATCATCATCCAGAGCCAGATATGATTCTTCCTGTTCTGCAACAAGCGTAGAAATCAAAGATTTCTCCGGTTCCGCTGAAACCGATTTCTTCGGTGCAGGTTCTTCAAATTCGAAATCATCATCTCCGCCCTGCATGATATGTCTTAAAACTGCAGACTGGTCTGTGGCAGGCTTAGCAGGAGCAGGCGGTGGCGACACAGGAGCAGGTGTTGGCTCCGGTGCCGGTGGTGGCAGATGAATAACGGATTCGGGAGCTGCCGATTTTTCCAGATCCTGATTCTCTGTCCTTACCTCAATCTTTTCCGGCAACGTGACTTGAAGGGGGGGCTCTTTGACTTCCATTTTGTTTTCAGCTTCACGGGCCGATGCCGGTTTCACAACTGTGGCCTTACCCGCCGAAGATAGCTGTGTTGTTTGCGTATAACTGGTTTCTCGCGATTCAGAAAGTTCAACAGGATTATCCAGCTTGCCGCTAATGACTTTATCAATCATTTGGCGCAAACGCATCGGATCAACCGGCTTGGCCAAGTGCCCGTTCATATTAGCCGCATAACAGGTGCGAATATCATCTTCGCGTGTATTGCCTGTCAAGGCGATCACAGGCGTCCCCGCCAGATCGTCTTCCGCCATAGCACGGATAGCTTTGGTCGCACCCATCCCCGAAATTCCGGGTAATTCTACATCCATAAAGACCATATCGGGATTATGTTCGCGCACAGCCTCAATCCCGTCCTCACCGGAATCGGCTGTAATCACTTCATGCCCCATACGACCAATGAACTCCTTAAGCAGCTTCTGATTTATCTGGTTATCCTCAACCACCAAAATCTTGAGGGCTTTGGATGATTTGGCAGACAAGCCCTCGCGGCCAGATTCCTGATCCGATACACCACTAGAAGAACCTTCCTCAAGAATAAGAACGAAGAAGAAGCTACTACCTCTTCCTTCTTCTGATTCTATCTGAATGCGCCCACCCATGGCTTCGATCAGGCGTTGCGAGATGGCAAGCCCCAGACCCGTACCGCCAAATTTACGGCTTACACTGGAATCAGCTTGCGCAAAAGGCTTAAAGAGATTGTTCTGTGCTTCCTTGGAAATTCCCACACCTGTATCTTTGACCGAAAATCTGATTTTCGACATATTGCCGCGGGCCAAGCCTTCCGAGTTTGGCTCGGCCTTGATCTCCAGCGTCACACCACCCTGCTTGGTGAACTTGATAGAGTTACCGACAAGATTCAGCAAAACCTGACGCATACGTACCGGATCACCTACAAGATAGTGAGGTACTGAAGGGTCCATATCCAGCTTTAGATATATATCCTTGTTGTTGGCATGACCGGACATCAATGTGACAACGCTGTTAGCCAAACGGTGGAGATCGAAATCAATCATTTCGAGATCCATTTTGCCGCTCTCGATTTTCTCAAAATCAAGAATGTCATTCAGCAAGGCCATCATGGCATCACCGGAATCCTGAATAGTCTGGGCGTAATCTTTTTGCGAAGGTGACAGAGCTGTATCCAACAGCAATCTGACCATCCCCATGATACCAGTCATAGGCGTACGAATTTCGTGACTAACCACCGCAAGGAAAGCCGATTTGGCGCGGTTGGCTTCATCAGCCAGATGGCGGGCCTGACGCATTTCCTCGTTTTGCTGGACTTCCCTATCCCGCAATTCCTGCATAACTTGCCGCTCATGCTCGACCAGACGTTTTAATCTATGGAATTCCTGATTTTCACGAACCTGACTGATTCTGTTCACATGCTGCTTTTCTTCGCGCATCGCTTCTTCATCAAAATCCTGCTGCATATCCTGATAAATAAAATCCATCATGACAGCGATTGAAACCAGTGCCGCCTGAACAAAAAGCGCATACCAATAGGCCGAAACCGTCATCGGTACGGCGACCAGAATACCGTTACAGGAAAGCATAGATATACAAGAGCCCAGGAACAAACATCCCCAGCCCATAAACATATAGGGTGCCCCTTTACGTCCTTGAAACATTTGAGCCAAAGATACGATTGCCAAAAACAAATGCCCGAGAACAAAAATCCCCCCCAGAACAATGTGTCGCATGACACTCGCATCCGGAAGGAATATGGTGACCAGCACAACAAGAAGGCCTGTAATAAGCGGCAACCCCAGCAGAACACGGAACGGCGTACCGTCATATCGTCCTATGCCAAAAAAACTTTTGACAGCAAAGCAAGCCAGAACAAAGCTGAACCAGAACACCCAAGCCGTGAAATCTTGTGCATTTGTAAGCTCTGAACCTGTGATGTTATTATCCAGCGAGAATAGAAGAATAATTGCAAGATAGTATCCTACAAAGCTGATATTGCCCCAAGAGCGCATCAGGAACATACAGGCAGCATGAAAACCCACAATCAATGCCAAAGCCATAAAAACCAGACTTGATTTCTTGAAGGGCGATGACTGTTCTTTCAGAAACTCGCTTTCCGACAGCAGATCAAACCCCAGAGTCAACGGCACACCGGCACGTGGCACCACATACATGACCAGCGTCGCCGCATGACCGCTGGCGATTTGCAAGGGAACAGCTGTCGCCTTGAACTGGTCCGTAGCCACGCCGGGAACCTGACTGGGGCTTACCGTATCAATGATACGCTTGCCGACTGTATGGTTATAAATGAAAATTTTATCGATGAGGCCCATACGACCATCAAGATGTTCGCCGAAATCAAGGACCCAGTTTTCTTCGGCACTCTGGTTACTGATGCTGGCAATAACCCAGTGGGGTGTACTGGAAGATCCCAGCGTCAGAATTTTTCCGCGCATCACATCGCCGCGCTGCCCTGATAAATGGCGACTGATCACACCCTTATAAGTCAGGGCCCCGCCCGGATCTTTTGTCACATATACATACGGCGCAAGATTATAGCGCTGGCTATCGTTGTTCAAATTAAGCTGTGCCGCGTAAGTTCCACTCTGCGCGAGGCTATCAGTTTTAAGCAGCAAACAAAAAGACAGCAGCATCAACAGAGCGAATACCCTGCCGAAGCCATACATTCCGTATCTTTGCCTTTTTTGTTTATTCTGCATTGTTTCCAGACCAGCCAGACGAAGTAACATGAAGCCACAAAGCTATCATGACCTTAAAAATCTTACAGAATAGTGAATGAAAATAATAAGTTAGCTATACGTAAAACGAGGGCCGTTTTCACGTGCCCCCGCCAAAATCTGCGCTTTTTTCGGTTCTAGACCAGAAAAAGTGCCATCAAAGAGAGTAAAACAGCGATGGCAATCGTGCCGACCGTTGCAAAAGATGTAAATCTTTTCCATAGAGCTGCAGAGTCTGCCAGCTGTTGTGGGTCAAGATCGTGAGAAACCGGATGATTGCCCATATTATACTCCTATAAGAGACAGGTTCAGGAACCAACAGCCCTCTGATTACCCCGAAAATAGTTATTTTTCAACTCTGTGAAAGCTTTTGCCCCGCAAAAAGGGCTACGGCCTCGACATAGGCCCCATGCTCGACCTCCAGAACCCGTTCTGCAAGGCTATCGGCTGTATCATCCGGCAGGATATCAACGGCCTTTTGGACCAATATCGGACCATCATCCATTTCCGGCGTGACATAATGAACCGTACAACCAGCCTGTGCGCAGCCATCAGCCAAAGCGCGCGCATGGGTATCAAGCCCCTTGTAGGCTGGTAACAGGGAAGGATGGATATTGAGCATCCGGCCTTGCCACTGATTGACGAAGCCAGCGGTCAGTATACGCATGAAGCCGGCCAGACAAACCAGATCAAGCGGTTCGAATTTTTGTAAGGTTTCCTGCAAAACAGCCTCAAAGGCTTCACGACCCTGATAGGCTTTATGATCAACGATAGCTGTTTGAATGCCCGCTTTTTGGGCCTTGTGTAAACCCGCGGCATCAGGGCGATTGGAGATCACCGCGACAATCTCTGCCGGATAAGAAGGGTCCTGACAAGCTTTGATCAAAGCGTCCATGTTCGAGCCCCGACCCGAGATCAGCACCGCCATCCTGATTTTATTTTTCATGACCAGGCCTGATCACAGTTCCTCAGAATGACAGGATCTTCTCCCGCAGGAACAGATATGATTTCACCGATCACAAAAACCTTTTCACCCGCATCCTGCAAGGCTTTCCTGACATTCTCTGCCTGTGCAGCCGAAACGCTTACCACCAGTCCCAAACCACAATTAAAGGTATGGGAAAGATCGGCAGGACTGAGAGTACCTTCCTGCGCCAGCCAGCGGAACACGGGCGGCAGTTCCCATGCCTTGCAATCAAGAACCATCGCTTTACCTTCAGGCAAAGTACGCGCTGCGTTTCCGGGCAAACCGCTTCCTGTAATATGCGCGATGGCATGAACAGCGGTGCCGCCATCCTGATCGCTCACCGCCATCGCGGCTTCAACCGCCTTCACATAGATACGTGTCGGTGTCATCAGGGCCGCACCCAAGGTCATCCCTTGGGCAAATGGCGCTGGAGTCTCATAAGACAAACCTGTCTTACCCACGATATGACGCACCAAAGAGTAACCGTTCGAGTGGACACCGCTGGAGGCCACCCCCAGAACAACGTCACCATCTTTGACCCGTGAGCCGTCCAGCATACGGGAACGCTCGACAGCCCCGACGGCAAAACCGGCCAGATCATAATCGCCATCCTGATACATGCCGGGCATTTCGGCGGTTTCCCCGCCAATCAGGGCGCAGCCCGCCTGACGGCAACCCGCGGCAATCCCGCCGATTACACGGGCGGCCACACCGACATCCAGACGGCTAGTTGCAAAATAATCAAGAAAAAACAAAGGTTTAGCGCCATTTACGATCAAGTCGTTGACGCTCATCGCTACCAGATCAATCCCGACGGTATCATGCAGACCCGATTCAATTGCGATTTTAAGCTTGGTCCCGACCCCATCGGTTGAAGAAACCAGCACCGGATCGCTAAACCCTTCTTTTTTAAGGTCAAAGAGAGCGCCAAAGCCACCAAGACCGCTCATAACCCCCGGACGGGATGTTGCAGCCGCCAACGGCCCGATACGGCTTACCAGCTCGTCGCCTGCCTCTATATCCACACCGGCTTGTTTATAGGCACTGTCTTTCATTGGATTCGCTTTCCAAAAAGATTATATAAAAGAGGCGGTCCCGTATCTTCGTGATGCCCGCAGACAGGTTAACAATATGGCCAGACAATACAGATTTTTAAACCGGATCACCAGCGCCCATATCCCTTTTTTAGGGATCCTTTTTTCCGGCCTGATCTTTTTTTCCGGAATCGCACAGGCTGAAGATCCTCTTTTCACCGTGAGCGGTGTCAAAGTTGATATTACAGCCGCGAGTGCCGTCGAAGCCAAACAGCAAGGGCTGGAAAAAGCGCAACAGGATGCTTTTGTCCTGTTAGCGTCACGCTTATTGCCCGAAGCCGAGGCCGCAGCGTTTACGCCGCCCCCCAGCAACACTATTTCACCCATGGTGAAAGATTTCGAGATTACCGATGAACGCCTTTCCCGTGTTCAGTATATCGGCACCTATACTTTCCGTTTTAAAGACAACGCCATTCGTGCCTATTTTAACGACAAGAATGTTTCTTACTCAGATATTCGCAGCAAACCCGTACTGATCTTGCCGTTCATCCAGTTACAGGGAAGCACACAGTTGTGGGATGGACAAAATCAGTGGCTCGCCGCGTGGGGCCGTACAGATAGCCGTCAGGGTTTGGTCCCTGTGCAGATCCCGATCGGCGATATTTCCGATGTGAATGACATCAAGGATAACGAGGCCCTGACCTACAATAATGCCAATCTTCAAAACATGATCAGCCGCTATGGCGCAGGTGAGGCCATTTTGGCCATCGCCCATCCCAAGCGCCTGCCCGCGCAAGCAGAAACAGAACTGCCCGCCGCGATTGACATTATGCTCTACCGTACAGATCTGGGCGCCCCTACTTTTGTGAAGGCTGTTACCGTAGAAACAAAGGATATGCAGGGCGAGGAAAGCATCTACGACACTGCCGTACGTCTGACCCGCCAGACATTCCAGACCGACTGGAAAACCAAAACCAGCGTCAGCGCCGACCAGTCATATAAACTGAAAGCCCGTGTCCAGTTTGCAACCTTGCCAGAATGGGCCGCCACCCAAAAAGCCTTGCGGCAGGTAAGCGCTGTTACATCAATGCGCGTCATCAGCCTGACCCCGCGCCAAGCGGAAATTGAACTGAGCTACAGCGGGTCGGAAGACCGTTTGCGCTTGGCCCTTATGCAACAGGATATTGTCTTGTCATCGCCTTCCTATGGTTCATCACCCTATGACGGCAGCATGAATTATGATGTTGTTTATAATCTGCAGCTTAAACAAGGGCGCACCACCCCCACACCGGTTGCGACAGAATACTGATGATCCCTGCGCGTCACGAACAATTCACCCTCAATCTGGGGCACCGTCCGGCCACGGGCCGCGATGATTTTCTGGTGGCACCCAGCAATCAGGATGCTGTTGCATGGATTGATCTATGGCCGTCATGGCCTGCACCAGCATTCATACTCTATGGCCCTGCTGCCTGTGGCAAATCGCACTTGGCTGCTGTCTGGCAAGCACGCACACAGGCAACCGCAATCAAAGCCGAGGAATTAGCTACACATGAAGCTGATACTCTATTCCAAAGCGGCGATCATTTTATGATTGATCCGGTTGATCAATGGATTGGTGATCGTGCGGCAGAGACAACCCTGTTTCATCTTTATAATCTGGCCAAGGAACATCAGCGCACTATCCTGATGACCTCGCGCGTCGCCCCCATCCGCCTTGATTTTGTTATCCCCGATCTGGCTTCTCGTCTGCGCGCTGCGCCCAATGTTGCCATTCAGTCGCCGGATGAAGTCTTGCTCGGTGCTGTTCTCGTCAAAATGTTTGCAGACAGGCAAATCCAGATCGGTGAAGATGTGCTCAATTATATCCTGCCACGCATGGAAAGATCTTTTGCCGCCGCACGCGATCTGGTGGAAAAAGCCGATCATCTGGCACTGGCTGAAAAAAGACCGGTATCACTGCCCTTGGTCCGTCATGTTTTGATGACACAAACCGGTGGGGAATAATCCGCATTCAAGCTGGGACAATCAGATGCGCAAGATGATTACGCCTTAAATCAATATCCGACCATCTATCTACCGGACACTGCAACACTGTCAAAGTCCCCGAGCTGTAACCAGACAATAGCTTCATCTGCAAAGTCTGGTCGGATGAATCAGCAATCAGGTTCATGGCAACCATATGAATGCCGGGATTATGTGCCACAATCATAGCTGATGAGAATTCGTCGGAAATATTCTGGATGGCCTCGACTATACGATTGAAGTCAGCATTATAAAGATGAGGGTCGAGAATTTTTTGTCCGGCAAAATCAGGCCCTGTCACGGCATCAAGCGTTTGTCTGGTCCGTTCGGCATCGGATGACAAGGCAAAAGCCGGCATTAAACCTTGTGTACGTAAGGTATAGTGCAACTGCGCCATATCGGCGCGCCCCTTACGGGTCAGCGTTCTGGTTTTATCGCCCCCAGATCCAACCGGATCTGCCGCTTCACCATGTCTTAGAAGTAATAAGGTTTTCATGCAGCTATTATACCTTGTAAATCGCGCAAGCAAATCCCTTGAAACGTAATTGATCCGCCTCTTTTGCTACCTGATACGAAAATGTTTCTTCTGCTTGTGCGATGCCGCATTTTTGAAGGTCTATACCCTGCTCCTCCGCAGAGGCATTAAACAGGCAGATATAGGCTTCTTCACCCTTGGTTCTTTGCAGGGCAATAAACGGAGCAGCCACATTGATTACACCCAGATCCCCTGTGCGCAGAACATCATTCTGTTTACGCCACAACAGGAACTCACGTAAACGCGATAGAACGGATTGTTCATCTCCTTGCTGCAAATCAACGGCCAGCCCCATATGTGCAGGCGGTATAGGTAACCATGTCTTACGGGCTGTCGAGAATCCTGCTTGTGATCCCCCTGACAACCACGGCATCGGTGTACGGCAACCATCGCGCCCGACATGCTCCGGATAGAGCATGATGTCATACGGGTCTTGCAAATCTTCAAAGGCCAGTTCGGCTTGCGGCAAACCGAGCTCTTCACCCTGATACAGGCAATAGCTCCCTCGCAGACACAAACCCAGAATCGTTGCAAAGAAGGCTTTATCCTGCAAAGGCGCGTCTCCTTCGAGGCGGCTGGCTACACGCTTGAAATCGTGATTGCTGGTTGCCCAGCATACCCATCCGTCACCAATCAAGTTTTCTACGCGGCTGACGGCACGGATAATATCTTGATGCGCCATTGTTGTTCCCACCAACCCGAATGAATAGGCCATACTGAAACGCTTGCCTCCCTGCGTATAGCGCGCAGCAGTACGTTCAGAGTCATCACCGCCTGCTTCTGCGAGCAGGCAACGATCCGGCCACTGGGATATAAAAGCACCCAGCTCTTCAATCCATTCAATATTTTCGGGAACATCCATACTGTACAGGCGTTTCTGGCGTGCCATCGGATTGCTCGCAGGAACATCGGTCGGATAGGGTTCATCAGGAAGGCGCGCCGGATTGCTTCTGTGTTGAGGATCGCAAACATAGGCATGAGCGACATCAAGCCTGAAGCCATCCACACCCATATCCAGCCAGAAAGCCGCTGTTCGCTTAATTGCCTCCCTTACCTCGGGACACCAGTAGTTCAAGGAAGGCTGTTCTTTAAGAAAATGATGCAGATAATATTGCTCCCGACGGGAATCCCAAGTCCATGCAGGACCACCAAAATAGGAAAGCCAGTTATTGGGTGCCGTGCCATCAGGCTGAGGATCTTTCCAAACGTACCAGTCCGCCTTGCTGTTATCCTTGTTCTGACGGCTTTCCTTGAACCAGTCATGCTGATCCGATGTGTGCGACCATACCTGATCGATCAGAACCTTTAAGCCCAGATCATGGGCCTTATTCAGAACGGCCTTAAAATCATCCAAACTGCCGAAAACCGGATCGACATCCCGATAATCGGAAACGTCATAGCCAAAATCCTTCATCGGTGACTTGAAAAAAGGAGATATCCAGATGGCATCCACCCCCAAAGAGGCGACATAATCCAGCTTCTGCTGGATACCTGCCAGATCCCCTACGCCGTCACCGTTGGAATCCATAAAACTGCGGGGATAAATCTGATAAACCACACATCCGCGCCACCATTCACTCATTACGCTGCCTTCCATTTTCTTAGTAATTTCAATACATAATATATTCGGGTGCCTGATCAAAAGCTTAATTGCGCAATAAAATTACTTCGCATATGCAGCACGGGCAATATTTGCGCTAATTATTAAGACTCTGTAGGTTATGATCCTTCAATAATAAACGGCAGGGTGAAGATTGTGGAAAAGGGTGATTCACTTCAACGTCTTTGCAACCAGAACTTAAACCAGTTGCAAGCCGACATATCCGTACCAGCGTACGACAGAGATCAAGTTAAAACCGGCATCGTCCATATCGGGCCGAGCGCGTTCTTTCGCGGACATTTGGCCGTCTATGTAGATGATTTGCTTGCAAAAGGTGAGAAAGACTGGGGCATTTGCGCTATCAGTCTGCGCAGCAGTGGTGCCCGTGACGCCCTGAAAGATCAGGATTACCTCTATAGTGTTGTCGAACAAAGCACGCAGGGCAACAAAGCCCGCGTGATCGGCAGCGTAAAAGATGTTTTGGTCGCCGCCGAGAACCCGCAAGTGGTTCTTGATAGGATGGCCGATCCCGATATCAAGCTTGTGACCCTGACAGTCACCCAAAGTGGATACTACTATAAGAATGGCAGCCTTGATTTTGATGACGAGGATATTAAGGCCGATCTTCTGAAAGCAGATGAGCCGACCTCGACTGTGGGCTACATTGTAAAGGCACTGGAAATGAGAATGGAAAGAGGTCTGGAACCCTTCCGCGTCATGTCCTGCGATAACCTGCCCTGTAACGGAAAAATCTTGAAAAACGTTGTGCTCGCCTATGCTGCCCAGCGTTCACAAGCGCTGCATGACTGGATTGACGCACAAGTCGACTTCCCGTCGACCATGGTTGACCGTATTGTCCCGAAGACAACAGGCGAACATACCCAAAAGCATCACGACAGCTACCAGCTTGATGACAAATGGCCTATCTACACAGAAAAATTCAGACAATTTGTGATCGAGAAACCGGAAAAAGGCCCCGCCTTTCCTCCCCTTGATCAATCAGGCGCGCTTCTGACCGACAATGTTGCCGCCTATGAACTCATGAAGATCAGGATGCTGAACGGTATCCATATGGCTTTGGGTATCAGCGGACGCATGGGCGGGTATACCTACGCGCACGAAGCTGTGGCCGATCCCAAAATCAGAACCTATATTACAGATCTGATGGGCGAAATGGAAGCGACCCTTCCCCCTATTCAAGGTGTATCGATTGCCGATTACAAAGCCTGCATCCTTGAAAGGTTGGACAGTCCCTTTATGAAGGATGAACTCGCACGTCTGGCACGTAACGGGGTTGATAAGGTTGACTCACGTTTCATTCAGCCTTTGCGTGACGCTGTGGGCGGACAAACACCGTTCAAGAACTTGAGCTTTGCTGTTGCCAGCTGGGTTCAGTACCTGAAACAATCAGGTCCGGCTTTCGATATTATGGATGACAAGGCAACCCGCAACGGTTTCCCTGATGAAGCGCTTCGTAATGGCGCCACAACAGGGTTTGTAACCGCACACCCCGAGATTTTCGGTAGGGATCTGGCATCCTCGAAAAAGCTTTTAGGATGTCTGGCCCACCATCTGGGGACGATTTGCCAAAAGCCCCAAAACATAGTAGAAGCCCTTCCAGCCCAGCAGTCAGCCGCACCTTCTGCGCCTGTAGCCACAGGGCAAAGACCGCAAATATCGTAACCCTGTTTTGGAAGGTTCTATAATGACCGCTTCTGTCGCTCCGCAAAATTCATCCGCGGCTCTTAAAGTCAATACGTCCTCTTTGGATGCCCTGTCGCAGCGCGTGGCTACGCCTGCATATGACCGTCAGTCATTGGCAAGCGGATTTGTGCACATGAGCGTGGGTGGCTTCCACCGCAGCCACCAGGCTGTCTACATGAATGACTTTCTCAACCTGAACCCTTCCGACTGGATGATCAGTGGCGTAGGTCTTCTCGATAATGACACAGCCAACGTACAAGCCCTGCAAAATCAGGATTGCCTGTACACCGTATTGCAAAGAAGCCGCGAAGAGGATGTCGCCTCGATCGTCGGTTCAATGAAGGATATTCTGCACGCCCCGTCCAATCCGGCATCCGTCTTGAAAAAGCTTGCTGACGAGCAGATGAAGATTCTGTCCCTGACCATCACAGAAAAAGGATATTGCTACGACAAGAACCGTGATCTGGATGAATCTCACCCGATGGTCCAACACGATCTGAAAAATCCTGACGCGCCCCAGAGCGCGCTCGGGTATATGACAGCCGCACTGCGTCACCGTATGCAAAACCGTCTGCCGGCCTTTACGGTCATGTCTTGCGACAACCTGCCCGGTAACGGCCACATCACCAAACACATCCTGACCAGTTTTGCCTCACTGAGCGATCCGGCACTGGCGCGCTGGATCGAAGATAACGTCAGCTTCCCGAATGCCATGGTGGACCGTATTACACCGGTTACCACCGATGCCATCCGTCAGGTCCTGCTGGAAAAGTTCGGCATTGACGATCAATGGCCTGTCGTATGCGAAGATTATATCCAGTGGGTATTGGAAGATGATTTTCGTTATGGCCGTCCGGCACTGGAAGATGTCGGCGTACAGATCGTCAAGGACGTCGAGCCTTATGAGAAGATGAAAGTGCGTTTGCTGAACGGTTCGCACTCGGCCCTTTCTTATATGTCTTACCTGATGGGCTATCGCGATGTTGATCTGGCGATGAATGACCCGCTGATCAGCCGTTTTGTCCGTTCCTATATGGATCACGATATCACACCGAGCGTACCTGATGTGCCGGGCATTGATTTGACATCCTATAAGGATACTCTGATCCGCCGCTTTGCAAATCCGGCTGTGCGCGACCAGATTTTGCGTCTGGCCGAAGACGGCTCGCAGAAAATCAAGAACGCGATCGTACCTTGCATCGAATACCAGCTGAAAGCAGGCGGATCGGTCAAGTTCGCCTGTCTGGCTCTTGCGGGATGGTTCCGCTTCCTGAGTGGTACAGACGAAGAGATGAAGGCCATTCCGGTTAAAGACCCGATGGCCGATATTCTGGTCGCCCGCGCCAAAGTTGAACCACGCAACCCTGATCAACTGCTGGGATTGCAGGATATTTTTGGTACTACCGTTTCAACATCACAGGTTGTCCGTCAGGAAATCGCCGCTGCGCTCGAAAGCCTTTACACCAAGGGTTCCAAGGCGACATTGGCGCAATACCTGCAGGACTAAACTTTAAAAGGATGATTTCAAGATGATTATTGTTTTCGGATCGAACGTACTCGACCTGTTTTTTGATCTGGCCGGATTGCCGGAACGCGATACTGCCGTCCATCTGGATAGTCATCTGGAAGCCCCTGGCGGCAAAGGCGCCAATCAGGCCGTAGCCGCAGCACGCGCCGGTGCCGAAGTTCGTTTCTTTGGCGCTGTTGGTGATGGTGGCCATGGTCGTCAAATGTATAAAAATCTGGCAACCAACAAGGTTGACGTATCAGGCCTTGAAGTTCTGGAAGGCATTCCTTCCGGTCTGGCGACCATTTTTGTTGATGAGACTGACGGCACCCATAAAGTAGTCGTCAGCCAGGGTGCAAATAAGAAAGCCCGTCAGGAAAGTGTGCCTGATAAATTGCTGGGGCCGGACACAATCGTTCTGGTTCAAGGCGAACTGCAAATGAAGGAAACGGAAGCCCTTGTCGCCCGCGCCCGCAAAAAAGGTGCCCGTTCCGTGATGAATTTGGCACCCGCCAGCGAAATTTCGGAGCAAGCTCTCAAAGATCTCGATATCATTATCGTCAATGAACACGAAGCCGATATTCTGGGGGGCCGTCTGGGTATCCCGACAGAAGATAAATTCTCGTTTGCTGCTGATCTCTATAAACGCTTTGAACTGACAACCATTGTCACGATGGGTCCTGATGGTTCGGTCTATTGTGGTCCTGAAGGACTGATCACCGTATCTTCGCTCAAGATTAAGGCCGTCGATACAATTGGTGCGGGCGATGCTTTTGTCGGCTTCCTGTGTGCGGCACTTGATAAAAAGCTGCCTATTACAGAAGCCCTGAAATATGCGGCTGTGGCAGGCTCACTGGCCTGTACAAAGGTCGGCGCCCAAATCGCCCTGCCTTACGCTGATGAAATTGGCGCTTACCTTGACCAGATTACAGTGAATGGTGGCGACACTCTCAGCGCGGCCCCAAAGGCATCACTTGCCCTTAAGGGCTAAGGACAGCATCATGACTTCTTCCGTCCTGATTGCCGATATTGGCGGCACAAATGCCCGCTTTGGGATCGTTGATCGTGACGGGTTGCATGACCTTCTCTATCTGGAATGTCGTGATTATACAGGCCCAAAGGAAGCCATAACCGCCTACCTGCAAAAGGCAGGGCGTAACAAACCGGATATAGCAATTTTGGCTGTGGCTGGCCCTGCGGAAGAAGATTTGATCGGCTTCACAAGTATTCCCTGGGCCTTCCGGAAATCAACCCTGCAGCAGGATATGGGCTTCAAAAACCTGATTGTCATTAATGACTTTCACGCTGTTGCCTGGGCTGTGGCCAACATTTCTCCTGACCTATTGCAGCATATAGGAGGCGAATCCCCTGTTGCCCAGCGCCCCCGTGGGGTTGTAGGACCCGGCACTGGATTAGGTGCAGCATCCTTGTTCTGGGATGGCCATGAATATAGCCCGCAACCGGGCGAAGGTGGCCACGTCACCATGCCTGCAATAACAGAGCGCGAATTCCAGATTTTCCAGCAATTGCGTGTCAAATATCATCACATATCAGCCGAACGTGTTTGCTCGGGCAAAGGTCTCGAGAATCTCTACAATGCCATTCGTGCCCTTGATAACAAACATGACCGTCCCGATCGGGATGCGCCCGCCATCAGTGCCGCTGCCATCAATGGTGAATGCGATATATGTCAGGAAGCACTTGATCTGATGTGCGGCTTTTTAGGGCGCATCATGGGCAATCTGGCCCTGACACTCAATGCCCAAGGCGGTATGTATATTGCAGGTGGTATCCCTGTAAAACTCGGAGAACATTTCCTGCGCTCACGTTTTCTTGAAGAATTCCAATCCAAAGGCCGCTTCAAAGATTACATGAAGCGTATTCCCGTCTATCTGGTCAAGCATGATGCGATTGGACTTTTGGGCTTGGAACAGCAGGCACGCCACTATCTTGATTGATAATCAGCCACGCGCCTTTTTCCACAGGGCGGCTGTAGAAATATCAAATAAATCCTCATTTACCTCATCGGCATCAAGCAATCTCTGCGCCAATGTTTTACCAAGTTCAACACCGGGTTGATCGAAACTATTCAGCCCCCAAACAACTCCTTGGACAAACACCTTATGTTCATAGGCGGCAATCAGCATACCCAAAGAAAAAGCATCAAGCCGTGGCAGCATAATTGTTGTCGAAGGCCGCTGCCCCGAAAAAACACGGGCGGGGTCGCCTGCGGCCTGTTCTCTGGTTTGCCCGATAGCCAAGGCCCTTGTTTGTGCCAGACAATGAGCCAGAAGAACTTTATGGTTCTCCTGATATCCATGATCAGCTTCGGCAACAGCGATAAAATCAGCGGGAACGATTTCCCCCTGATGCAAAAGCTGCATGAAAGAATGCTGGCAATCTGTGCCGGCCTCACCAAAAACTATGGGGCCCGTGGCATGGGAAATGCCGTGGCCGTCTCTGTCAACGCTCTTGCCATTGGATTCCATATCCATTTGCTGCACATAGCGGGATAAAGACGATAAGCGGTCGTCATAAGGCAATAAGGCCAAATTCCGGTAATCATAAATATTCCGATACCAGATACCGATCATGCCCATCAGAACGGGAATATTTTTTTCCAGCGGAGCCGTACGGAAATGCTGGTCCATCAAACGCCCCCCGTTCAAAAGAGCGCCGAATATTTCAGAACCCATCGCCAGCATGATGGGAAAACCCGCCACAGACCACAGGGAGTAACGCCCCCCCACACCTTCATCGAATACGAGGATTTGATCTTCCGGCACGCCCCATTCTTTGGCCTTATCGGGTTTGGCTGTTACCGCCACAATATGCGCAGCAACCTGTTCCTTCCTGACGCCGCCTTGTTCCAGCCATTGACAGGCCAAACTGGCATTCATCAATGTTTCTTGCGTCGAGAAACTTTTGGACGTGACAACAACCAGCGTACTTTCCGCATCCAATGGCAGCAAGGTATAGGCAGCGGCATGCCCATCAACATTCGACAAGAAATGAAGACGCGGCCCATCATGGTGATGGCGCAAGGCCTGACTGACAAAGCGCGGCCCCAGATCGGATCCGCCAATACCGATACACAGCACATCGGTATAAACTTTCCCGCATGGACTCCTGAGCTTGCCTTGGCGTATAGCCTCCGACAATGCATAAGCTTTTTTTAGAGCTGCCTGCATTTCAGGAATAATCGCCACACCATCAACACGCACATCCGCGGCAGGATCGGCACGCAGGGCAGGATGTAAAACGGGACGATTCTCGCCATTATTGATTTTCTCACCCCGAAAGAGCTTTGTACGCCATTCTTCCACATGACAAGAACGCGCCATATCCATCAGCATATGGATGGTTTGCGATGAAACCAGATTTTTGGAAAAATCGAACATTAGCCCATGGCAATCGATCATCAGAGCCTGACAACGTTCCTTGTCGTGCAGGGCACGCCCCAAATCAAAATCGCTCATCATCTGGTGATGTTGGCGCAGGGCCTGAAACGAGGGGGAATCGCGCAAAGCCATAACAGCCTCCCTAAAGATCGATACGGCTGATTTGCCGGTCTTTCAGGCAGAGGGCTATCTGGCCCTTCATCATGTTCTTGGCAACCTTGCCGAATAAATCATAACGCCATCCTTTGTTCAGAACTGACTCTCCTTCAGGATTCAGAATAAAAGATTCAAGTTCATCAGTATTAGCCACCAGTTTCGTCGCCACACCGGCTTCGGCGCACTGGATACGCAAAAGCATTTTCAGCATCTCAAGTGTTGGCGTCATTTCGGATGGGAATTTCGGACGGCGCTCAATACGCGGACAATCCTTTGGGGGCGTCGCCAAACCCTTATGCACGGCCTCTAGCAAGGCCTTACCCATTTTGCCACGGGCAAAATCAGGGGAAAGACCTCTGATCTTTCCTAGTTCTTCCACTGTTTCAGGGGGGTGAATCGCCATATCGGCCAACACCTCATCCTTGACGATGCGTTGACGCGGGACATTACGTCCTTGTGCTTCGCGTTCACGCCAAGCCGAAACTTCCCGCAGGACAGCAAGTACCTTGGGTTTGTCGGTACGCACCTTGATGCGTTCCCATGAATCTTCCGGACGATTGAGATAGGTTTCATCACTGGTCAGGATTTCCATTTCCTGCTTCAACCATGAAACACGCTGGCTTTCAGCGAGTTGCCTCGCTAGATCTTCGTAAATATCGCGCAGATAGGTCACATCATCCAGCGCATAAAGTAACTGCTTCTTCGAGAGCGGACGACGGGACCAATCGGTAAACTGCGCCCCCTTATCCAGATGGACGCCGCATATCTCGGCCACCAGAGAATAATAGCCCACAGACTCGCCAAATCCGCACACCATGGCGGCCACTTGCGTATCAAAAATCGGATGCGGCACCTTGCCCATCAGATTGAAAAAGATTTCAAGATCCTGACGCGCAGCATGAAAAACCTTCAAGACCTTTTCATCAGCCAACAGTACAAAAAGGGGTCCCAGATCTATCCCATCCATCAACGGATCAATCGCTTTGGGCTCGCCCGTCGGGCTTGCCACCTGTATCAGGCAAAGCTGCGGGTAATAGGTCTTATCCCGCAAGAATTCCGTATCGATGGTAAAATATGGCCCCTGCGCCAGTTCGGCACACAAAGCGTTCAGTTCTGTTTGATTGGCAATAATACTGGTCATATGCCGTTGTAGCCTGAATATATCATGCCTCACAAGGGCTTAGGCCATGATATTTTTACATAAGCATAACCAGTGTGTATTTAAATCTGATCAACTGCCCTTCAGGGATTATTGATGACAAGCTTTAAAGCAGACCGCGAAGGCGCGGACGGAGCTGACCGCTGGTCAAGCCACCCTGACCACCCCGCAGTCCAGAGACTTTGTGCCGAAATACAATTCGCCATAAAATGCCACGCCATCTGATAGGGCATCATGAGACATGCCAAGGCATTTCTGGCCTGAACCTCTTCAGCACGGCGATGCTCTTCGATTGTTTTAATAGATTCTTGGGCATGGGCCGCAATCAAGTCCTTGGCCGTCATCATAACCCCGAGAAGCTCGGTACGCTCTTTCGCAGTAATACGCATAAAAAGAGGTGAAAGAGTACGCGGCCTTTCCAGCGATAAATCGATTGTCTGAACCAGTTGCGCCAGCTGCGGCATAATCTTCGAGAAATTATCCAGCGTTTGTGCTTGTCTCATCGGTGAGGTGCCAAAACCGCCCATTCTTGACGCTGAAAAAATCTGTGTCAGATCAAGCACAGCAGAAAGTGTTCTGCTCAGTTGGCCATTAATCAGGCCATCTTCCGGCAAGGCCGCCTCTCTGGTCTGACGATGCCGGACCCTGTCCAGCATTCTCTCCAAATTTTCTTCGATTCCCTGTAAAACCTGTTCTCTCTGCATAACTTCCTCTAATAACGGCCATTCTCTACACGGCTCAATTTTTTAAACAGAATGCACCAGACGCAGTTTTCTATTACCCGCACGCGGCATCGTTTTTAAAATTTCGATGTCCTCCCTAATACCGGCGGTCAGACCCGTTTCCAGCTTCACGATCTCTTCACGCTCACGCAAGACCACACTAAGGAAATAGGGGGACAAACGGCCCAGCGCCCCGGGAGCAGATCCCACACGGTTCATGTTCTTGTTAGCCAGACTCCGCAAGGCACAAGCCTCTGTAGAGGTCTCGACAATCAGATCAAAATACTCATCCCTGACTGTAAGGGGCAGAGCGCCCTTTTGATCGGCATGATGATGGAAAAAACTGCAAAGGCGGGAAAGAACAGAAAAAGCCGATGATACGCCACGCAGCATCAAACCATTCATATAGGCATCAGTGATTGAAGACCAATTTTGCTTGCTGCGCCGATCAAAACG
This sequence comes from Micavibrio sp., assembly GCA_046294845.1. GTDB lineage: Bacteria > Pseudomonadota > Alphaproteobacteria > Micavibrionales > Micavibrionaceae > Micavibrio_C. Next base: position 807,672 of record JBKBNU010000001.1, on the reverse strand, counting down.
GTCACGCAAATTTTCCAGCTCTTCGCAAAGGCGATCCAGCCTTTGAACCCTGTTATCTTCCATAGCATCCCTGTCGGTTTTTTTTATTATTCTTAACAGACTAGGGTGTTCTTGTGTAGTTGTCACACAATTTTATAGCGTAACAATTACGGGGAAATATTCTGCTCAGTAGATACCAACCGCAAATGGGAAGCACGAGTGGGGGATTTGTTCCCTTGTTGATTTGTATTAGCCTCAGGCGAAGTCTCCAGGACTATGCCTTGCTCTGCCAGTTTTTGTTTGTCCCGCGCATTCATGCCTTCGATAATACGCCAACCCAAATCGACAATCGTCAGGATTTGTTCGCGGGCAATCGTATTCATCATCGCCCCGTGGCTTTGTAAAACGGCATTGCGGAATTGACCGGCACAATGACTATTGCTGAAGAGAAAGGCCGATAAGTTCATACTCTTCTCGGAAAGAATTTTGTATTTGTTCATTTCTGCGCGCTGCTTATCGGGATCGGTTTCATTCACCGCACGGAACGCTCGCACCAGATCAAGAATCTCGCCCACTTCCTTGACCACATGACGGTGAACACCGGAAGCTTCCGCATCACCCTCTTTCGCAAAAGGAAGGCAATCAGCGTGAATGGCCTCAAGGCGGCCTTCTTCAATCGTCAATAGTTCTTTGAATGCATCGCTCAGCATTGATGGACGTCCCTGTTTTTCTATTATTGTTGTGGGATAAGCCATAATACTGTTTACGCCCCCTGTCCATAATTTTATGACAATATGGGCGGAGGATGTGTATCTTATTGATAAAAATGAACTTATTCGAAGAATCTCTACGGGAAGGGCCTATTCTTCCCGTTCGGACAGGGCGTGCAGCGTTGCCTGACACGCCGATAAAAGACCCTCGGCACTTTGATCTCCCAAGGACAATTCCTTATCGAGAAGACGGCTGCGCTCGTTAATTTTACCGATGATTGCCCATCCCGCATTCACGCAAATCAGGATTTGCTCGCGGGCGATAATCTGCATGACCGCCCCATGACCTTGTAAGGCCTTGTTACGAAAGGGGCCTGCACAATGGCTATTGCTAAAAAGAAAATGGGCAAGGTTCATACTGGCATATGACACAATGCCATAGGCTTTCAGCGCGCTGTGTTGCTCTTCGGGTTCTTCCCGATCTGTATCTTTGAAAATACGGGTCAGCCTGAGAATTTCGCTGACTTCATCCACAATCCGCTGGTGGACGGTTGCCGATTCCCCTTCCCCCCTATTTGCAAAAGGTAGGCAATCGGCCTGTATATCTTCAAGCCTTCTTTCCTGAAGGCTCAGCAATTCCTTGAAGGCATCACTCAACATAGTCTTTTACTCTAGTATCTACGCATGATATTTGTAATTATGTATATTAATTGTGGCAGATATCCAGTTCCCAAAGCAAGTTCCGCAATAAAGATTATCTGCCGCTTCCTTGTCTGACCCCGACCGGAAAGGCCTGAAATTCATCGTTATTTCTTGAATTTTCATAGGGCTGGCGATATGGTGCTGGCTGTTTAGAACCCCTAAAAAACCGATGGATTTTACCATGCACGCCTATCGCACCCATAAATGCGCCGAACTCCGCCAAGACCATGCCGGCCAGACCGTCAAGCTCTCGGGCTGGATCCACCGTAAACGTGACCATGGCGGCGTGCTGTTTATCGATCTGCGCGATACCACAGGCATCACACAGTGCGTGGTCGATCAGGATAGCCCCCTGCTGGCCGAGATGGAAAAATGCCGCGTTGAATCCGTGATTACGATCACAGGCCGCGTGAAAATCCGTCACGAAGGTACCGCCAATGCCGATCTCGCCACGGGTGATATCGAAGTTTACATTGATGAACTGACCGTTCAATCAAACGCCGATGTTTTGCCGCTGCAAGTGGCCGATGCCGATGCCGCCGGTGAGGATGTCCGTCTGAAATACCGTTTCCTCGATCTGCGCCGCGATGCCATGCATAGCCGCATACGCCTGCGTAACAATGTAATCCAGTCAATGCGCCGCCGCATGTGGGATCAGGGTTTTCAGGAATTCAACACACCGATCCTGACCGCGTCTTCACCAGAAGGTGCACGGGATTATCTGGTGCCTTCCCGCCTGCATCCGGGAAAATTCTATGCCCTGCCGCAAGCCCCGCAACAGTTCAAGCAGCTTTTGATGGTGGCCGGTTTCGACCGTTACTTCCAGATCGCGCCTTGCTTCCGTGATGAAGATGGCCGCGCCGACCGCTTGGCCGAATTCTACCAGCTTGATGTCGAGATGAGCTTCGTCCAGCAAGAAGATATCTTCGCCACCATGACCCCTGTCATTGACGGCATTTTCAAGGAATTCGCTGACTGGACGGGCACACCGCACCGCGTTGAATGGCTGCCGAACATGAAATATGCCGATGCCATCCTGAAATACGGTTCGGATAAACCTGATATGCGTAACCCGCTGGTGATTTGCGATGTGACATCCGTCTTCAAACGCGATGATGTTACCTTCAATGCTTTCAAAGGCGTAATCGAAAAAGGTGGCGTTGTCCGCGCCATTCGCGCCCCGAAAGTGAGCGACCAGCCCCGCAGCTTCTTTGACAAGCTGAATGACTGGGCACGCGGTGAAGGCGCACCAGGATTGGGTTACATCGTGGTTGAAGGCGCCGAAGGCAAGGGCCCGATTGCAAAATTCATTCCGCCCGCCGCTCAGGAAGAACTCAAAACCATTGCCGGCCTGCAAGATGGTGATGCCATCTTCTTTGTCTGCGATATGGAGGGCAAGGCCGCCAAGTTTGCCGGTCGCGCCCGCGACAAGATTTGTGATGACCTGCCTGCTGGCCATGCTTGTGCCCGTGAAAAAGGCGTTTACAAATTCCACTGGATCGTTGATTTCCCGATGTACGAGATGGATGAGAAAGCGGGCAAGATCGATTTCTCGCACAACCCGTTCTCTATGCCCCAAGGTGGCCTTGAAGCCCTCAATGGTGATCCTCTGGCGGTTGTCGCTACGCAGTATGACTGCGTTTGTAACGGCTTTGAGCTGGCTTCCGGTGGCATTCGTAACCACAAACCGGAAATCATGGAAAAGGCCTTTGCCCTCGCCGGTTATTCCCGTGATGTGCTGGAGAAGAAATTCGGCGGTATGCTCGCAGCCTTTAAATACGGCGCGCCCCCGCACGGTGGTTGTGCCTTTGGTATCGACCGTATCGTGATGATCCTCGCTAACGAACCGAACCTGCGCGAAGTTTACGCTTTCGTCATGAACGGTGCGTATGAAGATCCGATGATGTGCGCCCCGACCGACCCGACCCCGCAGCAGCTCAAAGACCTGCATCTGAAGGTCGTTCCGCCGATCAAGGTTGAAAGCAGCGTCGAAAAGAAAAGTGCGTAAGAATAGAAATCTTATAAAAACGGCAGGTAACCCCTGCCGTTTTTTTATTACCTGTATTTCTGAAGGGCCTGCTCATAGCCACGGCACTGGTCATTTTTATCAAGGCACATGATCGGGGCGATCAGGAGCTGGTAATGACCCTGATGCGGTTTGAAGCCTGTCTGGTCATGCAGATCGGAAATGATGTTGGCACATTCGACAAAAGCTTCACGCATGGCATAGGCCGGAAATTGTTGTTCACTATGGGCGGTTGAGGCCGCGCAATGTTGCTTGAGCGTTTCCGCAGCGGCATCCTGCCGGTTTTGTTGCAGGGTTGCGCCATAATTGGAAACCATATCCATGTTCGAACGCGACACCGCCGTCAGGCAGGCCGGACTTTCCCATGCCCCGGGACACACAGCCGCAATCGCATGGGCATGCTGCACGGAGCTACCGCCCGAAGGTTGCCCTTGCGCTTGTACAGGTGCAGCACCCGCAACCAGACCAGCCAACAACATCCCGAGCGCCATAGAATAAAACAGTTTCATGATATGCCCCTTCCCTTCAACAAACCCATCTATCGCCAGCATCGCAGAACTATGGGGCAAAAGAAAGACGATAAAAAACAACGGTCCAGCCTGATAGAAAGGAAAGGCCCGATGAACGTTTGGGGTCGTTGACCGGCCAGATAAAAAGGAATGGCCCGATCAACGTTTGGGGTCGTTGACCGGGCCGGGGGAATCGCCTGCCTAGGGGTTTGGGTTCACGGTTAGGGAGGACGGCAGGCGAATTCTGTTCTGTTCGTTCAAACTCTCTCTGGTTCCTTTAGGCTGTTGCGGTCTGCTCTTCCGCGACATCCGATGGTTTTGAAGGGGTTTCGGTGGTTTCAGCACTGCGTTTACGGGCTTCTTTCTGCTCGTAGAGGCCTGCATCCGCAGCATTGAAAATCATGTCGGCTTTATCTCCGGCCGCAAAATCTTTCAGTCCCAGACTTGCCCGGACGGGGATCGGCTCCCCGTACCAGGACAATGTCAGGTTATTGAGCTTCCAGCCGATTTTCTGGGCGCGGGAAGCCGCATCACGCTTGCTTGTGTGGGAGAGAAGCAATACGAATTCATCACCACCCAGTCGGGCAGCATAATCCATGGCCCTGACCTCGTTCTTCAGGGTACGGGCCACAAGGCGCAAAGCCGCATCACCCGCGAGATGGCCATAGGTATCATTAATCATTTTGAAATTATCGAGATCAATCAGCACCAGAAGCCCGCTTTTGGCCAGTCCGCGATTGCACCGCTCCAACTCACCCGTGAAGGCATCATAGAAGCCGCGGCGATTGAGCAATCCTGTCAGTTCATCGGTTGTAGCCACTTTTTCCAGCTGGCGGATACGCTGTTCCTGTTCGAAGATTTTGTCTTCGGCATCTTCAAGCATGGTGTGCGCCTGACGGAGGAGAGCCAGAGTAGCGCTCATGCTACGGTCCCAACCTTCCCTTTCACGGGCATGTTCTTCAAGCACCGCAAAGAGAGATTTGGTTTCGATGGCCTGCTTTTGTGGTTCACCTGTCGTTGCATGAGACGGTGATATTCCTGTTTTGCCGCGTTTGTTTTTGCCGTTTGTCCGGTTTGTCCCCGCGGGTAACGTGAGTCCTGTTAGCGCCGTACCTGTTGTGGCCACGGCAATTTCCCTGCTGCTGATTATTTCTGTCGTCATTTTATTAACCCTAACAACTTTAGTTTTTAAACTCGTGACGCTGTTTTTTTATTAATCGCCACACCCATGAAAAGAGTATTGCGAGGATTGTGCCAAATGGGATTCGCATAAATTATTATTATTTATCAATTATTTAAATGAATTTCATCTGCCCCATTTTTGCCGGTTTGGCATGGCAGACTGGGGACACTGGTCCAAAATTGCCGGGCTAAATCTGACCGGCAAGGCTGGACGGCAGGGGCAAAGCCCCCTACCTTGTATGGAAATGCAACGATAGAGAAAGTGCTGACCTTTTATGCGCCTGTCTGCTGTACCACCTGTCCTGTTCCTTTTGTTACTGCTGGGTCATTCTGCGGAAGCAGCCGAGCGGCTGGACAAGGCTGCCTATAAAGTGCTGGCCCCGCATAAGGCGATCTATAAAATCGAGATGACAGCCAAGCGCAGCTCATCACAAATTCTGAATATTCAGGGCGAGATGTATTTTGCCATGCATCCGAGTTGCGAAGCATGGACAACAGATCACCGCTTTAACCTGCACTATGAATATGCCGATAGCCCGCCGATGCAGATTACAAGCGACTTTACGACATATGAACCGCTTAATGGCGAAAGCTTTGATTTCAATTCACGACGCAAACGTGACGGCGTGATGTATCAGGAATTGCGGGGAGCCGCCACGCGCAAGGATGATGGCAGCATTAATATTCAATATTCACAGCCCATCGATCTGCATTACACCATGGATCAAAAAGGACTGTTTCCCATGGGACATACAGCCACCATGATGCAAAAAATTGCCAAGGGTGAAAAAATCTTCAATGCGCTTGTTTTTGACGGCAGTGATGAAGAAGGTCCCGTAGAGATCAATACGATCATCGGCAAACCTGTGAATGTACTGGCTTCATTCCAGCCCGGCCCTGCCATAGACACTGTTTTGATCAACTCTCCTGCCCGCAAGATTCGCATGGCCTTCTTCCCAACGGGGAGCAGCGCGCCAAACGCCGATTATGAAATGGATGTGATTCTGCATGATAATGGAATCATCAGTTACATGGATGTCGACTATGGAGAATTTTCCGTATCACAAAAACTGGTGGCGCTAGAAAAAATCGCTCCCCCTGTATGCGGAAGCGAGGCCGCCCAAAGCACCCCCGCCGAAAAGGCAAAAGACAGGGATTCAGACGCTTCCAAGGCCCCTGCAGAGCCAGCCCCGAAGAAAAAACTTTTCGGCATAATTCCATAAGCAGGACAAGGGCTTATCTGCCCTCGACTTCACCTCTTAAAGGCTCTACATTTAACTCTTTAGAAAACCTTGTCCGGTTATCATGAAAGCCGGTGCAAAACAAAGGGTTAAGCTTGGGGGCCTTTTTTACTTTTTCCCCACTCACACCCTGCAATAACGAGTATTCATATGGCGAAGACAGTCCTTGTAGTTGAAGATAACGAGTTGAACATGAAACTCTTCCATGACCTGCTCGAGGCTCATGGCATCAATACAATCGAACTGCGTTCAGGCAAGGATGTGCTGGAAACCGCCCGCAAAAATAAACCCGATCTGATTTTAATGGATATCCAGCTGCCGGAAGTCTCCGGTCTGGACATCACCAAATGGCTTAAAGCCGATGACGAATTAAAAGCTATCCCTGTGATTGCCGTTACGGCCTTCGCCATGAAGGGGGATGAACAAAAAATCCGTGAAGGCGGTTGCGAAGATTATATCTCGAAGCCGATTTCGGTAACGCACTTCATCGAAGTCGTTCAGAAGTACCTGAAGTAACCAGAAACCGGGGAACGGATAAACCATGTCTGCGCGTATTCTTGTTGTTGATGACATCCTACCAAACGTAAAGCTGCTCGAAGCCAAGCTCAGTAGCGAGTATTATGACGTTCTGACCGCCACCAGTGGTGAAGAAGCTTTACAGCGTGTAGCTCAAGATAGCCCTGATATTATCCTGCTGGATGTGATGATGCCCGGTATGGATGGATTTGAAGTCTGCAAGCGGATCAAAGAAAACCCAGCTTACGCGCATATACCTGTTGTCATGGTCACCGCCCTGACAGATACCTCTGACAAGGTACGTGGACTTGAAGCCGGCGCCGATGATTTTCTTTCAAAGCCCCTGAACGATACCGCCCTGATGGCGCGCGTGCGCTCATTGGTGCGTCTGAAAATGACCGTTGATGAATGGCGTACCCGTGAAAATACGGCAAACCAGCTCGGTATCAATGAGAATACTGCCAACGTCATGAATGAGCCCGTGGAAGAAGCACGCGTCCTGATCGTTGAGGATCAGAATTTTGAAGCTGATAAAATTGCGGAAACCCTTTTCCGTGACCGCGACATTGTCATTCCGGTTGATAGCGGCATCAAGGCCATGGAGCTTGTTTCCGAGCATGATTTCGAACTGATCATCATTAGCCTGAATTTAAAGAACGAAGATGGATTACGCCTGTGCTCTCATCTAAAGTCGAATGAACGCACCCGTTCTGTGCCCATTTTAATGATAGCTACAGACGATGATCTTGACCGCGTAGCCCGCGGCCTTGAAATTGGCGCCCATGACTATGTTATGCGCCCCGTAGACCGTAACGAAATTCTTGCCCGTGCCCGCACGCAGATCCGCCGCCGCCGTTTTCAGGACCGTCTGCAGGCCAATTACGAGGTCAGCCTCTCTATGGCACTGACCGATCCGCTAACAGGCCTGTATAACCGCCGTTATATGGAAGTCCACCTGCTGAAGCTGATCCAGAAAAACATGGAGGCCCGCAAACATATGTGCGTTCTCTTGCTTGATATTGACCATTTCAAGAAGATCAACGACACCTACGGGCATGGCGTTGGTGATGAAGTCCTCAAAACAGTCGCTTTCCGCCTGAAGGACAGCCTCAGAAGCTTCGACCTTGTCGCCCGACTGGGCGGGGAAGAATTTGTAGCCATTCTGCCGGATACCACAGAAGATATGTCCCAATTTATTGCCGAGCGTTTACGCCGTTCAATTGGCGAGCGCCTGATCAAATGCTCAGCCCCCGAAGGGGAGATCAAGGTGACAACCTCGATCGGTGGCTCTTTTATTGAACCGGGCGATCATACCGTACAATCTCTTTTGGATCGTGCAGATAAAGCCCTGTATGAAGCCAAGGAAACAGGCCGAAACTGTACAGTATTTGAGAATTCTGGCAAACTGGATGCGGATAAATTCCGGCAAGAACCGCGCCCGATCATAGAGTAATTACACTAGCCTATATCGTTAACAAAACATCCGGAGGTCATCGCCATGCCCCGCGTTAGTTTACTAAAAGCACTAGCAGTTATAGTCCTGATTTTTACACCCTTCTGGCCAGCCATAGCACAAGAGGCTACAGAGGAAGTGACACCAGAGATGGCCGCTGCTGAGGCAGAACAAGTTGCTGCAGAAATGGCTAAAGATCCCAAAACAACCGTAAGAACCTTAATCAATCTAAAACATGAGATCAACAGGTGCGCCGATTTCCAAGAGCGCTCTACAAGATTGACCTGCTATGACGATATATCCAAAGGCCTTGGCTACATGGAAGAACTACGCCTGAAAAAAGACGCCGAGCTCATTAAGAAAATCGGCTTTTGGCAAGTAACAGAAACCGTCAGCGGTTTTGGAGAAAGACAGATCAATCTCAGACTTGAATCCAGTAATCGCATTCAGTCTGACAAAGCTTCACTACGCCATGTCTATCTAGTTATTAGTTGTAAACCCGGTAAGACAGATGTTTTTATTGACTGGAAACTGCCCGTTGTCCCTACGCAAAGATATACCAGCGCTGAAAGCAATAAAGTCACCGTTAACTACCGCGTTAATGATCGCGATATAGTGGCAGAAATTTGGGATCTGTCTGCTGACAAGTATGCGTTTTTCTCGCCTGATGGCGTAGATTTTGTACGCAAAATCATGAATCAGAAAAAGATCATGTTCGAAGTCACAAACAGCCTCGGCAAATCCGAAGCTCTGGATTTTGATATAACAGGCGTTGAAGAGGCAGCTCAGGAAATCATCAAGGCCTGCTACCAAACCCCCTAGATCGCCAACTCAAGCGCGCGCGCAATAAAGGGCGGATTGACATACAAATCCTTCGAGCGTCCGTATGCAAGCGGTTTGCTATCCAAATCATGAATGACTCCCCCTGCGGCTTGTAACACGGCATCCGCAGCTGCCGTGTCCCATTCGGATGTCAGGCCAAAACGCGGATAAATATCAGCCTTACCGGCAGCAATCATGCAAATCTTCAAAGAACTGCCGATCGTCAGGCGCTTCGAGACTTTATGATCTTGCAAAAACCTCTCAAGCTCTACCGGATCGCCATGATTGCGGCTGCTGACAACGGTCAGCCCCTCGTGCGGTGGCTTGCGTACTCTTATGGATTTTTCATTGTCGGTTTCCTCAAGCCAGCGCACAGCCGTACCCTCGCCACAACCAGCATAAAGTTCGCCTCTAGCCGGTGCATAAACAACACCCATCACAGGCTTATTTTGATGAATCAGGGCAATATTGACCGTAAAATCCGGACTGCCGCGCTTGAACTCCTTGGTCCCGTCCAGCGGATCAACCAGCCAGAAATATTCATAACCATCGACCGAACCATTCTCGCCCCGCGCCGTCAATTCTTCGCCGATCACAGGCACGTCCGGCAGAAGACCTGCCAATTCCTTGACGATATAAGCTTCGGCTTCCGTATCCGCTTTGGTCAAAGGGGAACCATCGGGTTTGTTTTCGTATAATGATTCATCCAGACCGGATTCATCAAAATACTGAAGCGTGATTTCGCCTGCCTGAATGGCAATCCGCCTGACCATATTACAAAGCGCCTGCTTGTGCGCCAGAAGCTTCATCGATTTTTCAGAGATCATTCTGCTTTTCCTTCTGCAAAGAAATCTGCGTGTGTATCCGGATATAATCACAGAGTTGCTTCACACAATATTCAATATCATGTTGTTGTGTATCAATCGCTAGGTCCGGATTTTCGGGAACATCATACGGAGAATCGATACCAGTGAATTCGGCAATCTGGCCCGAACGTGCCTTGCGGTACAAGCCCTTGGGATCACGCCCCTCACAGGCCTCCAGCGTCGCCTTGATATAAACTTCATGGAAGGACGCGCCGATGGATTGGCGTACCTGCTCACGGTCTGCCGCGAAAGGTGAAATGAAAGATGTAATAACAATGACCCCGGCATCGGCCATCAATTTGGAAACTTCGCCTACACGGCGGATATTCTCCGCACGGTCTTCTGCCGAGAAGCCCAAATCAGCACACAAGCCGTGGCGAATATTATCCCCATCCAGCACATAAACTTTCCTGAATTCATCAAACAGATTTTTTTCCGCAAGCATAGCCAGTGTCGATTTACCTGCCCCTGATAGACCTGTGAGCCAGAAAACAGCCCCTTTATGACCTTGCGCCTGATAGCGCTGCGTGGCACTAATCAGGTGGCTAACCTTGGTGATGTGCGATGATCGCGCAATAAAAGGCTGGCGCACATCTTCACCTTGCGGTTTTACAAATACACCACCACCTATAATTTTATGATTACGATGCAGAACAAAACGGCCCGTCCGCGGATTAAGTTCAGCATAATCAATTACCATCAGATCACGGGCACGGAATGATACGGAGGCCACATCTCCGTAATTGACTATTTTAGTATCATGATTCAGGGAGAGATCACCTACATCCACAACATGCTCGATCTTACGCAAGGAAACAGGGATGTCTTGTGTTGTATTCCGCAACATCAAGACATCACCTTCGCGCAAAGGCTCATCATCCAGCCAGAATATGCGCGCATGTGATAAATGATGCAGATGCGGCAAATTGACAGCATGGCTGCACATATAGCCACGTTCGACATAGATTTTATCTTTGATACTGAAGGCCACACACTTACCGGCCTTGGCACTATTAAGCCCTTCGTTTTCAGGCCATGAAAAGAACTTACTTACTGTACTTTCCTCTCCTGTAGGGGATATTCTAACCTTATCACCTACCGCGATCTGCCCACTTTCCAAACGTCCAACAATAAGGCGCTTTGCCCCTTGCTTGTAAACATCCTGCACAGGCAAGCGCAACGGCAGGGCCTCAGGGAACGAGGCCGCTTCCAGCCCTTGCAAAGCCTGCATCAAAGTTAGGCCCGTATACCAAGGCATCGAATTTGTAATTTCAAGGATATTCTCACCCTTGGCCGCACTTAAGGGGACGATATGATCGATTTTCAAGCCCAGTTTTTGCATGTAGGATTCAATAGCCGTCTTGATCTGAAAGAATCGTTCCGGATCATAAGCAACCAGATCCATTTTATTCACGGCTACGATCAGTTGCCTGACCCCCATGACCTGCAGGAAATGAGCATGGCGCCATGTTTGTTGCCCCATACCCTCGACAGCATCAATCATCAAAACAGCAGCGTCGGCGCAAGACGCCCCCGTGATCGCATTCTTGATAAAGGCCGCATGGCCGGGGGCATCGATAATCTGGAAGCGTTTGCCTTGATAGGCAAAGAAGACCTGGCTGCTATCAATCGTGACATTCTGGTTTCTTTCATCCTGAAAGGAATCCAGAAGGAACGACCATTCTATATCTTCAATATGCCGCTTCCTGGCCGAGGCCTGTAACTCGGCTACTTTTTCAGGCGGCAGGCATCCGGCATCGTGCAACAAACGGCCAATCAGCGTTGATTTACCGTGATCAACATGACCGGCAATAACAATACGAACAGCAGGAATATCATGATGCATCATCACATATATCCCCGTGCCCGCAAAATTTCGAAACTATCTTCGGCTTCATGATCCATGCGCCGTCCGGCACGTTCCGATGTATGCGTGCTTTCCAGTTCGGCGATAATATCATCTATGGTGGCCGCTGTACTCGGCACGGGTGTTGTAATGTTCTTTTCACCGAGTGATCGATAGCGCATACCGTCCTTGGCAAAATAAAGCGGTACACAGGGAATGTTTTCGCGCTTTGTGTAACGCCAAATATCAAGTTCCGTCCAGTGCAACAAAGGATGAACCCGTACATGCCAACCTTCGGGTACGCTCATATTATATTGATCCCACATCTCGGCAGGCTGATCTTTAAAGGGCCAGTCCCCCTCCGGCGTACGCGGGGAAAAAATGCGTTCCTTGGCCCTGATTGATTGTTCATCACGGCGAATGCCGCTGATAATGCCCTTGTAACCATCCTGCTTTAGGATTGCTTTCAGCCCTTCTGTCTTGCGGGCAGCCGCTCTGGTGGCAGGGGGCAAGGAAGGATCCATTTCGGATTCAGGCGGACATTCGTAATTGATGACAGGCAGCGCCCAATCGCGGGTAAGATCATCACGAAACTGATAAACCTCGGGCAGTTCCATACCGGTATCCAGCAGGATAAGCGGAAAAGGCACACGCCCCAAAAAAGCCTTGCGAACCAACCAGAGCAAGGCAGTCGAATCTTTTCCCATCGACCACAACATGGCCAAAGGATGGATGCCTTGATAGGCCTCCCTCAGGATATACACCGACTGCGATTCCAGATCATCAAGGTAGGCGTACATCGACAAATTTTCCGCTTTTTTGATTGTCCCTTAAGAGATCGAGCGAATTTTCTCTCGTTCTACCGTGCAGTCTTGTTCGGAGGCGGCATTCAATAAAACAGGAGGACGACCAATTGAAAGATAATCAAAACCTTTTCCGATCATTTCCTCGCGTTTGTAAATGTTACGCATATCAAGCAAAACTTGCCCTGCCATTTTATCCTTAATCCTGACCAGATCAAGGGCACGGAATTCATTCCATTCGGTAACAATAGCCACAGCTTGGGCGCCGTCGGCCACTTCATAGGCATCCTTGCACCAGACTACATCCTGCAGGTGTTTTTGTGCCTGTTCGGCTGCCACCGGATCATAGGCCGCGACAATAGCACCAGCTTCCTGCAGCAAGGGAATAATCACCAAAGCCGGCGATTCACGTACGTCATCGGTGTTAGGTTTGAAAGCCACACCCAGAATGCCGATACGCTTACCTTTTACAGACCCCCCACAAGCCTTGATAATACGCTCGGCCATTTCACGCTGGCGGGCGGCATTACACTGGACAACCGATTCAACGATCGTCTGCGGCGCACCCAAGACTTCGCCGGTTTGCACCAAAGCCAAGGTATCTTTTGGGAAGCATGAACCACCATAACCCGGTCCCGGGTGAAGGAATTTCTTGCCAATACGACCATCAAGCCCCATCGCACGGGCAACATCCTGCACATCGGCATCTGCCTTTTCGCACAGATTGGCGATTTCATTAATGAAAGAAATCTTGGTCGCCAGAAAAGCGTTCGAAGCATATTTGATGATTTCAGCTGTTTCACGTGATGTGAAAACAATTGGTGTTTCATTAAGGAAAAGCGGCCTGTAAAGCTCGCTCATGACTTTGCGTGCGCGCTCGGATGTTACCCCCACGACCACACGGTCAGGGCGCATAAAATCACCAATAGCAGCCCCCTCGCGCAGGAATTCCGGGTTCGAAGCCATATCGAATTCCCCATCAGGGCGAACTTCGCGAATGATACGTTCAATTTCGCGTGAGGTACCGACTGGCACGGTCGATTTGGTCACAACTACTGTATAACCCTGCATGGCCTCCCCGATTTCACGGGCCGCATCGTAAGCCTGGGAAAGATCAGCGTGACCGTCGGAAGCACGCGGCGGTGTCCCCACAGCAATAAAGACAATATCGGCCTGCGCCACAGCAGATTTCAGATCCGTCGTAAAGGAAATGCGGCCACCATCAATTTGTCTTTGCAAAAGTTCATCGAGGCCCGGTTCGTAAATCGGTGATTTGCCCTTTTCGAGCAATGCGATTTTGCTGGCATCACGATCAATACATGTCACATCAAACCCGAACTCGGCAAAGCAAGTTCCCGATACAAGCCCTACATAGCCCGTGCCCACCATTGCAATACGCATTTGAAGAGTCCTTTCACATCAGTTTTACGAAGGATATCATTACTATTATCTCAAGTTGCCCGAAACCTACAGTATTTCACCCGCGGGTTAAAGCTTTAATCTTTTATGAAAAAAATTCTATCTATAACGGTACATTTCGTTTCGTTAATTAACTTGTTGCTTCATTTAGGGGGAAATCATGATTACGGAATATCAAAATGGTGGACATTCGGCCTCAAGTCTGGTTGATTCAAGCCGTTAATGCGTGTGCCTAAAAGACGGGTCTTAACCCGTCCCCTTGATTGCCGTAAGAAATGGCAATCTTATTTATCAATTTCTGGAGAAAGATGGTCATGGCCAAGGAAAAAAAGGCGGATAACGATAGCACCGAGGCAGCCCCCCCTGCTGCGCTTCCGCTTTTCTACAGCAATCCTGTTCCCCTCGACGGTAAAAAGCACGTCGATCTGGGCCTGAAGAAGAATTTTGGCCTGTCTTTCTGCGCCCATGTAAATGCCGTACCGATCAACATGATCGAGATGCCGCAAATCAGCCACTACTACCCGATCGCGTTCAGCCCTGATGCCAATGCGACTCCGGTAGCCTTGATGGGTGTGCGCGATAATGAAAACCTTTTCGTAGACGGTTCCGGCCAATGGCAGGAAGACGCCTACATCCCCGCCTATATTCGCCGTTACCCGTTTATCTTCTCGGAAATAGCCGGTACTGACCAACTGACGCTGTGCGTCGACATGGACGACAAAGTTATCGAGAAAGATGGCGAGCAAAAATTCTTCGAAGCCGAAGGCAAGCCCTCCTTGCTGGCGCAAAACGCTCTTGAATTCTGCAAGTCCTATCACGCAGCCGCGCAACAGACACAAGCTTTCAGTAAAGCTTTGGCTGCAAGTGGTCTGCTGGTTGAACGTCAGGCTGAAATCAATATCGGTGGTGGTAAACGCATCAATTTCTCGGGCTTCCGCATTGTTGACGAGCAAAAACTTGCCAATATGCCGGAAAAGGATTTTCTGGAATGGCGCCGCAATGGCTGGTTGCCGTTCCTTTATGCCCACCTGTTCTCAGGGGGCCAATGGAGCCGCCTGACACGGATGTTGTCACAACGTCTGGCCCTTGAAGAGCCAAGCGGCACACAACAATAAACAAAATAACAAGGAGAGGATATTTCCATGGCTAAGGTAGGACCACAAAGAGCAGCAGATCTGACAGGCCGCTCCAAATCAACCATTCAGCGCGCCATGAAAGCAGGCAAGCTTTCATACGAAGTCGATAACGCCGGCCGTCGTGTAATCGATGTATCGGAACTGGATCGCGTCTTTGGTTTAGCACCGCAAGGCGTGGAAACAGCGGCACCGCAGGCAGCCGTTTCTGTGGAAGCCGAACTTGAAAAGGCTGCCAGTATTATTGAAGCCGAACGCATGAAGATGCGTGTACGCATGCTGGAAGATCAACTGGAAGCGGCTCGCGACCAGATTGACGACCTGAAGGATCAGCGCGATCAATGGCAAAAACAAGCCCAGCAGGTTCTGCTGACCAGCCAATACAGTCAAAAGCAGGCTGAAGAGCTGAAAGAGGAATTGAAAGAACGTGACCGCCGCGCACAAATGCGCCGTCAGGTTGAAATGCAGCGTCGCCAAGCCCCCGCCGGTAAAGCCGTTGCAAAAACAGCGGAGGAAAAGATCCCTGTTCCTTCAAATGGAAAATCAACAGAACCCCGCTGGATCGGCCCGTTTGGCCGCCAGCGTCAGGTTGCCGTTGATGCCGCCGCACAAGCTGCCAAAACTCTGGACATTCAGGGCCTGTGGCAAAAAATCCGTGGCGAAACCGTGGCAAATGCAGCCGCCCCCGCCGTCGAAGAGGAAAAAGCCTCGGCTTAATCATAATTCCGAAGATTTTTATAAAAGACCGGTGTCCATACCGGTCTTTTTTTATGCTATGATATCAAGTGTTTCGTATGAATAATGTGGGCTACCATGAAATCACCAATTTATCTGGCAACTATCGTAATTCTGGCAGGTCTATGCCTTCCTCTCGCATCACCTGCAACACACGCGCAGGGCAGCGAAACATTGCAAGCGCCCTCTGATATTCTTAACAGCCCAGCCTCCCTACCCGATCTTACACCCGAGACTATTGATCCTTATGCCGAGAAGCCAATGGATATGCCGACCTTCGAAGATGATCAATCAACGATCGCCCCGAATGCCGCTACCCCAGCCCTTGAGCCTTGGCAGCAGGAGAAGCGCAAAACCTATAACGGGCAGACTGCTGATGATATTTTCTGGACCCTGCCCAAGGATGTACAGGACCAAATTCTGGCCGAGACTTATGACGTTCATAACCAATGCAAAAAGTATGAACTTTATATGAAGTTCCATGATTGCGACTGTTTGGGCAGCAGATTCTTTGACGAACGTGTATTCACACCCGAAGCCACAAGGGATCAAATCTCGAACAAAATCACCAGTGACTGCGTCTCAACAGCGTCAATTGCCGGTTACGCCTATGAAGAATGTGTAAGCCGCAGCATTAGAATGCTGAACGTCGACAAGCTTGATGAGTTTTGCACCTGTTACAGCAATATGTATGCCGATGAATACAAACTGAGCCCCTACCCTGATTATACAAACCTGCGTCAGGTAGGCATCAGATCGAACAGAGCCTGCTTCAAGAAAGTACCAGGGGCCTTGCGCGATAACGACCCGAATAATCCGTATAGATAAGCAAAAAAGAATCTCTTGTCTAAAAGTCAGCGGCGCTGAAACCGCAGACAACAGCAGCGCCTGTCATGACTGTTTTCAGGTTACCCAGATAACGTGGCAATATGTGGCTTAAATAGAAATCAGCCTTCATTACATTTGTCTTGTCAGCAGGATCTGTGGATGCAGCCGCCATACGCGCCATCATGACACCCCCTGCAATATAACCAAAGGCATTTAGATACGGCACATTGACAGCAGCCACAGACTCGATATGCCCTTGCGCAGCTTGCTGTAAAATCCAGCTGGTTGCGGCCTCAAGATCATCAATCGCCTGCGAAAGCGCCTGTTTATGAGAGGCGATATCACTGGCAGTATCCATCTTTCCGCATACAGCACGGCAATCGGCAAACCAGCTTTGGGCCGCGGCACCCTTATTGGCAATGATCTTCCTCATGGAAAGGTCGAGAGCCTGAATACTGTTTGTCCCTTCATAAATGGGGGTGATGCGGGCATCACGGAAATGCTGGGCGGCCCCTGTCTCCTCGATGAACCCCATACCGCCATGGACCTGAATCCCCAGCGAGGTGACTTCAACCGCCACGTCGGTACACCACGCCTTTACAACAGGCGTCAACAGATCCACACGGGCTTGCGCGGCGTCATCACCTTCATGCGCGCAATCAATAGCAAAGGCTGCGTCATAGCACAGCATACGTCCGGCATCGATTTGCGTTTTCATGGTCAGCAACATACGGCGTATATCCGGATGTTCAATAATCGCCACGCGTTCGCCTGATTTATCCTGAATGCGTGTACCCTGCACACGCTGGCGCGCATAGTTTAAAGCATGCTGATAGGCACGTTCAGCTACCGCAATACCCTGCAATCCGACAGACAGCCGTGCATTATTCATCATCGTGAACATACATTTCAGACCGTCATTCTCCTGCCCGATCAGCCAGGCCGTGGCCCCGCCCTGATCGCCATATTGCATGGTACAAGTGGGAGAAGCATGAATACCCATTTTATGTTCGATCCCCGTACATTTCAGATCGTTGGCCACACCGGGACGTCCCTGATCATCAGGGATAAATTTAGGCACGACAAACAGGGAAATACCCTTCACCCCTTCAGGCGCATCAGGTGTACGCGCCAGCACCATGTGAATAATGTTTTCCGCGAAATCATGCTCGCCATAGGTAATAAAGATTTTCTGGCCTGTCAGTTTGTAGCTGCCGTCATCCTGCTTCACAGCTTTTGATTTAAGCGCTGCCAGGTCCGTACCCGCTTGCGGCTCGGTCAGGTTCATCGTCCCTGTCCATTCACCGGAAATTAATTTCTCAAGATACGTATTCTTTTGTTCCTGCGTGCCATGAATATCAATCGCCTCAACTGCCGCCTGATTGAGCATAGGACACAGGCCAAACGACATATTGGAAGCTTGCCACATTTCCTGTACGGCAAAGGCGAGCGCCCACGGCAGGCCTTGTCCGCCAAAATCGGGATTGAACGGCACACCGTTCCAGCCGCCTTCACGGTACTGCTGGTATGCCTCTTTGAAGCCGGCGGGGGTTTTAATCTGATGGCCATTCAGCTGGGCACCTGTCTGATCGCCGACACTATTCAACGGCGCCAATACATCCTCGGCCAGCTTTGCCGCTTCTTCGAGAATAGTCCCCACCATCTCCTCATCAAGATCCTGCGCCTTTTTCAGACGCGGCAGATCGACAATATGTTTCAGGATAAACTGCATATCGCTGACAGGGGCTTTAAACGTACTCATAACGACCTCGAATATTTCTGATCCCGTTGATTTAAAACGAATCATGATAACCGATTTTGCCCTTCCCCTCCTACCCGCGATTACACAAGAAGTATTGATTACGTCAAATCGTACGGCAGTTTGGCACGCCGCTTGCTGATATAGTTTCGAAGGCCTTTAACGGCTAACGAATGGGAAAAATATGAATTCTGCTGGAAACATATTGAAAAACAACAACTTGGCAGCGCTGCAGCGGCAGGCTGGCCCCGAGATTCTGGGTGCCATCCGCAAAGCCAGCGCCCGCACAGGGGTTGATTTTGCCTACCTTGTTGAAAAGGCCAGCGCCGAGAGCAGCTTCAAAACCGATATAAAATCCAAAACGAGCTCTGCCACCGGTCTTTATCAGTTTATTGAAAAAACATGGATAGGAATGATCCGCGAGCATGGCGACAAATACGGTCTGGGCGAATATGCCGCCAAGATCGATGCCAAAGGCAAGGTCGCCGATGCCGCCATCCGTAAAGAGATTTTGGATCTGCGTAAAGATCCCGAAACTGCCGCCGCTATGGCCGCCGAATATGCCGCCGACAATAAACGCTATCTCGAAAAACAAATCGACGGCGATGTGGGATCGGTTGAACTTTATCTTGCCCACTTTATGGGCCCGTCCGGTGCTGCCGGCTTCTTGAAAGCCATGGAAAATAATCCGGTCGATAACGCGGCCGCCCTGTTCCCGAAAGCCGCACGCGCCAATTACAATGTCTTCTATGATGCGAAAAGCGGCGAACCACGTACGCTCGCGGGGGTTTATGATTTCTTTGCGAAGAAATTCGGCAGCGATCAAACAGGCAAAGCCCCGATTGTGAGCGCAGCCAAAACACAAAGCCCTGCAACAACAAACGCCAACAATGTTGCCGATAAATCGGAATGGGTTGCGAGCCTGTTTCAGGACCATCAGAAACAGCAAATTCGTTTGCTTGCTGGCTCCGATAATGACGATCAGATCGCCGCCCGCAGAACCGCTCCTCCTGCCCGTCTGGGCGCCATAGGCAGCGGTACGGCCTCACTGGTGACGAGCCCGCTGCAAATCATGGAAATGGCACAACTGGATACGCCCCGCGAATCAAATCGCATCAAAACGCGTTACAGCTATAACGATTAAGAAACGGCCATTTTCTGCCCCTCCCCCAGAAACCGATAGCAGAATTACTATTGATTTATTATCAATTTATACATGATTTATTTATGTATAGTTATATTTATTTATAAATACTGTAAATATAAGCAAACATAGTGATGTAATACTGATATCCAATAGTAATCACTATATATGATTTTTACATGAATTTACTTGACTTATTCTTGAGAAGATTATATATTTTAACCATAGAGACTAGGAAATGGAGGTTTACATGACTTCTCTTCTTGGCCACGAGTTCAGGAAACAAGCTTTGTTTCGCGTTGGACGCATTCTAGGCAAACAATGCCTGAAACGAGCCCCGTATCCTGCAAGAGCAAAGGCGTTAGCCGCCCTGCATAGCTGCCACAAGCTGGCTCTTGCCAATTGAACTCTTAAATAGACCGCAAGCCCGGTCTTTCGCTCAAGCAGACGCCATCCCTGATCAAGATGGCGTCTTTGTCGTTTAGGGGGGATTTATCGGGGCTTATTTCTGTGAACCGGCAGCGGCACGCTTCAGACGATCATTAATCGCAATCCCCAAGCCTTGCTCGGGAATATTCATCACCGCAATTGCCTTATGTTCGGGGCGGTCCAGTTCCCGCAACATGCGGAATAAATTGGCAGCCGCCTGATGCAGATCACCTTCTTCGCTCAAGTTCCGCAAAGATGTTGCCGGTAAATCCTTGGCATGGCCGCCGCTTCTAATCCCCATGAAACGCAACGAGCCAAAACCGAGCAAAGCTTCCCCGTCCCCGATATCCACCGCATTCAAACGTACAGGCACAGATGGCGCATAATGCTTCAGCAACTGCCCCGGTGATTTGACATCTTTGCCATGATCACCCAAATCATAAGGCACAGGGCATCCCAGAACATCTGCAATTTGTTCAGCAGTAACCGCACCTGGCCGCAAGACCACAGGCTGATCACCGCTCATATCCAGTACCGTTGATTCAAGCCCGACAGCACAGGGGCCCGCCGCCAGAATCATGGCGACCTTGCCCTTCAAGCCATCAGCTACGTGTTGCGGTGTCGTGGCGCTGACCTGTCCCGATATATTCGCGCTGGGTGCCGCTATCGGAAGACCGGAAAAACGCAGAAGCTCTTGCGCAACCGGATGTGCCGGTACACGAATTGCCAATGTCGGCAAACCCGCACTGCATAATTCACTAATCGGGCAATCCTTACGTCGCGGCAAAATCATAGTGAGGGGCCCCGGCCAAAATACGGAAGCCACCAAGCGGGCCTTATCATCCATATCAACATAACGCAAAGCTTCATGCTGATCAGGAACATGAACAATCACCGGATTGAACGACGGACGGCCCTTGGCAGCAAAGATACGGGCAACGGACTCGCCATCCAGCGCATTGGCACCAAGGCCGTAAACAGTTTCCGTTGGCAAAGCCACCAGTTCCCCCGCCTTTAAAAATGCGGAAGCCTGCTCGATAGACTGACGATCAACAGCACGGATAACGGTCATGCGGCATCCCAGTAACGGCCCCCCGTCATGGGTTCGGACACAGCCGTTGTTGTCGGGAAAGATAACGGCAATCCCAAGCGCGAGCGCACGGCCAGATAGGCAAAACCTTGCGCTTCAAGCGCATCACCATCCCAGCCCAATTCATCTACACTTTTAACAGGCACGCCTAAAGTCGCCTGCAGATCATCCATAATCTTCTTATTCAGGCGGCCCCCACCCGTGACATACCACGCCACAGGCTTGACCGGCATATGCTCAAGGGAAAGTGCAATCGCCTTAACCGTAAAAGCCGTCAGAGTAGCCGCGCCATCTTCCAAACCCATACCACTCAGGAAAGAAACATTCCATGCATCACGATCCAGTGATTTGGGCGGACGGGCTTCAAAGAAAACATTTTGCAGCAAGCGGCTTAAGCTCTGCGTATCAACAATACCTTTACGCGCATAGGAACCGTCAGGATCATACTCTTCACCCGTATGACGGTGAATCCAATCATTGATCAGGGCATTACCCGGTCCGACATCAAATGCCAGAACATTTTTCTGTTCATCAATCAAGGTGACGTTTGCAACACCGCCAATATTCAAGATCGCCACGGGCTTGGATAAACTATGGGCGAGAGCCGCATGATAAACAGGAATAAGGGGGGCCCCTTGCCCGCCTGCCTTAACATCAGCCGTTCTGAAATCATTGACCACGGGAATGGAGGTTTGCCGTGCGAGAGCCGCGCCATCACCAATTTGCCATGTAAAACGGTTGGCCGGATCATGAAAGAGGGTTTGTCCATGAAAGCCAATCAGATCAATCTGGCCGGCCCGCATATGCGACAGATCAAGTAAGGCCTTAACCGCCAGCCCATGGGCATGGGTCATCGCTGCTTCGGCTGCGGCCACACGCCCGTCCGGATCATGGGATAATCCCAGACAAGCCCTTAGTTTCTCGCGCAAATCCGCTGTATAGGGGCAAGTATAAAAAGCCACAGGTTCAACAAAATCAAGACCATCCGTCCGGATCAGGGCCGCATCAATCCCGTCCAGCGAGGTGCCGGACATCAGGCCGATGGCCGTCTGGATTTGCGGGTTTGGACTTGGCTTTTGCATGACACTCTGATATCAGGAAAACTTGTTGTTTTTCAAGGATAACGAACATTATGACGGCTGTAAAATCAGATTTCCTCAATGTCATGCAGGAACGGGGCTTTTTCCATCAATGCTCCGACCTCGAAGCACTGGATAAAAAGCTCAGCGAGGGGACCCAAAGCGCCTATATCGGTTTTGATGCTACGGCGAAGTCACTACATATCGGTAACCTGACCGGTATCATGATGTTGTACTGGTTCCAGCAATCCGGTCATAAGCCGATTACCCTGATGGGGGGCGGCACATCCAAGGTCGGCGATCCGTCCTTCAAGGATCAAACCCGCAATATGATGGATGATGCCACCATCCAGAACAATATCGAGAATATCCGTACCACCTGCTTCACACAGTTCCTGAAATATGGCGAAGGCGCCAGTGATGCGCTGATGGTCAATAATGATGACTGGCTATCACATCTGCGTTATCTGGATTTTCTGCGCGATTATGGCCGTCACTTTACCGTGAACCGCATGATTTCGTTTGACTCGGTCAAAACCAGACTGGAACGCGAAAGCCCGCTCACCTTGCTTGAATTCAACTACATGGTGATGCAGGGCTATGATTTCCTCGAGCTTTATCGCCGTCACGGCACGATCCTGCAAATGGGAGGATCGGACCAGTGGGGCAATATCATCAATGGTGTTGATCTGGCCCACAAGGCCGATCAGGTCCAGCTTTATGCCCTGACCGCGCCGCTTTTGCTCAATAGCGCAGGCGAGAAAATGGGCAAGACCGTGAATGGCGCTGTCTGGCTCAACCGTGCGATGCTCTCGCCCTATGATTACTGGCAATATTTCCGCAATGTCGATGACGCCGATGTTGGCAAGCTGCTACGCCGCTTCACAACCCTGCCGATGGCAGAAATTCTCAGGCTGGAAGCCTTGGCCGGTGCGGAAATCAACGAAGCCAAGAAGGTTCTGGCCTTCGAAGCCACCAAAATCTGTCATGGCGAGCAAGCCGCCACAGAGGCTGCCGAAACCGCCCGCCAGACTTTCGAACAAGGTGGCGTGGGTGGCGATCTGCCAACGTTCCAATATAACATATCTCAATTTGAATACGGGATACCTCTTATAGAGGTATCGTGTGATTCTGGATTGTCATCATCTAAAAGTGAGGCACGTAGATTAATTGAAAGTGGAGGCCTAAAGGTTAACGATAAACCTGTGTCAGATTTTTCTTACACTCTGACCAAAAATGATTTAACTGAAGATGGTTATATAAAACTTTCCGCAGGTAAAAAGAGACACGCACTAATCAGGAAGACAGACAGCTAACGGTTATAGCCCTTTTTTGTAGGCTGCTGTGGTGCTGTTGGCTGTCTGGTTGGTGCGGGTGGGCCCATAGAATCGGGCGCGCGATCGACTTTTTCTTCTTCAAAGAAAATACGGCGTAAAATACCAGGCGTCAGGGCCGCCAGCGGATTGACGGTCACGGTCGGCGTTTTGACAGGACCTCTTACCGAATAGGTTGCGGCAATCAAAGCCCCTTCCCCGCCCGTCAGCAACGTGCCAATCAAAGGGATATTGCTGATGAAATCATTGACGAAGGTTACAGGAACAACCGTTCCGCCCAGATCCATGACATCGTCTTTCTTGTCAACCTTGCCTTCAAAGGTAAGACCGATCGAAGAACCGGATGTCCGGCCATTGCGCATATAATAGGCATCGCCACCACGGCTGATGACCCAATCAAAGTCCGATTGCAGGCGGCTAAAATAAATACCCTGCCCGCTCAAGAGCTCGGGAATTCCCGTCAGGCTCAAAGCCCCCACCAGTTGCGCCAGAACAGGCGCCTTGACCACGCGGAAATCTGTAATCTCGCCCGAGCCACGCAGCAAGCGGCGGCGATTGTTATTCTCCGGCACTTGCTCGCCATAGATTTTCATCACACCGCCCTGCACGTTATCATAAACATCAAAGGCCCTTAAAACAGCACCCGCATCTTGCGCCTCAAGATAAATGGCCATCTTGCCATTTTGTGCAGGCTTCAAACGAACTGTGAGCGGTCCTTTACCCGCCGTGGCATCCATTTCAAAGCGGTTGATATCGCCCTTGCTGTTCATATCAAGAAGCAGCTTGGTTTTATCGATCATACGTGACTGATGTGTCCGCATCCGCGTGACGTTCAAATCGGCAATAACAGCAGGGCCCGTATAAAGCTCTTCTTCAGCGTCTTTTTTGTCTTTCCCGAGGAAGGCACGCGCATCAAAGAAAGCACCCGAGGCCTTTAACTTCAAGGGACCGGAAGGCACCTGTTCGAAATCAAGAGCCACATCGGTTTCATGCAAACGGGCGCGCGGCAGCTTACCACGGCGCAGTTCGGCTTGTCCTTTCACAGTTTCAAAAACAAGTGAGCCCTTTTCAACCTTCAGGTCAGGTGTGGCAATCGTCAGGTCTTTAACTTCCTTCAAATCACCTTTATCCAGAAGCACCTGTGCGGAAGCTGTGCCGGAAATCCCGACTGTTTTTTCGTATTTGAACGGTTTAACCAGCAAGGCCACGTCATCAACCTTGCCATCAATATCGACCTGCGCCTTGCCACCTTTGAATTCCGTATAAACAACATTGATCAGTGGATCACCGACAACCCAGTCTTCAAGACCGGCGCCAAAGTGGCTACGCAAATCATAATCCGCAACCAAGGAAGTCTTTGCCCTAAAGACATAGGGTTTTCCTTCTGTCACCAGATAGGCATCAAAATCAAGCTGCGCCGGACGGCCCTGCAACTTTGCTGGCCCCTTGATCGTCACAGTATGGTCTTTGACATGGACCTGCATTTTATCGCCGCTAACATCCAATCCCTTGATCAGGCCGGGGATCAGAAGCCCGTCGGCTTCGGCTTTGGCCTCCACCTTGACCTGCTCGGCAGGCAAG
The DNA here is from genome assembly GCA_046294845.1 of Micavibrio sp. Classification (GTDB taxonomy): domain Bacteria; phylum Pseudomonadota; class Alphaproteobacteria; order Micavibrionales; family Micavibrionaceae; genus Micavibrio_C. Next base: position 782,486 of record JBKBNU010000001.1, on the reverse strand, counting down.
TCTCGCAGGGTGGGGAAACTGACATCCACATCAAGAACCGCATCCCCCTTGACCTTTTCGGTTTGAATACCTGCCGCCTCTGATTCAAAAGCAATCGGTTCGGTTTGGATATAACGCAAAACGCTGCGTACGGGGCCTTTAAGCTTCGCTTTTATTTCGGCCTGTCCGACTTTATCGGATGTCAGTTCGGTGATGACAACCTGACCTTCCTGAATGGCCAGATCATCGATGGTGCCGCCTTCCATTGTGATAGTCATGATATCGTTTTCAATATGGGCAGAAGCTTTGGCATCGGCGACATGGATCATCGGCTTGTTATAATCGACCTTCATATTTTCCATGCGCGCATCGGCAACCAGATTGCGGGCACTGACATCCCACATCGATTCCTGTCCCATTTTACCGCTGCTACGCAAAGCTTCCAGATCAACACTTAAGACCCCGTCATGCAAACGTCCTTCTGACAAGCGCTCGGTAAACCATGAGTGGGCCGACGTATCCGATAATGTCGTGGGCCAGAGCGAAACAAGTGTATCCATTGTCAAGGAGGGAATAGATACCTTCAGAGGCATAAAAATGCGATCAGGTGTCACAGACATCACTGTCGAAGCGCTGATCTCGAGATCATTCACCGATAACGCAAGATTATCAATCGACAGCACGCCCTTCTCATGATCATATTCGGCCTTCATCGCAATCTCGTCATAACCGATCGGGACGTTATAGGCCTCAGGTATATTGAGGGAACCATCCTTGCTGACAAGATTCATGCCAACACGGCGCAACTTGCCTTGCGGGTCAGCCACCAATGTCAAATCGCCATTAACAATAATCGATTGATCGCGGAACCATGACAACTCATCCACTTTATGGGCCAGTGCGCGGGGATCAATATCCTGCAGATGGACATTCAGAACCAGATCACTGAGTTTCGGATTATAAATCGCATCAAAAACAATCAGTGACGAGCGGTTGACACCACCGGGCAATTGCAATGTCGATGAAATCGCGAGCCCGTCACGGTCACGCGCGAATGAAAGATCCATCGGCGAGATATGCCATGTCACACCCAGCATATGGTCTTCAACCACCATGCGGGCGCCCTTGATTTCAAAAGAGCGCAGTAGCGCGAGCGGCCCCCATTTACGACGATCTGAATCTTCGCGTGATAATGCCCCCAAGACCAGATCAAAAACACTCTCGTCACCTTGGGCGTGTTCGACAGGTGTTTCGCCATCAAGGGTCAATTGGAATTTATTTTCAGGGCTGCGGTAAATCCGCAGCGAGGGTTCCTGTAAAGACAAGGAAACCGGACGCAGATGACCAAAAAAGAGTGGGCGCACCGCAATCCCCATATCGAAAGCGGCAAGCTTGAGGAAAGAATTCTCACCACGACGCAGATCGGCATTTTCAACACGCAACACCAAAGGTCCGTTAATACGTGGCCAGTATAGATAAGCTCCTTCGATCACGGCACTATAGCCGCTCTCGCTTTCTTTCAAGGCTTCTTCGACATAGTCACGGGCAAAACCGATATCGAGCGGACTGGACATCAGACGCCACATCAGCAAGCCGCATGTGATGACAGACAAGCCGACAATGACGGCCATAACTTCCGTCATCAGCAGGGCCGAGCGGCCACAGACTTTGAAAAATGCCAGCTTCATCAAAAGCCTTTATCTTATGGAATATGATGTTTTGTTACCCTTTTCTTTTATCCTATAGCCGCTATTTTTGTAAGGGTCAGCCAAGGAGATTCATTATCATGTCCCAACTTAAAACCGGTAGCAAAGCCCCCGATTTCACCCTACCCGCCGATGGTGGCGAGAATGTCACCTTGTCCGCTTTCAAAGGACAACCCGTCATCCTGTATTTCTATCCCAAGGACGACACATCCGGCTGCACCAAGGAAGCCTGTGACTTCCGCGATAACATGAGCGCCCTCAAAAAACTTAAGGTACAAGTCATCGGCATCTCCAAGGACAGCGTCAAGAAACACGACAAATTTAAGGAAAAGTACGAACTGAACTTCCCGCTGGTGTCGGATGAAGACGGCAAAGTCTGCGACAAATACGGCGTGTGGGTTGAAAAGAGCATGTACGGTAAAAAATACATGGGTATTGAACGCTCAACATTTCTGATTGATGCCGAAGGAAAAATCGCCCATATCTGGCGCAAGGTCAGTGTGGCCGATCATGTCACCGATATTATCAAGGTGCTTAAAGAGCAAAAGAAAGCCGCCTAAACAAAAAGCCGGACTTTCATCCGGCTTTTTAAATTCCTGTTTGATAAAATACTGCCTAAGCAGCTTTCAGCTGACGTACGACAGAACGTCCACAACCGGCACGGTTCAGGTGATCATGAACATGGCTTGTCAAAACGTCAACGTGGTCGTTGAAGAAGTGGTTTGCCCCTTCAATCACACGGTAGTCAATTTCAATACCTTTTTGTGCGCGCAGCTTCTGGGCCAATTTATCGGCGTGTGGCTCGGGCACAACAGTATCCTTGTCACCATGAACAATCAGACCCGATGTCGGGCAAGGTGCCAAGAAAGAAAAATCAAACATATTGGCTGGCGGTGCCACGGAAATAAAACCGCGCACTTCCGGACGGCGCATCAAAAGCTGCATACCGATCCATGCACCGAATGAGAAACCCGCAACCCAGACATAAGGAGCGTTCGGATTGATTTCCTGCATCCAGTCAAGGGCGCTGGCGGCATCGCTCAACTCGCCTTCACCGCGGTCAAAAACGCCCTGGCTACGGCCTACGCCGCGCGAGTTATAGCGCAATGTCGAGAAACCGCGCTCGACGAATGTCTGGAAAAGGTGATAAGTCACCTTGTTATTCATGGTGCCGCCGTGCTCCGGATGCGGATGGAGGATAATAGCCAACGGCGCGTTAGGTGTTTTGGAATGTGTGTACCGGGCTTCAAGGCGACCGGCAGGACCGTTGATAATAATCTCAGGCATAGATTCCCCTAGCAATTTTTCAGCGTCTCACACGCGGCAAAATTCTTTCCTCTCCCACAAGGAAACAATTTTAATTACATATTGTAATTTTATGCGTGTTTTAACTGGTTCTGATGTTTGCTATAGCAAATCAGCCTTCGAAAAGTCCAGAAATTTATCATAACACCTTGACAAGCCGTGTGGATAAAGGCTTGTTTGCATTCATAAATCTGAAGGCTGGCAAAGATGGGAAAAAACACGGTTTATCTTGATTATAATGCAAGCGCTCCCGTAAAACCCGCGGTGGTAGCACTGATGGCTGCGCTTCTATCCACACCGGGCAACGCCTCCTCCATTCATTTTTTTGGCCGTGAAGCCCGCCGCCACATCGAAAAAGCACGCGAGCAGGTTGCAAATCTTCTTGATACACATCCCAACTATGTCACCTTTACATCCGGCGCTACCGAAGCCAACAATGCTGTCCTGAAACATTTTGCCGGAAAAAGAATTCTTGTCTCCGCCATCGAACATCCTTCGGTTCTGGAATCAGCCCCGCATGCCGAGAGAATACCCGTGACCCCGCAAGGGATCATCGATGTAAAAGCTTTCGAACAAATGCTGGCTTCTGGTCCCGCACCAGCTTTGATATCAGTCATGCTGGTTAATAATGAAACAGGTGTTATCCAGCCTATTGCCGAATTGGTACAAATAGCCCGCCGCAAATGCCCGCAAGTTTTCTTTCATACCGACGCCGTACAAGCCGCCGGAAAAATTCCTTTAAGCCTTTCGGGGCTGGGCGTTGATTACCTGTCTTTATCCGCTCACAAGTTCGGCGGGCCGCAAGGTGTTGGTGCTTTGCTCTGTGCCCCTGGCGCTGAACCCGTCCCTTACCTGCATGGCGGCGGTCAGGAAAAACGCCAGCGTGCTGGTACAGAGAATGTTGCAGGGATTGCCGGTATGGGTTTGGCGTGTGAACTCGCGTTGCAAGACCTGCCCGCTTTTACAGCGCTTGCAAACTTACGTGATGAATTTGAAGAAGAAATCAAAAAGACCGCCACTGAACTGCATATCTTTGGTCGAGAAGCCCCGCGCGTAGCCAATACCAGCAATATTGGTCTGGCCGGTATTCCCGCCAATACGCAACTGATGAATCTGGATTTGGAAGGCATCGCTGTTTCCAGTGGCTCTGCATGCTCCAGCGGCACCGTCAAGCCAAGCCATGTACTGGAAGCGATGAACGCAGGCCCCCACCTGACCAGTCATGCCTTACGCATATCTTTGGGCTGGCAGACAAGCGCAGAAGACATCAAGAATCTTGCCGAAGCCTGGTTAAAGATGTATAGCCGCATACAGGATAAAATTATCAGGGACTAACCGTTTAGATCATAACTAGAGAAGTAATAAGACCATGCCCACGATTACCTTTTTATATGCCGATGGATCCCAGAAGAGCGTAGAGGCCCCCGTGGGCTATTCCGTCATGGAAATCGCGCAAATGAATGACATTGAACAAATCGAGGGCGCCTGCGGTGGTTCACTGGCCTGTGCTACATGCCATGTTTATGTACATCCTGACTGGTGGGATAAAGTCCTGCCCGATGACGGCATGTCGAATGAAGAAGAAGATATGCTGGATCTCGCCTTCGATGTCCGCAAGGCTTCGCGCCTGTCCTGCCAGATCACAATGAAGGAAGAACTAGACGGTTTGGTACTGGCCCTGCCCGGCACCAAAACCGACTGGACACCCTGATCGAAGCCTCTCTGGGGGTTACAAACCCAGATCCCGTTTCATGCGTTCATAAAGTCCCTGCGGCGTTTCTTCGGCATGGAAGTAATCAAGCTCGGTATGTGAAGATATAAACCCCAAATTCTGGCTATGCTTCAATTGCTCGAACAGCTTGTTGTAATAGCCTTTGGTGTTCAGGATATAGATGGGGCGCATCGGCAAACGGTTGCCCTCTGAATCTTTTACATTGTGATCGATTTCCACCGATTCAAAAATTTCATCGAGAGTGCCTGTGCCACCGGGAAGCACAATAAAAGCTTTTGTATCGCGCACGAAATAGGCTTTTCGTTCCGACATGGTTTCGGTCAACGAATATTTGAAGCCCAGCGCCTCGACATCACCCTGAAAGAAATATTTATGCGGCATGACACCGAATAATTCGGAATCCGATTTGTAATCGCGCACAGCATCGACAAAACCACGAGCAAAAGCCCCCATCAACCCCTTGGCCGACCCGCCATATTTCAAAAGGACATCATGTCGCCCGACCAGATTGCCCAAAACTCTTGCCTCTTCGGCAAAAGCAGGATCATTACCATCGCGTGAACCGCCATACAAAGCCAGTGATAACCTAGACAAAGAAAAATTCCCTCTAAACAGTGTTATGAGGGAATTTTAACCTTTAAATACGGACTTATCAATACAACAAGACTTATGGCTTGAAGGAAGGCGCATCCACAGCGTGAACTTCGGGCTCTTTGATTGGTGATGCCAGATCGATACCGCGCATCACACCCTCGTTACTCCATGTCACCAGTTTCCTGATGGCTTCTTCCGGTGTATCCACGGCACGGATCATTTTCTCGCGTCCCTCATGGATGAAACCTTCCTTGATCAGGGTCCGCATCAGTGTCTTTTCTGTATCATAAATACCATTGGTATTCACAACAATGATGGGCTTCAGATGATCCTTTGAACGCGCAGCAATCAGCATATCGTTATGTGCTGCCACTTCCCATTTTTCATCCAGTGTGCCAATACCGCCACCCAGCGCCAAAAACGCATCGGCTTTACGCATCATCCATGCTTTGCGGGTCGGCAGCTGGGTAACAACTTTTTCTTTTGTGCCCTCAAGCAATTCATAATAGGCAGAATTTTTAAAAGCGTGGGTAATCACACCAAAAACACGCGCGCCGTTGTCACGCGCAGCCTTGGCAACTTCGCCCATCAGGCCCGATGTCCCGCCGCCATATACCAGATCGAAACCTTGCTCGGCCAAAAGGCGTCCGACGGTTCTGGCATGCTCTGCATAGATGGGGTTTTCCTGATGGCGTGAGGAACAAAACACACCTACGGTTTTAATACGCTTTTTGCTGTCTTGAATATCAGTCATACGCTGGTCCCCTTTGGATACTTCCCTGTAAAGTTTTGATTTTTATAGGCCAGACCTAGCAAAAAACCGCGCCGAAAGTCAAAAAAATTATCTGCTGTCCCGCAATATCCCTGCGCGCCGAAAGATAAGGAATAATTTTTATGGCGAACCGAAAGATTCTTGTCTATTTTTACCCCTAATAAGGAAGAAAATGAAACAGGGACAATCCGGCTTAGCAATCATTGGCGGCGGTCAGTGCGGGACATTATTCCTGCATGATCTGTTGTTCCAATTGGAAAAAAAGGCAGGAAAAGGCCAGAAAGTCCCTATCCGGATACTCTGGTTCGACCAGAAAGGCCAACACGGCTATGCTGCCCCCTTTGACCCCGAGCAGCCTTCCAGCCTGCTTATGAACGGTCCGACATATATGCTGACGCCGTCACTGGCCCGCCCCTCGGTTTTTCATGATTTTTATCGCAAAAAAACCAGCGATGATGATCTGGATGGCTTTATTCCGCGCTACCACTACGGTCATTTCCTGAAGAAGCTGGCTCAGGAACTGGAAGATCGCGCCCATGAACTGGGTATTCAGCTGGTCAAAATATCCCAAGGGGTTTCTGCTATTGAAGAAAACCATCAGGGCGGATTGTCAATTTATTCAGACACAGGAATGATGATCCCTGTTTCGGGTGTAGCCTTGGCCACAGGCCCCGCCCGCAATCATAAACAAGACCATCTGCAAGGCATAAACGGCTATATAGCCAACCCTTCACGCCTTGATGATTTTTATAGCTCCGGCCTTGATCTCAATAATCCCTGCACAAACATAGCCTGCTTTGGTCCGGGGGCATCCTGCTTTGATGCCATGGCTCTGCTTGAAAACGAACTGGGCTATAAAGGCAACTATGTAGTGATCGGCCAGCGCGATGTACCGCTTTGGGTTATCCGCCGGAACCGCCCGGTGCCGCCCGATGCACACTTCAAATTGTACCACTTGAGTGCTGCACAATTGCCTTGCCCATTAAATGTTTCTGATCTGGAGGAGCATTTTAACAAGGAATGCCAATCGCTGGATGACCATGAGCGCAACCCTTATGAAATGGGGCCTGAATACCCGCTATTTTCGCTGGCGGCGTATGGCCACCAGATTTATAAAATGTGGGTACAGGCCCATAACCCTGATCCTTTGGCCAAAGCACATGCCAAGAACGCCTTTGATTATATGCAACGCAAGGCCTTAAAAACTTTAGAAGCTACAACATCCCCTGCCATGATTGAGCTTTATAACAAGCTGAAAGCGGAAGGTCGTATTCTGGAAGTGAAAGGCCGCGGGATCGAATCCCAGATCAGGAAAGAGAAGGGATTTTTTACCATTCCGGTGATCCGTCAGAAGTATGGCATTAAACTGAATTACCGCTGTCAGGGATTTATCAATACCAGTCCCTATAGCCGTGAATGGCCCGCACAATCAATTGATTCCGCAAGCGCCAGCCCGTCCGAGAGCCTGTTACTCCGGATGGAAAAGGAAGGCCTCATCCACAAAGATAACAGCAATCCGTTTGCCTTATACGCGCCCAATCGTGGCAACATAGCGTTACTCGGGGCTGCCGCCGACCCTTTATGGGGTGTTCATCTGGCGGCACTGCGTAATGGTGTCACAGCCGAACATTTTGCCGATAAGCTTTTACGCCAGAAAGCCCCAAGCCACGCCCTGACAAACTCTGGCACAAGCACCTCGCTAAAAAGCGCCTCCTAACCCCTTTATATTATTGATTATGTCAATAATTCCTTGGATATAGGCTCGATTTGTTCTATATATCGCAAACTATGAACTCATTGGGATTCAATAAAGAACCGAAAGATACCCGCGTGGTGGTCGCCATGTCGGGCGGGGTTGATTCATCCGTTGTTGCAAGCCTGCTTCACGAGCAAGGTTACGAAGTGATCGGGGTCACCCTGCAGCTTTATGATTTCGGCGCCGCCCTCCAGAAAAAAGGCGCCTGCTGTGCGGGACAGGATATTTATGACGCCCGCCGCGTGGCCGAAGCTCGTGGCTTCCCGCATTATGTTTTGAACTACGAGAGTAATTTCAAAGATAGCGTTATAGAAGATTTCGCAGACTCTTATCTGCGCGGGGAAACACCAATCCCGTGTGTGCGCTGTAACCAGACGGTCAAATTCCGCGATCTGCTGACGGTTTCCAAAGACCTTGGCGCCGATTGTATGGCCACAGGCCATTATATCCAGCGCAGCGTCAATCCCGATACAGGGCGTGGCGAACTTTTGCGCGCGGTTGATCCAAGCAAAGATCAAAGTTATTTCCTGTTCGCTACCACGCAAGAACAGCTTGATTTCCTGCGTTTCCCCTTGGGCGGCTGGACTAAAGATATCACCCGTCAACACGCGCAGCGTCTGGGTCTGATTACAGCTGATAAGCCGGACTCGCAGGATATCTGCTTCGTGCCGGGAGGTGATTACACCAAGGTCGTCAAGCGCCTGCGCCCCGAAGCACAAAAAGCGGGCAATATAGAACATATTGATGGCCGCATACTGGGGCAGCATGAGGGCATCATCCATTACACCATCGGCCAGCGCAAAGGACTTGGTATCGGTGGTGGTCATTCGGATAATAACGATCCGTTCTATGTTGTGAAGGTTGATGCCGAAAATGCCCGTGTGATCGTTGGCCCCAAGGAAGCGCTCGCCCGCGATACCATCCACCTGAAAGAGTGCAACTGGCTGGACGGCGACCATAAAGACGTGTTGCTGAAATTCCGCTCTATGATGCAGCCCATCAGCGCATCACTGACGCGCACCAATAACGGCAACGCAACCCTTACATTAAAAGAGGCACAATACGGCATCTCCCCCGGTCAGGCCGCCGTTTGCTATGATGGCGAACGCATGATCGGTGGCGGCTGGATCAGCCACACAGAAAATTCAGCGCTTTCAGAGGCTGCATAATGGCTACCTCACATCTGCTGATGAAAGATTTCAGGAATAATGCCACGGCACGCACACGCTTTAGCACCGCACCCGTCCTCACATTGAAACAGGCCTTCACCGATATCGCGCGTGATTTGCCGCCACAGGGCAGTGTTGTCTTCCATGCCTACAAAGACAGCATTGTTGTCGATGTCTATCCGTTCTGCGGACCGGGCCCGGCAGACGGCACAACCTGCACCGAAGAACCCTCGCATTTAAGCTATCAACTCTTCCCCGCCCTGCGCTCGGCTGTGATATGGCGCATCAAAGGCTACAGGCATTTTGATTCCGATAATCCCGCCCATCCCGAACGCAGCGGAATCGGGGCCGCCCTGATGGCGTCGCAATATCCCTTCTGGCAGAAAATGGGCGTTGAATCGCTAGCCGTTTCATGGACATCATCGCGTGGTTTTTATGAAAGAATGGGTTTTGCCCCTGTTCCTTTTTTGCCGGAGATGCCCGAACGCACATCCGGAATTTACAACTTTATGCGGCTTGATTTTAATAACCCGACGCAAAAATCCCGCTTTTTGGAGGCCACAAGCCACGCGCGGCCTTTGTCACAAATCAATTTGGCCCTATAATCCTTTCTCTTGTAACCCCCAAGGAAGGTTGATGATATTCATGCGCGCTTTTCTATGTTCTCTTGTTTGCTCTTTGATCTGCCTGCTGGCCGTGCCCGCTTTTGCAGGAGAACCTTTCTTGTACAAGGACGGTGATGTCCAGCTTGAGGGCTATTTTGCCCGTACCGAAAAAACAGGCGCCCCTGTGGTCCTGATCATCCATCAATGGAAGGGATTGGGTGACTATGAGAAAAGCCGCGCCGATATGCTGGCGGCCGAAGGTTATAATGCGTTTGCAATCGATATGTATGGTCAGGGCATTCGCCCGCAAAGCCGTGAAGAGGCCGCCGCGCAATCATCAATCTATAAAGACAATCCGCAACTGGCCCGCCAGCGTGTCCGCGCGGCCCTCGAAACCGTAAGAAGCATGAGCAGTATCGGCCCCAGGATCGCGATCATCGGTTATTGCTTTGGCGGCACGATGGCGCTCGAAGCTGCGCGCGCAGGCGAAGCCCTTGATGCCGTCATCAGTTTTCATGGCGGCCTTGCCACCAAGGCCCCTGCCGAAACGGGCGCGGTCAAATCCCCCATCATGGTCCATCACGGCGCGGATGATCCGTATGTGAATTTGGCTGAGGTCACGGCCTTCGAACAGGAAATGGCTGCTGCGGGGGCAAAAGTCACCTTCTATGCCTATCCGGGCGCAGTCCACAGCTTTACCGAGAAAGCCGCAGGCAACGACCCGTCAATAGGTGCTGCCTATAACGAAGATGCCGATATATTGTCATGGCAGCGTAGCCTCTCTTTCCTAGAGAAAAGCCTTACAGAACAAGGTGTTGAGTAAGCACACCCGATAAGGGCGCCCCTATCCACCCAAACGGGCGCACTTTTCAGGCCCCTTTACTCTCTTTCGGACGGGATAACGCACGGGAAAGCTTGACAAAACGAAGCCAAGAAGCGATAAGGTCAGCCCAGACATCGAAATGGCGGTGTAGCTCAGCCGGTAGAGCAGAGGAATCATAATCCTTGTGTCGGGGGTTCAAGTCCCTCCACCGCCACCAATTATCCAATAGAAATCAATAAGTTAAAGAGAGCGCTTTTTTGGGTGTTCTCTTTTTTTATTTCGGGGTAACACTGGGGTAACAGAATCAATAAGTATGTCCCTAAGGTTTCTTCTGACGTTTGCTTACATCAAAAAGACTATAAATTTCTTCGCTCCATATAGTCGCTGAAATTATTTCGTCTAACTCAATAACCAAGCCTTCTTCGTAAACTGAAAGCAAAGTACCCGCACTTATCTTTATTGTTTTCTGTTTATGTTTGATTTGAACACTATCATTTGGAGATAGCTTTTGATCAGGCGAGTTTTTCTTTATTTTTTCTATCGCAGTCTTTAAGGCCCCCGGTATTTTAGGAATAAATGCATAATATTGAGTCACCTTCAAACTCAATGTTTCATCATGTCTGTAACCACTAGCCATTGGTAACAATCTAAGATGACGTTTATTTTGCAGCGGATAGCAAGAAGGCATTTCTTTAACCCATCCAATGTATATTTTTCTAGATTTTAGAGTCACCAGTAGAGGTAATTTTTTTGAATGTGACTCAAATAATATTTTTTCTAGAGGCCCTCCATAATAGATGTGCGCTTCATTTTTAAAGAAATTATTTTTTATCTTGAATCGTTGGGGCGTAATACGCTTGGCTATAACTTGACAAGTTATCCAGCATATCACTGAGAATAACAGAGCCAAAATAGAAGAACTAGATACATCAAATCCGCTCGATCGCAATTTATCTATCATTAGAGGCTGACTTATAAGTTGCCAAGTTCCTCTAACGCAGATTTCTACAGTGCTATGCGGAAATAGCGAGAAAAGAAATTTATACCAAGTAATATAAAGGTAAGAACAGTAAACTAAAGCAATACCTGTTACCAAATTTCGAATAGTAAAATTATATCCACGCTCATGAGCAGCTTTGAATCTGAACTCCGGAGCTGAAGCATTTAAGATATACCCCGCCAGAAGAGGCAATAAGAAAATAGAAATTATATCAGACAAGATTATGCGGCTTGCTTCTCTGCAAGCATGATGTCGATACTTAAATCGACATTGCCATCATTGGTATCGAGAGATGCCTCAAAATTCTTTAATTCTGAATCAGAGGATATCAAATCGTAGATGTCTATTGAACTTCCACTATAAGGAGAATTAAGACTCATCGAGTCTTCTGTTGATAACAACCCTAGAATTTTTAAGACGCTCTCAAGCATATTACCTCCTTAAGTTCACAATTATATAATAACACAACATAATCAAAAATCGTGGAATATTTCACTAAGCACATCACCCCCTACAAGCTTATTTTTTATAAAAATCAAATACTTACTGACAAGACCCTTTTCTTTAAATCACCTCAAAATAATATCAATCTAAATACAGCCCTTCCAATTCACCCCTAAGACATAATTTGAAACCACGACTTAACCGCTAGGTTTAACCGATCCTGCTCTAACTCATCCGTCGTAGTGCAATGTGCAATAGGCCCACGTAATAAGTTTAACTGGTTAGTAACATTACTTACAGCCGTTTTCGATTTGAAAATTGGATCGAATAAATCCCAATTATCAGTAATCAACTGAGACAGTTCTCCAAAGGTAGTATAATCAATCATATCATCAGAGCGCGCAGTAATACCGCTATCGATTTCTTTATTCCTTTGTGAGTTTGCCTTCTTTCTAATCCGCTCCTCATCAACACGTGTTGAATTCCACCAATTAGCACCCTCAGCTTCAATTAAAGTTTCGTTGACTAACTTTCTAATCGAATTTTCTAAACAGTAGAAGATCTCATAGAATTCTGACATTCTTGAAGCATCCTTACGAAGATCAGCTTCAAATTGACTATATTCAGCAGCCTTCCTACTTTTCGATTGCGCTACCACATGGCCTAAATCTATGTTGTAGACCTCTTCAATCTTTTGAAGACCTGTTGTAATTTGCAATCCAGACATGCCGAACGCTCTAATAATTCCATCTGGTCTTTTAGGCATCATCTTCCCTCAAAAGGTTTTGTTTTAAACTTCTGAAGATCGCATCGAAAACAGCAGCATCCGATGTTGCTGGCAAATTTAAATTAATAGTGTATCCAAGATTAAGTCCTATGGCTCCTGAATTTGTTCGGACTGCTTCTTCTGCTCTTACTTGGCTTTCATTAGCTTTGGATTGAGCATCCTTATATTCAATGACTTCTCCACCATTTTCTTTAAAGTTAGCATAACTTTTTAAATGCTGAATACAGCTAACTATTAATTTCACTGGATTAGAATCATGCGGCTGTCCTGTTTCCTCGACAACTAGACCAATTAGCTCTTTATCTCCCAATTCATGCATATATTCGTTTCGTACATATAAAGGTGCGTACGCGTGACGTAAGCACTTGGCGATAGCCTGCCCCGATGATGTCGGGTTACGAAATTTTCTATAGGTTTCGTTAGGTGTGCCGTCTGAATTTGTTAGACCTATCTTTTTTAGGAAGGAGGTAACTTGGTCACCCGATCCGCCAGAGACCTTCAAGATAGTTTTAACAAAGTCCTGTGTTACTTTTTCAGGCACGCCGGCTGCTTTAATAGCATTCAACGCCTTATCGATATTTCCAGGCGATGTTATATAAGGTAATCCAGTCATTAATTTACTCCTCAAATGAGTCAGTGGTTCTTTAAAATGAAAAATATATTTCGACTATAAAGGCGATGGGCCTCCGGAGATTTACTCGTATTCATCTCTGAGCCTCTCCCACATCGTTGAAATATAATTATAGCGGCACACAAGCTCCCTCTCTTCGTCTCCTTTAAGAGGGCAATTTTCGAGAGAAAAGAAATTTGCTCTCATTACATCAAAAATTCTCATGTTCTCAGGTTGCTCGTTTGACAATGCGCGCATCATCACGAACAAACCAATCCTCGCGGCGGCCTCGGAGAGAGGTGGCTCAGGAAACCAATAAGGATAGCCAATACGCTCTTGCCCATCGATATCGATAGCCATGAGATTTTCAACTTTTATCGTAAGGCTAATATCTGCCAGCGTATAACGTCCCCTAGGATTCTTAGGCAACAAAGAAACATCTTGATTATCACCGCGCTTCCACAAAGTAAGGAAACCTTGCTCTAGTTGAGTATAGAGACGAGTACGTCCTGGATGCTTACGAATTCTTTCTTTTGTTAAAACCGAAAGATCCCCATCGCCAAGCACATGCTGCTTCACATCGAACCAGAAAGGCTGATAAAAATCTCCCCCTTCAGACCCACCGCTTCCCTTTTTGATCTCTTCCCTGATATCTTGCCTAAGAGCAGAGATAAGTTCTTTATCCGACATAAAAGTAAGCTTAAGAAGCTTATTGAGATGAATCTTTTGAATAGACATGAAGGCACTCTTATCCTGTTTAAAGAGGTTGTTAGGTAAGCTATTCCCAACTTATTAGCTGCGAATAGCTCCTTATTTATTTTTTGGATCGGTCGGTATCGCCATAACCTGGCTTAGGTACTCGCTCTACCGTCGTTGTACTCGGACGACGTTCAGCTTCCTTTACAGGTATAAAGTGCCCAGTCTTTGAATCTCGACCAATGTCGAATGTCTTTCTATCACCCATTTTTTCCTCATGAGTTATGTCAATTTAGCCAGAGCTACTGAATTGACAGGTTTCTAGAGGGTCTGGTAGGGTTTGCATGTCACTACATACCGACAGACCCGCTCTGTCCTTTAAAACCAGCCACCACGGCTGGTTTTCTAGTATCTACACCCCGAAAGAAGAACAATCAAGTGATTTGCAGAAATTCTGCAAATTTTATCATTTTTTTATCTTTATAATTGAAAATTAAGTAAAAATATGTATTGTCAGCCCACTACAAGGAGTTCTCAATGTTACTAAGTTTCTCGGCGGAAAATTACAGATCGATTCGAGACGAAGTGACCTTAAGTCTTATCCCTTCAAGTGCCGTGAAGGACCAAGAGAGCAATTTAATCCCTACAGGTAATGAGGACTTTCCTAACCTCTTGCCTACGATTGCTATCTACGGAACCAATGGCTCAGGTAAATCTACTTTACTTCGCGCGATTGGCTTTATGAGAGGTTTTATCCTTAGTAGTGCAAAAGAAAGCACTCATGGAGACAAAATAGGAGTAGATCCATTCCTTCTCGATACAATAAGCGTAACAAGACCCACATCGTTCACAATTGATTTTCTGATTCAAGGCATACGGTACATATACCGTTTCTCTGCCACACAGGAACGAATAATACATGAGTCTTTATGGGCATACCCCAAAGGATCCAAACAAGCTTGGTTTGAGAGGACATGGAAACCTAATGCCGGCAAATATGAATGGGTATTTAGCTCTCACTATCGAGGGGATAAATTCGTCATATCAGAAAAGACATTAGATAATACACTTTATTTTTCTAAAGCTGTTATTGATAACGATGAACAACTAAAACCAATCAATGATTTCTTCAGAGATAGACTCGCCGTCAGTTACAGTGGGCATGATGCCGCACTAACATATGAATTCTTTCAATCTGAGAGCGGAAGAAAACTAGTAAAAGAGTTTTTGAAGGGGGCAGATCTCGGCCTATCTGAAATTACTGTTGAGCGTATTGAAGTTCCTTCTGAACTACCAAATGGCGCACCAAGATATATCTATAATAATCGTACCGTACACAAAATCCCCGGCACGAGTCAGACAGTTTCTTTCCAGCTAGAGCGTAGCGAATCTACGGGCACGATCAAACTGTTCCGTATGGCAGGTATGATTATTAAAACGTTATCAACAGGGGGAACTCTATTCATAGATGAATTAGAGCAAGGCCTACATCACCGTTTGCAATGTTACCTAATAGATTATTTCAAAGATCAAAAATATAACCCACGCGGAGCACAGTTAATTTTTTCTACGCATGCCCCCCTGCTTTTACGCAAAGACCTTTTCCGGCGAGATCAAGTTTGGTTCACAAGCAAAGGAGAGGTGACAAAGAATACTACACTCTATTCTCTAATAGATGTGCCGAAAAATGTTAAGAACGGTAAGCCCGTTAGAAAAGGTCAAGATCTAGTGGCTGGATTCTTAGATGCAAAGTTTTTTGAACCGCCCAAACAAGAACCCATTCAGTTCGATTTGTTTGAAGAACCGAATTAGACAAATCTGTTACCTCTACCACAGGACAACAACGCTCTATATCCATGATATTCTGCTTGCAGCACTATGCTATAAATGTTCAACAGTCATTTCCAAGTTCATATCTGTCTAATTTATGCCTTCCTATTTGCAAAAGGCCGCTTTGATTTTATTTTTCTATATCGTTCAATAAATTCGGCTTCATAATCACGAGCGCATTTATTAACCTTCCAGCAAATGCGTAGTTCATCATAATGAGGCAGCTCCCAAATATCCGAACCACCTTGATGATTGTCTTTTTTCATGACCAGTGCTTTCACACGTGATCTTAATGAGGTTGACGCCATACCAATATAGGCAATAGGTTCTTCGGGCTTGGTATCATCAATAACAAAATATACGCCACGGTCTGTAGTGATTTGTTTGAATTTTTGATCAATTAATTCACGGAAAGTTGGGAATTGTCCTACGAGCGGCTCACAGCCAAAAAATTTCATGAGATCGGTGTAATTCATGCAAACCCCCGCGCGGTGCGCCCCCGCATGTTCACTTGAACTGGTAGCCGGGGAGTTTACAAATCGCCAAAGACGATCCCTGTGATTTCAGCCGTGAAGCCTGTTGTATGTCACAGGCTCCCCGACCATAGGTCAAGGGTGTGCTTACGTTAACAAGCACGGGTTACTTTGGCGGGTTGTAAAGCCCGGAAGCCGCTGCGTGACGACTTCGAGAATGAGGATAATTTGATTTGATGATGAAGGGAAGAGCCAACGCTCTTCATAGATTCCATAGGTGATCAAAGCCCTGAAAACGACCGCGCTAGGTACCCGCTTGTTACCCGATGTTTCAGAATGCCCGCCAAACGTGTTTATATGCTTGCCTGATGCACTCTAGGCAGACTGACTATCAATCACCGTGTCGCGGTTTCGCTGCTTTCCTAGGGCATTTTTCCTGACGCGTGCCTGTGATCGTCTTATTTTGAAGAAGTGTTTAACTTCAATTCGGAGGATTTATATTATGGATAATAAAGGCACTGAAGACGTCACGCTTAAACAAATATGTCAGGAAATGAAATTGGACCCTCGCCTATGCCCCCACCCAAAAAGGAGATGCCCCCAAATGCCGCTAACAGACACAAAATGCAAAAACGCCAAGCCCTCTGAGAGGCCCAAGAAGCTATTCGATAGTCACGGCCTCTATTTGGAGGTCATGCCTAACGGCTCTAAGTACTGGCGGCATAAATATCGCTATCTGGGCAAGGAAAAGAGGTTATCCGAACGTCTTTATCAGGTTTACCGGTTCCCCAAATGTCCTATGCCCTTAAAGGCAAAAGACATTTTTTCTTGTATTTTCCAAAATATGGGAATATCAAGGTCCTAGGGTATTACGTAAACATCCCTTCTACACGAGGATAGGCAATGACAACTGAAATTAAACCTCTGCCGGAAAAATACGCCCAGACCAAGGCTATGATAGACCGCGCCATGAGCAGCGGATCATCTTCTGACAAATATAACTGGTCACCTGAGAAACCCTATGTCGGCCAGGGCCAGGCGATTGCCCTGCTGGTGCAGTCCGAATATGGCGGAGACATTGTTTGTGTCGATGCTTATGCGGGAGAGAACTGGCGTACAAAATCTGAGTACTACTACAATGTTATAGATGGTCAGGAATTGCATTTCTGCCCGGAAACCCTGCCAGAAAACCCGACTCTGCAGAAACCACGCCGCGACCCGGATCCCCTGTTGCAGCTCTTCAATTCTGTTTCAAACGCCAATGTATTGATCAGGCAGTATAACAAGATTGCCGATAAATCCGTAGCCGAGGTTAAGTACGCCCCACCGCCGAAGCCGGCTTGGTCCTGAATTTTACGGCAGGATTGCATAGCCTACTAATTTCCGTAGGCTAAATCATAACCCTTGTGTAGGGGATTCAACCCCCTCCACCCCATCAATAAAAAACTCTCGTTAGGGATATCAATTTAAATAGTAACAGCAGAAAAAATTCGCAGGACTTTTTATAATTGATTTTGGGCCTGCGGCGGTACGCCTGAAGGCGTACCATGAACTCCGCTGGGTTTATTCACGCTCCTGACGAAGCCATTAAAAAACCCCTCGTGAAAGAGGGGTTTTTTAATGGTGCCGGCAGAGAGATTTGAACTCCCGACCTTCGGTTTACAAAACCGCTGCACTACCACTGTGCTATGCCGGCCCTTTTGTCAGAATACCGGCCAGATATGCTCCGGTCTTTCCGCTGTGAGGTGTGCTTTATAACCGCTGTCTGCCGCTTTATCAAGCGGTTTATGCGCCCCCAAAAGCCCTGTTTTTACCCTCTGCCCGTCCAGAGAGTTACCATAAAATAAAAGGATGATTTTTTACAACCTTTTTGGGCCGTTCCTGTTGGTTTTAAAGGGATTTTTCTGATAAATTAAGGGGCTGTCCTGATTTGGGAGGGCAGTCCCCGAAACAGCCGCTTTCGGTTGCAAGGGGAAATCGGCCGTTCCGGCGCCCGCCGGAATGGATTGGGGTTTCTTTGTAAATTACAAAAAGTTTTTAGGTGGTTCACCGTGTCTGATCAAAAAGCCGCTAACACGTTGCACGAAAATGCCATTGGCTGGTTCATTTTGGGCTGTGTGGCCATCGCCCTGTTTGCGTTGTTCTGGCATTACAAGGAATACGATGTCAAAAACGCAATCCGCTGGATCCGCTGGGGTCAGATGAACATCACCGCCGTTTTTGTTGATGATGAATACACCGTCAGATGGCGCGGACAGGACATCAATTTCCAGCAAACATTCGAAGACATCCCCAAGATCGATAAATATGACCTGACCGATGAAGCGATGAGTGTCATCGGCACGATGGCCATGAAGCCCTTCCAGTATATTTTTATGGTGATTATTTTTGGCATCGGCTTCTGGTCATTACGCAAAGGGCCCGGAACAGAATTCAGGCGCAAGATGAATCTGGATGGCCTGATCGGCACACAATCAAAAATCTTCCCCTACATCACACCATTTGTGCGTTTTAACCCGACGCATATGCCCGTGCGCCCGCCCGGTTCACCTGTGCCTTCGAAATTACCGCTGTTTTCAGAAGCCCTTGGCCCCGAAGAGTGGCTGGCCTTTAATCAAATCCCTGTGCCGGATGGCAAGGTTGATGAACACGCTGCCTATATGGCGTTTGCAAAGGAGTTAGGCCCCCGTTGGCAGGGCTGGCAAAAGCTTGCCCCATACAAACAGGTTCTTCTGGCAGCATTGTGCCTGAAGGCAGCGCGCAAGCGTAATGACAGCGATAACATGCTGGGCCGCCTTGCGATTTGCTGGGAGGGCCAAAAAGGCCTCAACCTGATGGCGGACAAGACACTGGTGGCAGAGGCCCGCAAAGTTCTGCGCAGCGATCTGGCCAAATCAACGCTTTCAAAATGCAACATGCACGCTTTTGAAACAACGGCTTTGCTGCGCGCCCTGCAGACAGCCCGTCTGGAAGGCGGCGTTCTGGCTCCGGCCCTGTTTGTCTGGATGCGTGGTCATAACCGTGCCCTGTGGTACCCGCTCAACAATCTGGGGCGTCAGGCTTTCCACATGGAATCCCTTGCGGCCATGTGCCACTTCAAGGCCGAGAAAATGACGCAGCGCCCGATCCCCAAACCAAAAGTCGATGATGCCGTTAAAAGCATTTCCGAATATATGCGTTCCCCGCGTGCCCGTCCGATCCCGCAGCTGGATTACAAGGCTGGCGGTGGTGGTGGCATCAAGAAACCTGCGGGCGGGGTTAAAAAACCGGCCAAGCGCTAAAAATCATACGTGTCTTGCTTACCACCACAATGTTTTAGAGTTTTTTAAAGGTAGTCAAAAATGAAATGGATAGAGAAACTGACCGGTAATTACAGCCCGAGCGCCCGTGTGGTTGACGGCACGCTGATTATCTCTCTGCCGCAGGCAATGACACCTGTTGTCTGGCGCATGGAACTGGGGCACGCCCGCTCGGCAGCGCTTGAAATCCGCTCTCAGGAAAATGGTCCGCATATCCTGACACTCAAAACACCCAAGGGCGATGTTTATGATATCGCGCCTTTCCAAAATCGTGGCCCCGCACTTGATGCCCTGATGTGTATCAGCACCGCCATGCAGGAAAGTCACGGCCAGTACCGCTATCCGGCCGCCGAACAGCAAAATAATCCTGCAGCGGCAAGCCCCATGACAACCGAACCCGCCAAACGCAAATCCTCACGCTGGCCGTTTATATTGCTCGGCCTGTGCTTGCTGTTTGGATTGATCTTCGTACTCTCCAAAGTCGCCCCCCATGGCCCCTCTTCGCACGGCAGCCCTGCCGCCGTTTCGGGTGAGGCCGGCGGCGCTCCTGTGGGCGTTCCAATGTCTGCTGATGATTTTCTCAATAACCGCTAAGGCAAAGTCCGGTAAAAAAAGATGGCTCTAGATACCAGGAAGTACGAGAAGAAACATACCGAGCTCTTGCGGGATACACGCCCGCTTTATGTGCGATTCGGTGAATGGCTGAAAAAGCCTGACAGCTCCTTTGCTGTCTGCCTGATGGGTTCTGCGGCTATCTACATGAGCAATGTTGCCCTGATGACATCCGATGTCATTTTGGTTGGCTATCTGCTTTTCCTGTGGTGGCTGATGACGCGCAAACGCGCACTGGCATTCAAACTGCCTATGGGCGCCAAATACAAAGACCCCAACAATAGCGGTCCTGGCAACAGCGGCAAAGCCGAGGGTATTTTGTATCTTGGTAACGTTGATAAAACCAACGAAGAAGTCTGGTTCACCAACTCTGATGCCCGTACGCACATTCTTTATCTGGGTACAACAGGTGCTGGTAAAACAGAAGGTCTGAAATCGATGGTGACGAACGCCCTGACATGGGCTTCGGGCTTTGTTTACATCGACGGTAAAGCCGATACCGATTTGTGGTCATCGCTGTCTTCTCTCGTACGCCGCTTTGGTCGTGATGATGACTTGCTTGTTCTGAACTACATGACCGGTAACTCCGATACCAAAGCACCATCCAACACCATGAACCCGTTCTCTTCCGGTTCGGCATCTTATCTGACCAACATGCTGGTCAGTCTGATGCCAAACGCCGAAGGCGATAACGCGATGTGGAAAGAACGTGCGGTAGCATTGGTAGCCTCGCTCATGCCCGTGATGACATGGAAGCGTGATAATCAGGAATTGCCAATGTCGGTCAGTACCATTCGTACGGCCCTGAACCTTGATGCGGTTATCCGCCTGTCACGCGATCCGGCTGTCCCCGACCATCTGAAGGCCGGTGTGAAGGGCTATCTCGATACATTACCCGGTTATATCGACAACGCGTTTGATGATGATGGCAAAGAAAAGCCGGCAGGCCCCGACCAGCCGATGGTCGATACCACCACACCACGCCAGCAGCACGGCTATCTGGCGATGCAGTTCACGCGTTCCCTGCAATCACTGGGTGATGACTATGGTTACATCTTCGATACGCAGGCAGCAGACGTTGATATGCTGGACGTTGTTCTGAACCGCCGCATTCTGGTCGTTCTGATCCCTGCCCTTGAAAAATCATCCGATGAAACAGCCAACCTCGGTAAAATTGTGGCTGCCACCATCAAGGGGATGATGGGTTCGACACTGGGCTCCACCGTTGAAGGTGAATCAGCAACCGTCATTGAAAACAAAGTTACGACATCGGCCACACCGTTTATGACCGTGTTTGACGAAGTCGGTTACTATACCGCGCAAGGTATGGCCGTTATGGCCGCGCAGGCGCGTTCCCTTGGTTTCTGCCTGATTTATTCGGCACAGGATTTGCCCGCGATGGAAAAGCGCGTCAAAGAAGAAGCGCGCTCTATTACCGCTAACTGTAACATTAAAATTTTCGGCAAACTGGAAGACCCAACGCAAACCAAAGAATTCTTTGAAAAGACAGTGGGCTCAACACTGGTGATGGAAGCCTCCGGCTTCCAGCTTTCTGGCGGTTCCGCTTCGACAGGTTCGTATTACGATACCAAACAGGCGGGTCTGCAGATCCGTGCCCGCGCCAGCTATGATGCCCTGCGTGGTTTCAAAGCCGGTCAGGCCTGTATTGCCTTCGGCGAGATGGTGATCGATACACAGATATTCTATTGCGCACCGGGCTTTGCCAAGGCCATGCGCGTGCAGCGTTTTGTTGCCTTGCCACCACCAGATGAACAATTGCTGCGCCACGCACCGATGATCACCAAGGTCCGTGATGCGCTGGTCAATAAAACATGGACAGCCGCAAAATCGGAACCGGCAGCACCCATCCCCGATGAAATTGCCGCCATAGTTGAAGCTGTAAAATATGCCGAAACCGCCAAGCGGGAGCCAGCCCAGCGCGGGATGGCCGCTATCGCAGGCGTTCATATTCTGCACAATCCTGCAGATCTCGAAACATCTGTGGCCGTGACATCATCCGGTAGCAGCGGTGGCATAGCCGCCACACCGGCACCCGCAGCACCACCTGCGCCTATTCCAACAGCACCACCAGCTGCACAAATAAATACACAGGCAAGTCCACAAGCAAGTGCCCCTGTTTCCCCTATTGCCGCCATTATCGGCAAGAGTGCACCGTCGTCACCGGTTGCTCCGGCCACGCCAGCAGCACCACCAACACCGCCACCGGCAACAGCCGCACCGATCGCGCCAACAGCGCCTGTCACACCACCACCCGCAGCAACGGAAACACCAGCAGCCGCCAGCGGCGGCAATCCGATGTCCTTCTTTGCTAAGAAGCCCGCAGGCGAAGAAACCTCTGCAGCCCCTGCAGCGACACCAGCCGCAACGCCTTCACAAGAGCCCGTCGCGGAAGAAGCCCCCCGTCAAGGCAAGCCGCTTAACTGGGAAGATCTGGTCAATTCACCGGATACTGAGCCTGAAAGCGCAGAGGCTGCTGCCTCGCCAGCAGCCCCTGCAGCCCCGACAGAGAAATTGCCGGATGTTGATGATGAAACCCGTGCCATTCTCGAACAAGCTGCCAAAGACATGGAAAAGAAAATCCGTGGCGAAGGAAATGATGACGGCAATGCTTCCTGATCATCAGGCAAAGAACAATGATCAGGGCGTTACCCGTTCCCAATCCGGTAACGTCTTCTTTATCATCCTGATCGGTATTGTTATGTTTGCCGCCTTGATGTTCACCTTCTCGCGCAGTGCACGCCAAGGCACAGAAAGCCTCGGGAGCAGGGAAGCGGAATTGGCCGCAAGTGATATTATTTCCTATGGCCAGCGTGTGGAACGCGGCGTGCAACGTATCCTGAGCAAGGGAATTTCCGAATCCGATATCAGCTTTGCCAACGATATTGTCACAGGATACGACAACCTTTCCTGTTCAACTGAGGGATGTCTGGTCTTCAGCCCGTCAGGTGGGGGCGTGGCTTGGGCCAACCCTCCTGATAATGTGAATGCAGGCGAACCCTATTTCTTCGGCACAAACCGTGTCGGCAGCTTTGACGGCACCACAAAGCAAATTGGCACAACCGAACGTGATCTTGTGATCATTCTGCCCGTGAAGCCGGAAGTTTGTACCGTCATCAACAATGTCGCCAATAAATTCACGACATGGGAGTCAGGCGGCAGCCCTAACGTCACCACGAAATTTCAGGGAAATTATACTACGGGGGCTGGCACCATGATTGCCCGTGGCAATGAAACAGAGCAACCCTCAACAGGATGTTTCTGCGAAGGCACCGATCCCTGCGCCGCCAGCGATCCGCATTACTTTTATAAAGTGTTGGTACAACGCTAGAATTAAGAAAAAGCCCCTTGAAAGGGGCTTTTTCTTACATCCGTTCGGGGATTTGAATACCCATCAATTCCATCAGCAATGATAATTGCGCAAGCGCCATACGGCATAATTGCAAACGGCTCTGCTTTAAAGCTTCATCCGCCTCCGAAAGGATATGGCAGTTACCGTAGAAACTGCTGAATTCCTGTGCCAGACGATAGGCATAATCACATAAGACATGCGGCGCATAATTGCGCAACCCTGCGGCAAAAACTTCCGGCAGCTCGGTCATCAAGAGCGCCAGTTTGCGGTCACCCTCTTGCAGAACAAAAGGAACAGCCTGTGCGGGCACATCACCCGCCTTCCGCAATAGAGATTTAATCCGCACAGCCTGATACAGGATATAAGGACCCGTTTTCCCTTCGAAGCTGGTCAGGCGATCAAGATCAAAAATGTAATCGGCCTGACGCTGGTTTTGCAGATCGGCAAATTTGATCGCGGCAATCCCCACCATGCGGGCAATCTGCTGTCGCTCATCAGGTGTTGCATCCTTGGCAAGATCGGCCTCATCCAGACGGGACAGGGCTTTTTCCTGCCCCATCGCAATCAAATCTTCCAGACGAAGAATACCGCCTTCGCGTGTCTTAAACGGCTTGCCATCCGGCCCGTTCATCGTGCCAAAACCGGCAAAAGTCAATTCGACTGCTTCCGGCGCTATCCCCGAAAGACGGGCTGCACGAAAAACTTGCTCGAAATGGAGGTTCTGGCGTTGATCGACCACATAGATAATACGGGCGGGCTTATACAAATCCATCCGTTCGACAATCGTTGCCAGATCGGTTGTGCCATACATCACCGCGCCATCGCGCTTATAAAGAATCAACGGCGGAATTTCTTTTTGATCGTCATTGCGTTTAACGGGGACAACCAAAGCCCCTTCATCCAAAATCGCAAAGCCCTTGGCTTTCAAATTCTCGGCCATCGGCGCGATCAGATCATGAACACTTGATTCGCCGTTCCACAAATCAAAATGCACATTAAGGGAGTCAAAATTGGCTTTCATCGATTCAATCGACACATTGACGATGTGTTTCCACAACGCGCGGTAACCGGCACGCCCGTTTTGCAATTCGACTGTCGCCTGACGGGCTTGCTCCATGCGGGCTTCGTCTTCTTTGCAGATTTTGGCCGCCGCCGGATAAACCGCTTCCAGTTCCGTCATGTCAAACGGGGAGGTTTCGGGATAAGGGCCGCTCTGGCCTTCATCAAAATAGGGCCATTCGGGATGGCGCAGCGCCATTTCACTGATGACCATACCGATCTGTGTACCCCAATCACCCATATGGACATCGCCCAGCGTTTTAAAACCGCCAAAAGCCATAATCCGGCGCAACGTGTCCCCAATAATACTGGCACGCAAATGTCCCACATGCATGGCCTTGGCAATATTGGGGCCACCATAATCAAGTACCGCGACATCACCCGCCACCAGTGGTGCCACACCGCAGCGAACATCACGCACGATACCGGCCAGATAATCCGCCAGATAATCATCTGTGACAGCCAGATTGATAAAACCGGGTCCGGCGATTTCAATTTTCGAAAAAATGGGATTGCCCTGCAACCGCGCCACCACAGCATCGGCAACGGCGCGCGGATTTTTCTTGGC
Source organism: Micavibrio sp. (assembly GCA_046294845.1). Classification (GTDB taxonomy): domain Bacteria; phylum Pseudomonadota; class Alphaproteobacteria; order Micavibrionales; family Micavibrionaceae; genus Micavibrio_C. The sequence continues at coordinate 757,297 of JBKBNU010000001.1, read as the reverse complement.
TTGCTTGGCCGCAGCCATCGCGCCGTTACATTGGAACTGCGCCAGATCAGGACGGTCCGATACACGCACCGCGCCCAGATCGGCGGGCAACCCTTCTGCCTCGAATACCTGACCTATAATATTTGATAATTGCTGTACTAAAGAAGTCATATCAATAACCACAGATAAACACGGACAAACACTGGTCTTCAGAAAAACACTTATTCGTGTTTGTCAGCATCCATCCGTGGCTCATTTTAAACATCCAGATTGGAAACTTTCAGGGCGTTATCCTGAATGAATTTGCGGCGCGGTTCGACAATATCACCCATCAGCGTCGAGAAAATCTCGTTGGCTTTTTCGGCATCCTTGATATTGACCTGCAGCAGGGTGCGTACTTCCGGATCGAGCGTGGTTTCCCAGAGCTGTTCGGGGTTCATTTCACCAAGACCTTTATAGCGCTGGATCTGTAAACCCTTGCGACCAATCGTCTGGATCGCATCATAAAGGCTGGATGGCCCCTGCACTTCGGCCAGAATCCTGGCATCCTTGCCAGTCAGACGGGCGATATCCTGAGAGAAACTCTCGGCGAGCCAGCCTTTATTGTTATTAAGGCGGACAGCCTCTGTCGAGCGCAAGGATTCAACCGGAATACGGACCTGATCGGTAACACCGCGCAGGGTACGGCTGAAAACATAACCGCCCACGGGTGTAAATTCGCCTTTCCAGCCTTTTTCACGCTGTTCGACCAAGGCATTCATGCGCTCGGCCAGTTGTTGGGCCAATGCCACGCCTTTGCTGGCATCCGTGAAGATCGCATCATCAAAAGCACCGACAATAGCAGCCTGTTCGACCACAGCGCGATTACCTACACGGGCAACCAGTGCCTGAATGCTCGATTTCACCACACGCGTTCTGACCAGAAGATCGCGCAGTTCTTCGCCGTTATAGGATTTTGGACCAATCGCCAGCATCACCTCGTCCCCGAGGGCGGCATTGATCAGGTAATCTTCAAGCGCGGCATCATCTTTCAGATACAATTCTGCCGAATTACCGCGCTTCACCTTATAAAGCGGGGGTTGCGCTATATACAGATAGCCGCTTGAAATCACAGCCGGCATATGGCGGTAGAAGAATGTCAGCAACAATGTACGAATGTGGGAACCGTCGACGTCGGCGTCGGTCATGATGATGATTTTATGGTAGCGGATTTTTTCAATATTGAAATCTTCGCTGCCGATACTGGTCCCCAGCGCCGTAATCAGCGTACCCAGCTCGTTGTTGCCGAGAATTTTATCAAAGCGCGCGCGCTCGACGTTCAGAACCTTACCACGCAGAGGCAAAATCGCCTGTGATTTGCGGTGACGGCCCGATTTCGCAGAGCCACCCGCCGAGTCACCCTCGACAATGAAGAGCTCTGATTTGGCGGGATCGCGTTCCTGACAATCAGCAAGTTTGCCGGGCAGGCTTGAAATATCCATGATCCCTTTGCGGCGGGTCAGATCGCGGGCCTTGCGCGCGGCTTCGCGCGCTGTGGCCGCTTCGATAATTTTGCCCACCACACGCTTGGCATCCTGCGGATTTTCACCCAGCCAGATCCCGAGATATTCACCTATCGCCGCCTCTACGACCGGACGGACTTCGGATGAAACCAGTTTATCTTTGGTCTGGGATGAGAATTTCGGATCGGGGACCTTTACCGACAAAACGCAGCTCAAACCTTCGCGCATATCTTCACCGGAAAGTTTCAGGTCTTTGGCTTTTTTCAGCAACCCTTCTTCTTCAGCATATTTCATGATGACGCGGGTCAGGGCATTACGGAAACCCTGCAAGTGCGTACCGCCATCGCGCTGCGGAATGTTATTGGTAAAGCACAGCATGGTTTCGTGATAAGCATCGGTCCATTCCAATGCACATTCAACGGTAATTCCTGCTGTCTCGTCAAAAGACGTCATATAGACAGGCTTACGCGCGAGCGGTGTCTTGTTACGGTCAAGATAATTGACGAAGCTTTCAATCCCGCCTTCAAAGTGGAAGTTCACTTCCTTGTTAGGTTCCTCGCGATCATCGCGCAGGAAAATATTTACTCCTGAATTCAGGAACGCCAGCTCGCGCAAACGGTCTTCGAGCGTTGTGAAATCGAATTCCGTCATGGTGAATGTTTCAGGCGACGGCAGGAAAGTTACTTCCGTACCCGTGCGCGCACCAGCCGGCATATCGCCGACAGGTTTCAGCGGAGCCTCGGCCTCGCCATGGCGGAAACGCATTTCCCAGATCTGGCCCTGACGATTAATACGCAGATCAAGATATTCGGAGAGCGCGTTTACAACCGACACCCCCACACCGTGCAGGCCGCCCGAAACCTTATAAGAATTCTGGTCGAATTTACCGCCCGCATGGAGCTGGGTCATAATCACTTCAGCAGCAGATACACCTTCTTCCTTGTGAATATCGACAGGAATACCGCGCCCGTTATCACGCACGGTCACAGAACCGTTTTTATTGATCACAACATCAATACGATCACAATGACCCGCCAGAGATTCATCGATCGCGTTATCAACGACCTCATAAACCATGTGGTGCAGGCCCGAACCATCATCAGTATCACCGATATACATACCTGGACGCTTGCGCACAGCATCCAGCCCGCGCAGCACCTTGATCGAATCCGCGCCGTAGGCGGCGGCAGCTTCGTTCTGGGAAATTTCTTGTTCACTATCGGTTTTGCGCTGGGCCATTTCAGACATTGTTTTCCTGAGCGTTTTTACTAAAAAATCGGGTCATTTAAGCAAGGGTTTTTTATAGCATTCCTGCCCCTGAAAAGCACTGCAAAAAAGCAGGAAAATGCGCTTTTTCCACGCTGGAAACATCAGGATTTTCAAAGGGTTGCGATGAAGAAAATCGGGGATAAAACCAAGGTCTAAAGACGGGTCAAAATGATCAAAACCACAGCGCAAATCACCACACCAAAACCGGCCACCACATCGTCATTATCAGGGCGCTTGACCAGTTTGTAATAAAGCCAGACCCAAAGCGGCGCTGTCAGCCCCACAACCGTGACATAGGCAGGATTTACGACCATTTTAAAGGCATAATATTTGCTGAAAAGATGCCCCAGAGAGCAAATCGCCATGAAAAGTCCCGCTTTGAGAACGGCCTTATCCTTACGCATCGTGGGAAACTTGGCGGGCCAAAAGCGCATCAATATCCCGTAAACCAGCAAAACCCCCATGCCTTGCAAGAAAATATAGCCGTAAACACCACTATGGGGTGGCGAATGGTTCATAGCGGTCTTGGAAAGCACAATCATCAAAGCCCCAAGCCCAATTACCGGCAACATCGTCCGGAAGGTCCGGCGGCTGATATCATGATGTTGCATCCTTAAGGCAAAATACACGCATCCGGAAAGCGCCAAAATCATCCAGAGCGAGCGCCACGGCGTATCAAAATAGCTTTGCATCAGGCTGGGTGTTACAATCGTCCAGAGGAAAAAGGTCGCAAAAACCTCGAATGGCTGCACACGGGTTGTAACCCCGGCACCGTTACGCGCAGCAGAGCCGAAATAAATCAGGTCGGTAACCGCGACCATAATAATCACGCCTACAATCGAGAGATAATAGATAGGGTCGGACGGCAAGCCGTAGAGCATCACCAGCGGTGAAACCGCCGCAACCGATATAATTCGTAACCACACAATCATATGCATGGTATTCACTTTGAAATGTTCACTGACGAGCGGCATCGCCGCCTGAAAGATAGCCGCTACAACGGCCAATGAAACCCACGAAAAAACGTGACCCATTTGATTGTCTTGTCCTGCAGCTGGCTACGCGGCACAGGATACGTCCTGTCTGGCGAGCTGGCTGTCCTTGACATCATAGTAGCAAGCCTTGGAGCCCAAAGCTGTAAACAGATGATGGTCCGTTCCTGTCATCCACACCTGCCCGCCCAAGGATAACAGGATGTCATAAAGGGCTGCGCGTCTTTGCTCATCAAGATGGGCCGCGACTTCATCCAGCAATAATACAGGCGGCGAACCACGTTCGGCGGCCATCAAACGGCTATGTGCTATGGTAATCCCGATCAGCAGCGCCTTTTGCTCGCCTGTCGAGCAATGATCCGCCGGCATGTTTTTGGAAGCATAGGTTACCAGCAAATCACCCTTATGCGGTCCTGTAGCAGCCCCGCCCGTGCGGGCATCGACATCGCGGGATTCTTTTAACTGGTAACGGAACATCTCTTCGACTTCGAGGGCCGGTGCCTGCACCAGCAATTCTTCGATCGTGCCCCGCAAGGCAAGCAAAGCACGCGGGAATAACGCATCATAGTCGGCAGCACCATGATCGCACGCTGTTTGCAAAATCGTCATAAATTCACGGCGGGACGAGGAAATGGCCACACCTGTTTCGGCCATCTGCGCTTCCAGCCCTTCGAGCCAGACAGGATCGGGTCGATCATGGTCACGCAATAATTTCGAGCGCTGGCTCATCGCGTTTTCATAGCGGGTTACGCGGCCTGCATGCCCCGGATCAAAGGCAAAAATCAGGCGATCAAGAAATTTCCGGCGGACGGAAGACCCCTCCAGAAATAAACGGTCCATTTGCGGGGTCAGCCAGACACAGGATAAATATTCGGCCAATGTTGTCTGGGCTTTGACAGGTTCACCATTAATCCGCACCAGACGTCTTTCCTGCTGGCTTTGCGGATCAAGTCCCGTGCCAATCCGGATCGGGCCATACGCCGTTGTTTCCACTTCGGCAGAGAGCGCCCACGCTTGGGCCCCGTCACGTTTTTGCATTTCCGAAATCTTGGCACCGCGCAGACCGCGCCCGGGAGACAGCATGGATACAGCTTCAAGGACATTGGTTTTGCCCGCACCATTCGGCCCCGTCAGCACAACCGCGCCCGGCCCCATATCATCGAGCCTGACCTGCTGGTAACAGCGAAAATTGCTGAGCTGTAGGGAACGGACAAAAGTCATGTTTTATTTAAGCATAATCATAATGGAAAAGGCACAGATTTCCCTGTGCCTTTCCCCAATTCGTTTTCTTTTAAACCGCATCAAACGCGCAGCGGCATCAGCACGTAGAGAGCCGAAGCATCGCTTGCATCCTGAATGATCGTCGGTGAAGCCGAATCAGCCAGAATAATCCGGCAACCATCACCCTCGATCTGGCTGGTGATATCCAGCAAATAACGGGCATTGAAGCCGATTTCCATGTTGTCATTGGAGTTAACTTCCAGATCTTCGGTTGCACTGCCTGCTTCCGGCGAGTTGGCCGAAAGGGTCATAACCTTGCCGTTCAACGCGATTTTGACAGCGCGTGATTTACCATCGGAAATGGTTGATACGCGGTCGATCGCATTACTGAAAACTTTCGGGTTCACTTCAACGATTTTGTCATTCTTGGTCGGAATAACCTGCTCGTAATTCGGAAATGTCCCGTCGATCAGTTTCGATGTCAGTTCGATATGGTCAAAGGAGAAACGTACTTTGCTTTCGGACAGGCTGACCTTGATCGAATCAGCGGCTTCATCCAGCAATTTACGCAGTTCATTAATCGTTTTACGCGGCACGATGACGCCCGGCATACCTTCGGCACCATCAGGCATGGGCATTTCAAAACGAGCCAGGCGGTGGCCATCAGTAGCTACAGCGCGCAAAACCTTTACACCATCAGCATCGGCAGCATGAACATAAATACCGTTCAGATAGTAACGGGTTTCTTCCGTGCTCATCGCAAATTTGGTGCGGTCAATCAGGTGGCGCAGCTCGGCTGCCGGAATTGTAAAGCCGGAAGGCAACTGGGCATTACCGATTTCAGGGAAGTCACTGGTAGGCAGACAGCTGAGTTTGAAGGTTGAACGGCCGGCTTTGACCGTCATCGAATTACCGGAAGCATCCACTTCCAGAGTTACGTCTGCGCCATCCGGCAACTTACGAACGATATCATGCAATGTGTGCGCGGGTGCTGTCGTTGCCCCGGGGCGATCAACCTTCGCCGCTACAGATTCATTAATTTCGAGATCCATGTCTGTTGTAGTCATCGACAGACTATCGCCATCGGCCTTCATCAGAACGTTTGAAAGAATAGGTATAGTATTCCTGCGTTCGACGACACTCTGGACGTGGTTTAAAGAACGCATCAACGCAGCACGTTCGATAGTCAGCTTCATGGGTTTATCCCCTTGGGTTCAATCCGGCTAAAAATGGTTGGTTAATAGATTTATTTATAGCACGCACCAGAACCATAAAAAGCGGAATCTTGCGGGTTTCCGAGGGTTTTCCACCTGATCCACAGGCAAAAAAACAGGCCCGATTACACATATCGGGCCTGCTGAAAAATATATTCTGGAAATAATCCGGTCAAATCAACCCGTCAGAGCGCGGCGGATGATTTCGACATCCTGTGCAATCTGGGCGTCTTCCACCATCAATTCCTCGATCTTGCGGACAGCGTGCATCACCGTCGTGTGGTCACGGCCACCGAATTTACGGCCAATTTCCGGCAAGGAACGAGCCGTCAGTTGCTTGGCCAGATACATCGCTACCTGACGCGGACGGGCCACGTTACGGGCACGGCGGGCAGAATGCATATCCTGCAGACGGATATTATAGTGCTCGGCTACTTTGCGCTGGATTTCATCAATCGTGATGCGGCGGTCATGGGCGCGCAGCAGATCCTGGAGAACATCTTGCGTGGATTCCAGTGTGATTAACTGTTTGGTCACTTCGGAGTGCGCCACAATACGGTTCAGTGCGCCTTCGAGTTCACGGATATTCGATGTGACTTTCAGGGCCAGAAATTCCAGAACCGAGTCAGGAATATTCGCGTTCAGCAGGTTACGTTTGGATTCCAGAATACCCAGACGCAGATCATAGGTGCTTGGCTGGATATCAGCCACCAAACCCCAAGCCAGACGGGAACGCAGGCGTTCTTCCAAACCGAGAAGATCGGACGGGGCCTTATCAGCCGAAATCACGATTTGTTTGTTCTGGTCAACCAGCGCGTTGAAGGTATGGAAGAATTCTTCCTGCGTTTGTTCTTTGCCACTAATGAACTGGATATCATCCATCATCAGGACATCAACAGAACGGAAGGCTTCTTTAAAGCTCATCATATCCTTGGCGCGCAATGATTTGACGAACTGGTACATGAATTTTTCAGCTGAAAGATAAATCACGCGCTTTTCAGGTGACTTTTGTTTAATGGCTGCGCCGATCGCGTGCATCAGGTGGGTTTTACCCAGACCGACACCCCCATAAATGAACAGCGGGTTGAACGGCACGTTGGCGCTTTCCACTACGCGGCTGGCCGCAGCATGTGCCAGAGCGTTGGGTTTGCCAATCACGAAGGTATCAAAGGTGAAACGCGGATCAAACGGAGAAGAAAGCTCTTGCAACTCCTGGGTCATGGCCGAAACGTTCTGGTTGGCCTTTACCTTCTGCGCATCATCATTATTAGGAGCATCAATGGCAATCGCGCTTTGTACAACAACGATTTCAAGACGGCGGATATCGGCATGGCTGGCTGCGCACATTTCAAGGATTTTGGCAGCATAGTGGGACTGGATCCAGTCACGCATAAAACGGGTAGGAACAGAAACCTCGAGCGTGCCGTGATAATAGGCTTGCAGTGTCAGAGGCTTTAACCAGCTACGAAAAACGGCTTCACCAAATTCGTTACGCAGCTCGCTGTGAACATCGTGCCAGAGATTAAGAATCTCCTGTGAAGGCAAATAAGAATCACTCTGTATTTTATCTTTCTTCAAGGCGGCCGATACAGTTCCCACAGTTTCAGATGACATGTTGCTCATTTCTCCCACTAAAAAATGCTAGTCGTTTACTACAAAAACCAAGTCAAACTTCATTTACAGCAGGTACAAAAAATCTCCCCAGGCACCACGAGTGATGTCTGCCGGTTCGGCTATTTTATTGTCTGCTTACAGGCGAAGCTCCGGGATTTTTTATCCATGCCCAGCTGAGGGCTGATCATGAAAACAAAATCCTGAAAAAATTCCCTTCCTTGTTCACTCAACTCCACAAGGGCACAAAAACAGCATGAAACGCTATTCTTAAAGGCCCTGCCGAAACATCTATTCAAAAGCATCCGGCGTTGTTCGTATTGAGAGTAAAAATAACACTATCGTCATTTTTGTTTCTTGTCCACGCGATCAAAAGAAGAACAATCAAAAAGAAATTTTTGCTCACTCTTGTTTGTTGCAGACAGCACTCTCCCACGCCATCAAATGATGGCGGTTCTTTAGAAACTAAATATTCAAGAGATAATCAGTAGTGCGCACGGGCGCACAGCGGGCACTTAAGCCTTCAGGGCTTTAATGCGCTTTGTCAGACGTGACATTTTACGAGCTGCTGTATTCTTGTGCAGCAGACCTTTGGCAACACCACGCATCAGGTGTGGTTGAGCTACCTTGTAAGCAGCCTCTGCATCCTGAGGATTACCGGCAGCAATTGCCAGTTCAACTTTTTTCAGGAACGTACGGATTGCGCTTTGACGTGAGCCATTGATAGCCGCACGACGAGCGTTGCGCTGAATACGTTGTTTTGCAGAGATGTGGTTTGCCATTTTAAGCCCTTTAACATAAAAGACGCAGGACGCTTCCTGCTGTCAGTATTAATATCTTTCAATTTGGTCGCAAAGTCGCCGCCAGCCTTGTTTTTCTTTAGTCCGGGGACCGTCGCGAGACCTGTGTTTTACGCGCAGTCCGGCCCCTTTGTCAAGCTAAACAATTCACAAGTTAAACCCCTGAAAAGCTGAGGTTTATTGGGTTTATTTACCTAAAAACACCCCGATCAGCGCGGTTCTATCCACAGGCGAAGAACACTAACCCCTTCTTTTATATGGATATTCAAGGTTAAACGTTCCTGTTCTCTGACAAAAACCCCTTCTTTTTCCATCTGCCAACCCAGTTGCGGCAGGGTGTTTTTATAGAAGGCCAGCACGGTTTCGGAGGCCGCCACCGTGGCCGGCGCTACAGCGGCAGCCTTGATAATGCGGCCTTCCGGCTTATCAAATGTAAGGGCCTCTTCGGCAACCTCGGCATAGCCCGGCATCACCGGCACATCGTTCAAAACGCTAAAAAACGTTGTGGCATGCGGGTTTTCTTGTGCATGAGCCCCTGCAAAAGCACACACAGGCATGATCGAAATCATGGCTACAATAAAGCGCATGATCAGGATATTTCGTCTTATGATTGCCATGAGAGTCTTTCTCCTATTTCTGGCAGGCCGGGCAGTAAAACGTTGAACGTCCGCCTTGTATGATACGCCGAATGGTATGCCCCCGCGCTGTTTTTTTAAGCCTGCCCACAGGACAAACATCCCCTTCACGGTCATAAACAGCGAAGCTGTGCTGGAAATATCCCAACTCGCCATTGGCCTGCCGATGATCTTTAAGCGTACTGCCGCCAGCTTTGATCGCTTCCCGCAATACCTCCTTGATAGCCTTTACCAACGACACAGCCTCACCCTTATCAATCGTACCAGCCGCACGTTCAGGATTGATACCCGCGCGATAAAGTGCCTCGCTTGCATAAATATTTCCAACACCTACCACCAGACGCTGATCCATCAGGGCAACTTTCACGGCTGTTTTGCGGCCTGATAATGCCTCGTGCAAAAATGATCCTGTGAACGACGAGGCCAGAGGCTCGGGCCCCAGATGTTTAAAAAGCGTATGCGCTGCAACGTTTTCTTCCGCTATCAAATCAACAACACCAAAGCGGCGCGGATCATTCAGAACAATTTGCATCCCCGCATCGGTGCGTAAAATGAAATGATCATGTGTTGCCGGTATGTATGATTGATCCTGAAAAACAATACGTCCGCTCATACCCAGATGGATCACAAGCACATAGCTGTTATCCAGATGGATCAGAATATATTTTGCCCTTCGTGAAAGGCCTTGGACTGTGCAGCCCTTCAAATGTGCAGCCAGTCCCCGCGGGAAAGGCTTGCGCAAATCCTTGCGCCTGACATCGGCATGGGTAATGACGTGTCCTTTCAAGACGGGTTCAAGCCCACGGCAAACCGTTTCAACCTCGGGAAGCTCTGGCATAGGTTCTCGCTATTATCATTTTCAAGCCCAAAGAGTGACAAAAAAATTTATTGTTTTCAATAAGATAAAAAACATTGACGATTTTTATTTTTCATAATATGATGTCCTCTATCATGACCGATCATACGCAATCAGAACATCATTTTAAAACCGTTCCGGGCAAATTGTTCGGAATAGCAGATGTGCCGTTAAGGCTGCAATTTGCAAGCGCTCCGTTCTTACCCGATAACACAACAGGTGTACTTGAACTCTCATCGGGCGATCCTTCAGACCCTGTATTTGCGCCCCTGCCTGCGGGAAAATCCGGCCTATCTGTTATTGCCGAAGACCTTGATCTGCAGATAAATGAAGAAGATGTGGCACAGATTCAAAATGAACTGAATATTCCCGCGACCTCTGCCCGTCATATGTTGATGGTGCATAAATGTGACGAACTGGCGAAGACAATTGCCGCCCAATTCTTTCAGGCATCGGAAGACATCGATCCCACTTTGCGGATCAAACCTGTCGTGAACGAAGATGGCACGGTCCAAGCCAAAAAGTTGCAAATCATTATGACAGGACGCTCTAATAAACATCCTTTCTGGAATCCGGGCGGCAGCTTCTAATATGAGCTTTGCCAAGTAAAGCTTGTTAAGGCTGGCAATCCAGTCCGTGACCTGCGCGCCTTAGGGGGAAGGTATAAAGCGGCACAAGCACTTCCGCAGGATTGACAGGGTTACTGGCAGGCCCCACCTGCAAGTCGGTCAAATCATAAAAATGCATCCCCAAACCGTCATGTGTGACAAAGACTGTGCCCCACCCTCTACCATCACGGCAAAGTCCCGCACGTACCGCAAGCTGCGCTCCGGGCTGCAATTGCTCGGCGGTCTCTTTGCTGAGGGCAGAAGCCTCAATAATCGCCTCAAAATGCCCGATCACTGTCTTGCATCCCCCGTTACCAGTCGGAATTTCTGCCGGTGTCTGGGCACATTTCAAAGAAAGATGATAATGGGGCACCAGAAACCGCACGCCTTCATATTCATGACCGGCGGGCCACAATTCCACTTCCTCGAGAATGACATCCAGCTGCTTGGCCGCTGTCTTGCGCCCGTGCCATGCCATTGAAAAAGCATCTGCTATTCTATCCATGACCATTTTTTGTCCCCCTTGGCCCCTTGCCTGTATTGCGGAATATGGATGACCTTAGCGCACAAAAAAACACCCCGCAACAAGCGGGGTGTCTTCAAAATTTCTTATCCTGAGCGGGGTAAGCCGGTCAGGCCATAAAGGCTTAGAAGCCCATATCGCCCATACCGCCCATGCCGCCACCCATACCGCCAGCAGCAGCCGCTTTGCCTTCGTCAGGCGCTTCGGTAACCATGGCTTCTGTGGTGATCAGCAGACCGGCAACAGAGGCCGCATCCTGCAGAGCTGTGCGTACAACCTTAACCGGATCGACAATACCGGATTTAACCAGATCAACATATTCGTTGGTTTGGGCGTTGTAACCGTAGTTGCTATCTTTTTGATCGAGCATACGACCAACAACGACGGAACCTTCAACACCGGCGTTTTCAACGATCTGACGTACCGGAGCCTGAATGGCACGACGGATGATGTCGATACCGACTTCCTGATCGCGGTTGTCGCCTTTAAGACCGTCCAGAGCCTTTGTGGAGTACAGCAGAGCCGCACCACCACCAGCAATGATACCTTCTTCCACAGCGGCGCGTGTCGCGTGAACGGCGTCATCAACGCGGTCTTTACGCTCTTTCACTTCCACTTCGGAAGCACCGCCTACACGGATAACGGCCACACCACCGGAAAGTTTGGCAAGACGTTCTTGCAGTTTTTCACGGTCATAGTCGGAAGATGTCTGCTCAACTTGCGCACGGATTTGCTCGCAACGGGCATCAATCTCGGCCTTTTTGCCAGCGCCATCGATGATGGTTGTATCATCCTTGGTGATGCGCACTTTCTTGGCCTGACCCAACATATCGATGGTCACGCTTTCCAGTTTGATACCGAGATCTTCGGATACAACCTGACCGGCTGTCAGGATTGCCATATCTTCCAGCATCGCCTTGCGACGATCACCGAAGCCAGGAGCCTTCACAGCAGCCACTTTCAGGCCACCGCGCAGTTTGTTGACAACCAGCGTTGCCAGAGCTTCACCTTCGATATCTTCGGCAATGATCAGCAGCGGACGGCCGGACTGCACCACAGCTTCCAGAACCGGCAGCATGGATTGCAGGCTGGAAATTTTCTTCTCGGAGAGAAGGATGTACGGGCTTTCCATTTCGCAGACCATCTTGTCAGCGTTGGTGATGAAGTACGGGGACAGGTAACCACGGTCAAACTGCATGCCTTCAACGGTTTCCAGTTCGGTTTCCAGTGATTTGGCTTCTTCAACTGTGATCACGCCTTCCTTGCCGACCACTTTCATGGCTTCGGCAATTTTCTGGGCGATGTCGGAATCACCGTTGGCAGAAATCAGACCGATTTGTTCGATCTCGCTGTTATCCTTGACCGGCTTGGTGCGGGATTTAAGGTCTTCAACAACAACACCGACAGCCTTGTCGATACCGCGTTTCAGGTCCATCGGGTTCATACCGGCGGCCACAGCTTTCACGCCTTCGCGGATGATCGCCTGGGCGAGAACAGTTGCTGTTGTTGTACCGTCACCAGCGATATCGTTTTGCTTGCTGGCAACTTCACGAACCAGCTGAGCGCCCAGATTTTCATGGCGATCTTTCAGTTCGATTTGTTTGGCAACGGTTACACCGTCTTTGGTCACTTGCGGGGCACCGAAAGATTTTTCCAGCACGACCAGACGGCCTTTGGGACCCAGCGTCACTTTCACGGCATCAGCCAGAATGTTTACACCACGCAACATTTTTTCACGGGCTTCGCCACGGAATTTTACATCTTTTGCAGCCATTTCAATTTCTCCTTGAATGGGTTTGTTAATTCTTCAAACGTCATTAAGCGGCGATAACGCCCATAATGTCGCTTTCTTTCATGACGAGGAATTCCTCGCCGTCCATGGTGATTTCTGTACCCGACCATTTCGAGAACAGAACACGGTCACCGGCTTTGACATCCAGCGGAACAATCTTGCCGGAATCATCGCGACCACCGGAACCAACAGCGATCACTTCGCCTTCCATTGGTTTTTCGGTGGCAGAGTCGGGAATAATGATCCCGCCCTTGGTTTTGGTTTCGGGTTCTACACGGCGAACCATTACACGGTCATGCAACGGACGAAATTTCATAGTCAATCCTCCTTAAAGGGTTGAAATAATTGTAAATTTACCCAGCTGTTAGCACTCTTGCCCAGTGAGTGCCAACTATCTAGGACAGTTTCCCGAAAATTTCAAGCCTTTCATACGTGGTTATGCACGGGCCTTATAAGGGTCTCACGCCCTAATTCCTTGAAAATTAATAGTTTTGTAAAAAATTTATGAAAAAATTAACCATGGCTCGGAATTAGGGCCAGACAAACAGGTACCGCAGAAGACGGAGATCAGAGCATGGCAGATTTAAGAAAGCAGATTTTCGACAACTACAAACTGACCACGGCAGAAATCCTCTACCATCTGCCGGATCATCCCCATTTGCTGCAATCCTATATCTGGCAAGAATATGACCTCGCCCCACGCTATCCGACGTTGGTGCGCTTCCTGAATTTCTGGACCCATAATCTGGAAGGGAAATTGCATTCGGTCTATGTCGCCCATCAGCGCATCATCACACCGGGTGAAATGATTTTTGCGGATGCTGAATTCACCGTCCAATAGGCTAGGGAAATAATCTCAAGATGATTGTTTGTGATTGTTCACGAACATATCACGAATAACAAAAGACAGACCCGCTGTACTAAGAAGCAGGGCCACCATGTTCGCCGTGATAAAAATGAGATGCTTGATAAAGGACAGGCCTGCCGGCAATCCTTCAGGCCCTACAAACGGACCCAGAAAAATTCCCATGACTAAAAACGACAGGCACAGCACAGGGATAGAACAGATCATCCACGCGCCCAACAGCCTGATAGAACCCATCATACTCCCGCAACGCCTGAGGTACTCACGCCCTGAAAAACCCGCTGCCGCCGGAATATAAAGCCACAAATAGCGCACCGACCAGAAAGTAAACGCTGTTAATCCCAGCGCCAGAACCATCGCCAGCGTTGAAGGTTCGGCAGCAGTCTCCGCTGTCGCGGGATGCTGGGGCATCGTACCATCCGGCATAATGATATGCTGCATAATCCCTAAAAACCCCTCTTTAAGGAACTCAATCAAAGTAAAGCAGATCGTACCGGCCATAATACCCCGCGCCCGATCCTGCAAAATGGCAGCATCGCGTTGCGGTTGTCCTGTGGGTCTGAAGGGCCAGCGTTGATCAAGATAGATAAGGCGGATCAGATGAGACATGACCCAACCATCAGCCAAGAAAGAGGGCAGCATCAGCAGTGCCCGTTTCTCCGTATCAAATTCCAGCCCGTTAGTGATGATAGTCATCACACAGACAATCTTGATAAAGAGGGGGAAAACCGCGAGTTGGAAAAGATATTTGCGCTCGCGCCAAACGAGCTCATATCCCTTCATTGCTGAATCTGTCACATTACGGGGAACCATTTTGATCAATTCCGTTCCGACATTCTTTTAAAAAGCACGCCCTTATGGCGGTGCGGCCTCATTGTGCCACGGTCAGGCCGCCGATGCTACACCCAGCTTTTCCTGCAGGGCACTGGAAGATGTTGTGTACTGAAAGCGCAGCTTTTTATCGGGATAGACATAACGAAACGCCTGCTGCGCCATCAAAGCCCCCTCATGGAAGCCTGAGAGAATAAGCTTCAGTTTGCCGGGATAGGTATTGATATCACCAATCGCAAAAATGCCCGGCACCGATGTCTCGAATTTTTCCGTATCAACAGGGATCAGGTTCTCATGCAGGTTCAGACCCCAATTCGCTACAGGTCCCAGCTTCATGGTTAAACCATAGAACGCGAGCAAGGTGTTACAGGCAACCTTGCTGTCATGCCCCTCGGCATCGCGCAGAATAACGCCATCCAGCTCACCATTTGCCCCTGACAGACCTGCCAGATTGCCAATCACCAGATCCATTTTGCCTTCGGCCACCAGCGCACGCATTTTATTGACGCTGTCAGGGGCGGCCCTGAATTCGTCACGACGGTGGACAAGCGTAATCCGTTCGGCAACCGGTTGCAGATTCAATGTCCAGTCAAGGGCGGAATCACCGCCGCCTGCAATCATCAAATGCTTGCCACGGAATTGCTCCATTTTACGGACTGCAAAGAATACAGATTTGCCTTCATAGGACTCCAGATCGGGCAGAGGCGGCTTCTTCGGCATGAAAGAACCACCACCAGCGGCAATCACAACAACCTTGGCTTCGACAATCGTCTGGGCATCCGTGGTGACTTCCCAGTTACCGTTATCAAGCTTCTTCAGGCTTTCAACCATCTGGCCAAAATGGAAAACAGGGCTAAACGGGCTGATCTGTTCCATCAGACGGTCGGTCAATTCCTGACCTGTGATGGTCGGCCATGCCGGAATATCATAAATCGGCTTTTCAGGATAAAGCTCGGTACATTGGCCGCCAGCACGATCAAGAATATCAATCAGATGAACCTTGAGGTCGAGAAGACCCAGCTCGAACACGGAAAACAGCCCCACCGGGCCTGCACCTACGACCACGACATCCGTGATATGCCTATCCATTTTCTATTCCTTATCGTGAACAGCAAAAAGCGGGAAAAACCGAGAGGGACTATAGCCCATCGGGCCCGTTTGGCAAGCTTCACCATCCGTTTTCTGGCAAAAAATCCGCGCTCGTCAGCGGTTTAGCGCAAGGGAATATTCATACGGACAACATCCCGCTTATCATATCCGCCAATCCGTTTCATATCGGGCATCCGCCCCGGCATACGATTTGCCAAAGCCTGATCGGCTTCGACGCGGGGGTTATAGTCCGGTGTAGCCACACCTGCGGACCACTCTTTGAAGAACTGGAGCAATGCGGCCTGCTGTTGCTGTGAAGTCGCAGCGGCATCGAGCTTCAGAACCGCTTTCTCACCGATAACTTCATAAGATGTCGTTCCCTGGGCCAGCGGACAAAATGCAAAACGCATTCCTTTATCAAGGGCAGCTTCCGTCCATTGCTTTACTGTTTTGTCGGTGGCCATATCCTGAACTTTCATCACAGGGGCAATAGTCAGAGCCAAAGCCTCTGGTCCACGCTTTGCATCAGGACAGATTTGCTGGGTGACATCGGCCTTATTAAGACGATCAAGCAAGGTCTTATAATCCTGCTCTTTATCGTAAGCCTCCTTGAAGCCCCATCCCGCCAGAGCAAAAATGCCCACTAGCGAACCTGTCACCAAATATGTCGATATACCTTTTTCCATGATGCCTCCCTTTCCCTCTGCTATCTCTTTAATTTTTTGGAGCTGTTAGCCCCTTGAAGGGGCTTTTTTGTTCCTATATGACTAGCCTGA
Organism: Micavibrio sp.; assembly: GCA_046294845.1. Taxonomy (GTDB): domain Bacteria; phylum Pseudomonadota; class Alphaproteobacteria; order Micavibrionales; family Micavibrionaceae; genus Micavibrio_C. Next base: position 740,734 of record JBKBNU010000001.1, on the reverse strand, counting down.
GCCTAAAAGAAAAGTCCAGTATTTATGATGTTTAGTAGCACACACCCCGAACACAGCGCCTTTAAAAATTGGCTTTTATTATGCTGCTTCATGGTCTTAACCATGGCCGTGGTGGGGGCTATCACGCGTTTGACGGAATCTGGCCTTTCGATTACGGAATGGAAACCTGTGACAGGCGCCCTGCCCCCGTTATCACAAGAACATTGGCAAGCCGAGTTCGATCTTTACAAACAGACACCCGAATTTGCACATAAGCACTTCTGGATGGATCTTGAGGATTTCAAGAAAATTTACTTCTGGGAATGGTCACACCGCCTGCTCGGTCGCACGATCGGTATTGTATTTGCCCTTCCTCTTTTATGGTTTTGGGTCAGGAAGAAAGTTCCTGTTGGCTATGGACGTAAATTATTAGGCTTGCTGGCCTTAGGGGGGCTGCAAGGCTTTATGGGATGGTACATGGTCAAAAGCGGTTTGGTTGATCGGCCATCCGTCAGCCATTTCAGGCTGGCGGCCCATCTTGGCCTGGCGGTACTGATTTTCTGTCTGATGTGGTGGATGGCCCTCGACTTCATTAAACGCGCCCCTACGGTCCTGCATGGCGATACCGGAGCCCTTCGTTCGACGGGATGGTTTTTGCTTGTGCTGCTGGCCCTCACCATGATCTGGGGTGCTTTTACCGCAGGGCTTGATGGAGGTATGATATACAATACCTTCCCCAAGATGAACGAGCATTGGATACCACCCGAGCTAACATTTAATGCACCCGCCTGGTTTAATGCCCTCCATGCACCGGCAGCGGTACAGTTTGTCCATCGCTGTCTGGCAATGATCACAGGATTAGGAATAGCTTTCTGGGCCTGGCGTTGCCATGATTACGCTTTACTCGCAATGGTCTTTATTCAGGTGTCATTGGGAATAGGCACAATCATGACACAAGTGATGATCCCTGTTGCAGCCCTGCATCAGGCAGGCGGGATCATTCTGCTAGCGCTGCTCTTGCGACGCCTGCATCATTTCAAACAACTTTAATCGGAAAGCTTGCCTTAGGCGGGTTGCTGGGCGGCCGTAAAACCGGGACGCTGTCTTTGCGCTGCCTTAAACCCGGGACGTTGATCCTGCTGGCCATTGGCGGCATTGCTGAACATATCGCGCAGCATGCGATCAAAACCGCTCGCCGAAGAAGGGTAGCGCGAAGGATCAACACAAGCGGAGATACGATGTCCTACGCCCATCTGGTTAATAACGTTCTGTACACGTTGGGCCATCACCAGATCCGGTTTGCCTCTGTGGTTGAACATATAAATTGTTTCCCAGGGCGGGCTTTTCTTTTCAAGAGCCGCTTTCACCATCACGGCAAGCTGCGCATCTGTAACAGGGCGTTTTCTTGTCCCTGCCATAGAAATGCAATCACCACGATCGGCAACACCGGAACCGCCAGGGCCCAGAGCCGTAGAGAACCAGAATTTCTTGTATGGATTTTCAAAATCATCAACCGAGCCTTTGGCAACGAAGCGGGTTGTCGCACCGTCTTTCATGGCTTTCAGTTTCTCGGAGCAGAATTCGGAGAGTTGGCGTGCCAGCGATTTACGGGCTTCCGCCTTGCCGGCACTTTCTTCAACAGTTTCGGTGGATGCTTGCGCAACAGAAGCAAAACCTGCAGCCATGGCTGGCGCAGCGATGTTGTCGCTTTCTAATCCAAGATTGTCAGGAGCTTTGTTTTCGCTCATCCCTTGTATCACACCACTCTGATTTATATACGCTTTTTGCGCTTTTACTTTTTCCGGCAGAGCCGGATTTTTTCTTCAACTTTCCGCATTATGACACATATCGACGTCAAATTGAAGAAAAACACACACCCAGTCTCGTAATAGCTCTACGAAGGCCCCGTTTGTCCGGTAACTTTGTTTTTTAACAAGTTTATGACTGAATAAACCCATCATTACACAAATGAGAACCAGTTGCAAACGTCTTTTTGTGCACTTGCTAAGTCATTGATTCCCGAGGGAAGAGGATATCTTTAAGCAATGGCCGTCAGTCCCTCGCGGGATAGAATCTCATGGTAATAGGAAAGGTAAGCTGCCAAGGTCTTTTCCTTGGTGAACTCCTCGAGATAGCGTTTATAGCCATGTTCGGTCAGCTTCTGCCTCAGCGACTCATCATCAATCACACGCTTGATAGCGGCAGATAAAGCCTCCACATCATCAATCGGGACCATCAAGCCATCTTCATTATCGCGCACATATTGCCGCGGACCATCGGAGGCGGTCGTCACCAGAGGCACATGCTGGGCCCATGCCTGTACAAAGACGGTACCGAAAGGTTCATAACGCGAAGGAAAAACGCAGATATCCGCTGTGGCAAACAAAGCTGCGCGATCATCACGCCATCCCAAAAATTTAACACGATCATTCAAACCCAGACGCGCGCACTCGGCTTCCAGCATCTCACGGTCTGGGCCCTCACCCGCAATCCAGAGATAGGCTTCGGGTATAAGCGCCACAGCTTGCATCAACACATCAAAGGCTTTTGCCTTATGAAGACGTCCCAGAGCCAGCAATAAAGGAGCATCTGCCGGTGTACCTAAAGATGACCGATCAACTGGATCAGAGAACGCCTCAAGCTCGGCAAAGTTATTGATATGACGGATTTTGTTCTCGGGGATACCTGCGTCTATCAAGTGACGGCGAATATCAGGGGTAATCGTTGAATAATAATCTGTTTGCCCAAAATGGGATGATTTGTAATAGCCACCCAAACGCGAAACAACCAGATAACGTGGTATACCTTCTGATGCCGCCCATGCCGGTGTTTTCTGGGCAGCACGCGACATCCATGTCTGGACAATATGAGGTTTGAAATCACGAATAATTTTACGCATGCGCAGCGTTGTAAAAATATCGACAAAGCCGCCAAATGGCAGAACATGAATCTTCAGGCCTGCCGCTTTCAAGCGAGCCTCACGTGCGGGATTACGCCTCGTGACAACCTCCAGATCCTCTCCGGCTTCATGCAAGGCAATGCACATATCGACAAAGGCGGTCTCGGCACCGCCTTGGGCGGCACCGGCCATCACTTGTAAAATTTTCACTCGTGTTCTCCGGCTTTACGAGGCGCGGTCTCGGGTTTCAGTTCAGCAACCGGAAAATCAACCGCTGTCAGCAACTCAGATATCTGGGTATAGGTTTCATCCATCTTGAGCTTCAGACCTTCGCAGGATGAGGGCGTACTAATAATTTTCTTTTCTGCATCCATACGATCTTGTGCAAATTGCGCAGCTTTATCGATCGTATCAAGGAAGCTCTGCACATCTTTTGGTTTCGAGAATCGGCCATCATTGATAGCGGCCTTCAAGGATTTTTCCTTAACGTCCAGAACCTTGGTCACATTACTTTTCCATGTATCATAAGCGGCATTCATATCCGCCTTCATATCCGGATTATCCTTGCCGCAGCGCTTGACGGTCTTGCCAACGATCTCGTCTGTAGCCTTCACACTGCGGATGATACCAAAACCGTCTTTTATAATTTCAAGATTGCCGATTTCCTGCTCACTGAAAGATTTTGCAATTTCGACAGCTTGCTCGCTTGCTTTGGTGATATGCGGATTATCCGTCTTAATAACAGATTCTTCTGCATAAACCGGCGCAGCCATCATTAAAATAAACGCAAACAAGGGCAGAGTGCGGACCATGGGTTTCTCCTTTTTTTCCTTCCGTATTAACACACAAAATCGTGTCAAATGAAAGACATGAGGACACAAAACGCCGAAGAGACCCCTTAAGCACGTACAAGCTGTGAGTACAAAAAATAAGCCACCAGCAGATCGCTGGTGGCTAAGAGGGGGACAATCGTTCCATTCAATCAATGACGCCATGGCCAAGGACATGTGCGGGGCTAAAAGCCAAGCGTCTCCTGAATGTTCAGACCATACTTTATTTTATGCAAAATCAGGTAAAGGCCGCGTAAAGAATGGATACAATTTGATCTAATTGTTTTGGGGGCACGGCAAGCTCTTGAAAATCAAACAGCCCCAAATAAAAACACCCCGCAAAAAGCGGGGCGTTTTTCTAATTTTTATAGAAGATCAATTTTCAACCAGACGGTTCCACCAACCTTTTTTCTTTTCGGTCGGCTCGGCATTGACCACTTCGTATTCCTTCGGTACTGCTTCTGCAGATTCCTTGGCAGAACGTACACCTACAGGACGGCTGACAATCTTGAGACTGGAAGCCTCGCGGTCGGCACCCTGATTGTCCTGCTTAAACTCGGCAACAGCGGCTTCCGGTGCAGCGCCCTGCTCCTGATCCCTGTTTCGCTCTCTACTTCTTTCTCTTCTATTATTTTCTCTGGGCGCACGCTCTTCACGTCGTGATTCCTGACGCTCTTCTTGCGGGCGATCTTCACGGGCAACAGCTTCTGCACCATCCCCTTCGGAAGACTCAGCGTTAGAGTCCTGATCGCGCCTGTTATCACGACGGCCACGTCCCCCACGACCATAACGGCCACGACGGCCACGACCTTGTGAACGTCCTTCACGATTATCGGCTTCGCCGGATTCGGCAGCTTCAGATTCAGCACCCTCTGCTTCGCCTGACGGCTCTGAACCCTCTTCACCGTTTGCAGGCTGATCATTTTGATCCTGACGATCACGGCCCTGACGGCGGTTACGTCCCCCGCGACGGCCACGGCGGCGACCACGATCCTGACGACGGCCCTCTTGACCAGATTCAGAATCTTCAGAGGACTCTTCCTCTTCAATTACATCTTCTTCCTCAACATCGGAATCAGCGTCATCAGCAATAATTTCAATGACTTCACCATCCTGATCGGCAACAGCCCTAACCACAGGGGTACCACGGATCAGTTCGATCGCATGGTTATCAGGGGCCAAAGACTCATCAATACGGATCATGATGCGGAAACCGTAACGGCTTTCGATATCATCCAACATTTCGCGCTTGTTATTGAGGATATAGATAGCCACTTCGTTAGGCAGGCTCAGAATAACCTCTACTGAACGGCCTCTGATGCCTTCTTCTTCCAAGGCACGCAGGGCTATAATCGCAGCCGAGTCAATCGTGCGGACATAGCCCACACCCTCACAGTGTGCACATTTTTGGAACTGGGCTTCGGTCAGGCTCGGGTTCAGGCGCTGACGGGACAGTTCCATCAGACCAAACATCGAAATACGGCCCACCTGAATGCGGGCACGGTCGGACGACAAGGCCTCTTTAAGTTTGCGCTCAACCTTGGCGTTGTTACGGCGATCTTCCATATCGATAAAATCGATAACAATCAAACCACCCAGATCGCGCAGACGCAGCTGGCGCGCTACTTCTTCAGCAGCTTCAAGGTTGGTTTTGAGAGCAGTTTCTTCGATATGGCGTTCCTTGGTTGATTTACCGGAGTTCACGTCAACCGATACCAGAGCTTCCGTCGGGTTAATCACCAGATAGCCGCCCGATCTCAAAGTGACATTCGGCTCGCCCATCGCCGCAATCTGGCTTTCAACCTGATAACGGTGGAACAGCGGAATAGAAGGATCACGATATTGTTTGACGCGCTTAATGTGTGACGGCATCAGGATTTTCATGAAGTCGCGGGCCATTTTGAAGCCTTCATCACCGGCGACTACGATTTCTTCGATATCACGGCTGTAGATATCACGGATGGTGCGGCGTATCAGTGTGCCTTCTTCATGGATCTGTGCCGGTGCCGATGATTTCAGGGTCAGGTCACGAATGCCATCCCACAGTTTCAGCAAATAATCCAGATCGCGTTTGATTTCGGTTTTATTACGCTGTACACCCGCTGTACGCATAATCACGGACATGCCTTCCGGCACCTCCAGATCGGCCAGCAATTCGCGCATGCGTTTACGTTCTTCGTAACTCGCGATCTTACGGCTAACACCGCCGCCACGCGGGCTGTTTGGCATCAGAACACAATAACGTCCCGGCAATGACAGATATGTGGTGACAGCAGCGCCTTTATTACCGCGCTCTTCCTTGCTGACTTGAATCAGCATGATCTGGCCGCGTTTGACGACTTCCTGAATTTTATAATTACGGCGCAGGGATGGACGTACGGGATGCTCACCTTCGGTATCACCACCCACCATTTCCACGCGGCGGGCATTTGCCGCCATACGACGGCCACCATTGCGACCGCCACGACCGTTGCGGAAACGTTCACGACCACCGCCACGACGGCCACCATTACGACCACCACGACGGCCACGGCCACCCTGATCGTCCTGACCTTGTGTATTGCCGTTAGCATCACTGTCTTCATCAGCTTTTACATTGCCGATATTGTCATCAATATCTTCAGCATCTTCAGGCAGGCGGTTGCCTATAGCGTCTTCTTCATCAACATCAGAATCATCGGCAGCCACAACATCTTCTTCGCTGTCATCGTCGCCTTCTTCTTCGTAATCTTCATCTTCTTCGCTATCGACGAATGAATCTTCCTCGGATTCATCTTCTATTTCTTCTTGCGCCTGCACTTCAGGCTCTTCGTTCATCTCGGGAACAGGCAGCAGAGGCTCTTCTTCGTCCTCATCGATAAGGCCTGTTTCCTCTTCGTCCTCTTCCTCTTCAAGGACAGGCGCAGTGGCAGCCAGACGGCTCTCGCCACCAACTTCTTCCAGAACGTCCTCTTCTTCATCATCTTCTTCGCGCACGGGGTTGGCATCAGTATGCTTGGCCATACGGGCGGCTGCCTCTTCCTGATCCTCTTCCTCTTCGGCGCGACGGCGGGCTTCCATTTCTTCACGCTGTTCGGCAAGCAAAGCCTCACGGTCAGAGATAGGAATGCGGAAATAATCGGGGTGGATTTCAGAGAACGGCAAAAAGCCGTGGCGGTTACCGCCGAAATTTACGAACGCCGCTTGCAATGAAGGTTCAACGCGGGTCACCTTGGCAAGGTAGATACTACCTTTAAGCTGGCGACGCATCTTGCTTTCATAATCGAAATCCATAAGACGGTTGCCATCAACAACGGCCACCCTTGTTTCTTCATCGTGGGTAGCGTCAATAAGCATACGTTTTGTCATGGTCTTGTCTCCTGACAGGTGGGCGCAATGCAGCCATCAATCCGTCAGCGACACTACGGAAGTGCAGCGCAAAGCGCGCTTGTTAAAAAATGGCGGGCCCTGCTTTATCCGGCTTTATTCAACTCTTTAAGGGGAGGTTTTCGTGCAACTTGCATAAATGTGCAGGCGGTTTATCCAGCCACTCCCGGTCCTGTTGTCAAAGCCGAAACAGGTACCGCGTCACCGTTGCTACTAGCGAAACTCTTTCCATAAAAACAATGTGCTAAAGCGTCAACGGGTCGCTTGAAGCAGACATTACTCTGATCAGCGTCTTTCTACAATCAAAAAAACAAGGCTATGCTCATCCTCTGTATCTTGAAATTGTAAAATAAAGCCGCTGTGGCAGGGCTCAAAACCTTCTTTTCCCTTGCATGGCGCCCTATGTTCTTCTCTAATGGAAGGCAGATTTACAACACTCATGAGCCATTAACCAAGAGCCAATCCTTGCGCCTAATTTCCAGAATACAAATACTGGTCCTGACGGCCCTATTCCTGCTCGCAGGCGGAGCATCCGCCCATGCGTTCTCTGTAAACGCCGTGCGCTTTGGCGATCATCCGGACAAGATCCGTATGGTTCTTGAGTTGAACGAGGTGCAAGCCTTCAGAGCCTTCGCGATGGCCGATCCTTGGCGTCTTGTGATCGATATGCCCGCTTTCGACTGGCAGGTTGGCAATATTGACAGGCCAAAAGGCGCCCAAATCTCTTCCGTGCGCCAAGGCGCCCTGCAACCCGGCATTTCAAGAATTGTCATTGATTTTGAACATCCGGTCGCTATCAACAATGCTTTTATCCTGCCGCGTGACGCCGCCCATAATAAGCCTGACCGCCTTGTTGTTGATTTTAGAAAAGTGAGCACTGCCGATTTTGCAGCACAATCAGGAAAAGTTTTTGGCAAGTTACAGGCGCCCGGCCTTGAATCCGTACCACAAGCAGCCGTCAGCATCCCTGCCCCTATGAAGCAGGTAACAAATAAAACGGTTGCCATGGACGCCAATCCGAAACACACCCTTCCCGGAGCGATCCCTGTCCCTTCGAACAAGCCGCAAGCGCCAAAAGCGTATGAGCCCAAGGCCCCGGCAGAGATGCAGGTTGTCAATGTAGGCGAAGTCACAACGGCTAAAGAGATTATCGAAGATAGAGCGGAAACCGGACAGATTGTCTCTTTGGCAACACCACCGGTACCGGAAAGAAAACCGGAGGCCGCTGCCCCTGCAGCACCTGTCACCTCACACAAAAAACCCATCATTGTGATTGATGCCGGACATGGCGGCGTTGATCCGGGGGCCCTGGGAGCAAACGGCGTATCTGAAAAGCACGTCACACTCAGTATGGCCCGTACTCTGAAAGAAGAATTGGAAAGGGCAGGCCGCTATAAGGTTCTGCTGACCCGCGATAAAGATAACTACCTGAAACTTTACAAGCGCGTTGATATCGCCCGCCAGCACAACGCTGATCTGTTTATTTCGCTGCATGCCGACTCCATTGGTAAGGCGAATGTGCAGGGCGCTTCGGTCTATACACTTTCAGACAAAGCCTCGGACGAGCAAACAGCCTTGCTTGCCGACCGCGAAAATCGTGCCGACCTTATTGCGGGCATCAAGCTGGATACGAATGACAAGGAAGTTGCCACCATTCTGGTCGATCTGACCATGCGCGATACGATGAACCAGTCCCGCTTCTTTGCCAACAAACTGGTCAGCCATCTGGAAGATAACCGGATCAACATGCTCGACAACCCGCACCGTTATGCAGGGTTTGCTGTGTTAAAGGCACCAGATATTCCCTCGATACTTGTAGAAATGGGTTTTATGTCCAATCCTAGGGAGGCCGCCCAACTGGCCAAGCCAGAGTACCAACGCACACTTTCCAAGGCTCTGGTTAAAGGAATTGACGCCTATTTCAGTAAAATCCAGCAAATGCAGCGCAGCTAGAAACATCCTCTGGCAACCACAGTGGCCTAACCCCCTGACAAAAGTCACAAAAAATTCAAAATCTCACTTTATTCCTGCCACAACTCGTGTATAAGTAACGGGTCTGTCTTCTTTTCAGGAAGGCATATCTTGTTTTACAACCCTCTAGCGCTAGATTGAGGATTATGACTATGAAAACCATCGCATCTGTATGCCTGCTCGGCACAGTACTGGCTCTGTCTGCATGTGCAGGCGGCAACCACAGCGCCGACTACTCCTACGAAACAGCTGCTCCTTACACAGAGAGCCGCACAGTAGGCAGCAAAGAAGTTAGAGAAGAGCCTCGCGTATTCGAACAGCGTATGCGCAAGTAATCTCTCTTCGAGATACAAAGAAAACCCGGCTGATATCAGCCGGGTTTTTTTATAGCCTTTTATCGGGAAGCATTTGTAGTACAATCAGGATCAGGTACGAAGGGAACGGCGAGGGGCTCCGCAATGGTAATAAAAATCATTAAGGTCATTCTGTTTTTGATGGTTAATGCAGCCGGATTTTATGCTGTACCAACAATTATAGTGCTGGCAACGAAGTTCAATATGATGCCCTATATCGAGCAGGATGCCGATCTTGAGATGATGCGCTTCCTGCTCTTCACTGCCACCATACCGCTGTGGGCCTGTACGGCCTTGGCCAGTGTTGGCTATTTCATCACATCCGGTGAATTGCGTTCATGGCTATTGCTGGCACCGATGTATGTCATGATTCTCTACGGGATCAGTGTTATCGGCTATTATCACTTGACCTGACTAACGCTTGAGCTGCGCGATCGTCGGCACCTGATGATGCACATGTGCAGGCAAGCCCTCTTTGGGTTTGCCCCAGTTGATGAAGACCGTTTGCATGCCGTGATCATGCGGATGGCGCAAGTTATCAATCGTATCTTCCATGATCGCCAGTTTATTGACAGGTAGACCCAGATAGGAAGCAGCACGCTTGAAAACTTCGATACCGGCATTCTTTTTGTTGTAATCAATCACCGGATGGTCAAGCGCCAGAATATGGCCGGGTTTCAAGGCAGGTGTTAATTGCAGGTGATCCATCAAACGGTCAGCCCAATGCTGGGTCGCATGTGTAACAATCAAGAGCTTGTAATCTTTGGCCAGTTCATTGAAAGCCTTCGTAATGGAAGGGTCAGGCTGTAGCGCTGCAATCATCAAACCAGTCCCGACTTCATGCTGGGCATGGTATATTTCCTGTCCGTCCATGCCGAATTTCTCGACAAAGCCCTCGATCTCGTTGCCATGATCCTTATAGGACTGGCCGGCGACAGCTAAAGCTTCTTCGTGGGTGCCGGGGAAACCGAGTTTGCGGACCGCAAGAGCCATGGCTTCGGCAAAAATCCGGTCCTTTGTCGGCGGGTTTTCATACAAGGTATTGTCGAGATCAAAAACCAGGCCTTCAATGTCGTTTCTTAAAACCATAACACCCTCAAAAACTTATTATTTTCATAAGCCAGACTTTGTGTCGGGCACAATTTGCACGGTTTTTACATTCTTTGCACCCCGGGAGTCAAGTATATAATTATGAAAAAAGGGCTTGTTTTTATGGCACCGCTTCTATATAGAATGCGGGCACATTCACCAAATAACCGCCCCTCTGGAGTTTGAATGATGCCGGATCAAACCTTTAAATCACCTATCTACAGCTACGGACTGAACAGCTTCAACAATTTGTGTTTTGGCAACATGTCAGGAGGCGCTCCCTATTCAGCAGCCATACGTGAACACACAATCGAAGCGGCGAATGTTCATTTCGAAAAATTTCCTCAAACAACCGCTGCTCCCACAGCAATTATATCTATCCCGCGCGGTGGCGTACCCACAGCTTTGGCGATGCACGAGGCTTTTGCAAAAGCAAGCTCCCAACCATTGGACATCATTCATAGTCAAGTCAAAACCCATCCAGATAGGCTTTTAGGTTATGCTGATCTTAATGGCTACAAGCAACTGATCATTGTCGATGGCATCATCGGCACGGGATCAACGATTGTTAATCACATGAAAGCCATTCCCGATAACTGGAAAGGTATAGTGCAGGTTTTTGCCAATGCCGCCGCCGCTCTGGGTCTCAAAAAAATTCAGGAACACGCCGAAACCATGGACAACCCTGTTCATATCGCCGTCGGAAAGGTTTTCCCCGATGAAGAGTGCGAATGGGTAAATTGCGATGGCAAACAGGTTTATTTCGTGGGTTATAATAGCGCGAAACAAATAGACTATAAATTGCCGGACTTTGGCGACCATATTAACCTGCAACCCTGAATTCTTTAAAAATGCCTGTAAAGATTATTCATGACGGCGATCATGGTGGTGATGATTTCATCACCACCATGCTCTTTTTGGCCTATCCGGAAATTTTCGACCTGAAAGCCATCACTACCGTTACAGGCAATGCCGGTGTCACACATACAACCCGTAATGCTCTATTAGCGCTGGATATGGCTGGACGAACCGATATTCCCGTCTATCGTGGTGCGGACAAGCCGCTGGTGATTGACTACCGTCTGGGTGATGATGCCTTTGGCAGTGATGGCCTTGGGAATATCAGCCTTGAAAGCCAAAGCCGTGAGCTGCAAGAACAAGGACAGGACGCTATCAGCTGGCTGCATGATTATTTACAAAGCAGTCCCGATCCCATCACGCTCTGCGTGACAGGTCCTGCTACCAACATTGCCTTGCTGCTGCAAAAATCCCCGCACATCAAAACCAAAATCAAGAAAATGGTGATCATGGGTGGCGGTGTTGAGATTGGCGGTAATATCAAGCCCTATGCCGAATTCAATTTCTACATGGACCCCGATGCCGCCCATATTGTTTTGAACGCCGGTATTCCTGTGGTCCTGCACACGCTGGATACCACACAGCAAGCGATCTATACCAAAGCCCGTCAGGACGTTATTCGCGCCATGGAACCTTCACTCTTGGCCAATAAAATCGATGCCATCATGCGCATTACGGAAGAACTGGAAAAGAAAGCTTTTGGCGCCGAAGGTTCTTTTTTCCACGATCATCAGGTTGCCGCCTATCTGGCTATGCCCGATAACTATAAAACCCGTAAGGTTCATGCAGAGGTCCTATGCGAACCCGCATCAACAGAAGGCGGAAGGCTTGTAGTAAGCGACGATCCGGATGGTCATGTCGAGCTGGTAACAGCGATGATTGACTCCGACCGATTCTTTGCTTTCGTGAAAGATGGACTCGAGCGCATTCTCAAACGTCACACCGATTAATACTCAAAAAATCAGGCTGCCGCCTTCAACGCTTCTTCTACTTCATGCCTTTGCGGATAAGAACTCATCGCGCCGAGTTTGAGGCAAGCCAGAGAACCTGCGACGCAAGCCTGATTCATGGCTTGCTCTAATGACGCCCCCTGATCCAAAGCGGCTGCCAACACACCACAGAAAGCATCCCCTGCCCCTGTCGTATCGACAACATGGTCAATCTTGAGCGCCGGCGCAGCCATCACACGGCCATCAGGCAGGAAGGCCTTGGCCCCTGCCGTCCCGAGCGTAATCATACATGTAATCGAAAAATCCTTGGCCATGCGGGCGGCAGCCTGCTCATAACCCTGATCATGGGGCAATTGGCGGGCAGCGGCCAGTTGCACGATTTCAATCTCGTTTAAGATCAGCATATCGACATGGGCAAGCGTTTCATCACCCGGGTCAACCATCGGTGCCAAATTGAGAATAACCTGATCGACCTTGCCGTAGGCGCGCCTGGCCATAGCCTTCACCTGTTCAGGAGGAATTTCCATCTGCATTAATATGGTCCGGCCTGCTGCCAAATGCTTGTCATCCACCAGATCGGCACTTACCGCTGCATTGGTGCCGGAAGCCACCATAATCCTGTTCTCGCCTGTCTTGTCGACGGTAATCACAGCTGTCCCCGTACGTCCCTCCGGCTGTACATGGATCGTGCTGATATCAATACCCTGTTGCCGCAAGGTATCGCGCATTTGTTGACCGAAGCCATCATCACCAACACACCCCGCCATCATGACGGAAGCCCCCATGCGGGCAGAAGCTACTGCCTGATTGGCCCCTTTGCCACCAGGGAAAAGACTGTAATCTTTAAGCAAGATGGTTTCACCTGCTTCCGGTGCATGATCAGCAACGAAAACAAGATCCATGTTTATGGAACCGAGAACAATAATCATCTTCAAAACCTGCTAAAAAAATCAGGACCCAAACCACGTTGTTACAGCGATCAGGATAACAACACCCAACGCCAGCATCATAGCCGGTATCTTCTGCGCATTATCTTCTATTCGCAAAGCTTTGTGGAACAAAAGCAGCCAGAACGGCAACAACATAGCCATCATGCTGGTATAGCCGGGATTCGGCGCCAAGGCTACACTGGCAACAAAGCTTAAAGTGCCAACGACAGAAAAGGCCCCTGTCAGCAATCCGGCCTTGAGACTATGTTTGCTGAGCATATCCGCTGTAGCCTTCTTCTTCGCAAGCAAGGCCCCCCCCAGCGTCAGGGTCATGACGACATAATTAATCAGAACGTAGCTTAGGACCGTCGGAATAATCATTGTTTCCGGCATAACAATCTTGGTCGCTATTCCCGATACGGCATAGGTAATACCTACAGGCGCAACAATCAGGAATGTTGCCCACGACACATCACTCTCGCGGATGCGGATCATACCAAAAGTAGATAGCGCAAAAGCGATTACAACGCCCAAGGATAAAAGAAGATTATCCGAATGCAATTCGAGCGCAGCAGGCATCACCAGAATCCAGATCACGGTTGCCGCCACCGCTTCCAGCGGCATATACATCCCCGAAACACGGCCCGTCTTTTGCTGGGCCAGACCCAGTTGGATCATGTAACCAACAGCCGTAATCAACGAAACAATAATAGCTGCAAAATAGAAACGAACATCTTCAGGCCAGTTCATGAAAGGTACCAGCGGCAACATGACCAGCAATCCCAACAAGGCCTGCATGAAGGTCAGATGCCAGCTATCAACCTTATAGACGCGGTTGGTCTCGACAAAGAAAGCCCGGCAAAGGCTGTGCAGTAAGGCATAGAGTGCCCAGTTCATAGTCAAATACCCTTCGCAGCTACAATAAGGAGAGGTTCTTACAAAAAGAACTCCGGTCATTTTAGACCGAAGTTCTCATGATATGAAGGACGAATATAAAGATCGCCCCTTAATTATGCCAATATATCAGGGTAACCAGGCATAGGGATCATAAGCCGGTGCACAAGAGGCCCCTGCCGTACCGTTGCCAACCCCGACATTAATGGGGGAACCGTTCTCGTTCTGTACGTTCAGGTAGTAGGTTTCCCCCACAACCATCGGACACACATCGGAACGGTTCTCGGGATCAGCCAATACATATTCCGGTGTATTCATCTTGATGCTGTTCTCGTTATAGGGATCAGGCCAGCACCATGACTCATCACAAATCTCGGGTATATTGGCCTGCGCATGACACGGGCTGTAATAATCGGAACTAACTCCCGGAGAAATCCGTTTCAACGGATCGTAACCGGGAAGCTGTGAAACAAATACACGCGCAGGTCCCTGCCCATCAGCCACATTTATCGCATTTGTGCCGTCATATACGAAAGGAATTGATGTCGTGCTGTTGGCTGCGAGGCTGACACATTGCTGCTCGCCTGCCTCCAGCGGATCTGTTGTCTGCGTCAGATTGGGCTGCACATCCTGCTGCACCTCGGGAACAGCATTGGCGTAATCAATAATCTGCCCTGCATTGGTAATTGGTACGGGTTGTGTTTGCGTCGGAATAGCCGATCCGGCTGGTGATGTTGGTGGTGTGGCCGGCGCAGGTGGTGATGACCCTTCGCATATATGATCACCGGCATCGGAAATACTGCATGCGTGCGCCCTATCAGCCTGAGCACAGCTCAGGATCGCCAGACTAAACACAAACGCAGCGATTTTTGTATATTTGCTCATATCGCCCCTCTATCAGGCGGCCTATACCGCCTTTTTCTATTTCATTCATTCTACCATCTTTTTATTAACAATGACAAAAAGAGTTAAAATGAAAAAACCCCGGTTTTCCGGGGTTTTTAAAAGTATTATCGTATATAGATCAGAGGCTTAAGCGGCTTTTATTGCAGAAGCAATATCCAGACGCAGACCAGGACCCATTGTTGAAGACAGGGAAACCTTCTTCATGTAGGTACCTTTAGCGCCTGAGGGCTTGGCCTTATTGATCGCATCGACGAATGCCACAATGTTTTCAACCAGAGCCTGCTCGGTGAAAGAAGCCTTGCCAACACCAGCATGTACGATACCAGCCTTCTCGGCACGGAATTCAATCGCACCGGCTTTAGCTGTTTCAACAGCAGCCTTCACGTCCATGGTCACTGTCCCCAGTTTCGGGTTCGGCATCAGGCCACGTGGACCCAGAACCTTACCCAGACGACCGAGCAACGGCATCATGTCCGGTGTAGCGATACAACGGTCGAAATCGATTTCGCCCTTTTGTACTTTCTCAGCCAGATCATCAGCACCAACGATATCGGCACCGGCTTTTTTGGCTTCTTCAGCTTTGGCATCCTTGGCGAACACGGCCACGCGTACTTTCACGCCTGTACCATGCGGCAGGGAAACCATACCGCGAACACTTTGGTCAGCGTGACGAGGATCGATACCCAGATTCAGGGCAATTTCAATGCTCTCATCAAACTTGCGCAGTGTTGCTGTTTCCTTCAGCAATTTCACAGCTTCTTCAACTGTGTAGAGTTTTTTACGATCAACTTTGTCTTGGATGATCTTTGTTTTCTTAGCGAGCGCCATGATCTTAAGCCTCCCTTACTTCAAGGCCCATAGAACGGGCAGAACCAGCGAGAATACGTACAGCAGCATCGACATCTGTTGTGTTCATGTCTTGCATTTTCTGTTCGGCAATCTGACGCAGTTGTGTTGTTGTAACAGAACCAACGATATCGCGACCGGGAAGTTTCGAACCGCTTTTCAGCTTGATCGCTTCCTTGATCCAATAGGTGTTAGGCGGCTGCTTCATGATGAAGGTGAAGGAACGGTCTTCGTGAACCGAGATCACCACAGGAATAGGCATGCCCTTGGTCATTTTTTCTGTTTTGGCGTTAAACGCCTTACAGAATTCCATGATGTTTACGCCGTGCTGGCCCAGTGCGGGACCAATCGGCGGTGACGGGTTCGCAGAACCCGCCGGGATAATCAAATTGATATATCCGGTGACTTTCTTTGCCATTGTTACCTCCTAAACAAAGAACGAGGCTCGTGGTGCGGCGGCCGGATGGTCTTTGAAGCCGGCATGACCTCCCACGAAAACGCCCCCAAAGACCTCTTCGGGGACGCGGCAAATTAGCGATTCATCTTTGAAAATGCAAGGAAAAATCAGGACAATTTTACACGGGGCGCTTGCGGGGCCGCCGTCTGGGTCTGGCGCGCCTTCTCTTCGGCTATGTAATCCTGCGCCGCTTTCAGTCTTTCGGCACTGCTGTCCAGCAAACGCTTCAGGGGCTTGTCACCATCATTCTGACGGGCATTTATAAATTTCGTAAGAGTTTCAATCTCTTGCGGATCAAGCGTTACATAATCCTTGGGACCATCCATGTCATTATGGGTCAAATGGACGACAAATTTGCCGCTATCGCGGTAATAGCCTGCACCGGCCTTCATTTGCTCCGGCTTCCATTTCTCAAGGATATCCAATGTATTTTGCGCCCATGATTGCTGATTGAAGATCCCTGCTGTCGGCCAGTTTTCCATACCCATACCCTCTTAGTTTTTTGAATTATTATGTATAAAGATGGGTTATACCCTTTTTTGGCCCTCCCGTCAAAAAAAAACAGGCCCGCATCGCGCGGGCCCATCCTTAAAACCTTGATTAAGGGAGTAATCAGACTTTCTCGACCTGACCGAACTCCAGCTCGACCGGTGTGGCGCGACCAAAGATCGAAACCGAAACCTTGAGCCTGCCCTTTTCCTCATCGACTTCCTCGACAGAACCATTGAAGGACGCGAAAGGACCTTCGGTCACTTTGACTTCCTCGCCGATCGAGAAGTTGACACTGGAACGTGGACGCTCGACGCCTTCCTTGATTTGCTTGATCAGGCTTTCGGCTTCCTTGTTGCTGATCGGGGACGGCTTGTTGCCCGCGCCGAGGAAACCTGTGACCTTTGGTGTGTTCTTGATCATGTGCCAGACTTCATCATCCAGCTCCAGTTTTGCCAGAACATAACCAGGAAAAAACTTGCTGTCCTTCTCCTGCTTCTTGTTGTTCTTAACCTCCACGACTTTTTCGGTCGGGACCATCACTTCTTCAACTTTGTCTTCCAGACCTTGCTTACGGGCCTTTTCATGGATGGCTTCGGCGACTTTCTCTTCAAAGCCTGAATAGACGTGCAGTACATACCAGCGTTTTGCCATGGACATTCTCTTGCTTTCTCTCAAATAAACAAAAAACGTATCTTCAATTTCGTGATCAGTTCAGGCCCAAAATCGTGTTTACGCCAAAGACCAAAATCTGGTCGGCTACAAACAGGTACAGGGCGGCCAGAAACACCATGATGAACACGGCGACTGTGCTGCTGGTCAGTTCAGCACGCGAAGGCCATGTAACCTTCTTCATTTCGGCTTTAACCTGACGCACATATTCAACCGGCGATAATTTGGCCATTTGTCATCCTCACTTCGACTAATCTTACGCGTTTCCCGCCAAAGGTTCGTGTCTTCGCGGCGCTGTTGCCGTTTGGAAATAAACCATATTGTCAGGAGATAACAGAGTTCTAATGCAAGACAGGGCAGGTTTCCAGCAAAAAAATGAAGTTGGCGCGCCATACACGAGCATTCCTGAAAAAAATCCTGTCTCTTTTCAGGGCTTTCCAGCCAGCCCAACGGGCTATTTTGCGTAAAAGTTTAAAATAGTTATTTAAAAACAAATAGTTATAAAATTTATGACAACTAAGCCCGTTATTTTATTTTTATTATGTAAATATGTTAAACTGAAAAGATAACCGATACGCTGGCAAATCACCCTGCCAGCAAGCAATACAGCAAACAATAATTATAAAAGAACGAGATTGGCCATGCGCAACGACATCACAGATCTGGATCCCCGCAACGATTTGCCTCCGCATTTGCCTCGCATTCTGACACGCGAAGTCTACTACAAAGGTCAAACCATCATTGAACAGGATCAAACCGGCAACCGCGCCTATTACATCGAGCGTGGTCTGGTCGAGGTTCTGGTTCGTGACGGCCCCTATATGGTCCGTGTGGCTGTTTTGGGCGCAGGTGAACTCTTCGGCGAAATGGCCCTGATCGAAAACAAAAACCGTTCGGCAACTGTCCGCACGTTGCAGGATACGACCGTCACCGTGATCACCAATCACGAACTGGACGAGAAGCTCAACAATGTGGGTGATAAAGCCGTAAGGGCTTTGATCCGCGTTTTGTTGGCACGCCTGCGCGGTGCTAACCGCGGGCAGATGCAGCATTACAAAAACTTTGCCGAGTTTCAGGACCGTATCGCCGGTCTGGTCGATAAAGCCACTAACGGCGTAGAGGCTTCAAAGCGCCAGCAATTCCGCGATGAAGTCACACCGTTGCTGAACCAGCTCGACAATCTGCTGGAGCAGTACAAGACGAAGTAAACTTCAGTCTCTTTATGCCCTCCATCTTAAAACCGGTTCACGGGCAGCCTTGGTTTCATCGAGGCGGCGGCGCGGGGCCGATAGCGGGTAGCTGTGGAATTTATCGGCGTCACCGGCCTTCACATCGCTCGCCACGTTTTTCATCACAGTAATGAAACGATCAAGTGATTCCTTGCTTTCCGTTTCCGTAGGTTCGATCAGCATTGCGCCCGAAACCACCAGCGGGAAGAAGGTTGTCATCGGGTGCATCCCGTGTTCGATCAGTGTTTTGGCAATATCGAGCGTGGTCACACCGGCATCCTTCTGCAGCTTGTCGGTCAGCAGGCATTCGTGCATGCACGGCCCTTCATACGGTACATAGAAATCGCTCTGAAGCTGGCTCAGGATATAGTTCGCATTCAAAACCGCATCTTCCGATACCTGTTTCAGGCCATCCGCACCGTGCGAGAGGATATAGGAAAGGGCGCGGACATGCATACCGAACTGGCCCTGAAAGCCTTTCAGGCGCCCCATGCTGCTTTCCCGCTCACCTTCGCATTCCAGATGATAGGTACCATCCTTTTGCTTGACCACGAGCGGCATCGGCAAATAGGGGCGCAATTTTTCATTTACGCAAATTGGTCCCGAACCAGGTCCACCACCGCCATGCGGGGTTGAGAATGTCTTGTGCAGATTGATATGCATGACATCCACGCCAAAATCACCGGGGCGGATTTTACCAACCAGCGCGTTAAAGTTCGCGCCATCACAATAAAAATAACCGCCCGCCTTATGCAGAAGCTCGGCACATTCAATAATATCGCGCTCGAACAAGCCGCAAGTATTGGGATTGGTCACCATCATACCGGCAACATCCTTGCCATCACCCAAGGCTTCCTTAAAAGCCTCAACCGTGACACGGCCTGTTTCCTTGGTCGGGATCACGCGCAATGTATAATCGCACATGGCTGCGGTTGCGGGGTTGGTACCGTGTGCTGAATCAGGCACCAGAATAACCTTGCGGTGGTCCTGCCCGTTCAGTTCATGGGCGCGGCGAATGGTCATCAGACCCGCAAGTTCACCATGTGCACCGGCAGCCGGTGTCAGGCAAACACCATGCAGGTTGGTCAGTTCCCCCAGAATATTCTGTAGTTCATACATCACACGCAAAGCGCCCTGCACGGTTGATTCCGGCTGCAGCGGGTGGATATGGGCAAAGCCCGCAAGGCGCGCAACCTTTTCATTCAAACGCGGGTTATGCTTCATCGTGCAGGACCCGAGCGGGAAGAAACCATGGTCAATCGAATAGTTCCTGGTCGAAAGTCTGACGAAGTGGCGCAAGACTTGCGGTTCCGATACTTGCGGCAAGCCTACAGATTGGCGCTCCGGCAAACCTGTGCGCAAAGCCGCACCCGTAACGGGTGGCAAATCGACACCGGGGTGATCGCCTGCGGCCTTTTCCCACAACAGGTTTTCTTCGTAATTCAGACCACGTGTATCGTCCATCATGCCTTTACCTTGCGTTTCCTGTAGCGCGACAATTTTCTTTTCAGCAACCATTTATTTAGATCCTTCTACCGTACGTACATATTGAATAATCCGCACAATTCCCTTAGGCGATAAAATCAAAAGCAGTGAAATAACCAAAGAGATAGATGGTGATAAAATCCTGTCCAAGGACGGTATCCCGTATGAAGCCGGATTAAAGAAGAAATCCCATACAACACTCACAAAAGGCCCCATCGCTCTTTCAAGAATAAGAAATCCAACTGCCACCAACATGACAATCTGGATATTTTCAACAGAGAAAGGGATCGATACTGATTCAGATTGAGAACCGGACAGCATTTTTGATGCTACCCAAGGCGCCCTGATCCACACAAAATAAATAAACGCGCAGTGCGCCACAAAAGACAGAACAATAAGAAATTTCTGATACAAAGAACCGTCCGGCGAAAAAACTCCACTCAGAATCAAACTCAGCTGCGCCAAGAATCCCATGGCAAATAGAAGGACAATCGCCCTTACCGCAAGACAGCCAATCTGATGAATGGTGATGTTATTCACTTACAAAACACCTCTCAAAGCATCGCAGAAGATACCAATATCGGTATCGGTGGTCATTTCTGTGGCACAGACCAGCAGGCGGTTGCCTTCGAGGGCATAACCTGCAATCACACCTTGCCTTGCAAGCTCTTCAACCACAGCCGCAGACGGCTTGGGCAGTTCCACCACGAATTCATTGAAGAAGCTCTGGTTGATAACCTTGACATCCGGAACCTTGGCCAGCGAGTCAGCCAAGAGCTGGGCAGCTTCATGGTTGAGGCGCGCCAGTTGTTTAAAGCCCCCCTCGCCCAGCAAGGCCATGTGGACCGTAAACGCAAGCGCCATCAAGCCCTGATTGGTACAGATATTCGATGTCGCCTTTTCACGGCGGATATGCTGTTCGCGTGTATTGAGCGTCAGCACAAAGCCACGCTTCCCGTCGGCATCAACCGTCATGCCGCACAAACGGCCCGGCATTTGACGCAGGAATTTTTCCTTGGTGGCAAAGAAACCCAGATGCGGACCGCCATACGACATGGCGACACCGACAGATTGCGCTTCGCCGCAAACAATATCGGCCTCCACAGGGGCAGGCAGCAAGCCCAGCGCCACGATTTCATTGACGACAACAACCAGCAACGCGCCCGTTTCATCGCAAAGTTTGCGCCATTCACCAAGCCCTTGCGGCGTCCCCAGAAAATCGGGGGTCTGGATAATCACACACGCGGTTTCGGCATCAGGCTTGCCATCGGCAAACGAAGCCCCTTGCTGGTTCCCGACATAGGTCGCCAGCACTTCACGATAATGCGGATGAAGCGCGTTACCAATCATGATCTTGTTGCGTTTGGTCACACGCATGGCCATCAGGGCAGCCTCGGCGGCGGCCGTGGCCCCGTCATACATCGAAGCATTGGCAATGTCCTGTCCGGTCAATTGCGCGATCATGGTCTGGAATTCGAAAATGACCTGCAAGGTCCCTTGTGCGATTTCCGGCTGGTAGGGTGTGTAAGCGGTCAGGAATTCCGAACGCTGGATAATGTAATCAACAGTGGCCGGTACATGGTGGTAATAGCACCCCGCCCCCAGAAAGAACGGGCCATCGCCCGCCGGCTGGTTCTCGTTAGCGTAGGACCCTAGAATGCGCTCGACCTCCAACTCACCCTTGTGATCGTCGATGCGGGCCTTGCCATCAATAAAGGCCGCCTTGGGCACATCGCGATAAAGTTCATCAACATGGGAAACACCGATCGCCGCCAGCATATCTTCGCGGCTTTTGCGGGTTTGAGGGAGATAACGCATCTTGGAAACGACCCCTTAAAAAGAAAGAATAAGCTTAAAAACGGAATGCCTATGTATAACACCCCTGCTCGGGCGGGAACAGGGGTGCAACACTTAAAATTCAGAGGTTTTTACTGACTTTTATCAGTCCAGAGAGGCTGTGAATTTGTCGTAAGCATCCCGATCCATCAGTTCGGCCAGTTCGGCGGGGTCATCCAGCCTGATCTTGGCAATCCAGCCTTCCTCCAGTGACTTCTTGATCAGTTCGGGATCGCCCGAAAGATTGTCATTCACGGCAACGATTTCACCCGCAACAGGTGTGTAAACTTCGGCGGCGGTTTTGACAGATTCAACCACGGCGAAATGTTCACCCTTGGTCAGCTTGCGGCCCAGTTCGGGCAATTCAACAAAAACCAGATCGCCCAGCGCGTCCTGAGCGAATGGTGTAATCCCCAGAACGACAACATTGCCATCCTCGATTTTCAGCCATTCATGTTCTTTGGTGTATTTCAGATTATCGGACATAACATACTCTCCTTTATGATGATTTCAAAACTGGTCAGGCCGCCGCTTTCTTGGCCGATTTTGTACGAGCCGGAATAAAGGGCAGCGCTGCAACTTCTGCGGCGATACTATTGCCGCGCACCGTCACAAAAATCCTGGTGCCGGTTTCGGCATAGCCTGCGCTTACATAGCCCATTCCAATCGAGCTTTTGAGCGTTGGTGAATGACCGCCACTGGTCAGCATCCCGATCACTTGGTTTTGATCGTTACGGATTTCAGCACCTTCGCGGGCGATCCCTTTATCGATCAGCTTAATCCCAACACGTTTGCGGGCCAAAGGTTTATCAAGCACATGGGCAGCCCCGATAAAACCCTGATTATTCTTGCCCATAACCCAGCCAAGATCGGCTTCAAGCGGTGTTGTTTCATCATTGATATCGTGGCCATACAAAGGGTAGCCCATTTCAAGGCGCAAAGAATCACGGGCAGCAAGGCCTATCGGCTTTACAAGGTCATGTGCCAAAAACGCAGCCCACAGGGCAGCAACCTTGGCAGCAGGAACGCTGATTTCAAAACCGTCTTCACCGGTATAGCCCAAACGGCTGATAAACAGGTCGCCTGCTTCCTGCATACGCATATAGCCCATGGCGCTGGCATCGAATTTCACAACATCACGCAAGGCACTTTCGGCTTGCGGACCCTGCAAAGCAATCAAGGCGCGATCATCAAGGCGTGTTAGCGTCACATCGGCAGGCAAATGCACCTTGATCCAAGCGATATCCTTTTCCTTACAGCCCGCATTGATAACAGAGAAAAATTTGGTATCGTCGACCCGCGTGATGATCAGATCATCGACAATCCCGCCTTTATCATTGGTCAGCACTGTGTATTTTGCGACTGTATGGCCCGTCTTGGCAAAGGAAGATGGCGTAATCGTTTCAAGGAACGCGACAACCCCAGCCCCTTCCAGAATAATTTGCCCCATATGGGACACATCGAACAGGCCGGCATGGCTGCGGACCCATTCATGTTCTTTCAGCACGCCTTCCTTGTAATAGAGCGGCATATCATAACCGGCAAACGGCCCTGTTTTGGCGCCGGCAGCGATATGCGAATCGTAAAGCGGTGTCTTGAGAATGGTCATGGCTGTCCCTGTTTTTATGATCAGGGAAGCACTATAGAAAAAAGCGGGGACTTTGGGCAGTCCCCGCTTTGTAAATTTTAGGGCTTGTCCGCCGCTTTTGCGCGCTCGATGCCTTCAAGGATCATTTTTTTGGCTTGCGCCGCATCGGCCCAGCCTTTGAGCTTGACCCATTTACCGGGCTCCAGATCCTTGTAATGACTAAAGAAATGCTCAATTTGGTCGCGCAGGATCGGGCGAATATCGGTGTAATTTTCAATATTATCATGATAGGGGTGCAATGCTGCTACGGGTACCGCTACGATTTTCTCGTCTTCACCGTTATTATCTTCCATCATCAGCACACCGACAGGGCGGCAGCGCATCACAGCGCCCGGAACCACGGGTGTTCTGCCGATAACAATCACATCGACCGGATCGCCATCACCTGACAGCGTATGCGGGATAAAGCCATAATTACCGGGGTAATACATGGGCGTATGAAGGAACCGGTCAACAAACATGAAACCGCTTTCTTTATCCAGCTCATATTTAACAGGTACGCCCCCCATCGGGTTTTCAATCAGAACATTGATTTCTTCGGGCGGGTTCTTACCGATAGCAATTTTGGACAGGAACATGGGATTTAAGACTCTCTACTGATAACAATATTCTTCTTGCAGCGCAGCATAGGCATCGCGGCCCGATAAATCAATATGAAAATTCTATAATTTTAGGCCTTGAAGCATAAGGGATTATAGCGCCTCAATCGTATAAACAACATGAGGATGACCCCGTCAAACCCAAAGGACCTATCCCTATGACGATTATACAAAAAACAGTGATTTCATTCCTTACTCTTTGCCTGATCACCGGAAATCCGGCTCTGGCAGAAGGTCCGATACGGGAGCGCATGAAAGAACGTTTCAAAGAACGGGCTTTGGAAAAGCTGGAGAACCAGCCCGCCCCCGAAACAACAGCCCCTATTGATCAGGTCCTGACACAGGCAGGTGATTATACATTCTCTTTCCCGCATCAGGGGCTGACACGCTATTACCGTGTTCACATTCCACCGCAATATAATCCGGCACAAAAAACGCCGCTGATTCTGGCATTTCATGGCGGGGGCGGCGATATGAACTATATGGCGCGTGACGAACTCTACGGCCTTGTCAGCAAAGCCGATCAGGAAGGAACGATTATCATCTTCCCCAGCGGCTATAGCCGCTTTCCCTCCGGCAAATTGGCAACATGGAACGCCGGAGAATGTTGTGCCGATGCCCGTGATGAGAATATAGACGATGTCGGCTTTATCGAGGAGTTGATTGGCCATGCCCATCGTCAAATGAGCATCGATAAAAACCGTATCTATGCCATCGGCATGTCAAACGGCGCCATGATGTCATACAGGCTAGCCTGTGAATTGCCGGATATATTTGCCGCCATTGGTGCTGTTGCGGGCACGGATAATACCTTGAGCTGCAACCCTTCGCGTACGGTATCCGTTTTACACATCCACGCCAGAAATGACACACACGTGCTATTTAACGGCGGTGCCGGCGAAGATGCCTTCCGTGATAAAAGCAAGGTAGCGGATTTTACCTCCGTATCACAAACCATTGATGAATGGCTCGATCACAACCAGTGTCGCGGCAAACCGCAAAGAATTCTCAATACAACAGGAGCAACATGCGACCTCTACAGTGATTGTGCCGAGGGATCGAAAGTCCAGCTTTGCGTGACAGAAGAAGGCGGCCATAGCTGGCCCGGCGGCAATAAACCGCGCGGAGAGGCTCCTACGCGCGCTCTATCTGCGAATGATGCAATCTGGAATTTCTTTAAGAGCCTATAGCTGCTTAGGGTGAAGACTTAGGCGAAGCAGCCGCCAAACGTCTTTCTGTTTCCTGACGTAGTGCCATAAAAGCAGGATTTGCCAAAGCCCGCGCGGCGGCTGAAGCATAACCTTCTGTACCAACAATATTATCAAGAAAGAATTTGCGGGCGGCATCGGTTGTGAAATCAATATTGCCACCCGATTTTTTAAATTCGTTTGTCAAAAGCGCACTCATCACTTGTGATGATTCCATACTGATCGAAGAAGCAGCCAAATCGGCATCCGAAACCATAGAGGCCATTTGTGTAATCCTTGTATCAGCTTCCAGCGCAGCCCTCAGTCCCGTGAAACGGTCATCTTTATCTGCTTTAACCCAATCAGGTTCCCGCCCTTCCCGATGTGCCTTGGCTGCTTCCTTGAGAACAGCATGAGGACCATTCGGGCTGGTCGTTTGCAGAATGACATGGATTTTTTCGATATCATCCTGCTCGAGACCCGCAGCTTGCAACAACGGCAACATCTTGGCAAACGATGCTTCTTCGTTGAGTAAGGGCTGTTCAGGCGGATTGCCTTTCCCCTCGTGATCCAGATCATGGCCAATCGCCGCAATGAGGGTCAAAGCTTGCTCTTGCACACTCAGATTAACAGCTTGCCGATCCCCCTGCGCAACCAGTTGGTTATTTTTGTTCAGCAGATTTGCGGTAAAAGCCGTCACATCAGCGTAATGGCATTTGCTATGATAATCAGGCTCTATGGCCAGCTTCATTTCGGCGCGGGTTGATACCAAAAGCAACGCCTTATACGCAGGGCTTTCAGCAGGAACTCCCAAACCTTCCGCATGATGGAAAGCCAGCGCAGGCAGACTGGGACGTCCGCCTTGACGGTATTGTTCAACATGGATACGCGTAAATTCTTTAGCCGTTTCGAACGGATCCTCCCCCGCCCTGAAATAAATGCCGCCCTTTTGTTCGAAGTCATGGTCCAGATCTTCGATCTCTTTCAGAATACCGTTTAATTTATCCTGACCTTCGAAAGACGTTAGCGCCTCGGGATTGTCCTTGAAAATACTGCCTATACTGGCCGCAAGATTCCGTACAGTTTGTGATGGCTGCAGGGTTGAAGGCTCAGTCATGACGCCCCCCCTTGATGCTGCCCCAGCAAGGAAAGATAAACCGGCTCTATCGCTTTGAGGGCCTGCTGGCTGGCTGCATCAAGATCATCCCAACGATCATAAGCAGTGGAAATTAAAGAGGAAGCCTCAATAAGATTTCCTTCAGCCAATGATTTTTCGATCAATTTTACAGATAAGTCCAAAGAAAACCCCTTCTTTTCCTTCATGGATTGTAAAGAATAACCATTAAAAAACGCTTTATATACCACCCCCCTAAAAAGGGCACGGCACATGGAAGCGGCACTCTTCCTTGGTTTCCGGATGTTTGAAGATCACTTCTTCGGCATGGAGCTGTAGCCTGTCAGCAGCCTCCAGCGCTGCCCCTTCAGCGTAAAAAGGGTCACCCACAATCGGATGGCCCATCATCATCATATGCACACGTAATTGATGGGTACGGCCTGTGCGCGGGAAAAGGCGCACACGTGTGATATTGTTTTCTGTTTCCCGTTCCAGAACAACCCAGTCGGTTTGCGAGGGGCGCCCCCGCTCATAATCGACTTTCTGGCGTGGACGTCTTTCCCAATCGGTTGCCATGGGTAAATCGATATGACCGCTATCTTCCTTGATTAATCCCCAGACACGGGCGACATAAGATTTTTTGGAGGTACGGAATTCAAATTGCTTGGCGACATAGGCATGTGCTTCTTTATTGAGCGCCATCAGAACCACACCGGATGTATCTTTATCCAGTCGGTGGATAATAGAAACACTCGGGAATTGTTCACGGGCGCGCGCTTCCAGACAGTCCGATAGTGAGGGATGCTTGCCCGCGACATGCAACAGACCGCTTTGTTTATCCAGCACAAGCAGATGCTTATCCTGATGGATAATCGTCAGATAGGGATCCATGGGCGGACGGTAATCCGGGTCCGTGGGCGGATCTATTGTGGGGAAAGTGCGGGTCTGGTCATTCATGCCGCGACACTACAGCAACAGCCCTAAAAACCAAGAAAATTCTTTGGAAATGGCAATGAATCAGAGCTGGATAACAGCCTGCGGCTTAGCCTTGGCTTCTGTCTTAAGCTCTGTTTTGGGCTGCATAACTTCCAGCATACGGCCCATCAAGGCACCACGCTCGTCATTTTTTAGATTGGTCCGTGCCTTGTTCATTTCTTCGGGTGTAACCTTGAAAGCGATATGATCATATTCCTGAACAGTGGCAGCACTGAAAATCGAGTCAAGATCATCGCGCTTAGCTGTCAGGCTGATATCCTTCATGGTGTCTGTATGCGCCACACGCGCCTGACGCGGGTCCAGTTCAAGCCCCATATACCCAAGACTGCGGCTCACGACCTCGGCAAAAGTATGCAGTTCTTTCTTATCCTGCATGGCAGGGGTCTTGAGTAACACACTGCCATCTGGTTGAGCCTGAAAACGCAGCGTACGGATATAGCTTACCGCATCATTTGTCAGCGATTGCGAAAAGGCATCTCCCTGCTGGTAGGCATCGGACAGGCGCTGCGCTACGGATTGCATTTGTTCAACGATACTGGGTCTGCTTGTCATGACTTAAAAATAACTCTGTTTGGGGCTAATAGGGTGATCTTGTACACCCTATATTAGGCCGCACTCGTTAACATAATATAAATCCGGCCGTAAAGATAAAAAGACCCTGTTATTAAATAAAAAAGGACCTAAAATTTGCTTACTGAAGGTGGGTCTGCGGCGGTAAGCCATGTGTCGCTTTTTTGAGGGGCTGGGCCGGTTTTACAAAGTTGCCCATGATATCAAATGCCAGATGCTTGAGCGCCAGCTCCGAATCTTGAACAAACCGGTTATCCTGCGGAACACCCTCTGCATTATTCGTATCCTTATGCGCCCCCAGATAGGATTTGATCAGATTGAGAATGATTTTTTCGCGGCTGATTTTTTCAGGGTCTATCATCATCAATGATGTTTTGCGCCCTTTTTCATCCATCATCATGGATTCAAGCATAAAGGCTGGAAAGGCCCGCCCTTTCATTCTGAAAGCCAAATAATCAGCCAAAGTTTCGCAATGCGTTTCATAATGAACGGCGAGCGCGCGTACGGACTCAACACCCTGCATGGACTGCTCGAAAAGACTGCCAATACCCTGTTCATACGAACCACGGCCCCATTGGCGCCTGCACCCCAGCATCAAGGCACGCTGGCGCAGCCATAGCTCCATATCCTGCACCATCTGTTTTTCAGGATGCTCTACAAAACCTTGGAGAAAATCAGGGGCAACATCAAATTTCTGCTCCCAAGAATCTGTCATCACATTTTGGATATGGCGCGCCAATACCCGTGGGCCCCAGCTTAATTGTCCTGTATCAGCGGCGAAATGGCTTAATCCCGAAAGGACATGGACAAACTCTTCCAGATGCCGCTCCCGATATTTGTGTTCGATTTCCTTCTCTGTGGCGTTCGGCATCACATCCGGAAAGGCGCGGGCATAGGGCATCAATGTGTTTTGCGGATATTTTTCTTCGGCAATCTGTTCATACGGGGCGACCAGATTTGCCCATGATTGGGTATGTGAAAGACCTAACCGGCGATCGTAACAATAGGTTTTAAGAGATTCGACATAAGCCGTAGCCTGACAAGCTTCAAAGAACAGATAAGCGTCATTCTCAAAGCCGTCTACGCGGGATTTTTCAGCAGCCACAACGCGAAGGCATTCATCGGACAAAGCTTCGAGTGCCTTGCCCAGTTCTGCATAGGTATTCACCCGTGCCAGTTCAAAAATTATTTCCTCTTGTGAATCCAAGGACTTGCTTTCCGTGCCGCTGCCCAATAAATAATTATGTATATTGATAGCTGATAAGGGCATGGAGTGCCATAAAAAAATCACCTACACTAAAGCCATTGCAACTAAAAACCCTTTAAAAACAAGGGGGAGGCTCTTTCATGACTTCAATCTATTCCCGTGTTCTATCCCTTCTGGGCACCGGCTTTTTGCTGCTTTCAGCCACACCGGCACAGGCAGCTGCCCCCGAAGGTCTCTGGCTTACTGAAAACCAACGCTCTGTTATTGCTGTCGAGAAATGTCCCGAGGGACTGTGCGGCACAATCCACTGGATCATTGATGGCGGTATGCAGTTCGATGAAAAGAACGAAGATCCGGCCATGGCCGCAAGGCCCATGTGCGGTTTGAAAATCCTGTGGGGCTTCAAACAGCAGGATGCCAGTAACTGGATCGATGGCCATATCTACAAGGCCGATGATGGCGACCTGTACAGTGCAACCTTACAGGTTCTTCCCAAAGGCAATATGCTGGTGCGCGGCTATGTCGGTATGCCCCTGTTTGGCAAAAGCCAGACATGGACACCTGTCAGCGGCGCGGACTATCCGAAATGCAAACCGGCCAGAAAATAGAATTTTTATAACCATAGAAATTAAAGAAAAACCCGCCATTGATGCGGGTTTTTTAATTCATGAAAGATGGCGCGCCATGTAGTCGGCGACAATCTGTCGGGAATGGGCCGTCGTGGTATGGCGCAAATCTTCAACGGGACGGATCACAGCATCCTTCACGTATGATTTTAAAGTTTCCGCTTCACGGTTATAACGTTCGGGCGAGAATTCTTCATCAACCAGCCCATAGAGATACAAGGTTGGCGGCAGGCTTTTGAAATCATCCCCACCCATAAACAGACAGCTATGACCCACGACGCATGCTACGCCTTGTGTACGACGATAGGCACTATAAAGCGCTACAACCCCGCCTTGGGAAAAACCCATCAGAGCAGCATCCTGATCAGCCAGATCATAGGCGCGCAGCAATTCCGAGAGCAGGTCATTCACTTGCGCTGTAGCGTGATGAAGCCCCACCGTCATATCGGCAAGCGTCTTTTGACGAATGGAAAACCATTGGCGGCGCAAAGTCACCTCCAGACCATCAGCATCATCACCCTGAAGCTGTTGCGGGACAGGCAGCACCATATCGGTATCAAAGGCCGGATTTTCGTATGGTTCGCCCCCGTGCGGCATCACAACCAGCATATCAGGCACACGTAAACTCAGTTCATCGGCCAGTTTTTGCATCAGGCTGGCATCACGTCCATAACCGTGCAGGAGCACCGCCAGTTTCCTGACCACACCGGAATCCGGCTGTTTTTCCAGATATTCCAATCCGGCAGCCTTCTTGACCGCAAGGCCCCCTTGCATTTCAGCTTTCACAGGCTTACACCACTTAAGTTAATGCGTTTGACTGTTGCCAAAATAGGGTATGTATGCAGCTTTTCAAGACATTTGATAATCTTCCTGAAAAGGCCCGCCATGCCGTGATTGTCATCGGTAATTTTGATGGCGTCCATAAAGGACATCAAACCCTGATCAAAATGGCGCAGGAAAAGGCGCGTACCTTAAACGCCCCCGTCGGTGTTCTGACATTTGAACCCCACCCCCGATCCCTGTTCCGCCCCGATGATCCGGCCTTCCGGATTACGCCCAGCGCCCTGAAACAACAGCGTCTTGAAGGCCTCGGGGTCGATATTCTTTACAGTCTGGATTTTAACTGGGACTTTGCGAGCTTGAGCGCCGAAGCCTTTATCGAACGTGTTTTGAAAAACGGCCTGCAGCCCGCGCATATTTTTGTCGGCACCGATTTTTGTTTTGGACAGTTGCGCAAGGGCAATATCGACACCCTGAAACAGGCAAGCCTGCCCGTTACAGCGATTGATAAGATCGCCGACGAAGACGGCGATGATGTTTCCTCTTCCACTATCCGCCAAGCCTTGCGCTTTGGCCATATCGATGAAGCCCGGACATTGCTTGGCTGGCCATGGGAAATGCAGGGCATCGTGCAAAAGGGCGACCAGCGCGGACGCGAACTGGGCTTCCCCACCGCGAACGTTCCCTTGAAAGATACATTGCATCCGGCTTACGGCGTTTATGCGACATGGGTAAAAATTGTGGAAGATGGCCCCGATAGTCCGTGGCTGGCCGCCGCCACCAATATCGGCATCCGTCCGATGTTCGAATTACAAGTGGGACAGATCGAAAGCTATATTTTTGATTTTGACCGCGATATCTACGGCAAGACATTACGCATCATGCCGGTCAAGCGCCTGCGCGGAGAGGCCAAATTCTCCAGCCTTGATGAATTAATCAAACAAATCACGCAAGACTGCGCCCAAGCCCGCCAACTGCTGGTGATGCCACCCTCATGATTTCATTGCTCCTGACGAACCTGCTGCCCCTGATCGGCCTGATTGGCCTCGGGTATATTGCGGGGCGCTGGCTGGATGTGAATTTGCACTCCATGGCGATTATCGCCATTTACATTATGGCGCCGATGGTCAATTTCGGCGCGGTTGCCCGCCTTGATTTTAATCCGGCCTATATGTTGCTGCCTGTTGTCATAGCCCTGATCGGGGCCGCGATGGCCGTGACGGCCTACAAGGCAGGCGGCATGATCTTCAAGGATGAGACCCGCAATCTGGTCGCGATGGCGTCAGCCACAGGTAACACAGGTTATTTCGGTATTCCGATCATTATGTCCCTGCTCGGGCCGCAAGCACTGGGCATTTATCTGCTGATGAACTTCGCACTCATGATTTCAGAGATGGTCGGTTACTATCTGGGCTCTCACGGGCAGGGTTCATGGCGCAAAAGTCTGAAAAAGCTTTTCTCTCTCCCCGTTGTTTATGCGATTGCGGCAGGTCTTGTCTGGAATGCCCTGAATATCCCGCTCCCCGATATTTTCATGACATGGTGGGAACGCTTTACAGGGGCGTGGGTCATTATCGGCATGATGCTGATCGGCGTGGCCTTGAGCAAGATCGAACGCTTCCGCCTGAACCTTCGCCTGCTGGCCTTTTTGTTCACAACCAAACATCTGCTTTGGCCTGCGGCGATGTATGGCTTTGCCCTGATCGACCAGCACTGGCTCCACCTGTTTAACGAAGATATATACAAAATGATGCTGGTGATCGGGATTGTACCGCTGGCGGGCAATACCGTGGCCTACGCCTCGCAACTGGACCTGCGCCCGGGGGAAGCCGCGATGGCTGTCCTGCTCTCGACCCTGTTTTCGGTGATCTACATTCCCGCTATTTTCTGGGCTTTGGGGATTTAACCCCTTTTCATTGTCATAATCACAAAAAGAGCTGCCGGAATCCTTGATTTTCAAAGGTAAAACGGCAATAGTGCCCGTCTAGTTTTTCAAGACATGGAATGCATGATGACTGACAGCCCGAACGCTCAGGCGGATGCCTATAAGGACACCGTTTTTCTGCCCCGTACAGAGTTCCCGATGCGCGGAGAACTGCCGAAGAAAGAACCCGAGATTGTCAAACGCTGGCAAGAGATCGACCTTTATCAAAAATTGAGAAACAGCGCCGCCGGACGTGAAAAATTTGTCCTGCATGACGGCCCCCCCTACGCCAACGGCGATATCCATATGGGCCACGCCCTGAACAAAATCCTGAAGGATGTCATCAACCGTTCATGGCAAGCCATGGGGCGTGATGCGCCATATGTACCGGGCTGGGATTGCCACGGTCTGCCGATCGAATGGAAGATCGAGGAGAAATACCGCGCCGAGGGCAAGAACAAGGATGATGTGTCCCCGCTCGATTTTCGTGCGGAATGCCGTGCCTTCGCCCAGAAATGGGTCGATACGCAAAGCGGCCAGTTCCAGCGTCTGGGCGTGATCGGTGACTGGAAGACACCTTATCTGACCATGACCAACCGCGCGGAAGCCCAGATCGTGCGCGAGATCCACAAATTCCTTATGAACGGCCTGCTGTATAAAGGCGTGAAGCCCGTCATGTGGTCGGTGGTTGAAAAGACAGCCCTCGCCGAAGCCGAAGTCGAATACAAGGAACATAAATCCATCACCGTATGGGTGAAATTTCCTCTTTTGCAGAGAAAATCATCAGCAACCGGGGATTTTGCGGATGGCGCTTCTGTTGTCATCTGGACAACCACGCCTTGGACATTACCCTCGAACCGCGCCATCGCATTTGGCAAAGACATTCGCTACGGATTTTTTAAAGTAAAGTCTATCAAGGCAAATAGTAAAGCCAAGATTGGGGAAAAGCTTATTGTTGCTATGTCCCTCAAGGAATCAGTGAAAGAAGCAGCGTTGATTGATGAATTAGAGCTGCTCCATGAAGCCAAAGGCCAAATTTTTGACGGGGCCATCTGCGCTCACCCTCTGCGTGGTCAGGGTTACGACTATGACATTCCGTTGCTGGCCGGTGACTTTGTCACTGAAGATGCCGGTACAGGTTTCGTCCATATTGCACCCAGCCACGGTGAAGACGATTACTGGCTCTATATGAAACATTTTGGTGCCAAGGATATTCCTGACAACGTCAGTGATGATGGTAAATTCCGCGACCATGTACCGCTTTTTGCCGGTAAGGAAGTTCTGACGCAAAAAGGCGAAATGGGCGATGGCAACTTTGCCGTCCTGAAAGCCCTTGATGAGGCGGGCGGCTTGCTGGCCAAAGGTTCCGTGCGCCATGAATACCCCCATAGCTGGCGTTCCAAGGCCCCGCTGATCTTCCGCACCACCCCGCAATGGTTTATTGCGATGGATGACCGCCAGATCAAAATTGCCAGCGCGACGCAAGGCAATAACGACCAACATACATTGCGTGAAGTCGCCCTTGATGCCATCAAGGAAACCGACTGGTACCCCGCCAAGGGCGAAACCCGTATCACGGCGATGATCGAAAACCGCCCCGATTGGTGTATCAGCCGCCAGCGTGCGTGGGGTGTACCGATTGCCGTATTCGTCAATAAACAAACAGACGAGCCGCTGCGTGATGAGGCCGTGCTGAAACGCATCGCCGATGCCTTTGAAACAGAGGGTTCCGATGCATGGTGGAAACACGACGCGCAATATTTCCTGGGTGACCAGTACAAGGCCGATGATTACCAGCAGGTATTCGACATTGTCGATGTCTGGTTTGAATCAGGCTCCACCCATGCCTTTGTTCTGGGTGACACCAAAACATGGCCGGTCTTTGCAGGTGTCGGCAAAGCCGATTTGTACCTTGAGGGGTCCGACCAGCATCGTGGCTGGTTCCATTCATCATTGCTGGAATCATGCGGCACCAATGCCCATGCCCCGTTCAAGGCCGTGCTGACCCATGGTTTTGTGCTGGATGAAAAAGGCTACAAAATGTCGAAATCACTCGGCAATGTGGTCGATCCGCTGGTGATGATGGAACAACATGGTGCGGATATTATCCGCCTGTGGACCATGCTTTCGGATTACAGCGAAGATATCCGCATCGGCAAGGAAACATTAAAAGTCACCGCCGATCTTTATCGCCGCTTGCGTAACACCTTCCGTTATTTACTGGGTGCGCTTGATGGCATCACGCCGGAAGAGATGCTGAGCCCCGAACAAACCAGAGATATGCCGGAACTGGAACGTCTGGTCCTGCACTGGCTGCACGAGCTGGATGGTGAAATCCGCGGCTATATCAGGAATTACGAATTTGGCCGTCTGGCGCACCGTCTGCATAATTTCTGTGCAAATGAATTATCAGCGTTCTATTTCGATATCCGTAAAGATAGCCTGTATTGCGATCATCCCGATGATATCAAGCGCCGGGCCTGCCGCACGGTGATGGTGCATATCTATGACTGCCTCGTCACATGGCTGGCCCCGATGCTGTGCTTTACAGCAGAGGAGGCATGGTCACACCGCCCGCAGGCCGTCTTCGGCAAGGAAGAAAGCGTACATTTGCGCACATTCCCTGCCCTGCCTGCCTCTTGGGAAGATAAGGCATTAGCAGAGAAATGGGACACCATCCGCAGTGTGCGCAGTGAAGTTCTTGCCGTTCTTGAGCCGGTACGTAAAGACAAGATTATAGGCTCCTCGCTAGAGGCGGCCCCTGTCTTGCACATTGCCGAGGCCCAAAAACTCAAGGCTATCGAGAATATTGATCTTGCCGATATCTGCATTACATCGCAGATCAGCATTGAAAGAACAGAAGGCACACATGAATTCCAAAAGGCAGAAGGCTGCAAATGCGAGCGCTGCTGGAAAATTTTGCCCGAGGTTGGTCAGGACAAAGAGCATAAAGGTTTATGTTCCCGTTGTGCAGATGCTGTGCGCTGGTACGTCAAACGCAAACTGGCTGCTTAAAAGATATTAATTAAAAACAGGAGGGACATATGAGCACAAAACATCAACACGATCTGGGCGTTCTGGACCGCGCGGATATCCGCCACGACAAACCAAA
This sequence comes from Micavibrio sp., assembly GCA_046294845.1. Classification (GTDB taxonomy): domain Bacteria; phylum Pseudomonadota; class Alphaproteobacteria; order Micavibrionales; family Micavibrionaceae; genus Micavibrio_C. The sequence goes on along the minus strand of JBKBNU010000001.1, from coordinate 704,933 downwards.
AATGTTCAATGTTGTTTTAGTAAATGATGATTTTACAACAATGGAATTTGTGACGAGTATCCTGTGTGATGTTTTCAACAAAAGTGTTGAGGAAGCCGAACGCATCATGCTGCACGTCCATGAAAAAGGTAAAGGCGTTGCCGGAACCTACACCTATGACATAGCCGAAACCAAACAGGTTATGGCCATGGACCGTGCCCATGCCGAGGAACACCCCTTGCGGGTCGAATTGCAACCTGTGCCCTGATAAACCCTTGCCCCGATAAGAGAATATGAAACGCCTGTCCTTACCATTATCCCTGCGCCAGATCGGCCTGCTATGTGCCGTAATCGTGATTGCGGTGGACCAGATTACAAAAAATCTGGTCGTGGCGCTGATGTATGAAGGACATCATGAAATTTTGCCGTTCTTCAATCTGGTGCATGTCTGGAACCGTGGCATCAGCTTTGGCATGTTCAACCACGATCATTCAGGGGCATGGATACTGGCAGCCGTGGCACTCGCGATTACCGCAGCCTTTACGGTCTGGCTATGGAAAGCGGATAACAAGGGAATGGCAATAGCGATCGGGGCCGTCATCGGCGGGGCACTGGGGAACGTTATTGACCGGATCCGCTTCCAGGCCGTGGTAGATTTCCTTGATTTTCATGCCTTTGGCTGGCATTACCCCGCTTTCAACATCGCCGATTCGGCTGTTGTGCTGGGGATTGCCTACATCATCCTTGATGGTCTATTCTGGGAACCCAAACGTAAACAACAGGCTGAAAACCACCAGCACGTGTAAGGCACTAACGGATCGTCATGAACAATAAACTTTCTTCTCTCGTTATCCTCTCTCTGGCCGCTGTCACGCTCGGCGCTTGTAGCAGTGCCAAAGATCAGTTGGGCCTGACACGCTCGGCCCCTGACGAATTTGCCGTGGTAAAAAGGGCACCGCTGGAATTGCCGCCGGATTACTCCTTGCGTCCGCCGCGTCCCGGTGCCCCGCGCCCGCAGGAACAAAACATCAATGAACAGGCCCGCGAGACCGTTTTTGGTGGCAGCAACGAAGCCCGCAAGGCCGCCCCTGCTAGTGGCGAATCCGCTTTGCTGCAGGAAGCAGGCGCCACCCATACCGACCCTGCGATCCGTGAAGTGATCGATCGTGAAGTCACCATTATACCGGAGCATGAAAAGCCTGTGACGGAACGCCTGCTGGGCATCAAGCTCGGAAATAGCAAAACCGACAAACAGGTCTTGAATCCCGAGGAGGAAGCGGCCCGCCTGAAAGCCCAGAAAGCCGCCGCAGAAGCCGGTTCCACAGCCACGCCGTAAATATCTGTCAAAAAATCTTGCCTTTTTATGTCACCCCGTCTTATAGTCGGGGTGCCTTTCATTCGGGCCGCGGCATTTGAGGGTCAGCTTGCACCGCGTAAGAAAAGCTAAAGCGCTATGGTCGTAAGGCACGTTCTCGTGCCACCCGTAGTTCCCCAAGATCCCTACGATAGGGCAAATAACTTTTTTATTTGGGAAAACGGCTATGGCGATCATTCTTCCGCAGGATCATCCTGCATTTTCACGTCTTCAATCCGCAAATGTTGCAGTGCGCCCTCTGGCAGCCAATCTGGATGAAAAAGCCCAGAGCAATATCGTGAAGCTGGGTTTTGTAAACCTGATGCCACGTGAGTATCTGGAAGAGACAGTTGATCTGTTACTGACCCGCTTTGCTAACGGTGATCGTGATATCCAGCCAATCTTCATAAGCCCCGAGCACAAGGCCGATAAAGGCATTTCATGGGCCGCCGCCAAAGATGATGTCGATACAGTTCTTATTACCGGTTATGCCGCTTCAAACCTGCCTTTTGAAGAGCTTTGTTTCTGGCCGGAACTGCAAACCATCATTCGTGATTGCGACCGCGAACGCAAACCGTTACTGGCTGTCTGTGCCGGTGCTATGGCAGTTGCTTATGAAACCTATAATATCGCCAAGGAACAGGCCCCGCATAAATTGTTGGGTAACTACGATTACAAAACGCCGGATGGCAAAAGCATCTTCCTTGCGACATCACGTAACAACACATTGAACCGTTATGATCTGTTGGCTGCTCTGGAAGAGCACAAACTGACAATCGCACTTGAAACCACGGACACGCCCCGCCCTGAACCCGGCATTATTATCGACCGTAGCCGCAACTGGGTTCTGGCGCTTGCGCATCTGGAATATGCCTACACAACCTGCAACACCTATCCCGATTTTGAGGGGCAGGATTTGCACATTCTGGATTACCAGTACCGTCGTGACCATAATACAGACAGCCCGAAATACGATCCGGCACTGGCCGCCCGTGTTCTGCCACCCGCCAATTTAGAGCTTTCCGCCGCACAGGTGCACGCCCGCGAAGCCTATGCCGAGCAGTTGATGAATGGATGGGTCCTGCGTAGCCTTGATCTCAAGAATCAAAAACGGCCACAGGCTTCTACGTCCTATGGGCGCCCCGCTGCCGGTTTGCGCCTTTAACAACTTACGTAAAAGCCAAAGCTGCCGGCCGCCTCTCTTGACGGGTAGGCGGTCTGGACTAATTCATGTATATAAATGACATGAAAAAACTCTTCCTTATCATCTGTCTGACTGTATTAATCTTTTCTCCGGCCAGCTTTGCGGCCAACGGAAAAGTCTACAACGCCGAAACCTTTACGCTTGAAAACGGGATGCAGGTTGTCGTGATCCCCAATCACCGCGCCCCTGTGGTCACGCACATGATCTGGTACAAGGTCGGATCGGCAGATGAACCACGCAACCTCTCGGGCATGGCCCACTATCTAGAACACCTCCTGTTCAAGGGTACGCCTACACTGGCTCCCGGGGAGTTTTCCCGCCGCATCCGTGCCATCGGCGGTAATGAGAACGCCTTTACCTCCAGCGATTACACCGCTTTCTTCGAGAGCTTTGCGGTTGATCAGCTGGAAAGTGTGATGCAGATGGAAGCCGACCGCATGATGAACACATCACCACCGGAGAAAGATTTTCTTTCGGAAAGGAATGTTGTTCTCGAGGAGCGCCGCGAACGAACGGAAAACGATCCGCGTGGCTTTTTTAGCGAACAATTGAGGGCTTTACTGTTTATCAACCACCCCTACGGCATTCCCGTGATCGGCTGGCAACACGAAGTCTCGGCCCTGACATGGAAAGAGATCGAACCTTTTTATAAAAATTTTTACGGTCCGAATAATGCCATTGTCGTAGTAGCAGGCGATATCACCGCAGAAAAATTCAAGCCGCTTGCCGAGAAAATCTACGGACCGCTAAAGCCTATTAAAGTCCCCGAACGCCGCTGGACGTCCGTACCGCCGATGATTGCCTCCCCGACCCTGACCCTGCATCACGCCGATATTCAGCAGCCTTCCTGGATGCGCATGTACCGCGTACCCTCACTATTGCAGGATAAACAGCAAGGCTATGCTCTGGGGCTTCTGGAAGAAATTCTGTCTGGTGGCGCCGCCACACGCTTTTATAAATCTTTGGTCGTCGAACAAAAGCTGGCGACATCCGCCAGTTTTAATTATGACGGCATGAAAATTTCTGATGGCGTTCTGTGGTTATCAGCCACACCGGCAGAAGGTGTTTCACTTGAGACTCTGGAAAAGGCCGTCGAAGCAGAAATCGCACTTCTGCTTGAAAAAGGTATCACAGAGCAAGAATTAGCCGAGGCAAAAGTAAGATTACAGGATAGTGCTGCCTTTGCCCGCGACAGTTTAAGCGGCCCCGCCATGAATGTCGGCTATGCGCTGGCAATTGGCCTGACACTCGATGATGTTGAGTATTGGCCGCAAAAAATTGAAGCCATCACTAAAGAAGAAGTAGAATCTACAGCACGGGCCCTGCTTTCTCCGGCCAGCAGCAAACAAAAGCCCTATGTCACCGGTTATTTGTTACCTGAAGTTAAGGGTGAAGAGATCGCGACAGAACCCGCTATTGCAACTCCGGCTGCCCAGAGGTAATCACCATGAAAAAAATTCTCTTAGGACTGACGGCACTTCTTCTTTTGACAGCCCCCGCCCATGCCACCGAAAAAATTGCCGAAACAAAGGACAAGTTTCTTGATATTCAGGAAGTGACAAGCCCCGCCGGAATCAAGGCATGGCTGGTGGAAGACCACTCTCTACCCATCATCGCCCTGAAGTTTTCATTCAACGAGGCTGGTGCTGCCCGCGATCCCGCTGACAGGCAAGGTCTTGCCATGCTGGTCTCCAACACACTGGATGAAGGTGCCGGTAATCTTGATAGCCAGAGCTTTCAGAAAATATTATCCGATAAGTCCATTACTCTTTCGTTCTCGGCTAGCCGCGACAAGTTCTATGGCACGCTGAAGACCCTGAGCAGGCATAAAGAAGACGCCTTCAACCTGATGCATCTGGCTTTATCGGAACCGCGCTTCGATCAGGAAGCGATCGACCGGATGAAGGCATCAAATATCGCCCGTATTCGTTCATCGATGACCGATCCGGAATGGATGGCCGCCCGCCTGAGCAATGACATTTCCTATGCCGGTCATCCCTATGCCCAGAACAGTGGCGGTACACTGACAACAATCGCGGGACTTACGCGGGAAGATTTGCAGAACTTTGTAAAGTCCCAGTTTGCCCTGAACCGCCTCAATATCGCGGTTTCCGGTGACATCACAGCTGTGGAACTCGCTGCCCTGCTGGATAGGGTTTTCTCATTCCTGCCCGCCGACAGCACTTCAAAACCGTTGGATGATCATCTGATAAAGACCGACGGCCAGACCTATCTTTTTGAAAAGGATATTCCGCAAAGCGTCATCCAGATGTTCCAGCCCGGCATTAAACAGAAAGACCCCGATTATTACGCCGCCAGCATTATGAATTTCATTTTGGGAGGATCGGGGTTTGGCTCTCGCCTTACTGAAGAAGTCAGGGAGAAAAGAGGACTGACTTACGGTGTTTATTCGTCATTCGGCGTTTATGATCACACCAATATTTTCTCCGTTTCTTTATCAACTGAAAATAAAAACACCGATGAGGCTCTGAAAGTCATCCGTCAGGAAATGAGACATATACAAGATCAGCCTATTACCCAAAAAGAGCTGGACGAAGCCAAATCCTACATCATTGGATCACTGCCCCTCTCGTTCAGTTCGACCATGGCGATCGCTGCCAATGTCCTGAGTCTTAAAGAGGATAATTGGCCGATTGATTACTATGACCAGTATCCCGAACTTATCCGTCAGGTGAGCATCGAGGATGTGCAACGCGTCGCCCGTAAAGTGCTGCAACCGGAATCAATGGTGACCGTGGTGGTAGGCCAACCCCCCGCCCTTGATAAGGTTCATAAACTGACATCCCTGCCTAACGTAGAGTAAGAAGGCCGTCCGGCCGATAATATGGAATGTCTGGACGGGCTTGCATGAAGGTCCGGAATCAACCATCATGGGTAAGTTGGAAAACCCTTATTTGTCATTGGGTTAACCCCTCAGAACCCGAATTCATAAAATTTTATATATATGGACTTATGCTGGATTCATGAGAGAGAACAATACCCCCTGCCAGAAAGGCAGGGTTAGCGCTTTGATAGTGTGTGAGTCTCGATGAGTATTATGCCCTCGGCCCCCGATGTGACCAGCGGTCTTGAAAAGATCACGCAGCGCGAACTGGACGACATCATCCATAAACATGCTACGTTCCTTAAGGGTATACGTGGTGGCGCAAGAGCTGTTCTCAAATTCAAAGATTTATCACATCTTGATTTCCACGGCGGCAATCTTTCACAGGCCGATTTTACCGGATCATTACTCAACAGCGCCAATCTGGCGCATGGTGTCTTCAAAGGCGTTTCTTTCTTTGCCTGTGACATGCGCAATGCCAATCTTGAGCAGGCTGATTTCTCCCGTGCGGATTTTCGTGGTGCTTATGTTGCAGGCGCCAACCTGACAGGTGCCGATCTCAAGAGCGCCGATATGCGTGAAGGCCGCCTGATGGAGCGGGATGAAAAGGGTCAAATGGTTGATATGCAGCGCGCCAACATTCCCGCAGGCAAGACCCATAAAACAATCTTTACAGGGGCAAAACTGACCGAGACCAATTTGTCAGGCTCAAGAGCCTCTGCCGCAGACTTCTCTGATGCCGATCTCTCAGGCGTCATCGTACAGCATGCGGATTTCAGTGGTGCCAATCTGGAAGGGGCAAATCTGACTAATGCCGATTTCAGTGGCTCTGATTTAAGCCACAGCAATCTGCGCTCATCAATCATGAGCGGGACAATTTTACAGCAAACCGAAACCGGTGGCGCAAACCTGCGCGAAGCCATCACCGAAGACAGCATGGGCAGCAAGCTTGAAGAGCTTGATAAAACGCTGCCGGAACTTTTGAAAGATCATACAGCATGGGTAGCTACCGCAGGCACCAAGGGACAAAGACTGGATTTAAGCGGATTTGATCTGCGTCATATACCTTTGATTCGCACATACTCGCTGACAGCTGTTAAAGCCGTAGGAGCCAATTTCCTGCGCCAGAACCTTGAGAACATTGAAATGCAGAGCGCCTTGCTTGATCGGGCCGATCTGCGGGACACCGTTATGCGACGGGCTGATCTGCGTGGATCCTCTCTCAAGAATGCCATGCTTGCCCGCGCTGATCTCTCCGAAGCCAATCTATCGCCTCTGCACTTCACTAATGAAGAAGGCATGAAATGGCTGCAACGTGTGAATTTAAGCGGCAGTAACTTGCGTTATGCGGTCCTGAGGGGCACGAACCTGACCGATGCCATTTTGATGGGCGTTGACCTGTCCTATGCCGTCCTGATCGATTGCGACTTACGCCGGGCTGACCTGACAGGGGCCGTACTGGATGGCGCTGATTTAAGCGGCGCCTTGCTGACAGGCGCTATCCTTGATCCACGTTATCGCAAATAGCGATAGACGCCTTCTTATCCCCGCTATTCCCGCCTGAAATGCGGCCCGAAAGCTGACAAATCTGCGCCAAAGGACTAACGTCTGGCTTATGCGTATCCGTCATTTGCCAGACATACTGGTTAACCAGATTGCCGCCGGCGAAGTCATCGAGCGGCCTGCTGCTGCTGTCCGCGAATTGGTTGAAAATGCCATCGATGCCGGTAGCACCCGTATCCATGTCGATATTCGCGAAGGCGGCAAAAGCCTGATTCGGGTGATTGATAATGGTTGCGGTATGACAAGGGATGAACTGGTGGCAGCCCTCGACCGCCATGCAACATCTAAACTACCCGATGGTGATTTACTGCATATCCAGCATCTGGGGTTCAGGGGCGAAGCCCTGCCCTCGATTGCTGCTGTCAGCCGCATGACCATACGCACACGTCTGCACGATGCCGATGAGGCTTGGGAAATCAGGATTGAAGGAGGAAGAAAAGGAACGCCTGAACCAGCCGCCCACACCCAAGGTACATGGATCGAAGTGCGTGACCTGTTTTATGCGACCCCGGCTCGCCTTAAATTCCTGAAATCGGACCGCAGCGAATATGATGCCGTAAAGGATACGCTGCAAAGATTGGCTATGGCCTTCCCACACGTTGCCTTCAAGCTCGATCACGATAGCCAAAATATTTTCTCTTATCCTGCGGTTAGCAGTGATGATCGCAATGAAAGCCGTCGTGAACGTCTGGCCGCCATATTGGGGCGGGAATTTTCCGACAACGCCATGGCAATTCATGCCGAACGTCAAGACATTACACTCACAGGATTGGCAGGACTCCCCACCTTCAGCCGTGGCACCAGCACCCATCAATATCTTTTTGTGAATGGCCGCCCTGTGCGCGATAAATTGCTGCATGGTGCTGTGCGCGGGGCTTATGCCGATGTGCTGGCACGTGACCGCCATCCGGTCCTGGCACTTTTTGTCGATATGCCCGCAGAAGAAGTCGACGTCAATGTCCATCCAGCCAAAGCAGAGGTACGTTTTCGCGATTCAGCCCTGATCAGGGGATTGATCGTAGGCGCACTGAAACACGCCCTGCATGAATATGGGCAATCAACCGCCAGCACAGTTTCCTTGGGGGCCTTGCATATTCTACAAGGGCAGCAACAAGGGCAGATGCCCCTGCCACCTCATCAATCTTATAACCCGCAGCATTTTTCCTATGCGCCCGTTGCAGGTTTGGCTGAAAAGATCTATCAGCATTACGATCCGTCCATGGCGTTTGCCCCTTCCGTGAGATACGAAGCCGTAGCAGAGCAAGATCAATCACTTTCCAGTAATACAGCGGAAAATCCTTCTGCCCTTACGCACCCGTTGGGAGCAGCACGCGCACAGATTCACGAGAATTACATTATCGCCCAAGCCGATGACGGCTTGGTCATCGTTGACCAGCACGCTGCGCATGAACGTCTGGTTTATGAACGTTTTAAAGCACAGATGGCAGAAAATGGTGTCATCCGTCAAGGCTTGCTAACCCCCGAAATCATCAATCTTGAGGCAAGCGAAGCGGCCCGACTTTTGGAACACGCCCCTGCCCTAGCGCAACTGGGCTTGGAAATCGAAGCCTTTGGCCGTGATGCGATTGCCGTGCGCAGCGTACCCGCTCTTTTAGGACCTAACGTCAATATTCCGGCCCTCATTCGCGATTTATCTGATGAATTGATTGAGCATGGCAGCACACAGGGGCTGGAAGAGCGCCTTAATCACGTATTAGCCACAATGGCCTGTCATGGCTCTGTCCGTTCAGGACGCCGTCTGAATGCCGATGAAATGAACGCCCTTTTGCGCCAGATGGAAGAAACACCGTTATCGGGCCAATGCAACCATGGCCGTCCGACATGGATAAAGTTGCAATTAAGCGATATTGAAAAACTGTTTGGCAGGCGCTAATGACCGATAAAACCGAAGATCATAAACCAGACGGTCGTGAACTTATTGTTTTTGTATACGGCCTGCTAACCCTCTCGCTTATTTGCCTTTTTATGCCTGTTTTACCCATCCTGCTCACAGGATTGATCATGATGCTCGCCACCTTGCTGCTGGCTCGCATTCTGCGCCTAGGAAAAGGCCATGATCATCTGGTTTATAATCATATGATTTATATTTCCCGCACAATAAGCCTCTGGTCTCTGATCACAGCCATAACAACGGGCATCGCAGGGTTCTTGGTGATTGATAAAGCTGACAACAGTCTTTATCAGGAAATGATAGACAACATGATGCAGGGTCATATTTACACACCGCAGGAATCGATTGAAGTCATGATGAATTACATCAGTGCGAATATGTCGCTGATGATCGTAGCTGGCATTATCTGCTTCATCCCCAGTATGGGATATATTATCTACCGCCTCAGCAAAGGGATTGGCCGCGCCCTAAAAGGCTACAGGCTCGCCAACCCCAAAGCGTGGTTCTAGTCTTTTTTAAGACCAAAACAGGCCAAAAATATTCGCCCGGCCTTCAGATCTCGTGCCACATCCTGCATGGCTTTTTCCTGTTGCGGCGCACGGCCATAAAACTCCTCATTGTAAAGATCGGATTTATGGTCTTCTTCTACATAGACAGCCCGCAACAAATCATCTTCATGCGCAGGACCTGTCACAAATGCCAACGCCAGAATCAGCGAGCCTGTAGCAGCGGTAACCATTTGCAGGACTGTAAAGCCCCACAGATCAAGATCCCGAACAGCGTGCATAACCTTTGCATGGGCCTGCTCACTATGGCGCAGAACCATCAAACCTGTCGTTGTTGACAAGGTTTCGCCAAATGTACGACCAAACCAGCCGAGCCAAGGGTCACGCGCTGCGGCTTCCCGTGCAACCAGCGTATCCGGCTGTTCGGCACGATAACAAAGAAGATCAGTATCAAAATAGCGCAAGACAGAAGCCTGAATAGAATCGCGCTCCTGCGAAACACGGTCGAGAGCAGTCACCAATATTTGCGTTAAAGGCATGGTTTCAGGTTTTATTTCTTCACCTTGCTCGCGCCATTCCCTCGCAATTTCTTCTGCCAGAGGCTCAACAGGAATCACCAGCAGGGAACCTGAAGGTGTTCGCACAGGCTTACCATCCAGTTCGACATACCAGCCCTCACTTTTTCGGGCTGTAGATACTAGTTTGAAAAACTTTTTCATTCTGATTTCATAAATTTATGACATGGGTGAGATTCATTCAGGCCCAAATCTGTCAGGCTGAGAGCAAAGAAAGCGGGATTAAGGGTTCCCAAAAGCAAACCGCCGATCTTTTTACCCAGTGAAAAACTATCTGGTAACACCTTAGCATTTGTAACAGGCCCGGTAATATTGACTGACACACCTGTATCAATAATGCTGATTTCCTTGGGTTTGGGCGTTAACGTCAAATCAAGGATAAAATCATTCAGATCAATTGATCCTTCGCCGGATATTGTCAAGTCTGAAAGATCCATAAACAGAGTTTGAGCTTCGGCTTTACTGTTCTTGACTTCAAAGTCGGCCACCATGCAATTCATTGTCAAGGAATCTGTTTCTGAAAGTTTAGGGAGCATGGCATTCAACAATCCTGCGCCCCAATACAATACACTCGACTGACTGAATGTTCCTTCTCCGGCTATTGTTACAATTTCACCATTCAGGCCACGCCGTAAATCGGCAAAGCTGTCACCTTCTGCCTTCAATGTAAAATGGGTATCAGCCTGACCTGTGACTTTATCCTGCAGACGGGCATAATCCCATCCGCGCCAATTCAGACCGGATGTCAGAAGTGCTGTTTTCCCTGTAGCATCAATATTGATTTTACCCGAGAGTGCGCCGCCATTAATCAGACCCGCTATACGATGAACATCAAACTCAAAAGGTTTGACCCTGGCATCAATTTCAAGATTCCCCAGATCCTTACCTTTACGAATAAATTTATCCGCCTTGATTTTTACATCCCAGTTATGATCACCGAAGGAAACCTTCTTGGGCTCGCTTTTATACCCGATAACCTTTTCTATAATCTCATAGGCCTTATACAATTTCTGTATATCTTCAATAGACAACGCTGATGCTTTAATAACAAGACTATTATTGCCCCCTGCGTGACCATCATAACTGGCCAGAATATTGCTGTCCCCTATAAGAGTGTCGGCAGAAACATGCAGCCCCTTCATTGTTCTTTTCGCCTGAAGATGACCAGCAAGTTTCAAATCATCAATCAGAAGTTCTTCAAAGCTCAGTTCCAGACCCTGCAACTTCTTTGCATGCATTACACCTTTGGCTGATATAGGACCAAAAGTGAAAGCAAAGGGCGTTTTATCGGCAATTTCGTACCTTAATATATTGCCTCTCAAAGCTTGGGCCAGAATATCAATCGTAAAGGTGAAATCATGATCACCATAGCGACCCTTACCAGAAAGCCAGTAGCGACTTTCATCATGATCAACGTTGATGGTGTGAATCACCAGCTTCTCAGGCAGCCATATTCCTTTTTCTACAGACACGCCCTCCGCAGCCACGGCATAGAAACGCTTGCGTGACAGCAACAGATCCCAGAAGCCCATAGCAATATGGGCTTTTTCAACAAAGGCAACTTTTTCACCTCTGCTATAAACATCTTCAATATTACCGCGACTGATAGGACTTAACTCGCCCGTATCTTTCTTGACATTATTGGCTTGCTCGATGGCCTTAACTTCTGCATCCGATTTTTGAATAGGCTTGAAGAATGAAAGACCGGAAAAACGGATGCTCGTGACAGGAAAGAAGGACATGTCTTCGAGCAAAGCAATCTCGGAGATAGTGCCTGTACTTTGGTTCATATAATCCTGAATACCAAGGCGGAGAGGCTCTTTGTATTTACCCAGAGTGCTCAAAATCATAAGACTCAGGAAAACAAGAAAGCCTAAAAAGAGTGCCAGTTTAATCAACTTGCCGAACAATGTCTTTTTCTTCGGAGACGGGTTGTTCTTTTCGTCTTCATAAAACAGAATCATTTATCAGGCCTTCTTGAGTTTCATCGGCGTGGGCAATAAATCTTCACACTACTTACTAGAGTTCGATATCGGCAAACGGATCTTCTTTTGAATTATGCTGAAAGCCAAAAGCTTTCCAGGTCTTACGCAGATCATCGGGCAGCGGGGCCGTAATATCAATTTTCTTACCCGTCAGCGGGTGTGGAAAAATCACACGGCGGGCATGCAGATGCAAACGCGCTGATAAGCCCATATCATCAAAATCCTCGACATCGCCGCCATATTTTTCATCCCCCAGCAAAGGGCAGGATAAACCGGACGCCGCATGAACCCTGATCTGGTGAGTGCGCCCCGTACGTGGCCAGAAGGCTACAAACGCAGCCTTTTTGCCGGCACGATCCAGCACGGCAAACTCTGTCGTTGCTTTTTTGCCGAATTCTTCATCCGGCACCATCATATCTTTTTCATGGCCCTCACCCTTGGCGAGCGCCATGCGAATAGTCCCATTCAATACTTCCGGCACGGGTACAGTCACCGCCCAGTAATATTTCCTGATATCACGGCCCGAAAACATCCGGCCCATGGCCTGCGCCATTTTTAAAGAACGCGCCACCAGAAGGATCCCCGATGTATCGCGGTCAAGCCTATGGACCAGACGGGGCTTAACCCCTTTCTTGCTGGTCATCAACTCAAGAAGACCATCCACATGACGTTTGATCCCCGATCCGCCTTGTACCGGCAACCCAAAGGGCTTATTCAGGGCCATCAGATCACCGTCATCATAAATGACCATCGACTCAAGAAACTTGCGGTCGCCTTCTTCATCTATGAAATGATGGCCGCGTTTATCGCCCGTCTTGATATCAACCGGCGGAATACGCACAGTCTGGCCAGCGAGCAGACGTGTTTCAGCCTTGGCGCGTTTGCCATCAACCCTGATCTGTCCTGTACGCATCATTTTTTGTAACAGGGCATAGGGTACACCTGGCACCATTTTCTTCAGCCAGCGATCCAGGCGCTGGCCGTCATCATCTTCAGCCACTGTTTGTAGTTGGACCTTACTCATGCCGGTATCATCCTGACCAGAAATAGACCGAGAGCCAGAGCCCCCAGCGAACAGATTACAGAAGCCAGAATATAGGATAATCCCAGAATAATCTGCCCCTTTTGCAGCATCAGAACCGCATCCAGCGAAAAAGCCGAAAAGGTGGTAAAAGCGCCCAAAAACCCAACTGTCAAAAACAGCCTGGTGGTTTGCGATACGTCCCAAAAGCCCGCAAACGCCCCCACCAGTAGCCCCATACAAAGAGAACCGGCAATATTGACAAAAAGCGTGCCCCAAGGGAAAAGCAGACCTGCCGCCAGCATATTAACGCCATGGCGCAGCAACGCCCCCACCGCACCGCCAGCAGCAATCGCCATAAGATTTATCATAGATGTTCCGCCAGATTGAGTTGCTGCCATTTCTTTAACATACGGGCAACCGAGCCGGACCCCACCAACGCCAAAGCCTCGTCATAGTCGCACCAGCGCAGATCAATCGATTCCGGACTGATTTTGTACATATCATCATCTGTACCGAGGCGGAAAAGATAACGTACATCATAATGAAGATGGGCAGGCTTGTTCCGTTTCTCATTATGCGGAATCGGATGAATATCGACATCGAAAATACCCGTGATCACCTGCTCGATTCTCGAGAAACCGGATTCTTCCTGCACTTCGCGCCAAGCGACCGCAAATAAATTGGGATCACCATCGGCATGACCGCCAAATTGCAGCCAGCAATCCAGTGAGCGGTGATGATTGAGAAGAACCTTGTCGCCATGGTGATTAAGCAAAAGCGCAGAGCCTGTGAAATGTCCAGCCTGATGGCTTCTTTGGAAACAATCAGCTTGCCCTTCCAGAAAGTCAATCATTGCCGCCAGATCCATGGTTTCCTTTTCGTCGGCTCCCTTATGGATCTTCAAATCACACATTAATTTCTGGCGGTCATCCATTCATTTTCTCTCTTAATTTCCGCCAGTATTCTAACCTTTTTTGTACTTCTCTTTCAAACCCGCGGGCGACAGGTTGATAAAAAATATGCCTTCCCATACTTTCGGGAAAATAATCCTGCCCTGAAAAGCCCTCTGGAGTGTCATGATCATAGGCATAACCATGGCCATAGCCGATATCCTTCATCAATTTGGTCGGGGCATTCAAAATATAGGCGGGAGGCATAAGGGAACCGGTATCGCGTGCCGACTGGCTCGCGGCCTTATAGGCCATATAAACCGCATTCGATTTGGGCGCCGTTGCCAGATAGACCAAGGCTTGCGCCAAGGCAAGCTCGCCCTCGGGACTACCCAACCGTTCATAGGTTTCCCAGGCCGCCAGTGTCAGGGAAAGCGCCTGCGGGTCAGCAAGGCCAATATCTTCCGAAGCCATACGGACAAGGCGGCGTCCAATAAATCTTGGGTCTTCGCCCCCGTTCAACATCCGGCAGAACCAATAAAGCGCCGCATCGGGATCTGAACCCCGCACCGATTTATGCAAAGCCGAAATCAGGTTATAATGCCCGTCATCGGCCTTATCGTACAAAGGAGCGCGTCTGCTTACCAGCCCAGCCAAAGCCTCGCTATCCAGTACCTGACCCTGATCTAAAACCTGCTCCGCCATGGTAAGCGCATAACGCCCGTCACCATCGGCCATGGCCTTCAGCGACTCTCTGGCCTCGGCGGTCAGCGGCAAGGAGCGTCCTTCGCTTTTTTCTGCCCGTTTCAGCAATATTTCTATCGCCGCATCATCCAATCTCTTCAGGACAACCAGTTGTGCCCGCGACATCAAAGCTGCATTCAGTTCAAAAGACGGGTTTTCCGTGGTTGCCCCGATCAGGATAATCGTACCATCCTCGACAACCGGCAAGAACGCATCTTGCTGTGATTTATTGAAGCGATGGATTTCATCCACGAACAACAGCGTCCCTCTACCTTGCTGGCGTCTTAAGCGGGCACTATCAAAAACCTTCCGCAGATCGGCTACGCCGGAAAAAATCGCCGAGATTTGCTCGAAATGAAGATCTGTATGATCGGCCAGAATACGGGCAAATGTTGTTTTTCCGCAACCCGGCGGACCCCAGAGAATAATCGACGACATCTTGCGATGATCGACCATCCGGCGCAAAACGCCTCCTGTCTGGGTCAGATGATCCTGCCCCACGACATCACCGAGATTCTGCGGACGTAATCTGTCTGCCAAAGGTCTGGGCATTTCCGCTGTCTGGTCATTTGCCTGAAAAAGATCTACGGACATTATCTTATCGCTATCTTCTGGATTTGCCCGTTGCGCTTAATAACCAGATTAAGCATTGACATACGCATCATTAGTGTCTTTTTCAATATTTCAACATTAGCGATGTCACGATCATTCAGACTAAGCACGATATCGCCGGGCCGTAAAATACGGGCAGCATAGCTCCGTCCGGAGATATTCCTGACTATAACCCCTTCTGTTTCACTGTCCTCCAAGCCCATTTCAACTACAACTGCGGGGTTAATATTAGAAACTGTAACACCTTGAAAAATACCGTTATCCAGAGTGGTCTCATCCCGTGGCGGGTTTTCGGGAGGTGCCATAGCCACAAGTTTGGCTTCCTTAATTTTTCCATGCCGCAGGTAATTGATTGTAGCTGTCTCGCCAATCTTCACCGTTGCCATACGAAACTTCATCTCGGAAGGATCGCGTATTTCATGGCCATTTAAAGTTAGCAACACATCACCAATCTTGATACCCGCTTTTTTGAGGGGGCTATCACTATGAAGACCGGAAATTAGAGTACCACGCGGTTTCTCAAGCCCCAGACTCTCGGCAATCTCGCTGGTAACCGTATTGGCTTCCACGCCCAACCAGGGCCTGATAACGCCCTTGCGACCTGAGGCCTCGGCAGCAATAACCGACTGGACCATTTCTGATGGAATGGCAAAGCCAATACCTAATGATCCTCCGCTTTGGGAGAAGATAGCTGTATTAATACCGACCACCCCTCCATCCATAGCCACCAAAGGCCCCCCCGAATTCCCGGGATTGATAGCGGCATCCGTCTGGATAAAGAAATTGTAATCATTGATATTTAATGATGAACGCGCCACGGCAGAAATAATACCGCTTGTCACTGTCTGGCCCACACCAAACGGATTGCCAATAGCAAGGACCAGATCTCCTACCTCCAGATCTTCACTAGGGCGCAAAGGAGCAAAAGGCAACGCGGCGGGTTTATTCTCAATCCGTAGCAAAGCGACATCTGAAGGGGCATCTTTCAGTGTCAGGCGTGCTTCGAATTCGCGGCCATCGGCTAATACCACTTTGATTTCGTCTGCACCTTCAACTACGTGGGAATTAGTTACAACTAACCCTTCCGGATTAACAATGACACCAGAACCTAGAGCCCCTTCAACCTGACGCCTGACGCTCCCCCCCTGTCCCAGCCCTGGCATATCACCAAAAAACTGGCGAAAGAAGGGGTCGTCCATAAAAGGATGCCCATAACGCTTTGTAATTGTTCTAGTCGTATAAATATTAACAACAGCAGGCGATACCTGCTTTACCAAAGGGGCAAAAGACAGATTGATTGCAGCCTGATCGGCAGGCAAGGTTTTTACCTCTTCAGCAAAGCTGTCTGCCATGAGAGGGGGACACAGCATCAACGTTAGCGGTATGGCAAAAGCCCAGAATTTCTTCATTCTCAACCTCTGTTACGGCTTATTTCAAAAAGCATAATTAGGGGAAAATATCTGTCATAATCTATGGCAAAGATCCTGCTAATTCAAGCCATACAGGGATTTTCCTGCACCGGCTAGAGACAAGAAATGTAGATTTTTCCAGTCTAGTTTCCCGTATCTGAATACAAATCATAAGCCCGCTGCTCAGCATCACTCACAGGCAAAAATTCATAAGGACGATCCCATGTAGAATACCAGTTTTGGTTTTTAAGCATGGAAAGCTTGGCATCAAAATATTTATTCATGATGACCCTCATCGTATTAATCGGGCTTATATCACTTTGCAAAGAACTGTAATCGCCATCAGAGAAATAAATCAGATTGGTTATGCCAAAAAGCTCTGTTTTGTCGGTACGCTCAAGACTTTTAAAATTCCTGTGAGCTCGTGAGCCATGATCACCCTGAATAACGATAACATATGGCCTTTTTCCTTCACGCTTCTTAAAAGACTCTACAACAGAGATGATTTCTTTTTGGGAATATGCAACCTGCTCTGCATAAGCCCTTTTATAGAAATCATTCCATCCGCCTTCATAAAGTTCACTACGGGGGTGATAGACACCATCCTTATAAGAAAAAACATCATCAAACGGATAATCAGCCAGATCTCCATTTGCCGCAAAGATAAATGGAGGATGAGGTGTCATTGCATGGAAATAGACAAGACGTGGTCTATCCTCTTCCTTCCCCGCGTGCTCTCGAAGAAAATCATAATGCTCTTTAACCGTATTATACATCTTGTAATACGGGTTTAAAAACTCTCTCTGCCCTCCAAAGAAAAGATTGAGCAAGGGATAGAAAATACTATCCCCCAAAACATTTGTCATTCCACCAATTATAAAATCAGGAGCCCTGATATCATTTATGCTCTGATCCTTTGTGCTATCGACATTATAGGCCGAAGTTGCCATATGAACATCATATCCATTCTTCATCAAAAATTCGAAAAGACGCGGATGCAGATAGTAATCTATAGCCGGCTTATTATCAAAGAAACGCGTATGGGGAAGGCGTATATCATCCTGCAAATAATTCATATTCAATGTTGAGGATATTGAAAGTAAAGTTTGCGTGTAATAAGAACGTGCAACCGAAGCTATATAAAAACCGCTATCCTCGAGAAACCTCTTATAGTCGGCACTGTCATATCCAAATATGCGATGAATAGTAGAAAAATCACTCATGCTGTCTTGATAGATCACGAAAATATCAGGAGCTTGAGCTAGATTCGGCACATGGGCATCTTTAAGAAGGTCTGCCTTGGCAGGTATCTGACTGAGGTCATAAGACCTTTTTAGCTGCATGTAAAAAATGATTCCCAAATTGTAGGAAGAAAAGAGGAGGCTGGTGACAAAAAGAACAGATAAGGCCGTGCGTGCGGCTTGCTGCCTGATGCATAAAACAAAAGTGAGTGCGAACGTTCCCGCCAAATATAACAGCAAAACAGCCTTGCTTAGATGAGGCGTCACAAATGGAACATACTGGAATAGCAAAAAAGACAGTAGAACTATGATCAGAGCAGCCCTTACACGGTCATTTTTGAAGAAAAGAAATATCCTTAATCCAATTATTTGCCAGACAATAAAGAACAAGAAGACCTTTACCGTTTCCATGAATCCCCAATAACGCCCCATCAGATCAAAAGTCATGTTGGTCGCAAGATAGATCGCCATAAAAAGTATGGTAGCCACAATAAGAATAGTGTCTTTATTATCCGAAGCAGGGGAATTGTTTTTATTGACCATAAAAAAATCCTTTTTTTCAGACCGACTATTGCGCCTGAAATTTCATCTCTTCTTCTGATACGGACAAAAATTCGTAGGGCTTCATCCAGGTAGAATACCAATGCTGATCGGGTAACATTGGTAAAGCTGCTCCAAAATATTTATTAAGAACAGCACGGAGTGTGTTTATCGGGCTCATATCCTCTTTCATCAGGCTATAGTCATGATCAGAGAAGTAGACGATATTAGTTATACCAAACAATTCTGTTTTATCTGATTTTTCGAGGCTTTGAAAATCTTCGAGTGAACGTGAACCGTGGTCTCCTTGGATAATCACGACAACCGGCCGACCAGATGCACGCTTGTGTATGACATCAAAAAATTCGCGAATTTCTTTTTGAGCATAGGCCAACTGCGCTGCATAGGCTTTCTTATAAAAATCATTCCATCCACCCTCATATAGATCGCTACGGGGATGGAAAACACCGTCGCTATATGAATAGAGATCATGATAACCGTAATCGCCAAAACTGCCATCTGCGGCAAATACAAACGGCGGATGCGGCAACATAATATGGGCATAGACAAAACTGGGTTTGTCAGCTTTAGCTTCTGCTTGCTCTTTCAGGAAAGCATACTGATCTTTAATGTCTTTATAGTGCTTACGATAGGGATTAAGGAAGTCCCTCTCTGGTCCAGACAAAAGATTGAGCAGCGGATAATATATTGACGACGTTTTTAGAGTTTCGAAGGCACTCATATTAAATAACGGCGCCCGCAGATTATTAACCCCCGATTTTCCTTCTGGATTGAGGTTGTAGCCTGTACTTGAAACATGGAAATCATATCCCTGTTCCCTTAAAAACTCGGTCAGGCGTGGCCTCAAGAAATAACGTACTGCTGGTCGATAGTCGTAGAAATTATTATGCGGCAGAATTACATCATCCTGAAAATAATTCATATTCAAAGTAGAGGATACGGATTCAAAGGTCTGCGTGTAATAAGAGCGGGAATCATACGCAACATAGACATTATGACGCCTTAGATAATCATCAAAGCTGGCACTATCATGAGAAAATAGACGCTTCGTGGTTGCGAAGTCTCCCATGGCATCCTGAATGACGATGTAAATATCGGGCGCCTTTTCAGCAGAATCGACCCTGGCTTCCGACAAAAGATCTTCCTTGGCCGGCAACTGGTCAAGATCATAACGTTGACAGCAATAATAACGCGCCAAAGAAACGCTCTGAGACAGAGTAAAAATAGAAGCATGCACAACAAGCGTCATAAGCAGAATTTTTAATATTTCAGGCTTTTTGCCAACAAACCATGTAACGGCGCAAACCAGTGCGATGAACACAATCAACGTCATATTATTAATATGCGGCGTTAGGAAGGCTGTATATTGGGAGAACATAAAAATCAAGAATAGTGCAGTAAAACAGGCCCTTTCCAAAGAGGCTTTCATCATTCTCGCGGAAAAAAAGAGAAACGATGCTAGCGCCAACAAGAAAAGGAAAGGCTTCCCTACTTCAACTACTTCCCAATAGCGCCCCATCATGCTCATGCTGACGCTAAGAGATAATTGCAAACTTACGAGGATAATCGCCGCCATGACGAATATCTGGCGACCATAATTCTTCAAGAACTTATTTCGCAAGAGCATGGTTTTTCATCAGGTAAAGCGTCCTCCCTGTCTGGGAAACCGCTTCTTTTTTCAGAATTGTAAAAGCATTCGAAAAGTTCTCTTCAAACAAATTCTGCGTATAGCCCTGATAAATGTCTTTACGGCTCTTGAGCAATCTCTGTGACTGCGGATCATCTTTTGGTACGAATTCTATAACAAGATTACGTGCAATACGCGCGAAAAAGCCAGAAAGCTGTTCAAAATTTATATTACCCGACAAACACAAATGGTGAATCAAGGCCAAGGCCAGTACGATATCAGCAGGGCCGCGCGCTTCAAGATTTTGCCATTCTTCACCTGCCCAACCGGCGGGCGCCGTGGGGTTAAGCAAGTCCATCCAAAGGTGCAGTGGCTTGTCTGTCGCTCTAGCCTGACTTTGACGGTTACCGGCTTCCACGGTCATAAAATCAAACTCGAAAGCAACAACGGCTGCCTTCCTAGCAGCGCAATCAAGAGCCAGACGGCTGAAGTGGCCTGTGTTGGCACCCATATCCCAGATCATATCGGGTGCGGAGCGGGACACAGCATCCGCAATAAAAGCCTCTTTATGCTTGAATTCTTCTGTGTTGTAGGTGTGTGTCTGCTCATAATCGGTCCAGAATGTTTCTTTCTTTTCAAGGACCAGAGAAGCAATGACACTCTGCAGTTGAT
Organism: Micavibrio sp.; assembly: GCA_046294845.1. Taxonomy (GTDB): domain Bacteria; phylum Pseudomonadota; class Alphaproteobacteria; order Micavibrionales; family Micavibrionaceae; genus Micavibrio_C. Next base: position 684,230 of record JBKBNU010000001.1, on the reverse strand, counting down.
CAATCAATCCATAGGCCGATGCCTTCGACACTTTTGATTCTTGCGTCTTGACAGCAGAAACATCAAAATCTTGCTGTGTATATTTAGCGTGCATCACAATATGCATCAGCACCGCCGGACGCATACGCACACGCAAAGGCAAGAGCTTAGCTGCCAGATCCAACGGTATTCCATCAAGATAATGCGAGAAAAGCGAAAGCAACCGTGCGTCACAATAAGTCATTAGTAATAATGGTGCCAAAAAGTGCTGGCAGAACTGTCGATACGCACCCCAGGGGGCAAAATGATCCTGCTTACGGAATGAACCCGTATCAATCATAAGCCAGCGGCCATTTATAAACTGGATATTAAAAGCCGTAGCATCTTGCAAAGTCATGCCATGATCCAGACATAACTTTTGAATCTTTAAAGTGGTCAGCGCTGCTTCTTTCAGTGCTGAAAAACTCCATTCATAAGGATAAGAGATAAAGGGAATACGTTCGGGGGCAATAACAATATCACCCGATGCCGTTGCAATATCATGCTGGTCATTAGCGATTTCCTGATGACTGATCAATAGACCTTCCTTGATCAAAGCATTATATAAGCCGCTATCCATCAAATGACGGTAATGGGAAACAGCATCACGGCGGATCAAACGAAAAATACGGTCGCCTTCAATAAAAACCTGTCCATCCGGATCGCGGAAGGATGATTTAATTTTTTGTGCTGTGGCCATCATCACTATTATCTTTGTTCAAACCTGTTGTTGCCGATGCTTCAGCATCCCCTTGCCCCATCAATTGCTTGATTTTGGCTTTGATCTTGAACCAGTACATTTTGATTGTAAATGTCAGGCCGACAAAACCGGCAACAATCATCTGGAAAATCATACTGCCCGTACCAAGATCAATATAAGCATGCGCCGCAGAAGAGAAACCCGTTACAAAGTAAACTGTAAGCGCCAAGCACAGCGCTGCCGGACCATAAAATTTCATAGAATGCCCCTTCGGAATAATCAGAAAAATCGCCTTTATAAGGCATTGCAAAGACTAGCATGACACCCCTGCCCCGACAAGGACTTGCCCTCTTGATAACCATTAGACAAGCATAAAAAAACGGCCCTTAGAGGGGCCGTTTTTGTATTCTTTAGGACCAATACCCCAAGGGGATGGCTGATTATTTACCGCGCTGGGAAGCCTTGCGAACGGTTGTCTTGCCGCCAGCAGCGCCTGCGTCTTTTTTCGCTTTGACGCTATCACCTTTGGCAACTTTCTGGGCCGCTTTTTTCTCGGCCTTTTCAGCTTTGGCAGCTTCCTGAGCGGCTTCGTAAGCAGCTTCATCAGCAAATTGTGTTGGGCCGCTGTCTTTACCTTTGGCGCTTACATCGCGATCAACGAACTCGATTACAGCCATGGGGGCAGCATCACCATAACGGAAGCCTGCTTTCAGGACGCGGATATAACCACCCTGACGTGTAGCATAACGGTCGGCAATAACATCAAACAGTTTGGAAACCTGATCTTTATCACGCATGATCGCAATCGCGCGGCGACGGTTAGCCAGAGCTGTTTTAGGATCAGCCTTGGATTTCTTGCCCAGTGTTACCAGCTTCTCAACGATCGGCTTCAGTTCCTTTGCTTTAGGCAGAGTTGTTACGATCTGCTCGTGCTTAACCAAAGCTGCTGCCATATTGGCAAACATGGCTTTACGGTGAGGTGTTGTGCGGTTCAACTTGCGTTGTTTAATACCGTGGTTCATTTTCTAGTCCTTCATAGCAGCGGTCTTCCGCAGAAGATCCATTGTGTATTCCGTTAACATGAGCCCAAGAGGGCCATTGGAAACGGAAGCGGGCACCATGCCCTTTGTTTTGTAACAGGTCCTTTTCATCTTAAAAGGACCTATTAACATCAGAACCTATCCTTAGAAAGGTTCGTCAACTTTACGAGCCAGATCCTCGATGTTCTCTGGCGGCCAACCTTCGATCTGCATACCAAGATGCAGACCCATTGTAGCCAGAACTTCCTTGATCTCGTTCAGAGATTTACGACCGAAGTTTGGTGTACGGAGCATATCGCTTTCTGATTTCTGCACCAGATCACCAATATAAACGATGTTATCGTTTTTGAGGCAGTTGGCAGAACGAACAGAAAGTTCCAGTTCGTCAACTTTGCGCAGCAGATTGCGGTTGAACGGCAGCTCACTGCGTTCTTCTTTGGCTTCGGCAGCTTTAGGCTCTTCGAAGTTGATGAAGACTTGCAGTTGGTCTTGCATGATGCGGGCGGCATAAGCCACAGCATCTTCAGGAGCAATCACGCCGTTTGTTTCAACATGCAGTGTCAGCTTGTCATAGTCTGTGATCTGGCCCACGCGGGTATCTTCCACTTCGTAAGAAACCTTACGTACCGGAGAAAATACAGAGTCAACAGGGATCAGGCCAACAGGGGCTTCTTCTGGACGGTTTTGAGCTGCCGGACGGTAGCCTTTACCGGTGTTCACTGTCATTTCCATGTTCAGCTTTGCACCTTTATCGAGTGTGCAAATCACCAGATCAGGATTCATGATCTCGATGTCGGCACCGGCTTCGATCATGCCGGCTGTCACTTCACAAGGACCTTCAGCGTGCAAACGCATTTTCTTCGGACCTTCAACATGCATACGAACAGCAATCGCTTTGATGTTCAGAACAATGTCTGTCACATCTTCGCGTACGCCTTCAATGCTGGAGAACTCATGCAGAACGCCGTCGATTTGAACGGATGTTACAGCTGCGCCTTGCAGAGAAGACAACAGGATACGACGCAAAGCGTTACCGAGTGTCAGACCAAAGCCACGCTCGAGCGGCTCGACAACAACTTTACCTGTACGCGGATCTTTGCTGTGTCCTACGTCAACCTTGTTAGGCTTAATCAGCTCTTGCCAGTTCTTCTGAATCATAGTCACTTTCCTTTTCTAACGTCATCCGGTTCTTAGCCGGCCTCTGGTTACTAAAAAACTTAAAACGCTGAGCCCCAGCTTTCGCCGGGGCACCTTGCGGTAATTATACGCGACGACGCTTGCGTGGTTTGCAACCGTTGTGCGGGATCGGTGTGATATCTTTGATAGAACGGATAGCAAAGCCCAGTGACTGCAGAGAACGCAGAGCAGACTCGCGACCTGAACCGGGACCTTTTACCGTTACATCCAGTTCACGCATACCATGATCCATAGCCTTGCGGCCTGCGTCTTCAGCTGTAAGCTGAGCAGCGTACGGCGTGGATTTACGAGAACCTTTGAAACCCATCATACCCGCAGAAGCCCAGGAAACAGCGTTACCTTGTGCGTCTGTGATTGTGATGATGGTGTTGTTGAAGCTGGCGTTTACGTGGGCAACACCGGAAGAAATATTCTTACGGACTTTCTTTTTGCCCTTTACGCCTTTTGCGTCTTCTTTAGCCATGATTGTATAATTCCTTATATCCTGTGAAGATTATTTCTTGACGATTTTCTTACCAGCAACCGGCTTAGCAGGACCCTTGCGAGTACGAGCGTTGGTGCGGGTACGTTGACCACGAACCGGCAGATTTGCACGGTGACGCAGACCACGGAGGGATCTCATGTCCATCAGTCGCTTAATGTTCAGGGAAATTTCACGGCGCAGGTCACCTTCGATCATGTATTTGCCGGATTCGATTTCGCGACGGATGGCGTTCAGCTCATCTTCTGTCACCGAATTCATGCGACGATCGTGTGTGATGCCGCAATCATCAGCGATTTGTTTCGCGGATGTGCGGCCAATGCCATGGATATAAGTCAACGCGATGATTACGCGCTTGTTATCAGGAACGTTAACACCTGCAATACGGGCCACGTTTTTACTCCTTGTTTTCGTTTGATTTCCAACCGATCCGTAAAATCCAAATTGGAGGACGCCGGATCGTATACCAACCGTTTTTCCCTCCTTTTGAAAGGGAAAGAAAAACGTACGCTCCTTATAGGGAGATGCGCGGATTATATGAATTTCTTAATAAGAGTCAATCAAAATACCTGTGGATAACCCATGTTTCTACACTGTATATTATGTAAATTAAATACCTGTTTTCCGGCCTCACTTAATAGTAAAAAACCGCCCTCTTCGGGGCGGCTTTTTGGCAGTTCTCAAAATCCCGATCAGTTAAGGCTGGCCTTGGGGGCAGCGCAAGACTGCCCTTTGCACAAAAGACCATCAATCGCTTTGGCAACCTCATCAATCGCAGCCATACCATCAACGCTCTTGAGAGCACCTTTGCCCTGATAATACGGAATTATCGGAGCTGTATCCTGACGGAATACGTCCAGACGCTTGCGCAGGGTTGCTTCATTGTCATCACTGCGGACAGGCTGGCCTTTGGCCAAAGCATCGGCAACACGGGCGTTCAGGCGATTAACCAGAGCTTCCTCATCAACCTTAAGCTCTATAACAGCACTTAACGGATGGCCTTTGTCGGCAAGCATTTTATCCAGTGCCTGGGCTTGGGCCAGTGTGCGGGGAAAACCGTCAAAGATGACACCCTTCTGGCAATCAGGCTGGGCAATACGCTTTTCGATCATATCGATGATAATATCATCGGAAACCAGATTTCCCTGATCCATGATGTCCTTTGCCTTCTTGCCGAGTTCGGTTCCGGCAGCAACCTCTGCACGCAGCATATCGCCCGTTGAGAGTTGTTTGAGGCCATATTGATCCTCAAGACGTTTGGCTTGTGTGCCCTTGCCGGCCCCCGGGGGGCCCAGAAGAATAAGATTGATCATCGACGTTTGCTTCCTCTCAATTTGGCTTTCTTGATTAAACCTTCATATTGATGCGCTACCAGATGCGAATGGATCTGGGCTACAGTATCCATAGTCACTGAAACCACAATCAACAGACTGGTACCACCAAGATAGAACGGCAATCCATATTGTGAAATCAGGATTTCAGGGAACAGACAGATGAATGTCAGATACAAGGCCCCGATCGTGGTTGTGCGCGTCAGAACATAATCGAAATATTCTGCCGTCGGCTTTCCGGGACGAATACCCGGAACAAAACCGCCATGACGACGCAGCATCTCGGCATTTTCCTGCGGATTAAAAACAACCGCTGTATAGAAAAAAGCAAAGAAGATAATCAAAGCACCATACAGAGCCATATAGGTCACAGTACCATGGGACAGATAGCGCGCAATCGTCGCCGTAAAATCACCACCTTCAGCACCACTGAACCCAACGATTGTCAAAGGCAGCAGCAACAATGACGAAGCAAAGATCGGCGGAATAACACCGGCAGTGTTCAGTTTCAGCGGAATATGATTCTGCGAACCGGCATACATGCCACCCGCTGTCTGACGCTTGGGATATTGCACAAGAACACGGCGCTGTGCGCGTTCCATGAACACGATGAAAGTGATGATACCGACAACCATGAGGCCAATCAGCATCAGTTCAAGCAGGTTGAATTGACCCTGACGACCAAGTTCCAATGTGCTGCCAATGGCACGCGGCAATTCGGCAACAATACCGGCAAAGATAATCAGGGATATACCATTACCAACACCGCGTGCCGTGATTTGCTCACCCAGCCACATCAGGAAAACAGTGCCGCCCACAATCGTAATAACAGTGGAAACGCGGAAGAACATTCCCGGATCAATAACAGCGGAACCTGTTGAACCTTGAAGACTCTCAAGCCCCACAGCCAGACCATAAGCCTGCACAGTTGCCAGCAATACTGTCAGATAGCGTGTATACTGGTTGATGCGCATACGGCCGGTTTCACCTTCCTTCTTCATCGCTTCCAATTGCGGGGAAATAGAAGTAGCCAGCTGCATAATAATTGAAGCCGAAATATACGGCATAATGTTCAGGGCAAAAATAGTCATACGCTGAAGCGCACCACCCGAGAACATGTTGAACATATCAAGGATACCACCACCCTTTTGGCTGAAGATGTCCTTCCATACCGTGACATCGATACCAGGGATAGGAATATAAGTACCCAAGCGATAAACCAGCAACGCTCCCAGCACAAAGAATATGCGCTTTTTAAGTTCAGTAGCTTTGGCCAAAGCGCCCCAGTTTGCATTGCGGGCCAGTTGTTCAACGGCTGATGCCATCGTTAAATCCTCTACGCGTATGAAATGGAATCTTCAACTTAGATACATAAAGAAAAGGGCTTATTTAAACAAGTCCCGCCTCATTTATTTAAGGTGAATCCAACAAATAAAAAGGGAGATTTTAAGGCATAAAAAAAGGCAGCTCTCAATCGAGCCGCCCTCTTTAAATTACCATATGGTAATATTATTCGCTGTCTGCTGCCGCAGCTGCTGCTGGACGACTGCCGCGACCACGGCTGGTGCGTTTGCCTTTGTTGGCTTTGCCTGGGCGAACAAATTTCTTCACTTCGACATAGGATACTTTGCCACCGGCTTTTTCAACAGCATCCGCAGCTGTCTGTGTCGCACCGTGCAATGTGATGTTGATTTTGGCTTTCAATGTGCCCCCACCAATCAGACGGAAACCTTCTGAAGACGGACGCAGAACACCAGCAGCAACCAGTGTTTTGTGATCAAGGGCGTCTTTGGCATCCACTTTCTTGGAGTCAATCGCAGCCTGCAGACGGCCCAATGTGATTTCATCCAGATCCAGAGCAAAAATGTTCTTGAAACCGCGTTTCGGCAAACGACGGTACAAAGGCATCTGACCGCCTTCAAAGCCGTTGATCGCTACACCGGAGCGTGATTTCTGACCTTTGTAACCTTTACCGGCTGTTTTACCTTTACCGGAGCCCAGACCACGACCTACGCGGATACGCGCAAATTTCGAGCCTTTCTGGGGTTGCAGTTCATTCAGTTTCATGGCTTCAGCCTTTCACTCTTCTCTTATCCAAATTAGGCAGCGTTATCTTCAACGCGTACCAAATGTTTTACCTTATTGATCATGCCACGAACACATGGTGTATCTTCGAGAACACTGGTGCGGTGACGTTTGTTCAGACCAAGACCAATCAATGTCGCTCTTTGGGAAGCTTCACGGCCAATCGAGCTGCCAATCTGCGTTACGCTGATTGTCTTGCCTGATTTGGCAGCTTTCGGCGCAGCTTTTTTGCTGGCTGCTGTCTTGGGAGCTGCCTTCTTGGCAGGTGCCTTTTTCTTTGCTTCTTCAGTCATCATAAGCCTCAATCAATTCAACGTTTATTATTCGCTGTCAGCGGCTGTTGCTGCTACTTCGGCAGCCGAACGGGCGGCTTCACGGTTAGCAATAACATCGCTCACTTTTTTGCCACGACGGGCAGCAACCTGACGGGGGCTTTGCATTTTGCTCAAAGCTTCCATGGTTGCGTTAACGATTGCGTGCGGGTTGTTTGAACCGGCCACTTTCGCGACAACATCCTGAATACCTACGGCTTCGAAAATCGCGCGCATCGGACCACCGGCAATAATACCGGTACCTGAAGGAGCGGAGCGCAGGTAAACTTTACCGGCACCGACTGTCGCCATGATGTCATGGTGAATGGTGCGGGCTTCGCGCAGCGGTACGCGGATCATGTTGCGCTTAGCTTGTTCGGTTGCTTTTTTGACAGCATCCGGAACTTCACGAGCCTTTGCCGTACCGAAACCTACGCGGCCACGGCCATCACCGACAACCATCAGCGCAGCAAAACCGAAGCGGCGACCACCTTTAACGACTTTGGCAACACGATTAATGCTGACCAGGCGTTCTACGAGTTCGCTTTCTTCGCGTTGTTCTTGTTGTGCACGAGCCATTTTCGTTTTTCTCCATTAAACCTTAGAAATCAAGACCGCCGGCGCGAGCGCCTTCAGCCACTGACTGGACGCGGCCATGATACAGGTAGCTGCCACGATCAAACTGAACTTGTTTCACGCCCGCTTTCAGGGCGCGTTGAGCAACCAGCTTGCCAACTTCGGCAGCAGCGCTTTTATCGGAACCTTTTTTCAGGCCGAGTTCTTTATCCAGCGAAGAAGCCGCAGCCAATGTTACGCCTTTCAGATCATCAATCACCTGAGCGTAGATTTGCTTGTTGGTGCGATGAACGCTCAAGCGGGGGCGGGTTTCCTTCTGACCGGCTTTTTGCACGTTAACAGCACGCAGTTTGTTGCGTGTGCGGAACGTACGACGATCCTTGGAAGTAAGATGTGCTGTCATGACTTTGTCCTCGTCAAATCCTATCTATTATTTCTTCTTGCCTTCTTTACGCAGGATCTGCTGACCCTCGTAACGAATACCTTTACCTTTGTAAGGCTCGGGTGGCTTCATGCGGTAAATATCGGCAGCCACTTGGCCAACCTGTTGTTTGTCAATCCCGGTGATGGTGATCTTGGTTTGTTTCTCAACCGCCATCTTGATCCCGTCAGGGATCGGGAAATTGATATCATGGCTGAAACCCAGTTGCAGGTTCAGGTTGGAACCTTGCAGGTTGGCACGGTAACCAACGCCCTGAATTTCAAGAACCTTTGTATAGCCCGCGCTAACGCCCTGAACCATGTTCTTGATCAGGTTACGCATCGTAGCCCACAGTGCCCGTGTTTCACGGCTGTCATCACGGGGAGATACAACGATCTCGCCGTTTTCCAGCTTGGCTTCAACGCTGTCATGCACCTGCATGGTCAGCTCGCCCAGCTTGCCCTTAACTTTGACTGTCTGGCCGTTGATTTCGGCGGTTACGCCATCAACCAGCTTTACAGGGTTCTTACCAACTCGTGACATAATCTTGTCCTCTTTAAATCACTTTTCTGCTTTGCTCTTCCAAGTATAAAACCTAGAAAACCTGGCACAGAATTTCGCCACCAACATTCTTTTCACGTGCCTGATAATCGGCCATCACACCCAGTGGTGTAGATACGATTGTCAGACCCAGACCGTTGTAGAAACGGGGTACTTCTTTGGAACCGCTGTAAATACGGCGGCCCGGCTTTGACACACAATGAACTTCGCGGATCGCGCCTTCATTCTGGTCGTATTTCAGTTCAACAACGAACTCAGGATGACCGCGTTCGTCTTTAGCCGGCTTGTAGCCACGGATATAGCCTTCATCAGCCAGAACGTTAAGAACATCCGCTTTGTGCTTCGAAGCCGGAACAGCAATCGTTGCCTTGCGGGCTTTTTGGCCGTTACGGATACGGGTCAGCATATCTGCGAGTGGGCTGCTCATTGTCATTTTTATATCTCCTTATGTCCCGTTACGGCTTACCAGCTGGATTTTACAACGCCGGGCAGCGCGCCAACCTGGGCGAGCTCGCGGATAACGTTACGGCACAGTTTAAACTTGCGGTGGTGGGCGCGCGGACGGCCTGTCAGTTCGCAACGGTTACGTACGCGGATTTTTGCGCCGTTACGTGGCATTTCAGCCAGTTTCAGCATTGCCTGAAAGCGCTCTTCCGGTGGCAGTTCGCGATCAGACACGACAGCCTTCAGTTTTGCGCGGCGGGCAGCATGTTGCTTTGCCAGCTTGATGCGTTTGTTGTTGCGATTGATCGAACAGCTTTTAGCCATGTCCGTTAGTCCTTTCCTTTAAACTTAATTCTTGAACGGCATTTCGAAAGCGGCCAGAAGATCTTTGGCTTCCGCATCCGTTTTGGCCGATGTACAGATCACGATATCCATACCGCGCATCTTGTCGACCTTGTCATAGTTAATTTCCGGGAACACGATATGTTCCTTGATACCCATGGCGTAGTTGCCGCGACCGTCAAAGCTTTTACCGTTGATGCCACGGAAGTCGCGGATACGTGGCATGGTGATAGTTACCAGACGATCCAGGAATTCGTACATTCTCTTGCCGCGCAGTGTCACCTTCACGCCGATCGCCATACCATCACGGATTTTGAAAGAAGCGTTTGATTTGCGCGCATAGGTAATGATCGGCTTTTGACCGGCGATCAGCGCCATATCATCAAAAGCGTTGTCAATTTCAGCACGGTTGGTTGTGGCACCGCCAACACCCATATTCAGGACGATCTTTTCCAGATGCGGAATCTGGTATTCGTTCTTGTAACCGTATTTTTGCTTCAGCGCTTGCTTGATCTCTTTTTCGTAGCGCGCTTGAAAACGTGTCTGGTTCGCTTTCATAGTCTTTTCTTTCTTCTACTAGTTACCTTAGGCGATCTGTTCGCCGGATTTTTTTGCCACACGGACTTTCTGCCCGTCTTTTAGTGTTTTGTACGCCACACGTGTCGGCTTGCCTGATTTCGGGTCAGCCAAAGCAACGTTGGAAACATGTACCGGCAGTTCTGTCTTCTGAATGCCGCCGGCGCTTGTCTGGGAAGGTTTCACGTGTTTTGTAACAACGTTAACACCAGCCACAACAACACGGGCTTCCTCAGGCTGAACACTCAGGACTTCACCTGTTTTGCCTTTATCCTTGCCAGTAATGACAACAACTTTGTCGCCTTTTTTAATTTTCAATTTAGCCTGTGTCATTACAGCACCTCAGCAGCCAGAGAAACGATCTTCATGAAGCTTTTACGCAGCTCACGGGTCACAGGTCCAAAAATACGTGTACCGATCGGTTCGTTTTGTTTGTTAATCAGAACGGCCGCATTGGTATCAAAGCGGATACGTTCACCATAGTTACGGCTCAGGCCTGATTTCGTGCGTACGATCACAGCGCGATGCACATCGCCCTTTTTCACACGGCCACGGGGAATGGCGTCCTGTACCGAAACGACAATCACATCACCAATGTTGGCGGTTGTGCGTTTGGAACCACCCAGCACCTTGATGCATTTTACTCTCTTGGCGCCGCTGTTGTCGGCTACGTCGAGGTCGCTTTCCATCTGTATCATAGCAATCCTGCCTTCTTTACGCTTCTGTCAAAACCATCAGAACAAATTCTTACTTGTCTTTTTTGGTCTTGGTTGTTTTGGTTGTCTCAGCTTTTTTCGCCTTGGCTTCTGCTTTGTCTACTTTAGCTTTGGCTTTTGCTTCTTTCTTCTCGACCTTGGCAGCTTCTTTGGCAGCTTCTTCAGCTTTCTTGGCAGCTACTTTAGCCTGTTGTTTCTCTACCGTACGGGCCACAGCTTCTTTGCTTGGCTCTGTGATTACGGTCCATGTCTTGCGCTTGGACAGCGGACGGCATTCCTCGATAGCCACACGATCGCCAATCTGGAAAGAGTTACTTTCATCATGAGCGGCGAATTTGTCCGATTTACGCAGGTATTTTTTGTAAACCGGGTGCATGTAGCGGCGTTCTACCAGAACCGTTACTGTTTTGTCCATTTTGTCGCTAACAACGACACCTTCAAGTACACGACGGGGCATATTCTTTATCTCCTACTACCAGACTTAGGCTGCTGTGGCCTTAGCCGGTTTTTTTGCCTTGGCTGCCTTCTTTACCGGGGCGGCCGTTTCTGCACCATTTGCTTTTTGGCTCAGGAATGTCTGTACACGAGCGACATCGCGGCGCACAGCACGTACCTTTGCCGAATTATCCAACTGACCCTGAGCTTTTTGCATACGCAATGTGAATTGCTCTTTTTTCAGGTCCAGCAGAAGCTTCTTGAGCTCATCAACTGTTTTTGTCTTCAGTTCATCCGCTTTCATTTTTGCGGTCTCCTCTTAATCTTCTAATCTCTTAACCGCCGATACGGGCGACAAACTTGGTTGCGATCGGCAGTTTTGCAGCTGCCAGCTCGAGAGCTTCACGAGCCAGAGGCTCGGGAACGCCACCCAATTCAAACATGATACGGCCTGGCTTCACGCGGGCTACGTAGTACTCCGGTGAACCTTTACCGGAACCCATACGAACCTCGAGAGGCTTTTTCGAAACAGGCACATCAGGGAAAATACGGATCCATACTTTACCTTGACGACGCATATGACGTGTAATGGCACGACGGGCTGCTTCGATTTGGCGCGCTGTGATACGCTCAGGAGCCAAAGCCTTCAGGCCATATTCGCCAAACGCCAGCGTGGAACCACCCTTGGCATTACCATGAATGCGGCCCTTATGCTGTTTACGGAATTTCGATCTTTTTGGTTGCAACATGACTTTATCTCTTTAGCCAAAAATTCTTCTATCTAGTTAATATTAACCCTGATTACGCGGGGCTGTACCATCAGCGGAACGCTTGTCACGAGCCATCGGATCGTGCTCAAGAATATCGCCTTTGTAGATCCAGACTTTCACACCGATAATCCCGTAGGTGGTCGATGCTTCAGCAAAGCCGTAATCCAGATCAGCGCGCAGTGTATGCAGAGGCACACGACCTTCGCGGTACCATTCCGTACGAGCGATATCGGCACCACCCAAACGGCCCGAAACGTTGATACGAATACCTTGTGCACCCAGACGCAGAGCTGATTGCACGGCACGTTTCATGGCACGACGGAAAGACACACGGCGCTCCAGCTGTTGGGCTACACCCTCGGCTACCAGCTGCGCATCGATTTCCGGCTTGCGGATTTCAATGATGTTCAGAGCCACATCGGAACCGGCGCGATCTGACAGATCCTTACGCAGTTTCTCGATATCGGCACCTTTTTTACCAATGATCACGCCAGGACGTGCTGTGTGCACAGTCACTTTTGTGTTCTGGGCAGCACGTTCCACGATGACCTTGCTGATGCCTGCGGCTTTCAGCTTGTCCTTTACGTATTCGCGCAACTTCAGATCCTTGATCAAACGGTCGGCGTAGTTCCGATCCGAAAACCAGCGGGAATCCCATGTACGGTTGATGCCGACGCGGATACCAATTGGATTAACCTTCTGACCCATAAGATATTCTCCTAAAACCTTACTATGCCTGACGCTCTCTGACGACAATCGTCAGACGGCTGAATTCTTTTACAATCGGCGCCCCACGACCGCGAGCGCGAGCCATGAAACGACGCATTTTAATGGCGCGACCCACCGTTGCTTCAGCCACATACAGACGGTCAACGTCCATGTTATGGTTGTTTTCGGCGTTGGCCACAGCAGATTGCAGCACTTTTTTCACATCGATAGCGATGCGGCGTGTGCTGAAATCGAGATCTGTCAGAGCCTTGGCAGCACTTTTGCCACGGATCATTTGTGCGACAAGATTCAGCTTGCGCGGGCTTGAACGCACGTATTTCGCGTATGCGCGTGCTTCAGCCACAGGAGCCTTGGCGGCCTTATGCGCTGCTTTCTCTGTTTTTGGTTTTTTTGCTGCCTGAGCCATTTTTACGTTTCCTTACCTAAGCAGATCTTATTTCTTGGCTTTTTTGTCGCCGCTGTTGCCAGCGTGACCGCCAAATGTACGTGTCGGTGCAAATTCACCCAGCTTGTGACCGATCATTTGGTCGGTTACCAGCACAGGGATAAATTTGCGTCCGTTATGAACACCGAATGTCAGACCAACGAAGTTGGGCAGAATTGTCGAGCGACGAGACCAGGTTTTAATAACCTCTTTCTTTGTCGCTGCGCGCATTGTCTCCACCTTTTTCAGCAGGTGACGATCAACAAACGGGCCTTTCCAAACCGAACGAGCCATGTCTTTAAAACTCCTTCACAAACCTTATTTCTTGCGGCGGCGGATAATGAATTTATCCGTGGCCTTGTTACTACGTGTTTTGAAACCTTTGGCGGGAACACCAGTGGGTGAACACCAGTGAATACCACCCTTGGTACGACCACCGTGTGGGTGATCAACCGGGTTCATCACGATACCGCGAACATGCGGACGACGACCTTTCCAACGGGAACGACCGGCTTTACCAACGTTTTCGTTCAGGTGGTCAGGGTTGGAAACAGCGCCAACCGTAGCCATGCATTCCTGACGAACAACGCGCAACTCACCAGAAGCCAGTTTGACCTGGGCATAACCCTGATCACGACCAACCAGCTGACCATATGTACCGGCAGCACGGCAGAGCTGACCACCTTTGCCTGGTTTCATTTCAATGTTGTGAATGATCGTACCGACAGGCATGTTACGCAGCTGCATAGCATTACCTGGCTTCACGTCTGTCTTTTCACCAGCAATAATTTTGTCACCGGCTTTCAGGCGTTGCGGCGCGAGGATATAAGCCTTCTCGCCATTCGGGTAGCTGATCAGAGCAATATAGGCTGTGCGGTTAGGATCGTATTCCAAACGCTCGACAGTCGCTTCCACATCCCATGTGCGACGTTTCCAGTCGATCACACGGTATTTTTGCTTGTGACCACCACCGCGGTGACGAACCATGATGCTGCCGGTGTTGTTGCGGCCGCCGGTTTTCGTCTGGCCTTCGATCAGGCTGCGCTCGGGGCCACCCTTCCACAAACCGCTGCGGTCGCTCATGACCAGCTGGCGCTGGCTTGGCGTCACCGGATTGTACTTTTTCAAAGCCATTTGTTAGAGCCTTTCCTTAAACTTATACTTACGTATCTTCTTAAACCTTAAGCACCGATGTCGATTGTTGAGCCTTCAACGAGGGTCACAACAGCTTTTTTCGCATCGCTACGGAACACAACTTTACCCTTTGAACGTTTGGTTTTGCCTTTGTTCACGGATGTGTTCACGCCCTTGACCTTCACACCGAAGAGAACTTCAACGGCTGTCTTGATCTGTGGCTTCGTTGCTGTCAGAGGCACACGGAATGTGATCTGACCATTTTCGGAACCACGAGCGGATTTCTCTGTAACCAGCGGATGGCTGACGATGTCATACATCCACGGTGCTTCTTGAACTTTTTCTGTCTTTTTTGTCTTAGCAGCCATTTTCAACTTCCTTATGCTTTCAGGCGGGCTGTCAGATCTTCAACAGCTTCCTTGGTCAGCACCAGCGTGTCGCGGCGGATAATGTCATAAACATTCGCACCTTGGCTGGGCAGTACATCAATACGTGGCAGGTTGTTTGTCGCGCGGGCGAAGTTGGCATCAACTTCCTTACCACATACAACCAGAGCCGATTTCAGGCCGAGTTTCGCAAAAGCAGCGGCCATAGGCTTTGTTTTGTGATCTTTGGCTTTTGCATCATCCAGAACAATGATTTTGTTGTTCTTTACTTTATCGGACAGAGCCATGCGCAGGGCCAAAGAGCGGACTTTCTTCGGCAGGTCATGAGCATAAGAACGTGGTGTGGGGCCAAATATAACAGCACCA
Organism: Micavibrio sp.; assembly: GCA_046294845.1. Classification (GTDB taxonomy): domain Bacteria; phylum Pseudomonadota; class Alphaproteobacteria; order Micavibrionales; family Micavibrionaceae; genus Micavibrio_C. The sequence continues at coordinate 669,187 of JBKBNU010000001.1, read as the reverse complement.
CCACGCATTTGCGGAGAACGCAAAGAACCCTGACGAGCACGGCCACCACCTTTTTGGTTAAAAGGTTTTTTTCCTGTACCGCTCACTTCACCAATTTCCTTGGTGTCGTGTGTACCGGCACGGCGTTTTGCCAGCTGGTAATTCACCATACGGTGAATCAGGGATGCTTTCGCATCAACATTGAACACAGCGTCATCGAGTTCGATGGAACCGACTTCCTTGTTCTCCAGATTTTTGACCGCGACTTTCATCTTTGAAGAGTCCTTTTCGTTCTTTCGTTATTCTTACGTCTTATTCCTGAGGAGCTTCCGCTGGGGCTTCCGCAGCTTCAGCCGGAGCTTCTTCTGCAGGGGCCGCAACCTTGGCAGCGCCTTTGATAGCTGCCGGCATCGGCACATCAGCAGGCAACGGCACTTTTACAGCGTCCTTAACCAGAACCCAGCCTTTTGCCGGACCCGGTACGGAACCCTGAACCAGCAACAAACCGTCTTCCAGATCATGACCGACAACTTTCAGGCTTTGTGTTGTAATAACAGCATCGCCCAAATGACCGGCCATTTTCTTGTTTTTAAAGGTACGACCCGGATCCTGACGCTGACCTGTCGAACCGTGTGAACGGTGGGAAACAGATACACCGTGAGAAGCGCGCAGACCACCGAAGTTCCAACGCTTCATCGGACCAGCGAAGCCCTTACCTTTGCTTTTCGCCTGAACGTCAACCAGCTGACCTACAATGAAGTGGCTCGGGCAAAGCTCGGCACCAACATCCAGCAGGTTTTCCGGTGTGACGCGGAATTCAGCTACTTTTTGCTTCGGCTCGACTTTGGCTTGACCAAACACGTTACGCATCGCTTTCGAAACGCGTTTTGCCTTGGCAAGGCCAGCGCCCAGCTGAACAGCTACATAACCATTTTTCTCTTCGGTACGAACACCGACAACCTGACAGTTATCGATCTTGAGAACCGTAACCGGAACCTGACGGCCCTGATCATCAAAGATCCGGGTCATCCCTTCTTTCCGTGCTATCAATCCAGTCCGCATATTAATTCTCCAAGCCTTATTACAAGACGCCTAATTAGGCAGCGTCTTCGATTTTGATTTCAACATCCACACCGGCAGCCAGATCCAGCTTCATCAGCGCACCAACAGTCAGATCTGTCGGGTCGATAATGTCGAGGACGCGCTTATGCGTACGAATTTCGTAAGCATCCATCGATTTCTTGTCGATGTGCGGGCTGCGCAGCACTGTAAAACGTTCAGTACGTGTTGGCAGAGGCACAGGACCACGCACACGCGCACCTGTGCGCTTTGCTGTATTAACGATCTCCGAGGTCGCCTGATCGAGGACCCTGTGATCGAAAGCCTTCATACGGATGCGAATAACTTGCGTACCCATGGTTTTGTTCCTTACCTTCCGGTCTTACTTCAGGATTTTAGCGACAACGCCGGCGCCGACGGTACGACCACCTTCGCGGATAGCGAAGCGCAGGCCTTCGTTCATGGCAATCGGAGCAATCAGCTTCACGTTCATCTTCACATTGTCACCAGGCATAACCATCTCGGTGCCAGCTGGCAATGTCACTTCACCCGTTACGTCCGTTGTACGGAAGTAAAACTGGGGACGGTAGTTTGTGAAGAATGGTGTATGACGGCCACCTTCGTCCTTCGACAGAATATAGGCTTCTGCTTCGAACTCGGTGTGCGGTGTGATCGAACCAGGCGCACACAGCACTTGACCACGCTCAACGTCTTCACGTTTTGTACCGCGCAGCAGAGCACCAATGTTGTCGCCAGCTTCACCCGAATCCAGCAGCTTACGGAACATCTCGACGCCCGTTACTGTTGTCTTCTGTGTCGGGCGAACACCCACGATCTCGATCTCTTCACCAACCTTGACAATACCTTGCTCGACACGGCCGGTCACAACTGTACCACGACCGGAAATCGAGAACACGTCTTCAACAGGCATCAGGAACGGCTTGTCCTTCGGACGGGCCGGTGTCGGAATGTAGCTGTCAACAGCTTCCATCAGTGCCAACACAGACTCTTCACCGTACGGGCCGGATTTACCAGCCAGAGCTTCCGTAGCAGAACCCTTCACGATCGGTGTGTCGTCGCCAGGGAATTCATACTTGGACAGCAGTTCACGGATTTCCATCTCGACCAGATCCAGCAGCTCGGCATCGTCAACCATGTCGCATTTGTTCATAAACACAACGATTGAAGGCACACCAACCTGACGCGCCAGCAGAATGTGCTCGCGTGTCTGTGGCATCGGACCATCAGCAGCAGACACAACCAGAATGGCACCATCCATCTGCGCCGCACCGGTGATCATGTTCTTCACATAGTCAGCGTGGCCAGGGCAGTCAACGTGTGCATAGTGACGGTTGCCGGTTTCGTATTCAATGTGCGCTGTAGAAATCGTAATACCGCGGGCCTTCTCTTCAGGAGCCTTGTCAATATCGTCGTATTTCATCGCCTTCGACCAGCCTTTTTTCGACAATACTGTCGCAATCGCTGCTGTCAGCGTCGTCTTCCCATGGTCAACGTGACCAATCGTTCCAATGTTCACGTGCGGCTTGTTCCGCTCAAACTTTTCCTTTGCCATGTCTTCTTTCCTTCTTAAGCAAAAATCTTTAATTCGTTTTCTAAATTAACCCTTAGGCGTATTTGGCTCTTACTTCTTCAGCCACGTTCGCCGGAACCGGATCATAGTGATCAAACAACATTGTGTACTGGGCACGACCTTGTGACATCGAGCGCAGGGTGTTGATGTAACCAAACATATTGGCCAACGGCACCATAGCATCGATTACCTTCGCGTTACCACGATCACTCATGTTGGCAATCTGGCCACGACGGCTATTCAGGTCGCCGATGATGTCACCCATGTATTCTTCCGGTGTAACAACTTCGACTTTCATGATCGGCTCAAGCAATGTAGGACCGGCTTTAGCCATACCTTCTTTGAAGGCTGCCTTGGCAGCGATCTCGAACGCGAGAGCAGACGAGTCAACATCGTGGTACGAACCATCAACCAGACGCACCTTGAAGTCGATGACCGGGAAGCCTGCGATGATGCCGCTTTCCTTAGCCATATCCAGACCTTTTTGAACGCCCGGGATGTATTCCTTAGGAATAGCACCACCAACGATTTCGTTAGAGAACACAAAGCCTGAACCAGTCTCACCAGGTTCAAAAATCATGCCAACTTTAGCAAACTGACCAGAACCACCAGACTGTTTCTTGTGGGTGTAGTTGATCTCTGCCGCTTTCGACATTGTTTCGCGGTAAGCAACCTGAGGAGCACCTACGTTGGCTTCCACTTTGAATTCGCGCTTCATACGGTCAACGAGAATCTCAAGGTGAAGTTCGCCCATACCCTTCATGATGGTCTGACCTGATTCATGGTCAACCGATACACGGAAGGACGGATCTTCAGAGGCAAGGCGTTGCAGCGCCAGACCCATTTTCTCCTGGTCAGCCTTTGTTTTCGGCTCAACAGCGATCTCGATAACCGGCTCAGGGAACTCCATGCGTTCCAGAACGATTGGTTTCAACGGATCGCACAGGGTATCGCCTGTTGTTGTATCTTTCATGCCAACCAGAGCAACAATGTCACCAGCGGCGGCTTCTTTGATCTCTTCACGGTTGTTGGCATGCATCAGCAACATACGGCCGATACGCTCTTTTTTGTCTTTCACCGAGTTCACAACATAAGAACCGGACTCGAGTTTGCCTGAGTAAATACGGGCAAATGTCAAAGAACCAACGAACGGATCGTTCATGATCTTGAATGCGAGAGCTGAGAACGGCGCATCATCAGAGCAAGGACGTGTATCAGGCTCGTCAGAGTCAACTTTTTTACCGTTAACGTTACCAACATCGAGCGGGCTCGGCAGGTAATCGATCACAGCATCCAGCAGCGGCTGAACACCTTTGTTTTTGAATGAGGAACCGCACATCATCGGGATGATTTTGCCTGTGATTGTACCTTTACGGATACATTTTTTCAGGGTCGCTACATCAGGCTCTTTACCTTCAAGGTAAGCTTCCATAGCGGCATCATCCATTTCGACGGCCATTTCAATCATTTTGGCGCGGTATTCGTTGGCTTTATCAACCAGATCAGCAGGAATATCCTTTTCGCTGAAGGAAGCACCGAGTGTTTCGGCATCCCAGATAACCGCTTTCATCTTCATCAGGTCAACGATACCCACGAAGTCACTTTCGATACCGATTGGCAGTGTCAGGATCAGCGGGTTGATGCCGAGACGATCCTTAACTGTGTCAACACAGAAGTAGAAGTCAGCACCGATTTTATCCATTTTGTTGGCGAAAATGATACGGGGTACTTTGTACTTGTCGCCCTGACGCCATACTGTTTCTGTCTGAGGTTCAACACCCTGGTTACCATCAAGCAAGCAAACAGCACCATCGAGAACGCGCAAGGAACGCTCAACTTCAATAGTGAAGTCAACGTGACCAGGGGTGTCAATGATGTTAATGCGGTATTGCTGCTGATCCGGACCCGTCCAGAAAGCTGTTGTCGCAGCAGAGGTAATGGTAATACCACGCTCTTGCTCTTGCTCCATCCAGTCCATCGTAGCCGCACCATCATGCACTTCACCGATCTTGTGTGATTTACCGGTGTAGTACAGAATGCGCTCTGTCGTTGTCGTTTTACCGGCATCAATGTGAGCCATGATGCCGATGTTGCGATAGCGCTCCAGTGGGGTTGTACGTGCTGTCATTTTCAATCAGTCTTTCTAAAAACCAAACTCGTTAATTTATTAGCGGTAGTGGGCAAAAGCTTTGTTCGCTTCAGCCATTTTGTGGGTATCATCACGCTTTTTCAGGGCGGCGCCACGATCATTCGCAATATCCAGCAGCTCGCCAGCCAGACGAGCCATCATTGTGCGCTCGCTACGGGCACGTGCTGCTGTTTTCAACCAGCGCATTGCCACTGCCTGTGCACGATCAGCACGCACTTCGACAGGCACCTGATAGGTAGCACCACCGATACGGCGTGATTTAACTTCTACCTGAGGCTTCACCTTATCGAGGGCCTTGTGGAAGTAATCGATCACATCGTTATCGTTAGCCAGTTTGGCTTTGTCACGGATTTCTTCGAGGGCACCATAAACGATACCTTCGGCTGTTGATTTCTTACCGCCTGTCATAATGCAGTTGATGAATTTTGACAGGATCACATCCCCGAATTTCGGGTCAGGAAGGATTTCACGTTTATCAGCACGGTGGCGACGGGACATATTATTAATCTCCTAAAATTATTTGGGACGCTTCGCGCCGTAGTGAGAACGGCTCTGCTTACGGTCTTTAACGCCCTGTGTATCCAGAGAACCGCGCAGGATGTGGTAACGCACACCGGGCAAGTCCTTCACACGACCACCGCGCACCAGAACAACAGAGTGTTCCTGCAGGTTGTGGCCTTCACCAGGAATGTAACAAATAACTTCCTGACCTGTGGTCAAGCGCACCTTGGCAACTTTACGCAAAGCTGAGTTCGGCTTCTTGGGGGTCGTTGTATAAACGCGTGTACATACGCCACGACGTTGCGGGTTCCCTTTCAGAGCCTTGTTCTTCTTGGCCTTCATGGCCTTTTTGCCGCCACGGTCACGTGGTTGACGGATTAATTGCTGTATCGTTGGCATTTCTGCTCAAGCCCTTTTCTTGTCTTCAAAAATGTTGTTTTCAGGATGGTTGGCGATTGCGCTCATCTTCGTCGGGAGACCCATATCTGCGCCACAGGGGATGTGGTCGCTTTGCGGGTTTCTTACTCATTTTCGCGCGATGTCTCGCTTAATCTGCAGTTTCCCGGTTAAACCGAAAACCCAGTGGATTGCGTTTAAGTAACCTGCCTCCTTGATCTATTGAATTTTATCAATGATTTCAGAGTATTATCGTCACTTACGGCCAATCCATCCATATGCAAACGTGGCGCAATATACGTAGTGGGGAAGTAATCGTCAAGGATTTCTTTACGAAATCCTCAATTTTTTATGACTTTCTTGCACTACCCCCAAAACAGGGCACAAACTATCCCCGTGATCGCCCACAATCCATAAAAAAAGAGACCGCCTGTATAAGGCGGTCTTTGAAAGAAAAGCATCCAATAGGACAGTTATATAACCAAGGGGCCCGGCCCTCCCGAGAGCAGCTTTTGCGCTTCTCCCATATCCTTTGGGCTTTCCAAGACTGCGCCTTCCGGTGTGTCGTAAAAACGCACCCCAGAAGCCAAAGCATAACCTGTAACACCCGCGCTATGATTATGGGCGTCTACCAAAGAACCCCCGTTTCTAACCAAAAACTCACGGTCGGACGGGGAAATCGGCGTACCATTATATTGCGCCATTTTTTATAGTCTCCTGTTCAACTTGCCCGTTTCCCTATGGAAACAATTTTTAGTGGAAGAGAAAGTGATAATTCATAATTAAGTTATAAGGCAAACTTAAATCATGAAATATTATTACTTTTTATGCTGCTACGCATAAAGGCAGCTAAGATTTTTCAGGAATAAGGATCGATGATAGAGCCTGACGGACATCAGCACCCGCCACCAGACCATAAAGTCCCATAGCAATCGAACAGATCGTATCGGGATCTCCACCGATCAGGAGAGCCCCTTCCACGACATGCGCAACACCTTTATCAGCTGGCAACTGACAAGCCCGCTCTACAAGTGACAGCGCAGCCGGTACAACGAAACGGGTTTCAATACCTTCCTCGGCGATATCCGTAATCGTGGCATAAGGATCCTCGGTACGGCGTACTTTGTCATACAAAGGCTGCAGACGTTGTCCCTCGCCTTTTAGACCATGGCCCGCGAGGAAATCACAGGCAAGCGCCCATCCTTCATCAGCGGCTTTAAATCCTGCCTGTAATGCGGCTGGGAAGCCGGTACCCTTTACGGCCTCTCTGGCAAAGCCATAAACAAAGTAGCCCCCTTCAACTGCTTCCGGATGTGCATGGGAACAAAACAAAAGCGGCGCCACAGTTGCAGACGGAATATCCATAGCGCCCAAAACAGCCGCACGCATCGCGGCACCACAGCTCGCATGACCCGCGATAATCTTCAGATACTCCTCTTTTGTACCTGACTCGAATAGAGGCCGGAACCAAGGGGAGTAAGTCAGTGATGCTTTTTCAAAATGCCCTTTCAGCAAATCATAAAAAACATCACGCACCTTCATCAACGTGGACAGATCGAGACCATAGACAGTGTCACACATCTGCGCCATCGCGAGACTTTCCATGAAGTCATCACTGAACGTATGCGAAGCACGGCATACTGCGTTTATAAAGGTAACAGCATGGCCTTTCTCGTAATGCTCGCCGCTCGACCCCAAAAGGTCACCGCAAAAGGTAAAGAAAAGAGAGTCCGGCAAAGATGACGGGGCATAACCCATCTGGCCAAGAGTGATTTTATAAAGATGCTCGAGTGTCAGTGAAGACCCCGGAGCCATAATATTTTGGGGTGCGATTGTCATGGCCTTATTCTATAGAAATCGTGCAGAAGCAGAAACTTAAAAAACAGCCATGTCATTCTATGAAAAATGAGGATCACGTTGCCAACGATCACGCTGCGGAATATTGGCAGGCACATAACGATTAAGGAAAGCTTCTGACAATCCTCCTTCATTTGGGTTACCCATGCCCCCTATCCGCGTGACAGCAGCCCCCATCTTGTTGATAAATTCGCCCATGATGACAGAATTCTTCAGGGCACGGTCAGCAGCTTCAAACATCGGTGTCCGAACCAATACCTGACAAGAGCCCTGTTTGATACCTACAGCACGGAATACGTCCTTTAGGCTCTTCTTGGGGAGTTCGGCCCTGAACTCAAGAGTCTGTTCACCCATAAAAGCCAGATACGACATGAATTTAAAGAATCCGTGTTGCCCACCTTCGGCAAATTCACGTGCAATTGCCAAATGAAACGGCTTTACACGTCCGCGGGCATCAAGCGTCCAATCAGGAACAGCCTGACGACCTTCGATTTCAATCAGAAGCGATTGTCCACGATCGGCCTTGCGGCACAAAGCGTCCGGCGTTGTTTTCATGCGGGCCGCAGCTTGCTCCAGGGACAGCATATCAAGCTGATCAAGCCTTGCGAGGGCTTCATCATAATAACGACGATACACTTCAACACCGGCATAACGATGGGCCAGAAGATCACCAGTATCCAGAGCGGCCTGTTTTCGGGCTACAACTGCCGCTTCTTTTTCAGCCCAAGGCTCTGCTGCCGGAAATATACGTCCTGTCATTTTTAGTCCCCTTCTCCTCAAGAACATAGAAAGGACACAAGAGGAAGCGCAATAAAAAAATCCCCCGTCTTGCAAACGGGGGATTTTAATTCTTTACGGATAAATCCTAAGCGTTAGCGGCTTTCAAATCTTCACTGCCTTCGGCATCAGCTGACAAGGTCTCGCCACTGGCTTGGGCCAGAGCTTCTGCTTGTTGCTGGGCAGCAATCGCAATTTGGTCACGATCGGCAGCAACGCGCTTCACTTTGTTGATGTATGAGCCTGTACCAGCAGGGATCAGACGACCAACAATGACGTTCTCTTTCAGGCCTTGCAGGTTATCGATCTTGCCTTGTGTGGCAGCTTCGGTCAGGACACGTGTTGTTTCCTGGAACGAAGCAGCAGAGATGAAGGAACGTGTCTGCAAGGATGCTTTTGTAATACCTTGCAGGATCGGCTTACCGGCTGCCGGACGTTTGCCCGCTTCGATAGCCTTCGCGTTTGTAGATTCATACTCGTCACGGTCAACATGTTCACCGACAAGGAATGTCGTGTCACCTGGGGCACCGATTTCGTATTTCTGCAGCATCTGACGAACGATCACTTCGATGTGCTTGTCGTTGATCTTCACGCCCTGCAGACGATAAACATCCTGAATTTCCTGTGTCAGGTAATCGGACAGAGCCTCGACCCCCATCACATCCAGAATATCGTGCGGTACCATAGCGCCGTCTAGCAACGCATCACCCTTACGCACGAAGTCGCCCTCGTGAACGGCCAGATGACGGCCTTTCGGGATCAGATATTCACGTGGCTCTTCGCCTTTTTCGACAGGCTTAACCACGATACGGCGTTTGGATTTGTAATCCTTGCCGAATTCCACCTGACCGTCGATTTCGGAGATAATCGCGAAATCTTTCGGACGACGGGCTTCGAACAGTTCGGCCACGCGTGGCAGACCCCCTGTAATATCGCGTGTTTTTGAAGTTTCACGCGGGATACGGGCGATGATGTCACCGGCTTTAACGTCTTGTCCGTTTTCAACGGAAAGGATCGAGTCAACCGACATATAGTAGTTCGCAGGCAGACCGTTCGGCAGCTTGATCACAGCACCTTTCTTGTCCAGAAGGGCAATACGCGGCTTCAGATCGCCACCACGCGGTTGTGAACGCCAGTCGATAACGACTTTGGACGAAATACCTGTGGCTTCATCAACACGGTCAGACAGCGACACACCTTCAACCAGATCGAAGAAGTGAGCCACACCGTCCTTCTCGGTGATGATCGGCAATGTATATGGATCCCACTCTGCCAGTTTCTGGGCAGGTTTCACCTTGTCACCGGCAGCAACGAGCAAACGGGCACCGTAAGGAATACGGCTGGCCATTTTCTCTGAACCTTTGGCGTCTTTAACAACGATTTCGGTGTTACGACCCATGACAATGTTGATGCCTTCCGAGTTCTTGACCACGTTTTCGTGACGGATCTCGATTTTACCTTCAACAGGGGACTCAACAGATGATTTTTCAGCACCCTTCTGCGCGGCACCACCAATGTGGAACGTACGCATCGTGAGCTGTGTACCCGGTTCACCGATCGACTGAGCAGCCATAACGCCGACAGCTTCACCCATATTCACAGGTGTACCGCGGGCCAGATCACGGCCGTAGCACTTACCGCAAATACCAACGCTGGATTCGCAAGTCAGGGCAGAACGGACCAGAACCGAGTCAACACCGGCGGTGTCAACACGTTCAGCTGTCACTTCGTCAATCAAATCGCCAGCAGGAACAATCACCTCACCGGACAGCGGGTCCTTGATATCCTGTGCCGCTGTACGGCCCAGAATACGTTCGGACAAGGATACCACCAGATCAGCACCGCTCATCACGGCCTTCATGGTGACACCCGCTTGTGTACCGCAATCCTCTTCGGTGATGATGGCATCTTGCGCCACATCAACCAGACGACGTGTCAGGTAACCGGAGTTCGCTGTTTTCAACGCCGTATCGGCCAGACCCTTACGGGCACCGTGTGTGGAGTTGAAGTACTCGAGAACCGACAGACCTTCTTTAAAGTTGGAGATAATCGGGGTCTCGATAATTTCACCTGACGGCTTGGCCATCAGACCACGCATACCGGCCAACTGGCGGATCTGGGCAGCGGAACCACGAGCACCCGAGTGGGCCATCATGTAAACCGCGTTCATTTTACCGTCGGCGTAGCTGGAAATGCCTTTCATCATGGCATCGGCAACATCGTCTGTGCAACGTGACCAGATATCGACAACCTTGTTGTACTTTTCACCTTTGGTGATCAGACCATCAAGATATTGTTGTTCGTACTCTTTCACTTTGCTTTCGGCATCGGCCACAAGGCTTTCCTTGGCGCTCGGGATGATCAAGTCATCTTTACCGAAGGAGATACCAGCCATACAGGCGTATTTGAAACCGAGTTTCATCATACGGTCACAGAAGATAACAGTCTCTTTCTGGCCGCAATGACGGTAAACCGTATCAATCAGGTTGGTAACCTCTTTTTTGGTCAATGTCTGGTTGATCACAGCAAATGGCAGTTTCGGGTGACGCGGGAACAGTTCCGACATCAACATACGGCCCGGTGTCGATTCAACGACCAGTGTTACCGGTTCGTTGTTTTCATTCACGGTGTGATAACGGCACTTAATCTTCGTGTGCAGTGTGATCACTTTGGCTTCCAGAGCGTGGTGGATTTCACCAACATCACGGAAAACCATGCCTTCGCCAGGCTGTTTTTCGAGCATAATCGACAGATAATACAGACCGAGAACAATATCCTGTGACGGCACGATAATCGGCTTGCCGCTTGCTGGTGACAGAATGTTGTTTGTCGACATCATCAGACAGCGTGCTTCCAGCTGTGCTTCGATCGACAACGGTACGTGAACGGCCATCTGGTCACCGTCGAAGTCAGCGTTAAAAGCTGTACAAACGAGCGGGTGCAGCTGGATCGCTTTACCTTCAATCAGCGTTGGTTCGAACGCTTGGATACCCAGACGGTGCAGGGTCGGCGCGCGGTTCAGAAGGACCGGATGTTCGCGGATAACTTCTTCGAGGATATCCCATACTTCCGGACGTTCTTTTTCAACCATACGCTTGGCGGCCTTCACTGTGGACGCCATGCCATAGATTTCAAGCTTGTGGTAAATGAACGGTTTGAACAGCTCGAGCGCCATTTTCTTCGGCAAACCGCATTGGTGCAGTTTCAGTTCCGGACCCACGGTGATGACCGAACGACCTGAATAGTCGACGCGCTTACCGAGCAGGTTCTGACGGAAGCGACCTTGCTTGCCTTTCAGCATATCGGACAGCGATTTCAGCGGACGCTTGTTGGCACCGGTGATCACGCGGCCACGGCGGCCGTTATCGAACAGCGCGTCAACAGATTCCTGCAACATACGCTTTTCGTTACGAACGATAATGTCCGGAGCCTTCAGCTCCATCAGGCGCTTCAGACGGTTGTTACGGTTGATCACGCGGCGATACAGATCGTTCAGATCCGATGTCGCAAAACGACCGCCATCGAGCGGCACCAGCGGGCGCAGTTCAGGCGGCAGAACCGGAATCACATCCATAATCATCCATTCGGGACGTGTACCCGAAGAAATAAAGGACTCAACCAGCTTCAAACGCTTAACCAGTTTCTTGCGCTTGGCTTCAGAGGAAGTATCGGCCAGATCTTCTTCGATCTTTTCCTTTTCTTTCTCCAGATCAATCGCAGAGAGAATTTCTTTCAGCGCTTCAGCACCAATCGCGGCACGGAAGTTTTCATCGCCGTACTCGTCCTGCGCGTCCATGAATTCTTCTTCGGACAGCAGTTGGTATTGTTTTAGCGGGGTCATACCCGGCTCGATCACAATATAGTTTTCGAAATACAGAACGCGCTCAAGCTCTTTCAGAGTCATGTCCATCATCAAGCCGATACGGGATGGCAGTGATTTCAGGAACCAGATGTGTGCTACCGGTGAAGCCAATTGAATGTGACCCATGCGCTCGCGGCGGACTTTGGTCAATGTAACTTCAACACCGCATTTTTCGCAGATAATACCTTTGTACTTCATGCGTTTGTATTTACCGCACAAACATTCGTAATCCTTGATCGGGCCAAAGATACGGGCACAGAACAGACCATCGCGTTCCGGTTTGAAGGTACGATAGTTGATCGTTTCCGGCTTTTTCACTTCGCCGAAAGACCAGCTATTGATCTGCTCGGGGCTGGCAATCGCGATGCGAATGCTATCGAAGCTTTGCGGGCCGGTCGGTTGACCAAAGAGGTTCATCAGTTCGTTCATTTTGCTTGCGCTCCCAATTGGGCTTTAAAAAACATAAAAAATTCTAAAGAGATGCAGGAGGCAGCCTCGTTACAAGACCGCCTCTATGCCAATTACGATTCCGAGTTCTTCATATCGACGTTCAGACCCAGAGCCTTCAGTTCTTTCACAAGAACGTTGAAAGATTCCGGTACACCAATTTCGAAATTGTCTTCGCCGCGAACAATCGCTTCGTAGACTTTCGAACGGCCGGCAACGTCGTCCGACTTGACGGTGAGCATTTCCTGCAGGGTGTAGGCAGCGCCGTACGCTTGCAGGGCCCAGACTTCCATCTCCCCGAAACGCTGACCACCAAACTGGGCTTTACCACCCAGAGGTTGCTGCGTAACCAGCGAATAAGGACCGATCGAACGGGCATGGATCTTGTCGTCAACAAGGTGGTGCAGTTTGAGCATATAGATATAGCCCACTGTCACATCACGGTGGAAATATTCACCTGTACGACCATCAATCAGACGAACCTGACCTGATTTGTTGAGGCCTGCTTTGGCCAGCAACTCGTCAATATCGGCCTCATGAGCGCCGTCGAATACCGGTGTCGCCATCGGGATACCGCCACGCAGGTTGTTTGACATCTCGACCACTTGCTTGTCGTCCAGACGGGAAACTTTCTCGTCAAACTCTTTGTCGCCATAAACTGTTTTCAGTTGGCCTTTGAGTTTTTTGAGTTCGGCTTCCGTAGCTTCATCCGGATTTGCAAAGCTGTCGATCATCTCGCCAATCTGCTTGCCCAGTGATGCTGTTGCCCAACCGAGGTGGGTCTCAAGAATCTGACCCACGTTCATACGGGAAGGCACGCCCAGCGGGTTCAGCACGATATCAACCGGCTGACCGTTTTCAAGGTACGGCATATCTTCGGTTTTCATGATGCGGGAAACCACACCTTTGTTACCGTGACGGCCGGCCATTTTATCGCCAGGCTGCATTTTGCGTTTAACGGCAATGAAAACTTTAACCATCTTCATCACACCCGGAGGCAATTCGTCACCGCGTTGCAGCTTCTCAACCTTGGATTCAAAACGCTGTTGCAGGTGATCAACGGCATCATCGAATGTTTTGGAAACAGCTTCGATTTCTTCCATGCGTTTTTCGTTTTCAACAGCAATCTGGCGCCAGAAACCACGACCAACTTCTTCGAGGTCTGCGGCCTTGATTTTCTCGCCTTTTTTGAGACCTGCCAGTTGTTTCGGTGCTGTTTCAACACTTTGACCAACCAACAAATCTTTCAGACGGGCAAAGAAGCCGTCTTCCAGAATGGCGCGTTCGTCATCACGGTCTTTGGCCAGACGTTCGATTTCGGCACGTTCAATCGCCATCGCACGAGCGTCTTTATCGACACCGCGACGGTTGAACACGCGCACATCGACGATTGTACCTTGAACACCCGGCGGTACACGCAGGGATGTATCTTTTACGTCAGCAGCTTTTTCACCGAAGATCGCACGCAGAAGTTTTTCTTCCGGTGTCATCGGGCTTTCGCCTTTCGGTGTGACTTTACCGACCAGAATATCGCCCGGGTTCACTTCGGCACCGATGTGGACAATACCGGCTTCATCGAGGTGTTTCAGGGCTTCTTCACCGACGTTCGGGATATCACGGGTGATTTCTTCGGTACCCAGCTTGGTATCACGGGCCATCACTTCGAATTCATCGATGTGGATGGATGTGAAGACGTCTTCCGACACGATACGTTCGGACAGCAAGATAGAGTCTTCGAAGTTGTAACCGTTCCAAGGCATAAACGCGACCAGCACGTTACGGCCCAGCGCCAATTCGCCCAATTGTGTCGAAGGACCGTCAGCGATGATGTCACCGGACTTGATCTCGTCACCCACTTTTACCAGTGGACGCTGCGTAATGCAGGTTGACTGGTTGGAGCGTTGGAACTTGGAGAGTTTGTAGATATCAACTGTCGCCTGATCGGCACGCAGGTCTTCCGTTGCACGGATAACGATACGTGTTGCATCCACTTTTGTAACGATACCGGAACGCTTGGCCACAACTGCCGCACCCGAGTCACGGGCAACAGTTGCTTCCATGCCTGTACCCACGAGCGGCGCATCGGAGCGCAGCAGCGGCACAGCCTGACGCATCATGTTCGAACCCATCAGAGCACGGTTGGCGTCGTCGTTTTCAAGGAACGGGATCAGCGAGGCCGCCACAGAAACAATCTGCTTCGGGGAAACGTCGATAAATTCGATCATATCCGGTGTGGCCATCAGGTTTTCACCGGCCTTACGGCAGGAAATCAGATCCTCAACGAAAGAACCTTTTGACAGCTCGGAGTTTGCCTGAGCAATCGTGTACTTGGCTTCTTCCATAGCTGACATATAGATCACTTCGTCTGTGACTTTACCGGCAGAAACACGGCGGTACGGGCTTTCAATGAAGCCGTACTGGTTGACGCGGGCAAAAGTGGACAGCGAGTTGATCAGACCAATGTTCGGACCTTCCGGTGTTTCAATCGGGCAGATACGGCCATAGTGGGTCGGGTGCACGTCGCGCACTTCGAAACCGGCACGTTCGCGGGTCAGACCACCAGGTCCGAGAGCCGAAAGACGACGTTTATGCGTAATTTCAGCCAACGGGTTTGTTTGGTCCATGAACTGGGACAACTGCGAAGAACCGAAGAATTCGCGTACAGACGCGGCTACCGGTTTGGCATTGATCAGATCATGTGGCATGTAGGTGTCGATCTCGACAGAAGACATACGTTCGCGGATCGCGCGTTCCATACGCAGCAAACCAACACGAATCTGGTTTTCCATCAGCTCGCCAACGGAACGGACACGACGGTTACCGAGGTTGTCGATATCGTCCACTTCACCCAGACCATCACGCAGGCCATGCAGATATTTCAGGATCGCCAGAATATCTTCCTTGCGCAGAACGCGTGTTGTATCCGGCGCATCCAGATCAAGACGCATGTTCATTTTCACGCGACCAACGGATGAAAGATCATAACGTTCAGCATCGAAGAACAGCGATTGGAACAGCGCATCGGCAGATTCAACTGTTGGCGGTTCGCCCGGACGCATCACACGGTAGATATCGATCAACGCTTCTTCACGTGTATCGCATTTATCAACCATCATGGTGTTGCGGATATAGGCACCCGTATTCAGGTGATCAATCGCCAGTACCGGCAATTCATTCACGCCCATTTTCTCAAGGGACTTGAGCATCTCGGCAGAGATTTCCTGACCGGCTTCCATGACAACCTGACCGGTTTTCGGATCGAACAGGTCGACAGCCACATATTTTGTAACCAGCTCTTCCTCTTGAACCAGAACCTCTTTCAGGCCTTTTTCAATCAGCTGCTTGGCCAGACGCGGCGTCATTTTCTCGCCCGCATCAACAACGGCTTTGCCTGTTTTAGCATCAACCAGATCATGAACCAGCTTCACGCCGCGCAGACGTTGGCCGTCAAAAGCTGTCTTCCAGCCCTTTTTCTCGCGGGTGTAGTTAATAACATCATAGAATGTCTGCAACATTTCTTCGTTGCCCATACCCTGTACGAGCAACGGATCAACAGCCTGATCATTCTCTTCACACTTGATACGGTATTCGGCTGTGGCAGCAGAATCCAGCGCGCGCAGGAATGTTGTAGCCGGCAGTTTACGACGACGGTCGATACGAACATACATGTTGTCTTTCGCATCGAATTCGAAATCGAGCCATGAACCACGGTACGGGATCACACGGGCGGCAAACAGGTATTTGCCCGACGCGTGTGTTTTACCACCGTCATGATCGAAGAACACACCGGGTGAGCGGTGCATCTGGGATACGATGACACGCTCTGTACCGTTAACAACGAACGTACCGTTCTTTGTCATCAGCGGCATGTCGACCATGTAAACGTCTTGTTCTTTAATATCGCGAATGGAACGCAAGCCTGTATCTTCATCAACATCAAAAACAGACAGGCGCAGCGTAACACGCAACGGCGCGGAGAAAGTCATGCCGCGTTGCTGACATTCATCAACATCGTATTTCGGCTCTTCCAGCTCGTATTTCACGTAGTCGATTTCCGCACGATCGGCAAAATCCTTGATCGGAAATACGGAAGAGAACACTTCGTGCAGACCCTGCATTCTGCGGTCATCTGCAGGAACTTCTGCTTGCAGAAAGGCCTCGTAAGACTGGCGCTGAACCTCGATCAGGTTCGGCATATCGGCCACTTCACGGATTTTACCGAAGGAGCGACGGACGCGCTTGCGGCCTGTGAAGCTGTCAACATCGTTGGCAGGCTTGAAAACGATTGGTTTTTCAACCACATAACGTACTACAGGCTTATCCGCGGCAGCCGCCTTGGTCGAAGAACGTGATTTAGTCGCCTTCTTCTCTGCTTTATCTGTCTTAGGGGCTGTCTTTGGCGTCTTTGTGCTCATGGTTACTTTTCCTTATATGGCCTTCACCGATCATCAAAAAAAATCTGCGGCCCCGGTTTCATGTAAATCGACGTTATAAAGCGCCGAAAACCGCTCTCAGCCGGACTGGTTACAGTCACTGAAAACGGTGTTATATCAATATGTTATCCAATATGTGGAACGGCTACAGTCACACTCATCCCGGGTCTTTCGCAGGCGTTTATGGCTGATCGGGGGGGATGAGTCAAGTATTTTTCCTATCCAGAGTTTGCAGAAAAAACCCTGTGGAAAGAATCGGATAACCAAATTATCCACAGGACTTTTTTATAAGGGGTATAATCTGCCTAAGACTTCATATCTCAAGATTTCATAATGGCGTCCCAGATATCGGGCACATTTTCGTCTGTTGGATCAGCCTGATCGGACGGGCTATCGGCGGCAGGCACAGTGTCAGGATCAGCATCCGCGGCAGGCAAACCCAGACTTTCAAGAAACTCGTCAATTTCCTGCTCTTCCCTTGGTGTGAGCGTACTATTATCCGCCAGCTCCAACCAGCCTATCATTTCATCAATCTGCGCAATATCCTGTTGCGTTTCGGTATAAACCTTAGCGATTTCCCGATCCAAGGTTTCGATATCAGCCGCCAACACAGTATCTTCTACGGCCACAGGATTCACATTATTACCGGCAATTTTTACGGCGGTACTGCTTGTATCGGGCTTCGCCAAAAGGACAAACCCAGCCACACAGGCAAGCGCCAACCCGCCAGCCCCGAAACCAACCCAAGGGAAAAGACCGGCTATCCCGAAAGGAGCGGACGATCTCTCCTTACAAGAGACACGGGCCGTCTTTGCTGCACCCTTTGTCACCATACCCGCACTGTGGGCACTATGGAGGGTCTGCGTTAAAACATCCGGATCCAGAGCAGGCACAGCAAAGCCATCCATCATATCATCCAGACGACGAGCCTCTTCAAAGGCGGTCCTGGCTTCCTCATTTTGCTGCAGAAAATGGCGGGCTTCTTCGGCAGCTCCCACAGGCCATCGCTGCAGATTTGCACCATAGATATCAAGATTTTCCTTAAAATTCTTTATGTTAGTCATCTCATCACCTCATCCTTATGGGGTAACAAAGCCTCTTTTAATGCTATACGCCCTCTGCTCAGCAATCCTTCGGCAGCCTTGGGCGTTGTATCCAAAACCGCAGCAATTTCTATGACGCTCATTTCCTCATAGTGAAACATGATCAAGGCCAGACGCTGCCTGTCCGGCAAAGTCTGCAAGGCAGACGATACCATCGCGCCTATCTCGGCTTTGCCCATGGAGACCTCGGCGTTATCATCGGTGCCCGCCTGCTCCGGCACATCCCCGAGAACTTCACGGCCACTTTTGCGGAGCCTGTCTATGCACAAATTGGAAGCTATATGGCACAGCCATGTTTTAACAGAGGCCCCGCGCTCGGGTGACCAATCACCAGCATGAATCCAAAGCTTGAGGAATGTATCCTGCACCAAATCCTCGGCAGCCGTACGGTTCGCGTACATACGGTAGCCTATGGCAAAAATAATACCTGAATAGCGGGTAGTTATCATTGCAAACGCTTGTTCATCACGTGCAACGATCCGGGCGATCAGAACATCATCCCCCGGATCATCTTGCAATATTTTCTGGGCCCGTACGTTCATTAATCATCCGTTCCCCAAGAGATAGCCCATCCTATCCCCCGCATTTACTGGTCGCTACCCTGCAGGCAATCTGCTGGCCTTCACCGCCACTCGCACATTTTTGCTGCGCCTTTTTGCAGAAAGCCTCTTTTTGCTCTGGCGTAGATTTATCCCAGCGCTGGTTGAATTGTTCCTTACGCTGCTCTACTTGCTCACGATATTGACCGTTATATTGCTGTTTCAGCTCTTCCATCTTTGCCTTGCGGTCCTCGGGTGACATTTTGGACAACTCTTCCTTCAAGGCCTCTCTGTCTTGCCCACCAGCCGGATGGCGGCGATCAACACGGTTCTCAGTACGGTCGCGGATATTTTCTCGATGGTCACGTACATCTTCGCGGCGGTCATGCACGTCTTCGGCATGGTCGCGGCGATTCTCCTGACGATCCCTGACATCTTCCTGACGATCACGGATATCCTCGAGCTGGTCGCGACGGCCACCATCATGCTGGGCGTCCCTGATATCTTCGCGGCGATCCATAACATTCTCGCGCATGTCCTTCAGATCCTCGCGATGATCCCTGACATTTTCCTGACGGTCGCGGACGTTTTCACGGCGGTCAGCACGATTTTCAGTACGGTCACGGACATTCTCGCGGCGGTCAAAATCACGGCGGACACGTTGCTGGTCCTGAACCTGTATAACGGACGAAACACCCTTGTCCGGATGCTGCCAGTAATCGGCATAGGCTGGCACGGCGCCAGAAAGTACCAGAACCAAAGCACCACCCAATCCCAAAAATCCTGCCCTCACGCCAATCTGAAACCTTGTTTGTAGAGATACGACTTTCATAAATATTCTCCTGCTATCTTGTTCGGTATTATTGTATACGGCAGAAAAAGGGGGATCCCTCGGATAAATCCGACTTTCCGGCTAAAAGCAGACAACACATTGATATGAATAATAAATAAGGATATACGACAGACACCAATCATAAGGAGCACGAAGACAAAAGTAAACGGCCCACCAAAGGCGGGCCGTTTTGTATTCTGCAAACTAGGCGGTCGAATTATTTCAGTTCGACTTTTGCACCAGCAGCTTCGAGCTTTTTCTTCAGCTCTTCAGCTTCTGCTTTGGAAGCGCCTTGTTTCACTTCTTTGTTACCGGCTTCAACCAGATCCTTGGCTTCTTTCAAGCCCAGACCTGTGATCGCGCGAACTTCTTTAATCACGTTGATTTTGTTGGCACCGCCATCAACGAGGATAACATCGAAGCTGTCTTTTTCTTCAACAGGAGCAGCACCGGCAGCAGCTACAGCAACAGGAGCAGCGGCAGAAACGCCCCACTTCTCTTCCAGCAGTTTCGCCAGTTCAGCAGCTTCCATAACGGTCAGTGCAGACAGGTCTTCAACGAGTTTTTCTAGATTAGCAGCCATTTTTATCTCCTTTTAAATGCAAAAAGCTGTTGGGTATTCGTCAGTATTAATATTAGGCCGAGGCCTCGTCCTTGGTTGCGTAAGCATTGGCCAGACGTGCCAGTTGAGCACCCGGAGCCTGCAACAGGCCCACGATCTTGCCACGCAGCTGGTCCATAGAGGGCAGCAGCGCCAGGAATTTGATTTTCTCGAGGTCGAGAGCTTCATCAGCGGAAGCACCGGCAACGATTTCGAGTTTGTCGTTCTTTTTCGCAAATTCGTACACAATGCGGGCAGCACTGAGCGGATCTTGCGAAATGGCGATACCGATCGGGCCGGACAGCTTGTCTGACAGATGCTCGAACTTTGTGCCTTCGAGGGCACGTTTCACCAATGTGTTTTTCTCGACACCAAATGTGGCACCTTCCTTACGCAGTGAATCGCGCAGTTCACGGTCCATTTTGTGTGTCAGACCCTTGTTACGGGTCAGAATTACCAGTTCGGCATTTTCGAGACGTTTACCAACGGCATCGACTTTTACCTGCTTGGCAACATGTGCTTGCTTTACAGTCACGGTTTTTTCTCCTTCAAACCGGCAGATCCATCCCCGTGATAGGGCGCATCCACCTAAATCCAGCAATAAAAAAGGACGGGTTTTATCCCATCCTGTCCAAAAATCTACGGTCAATAGAAGTAAAAATCAGGCGAAAAACCTTATTTTTCAACGATTTCCCGTCTATACAGGCCTTACGAAACCGCAGAAAACTGCACTTCACCTGTAGTCTTGGACAGAAATAAATCCGAAAACCCTTACGGGCAAGCGGTTTAAACTAGCGCGGTTATAGGAAAATCGGGCCCCAACGTCAAGTGATTTTTCTTGACCATTCGGCATATTAGTTATAGAAAATAGGGCACTCTTTAAAAAACCCTATAACCCGAGGGAAAGTGCCCGTCATGATCACACCTGATAACAAGCCCGTCTATAAAATTGACCGCCTGATTGCCATCTTCGCAGCCGCGCTGGACGCCAAACAAGCACAGGTATCCAACTTGAAAATCGGCGAACCCGGTGGCACCGGTGACTGGGCCGCTTCATGGCCACAAGGTAATGTCAACGAAGAGCGCCGCGTTCTGGGGCTTTTGAAAGACTGGAAAGCCGAAGGCATTATCAAACTGCAAACAGATTTTCCCCTCGCTGACCCCGATCTGACAGAAAACTCTTCCCTGCAAGATCGACTGACAGGATTCCCTGAGCGCACACTGGCCGCCCAGATCAGAAATGATCAGGTTGTAAAACTGGCTGTATAGGACCGCACATATATATGTAAGAATTCAAACCTCCCTTCGGGGAGGTTTTTTGTTTGTTCCCCTTTTCAGAGCTTATTTCTGGGCCCAACCGCCGCCAAGCGCGAGATAAAGATCAATCGCCGCCCCCAAACGCTCCATCTTGGCTTGGGTATAGCTATCCTCGGCACTCAGCAATGTTTTTTGCGTATCAAGCACCGTCTGGAAATCAACACTCCCGCCCTCGTAAAGCTGCTTGGTCAGATCATAGGACTTGCGGGCTTCCTTCATCGCCATATTCAGGGCATCTTCTCGCTGGCGTTTGGCTTTGACCGCGGTCAAAGCATCTTCGGTTTCCTGAAACGCGACCAAGACAGCTTGTTGATAATTGAGCACCAATTCCTTCTGACGGGCTGTTGCCTGTTCGATACCCGCTTCCAGACGGCCACCACTAAAGATCGGCGCCGTTAAAGAAGAAGCCAAAGCCAAAGCAATCGTAGCCGGATCACCAAAGCCCGTAGCCGCTATACTACTATCAAGTCCCAGATTAATGCTGGGGAAAAAAGCTGCCCGTGCGGCCCCGATATCGGCATTAGCTGCCCGCAGATCCATTTCCATGGCTTTAATATCCGGACGACGTTCCAGAAGATCGGAAGGCTGTCCGGCAGCAATCGCCGGCACTTTCAAAGCCGAAAGGCTTTTTCCACCCACCGCGATGGCCTGTGGCGGCTGTCCCAATAGAATGGCAAACGCATTTTCTGCATTGGTTGCCTGTTCTGCTATTGAGATACGCGCAGCCTCGGCAGACGCCAAAGCCGATTTTTGCTGTGCCAAAGCAAGTGCCGTTTCCGTGCCTACATCCAGACGGGCCTGTACGATACGCAAGACTTCGCGTGCAATATCCAGATTTTTATCGGCAATCGCCAGACGGCTTCGTAAGTTCAGGATATTGAAATACTGGCGGGCCACATCACCCATCGTGACAATCAGCAATGATTCATGATCAAGCTGTGTCCCCAGAAGATTGGCCTCGGCTGCCTCTACACCTGCTTGGTTGCTGCCAAACAGATCCAGCTCATAAGAAACGCCTGCCCCTGCCCTCAGACTGGTGTCATAGCTTGTTCGTCCCGAATCAGGATCAGTACGACTGCGCGAGGCACCGGCAGAAGCATCAACAGAAGGATAAAGGCTAGCGCCTGCCGCTTTTAATGAAGCTCTTGATTGTTCAATTCTGTATATACCGGCCTTCAGATCGTTATTATCGGTTAAGGCCTGTTGCATAAAGCCGTTGAGTTCCTCACTGCCGAAATTTGTCCACCAATCATAATTAATCGCCACCTGTTCTTTTAAAGACTCAGAGTGCCATGCCTCAAGCATCTGCACATCAGGACGTTCATACACAGGCGTCATGGCACAACTGCTCATCAAGAGAGCACTACAAATAAGTGCCAAGGATTTTTTCATTCTCTTACTCCGTACTTAAAGCAACAACGGGATCCAGACGCGCTGCTTTGCGGGCCGGAAGATATCCAAAAACAAGGCCTGTAACAACCGCACAGGTAAAAGCGAGCGCTGCTGGCATCACCGAAAACATTACATCTACATCAAACAGGGAAATGATCCATCCCGTTCCCCATCCAGCCATAACGCCAATAAAACCGCCTATTGTACAAACAACCGCAGCTTCCGCTATAAACTGGACCATAATATCGCGCATTCTGGCGCCTGTGGCCATTCTAATCCCGATTTCACGCGTGCGTTCGGTCACACTGACCAGCATGATATTCATGACACCAATCCCGCCCACCAGCAAGGATATGGCCGCCACCGTTCCCAGTAATATAGTCAGTGTATTCTGTGTTTCCATGGCCATCGCCAGAAAGGAGGCTGTATTACGTACACTAAAGTCCTCTTTGCCATGTCGCTCCTTAAGAAGACTCACGACCTGCGCTTCTGTCTGGTCAACCTGTCCGGCATCCTCAACTTTTAGGGTAATGCTATTGACGTAAGAGCCGCCAAACAAGCGGATCATCGCGGTTGTTACAGGAACCCATACGGCATCATCTTGATCCTGCCCCCAAGGGGCGGCCCCCTTCTCGCTCATGACTCCGATAATCTGGAAAGGGATATTGCCCACTTGGATATACTGCCCGATCGGGTCTTGCCCGTCAGGGAAGAATGTCTTTGCAACTGTTTTTCCAAGCACTATGACAGGAGCATAAGATTCAACATCCCTGATACTGAAAAACTGTCCGCTGGCAAGCGCCCAATCACGCGCAAGCGGGAAGCCTGAACCTACACCTGCAACACTACTGACATAATCCGTATTACCCACACGCAGGGTCTTGCGGCCACTACGTTCCGGTACAACAACCACAATATTCGAAAGCCCTTCCAAACTTTCCGCATCGGCCATCGTCATAGTCGCGATATCACCGCTCGAACGCATACCAGGGGCACCGGGCCTGACTGATAGGAGATTCGTTCCCATAGCGCTGATCTGGTCAAGAACACTTTGCTTGCTGCCATTACCGACCGCCAGCATTGTGACCACAGCTGCAACACCGATGATAATCCCGAGCAATGTGAGCGAGGTACGGAAGAAATTGACCTGCAGGGCGCGCAGAGCAATCTTAACTGCCTCAATTGTTTCTGTGAACAATCCTGCACTTTGCTTGGTATCACCAATCTGCGCACGTTCTCCGCTCCAGCCCGTCTCCTTTATGGATGGGCCATCAGGCATATCGTCAGAGAGAATTCTACCATCCTGAATCTTTATAACGCGCTTGGCATGCGAAGCTACTTCGGAATCATGGGTAATCACGATCACGGTCCGTCCTTGGGCGTGCAAATCTTTCAAGAGAGTCATGACCTCGCGACTACTGCGGCTATCAAGCGCTCCTGTCGGCTCATCGGCCAATATAATCGGGGGATCATTCATCAGTGCGCGCGCAATCGCCACACGTTGCTGCTGCCCGCCCGATAAAGCCCCTGGGCGATGATCACGCCGATCACCCAATCCCAGATCACCCAATAATTTTTCCGCCCGTTTCTGCCTGTCTTCTTTGGCGATCCCCGCGTAAAGGGCAGGGACTTCGACATTTTCTTTGGCAGAAGCATTCGAAAGCAAATTATAACGCTGAAAGATAAAGCCAAAGGTCTGACGCCTTAGCGAAGCAAGCTCATCCGCGTCAAAAGCGGCTATGCTGCGCCCCTTGACCTCATAAATCCCTGCTGTCGGGCGATCAAGACAACCCAGAATATTCATCAGAGTGGATTTTCCGGAGCCGGACTGTCCCATAATCGCTACAAATTCGCCCTGATAAATATTCAAGGAGACATCATCCAGCGCCTTTACCACCGTGTCACCACTTTGATAATGACGGCTGATATTTTTCAGTGCCAGTAAGGGAGCCAAATTACACCCCCTCCTACAAACGCGGCATGCGCTGGCGCGTATTATTGGATGGTTTATTTTCGATGACCGCCGCCGGTATCAACACTTGGTCACCGGCGTCCAGCCCCGATAAAACTTGCGCATTGGTACGATCGGACAACCCAATCACAACTATTTTCTCAATGACACCGGACCCCTCCTTAACACGCACCAGATAGGACACTCCCTGCCCCTCCTGTTTACCCTGCGCTTTTCTCATCAGAGCGGCAGTAGGGATAACGTTCACGTTCTCTGCCTTATCCAGTACAAAGAACATTTGCGTTGTCATACCGCTCATTAATTTTCCATCATCATTCTCTACATCAACCAGAACATTATAAAGAACAACATCATTGAGAATCTCCGGTGTAGGCAGTACCTGCCTGACCTTGCCTTGCCACCTTCTATCCTGCGAACCCAATGTCGTGAAATAAACGGGCATGCCTTGATTGATTTTATTGATATCAGCCTCAGCCACCTGTGCCTTGACCGTCATAATATCCAGATTGGCAATCTGGACAATCACGGGCGTTGTCTGATTGGCATTCAATGTCTGCCCTTCTTTTGCACTCAAAGAAACAACCGTTCCTGACATGGGGGCATAGATTTTTGTATAGGCCAGATTGGCTTTATTCCCGTCGAGCGTTGATTGGGCTTCCTCAATCTGTGCCTCAAGCGACATCAGTTGCGCTTTCAGAATATCAAGAGCCGTTAGTGAGTCCTCGTAAACCTCTTCACTGATCGCTTTGGTATCAATCAATTTCTTGTTACGGGCCAGCTTTTGCTCTGCTTGCCTGATTTCTGCTTCAGTCTGTAATTTTTGTGCTTGCATGGTTTTCAAGCGGGCCTCATCACCGGCCACTTGGGATTCAAAAACTTGCGCATCTATCTCGGCAATCTGATCCCCTATTTTTACCTGATCGCCAATTTCCACATAAAGTTTTTCCAATTGTCCGGACACTTGCGCCCCTACATCTACATACTCCTTGGGCTCCAATGTTCCTTGGGAGGTGACAATATTTTCAATATTGCCTTTGGTCATACTGGCATAGCTGGCAGCGGGCGCAAGTGACTGATCTTTCTGTTTTTGCAGGATAAAAAGCCCGCCACCCCCCAGCAAAACCAAAAGCACCAGAATGATAGCCATTCTTTTGAAAGTGAGTTTCATAGTCCCGCCTTTTACAAAAAGTCTATAGGGTTGATACGATGCCGGACGGTAAATCAGTCGGTACCGATCAGGATTTAATCGTCAATCTTGATGAATGCCTGAGTATGGGCATCTCTATACAGCTAGTTGAAATAAATGGGTTTTCCAGCCTGCTAGAAATAACACCCTCAAATCAGGGCGCATTCTTCACAAATATATCAGCTTAAAACATGGAAATGGCAGGGGCAGAAGGGCTCGAACCCTCGACCTACGGTTTTGGAGACCGTCGCTCTACCAACTGAGCTATACCCCTACTAAGGACGCCTCTTTATAACCAGAGTACTCACGAATTTCCAGTGAAATTTTGGCAGATTTCTGGCCCCGCTCAGGGCTTTAAATGGTCAGGCAGTGGCCTGAAAACCCCATCTTGCGGGGCCTTTTCGAGCCATTTTCTGACTTTTTTCTGTGCCAGCAAGGGTTTCAGCGCTTCAAAACCATCTGTGGGCTTTGAGCGTGTTTCAGGGGTCAAACCCATGAAATGATGACGCAGAATCGATTCTTCAAGAGCCAAAACCTGCGCATCGCCCTGTTTCATTTCCATTTCGACCTGAAACAAATTCCATTGATGGCCACCAACGGTCATGCCCCGCCCCACGTCCGTGGCTACTTCTACGCGCACATCGCGGTTGGCATCAGGATGATAAAGCAACCGCCATCTCTGACCAGCGATGACAATCAACGGCAGCAGGTGAACCTTCCTGAGATCTTTTACATCAAAGATGCGCTTCAGATACTTCGCGGCAGGCCCATCAATAACACTAAGATCAGGAGTGGCTTTCTTCAGCTTTGCAGGATATTCAAGACGGTCAAGGACATGGCCGGGCGTCGATTCATTTGAACCAATTTTGATGACCTGCTTATAGGGCCAGCCATCAGATGATTTATCACCCCGATATTCGACCCTGATCTCTACGTTATTGCCGGCCGCTGTTAAAGCAGCATTATCAAAGTAAGTGCGCAACCGTAAACCGGTTTCTTCCTGCGGGGCGTTCAAAGGAAGATCATTGATCCATGATGGCAACAATCTTTTATCATTCAGTGTCGCAAAATGGGGTGCCTTAATAATGAAATCACGCACAGATTCCAGTGTGCTTACATTCGAAGCGTTCAGTTTTATCTCGCGCTCGTGAAACGCATCGGAAAGCCTGACCAGATCATGGGCATCTGGCTTGGATGAACCAGCAGCCTTATCTTGATTATCACCTTTCATCACAATTCCCCTCGTTGATTGCCTGACACAATATAACCCAACACTGTGCTAAAAAAGCCCCTCTCCACAGGAGAAGGGCTTTCCAATAAGGACCCACACACGAGTTCCATATATTTCGCTAGATTGTATATTTCATCTTGTCGCCGATCTCCGGACCATAATCCATGGCCTCACCAGGGATTGCCATTGTATCGACAATAACATCATCTTCATCAACACTATGAATAGCAACCGGATGACCCCAAAGATAATGCAAGTGCTTCATCACAGCCGTTGTATCATCATAATCAAGCGGTTTTTCATTGAACATTTTATGACGCAGGGTCAGCATTCTGGTGTCTTTATAGTCATAGCCGGCCACCTCAATACAGGGTTCAATATCACCCAGACGGTATTGGGAAGCCAGATCCTTACGAAGACGGCGATAACCATTTTCTTCATCATGAATAGCACTAATCAGAAGATCATCTTCATGCTCGTCATCATGAACGGCGAACATATGGAAGTCGCGCATCACTTTTGGTGACAGGAACTGCAATACAAAGCTTTCATCCTTGTACTGCTTCATAGCCTCCTTCAGGGTTGGAAGCCAATCACCATTACCGGCAAAATCCGGGAACCATTGCTTGTCTTCCTCGGTCGGCTCCATACAGATACGCTTGATGTCCTGATAAATGGCAAAACCAAGAGCATAAGGATTGAAGCGGCCATTATAGTATGGGCTATCAAAGTCAGGCTGGAACAATACACCGGCATGCGAATCGATAAATTCCATCATCATGGATTCATCAATCAAATCCATTTCATACAAATCGTTCAGCAAGGTATAATGCCAGAAGCTGGCCCAACCCTCGTTCATCACCTGCGTTTGCTTTTGCGGATAGAAATATTGTGCCCGATCACTGATCTGACGCAGAAGATCGCGCTGCCATTCTTTCAGGTGCGGAGCATAGCTTGCTACAAACTTGAGCAGGTTTTCCTCGAGGTCCGGCGGCACAGTCGCCTCATCGGCAGAGCGTTTAAATTCATCGCCTACTTTTGCCGTGCCGCGCACCTTGTCCATCACGTAATTGACATTCTGGATACGAACTTCTTCAAGTTCGGCACGACGTTTTGCTTCCTGCTCGGGTGTCCGTTTTTTAGGCTTTGTATAACGGTTCACACCCATGTTTTCGAGCGCATGGGCCGCATCCAGTAAAGCTTCAACTTCGTCAATACCATAGCGTTCTTCGTATTTTTGTACAGAAGCACGCAAATGCTCCATCTCATCGATAATCGTTCCGGCATTTGTAAACTGGCGGAACAGATGGTTGCCTTTAAAGAAAGAATTGTGACCATAGCTTGCGTGCGCAATCACCAGCATTTGCATCAGCTTGGTGTTGGTTGTCATGCAATAGGCGATGGAAGGATCACTGTTAATAACGATCTCATAAGCAAGACCGGAACGGCCTTGCTGGTAACTCTTGCCTTCAGCAACACGCTGTTTACCGATTGACCAGTGATCATAGTTTACGGGCAAGCCCACACTGGAATAAGCATCCAGCATTTGATCAGCCGTAATCACCCAGATTTCATTGGCATAGGTATCCAGATCGTATTTACCCTTGGCAACAATACTGATCACGCGATCGGCTAGGCCCAACCATGTATCAGGCAAATTATCGCCTTTGGCATCAGGCTTGAAGGTCAAAGGATGATCCCAGTCTTTCGCCACTTTAAACACTTCCCAACCATCTTCATAGTTGGCGAGAAGATCGGCGATTTCCTTCCTGTAGTCTTTTTTTGTTTGTTCTTTTGTCATGATTAACTCGTAATTTCAAAGATACAACAATTGAGTCTAGATCGGGTCTTAGCTGATACCGTACGACATCGGCTTCAATTGCGATGCGGCACTTTCACCAGGTGCCCCGCGGCGCTTGAAGAAGTCACGGAATACAGGGAAAATATCCTTACGTTCCTGAATATGACCCATCCAGAATTTACCCGGATGTGATGATTTTACACCTTCATACGTATGCCAGAGACTCTGGTGACGACCATCTGTAATTTCAGTATAGAAATAGGCTTGGCAGTCACGCAGGATATCCTCGATCAGGTTTTTGCAGCGCGCATCATCATCGCCCCAGTTATCACCATCGGATGCTTGCGCCCCATAGATGTTCCAATGACCATCATTATATCTTTGCTGCATGATATTCTTCATCAAAGTCAGGGCAGAAGACACGATCGTGCCACCTGTCTCTTTCTTGTAGAAGAAGTCATGTTCGTTCACTTCTTCCGCCGTTGTGTGGTGGCGAATGAAAACAACATCTGTTTTCTGGTAATGACGTTTGAGGAAACGGTACAGCAGGAAATAGAATATCTTGGCCTTGCTTTTTGTTTCTTCATCCATCGAACCGGAAACGTCCATCAGGCAGAACATAACAGCTTTCGTGTTAGGTACGGGCTGCGGTGTGCTGTGACGGAATTTAAGATCTGTGGATTCATTCCAGCCGGGGATCAGGCTGATGCCGCGCTTGGCGGCCGCGATTTCCAACTCGATATCAACAATTCTGTCTTTATCTTCATCGGAAACAGCAGCCTCGAAGGCTGTTTTCAGCTTGGAAACATCTTTTTCAAGATTGCTGATCTGCTCTCGCTTGGGCGACCATGCCTTGGGAAGTCCGGACACGGCAACTTCCGGCTGATCAGGATTATAGCGATTGAGGATTGATTTTTCTTCCTCAAGCAGCTCGATAATTTTTTCGTTCCACGGTTTGCGGGCAGCAATCAAACGGCCCATCTTTTGTCTTTTGGAACGCTGCAAATGCAACTTGTTCGGCGCACCGGAAGATACAATCCCGGCATACTTCATTTTTGTCTGTTCGAGATCGGCCTCGCTTTTCTCTTCCATATTGGGCAGAGAAAGATCATCAAACAGATAGTTCAGGAATTCTTCTTCGCTCAAATGGAATGTGAAATCATCTTCACCTTCACCATCTTGTGAAGCCTCTCCTTTACCGGAACCTTTGCCACCACCACCACGAGGACGTGGCAGAGTATCACCTGTTGTGAATTCCTTGTTACCGGGATGAACGCGGTCATTAATGCCGCCCTTCCCGTGATGGATAAAGGGTTCAGAAAGATCACGTTTGGGCACGGTAACATCTACGCCACCAGAACCAATATCTGTAACATTTCCTCCGGCAATTGCACGATCGACAGCCTTTTTGATGTGCTTCTTGTTACGATCCATGAAGCGTTCACGGCTGGTTGTGGTTGTTCCGGGCAACTTACGGCGATCAACGACCTGTGTTGGCACGAACATTCTCCCTGAAGTTAATTATTATTTTTATACTCTTTTATACTGATACGCCCATTCAAGACCGAAACCCCGCTCTTGGCAAGACTATTCGGCTTTGAGGTGGCAACGCGGGCTGATAAGCGACCGCGTTGCCGCTAATTTAGGAAAATGAGGCTTTACTTGTTGATATAGAACTCAACAGCACGGCGCACTTGAGCAGGTGTATAACCCTTGCTAACCATACGGTTAACGAACTGCTCGTGCTTGCCTTCCGCATCCTTGTTGCCCTTCGGACCATAGGAAATAACCGGCAGCATCTCTTCAGCATTTTTACTGACAGATTTCTCGATCACTTCCTTGAGTTTCTCATAGGTCTTCCAGTCAGGGTTCTTGCCTTCGTTTTTCACACGCGCATTGGCTACAAATCGTGTTACTTCGTTACGGAAGTCCTTGGCATTGATAATACCAGCCGGTTTCTCGATTTTCTCGAGCTCTTTT
This sequence comes from Micavibrio sp., assembly GCA_046294845.1. Classification (GTDB taxonomy): domain Bacteria; phylum Pseudomonadota; class Alphaproteobacteria; order Micavibrionales; family Micavibrionaceae; genus Micavibrio_C. The sequence goes on along the minus strand of JBKBNU010000001.1, from coordinate 638,182 downwards.
TCCAGCTTGTCACGCTCGTAGAGAGTGCCTGTTTCAGGATCGCGGTAATCATTGCCATCCAGCCAGTGTTCGGCGTACTGGATGTATTTGTCGAATACATTTTGGCCATATTCGCCAAAGCTTTCAACATACGCCGTCATGATTTCCTTACCGACGAATTCGCGGTATTTCGGACGCAAATAGGTATCGATAAAGCCAACATACTTGTCGGTTTTTTCTTTCGGCAGCTGCTCCTTGCGGATTCTGTCTTCCAGAACAAACATCAGGTGGATCGGATCAGCAGCAATCTCGCCGCCTTCCTGTGCCGTGAAGTTGAATGTCGCCGACAAGGTCTTGAACATGAAACGGGTATCGATACCCCACATGCCTTCATTCTTGCCGCGGGCGGCTTCACGATATTCCTCGATCGTCTTGGCTTTGGGATCCTTGTCCTTGATGTTCTTGCCATCATAGACTTTCATTTTGGAAACCACGGTCGAGTTTTCAGGCTCTGCAAGACGTGTCAGAATAGCAAACTCGGCTGCCATATCCAGAGTACCAGGGGCGCAAGGCGCGTCGGCCAATTCACTGAGACGCAGAAGCTTCTCGTAAATTTTCTTTTCCTCTGTGACACGCAATGTGTAAGGCACACGAATAATTTGCGTACGGGCGATAAAGGCTTCGTTCTCGCGGTTGTTACGGAACTTGTCCCATTCGCTTTCGTTCGAGTGCGCCAGAATAAGGCCATCGAACGGAATCGCACCAATCGCTTCTGTACCGTTGAAGTTACCTTCCTGTGTTGCTGTCAGCAACGGGTGCAGAACCTTGATGGGCGCCTTAAACATCTCGACAAATTCCATGATCCCGCGGTTACCCGTGCAGAGGCCGCCGGAGAAGGAATAGGAACGAGGATCGTTTTGCGGGAAGTCTTCCAGTTTACGGATATCAACCTTGCCGACCAGCGCCGAAATATCCTGGTTATTTTCATCACCGGGTTCGGTTTTGGAAATACCAATTTGTTTCAGGCGGTTCGGGTAACGCTTAACAACTTTGAACTTGCTGATATCGTTGCCGAATTCTTCCAGCTTCTGGACCAGCCACGGAGAAGCAAAATGCTTCATGTGACGTTGGGCAACACCAAATTGTGTTTCAACGACTTCACCCCATGTCTTGCCATCAGCACGACGTGGCAAAGCACTGAACAGGCCAAAAACGTTTTCGTTTACAGGTGAGTATTCCAGCTCTTTTTTGCCGTCTTTTTCAACTTCAACGGCCAGAGTATAGAAAGGCTCCTGTTCCATCAGGTCTTTCAGACGTTCGGCGATGGATGATTTCGCACTACCTACGGGACCCAGCAGATACAGAACCTGTTTGCCTTCTTCGAGGCCTTGGGCAGCAGCGCGCAGGTGGTTTACAACCTGACCAATCGCATCTTCCATGCCATAGAAATCTTTAAAGGCATCATAAATCGCAACTTTGCGGTTCTGGAAGATTATACGGAGTTCCGGATCTTTACTGGTGTCAACGATTCTGGGTTCGCCGATGGCCTTCAAAAGACGCTGAGCAGCTGATGCATAGGCACTCTTGTCCGTTTTGCATAATGCAAGATATTCGGACACAGACATGGAAACTTCCTTCTGTTCCTCTCTAACCTTTACATAATCTTTTTCGAGACCTGCGAAAATATCGACGGTGGCTTCTTTATTCGACATAGCATACTCCCTGCATTTCTTGTCGTTAGTAAAATTTTTTTCTTATGCGCAAGCAATGTTTCACGTAATTCGATTATCCGAGAACTGTCAATATAAAATTTTTACGTTTTTTTCATTTTTCATCAGAAGAAATCGCGAAAAGAAATTTTTCAAAAACCGATTCCGCAGAAAATCCCAACTTACGCTCATTGAATAGTATAAAAAGAAGAAATATAATATTATTACAACTTATTTCAAATATGTGGAAATCACTGTATTTCTCGAACTTCAAAAAAGCTCCTCATCGTCAGACAGTGGCTGTGCCAGAAAACGCGCAAGATTCGCGAACCAAAAGTGATAGCAGCAATAACAGCACACGAGATATTTACTATTCCGGAGTAAAAGAAATAAGGCCTCTCGATTGAGAGGCCTTACTTGAAATTAATATCGCTTGAAGATTACTTCAGGATTTTAGCGACAACGCCGGCGCCGACGGTACGACCACCTTCGCGGATAGCGAAGCGCAGGCCTTCGTTCATGGCAATCGGAGCAATCAGCTTCACGTTCATCTTCACATTGTCACCAGGCATAACCATCTCGGTGCCAGCTGGCAATGTCACTTCACCCGTTACGTCCGTTGTACGGAAGTAAAACTGGGGACGGTAGTTTGTGAAGAATGGTGTATGACGGCCACCTTCGTCCTTCGACAGAATATAGGCTTCTGCTTCGAACTCGGTGTGCGGTGTGATCGAACCAGGCGCACACAGCACTTGACCACGCTCAACGTCTTCACGTTTTGTACCGCGCAGCAGAGCACCAATGTTGTCGCCAGCTTCACCCGAATCCAGCAGCTTACGGAACATCTCGACGCCCGTTACTGTTGTCTTCTGTGTCGGGCGAACACCCACGATCTCGATCTCTTCACCAACCTTGACAATACCTTGCTCGACACGGCCGGTCACAACTGTACCACGACCGGAAATCGAGAACACGTCTTCAACAGGCATCAGGAACGGCTTGTCCTTCGGACGGGCCGGTGTCGGAATGTAGCTGTCAACAGCTTCCATCAGTGCCAACACAGACTCTTCACCGTACGGGCCGGATTTACCAGCCAGAGCTTCCGTAGCAGAACCCTTCACGATCGGTGTGTCGTCGCCAGGGAATTCATACTTGGACAGCAGTTCACGGATTTCCATCTCGACCAGATCCAGCAGCTCGGCATCGTCAACCATGTCGCATTTGTTCATAAACACAACGATTGAAGGCACACCAACCTGACGCGCCAGCAGAATGTGCTCGCGTGTCTGTGGCATCGGACCATCAGCAGCAGACACAACCAGAATGGCACCATCCATCTGCGCCGCACCGGTGATCATGTTCTTCACATAGTCAGCGTGGCCAGGGCAGTCAACGTGTGCATAGTGACGGTTGCCGGTTTCGTATTCAATGTGCGCTGTAGAAATCGTAATACCGCGGGCCTTCTCTTCAGGAGCCTTGTCAATATCGTCGTATTTCATCGCCTTCGACCAGCCTTTTTTCGACAATACTGTCGCAATCGCTGCTGTCAGCGTCGTCTTCCCATGGTCAACGTGACCAATCGTTCCAATGTTCACGTGCGGCTTGTTCCGCTCAAACTTTTCCTTTGCCATATTTCATATGCTCCTACAGATATAGATAAAGTTTATCAAAAAAAGCGCGGCTCCGCAGGTGCAGTCGCCTCCAGCGCGTGGTGCAGGGTTTAGAAAAGTTACAGCCTGCTGTCAACAGATTTTCATGTAAAACCATTAGAAATCAGCGGTTTTTCAAAAAAAATATGCGGAAGGCTCACGCAGCCTTATGACTATCGTCATCATGTCCTTGTGGACGCTCGCGAACAGGCGCAAAAGTTACAGTCCCCGGCCAATCACCCTTGGTAAAAATCTGCGTTCCATGAACCCAGCAATCGCCACTGATACGGGCACTGCCCGCAACCCAGCATCGTCCGGCAACATGGGCGCGGGCCACCAGGCGGGAATGACCGGAAATGAGCGCCTGCCCGCCGACATAGGCTTGGTCACCTATCTGTGCTTGTCCAAATACGCGCGCGGTTCCTGCAATGACAGCCTCTCCATAAACAACGGCCTCTTCAAAAACCCAGGCATCCTCGCGGATAATCGCCTGACCATAGATGCGGGCATTACCCCAGATACGGGTATGCCCCAGAACGCAGGCCTGCTCCGCGACCCAGCAATCTCCTTCATGGCTTAGGTTATCAAGTGATTGGACATAACCACCATAAGTGCCCGCAGGCCCTACAGCAGGAAGCGCAACGAGAGACCGGATTCGATAGACATTGACCATCCCGCCCTGAGACTCATCCTCAATCTGGCGCGTATCATCAAAAAGGATTTCGTATTTGCATCCGAACGGACGGCGAAGAAAGGGCAAAAGTTTTGTATGCCGGCTGAGGGGCATGAATATCACCTTGGTAAAATAGACTTTGTGCGGGGTAGAAAGTATGCGTGAAGAGGCCTTCGAGGGCCGTTCAGTTACCACATCCTCCCCCTGATTACCAGAGGGAAACACAAAATTTTTATAAGAAAAACGTAACTAAAAATTAAGTTACGTATCAGGATTTCTTCTCGGCCTGTGCCTTGTCTGCCGCAGCCTGGGAGCTACGTGTTGCGACAGGGATCGGATAACCCGGACGCTCGCGGATAACGCGCCTTACAACATTCCAGTCAATCAGGCCGACATCATCACCCGCCGCGCGCACAATCACAGCCATATCCTGATCGGTCATTTCATAGTGCGGAATACCGCCCTCATTCTCAATCTTGTTAGCTTGGGAAAGCGAGGTATGCGCTTCGACATAAAGCTGGTTATCGATCCATGCGGCCTTAACAGGCTGATCAACCACAGTCACAGGCGTGCCTACCGGGACTTTGCTGAACAGGCTCTTGATGTCTTCCGGATACATACGAATACAACCGCTGCTGACGCGACGCCCCACACCATAAGGTTTGTTGGTGCCATGAATGCCATATTCGGGCCAACCCAAATACATGATGTAATCACCCAAAGGGTTCTCCGGACCAGCAGGAACGGCCTCGGGCAGGGTCGGATCTTCCTTACGCATACGTGCTGTCGGACGCCATACAGGTTTTTCGCGCTTGTTTACGATTGATGTTGTACCAAGCGGTGTTTCAAGACCATCACGTCCAATGCCGAGCGGTGCCGAGAAAGGTTTTTGGCCCTGCTTCAAGAAACCATACAAACGCATTTCCGGCAGATTGATGACAATACCCTGACGCGGGCCTTCCGGCAGAATATGCATAGCCGGAATGACCAGTTTCGTATCAGCCCCCGGTATCCACGGATCAACATCAGGATTGGCAGCGCGCAATTCAACAAAACCAACATCATAACGACGGGCAATATCGATCAATGTATCTTCATACTTGGCTACATAGGTCTGCATAGTGCCAACATGGGTGCCTTCAAAGAAGATTTTATCAGGACTGGCGACACCGGCGGCTCTTGCGACCTTAGCCGGTTTTACAGGGGGTTTCAGCGTGGCCTCTTCCTCGGCCCATGACGGCATAACCGTAACAGCCGACACAAAAAGCGCCAGCGCTGTCACTGTCATACCCCGTACGCAAGCACGAGAACGAAAATTTTGCCACCCTGTATTCCACATAATCTATGCCGCTTTCCTGAGTTTTGTTTCCAGCTGCTCTGCAACCTTGTCCATATAATCTTCCGTTGTCAGCCAGCTTTGGTTCTTACCAACCAAAAGCGCCAGATCTTTGGTCATGTAACCATTCTCGACGGCTTCCACACAGGCAGCCTCCAGATCACGGGCAAAATCGACAACGCGCGGGGTTTTATCAAATTGGCCACGATATTGCAAACCGCGTGTCCATGCAAAAATCGAAGCGATCGGATTGGTCGAGGTTTTCTCGCCCTTCTGCCACTGGCGGTAATGGCGGGTTACTGTCCCGTGGGCGGCTTCAGCCTCGACGCATTTGCCATCCGGTGTCAGCAGAACCGATGTCATAAGCCCCAGTGAACCAAAACCCTGTGCCACGACATCCGACTGCACATCGCCGTCATAATTCTTACAGGCCCAGACAAAGGCCCCTTCCGATTTCACGGCAAAAGCCACCATGTCATCAATCAGGCGATGTTCATACCACAGCTTGCGGGCTTCAAAATCTGTTTTGAATGATTGCTCGTAGACACGTTGGAAGATTTCGATGAACTTGCCATCATATTGCTTCAGGATGGTGTTCTTGGTCGACATATATAGCGGGTAATTACGGGCCAGCGCATAATTGAAACAGGCACGGGCAAAACCCTCGATCGATTCATCAACGTTATACATCCCCATGGCCACACCCGGACCATTGAAGTCAAAGACTTCCCAGCTTTGCAACGGGCCACCATCGGCAGGCTGGTAATTCATTGTCAATTTACCGGGACCGGGAATTTTCACATCCGTGGCTTTGTACTGATCACCAAACGCATGGCGGCCAATGACGATGGGGGATGTCCAGCCCGGCACATAACGCGGCACATTCTTGCAGATGATCGGCTCACGGAAAACAGTGCCATCCAGAATATTACGGATGGTCCCGTTTGGAGACTTCCACATTTTCTTTAGGTTAAACTCTTCTACGCGCTTTTCATCCGGCGTGATGGTTGCGCATTTTACGCCCACGCCATATTGCTTGATCGCATGAGCGGAATCGACTGTGACCTTGTCATCTGTAGCGTCACGGTTTTCGATCGAGAGATCATAATATTTCAGATCGACATCAAGATGCGGCAAAATCAAACGTTCTTTGATCATTGCCCAAATGATACGTGTCATTTCATCGCCATCAATTTCAACAATCGGATTATCAACCTTGATTTTGCTCATCTTCAGATTCTCCCCATAGGATTTGAAAAACTGCCCTATCCTAATCAGGATCTAGAGAGGTGCAAAGGCAGGAAAAGGGGTTTCTTGAAAAAAATACCTGAAATTCAGGTTAGTTTTAGGCCCCAAGCAATCTCAGGGGCGCGGGGCGGTGGACGCCGTTGCAGGCAACAACCACGATGGTCCTTCATTTTTCAGTTTTTCAATCAGGGCTTTATGTTCCGGACCTCCTTTTTCAAAGGGCTGAAGATCCACATCACTTGTGGTGCCAAGAGTACGCCAGTAATCAGCTTCCCCCGAAGCATTATCGGCAAAGAAAGCTGTCTGGTCGTACCCCGTCAGCATAAGTAAATCCGAAAATGCCTCTTGCCCCTGCAGCGGTAACGAGGCGATCGCATCCTGATCGGCACTCAAAATTGGTACAACCCATGCCCCCATCTGACGAAATAGCGATGTCAGGCTGTTTTCATATGCGACCCCTTCGGCAGCATTCCCCAGCACATGATCAATGCCGCAGGAAATTATATATGTATCTATGGATACTTCCTGCATATGACGGATAGCATTATTTGTGATGGCAACATTACGCACCGCTGTTCCGACAATGCTGGAACATGGGATAAGACCAGCTTCGGCATATCCGGAAACATATTGTCTAACAATACTTGCCGTTAACTGATCCTGCATATCCAGATAGCGGGAATCATCTGTTTTGGCAGCATCAAGAAACCGCGTTACAATCGAGTGTCTACGGCAAAAGTCAAACAGACTGTCATGCGCAACCGGCGCTTCTTCTCTTTGGAAAACTGCTTGGGAAACCAGCAAAGAACGCTGCCCGTCAGCATCGCGTGCGGCTATCACCGGATAGGTCGCAGGATGAAGGTTGAAACCGCAGGCCGCCATCAATTTTCCAAGTCCGTCATGGGGATATTCTATGCCACAGGCCATGCGTCCCTGATAATGCGGCAATAATTCCTTGATAAGGGAAGTCTGGAGAAACACATCGGCTGTATGCTCATGACGTTCAGCCATCAAAATGACCAGTTTTTGGCTTTGCCCCAGATTTTGGCTGACTGCTTTGATCCGCTCTGTCAGGGCTCTGATCGAAGGTTTATAATTGAAGGGTTGACCGGCGGCATCAAGAACCAGGCCCCCTGCCACACGGATGGCATCCTGAATTTGCTGCGCTTTGCCTGAATGGTCTTGTTCCATGAAAAAACCATGGCATGATACATATAATATGTCAATTAATTGACTTAGGCGGTGGGGAGCATGCTGACGACTTCCGCTTCCAGACGCTCGTAAGCCCTTTGAAATAAACCGCTTTTTAACACCAGCCCCTTATCGGCTTTATAGACCTCATACATCGTGGCTTTGGGGCCAACATGGCGGACAACAAAGCTCAGATGCGGCTGATAGCGGGTCTTATAATAGCTGATAGTGCAGGTTCCCTCGTCAAAATCGATATCAACCGCCATATCCAGCAAAGCCTTTAAGGAAGCAGCCCTGCTGAAAAGACCAGCCAGCAGCCGAAATTCGGCATTTTTGAAGCCTGCGCGGTTCTGGAATTTATCAAAATCGGGGTTGTCTATGACCTTGAACACCATGTCGATTATTGTATCACAAACCGCATCACTTTGAAAAATAAACATTTTATGACAAAGCTGTTGTGAAGCAGCCGCCAACACCCTATATAAGGGGTCTTACGGGTTGTTTTGACAGCGTTTTTGACTATGATAGCCCCGTTATTCATAAGGATCAGGATAGATAGACATGGCATCGGAACAGAACCTCATTCTGGAGATTGATGAAGCCCTGAAACAGGAACGCGCTGAGAAGTTCCTGAAGGAGTACGGCCCCTATATTCTGGCGGGTGTTGTGCTGGCGGTTTTGTTTACGGGAATCTTGAGCGCCTATCGCAGCTGGGATAACCGTATCAATGCAGAGCAAACAGCTCAGTTGATGCAGGCCCTGACAGGCGAGGAACGCAGTTCGGCGCTTGAGACACTGGCCCCGCAATTACGTCCCGGCCAACGTGGTCTGGCCCTGATGACAGCAGCTGGCTCCTACATCGCTGAAGATAAATCCGAACAAGCCCTCGCCGTATTGAACCGTGTTGCACAGGATACACAGATTGACACCCTGCACCGCCAGCTTGCCGATCTGATGGCTGTGCGCCTGATCACATCGGAAGGTCAAAAGGACATGGATGCCCAAGGCCTGCTCGCCCGTCTGAAACCTTTGATGGATGACAAAAACCCCTGGCGTTGGCATGCGCGCGTCGAAGCCGCCCTGATCAATGCTCATATGCTGAATGATTATGCGGCCGCACGCAAATATCTTTCAGAAGTCTTGAGTCAGGAACAAATTCTGCCGCCGTCGCTGCGTGAGCGCGCGCACGCGCTGGATCAGGTATACAGCCAGAAACTGGGGCTAGCTCCCCAGAAAAATATGCCCAAGGATCAATCTGCTGTCACTGATGCCGAAGGCTAAGCCTTTTCCGCACCATAACGATTTTCCTCCGAGGATATGATGACATTCAAACGCCTTCTGCTCTCGAGCTTCCTTGCCACCAGCCTTGCTTTGGGTGGTTGTTCTGCTTTTGGCGATGATGCTGATGCGCCCCCGCTTGAAGGTGAACGCATTTCCATTCTGGAACTGCAAAGACATCTTGAGCCCGATGATGCCGCCATGAGCGCACAGGGGTTTGTAGCACCGCAACCATGGAAGAATGAATTCTGGCCGCAGTCAGGCGGTTATCCAAACCATGCCATGCAAAACCTGACCCTGAATGAAGGCCCCTTGAAAAAGGTCTGGAGCCAGTCAATCGGTACAGGTAGCCGCAAGCATTTACCCCTGATCAGTCAGCCGATCATTGTGGATGGTAAAATCTATACACTGGACACGGAAAACCATCTGGCCGCCTTCAATGCCCAGACAGGGCAACGCCTGTGGGTGCGTGATGTCAATCATCCGGTCGAAGATGACGATGTGATTGTGGGCGGCATCGCCTATTCACGCGGCCATCTTTACGTGACCAATGGCTACAGCGAATTATTGATGCTGACACCGGATGATGGACGGATCGTGTGGCGCCGCAAATTACCGGCCCCTTCACGCGCTGCCCCCACCATAGCAGATGATCGTGTTTTCATTACAACACTGGATAACCGCCTGCTTGCCCTTAATGCTGCCGATGGGAATCTTCTTTGGGAGTATTCAGGCATCGCCGGTGCCGCTGGTATCGTTGGCGCTGCCAGCCCTGCTGCCAGCCGCGATATTGTGCTTCCTGTTTTCTCATCCGGTGAAATTTATGCCCTGCGTGTTGAAAACGGCTCGGCGGCCTGGGGTGATAACCTTGCCGGTATCCGCAGTGCCGGCGGCTTGAGCGGTATCTCTGACATTCGTGCCCTGCCTGTGATTGATAAAGGGATTGTTCTCGCTATCAGCTTCGGCAATCGCATGGTTGCACTGGATGAACGTACTGGCAACCGTATCTGGCAGCGTGATATTGGCGGATCGGAAATGCCGTGGGTTGCGGGCAACTCGGTTTTCGTCCTGACGAATGACAATGAACTGGTCAGTATTGGCCGCGATAACGGCCTGATCCGCTGGGTCAGACCTCTGCCGAAATTCATCAATCCTGAATCCCGCACGGGACAGATTTACTGGACTGGTCCGGTTCTGGCGGGCAGTCGTCTGATCGTGGCCGGTTCTGATGGTGGCGTTATCGAAGTTCATCCTGATGATGGCAGCGTCATTCGTTCATGGGGTGCAGGTATGGCCGTGAGCATCCCGCCGATTGTAGCCGGCGAAACTCTTTATTTGCTGGGTGAAAACGGCACACTGGCAGCCTATAGGTAATTAAATGTTCTCACTTGCGATTGTCGGCCGCCCGAATGTCGGCAAATCAACTTTATTCAACCGTCTGGCCGGAAAGAAGCTGGCGATCGTCGATGACCGTCCGGGTGTCACGCGTGATTGGCGTGATGCCGAAACGGTCCTGTTTGGCCGCCGCCTGCGTATTATCGATACCGCTGGTCTGGAAGAAAGTTTTGATGACAGCATTCGTGGACGTATGCGCCAGCAAACCGAGGCAGCCCTTAAAGAAGCCGATGCTGTTTTGTTTGTAATCGATGGCCGCGAAGGCGTCACACCCATGGATGAGCATTTTGCACAATGGTTGCGCCGTCAGGGAAAGCCCGTCTTGCTGGGTGTCAATAAATGTGAAAACGAACGCGCCACGATGAGCGGCGTGGCCGAGGCTCACAGTCTGGGCTTTGGCGATCCCATTCCCATGTCTGCCGAGCATAATGAAGGCCTTGATAGCCTGTTCTATGCCTTGCAAGCCCACTTCCCCGAAGAAGAAGACGGCGACGATGAAGAGGAAGACGGCACCGATCTAGCCTTCACTGACTCTGCCCTTGATGAACTGGAAGGTCTTGAAGACTTTGACTTCATGGCCGGTCAGGTTGAGGAAGAAGAAGAGATCAAGCCGATCAAGATTGCAATTGTAGGTCGCCCGAATGTCGGTAAATCAACTCTGCTCAATGCCCTGATTGGCGAGCAACGCTCGATGACCGGCCCCGAAGCCGGTATCACACGTGATGCGATTGCCGTCAAATGGGAGCACCGTGATCGCCTGATGCGTCTGGTCGATACCGCCGGCATGCGCAAGAAAGCCAAAATCGTTGATAATATCGAGAAAATGGCCGTGGGTGATTCACTGCGTGCCATCCGTCTGGCACAGGTCGTTGTTCTGGTGCTGGATGCCGATGAAGGTCTAGAAAATCAGGATCAGGCGATTGCCGATCTGGTCATCCGCGAAGGCCGCGCCCTTGTAATCGCCCTTAACAAATGGGATTTGATCGAAAACAAGGAAGAATACTTAAAAGAATTCCGCGAAAGTCTGCGCCATGATTTGGGACAGATACAGGAAGTGCCATTTGTCACACTCTCTGCCATTCGCGGATCGAATGTGAACCGCGTACTGGATGTCGTGATTGAAACATATGACCTCTGGACCAAGCGTGTGAAAACCGCTGTGATGAACCGCTGGCTTGCCGGTATGGAAAGCCAAAACCCGCCGCCATTGGTGGGGGGACGTACAAACCGTCTGCGCTATATCACCCAGATCAAGAGCAAACCGCCAACCTTTGCTTTGTGGGTTTCCTATCCTCAGGACTTAAGCGATAGTTATAAACGCTACCTGATCAATGGCCTGCGCCGTGATTTCGGACTGCCCGGCATTCCTGTGCGCCTGATGGTCAGAACCAGCAAAAACCCCTATATCAAAGACAAAGACTAGTTAAGACTAGAACCAAAACATAAGGAGTCGCCATGAATACGATCGATATAAAATTTATCGAGGAGAACCTCGACATTATCCTCGCCGTAGGTCTGGATCTAATCCTTGCCATGATGATTCTGGTCGCAGGCTGGATGATCGGTAACTGGGTCAGCAAACGGATACAAACATTCAAGCGCCTTGATGAAACACTGGCCGACTTCCTGTCAGGCTTAAGCAAATACGCCATTTTCACCGTATCGGTTGTGATGATGCTGAGCGAGTTTGGTGTGCAGACAGCAAGCTTGCTCGCTGTCCTGGGTGCGGCAGGTCTGGCGATTGGTCTTGCCTTGCAAGGCACCTTGAGCAATGTTGCAGCAGGTGTGATGCTCTTGATCCTGCGCCCGTTCAAGATTGGCGACTACATTACAACAGGTAACGATAACATCGGAGGCACCGTCAAATCACTCGGCCTTTTCGGCACCGAACTGGCAGCTCCCGATAATGTTTATATCTTCGTACCCAACAGCCAGATCTGGACCAATGATATCTGGAACTATACGCGCAATCCCTACCGTCGTCAGGATATCAATGTCGGTATTTCCTATGACGATGATATCAACAAAGCCTTTAGTGTCATCAACCAAACGATAGCTGGCGATGCCCGTATTATTAGCGATGATGAACAAATGAAACCGCAAGTCATGGCCAACCAGATGGGTGATTTCTCGATTGATCTGATTGTGCGTGTCTGGTGCAAATCACCCGATTACTGGAACGTGCGCTGGGATCTGACCAAGGCGATCAAGGAAGCTCTGGATGCGCATGGTATTACCATCCCCTTCCCGACCCGCAAGATCGAGATGGTCCACGTCAATCAAACAGATAATCAGGCCGCCGCCTGAGAGACACCGGCCAAACGATGCACTTCGCCATGGGAGGTGCAGGCCGGCGATACAAGCCCAAGGAAAAGTGGCACAGTCTCTTCCGGCGCCTTAAGTTTGCTGGCATCTTCACCAGGGTAAGCTTTGGCGCGCATGGCTGTGCGCGTTGAACCCGGATCAATAATATTTACCCTTAAGGGTGTCTTGGCTGTTTCCGCGGCATAAACCTTGACCATTGATTCAAGGGCAGCCTTGGATGTCGCATACGCCCCCCAATAGGCACGTGGTGTTTGTGCCAAAGAACTTGATACAGCAACAAAGCGCCCCGCATCACTGGCACGCAAAACCGGGTCAAGAGTCCGTAGCAGGCGGAAATTGGCATTCACGTTTAAATCCATCACGCGCTGCCATTCTTTGGCATCGATATGGCCAAGTGGCATCAACGTCCCGAGCATGGCGGCATTGGCGATACAAATATCCAGCCTGCCGAATTTTTCGGCCAAAGCCGGCCCCATCACATCAATCTTGTCGAGGTCGAGCATATTGAGCGGCATAATCGTCGCCTGCCCGCCGGCTTGACGGATAGCGTCATCCACCTCTTCAAGCGCGCCTGTTGTGCGCGCTGTCAGAATAACATGGGCACCACAAGCCCCGAGCGCCTTGGCAACGGCCGCCCCAATACCACGGGAAGCCCCCGTCACAAGCGCAACACGCCCTGTCAGATCGGGTTGTTCATTTGAAAGGCTCATTTTTTTATCCTTGATCGTCTAGCTACGGCTCACGGCGCGTTCACGTAAATCGGTTACCCGCGACCCCGTACAATTTGTTGTATGATCGGTCAAAGTCACCGGATATTCACCCGTGAAGCAGGCATCACAGAATGCCGGTTGTGCGGCATCCCGCCCGTTTTGACCCATAGCCTTATATAAAGCGGCTATGGAGATATAGGCAAGTGAATCCACACCGATATAGTCCTTGATTTCTTCAACTTTCATACGGTTGGCCAACAATTCCTTGGTCGAAGGCGTGTCGATACCGTAGAAGCAGCTATGGGCTGTAGGAGGACTTGAAATCCGCATATGGACTTCCTTGGCCCCTGCTGCCCGCAACATCTCGACAATCTTTTTGGATGTTGTGCCGCGTACGATGGAATCATCGACCAGAACAATCGACTTGCCTTCGATGTAAGCGCGGTTGGCATTATGTTTCAGCTTCACACCCAAATGGCGGATTTGATCCGTGGGTTCAATAAAAGTCCGGCCCACATAGTGATTGCGGATAATCCCCAACTCAAACGGCAAGCCGCTTGCTTCCGCATAACCGATGGCCGCCGGTACGCCGCTATCGGGCACGGGGACAACGACATCAGCCCCGCTGCAGGGCGCTTCGCGGGCAAGTTCAGCACCGATACGTTTACGGGATTCATAAACCGAACGACCATCAAGGGCGCTATCCGGTCTTGCAAAATAGATATATTCAAAAATACAGAAACGGGAAGGTTTCGCGCCAAAGGGTTGGGTGCTACGCAAACCCTTCTCATCAATCACAACCATCTCACCGGCGGCAACATCACGTACGAATTCAGCACCTATAATGTCAAGCGCACAAGTTTCAGAGGCCAGAATATAGGATGAACCCAACTTGCCGAGCACCAGCGGCCTGATCCCCAGCGGATCACGGACACCAATAATCTGGTTACGGTGCAAGGCCACCAATGAGTAAGCCCCTTCAATGCGTGAGAGCGCCTCGACCAGACGGTCAACCACACTTGTTTTGGTGGATGTGGCCATTAAGTGCAAAATGACTTCCGTATCCGTTGTTGACTGGAACAAAGCTCCCCTGCTTACCAGCTCGGTCCTGAGCGTATGCGCATTGGTCAGGTTACCATTATGGGCGATTGCAAAACCGCCAAAGGAAAGATCAGCAAAAAGCGGCTGGATATTCCGTACACTGCCTTCGCCTGTAGTGGCATAACGGTTATGGCCAATAGCGGCATGGCCTTTGAGCCTTGCAATCGTACTGGCATCACCAAAAGCCGTATCGACAAGACCCAGAGCGCGATGGGCAAAAAAATCGGTATCATCATGGCTGACAATACCGGTTGCTTCTTGTCCGCGATGCTGCAGGGCATGAAGCCCAAGCGCTGTCAGCGCGGCGGCATCACTATGACCATAAACAGCAAAAACGCCGCATTCTTCCTTTAGTTTATCATCATCAAAAATGCTGTCGTCTGTCATATCATTAATCATTCAAAGACCGTGATGAGGGCGGTTGCGAAGGTGACGGAGATGATAAAGGCGGCACAGTTTCCGGTGTTAATGGTTGCTCTGGCATCGCCGGAGGAACCCCTTCTGTTTGCTCGAGAATAAGTTCGCGCATATTCTGGCGAATATCCTTGCCATAGCCTTCCTCTTCAATAGCGGGCTGATCAGTTTGCTTGCTGTCATCTTTCAGCAATTCAAGATCCTTAAGCTTTTCGCGCGTGTCTTTGGCAAGCGAAGATGCACGGCCTTGCATATCACCGGCTTCGGGATTGCGTACATAATCAGGCAGAAAACCGGCAAGCCATTTTGATGTTGCCTCGATATAGACAATCGTCTTGCTATCCTTGAGCCATGTCCAGTTTTTACTGGCGTCTTCAAATAGCAGATAAGGAAGCAAATACAGAACGGCCAGAACAAGAACACCACGGGCAATCCCGAAGATTACACCCAATGTGCGGTCGACAGCGCCCAGACCGATTGTACGAGCCCAGCCTGCGAGCAAGTGACTTATGATAGAAAGGATAATCACGACAATCAGGAAGATCGAACCATAGGAGAGTGCTTGGGCGACCGCTTCCAGTGGAATGACCCCCCCCACCATCTGCGCTTCCTTGGCATCGGGCTTATAGCCCAGCCAGTTCTGCATATAAGGAAGAAGTTTTTCGCCAAAGGCTATAGCTGCAGCCAATCCCCCTGCCACACCCAGTATGGTCAGGACTTCGCGGATGAAACCGCGCAGGAACGCAAAAACAGCAGAAACGAGCAAGACGCCCAGAACAATCGCATCGACAATCATTTGGCCTAAAAACCCAACAGGCTATTAAAACAAGATCAGGCCCTGAATGTATCAGAACATCCCTCGGCCGAACAGGGCTTAACCACCCTTAAAAGTGAATTAATATTATTGGCAATCATATAGTTAGGCTTCCCTCATCCGATAAGGCCCCATTTGACAGGAATGAGGTACAGGGATTATATGTCAATCAATAAAAACTGAAGGGGGTTTTTCCATGTTTCCATTCACGAATATCCGTCAGTATTTCAGTGACGAAGCCCGTATGGATCGGGCCATCAAGGGCGTCGAAAGCAAACTGGCAAAAATGGTGATGGATGAAGGGGATGACTCTCTTATCGAGGACCTTAAAGAATCCGTCATGGGTCTGGCCCTGAAATATGGTCATCACCCGTCTGTGAAAGCTCTGTTGCTGGATGCTCTGGAAGCCCTCCCTGACATGGGAGCTATCACTGAACTGCAGGCAAGCGAGCTGGCCGCCGCCGTTGCAGAAGGTGCCGCCCGTGGTGGACGTCGTGCGGCTACGGCTGTTCCTCCCGAACCCGTTAGTGAAATTCGTGCCCAATTGGAAGAAGAAGCCGCGAATATGTGGCTTGGCAATTTCTCGAACAACTACCTTGATGATATTACAGATGCCGATATTCTAGAAGAAAATCCAAAAGCCATCACAGCCATGTATGATGCCCGCGCAACCCACATCATCTATTACCATCCGTCCAAAACAATGCGCGATTACGCACAGGATTTCCTGAAGAAGAAGAATGCGGAACCTTCTCTGGCTTTACTGGCGGGTGCCAAGGATAAACTCCAACCCTGATACAATCAGGCAATCGCGCGCCGTGGACCACCCCGATCGCGCAGGATATCGGCCAGATCCTGCAAATGTCCCAACTCATCCACACGTAACGGATCGGGCTTGCGTCCTTCTTTCACCGCCTTGCGGCGCGGCATCACGGCACTGCCGAACCCCAATTTTGAAGCCTCCTTCAAACGCACATCCGGCTGCGGCACTTGCCTGATTTCACCGGCAAGACCAATTTCTCCAAAGAAAATCGCATCGGCAGGTGCCGCCACATTATTCAAGGAAGAGATCAGGGCCGCCGCCACTGCAAGGTCGGCAGCAGGTTCATGAATACGAATGCCGCCGGCAATATTCAAATACACATCACAGCCCGAAAACTGTAATCCGCAGCGTGTTTCAAGCACAGCCAGAACCATTGACAGGCGGCCCGAATCATAACCAATCACGGCGCGGCGGGGGGTCCCAAGCGGTGAAACAGACACCAAAGCCTGTACCTCAACCAGAACAGGGCGCGTCCCTTCAAGGGCCGCCATCACAACAGATCCCGTGACATCGGGCTGGCGTTGCGAGAGGAAAAGCGCCGAAGGATTCGCGACTTCGACTAAACCCTCATTGGCCATTTCGAAAACGCCAATTTCATCCGTCGGACCAAAACGGTTTTTGACCGTACGCAGAATACGGAACTGGTGCGAGCGGTCACCTTCAAAATACAGGACAGCATCAACCAGATGTTCAAGAACACGCGGGCCTGCAATCTGGCCATCCTTGGTCACATGACCGACAAACAGCACAACCGTGTTACGTTTTTTGGCAACACGGATAATTTCCTGCGCTGATGTCCTTACTTGTGTGACCGTTCCGGGTGCACTATCGACATTATCGACATAGACTGTCTGGATCGAATCCACGACCAACAGATCAATCGGTTTATCACTATCTTCCATGGTGGCCACGATATCGCGTACCGAAGTAGCCGAGGCAAGCTCGACAGGCGATTGCGCCAAACCCAGACGATCGGCACGCAAACGAACCTGATCGACAGCCTCTTCACCCGATACATAAACGCAGCGCGCCTTTTTCTTACTGAGGGCACACACAACCTGTAACAACAAAGTCGATTTGCCGATACCGGGGTCCCCGCCGATCAGCAAAGCCGAACCCGGCACAACCCCGCCACCGGTAACACGGTCGAATTCGGCAATGCCTGTCACCAGACGCGGCAGCCTTTCATGGCTTTGCCCGCTCAAATCCACCAGATCAAGCGAACGCCCCTTTTTGGCACCCATGCCCTTGGGGACGGCGGCCTGTACCACTTCTTCGATCAGGCAGTTCCATTCCTGACAGGACTCGCACTTTCCTGCCCATTTCGAGGTCACCGCGCCGCAGGACTGGCAGACATAGTTTTTTGCTGGTTTGGCCATTGTGATTCGCCTCTTTCTATCTGCTTAAAGACTAGAACAAAAAGAGAACAATGTCGAGAGCTTGTAAAATCTTATTCCGGACTTATCAAGCCCCTTCGCGCTGCAAAGCCCATTTGAGCTGGAGGCTGTCACTTTCCATCATCGTGGTGATGACCAGTTGCTTGGTTTTGCGCGGGGTGCAGCCTTCGCCGAAATAGACACTATTTTCGAGCGAGAGATGGGCACCTGTCTGGTAAAAACGCCAGCCCGAGCCGCCAGCCAGCCGCAACAGCGCTTCTTCTCCCTCGCGGATCAGGGATACCTGCACTTTGGGATGCAAATGGAAACGGATCGCGACCTGCACCGCTTTGGTAAGGCCCACTGTACAGGTCAGATTTTCTTCCCCGCGTACATCATGCCCCTGATTGCCGAGATAGATGCGGCGGCGGTGTGTCACACCATTAACCGGCACGTAGCCATCATGCACAGCATCGATCAGCGTGGCGTAAAGCCCTTCTTCACGAGTGGCAGAAACCGTACGCGGGCGGCGGCCCATATGGCCGTCTGGTCTGATCTCGCATGAATCAAGCCCGTCAAGTGTCAGGGCGTTGTGGGCAGCAGTGCCGCGCAGGGCATGACGCCATTCATCATCCATCGGATGCGTGCCGCAAGATACGAACATCCGTTCCTTGCCATAGATAAATTCAAAGGCAAGCGGACTTGCGTGCGCGCTGTCATCATAGGGCCATGCGGGCGGCGCACCCACATCCATTGTCATGACGCTGCGCCCCAAGGTCACGCGCTCATAATCGCTGTGCGGCAGGTTTCGCAGGATTTTTCCGCGGGCATTGGCTTGACCCAGAATGGCATCGGCATAAGCGCTATCTTGCTCTTGTGTGCCATGGAAAGTTGTCATCTTCTTATCGGCATGACGGAAGAAGCGCATTGCTTGCGCCATACGGTCGATAGTGTGTTCGATTTGTTCCGGCACAGGATAATCACCGGCACGCAAGGCAATACGCACATCGACATAGACACGTAATGTCTCGAGCAACACAGCAGGCGAACGGCTGATATGGCCGCCATCGCTTAAAATCTGGCGATCTGTTTCGGCTTCCAGCATATCAAGACCGGCAAAGAGCCAGTTTTCGCAAGAGGGAATCGCAATCCCCGCCACAATCAAACCACGAATAGCCTGCAAGAGTGATAGACCATGCAAACCCCCCGGCAAGGTCCGCGCCAAATGGCGCGTCTGCCGCATCAGGGACTGGAAGAAACGGTCCTGAAATTCTTCATCGGCGCTGGCACCAAAAAATTCATACAGCATCAGCCAGTTATTGACGCGTTGTCCCGTGATGTCGGCTTGCCAGACATGGGCGTCCCAGCCACTATAGCGATGCATCCAGTCAGAGATCAGTTCACGCGCTTGCTGACGGCCCTGATCCCCACCCAAGGAACGCAAATCACGCAGCCATTCAAAACCATGCAGATAGCTGCGCCATTCATGGGAAAGATTTTCGGTTTCCCAAAGGCGGCGGCCCACCGGCTTTTCCTGACCCTCGAGTGTGAAGACACCACCGCAGAGGCCGCGCCCGCGTGTTTGTTCCCCCGGCCATGGATCGACAGGCCGTACAATCAGATCATGCGGTGTATCGGTGCCAAGCGTCCAGTTATAGAGAGCGGTATTAAAAGCGGCATGGCTTGCTTTTTGACGAATTTGGCGCAGTACAGGAACACGCGGAGCCATAAGATCATGCCCCCCTGATGGCTTTGATATGTTCGGCATAACGGGCCGGACCATCTTTGAAAACAGCTGTGCCCGCTACCAGAACATTGGCACCGGCGGCCATCACTTCCTTGGCTGTCTGCGGATTGATCCCACCATCAACCTCAAGGTCGATCGGGCGCCCTTGCGCTTCAATTCTTTGTTTCACCGCTGCAATTTTTTCAGGCAGAGAGATATAAGCCTGCCCTCCAAAACCAGGGTTAACCGTCATGACCAGTACCAGATCAACCAGATCCATCACATGGTCGAGAACTTCAACAGGGGTTGCGGGATTAAGCGCAATACCGGCTTTCTTGCCCAGCGCCCTGATTGCTTGCAGGGTGCGGTGGTAATGCGGACCAGCCTCGGGGTGAATGGTAATGATATCGGCACCGGCTTGCGCGAAGGCTTCGATAAAACCATCCACCGGAGAGATCATCAAATGGACATCAAACACTTTGGCAGAATGGGGGCGCAGCGCCTTTACTACCGCAGGACCAATCGTCAGGTTCGGCACATAATGGCCATCCATGACATCGACATGGATGTAATCGGCGCCGGCCTTATCAATCGCCGCGACTTCCTGTCCCAAACAGGCAAAGTCAGCCGAGAGAATTGAAGGGGCAATACGGATAGGAAGCGCTGAAGACATGACGATCTTTTATTCTGAAAAATAAGAGGGCGGCGTAAAACGGAGATTTTTAAGAGAATTCGGGAGAGTCTAACGGGGCGCGGGAGCGCCTTATCTATGAATATAACAAATCGTGAAGGGAGTTTCACCTTCTATTCACAAAAAACTTTCTGAAAGGGAAGCCAAAAAACCCGAAAGATTTAACGCTTCTGCAGACGGCAGATATAAAACCCGTCCATACCACCCATATCCTGACATTGGTGCGGCAAGATACGCATATCGCCCATGATTGTCAGTGACTCTTCCAGTCCCAAAACCTCTTCTGGCCTGATCGGATAGCGCACCATATCGGGGTGGGAACGCAAGAATGATTCGATTCGCTGCTCGCCTTCGGCCTTTTGCAGGGAACAGGTACAGTAAATCAGCAAACCACCCGTATTCAGCATCGTGGAAGCCTGTGCCAGCAATTTATCCTGCGTCGTGCAAAGGGCTTCGATGTCCTGCGGCCGTTTCAGATGCATCACATCGGGGTGACGGCGGATGGTTCCGGTTGCCGAACAAGGCGCATCAAGCAAAATATGATCGACAGACTCTGGCGGTTGCCAGACTGACGCATCGGCAGCAATCGTATCAACCTCAAGACGCAAGCGCCTCATATTTTCGGCCAAACGGCGCAAGCGCCCTGCCGAACGATCAAGAGCCGTGACAGCCGCTCCCATGGCAGCAAGCTGGGCTGTTTTCCCGCCGGGGGCGGCACATAGATCAAGGACACGCTTGCCCTTTACATCACCCAATAATTTGGCAGGCAGCGAGGCCGATAAATCCTGCACCCACCACATACCCTCATCAAAGCCCGGTAGTTCACTAACCAGCCCTCCTGCCTCCCGGCGCAGGCTGCCGCTTGGCAAAATCTGCGCTGCGAGCTGGCTTGCCCAGTAGGATTGCATGGCGGGATCCTTGATTGTGATATCAAGCGGCGCTTCCTTCAGCAAGGATGCTGCCATCGCATAGGCAATTTCATCACCGTAATCATCGGCCCAGATATCATAAAGCCAATCCGGCACATTTAATCTGACTTCATCTTGTGCCTCTATAAGGGGCTGGCCTTCACGGTCCATGCGGCGCATAATCGCATTCACAAAACCTTTAAGCCTGCCCAATCCTCTGTCCTCGGCCATGCGTACAGCTGTATCGACAGCGGCATAAACAGGAACATCCATAAAGAAAAGCTGGGTGGCCCCGAGCCTTAGGATATGATGTGCGAGCGGTGGTGAGGGCGGCACACCTTTTTCCGTCATCCGCAGAATCAGATCATCCACCTGCCCCAGACGGCGAATGGTCGTTGACGCAAGCATTCTGGTGAAAGCGCGATCACGTCCCGAAAGCATCCGGAAGGCCGCCATAGAATCCAGTGCCTGATCAAACGGAATTTTCTTATCCAGCACATCGCAAAGCAGTTGCAAGGCAACCAGACGGGCAGACAATGCCTCGCTTCTATTTTCAGGGGGTGTATTCATGGAACGCTCTGTTGAATCTTGGCCCGTCATCAGGACACTGCGACCTTCTTGTGCCCTTGACGCGATAAATCGGCCTTGATTTCTTCTTCCAGATCGCAGCTATAGGTAATCAGAATGCTGTAAAGCTGGCGAATCAAATCAGGATCGAGACCCTTTTGACCAGCCCGCTCGGCTGCGCGCTCGCGTACCTCAATCACACGATCGGGCAAGACAGCGGGAATATCCCTTTCATACTTGAAAAGGCCTACCTCGCGGATAATCCCGATCCGCTCGACCAATAGGTCAATGATCTTGTCATCCAGCGCATCAATACGTTGGCGAAAAGGCTTCATAACTTCCATAATCAAACTCGTACTTGCATTCTTGAACCTGAACGGCATATTAAAGGCATGATCTTACAAAAGCAAAAGACCTCTGCCCCTAAGCCCTCCTTGCCGTCAAAAAAGACGGAAGCTGCAGAATCTCCCGCTCCCCCTCTGGAGCCGCTCGAAAAAGGCGGCCCCGCCGGTCCTGAACCCACACGCTATGGCGACTGGGAACTGAACGGCAAATGTGTGGATTTCTAGGAAAAACATCCTGTTACTATATAATATGGTAATTAACACCCATTATTCAGCTCTGTCCCGCGCTGCAAAATATTAAATCCATGACTCTGGCTGGAAAAGCCGCTAGTTTTTTTACGGAAGATAGCTTTTGGGGCCGTTTTTCGATAAAACAAAAAAATCAAAATTAAACAGGGATTTCTGTCGTGCACAAAAAGAGTGCCGAGAAGCGTACACTGGATCAAAATTCACCAGCGGTTTTCATGCTCTATGTGCCGGGGGGCGGCGTCTTGGGCGCTATTCCGGCTGTTGTCATGGCACGCCTTGAGGAATTGCTAGAAACCCCCCTGATGGAAGCTTTCCATGGCGCGGATGGTGTATCGGTCGGTGCCATTCTGGTCGCCGCCCTGAATACCCCCGATCCCGATAATCCATTGAAACCCAAATATTCTGCTGCCGATCTGGTAGAGACTTTTTGCACCAAAATCAAAGAATTCTTCCCGCCGATGAATGGGCGTCTGACGCGGATGTTCCTGACCAACACCTACCATACGGTAAGGCGCTTCATTGATCCCGAAGTAACCGACAGATTGCGCTTGGAGGATATGAAAGAAATTTGCCAGAAGATGCGCGATAAGTCGGATAGCTTTCTCAAGCCGCTGATCGACAGTCTGGAACAGCAAGCCTTGCAGAAATGGACTTCCACAGAGTACTGCAACAAAGTTTGCGATTTGTGTAACCAGATCAAGACATTTAACGAAAATCTGGAGAATGAATGCACCGCGCTGCTCTCCCATGCCTACCACCGGACCGAAGGTTCTTCTGCTCTCAAAAACATCTTCAAACGTTCTGTTTTGCGCGTTGGTGACTACGTCAATCGCCATTGGGGCGGCAATTATCTGTATGATGCCAATTATATCAAGGAATCCTACCGCCAGCTTTATGGCGAGAATCGCATGAGCGACCTTCTACGTTCAACATATATCGCCACGTTCGATTCTCATAAAAACCGCAAACATACATTTCTGGTCAGGAAAAATGATCTTCTTGATATAAGCAATCAGGCCAATGACGAGGTTTCTGCAAATAACCACCTGATTATTGATGCGGTAATGGCAAGTTCCGCCCATCCAATGGCAGTCGAACCCCATGAAACCGAAGATGGTATGATATGCACTGATCCCGCTGTATGGCACGCCCCCACACGTAGCGTTCTTGATATGCTGAGAACCACGCGCGAGAAATATCCCGATGCCCATGTGAAGCTGGTTGTCTTGGGAACAGGCGAATATCTTGGACAAACATCGCGCAGTGAAATCAAAGAACGCATGACACAACTGGGGGTGGCCGGCAATATTGTGGATGGGTACCAGCTCTCGCAAATTCAGGCTTACGTCATGGGTAACGCCAGCGACATTCTTAAAAGGGAACTGGGTGAAGAAAATATTATCGAGATCAATCCGCGCCTGATGCCTACCAATCACCGTGAGCAATCAACATTCCCCTCAAGGGATGTTCTGGATACGAGCGATGAAAACCTGGGCCGTGTTATGGCTGCCGCGCGCCGCACTCTTGTGGAGAAGGATACCGAAATTCGTAATTTGGCCCGTATGATTGCCGAAAACATGAAAATGCTGGGGCATATCAGCGAAGATAAATATGAAGGCATCATGGCCCGCATCAATACAACCATGACGCCGCCTCTTCAAACAGGTATCGGCCTTGAAATTCCCGATATTTTTGACCGCATCATGAAAAAGCGCAGCCGTTCCTATCTCGGGCACTGGTTCAAGAAAGCCGCCATCAATGAAAATCGTCCTGATGCGGGGAATGAATTGCTTATGACTGACAAGAAAATAAGTGCCCTTGCTTCCGGTGCCCGACGCAACGGCAACCAACCCTAAATTCCTTTATGCAGGACGGTAAGATGACAGGCCTTGCAGGGCTTGTTTGATAGCAGCCCTGCCTTGATCAAGGACTGCGGCCCTCCATTTTGCGCCATAGGGATTGAAAGCCTGCTGCATCAATGATTGTGCCCGCCTTTTATCCTTGGTCCCCACAGCCATAATATCGGCCTTTAGCGCCTTGAGTACCTGCCATGATGCCACTGTCCCGAATTCAAGAGTGACCGGCACTATTGTTGGTGATGCAGCAGCATTCCCAAAGGCATTGGCAATCTCTCCCCTTAGTGAGGTTGATACCGATGTTTTATCATCCGGTGAAGTTACCGATGGCCACCATGATGTCGCAAGCCTATGGGCAGGGCTTGATAAGGGAGCGGACAAAATCATCTCGGCATGAGCGTGCCTCCCCAAGCCTGTATGAAAATCCATATGCGATACCAGCGTTCTCACAGGAACTTCGCGGGCTATAACAGCCTGCCAGATGCTATTCGACCATTGCAGTTGATCACCACCGTAAAACAAAGCCTGCGGACGGGAATATTGTCCTTGCGTCAGGGCTTCTTGTAATTCTGCCATACCGTAACGAAGCATCGCCGCCATGCTTGTCAGTTTTTTAAAGCCTTTATTCTCCGACAGGATCGCCGCCTCTATCATGGGTAACAGACGATGGTCAGCAGGGGCAGGCTTACGCCAATCGATAAAATTGCGATTAAGATCGACATTATTCTCGTTCACACGACGGCCATGGGAAAAACCATAAGGATTGAAGGCATGGACATGCAAAATGGCAACATCGTTACAGGCGGACAGCAAAGTGCGATCACTCAAACACATTGTTTGCAGGGCCGACCCTGCATGCCCTTCCACGCCATGAACGGCCGATGTTGTGATGAGAAGCCGTTCGGCATCGCGGGGGCCCTGCCAGGCAAGGTCCATCGTCAATTTTTCGCCTATATCCCCCTTGTAGCCATAAAGGGTATAGCTATCGAGCAATCCACCCCAGTTTTCTGCGGCTTTCTGGAATTTCTCTCGCGCCTTAATATAGGTTTTGCTGAATAATTCTTGTGGTTGCATATCCCTGTTTTCTCTTATGAACCATACAAAGCACACCCGCCTGCGGGTTGGCAAGAATTCCTCAATAAATTATAGGGCCTCACTTTTTTATTTCGCATTGCAAAATAATCAGTGACAAGCCCCCCTGCCTTATGTTTCACTTAAAAATGTAAAGGAAATATCATGTTCGCTTTTGAGAGCCATAACCTGTGCCTATCCACCCTGTGGACCGTCAATCCGGTCGCGGGTGTGCGAGGTTCTGCCCAAGAAACAATGGGCAAGGGCTATGGTATCGCCTGTAAAAGAAGCTGACAGATAACCTTGAAACAACTGTCGGCAACCACCTGAAAAGCCGACAGTGTAACCAGATATTTTTCACCCGAATTCTCTTCATTGGCGGCTTTTCATTCATGAAATGGATGAAAGAAAATGACGCACGAAACAATAATAACAAATCCTGTCCTGATAGACATGGCTTTGCCTGTCGAAACGACACGTTTGGTCATCCGGCCTCCACAGGCCGGTGACGGCGCGCTGGTGACAGCGGCCAAAAAGGAAAGTTGGGACGATCTGACACGATGGATGGATTGGGCCGTTAAAGAACCCGATGAGTTCAGTGATGAAGTCACAATGCGTGAAGCGCAAGCCCGCTTTATCTTGCGGACTGACCTGATGATGCTGGGTATCGAAAAAATCTCGGGCCAGCCTGTTGTTTTTACAGGCTTGCACCGGATTGACTGGCATGCCCGCATTTTTGAAATCGGCTACTGGGTTCGTAAAAGCGCCCAGGGTCAAGGTTATGCCACCGAAGCGGCCCATGCCCTGACGCGTTACGCATTCAAGGCCCTGAACGCCCGCAAAGTTGTGATTTGCCATGCCGAAGGCAACGAAAAGAGTGCCGCTGTTATCCGCAGACTGGGCTTCGTACATGAAGCAACAGAGCGTTATGGCAGCACGCTTCCCGATGGACGAATTGTGGATCATTACCGCTATGCCCGTTTTGACACGAACGGGCTGGAGGCTCTGGATATACGATGGTGAAACAAAATGGAAAGAACAATAAGTTTAAATGAAATGAGCATAAGCCAAAGAAACACCCGACTTCTTCTGATGATGCAATCGTGCCAGAGTGCGATTTTCTTTCTGCCTGTCCTGATTTTGTTCTATCAGGCAGAAATCGGGCTATCCTTTAAGGACTTCATGATAATCGAGGCCATCTTCTGTGCCACGATCATCATTATGGAGGTGCCTTCGGGGTGGCTATCCGATCTCTGGAGCCGCAAGAACACCCTTGCCGCAGGTCTGGCCTTTACTTGCACGGGCTTCTCCTTGCTGCTGTTTGCCGATAATTTCTGGGAAGCTGCCTTTTGCGAGGTCTTTACAGGAATTGGGGTCAGTCTGATTTCTGGAACCAACAGTGCGATGCTCTATGACTCTTTGCTGCAGGATAAGCAGCAGGATGATTACCGCAGGCTGGAAGGGTTAAGACATGGCAGCAGTCTTTATGCCTTGGCTTTTGCCAGTTTGGCGGGGGGATTGCTCTACCAGATTGATCATCATCTGCCCGTGATACTGACCGCTTTTGGTCAGGCCTGCGGTGTGATCTGCGCCTTGATGATGGTCGAGCCTGTGCGTGAATACAGGGAAGCCGAAAAACACCCTTTGGCCGATATGCTGGATACGATGAAATTCGCCCTGCATGGCCATAAGGAGATTGCCGGTATTATCCTGTTCGCGACGGTGATTTTTACCTCTACCAAAATCATGCTGTGGGTTCAGCAACCTTACTATGAACTGCTCGCTCTGCCTGAAATCTGGTACGGTATTTTCACCGCTACAGGTTTTCTGCTCGGGGGATTGGGGGGCCATCTGGGGCATATGCTTGATGGTCATATCAGAAACCGCACCATGTTCACCTTTATGCTGGTGATTGTGGTGAGTGCCTGCCTGATTGCCGGCACAATCAAAAGCCTCGGCGTTGTGCCCTTGCTTTTGGTAGGTTCTGTTATGTGGGGCTTTGGCTGGCCCCGCGTACAGTCGGCAATCAATATACGGGTTTCTTCGGAAAGACGCGCGAGCATTCTTTCGACCGCAAGCCTGATGATCAGCCTTGCCTTTATCCCGATCGGTTCAACTCTGGGATTGGCATCGGATCATTGGGGAATACAAAAAGCCCTGTTAGGCTTGGGTCTTTTTATTCTGGTGGCAGGCGGGACCAGTCTGTTGATCTTTGTGATCAATGCCCGCCGCAAAGAAAAAGTAACCTGTTAAATAGCGATAATCCGGATAAGCCTCAGCGCCTGTCCGGATTATTCTTTCCTGATTATTTTTCTTCAGGCTCCACACGGTTGCGCGGATAAAAATCAACCGGCTTATCGTATATCACCGTACTTTTATCATCTGTATATAAATCTGGTTCCCGATAATCATGATGGATGTAGGTATAAATAATATTATTCCAGTCAAAATCATGTTTCCACGGATTGGTGCCCTCCATCGGATAGCGGTTCAAATACGGGAAAACATCACGAAGTGTTGCATCCACATTACGTGAATAATCATCATAAAATGTTGGTGACGATACAAAATTCATCACCATGATACCCGAAGAATTCAAGTGATCGCGGATACCGGCAAAAAATTCAGTTGTCACAAGACTATCCGGCATACTGACCGCATCCCTGAATAAATCAACAATAATAAGGTCGAATTTTTCTTCGGTCTGTAGCAAGTAGGCCCTTGCATCTATGGCTAAAAATTTTTTATTGGCGGATAATTTTTCTTCTAAAAAATTGTTTTCGGCAATGTCTTTCAGGTTTTTATCTATATCGACATAAATGTAATCATTTATCTGGTCTGTGCGACCGACAACAAATCCTCCCGCACCCAGGACAAGAATCTTGAGGAATTTATTTTCCTTTATGGCCGGCGTAATGAAATGGTCCTCAACATAGGCCGCATAGGGCAGAACCGTTTCCTGACTATTCTCTTTCACGAGCGAAGCATAGGAACGGTTGATTTCCAGTGATCTGATCGAGCTATGGCGGTGATCTACAACCTGTACTGTGTTGTACTGGTTATGGCTTACGATATGAAAGCGTTTGATCGCCGCCGGATTATTATAAAAGACACCAATTGCCAGTATAACCAAAGCCACAAAAACCGGACGGGAAAGAACCTTCTTTTGCAAAAGGATGATGAGAGCGACCATCGCCATCAGTGTTACCAATGTGGTTATATGCACCCCGGCAAACGGCATGAGCACCAATGTGCTGAACAGTGCACCGGCAAAAGAGCCCAGCGTTGATATAAAAAGGATACGGCCTGCCTGTTGCGGCAACTGCCCACGCGGGAAATAGTGACTGATCAGCGGCACAGTTTGCCCCATCAAATAGACCGGTATCATCAGGAATAAAATTGCATAGACACTGGTGTAAAAAAGACGATTCCGAATACCTGTCAGGTTTTGCAAAAGGTCAAAACCCCAATCAAGGAAGAGATACGAAAGACCAAATGATAAAAACAAGGCCGCCCAAAGAAGATTGGTTGCAAGTTTCTGGCGCACTGTCTTGTGCTTGCCTTTTGATTTTGACCGGGGTGAAGGGTGGCCGCCTTTATAATAGCCAAATGCCAGAGGAAGAAGAACAGCGGCGATAATAATGGAAACTGTATCGGCACCACTGCCCGTGAACGGAGCCATCAGGCGAATGGCCAGCAATTCCGAAGACAGGACGACATAGCCCTCGAGAAAGATTATCAGGAACAGGAATGCAAGACGGCTCACAAGAATTCTCCCTCGGGGATGCACAAAGCCAAGTTTAGGGTTATGCCCTGCGCCTGACAAGCCGCCCTTTATAAGGCGCTGTGATCAAAACAGGATATTTACAGATTAACATCGATCATGACGGGGACATGATCGCTCGGCTGCACGGCATCACGAGCCTTTGTCATGATGTGATGTTCTTTCAGGTGCGCCATCACCGGCCTGGTGAGCCAGATATGGTCGAGGCGGCGGCCCCGATTGGATTTTTTCCAGTCACGGTTACGGTATGACCACCATGTATAGCATTTTTCGGCAGGCGGCACGAAATGACGGATAGCATCTTGCCAACCTAATTTTTCCTGCATCGCCAGCAACTTTTCAACCTCGATCGGCGTGTGCGAGACCACATCAAGCAATTGCTTGTGCGACCACACGTCATGTTCAAGGGGGGCAATATTGAAATCGCCCAGAGCGATCAAAGGCTGGTCAACTGTGTAATTTTGTGCAAACCAGTCACCAACCTCGTCGACGAAATCGAGCTTGTGGGCGAATTTCTCGTTTTCCTTGCGGTCAGGGACATCGCCACCCGCAGGAATATAAAGATTGTGAATCTCAAGCGGCGTTTTAAATTTGCGCGATCTAATCTGCACCGAGATATGACGGCAATCATTTTTGGCCACACGGTCATGAACGGCTTTGCGGACAAACGGTGTCTTGGAGAGAATCGCCACACCGTTATAGCTTTTCATGCCGTTGATATGCACATGCGGATAACCCATGCGGACAATTTCGTCCATCGGGAACAATTCATCAACAACCTTGGTTTCCTGCAGGCAAATAACATCGGGATTGCCTTCGCGGGCAATTTTTTTCAGTAAAGGCGCTCTTAACCTTACCGAGTTTATGTTCCATGTCAGAATACGCATCAGGTCGAGGGCCCTTCCCCTTACAGGTAAAAGGGAGCCCTTAGAACTTTGGCAATTCGAAATTCGATGGCAGACCCAATTCTTCCATCATGCGGGCGGTTTCGCTCGCCATGGTTTGATCGGCATTCTGGCGCGCCATGTTGACAGCAGCCATCACCAGATCTTCCAATGTCTCGATATCATTCGGATTGACAATATCGGGGGAAATTTTCAAGGAACGTACATCACCCTTACAGGTCATCAGAACGCGCACCAGACCGGCACCGGACACGCCTTCCACTTCGGTTTGGGCCAACTGGCCTTGCAGGGTTTCCATGCGCTCTTGCATGACGCGGGCTTGTTTCATCATATCGGCAATGTTCATTCTATACTCCTCTTGAACTTGAAATCTCTGGATTGCTGGATTGTTATACGGTCTACGGTCTATTGTTCTGTTTTGATTCTGATGGTGGCATCAGGGAACATCTGCACAATGCGTGATACCACCGGATGACGCTGCGCTTCTTCAAGCAGGGCCTTATCAGCGCGTTGTTGCTGCTCATGAAGGGTGGGAACCGTTGCATGGTTTGTTTCACTCACCAGCCACATTTGCCCCGTCATATCTTTAAGCGCTTTGGAAAGGTCACCCAGCATCGAAGGCACCATATTCTGGTCATAGGCAATTTCCAGACGTCCCTCTTCGATTTTGCCCATACGGACATAGTGATAAACATCGGCGGCCAATCGCGCATAACCGCGCGTCTTCAGGGCCTGTTCCAAAGTTTGCAGAGAAATAATCGCCCCTACCTGCAACGGCTCCAATTCTTCTTGTTCCTGCATAACCGGAACAACCGCCGCCACCGTGCCACCACCCGCGACCGCGCGCAGGGCGACAGGTTCGGGGAGGCGCTGTTCGGCAGGTTTATGCAAGGAACCGGCAAGATTTATAGCCTCACCGTTTTTCAATTTTTTGATCAGGTCGGCGGGGTCCGGCAAATCCGAAGTATAAGCCAGCCGGATCAACAGCATTTCAAGCGCTGCCCGCGGTTGGGGTGCGCTTTGCACCTCGGTTACACCTTTCAGCAAGAGCTGCCAGGCACGGCCCAAGGTCGGCATCGAGAACGAGACAGCAAGATTGCCAAGACGCGCCTTCATATCCGGTGCGACCGCATTATCCTTTTCAAGCAGAGCCGGCACCGCGCGATAACGCGTCAGCAAGTGTGTCAGCTCTAATAAATCCTGAACAATCACCAGCGAATCCGCACCATTACGGGCCATGTCATCCATCAGCGCCAACGCGGGTTCACATTCGCCTTTCAGGCTGTGTTCCAGCATATCAAGAATGCGGCTGCGGTCGGAAAGGCCCAGCATATCGCGCACCTGCTGTGTCGTCACGCGGTCAGCAGAGAGCGCAATCGCCTGATCTAGAAGGCTTAGACCATCGCGCACGGAACCATCGGCGGCGCGGGCGATCATGGTCAGGGCATCATCATCGGCCTGTACGTTCTCAAGCCCGCAAATTTTCTTGTAATGATCGGAAAGGGTGGCCACATCCACGCGCTTCAGGTCAAAACGCTGGCAGCGCGATAGAACCGTCACGGGCACTTTACGGATTTCCGTGGTAGCAAAAATGAATTTGACGTGCGGCGGCGGCTCTTCCAGCGTTTTCAAAAGCGCATTGAAAGCGTTCTTGGAAAGCATATGCACTTCGTCGATGATGTAAATCTTGTACCGTGCGGATACCGGCGCATAGCGCACCCCATCCAGAATTTCACGAATATCATCAACGCCCGTGCGCGAGGCCGCATCCATTTCCAGCACATCGGGGTGACGGTCTTCGGCAATCGCGCGGCAAATGTCGCAATCATCTGTCGGGCCTGTGGTCGGGCCGGCTGTCCCGTCAGGACCGGTATAGTTCAAAGCCTTGGCGATGATACGGGCCGTCGTGGTTTTACCCACACCGCGCACACCCGTCAGCATAAAGGCATGGGCAATCCGCCCCGACTCGATCGCATTACGCAGCGTCCGGACCAGGGCATCCTGCCCGATCAGTTCATCGAAATGACGGGGGCGGTATTTACGCGCCAGAACACGGTAAGCACCGTTGGCATTGGCAGTATTTTCGGGGTTTTGGCTCATCATCCTTATGTAGTCGGATTCTTGTGCGGTTGCAAACCCATGAGGGCCGAAATCCGCGGCTTTGCCACATAAATTGAAGGAATATTTTGATGATATGGAAAAAATAAATGGAAGACTGGACACGACCCGGCGAAATTCGTTACGGCTGCTGCCTCTCGGCCCTGACCGGATTGGCGACACGCGCGCCCGCGCCAGCCTTCCACGGATGGATATACATCCCGCACCGTGGCCTTGCAAGGGTTTCTTTTTGATTATGACTAAAGCGTGTCCCTAAAGAAAAATAACCGCCTGCCGTCCTTGGGGCCGGATGCGCTCTTCGAGGGCGGCTTCAGTCATTTCATGAAAAGCATCATTTTCCCAAGGATCAAAGAAAGCAAAGGGCGCCTGCGGTGATGAGGGGGCCAGCAACAAGGTCCAATGAAAATCTGTGCCGTCATCTTCCATCATCAAAACAAGGGCGCAGCCATGGGCCGCCGTACCATCAGTCAGCGCCTGCCGCAATTCTTGTGCATTGAAGGCCCTGATTCCGACATCCATGCCCGCCTGATACGCGGCCTCACAATCCCTTTCATCCATCAGTGACAAAACATGTGCATGGGATTGCGGGACAGTATCGGCAAACAAACCCGTCTCGCGATCTGTCCATATCACAGGGTCAAAACCACGACACAGGGCCGAAAGCGCCAGCCCGTAAACACCGCAGCCCGGATGCCCCTTCCCCATATAGATGGTATTGGCCTCGCGCCAGATCTGGTATTCCTCGGCTTGGTCCGGCGCATAGGAAGGATCACGCAGCGCCATCGCACTCAGCAAAACCGCAGGCCCGCACGTAAACAAGCTGGTCTGCGCATAGCCTCTCAGGCCCTCTATCCCGTGCGCCCCTTTGGCGCCCGCCCTTTTTTCCATCATAAAATCAATCCCTTGCCCGCAAATGACGGGCTGTTCCCCACCATAGGCAAAGCATCCCGTGCTTGCAATTTTTTTTGAAACCGATTAGAAAACAGGCTTGGTTTTAAAGGCCCTGTCTCTTCCCGATCATCAGGAAAATCAACAGGTTCATATCATCAGCGCCGTCGTAGCTCAGGGGTAGAGCAACGCATTCGTAAGTATAAGGTCGAATGTGAAAAGCGGTGGCAGACGAAGGGGTTACAACCTGTCCCCGGCCCGTAATAAGGCTATAATAAGGTTGAGCCCGATGAGGGTTATTTTTTGGTAAGCCGTTGTAGCTCAGGGGTAGAGCAACGCATTCGTAATGCGTGGGTCGGGGGTTCAAATCCCTTCAACGGCACCACATGTCCTTTCACCAATTTTATTTATTGAACCCTCGGCGGCGCCTTGATGTTGATTGTGAGCGGTATTCCATCGCGTATCACCTGTATCGCCATCGGTTTGCCTTCGGCCACAATATCCATGTTTTTAACAATCTGTTTGTGGTCGGGGTTTTTGATCCCGTCCCAATTCACGATAACATCGCCTTCCTGCAAACCCATGGCGGATGCGGCTGTGCCTTCAAAAATTTTATGAATGGTGGTGATGCGCTTGCGATAGTCGGTATTCACATTAATACCCCAGCGCAATTTGCGCTGCGGGTACGGGTAACCATCCTTGTTAAAATCCCAGTCAAGGAAGGCATCGGCATAGGGCAGCACCTTCGTCATATCAAGACGCCAGTCATTCGATGTATTGAAACGGATATTCTGCATCATGGTCACAAAATCAAGACGCCATGCCCCGTCTTCGAATACCAGAAAATAGGGCGCACATTTGCGTTGATCCACGGCATAGCGCACCACCGCCAATTCACGGGACCCCACATAAACAGTTTTATCAATGTTACATTTCTTATAGGCCGCAAGTTCATTGCGCATTTGCGCAGGCGTGACCACCCACTGGCGGCGCAGGTCAACCGTTGCACGGCTATAGATATCAAGGTCGGGCTGCGCCATACCTTTTTCAAGGGCGTAATGATAGGCCGCCACCACCTGTTCGGGACTCATCCCCTCTTCCACAACGGGGCTTTGTCCGGCGTCGGCAGCCTCGGGGGGCTGATACCCCGTGCCAATGCGGGCTTTGGTTTGCGCCCCCGCACCAATTGCCAGATTTTCAGGCAACAAGGAAGGTGCCATAAACTCTTTTCCTTCCTCCGCTTCCTGTGCCCGCGTCACAATCATTTCCGTTGTGGCAAGAATGCCGTCTGCCACGCGGTCGGCCTGAAAAAAGGGAACCATTTGACGCTGCTGCAGATAGCTTACAAACGCATCGGTATAAACCGCATCAAGACCGGCAGAAATTTCAAGACGCACGATATCCTGTGCGGGATCAAGGACCAGCATCACGCCCTTGCGGCTTTTGCTCCTTGATCCGGCACCGGCTTCCTTGAAGAAGCGGGCGGCCTCCAGCCCCACATCTCCCCCGATCTGTGCCACGATAATCCGGTAATCAATATCATAGCTTCCGAGAAGGGCCTGATGGTAAGTATCAAGGGCTTTTCTTTCCTCATAGGAAAACAGCTTCAGGTCATCACAGACCAGCTTATGCAAGCATGACGGCGTACCGGCATGTGTGACCTGAGGCAACAAAAGCAAAGACAGGCCAAAAATGGTTAGATATAAAGCTTGTCTCATTATTTGTTTCCCCTTTTCCTTACAGACATCACGTCCCTGTCTTATTCCTTATTCGGCGGCCTTTTCTTCTTCATTGAAAGAAACCGCAGGAGCTTGCGCGGCACCTTCATCAGCCTTGAAATAAGCCTTGCGTTGGAAATTTCCCATACCGGCAATCAGACTGCCCGGCATTTTCCGGATGGCCGTATTAAATGTACCAACACTTTCATTAAAGGCCATACGGGCAACATTGATACGGTTTTCTGTGCCTTCAAGCTGGGCCTGCAATTGCAGGAACTGATCCGATGATTTAAGTGAAGGATAAGCCTCGACACTCACCATCAGATTACGCAGCTGCCCGCCCAGACCTTGCTGTGCCTTCGCAAGGGAGATCATATAGGCTTCGTCGTCCAGTTTTGTGACAGCATCCTTGCCCAGATCCTGAACTTGGGCATTTCCGGCAACAACATCATCAACCTGCGCCCTTAGTTTTGCGATATCGGTCATGGTCTGTCCTTCATGCTCGATATAGGCGCGCACGCTACTCACCAAATTCGGTATCAAATCGGCACGGCGCTGATAATTGCTTTCGACTTGCGCCCATGAGGCCAATACATTTTCTTCCTTGCTGACCAAACCGTTATAGGAAAGCGCAAACCAGACAAGCGACCCCAGAACCGGCAAGCCGATAAGAACAAGACTAATAATGGATGAGAATGATTTATTCATTTCCCCGACCTTTCCTGATTGATTAAGAATCTCCGATACATCCTGCACCACTTGTGCAGATGAACTCTCCCCTCCGGTCATGGCAAGCCCCATAACCAGCAAAACACCAATAGCAACACCGCCCGCCACCAAATAGCGGGGGGGAAAAGGTTCATGCAGGGTTTCACCCAAGGCCGCAGCCGGTTTATCCTGCAGGCTCTTTTTCAAGGCGGCAGCCCCCTCAGATGATATTTTTCCCTTGGCCAGCAAGGCCTCTATTCTCTGATCATAATTCACCCTGGATCTCCCTTATCAAACGAATACCCTGATCGGCCTTGATCGACCCCTGATCAATCCCCTCAAGAATGGCTTCAATTCTTTTTTCATCGGCAGCTTTCAATTCTTTCAGCGCCGCTATCATATCATCAACCTTGCGGCGCAAGGTGGGGTAACTGACCCCTACTTCGGCTGCCAGATCCTTGAGATTGCCGCCGCAAAGCAACATTTGTTCGGCCAACTGGCGCATTTCCAAGGGCAGGCGCACCAGTCGCGGCAGGGCAAATTCCCCCTCGACCTGCAGATGGCAGCCTTCGCAAGCCATGCGCACGGGCCTTAGGTTTCCTTTACATACCGGACAATCGATCATGAAAACTCTAATCCCTATTTATTATCTTATATTCATAATATATCCTATATTTATAAATAATTCAAAAGAAAATATGATTATTTTTTAAAATATTTAAATTTATTGCCAAAATCGAGGAGCTCAAAATAATCAAAAAACCTCCGCCGGGGCGCGACAAGATCTCCGGTTTTCACGGTTTTATGATGTGTCACTTGGTGTTATCCTGAGGGAGTCATATTTTGTTGTCCAACCAGCCTTGCCGATTTCCCGAGGGAGAAACGCCCATGCCCCGCGATACCATATCAACCGATGCCCTGACCGAAGCCACCCGCTACCGCGCGGAAAAATCGGGACATGGGAATGCCAAAGGGGCCGCCGGATATCGGGCCGATAATGAAGAACATATTGAAAGCCTGTTGAACGGGTTTGGCGAGACCATGGCTGTTAACAAACCCGCCGGGGGCTTTCAGGACATTGTCGTGGCCGCATCATGGGACAACATCAAAGTTGAAGAATCCGGATTTTTTGGCAAATTTTTCAAAAAGGTCACCAAACAAGGGGTCGATATTGATCTGGGGTGCCTCTACGAGATGCATAACGGCGAACGTGGCTGCCTGCAGGCCTTTGGCGATATGTTTGGTACCTATGACGAAGAACCCTTCATACACTTAAGCGGTGACGAGCGCACAGGCAACAAGGAAGGCGATGATGAAGGTATGCACGTTAACGGTGAAAAATGGGACAACATCAAGCGCATGCTGGTCTATGTCTATATATACTGCGGGTCCGTCAACTGGGATGCCGTAAAGCCCAAAATCCATATCCGTATTCCGGGTGAACAGCCCCTGACCATTACTCCGGCCATCAAGAAAACAGACCTGCCGGTTTGTGCTGTGGCTATGATGGAAAACGTAAACGGTAATATCAAATTTACGAATTTTGGCGAATATTTTCCCGGCCATGCAGAAATGGACCGTGCTTACGGTTTTGGCCTGCGTTGGGATGATGGTGAAAAATAATTCATCCGCACAATAAACTTGCAATAACGGGCAACATCAGGAAACAAAGCTGCCATGACCGACTTTGATAACGAAGACGATATCTTCAAAAAAATGCAGGCCGATGATGATGACATCATGCCCATAGATATTGGCGCAGGCGCACCACCCAAACCGCAAGGCCGCACGCCGGGCAGCCCGCCTCTGGACGAGTTTATGCCAAAGGCAGACAACTTCCCAAAGCCCCTTGATGAGGGAGAAGAATTCAAGCAGGAAATACCATCCGAACTGGCCGGACGGATGTTTGATGACGGGATCAATTACATCAAACGTGGCGAATATGTCGACCTGCTGCGCAAGGATCCAACCTTAAGGCAGATACGTATTGGTGCCGGATGGGAACAACGTGCCATCGAAGAAGAGCGCGTTGACATTGATCTGTCTGTCTTCCTTCTGGATCGCCACGAAGTTACACGCGACGACAACGATTTCATTTTCTACAATAATGAAAGCGGCCTGGAAGGCGGATGCAAGCATCAGGGTGATAGCAGAACAGGTGCTGGTGAGGGTGATGACGAAACAATTCTTATCGATCTGAACTCAATCCCGTTTGATGTACAAAAAGTGATGTTTGTTTTTTCGATCTATGACGAAGAAGTAACGGGATTGAACTTCAGTCTGGTACGCGATGTTTTTATCCGTGTTATTAACGAGGAATCAGGCGATGAAATTTGCCGCTTTGCATTTGATGATGAAGAGCTGACAGGCGGCAATGGGTGTTATGTCGCAGCACTTATTCGTGAAGGCCCACAATGGACATTTGAAGCGATCGGCCAATTCGTCAATGGTGGTCTGGCCGAAATTGCCACGAAATACGGCATTATCGTCCGCGAGCTGCAATCAACGGGCTGATACCGGCATTCACAGATAAGTGGATGACCTAGAAGCCGCGGCCCTTGATGTTCAACATCTGCTCGGGACGAATCTTCGGTGACTTACTGCTGCCACCACCATATTGATCATTACCGCGCTCGCGGGAATAGAAAGCTTCTTCCAGCAATTCATCAATATGCGGGATGGCATTACCCAAGAGCTCCTGCACAACCAGCTGAAAAAAGGTACAGGCCTTTTCTTCCCAGTTATATTTATCCTGACCATAGGCCTCGCCACGGATTTTAAAGTCCGTGATATTCCAATTGTTATCAGCAAGCGGCTTGGCGCGCAGGAAACAAATATGTTCCATCGGCTTTTTACCGGCGGGCGGATTGTCGTACATAATCTGGATTTCGCCTTCGATCTCGTCACGATCCGGACCCATGCGTATTTCAGCACTGCAGGTCTGGCCCTTGACCACATCATAAGCCGACCAAGGCACAGTTTCGTAAGCACCGGGTTCAAACCCGACGCCCATCTTGTCCATCAGTTCTTTTAATGTGACGCGCATTTTTCCATTATATCGGCTTAAAGGCAGAATATGC
Source organism: Micavibrio sp. (assembly GCA_046294845.1). Classification (GTDB taxonomy): domain Bacteria; phylum Pseudomonadota; class Alphaproteobacteria; order Micavibrionales; family Micavibrionaceae; genus Micavibrio_C. Next base: position 599,548 of record JBKBNU010000001.1, on the reverse strand, counting down.
GCGGAAAATATAGCAATACGGCGCAAAGTGAAATGAAAAATATAATGAAAATGGCAAAGGTGCGGGGTTTAAAGCCCTGCACCTTCATGATTTCTGCCTGTTTTATTAAAGACCAAAGCCTTTGGCCCACTTGTACAGGACCGGAAATTTACGGCGCATAACAGAATTTTCAGCAGCCGAAGCCATATCCATGACCCCACGGGCTTTCTCTGTAATGTTGTTGACGCGGTCAATCGTATTGCGGCGACTGTCATCATCGCGCTTTTCCATCAGGGCAGCCGTTACATGCATGGGCAGCTCTTCCGAATGACGTACTTCGGAATAGTGTGTTTCCATATAATTTATACGGTTTTTCATCGCCTTTTTTACGCGCCCCAAGGACCCAGGCTCACCCATGTCAGCTTCAATAAAGGCACGGATGACATCAGACGTAAGCTCTTGAATTTGTTGAAAATCACCTGCCCAATTGTTATGGATCAGGTCTTCATAATAATCAAAAGCCTGATCATCACGTACAGAAGGACAGGATGATTTCAGGTTCTGGCGTAAAGACTGGGACAGGACTTTGCAATCATGAAATCCCATGCGCAATCCGGCATGTTCTTTATGGGCATCCCAGTCAAAAACGTTGTTCATAATATAGTCTACGGCATCGACGTCGATTTCCGGTTTGGAAGCGTCTTCAAATTCTTCTTTCATGGCACAAACCCTTTATCTACCTAGAGGAAAGAAACAATACGCAGGCAGTCAGAGGGAGTGGCTGTCTGATGGAAAAAAATATGCTCCCCTTTGTTTGCACTGCACAAGCAAAAGCGAGCTATGCACCCAAAAAAGATTGGTTACTCCAAAAATGCATAGCTGTTTTGAAATAAAATTACAAAACTTGGTTATAACCACAGTATAACTTGGTTAATTCCACAGAATATTTGGAGGGAAAGATGGGGACTTTTATGAAATTCCCTTTAGTTCTCGCGCCTTACACGGATTTTACGGTTAGCTTTGAACTGGAGGTCCAAATTTTGACCTTTTTCGAGCTTTTCAGGGTCTGTCAGGGGGGCTCCGGTCTCGGCATCCCTGACCACAACATAGCCGCGATCGAGCACCCTTTCGAAGGAAAGGCTCTCGAGAATCCGCACCAGCCCTTTAAACTGCTGGGTTTTTTCTACCGTTAACTTTTGACCGACATTTTTCAGGCGCTCAGTACGGTCGTGCAGGCGTTGCTCGCATTTTTCAATCAGACTGCGCGGATGACGCAAGGAAGCACCCAAACGGACAACGCGGGTTTCCCTCAGTTTGTTGCCTTTTTCAAAGGCCCCATCGAGCTTGTGCGCGCAATGATCCAGCGTCTGGGTCTTGATTTCAAGAAGACGGCGCGGATCACCCAGACGGGCGGCAAAGGACTGCACCCTTTCCCGCCGGTGGGATAGCAAGCGCGTCATACTGCCGAGCAAGCGTCTGCCCGACTCAAGAGATGTCGCGATTAATTCCGCCCGTACCGGTACCGCCATTTCGGCGGCGGCTGTGGGCGTGGGTGCCCGCACATCGGCGGCATAATCAATCAATGTCGTATCTGTCTCATGCCCCACAGCAGAAATCAGCGGGATACGGCAAGCAGCAGCCGCACGCACAACAACTTCCTCATTAAAGGCCATCAAATCTTCGAGCGAACCGCCACCGCGGGCGACAATTACAAGATCAGGGCGCGGCACAGATCCCCCTTGGGCAGACAGGGAATCAAAGCCGTTAATAGCTTCTGCTATTTGTTCGGCAGCGCCGTCACCCTGCACAGCCACAGGCCATACCAGAACATGGCGGGGAAAGCGGTCTTGCAAACGGTGCAGAATATCCCTGATAACAGCGCCCGTGGGTGATGTCACAACACCGATCACTTGCGGCAAGTAAGGAAGAGCTTGCTTGCGCTCAGCGGCAAACAGCCCTTCGGCTGCCAGACGCTTGCGCCGGTCTTCCAGCATTTTTAAAAGCGCGCCTTCGCCCGCAAGCTCGATCGAATCGACAATCAACTGGTAGCGCGATGATTTGGGATAAGTCGTAATCTTGCCCGTGCAGATAACTTCCAGACCTTCTTCCGGCCGGATCTTAAGACGCTGTACGGTTGAACGCCAGCAAATGATATTCAGATTGGCATTTTCATCTTTCAGGTCGGCATAAAGATGCCCCGAGGAGGCCAGCTTCATTCCGGAAATTTCACCCCGTACCCTGACCCGCCCGAAGCTTTCTTCCAGAGTGCGCTGGACCGATCCCGAGAGTTCGGAAACGCTCAGTTCGGGAATATTGCTGCGCAGCGCAGTATTTGCAGGGGCTTCTGTTGTCATTATGCGGCAATCATATAGAATTCGACCTGAAAAACAACGGCACCGTTCCGAAGGGGTAAAACCATGGCACAGACACTTTCCCAGCTTATTTATGCGGACGAAAAAGAATGTGTGGAGTCCTTATTGACCGATCTGCCGTGGGATGCCGCCCGTAGCCAGCGTGTTCATGCCCAAGCCAAGAACATTGTTGACCGTGTCCGTTCCGCGAAACGCAAAGTCGGCGAACTGGAGAGTTTCTTACGCGAGTATGGTCTTGATACCGAAGAAGGCCTGGCGCTCATGACCTTGGCCGAAGCGTTATTGCGTATTCCCGATGCCCCGACGGCACACGCCTTGATCCGCGATAAAATGAAAGCCGCTGACTGGCTCGCAGCACAAGGTGATACCAAAGATTTGATGATGAAGGCCGCAGGCTTTGGCCTTTCCCTCACCCGCAAGACCCTTGATTCAGCGATTGGCAAACTGGGTGAACCTGTCATCAGAAAAGCAATTGTTGAAGCCCTTAAAATGCTCGGCAAACAATTCGTACTGGGACGCACCATCGAAGAAGCGATTAAGAACGCGCATGCCTATGAGAAAAAAGGTTACCGCCTGTCCTACGATATGCTGGGCGAAGGGGCGCGTACGGCTGAAGATGCCACACGCTATTTTAATGCCTATGTCAACGCGCTCAATGCTGTTGGAGCCGCCACACATAATGGTATGAAATCCGGTATTTCGGTGAAGCTCTCGGCCCTGCATCCCCGTTATAGTGTCGCACAAGAAGAACGCTGCCTGCCTGTGATGACGGAACGCCTGCGCGAACTGGCCATACTGGCCGCCCGCCACGATATTCCGCTCACTGTCGATGCAGAAGAAGTAGACCGTCTGGAGATATCACTGAAAATTATTGAGGCTGTTGCCAAAGAACAGCAATTACAAGGCTGGGAAGGGTTTGGTCTGGCGGTTCAAGCCTATCAAAAGCGCTGCCCCGCTGTCATTGACCGTGTGATTGATATCGCCCGCAGCCATAACCGCCGCTTGCAGGTTCGTCTGGTCAAGGGCGCCTATTGGGATGCAGAAGTCAAACGCGCCCAAGTGATGGGCTTAAGCGATTATCCCGTATTCACACGCAAATCCAATACCGATCTGTCATACATTGCCTGTGCGCGGCATTTGCTTGATAACCGTGACGTTCTCTATCCAATGCTTGCGACCCACAACGCCCATTCTGTGGCAGCCGTCATGGAACTTGCGGGGAACAACCGTGGTGGCTTTGAATTCCAGCGCCTGCATGGCATGGGCGAATCCCTGCATGATTTGGTGTTGGCTGATGGCATGGCGAATGTTGCCGTGTATGCCCCTTGCGGCAGCCATGAGGATTTATTGCCCTACCTCGTCCGCCGTTTGCTCGAAAACGGCGCCAACAGCAACTTTGTCAATCAAATGCTGGATGAAAAAGTTCATAGCGACGTGGTTGTCTCTGATCCGGTATTGGCAGCCCAAATTCATCCATTAAAACGGCATAAACATATCCCCTTGCCCGCCAACATTTTTGGTGAAGAGCGCAAAAATTCAAGCGGACTCGATCTCAGCGAGGATTCCGTACGTTTGCCGCTTGTCAAAAAAATTGAAGCCTTCGACATTTCATCGGTCCCACTATCGTCCTGTTATCCTGAAGACGCTTTCAACAAAACCCGTAGCGGTTTTAAATCATGGGCCCATACACCTGCCTCCGAACGGGCAGCCGCTTTAGAGCGTTATGCCGACCTGATGGAACAGCATATGGCAGAATTGATGGCACTTTGTACGAAAGAAGCCGGAAAGACGCTTGATGACGGTGTAGCCGAAGTCCGTGAGGCCGTTGATTTTTGCCGCTACTATGCGCAAAAAGGCCGCACTGATTTTGATGCCGCAGGAACCCGCCTGCCCGGTCCCACAGGTGAAAGCAATATCATGACCTTACACGGACGTGGTGTTTTCGTTTGTATCAGCCCTTGGAATTTCCCGCTCGCGATTTTCACAGGCCAGATAGCAGCCGCTCTCATGGCTGGTAACTGCGTGATTGCCAAACCCGCCGAGCAAACACCCAGGATTGCCCAATACGCCATCAACCTGATGCATAAGGCCGGTATCCCGCAAGATGCATTGGTGATGGTCATTGGTGATGGTACAACGGGCGCAGAATTGGTAGCACATCGCGATGTCGCCGGTGTGGCCTTTACAGGCTCTACGGAAGTAGCACGCCTGATCAACCGTGCTCTCGCCGCCAAGGAGGGACCGATTGTACCGCTGATTGCCGAAACAGGTGGCCAGAATGCGATGATTATTGATTCATCGGCCCTGCCGGAACAAATCGTTGATGATGTTCTGGTCAGTGCTTTTGGCTCGGCAGGCCAGCGTTGTTCGGCCTTGCGTGTTTTGTACGTGCAAGAAGATGTGGCCGATAAAATCATTCATATGCTGGCAGGCGCGATGAAAGAGCGTATTGTGGGATCGCCTTTAAATTATAGCAGCGATATCGGCCCTGTCATTGATGCAGAAGCCTTGGGCCAATTACAGGCCCACCGTGACAAGCTGGACCGGATCGGCAAATTTATTGCCGCCTGCCCCTTGGCGGAGCAAGCTGACAACAAAGCGCATTTCTTTGCCCCTGTAGCCTACGAGATTGAAAATATTCGCCTGTTGGAGCGTGAAGTCTTTGGCCCCGTCTTGCATATCATTCGCTATAAAGCAGCCGATCTTGAAAAAGTCATCACCGATATCAATAGCACAGGATACGGCCTGACCTTCGGGCTTCATACCCGTATCGGCTCGGCGATCCGCAATGTGACCGGTTCAGTCGAAGCCGGAAACCTCTATGTCAATCGCACCATGATCGGGGCCGTTGTCGGGGTCCAGCCCTTTGGCGGACAAGGATTATCCGGCACTGGTCCCAAAGCGGGCGGTCCGCATTACCTCTACCGTTTTGCAACCGAACGGGTGGTCAGCATCGATACAACCCGTCAGGGCGGGAATGCAACCTTGGTATCATTGCAGGAATAAGAGAAATAAAACCTTTTTTCAGCCTTTCTTTCGCCGCCTTATTTCATTAAAAAATAAGGCTATGAGACATATTTTTCTGGCCTTGGCCTTTTTGGTTTTTTCCCTGCCCGCTTACGCCCAATCTCAAAGCCCCGAGATTGCCAAGGCCGAAGCCTATCTGCAGAATCTGAAAACTGCGAAAGCCCGTTTCCTGCAAACGGCTCTGGATGGATCACAGGCTATTGGTACTTTCTATTTATCCCGTCCGGGGAAATTGCGTTTTGAATATGATCCCCCGATCAAGGATTTCGTCGTCGCCGATGGATTCTTTATCTATTTCTATGACAGCCAGCTTCAGGAACAAAGCAATGCCCCTATCGGCCAAACCATGGCCGATTTCCTCCTACGTTCCGATCTGAAACTCTCCGGTGATATTTCAGTGACCGAGATTAAAGAGGGTGGCGACCTGATCCAGATTTCATTGGCCCAGACATCCGACCCCGCCGCCGGAACATTGACGCTAGGGTTCACACCGGAACCTTTTGCCTTAAAAAAATGGCGCGTCACCGATGCCACAGGTTCGATCACCGAAGTCGAGCTTTTCCAGCTCCAGACGGGGGTTAATCTGCCCTCAAGCCTTTTTGTGTATAGCAATCCAAAGAAACTGGAAGGCAAGAAGTTTAACGACTAGGATAAGCCCATGTCTTATTCCTCACGCCAGAACGATGGTCCGCTTGACGGATTGATCCGTGCCCTTGCCGGTTTACCTGGTCTGGGCCCCCGTTCGGCACGCCGTATCGCCCTGCATCTTCTGACCAATCGCCAGAAAATCATGACACCGCTGATGCAGGCCTTGGAACAAACCGCCGAACAGGTGCGCACCTGCCATTTATGCGGCAATCTTGATCTCTCCGATCCTTGCCGGATCTGTACCAATGCCCAGCGCCATCAGAATGTGATGTGCGTGGTCGCCGGTGTTGCCGATTTATGGGCAATAGAACGCACAGGGGCCTATAAGGGGCGTTATCATATTCTGGGCGGTATCCTCTCGGCCCTTGATGGCGTGACGCCGGATATGTTGTCCATTCGGGCTTTGGTCGAGCGCCTGAATGGCATTGATGAAGTTATTCTGGCGCTGTCCGCTACTGTCGATGGGCAGGCAACCGCCCATTACTTAAGCGATCGCCTGCAAGAAGTCCGTCCAGACATCAAGATCACCAAACTGGCGCACGGCGTTCCCGTAGGCGGCGAGCTTGATTACCTTGATGAAGGAACGATCATGACAGCGCTGAAATCACGCTCGGTGCTTTAAAAGCGCTTTTATTCTTTTTCGGAAATATAGACAACACCGTCGGTGCTGCCCTCGCGCAGAATTGCCAGATGGCTATAGTGATTGACCTTGCCGCCACCTATTGAAAAATCGTAATAGACCCCCGCTGGAAAATAATGGTCGGTGGCAACAGCGCTCACGCTATCATCACCAAAACGCAAACGTACAGGTACAGTGGCATAGACACTAATGATCTGCGTATCGTCGGCAAAGGCCGTACTATTGCGCGCTGATGCCGCTGTTGCATTGATGGCATGGGCAGACTGTCCTTTCAAACGCACAGCCGGAATGACGTTGTTCTCGCTATCACGGGGTAAAAGTGTAGTCATGATGACCTCCTGAATAATTTTTGAACATGAAAAAACCCGCCATCACGGGCGGGTTTCTTGAAAACGGATTTCTCCTGTTGATGACTTGATCTTCATGCATTCAAGAGTGCGGAGTCAACAAGCGCATACCCTTGCAGGGGTTTTTTAAATTGCTGTCGCCTTTTGCTTGGTAAAGGTCACAACATGTTCAACATGCTTGTTGCCTACAGGCAGATCAATCAACGTAACAGCCACTTCAACCTTCACGTTCTCGCTCGAACAGATATCATCAAAACGACGCAAGGCATCGGCAAAACGGTTAGCCGCTTCCATCGGTTCTGTTTCATACATTGGCCGTTGCAGCATCAAGCAGAATTCATTACGGCCTGTCTGGGCAATAATGTCCGATTGGCGGCGCAGGCGCACAAGATATTGCGAGAGTTTGGCTGTGGCATATTCAGCGGCATAGGTGCCGTCCATGCTTAAGATTTCCTGATAGTTCTTGATCCCGATAAAGACGAGGAAAGAACGTTCGCCATAACGGTCGGCGCGGTCGATACAAGACAGAAATAACTGGTTGAAGGCAGATTTGGCGATCACACCACCGGCAGACGGGAAATCTTCACTTTCATCACCCATACGCTTGATCAAGGAGGTCAGGCGCTCGGCATTTTCCATGACGACTTCAAGACCTTTATGATTGATCGGCTTGGTCATCAATTCGTTGGCACCCGAGCGCAAGCCTTCTTCAGCAGGAATATCTTGCGACATTAAAACCACATAGGGGTAATTGCGAATGGCACGGCGGATACCCAGCACCACAGGACGGGCATTATTGAGGGGCGCCGGATCAATAAAGACAACATCGAAAGGTTCACGTTCCAGCAAGGCAATCGCATTATTTTTGACGCCCTCTTCAACGATAGTATGACCCTTTACCTCCAGACGGGAGCGAATCAGCTGGGTTGCCAGCGTGTCACGGTCAATCACGAGAATTTTCATGGAATATCAAGCCCTTCCGATAAGCACATGCCAAATATAGTCTATAGTCTCTCCCTATATAGTCTGCCTTCAGAATCTTAAGAAACATGAAAAACAGGCTGTTTCAGGGCGAATCCCCTCCAGGGCTTCAGGAAACAGATGATAAACCTGTTTGACTTTCTTGTCACTGTAGGTTAGTTATCGCTGGCTTTTCCCCGATGCCCCTATATTAGGCATGCCCAAGTGGCGGAATTGGTAGACGCGCACGGTTCAGGTCCGTGTGACAGAAATGTCATGGAAGTTCGAGTCTTCTCTTGGGCACCATCTCTCCCCTAAAGCAGGAGAGATTTTTTATAGCAATAGCAGCGGGGAGCCTCGGCGATGGCCGTCTGGCTAAATCAGCCCCTACTAAACCTTTGATTCCCTGTTTCTTTCATTTAGAATAAGCCCGCATCGCGGGTAAAGGCCTGCGGTTACGCGCAAGAACAAGGATCATGGACCATGGCAACAACGAAAACCAAAATTCACCTCTATCAGGGCGATCTGCCGAAGACGATCAAATGGGGCAAAACCGTTGCCATCGACACGGAAGCCATGGGTCTCAATAACCATCGCGACCGCCTCTGTCTGGTCCAGCTCTCCAGTGGCGACGGACAGGCCCATCTGGTGCAAATTGCCCCCGGCCCTGTCAAAGCCCCTAACCTGAAGGCGCTGCTGGAAAACCCGGCAGTGACCAAACTTTTCCATTTTGCGCGCTTTGATGTCGCGATCCTGCAACACAATCTTGGAATTGACATAAGCAATATTTATTGCACCAAGATTGCCTCGCGTCTGTGCCGCACCTACACCGATAAACATAATCTGGCGATCCTGTGTCAGGAACTACTCGGTGTCACCCTGAACAAGCAGCAACAATCATCAGACTGGGGTCAGAAAAAACTGACCAAAGAGCAAATGACCTATGCCGCCGATGATGTTTTATACCTGCACCGCATTAAAGACGAACTCGACAAGATGCTGGTCCGCGAGGGACGGGATGCCTTGGCGCAGGCCTGTTTTGACTTCCTGCCCCATCGGGCAAAACTCGACACCGCCGGTTGGCCGGAATTTGACATTTTCAGCCACTGAGACCATGTTCCTCGCACAATAATGTAAGGAAGAAAAGCCATGACCCCGAAGCCCGTTGCCGCCCCCGAGGCCGGCCAGATTGCCAAGGATATCGAAAGTGCCATGCGCACCCTGACGATCGAAGCAGACGGGGTCAAGGCCATGGCGCAGGCCCTCGATCATAATTTCAGTGAAGCCGTGAGCGCCATCCATGAAATCAAGATGGAACGCAAAGGCCGCCTGATCGTGGCAGGCATGGGCAAAAGCGGTCACGTTGCCAAGAAAATTACCGCAACCATGGCCTCAACCGGTACACCATCCCACTTTGTGCACCCGGGCGAAGCCAGCCATGGCGATCTCGGCATGATTACCGAGAGCGATGCGGTTCTGCTTCTCTCCAACGGCGGCGAAAGCGCCGAGCTTTCCGATATTATCCATTATACACGCCGCTTCGGGATTACCCTGATTGCCATGACCAGCAACCCTGACAGCACACTGGCCAAACATGCCGACATCAAATTGATCCTGCCAAAGATGGCCGAAGCCTGTCCGAACGGATTGGCACCGACAACATCGACAACCATGATGCTGGCCTTGGGCGATGCTTTGGCTGTGGCCTTGCTGGAGCGCCGTGGCCTGACACCCGAGCAATTCAAAGTCTTCCATCCGGGCGGAAAACTCGGCCAGAAATTGCGCGCTGTGCGCGACATCATGCAGCCGCTCGAAAGGCTGCCGCTGGTCAGTCCCGATGACACAATGGACAAGGCCTTGCTGGTTATGACGCAGAAAAATCTCGGCGCGCTGATTGCCGTTAACGAGAAGCAGGAATTGCTGGGCATTATTACCGATGGCGATTTGCGCCGTCATATGGCTCCTGACCTCCTCGGCAAGACCGTAGGGATGTTGATGACAGCTAATCCCAAATGTATCGAAGCCGACCTGCTGGCCGCCGAAGCCGTTGACATGATGCTGAACGGTTTTAAATCACCGATTACCTGCCTGACCGTCAAGGAACAAGGCCGCTTTGTGGGGATGATCCGCATGCAGGATTGCCTGCAAGCCGGTATTGCCTGATATATCAAAGAAGTTATTACTAAGGAGCCAAAGACATGCATTTTGATATAATTCCAATGATCAAATCTCTGGGCTATCTGGGTGTATGGGGGATTGTCTTTGCTGAATCAGGTATCATTTTTTGCTTCTTTCTCCCCGGTGACAGCCTATTATTCACAGCCGGTGTGATCGCCGCCCAGGGATTTCTCAATCTCGCCATTTTGGCTACAGGATGTTTTGTAGCGGCGGTGACCGGCAATATGCTCGGGTATGAAGTTGGTAAACGTGTCGGCATGCGCCTCTTTAAAAATGGCGACTCCCGTTTCCTTAAGAAAAAACATCTGGAGATGACACAGCGTTTCTTCGACAAGCACGGCAAAATGGCCATTATTTTGGCGCGTTTCCTGCCAATTATTCGTACCTTCACCCCCTTCCTTGCCGGTATGGCGCAAGTCCCTTATCGTCTGTTTGTGATTTACAGCATTATCGGTGCAACATTGTGGGCTGTGGGCCTGACCGTTATGGGGTATTTCCTTGGCAACCTGATCCCGCCTGAAAAGCTTGATCATTATCTCTTGCCGATTATTCTCGGCATTATCATTCTGTCGATATTGCCTTCGGCATGGCACCTGTATAAAGAGCTGCAGCTTTCCAAAAAAGGCGCAGAATGACACCCGAAGAGGACGCACAGACAACAACAGAACGCCTGGCACATCTTCAGCGGACACGCCGTATCTCTGCCCGCCTGCATCAGCGCTATTCCCGTTTTGTAAAGATCATGCGGCTGGTGCTGCCGCTGATTGCGCTGGCGTTGCTCACAGTCGTGATGGCATGGCCCAAGATGGAAAAAACCATTACCCCCATGACGATTGAAGATATATCTCCCGCAGAACAGGCAGCATCCCGTAACGAACTGATCAACCCGCGCTTTGAGGGTGTTGATTCAGGCAAGAACCCCTATACCTTGACCGCCACCCGCGCAGTCCAGAGCCAGCAAAATCCGGACATCCTGCTGCTGGATGCCCCGACTGGCACGATCATCATGAAAAAGGGCGAGAAGCTCGATATAGACGCCCGTAAAGGCACCTACCGGCAGATGGCAGGCAATTTGTTGCTGGATGGGGCTGTCAATTTGAAGCATAGCAATGGCTATGTCATGGATACCGAAAAATTGGCAATTGATATCAAAACCCAGCAAAGCCGCACAGATCAGCCCGTCACGATTACCGGACCCGCCGCTACGCTGAATGCCACAGGCATGGATGCCAATAACGAAACAGGTCTGGTTGTCTTTACCGGACCTGCCAAACTTATTCTGAAAGAACGGGTGAAAGGCCTTTAACACATGATACGTTCTTTTCTTTTTCCTCTCGTGAGTCTGTTTTTGATGAGCGCGCCAGTAATGGCGCAAACCAATCCCGATAAAAACGAACCGCTGGAAATTACCGCCAACCAGACATTGGAATGGCACCGTAATGACAATAAATATATTGCCCGTGGCGCAGCCGAAGCCCGTCAGGGGACATTCCACATCAAGGCGGAAACCCTGACCGCGGATTACCGTGAAACAGCGAAGACCAATTACGATATCTATCGCATGAGTGCCGATAACGATGTTGTAATCACATCGCAAGGCAATCAGGCCTTTGGCGAGAAGGCAGTCTACGAGATTGATTCAGGTGTGGCGACCATGACAGGCGAAGGCTTGAAGATGATTACGCCAGATCAGGTTTTAACCGCCCGTGATAAATTTGAATATGCTGTCAATGAAGGCCGCTTAAGCGCCTATGGTGACGTTGTGATCATACGCGGTGAGGACAAGCTGCAAGCCGACAAAGCCTCGGCCTTCTTTTCAACAACGGAGAATGGATCAAGCGGCCAGCGCAAGCTGGAACGTTTTGAAGGCGAAGGTCATGTGGTTGTGACCACACCGACCGAAGTGCTGACCGGCAATCGCGGCATTTACCGCGCCGATAGCAACATCGCCGAAGTGATCGGGAATGTAAAAATCAAGCGCGGCCCGAATATTCTGGAAGGTGACCGCGCCGAGATCAATCTGACCACCAATGTCAGCCGCATGTTCGGCAACCAGACCACAACTACATCCGGCGGACGGGTTAAGGGTACGTTCTACCCCGGCAGTAATGACCAAAAGCAGCAGACTGCGCCTGCGCCCGCACCGATCTCCGCACCGGCCCCCGTATCAACAACACCCCCAGCTTCGGGGCAGGGCGTGACCGTTATCCCCGATGAAAGTCCGGCCGCTATACCGCCTCCGCTTACAAGCAAGCCAACGGGGGGGCGTCTGACCGCCCCCTAGGCCCTTGACCGGAATCCTGTGAAGACCTTGGAAAGACTTGAAAAACTAAGGATTTTTTGACTTTTTCACCTTTTCGGAGCATGATGCACCGCGATGACCGATAACAAACCCGCAAAACCGAAAAAGCGTGCCCTGAAGGCTGTCCCCCGTGGATTGACCGCCCAGCATCTTTCGCGCAGCTATAAAAAGCGTCCGGTCTTGCGAGATGTCAGCCTGACCCTGCAACGCGGGGAGGCCGTAGCCTTGCTCGGCCCCAACGGTGCAGGCAAAACCACCTGTTTTTATATTATCAGCGGCCTGATTAATCCTGACTCCGGTTATATTCAACTGGACGGGCAGGATATTACCGCGCTGCCGATGTATCGCCGCGCCCGTCTGGGGATTGGATACCTGCCGCAGGAAGCGTCCATTTTCCGGGGCCTGTCGGTCGAGGATAATATCCGCGCCGTGGTACAGGCGCAGGACCTCAATGACGAAGATCAGGAACAATTGCTTGAGGATTTGCTGGCCGAATTTTCCATCAGCCATTTGCGCCGCACGCCTGCGATTGCTCTTTCCGGTGGTGAACGCCGCCGCGTCGAAATTGCCCGTGCGCTCGCCAGCCGTCCGCAATTTATCATGCTGGATGAACCCTTGGCTGGCGTTGATCCTATCGCTGTTGGTGAAATCCGCGCCCTGATCGGTTACCTGAAAACCAAGAAGATCGGCGTCCTGATTACGGACCATAACGTACGCGAAGCCTTGGGGATTGTTGACCGCGCTTACATCCTTCATGACGGCAAAGTTCTGATGGAAGGAACGCCGAACGATATCGTTGGTAACGATGATGTCCGCAAAGTCTATCTGGGCGAAGGCTTCTCGCTCTGACCATACCTCTATAATCATGGTTTTTTGCACGTACCATTTCATGGTATAATTCTTGCATGAGCACGAATCTCTCCCAGCGCCTCGATCTCAGGCAGTCACAAAATCTTGTGATGACACCCCAGCTGCAGCAAGCAATCAAATTGCTGCAGATGAATAATGTCGAACTGAACGAATTTGTTGAAGGAGAGCTGGCGCAGAACCCGTTACTGGAAAAAGCTGAACCCGAAGGGGGCGATCACGCCCCGGCAGAAGCGCCAGTTTCCAAGAACGAAGATAATGTCGGTGCAGAATTCGATAACGCATGGACAGGCAATGAAGCCGAAAGCAAGGCCGAACCTTCGGGTGGCGGGGATTTTGATTCCGGCAGTGCCCAGATCGGCAGTGGCGGCAGCCGCAGCTTCGAAGATAACGAGTTATCTTTGGAAAATACGCTGACCAAACCAAAAACATTGCGTGAGCATTTGCATGAACAAATGATCATGGCTTTCGATAGCCCCAAGGACCGCATGATTGGCGGCCTGATGATCGAGATGCTGGATGAAAGCGGTTATTTGCGGCTTGACCTCGATATTCTGGCCGAACGTCTGGGCGCGCCCAAGGATCTGGTGAGTGATATTCTTGACCGCTTGCAACAGTTTGACCCCCCGGGGATTTTTGCAGGATCGCTTGCGGAATGTCTGGCACTCCAGCTCGATGAAATGGGCCATCTTGATGCGCCGATGCAAAAGCTGGTTGATAATCTGCCCTTGCTGGCCAGCCATGATTACGATGCCCTGTGCAAGGTTTGCGGGGTGAATGAAACCTATCTTCATGACATGATCGACGAGATCAAGTCCTTAAACCCGCGCCCCGCAAGCCAGTTCGAACATGTGATTGTCCAGACCATTGTGCCGGATGTGGTGATGAAGGCTATTCCCAAATCGGAAGGCGGTGGCTGGCGCGTGGAACTGAACACCGATACTTTGCCGCGCGTTCTGATTAATCAGGAATATTACACGGAAGTCTCGAGCCGCGCCAAAGACAAGAAATCGCGCGAATATCTCAACGAACAAATCAATTCTGCCAACTGGCTGATCCGCGCCCTTGATCAACGCGCCAAAACTATTCTGAAAGTCGCGAGCGAAATTATCGAGGCGCAGGAACCCTTTTTCCTTTACGGGATTGAATTTCTGCAACCGATGACGCTTAAAGATGTGGCCGAAAAAATTGATATGCATGAAAGCACGGTCAGCCGTGTCACCAGCAACAAATATATCGGTACTCCGCGCGGTCTGTTCGAACTGAAATATTTCTTCACCACCGCCATCACCAGCGCCGATGGCAGTATCCATAGCGCCGAATCGATTCGCATGCGGATTAAATCCCTGATCGAGGAGGAAAACCCCAAAGCCATCCTGTCCGATGATGCAATTGTAGAGATTCTGAAAAAAGAAAATATCGACCTGGCCCGCCGTACCGTCGCTAAATACAGGGAATCCATGAATATCCCCTCATCGGTGCAACGTCGTCGTATCAAGAAAAGTAAATCATAAGCTTAAAAACAGGAAAGACTGGCACACGGTTTTTTCTGACCTATATCAATACCATAGCCCCTTAGACATTCCTTAACAATTTGACAATACTCTAGGGGCTAAGATGGAAGAAGGAGGGACCCTTGCCAAAGAAACATAACCCTTTTGAATATTCCAGATTCATAATTTCGACTAACACCAACATATGGAAGTGAAGACAATGCGCATTACCGTTCAAGGTAAACAAATGAGCGTAGGCACAGCCCTGCGTACACATGTCAGCAACAAAATCGAGGAGATGAACACAAAATATTTCAACCACGGCACAGACGCCAACGTCACCTTCTCGAAAGAAGGACATGGCCACGGTCTGGTGCGGGCACAAATTTCCGTGCGCGTGGGTAGCAACATTATGGTCGTAGCCGATGCCGAGGAAGCCGAAGCCTATCTGGCTTTCGATACAGCCGCCGAAAAAGCGGCCAAGCAATTGCGCCGTTATAAACGTCGTCTGCGCGATCACCATGACAAGCTGGAACGTTCACCGGAAGTGCAAATGCTAAAGGCGAACGACTACACCTTATCAAGCAATGATCTCGAAAAAGAGCCGGATGTATCCAAAGGCAATGATCCATTGGTCGTAGCCGAAATGACAACCCATATCCCGACACTGACGGTTTCAGAAGCTGTGATGCGTCTTGATCTGGCGCACCAGAATGCCTTCTTGTTCCGTAGCGCCAAACATGGCGGTCTGAATATGGTCTATCGTCGCAACGATGGTAATATCGGCTGGGTTGATCCCGGTGAGCCAGGCACTCTTGCCAAACTCTCGGAAAAACCATTGGCTAAACCCGTCCTTAAGAAGGATGCTGCGAAAAAGCCGATAGGCAAGAAGCCGGCAGCCAAATCAAATGTGAAAAAGTTGGCTCCTGCCGCCAAGAAAGCTGCGGCCAAAAAGCCGCCCGCCAAGAAGAGTGCTGCCAAGGGTCGCCGTTAAAGAGCGTATTGCTTAACAGCAGGAACGCCTTCACACGCGATAAAAATAACCGAATCGTCAAACGCCCCGTTTTGGGGCGTTTTACTTTGGGAAATCCCGCATTTCAAAAATCATGGTTTACAGATTGTTTTTAAACGATTTTTTTATGCGCCGCACAGCATAAAGAGTCTGGTACAGGGTCAACATCTGTTGTATTTCATCAGCAAAAGCAACCCGAATCAAAAAGGTTTTGCCCCGTGTATGTTTCTGATGATGAACGTCTGGTGATTGATCTGGTCCTGCCTGATTTGAAAGCCACACAAGTCTCTCAAGTCTATCAGGCTCTTGCCAATAAGATCGACACCATCACAGGTTTTCCTGCGCGTACGCTGTATTCGCAAATGATGAACCGTGAAGGGCAAGCCAGCTCCGGTATCGGTGAAGGTGTTGCTATCCCGCATATGCGTTTACCAAAACTGACACAGCCCTTTATCGCTTTAGCGCGTTTGAACAAAGGCATCGATTTCAATGCGGTTGATGATTATCCGGTTGATCTGATCGTGATGTTGCTCTCGCCCGGTGGTGATGGCCCGCATCACCTGCGCCGTTTGGCCCGTATCTCGCGCCTGATGCGTAGTGCAGACCTTCTGGAAGATTTGCGGGCGGCAGCCGATTCCGACAGTATCCGCGCCTTGATCGAACAAGGCAGCCAGCGCCTGCTGGCGGCGGCTTAGGTCAATCTCCCTGCTTTTAAAAATGGCTGTTTTCTGCCTGTCTTGCGGAATTTGACAGGCGGCAGTTGTTTTGCGATTATGAAGTAACTTCAGTATAATTCTGACAAACGATTTCTTGTTTTTTCAATGCTTTGGGGTGATGTCCACCGGATGTCATACGCAACGAGAAAACAGTTTGGGAAGGGAACTACTCCAATTGCCCTGGGGTTCACGACTTTTCCAATTAGAAAGGCCGGACTGCACTCCTTGTGGTCCGGCCTTTCGCTTTTCTGGTCTGTAAGAAATTTTATTGCAGCATGACTGTTTCAAGATCGTTCTGGCGGGCTGCGATCTGCGCCATGGCTTCCTTACCCTGTACGGTCAGCAAGGTACCGTCGGCGGCATGAAGGGCCCATGCTGATTGGCCCTTGGCCATGATGGGCCTGATATACGCAATCTGGTTCATACCCACCATCAGGAAATCATCAGGGGAGAGATTGCGCAGGAACGCGGTGCGTGAAGATATTATTTCGCTCATTCACTTTCCCCTTTCCTTGATACCTCGACATCAATCGGCTCCGGCTCACCCAGTGCGGCCTGCTGCGAGCCTGCACCATTTCTGATTTCAATTTTCCGCGCTGTGCTTTGTGGAACAATGCGCTGCATATCAATATGAAGCAAACCGCTATCGAGCGTAGCCCCTATCACCTTTATTCCATCTGCAAGCATAAAGCTACGCTGGAACTGGCGGGCCGCAATACCGCGATGCAGGTAAAGACGTTCTTTATCATCTTCTTGTTTGCCGCGAATGGTGAGTTGATTGTTATCAACTTCAATATCGAGATCACTCATCCTGAAACCGGCAACCGCCAGAGTAATGCGCAAGGCATGATCGCCTGTCTGCTCTACATTATAGGGAGGATAACCATCGGAACTTTTTTTCAGGCGCTCGAATTCGCGCTCTATATGATCGAACCCGAGAAAAAACGGGTGATCGAATAATGTCAGTCGTGTCGTATTCATGACAACTCCTCAAAAGTAAAACGAGCAAGTTATTTAACGGTCAGCCTGACAGGCAGCACCAACCTTCTTCAAATTATATAAAACAATGGGGCTGGAAAGCAAATCTTGGCCCTTGGCGGGGCCTAAGCCTTACGAACGTTTGACGAATTCACGGTCGCAATATTGGCAAGTCACACTATGCGTTCCCGCAAAGCTGTACCAGACAACCGGATGCCCCAAAGCACCGCCGCCGCCATCACAGCTGACTTCATCGGCATCATTATCCACGATGATGACTTCGGGGGCTTCACGTTTTGCTGACAATTCGTTCATGTCATTTTCCCTAATAGGACAATGGTTTACGATTTTTTTCCAATTCCCCCGTAATCTGACATTGAAGGCCTTGTGATTCAAGGCCCCTTGGATGGAATACGATGAAACGAGGCGATCATGCCGAAACAAGCCACTGCCAGCCCTGCGGCTGCCCATTTTCAGGATAATCCGGTAGCTACGGGCCGCCCCGACCATTACATGGCGGTGACTGTCGATTCGGCCAAAGTCATGAAAAGCTGGCGCGAATCCCTGTTTTCGTTCGAATGGCTGCTGCCTGATGGGCGGATCAAAACGGCTGATGAACTCTCCGATACCGAAAAACCCCGCCGTCTGGCTGTTGAGGACGCCTTGAAAAGCGGCACCCCTCTGGATAAACCGATTTTGGGGATCGGTATGATGGATAATATCGAGATCGGCTCGGGCCGGGCGACCTTCCTCACTCTCGTAGCCCTGGGCTATAAAGAAATTCCCGTCCATATCCCGCGCAGCAATCAAGGCGATTTCAAAAAATTTCTGGTCTGATAGACTAAGACCCATGAGATCTTCTGAAAGCGGTAACGTCATTTTTTATCTGTTCATAGCTGTCGCCTTGTTGGCGGCGCTATCCTTTGCCGTAGCGCAGGGAAGCCGCTCAAGCGGCAAAAGCCTGACAGAGGATCGTGCGCGTTTGGCAGCATCTGAAGTGATTGCCTATGGTGATACCCTGAACAAGGCAACCGGCCAATTAAGGCTGAGAGGAATTCCCGCCGAAAGCCTGCGCTTTTCCTATCCGGATGCCCATGCAGATTACGGTGTTTTCGATACATCGCCGACGGCTGAAATTTTTAATTCTCAAGGGGGCGGCATCGCTTACCGTGCACCACCGGCTCTCGCTCTTGAAAATGCGGCCGCTGTTTATGAGTTCACAGGCGCCAATCAGGTATCACTGATAGGACAGGATTGCGCAGGCGCTAGCTGCAGCGACTTGCTTATGGTTTTATCGGGGGTCAAACTCGAGGTTTGCCAACTGATCAACTATCTTTTGGGTTTCGCTACAAAAACCGCAACACCGCCTGAAGAAAGCGATACCGACCTTACGCGCTTTGCCGGCACTTATACCAACACGGAAACGCTCAGCGATGAAGAAGCTGTACTCACAGGTAAAAGCGCCGGTTGCTACCGTGATGCCAATGCCAGCGCCTACACCTATTATCAGGTATTGGTGGCCCGTTAGAAAATCAAAAAGGATTTTTAACCCGCTTTACGCCACTTGGTGCCTTGCGGGGTATCTTCAATTTCAATTCCCATGGCACCCAGCTCTTTGCGGATTTCATCGGCACGCGCAAAATTCTTGCTCGCCTTGGCATCTTTGCGTTCCTGCAATAAGGCTTCGATAGCAGAAGCATCAACGCCGTCCTGCACGCCATAACCAAGCCATACTGCCGGATCCTGTTGCAAGATACCCATCAGTTTTCCGGCAGAGAGCAAAGCGCCCTTGATACGGGCTTTTTCATCATCGCTGGCGGTCGCGATATCACGCACCAGCGCATTGAGGGCAGCAAAAGCTTGCGGCGTATTCAGATCATCACACAAGGCCGTCATCACAGCGTCTGGAATTTCTTCTTCTCTGGCTTCGATATCTTTCAAATCAAGCAAGGTACGGTAGAAGCGATCAAGAATACTTCTTGCCTGATCCAAAGCTTCGGATGTGAAACTTAAAGGAGCACGGTAATGCGCAGACAACAAAGTCAGACGCAATACTTCACCGGGATAATGGGCCACCAGATCATGGACCAGCCGAATATTGCCGATTGATTTCGACATTTTCTCGCCATCCACTGTCACAAAGCCATTATGAATCCAGAATTTGGCAAACGCTGACAGATCAGTTTCATGACCATGGGCGCAGCAGCTCTGGGCGATTTCATTTTCATGATGCGGGAATTTCAGATCGGCACCGCCCCCATGAATATCAAACGGTAAACCCAGATGTTTTTCAGCCATCGCCGAACATTCGATATGCCAGCCCGGACGTCCGCGTCCCCACGGCGAATCCCAACCCGGCTGATCATCACTCGAAGGTTTCCACAACACAAAGTCGGCGGGATCTTTTTTGAACGGTGACACCTCTACACGCGCACCTGCAATTTGTTCATCACGGCTACGGCCTGATAAACCACCATAGGCAGGAAATGACGGTACATTGAATAAAGCATGGCCTTGTGCTTCATAAGCATGGCCGCGCGCGATCAGTTGTTCGATCTGTGCAATCATCTCGGCGATGTGTTCTGTTGCACGTGGCTGGATATCAGGCATACCCACACCCAGTGCGGCCATATCGGTATTATAGATATCGGCAAATTTGCGTGTGATCGCATCGATCGGTTCTCCGCTCTGGCGGGCGGCATCCATGATCTTGTCATCAACATCGGTGATATTTGAAACATAGGTCACACGCGGATACACATGGCGCAAAACCCGTACCAACATGTCGAAAACAACCGCCATCCGGCCATTACCAATATGGGCATAATTATAAACCGTAGGTCCGCAGGCATAGACACGCACATGGGACGGATCAAGCGGCGTAAAGGCCTGTTTTTGTCCTGTCAGGGTATTGTGCAGATATACAGTTGTCATGATGGCCGATAGCTACCTTCTAATCACGGTCTGGTCACAGGTTTAGGTGCCAGAAAACATGATTTTTTATGAATCGGCAAGACTTCTTTGCATAACGGTTGAAAGGCTAGAATTGTTGGGGAATTCCCGCATGACGACTGGGCTTATAAAAGGGCGAAGCCTTAACCACAGCCAGCATACGTTCCTTGGTGAACGGTTTTTTCAGGAAACCGGACGCACCCCCCTTGGAGGCTTCAACAATATTCGATTTCACGGCATCAGAACTGAGCATCACGACATGGGCCACGGTATCAACAAGCTTGATAGCATCCAGTGTCTGGTGACCGCTGATCCCCGGTAAATGTATATCCAGAAAGACAATATCGGGGGCATGTTCTATATAGGCTGTAATGGCATCTTCACCTGATTTGGCGTGAATAATCTCGCATTCCTTATTCAGGATATTGGCTGCATAGGCCGCTGTGAATCGGTCATCCTCTACAATCAGAACCAATGTATCTTTGTGTCGTTCACGCCGCAGCGGTATCGATTGCAAACGGACTTTATCGGACATCGCTTCATAGGCTTTTAAACGGCGGGCGGATATAAGGCGCTCATCAACCAGACGCTGATAACTGTATATATCCTGCATCACATTACCATAACGACAATTACGCCCTGTGAATATTGTCGCCAGCTCGCGATAATAATTCTGGAACGAATTTTCTTCGATACCACCACCAGGATTGGTCAATAGCAATAAATCGCCATCAGTAAAAACGTAAAGCGTGGCATCACTAAAATCTACAGCCTCTGCCTGCAGGCGTGCGATGACGTCTTCGCCAGCCATTTTATAGTCATGGATTTTACTGCGAATGGCATCGGGCTCACCGATGACATCTTCATGGATCAAGGTTTCCGAACGTGCCAGATGTATGGCACACCAGCCCGACCCATTTTCCTTCACTTGCGAGAGGAATGTCAGGAAATGATGTTCCGGACTTTCCTTGATGACCTTCATGCCCTTCGTGCCTTTATTTTCATTATGCGTTTTTTCCAATTATTTTATGGCAAAGCTTAATTTTCTGTGTATTTCTGTAACCTATCATCTGTATCATCATAAGATGTTTACGATTGATCGGGAATCCCCCTTTGGCATATTCCTGATCGGAAGCCCCACCCCGCTTTAAAGAAAGACCGGACCCATGACCGAAACATATGACCTGATCTTGCGCGGCGGTACCGTCGTTCTGCCCGGCATGACAATCGAGGTGGATATCGGGGTCAGAAACGGCAAGATTGCCGCCTTGGGTGATTTGGATGGCGCAACCGCAGAAAACGTCCTGCCCTGCCGTGGTCTGCATGTCCTGCCGGGTGTTATTGATACACAGGTTCATTTCCGCGAGCCGGGCGCGACCCATAAGGAAGACATCGAGCACGGCACTATGGCTGCTGCTGCCGGCGGCGTAACCGCCATTTTTGAAATGCCGAATACAACACCGCTCACGACAACACCGGAAACCCTCGCCGAAAAAATGGCGATCGCCGGTGAATCGGCTTATTGCGATTACGCTTTCTATTTCGGCGGTACAGCCGTCAATGCTCCGCATCTGGCTGAATGGGAAAACCTGCCCGGTGTCTGTGGTGTTAAAATTTTTATGGGTTCTTCAACAGGTGATCTGCTGTCTGCAACCGATGACGAAGTCCGTGCCGTTCTGGAAAACGGCCAACGGGTTGTTGCCGTCCATGCCGAAGATGAAATGATGATGAACCAGAACAAGGTCACCATTCTGGGCGATAGCAATGATGTGAAACTGCACCCTATATGGCGTTCTCCTGAATCGTGTGTCAGTGCCACTTCCCGCCTGATCCGTCTTGCCCGTGCGTGTGGCCGCCGCGTCCATGTCCTGCATATTTCTACGGCCGAGGAATTGGCTATCCTTGAACAAAACCGCGATATCGCCACTTGTGAAGTTCTGCCCAACCATCTGACCTTAAGCGCGCCTGAATGTTACGAGCGTCTGGGAACCCATGCCCAGCAGAACCCGCCTATTCGTGAACAACGCCATCAGGATGCCCTTTGGAAAGCTGTCCGCAACGGCCTGATTGATATTCTGGGTTCGGATCATGCGCCCCATACACTCGATGAAAAATCAAAAACCTATCCGGCGAGCCCCAGCGGCACACCCGGGGTTCAAACTTTGGTGCCCGTCATGCTCAACCATGTCAATGAAGGCCGCCTTACGCTCGAGCGTTTTGTCGATCTGACCGCCTATGGTCCGGCACGCGTCCACCAGATCGCCAATAAAGGTCGCATCTGTCCCGGCTATGATGCCGACTTTACGGTTGTCGATCTGAAGGCCAAAAAGGAAATCACCAACAAACAGCAAAAATCCAAAGCGGGTTGGACCCCGTATGACGGTATGAAAGTTACAGGATGGCCGGTCGCCACCATCATCCGTGGCCAGATTGTTATGCAGGACGGTGAAATTGGTGGCATCCCCTGTGGCCAACCCGTTCGTTTCAAGGAAACTCTGGCCGTTGCCGAAGCAAATCAGACAGTGCAAACGCCTCTTGCAAAGCAGCAAAGGGCCTAATTTGTCTTTTATTTTAGATTTTTTTGATATACCTTAAAATCTATTGATTCCAATACTTTGGGATACATCGACTCTCCTCTGGACAGGCAAAAATCAATAGCTTGTTAATCATTTTCAGCTAACCTTGAATTGTGGGGACTTGTTATCGGGGAACGGTGTTTCATCGCATTGCGGGTCATTTTCTAAATCTGTATCAGGGCAAACAAGATACATGGCGACTCCGAGTAAACAGCAGATGACGCGTGCGCCTTCTTCTTCAGCCAAACGTCCTCCTTCAGCACCGTCCGCAGGCACAGCAGCAGCGCCCAGACGCTCGGGTGCGCGTGCACAGCCAGCACCCACGAAAGCTCAATCATTCAGCGCCCGCTTCACCAGATCGCCCGGCGATATCTGGAAAAGCCGTCTAAGCTGGCGCATTACCATGGTCGTCTTCTTGACCATCCTGACTGTTCAGGTCGGGATCATGAGTATGACCATCTCCCAATATCGACAGGACCGTCTGGATGAAATCAGTGAATCCGCGAGATCGGCGATTGCCCCGCTGATCGAGGAAAGAATTACTGATCTTCTGGCTTCACCCATCTCGGAAGATGAGGCCAAACGTGTGCTGGAAAGCACACGTATCCTCGGTCTGTCGGTATACTCGGTTGATTTCAATCTTCTGCGTGCCTACGGCGAACCTTCCATGACAAATCTGAACATGCAGAATGGGTACAAGGCACAAAACTACCTGAGCAATGATGGAACGCATTACGAAGTTGTCTTGCGTCCAAAATCTTTGAGCCGCCCTTTTGTCGTTGTAGCCAAAATTGATTCCTCCTCGGTACAGGAGCAGGTTTTCAATTATATGGAACAGAACATTCTCGTTATGTTGCTGATGTCGGCTTTTGTGACGACGGTTTTGATGATGGCCCTTGGCTACTGGCTGCTTGAACCTATCCTGTTCCTGCGTAGCAATCTGATGCGCGCCTCGGAAAATCCCGAGAACCCGCGCGTCGAACGTTCCCCCTTCAATCCGTCTGATGAAATCGGCAGTGCTATTGATATCGCGCTTGTTCTGATTAAACAAAACGCCGATAACATCAAGCGTATTAAAAGCGCCGCACAGGACCAGATTCACAAACTGGCCTATTTCGATACCCTCACCAGCCTGCCAAACAGAACATTGTTCCTGCAAAAGCTCAACGAGATGGCGCGTGCCCAAGGCAGCGAAAATCCGGGCCGTTATGCCGTGATTGCCCTTGATCTGGACCATTTCAAGGACATCAACGACTCGATGGGTCACAATGTTGGTGATGCCATCCTGCGCGGCGTTGCCAAACGTCTGCGTGCTTCTTTACCCGAACAAGCAATTGTTGCACGTTCCGGCGAAGATGAATTTGCCATCACCATGCCTTTGACAGGCAAATCGATTACATCGCGTGATGTTGCTGATCGTGTCATTGGCGTTATTCGTGCCGAACCCTTCAAGGTGTTCAATGAAAACTTCCAGATCCGTTCCTCTATAGGGGTTGCGACATTCCCCGATGACGGTATTGATCCGGATCAGGTGTTGAAGCACGCCGATATTGCGCTTAACCGCGCCAAGGAAGATGGCCGCGATACCATCAAGGAATATTCGGAAGATTACGACCGCGCCGTTCAAATGCGCTTCCAGATGTTGCGTGATCTGCGTGACGCTCTGGAGAAGAACCAGTTACTGTTGAATTATCAACCCCAGCTGGATCTGTCATCCGGCAAGGTTATTGGTGCCGAAGCGCTGATCCGTTGGTGGAAACCTGATAACAGCAAAGAAGGCGGCCACTTTATTTCGCCAGCAGAATTCATTCCGATCGCCGAGCAATCAGGTCTGATTGTGCCGATTGGCGAATGGGTTATGAAGACAGCTGTTGAAAGCGCCATGGATTGGAAGAAGAAAGGCCACGAAGTTCGTATTGCTGTGAACGTATCGGGAGCACAATTCTATCAGAGTGACATCGTTGCCTACACCTCCAAGATTTTACGCGAGACAGGATTGCCGCCGCACCAGCTTGAACTGGAAGTTACGGAATCTGTGTTCATGGAAGACATCCAGCATACGATTGCCATCTTGCAGAACCTGCACGCTTTGGGCGTCGAGCTTGCGATTGACGACTTTGGTACCGGTTATTCATCCCTGTCATATCTGCGCCAGTTCCCGATTGATCGCCTGAAGATTGACCAGTCCTTTATCAGGAACGCTCTGCAGAACCCTGATGATGCGGCGATTGCCCGTACCATTGTTGCCTTGGGTCACTCGCTTAACCTGAAAGTTATTGCTGAAGGTGTCGAGACCAAAGAGCATGAAGCCTTCCTGATTGCCCAGAAATGTGATGAGGTACAGGGTTTCCGCTATTCACGGCCAGTGCCTAAAGAGAAGTTCGAAGAGTTTATCGGCTCTTATGACGGCAATATCAGCAGTTTTAAAGACAAGGCTTAACCTCTACACCAAAAAGACAAAAAAGCGGGCTCGATAAGACGGGCCCGCTTTTTCTTGGTGTCTGCATTGGTTACTGAGGGCGAAGCCTATAGTCAGGATTATGAAGATTTACGCTTTTCAAACTTAAGGCCGCTGCTCGCAAAGCGGGGGAAAAGGCATGATCGCGCACCTGAAACATTTCACGGGCACGGTAACCGCTATTTGTTTGCTGGTCTGCCATCAACAAATGTTTCCATTGTGCAGCCAGACGGCTTTCAAATGTTTCCAGCCCTTTATATTCATCACCATCCTTGTCATCCATGCGCTCCCTGATCTCTGCTACATGGTTGGCCAGATCACGGGTATATTGCCGCACTGTATCTATAGGCCTGCTATCCAGCAAACTATCCAGCGCCATCATGATATGGCCTTGCGTATCTCCGTCATATCCAAATTTGTTGACCAAATCACAGAGGCTTTGATGAAAGGTCAGATCAATCGTGAGAGATTTATCGATCGTTACTGACGCCATATCTTGCGCCTTTTGAAAAATAACAATCAACGAATCGCGCTTTTTATACTGTTCCGGTGTCATACTCAGACTCTCCCTTTTTTATTGTAAACCCTTGAGGTTTATAGGACATTGCAACTGAAAAAGTCCAAAAAAATATCGCCCTTCTTACTACTTATGATGGCGCGCTGCAGTATAATAATATTTCAAAACCGGGCGGCACTAAATATTAACACTCCTGCTTTAAAGTGTGTTACTGGGTGCCTGTTTACCAAGGGCGGCCCTGTTCAAGGCTGCATGACGCTGGGAGATGATTGTGGCAGAGACCGGCCAATCTCGGGAGCTTATTTCAACGAAAGACTCATGTGATACGAGCCTGCGCCCTCCTCTTGTGCATCAAACAGGCCCCTCGGGGCTGGATACTCTCAAAACCTATATAGAATCTCTTCGCCAGAATGATCCTGAACAGGCGATCATCTATGAAGCAAACCGCCTCAGCCCCTATATGAACGCGCTCGGCCACCGTTTGCGGCAGGCCCACACCGAAAACAAGCCGGAACCCCCGCTATGGGCAAGGGCTGTTATCAATTACAGTGATCTGGGGGGGTGGAACCCCGAAGCCCGATCCGCTTACGAAGGAACCAACATTCAGCAGCTCTTCAACAAGCTTGCCATGGATACAGGAAATATTCTTCTGTCCGAAGTCGCCATCGTACCGACAGATACATTAAAATCCCTATGGGAGAGCCAGCAATCACCGGAATCGTCCATCCGTTTCTTCAGCAAGGAAAAGGATATTGCCGGTTACGAATATCATATGGGCTTCGCACAATGCCCCCACAAACAAACCAATTACTCGGTAGCCTTTCCGATCATAGCCCTTGACCACAGGGTGATGGAGAAAATTCCGGAGGAGCAAGCTAGCGCATTGCTTGCATCCCTGAAACACATTACCACTCTTGCCAATCATGATGTAATGCATCATCTGACAAGCACGCAAATCAACGGCAACATCAGGGGTGAATATGCTGACCCCTTATATGCACGACCACTGGAAATATTTTTCAACTCCTACCTTGTGCAGGATGACAGCCGCACTGATAGCTATGAGGCATGGGCGTTATTAAGCCATGCGCAAACATATCGTCACATGGATGAGGGCCACGGTGCGGGAACACTGGAAGAACAGCTCGACCATTATTACACGGCGATAGAGAATATTGATGCCGGTTTGAAAGCATCAGGCATGATTACATCCCATCATCAACGCATAGCGAATTATCTGGCCACCGCCGGGGCACATATTGCCATGCGCCTGATTCCCTTAACCGATCCCTTGATGGACAGGATGCTGGTCCGCATGGAGAAGATGGGTGCCGGCACACCGACACTCGCCGATCACATGAGGGATAAATGGAAAGCGTCGCTGACACGCTATCCTGCTCTTGTAGATTTGCCAGCCTTACAGGATTTATATCTTGAACTGCTGCCCATGCCTGATTTTTTGACCAGGCGTATGATCAGGGATGTGAGTACAATCCTAACCCAGAATGTAAGGCTGGAAATCGAGAAGCCGGAAGAATATCGGAACCCCGACTTGAGGGGCATTGCCAATATCAATGAAAATAATCTGTTTCACTATGCTGCCCTTTTGGGCCAGATGGAATTTGATGAGAGCCTGCTCGATGATCCTGCCCTTTCGGAATCACGCCGTATCTTCCTGGGCAATGAAATGCGTAGCACGCGACAACACACCGTGAATAACATCTTTATGGCTGTACAATCCTATTTACAGCGTCACATCAATGATCCCGAGACACCGGCCCGCCTTGAACGTTTGGGGCTACTGTATTTTGATGGTCTACGGCGCATGGCCGATAAAGCGGATGATCAGGTCGCGGGAGAATCGCTCGGCTTTCAGGCCTTACGAAACTACAAGCTCTCGGGCCATGATCTCTTGGGACCGGAAGGCACGCTTCCTTCATGGCGACAAATCAAAATGTGGGACATGGTACAGGGCGCACCCTTGCTGGCTTATCTGGGCTCACCTGACAGCCACGATCATAATCTGGCACGCAGACGGCGTGTCAGCGAAACAATAGACCGCGCCGTGATCAACATCGTCAGCAAACCCGCCTGATTTTTAAAACCAGCGTTTGATATTGTAGGCATAATCATTGAGAGGGCGGCGGCTCACTTCTTCCGTCTGGGCCTCCTTGGCCTGACCGGTTACGGAGGGAGGGGCCACATAATTCGCCCACGCTTCTTTCATCATCTGGTCAGGGTCTTGTCCTGCGGCATCAAATTCACGGGCCAGTGCTTCTTCATGCGCAGCCCACTGATCCAAACCTTGGGTTACCAAATCCGCCATTTTGTGTTCCTCCTTGTCTTTTTGATGACTGACCTTAGCCCCCTCAAGCATGCCCTGCCAAATATTTTATGCAAATAAGGCGCATGACCGTAAAAACGGGCTGGTATTTTAAGGGCTGAAAAGGTTATAAAAACTCCGGTTTTACCCTTATTGAACAGTGTGAACATCATGACAGCTACACCCCTAATTTCGCGGAAATCGGGCCCTTTGAGCGGGGTTACCCGTATTCCCGGCGATAAGTCCATTTCCCACCGTTCGTTGATGTTCGGAGCTCTGGCCGAAGGGGAAACCATTATTTCTGGCCTGCTTGAGGGCGAAGATGTCATGAACACGGCAAGCGCCATGCGCGCACTGGGTGCCAGAATTATTGATGATAGTGACGGGCTGTGGCGTGTACACGGCATCGGCGTCGGCAATTTGAAAGAGCCCGAAGATATCCTTGATATGGGCAATAGCGGTACCTCGACCAGATTACTGCTTGGCATTTGCGCTTCGCACGAATTGAATGCAATTTTCACAGGTGACAAATCCCTGATCAAAAGACCGATGAAGCGCGTGATGGAACCGCTTTCGCTGATGGGCGCCCAATTCCAGAGCCGTGAAGGCGGGCGTTTGCCGCTCTCCATCAAGGGCACGCGTGCGGCCAAGGGAATTGAATACAAATTGCCTGTAGCTTCGGCACAAGTAAAGTCAGCGATATTGCTGGCGGGCCTGAATGCCCAAGGATCAACCACCGTGATCGAAGGTCACGCGACACGCGATCATTCCGAAAATATGCTGCGCCATTTTGGTGTGGATGTCGATGTCACCAAAACAGCCGATGGCGAAGCGATCACGGTAAAGGGTGGCAGCCGCCTTCTGGGGTGTGCGGTTGATGTTCCGGCGGATCCGTCTTCTGCAGCCTTCCCTACAGTCGCCGCCTGTATCGTGGCGGGATCGGAATTGAAATTGCTCAATGTATGCGTCAATCCGCGCCGCGCCGGCATTTATGAGACATTGAAAGAAATGGGCGCCGATATTGTGTTTGTGAAGGTCGAGAACGATGCCGGTGAACCTGTGACCGATATTATCGTACGCGGCACAAACACGTTGAAAGGTATTGATGTGCCGCCCGAACGTGTACCCAGCATGATTGATGAATTTCCGGTACTGGCGATGGCGGCAGCCTGCGCCGATGGTATCACCCGCATGACCAACCTTGCCGAATTGCGCGTCAAGGAAAGTGATCGCCTGAAAATGATTGCCGATGGCCTTGTCGCCTGTGGCGTGAAACTGGAGATGGGTGAAGATAGCCTCACCATCTACGGTAACGGCAAACCCCCTAAAGGGGGTGCCCTGATCGAGACTGCCCTTGATCATCGTATTGCCATGAGCTTCCTTGTTCTGGGTCTTGCCAGTGAAGACCCCATCACTGTTGATGATGGCGCACCCATCCGTACAAGCTTCCCGAATTTTGTCGAACTGATGAATGAGGCAGGTGCTTCCATCGAAGAAACGCTCGAGAATTTGAAAGTCGGGGCCGCCTGATGAAAGAGATTCCGGTTATCGCGATTGATGGCACCGCCGCGAGCGGCAAAGGCACGATGGCCAAACGTCTGGCCCGTCACCTTGATTACGCCTATCTCGATACCGGTCTGCTCTACCGCCGTGTTGCCTATACCCTGTTTGAAAAGGGCCTGCCTTTCGAGGATGAGGCGGCCGCCCTCGCCGCCGCGCGTACCCTTGATGCCGCCACACTGGAGGATCCGGCCCTGCGCGGGCCGGAAGCCGGTCGTGGCTCCTCGATTGTGGCGGCAATGCCCGCAGTCCGTCTGGCCCTGCATGATTTCCAGCGCCACTTCCCCGCCCAAAGCGGCAAGGCCGGTGCCATCCTTGACGGGCGCGATATCGGGACCGTGATCTTCCCCGAGGCTGTCCTGAAATTTTATGTCGATGCCGATATCGAAATCCGCGCCGCCCGCCGTCACAAGGAACTGACCGGTCAAGGTATTGATATTGCTTATGAAAAAGTCCTTGAGGACATGAAAATCAGGGATGCCCGCGACAGTGGCCGTGACTTCCGCCCGATGAAAATCGCCGCCGATGCCGTATCGATCGATACCAGTCATATGGGGCCCGATGAAGTCTATCAGGAAGCGCTGAGGCACCTACCCGCTTAAAACGAAAAAATTCCTTTTATTTCATTGATTTGATTCACATTTTCCACTATGAATTGCCCGTCCCTCGGGTATGAAAGCTTGGGGCCGTTTCTTTTTCAGAAACCGGTCCTGACCTTATCCTCTGTCTGGCCGGACACATCTTCCTAAAAAAAGGAAATTAATATCATGGCATCTGTAGCCAAAAATCTGAAAGACCGTGACGAAGGGTCCGACTTCGCCAAACTACTGAATGAGACGATGGGTAAAGGCACACGCGTTGAAGGTAACGTGGTTGTCGGTAAAATCGTCAACATGACAGACGACTTCGCAATTATCGATGTCGGTCTGAAATCCGAAGGCCGCGTGCCTTTGCGTGAATTCTCCATGCCCGGCCAACCGCCCGAAATCAAAATCGGCGACAAGGTCGAAGTCTTCATTGAACGCATGGAAAACCGTGATGGCGAAACCGCTATCAGCCGTGAAAAAGCCCGCCGCGAGGAAGTTTGGGTCGAGCTCGAAAAAGCTTGCAATAAACAAGAACGCGTTACAGGTATCATCTTTGGCCGTGTCAAAGGTGGCTTCACAGTTGATCTGGGTGGCGCTGTGGCGTTCCTGCCCGGCTCGCAAGTTGATATCCGTCCCGTACGCGATGTCAGCCCGCTGATGGGCACACCGCAACCGTTCCAAATCCTGAAAATGGACCGCTCCAGAGGCAACATTGTTGTTTCGCGTCGTGCTGTTCTTGAGGAAAGCCGTCAGGAAGTTCGTTCCGAAATCTTGGGCACACTCAAAGAAGGTCAGGTTCTTCAGGGCGTGGTCAAAAACATCACCGATTACGGTGCGTTTATTGATCTGGGCGGTGTTGACGGTCTTCTGCACGTTACCGATATCTCTTGGAAACGCGTCAGCCATCCGTCCGAGATGCTGCACGTGGGCCAGAGCATTCAGGTGCAGGTCATCCGTTACAACGAAGAAAACCAGCGTATTTCTCTGGGCATGAAACAACTCGAAAGCGATCCCTGGAAAGGCATCGCCGAGAAATTTGCTCCTGGCCAAAAATACACGGGCCGCGTCAACAACATCACCGATTACGGTGCGTTCGTTGAACTGGAATCCGGTATCGAAGGTCTGGTACACGTTTCCGAAATGTCATGGACCAAGAAAAACGTTCATCCGGGCAAAATCGTTTCGACATCTCAGGAAGTCGAAGTCATGGTTCTGGATGTCGATGAAGAAAAACGCCGTATTTCCCTCGGTATCAAACAATGCATGGAAAACCCATGGATTAAGTTTGCTGCCGATCACAAAGACGGCGAGGTTCTTGAAGGTGAAATCCGCAACATCACCGAGTTCGGCCTGTTCGTAGGTCTGGCTGGCGATATTGACGGTATGGTTCACCTCTCCGATGTCTCATGGGATGACGAAAGCGAAGAAGCCCTGAAAGCCTTTAACAAAGGTGACACAGTCAAGGTGAAGATCCTCGAGATCGATGCCGAGAAAGAACGTGTAGCCTTGGGCATTAAACAGCTTTCCGGTGAAGACCCGAATGCTGGCGCTCTCGAAGGTATCAGCAAAGGCGCAATCGTAACCTGCACGATTACAGCCGTTGATGACAAAGGCGTTGAAGTTTCCGTGAACGAAAAAGTCTCCGGTTACATCAAGAAAGTCGATTTGTCTCGCGAGCGTTCCGAGCAGCGTCCTGACCGTTTCGCCGTTGGTGAAAAGGTTGATGCCAAAGTTGTGACCATCGACAAGAAATCACGCAAGCTTGGTCTGTCGATCAAAGCCCGTGAAATCGATGAAGACAAACAGGCTATGGAAGAGTTCGGTTCAACAGAATCCGGTGCTTCTCTGGGCGACATCCTCGGCGCAGCCTTGGGCGAAGCCGGTAAGAAGTAAGCCCTTCGCTTATATAATGTTATTGAAAACCCCGCCTTTTAAAAGGCGGGGTTTTTTCTTGGCCCCCGGCAACCCCGGGCAGGCTCTGCCAGAAAAGCGCAGTTTTCTGCGATTTCACCCTGTAGAAAGGTACTTTGATTATTAAAAAAGTCTTTCCGATCAATGACTTTCCTCTCTTTTACCATGATTCTTCCCTTGACGGCGGGCCTCCATTTCAGGCATTCTGGAGGTGTAGCCTTAAGTGTATGAGAACACACAGCAATTCGCCCTAAAGGGCCTGTGGCACACAGAAACAAGAGATAAAGGGGAAGAGCATGACCAAGTCGGAACTGATCCAGCACCTCGCTGAAAAAAATCCGCATTTGTACATGCGTGATGTGGAAAAAATCATTGATACGATTTTCGACGAAATCACAAATGCACTGGCTCGTGGTGATCGGGTCGAGTTGAGAGGCTTTGGTGCCTTCTCTGTCAAAGTGCGTGAGCCCCGCGTTGGTCGCAATCCTCGCACCGGCGAAAGTGTGCAGGTTGATGGCAAGCGTCTGCCCTTCTTCAAAACAGGTAAAGCCCTGCGTGAACGCCTCAATGGTGGTGTTGATCACGGCGAAGATGATGATGAATAAGAGCGTGTTATAGAATGCGATCAAAAAAGAAGGGCCTGATATCAGGCCCTTTTGTTTTATAAAATCACGGTCATCAGCGTGGCGCGATAATATGATGCTGTCTTTGCGAAACCCCTGAAGCGGGGGCAGCCAATCCCGTCACATGACGCGCGATAACACGCTGGGCATTGCCGCTTTCATTGAACCAGTTCACAGATACCTCCTGCGGCAGAGTCTTCTTCAGCTTTCCGAGATTAAAGGCATTATCAGCTTCAAGTTTCATAACGGCCTTATGCGGAACATTGGTGATCGCTAGGGAAATCTCGACGGATCTTGTGTTGAAAGTCGATGCGAACTGCTCTCCTTCATTGCCAATCACCACGCCAAAGGCTGCCGGACTGGCGCTGCCTTTCAAAACCACACTGCTATTGCTGATTTTCTTCGCCGGCATAAAGAATGTAATCCCTTCAAGATTGTGAAGCGTTCTCGCCATAACCTTGTACTTATCAGATGACCCAGGCCGATCAGGCAAAACTTCATCAAGAAGCGAGGGGTTATCAATCACATCCTGTGCTTTAAAGATTACAGGCGATGCAAATACCGACGAGATAGCACGGGAAAGAATACTGTCACCCGGCACGCCAACCTTGCGGATGGCGACTTGCATAAAATCGTGTGCTTCCTTGCCGTGGGGGCTGAGGCTTAGAATCACCTGAACATGCGGGTCATCAAGCCTGCGATATTCCATCATGAAGAAACCTTCGGGACAAGAAGGCTTTGTTCCTTCTCCTACGTAATGGATGACAGGCACAAATCCGGCATGTGCCATGACATCATCGATAGTTGTTTCCGCTTTTTGTTCAGACATAATGAAACCCTGATTTTGTTATGATTGTTTTAGGTATAGACCCGCTCTTAAAAAACAGCAAGCTCTTGCAATTCAGGGGCAGCAATGTCAAAAATGGTTAATATTTCAAATCCCGAAATGATCAAGGATTCTTTCATGACCGCACCTTCGAACCTGCCCCGTATCTTTTGTGCGATCGATACACCGGATATCAAAGAGGCCGCCGCTTTGGCCGAAGCCATGCGCAATGCCGGATGCGGGATCAAACTGGGGCTGGAATTTTTCAATTATAATGGCCCGCAAGGTATTGCCGCTATCCGTGATGCTTTCAATGATCTGCCGATTTTTCTCGATCTCAAGCTGCATGATATTCCGAATACGGTTGCGGGTGCTGTCCGCTCGGTTGCCAATCTTGATGTGACCTATCTCACATTGCATGCCGGTGGCGGCAAAGCGATGATGGAAGCCGCCCGTCATGCCGCCAGTGACAAAATCAAATTGCTGGGCGTAACCATCCTGACCAGCCTCGATGACGAAGCCCTTGAGGAAATCGGCTTTGCCCTTCCACCGCATGAAAGCGTGATGAAACTGACAGCCCTTGTTAAAGAAGCCGAACTTTCAGGGATAGTCTGCTCACCCAAAGAAATTTCATCGGTCCGCAATATTCATGGGCATGATCTGGTTTTGATGGTTCCGGGAATCCGTCCGGCGGGTAGTGCCACACAAGACCAAAAGCGTGTAATGACGCCTGAGGAAGCGCTCGCGGCAGGTGCCACCCATCTGGTGATTGGCCGTCCGATCACAGAAGCCACCGACCCCGCCCGCGCTGCTGCCGAGATTATGGCGGCCTTGCAGAAAGCCGCTGCCTGATATGACCGGCATTAAAATATGCGGTATCACCACCCATGACGCCTTGATAGCTGCCGTTGAGTCGAAAGCCGATTATATCGGCCTGATGATGTGGGAAAAATCACCCCGCGCATTAACAGCCGAACAAGCGCGTTTTATGGCGTTGATGACTGGCGGCCATATCAAAAGCGTCGCTGTTTTCGTCAACCCGCATAATGATGATCTTGACGCCGTGATCCCGACATCTTCAATCAATATGATCCAGCTCCACGGCGCAGAGGACCCACAACGTATTGCCGAGATCAAAGCACGCTACGGCCTGCCCGTGATAAAAGCTATCCGAGTTGCCACGGCGGAGGATCTTAAGGGTGTTGAAAAATTCGAAGATGTTGCCGACTGGCTTTTGTTCGACGCCAAGGTTGATCCTAAAATTTCCATCCTCCCGGGGGGGACAGGACTCTCTTTTGACTGGCAGATTCTGGAAGGTCGCACCTTCCGCAAGCCATGGATGCTCTCGGGCGGCCTTCATGCAGGCAATGTCGGCCGCGCCCTGTCCCTGCTGGGGCCGGATGCGGTTGATATATCGAGTGGCGTCGAAGATAAGCCGGGCCTGAAAAATCCTTTGAAGATTAAGGAGTTTTGTGACGCTGTCCTTGCAGGGGTCATTTCTCCGCTTTAGACTCTGCTTTATGCTTTCTCAAAATCCTTCAGATCCTGTTCTTGTGGCCCTGCTTGTCGTTATTGCGGGCTTTTGCCTGTGGGGAATTATCAAGGGATGGCGCACGGGCAAACCCCCTTTCCAGAAAGGTATTGTATTAAAGGAACCTCGTTGGCGGAGAGCCGTAGATTGACGGTTATCCAGATGGTCCTTTGTGCCGTGTTATTACTGGCAAGCGCAGGGTCTATCTTTATATTTCTATAATTATCAGGATTGGTCTTGCCCCTTGCTTTGACAATCGTGTATGCCTAAAAAATTCTTCTAAGCTTTAATTCTGTAAAGGGTGTGTGCCATGGCCCAAACGGCCTCCATATATAAGAGCGTTCCCGATGAAAAGGGCCATTTTGGCCTATATGGCGGGCGTTATGTTTCGGAAACTCTCATGCCGCTTATTCTGGCGGTTGAGGAAGCATGGTCAAAGGCCAAGAACGATCCGGCTTTCTGGGCAGAGTTTGAAGAATTGTGCCGCGATTTTACCGGACGGCCTTCTCCAATCTATTTTGCGGAATCAACCACCCGTTATCTGAGCGGGGCGCAAGTCTGGTTTAAGCGTGACGAGCTTAATCACACAGGTTCCCATAAGATCAATAACTGTCTTGGCCAAATCCTGCTGGCCAAGCGTATGGGCAAAACCCGTATTATCGCCGAAACCGGTGCCGGCCAGCATGGTGTGGCGACCGCGACCGTCTGTGCCTTGTTCAAATTACCTTGCACGATTTTTATGGGTGCCACCGATATCGAACGCCAGAAGCCCAATGTCTTCCGCATGAAATTGCTCGGCGCCGAAGTGCGCGCCGTCACATCCGGTGCAGGCACACTGAAAGACGCTATGAATGAAGCCCTGCGCGACTGGGTAACAAATGTAAACGATACGTTTTATATTATAGGGACAGTTGCGGGCCCCCACCCCTATCCGGCAATGGTCAGGGACTTCCAGAGTGTGATTGGCCGCGAAGCACGCCAGCAGTTCATGGAGAGGAACAAGAAACTCCCTGATACTCTGGTGGCCTGTATCGGTGGCGGGTCGAATGCTATCGGACTTTTTCACCCCTTCCTCGAGGATGAGGAGGTGAATATCGTCGGTGTCGAAGCAGGCGGTCATGGCCTTGAAACAGGTCAGCACTGTGCCAGCCTTACCGGCGGCAGACCGGGTGTCCTGCATGGCAACCGGACCTATCTTCTGCAAAATGACGACGGCCAGATCCTCGAAGGCCATTCCATCTCGGCAGGTCTGGATTACCCCGGTATCGGACCCGAGCATTCGTGGCTGCATGACCAGAAACGGGTCAACTATGTCAGTGTCACCGACAACGAAGCTCTCGAGGCTTTTCAGGCGATGGCACGACTGGAGGGAATACTCCCCGCCCTTGAACCGTCCCATGCCTTTGCGCATGTCATGAAGCTGGCACCAACTTTGCCCCCCGATCACACGATCCTGATGAATCTGTGCGGACGGGGCGATAAGGACATCTTCACCGTGGCTGACCGCCTCGGCATTTCACTTTAGGGTCAGGCAAGGCATGGCGGGTTCAAAATCATCCCCTGTCGGTATCAGCGCTGCCTTTGCAAGGGCAGTGCAGGATTATCTGCTCATCGAGAGGACAAGCCTGACGCATGCGGATTTTGCCCTGATTTTTGGCAATAAGCAGATTATTGACCCGCTGGCCGATGAGGCAGCCGACCTGTATTTCAGTGCCCATGTACCATTACTTGTGGCCTCCGGCGGTGTCAGAACCACGAATGGTCTCAGTGAGGCAGAAGCCTTGCGTCAGGCTTTGCTGGTACGGGGTGTTCCTGATGACGTCATTCTGGTCGAACCCAAAGCCCGTCACACAGGAGAAAATGTGACACTGACACGGGCGCTCCTCCAGCAACAGGGTCTTGAGGCCGGTATGGGTTCAGTTATCAGTATTGGACATATTGTAGCGGCCCGCCGCTTCCTGATGACACTGGAGCGTCACTGGCCCTCCCTTCACAAGATGCATGTCAGCGCCAACCCTTTTAATGTAAGCGCGGCACAATGGCACAGTCATAATGATTTCCGCCGTCATGCGATCAAGGAATGGAGCAAAATCAGCCCCTATCTGGCACAAGGCCTTATCGCAGAGATCGACCTGCCCGCACTCGAGCAGGAAACCGGAAGGCGCATTAAGGCGCTTCAGGCTTCCGGCCCTTGAGGCGCTTTTTCTCGCGGCGGGAGAGCTGGTCCAGCGAATCCTCTATAGCGGCGGCCTGCCTTTCCGCCATTTTTGCCGTGGCATGCTTCTCGAACCGGTTCAGCGTGTCACCGACTATGCCCTTGATCTTTGAAAAGGCCAGATTATCGACAATCCCGCCCATGCCTGTTTCATATTCAATATAGAAGTCCATATCCGTGCCGTCATCACCGACAGGGCTCAAGGACCAACCCATTTTCAAATGGTCCATCTGTCCCTTGGTTCTGGTGACTTCAATTTTATGAGGCGCCTGCGATGTGACCCGCATACCCATGGACGGGTTCTTCAACAGCGCCCCG
Organism: Micavibrio sp.; assembly: GCA_046294845.1. GTDB lineage: Bacteria > Pseudomonadota > Alphaproteobacteria > Micavibrionales > Micavibrionaceae > Micavibrio_C. Next base: position 561,632 of record JBKBNU010000001.1, on the reverse strand, counting down.
GCCGCCAGATTGAATTCCAGTTCAATATCGGTATAGCCCGCCTGTTTCCAGACTGTACGGGCCGCCTTCACGATTGGATAGATCTGCGGATAGGCTTCCACTTCGGTGATCAGGTCAAAGAGGTCATGAGGACCCCATGGCAAAAACTTGCTGAGACGAAACGTCTTCATGATGATTATCCCTGTTATGGTTTTTGGTTTAATTTTATGTCTTTGGGCATAGCAGTCTTTTGACCCCTGCGCAATCATTCAGGTGCGCACTGCAAAAAGCTATGCTATAGGGGTGTCACGGATCACAATCAAAGACCGGATCAAAGAAACAAGATTTAAGGTGTGCCCCTATGAACGCAACGAGCAGTGTCAACCGTATCGAAGCCCGTTTTACAGAAACCAGAGCCGCCGGACGCGCCGCCCTGGTGACCTTCATCATGGCAGGCGACCCTGACCCCGATAGGGCTCAGAACATTCTGAACCGCCTGCCTGCGGCGGGGGCTGACATCATCGAACTGGGTATGCCGTTCTCGGACCCGATGGCCGATGGACCGGTCATTCAGGCTGCTGGCCAGCGCGCCTTGGCCGGTGGCATGACCCTGAACCGGACATTGGACATGGCCCGTGCATTTCGGGCGCATGACACGAAGACCCCGCTGGTGCTTATGGGATACTATAATCCGGTCTATATTTATGGGACAGAGCGTTTCGCAAATGATGCGGTTGCCGCTGGCGTTGACGGCGTCATTATTGTTGACCTGCCGCCGGAAGAAGCACCGGAACTGGGTGACCATGCCGACAAGACCGGTCTGAAAATCATCCGTCTGATTACTCCGACCACAGACGACCACCGCTTGGGACAGATTCTCCCCGGTGCGGGTGGCTTCCTATATTATGTGTCGATCACCGGTATCACAGGAGCGGCTTCGGCGAATATTAACGATCTGGCGCCCCGCCTCCAGCATCTGCGCACGAAGACCGATCTGCCTTTGGCGGTCGGTTTCGGGATTCGGACGCCGGAAGATGCCGCCGCCATGGGGTCGATTGCCGATGCTGTCGTGGTCGGTTCGGCTCTGGTCGATACGGTTGGCAAAATTGGACAGGGCGGTAAAAGCGCCGATGATGTCCTGAAACAGGTTGAAGGTCTGGCGGCCGCCCTGAAAAGCACCCCGAAAGCCCGCACAGCCTGAAAAGAGATGCACGGGATTGATTTTGTCATAATTATCATTCCCCTTGACAGCTATAGTGCATTTGCGAGATAAATCCCCTTCCCGTAAACAGCTAAAGGGCTCGACTGATACCCATGAACTGGCTGACTAACTTTATCCGTCCAAAAATTCGTTCCCTCGTAGGCGAGGCCAAAGAGGTTCCCGATAATCTCTGGCAGAAATGTCCGTCTTGCGAAGGTATGTTGTTCCACCGCGATCTGGCTGACGCCATGAATGTTTGCTACCACTGCGGCAGCCACATGAAAATTCCGGTCAAGCAACGCCTGCAAACACTCTTTGATAATGGCAGTTGGAAAGAGGTTCCCGTACCGCGCGTACCCTATGATCCGCTGAAATTTAAAGACCGTAAGAAATATGCCGACCGCCTGCGTGAAACACGCACCAAAACAGGTCGTGAAGATGCCATCATCGTTGCCAAAGGTACAATGGATGGTCTGCCGGTTGTTATTGCCGCTTTTGATTTCGACTTTATGGGCGGCTCTATGGGGGCTGCTGTCGGCGAAGGTCTGGTGGTTGCCGCCGAACACGCGGTGAAAACAGGGGCCGCCCTGATTGCTATCCCCGCTTCGGGCGGCGCCCGCATGCAGGAAGGTATGGTTTCCCTGATGCAGATGCCGCGCAGTATCATTGCGGCAGGCATGGTCAAGGATGCCGGTCTTCCTTATTTCGTATTGCTGACCGACCCGACAACAGGGGGTGTTAGTGCTTCTTTTGCTATGGTGGGTGACATCCATATTGCCGAACCCGGTTGCATGATCGGTTTTGCCGGCAAGCGCGTGATTCAGGAAACCATTCGCGAAGAATTGCCCCCGGGCTTCCAGACAGCTGAATATCTGCTGGAGCACGGTATGGTCGATATGGTTGTCCCGCGTAAGGAAATGCGTGATACCCTGATCCGTCTGCTTGATTTGTCCATGCGCAAGATGCGGGACCCGCGCCAGCGCCATGGTGATGACGAGGGTGTGAGCGGCAAAACCAAAAGCAACCGTCTGAATGGCAAAAGCCCCAAAGGCATCAAAGCCAAGATCACCAAAGCCAAGCCGAAAAACCCTGCCAATGTGAATAGCGCTGGTAAAAAGGGCAAAAAGGCAGCCGCCTGACCGGCCTTAACCGAATCTGACGGGGGAAGGCATCCATGAGTCCTGATCACAACGCCCATGGCCATCCCCCCGTTACCTCCCCCCCCTCATCCCGTTTATCCGACAAGCTGGAAGCCCTTTATGGCTTGCGTCTGCACGCCCCGCGCAGCTCGCTTGATGACCGCTCCGATTATCGTAAACTTCTGGACAATCTGGGGGACCCGCATCTCCATCTACCCCCGACCATCCATATAGCCGGTACCAACGGCAAGGGTTCGACCCTTGCATTCCTGAAGGCGATGTATCAGGCAGAAGGCTACCGTGTTCACGCCTATACCTCCCCCCATCTGGTCCGGTTTAACGAGCGGATCAACCTGTGCGGTCAGGATGTCAAGGATGATGTTCTGGAAAAAAACCTTGATGAGGTCATGGCCTTAGCCTCCGGCTTGCAACTCACCTTCTTTGAAATTGCCACGGCCCTTGCCTTCCTGTTGTTCAGCAGGACCCCTGCCGACCTGTGCCTGCTGGAAACGGGTATGGGGGGCCGTCTTGATTGTACAAACATTATCGAAAAACCGGCGGCCACAATTATCACCCGCATTTCTCTCGACCATTGCCAGTATCTGGGTCAGACGATTCAGGAAATTGCCCGCGAAAAGGCGGGTATCATGAAGGCAGGTTCACCCTGTATCATCGGCTATCAGGCTGGCGCATACGGTGCATCAGCGAGTCATGACTCGGAAACGCTCCCTTTTGACTCTATAGCGGGTCAGATTGGTACGGTTCTGAACCGCGCCGGACAGGAGTGGGATATCACCATTTCCGAGTCAGACCCGAGTCAATTCACATTCCGATACGGCTCGAAACATAATACATATCCCATGCCACAACTGGTCGGGGCGCATCAGCTGGAAAATGCAGGTGCCGCGCTGGCTTGCACCCATGTGATTGATTCACTTCCGATTCATGAGGATTCCCGTATTACGGGTCTGCACCGTGTCAGCTGGCCCGCGCGTCTGCAACGGCTGGAGGGGCACCCCCTGCAGGCCCTTATTCCCCCAACAACGGAGCTTTGGCTGGATGGCGGGCATAATGATAGTGCCGGTCAGGTACTGGCGCGGCAGGCGCAGTGGTGGCACGACCATGACCCTCGCCCGCTTCACATGGTCATGGCCATGAAGCGTGACAAGAATCCGGATCAATTCGCAGGCCCACTGCTCCCCCACCTGCAGAGCCTGACCATCATCCCCCTGCCGGGCTTTGAGTCCGACAGCCATGATCCCGTTGACCTGAGTCAGATTTTACAGCGTCTGGCCCCTGCCTTGCCGATCAGAACAGCCGCCTCGCTCAATGAAGCTTTGACCCAAATCCCGCAAGAATGTCCCGTCAGCCGCATCCTGCTGACAGGCTCGCTGTTTTTGGCAGGCTATGTTCTCGGTCTGGCCAAGCCCTTATAATTAGACATAAATCATATATTAACACCCTTGCTTTATCGTTGAGGCATGGGCGTGACGCAAGGATCATTGGAAACCGAACAGCATATTATGACCCGCATCCCCTGGGGGGCGGAGGGGCTGCCTGTTGTCGCGCAATCTTTCTGGGGACCGGACCTCCAGAAAATGGGGAAGCAATTCAATCTGACCTCGGGGCAATGTCTCCACTGGCACCCCGATTATGAGGCGGCCAAAAAGGGCGGTGACGCCCATGCTGCTATCGAGGCCATCAAAACCGTTATAACCAGTCAGGGTCTGGCCAATATCGCCCAGAAAATCGCGGGCAAGGATGCCATATTTCTGGCCCCCTATGTCCCCAAGGCCAATGGCGGGCGCAATATGCTGCCGATCACCTTTGCCCACTTTCTGGCCCGCCATTTCGGTACTGGGGTTGCAGAGGATGTAAGGCAGGTTGCCCGTGTGGGCCGCAAAGAAATGGACAGCATCGACAAATTGCTCCACCAACCGGACTTTGCCGGCACGATCGAGGCAGGCCGGAATTATGTCCTTGTCGATGACTCGACCAAGGATGGGGGTACGGCTGCGACCTTAAGGTCGTTTGTCGAGCAGGCAGGCGGCAAGGTCATTTTGGTTGCCACCCTTGCCAATTGCTCAGGATCCATGAGATCCCTATCTTCACCGCACCCTGGGGCACGTGAGCTTACAGGGTTGCTGAAACAGAATCTGGCGGCGACAGCCAGCCAAATTGACACGTTACGAAAAAAAGTAGGTCCCCATGTCGGAAACATCCTCGAAAAATACTGTCACTTCGGAGTCGACACTCTCACAGGAGGAGAAGCCCGCGCCGCCGCCGAATACGGTCACAACCTCAGAGGAACCCTTGAGCGACGATGCCGTGCTGAAGGCAACCCGTCAGGCCCACAAGGACGCGCGCAGGGCTCTGGACTCCTTCACTAGCAGAAAACCCTCAGGATCTCTAAAGCCCTGAGGGTTCGTCTTTCAATCTCATTTATCTATTAGAATCAGAGTATTGCCGCAGACTCTGCCCGTCTTTGGGCTTGGGGTCTGTTCGCGGACTCGCCTTCACAGCGCAAACCCGCAGCCGCAGTAGCCGCCTGACGTATCTCGGCACGGGCGTTAACATTGAATTCCCTAACCGCGACTTTCTTCGCACAGTTGCCATCGTCATAGAGCCAGCCGATAAAATCATGCAGACGGCGCATTGTCGCCCGGATTGTCGGATCATTACGGGCAGGGTTATCCTTTTCCAGACCCAGAATGGGATTAAGGGCATCGACCACGTTCACCAGCTTTGTCTGGTTATCGGCACTGTTGGTAAAAACACTGACCGGATTACGACCGGTATGCATGATGGAGGCGGCCAGATGGGCAGCAGCGGCAGCACCGTTTTTGGCTAGGGTCGCGTAATCATTAATACCCAGCGCCAAAGCCATATCATGCTGATGGGCCAGAAAATGCTCGGCCCTTTCAAAATCACGGATCAAACGGAGCTTCTTTTCAGGCTCTTCATATATGCGTGTCGCCATTTATTTCACACCTTCTTTATTTCAAGAAATTTTATTACACAAAGCCCGCCTCTTGAGTAGCAGTTTATGGTTATTTGTTTAATTTATTATGAAAAAGTTGACTTTGCCATAACCTGAAATTATATTTCGCCCAACTTTATAATCGAGGCTGTGTGTACACTATGAAATTATCACAATTTTTGCTGAAAACCACGAAAGAATCACCGTCCGAGGCACCTCTGCCATCACAACGCCTGATGTTGCGTTCGGGCATGATCCGCAAAGCCGGTGCGCCCGGTTTGTTTGCATGGATGCCGCTGGGTGCCCGCGTATTGGCAAAAATTGAAAAGCTTATCCATAAGGAAATGGAACTTGCCGGAGCGCAACGTGTTGATTTTCCTGTCATTCAAAGCGCCGAAGCCTGGTACAAAACCGGACGCCTGCAAGTTGGCGATAATAGCTACGGGCCTGAAATGCTGCGTATGCACGACCGCAACGGTACGGAATTGCTGGTCAGCCCGACAGCCGAAGAACTTTTTACCAGCACGATTGCCGATATGAATTTGGGGCAGCGCGATCTGCCGCTTAACCTCTATCAGGTTGAAAAGAAATTCCGCGATGAAGTACGCCCGCGCTTTGGCACGCTGCGCTCCCGCGAGTTCACGATGAAGGATGGCTATTCCTTTGACGCCACAGCCGAGGACTCCCTCACCAGCTATCACAAAATGTTTGCGGCCTATCAGCGTATTTTCCACAAAATGGGTATACTTGCCCTGCCGCTTGAAGCTCCGCGCGGCCCTGTCGGTGGTAGTCTGAGCCACGAATTCGTCATTCCCGCCACGTACGGCGAAAGCGATATCCTGTTTGATCCGGCTATGGCGGATGTGGCCCTGATCCCCTCCGAAAAGATCTATAACAACCCTCTCGCGCTCGCCGCCCACTTTAACAAGGTATCGGGTCTAAAAGGCCTGACCGAGGAAATGCTGGAAAAAGGGCAGATAGTCCCCGCCGGTTTCACCAAAACCCGCGGCATCGAAGTCGGCCATATTTTCAATCTCGGCACACGCTATTCCGAGCCCCTGCAAGCCACCTATAAGGACAAGGAAGGACACGTACAGCCGATGCATATGGGTTGTTATGGTATTGGTGTCTCGCGCCTGCCGGCAGCCCTGATCGAGGCTTCCCATGATGCTGACGGGATTATCTGGTCCCCCGCGATTGCCCCTTTCGAGGTTGCTGTTGTAAATACGACCCCGAAAGATGAAGCGGCCTGCCGTATGGCCGAAGACATCTATAACGATTTGAAAGACGCTGGTTTCGATGCTGCTTACGATGATCGCAACGTAAGTACCGGACATAAATTTGCAGACATGGACCTGATCGGCATACCCGTACAGATCCGCGTAGGAAAGCGGGATGTCCAAACCCAGACAGTTGAAATCAAGGACCGCCGTACCAATGAACGTACAACCGTACCTGTAACAGGGTATACAGAGGTGGTTCGGCAACATATAAAGATGTAAGTTACTGCTAAATATAATTAAAAAGGCAAATCAGATGACGGACGAGAGACAGGGAGAGGACAGGAAGGCGATTGAGAGGCTGACAGCCAATCTGATCGCCGTACCTGTGTCGACTACACACTGGGCCGAGCCTGAATTGATTTTGGACGACGAGAAGTACAGTTATTTCCGCGGTTGCCCGGGAAACAAATCCATTTTTATCCGTAATGCCGCCCCGGGGGAACTCTCCCAGGAAGACATCGAAACATTGAATGCCCGCTGTGACGAAAAAGAACGCCCCCGCAACCGTAAGGTCAAAAGCCATATCGCCGGATCCCTTTCGCGCTATTTCGGGCAGATGGCTTTCCATGTTTACGAGATTGGCTGTGGGAAATTTCCCATCGCCCCCTATTTTTCAGAACGTGGTGGCGTCAGCTATCACGGCATCGAGCGTGACCGTAACCATCTGGTGGCCCTGCACAGCATGGACATTCCGGCTTCTGACTGGCGTACGGCCCTGCGACAACCTCCGGTAAAGGATCGCCCCTCTATTTGCGTGGCCATTTACGCCCTGCATTTTATGGTGAACAGCAAATTACCAGAACGCCTGAAAATCCTGACCAATGAAATGGGTTTCTTTGTCGGCAATTTTTATGTCGACCCCTACGAACAGGATAGCCGCAAGCAGCGTGACAAACTCGGCGCGATTCTGAAAAAGCAGGATATGTCCTATATCATCGTCGATGATACACAGAGCCGTGCCAACCAATATTGGCTGATTGCCCCCTCCGGCAATTTGAGCAACATCCATAAATATGCCGGCGTGTTGCAAGAAACACTGCCGCCACCCAAAAAGGGGCCCGCAACCACCCCAGCGCCATAAAAGCCCCCTAACCGCCTTTTTATCAAAGATTTCAAGGCATAAATGCCTCATTCCCGCCCTATTATGGACAGGATGATCGCCTATCTTTTCATCATGAAATGATAAGTTTCCGCGATGGAGGATCTTCAAAATGAGCGCAATCCCTGTACAATCGGTCAAAAGTTCCCCTAGCCCCGAGGTCGCCGTGCAACATAAAATTACCTTGGTCGATGACGACCAGAACATTCTTGCTTCTGTCGCAATGGCACTGGAGGCCGAAGGCTTTGAAGTCCGCACCTACACCGATGGTGAGGAAGGCCTGAAAGGGATTATGACCCATACGCCGGATCTGGTCGTCCTTGATATCAAGATGCCCCGTATGAACGGCATGGAAGTTTTGGGCAAGTTGCGCGAAAAATCCAGCCTGCCCGTTATCTTCCTGACATCAAAGGATGATGAGGTCGATGAAGTTATCGGCCTTCGTATGGGTGCCGATGATTACATTACCAAGCCTTTTTCCCAGCGCCTTCTGATCGAGCGTATCCGTGCCTTGCTGCGCCGTGAAGCCCTGCGCCAGCAAACGCAGGACGTGAAGAAGGAAGAAGACGACAACATCACAAAACGCGGCAGCCTTGTTCTCGATGACGCCCGCCATGTCTGCACATGGAAAGGCCGCGAAGTTGATCTGACAGTCACCGAGTATCTTCTGCTGAAAGCGCTCGCCATTCGGCCGGGCCACGTAAAAAACCGCGACCAGTTGATCGATATGGCCTATGGTGAGAATATCTATGTCGATGACAGAACAATCGATTCGCACATCAAGCGCATTCGTAAAAAGTTTCGGGTCATCGATAATGAATTCTCACAGATAGAGACCCTGTACGGTGTCGGATACAAGTACAAAGAAGAATGATGAGGAGGAAGGCGTCGCCCCCACAGCGACGACGCCGGCAAATCCTTTTATCGCCATTTTGGCCAAGCAGGCCCATTCCGGTCTGAAAAAGGTATCTCATCCCCAAAAATTCCGCCGCACCAGCCGGCTGACACTGCGCATTCTGGCGGTCAATCTGGTGGCCCCCCTCGTTTTGCTGCTGGGTATTTTGTATATGGGCAAGTATCAGGACAACCTGATCCGTGCCGAACTGGAAACAGTCAAAGCAGAAGCCCAAGTCTTTGCCGGTGCGATTGCCGAAGCCGCCGTGAGACCTGTCGAGCAAGGCCGTCCCTTTCTTTTTGCAAAGCCCGTTGAAATCGAGGCTATGGTCCCCGAACTTTCACGCCGCATGCTGCGCCGGTTGGGGGAGAGCAGCGACAGCCGTATCCTGCTGTTTAGCCTTGAAGGCCGGATGTTGGGTGACTCCGAATTACTACTCACACAAAGCGGTCATCGCCGCACAAAAGAACCTATGGGGCCGCCAGCCCCCATCAAGACGGCGGAAAAAGTACTACGTTTTATCAGTCATACCCTGACCCTTATCCTGCCACACAGGCACGGGCTTGAGCTTTATCCGCAGACAGAATCAAAGGAAGTACAGGATTATCCTGATGCCAGCCTTGCTTTGCAGGGCCATGTCAGCGGGACCGCTTTCCGCTCTGCGGATGGCAAAGTCATCCTGTCAGCGGCAGCGCCCGTACAAAAAGTACGGCAGGTTATGGGTGTTGTCGTCCTGAAACGCGAGGGCAAGAGCATCGAGAAAGCCATGAATCAGGTGCGTTTCGAAGTTCTCACGGTCTTTATGGGTTCCTTAAGCGTTACCATCTTTCTATCCCTCTATCTTGCGGGAATCATTGGCAGACCCCTTAAAAAACTGGCACGCACCGCCGAGCAAATCCGTCTGGGCAAGAACCGTCAGGTGGAAATTCCCGATATGGGTTACCGTCAGGACGAGATTGGCGAACTCTCACTCTCCTTAAGGGCGATGACCCATGCCCTGTGGGATCGTATGGATACGATTGAACGTTTTGCTGCAGATGTTTCGCATGAGATTAAAAATCCCCTGACCTCGCTGCGCAGCGCGGTAGAAACAGCTGCCATCGTCAAAAGCCAGAAGGACAAGGACAGGTTGATGGAGATTATCCAGCATGATGTCCAGCGCCTTGACCGCCTGATTACAGATATTTCGAATGCTTCCCGTCTGGATGCCGAACTGTCACGGGATGAGATGGGCGAAGTTGATCTGCATCTGCTGATGCAAAAATTGGCCGACGCGCACAAAAATCCGATGGAACGGACAGGATTGCGTGACAATTTCACAGGCCGCAGTGCGGATGAAAGCCCGCAAATCCGCCTTGTTACAAATGGGACACTGCCCATTATGGTCCGCGGCAACGAAACACGTCTGGCACAGGTCTTTGAAAATTTGATATCAAATGCCCTGTCCTTCTCGCCGCCCAAAGGGTTGGTGATGATTACAATTACGACAGAGCAGCAAACCGTACGCGTAACCATCGACGATCAGGGTCCGGGGATTCCGGAAAACAAACTGAACGCTATTTTTGAGCGCTTTTATAGCGAGCGCCCCAAGCACGAAGCCTATGGCCGCCATTCAGGACTGGGGCTTTCGATTGCCCATCAGATCGTCACGGCCCATGGTGGAAAAATCTGGGCCGAGAACCGCAAAAATAATGGTGATGCCCTGACAGGAGCCCGTTTTACAGTCATACTGGAAAGGGCCTGACCAGAGGTAAGGGAACAAGGACATCATGAATAATGCTGCACCGGATAAAGCACAAAAGATCCTGATTGTCACAGGCCTGTCGGGGGCCGGAATATCCTCTGCCCTGAAACATCTGCAGGATCTGGGTTATGAAACCTTTGATAATTTCCCCCTGACTTTGACAGGAGCTTTGATCTCTGACAGTCCGCATAACCGTCCGATGGCCATCGGCATTGATGCCCGCTCGCGCGGATTTACCGCACAGGGCGTTATTGATTTGTGCACCCAGTCAAACGCAGAACTGGTTTTCCTGACAGCTGACGATGCCGATCTGCACAAAAGATTTACGGAAACAAGAAGGCGCCATCCGCTCGCAATCGACCGTCCTATAAGCGAGGGCATCAAGGCCGAGCAGGAAATTATGGTGCCGCTGCGCCCTGTCGCCACACATATCGTAGATACGACCGGCTTATCAATTCACGCTCTCAACCGCCTGCTTGAAGGTTTATTCGGAGCAGGTACGCAAGGGCATCTCAGCATTTCCTGCCTGTCCTTCGGCTTTCGCTATGGATTGCCGCGCGAGGCCGATATTATTCTCGACGTACGCTTTCTGAAAAATCCCTATTGGGAGCCCGCCTTACGTTCTCTCACCGGTCTGGATCAAGCCGTACAGGACTATGTCGGCAGTGATACCGATTTTGACAGTTTTCTAAGCAATACCAAAAACTTGTTGCAGCCTTTGCTGCCAAGATATGCGGCCGAAGGCAAAAGCTATCTGACAATCGCTATAGGCTGTACGGGTGGCCAGCACCGTTCAGTACATACGGTTGAGTCCCTGAAGGACTGGCTCACCGCCCAAGGATTCCCGTTGAATGTTGTTCATCGCGACATCAACAGGCAAAACTGAGATCTGAAAAATTTATGGTTTGTGACGGGGCGGTGCGGCAGGTGCAGCTGTTTGCGTATTCGCAGCATTGCTGGCGTAGAGTTCCGGATGGCGATCGAGCTTTCCTGATGCCTTTGCACAAAACTGGGCCAATAATTCGTCTTTTAAAATGCGCATTACAATGCCCCCTCTTCCAAAAAGGTCAGTAGAGCATTTTCCGTAGAAACACCTTCATAACCCAACGTCTTGAAAATAATTCTTTCCTTCCCGTCATCGGAAGGCACACGCTGGTAAACCAGACGGGTTGCAAGATCGGCCCCCAAATCCAGAAGCCCTTGCGGCTGGCCATTCAGGAGGGCAATCAAATTCATCACTTTATGTTCCGAAAGACGCGGGCTTTCTTCCTGATCGAGAACCGTATACTCGCCCACAGGTACGGGGTCGGCCTGACGGCTCTGTTTCTTGAGAATCTGGAAAGAATGCGCATGCAAAGGGTGATGCCTGTATGTATAGAGCGGCCCTGCACTCGCTGAACTAAATGTCTTCAAAGCAATCCCCCGCTTTTACTTGCAATTTCCCTACGAAGCCCTATTCTGGCGCAGTTTTCTTAATAACCCGTAAAATATTAACCTTTTAAAGGACAGATCTGATGTCGACAGCCCCCAAAGCCGTAGAAAATGATTACAAAGTGAAAGATATCTCCTTGGCCGAATGGGGCCGCAAGGAAATCGTTATCGCCGAAACAGAGATGCCCGGCCTGATGGCCATCCGTAAGGAATTTGGTCCAAAACAGCCTTTGAAAGGTGCCCGTATTGCCGGTTGCCTGCACATGACAATCCAGACGGCCGTTCTGATTGAAACACTGGAAGCTTTGGGTGCCGAAGTCCGCTGGTCCTCATGCAACATCTTCTCGACACAGGACCATGCTGCCGCCGCTATTGCTGCCCAGGGCACCTGCGCGGTTTTTGCATGGAAAGGTCAAACCAATGAAGAGGCCGAATGGTGCATTCACCAAACCATCAAAGGCCCGAACGGTTGGGTTCCGAACATGATTTTGGATGATGGCGGCGACCTGACCACCATCATGCATAAAGATTACCCCGACCTGATGAAGGACGTGCGCGGTATTTCCGAAGAAACAACCACAGGCGTTCACCGCCTGATGGAAATGGCGAAGAAAGGCACACTGAAAGCCCGTGCCATCAACGTCAATGACTCGGTTACCAAATCCAAATTCGACAACAAATATGGCTGCCGTGAATCACTGGTTGACGGTATCCGCCGTGCAACCGATGTAATGATGGCCGGTAAAGTAGCCGTTGTTTGCGGTTATGGCGATGTCGGCAAAGGTTCTGCCGCATCACTGGCTTCACAAGGTGTGCGCGTGATTGTGACCGAAATCGATCCGATCTGCGCTCTGCAAGCTTGCATGGAAGGCTTTGAAGTCCTAACCATGGAAGATGTTGTTGCCAAAGCCGATATCTTCGTGACCACAACCGGTAACATCGATATCATCACCGTTGATCACATGCGCGCCATGAAAGACCGTGCGATTGTTTGCAATATCGGTCACTTCGATTCCGAAATTCAGGTCGAAGGCCTGCGCAATTTCAAATGGCACAACGTGAAACCGCAAGTGGACGAAATTGAATTCCCCGATGGCAAGCGCATCATCATGCTGGCTGAAGGCCGCCTCGTGAACCTCGGTTGCGCTACGGGCCATCCGAGTTTCGTGATGTCTGCCTCTTTCACCAACCAGACATTGGCACAGATCGAACTGTGGACCAACACCTCGGCCTATGAAGTGGGCAAGGTTTATGTTCTGCCGAAACATCTGGATGAAAAAGTGGCAGCCCTGCACCTCGAAAAACTGGGTGCAAAGCTGACAAAACTGAATAAAGAACAAGCCGACTATATCGGTGTTACAGTCGAAGGTCCGTTCAAGAACGATCAATATCGTTACTAATTGTTCCCAGATTAAAAAACCCTTCTTCGAAATCCGGCCCTCTACACAAAAAGGGCCGGATTTTGTTTGTATCCGGATATTCCGGGAGGATTGTCATTTTGATGCGAGCCTTCTAAACTGGAAGAACGATGAGCAAAACCGCCCCCGCAAAACCGACTTTCTGGAAGTCAATCACATCGGCCGTCAACGGTGACTGGCTGACAGAGAAAGCACAGCTGGAGGCTTTTTTGTCTGCGGCACCTGCGGAATATTGCGGTTTTTCAAGCGCAGGCCACACAGCCTACAGCCCCGGCTTTGCCAGCATTCTTAATTTGCGCGAAGTCAGAACCATTGACGATATCCAAAGCGCCCTGAGTGCCAGTGACGCCGCCGCCCTTGAAGGTTTGTTTGAACGCCTGCGGCAGAATGGCGATGTTTTCAGCATCAATGCCCGCACAGCCGACCGTTCGCGCACCATCCGTCTGACAGGGCGCAAAGGGCAATCCCCCGCTGCACCGGACACGCAGTTCGATATATTGTGGGCCGAAGACATCACACTCATTACACGTGAAACCGATATCAACCAGAATTTGCGCAAGACGGCAGAAGAAGAGCGTAACCGCTTACAGGCCTGTCTGGATATCCAGCCCTATCCCGTATGGACAAGGAATAACCGCACGGAGATTACATGGTGCAACCGTGCCTATGCCCGTGCCCTTGATATAACGCCGGCAACCGTTGTCGCGGAACAGCGCGAGCTGGGCTTTAAACCCGCCAAAAAGGCAGCGGGGCCAACCTCCGGCAAAGCTTTGGCGCAGGCTGCCCTTGATCAGGAAGCGCAGCAATCTTTACGGGCCTATCTGATTGCCGAAGGGCAGCGCCGTCTGGTCAATGTAATGGAAATCCCCCTGCCGGGACAAAGCCAGACGTTGGGTGTCGCACTGGATATTACGCGCGAAGAAGAACTGGAAACAGAGCAGAAGCGTTATGCTGCTGCGAACAAGGAATTGCTGGAGCAGCTGGGTTCCGCTATCGGCATTTTTGATTCGCAGCAAAAACTGGAATTTTATAATACAGCCTTCTCGCAGCTCTGGACGCTTGAGGAACAATATCTTAACACAGCACCCAAGCTGGGTGACCTGATGGAACGGATGCGGGAAAACCGCCGTCTGCCGGAGCAAGCGGATTTCCGCAAATTCAAGCAAAGCTGGCTTAATATGTTTACCGGCCTGATCGGTCCGCACGAAGACATGTTATACCTGCCAAATGGCAACGCTTTAAGGATGCTGGTGGTACCGCACCCGATGGGCGGGATTATGATGACATTCGAGGATGTCACCAGCCGGCTAGAGCTTGAATCTTCCTATAACACCTTGGTCGCGGTTCAACGTGAGACGCTTGATAACCTGACCGAAGGGGTTGCCGTGTTTGGCGGTGACGGGCGCTTGCGCTTATGGAACCCGTCTTTTGCTACCCTTTGGGGTCTGCATCCCGAGGACATGAAAGACGGACCGCATATTAACCGTCTGATAGAAAAGATGAAATCGTCTTTTTCTATAGAACAATGGCCGGCAGCCCGCGAGATTTTGCTGCGTCAGGGTCTGGAGCGCAGTAGCCGTGATGGCAATTTGATGCGCGAAGATGGCAGTCTGATCATCTGGTCAACCGTACCATTGCCTGATGGCGGCGTGCTGATCACGCATATCGATGCCACAGACAAGATGCGGGTGGAAAATGCCCTGCGCGAGAAAAACGATGCACTGGAAACAGCGGAAAGACTGAAACTCGATTTTCTGGCCAACGTATCTTATCAGCTCAGAACCCCGTTAAGTGCGATCATGGGTTTTAACGAGATCCTGCAGAACGAATATTTTGGCCCTCTGAACGATAAACAGAAAGAGTACACCACAGGTACACATCAGGCAGGCACACGTTTAATCCAGCTGATCGATGATATTCTCGATCTTTCTACGATCGAGGCCGGACAAATGTCGCTATCAAATGACAAAGTTGATATAAGCGATATTTTAAACCATATCTATGATCTAACCCGTGAATGGGCAGGCAAAGAACGCATTATCGTATTGATGGAATGTGAAAAAACCATTGGCGACATGACAGTCGATTCAAGACGGCTCAAACAGGTTCTGCTCAATCTGATGAGAAACGCGATCAATTTTACCCCGGAAGGTGGAAAAATCGTACTGAAGGCCGTGCGTACAGATAATAACGTACATATCAGTGTGAGTGATACAGGTCCTGGCATACCTGAAGAAGACCAGGAACGGATATTTTTACCTTTCGAGCGCGCACAAAGCGGGGCAACACCGGGAACAAGGGGTGTAGGTTTAGGACTATCCCTTGCCAAGACTATTGTGGAATTGCAAGGCGGGCGCATTACGCTTGATAGCGCTGTCGGGCAAGGCACCACCATCAATCTGTGGTTCCCTGCCTGATAAAATATAAAGAATATCAAATAGAAGAGAGGTTTATTGCTGGCAGGTCGCCCAACTTTTGGTACCGCCACCTTCAAGCTCTTCCCCCATTATATAGATATCGG
The DNA here is from genome assembly GCA_046294845.1 of Micavibrio sp. Lineage (GTDB taxonomy): Bacteria > Pseudomonadota > Alphaproteobacteria > Micavibrionales > Micavibrionaceae > Micavibrio_C. The sequence continues at coordinate 545,942 of JBKBNU010000001.1, read as the reverse complement.
TCTCGATTTTGGTTCTGCAGGAAAAGATTGGTACAAGAGTCCTCAGGACCAATTCCAGCTTACGCCCTTCATAGAAAGGACCATAGCTGCAAAAGGGCTGGGACTGGCCAGACTCGAGACGGAAATTGGACGTATGCCGTGCCTTTTGCCGATCGCGGTTGGTATAAAAATTGGTATAGAGCGACCCTGTGACCGTATAGGGCGCACGGTTTACAACCCGAAAGCACAAAGGCGCATTCAAAACTTCACCTTCTGTTGTCATGGGCACGCTTGCCCCGGGGAAAGGCGCTTCCCAAGGGGAAGCCGATTGCGCCCATGAAGGAACAGCCCAGAACAGCCCGCAAACCAGAATAAAAAAACAGTGCTTCATGGATTTATTCTAGCGCGAAAACTATGGTTTTCCGATGGAAATTCTCTATAACTTTTCGGGATGGAATGGTTATCTCAAAACGAGGAAGACACCAGCGCGTGCGCCCGCATTCTGGCAGATATGCTGAACCCCGCAGCTGTGGTTTGTCTGCGCGGTGATCTTGGCATGGGTAAAAGCGTCTTTGCCCGCAGCCTGATCCGTCACTTGAGCGGTAATCCCGATTTGGAAGTCCCAAGCCCGACCTTCACACTGGTACAAACCTACGAAACATCCGAAACTGAAGTTTGGCATTTTGATCTCTACCGCCTGAAACAGCCGGAAGAAATTTACGAGCTCGGATGGGAGGAAGCCTTGGGCCAGTCACTATGTCTGATTGAATGGCCGGAAAGAATTGAGGAGTTGCTGCCACCTAGACGGATTGAAATTCAACTGAAAACTATGGGCGGCAACCAAAGGCAAATTATTGTGCAGGATATGCGTCAGCATAACCGGATTTGAAAGCTTCAGGGATAGTAATGGAAAATAAAAATATTATAGATCAAGCCTTTATTACCGCAGCAGGCCTAGGTGAGCGGATGCGCCCCCTGACCGATGAATGCTGCAAACCCATGGTGATAGTGCAGGACAAACCCATTATCGGCCATGTTCTGGATAAATTGCGGGCCGCAGGCGTTCGCCGGATTGGTGTTAACAGCTTTTATAAGCCAGAAGGGCTGGAAGCTTATCTGCAGCAATATGCCCGACAATACCCCGAGCTGACCTTAACCGCAGTGCGTGAAGATACTCTGCTGGATACAGGAGGCGGGATTAAAAACGGTCTGTCAACCATTTTATCAGATCGCCCCTTTTATATAGTAAGCGGCGACTCTTACTGGGAGGATGCTGCAGGCCATTCGGTCCTCAAGGATATGGCACAGGCCTTTAATCCCGCAACCATGGACATGATGCTCCTTTTACGGAATCTTTCATCCATGACCATCACAAAAGGTTCCGGCGATTATGATATCAGTGCAAACGGACAGATCGTCCGTTCCTTAAATCAGTCGGGTCAGTATACCTGGACCAGCGTACGAATTATAAAAAACAATTCCCTTTTCAAGGGGACGCCCGAAGGGCCCTTTTCCTTCCGTATTCTTATGGATGAAGCCGAAAAATCAGGGCGACTTTATGGCCACATCCATCAGGCGGAATGGCACCATTTCAGCACCCCCGCCGATGTCGAAGCCGTAAACAGGCTGCAAAGGGAAAAGGACTGTGCCTGAGAATCAAAAAAGCATACAGGCATACAATAACGATCAGGGACCCATAACCCCCCAAGATCGCACAGGAAGACTCTATCATATCCCCGCAGGCTCCGGTTTTGCAGCCGCACTGGTCAAGGGTATCCTTGCAGAAACCAAGGAGCTTTATGGCAATGATCCGCTAGCCCTCACCCGTATGCGCGTACTGCTCCCCACCAGAAGGGGTTGCCGCGTTGTCCGCGATATGTTTTTGCAGCAAACGGCGGGCCTGGAGGACGCCAAGGCGGACGCCCTGCTTTTACCGCGTTTGCAAACATTGGGCGATCAGGATGAAGAGGAACTGGCACTCCAGCTACGTACATCCGAAGATTTTGCAGAATTTGCCGCCATCCGTCCAGCCATACCTGCAACCAAGCGCCGTTTGATGCTGGCCCGTATGGTGCAGGAGCGGGAGAAAACGCTTGCTTTCGGGCAAGCCGTCGGCTTGGCGGATTCTCTGGCCCGCCTCCTTGACCAGACAGAAACCGAAGGCCGCTCGCTCGGCAATCTCGCCACTCTCGTGCCGGAAGGTGATCTCGCCACCCATTGGCAGGAAATCGTCAAGTTTCTGGAAATTATCAGTATCGTCTGGCCCACCGTATTGGAGGCGGAAGGCTACATCAGCGCTGCTGCCCGCCGCGATAAATTGCTGCGGCTCCAAGCCCGCCTGTGGGAAGAAAACCCGCCACCCGAGCGTATTATTGCGGCAGGCTCTACAGGTTCCTTACCCGGCACGGCCGCTTTGCTGCAGACGATTGCGCGGTTGCCACAGGGGGCAGTGATCTTGCCCGCCCTTGATACAGATATGCCTGACACTGCCTGGGATGCCCTTGAAGAAGGTCACCCGCAAGCAACCCTGAAAAATTTGCTGCAGATGCTGGGTGTCCCGCGCGGTGATGTACATCTCTGGAATGCTGCAGCAAATGAAAGTGAAAAATGCAGCATAAAAGCCCGCCGCCAATTCCTGTCCACCTTGATGTTACCAGCGGCAGAAACCCACAGATGGACTGATATTTCTGCAGAAAATGACAAATTTCTGCAACCCGAAGCCCTACAGGAATTGCAGCAAAATTTATCGGTAATTGCCTGCGAAAGTCCGGAAGAAGAAGCCCGTCTGGTGGCACTTGCCTTGCGGCAGGCTGCCGAACAGCCGCACAAGGTTGCGGCCCTGATTACACCTGACCGGAATTTGGCGCGCCGCGTGGCGATGGCCTGCCGCCGCTGGGGGATCGAGGTGGATGATTCCGCAGGGATTCCCCTGGGCGATAGCCCGCTCGGGCGTTATTTGCTGCTGATTGCGGAGGCCTGTAGCCGCCAGTTGGCCGCAGGTCCTTTGCTTGCTTTGCTGCAACATGATTTTTGTGGGCTGGGTGTCCATCAGGCAGAACGGGAAAGACTCGTAGCCCTGCTCGACCGCTACATACTGCGCGGCCCCCGCTTTTCTGCGGGCCCCACCGGTTTGCGCCACAAGCTTGATGAAATTTTGCAAGGCCCCCATGTCCCGCCGCTGGTCCGCGAACATGGGGATTCCCTTCATCGTCTGATCGACAGGATCGAGACGGCCTTGAGCCCGCTCTTGCAAAACCCGCTTCCTCAAGGGGTTGTACTCGTCAAAGCCCTGATCGCGGCGGCCGAAAATCTGGCCGATGCGCCCGCAATCGCAGGACCAGAACGTCTGTGGCGGGGGGATACAGGGGAAACCGCCAGTTTGTTCCTTTCAGACCTGATCGCCCATGCTGACACCCTGCCCGAGATAAATTTGGCAGAATTCTGCGAATTTTTGGAGCGTACGATGGCAGGTATCCCCGTGCGTACGCCCGTGGGCGTTCATCCCCGCCTGCTTATTCTGGGGCAGCTGGAAGCCCGTCTGGTCCAGCCGGATGTAATGATTATGGCCGGATTAAACGAGGGAACATGGCCCCCCAATCCGGCTGACGACCCGTGGATGTCTCGCCCGATGCGCCAGAAATTTGGCCTGCCAACACCCGAGCGCAGCATCACCTTGGCCGCCCACGATTTTTCCCAGTGTTTCTGCGCCCCCCGCGTGATTATGACCCGCGCCCAAAGTGTGGACGGGAAACCGACTATTCCCTCGCGCTGGTTACAAAGGCTCGCGACCGTTTTGCAGGCGGCCCGTCTGCCTGCCGATTTTTTATATCAGGAAGAAGCCCGCACCCTTTTGGGACTGGCACGGCAGGGGGATATTGCCCGTGATATTGCACCAGCAACAAGACCTCAACCCTGTCCGCCGGAGCAATACCGCCTGCAGCAAATTTCAATCACCCAGATTGAAACATTGATGAGCAATCCCTACGCGATCTATGCCCGCGATATCCTGAAACTGCCCAAGCTGGATCCGGTCGATAAGGCTGTCGGCGCCGCAGAGCGTGGAAACTTCGTCCATGATGTCCTGCAAGATTTTATTACCCTGCACCGTGAGCAGCTTCCCCCGGAACCCGTGAAGACGATCATTGATCTTGGCTATCGCCGCCGTCAGGCCTTGGCCGAAGATAAAGGAAGCTGGGATTATTGGTGGCCCCGCTTTGAATCCCTTGCCCTTTCCTTTGTCGATCAGGAAGAAAACTGGCGTACAACGGCGCGAAATGTCGCCTTGGAAAGCAAGGCACAGTTAGAGTTAACCATCAGAAATAAAACAATAAAATTAAAAGGTCGCGCCGACCGTATCGACCGTATGTCCGATGGCACATACGCGATTATCGATTACAAGACAGGCGGAACCTATAGCCCGAAGAAGATCGAACAAGGATTACAGCCCCAATTGCCGCTGGAGGCACTCATCCTGCAAAAGGGCGGCTTTGCCGATATCAGGGGGACGGTCGGCTATATCGGGTACTGGAAACTCGCAGGCGGGCACAAGGGTTGCGAGACAGTGGCCCTGTCCGGCACCGATAAACTCTCCGATCTCATTGAAAATACTGAAGTAAATCTATGTACGCTGCTGGAAGCATACAGCGATCCGGCCACGCCCTTTACCTGTCGTCCGCGTCCGGATCTGCAACCGCGCTTTGATGATTACAAATTGCTCTCGCGGCTGGAGGAATGGACCCATGATGACACCGGAGCAGAGGAGGATGCCGCATGACCAAAGCCGTCAACCCCTTAAAGTCCCAAGCCCTCAGCTCTGGAAATCCTGTTTTGAACACTGGAGGATTGCCCGACCCGAATATTGCCCAAAGGGCGGCATCCAATCCGGATGTGTCCGTCTGGGTTGCGGCCTCTGCCGGTAGTGGTAAAACCAAAGTCCTGACCGACCGCGTTCTGCGCTTATTGCTGCCACGCCCCGATGGCAGTGCGGGAACACCGCCAGAGAAAATTTTATGCCTGACCTTTACCAAAGCTGGTGCCAGCGAGATGGCCCTGCGGATTAACCAGACATTATCGCTGTGGGCGACAATGCCGCTATTAACATCAGGACAGGATAAGGGGTTATCCGAGATACTTGAAAATCTGCTGGGTCGTGCCCCGCAAGAGCCGGAGATCCAAGCGGCACGCCGTTTGTTTGCGCGCGTGGTTGATAGTGCGGGTGGCATCAAGATTTTGACCATTCATGCTTTCTGTCAATCCTTGCTGGGGCGTTTCCCGATTGAGGCAGGCCTTTCACCGCATTTTACGGTCTTGAGCGAAGATACGGCGCGTGACCTGATCACCAAGGCCCGAGATGAAGTTTTGCGTGATTCGGTCAGGGACCCGCAAAGCCCGCTCGCCCAAGCCCTACAGATTCTGGCCGCCCGCCTGAAGGATGATGATTTTTACGATCTGATTCAGGCGCTCTGTAACGAACGCCAAACTTTAAAGCGCTTATGGCAAGCCGAAGAACAATCAAACTCCTTAAAAGAAATGATCTGGGGCGCGCTATCCCTTACGCCCGATGAAAGCCGCGAGAATATTCTGAGCCAGGCTTCTGCCGATGAGGCTTGTGCACTCACGGAATTGCGGCAGGCGACCAAGGTTCTGTGCGAGAGCAAGGGTAAGACCGACCAGAAAAATGGAGAGGTAATGGGGTTGTGGCTTTCCAGCACCCCCGCAGAGCGCATAACCCTGTTTGAAGATTACAAGGGCGTCTTCCTGACCCAGACAGGTGAAATCAGGGCCGACCGCGGACTGGCATCCGTAGCCGCCGAAGACACTATGCCCGGTATCAAGACCCTGATGCAGGAGGAAGCCGCCCGCATCGTCGCCATTACCGAAAAAATCAAATCTCTTTATTGTGCGACCATGACGCATCATCTGCTTTTGGTCGGGCAGGCCATCGTTAGCCGCTATCAGGATTTGAAAGCCGCTGAAGCCGGACTTGATTTCGATGACATGATCAACCATACGCGGGCGCTTCTGACCAAATCCCATATGGCGGCCTGGGTGCTCTATAAACTGGATGGTGGTCTTGATCATATTCTGGTCGATGAAGCGCAGGATACAAACCCCGAACAATGGGAAATTGTCGAAAGCCTGATCACAGAATTTTTTAGCGGCCAGAGCGCCCGTGATGTGAAGCGTACATTGTTTGTGGTTGGCGATGAAAAGCAATCGATCTTCAGTTTTCAGCGCGCCGCCCCCGACAAATTCAAAGAAAAACATGAAGCGTTCAAGCATATTATCACACAGGCAGGGGAAATATTTCATCCCGTACCACTTGATGTTTCTTTCCGTTCAACCGCGACCGTTCTTGATTTTACCGACGCTGTGTTTGCCGATCCGCTTATGCGGGCAGGCGTAAGCGACAAGGATATCCGTCATTTTAGTTTCCGCACAGGCCACGCCGGACACATCGAACAATGGCCTTTGTTCAAATTGCCTGCAGAAGACAAAACCAAGGAAAGGAATTACTGGCAGCCTGCGAGCCAAGCCCAAGGGTCCGGTAGCGCACGGACATTATTGGCGCATCATATCGCCCACACCATCAAAGAGTGGATTGATAAAAATGAAACATTGCCGTCGCAAAACCGCCCGATCAGGCCAGGGGATATTATGATCCTCGTAAAGAGCCGTAATGAACTGGTCAACCACCTGATCCGTGAACTGCGCAATTACAAAATAGATGTTAGTGGTCTTGATCGCATGAAATTGGGCGATCATATCGCCGTACAGGATATGATCGCAGCAGCCCAATTTTCCCTGCTGCCCGACGATGATCTTGCGCTCGCCTGTGTTTTAAAATCACCCTTGGTGAATTTCAACGATCAGCAACTTGAAGATCTGGCCTTGGGCCGCAAGGGGAGTCTATGGCAGGAAGTACAGGATAAATTACCTGCTTTAGCACTCTGGCTTTCGACAATTATTACCAAAGCCCGCCACGAGCGCCCCTATGAATTCTTCAGTTTTATCTTGCAGTCCCCTTGCCCCGCATCGGATATCAGCGGCCAGCACGCCATGACCGCACGCCTTTCTGGCGATGTGATTGAGCCTTTGCATGAATTTCTGACACAAGTTCTGTCCTTTGAAGGCGAGCATATATCATCGCTGCAGTCCTTTATTCTCTGGCAACAGAATAATGAAAGCGAGATCAAGCGCGAACAGGATGATACACAAAACCATATCCGTATTATGACGGCCCACGCCTCCAAAGGCTTGCAAGCGCCGATTGTTATTTTGGCCGATACAGTTCTGCCCACAGGCGCCGGCGGCAACCGCGCCACCGACCGTTTATTATGGCCCGCAAAAACCGGATTACCCTTCCCGTTCTGGGCACCGCAAGCCGATGATGAATGCCGTCTATATAAGGACAGCAAGGAACGTGCCCAGCAAAAGGACATTGAAGAATATAGACGTCTTCTTTATGTTGCCCTTACCCGTGCGGAAGACAGGCTTTATATAGCCGGCGCCGCCGGAAAAAGAGGTTTTAATGATAAGAGCTGGTACAGCCTGACCCGCGAAGCGTTCACGCGTTTTGACAACAAGGAAGAAACACCTTTCGTTATTTTACCCGAGATTAAAACCTGTCTTGATTTGCCGGATGATGCCTGCACACTGCGTCTGCAAAGCACACAGGAGGCCCCCGCAAAGAATAAAGAGCAGCAGCAGAACGTGCAGGGATTGATTGTCCCCGATATTAATGACCCTGCATGGTCATGGGTACACCAGCAGGCCCCTCTGGAAGAGGCTGCGTTGCAGCCTGTGCAGCCCTCGCGCCTTGAAATCCTGAATCAGGATGAGTTGTTATCCCCGTCCCCGTTACAATCGGATAATCAGTACCGTTTCAAGCGCGGTAATCTGACCCATAAGCTTTTGCAATTCCTGCCCGAAGTACCTCTCGAAAGACGGTTGGAAACAGCGCAGATGTTCGCCGATCGTTACGGCCACGATCTGCCGGAGAAAATCCGCACCGATGTCGTTAAGGAGATCATGACCATTCTGGAGCATCCGGATTATGCCACCCTGTTCGGTCCGCATTCACGCGCCGAAGTCCCTGTCACGGGGATGAGCGGGTCAAAGTTGATCAGCGGACAGATTGACCGTCTGGTGGTCGAAGGACAGAACGTAATGATCGTCGATTATAAAACCAATCGCCCGCCACCACACACACCGGAGGATGTGCCCGCGATTTACCGCCAGCAATTAAAGGCGTATGCCGATACATTACAGAATATCTACCCCGCCCACCGGATCAGGACGTTCCTGCTCTGGACGGATGGCCCACAGCTGATGGAAATTATCCTGTAGGATCAAAGCATAAGCATGAATACGGGAAAGGCGTGGATTTCTGCGGCCCACACGGGCTTGTCCCCTTGACCTATGGCCCCCGATCTCCATATTAATAGTTCATATACCCAGATTGAAAGACCCGAGGCAAAAATGACATCCAGCATCTATATCAATGACAACGAGTTTGAAACACAAGTCCTGAAGGCCGAGGGTCCGGTCGTTGTAGATTTCTGGGCAGAATGGTGTGGCCCCTGCAAAGCGATGTCACCCTTGGTTGATGAATTGGCCCACGAAGTAGGCGCGGCTGTAAAGGTGGTCAAAGTAAACATCGATGAAAGCCCGAATGCCCCTACCAAATACGGCGTGCGCGGCATTCCGACATTTATGATTTTCAAGAACGGTGAAGTTGTTGATACCAAAGTCGGCAGCATGTCCAAGACAGCCTTGGCCGAATGGGTCAAAAGCAAAGCCTGATTGATACCAGTTCCTATAGGGAAGAGTTTCCTCCTCTTTCTGGAATAAAAAGGCCGGGATGATCCCGGCCTTATCATTTTAATCAACCTTTGTAACGGCGGGCACGGCTAAGCGGGCTTTCATACATCATGTAATCGCAGGCACACCAATAGCTATAGATGACCTGTGCCACATAGCGCCCCAGCGGACCGCCCGTGAATGGCAAACCGAATTTGGAGAAATCACGATAACGGTTATCTTTTTCGGCAATCGCCCGCGCAATCAATTCCCCACCCAGTGTCGTTGGCACCATGCCATGACCACCAAAGGCCGTATTGTACCAGTAACCGGGTTTGGCCTGTCCGATGACAGGCATACGGTACGGTGTATAAGCCTGATTCCCACCCCACGAGATATCAGCTTCGACTTTGCCTGCCAGTTGCGGATACACCTTGAACATATCCTTAAGCATCATGGTGGAGATGTCTTTAGGTTCAGCATGCAATCCGACGCGTCCACCCCAGAGGATCCGTTGATCCGGCAAGACGCGATAATAGTCACAGGCAAAACGCAGATCATAGACGCAGTAAAGCGTATCGATTGATTGCTGCAATAACGCCTCATCAACGGGCTGTGTCGCCACCACATAGGTCTGCACAGGGAAGAGCGAGTAATCAATCCGCTTATCAAGACCCCAACCATAAACAGAAGTACAAACCACGACATGGCGGGCCTTGATCCGGCCATCATTGGTAATGACTTCCCAGCCCTCGCCATCTTTGCGAACCTTCAGGGCGGTGGTCTGTTCAAAAATCTGCGCTCCACCAGCAGCGGCGGCAGCAGCAATCCCGTGCGTATAGCGTAACGGGTGAAAGTGGAAATCCCATTTCGAGAAAATGCCGCCGTGATAGCGATTGGTTTTGCAATGCTCGCGTACTTGCGCGCGGTCCCAGAATTCAAGCCCCATGTCGAATTCTTTATTGGCGTAATCAACGTCTTCTTCAAGCTCTCGTGTATTCAAACCCCATGTCACCGACAATGAACCCGGAATAATATCGCACGGGATATTGTATTTTTCAGCACGGTTCAGAATAAGATCCTGAGCCTCAAGACAGCCACCCATAATACGGTATTTAAGGTCAGGATCAATGCGACCCGGAATATCGTTATCGCCCGCATCAAAGCCACGCAGAACAAAACCGCCATTACGACCCGATGCACCCCAGCCGATGCGGCGTGCTTCGATCAAGATTGGCTTGATACCTCGTTCGGCCAAACCCAATGCTGTATTCAATCCGGCAAGACCGCCGCCGATCACACAAACTTCTGTATCGTAGTTTCCTGAAAGTTCGGGATAGGTCGCCACTGTTCCCAGTGTGCGGCTATAGTAGGTATCAATGTAATCTGTTTTCTTTTGTTTCATCACAAGTTTCGGGCATTTTTACGCACGAACCTCCTTGAGGTTTTGCAGGAAGTCACGGCTGCGCCACCACCAATAAACCATCTGCGCGACATAGCGCCCCATATGGCCGCCGGCATAACCAAGACCAAAGGGTTCAAAAAGTTTATAGGCTGTGTCGGTTCCCGTAAGGGCTGCCGCCACAACTTCACCACCGACAGTCGTAGGCACAAGCCCATGACCGCCAAATCCGGTATTATACCAATAATTTTCTTCGATCATGCCAATCTGCGGCATGCGGTGCGGGGCATAACATAAAAGCCCCGACCATGACACTTCAGGTTCGAGCTTGCCCGCCAGTTGCGGATAAACCTTGATCAGGTCTTTGATCATCACAGCCGAAAGATTCTGTGGACTGGCCCACAGGCCGACACGCCCGCCCCAAAGAATACGCTTGTCAGGCAACACACGGTAATAATCGCTGGCAAAGCGCGTATCATAGATCGCATGTGTTGTATTGATTGAAGCCGCAAGATCGGCATCCTTCACAGGCGTTGTCAGCATGACATAGGTCTGAACAGGGAAAGAGGCCCCTTCGAGGCGGCGATCAAGACCCTGACTATAAACCGAGCAGCAACTCACCAGTTGGCGGGCAGAGATTGTCCCTTGCGGTGTTGTCACGAGCCAGCGGCCCTGCTGTTTTTTGATTGATAGGGCTTTTGTGTTTTCAAACAGGCGCACACCTTTTGTTTCCAGTGTGCGTGCCAACCCGTGCACATAGGCCAAAGAATTGAATTGGAAATCATTGGGCGAGTATAAACCGTTATGATAGCGCGTTGTTTTACAATGTTCGCGCACTCGCTCAGTTGTCCAATATTCAAGACCAAGATCAAACTGGCGATTAAGATCGTCAATCTCTTGCGCGAGCGTTGAACTCTCGTGGCCCCAGCTTGCCGTCAGCACACCGGCGGTCAAAGGGCCGCAAGGGATATCATAGGTCGCAATGCGGTCACGGATCATCGCACGTGCAGTCTTGGTCAGATTGACAAGCTTGCCGGCGTGATCGATACCGACCTTTTTCGTGAGTAAACCGACATCAGCCGCATATCCCTTGGCAACAAAACCGCCATTGCGACCGGATGCACCCCAGCCAATACGGTTTTGTTCGATCAGCGCAATATTATTGACATCACGATCGCAAAGGCCGAGTGCCGTATTGATACCGGCAAGACCGCCACCAATAATGCAAACATCAACCTGAAGATCTTCCGACAACGGAGTGCGCGCACCCTGATCATCCAGAATGCGGGAATAGTAATTATCTATATAGCCTGCGGCGTGCATGAGAATTGTTCTGTTTTATCTTGTTGAACCCTGTCGCCCATGATTATAGGCAAGACAGGCAAGAAAGATAAGACGCTTTATAGGCGCCTTATGCTGATTTACGCCAGATAAATCTGATTATTTCTGAATGAGGGGCATCAGGACCATAATCGCCTGACGGCCTTCGACCCGGGCTTCCATTTCGACCTTGGCCAGATCAATCAGTTCTTCTTTAACCCGTTTCATAACATTCATACCCAGATCAAGGTGGGCCATCTCACGTCCACGGAAACGCAGGGTGACTTTGACCTTGTCACCGGCTTCCAGAAAACGGCGGGCGGCCTTCACTTTAACCTGATAATCATGTTCGTCGATGTTCGGGCGGAATTTCAGTTCCTTAACCTCGATGACCTTTTGTTTCTTACGGGCTTCAGCTGCTTTCTTCTGCTGCTCGTATTTATACTTGCCATAGTCCAGAACCTTACAAACGGGCGGCTCGGCGTTCGGCGAAATCTCCACGAGATCAAGACCCGCTTCTTCAGCCATACGCAAAGCCTCGGCAATCGCGACTACACCGATCTGTTCGCCTTCCTCACCAATCAGACGAACCTGACGGGCACGGATTTGTTCATTGATATTCAGACCTCCTTCTTCCTGCGGGCGTTCCGGACGGCGCATAGGCGGACGTGGGGGACGCGGTGCGGAAGAATAACCCCCACCTGACGACGGACGCGGACCGGAAGGGCGCGGTCCTGAGGATGGCGGACGGCTTGATGGTGGACGATTACCCTGAGGTGGTTTGTCGAACGGCGGGATGGTAGTCTCCTGTAGATTATGGTTATGCCAAAAATAAAGGTCATTCATAAAATGCTTTACGGAATTGTGCAAGGGGGCAAAGGGCTGGATTAGGCGGTATATTCAGGCCGTTAGCCGCCCAAACACCCCATTTATTTTCATAATCAATTAAGTGGGTGTTTTTAGGGCTTTTCCCTAGGCCACTCGCGCATTTATGCAATAAAAAATTCCCCTGTGGCCGCAAGATTGATAATCTCTATTCCAATAATAAGCACCTAAAATAATAAATATGGTCCGGGAGGACTTCTAACGTTGAGCGAGAGCATCGGCCCTCAGCAACCTTTGTCATTAAGGGAACAATGGCAAAACCACAAAAAAGCGCGCGAGCAATTGCTCGACAACGCTATCCGGACCGTTGATGGCTGGATCGGTGGCATCAGTGACGACGATCTGGGGCAGGTCGGAGAAGAATTTCTCGATCTTTTGAGAAAGACAGGCTGCCAGCAAAGGATAGACATCTATTATAACGGCGCTGCCCATTACGTTTCTTTTTCCTATGCCCATGCAACAGGCTTTGCCAACGAGATGATTTATGGCCCCGCCGCCGAAGAAGATTTAAGCAAACTTTTTGCAAGCAAGGTCCATGAAGCCACCCATGCCATGCAGAAAATGCGTTCAGCCGCACTGCATGCCAGCCCGTTCAACCCCAATACACAGATTGTTATATGCCCGCGCGACTGGCTGCTGCTGGATGAGCGCTGCGAGCAGGATGCGTATGTCAAACAAGCTTTCTTCAATAGCCTTCTTGCCAAGGAGCTCCCCGAAGTCCGCCGCATGAGCGATGCAGATGCCTTGTCAGTCAAGACCTTCGAAAGAATTCGTCTGGAGGCGCCTTCAATTCAGGAGGCCCTGATCCAATCGGCCCGCGTAGCATTGTCAAAGAGTTATTATTGGGACAATCCAAAATCAGATTACACCTTCCAGCGAAATTACCATGATACAGCCATGAAAAATTACAAGGCCGGTATCGAACTGCGTAAAAGTAAAGGTGAACATGACTTGGTCTATGTGCGTCTTGAAGAAGAAGACATTCATGCCATCGGCCAATCTTTTGGTCCCAATCCGTTTGGAGAAAATGCCCTTTTACCCGAATTTGCGGTAGCTCCGGCCTTGGGTAATGATGCGCAAAAGACCCATGCCGAAATTCTAAAAACTACAGGCATTAAGGATGAAGACGAATTGCCAACCTTGAGTGAAATTTTGCAACGTCTGGGACTAACGAGGCGGAAGTTCATAGAAGCTTCCTATAATCGACCGCTGAATATTCAGACCCCCTACATCGGTCCAAATTAAGAGAGTTGTGCCTTAAGCGCCGCCAGAAAAGCGCTCTCATCAAACACACAAGCTGTAGCATCGGGCACGCAAGGCTGGTCAGCATCCAGCAAGCGATGAATAACTTTCATGCCAGCAGCTATACCGGAACGCACACCCTTGGGATCATCTTCAATAACCAGACATTCATCCGGTGTTATAGACAACGATAATTGATCATTCAAGCGTGCCAAAGCCGCCAGATAGGGTGCAGGATCAGGCTTGCGCCCTTCATAATCTTCCTTGCACAGGACAAAGACCATTTTTTCAGGAATATGATGAACCGCAAGCGCCATCATCACAGAATCACGGCGGCCATTCGAAACAACAGCTTGCGGCAATCCAGCTTCCGCTACCAATTCAAGGGCCACACCAATGCCGGAGCGCATCTTCACATCTGTAATATGACGGCTATACCAGCCATCAATCAAAGAAAGATAATCATCCTTGGCCAGCTGCAGCCCGCGTTCCTGCACCAGCCATTGCCAGTTTTGTTGTCCGTTATTTGTATAGATGCGCGGCCTGTCGGATTCATGCAGGGCAATACCCAGATCAGCCAGTACATGAAGATGCTTGCGCCAGTGTAATGCGCCCGTATCGACAAGCGTATTGTCACTATCCCAGAAAACAGCCTTGATTGACATGACCTTAGTAAGGCGGCTGGCATTCGGCGATCAGTGATTCAAGAGCGGAATCAAGCGCCTCGAATTTCTGATCTTGTGAACCCAGGCGACGGATAGCGACTTTGCCTTCTTCGGCTTCGCGCTTACCAACGACAAACATTACAGGCACCTTGGCAACTGAATGCTCACGCACCTTGTAGTTGATTTTCTCGTTACGGACATCGAGTTCAACACGCAAGCCCGCATCACGCAATTTGTGATAAACCTCGTGCGCGTAAGCATCGGCTTCGGATGTGATCGTTGCCACCACACATTGCACGGGTGCTAGCCACAACGGCATCTTGCCAGCATAGTTTTCAATCATGATACCGATAAAACGTTCGATCGAACCCAAAATAGCGCGGTGGAGCATCACCGGACGCTGACGGGAACCGTCTTCGGCGGTGTAATGGGCATCCAGTCTTTCCGGCAAGTTGAAATCAAGCTGCAATGTAGCGCAGCCCCATTCACGACCAATCGCATCACGCACGATAAAGGCGAGTTTCGGACCATAGAACGCCCCATCACCGGGGGAGACTTCATAATCCATACCCAGTTCCTTGAGCGCGTTTTCCAGACCGTTTTCGGCCTTATCCCACAATTCATCAGAACCGATCCGGTTTTCAGGACGTGTTTCCAGTTTGATGACATAGGAATCAAACCCGAGATCTTTGTAAACCGCTTCGGTCAGACGGCAGAAACGGATACTTTCGGAAAGAATTTGATCTTCACGGCAGAAAATGTGCGCATCATCTTGCGTGAATTGGCGCACACGCATCAGGCCATGTAAAGCACCATGGGCTTCGTTACGGTGGCAGCAGCCAAATTCCGCAAGACGCAGCGGCAGATCGCGATAGGATTTGATACCCTGTTTAAAAATCTGCACGTGGGCCGGACAGTTCATAGGCTTGAGCGCCATAAAATGTTTGGGTTCTTCCTTGAAGACTTTGCCGCCTTCTTCGGTATTTGGCACCACATCGGGTACAACAAACATATTCTCGCGATACTTACCCCAGTGACCGGAGGCTTCCCAGAAACGGGAGTCCATCAATTGTGGCGTTTTGACTTCTTTGTAACCTTCATCATTCAGGCGGCGGCGCATATAGGCCTCGAGCGCCACCCAGATACTCCAGCCCTTGGGATGCCAGAAAACAGAACCTTGCGCTTCGTCCTGCAAATGGAATAAATCCATTTCGCGGCCCAGACGGCGGTGATCGCGTTTCTCTGCCTCTTCCAACTGGGTCAGGTAAGCTTTCAGATCCTCTTCCGTACGCCATGCTGTCCCATAGATACGGGTCAACATCGCTTTGGAGGAATCGCCACGCCAATAGGCACCGGCAACCTTCATCAGTTTAAAGGCAAGACCAACATGCCTGGTCGTGGGCATATGCGGACCACGACACAAATCGAACCATTCACCTTGCTTGTAGATTGTAATAGTTTCCGATTCCGGCAGATCGCGGATCAATTCGGCTTTATACATTTCGCCTTTCTTCTCGAACATCCTGATCGCTTCATTGCGATCCCAGACCTCACGTTCGAAGGGTGCGCCGCGTTCGATGATCTTGCGCATTTCAGCTTCAATTAATGGCAGATCTTCGAGAGTGAAAGGCTCATTACGGGCGAAGTCATAGAAAAATCCGTTTTCAATGTTTGGGCCAATAGTGACTTGCGTACCCCGGTACAGCTTTTGTACAGCCTCGGCCAGAACGTGAGCACAGTCATGGCGGATCATTTCAACCGCAGCCAAATCTTCACGCTTCAGAATTTCTACGGCAGCATCATCATCCAGCACACGGGATAGATCCCAAAGCTGGCCGTTCACGCGCCATGCAATGGCAGCCTTGGCCAAAGATTTGGAAATAGACTCGGCAACGGCTGTCCCTGTCACGCCCTTGGCATAAGTGCGTGTACTGCCATCGGGCAGCGTAATCGTCAGGGAGGCATCATTAGCAGCACTAACAGCTTCAGGCATGGTCTATCTCTCGCAAATGGGGCTTTGAAAACCGGTTCAATATATAAGCATTTCCTTATCTTTCATACAAAAACCAGCGGCGCCGCGCAAGCGAAAGAACTTCAGTTTTTCCTTTATTATCAATGGCTGATATACAGTTTCTATTTGCTAGCCAGCAGGCAGGAACGTATTATTATATCCCTATGGCTATCTGGTTTTATTCAACTGTCAGCCCATATTATTTTTTATTTATGTTCTGATATGTGATGGTTTGTTTCTATGAACGAAAAATATAACACAGTTTTGCCCGAGAGTACCGACAGGGTATTATTAATGGCCGTTGATAAGCCTGTATCTATTGAAGGATACAAAGAGAACTTTCTGCCCCGTATTCACGAGATGCTTGAAAAACACGGCGAGATTCGTCTGCTGGTCCATTTCAGGGCCTATCAGGGATGGGAAGAGGCGGCAGCAGCACTGGATTTCTCGGTGACCCAGCAGCTGGGTCCCAAAGTTAGGAAAATTACCATGGTCAACCCCCCCGAGAAGCTGATTACCCAATACGCTATTAAAAAACCCCTGATCGGCGGTGAAGTCAAAGTCTTTGGCGATGATAATCTGGAAGAAGCCAAGAAATGGGTGCAAGAGTAGTATGACGCAGACGATCTTCCCCTTACCGAATTCCAAAGAAGGCACAATCTGCTTGCGCCTGACCGGCATGATTACACCGGAAGATTTCATGAAGTATTTTGATGCCGCCGTCGAACAGGCGATCGAAAAGCATGGTTACTATAATTTGTTTATTTATTATGATCCCGCCTTTGAAGGATGGAGCCGTGAAGCCGCCGATCTCAGCTTTAAATGCATCTCAAAGTGCAGTCCCAAGGCAAAGCGTCTGGCATACGTGAACGCACCAGATAGCCGTGTTTTGATGATGAAAATGCTGAGCCCGATGATGCAGGCAGAAATCCAGTATTTTGAAGATGAAGAAAAAGACAAAGCCCTATCATGGGTTTTGTCTTACACTCCGTGATCTCGCCCTGATCTCGCCGTGATCCCGATCATCTTTCGCCCATAGATTCCCTGAGCGTTTTAACAATAGGTTTCAGGATATATTCCATTACGGTTTTCTTGCCTGTCAGAATATCGACGGAAGCCACCATCCCCGGAATAATCGGCAGGACTTCACCTTTACGTTTCAGTGCCGCTTCGAATGTCCGTACACGGACACGGTAGAAACTCTCACCCTTGTCGTTAGTGATTGAGTCGGCAGAAATATCAATTACCTCACCATTTAACCCACCATAGATTGAAAAGTCATACGCCGTAATTTTAACAACAGCCTTTTGCCCCGGATAGAGGAAGGCAATATCGGATGGCCTGACCTGTGCTTCAACCAACAGCTGATCATCCTTGGGCACGATCTCGACAACATCCTGCCCCGGCTGGACAACGCCACCCACGGTGCTCACGGTAATATCTTTGACGTAGCCATTCACTGGCGACTTCATTTCAGTTCGTGTTTTACGGTCCTGCAAAGCCCCCAAAGTTTCACCCAAAGAGTTGAGTTCAATTTGTGTCGCTGCAAGCTCGGTTTGGGCTTGCGCCTGAAAAGAGCTTTTTACTTCCTTGATTCGTGCTTCCGCTTCCTGAATAGTCGCCTCGATACGCGGTATAGAAGATTCAAGACTGTTAAGCTCTGTCTGACGTTCCTTAATCTCACGCTCTTTTTGCAAGAGTTCAAGCTTTGGTGCAGAACCTCGTTCGACCAAGGGACGAATTGTTTCCAATTCCTGCCGCGCCAGACCAATAACGCCACGCACATCACCGATGCGGCCACGAAGTTCACTGATTTCCTGCTTGCGCTGCGTTAATTGCTGCTCTGTTACCGCCAATTGGTTCTGTAAGTTTTGCTGATTGGCGCGGAAGGTATTGAGTTCTTCCGTCACACTATCCGGTACGCCTTTCATGACTTCATCAGGAAAAGCAGGTGTAATCTTGCCTTCTGCTTCTGCCTGCAAGCGCGTGATCTTGGCCTGAAGACCAAGAATACGTTTCTGGTTAGCCCCCAGATCGGAGGAAGCCTGCACATCACGCAGACGGACAAGAAGCTGTCCTGCCTTGACCTCATCACCTTCTTTAACCAGAAATTCCTCGATAATACCGCCTTCAAGGCTTTGCATCTTCTGGATTTCACTCGAAGGAATAACCCGTCCCTGCCCGCGCGTGACTTCATCAAGCGTTGCCACGTTTGCCCAAACAATAAAAATCACAAAGAAAGCGGCCATACTGACCAACAATATATGCTGATGCAGCGGGATATCCTCATCAGTCAGAAAGAAACGATCGGCCTTCGCCTGAATTTTCTCGACTTGTGTCTTAGCCCATTCAGATTGCACACGTGACCATTCTTCATTTTGATTGATAGAGGGTTGTGCCGATTGGGGAGCTTTTTTCTTTGCCGGTTGATTCATTATCATCACCTAGATATCTGTTTGTTCGGCTGTTGTGCCATATTGGCGTGCCTGCAATTTACCGATGATCTCGTCCTTCGGCCCGAAATCGATCAGCTTGCCACGATCCATCAGGATTAATTTATCAACCAGTGCCAGCATCGTCCCTTTATGGGTTATCAGAATAGTTGTCTTGTTCTTGCATAGTTGATGCAAGCGTTTCAAAAGACGGTTTTCCGAAGCAGGGTCCATAGAGGCTGTCGGTTCATCCAAAATCATAATCGGGGGATCGTACAACAACGCACGGGCAATTGCGACAGCTTGACGCTGGCCACCGGAAAGGGCTTCGCCCCGCTCCCCTACCTGCGTATCCAGACCATGCTGGGAATCGCGCAAAAACTCCATAACACCGGAAAGTTCTGCCGCCCGTAGTACAGCTTTCTCCGACATCACTTCATGACCCATCGTGATATTTTCACGCACCGTACCATAGAACAGATTGGGGCTTTGTTGTACCGCCCCCACAGAACGGCGCAGATCACCCGGATCAATCTGACGCACATCCGTGCCATCAATCTGCACAGAACCGCTATCGGGCTGATAAAGATTGAGCAGCAAACGTTCAAGTGTAGTCTTGCCGGAACCAACGGCCCCGATAATACCAACGCGTTCACCACGCCCGACAGAAAAGCTGATGTTTTTTAACGCTGGTACGCTTTGCTCGGGATAATGGAAAACCACATCACGAAAATCAACACGGCCCTCGAGTTGCGGCATCGGGATAAAATGTTTACCGGCCGGCCTTTCCACGGGTTTCTTCATCAAATCATCAAGTTGACGCAAAGATTCACGCGACTGATTCATGCGGCTGAGCAAACCTGCCACTTGCGTGAGGGGCGCCATCGCACGGCTGGTCAACATCACACAGGCAATCAAGGCCCCCATGGACATATGACCCTCGGTGATCATCCAGACACCCAATATCACAACCGCAATACTGACAATCTGTTGGACATAACCGGACATGTTGAGAGCAAAAGCAGACAAACGGCGCATACGTACGGATGTAGCCGATGATTTCACCGTCAATTCTTCCCAACGGCGCTGGATATTGCCTTCAGCCGCTTGCACCTTGATGGTTTCAAGACCGGAAATGGTTTCAAACAGCAGCGCATTTTTAAGAGCGCTTTCATTCAGAGACTCACGAATGATTTTCTTGAGAGGTCCCTGCAAAAATAATCCCATACCAATCACGATCGGGATAGCGACAAGAGGAATAAGGGCAATCGGACCACCAATAATGCCAATCAGAATGATGAACAGGAATGTAAATGGCAGATCAATCAATGCCACCATTGTGGCCGAAGTGAAGAAATCACGTAAACCCTCAAATTCACGCATATTGCTGGCCATGACACCAGCACTGGCGGGGCGGGCCGTCATCGTCATACCCAACATTTGTTCAAAAAGCTGGGCAGAAATTTTGATATCAGCTTTCCGACCGGCAACATCAAGAAAATGCGCCCGTAAACCTTTGATAAGGAAATCAAACGTATAAACGATGAAAACACCGGCAGAGAGAACCCACAATGTTTCCCAGGCACTATTGGGAACGACGCGGTCATAAACGTTCATCACGTAAAGCGGGCTGGCCAGTGCAAACATGTTAATCATGACCGCCGCCATGACAACTTCCTGATAAATACGCTTGCTGGACTTCAAAGTACCCCAGAACCAATCGCGGGCATTATCAATCTCCGCAGGGCCTGCGCGATCATCGCTGCGGGCAACGGGCTGGATAAAGAAAGCATAACCCGCATAGATGTCCTTTAATTTATCAAGATCCAGCTCATAACGCTGGCCTTCCGCTTCCGGAAACTGAACGACAAAAGTTGTTTCGGGATGAATTTTGATATCCTGACCCGGGTCTTTGCGGGGCGGGTGCTTGGGTGGCCATTTAACCTCCCAAAGGATGCAGGCCTGATTACCGGCCAGCACCAGAACACAGGGAAGCATCGGGGCGATGGCAACGGCAGCCAAAGCACGTTCTACAAGGCGGGCAGACAGGTCGGCACGTTGAGCAGCCCTGATAAAAATATTGGGCGTGATCCCGTTTCGGGCAATCGGTAACCCCGCGATCAGTGCTTGCGTACTGGAACGGCGGCCATAGTGACCAGCCAAAAGACGCAGACATTCGATCTGCGGATGGTGGATCGCCAGACGGTCAGCCTCGAGCGGCCATGTATTTGGCGAATCATCGGCAGGCACTGCCGCCTTTGCCGGATCCTGCGGAGAAGTGTTCTGGGCGGCCGCATCTTGCGGCTGGGATTTGGATGAAGTCACGATCAATATCCTGTAAGGCTATATCGGGCAGGACCTGTCATTAACAGGCGACCCCTATTTTATCAGAATCATCTTAAGCGCGATACCCTAACACTCTGTTATTTTTCATAGAAAAAGCCCCGCAAGTGCGGGGCTTTGGGAATGATTTTTGAAAATCAGCGCCAATTACATCTTGGCAGGATCTGATTCGCGGGGTTTTTCAACACCCAGTGTCGCCAGCATCTCGCCTTTCAGGGCCAGAATACGGTAAACAGCGAACATTTCGAGGAATTCGGCGTTTACGAGGTTGCTGCGTGATACAAACAGCTCGTTCTGGGAGTCCAGAACATCGAGCAGTGTACGACGGTTCAGATCAAACTGGTCCTTATAGGATTTTACAACTTCGGTGTTGGCTGAAACCTGTGCAGCGAACTGACGGGCGCGTTCACCGGCAGAAACCATACGCGCCCATGTCTGGCGCACATCGGATTCAACCTGACGGGCCGCTTCAGCACGCGCTTCTTTAGCTTGTGCTTCACGGTTGATGTGTTCCTTGACACGGGCAGTATCAATACCGCCGCGATAAAGATTCCAGTTCAGAACCGCCAGAGCAGACGCACTGGTATCACGACCATCAACACCGTTCATGTCATTGCCTGAACGGGCGTTCAGTTGCAAATCCACTTGCGGATACATGGTTGCCTTGGACCCTTGGAATTCAGCGTGGGCAACTTCGATATCGGATTCGAAGATCGCCAGTGTCGGGCTTTGATGCAGAGCCATCTTCACTTCGCGTTCAACATCGGCAGAGAGTTTATCAACGGGCACCAGCGGCATCACGAGATCCTGGGGAGGATCACCAACTTCACGGATGTAGGTGGCTTCTGCGACGCGCAGAGCTTCACGAATACTGGCTTCCAGAGCGCGCGCCGAAGCTAGACGGGCTTTAGCTTGTTCAACATCGGCTTCGGTTGTACGACCGGCAGAAGCGCTGTCATCAATCTGGTCCATCAGTGTGATGTGGGCGGCAACGTTTTCACGGGCAATTTTCAGCTGTTCACGTTGACGCATAACATCAAGGTAAGCCTCTACAATCGCCAGACCTGTCAGTTCGGCAACTTCACCAACGCGGTGAGAAGCAGAAGCCACACGGGCTTTCTGGCGTTGGTTTTCGTATTTTGTTTCGAAGCCATCAAAGAGCATTTGTGTCAGGGTAATACCTGCGTCATAACGCCACATGCTTTCTGTATCATCACCTGTACCAGCGCGTGTTGCCGGATCATCGCTGTATTCGTAGCCGGTATCGGCGCGAACATCGATCGAAGGCAGGTAAAGACCCTTGGCTTGGTTCAGTTCTTCATCTGTCGCACGGCGGTTGCTTTGTACGACGCCTGTTTCAGGGTTGGTGGAAATACCAATCGCAACAGCAGAACGCAGGTCCAGTTGGCGCGGGTTTGATGTTGCACTGTCCTGCGCGATAGCGGCAGAAGAAATTGACAACAAGGCCGCACAGGAGACTGTCAGGGCAAGCTTGCGGAAAGTTGCGGATGTTTTCATGGCTTAAACCTTTGATCCTTATATCTATAAGCGTGTTATGCCGTTGGCATATTTGTGATTCGCGGAAAGGCAGCTGTCCTACCATTTATGAACTTATGGCAAGACATCCCCCTCCAAAAAAGCCCTTTATTTATGACGTGTCCAAGGCCGAAAAGCAACCCTGTAGATTATGTCCTTTCAAGAGCTTAACGTGGATTTCATAGACAATTCCGCCCCCTGAAAGCAAGAAAAAATACATAATCATAGTTGTATGTATTACGTAAAAAGAGAAGAGCAGCCTGCTTTGGGTCAGACTGCTCTTCTTCTTGTTTAAGGTCCTCCCGTTAGGAATGGCGGAGGGCTCCCTAAATTCCTATTGCCTAGACAACGCCACCACTGTTGGTGCTGAGGATGTCTTCAACATTTGTGATGCCTGTGACACCTTGCAGAACGGCCACTGTCTGGGCGCTTGCAAAGTCACCGTTACCTGTAACGTCCACTTTAATGACCGTATCGCTGCCGACTGTGGTTGCGAATACGAAATCATTAATGCTGTCCTGTACAGGATCAAACGCTGTCAGCATTGCTGAAAGATCCAGAGCGTCACCTTCGGAAACGCTAAAGTCCTTGATGGTATCAACGCCGTTATTAAGGGCTTCGAAGATGAAGTCATCAGCACCGGAACCGCCATAAAGGGTATCGTTGCCTGTACCACCATAAATCTGGTCGTTACCTTCCTGACCAAAAATCATGTCATCGCCAGCACCACCACGCAGAACATCATTACCACCTTCGCGGCCACCATTGGTGCCGATGGTTTCAGATGCCAGAGCAACGGCATTGTTTTTGATATAATCAATGGTGTCGGCACGTGACCAACCCGGGCTGACCGTGCTTTCACCAGCTTCAAGACGGGTGAAAACTTCCCAGCCTGAACCGGCAGGAACATCAATACCCATGGCAGAGGCCAGAGCATCCGTATCCAGCGAGTCACCAAAGATGAAGTCATTGCCATTACCACCGGTCAACACATCATCGCCAACTTCCGACAATTGTAGAAGCGGGTTGGTTGCAGCAAGAGCGGCATCCAGATCCTGCGGATCGTCGATGTTGAGCGATACGCCATCAGAGTCGATCTGGTTGATATTGCTGATCGAGCTGCCGATATTGATACCTACACCGATCACTTCGGACAGGGACTTCAATGTAGCAATTTCGTTGCTGCCGTCGCTGCCATTCAGTTGACCCATGACTGTTGAAACAGAAGCACTTACGTTCTGGCCGCTACCGTTTACATAGTGGTTAGGCTCACCGTCACTGATGAAGTAGCTGATGTTCTCGGCACCGGCGATCGGATCTGTATCCGATGTGCCTGTGCTGCTCAGCCAGTTGATCGCCTGAATCATGGGCGCTTCATAGTTGGTGTAACCGTTACCTGTCAGGTTCGCCAGATAGGCAAGAGCCGCTGCATAATCGGCATCATCTGTTGCTGTGAAAGTGAAGGAACCGGCA
The DNA here is from genome assembly GCA_046294845.1 of Micavibrio sp. GTDB lineage: Bacteria > Pseudomonadota > Alphaproteobacteria > Micavibrionales > Micavibrionaceae > Micavibrio_C. The sequence continues at coordinate 521,852 of JBKBNU010000001.1, read as the reverse complement.
AAACCTGTGCTGAACAGCACCAGTTTCACGCGAATTTCACCACCGTCATAGGAATTGAATTCACCAACCAGATTCTGAACCGCTTTGGAAAGCAGGGAGATACGGGAGTTCGGATCTGTCTTGGAACCCATGGAACCGCTGACGTCCAGCATCATAACAACGTTATAATCCTGTGTTTTGGTTTCCATTGTGGAACCACCCACATCACCAACCAGAATATCGGAAGCACCTGCCCCATTGATCTGGCCATTACCGCCACCAACTTGCCATGGGGTTGAAGAACCATCGATATCATCAACGTTCTTACCCACGATCAGTTTCGGCGCAATACCATTCAGTGTCAGTGTGGCCTGATCGCTGTCACCATCCGCATCTTTCAATGTGTAGGTGAAGACATCCTGTGTGCCATTCAGTTTGGTTGTTGTGTAGGTATATGAACCATCAGCCTTGATTTTCAGTGTACCCCATTGGCCCGTGACCGTAGCTTCGCCCGAGTCCGGAACATTGACTGTAGTACCACCGAATTTAATCGCCGTAACTTTGTTGGGCGCATCCTGACTTAATGTATCATTGGCCAGAACATTACCGGCTGTGGTGTAACCAACCAGGCCACCATCGAAGGTCCCTGTATCGGCAACCGCATCAACACCATCATCCTTAATAATAACGTTCAGGACTGTTGTGTCCACATCACCATCGGCATCCGTTGCTTTCACACCGAAATTCAGAGTGATCGCATCATTATGATCACTTGTGTTCGGGTGATCCAATGTGCCCAGCAGGTTGAATGTGTACTGGCCATTTGATTGTGTTGTCAGTGTGAAGATGGTTTCTGCACCAGCTTTACCAACATAAACACCACCAACCAGAGCCACAGCAACAACAACACCATTCGAAGTCAGCGGTACGCTACTTGTAAATGTGCCTGTATTGCCGAATGTGCCCGGTGTGCCTGTGAAGAAGTCAGCTTGCAGCTGACCGCTTGTCGAAACATTGCCACCGGCAAGATTGGTTTCATCAACCACCTTGTCGGACGGTTTCACGATGATCGGGTTGGTGTCATCGTCAACGCATTCGATTGTCAGAACAGCCTGATCTTTGTCACCGTCAGAGTCCGTGAGTGTGTATGTGAATTCATCAACGCCACAACCGCAATCTTCGGTCAGGGTCACATCAAAGACGATATCGTTATAGTCCTTGTCGCCAAGATTTGGCAGATCCTCAAAGCCGATACGCAGTACGGTATCGTCGGAAGCATCAGCCAGACCGGAAACAACACGCACCGAACCATCTTCGTTCAGAGATGTGCTGCCGCCCTTCTCGGTCGAGAAGTACATTGGTTCTGTCAGAACAGTTTCAACACCACCTGTGCTGGTGTGAACCATCACAACATCCGCTCCATTATCTGTAACAGCTGCCGGACGTTCATCAGGCGTGCCGTATTTATAGATCAGGGCGACAGAACCGCTGGAGAGATCAACGCTCGGGTTTGTCGAGTAACCGTTGGCAATCAGGAAGAAGCCGACAGTCTGACCGGCAGCAACACTGAAGTCGTAGCTGTTGCCGAATGTGGTCGCGTTACCGTTCGGGATCAATACTTCCGAAGCCACGATTGTGCCATCCGGACCATATGTGAACATACCGATTGTGTTATTGTAACCGGCACCTTCGGAGCGGAAGGTAATTGTACCTGTTGTGGGTTCTGACACTGTCAGGTCGCCGGCTGTAATACCGTAGAAATTACCTGACGGGCTAAGCGCCACACCTTCGGATTGGGCCGGATAGGTATTGGTTGTGGTGAATGATTTATCGCTTTGACCAATACCCGCGGTGCTGCCGTTCAGTGTGTAGGTGTAGCTGCCGTCCGCGGACAGAACCAGCGTACCGTAGTTACCCACGATGGTGGCTGTACCTGTTGTTGGTACGGTAACAGTCGTGCTACCGAAAGTTACTTCTGTAACAGTGCTCGGATCATCCTGACCTGTGTAATCGTTGGTAAGGACATTACCGTCCACGGAGCCTGTTGATGTGCGTACTTCTGCAAAATCATCACGGGCATCAACACCATCGTCCAGAACATTGACCGTGATATTACCTGTTACAGTATCACCGTCGCTGTCTGTGGCACTGACACCGAATGTCAGGGCAATGTTATCGTTATGGTTGGTTTCATCCGGATGATCCAGTGTACCCACCAATGTGAATGTATATGTACCATCCGCACGCATGGTCAGTGTGAAAATGGTTTCACCACCGGCACGACCCGTAAAGGTATGAACGCTGGTCGGGGAGTCCATAGACATGATCTGGGAAACCAGAACCGGCACACCATTTGACGTCAACGGCACGGAGCTGTTGAAGACGCCGGTTGCCTGATAATATCCCGGTGTATCCGAGAAGAAGTTCGCATCAACGCGATCATTCACAACGATCGATCCGCCTGCCAGATTGGTTTCATCCACGGTAATAAGCTCGGGCTGAACCAGAACAGGTGTATCATCCTTATTGATTTTGATCGTCAGTGTTTTTTCGTTGTAGTTGGTGTTGTCGCTGAGATCAACCTCGGTACCACCAAGATTGGTTTCAGCGTTATACACTGTTACCTTCAGGGATACTGAACCCGAATATGTGGCAGGTGGAACCAGCTCCAGACCTGTGATTTGTGCCGGTGTAAATTGCCATACACCACCACCCAGATCCGTACCCTGATTGAAGCTGAAACCTGTCGGCACATTCGAAATACGATAATGCGTAATGGTTTCTGAACCATCTGTATCTGTTACGGCAGAAGAGATGGTCAGCGGAACATTGTTACCCTCTTCAACAGCAGGGGCACCAACATTCAAGGTCGGCTTGTCGGCTACAGCATCCGTGATAATTCCGAAGGCATCGGAAGCAGAGGCTGTCAGACCGGAAGATGTCTGTGTTGATACAACTGTGGCATTCAGGCCGGACAAATCAATATCGCTATTGGCTGGCGGTGTGAATGTCATCACTGTATTCAGGTTCTGACCCGGTGCCAATGTTACCGTCCATGTGCCTGTCGCAGCATTATATGTACCTACAGGTGCACTGAAGCCCCATACAGAGCTGATACCTGTGACAGTGACTGTCAGATATTCCGACGGATCGGCACCGGCAGCCAGATTAGCCACAACCGGTACACCAATAGAACCATCTTCTTTTACGATCGCATTATCAATGCCGCCATTCACTGTAATGGTTGGCGGGTTGATACCCGGCGCCCATGTCAGAGCGAAAGGATCGGTTGCAGAATTGGTGTTGTCGCTCACATCAACTTCGGCACCACCCAGAGATGTTTCACCGCTGAACACTGTGGCGTTCAGGTTGACTGTACCGAAATAGTTGGCAGGAGGTGTAATCGTCAGACCGGCAAGCTGGGCCGGTGTAAATTGCCATACGCCGCCACCAAGATTTGTGCCCTGGTTGAAGGTGAAGCCTGTGGGCACACCGCTAACCTGATAGTGTGTGATGCTTTCGGAACCATCAAGGTCGGTTACGGCACCCGAGATATTTACGGCAAGCGCTGTATTTTTGGCACCACTGTTATCGGCAGCATCTACAGTCGGCTTATCAGCCACAGCATCGGTGATGATATTGAAACCATCAGAAGCAGAGGCGCTGAGGCCATCAGCAGGATCGGTCGCCACAACAACGGCATTCAGGCCGGTCATATCGAAATCGCTATCGGCTGGCGGCGTGAAGGTCATCACCGTATTCAGGTTCTGACCGGCAGCCAGTGTAATTGTCCATGTACCTGTGGCAGCATTGTATGTGCCCACGGGAGCGCTGAAGCCCCATGAAGGATTAATGCCTGTCACAGTCACTGTCAGATATTCGGCAGCGCCGGCTGTTGCAGCCAATGTGGCTACGATCGGTACGTTTACAGAGCCATCTTCTTTCACAACAGCATCATCAATGCCATTGTTGACTTTGATGGTTGGCGGATCGATTTCCGGTGTCCATGTCAAAGAGAACTGGTCTGAAGCCTGATTGTTATTGTCGCTCGGATCGTATTCGCCGTCGCTCACAGGGTTTTCTGTGTTGTAAACGGTTACAAGCAGACCAATCGAACCGTTATAGTTCGCGGCTGGCGGCGTCAGTGTCAGACCGGCAATTTGTGCCGGTGTGAATTCCCATACACCACCACCAAGGTCTGTACCCTGATTGAAGGTGAAACCTGTCGGTACACCGGAAATACGGTAACCTGTGATCAGTTCCGAGCCATCCGTATCGGCCAGCGCAGATGTCACGTTGACAGCAATCGGTTGACCTTCGCCTGTTGTATTATTGGCGGCATCGATTGTCGGCTGGTCGGCAACCGCATCAACGATAATACCAAAACCATCCGTATCAGAGGCTGTCAGACCCGAAGATGCTTGTGTTGCCACAACTGTAGCCATCAAACCGGAAAGGTCGATATCGCTATCGGCTGGCGGTGTGAATGTCATCACGGTGCTCAGGTTCTGACCAGCAGCCAATGTCACCGTCCACGTACCTGTCGCAGCGTTGTACGTCCCCACAGGTGCACTGAAGCCCCATGAAGAATTGATACCTGTAACAGTGACTGTCAGGAATTCAGACGGATCAGCACCGGCAGCCAGACTGGCCACAACCGGAACATCAACGGAACCATCTTCCTTAACCTGTGCATTATCAACTGCACTGTTCACAGTAATGCTTGGAGGATCGATGCGCGGTGTCCATGTCAGTGTAAATTCATCACTGGCGGAATTGGTATTATCCGAGAAATCAACTTCTGCACCACCCAGAGCCGTTTCACCACTGTAAACGGTTGCACCCAGATTGATTGTGCCAAAATAGTGTGGCGGCGGTGTCATGGTCAAACCCGCCAATTGTGCTGGTGTAAATTGCCATACGCCACCGCCAAGGTCCGTACCCTGATTGAAAGCGAAGCCTGTCGGCACACCCGCTACTTGATAATGGGTAATGGTTTCAGAACCATCGACATCTGTTACAGCGCCGGTGATGTTCACAGCCAGCGGCGTGCCTTTAACACCGCTATTGTTCAGGGCATCAATCGTAGGAACATCGGCAACAGCATCGGTGATAACATTAAATGTATCTGTAGCTGTTTGTGTGCCGCCTGTTGTCGGGTCGAATACGGAAGCTGTTGCCACCAGACCACTCATGTCGCCATCAAAATCGGCTGGCGGTGTAAATGTGAAACCACCGGAGAAATTCTGGCCGGCAGGCATTGTAATGGTCCAGATGCCTGTAGCAGGGTTATATGTACCGCTCGTGACAACAATACCCCATGAAGGATCAAGGCCGGATACTGTCACGGTCAGAACTTCATCACCATCACCGCCAGCACCAATATTGGCTGTCAGGGGCACAAAGATTGAGCCGTCTTCTTTAACGATCGCATTATCGGCACCAAAGTTGGCAATGACTGTTGGCGGCAATACAGGCTCTGATTCCTCAAGGAACATCAGAGGGTCTTGTGGCTGCGGCAGACCAAATTGCAGAGCTGTCGGGCCAATAGGACCAATAGCGTTCAAGGGGTCTACGTTGGCGCTGTCAACGGCACTCTGGAAACCGAAGCCACCACGGGAGGCACTGCCGCCACCAGCTTCACCGGCAGCAGGTTCTACAGCTGCCAATTGCTCGGCCAGTTTCGCCATATCCTGTGTTTGATTATTCTGTTCGCCAGAGGCAGGCTCTACCTTTGCAAGATCAGCGGCTTCCTGACGCAGTTCAGCCATTGTCGGCTTGTCATCTTCCATTTTATCATTGATGACTTCTGCGAGTTGGAGAATATTTGCAAACTCACCCAGTGAAATCACGTCACCATCAACGATCACCTGTACCGGCTCAAGCGCATCAAGGGCATCGGCAAAATTCTTCAGAACCAGTTTGCCACCATCATCAAAAGTGATGATGAGCGCACCATTTTCTTGTGATACGGATTCTTTGGATTCTGGGTTAAAAGAAAAATTATATTTTTGACCTTGCTCGAGGCTGATCTCTACAACCTCTCCTGCGGGCGGTTGGCCAACAAGAACTTCAGCCTGGTTATCATTACGGGAGAGTTCGGAGAACAACTCGGCTGTGTTCAGTGTAGTACCGTCTTGCAGTGTAAGAACTGTGCCCTTGGAAGCCAGTTCCTGAAAATTATTGATGATCAGCGTGCCGCCGTCATTGAAGCTCAGCTGAAGCTTCCCACCAGAGAGCGCCATGCTCTGTACATCGGAGGCATTATAAGACAACTGTGTCTGGCCTTCTGACAATGTAACTGGAAGTGTTTGACCTGCTTGTGGTTTTTCCACTGCTGAGGTTTGATTAACCATGAATTCTCTCCTAAAGAATGTCCCTACCGCCCTAGGTGGGATTATGAGCAAGACTATGTAAACGTTTTCCTAACGGGCAGCATTTTTTTAAACCTTTTCCCGCAAGCTGTCAAACTTTATTATGTTAATAAATCAGCTTTTTTTGAGGTTTTCCCGACTTCTTAACGCTGATAAGTCGTTAATTTTTTAAACTCTCAAAGACCGCCAAACAGGCTGTACTTCAGATTTATAAAATCCTCAATACCGTAATGGGACCCTTCCCGCCCTTGGCCGGACTCTTTAATCCCGCCAAAAGGCACAGAAGCTGCCGCCAAAAGGGGCTCATTTATGCCAACCATGCCATATTCCAGTGCTTCGGAAACCCTGAAGGCCTGCGCCAGATCGCGGGTATAAAAATAGGAAGCCAAACCGTAGGGGGTGTTATTGGCTTGGGTAACTACTTCAGATTCCTCATGAAAACGGAAAAGACCCGCCACGGGCCCGAAAGTCTCCTCACCATGCAAACGCATGGAATTTTTAACATCCCCCAAAACCGTGGGCTGGAAGAACAAGGGTCCGGCTTCATGAATTTTTCCGCCGAAAAGCAGGCGCGCACCCTTGGCTTTGGCATCCTCAACGTGAGCCTGCACTTTGGTCAGGGCATCCTGATTAATCAGGGGGCCAAGATGTACACCCGCTACATGGCCCGCCCCCACGACCAGATTTTTGACCCGCTCCACCAATAAACGTGAAAATTCTTCATAAACCTTGTCTTGGACATAGATCCGGTTGGCACAGATGCAGGTTTGGCCCGCATTCCTGAATTTGGAGGCCACAGCCCCTTCAACAGCCTTCTCAAGATCGGCCGATTCGAAGACGATAAACGGGGCATTGCCGCCCAGTTCAAGCGAGAGGCGTTTTATGCCATCAGCACTCTGCCGCATCAGAATTTTGCCGACTTCCGTAGAACCCGTGAAAGAGACCTTGCGTATGGAAGGATGCGTTGTGAGGACTTTGCCAATAGCAGGAGCCGATTCCAAAGAGCCGGTGACCACATTAAAGACGCCATCAGGAAAACCCGCTTGCTGGGCCAACACAGCCAATGCCAATGCCGAAAGCGGCGTGTCTTCGGCAGGCTTTAGGACAACCGTGCAACCGGCTGCCAGAGCAGGCGCTACCTTGCGCGTAATCATCGCACTGGGGAAATTCCACGGAGTAATCGCCGCTACAACGCCCACAGGCTCTTTGGTCACAATGACACGGGCATCGGCCTTGTGCGTGGGGATGGTATCACCATAAATGCGCTGCCCTTCTTCGGCAAACCATTCAACTGACGCCGCCCCGCCAATCACTTCGGCACGGGCCTCGGCAAAGGGCTTGCCCTGCTCGGCCGTCAATAGGGCAGCCAATTGATCGGCATGATGCAAGATCAGATCATTCCATTTGCGCAGGATACGGGCACGGTCACGGGCCAGAAGTTTACGCCAGACAGGAAAGGCCGCAGCAGCGGCTTCAACAGCCTTGACGGTATCTTCGGTACCCATATCAGGGACATGGGTAATCACCAGCCCATCAGCCGGATTGGCAACAGGGAAGCATTTACCCTCGGACTGGGCAACCCAGCGCCCGTTCACATACGCTTCACTGCGAATTAAATTCGCATAATCAGGGTACAGGGATGTGTGATCTACGCCAGCGATGTTTGTCATAGCCCATTCCTTTAGTTCACTACATACAGCTCTATAGGCAGCCTTTATGGAGATTCTGAAGCCCTACACTAACGTAAGAGCCAAACTTGGCAAGAAGGGATTGAATCCTTTAAAATGACATAATAGAGTAGTACAGCCCAAATAAGCTTTGATCTGTCAGGATTTTTCGGATTAACTAGGGGGCACTCGCCATCCCCCAAAGGTTGGCTGCGCCTTTGAAATACTATTTTAAGAGACTTCGTCCAGCATGCCTTTCGACTTTAAAAAATTATCGGTTCTGGTTGTGGAAGATACAGCGCCCATGCGGAAGCTGATCACATCGGTACTCGAGACTCTGGGGGTAGGCCGAATTTACTCTGCGGAAAATGGCGAGCGCGGATTTGAAATGTTCCGCAAAGAGAATCCAGACATCGTAATTGCCGATTGGCACATGTCCCCGATGTCAGGAATTGAGCTGACACATGAAATCAGAACAAATGCCCTGTCACCCAACCGGATGGTTCCCATCATTTTGGTCACAGGCTATAGCGCGCTGAACCGCGTATCGGAAGCCCGCGATGTCGGCGTCACTGAATTTCTGGTAAAACCTTTCTCGGCTAATGATCTTGCCAAGCGTATCGCCTATGTCATTAACAAGCCGCGCGATTTTATCGATTGCAAAACCTATTTCGGTCCGGATAGACGACGACGCAATACACCCGGATTTGCCGGTCCGTACCGCCGTAATGAAGATGGAAAAAATGGTCAGGAGAAGACCGGTTAAGTGCAGCCTGATTGATATTTATCAAAGACCTTTATTTTATCCGAGTTATTATAGAATCTGTTATGTATGAAAAAGATGTCAATATTATAAAGGCCAATCGTCTGCTGCAGGCTAAAGTCGGCACAGGCGAAGTTGACGAAAAGAAAGTCGCTCTTTCACAAAAGGTTATCGAGAAAGATGCAACCGACTTTGCGCCTATGGCAAACGAATTTCTCGATCAGCTCGATCTGGCCTTAAGTCAGGTCAAAAGCAATCCATCAGAATTAAAGACATCTCTCCAGCCTGTTATAGCGGCCATTATGCAGATCAAAGGCAATGCCGGTATGTTTAATTATACTCTGGTGGGGTCGCTTGCAGGTATTGTTCTTAATTTCCTTGAGACACTGAACACATGGGACAAAGACGCCCATACAATCATCGAAGCACATGCCAAAACACTGCGCATCATTGTTTCCAGCGGGATGAAGGGTGATGGCGGTGATTACGGCACCCAGCTGGTTACTGAACTGCGTGATGCCTGTAACCGTTACTACAACAAAAAGAAACCTCACGCTTCGGGACAAGGTGAGGTCATCTTTGTTGATGGCTAATACCAATATTTTCTAGAATTGAAGCCGGACCACCTGCTTGATCTGCGGCAAGGCCTTTATCTTATCGAACAGCCTGTCATCGACTGCCGCATCCAAGGCAACCAGCGCTACAGCACTGCCACCACTGGCAATACGCCCCAGACGGAAATCGGCAATATTCTGGCCAGCCTCTGAAAGCAGCGTACCCAACCCGCCAATCATGCCGGGCTTATCTTCGTTACGAATAAACAACATATGCGGGGAAAGTGCTGCCTCGATGGGCACTCCTTCAATATCGACTACGCGTGGCTCTTTACCGGCGAACAAGGTACCGGTAATTGATCGGGTGCGTGCTTCTGTAATCACGGTCAGCTTGATCGCCGCCGGCAGCTCCACCGCTTCCTGCACACGGGTTTCCGATACGGCGATCCCGCGATTTTTTGCTGCCTGCGGCGCGTTCACCATATTCACACCATCAAACAGGCAGCGCAAGATGCTGGCCAATGCCAAAGCTGTCAGCGGGCGCGTATTCACGGAAGCAGCAGATCCGTGATATTCAATTTCAATTTTGGTGATGGCATGTTCCGTGATCTGGCCGCAGAAACTGCCCAATTGTTCGATCAGCTTCATATAAGGCCGAAGGCGCGGGGCTTCTTCTGCTGTAATCGACGGCATATTGACGGCATTAGCTACGGCGCCATTCAGCAGGAAATCAGACATTTGTTCCGCCACCTGAATGGCAACATTTACCTGCGCTTCGCTGGTCGATGCACCCAGATGAGGTGTGCACACAACATTTGGATGACCAAACAGGGCATTACTGGTCGCAGGCTCTTCTTCAAAGACATCAAGGGCCGCGCCCGCGACATGGCCACTATCAAGGGCATCTTTCAAGGCCGCCTCATCAATCAGGCCACCACGGGCACAGTTGATAATCCGCACACCCTTTTTCATGCTGGCTAAAGCGGCGGCACCAATAATATTACGGGTTGAATCGGTAAGCGGGGTATGAAGGGTAATAAAATCAGCGCGTTTGAAAACATCCGCCAATTCCCCTTTTTCAACGCCCAGTTCGCGGGCACGGTCTTCGGTCAGGAACGGGTCGAAGGCAATAACCTTCATCTGCAGACCCAGCGCCCGATTGGCAACGATCGAACCGATATTGCCGCAACCGACAACACCCAAGGTTTTACCGTAAAGTTCTGTACCCATAAATCTGGATTTCTCCCATTTACCGGCATGGGTTGATTCGCTGGCCTGCGGGATTTGACGTGCTACGGCAAACATCATGGCAATCGCGTGTTCAGCCGTGGTGATCGAGTTCCCAAAGGGCGTATTCATCACAACAACACCGGCCTCGGTCGCCGCTGGCACATCAATCGTATCAACACCAATACCGGCACGGCCAATCACTTTCAGGCGCGGCATACCGGCCTTGATTACATCGGCCTTGATTTTGGTCGCAGAGCGCACAGCCACGCCGTCATAATCCTTGACAATCTCGATCAATTCTTCGTTGCTTAAGCCCGGCTTTACATCAACCGCTATCCCGTTGTTCTGGAAGATTTCAGCCGCCAGCTTGTCCATCTTATCGGCAATCAATACGCGGGGTACATTCTGTGTCATTTCCAAATCCTCTATATCGTTATCTTTCAATTTTTAAAATCAGGCTGCTTTTTGTTCGGCTTCGACCTTGGCTTTAGCGAAGGCCCAATCAAGCCACGGCATCAGAGCCTTCACATCACTTGCTTCCACAGTAGCACCAATCCAGATACGCAAGCCCGCAGGGGCATCGCGGTGACCCGCGATATCATAGGCGATCCCTTCTTTTTCAAGAATCCTGGTCATGGTTTTGACAAAAGCAGCCTGATCATCTTCCGAAAGACCGGCAACATACGAATCCGTAATCTTCAGGCACGGTGCCGTACGCGAACAAATCGATGCTTCCGCCGGCAGGAATTCAATCCACGATGTTTTAGAAACCCACTCTGAAAGAGCAGCAAAGTTGTCACGCGAGCGCTGGATGGTTGCCTTCAGACCACCCATCGATTGTACCCATGAAAGGGCATCAAGGCAGTCCTCAACCGCCAGCATTGAAGGCGTATTGATGGTTTCCCCCTCAAACAGGCCTTTGATTAATTTACCGCCGCTGGTCATGCGGAAAATTTTAGGCAGCGGACGATCGGGCTTGAAGCTTTCCAGACGCTCAACCGCGCGCGGCGAAAGAACGATCATGCCATGAGCCGCTTCACCACCCAGAACTTTTTGCCATGACCATGTTGTCACATCGAGCAAGTCCCAAGGCAAGTCATAGGCAAAAACAGCAGATGTCGCATCGCAGAAAGTCAGGCCCTTGCGATCAGCCTTGATCCAGTCGGTATGCGGCAGGACCACACCCGCCGTTGTCCCGTTCCATGTAAAGACAACATCACGGTCGGTATCGATCTGTGCCAGATCGGGCAATTTACCGAACGGAGCCGTAAAGGAGCGCACATCTTCGATTTTGAGCTGGCCGGTAATATCTTTCAGCCATTCATTACCAAAGACATCCCACGCCATCACATCGACACCGCGTGCGCCCAGCATCGACCACAAGGCCATTTCAATAGCCCCCGTATCAGAGGCCGGAACAATCGCAATTTTATAGTCAGCCGGAATACCCAAAATCTCGCGATGGGTTTCGATCACAGCTTTCAGCTTTTCCTTACCGCCTGCGGCACGATGGGAACGCCCCAAAAACGCGCTTTCCATATTAGATAATGACCAGCCGGGACGCTTGGCACAGGGGCCAGAAGAAAAACACGGGTTCTGCGGACGGGTAGCGGGCTGGGTCATAGGTGTAAAATCCTTTTCATGGCAGCATTGGCGGCTGTTTTTGCACAGCACAATACCATTCCACGATTAGAATTTTTCTGTCAGACTGTCCAGTGGTTCAATCATTTCAGCAGGCATTTATTATAGTGAGTTTTCACAAATGAGTTTTTTTCTCACCCTTGTCGCTTCTGAAAAGCAGCTCACCCCCGGCCATTTGGCCCGTGTTCAGAAATATCTGGATTCTCAAGGTATTGCCCCTGCCGGTATTGCTAACTGGCTTTCACCACATCATGCAGCCGAACTGCCTGTGGCGACCCGCCCGCATTTCATGCAGATGCAGGCGATTAGACGAGGCTTGGAGGAAGACCGGATTGATGTTCTGGCCAGTGCTGCCGAGAACAGGAAAAAAACATTCCTGTTTGCCGATATGGATTCAACCGTTGTCACATCGGAGACGCTCGATGAGTTGGCAGTCCGCGCCGGCGTCGGTGAGCAGGTTGCAGAAATCACCCGCGGCACAATGAACGGTACTATCGATTTTCTGGGCGCCTTGAATATGCGCGTAGCTATGCTCAAAGGCTTGCCGGAAGAAACACTGAAAGATGTTTTGCAACAGACTATCATTTCTTCGGGTGTTGAAATAACCATTAAAGTCATGCAAAAGCGCGGCGCCCATACAGTTATCGTGTCAGGAGGTTTCACCTATTTTACTGGTGCTATTGCCTCACGCTGCGGATTCGATGATCACTTTGGCAACATCCTCGAAATAGAAAACGGCAAACTGACGGGGCGTGTTCTGGAACCGATCCTCGATAAAAATGCCAAACAGGCAATTTTGAAAACCAAGGTCGAGCAGTTTGGCTGTGACCCTGTGCAGGCGCTAGCCATCGGCGATGGATCAAACGATATTCCGATGCTGCAGACAGCCGGATTGGGCATTGCCTATCACCCGCGCCCGCTGGTGGCGGAAACGATCGACAACCAGATCGTCCATAGTGATTTTACCGCTCTTCTTTACACGCAAGGCTATACGGATTCCGATATACAGAGCGTGATGAATTAAACAAAAGCGCTTCTGATTTCTGCAGCGCTGCCGTAATATATGCAAACCGTTTGATTGGCCCACCCCTGTAATTATTCATAATAAGTAGAGACCATGACAGAAGAAAGACGCTTTCTTGTTTCCGATGAAGAGCTGGAAGACCTGATCTTTAAATATTGCCGCGATGTAACGAAGCTCGCGCGTGAAGGTCGTTTCGACCCGATTACAGGCCGTGATGATGAAATCGAACAGATGATTCTGATCCTGATGCAAAAAGGCCGCAAGAATGTCGGTCTTTTGGCCCCTGCCGGTGTCGGTAAGACAGCCGCCGTGGCAGGTCTGGCGCAACAGGTTGTAGCCGGTAACGTACCGGATATTTTGAAAAATTTACGCATTCTTGATGTCGATCTGGCCAGTATGTCGGCAGGCACATCAGGTCCCGCAGAATTCCAAGGCCGCTTTATTCCTCTTTGTAAAGGATTGGCAGAACGCTACCGCTTCGCTGGTGAATATCCACGTTATGTGATGTTTATCGACGAGATGCACACTATCATGCCGACTGTCTCTGGCAGCGCCTATCGCGGTCTTTCGGAAGTTCTGAAACCTTATCTGACGGTCGGTGACTTGTATGTGATTGGTGCCACCACGTTGGATGAATTTCGTATGTTCGTGGCCGTCGATCCCGCGATGGATCGCCGCTTCCAGAAAGTTTTCCTGAAGGTGCCGAACCGCGAAGAAACCATACAGATTCTCAATAACCTGAAAAAAGGCTACGAGAAGCATCACAACATTACGGTAGGTCAGGAAGCGATCGAGCGCATTGTCGAGCTGACGGAAACCCATATGCGTAAACGTAACCAGCCCGATAAATCAATTATAGTTATGGACGGCGCGATGGCCTATCACGTGATGCAACATGGCACAGGCGGCGAACTCAGCATGAATTCAATCAATTTCATGGTCAGTAAGGAAGTTGGCCTGCACAAGGATGCCTTGTAAGAAAAAGCAGGGTTTATAATCCCTGCTGCCGCTTGAGCAATCTCAGAAAAGCAACCGCATCATCACAGACAACATCAACATAGGAAGGAATATCCTGTGCCGGCGGTTTTCCTTGCGTCACCAAAACGGTGAGCATACCCATCTCGCGCGGAATTTTGAGGTTATGAACCATATCCTCAACCATCACCGCCTTGGCTGGATCCAGATTGATACTGGCAAGACCTTTCTCGAAAGGACGCCTGCTTTCCGATTTACGGTGATATTCGAATGTTTCCAAGGCATGGATACGTTCATGCGGAAACCATGATGACAAGGACAAATGATCCAGAACCTTGCGCGCCCAGACATGAGAACCATGCGTGACAATTGCGTGATGTTTGGCCGCCTGATGCATTTCGTCGACCAGCCCCTCGGTTCGTGATAATCGGCCTTCATCGGCCACTTCATGAATACGATGATGTAAGGCAAAACGGTCTACACCGAAACGCTCGATAAAAATGCGACCACTATAACCATGCTCCTTAAATGAACGATCGGCCAACCTCACGATCTCTGCAAGCGGCAGATCAACGCCCATTTCGGAAACAACCTCGGCTATCTTGAGGTTAAAATAATCAGCAAAATCATCGGTAAGCGGATAAAGCGTATTATCAAGGTCCCAAAGCAGGCCTTCGATATCGGCAGCAGAATTTTTAAAGCGGTCACTAATCATTTGATTGCTTTCAAAACTTTAAAACCATAGGCCTGTGCGATTTCCGTTACAGCACTAAAATGATTCTTTAAAACTTCCTCATAGGGAAGATGGTTATTGGCAACCATATAAAGGTAACCCTTTTTCTTTAAAACGGCAGCGGCATTCCGGATAAAACCCGCCCCCAGATCGGTACGTGCCTTAACCCCTTCATGGAAAGGAGGATTCATCACAATAAAATCGAGATCCTTGATATCCGGAACCTTGTTAAGATCATCCCAGATATAAGAAGCCTTCGCCGCCATCGCTTGCGTATTGCGTTTGCAGGCCTCGACTGCCTGATAATCGGCATCAAGACAGTATAATTTTGTAACATCAGCATAACGGTTCAGCACATGTTGCGCCAGAAAGCCATAGCCACACCCGAAATCGGCCCCCACACCAAAGAGATTATCCGGCAGGCAGGATACAAGCAAAGCCGAACCCGTATCAATTTTATTCCAGCCGAATATCCCGGGGCGTGAGACAAAAAGACCCTCTTCGATATCTTGCCATTCCCCTTCCTGCCGCCAGCAATTCAAGATACCGTGATTGACCATCGTCACATCCCGCAGCATCACAACACGTGATTTGAATTTTACATCGGCATCAGACAGACAACCCAGAGCTTTCGTATCTTTTTCCATCCGCTTGCCGCCAGCATCATTTCCGCCTGTGGCTATCAACGTTCCATCCGGCGCCAGCAACCCAATGGCACATGCCATTTCATAACGGGCCTGATCATGTTGTTTAGGAACAGACAGAAAAATAACTTTATAGCTACCGGTATCCGGCAAATCCGGCAGAACAGATAACCCCGCCACCTGCAAACGGTCAGCTGCATATTTTTGCCCCTGAACATAAGTCCCCTCCAAGGACAAGCCTGATAATTTTAAAGGCTCATCAAAGCCGATGGCCAGCCATGGCCCGTCCGGCCATGAGTAATCCGCATACAAATATTCAAGTGCTTTTTGAGGATCGCTTTCAGACATGGCAGGCAGTGTATCATCAAGTGCGAAAAAAATAAAATCGCGGGGCCGGGTGGGTGGAGTGGCCCCGCGATACACTGTTTGCCAGTCGCGGCAACAGCTATTCTAAGGCCCACACAACAATCTTCCCCTCCTGTAATGATCAGGCCAAAGCATTTTGATCTGCAACCAGATTCCCCGAGGCCAACAGATCGGCTACTGAAGCGCCGCCGACACCACCCACAATCAGGGCAGCAGCAACAAAGCCATCAGAAGGATTTCCGGTTGCGTTGATTTCAAGTACGGTATCAGCACCACTAGCCGTCAGACGGACAAAGTCGCCAATCAAATCAGCGAGGGGGTCGTAACCTTCAAGAACATCGAAGACGTTAATAACGTCATCATTGCCCGCCGTCATGGAAAAATCATGCAGGGTGTCGATAAACCCATCCAGCGTGTCAATTACGAAGATATCGTTACCTTCCTCACCATAGAGATGATCGGCACCGCTGCCACCTGACAGAACATCATCGCCGACGCCGCCATAGATTGTATCATTACCGCCACCGCCAACAAGATAATCATTATCATCGATCAGCGGTACGGCAACTGTACGATCTTCAATAGTGATATCCATGATCACATCGTTGTAATCGGCATCACCCAGATTGGCCAAATCTTCGAACCCGACACGTAAAGTCGTAGGATCATCAGGATCAAGGATACCCGAAACAACGTGCTGGGCATCATCGGGGTTAATGCCGTTATCCCCGTTACGTGGTGTCGTGTGATAGACAGGCCCATTAAGGATACGCTCTGTCACGCCATCAGACCAAACCAGACTTATATCGGAGGCCATATCATCAATCGTGGCTCCGCGCTCATCAACCTGACCGTTATGATAGATAAAACTCAATGTGCCTGTATTAAAGTCAATACCGGCATAGTTGCCATTATTGCTGTAGCCGTTGGAAACAATGAACAGTCCGAAATCACTGCCGGTATGGCCATCAAGATCAAGCGTATAGCTGGTTCCTACAGCCGTTGTCTTGGCATTCGCAAACGCCATGTGGACATCAATGATTTCGCCTGCGCTATTCACGCGGTAAAAGCCCAGAGAGTTCTTGTAACCGGCATCCGTTCCCACAAATGTCATCGTCACAGTGGTTTCAAAGCTGACACTTAAGTCATCAGGATGAACACCCAGATTTTCAGGCGCTGAATTCGTTACGTCCTGCCCTTCATTGAGAGTCGGAAAAATAAGAGCGGCAAAAAATGTATGCTGCAGTTGATAATATTGCAGCGTGCCGTCAACGGAACCATTGGGACCGCCATAAATTTCATCATCACCATCGCCGCCATTAATCCAGTCATTGCCGGAACCACCATCCAGCAGATCACTGCCTGCAGAGCTCCAGATAATATCATTTCCGGAACCGCCATATGCCGTAACATTGCCGAAGGTATAATTCAGACTGGTCAGATTAATGATATCGTCACCGGCACCGGCATCGATCATTTCTATACCGGAAAGGCGTGAACCGGTAGCAGAGGGATGTGCAAGGCTGGACGGATCATCGGCAATAATCGCGTCATTACCATCAGTCATGACAACTGTATCTGCACCATCATCACCCTGAAACTTGTCATGGCTTTGATTATAACCCTCCAGATCGACAACTTCGCCTGTATCAGAATTCAGGGTCATATAACCAGCGGCCCAGACGCTATCGGCGACATATTGGAAGGTATCGTCACCAGCGCCACCGATCACATAATCAGCCCCAAAGCCGCCGGACACCCAATCGTTGCCGTTCTGGCCATTAACGTAGTCATTACCGGTTCCACCGTCAGCAATATCATCGCCATCACGCGCATTAATCACATCATTACCGGCGTTGGCCCATATAATGTCGTTCGCGCCACCGCCATCAATCACCATGTTGCCGTATATGACGCTATCACTTGCCGTGATAATCAGGTCGCCGCCATCACCCGCCTGTAATGTTTCAATACTTGTGAGCGTAGCCTGTCCGCTGCTGTTTGTAGCAAAGAGAGCATCACCGACATTCGTCATGAGAAGAATGTCGGAACCACCCAATCCGTCGTAAGTGCTGTTCGTCAGGTTGTAGGAATCATTTACGTTGACTGTCTGACCCGTATAAGGATTCGTCAGCGTTGTGGTGATTGTTGTCAGATCACCATCAAAAATCAGGAAGTCATTGCCATTGGTGCCGTTAACATCAGCCATGGATTATCTGTTTTATTCCCCCACACAGTGTGTCCTGTTTCGCGCATCAGAATGCAGCAAACGACGGACAGCCTTATTTGTTAGTGGTTACACGCAAGTAGTCCCCATACATCAGGATGTCACAATCTGATTAAAAATTTATGTAAATTAAGAGTGTGTTAGAGCCTTTTTCTACACATCGTTAGGATTTGCCGCCTTCTCTTTCTTCCGGATAATTATTTAAAATCAAATAGATACTGCATAATCTGTTCAAGATGATAAAATCAATCCCACGATTTGCCTTTTTTAAATAAATCATACTATGTCCTTGTGATTACATAGTTTTTTGCCTTTTCCGATGGAGAATTCATGAAGCGCCGTGTTGCTGCCTTTGCCCTGCTGGTCATTCTTGCGACTGTTTGCGGTATCACAGGCTATAAAATCTGGGATAACAGCAAGCGTGTGGATGCTGGTAAAGCACGCCCCACGCCCGACATTATTGCCTATGTGGTTGCCGATCAGCCCTTTGCAGACAAAATCGAGGCGGTAGGCACAGCGATGGCAAACGAAGTTGCCACACTCACAGCTACCGCTGCCGATACCGTCACCGCCATCAATTTTGAAGAAGGCCAACCTGTCACTGCCGGTACGGTTCTGGTGCAGTTGAACGATTCAGAAGAAATCGCCCAGTTGGATGAAGCCGAAAAGGCGTTTAACCGCTATGAGGAACTGGCCCGCACCAATGCGACCAGTATCGCGCAGCGGGATAACGCGTCAGCTGCCCTTAAAGTAGCGCAAGCCCGTGTTAAGGACCTTCAGATTATAGCCCCGTTTGACGGGATTGCGGGTTTCCGCCATGTCAGTTTAGGGGAACTGGTCAGCGCCGGAACTGTTGTTACCTCTATCTATGATAACGATCCTATAAAACTTGAATTCACAATTCCTGAAACCTTTCTATCAGTAGTAAAACCCGGCCTGAAAATTCAGGCCCGCACCAGCGCATGGCCGGACGATATTTTTGAAGGTGTTATTACAGTGATCAATCCGGGAATTAATCCCGAAACGCGGGCAATCTCCTTAAAAGCGGAAATCGAAAACAGCGACGATAGATTGAAGCCGGGCCTGTTAATGAGCACAGACATCGTTAAGAACGAAAGAACATCGCTGGCCATTCCAGAAGCCGCATTAATTCAATCAGCCCAGAATCATAGTGTTTATGTTTTGGATGCAGAAAATAAAGTTGAGCCGCGTTCTGTTACTATTGGC
Organism: Micavibrio sp.; assembly: GCA_046294845.1. Lineage (GTDB taxonomy): Bacteria > Pseudomonadota > Alphaproteobacteria > Micavibrionales > Micavibrionaceae > Micavibrio_C. Next base: position 502,448 of record JBKBNU010000001.1, on the reverse strand, counting down.
ACCAGAGAAGCCGGCTATGTCGAGATTATAGAAGGCTTAAGCAGCGGCGAAAAGATTATTGCAGAAGGTATCCTGAAGGTCCGCCCGGGCATGGCTATAGGTATCGGCAAAACAATAACTCTTGATGAGATGCTGGCCGGATCCAAAGCCATGGCCAACCCCCGCAAACAGAAAGCTCTGGAATGATTCTTTCCGATATATCTGTAAAACGCCCTGTCTTTGCCACAGTCTTAAGCCTGCTGGTTGTTATTTTCGGCATCATCAGCTTTGATCGCCTGCCTTTAAGGGAATATCCCGATATCGATGCGCCTGTTGTTTCTATCCGCACGGATTATACAGGGGCTTCCGCCAATATTATCGAGACCCGCGTCACACAGACGATTGAAGACAGTGTCAGCGGTATAGAAGGAATCAAATCGATTTCTTCTGAATCCTCGGATGGCCGTTCCAGCATCAATATTGAGTTTAATATCAACCGTGACATCGATGATGCTGCCAATGATGTCAGGGACAGTGTCAACCGTGTAATCGGCCGCTTGCCCGATGAGGTCGACACACCGCAAATATCCAAACAGGATTCGGATGCCAGCCCGATTATGTGGCTCTCCCTGCAAAGCGAGGTCATGGGGCCGCTTGAACTGACCGATTATGTTGACCGTTATCTGCAAGACCGTTTTTCGGTGATTGACGGTGTTGCCAATGTAAGAATTGGTGGTGAACGCCGCTATGCCATGCGCGTCTGGCTCAACCGCTCAGCGATGGCCGCACGCAATATTACAGTGCAGGACATTGAAACCGCCCTTCAGCGCGAGAACGTGGAATTACCAGCAGGCCGCATCGAATCATTGGACCGTGAATTCACGGTAAAGGTGGAGCGTGTTTACAATAAAGCTGGCGACTTTCTATCTCTGGTCATTAAACGTGGCGATGATGGCTATCTGGTAAAACTTTCCGACATTGCCGATGTTGAAATAGGCGCCCTGAACGAACGTTCGGAGATGCGTGCCAATGGCAAAAACAATGTTGGCATCGGCATCACTAAACAATCAAATGCCAACACCCTTGCTGTGGCACGCGCCGTTAAGGATGAAGTCAAGACCCTTCAGGATTCTTTGCCTGAAAGTCTGCGGCTTACTGTGGTTTTTGATCTTTCCCTTTTCATTGAAGCCGCCATCCATGAAGTCTATCTGACCATCTTTTTAACAATTATATTTGTGGTAGCCGTGATCTGGGCTTTCCTTGGTGACTGGCGCGCCACAATGATCCCTGCCGTAACCATTCCGGTATCGCTGATCGGTTCCTTTATGGTGCTTTATGCCATGGGCTTTTCGATTAACCTCGTAACTATCCTTGCCTTGATTTTGGCAATCGGTCTGGTGGTGGATGATGCCATCGTCGTACTGGAGAATGTCTATAAGCGCATAGAAGAAGGAAAATCGCCGCTTGCCTCCTCTTTCCTGGGGGCAAGACAGGTAGGTTTTGCCGTGGTTGCCACCACCTTGGTGTTGGTCATGGTTTTCTTGCCGATTACATTTATGCCGGGTGATATTGGCCGTCTGTTCACAGAATTTGCGTGGGCCATGGCTGCTGCTGTGGCCTTCTCGAGCTTTGCGGCCTTGAGTCTGACCCCTGTCATGTGTTCCAAGTTTCTGAAGCAACACCCGCAAGGCTATAAAGCTTCCTTGATTCCGCGCATGATTAACCACCTGATTGATAGGTCTATTCCGGTCTATCGTGACGCGCTCAGATTTTGCATCCGTAAACCGCTGATTATTTTTGCTGCCATGGGCATTGTCGGCTATGCCGGATGGATTTTTATTCAAGATATCCCGAGCGAGTTTGCCCCGCGCGAAGACCGCGGCGTCTTTTATACCCGCATGGTCGGCCCCGAAGGTTCGAGTCTTGAATATTCCAAGAGCCATATCCGTGAACTGGAAAAAATCCTGCTGGAGCTGGTTGATAAAGGCGAAGCCCGTTCGGTAATTGCCCTTGTACCCGGTTTTGGCGGCAGTTCCGGTGTAAATGGCGGGATGCTGATCACAAGGCTGGAAGATTGGGGCCATCGCCGACACGTCAAGGATATCGTGGCCGAGATGAGCACGCGCTTTTCAAAAATTCCCGGCGTCAACGCGATTGCGACTATGCCGCCAAGCCTGGGTGCCGGTCGCGGTAACAGCACCCCCGTACAGTTTGTTCTGGGCGGCACCAATTATGACGATCTGGTTGTATGGCGCGATATGATGCTGGAAGAGATTGCCAAAAATCCGCAATTAACCAACGTTGATTACGATTATAAAGAAACCCAGCCGCAGATGAAGGTCAGCATCAATGCGACCAAGGCAGCCGATCTGGGCGTATCCATCAGACAGATTGGTACAACCCTGCAAACCTTGCTTGGCTCGCGCGAGATCACCACCTATATCGACAGGGGGCAAGAATATGATCTGGTCCTGCAATCGCGTGACGAAGACCGTCTGAAACCTGCCGACATGACCAATTTATACGTACGTTCGGAAAGAAGCGGATTACTGATCCCGCTTTCAAACCTGATAGATATCAAAGAAGTCGCCGACGCCGGATCGCTAAACCGTTATAACCGTTTACGTGCCATTACCATCAGTGCCAACATCTCCCCGGATTACACGCTGGGTGAAGCGCTTGATTATCTCGAACAAACGGCCCGCCGAATCCTGCCCGCTGAGGCACAAATCGACTACAAGGGTGAATCACAAAAGCTGAAAGAGTCGGGAGCCGCCGTTTACACGACCTTCCTTCTGGCTCTGATTGCGGTTTTCCTGATTCTGGCCGCCCAATTCGAAAGCTTCGTCCATCCGCTCGTGATTATGACGGCCGTCCCGTTTGCCTTGATCGGGGCGCTATGGGGCCTGTATATGACGGGAGCAACCCTGAACGTCTATACGCAGATCGGCATGATTATGCTGGTGGGATTGGCCGCCAAGAACGGTATCCTGATCGTTGAATTTGCCAACCAGTTGCGTGATGAGGGGGTCGATTTTATGGAAGCCCTCATCGAGGCCTGTGAACAGCGTTTGCGCCCGATCCTGATGACCTCGATTGCCACAGCCGCCGGTACATTACCGCTGATCTTTGCCCAAGGAGCCGGTGCCGAAAGCCGCTTCCCCATCGGGATAGTTATTTGCGCAGGGGTTATTTTCTCGACATTTCTGACCCTTTTTATCGTGCCTACATTCTACGCCTTGCTTGCCCGCCGGACAAAATCGCCCGAATTCACAGCCAGGGAACTGGAAAAGCAGCTGGAAAAGCGTTAGGGTCAGCCCCAACGTTAACCAAGAACAGAATTAGATTAATGAGTGCCCCTGATTACAGTATGAAAGGCGACCTGACCAAAGGGTCAATTAGCGCCCATCTTGTACGCCTGACCATCCCGATGATCTGGGGCATTTTGGCGATTGTCAGCTTCCAACTGGTTGATACATGGTACATTTCCATGTTGGGTACAGCCGAGCTGGCCGCTATATCCTTCACTTTCCCTGTTACATATATCCTGTTCAGTCTGGTGATGGCGCAAGGCATTGCCGCTTCATCTGTGCTTTCGCGCCTGATCGGCAAGGGTAACCCCAGCCGCGTCAAGCGTGTGGCAACACATAGTATCCTTTTTGCCTTCATAAGCGGGATCGTTTTTGCCGTCGTCGGTTTGATGGGGCTGGAGCCTCTTTTCCGTCTGATGGGTGCAAGCGATGCCATGATGCCGATCATCAAGGATTATATGACGATCTGGCTCGCGGGCAGCATTTTCCTCACCATCCCCATGGTCGGCAATTCCGGCATCAGGGCCACAGGCGATACCAAAACCCCCGCCATGATCATGACAACAGCGGCTGTATCGAATGCCCTGCTGGCCCCTGTTCTGGTTTTTGGCCTATTCGGTTTTCCAAGGTTAGAAGTACAAGGAGCCGCACTAGCAACCCTGCTCGCCAATATCGGCACCACCATCGCAGCACTTTACGTTCTTTATTATAAGAAAAAAATGATCAGCCGTAGTCGCTGGCACCTTTCTCTATTCGGTGATTCGGTCAAAAAACTTCTGGTCATCACTATCCCCGTCAGTATCGCGAGCATTATGCAGCCCGTAGCTGGTGCCTTTATCACATCTTTGTTGGCGGCCCACGGTGAAATGGCTGTAGCCGCCTTCGGAATTGTCAGCCGTGTCGAAGCCTTCACCTTTGTTGTGATTATGGCGCTTGCCACCGGCATGGCTCCCGTGATCGGCCAGAATTGGGGTGCGGGCCATTATGAGCGCGTACAGGAAACATTGATGACAGCAATCCGTTTCTCCGTGATCTGGTCAATTGCCACGGCTGTCGTGCTGATTGCCGCTGCGGAACCTATCGCCCGTGCTTTTACAGACGAGCCCGAGGTCATCCATTACACCATTCTTTATCTCTGGATTGTACCTGCGACCTACTGGCTTGGTAATCTGGTGCAGGGCTGGAGCTCCGCTTTCAATGCCATGGGATTGCCCAAACAGTCTTTTGTCATGATCTTCATCAAGCTGATCGCGATGACCATCCCCGCCGCCATGATTGGCAGCCATCTATATGGTGTTGCCGGTATCTTTATGGCACTGGCGCTGGTGAACGTGATCAGCGGTATCGGTTTTCACTTGATGAATCTGAATATATGCCGCAAAAAGCAGGCAAATCCTGCGCTCGCCTGATTATCTATTCATTCAGTTTGAATGTGTTCCCCACGCCCTTCTTCAGGGCCTTGAGGTCGGAAGGGGCCTTTTCAAGCGCCTGACGGGCATCTTCCAGCATTTGTTCATGCAGTGACAGTCTGGCACCAATCGCTTCTTGCTGTTCCGGTGTCATGTGATCGAGATAGCCTTCACGGGCGGCACGACGCAAGGCCTGATTACAGAGCTGCTTGATAACCAAGGCAGCCGCCTCCTCGGCAGGCAAAGGCTGACCTTCCGGCGCAGATAAACTCATGTGGATTTCAGGAAGAACAGCTGGTGACAGGTGCTGGGCAATCGCCTTGGTTACAGCCGGTTCCAGTCTGACCCCGCTAAAGACAAGGTGATGGACCTGTAGCATAATACCGCTATATTTTTGTCCTTCCCGATGGGCAAGACGCCCAAGAGCCTGATCGCGCAGCGTGGAAAGGTTCGTATCATGCGGGCCGGACTCAAGACGGATATTGGAACCTGTAACCCTGATATCATCAAAAACCAAAGTCCCGTTCTGCAGCGAGCGGGCATCCATATCAATACGGGAGAAACTTAAGGCCGGAGTCCGGTCATATCCTTTGGGGTTAAAAATCGTCACATTTTCAATGGTGACGCGACGATGATCGGCATCAATCGAGAGGGATTCGATTTTGACCCGTACCCCCAGCGCCGAGGAAACCACTCGTTCTGTCGCGGCGATAGTAAGCGACTTTAGACTGCCGTAAAGAACCAATACTCCGGAAACTGACAAAATCAGGATCAAGGCGATCAGCAAGGGGGGATATTTTTTGAGCAGGCTCTTGGTCATGTCACCAGTATAAAGGAATGGTATAAGAGTAACAGCGTGATTTATAACGGCGATATCCCTCAATGTCATAATTCCCACACATTTGCCTTATACAAGAATGACGGTTCATTTACGGCTTAAGGGCTGAGATATATTTATGCAGGTCGATAACCTTCCGCTATTTTCATGGCCGATGATGGGAGCCCCCCTGATTACCAGCGGGATGCTGATCATGACGCTGGTCGCCGCCCGCATTTTCCTGATCAGGGCCGTCAGGAATAAATCCGAAATTCTGAGTCACGACCAAAGACGCTGGATTAGCCGGATCAAGAACAGCATTCTGTTCCTGCTGGTAGCAGGGCTGGTGCTGATCTGGGCGCCGCAGCTCCAGACCCTAGCACTTTCATTGGCGGCGGTAGCTGTGGCTCTGGTCATAGCCACCAAAGAAATGATCCTGTGCCTGAGCGGGGCCTTTATGCGCGTCAGCACACGCCCCTTTCTGGTAGGCGACTGGATTTCCATAGACGGAATAGCCGGCGAAGTCATTGATGTGAACGCCTTCTCTTTCAAGCTTCAAAAAGTGGATCTGGCCGGAAAGAGCTATGAAATGGCGGCATCAACTATTGAGATCCCGAATAGCCGCCTCCTGACCAGTCCGATTGAAAATCTGACAGCCTACAAGGGCTGGACCTATCATGATGCCCGTATTGTCATTCCGGCAGCCGAATCTCGCCCGCGTGACTATATGCCCATGCTACAGACCCTGGTTACCGAACACTATGCCGCATTGCAAGATGCCGCCGAAGCACAACACCGTCGCCTGAAAAGAAAATCGGGCGTGGATTTACCCGCAGTTGTTCCCGGTTGTGGCCTGACCACGACCGATCTGGGCCATCATATCTATACGGCCCATATGTTCCTGCCTACCAAGGATGCTGCCCGTATTGCCGGTGCAATCACTCTTGACTTTCTCTCCCGTATACAGACGATGAAGGAAGAGGGCCTGAAAGAGTCTTCACAACCAGCCAAGGAAGAGTAACCAGCTTTGGAAGCGCACGCCGCCGACCTGTCACAGATTGCCGTTGTATTGGCAGCAGCCTTTGCGGGCGGAAGCGTCCTGAAACGTTTCGGGCAACCGGTTATCGTGGGTTATATTCTGGTCGGAATGATTTTAGGTCCTTCCGTATTGGGTCTGGTTAAAGCGGGCGGCGATATTTCCTTTCTTTCCGAGCTTGGGATATTACTCCTGCTGTTTGTCATCGGGCTGGAGCTCGATGTACACCGTTTCACCGAAGTCTTTCGTGTGGCGGCCCTGACAGCGCTCTTGCAGATATTGGCCGGACTTTCCGTGATCGGGGTTATTGGCTGGTTTCTGGATTGGGAAATCAACCGTATTATTCTGTTATCGTTTGCCGTATCGCTCAGTAGTACAGCTGTAGGCCTTAAATTGCTTGAGGATATGGGTGAAACCGATACACCGATGGGCCGTATGACCATGGGTATTCTGGTGGCGCAGGATTTGGCCGTTATCCCCATGCTGTTGGTGATTAGCGCGCTGAACGAAGCCGGTACAGATTTCCTGCTCGAAATCGAGGACGTTACCCGTATTGTTTTGGCAATGGCCTTTATGATGGCCCTGATCTGTGCGCTGGGCGGCAAGGATATAGGCCCGTTTAAATTCTCGAAGGTTAAAATCCCGACTTTGCCGGATAGTGGCCAGAATGTCATTGTTGCCCTGACCATGTGTTTTACCGCAGCCGCGTTGTCCGGTTCTTTGGGCCTTTCGGCTTCTTACGGGGCATTTCTGGCTGGCCTTGTGATTGGTAGTACGCACAAGAAGGAAGCCTATGAAGAAAATATCAGACCTATCTTTGAATTGCTGATGATGATCTTTTTCCTGTCAGTCGGGATCATGCTCGATTTTGGCTTTATCATGGAACATGCCTTGGCGGTGATATGGCTGCTCTTTGCCCTGCTTTTCATAAAAACAATTTTCAATATTACCATCTTGCGGCGAATAGGTCTTTCACGCCGCCATGCGATCATGATCGGGGCCACTTTGGGGCAAGCAGGCGAATTCTCGTTTGTTCTCGCGGCTTTAGGCCTCAGCTCGGCGGTTATCTATCCGGAAACACACAAATATATTGTGACTATCATTGCCTTGAGCCTGATCCTGACGCCGCTATGGACCTATGTCATGCGCCGGATGGACCTGCTCCGCCGTGGCCGTTTGTACCGGTTGGCCCGCATCAGGAAATTTCGTCAGAATATAGGCTCGTAACCGCATTTACGTTACAACCTACCCCATCTATGCTTGTCTTGGGACGGTAAAAACCGCTAAAAAGGCTTCTGCCCGTGACCCGAAAGGAAAGCTACGATATGAACGCCGTCAAGCAGATCATAAAGAATGTCCTGCCCCCACCCTTGCTGCAGCAAGCCCGTATCATGCAAGCCCGCGTAGATTTAATGGGTACCCCGCGCCAGACTTTTAATACCACCCCTTTAAGGGCGGATATCAATCAGGATTTTTTGAACACTCTGTTCCATGATCAGGCCCGTCAGGAATCATGGGAACAGACACTGGAAAAAATCACAGCCGTCTATGGCAAGACGACGGCGATGGGCGGGGTTAATCCCGGTGATCGTCGGGCGCTTTATTATCTGGTTCATGGTTTGAAGCCTCAGAACCTGCTAGAGGTTGGAACCCATATTGGCGCTTCGACTGTTTTTGTAGCCGAAGCCCTTAAAACCATTTCCCCGCAAGCCCGTATGACCACCGTTGATATTCTGGATGTCAACGATCCAACAGGACCATGGTATCAACATGGATTGATGATGGCCCCGCGTGATTATCTTGAAAAATTGGGATCAAAGGATCGCGTAACCTTCAAGGCCACCCCTTCTGCAACCTTCCTGCGCAATACAACGGAAAAATTCGACTTCATATTTCTGGATGGTGATCATGGTTCACGCACCGTTTATGAAGAGGTATCTCTTGCGCTTGAAAAACTAAGCGCCAATGGCGTGATCTTGCTGCATGATTACTATCCCGACGCGAGAGCTATCTTCAAGGATGGCAATATCATTCCCGGACCATTCATGGCCCTTGACCGCATCATGCGCGAGAATAAAGGGATAAGTGTAATGCCCCTTGGCGATTTGCCCTGGCGCACCAAAAACGGTCTCAACACCACAAGCTTGGCGCTTGTAACCCGCAAATAATTAATCCATAGAGTCCAATTAATTTAATTACTCATACCATATCGATCAGGGATCTGCATGAAATGAAACGCACACTTAAAAAATATCTTCCCAGACCAGTAATTCAGAAAATTATTATCGCAAGAGATATACTAAAACTGGCACTTGTTCCCAAAAATATCTTCGCCGAAGAATGTTTGAGGAACGACCTAACAGCAGAAAAAATTGACGCTTTTTTTAAAGATGATTCCTACAAATCAGGATGGCAATCTGCATTCGAAGGGATAAATTCTATCTTTAGAGAAACCGTACCTGGTGGCGGCGTAAACCCAGGCGACAGGCGAGCGTTGTACTATCTTATAAGAGCGCTACAACCTGAAAAATTACTGGAGATAGGCACCCACGTTGGCGCATCAACTGTCTTCTTGGCAGCAGCTCTAAGAGATACCTCCAAGACTTCCCGAATGACTACGGTTGATATACTTGACGTCAATGCAGCTGACAGCCCCTGGTATCAGCAAAAACTTAGCTATTCGCCCAAAGACTTTCTGGAGAAGCTAGGAACATCAGATTATGTGACATTTAGAGTTTCACCATCATCAACATATTTAGAGAATACAGATGAAACATTCGATTTCATTTTTCTTGATGGCGATCATTCGGCCAAGACAGTTTATCAGGAGGTATCTCTGGCCCTGAACAAGCTAAATTCTGGCGGCGTTATTCTTTTGCACGATTACTATCCGGAGGCAAAATCTCTTTTTAGGGATGGTAACATAATTTCAGGACCATTCGTTGCCCTAAAGCGCATTATGAAAGAGAATCCAAATATAAGAGTAATTCCTCTTGGTGATTTGCCTTGGCCTACAAAAAATAATCTCAATGTAACAAGTCTCGCACTCGTTACCAGATTGACCTGAAAACCACTAAACAGACTCAGCCTTTAATCTAATCCACTCAAGTGGGTGAACTAATTCGTAATTTGGACAGGCATAGCTCGCCCAAGGCAACGAAATATTATCCTTCGCCTCACAAGCCAATTGGTACGCTGCCAGTATTTCTTTCCACTGGGTGATATTCTGCGCACCTACAACAATATGGCCAATTGAGTGCTTTTGCAGATGGTACAAGAGACAGGCACTTATCATCGTTAGTCCATGACTTCTTACATCTTCAGACATTTTATTTATAAAAATGGACAACCTCTGCAAATATGGCGGAGGTTCTAGACCTGATATCAGTAATCCCTGTAGGAACGCAGATCTTACATGAACATCGATGCCGGATGCTGCTAGAGCACTCATAAAGTCATCAGGCATGAAATGTAGATTTATAGGGTTTGATGGCAACTGCACTACATCAAATGAAAACCTCTCTTGCAAAGACAAAAGTTCCTTTGGATCATCAAAAGACACGCCTGATTTCTTTGATAGCCCTAACGCGGATAACTTCATAAAGAAATCATCGGACACCCTATTATCGATAGATTCTGGACTATGAAACATCACGCATTCAAATTGATCAATCAGGAGACGCTCACGTTCCCTTTCCAAATAGGCATAAACGCTCTCTAAATTTTCGCGATAACGCAGAACCTTATTTATAATCTTGAAACGATGAGGTCGGCTTGCATGATAATTGGCAATAATTGTATTTGCCTCACCATATAGCTGTGCGCTATCCAGAATAGTCACACCAGATTCCCATGCCGCATCCAAAACAGCAAAAGAATCATCAAGTGAAGGCTGACCGTTTGTATTTGTAATACCGTAGGGCAACCCAAATTGCACTGTACCCAATACAAGCTTCAACGAGATAATCCCTTTATTATATTAATAGGCACAAAAAGATAATACTTAGGATTCCGGAGAGGCCAAATCAGTATACCTCGTAAAAAATGATATGCCGCTCTGTAATACTCTTGATTACCCTGATAACCAAAAGCAATATTCCATTCCATATATGAAATGACCTGTTGTCTCTTATGCCAAGGCCAAGTATCAAGAAGCGCCTTATATTTATTAAGAAATATAATTGCATGCTCCTCTACATACGCCCCCGATCTCATGGGTGCCTTATGGTAGTAGGCAAGCCCTTCATGCATTACCTTGATATTAGCCTGCTGTGATACACGATACAGCCAATCAACATCAACAAATAAACGTAAACTCTCATCAAATGGTTGGTTCAGGATAACATCTCGGGAAATAAGCAAATTTGTACCTGTGCCGTAACCACACCCCTTGGTTAAAAGCTTCTCCGGTAAAATAGTGTCATGATCAATTGTAGTTAGCACCGCTCTTTCATAATCACCCTGATCTACAAGAAAACTTTCACAGAACACGCCATCGACTTTATTTTTTTCGAGATACTGCACCTGTTTTTCTAATTTTTCCGGTAACCACTCATCGTCAGAGTCAAGAAAAGCCACATAATCACCACGTGCCTTTTGAATACCTGTATTTCTACTTCCGGCTTCTCCCTTATTTTTCTCATGCAGAATATAAATTATATCCAGACGATCCTTATATTTTTCGGTTAACTGTACCACTACTTCCTGCGTTTTATCAGGGGATTGGTCATCAACAATTATAACTTCATAGGGTTTGTATGATTGCCGCGCGACGCTTTCCAGCGTCCGCTCCAGTAGATTGGCACGATTGTATGCAGGGATCACAACAGAGATACTCGTCATAATTTCAATATCCGTATCACATTTTCTACATCCCCAGGAGTTGGAGATTTAAAGTATCCCTGTATATACGCATGCATCTTATCTATAGCCATACTATATTCGCAATCCGGAAGATTAATAACTTCATCTACTATCCGCGGCAAATCTGCTACATCCAAGCAATCCCGCTTTATCGCAGATCCAGTATTAAAAAGAGGATCATTCCTACCTTCATCCCCACAAGAAAAATAGATACAGGGTATACCGGCAAGAAGTGCATCAAAAACAGCTGTTGTACCATTATATATCACGAGAGCTGCATCTTTCAGGTCATCAGCCATAGAGCCTTTACTACGATCAAGACCAATATAACCCCCCAAGGGTTGAGAAGGATGATCTCTTACTAAAATTTCAAGCGGAAGATGAACTTTCTCGAGCCGAGATAGCATAAAGTTCTCATGTGGTGCGCCCTGCAGAAGTATAAGTATCTTCTTTCCCCTCTCCGAAGGAGTAGAAGAATTCCCTGCGTCGTTTCTTAGTCTGCATCCCGTCTCAATTACCTTCTTATCATATCCCATATGAGTATTTAACAGCTCCGTGACGACTGGCCCTGTTGTTATGATACGAGAGGGCCTTCTAATATAATCATGGGCAGACATCTTCAGCATACCTAGCGAGAAGGCTGTATGCTGTACCGATGTAACATTTCTGGTATTGATTGCAGCAGCGCGCAAAACTCCCTGCTCCCAGCAATTTCCCTCAAACAATGTGATGAAATTGGCAGATTGGTTTACCTTGGCGATATTTAAAGCTGCATAATAGGATATTAGCCCCAAAACCATTTGGTTCATTATAGAGGATGCCACATCATCTTCAACAGCCCCTAAAGGAGCGTTACAAGTCATCGGAATATTAACCCTGAATGAAATAACAGCCTTGATGAGGGATGCCCAATCAAATAATGAGAGCAACGATGTGTCCCTTAATACAGTTCGACCATCGCAATCCGGGTATTTACAATATTGAGCACCCTCGAGATGGTAAATAATCAGGGCATTATTCATAGCCGATGGAATATTATCGTAAAAAGGATCAGACGCCGATGACTGCCATTTCTTCTGCCCTGCTGGCGTCCAGATACTGAAAAAAGCATGCCTAATCCCTGTTGGCACCTTCACTTGGGGAGAGTATTGCGACAGCGCGAAACGAATCCCCTTTAATCTCTTGAGAAAATTTTTAGCACGGCATTTTAATGCATCAGCCCTTGCTCTTCGTATATCCCGAGCGGATGCTTCATGTGGAAAATTTTTAACAGCCCATAGGAACCAATGCGGTGAAGTAAAATATACATCTCCTTCCCTCAGCAGAGATAAACGAGCATAGCTTTCCATGCCGTAATAAAATCTGGACTGCCAAGTATTTCTTAGTGAAAAGGGCAAATAGGAGAAGCAAGGATGATCCTGATTCTTTTGCCAGAATGCATTGAGAGTCTGGCTGTAATCTTGCAAGAATTTTTGATAGGTTTCATGCCGGAGTGTGGGAAGAGAGATGAACTCACGCCAAGAGAATAGGGAATAATCTTCCGGTCCGGCCACAAAAAGATAGGGAACCGATGAAGGCGGAATCTTTCTATAAAAAATATTTACAGTCATTATCCATGCATTACATCGAAATGCGTTTCATAGTATTTCTTAATCACAGGCCTCCACATAACGATACTACCCACATTATCAAATGTATGAATTTCTTTATCTGGATTATTAACTACAATCAATCTTACAGATCGCGCAGGAATATTTATCCTTCTCTCCTCAATCTTGCGGGATTCTTTATCAAAGAAGTTAACAAGCAAGTCTCTGCTGCGAGGAGATGGGTTTGTATAGATCAATTCTATCTTCCGACTGTCCGATAATATCAATTGTGGGTGATACCGCATCGGGGCTGCCGTGGCTGCCACATAAGAGAAACCTTTCTGGTCTGGTGCTTGGGATAAAGCCTGTAGGTTCCCATGGCAGAAACTGCGGATTGTCTCACCACGACGGCTATAGGCAATGTAACCTCTTTCCGTCAAATGAGATTTAAAGTTCTCATAGCGCTCGACAGAAGTACTGTGGTGGAATATTGCAAAAGTACCAAGACCTTTGGCATCGCCGACCAACTCTGACAGTTTTAATGAACGCTTTTCAAATGGCTCCAAGACAAATTCATGGGTTGCAATACAGCCGCCTTCATTATTGAAGATAATTACTTTACAAGTTTCTCTTGGTGATTCGGCTGGATAAACAAAAGAAGTGATATTAAACAGATCAAATTCCGTTTCCCATTCCTGATCACATCTCCAAACAAATAGATCACTTATTGCCGCTTTTGTATTAAAAGGCCGCAGCTCTGCGACGGGCGTTTTTTCGACCACTTTACGCAGACGGCAGCCCAGGGCTGTGTCATATATATGTCCGTAGTAGTAACCTGATAGTTTTTTCTTTATATTCATGCCGCAAACTTCCCTAACCAATAGGCCTTCAGTGTTTTTTGTAGCTCAGTTGATTTTCCAAAGACCCACATTGATACAGGTGGGTGGGTGTGTTCAAAACTCATCTCTGTCCCTGCCCTATTTGAAGAGAAAAACACAGGTATACCCACCATAGAGCCACATAGAGCCATAACAATAGTATCAGAAGGAATATCCATACCTTCGAGATCAACAATATTACAACGATTGTTGTACACCCTATCTTCCAGAAGTATCCGTCCCCTCATGGGATCTACCATGCGTATGGTATGCTCCTGAATTCCAGGCTCCTCGCTTAAATTCACCATAATAAATTTATTGAGCACGTCAGGGCCGCGTTGGATCATCGGAGAAAGGCTGCAAAGGCTACCCTTCTTAATGTATTTTACCATCTCGTGCTGGTAATCGCCTTCATAGCTGGTAGCAGTATGATCGTTATAGATCTTAATATTGCCTCGCCAGGTCGGCATAAAATACATATGATCGGACATGACCAGTTTTTCACTTGTCTCCGGCACATCCATAAAATGAAAAAACAGAAACGGATGCATTTCACGGGGGATGTCGGCAGGCAGATCATCAAGAGACACCTCTTTTGCCTCATGCGGACTTATTTTTCCTATAGGCCTGTAATGCCAGATGTGTCCATCAGACCACGTGGCGTATATTGTTTGCACATTCCGTCGTAACGGGAAATGATCCTGACAAGGAAAGTTGACAAGTGTGATACTACTCTTGAAGCCCTCAATCTGCGGAAAAAAATAATAGTTCATATTATCTGTCCATTCTTAGCGATTATATATCCATTGTCTGTACATTAGGATACACCATAGTCCATAAAATAGGTCGTCCTGTCCACTACGGGCATAACGATCCCAGAGAGAGCGTGCGGCAGCCAAATCAATATACGGATCGTCATTTCCGGAGAGTAAATCCTGAGCCCATTCAGCGAAGTACTGCCTTAACCATAATTTCATTGGAACATGAAATCCTGTCTTTGGTGCATTTACAATATCTGCAGGCAGGTATTTTGTCAGAACATCCTTTATGATCTTTTTGGTACTGCTTCTATCGGGGGCAAGAGCCGAATGGGGCAATTCTCTTGAAAGGCTGATAATATTACTATCAAGGAACGGGACTCGTACTTCGAGGGAGGCCGCCATGCTAGCACGGTCAACTTTCGTCAGCATCCCCTCAGGCAGCCGGATGGCCTGATCGTATGAGAGAAGAGATCTCAAAAGATCAGAGCCTACTGTCAACCCTGAAATATCTTTCTGCGTTACATCAAGTAAATCACGCTTCTTGCATAAGGCCGGATCAATTCCAATATAATTTAAAGCCTGAAAGCATGCCAGAATTGATGGTTGTGATAACATAGATTTAATGTGCGGGAGGGTACGTGCAGGCTCGGAGAACACCATGCCCGCCAAAGGATAAACAATGCGGTCAGGCTTTACAGGGATAAGTTTTGATACCATGGGACGCAAACAGAGAGGCAAAACAGACATCCGGTTCCACTCTCTTACGCCATCCAGATAGCGTGGATAACCAGCAAATAGTTCATCCGCTCCGTCACCGGATAGGGCGACCTTTAAATTGTGGGCCACATGGCGGGA
The DNA here is from genome assembly GCA_046294845.1 of Micavibrio sp. Taxonomy (GTDB): domain Bacteria; phylum Pseudomonadota; class Alphaproteobacteria; order Micavibrionales; family Micavibrionaceae; genus Micavibrio_C. The sequence continues at coordinate 486,950 of JBKBNU010000001.1, read as the reverse complement.
CAATATGTGCGTTGGCAGAGCTGAAGCATCCGCGAATGGTTCATCGTAGAAATTGGATAGTGAATCGAGGACCCCAGCTACATCTTTATAGCCCACCATAAGAACTTCATGGTGCAGAGACAAATGTGATGCAATCAATTGTGCCTGATAGCTCTCATCATAACTTTTTTCCTCATAGCCAACAGAGTAAGTTTTAAAATTACCTGTATTTGCAGCCAAGGCTGCCACAAGGGCGGAATCATTTCCTCCCGATAAGAAAGCCGCAACCGGAACATCGGCACGCATATGGGAAGAAACAGCACGGCTCATTTCCTGTTCAAAGGCATTTATCAGGTCATGACCAGAGAGAGCAGGGGAGAAAAATTTATAGTCAGGTCGGGAACTGAATGAGGAATTTATGATCGTACCATCATTCCTGACCGAGAGAATCTCACCAGGCTTCAAACGATAGCAATTTTTATAGATAGTCCGTGGGGCAGCAATATAAGTACGATTAAAATAATCCCCAAGCGCTTCTTCATCTATATCGGATTCGAATGCGGAATGGGATTTTAGCGATTTGATTTCGGACCCAAATATGACACCGTGGGCTATACGTGCCCAAAATAGTGGTTTTATCCCTGCTGCATCACGCATAAGCGTTAGTTCTTTTTTATGACGATCCCACAATGCTATTGAAAACATTCCATTCATCTGGGGTAGGGTTTCTTCAATTCCCCAGCGGGAGAATGCCTCAATAATAACTTGCGTATCGCCGCTAGACTTGAAAACAACACCCTCCTCCTCCAGCTTTCGCCTAAGAATTTCAAAGTTATAAACCTCCCCATTATAAGCAATCACATAACGATGATTAAGGCTATGCATCGGCTGTCTGCCATCCGGAGAAAGATCAAGAATTGACAATCGCCTATGCCCGAGCCCAATTCCGTCTTCCGACCATTGTCCTGATTCATCCGGGCCGCGATGGGAGAGTCTATTAGTCATGACAGGCAGACTGATTCGGTCTGCCTCAGCAAGCAAACCATTAAATTTAAATATGCCCGTAAATCCGCACATAAAATCTACACTTTACGTACAAGTATATAGTTGCAAAGGCGTGTATCGCCATCCGGATGCTCTTCTTTCTTAATCGCAAATCCCGCCTGCAATATAGAAGATAGAATGTCCGGCAATTCATCACCCTTTCTTGAGGGCAACTCAATCAGGATAGATTTCAACATCGGGTTGAGGAGCGTATTCTCCATGCCGGCAATCACTAATGATTCTGCCCCATCTACATCAATCTTAATATGCTGTGGAACTGGTACATTAAAAGTCTTTATAAAATCATCTAACCGGAAACCCAAGGTGGCCTGTTTATGTACAGCATTCAACGCCCCACCAAATTCATTAACAGGATTTTGAAATCCAGTATGGGCAGCACCAACCTGCAATGAGGATATATGGAGATAATCAATAATTGTCTTGTTGGAAAGCGCCAGACAAAAAGCCGACACTTTATCAGAAAGCTGATTGAGAACTATATTCCTGCAAAGCGTCGCGTAATTGAAGGGTGATGGCTCAAACGCATAGACCTTGATCCCTCTACATTTTGCAGCATATAGAGTATAGACCCCTATATTGGCACCAACATCAAAAAGCACATCTCCTTGCTGGAAACCCTTGACCCAGTCAATTGTCCCAGGTTCTTTACTCAGATGTGTTTTGGCTCGCCACAGAGCAAGCGTTGAGCTGGTATCAAAAACAATATCTCCAACTTTCTTGGTGGCCTGATTATGGGCGGCTTCAACGAAAGTAGAAAACGAATCACCCAAAACAAGCTTCGAGATCCCTGTAACATGTGAAACAAGATTAAGTCTATTTAAGATTCGCTTTATCATGCTCTCTTCAGAACCCTCTTGGCCACGTATTTAAGGTCATTCACCGCATATTGTGCTCTCAACTTCAGATACTCTTTTATGTTTGTTTCCTTGGCCTGTGTGAGTTGATAGGAGCGAATAGCCAGATCACGTTTGCGGGTGAAGACCATTAAATCCCTATGCGGCAAATAGCCTGAATCCCGATCAAGACGGAACAAAGCCTGCCCGTAATCGGATTCGGGATCCAAACAAGTTTCTCCCTCCAACTCCTTCTGCAAGGAAGGCCTGAAGTACCCAAGTTCGATCTGTTTTCTTATGAAGCCGGAATCGATCTTACCTTGGGAAATCAGGCGCTTCAGATTATTAACCCAAACGTGGCCATAAGGATTTCCCACTGTAACCCATGGCTGGGTCGGAACGTTGGTATAATGAAGGAGACTTACACTCTTATCCCAAAAATCCATAGCATTCCATCGTCTGGGAATTGTACGACATATCTCGCTCTCATCCATAAAACACAAATCGGACATCATTTGTTTATAATCATATTGACCATCAAGACCTTCGACCAATGAAGCCAGAGACCATTTGGCCTTGGCACAATCAATCACCATTACAGACGTTTCGTTTTTATTGCCCTTGGCCCAGTCAGCACAATAGCTGGTATCACGGCCATCTACGATAGCAATAGTGCCTCCCTGCATATCCCAATCCCACAATTCCTTTATATCGGTAAAGACCATCATATCCGCGTCGATGTAAATTGCCCTTCCCTTATAATCACACAGCTCTGGAATAACCCATCGCGAAAATGAAAAACCTGTACGCTGGGACTGCCTCACATCTTTAGGCTGAGGGATATGTACACGCTCCATAGTTTCCACATGAACTGGCACGGAAGAAGTCTCAAGAATTGACTGCCTCAACACCTCTGCAGCACCCAGCTGGGAGACATCTGTACCAATAAAAACTTTTACTTCTTCCATCATTTTCTTCCTTAAGGTCTATAATCAACTCTAATAGAATCAAAACTCTCTTGCAGATCCGGCATTTTATAACCAAGGGTATTCTCAATCTTTGTAACCGCCATAGACATATCCATAGGTCGTGGCGCTATCAGATTTGAATCCCCAACTAAAGATGGGCGGACAATATCTACATCCATATCAAATGCTGCGAAAAACTTTAGAGCAAATTCGTGCTTGGACACCCTTTCAGAACCACCCACATGGAATATACCCTTCACTGGCAGCACTGACAAATCAACAATTGCTTTTGATAGATAGCGCGCAGAAAGCGGACTAAAATAAGAGTCAGTAAATGCAGATATAATTTCCCCAGCTATAGCCTTCTCCCATAGCCAGTCCGTCAACGACTTACGCCAGAAGGGGCCCTTCCCAAAGAAATTCGTACGTATAATTTTTGCAGTATGGGCATAGTGAAGAATTTCCTTTTCTGCCTCAATCTTGGTTTGTGCGTAGACATTAACTGCAGAAACAGGATCCTCTTCCGTGAAAAAGGGCTTAACACCTGCAGTCACATGATCTGAGGAAATAAATACATACTGCTTTCCATGATTTTCAGACCACTGTGATAACCACGATGGGATTTCTGTATTTAACAATTTTGCTTTTTGTGGATCACGCTCACACTGGTCCACATTGGTAATTCCAGCTGCATGAATAATCACATCAGGCGATATCTCACACAGAAGGCTTTCTATTTCCTTCCTTTGCACGAGATCACACCCCACCTTCAATACGGCCTGATTTTCAAACTCCAATTTATGGCTATTCTCCAAACAGACCACGCCATAGCCACATTCAACCAAATGAGGCACTAGAAATTTTCCCAGGAGACCCGATGCACCCGTTACAAAATAGCGAATGGTCATGAGGGAATATCCCCTTCAAGATCATAAAATACACCAACTTCTTCAATATTATTATTCTTGACCCGAATTATCCTGGAGCAATTGCGTAGTGACTCTAGGCGATGTGCAATCATTATAATTGTCTTTTCTTCACTCAGATCATTAATTGTTTCAATGATGCGCAACTCTGTATCTTTATCAAGTGCGGAAGTAGCCTCGTCAAAAATTAAAACATCAGGGTTTTTATAGAGAGCCCGGGCGATAGCAATCCTTTGCCTTTCTCCACCAGAAAGGGCTGAACCGAATTCACCAACACGTGTCTTAACGCCATTATCCAAGCGTGAAACAAGCTCTGTTAACTGAGCTTGTTTAACGACCGCCTCCAAGCGTTCCTGATTGATCTCATCAATAGCAAGACCAAATGCAATATTTTCTTCAATAGATCCGTCAATCAGATAGATAGATTGGGGAACATATCCGATTCTTTGATGCCATTGCCTGCAATTCAGAGGGTACTTGCTATCAATTAAGGCCTCACCAGTAGAAGGGTGAAAAAGACCTAAGATAATATTCAGAAGCGTGGATTTACCAGATCCCGTCTCACCTACTATCCCTATAAAATCACCCTTATTGATAACCAGATTTACATTCTCCAATACAGGGCTCTGACTATCTTTGAATTTAAAAGCGAGATGAGTCAACTCGATCTTCTCTTTAAATTCAAAGTCGGTCCTGTCTTCGTAAGAAACTTGATTCTTAAGACGATCATATTCATTCCCAAATCTCTCAATAAAAGGGATTGAGGACTTAAAATTGGCTGCATGATTGATAATTCTGTTTAGGCCCGGCATGATCCGGAAGGCCGCATATGCATATGCCCCGAGAAATCCCATATCTGTTTTCTCTATATCTACAAACATCAAGCAAGCAACAAAAGTCCCCAGGAAAGTTAACTCGATAAAAGCACGGGGTATAATGGCAAATATGTTTGAGGCAGCAGCAACATAAGTCGAAGCTCTCAAGTGCTTTTGATACGCCTCGATAAAATAATCAGGATGGCCACTAAGTAGTATTTCCTTATATCCCTGAAAATACTTGGTCATGTTTATATTTTTTTGTAATGAGGCCGCTTCATTCTTTTGCCCAAGCCCATACATGAATGGCAATCCAAATTTTGATACCAGCCCGACCATGACAAGACATAGCGTCCCCAAAACTAATATGAGCTGGAAATTTAGATAGGCCAATACAAGCACAAGTCCCATGAATACAAGCAATTCTGATACAATTGCTGTCAAGGACAAGACACCTCTGGAGAATACAATCTCGGTATCAGCCTGCACTACAGTCAAACCATAAGAAGAATGGCGCGTTTTCAGAAATTCGTAGTCAATATTCTGAAATTTTTCCAAAAGCCACTTCTGGAAGTAGCAATTCATCCTTCGAATGCTCAAATTCTGTACAGACACGTCTATAAGTGAAACGATGTTCTTAACAAGATAGATGAGGAATAAGGCAAGGCCGATATAAAGAAGTGATGTTTGGGCATCAATCTGCATGCCCATTTTTTCCAGTAATGCAGGCCCCTCATGAGGATTGATAATTGTCTGCGTCAATTTGACCATAATACCGGCGCAAGCCATCTCGAGAAGAGCCGTTAACAACGCCAGTACAATAATGATCAATAGCAGCGCCTTCTGCCTTTTAGAAAAAAGCCTTAGAATACGCCGAATACTGGAAACCATTGAGATCTGGGTCATTAGTTTTTACCCTTCTTGTCGCTTAAAGCTAAGAGCAATTCTTCCGGTAGCATCATCCTCTAGCCAAGACGATAGCTGCTCATAGCTCTGGAGCAAAGATAAACCCTGAGCCGCCGGTTGAATTTTTTTATACATTTGCATGGCATCATAGTATACCGAAGGCTTTCCAAGGTTATGCGCTACAACAGCAACAGATGTGAATGGCTGCGACACAACAACATCCGCCCAATCAGCCACTCTCTCTGCTGCAATATGACTCTCAATAAGTATGATTTCTCCTGTTTCTACAAGGAAATCTATCATCTTTTTATATTTTGGACAGAGTCTATTGCCGACATCTCTTTTTGGCTTTAAGGCCAAGGTGAAACCATGCTTCTTGCAAGCCAAAATCACATCTTCAAGATTCCTTCTTGAAGCTTCGTAGTAATAGAGAGGTACAGGTCTGCCTATAGCAGACATAAACGCATCCCTAAACGGCTGTACATCAAAATACGCTAGTACAGGCGCACGCTTTTCTGGTAACTGTGCACCATTATCTTCTAAAGGAATTGGACCCACGACGCTAATTTGCCTGGGATACATTGTTACAGAATCTATGAAGTTCGCCTGTTCGGGTGTTGCCGTATAGTAATGGGACCATGACATAGTCTTATAACCATATATCAGACCATACTCACCGCTATTAAGAGCAATATTGAAGGTATTTGTAGAATAAAAATAAATTCCCGTTTCTACACCCTTCTGCTCTAAATAGTAAGACCACAATGGCCTGAATATGTAGTGGGAATTTGTAAGGGCGACGAGTTCAGGCAAAGAGCTCTCATCAACTTTCTGAATATATTCCAATTCAAGAAGGTCTCGAGCCATAAAAGCATGAATCCAATTCCCCTTTAGAAGAGATAGTAAACTTTTGAGTATTATAAGGCCCGCTTTATAGCGGAATTCTTTATAAGGTTTATTCCCAATAAGGGAAGGCCACATGTTTTCTCTATATTTGGCATGTGATTTAAGACCCCCTACTTGTTCCTTACCATTAACTATATGCAGACATAACTCCGGATGGCGCGCATGAAACCAATTGGCAAAGTTATTGTATTGCTTTTGATCATCATTAATTGACAGGCCGCAGTACGCACACGTAGGCAAGCCCAGCAAAAGAGCATATCCATTCTTCTCTTTTGGAAGATTCTTAAAGTTTTTGGTTAACCTATAGAAGTCTATTGCATCTTTTAGCTTTCCCAATACAACGATAAACCATAAGAAAGAAGATAACTTGCTAATCTGCAGTCCTTGTGCAGACAGGTCTTGCCGCCAGGATTGTGGTAACCTCACACGAAGGCTACGAGAACTTCCTGCCATAGCCATCATAACCGCCGGCGACAAATCGTAATCAAGAGTAATTCGTAGCAATTTCTGACGAAAGGAAATGACGGCTTCCCTCTCGTAACCCGCAGCAACAATTCCTTTAAAGAAATTATCTGGCAGTATGAATGTTCGTGCAACCAGATCATTGATAAAATCAAAAATTGGCTTCTCGCCTTGATTAAAGCGAAGTTTGTTGTACGCGCGGATGCGGGCCAACCTATCACCGCAGGATAGCTGGTTAAGATTTCTGACATGACTATAGATGAATTTCTTTAACATCTACAAGACTACTTCCATCCTAGAATGATACCTTCGTAACTTTTCCCTCATACAGCGCTCTTGATCCACATTTGATAAATCCTGCCGTGATAATTAGATTGCTCCAGTATAGAGAACCCGGCTTTTGTAAACGCTTTTTGCGACGGGATATTATCGATAAAAATACCAGCATATATCTTCTCAAGAGTCAGACCGGAGAACGCAAAACCACAAACCGATTTAATGACCTCCGTTCCCAAACCCTTGTACTGCTCCAAGGCCTCGAAGAGAAAAATACCCAAATGGGCACTTTTCTGCTCTTGATTTATATCGTGCAGCCTGCAAGTTCCTAAAAATCTATCTTCATCAAATATGCCAAAAAGTATACTACGTTGGTCCCGATCATTATCGTTTACATACTTAACAATCTCAGAAACAGAAATTCCCTTTGCAACAGAGACCATATATTTAACCCTCTCTGGATTATTAAGCGCCTCCACATAGACATCATTAACATCCTGCGCCGTCAGACTGCGCAGACGGATATTTTCTGAAAGAGAAATATGAATATCTGCCTTATTCATGGACTTTTTCCTTAAAACTAACCTTTAAAGGATCATATCCTTTTGCAAGGGCTCGCCAAATTTAAGGTCTCTTACAGCCTTCTTTCCCAAAATATTATCGAGTTCTTTCGGTGGCAAACCGTTTGCAGGCCTGACTGAACGTACATTATCACAAGAAAAAATCTCTCCCTTTTTTACATCTCTAACCACATAGAGGCTCGGACGATAAGCCCGACCAGATGATTCCTTCTCTTTTTCAAAATCAATAACACCAATCGCTTTTTCTAGTAGAGGTGTTTCCTCAGTGACCCCCTTGGTAACCTCACAAAGTTCCTTCAGCTCATAAGGCTCCAGAGAGAATGCACTGTCTACGCCACCATCAGCCCGTGCTATTGTGAAATGCTTTTCTATGACTTGGGCCCCGAGCGCGACCGCCGTAACCGGCACATCAGTACCCATGGAATGGTCTGATAAGCCAATCCGGATATCCGGGAAATATTTCTTAAGAGCTACCATTGTTGCAAGATTAGTTTGCTCTACCGGAGCAGGATAAGCACTTACGCAATGAAGAAGTGTTATGTCCGGACATCCTCCACTTTGGGCCACTTCGACAGCATCTCTAATCTCTTCCAAAGTTGCCATACCCGTAGACATAATCATCGGCTTATGCGTCTGGGCAACATACTTAATGAGAGGAAGATCAACCAACTCAAAGGAAGCTATTTTATATAAAGGAGCTCCAAGGCCCTCGAGCAAATCCACAGCCGTTTCATCAAAAGGCGAAGAGAAGATTGTGATGCCCAAATCACGTGCCTTATCGAACATAGGCTTGTGCCAATCCCAGGGTGTGTGTGCTTCCTGGTACAAATCATAGAGTTTCCGCCCTTTCCACAGAGGAAGATCAACCAAAAACTCTGGGCCATCGTGATTTATAGTGATTGTATCTGCTGTATAGGTCTGCAACTTCACAGCGTCTGCCCCTGCATTTGCCGCAATTTCAATCATCTCGAGGGCGCGATCCAGACTCTGGTTATGATTACCGGACATTTCAGCAATAATAAAAGGATGATCAGGGTAAGAAAACTTAATCATATTACTATACCTTCTTTGTTGACTACACATTCATCGGATACGCGGAAAATAGTCGTGCCTATTGGTGGATCCCAGTTAATCTCTTCTTCTCTCTGGAGGGAAGAATTCAAAGTCCATATAAAATCTGAGAATCCTATCTTGTGACGCATCATCACGGTACTTGAGAACCTTGGGTTTATTTCGAATACATAAGGGACATTATCACGCAGACGTAACTGAACATTGATAAAGAAATCCCCCTGGATAGAATCGGCAATATTCTCCAGAACTTGCACTATTGAATCACTATGCTCCACGTGAGCAACTCCCGTCATTCCCCCCTGCAGTCGGCGGCGAAAAGTGCATTGCTTTCCTGTGGCGCCTACGCGCCAGAGTGCACAAGTGAACTCTGCATCAGGAACATCAATCAATTCCTGCACAACGAATTCAGGTAAATCTTGTTTGTGTTGAAGTTTAAATCCTTCCCACTGCATATTATTGCGAATAACAGCCATATTCTTAGAACCGGCACTTCTGCGAGGCTTGATAATAACGGGCAGGAATTCAGCAGAAAAACTCTCAGGATCATAGGTCTTAGGGACAGGAACACCCAGGCCACGAAGATACTGGGCCGTATTTCTCTTATCCAGAAACGTATCTAAAACAGATTTATTATTAATTATAACTTTCGTACCAAGGCTGCTTATCATATCATAATTTGCAGCAAACCATGAAAGCTCGGCCTCGGAGAACGGAACAAAAATTTCAGGTTTCAGATCATTAATAATTGACTCTAGCGAAGAATCATAATGGGGACTATCCGCCATAGGCACAGAAATCACATCATCAAAAAAATGCAGCGCTGGCCACGGAGCATCAGGAACCAAACCAATTATCTTTGCCCTTGAATAAAAATTGTCCGTTCTTAGTATTCTTGCCATGGACAAGCATACATCGGCGTTAGCTGCAGAAATAAGTATTCTCATATCGTATTTTCCTGACGGCGTAAGATTTTTTCCAGATAGGGCACGTCCGGATCATGTTGTTCTATCTGCGCGAATATACGCGAAGGATTATAATAGCTTGTTCTGAGCTCGTACATTCTTTGCTCCGTATCATAAAAAGCCCATTGCGCCCGGCTTGTGGCACCATCACCATACTCTTTGCCTGAGCGCGGCTGTCCTACAGATCCTGGATTTATAATTAGACAATCCATTTCTTCTCTAGAAAACTGATAGTGCGTATGCCCCATCAAAATCACATCATATTTTTCTAGATATTCCTTTAGATCAGAATAGTTATCTCCAATTTTATCAGGATAAATATAATGAGATTCACTCCACGGCGACCCATGGGATAGCAGGAATCTTACTCCATTCATTTCCACATCGACTGGATGCGCCAAACTAATCAAAGAATTAAGCTCATCCTGAGACATTTCTTCACAGGCAATTCTGAATGAAGAGCCGTATTTTTTTCTTAATTCTTCCTTTGTGCCTTCATTGGCAGCAATCCAATCCGATAGAATATTTTCATGATTACCGCGACACATCACAGCGCCAATCTCGTTAAGAATGCGCCATATACCAGCTGTATCATAATAATATCCGGTAATATCACCACAGACAAAATAAGAGGTGATACCCAATTCTCTGGCATCAGACAATACAGAAAGCAGCGCGTCCATGTTGCCATGGATATCTGAGAGTATAGCAATTTTTGTCACGATGAACGTATCACAACCGTAAAGTCGCGCCCTATACCACAATCTGCCATCGACCTGTATAAGCTAAGGAATTTCTTCATCCCTTGTTCGGCCAACAGCAAGTCAATCGTGATGCGTGCAAAATGTGCCTCTTTACCATTTTCCCTATCAGCAATGTAGTTACTACCTCGATGAAAGAGAAAGAAGTCGATCGGAAATGATGAGAACATATCCTTGACCGTAAAATTATTCTGCTCAATAAAAGGTGTTATATTTTTGGTGTTAAAATAATAAAGATGATCAGGGGGAGCAAACCAGAACTCTCGATCAATATATCCTTTTTTCATCGCCAATGCCTGCAATGCGCTATAATCATTGGGTACAGTAATCAGGGCAATACCATCTACGGACAGAATTTTACGAATCTTTTGCAACAGCTCTGATGGGTCAATTACGTGTTCAAGAACATTCCGGAGGATGCAAACATCAAATTTTTTTCCTCCTTTTATACAACTATCCAAAAAACGATAGATATCACCGAATTGGCACAAGCCCAATATGTCAGGATTCCACTTTTCTACACCAAAACTACTAAAATCCACACCTGTTACAGCGTAATCCATATCTGCAGCTTCTTTTACCAAAAAGCCCTCACCGCAACCCAAATCAAGAATTGTCGGAGAAGATTTTTCTGTCGACAAATTTTCTAGCATACCTTGTAAGGACATCTGGGACTCAAGCCTTTTGTACGCAAGCTCATCAGGCGTGTATGTAGAGTCATATGTTGATTTCTTACCATCGCTCTCTTGATAGTATTTTTCCTCATAATAGGCGGAAAGCTCTTGCGGAGTCGGCAACGGGTCCACACTAACAATACCGTTATCTATATTCATTTTCTTAAACTGCATCTTTCTTACCTATGAACTCCTGAATTAAATGGGCTATTTTATAAGCACCCCTACCATCTGTTTGTGATGACACCTTATCTACACACTCGTTATAGAATTGGAGATCAAATCCAAGCACCAAGCCAGGCTGCGACAAAGACTTAAGTGTACCACCCAAGGCAAGACCATCTCTAAGAAGGGCCTGATAGGTGAATGACTGATTATCAGCAGTTTGCAAAAGAATTGTGGGCACCCCCAAGCAAAATCTTTCCCATGCTGATACTGCTGGCGCCCCTACAGCAAGGTCTGCCTGAACCAGCAATTGTGCCATATCCGGATTTGTATGAAAGTTGATCTGATTAATCATCTTACTGGCAAATTCTTCAACGCTTTGACGATGCTCCGCAATTAATCCAAATACAACATCAATTGCTCCGCTGTAACCAATCGATGACAGCTCCTTCAAAGTCTCCAGAATCATATTTTTCTGATCATTCCCGCCAAAGTTCAGAAAAATACGGTTAATTCGATTGATAGATTTACGGCGCTGTATGGATTTCTCTCTAAGGTCAGGGAACTCATCCCGCAAAAGAGCGTATTCCGGCCCCATCAATAAAGAGCAGCCCTTAGGAACATCAGATGCATAATTATCACTGTGCCGCCCATATGCCTGATCAACAATAAAATCGCAGTCATGCTTGCGATTGGCGATATCATCAATGACCATAATACATTGAGTGTACGGGCGAAAATGATGTTCGTACTCATAGCCACAGTCATAGTGATCAACAATCAACAAATTGTGCATAGGTGGATGAGCATAAAATTTCTCTGGATCCACTCTCTCAAATTCTTGTAATCCAGGGAAAAAATCGTAACTCTCCTGCTCTGTAACAAATAGACAATCCCAACCTGATTTTTGCAGCACTCTCGCCAAAGTCATGCAGCGCATTGCATGGCCTGCACCGCGCCATGATGAAGCATAAAAGCGAAAGGCAGCCAAAAACCTAGACATTAACGCACCTTAAAAATAGGCTCTATAATAGGACATCCCATATTACTCATGAGGGCTCCCTCTCTGAGTTTATTGGCTAAACTGGCAAGTGTCCTGCGGTATGCAGAGACAACATCATCGTGATCACGTTCCGAAAAAGCATAGGACATATTATGACTGACGAGGAATAATACACCTTGCTCAATCAGATCTTTTTGTAAAAACGTTCTAATTGCCATCGCGGAAACATCTCCGCGCGGAGAAAACATCGCAACCTTCCAAGGGGCAAGACCTTTATAAGCCAAAACATCTTCCAACTCGTTCTCTCGTATCAGCCCCTCCACTGCTTCAGATAGTTTCTGCCCAGCAGACCAAAGTTTTTCAATAACCGGTTCCCGCTGCATTTTTTTAATAACAGCAATTGAGGCAGCAAGCGAAAGAGCTTCGCCACCAAATGTCCCTGAGAAGAATATGTCATCCTGTAACTTCATGATTTCACGTCGTCCCAGAACAGCACTAATGGGCATGCCATTACCCATACCTTTGCCAAAAGAAGACAGGTCAGGGGTAACACCGAAATACTCCTGAGCCCCCCCTAATGCGTAATGGAAGCCCGTAACAACTTCGTCAAAAACAAGCACAGTACCTGTTTTCTCGGTAATAGCCCTGACACCCTCAAGATATCCTGGCAAGGGTTCTGCAACGTTCATGGGCTCTAATATAAAGGCAGCGTACTCTTCCGTCTTTAGAAGACCTTCGAGAGCATCCAGATCATTATACGGAACTGTCTTTGTCATAGACCGTACAGTGTCAGGTACACCCAAATGGCGTGCGGTAGAACCGATATACCAATCCTGCCATCCATGATAACCACAGACTGCTACCTTATCGCGGCCGGTATATGCTCTCGCCAGCCTTATTGCTGCCGATGTTGCATCTGACCCATTCTTTCCAAAACGGACCATTTCAGCACAGGGAATAATATTTACAAGTAATTGTGCAAGCTCATATTCAAGCTCGGTTGGTAGTGAGAAACTGATCCCTCTAGAAAGCTGATCAATGATCGCGGCATTAACATCATGGTCATTATAGCCCAGAGAGACAGCCATCAATCCATTGGCCATATCGATATATTCATTACCATCAATATCCCAAACTCTTGAACCCTGTCCTCTTTGAATGAACAGAGGTGCATGCCCTCTTGGATACTGCAGGTAACTTTTACTAAAGGTCTGCGAGGCGGTTGGAATAACCTGCAAAACTTCATCAAGAAGCTTGTTTGACTTGTCAAATGAACGGCCAGCACCACTAGGCAAATTAGAGATCGAGGAGTTCGACAAGTTTTTCGACGACGAGAGGGACATGGCTTTCCTCCATTAATGCATGAATGGGTAAGGTTAAAGTGCGTGCATAATAGGAATCAGCCCCGGGTAAATCCAGATCGCCATACAGATTTCGATAGTAGGGCTGTTTGTGAACAGGAATATAATGAACTTGCGTCCCTATGCCCGCCGCAGCCAGTCTTCGCATGACGTTACCACGGCTTTTATTCAACGCCTCAAAATCAATAAGCACCGGATAGATATGCCAAGCAGCCTGACAGCCTTCCGTATTTTTCAACAATCTAATATGCGGTGCGTAAGGAGACAATAATTCATCATAAAGACATTTAATCGCCATGCGACTTGTAATGAACCCGGGGAGCTTTCTTAGCTGGGACAAACCCAAAGCCGCCTGTACATCCGTTAGGCGATAATTATATCCATAGTCAGGCATTTCATAATACCAAGGATTTACCAAGCCTTCATCATCAAATGCCATATCCCTGTTCAGGAAAGATTGCGGATCACGCACCATACCATGTGCTCTTAATCTTGCCACATGATTGGCGAAAGCGTCATCATTCATCATGACCGCTCCACCCTCAATCGTTGTAATATGCTTCACAGGGTGGAAGGAGAACGTAACCGCATCAGAAAAGGCGCAATCTCCTACCTGATAACTTTTACCTTCAACCTGATACACTGTCCCAATCGCATGAGCGGCATCCTCAACAATTTTTAATCCGTGCTGTCGGGCCAAATCATGTATTGATTTTATGTCCACAGTTTGTCCGGCAAAGTGCACCGGAAAAACAGCGTAAGGTTCCAGAGTGCAACGCTTGAGAGCATCCTCAAGATTCTTTGCCGTCATCAATCCGCTGGCAGGGTCCACATCACTAAAAACAATCTCAGCGCCCGTACTATGGGGAGCATTTGCTGTGGCCAGAAAAGTGATACTGGGAACAATCACACTATGGCGAGATCCAATCCCCAAACCACGCGCTGACAGATGGAGCGCTTGCGTACAGTTTCCACAAGAAACAGCGTATTTTGCGCCTGCATATTCTTGCAATGCTGACTCAAATTCAGGGACACAAGGCCCTCCCGTGAGATACTGGCCCTTCAAGGCCCCTACCACAGCTTGTACATCCAGATCATCCAGAACCTGGCGACCGTAACTACGGAGTATCTCAGGCAGCATTCTTTACCACATCGATCAGACCTTCAACACTTATCCAGTCTGTATTATTATCACTGGCATAATAGAAATCTTGTGGCACCGAACGCCCCTTCTCTCCAAGATACGGGGCATCATAGTCAATATGCCCCCAAGGAGCACTTGGCTTAATCACAAAAAACTTATCAAATTCCAAAACATTTCTTGATTCATCAGCAGGTACCATAATCTCATGCAGCTTTTCGCCCGGGCGAATACCAATAATTTTTATCTGGCATTCCGGCGCAACAGCCTTGGCAAGATCCATAATCCGCATAGATGGAATCTTTGAAATGAAAACTTCACCACCCCTCATACAATCAAGACAATGCACCACAAACTCGACACCCTGTTGGAGGGTAATCCAAAATCTGGTCATACGTTCATCAGTGATAGGAATAACCCCAGTTTTCTTTTGTTCATTGAAGAAGGGAATTACACTACCGCGTGAGCCAATCACATTACCGTAGCGCACAACAGAAAATTTTGTTGATTTAGTGATACTGTAATTATTCGCCGCCACAAATAATTTATCAGAACAGAGTTTTGTTGCCCCATACAGATTAATAGGGTTTACCGCCTTATCGGTAGAAAGGGCAATAACACGCTCTACATTGCTATCAATAGCAGCATTAATAATATTTTCAGCACCATGAACATTAGTCTTAATGCACTCGATTGGGTTATACTCGGCCGCAGGTACTTGCTTGAGGGCAGCGGCGTGCACGACAATATCCACACCATCAAAAGCCCTTAATAGGCGTTGATAATCACGCACATCACCCAGAAAGAAGCGTATACGTTTCTCATTTGGGAAATTTTGCGCCATCTCGAATTGTTTCAACTCATCGCGCGAGAACACAACAACTTTTTTGGGATCATAATTATCCAAAACATGTTTTATGAATTTTTGTCCAAACGATCCTGTTCCGCCTGTTACAAGAATTGTTTTACCATCAAAGCTGTTAGTCATCATCATTCCTAGTTTGTGTTTCAGTTTATTTAAAATCTATAAGACCCTGATCAAAATCCGGATCTCGAAAATTTTATAGGACTTGGATCCTCATTAGTGAGTGCATTCTGCAACATCCGCGTGGATAAAAAAGCATCACGAGTCACCTGCCTTAGGACGAAAATTCAAGAGCCTTGGAATTATAATACGCTCTTCTTTTATACCCGCGCTTATTAAATGATCCCAAATAAATTGAGGGTGGGTTATTTCCGTCATAATATAGGCCACATCAACATCTTCGGGCAAAGTACTTATGATGGGTGTACGCAGACGCTTACCATCCTTACGACCCGCATCATAAATTGCATTAATTGACAACGGAAAGTCTATGGCACTCATAATGAATATCTCGGCAAAATCACTATTACCTGCCAGCACGACCTTGCTGTAGCCGCCCTGGGCAAGATCACCCAGAATGACCGAGGCCTCTTCACGCCCCAAACGGAAGAAATCGAGGGACCATTTCAAGTATTGTCCCATCAACCTTCCCTTTTCTTCCATGCCCTGCGGCGTGAGAAAATACATGTAGCGCTTTAGCGGCACCTGAGAAATTTTAATAAGACCTTTATTAATACAACGCTTCAGGTACCAGTTGACCGAGCCCAGTGCTATACCCAGCTCCCTTGATAACTGCCGCTGCGACACCTGCGCATTACCATCAACAGAACATAAGAGCTGGCGAAGTATCTGGTCATCAAGACCTTGATCTTCATGGGTCAGCTGTTCTGTAACAGTTTGTACGTGCGTTTCAGTTGTCATGAAGCCTTACGACTCGATTGGGTATGTTCAAATTTTGAACATTAATACCAGCCTTGCCCTCTATTCACAAGGGGATCATCTTATCTGCAATAATATCAAGCCATTGCTTGTATACGGACTCAGGTGAAAATTTCTGCATGGCCACCCTGGAATTTATGGAAATACATTCCCGATACCCTTCATCCTCATAAATTTTACATATAGCTTCCGCCATTTCCACTACGTCTGTTGACTTCAGTAGGACGCCGCTTTTTCCGTCGTCTACGATTTCTGGAGCTGCCTTGAACTGGGATGTAACAACAGACGGGCAACCATACGCCATAGCTTCCAATAACGCATTGGGCATACCCTCAAAGCGTGAAGGCAGAATAAAAGCCAGAGCATGTTTGTAATATCTACCAACGTCAGTACAAGCACCCGCAAATACAATCTCATTATTTGTACCTAGTACTGACGACAATTCTTTTAGTTTTTGTGTTTCAGGACCATCCCCTAAAAGTACAAGTGTCAGTTCGGGAATACGCTTTTGCGCTATAGCATGCGCTTCAATTAAAATGTCAAAACCCTTCTCTTCGGAATGTCTACCTACGCCGAGAATATACGGTGCCTGATAAGGTGCGGGTTCATCCCCCTCGTTTATGGATACAGGATTGTAAATAACAGCTTTATGCTTCAGCCAATGAAAAAATTCCGATGCCCGGTTTGTCTGACACACCAACAGATTCGAAAGCGGATAAACAAGTCTTCGTAATATTCTCCATAAACGTACTTCCGGATAATGGTAAGGATCTGATCTCTCAGAAATAACAACAGGAATATCCTTACCTATTGTAGCTAATAGAGTTATGCAGTTGATCTCTGTTAAGAAGCTTATGATCAGATCGGGCTTCTGTGATTTTAAATATTGCCTAAGAGAACAGACCCTTTTCAGATTGACCAGTACACCCGAGAGAAGCGAGCCATCAGAGGAGGGAACATCAATATACGTAATGGAAATTTTTGGATCGTAAGCATAGAAAGACGGCCCCTTTTCGGGTGATGTGCAAATCACGCATATTTTCAAGTCGCCTTCCGCAGCCAGTCTATTTGCAATCAAAGACATTACGCGTTGCGCGCCACCAGCCCCCATATCAGCGATAACAAAATAAATTTTTCTCATCTATTCTGCTGTGCCTTCCAATCGCCATATGTTGAAACCAGCCAAATTATGTAACTGAAATCACAGTTACCCTTAAAGTGTGCCGCCAGCGCCTTACGCACACGTAATGCATCAAATACCGAGTTATCACATAGAGCAATTTCTATATTTTCTATTATGCGGTCCTTCAGAGGCCCTCTGATCCATGATGCCATCGGCACTCCGAATCCCATCTTGGGACGCTCAAAAAGGTTTTTGGGCAGATACCGCGCCAAAACATCTCTGAGAATAATTTTCCCTCTTTGATCATCCACAAGAGCGGATATAGGCAATTTATAGGCCATATCAAGAACCCGATTATTTAATAAGGGGACCCGTGACTCCAAAGATGCCCGCATACTTGCACGATCAACTTTTGTTAGAACATCATCAACCATATATCTATTCACATCCACTTGACGCATCAAATTAGCCTTCTCAAGGCACGAAGCGTCCATAGATAAAGAATATTGATGACTTTCAATCATGGATAAAAATTCACGGCTTGCCGTTTTACTCAAGGGCGTATCATAAGAAACAAAATTATTGTAGAGAGCTGCAAAATCCGGAGACTCCAGTACCCTCAAGTAACTAGACATCTTGGAAGGATTGGTTACTAGGGATCGAATATTTTCAGCTTGTTTAGATAGAATTGTTCTAAGGGGGGATGGTAGAATAGAAAGCGCCCTGCCCGCTCTTAGAGCTCTCCTATATCTATCATACCCCAGAAACAGCTCATCACCTCCATCACCAGAAAGTGATACCGTCACTTGCTCTCTTGCCAGTTTCGAAACAAGATATGTTGGTATCTGCGATGAATCCGCAAATGGCTCATCATACATATCAGCCAATGTCGGAATAACAGACAGCAAATCATCTTCCCCAACAATAAGCTTTGTATGATTAGTTCCCAGATGATCGGCCACAGCCTGAGCGTAGTACGACTCATCAAAATCAGGATGCTCGAACCCTATTGCAAATGTTCTTACTGGCCCTGAAGTGTGAAATTGCATAAGAGCCGTAACAAGACTCGAGTCAATCCCGCCTGACAAGAAGCAACCAACAGGAACGTCTGCATTAAGTGTAATTCTTACCGACTCACTCAATACATTATGAACGTAATCCGAAAGACTTTCATTCGCAGGAACTGGTGATAAATCTCTATTGGTATCATAGGCTTTTATTGATGGCCGCTCTCCCGTTGCCTTCTGGGTTAGAAAATGCCCAGGTTCCAATTTATAAACATGTTCGTATATCGTGTGTGGCGCCGGAACATACCCATAATGAGCATAGAGAATTTGCCCATGCCGACTTAGGGGCGGCCTACTACCCCTCCAAGCAGGAAACAGGGCTTTCAATTCGGAGGAGAATCCCAATACACCACTATAATCTGCCCAATATAGCGGCTTTATACCAACCCTGTCTCTTGCAAGGGTTAGTGTTTCCTCACGCTTATCCCATAGCGCAAAAGCAAACATCCCCTCCAAAAGCGGCAATGTTTTCTCAACACCAAAATGGGCTATATGTTCAAGTATAACTTCTGTATCGGAATGCCCCCGAAAAACGCACCCTTTGTCCAGAAGCATTTTTCTCAATCCATCAAATGCATAGACCTCACCATTATAGACAATTGTGTATCTACCATCTGCCGACTCCATAGGCTGGGCACCAGCAGAACTAAGATCCACAACCGAGAGTCGACGATGTCCAAACGCCGCAAGATATGACACGCCCATAAAAACCTTGGTGTCGGAACCATCCGGACCACGATGTGAAAGTCTATCCGACATCGATGTAACAATATTTACAGCCTCCTCTGGGCTGTAGCGTCTATCAGGTACAAGAAAGCCAGCTATACCACACATGCTTCTCTACCTTCCTTATTCAGCACTGCATCAAAAGAATTTTCATACTGTTCAATAACGTATGAAAGAGAAAAGCAATCAGGTAATAAACACTCGCGTACCTCCAGATCGTCTTTTGCCTGAATACCAGACATAAGATCAATAAATTCTTTCATATCTTTGGCAATACTTAGAGCGGCGGCATCACAAACCTCAGCAATCTCTACAATTCCGCCTGCCGTGGCCGATGCAATAACCGGCACACCCAGCGTCAATGATTCCAGAACTACATTAGGCAAACCCTCATATCTAGAAGGCAGTAAAAATGCGTCTGCCACCGCCATATATTTCCAAGGATCAGACTCAAATCCCATCAATGAGATTTGATGCAAATTATATGCGGAGACCATTTTATCCAGTTTATCACGGTCAGGCCCATCACCCATGATCAACAAGCGCCAATCATCACGCCCAGACCATGCATGCAAGGCCTCTATCAAGTTATCAAACCCCTTCTGGGAAACAAGACGGCCTGCCGATACAAAAAGCTTCTGATGAGGGCCAGCAATTTCTGATCGGAAATCCTTTTCTATCTTGTGACACACTACCTCTTTATTTACGGGATTGAATATGCGCTGTAACTTTAGCTTTGAAGGCCCAAGTACCGAGGGCATTTCATCAAAAACCAGTTTTGTTGGAGAATAAATGCGGGCAGCAAACGGGTAGAGGCAATAATATGAAAGCTTCAACACGAAACTTTTAAACACATTATTTGAGAAATAGCTTGGTGTAACGGCCTCTCTTACCAAAACCGGCACACCCGGCAGTGCAAAGCGAGCAATCAGAAGCATGATATTCATATGCGCCATTGTGCTGAATGCAATATCCACTTTTTCTTTTTTGATCGCAGAAACCAAAGCTGCAATACCCTTCAAGAAGCTGGAACTGGAGAGGTTAAGAACCGGAACATCTGTTGCTACAAGACTACGCAGCGGGCCTCTCTCATTGAGAGCAATAATCAAGGGTTTATATTTCTGACGATTGATATGATTTGCAATCGTGATCATGACACGCTCGGCTCCCCCTGCTTGGAAATCCGGCAAGATGAATACTATCTTTGCTGTAGAAAGCGTCATGAATCATCCTGTCACAAGGTATGGTAGGAGAATTTTCGTGAAAAATCATCTGATACTCCCCGCCACAAACCCTTCATATCATAAATAATACCTTTGGATACAAGGATACTCTCCAGAGTTTTCGCACTGTAAGCTTTATATTCATCATGTCCGACCAAAAGCGCAACTGCGGCATAATTACCTTCTATAGGCAAGGTATTCATAATATTAAGACCGTACTCATGATGCACGCTATCTGCCACTGCATAAGGATCGTGAACATCCACCTGATAACCATAGCCTACTAGAGACCTTAAAATATCAACTACCTTTGTATTACGAATATCATTGATATTCTCTTTGAAGGTAAAACCCAGAAGCAAGATTTTCTTGGCCTGAATCTCATTCGGCATAGCCTTTAAAAGATCATGAAGGCAATTAGCAACATACAAACCCATACCATCATTAATTTCCCGTCCAGAGAGAATGATTTTGGGTTCATGGCCAATATTGATTGCACACTCAGCCAGATAATATGGATCTACACCGATACAATGACCTCCCACCAACCCAGGTGAAAATTTCATGAAATTCCACTTAGTTCCTGCAGCCTCCAGTACATCGTAAGCTGACAATCCAAGCTTATTAACAATCATTGTAACTTCATTTATAAAGGCCACATTAATATCGCGCTGTGCATTTTCGATCGCTTTGGACGCTTCTGCAGTACGGATATTGGTAGCACAAAAGATATTACCATTGTTAATCGTACCATATAATCCAGCCAACAGCTCTGTTACCTGTTCATTTTGGCCGGCGACAACTTTGGTAATTTTCTGCACCGTATGCGCCGCATCTCCCGGATTAATCCGCTCGGGCGAGTAACCCAAAAAGAAATCTTTACCTGATTTTAAACCGCTAGCATGCTCTAGCAGAGGGCCACAAATATCTTCTGTAACACCGGGATAGACAGTACTCTCATAAACAACAATATCACCCCTCTTTAATATTGAGGCCACTGCATTTGTTGCAGATATCACAGGGCTCAGGTCCGGTTTATTATGCTCATCAATAGGCGTGGGAACTGTGACAATATAAATATTACATTCCTTGATGTCTGAAAGCTCTGAAGTAAATGTACATGCGGAATCCAGAAGACATTCTTTATCAATTTCGCAATTACGGTCTATCCCCTGACGCAACTCCGAAACGCGGCTGGCAGATATGTCGAAACCAGTCACCTTAATATTCTTTGAGAGCATGAGGGCCAAAGGCATGCCGACATACCCAAGTCCTACAACGCCAACATGTAACGCCGAAAGATCATACGACATGGCTATACCTTATAATATTCTCTATACCACGACACAAAGCGCGGAACGCCCTGGGCAATAACAGTGGTGGGTTCAAAACCGATAGCAGATGTAGTTTCTGTAATATCGGCAAAAGTCTCTGGCACATCACCCGGCTGCATATCCATATATTTGATAAGCGCTTTTTTGCCGACTGATTTCTCAATAATACCAATAAAATCCATTAGATTCTCGCTATGGGTATTACCGATATTCAAAACCCGATGCGGCGCCTTATTATTCTCGCGTATAGGCGGATTCAATAAAGATGAGACTATTCCAGAAACAATATCATCAACATAAGTAAAATCGCGCTTCATTTGTCCATGATTAAAAACCTGAATCTCTTCACCTGCTATTATCGATTTTGTAAAGATAAACAGGGACATATCAGGTCGGCCCCAAGGACCATACACCGTAAAAAACCGTAAACCTGTCTGCGCCATATCATAAAGGTGGCTATATGACTGGCTCATAAGTTCATCGCTACGTTTGGTCGCCGCATATAGCGATATAGGATGATCAACCGCATCATTGATTGAGAATGGTAGTTTCTGGTTACCACCGTAAACAGATGAGGAACTAGCGTAAACTAAATGAAGAAAATCAGGTGTATGACGGCACATTTCCATGACGGTAAGATGACCCATACAATTGGTAGTTATATACTCATAAGGGTTGGTCAATGAATACCGAACTCCAGCCTGGGCCGCCAGATGGATTACCCTGCGAAAGGGTCCGGAAGTTTTCCACAAATCCTCCATGGCCGTCTTATCGGCAATATTCATTTCAGAGAAAGAGAAGTTTTTGTCCGGAAGCAACTGACTCAAACGATCACGCTTTAATTGAACATCATAATAGGGGCTTAGATTATCAACCCCAAAAACCTTATATCCTAAAGACAACAGTCTGCGGGCAGTGTGGAACCCTATAAAACCGGCCACTCCCGTCACCAGTACAGGCACGTCCTGATAAACATCTGAAATACTGGATATTTTTATACTCAAAACTATAGCTCCTATAGCAACCTTTTCTAGTGGAGTGTCTCCACTGGCGCAATAAGAATTCACGCCCCCCGCTTTTCCTGCCAACCCCTAAACAATATCTCCGCCATTTCGAGATCTTCCTGATCATCAATATCGACAGAACGGGCCTTGGGAAGCTGATAGGCCAGATAAGATCCCGAGAGATCCGGATTTTTGATTTGCGCTGCCGAATAGAAGACAAAAGCACCACTGTCATAGAACGTGGGTACCAAATCCTGTGACCTCAAAAGCAGCTTCTCCGGCTCACGAGCCACAGTACAGCATTGATCGTTAATTTCCATAGCCCAGTCAACAGGGGCAGGGAAAGGCGACATAGCTATCAAAGGGTGAATTTTTTGCCGTTCTTTAAAGAGGCTATAGGCCTTCTTCAAATCTTCAGGCTGAATTAATGGGGCTGTCGGCATAATTTGGCATACATCGGAATATGCGCGCCCCCTCTTCTCGAATTCAGCCAATACCCAAGACAGCACCGGCAACAAAGGTGTATGCGAGTCTGCCAAATCAGAATTTCGCATAAACTCTACAGTAAAGCCCAACCTAGAAACTACTCCAGCAATCTCGTCACTATCTGTCGATACATGGATCTCATCGAATATTCCCGAATCCTTGGCGGCTTGTAGCGAATAGGAAATGAGAGGCTTTCCACAAAAATCAACGATATTTTTACTCTTGATGCGTTGGCTTCCCCCTCTCGCTGGTAGAATAGCTAATAACATAACTTACTCCTGACCAAAGATAGGCGCGGCCTCATGCAGCGCCATCAGTTGCAATTTCAAAACTTTATTCCACTCACTGTTAGCGTGATTCATATTAAGAGAAATAATAATACCTATACGACGCAAGGTTTCTGCTAACGCAGCATAATAATATTCTCTGACACTATTATTCTTAACACCTAGGGCGTTCATAAACTTAAGGGCTGGCTGACTAAAATCCCGTGGGGCTTCATAAACGATGTGCTGTCGGGTTAATTTAAATATAGCAAAAGCCATACTCTGCAATCTATTTGCCCTTTGGAGAGAGTCAACATCAACAATAACAACCCTACCGCCATCACTTACAAGAATATTATGAGGGTGCAAATCGATGTGCGTGGGTAAAATTTCTCTAACGGCATGATTAGTGCTTTCAGAAACCTTCTCAATACATTGTTTAAGATGATCGGATTCCCCAATCAATAATATTTTTTCTTCATCAGGAAACAAGGAATTCCATTCAGACTTCCTGCTATAAAATTCTTGAAATATACGCGCCGTCTCGCTCCATGAATTATTCAATGAAGCCAATGGCAAACCTTGACCCCCCTCACAATGATCTATCGCATTCTGCAAAGCTACAATAGCATCAATTGCAGACAGGTAATCACTACTTGATCCGCTAAAATATCCACCCTCAACAAAATCTGTAAGAATCCAAAATTTATTATCGTCTTCTGCACAAATGCCATCATGAGAATAGATAGCGTTTGGCATTGAGGCCCCAAGCGCATTCAATTTTTGGGATATCTCCATTTGATATGCACTATTCCGAAGATCGGCATTCTTACCACTGCGCTTGAGGGCATAAATTCCTTTGGAGGTTTCCACTCGAAAATTTTTGGAATTTACCTCCAATCCATCAAGAGCCGAAATAGACACAACATCATGGGAGTCAATATCATAGTGTTTATGTAGAATGTCTGTTATCTGGCTATAACCTTCCGTTGATATAGGATTGAATACAGGACGCGGCGCCGAGAAAAAATCTGGTTGGAACAAACTACTCATAACCTAAAACACGCTCTTGCTAAGACCACCATCAACATTAAGGCATGTACCGGTTATATATCGGGCCTCATCAGAACACAAAAACAGCACATAAGAAGAAAATTCTTCAGGTGTCGCAAATCTGCCAATCGGGATAGTTTGCTCGTTCTGCCTCATCAAATCATCATAGGCAACACCATCAATATCAGCCTTGGTTTTAACAAGACTTCTTATGCGGTCAGTCAGAACACCCCCTGGTGCGACTACATTTGCAGTAACACCTGCCGGAGCAAGTTCGGTAGCAATTGCCTTCATAAAAGCCGTTACGCCAGCTCTTGCAGTACAGGAAAGCACCATCGGAGCAACAGGCTCCTTGGCAGTAGCCGAAGTGATAGTCAAAATACGTCCCCATCCACTTTTCTTCATCGATGGAACAGCCAAAGTTGTCATGCGTACCGTGCTCATAAGCGTGAGATCAATTGTATTCTGCCAATCATCCTCCGTTAAATCAAGAAAATGCCCATATTTAGGTCCTCCCGCATTATTAATAAGAATATCAACAGAACCCATCACCTCCCGGGCATAGTCATATACGCGCCTTATATCATCAATCCGCCCCAGATCCGCAGAGAGGCCGGAAACAGACACACTGGAATCTTTACGAACTTCGTTAACGGCAGCCTCTAGACGGACTTCGTCACGGGCAACCATGCAAACATTCACTCCCGCCTCAGCAAGACCTTTGGCTATACCAAAACCAATACCCTTACTGCCTCCAAGAACAAGTGCGTTCTTGCCAGAATAATTAAGTTTCATAGTTCATATGTCTTTCTTGCTCTATCAAGCTCTTCAATTTTATCAAGATAGCCAATATTTCTCATGACACCGCTAACACCTTGCATGTATTCCCCAATATCAGGCATAACACGATAGGCCATTGGCACTACCCAACGATCAATCTCGTCCAAGTAGCTATTCCTGATTAACTCGGAAGGATTAAAGCAGACCATATAAATGTTATCCAGCTTATCGAATATTTTAACGCTAGCACAGGATGGGGATATTTCTTCTATATGTTTGTAATAAGCATCTTTATAGACAGGGTCCTCTTGCCGTCGCCTATCAACCGTCAGGGCTTTTAGGGCCTCCAGTACATTTGAACCGGCAATCCCGAAGATCTCGGATTCAGATACTTTGGAAACCTCCAGCACATTGTGCAGCAGGGCGATTATAATTCTCTCGTAGTCGATGACATCTATTTTTTGAGTAGCCAGCATGGCAACACGATACGGATGCCTTAAATACACTTGTGCCGGTACACTGCCGTGCTGGTAATCAATACATTCGGCAAAATCCAGAGCGCGGACCAAAGAAGCAGGAACATGAATACTTTCACCCGCTTTACCCCGCAGGACATTCATAAACATAATACGAGGATTAAAAGCCATATCCGCATCCATAAGTAGACGCAGATGCCTTTCAACCTCGACAGCAGCAGTAAGCGTCTGACCAGAGGGGGGGGTGTTCATAACTAAGTCGCTATATCGATCCATGTCTCTATGTCTCGCTGAATCCTCTTGGAATTCTCCATTTATGCTGAATCCTCGCCTGAACAAGCCAAAGACCCGCATCACATGTAGATATACTGTGATTAGCATTATCAAGGATATTTTGGAATATGGCGGACAGGGCGGGATTCGAACCCGCGATAGGCTATTAACCTATACACACTTTCCAGGCGTGCGCCTTCAACCACTCGGCCACCTGTCCGCAACTGGAAACAGGCCAGAAAACTAGTCGTCCTATGACAAAAGTGCAAGCGCGAAGTGCACTAAAAGGCTTAATAAATGCCCCGACCCCGTGGAAGCTGCGATTAATCGATTGTCAGGCAAAAGCTTAATGTTAGAATAGCGGTGTTATTCCTTAAGCGCGGGGAGCGCCACATGAGACTGTTTATGCTGTTTTTTATGCTGTCTTTGCCAGCCATGGCTGCGCTTGGCTTTGATCTTTACCTGATTTATGGCAAAGAGATGGATTTTAGCAAACCGTTAGAGCTGACATCTGTAGGCTGGTTATGGGTTAAATACGCCCAAGACAACTACAACCTGATGCGCCAGACTATTGAACCCGGCACATGGAACAGTCTGATTGGTCCTGTTTTGACGCAAAAGACTGTGGTTGTAGCCCTCCTCCCCGTCTATATTGCGATTCCAGTCGTTTTGGTTATGAAAATATTTGGCTTGGGTGGATTCCAAGGGCATGGGCTTATCAGCGCAGGCGTCGCTGCAAAGGGCGGTAAAAAGAAGCAGGGTTTCTCATACCAGACAGAACTGGATGGCCCCAAAAAGCGCATGAAATATAAACGCCGCTAATCAGCAGCCCCAGACAGACCGGATAATTCCAGCACGGTATTGTCTATTAATGCCAGATCGGATGGCTGGCTAAGGCGATGGTCGCCCTCCTCCACCAGAACAACATGTACATCTTTATTACCTCCGGCTTTCAGAGTGTCCTGTAAAGCGAGGGCCGTCGTCCAGATCACATCCTGATCAAGGCGCCCCTGCAACAAGCGCACAGGAACATGGCTTGCATATCTGTTTTCCAGAATAAAGTGTTGTTTCCCATCGTCTATCAGCGCTTTTGTAATGATATAGGGCTCTGTGCTGTAATGGTTGGGCACTTCCAGCAATCCTGTCCGGCGCATGGCGGTCCTCTGTTCTTCGCTCATTCTTTCTTCCCAGATTTCACGCGTGAAATCCGGAGCCGCTGCAATACCCACCAAGCCACAAACTCTCTCCGGTCTTGCTTTTAACACTAAAAGTGACAACCATCCCCCCATGGAAGATCCCACAAGCAGCACAGAACCTGATGCAACTTGATCAATGATATCAAGGGCATCTTGGAACCATACCCCTATTGTCCCTTCTATAAACGAGCCTCCTGACTGTCCGTGCCCCCGATAATCAAACCGGATATAGGGCTGGCGGCGCTTCCGGCAGGCTTCTTCGAGATAAAGAGCCTTGGTGCCGCCCATATCGGAGCGGAAGCCCCCTAAAAAGACAACACAGGGGCCTTGAGGATCTGCGGGCTGATAAAAATGATAGGCCAAAGAAGGTGCATAACACCGTTCCAGATGCTGTGCCAAACGGACCTCACTCATGATAAATCCCCATAAATCCTCTAGAAAATTAAGTGTTTGGGCGCTTTTTATTAACCCCCACAGTGCAGAGTGTGGTAAATCGGAGAGGAAATTTCAAGACTAAGACAAGACGGATATGACCACTTCTTCCCCCGCTGTACCCACGACACAAAGACCGCCCGTCATTATGCAGCTAATCCCCTCGCTAGGGGCTGGTGGTGCCGAACAAGGTTGTATCGATGTTGCCGCAGAACTGGTCAAGGCCGGAGCAACATCGATTGTTGTTTCAAATGGCGGCCACCGTATCCCTGAATTATTACGTGCCGGCAGCCAGCATATTCAAATGAATATCGACAGCAAGAACCCGTTCATAATCTGGCAGAATGCAAAACGTTTAAAAAAAATCATTAACAAGCAACGTGTCGATATTGTCCATGCCCGTTCACGGGCACCGGCATGGTGCGGCCATCTGGCTTGCAAAGATACACAAGCACGCTTCATGACAACCTGCCATGCGCCCTATAATATTCCCCAAGGCCTCGCAGCCAAATTCAAGAAGAAGTATAACTCATCAATTATCAAAGGTGATCGCGTCATCGCAATCTCGCACTACGTTGCAGATTATATGCGCCAGAATTACGAGATTGACCCCCGTAACATCAGAATTATCCATCGCGGTATTGCGATTGAAAAATTTCACCCTACTGCTGTCTCTGCCGAGCGTATGATCAAATTATCACGCGAATGGCGTCTTCCGGATGGCGTCAGTGTTGTCATGATGCCCGGACGCCTGACACGATGGAAAGGTCACCATGTTTTGATTGACGCGATGGCCCGCATCAACAGACCGGATACCATTTGTGTTCTGATCGGCGCCGATCAGGGGCGCAAAGAATACAGGGAAGAGCTGGAAGAAACAGTAAGAAGCAGAGGCCTTGAAGGACAAATTCGTATTGTTGATCACTGTCACGATATGCCTGCCGCTTACATGATGGCCGCCGTCGTTGTGTCCGCATCGATTGATCCGGAAGGTTTTGGCCGCGTGGCTGCAGAGGCGCAAGCTATGGGTCGGCCGATCGTAGCCACAGATCATGGCGGATCACGCGAAACAATCGTCCGTGGTGAAACAGGATGGCTGGTTCCACCAAATGATCCGGTAGCTTTGGCCAAATCAATTCAGGACGCCCTTAATCTTGATGCAACACATCGTTCTATTTTGGCAACACGCGCCATGTCGCATATAGCCGAGAATTTCACCAAAGATCACATGACGACACAAACCTTGGCGGTTTATGCCGAGCTTCTGGAAGAAGCCGCGATTAATCCGCAAAACCAGACCCATGGCAAACCCTATCAAACCATGATAGCCACCGCCGCATAAAGACACCAACAATCATGTCTTCATCATCAGCACAAACAGACATTGCTATCGGTTTCGAAAACCCGCCACACAAGAAGATACTGATTATTAAATTAGGGGCTCTGGGTGATTTTGTACAGGCCTTGGGGCCGATGGCTGCCATACGGCATCATCATCCGGATGCCGATATTACACTCCTGACCACGTCGCCATTTGTCAGCTTTGGTTTGGGCTGTGGCTACGTCAATCATGTGTGGACCGACAAACGTCCCAAATGGAAAGATGTTAAGGGATGGCTGGATCTCAGACGTAAACTAATCTCAGAAGATTTTGATCGCGTCTATGACCTGCAAAACAATGATCGTACAGCCTTCTACTTAAAACTTTTTCCACGTAATAAACGACCGGAATGGGTCGGTGCGGCAGCAGGCGCTTCGCACAGGAATAATAGTCCCGAGAGAACCGCCGGGGCTGCCCTTGAAGGACACATACAAACACTGCAGCTTGCTGGCATTCATCACGTAGATATCGATGATTTACGCTGGGTTGAAGGAAGTATAGAGCGCTTCCGCAAAGAATATGGCCTGCAAAAACCCTATGTCCTTCTGGTTCCCGGTTCTGCACCGGAGAGACCGGAGAAAAGATGGCCCGCTATCAATTATGGACATTTGGCCCGTGTGCTGGATGGCTGGGGCTATCAGCCCGTTGTGATCGGAACCAGGCATGAGACCGATCTGGCAGAAAAAATATGCAGCATTCATAAAGCCACAATTAATCTGACAGGACAGACATCACTGTTTGATATTGCTGTTTTGGCACGCCATGCAGCAGCAGCCATTGGAAATGATACAGGGCCGATGCATATGATCGCCCCCACAGGGTGCCCCTCGCTGGTCCTATTTTCAAAAAACAGCAACCCGCAACGCCATGCCCCGCGAGGACCGCACGTAAAAACCCATCAGGTCGATAATTTGGATATGCTTGATCTTGATGCTGTTGAGAAAATGCTGTCCGTACGCTGGTTCCGAAATAATTAATCGGCTTGTTTGGACGGGAAAGCTATCGCAGACGCTACCTGATTACCTTCCTCTGGTGAATAAATATCATAAAGACAACGCAGGACGGCCTCGGTCGCTCTGTCATCAAGGGAATAGAAGATTGTTTGGGCATTACGTCTTGTGTTCACAAGACCGTCACGGCGCAAACGTGCAAGATGCTGGGACAGGGCTGACTGGCTCAGGCCAACAATTTCTTCAAGTTCACCAACACTTTTTTCGCCTTGATACAAAGCGCAAATGATCATAAGACGTCGTTCATTTGAAAGTGCTTTCAAAAGATTGACGGCAACATCAAGATTGCGCTCTATATTTTTGACATCCATTTTGCCGGACTCGATATAACTTGTCAGTTAGCAGAGGAGTTCTGCCATCATATTAAACGTTACGCAGCAATACGTCCCTGAAAATTAATTGTTTTTTATGTGGCAGGATTATTGCGCCAAAGAATAATAAAACGCAACCCCGATTTTGCATCGCACGCACATAAGCATTATCGAAATAGAATTCTATTCGCTTATATTTTTCATAGGCTTAGGCGGCATCTTCGACAAGAGTGCCGATGCGGCTGCCGCAGGTAAAAAACCGATCAATCCGGAAAAAATATAGGTTGGCAAAGGGAAAGCAATACGCGCGCGGTTCTGCGCCAAACCCTGCAATATGATTGCAGCAGCCTGTGGCGCTTTCATAAAAAAGGGCATCCGGTAATTATTAACAGCCGTCATCCGTGATTCGACAAAGCCGGGACAAATGACACTAACCCCCACACCGTAGGTGCCAAGAGCACCCCGCAAAGCCTCCCCATAATAACGTACCGCCGCTTTGCTGGCACTGTACGCGGGAGCCCCTGGCCAACCATTAAAAGCGGCAAGAGAACTCATCAAAGCAATTTGCCCTCTTTTTCTCGCGGCCATCTTTTCAATCAAGGGGAAAATGGTGTGAAGCACACCCATGACGTTTGTTTCAAAGACATCATACTCGGCCGCCAGCCATGAAAGCCCCTGCGCACCGCCCGTACCACTGGAAACGCCAGCGTTGGCAATCACCAGATCAATCGGTGCCAAGCTATCCATCTGGGAAATCCAGTTGGCAAATGAGGTCTGGTCCTTAACATTCACAACCGTATGATAGCAAGTGGCCCCCTGAGCCTTGCATTTTTCTACAACAAGAGCCAAACGATCCTGATCACGTCCCGTCAGGAACAGTGTTATAGCAGGGGCGGCCAGATGCAGAGCCAGCGCCTCGCCTATGCCGCTAGAGGCCCCTGTAATCAATATATTCCGGAAGGATTTCATCTATATCAGGCAGAATGTAGATGTTTCTTGTAGACCTCAAAAGCGGTCTCGAATTCTTTCGTCACATCCTGCGGCGCTTTTTGCGATGTATTGATCACAAGATCAAAATTGGCGGGGTCACCAATATTCACACCATAAAGATTATTATAGCGCAAAATCTCGCTTTTACGGCGGCGATCCACCTCATCCATAGCCGTTTTCATGTCAGGGAATTTTTCACGCAATTCCGCTCCGTCACTAAAAATACGGTGAACTGCGACATCCAGATCAACGGTCAGACGAATTTTCAGAGCATTCTTCACAAAGAACCACGCCATGCGTGAATCAAGGATCAAATGTTCTTTTTGATCGTTTAGAGTTTTGAGAAAATCATCAACCAAATGATCGATCTCGGTTTGCGATTCAGCCATCTCGTTCAATTCGGTCAGTGAAATACCTTTCTCGGCAGCAAGTGTACGGAAAATATTACCCGTAGTAATCAGGCGAAAACCGGTCAATTCCGATACAGCGCGTGCAAAAGTGCTTTTGCCGCTGCCGGGATCGCCTGTAATAGCTATACGATAGAATAATGTTTCTGACATGGTTCAGTTTTAAGGGAGCCTGTGGCGAGGGTCAAGCCTCCAGAGCAAGCGCTAAACGGATAAAATCGCCCACTGGCAGCTGTTCGGCACGCAAATCACCCTGTATTCCGGTTTTGGTCAACAAATGTGCATATTCTCCCAAGGATGAACGCAGCATTTTGCGACGTTGATTAAACGCGACCGCCGTCATTTTCTCAAGCGTGGAAAAGGAGGGCTGGTTACCCTGCAATATTCGGGGGGCGAAACTAACAACACTGGATGAAACCTTTGGTGGCGGCGTAAAGGCCGATGGCGGCAAATTATAAACGCGCTTCACATCGCAAAGCCACTGCGCTACCACAGCCAGACGGCCATACACCTTGTTACCTGAAGGGGCTGTGATGCGGTCTGCCACTTCACGCTGGTACATCAATAACATCAGATCGACAAAGGACGGGTCCTGACGGATTTGCTCCAGCCAGCCGATGGTTAGGGGTGTCGCAATATTATAGGGCAAATTGGCTATAATCATGCGGGGGCCTTGCGGCACCAGAGCCCTGATATCAGCATTGAGGGCATCCCCTTCAATCAAGGTCAGGCGCCCATCACTGGCATCCGCCAATGACTGCAAAGCCTCTATCGCGCGTTTATCAAATTCAATCGCTACAACACGGGCAGCACCGGCACGCAGCAAGCTTCTGGTAAGCCCCCCTGGCCCAGGTCCAATTTCAACAACAGTATGGCATGACAAATCACCAGCCTGACGGGCGATTTTATCGGTGATATTCCGATCAAGAAGGAAGTTCTGGCCCAGCGCCTTAGTTGCTTGCAGACCGTGTGCTGCTATAACCTCCCGCAAGGGAGGCAAAGAATCTATCTTACTAGCGACAGCATTATCAGATTCGTCTTTCAATGAAAGCTTCCGATTTCAAATCCAGCAAATGGCGGCGTTGCGCACGCTCAAGACGATCGGTTCCCATGCGCTGCAAAATCTCTTCCGAAGACGGTATATTATCATCGGCAATCGTACGCTTTTTGCGCAAGGTGATGATATAATAGCCAGACAATGTCCGAATAGGCTCACTCAGATCACCTTCATTCATACGCAGCAACACTTCTTCAATCTCCGGTGACAATTGGCCTTCTTGCACCCACCCCAGATCTCCACCGCGCTTGGCGCTGGCCGATTGGGAGAACTGTGTTGCCACGCGCTGGAACGGTGCTTTGGCTTGCAGCATCTCACGTGTAAGACGCATAGCCAGTTGCTTCACATCAACTTCTTGGGAAGGATTATCGATAGGAAGAAAAATCTCGCCAACCAGATACTCGCTGGTGCCTATGTTGGCGCGAAGACGCTCCAGCATATTATCAACTTCGAGATCATTAACGGTAATGGTAGGTCTTATTTTCTGCTGGACCACTTTGCCCCATGCCATCTGGGCACGAATCTGGTTCTCGACAGCACGCACAGGGACGCCCTGACGTTTCATCATCGCTTTGAATTGATCAAGAGGCATGCCGTTCTGCTGGGCGATTGTTGCAAATCCGGCTTCAATATCCTGTGGTGTAATCTTGATGCCTGCCCTTGTGGCTTCTTGAATCATCAGGCTTTCATCCACCAGCATATTGATGACTTGCGGCATGAGGCGCTTACGAATTTCTTCCGAAGGTGGTATGCCGGAAGAAATCATCAAAAGATCCAGTCTTTCCTTAACATCGGAGGCTGTAATCGCGTCATCATTCACAACAGCCGCAATCGTTTCACTGCGGGCGGCTTGCGCGGTAGTGGGCTGAGTGCAAAGGAACCCGCCTGCAAGGAATGATAGAACTAAAAGTACATATACCTGTTTCATAAGGTTAAGGTCCTTCAAAAATGAGGCTATTTTCAGGCTGCCTTTTTGTCAGCAAAGCGGCCACCAGCCTTATAAATTTCAAGATAGGATGGCACTACAAGGCTCATGCCCGTTGGCACAATCCCCAGATCAGCCAATCCCCGACTATGCAAGGAGACGACATTATCTGTTTTCAAACTTTCAACCTGATCGGGTGTCAACAGAGGATGCGGCATCAAACTTAAAAAGAAGGCTTTAATTTTTGCTGCAAAAAAAGGCACCGGCAATAACAGGCGACGACGGGCGGTGTATTTCAATATGATTTTGTAAATATCGTGGAAGCTCACAACATCAGGTCCCCCCAATTCAAAGGTCTTGCCGCGAGGATCGTCATCACCAATCGCAGGTTTCAATAAGGCTGACAGAACAGCCAGAGCAACATCACCAACATAGATCGGCTGGAATTTTGTTCTGCCGCCGCCAATCAATGGTAACGCCGGTGCAAATTGCGCCAAGCCTGCAAAAAGATTGAAGAATTGATCCTCTGGACCGAAAACAACACTGGGGCGCAATATGGTTGCCCATGGGCACGCCGACAGCACAGCGCGCTCGCCTTCCATTTTGCTTGCGGCGTAGCTGGATTTGGAAACATCAACACCCAGGGCCGAAATATGAACAAAGCGCTCAACCCCTTCACGGACGCAAGCTTCGGCAATGCGGGCAGGGATCTCGATATGTATGCGACGGAATTTATTGCGACGCTTTTCGTACAGGATGCCAAGGCAATTCACGACAAAATTTGCACCGGCTACCATTTCGCGCAAGCTGGCGGGGTCATCATAATTGCAAAGGCAGGGAACGATCTGCCCTACATTGCCATAAGGTTTAAGAAAATAGGCTTGCTCGGGGATGCGTGTAACAACTTTGACCAGACAGCCCTCGGCCGCCAGACGCTTTACAATATGGCGCCCGACAAAGCCGGTACCACCAAAAACAACAGCTGTTTTTCCCCGTGATGTCATCAAATCCTACTCCTGCGAACCAGAGAACAGACTATAAGCAGCCATAACAAACCCGTCCAGCGTTTGCACAAAACGGCCTTTAAAACATCCCCATATCAAACACTTGCCCTTTTTCCTTGCATCTCCCCACCTCAATTATTATACATAAATAAAAAAGTAGGGAGCCTTGAACGACATGAGTGCCGATATTCACACCTTTCCATCACACAAAGCCCGCCTGAGCGACCTGCAAAGGCAACATGCGGGATGCATAGGGACGGATATTGCGCTGATTGCCAAGCTTGTGATCGCAGGCCATGAAAAAGGTGAAGACCTTCATAGTGCTTTCGTTCGTCATTTAAGTGCCGCCCGTCTCTTCAACCGTGAGGCTCTGCCCAATAAGCCGATCGATACCGAACGTCTTTTCATTGATGCCAACTGTGGCAACGATGCCCTGTTTGTCTTTGATATGGAAGATGCGAAAGTACGGCCCATGCTCAGCGCCAAAAGTCCATGGACGAAGCAGGAGATCATCAGTCGTGTTGTCTGGGATACCAGCTCATATTTGAGGGCGGCCGGTGACTGGCTATTTAGAAACCGTGATAACGAAACGATCAGAAATTACACAGTGCCCGCTAACGCCCTGAAACTGGTGCAGACCATTCCCGCTCTAGAAGTAGCGGAAGGCACCGTTCTTGTTCAGCGTGTTGAGGAAGCTTATACAAAGCTCGGGATGTAACTAGTCATCTTCCCGTGTCACAAAACTGTCCATGACACGCTTTGTACCACCCCGATCAAAAGCAATATCAAGCTTGTGTCCATCGACATTCACAACCATGCCCTTACCAAATTTTTCATGATAAACCCGCACGCCCCGTGCATAGGCGTCCTTGGGTAAGGGTCTGTCCTTATTGCTATAGGAAATACCTTGTGGACGACTGCGGGCAGTAGGCGTAATGCCCGAAGAATCCCAGTGCTGTGAACGTCCGGGGTTATAGGTTCCGGTCTCGCTGCTGCTTTCGATATGCTCTGCCGGAAGCTCGTCAACAAAACGTGAGGGAACTGGTTCAATTGCACCATCAAACATGTAGCGGCTCGCAACATAAGAAATGTACGCCCTCTGTCTTGCTCTCGTAATGCCCACATAAGCCAAACGACGCTCCTCTTCCACTCCTCTCATACCGTTTTCTTCCCTACTACGCTTAGAGGGAAAGAGATCTTCCTCCCATCCTGGCAAAAAAACGACTTTAAACTCTAGACCTTTGGCCCCGTGCAAGGTCATGATAGAAACAGCATCGTCAGTTTCATTATTATTTCGTTCCAAAACCAAAGCGACATGCTCCAAAAAAGCTGCCAGCGTCTCATACTCGCCCATACCGGCAACGAGTTCTTTTAAATTCTCCAAACGTCCCTGCGCTTCCGGCGATTTATCCGTTTGCAACATAGCAATATAGCCAGACTCATCCAGAACTTGCGAGGCAAGTGCTGTGTGCTCAAGCGTTGAAACAAGCGAGCGCCAGCGTTCAAAATCACCCAGAAGCTGGGAAAGCGCCCCCTTGATTTTCGGCTTTAATTCATCTGTCTCCAGTAATTGCTGGATGGCCGTATAAAGGCTTGTGCCTTTTGAGCGGGCCACACTGTAGAGCATCTGCAATGTGGTATCACCAATGCCGCGTTTGGGAACATTAATGATCCTATGTAATGCAAGATCATCGGCAGGCTGCGCAATCACGCGCATATAGGCAAGTGCATCACGAATTTCCGCCCTATCATAGAAACGTGCACCCCCAATAATTTTATGTTTAATATCAAGTTGTCCGAAATGTTTCTCAAATTCGCGCGTCTGGAATCCGGCACGTACTAGCACCGCCATATCCCTCAACGGATAACCTTGACGCTGAAGCTGCTCAATTTCTTCTCCTATATAGCGAGCTTCTGCCGGACCATCCCATAAACCCTTGACGCTAACCTTCTCGCCTTCATCGGCAGCCGACCACAAAGTTTTACCCAGACGGTCTTCGTTATGGGCGATGACACCGCCTGCCGCCCCCAGAATATGACCTGTCGAACGATAATTTTGCTCAAGACGGATAATCCTGGCCCCCGCAAAATCTTTTTCGAAGCGAAGGATGTTCCCTACTTCGGCACCGCGCCAGCCATAAATCGATTGGTCATCATCACCAACGCAGCAAATGTTATTGCTGCCCTGTGCGAGCAAACGCAGCCACATATATTGTGCAACGTTGGTATCCTGATATTCATCAACCAGCAAATAACGGAAGCGACGATGATAATCCGCCAGCACATCATGATTTTTGGGATCACGGAAGATGACGATCATGTGCAAAAGCAGATCGCCAAAATCGCAGGCATTCACGGTTTTAAGGCGTTGCTGATATAAACGGTATATCTCGGGCATGCGCCCGCCCGCCGCATCACCGGCATCAGCAAGACTGATGTCCGCAGGGGACATGGCCCTGTCTTTCCAGCGATCAATCATATTGATCATCGCCTTGGGCGCCCATTTCTTGGTATCGATATTTTCATTCTCCATGATCTGCTTGAGCAAGCGGATCTGGTCATCAGGATCAATGATCGTGAAATTGGATGTCAGACCCACCAGATCGGCATGACGACGCAGCATGCGCGCAGCCAAAGCATGAAATGTTCCGAGCCACCATCCTTCAACCGCCTGACCACCCAGCAAACGGGAAACGCGTTCGCGCATTTCCTGCGCTGCCTTGTTGGTAAAAGTCACAGCCAGAATCTGTGAAGGAAAAGCTTTATTACTTCTGAGGATATGCGCCAGACGCGTCGTCAGCACCCTTGTTTTGCCTGTACCTGCCCCTGCTAAAACAAGAACAGGCCCCTCGGTTGTAATCACGGCTTCGCGCTGCGGATCATTAAGACCCTCAAGGTAGGATGTCGGGGGAAATTCTGAAGGAGATGTGGCGTGCATGCCTTATAAATAGGCATTTATCAGCATCAGGGCAACCCCCCATGCAATAGACAAATCTTTTCTTAAAAGATAATAGGAAGGCCTAAGCAGTTTCTTTTTTCTGCTTCTTACCCGGTGTAGGTGCTGCGGCCACCTGATTGCGGCCATTATGCTTGGCGGTATAAAGCGCGGCATCGGCACGCTCGATCAGATCGGTCAGATTTTCACCCGGCAGAAATTCAGCGACACCGACAGACATGGTAATCCGGCCCAGCTTGTCACCCGTGTTACGATTGACAACATCTTTGGTAGCCACAGCCTTGCGCAAAGCATTACCGACCGTCACGCCCGAAGCCAAATTCGTATCAGGCAGAATAATTGCAAATTCTTCACCGCCATAGCGGGCTGCCACGTCACGACCCTTAATACCATCTGTCAAAGTGCGGGCGACAAGACGCAGAACCTGATCACCGACCTGATGGCCATAATTGTCATTGAAACTCTTGAAGTAATCGATATCAACCATCAATAACGAGAATGTGCCGCCATTGGCCTGTACATCCTGTGCAATTTCCTGCAGCTCGTTATCAAAGGCCTTGCGGTTGGCGAGATTGGTCAAGCCATCTGTCAGAGCTTCACGGCGTACATTTTCAAGGTCGCGTTGCAATTCCTCCATGACGTGGGAAGATTTATCCAACTCTTCTTCCAGTGCCTTGTTGCGCTGGAGCATGCTGTTGGTATCGCTAACCAAGTCATTCAGCACTGATTCCAGTTCTTTGGGGCTTCCCGTGCTCTTGATGCGTGCGGTTACACCCTCAAGGTTACCGCTATATTCTTCTGTCGCCGCTTTCACGTTACGGACAACGCCCGTCACGCTCTGGATGGTGGAATTAATCTGGTCGCCGGCACGACGTACCATTTCCTGACTTCTTTCTTCACTCAGGAAGCGGTTGTAAAGATCGTGGCAGCGTTCAGCCGTTATCTTTTGTTTGTTCGCCACAAGGATGTCGATAGCGCGGGTAATCTCGGGACTTTGCGAAGAGAAATAAACATACCAGAGTTCATAGATATCCGGTGTCGGAGGCAGATTCTCCTCGCGAATACGTTCGAACGCACTCGTCGCAAATTCCAAGGCCTGTTTACTGTCATGCTGGTATTGCACCGCGCCAACCCCATTTCAGGAAAAAACAAATCTTACCAAGTCTTACACGTTAGAACTGCGGAGCCCAAACGCTTTTCACGCAAACCGGTTACCCGATTTTGGACTCTCATCCCCTATCATCGCCTGATGCAGATTAAGAGAAGATAAAGACGTAACAGTTTTTACGTCTGAATCAATATGATAGATAACATAATATCTGAAAATATCAACCGAAGAACGGTTTAGGGGCCGCGGGCTGGAAAACACCCGGGTTAGGCATAGCAGCCTTGAAGTCCAGCTTTTCGTCCTGATCGACGGCCGGACCATCTTTCGAAGCCGCAGCTTCCTGACCATTGCGGAAAATGCCCTGCAGAGCTGCTGCCGCAGGCGTCATGCTCAATTTGGGAGCCTTTTCGATACCCTTGAGCGCCGCACTTGTGGTTTCCACCTGACCTTGATCCATGGAAGGCATAGCGCCGACACCAGGGATATTGGACATGAAATTGTTGAAAGCCGTCGTCGCAGGCTGGGCCGGAGCAGAAGCCGCCGGTTGCGCCGATGAAGACGTTGTAAAGGCAGAAACTTCGCCTTTGGAATCGCGTGTACCAAAAGAACTGGGGCCATCACTTTGACCACTGAAGGCTTTAACCACATCATAGGTCATACCGACAGCCGCCACAGCAGCACCGGCAGCCGGACCGGCCACAACGGTCGCCAGACCAGCAGCGGCCACATTGAAACCCTGGCCAATAGCGGCACCTGTAACCTTGCCACCCAATCCGGCTTCTTTCGGTTTGGCAGCATCGGCACCTGAAATAACTTTTTGAAGATCGGCAGCCTTGCTCGCCATTTGTGTGGCAGCTTTCTGGGCTGTTTCCTGACGGGCCTGACCGGCCTGCGCGCCTGCGCCCGCACTCAAGGCAG
This sequence comes from Micavibrio sp., assembly GCA_046294845.1. Classification (GTDB taxonomy): domain Bacteria; phylum Pseudomonadota; class Alphaproteobacteria; order Micavibrionales; family Micavibrionaceae; genus Micavibrio_C. The sequence goes on along the minus strand of JBKBNU010000001.1, from coordinate 446,782 downwards.
CACCCATGCCGCTTGGTGTCTTGGTGGTCAGATCCTGATATTGTTTGACGGCCTGTTGTTGCTTGGCTGTCATCTGCGCATCATTGGCCGAAGACTGGTTCGGATCGGCAACGACTTGCGGCTGGATTGTCTGGAGAAGGTCGGGTTTAACGGTGGAACTCATCAGCGGATCATTCGCTGCGTCCATGGCAGAGTCAGCATAGACATCGGCGCCTTCGGCGCTCATTCCAAACTCTTCGCTGATAGACTGTGGCAGTGCCATTGTCCCCTACTACACCCTTATTTTTTGTTATGTACCGTTGTATCTTACAACGAACATCTTAATCAAACCTTTTCGTCTTTACAGAAAACCGACAAAAAAACCTGATTACATTCCTTATAATCATAGTCGTTTTCCCCGCAAAATTCAAATTTTTATGGAATTTCAGGACCCTAAAAGGCCTAGCCGACCCGCAATCTTCTATAACCTATTGATTCTGCTATATGATTTTTCAAAATATGGGCCAAGGGGGCAGTTCCGGTGCTGACAGCCTCCAGATCGGCGATGGTCCGCGCAACCCGCAGCAAACGGTGATAGGCCCTGGCAGAGAGCCTGAGCCGTTCGGCAGCATCATTCAAGAAGAGCCGCGCGGCATCATCCAGCACCATTAACTCCTCGAGCAGCGCGGGCGGCAGGGTCGCATTCAAATATCCCGCTTCGGGCGCAACAGAATCATAGCGGGCCTGCTGAAGCGCCCGTGCCGCGAGAACCCGCGCGGCCACAACAGCCGACTTCTCGCTTTGCGGCTGCGGTGCACCCAGATCGGCAATCGAGACCGCCCCCGTATCCACTTGCAGATCAATGCGGTCCAGTAACGGGCCGGAGAGTTTTTCCTGATACTCGGTCCCGCATTTCGGGGCCTTGGTGCATTCCTGCGACGGATCACCCAGATAACCGCAACGGCACGGGTTCATCGCCGCAATCAACTGGAAGCGCGCAGGATATGTTACATGATGGTTGGCACGCGCGACTGTGGCTTCACCCATTTCCAAAGGTTGCCGCAAGGATTCAAGTGTCGCCCGCGCAAATTCGGGCAATTCATCCAGAAACAAAACACCGCGATGGGCGAGTGATATTTCACCGGGGCGCGCCTTGTGCCCGCCCCCAACAAGCGCGGGCAGCGAAGCGGAATGATGGGGCGCACGGAACGGGCGTTGCTGGATCAGGCCGCCTTCAGGCAGCGATCCCGCGAGAGAATGAATCATCGAAACTTCGAGCGCTTCGCGTGGTGATAAAGGCGGCAATATACCGGGCAAACAGGATGCCAACATCGATTTGCCCGCCCCCGGTGGGCCGATCATGAGCAGGTTATGACTGCCCGCTGCCGCAATCTCGAGCGCGCGCTTGGCGCTTTCCTGCCCCCTCACCGAAGAAAGGTCGGTAACAGGCTTACCCGCGACAGAAGCACTACCCGCTTGCGGTTGCGGGCGGCTCAATATCTGTGTGCCCTTCATATGATTGATCAATTGTAAAAGATCATGCGGGGCCAGAATATCAATCTCGCCCGCCCACGCTGCTTCCGCGCCACAGGCCGCAGGACAAATCAAGCGATTATCATTCGCGGAGGCATGAAGTGCTGCCGGCAATACACCCGCGACCGCACGGATACCCGCATCCAACGACAATTCCCCCAGCACCAGTGAATTACGAAGTTCATCGGCGGGTAAAACTTCCATCGCCGCAAGCAAACCCAAGGCAATCGGCAGATCGTAATGCGAACCTTCCTTGGCAAGATCGGCAGGCGCGAGATTAACGGTTAGTCTTTTGGGGGGAAGCGACAACCCCAGCGCATGAAGCGCCGCCCGCACACGCTCGCGCGATTCCGCCACAGCCTTATCCGGCAATCCCACGATGGTGAACGCGGGCAGTCCATTGCTGATCTGCACCTGCACATCAACTGACTGCACTTCCACGCCATGAAAAGCGACTGTGTTAATGCGGGCTACCATTTTGTATCCGATCTTTAGATAAACTTCTCAAAATGAATTCCTCTTTAAGGGGAACTGGGGAATATGGTGTACAAATACCCCGCAATATTGTTCTCGGCTCTTTTAAACGTTCGCCATTCTCAGTCCTCACAAAGGAAATTTCTGCGCTTAGAATATATTTCTCGCCCACATGCATTTCGTCACCACACCAGCTTTGAAGCTCTATCTCAGCGTTCTGCAAATATTTTCTAGATCTGTCTGTATTGGCATACAAAATCTGTACTGGCCTTATAAAGGTCACAGATTTGTCCTTGCCATTTTTAAGAGGAATGTAATCTTGCCGCAGAACCTCACCGATAAACACGACTTCAGATAAGGCTACTTTTTCATCCAATTTTCCTGCAGCTTCTTGGATATAATTCATATAGTTTTGTGCAGTTAGCCGAAATGGCTGCTGGCGACAAGAGCCTGTATTGATCTTTGCGCCATTACCTTCTTTGTAAGAGCCATACACTATGAATTGAACAGGCTCTAATTTATTGATACCCCGTCCTATAAAATAAAGATCAAAAGTCCCATTGTTTGGCAAAGGTTGGGTATGCTTATAAGCTTCTATAATCTTAGTTGAAACACTCCCATCTGGATTTAACGCAGATATCTCCCCTTTGAAAACTACCTCGGATTGATCAAATGCATTTTTTATTGAGAATTCTTCTTTAATACAACTGGAAGCATGAGCGCCTTGTGACTTCAGGAGGAATACAGAAGGAAGAAAGATTAAGAAAAGCGATAAGCCCCATATCTTAGCCATTTTCTTAAGACAGGCAATACTGTACCCCACGTTTGTAAAAGCAGGCAACCCATTGCTGATCTGCACCTGCACATCAATTGACTGCACTTCCACGCCATGAAAGGCGACTGTGTTAATCCGCGCTACCATTTAAAGCCACTCTTGGATAATCGATAAAAAATAAAAGATGAAAAAGCCGATGCAATTAGAAACAGGAAATGCTCTGGATTGGATATTTCAATCAAGAAACGTTCTAATGTTGTGAACTGCTCATAATATTGATTGGGAGGCGTCTGGATAAGAATGAAAATCGCTGCCAGCCATACCGATAGCGGCGCAATAAAGCACCAAAACTCAAGATGTTTCTGAATACTTCCTTGGAACAATATGCCCACCAAACAAGCAATTCCTATTAAGGGCAAAAGAAAGGGAAGGATATACAAAACGAGAAGCGGGGACATAAATGTCTTTTTTAATAATGCCGGAAAGTTGAGAAGCGCATAATTGTCATTTTGTGCTGCCTGCAAAATAGCCCCAAACGATGGAAATAACAGGCACCCGAATAACGCGCCCGCAACCGCAGAAATCATTACATTTCTTAAGATTACAATCCAGAGCGGAGCTTTAGAAGTGTTTACCATTTAATGCCCCCCTTCAACCTTAAGTATTTAAGGTTTTATGGCACAGTTTTTGAGGGAAGGGAAGTTTGTATCCTGATCAGGGAGAATCCTGCATCAACATTGACTGGCGGCGGGCAGTCTGCTTTCATTTTTCCGTCTTGCCGGATCGGAAAAAACTTTGACCTAATTCACCATGAGAGTACAAATCCCAGTCCAAAGCGCAGACTTGATGCGCTCATTTGCAGGTGAACTGGTGAATAGTTTATGGCAGAATATCATGGCTAATTAAAAACGTTTCCCGTAATGCAGGAAGACAAAAATGCACCGCCTGACCAAGCTTTATAGTGAATATGCCCTGATTATCATGATTATGCTGATCGGGATCGCCTTTTCCGGCTGGTTGGCACATAAATACCAGCAAAGCCTTGTCGAAAGGACACTTGGCGAATTCAAGGGGGCCGCCCAAGACCGCCTGCAGATCATTAATGACAAGATCAATAATAACGATATTGTACTGCGTTCGCTTGAGGCTTTCTTTAAAGCCTCTAACAACGTAACGCGCGATGAATTTGCAACCTTCACCCAACAAATCCTGAGGGATTATCCCTATATCAACACGTTGGAATGGATTCCGTTGGTAACCGCGGCCGAGCGCAAACGTTACGAGAGTTCCACAACTCCCGAAAACCGTTTGAAAATTACAGAACTGGATAATCAGGAACAGATCATTCCGGCAGCAATCCGCGATTTGTATTATCCGATTTTTTATGCGGAATCTTTGGCCAGTGATAATACCAGTATTAAAGGGCTGGATCTTGCCAGCAGAGCCGACCGCCGTGAAGCCTTGCTGAAGGCCAAGAACGAACACCAGATGCAAGCCACAGGCCGCATCCATCTACTACAAAGTAAAGAAAAGATGGCAGGCGTTGTATTCTATCAACCGATCGTTCTCTACACCCAGAAAGAGGGGCGTGAATATCAAAGTGTTTCCGGCTTCGTGGGATCTGTCATTCCGTTCGTCAATATGATTGATTCCGCCCTGTCCAGCCTGAGCTATGCCGGCGTGAATATTGTCATCAGTGATTTGTCTGCAACAAGCGAGGCGGAGAAGATTCTTTATATTCGTTCGACACGCCTCAAAAAAATTCCGGATGAGGAAATTCTGGATGATTACAAGAACCCGCTCACGCTGAAAGAATCGCGTGTGCTGGATGTAGGCGGGCGCAAATGGCAAATGGCGGTTATTTCGGCACGCGGTTTTTATGAAACCAAGACCCAGAAGGAAACAGCACTGATCTTTGGCTTTGGCGCCCTCTTCACGATTGTGATCTGCACCTATATGGCGGCACGTTTACGTGAAAATGACCGGATTAGCCAGGAAGTCGAGCAACGCACACAGGAATTGTCACAAGCGCAAAAGCAAACCGAAATGATTTTGCTGTCAACCCACGAAGGGATTATCGGCCTGAACGATCAGGGACGGATCAGTTTTTGCAACAAGACAACTTGCCAGATGCTGCAATACACCAAGCGGGAGTTGATTGGCCAGTCATGGCACGAATTGGCTCATTACAAAAAAGCAGACGGCACGACCTATCCTGCCGAAGCTTCGCCTATCATCGCAACACTCCAGTTCGGGCAACCCTGTAACGTGAATGACGAAGTTTTCTGGAACAAGAACGGCGAGCCGTTGCAAATTGAATATAGCGCTTCCCCCTTGATCGAAGGCGGGGAAATTGTCGGGACCGTTATCGTCTTCCGCGATATTGCCGAGCGCCGAGCGCTGGAAGACAAACTAAAGCAAATGGCCCGCTATGACCAGCTGACGGGTCTTGCCAACCGCAGTATGCTGATGGAACATTTAAAAGGTTCTCTCGCCCGTGCCGAGCGCAGCAAGACCAAGGTTGGCATGATTTATATGGACCTGAATGGTTTCAAGCCTGTGAATGATACATTAGGCCATGCCGCAGGCGATATTGTCCTCAAGAAATTTGCCGGATGCCTGCGCGAGGTTGTGCGTGATACAGATATTCCTGCCCGTGTAGGCGGCGATGAATTCACAATCCTGATGGATAATCTGGGAAGTGAAGAAGATAGCCTGAAACTTATCGAACGTTTACGAAAAAGGCTGAGTGAGCCTTTTGAAATCGCCGGACAGAAATTTAATATCGGCGCCAGTATTGGTGTTGCCTTCTATCCCGATGACGCAACCGATCTTGAAGAGCTTATTACCTGCGCTGACTCTGCCATGTATAAGGCGAAGAAGAACAAAGATATTCCCTACGTCCTTCATCGTGATGTATGAAATGGTCGATCGGCTACTCCATATTGAATGAACCGCTATTTTCAAAGCTTAGGCTGCGGCTGAAAGGCCCCTGCAAATGGAGCGCACCCTCAACCTTGTAAGAGGGTTTCAGATCGGGATTGGATTGGATGCGGTTGATTTGTTTAAACCAGTCAAAGGCCCCGCTGGTGACGGTCACATGTACGACCTTTTCCCCCAGCGCCGGAATCTTCATTTGATCGCGGCTGACACCACGGGCAAATTCGCGGTCATTCAGAATCACCTTGTAATTGAGACCCGTAACGGAGAGATCAACATTGTTGAGATTTTGAACCCGCAGCGCCACATCATAACGTTGCTCGAAGAACGTCATATCGGCAGCAGGTGTGATATTGGAAAGACTGACATACGGGGTTTGCAGGCCCCCTACACCTGTAGAAGCGCAAGCCGAGAGCGCGATCAAGCCACACAGACATAAAATTTTTCTTAAAGTTTTGTTCAGATTCATCAACAGACTCCTGCGGTTGGTGCTTTATCATCATAAGAAAATCAAACCTTTATGGCGTAGGCAAGGCAGTTCTGCGCACGCTAAAGCCGTTATCTTACCGAAAATAGTTCTTAAGTGCTTGTTCACGCTTCCCTGCGAAACTGGTCTTAGGAACTTTTTGAAAGCAACGAATTATTCTCGAGTAAGCAATGCGCGATTCTAAACCGGGGCAATGCCTGAACGAACAACAGCTGGCGACACTGCACGCCCGTTTCATTGTGCCGATTGCGGTACAAATGATTTTAAATGACAGCGAGCAGCTGGACGATGCTTGCGAGGCAGCATTGCACCAATCACTATCCGATCTTGATCCCGATACGGGCTTGCTCTGCCTTGCACTGTGTGCCCAGCATATTGCAGCCGCGGCACGCCCGACACCCATCACAAAAATGCTGGCGCTGTCGTCGGCGCGTATTGCCGATGAGTACGGCATTGCCCTGCTGGCCGAGCATACCCATTCACAAAAACGTCTAAGTGATCATGAAGCCCTGACCTTGTTACAACAGGTGCCGGAAGATCTGGAAGAACTGGCTACACTGATGGATGCTGTACTGGCGCAAAGCGGCCCGCATTCACCCGAAGGCTTGCTGTGTGATATTTTATCGATACAGGCGATGGTCCACGCCGAGCGTGCCGAGCACGAATTGGCAGAACTGACATTCCTTAAGCAGCAAAAACGTGTGAAACCAGCAGCGCCAAAACTCGAATATCTGGCAGAGAATGTTATTGTCTTCCCGCGCTGACCTAAACCGCCTTTAAGCTGCTGACATCAGCATGGGTCCCAGCGCCCGTCCCCCGACAATATGAACATGAAAGTGCGGTACTTCCTGTCCGCCATTAAGGCCTGTATTGGCGATAGTGCGGAAACCTGTTTGCGGCAGGCCGTTATCAGCGGCAATCCTGGCAACCGCCCGCCAGAAGGCCGTTATTTCCTCGGGCGTAGCTTTGGCACCAAAATCGGCAACCGAAACATATTTTCCCTTGGGGATCACCAGAATATGGACAGGCGCCTTGGGCGCGATATCCGGAAAGGCCAGCACATAATCATCTTCATAAACCGGTTTGCAGGGAATTTCCCTACGCAGGATTTTGGCAAAGATATTATTGTCATCATAGTTGCTTGTCATCGTTAGTCTCCTTGCTGCAGTTTTCTTCCGGCCTTTAGGTTTACCTGCATAGCCAACCGCGAACGCGCCGTCAAACACGTTTCACCGGTTATAAATTAAAGACCCCGCCTTGATGAGGGGCGGGGTCATTCCATCTGCGGGAGGAAAACTTGTGTCCTGCTCAGGCTTCGGAAAGTACGGGCTTGGTCAGGGATGGATCTATAATCTTGGTATAATAGCGGCCCTTGATAATCTGGTTATTCACACGGGCATAGTAGGGATGCGTACCGCAAAGCTCGTAACCGAGGGCTTCATATAATTTGATCGCGGCCTCTTGCGTCTCGCGTACATCAAGATTGACGACAGCAAAACCTTCGCTCAAAGCCTGTTTTTCTGCCTCCTCGATCAGCATACGGGCCAATCCATGGCCACGCGCCCATGGTGCAACAAAATTGGCGGTCAGGTTGACTGAGAAACTTTGGGCCTCGTTGCTTGAGGGGGGTAAAACCAGCTGGCACGTACCGCAAATCACCCCGTCCAGCCTTGCGAAGAACAGGCGACGCTGGGGCATAGCCATAACACCGTGCCAGTATCTTTCAAGAATTTCACGGGCAGGTAACTTGACCCATCCAAAACCGCCGCCATTTTCAATCGCAGCATCGGTGGCATCACAAAGGTCCTGCATTTCGCCGGGGGAGAGTGTTGTCGCCAGCTCGACGGTGGCGACGGGTTTAAGCGTTTTTAATCGGCTTTCTGTCATAAAGCCCCCCTTATGAAGTAGAATACGCTACGCGGATATCTGTCCTACTTATATTGGAACATAAAAAGGCTAAGGAAAGGGAAAAAATTCCGGCAGACGGGAAAGATTTTAAAAAAACTTATGCTGCAACGCGAACATCTACAGTACTGCAGCATAAAGATCCATGAACAGACCTAATTGCTAGTGAAAGAAGGAGCGTGTAGCCACGGAACGGTGTGTACGCCGCCATTTCTGGCCCGCCTCGCTCAAGTCTTCAAAACCCTCGGCCAAGGTCAGAAAAGCCCCTGTCAGGGTCAGCGGGCTCTCCAGCGAAACAACCCCTAGGGCCGCGCCCGCGAAGATTTTGCCTTCATCAAGGCGGCGGCGGGTCGCCGGCATTGCGTGCGGATGGACCAGAGCAGCATCAACGTTCCTGCAAAACTCAACAGCATCATGCCACATCCCCTTTATATTCCGCTTTAACATTAATATTTCCCCATTTATGACTTATTTTTATCAAAGTTATAAAAGTAAGTCAATATGAGAAATATTATTTCCTTACTAAACCTTCTCGGTTTCTTTTTCTTCTGGTTTTCTTGTCCGCAACAAGGATAGAAGAATCCCGCCTGCCAGAACAGTAATCGTGATCCCGAGTGAAATCATCGCTGGCACCTTGCTATCAAACAGATGGGCGTAGAAAGCCTTGCCACCGATAAAGATCAGAATAATCGCGAGGGAATATTGCATATAGATGAAACGGTGAATAATCGCCGCGACTGCAAAATACATCGCCCGCAAACCCACCACAGCAAAGATGTTGCTGGTATAAACCACGAAAGTGGTTGTAGTGATAGCAAGTACGGCAGGTACACTATCGACCGCAAAAATCAGATCGGCAATTTCCACGGTGACCAAAGCCAAAAAGAGCGGCGTTGCCCGCAAGCCGCCTGTCGGGTTGTCTATACCTTTTTCGCGGATAAAGAAGGCATGACCATGCAGAAACTTGGTAACCTTCAGGTGTTTCTGCAAAAACTTAACAAAACGGCTATCGTCAATTTTCTCGTCTTCATCATTGCCGGAAAACACCATTTTAATACCGGTAAAGATGAGAAAGCCTGCAAACAGCAGCAATATCCATTCAAATTCATGTATGAGAGCCGCCCCGACCCCGATCATGATACCGCGCATTAAAATCACGCCCAGAATGCCCCAGAACAATACGCGGTGCTGGTATTCACGCGGCACACCGTAATAGGCAAAGATAAGCGATATTACAAAGAGGTTATCGACAGACAGGCTAAGCTCGACCAGATAGGCCGTAAAAAAATCCATCCCATCATCGGCACCTAGCGTCCGCCAGACCCAGACACCGAACAAGCAGGCAATTGTTACATAAACAGCTGTAAGCTTGAGGCTTTCGCTCGCACCGATCACATGGTCCTTCTTATTGAGAAAACCAAGATCAAAAACAAGGAGTGTCGTTACAATCGTTAAGAAAATAAGCCACATACTGGCGGGCTGACCCAAAAATTGGGAGCCCAGAAAAGCGGAGATAAATTCCATATTATTATCGATACCCCAAAATGCAAAAGACGGTGTCTCGCCGACATATAGGATGGTATGGATTGGCAAGTTTTTCAAGATGGGGTGCGATATTTAAATTTTCATATCCTTAACCCTCCGCTTGATCCCTGATGGCGCACGGTCTATATCGAAAGCATCATGACAAAAGAAAACATACCTTATAACTATCTGGGCCAATGGCACGCCACCACCATCCTGTCGGTGCGCAAGGGTAATGAGATTGTCATTGCCGGTGACGGGCAGGTCTCTATGGGCCCCACCATCCTGAAGGCCAATGCGCGCAAGATCCGCCGCCTGGGCAAGGACGGCAAAATCATCGCCGGTTTTGCAGGCGCCACCGCTGATGCCTTTACCCTCTTCGAACGTCTGGAAGCCAAACTGGAAGCCCACCCCGGGCAACTGACCCGCGCCTGTGTCGAACTCGCCAAGGACTGGCGCATGGACAAATATTTGCGCAGGCTCGAAGCCTTGATGGCGGTGTGTGACAAGGATACATCACTGATCCTGACTGGTATCGGCGATGTGGTCGAGCCGGAAGATGGTATCATCGCCATAGGCTCGGGTGGCAATTACGCCTTGGCCGCCGCCCGCGCCTTGATGGACCAGCCCCTTTCGGCAGAGGACATTGCCCGCCGCGCCATGAAGATTGCAGGCGATATCTGCGTTTATACCAATCACAATATTGTGCTTGAGAAACTCTAGAGTTTTTTGAGCCCCCAAGGACAGCCATGAGCAAACCTGCACCGATTATCGATATCCCCACCCTGACCCCGCGCGAAATTGTTTCGGAACTTGACCGTCACATCATCGGGCAATCCGAAGCCAAACGCGCCGTTGCTATTGCCCTGCGTAACCGTTGGCGCCGCCAGCAACTGAGCAAAGACCTGCAGGAAGAAATCTACCCCAAGAACATCCTGATGATCGGCCCCACAGGTGTCGGTAAAACAGAAATTGCACGCCGTCTGGCCAAGCTGGCACAAGCCCCGTTTATCAAGGTTGAAGCCACAAAGTTTACTGAAGTAGGCTATGTGGGCCGTGATGTTGAATCAATCATCCGTGATCTGGTTGAAATCGCCATCCATATGGTGCGTGATAAAATGCGCCGCGCTGTTAACGCCCAAGCCGAGCTATATGCGGAAAACCGCGTACTAGACGCTTTGGTTGGTGATACCGCTTCCGAACATACGCGCGAGTCTTTCCGCAAAAAATTGCGTGATGGTGAATTAAACGACAAAGAAATCGAAATCGATGTACTTGACCGTGCCGATCCGATGGCGAGTTTTGATATCCCCGGCATGCCTGGCTCATCAATGAGCATGATCAATATTGGCGACATCATGGGCAAGGCCTTTGGCGCCCGCACCAAACGTAAACGCCTGAAAGTCGTCGATAGTTACGAAGTGTTGATGGCAGAAGAGGCCGACAAGCTTCTTGATGATGAAAAAGTTGTTGCCAGTGCCCTCGAGCTTGTACAGCAGAACGGTATTGTCTTTATTGATGAAATCGACAAGATCGCCAGCCGTCAGGATGCCCGTGGCGGTGATGTTAGCCGCGAAGGTGTGCAGCGCGATCTCCTTCCCTTGATTGAAGGCACAACAGTCAGCACCAAACACGGCCCTGTTAAAACAGACCATATTTTGTTTATAGCCTCTGGCGCTTTCCATTACGCCAAGCCGAGCGATATGCTGGCAGAACTGCAAGGTCGCCTGCCGATCCGTGTAGAACTGAAAGCCCTGACCAAAGAAGATTTCAAACGCATCCTGACAGAAACAGATGCGTGCCTTATTCAACAATACAAGGCATTAATTGGCACAGAGAATATGACGATTGATTTTTCGGAAGGCGCACTTGACGAAATTGCCTCGATCGCTTTTGCTGTCAATCAGAGTGTCGAGAATATCGGCGCCCGCCGTCTACACACAGTGATGGAAAAATTGCTCGATGATATCAGCTTCTCTGCCTCTGACCGCGGCGGGGAGACCGTCACAATCGATGAAGCAATGGTAAAAGATCAGGTGGGTACACTGGCCGGCGATGCTGACCTTTCCCGCTTTATTCTTTAAGTGGGGCATGATGGGCCGCCACTACCTGTTGATATTATTTGTGACTTTATCAGGCAACTGTCTTATCACATCTTCTGCCCGCAGCGCTGAAGTACTGCATCAGCCAGTCGATTGCACAATCGGTCAGGATTGTTGGGTCGTTCACTATGTGGATACACAAGCAGCAAATGATTCTGCACAGGACTACCAGTGTGGCAGCCTGACCTATGACGGTCATGACGGTAGTGACTTTGCCATCCGCGATCTATTGGGCATGGAAACAGGAGTTGATGTTCTGGCAGCCCTTGACGGAGAGGTGCTGCGCCTGAGGGATGGTGTAGAGGATAAAGAACCCAGCAAAGAGGAAATAGCCCAAATGCTGGCAGAGCATAAAGGCTGTGGCAACGGAATTGTGCTGCAGCATAAAGAGGGTTGGCAGACACTTTATTGCCACCTGAAGCAAGGCTCCCTGATGGTCAAGGAGGGTGAGCATGTAAAGGCAGGCCAACCACTGGCTAAAGTCGGGCATTCGGGTATTGCCGAATTTCCCCACCTCCATTTTATCGTCATGAAGGACTCGGTGCTTTATGACCCGTTTACCGGTCTGCCTGCCCAAGCATCCTGCGATAGTCGCCGCGACGGTGTGACCCCTCTATGGCAACAAGAGGTAACTTATGAACCGCTCTCCATTTATGCTGCAGGGTTCCAGCGTAATCCGCCTTTGCTGGATGCCCTTAAAATTGCAGCAGATAGTCCCGCGAAGCTTACCCTCGGCAAGGGTGATCCGGTTATCTTTTGGGCCTTGTTTTATGGTCTGCAAAAGGGTGATTTGGTTACGCTGAAAATACTGGACGAGGCAGGCGATGTTCTGGCTTCACGTTCTTTCCCGCAAGAGAAGACCCGCATACGGCAAATGTATTACATGGGCAAACCCTTTAACCCCGCAATCTTTGCAACGGGAAACTATAAAGGTGAGGTCCATGTAACAAGAAAAAGCCCCGACATGGCTGATATTGTACGTACACGTACAGTTGATATCCGGATTGAAGCGCCCTAGGAAAGCGCCCTGTTACGCCGCAAAAGCACATAAAAAGCCCCCGCCCCGCCATGGGCAGCCTGTGCCGGATAGGACTTGAGAACAATCGATGACAGTGGTGACTGGCCGAGCCAGTCCGGCAGATTCTGTCTTAAGACCCCTGCGCCATCACGCCCCTTGCCGGTAATCACCAAAGCACAGCGTTTGCCCCGACCATACAGCTCTTGCAGGGATTGGGTCAGCTTACGATAAGCTTCTTCCTGTACCATCCCATGCAGATCGAGGGTGTAATCGATCGGATATTGTCCCCGCCGCAATTTCTGGTCTGTGCGGGTATCAATTTCAAAACCTTCGGCTGCAGCACTTGGCTGGGGTATGGCTATTATACTCTCATGCCCTGCTTCAGGTTTACGGCGCTTCAGTTTTTTGGGGGCGGGCGCTATGACATCGTTACGATTCTTGATTTTCTGGACATCTTTGGTCGCCAAAGCCCATAAATCTTCAGTATCTTCGGTATGGGTTTTTTCCGGCCCGCCGGGGTCGTTTTTACCTGAACCCCTTCTATTATCAGAAGAATTTATGAACATAATCGCTAACCTGTGGTTTTCATCTTTATCTTGTTCTATACCCTCTGTAAATTATTTATAATTTAACATTAATAATAAGCGTAACAGTAACGGCGGGCCATAAAAGAACGGATTATAATGAGCCACTCTCCCTTTTTGCGATTACAGGCCCTTTTTCTTTTCATTTTCTGTGCTGTCCTGATCCTGACAGGATGGGAAGCACGAGCGGCACAACAACGCCTGACCCCTGAATATATTGCAGGATTTGCTTTCTTTAAATATGCCGGTGTCCAGCCGGATTTCCGCTCATGGGTCACGCTATCGGACGCCTATAAAATCGCCAGCCCCCGTGAACGCGTCAATATGATCCATAACGATGTGCCGTTTCTGGAGAATGCTTTCACAAACTATGATTATGGCGATAGCCCGATCAAAATTAAAACGATCGTGCAAGTCGATATACCAACGCCCTCTGTCGCAGCCAAAATGCTTCAGGAACTGGGTTTTGTTACAGTAAAAATCGTATTGCCGGAAGAAAAGGAATCCTACTTCGCCGTACCCGTTGCCGATATGTGGATTGCGTTGGTTCCCAAAGACATAGACAGCCATGTAAATATCGAGCTCTCAAAAGAAGAGTTTGAGGGCTTCAAAAAAGCAGCAGCAAATAATGGTTTAAAAACGATGAAGGGGCAAGCGCGAGAAGCCTTCCTTCATATTGAAATGATCCCTTTCATGGCCAACACTACTTCACCACTGGTTGTGAACGGCTATGAACTTTGGACATTGATGGCTGATATTGTCAGCTTTGAGTTATGGTCGCCAGACGACAAGGCCTTGATCTGGTATCACGATCTTCCAGGTTACAGACCCCGCGCCGAGAGCAACGACGTCTATAATCTATTCAAACAGTAATCACTGAGAAATCACTCGCGTGGCCAGACCATGGTCGTCCTTATTGAACCACGGCAGGGGGCCGTTATGGATTCACGACTTGATTCGCTTTTTAAAAATACTTTCAGGCAAACAGAGCGCACGGATACATGGATGGGTATTCGTCGTGAAGAACCGCGCGATGACCAAAGACGCAAGAATGATGATCTCAAAGATGACGAAGATAAAACCGTATGGGAAGACAATATGGCGGTTTCCATCGCTTCACTCCAACAGTTCCTGTTATCCCTGTTAGAGTCGCAGGCACCGGACCCTCAGGACAAGGGGGCGCAGACATCGGAAGCACCGGAAGAACATCCCTTAACCACCACGCAGCAAAAGACACACAAGGCGATCAACGCCTACCAGACAACAGCACGTCATAGCATTCCAACGCCTACGCCAGTAGCAGAGACACCCGTAAAACCCAACCCTGCCGTACTTACGCAGGAAGAAAATCGTGATATCTATCAGCTCCTGCAAGACCTCGATAATTTGCTGGCACAGGGGATTACAAGCCTCACCATCCAGAAGGACGGGAGCTTCCTGCAAAGCTTGCGCAAATCTGCAGCATCAGCGCTCGATCAATAAAGATAAAAAGAATTTAGTCCCCGACAACAATTTTATAACCCTGTTCTGCAGTAAGTAGGATAGCCGGCGCAGAAGGGTCTTTTTCTATTTTTTGCCGCAAGCGGTATATGTGCGTTTCCAGCGTATGGGTCTCGACACCCTCAACATAACCCCAGACGCCTGTCAGCAAATCACGCCTCGAAACATACTTGCCTGCCTCATTGAGAAGTGTTTTAAGAATGGCCACTTCCTTTTCTGTAAGCAAAATTTCCTCTTCAGAATCCTTTGAAATTAATGCTGATTGCTGCGCATCAAATTCATAACCGGCAAAGCTTTGTATGCCCACAGCTCCCGCTTGCGCCTGTGCGGCCTGCCGCAGGATTTGGAGAATATCCCCTGCGCGTTGCGGCAAAGGGAGCACCAGACCATCCTCTTCCTTTTCAACAAAAGACACAGGCACACCGTAACACTGGCCGAGATCGGTCAGCACCTTGCGGGCTATCAGATCGGGCATATAAACGGCAACTGCGGAGGGGCTGGAAGATGTCATGCCTGATTATAGCACAGGAAATCCTTTCCCCGCCGATAGGAAATTATCCCCCGCACCTGCTCTTCAAGGTAAGTGGTGATATATAACATATTGATATATATAAGTATTATTGTGGTACAGGTCTTGCAGACCTTCTCCCCCGTAGGAGTTTTTAATCAGGTGATCGATCCAGCGCTTTTGAATGCCGCCCCTGCCACGGCAGGCTCTGCAGGCACCTTTCGCAAGGCCCAGCCACATTTCCAGATGCGGCCGGACCCCGATGACCGTATGGCAGGCAGCATTCCTGTATGGAACAACCCTGCAAAGGCAACCCACTCGGAAGAAATACCCGAAGAAACATCTGCCAGCTTTGAGGCAGCACTTAATTACGCCGGACAGGAAGATGCCTCCATTGGCGGCGCCCCCGACGAAGAATCTTTCGGCTTTGGCGATCTGGTCGATATCGTCAACCCGCTACACCACATCCCTTTAGTCAGTACACTGTATGAAAGCGTTTCCGGCGATACGATCAAACCTTCGGGCCGCATTATCGGAGGAGCCTTATTTGGTGGTTTTGCGGGGGCTGCCTCCGGTATTGCCAACGTCATTATTGAAGAGGAAACAGGTAAAGATGTAGCGGGAAACGTTGCATCCCTCATCAACAAGGGTGAACTTTCAAAATCTACGCCTGCCAAATCGGATCCCGAAGATATGCTGAATGAAGCCGCGACAATCGCGTTCAATAACGGGATTACACCCGATACGAATATCCCTGCAAGCGCTCATGCTTTGCAGGCTTCTCCTACTGCAAGCAGCAAGACATTTGATCACTATGAACAATATGTTTTTGATGATGATCGTATGGCCGGAACGATGATGCGGAAGAAAAATAGCAACGATCAGATGATCGCAGCACCAGCGCCCTTATCCCCGTTACCACCCGCCAAACTGGCACCGTCTGCCCTGACTGTTTTGGCCGCATCACGCAGGCAATACAACGAGTAATTAAGCTTTCTAGCGCTCGCCAAACAAGGCTGTACCAACACGAACATAACTGGCCCCGAGAGGAATAGCCTGTTCGTAATCGGCACTCATGCCCATACTCAGGCGGGGAAGTTCATGGCGGCGTGCCAGTTTTCGCAAGAAAGCGAAATGCACGGCTGCCGGATCATCGACGGGGGGGATACACATAAGACCGGATACATGCAGCCCTTCTTCTTTACACAGATCAAGAAGCATGGGGAGGTCAGAGGGCCATACACCGGCCTTTTGCTCTTCTTCACCGGTATTGACCTGAACAAGACAGGCTGGAAAGCGGTTTTGCTTTTTCATTTCCCTGGCAAGCGCCCGCACGATATCGGGACGATCAACCGTTTCAATCACATCGAAGAGCGCAACAGCCTCTTTGGCTTTATTGGTCTGGAGCGGCCCAATCAAATGCAGGGACAAATCGGGATATTGCGCTTTCAGAGCGGCCCAATGTTCCTGAGCCTCTTGCACACGGTTCTCTCCAAAGACGCGGTGGCCCAGCGCCAGCGCTTCTATCAACTTTTCCTGTGGCTGCTTCTTGCTCACCGCCACCAGCGTTACAGAGACAGGGTCACGGTCATAAGCCTGTGCGGTTTCCGCAATGACCGTTCTTACGTTTTCAAAATTTTCAGCGATCAATGTCATGATTGAAAAAAATAAGGTTCAAAAGGGTACGGCACAAGAATTTTTAAAAGAAAAATTCCAAAAAGAGAAAGAGGGAGGATTACTCCCCCCTCTTCCTTATATTCACGCTTCTATCCGAAGATTAGAAGTTAACTTGTGAACCGAGCAGGAATGTTGTTGCATCCATGTCGTTTGTACCAACTTCGTGATCGATGTAGTGTACGGAACCACGGAATGTCATGCCAGGACCGTAGGTGTATGTAACACCACCGGAGTAACGATCTGTATCCAGTTCGTCTGTACCAGCAAAGTTTTCGTCATCACGTGTCATCCAAGAAGCGCCGAGTTTCCAAGGACCTGTGGTGTAATCAGCACCCAGTACCCAGATATCTGCGTCTTTGTCTGCAGCGCCATCAACACCTTGGTCGTTGGTTGTATAAACCAGACCAACACCGAAGCCACCGAATGTAACGGCTGCACCAGCGTTCCATGCTTTCAGGTCATCTTCACCAGCAGCATTTTCTTCTTGGTCAACGTGTGTATAACCAGCACCAACTGTCAGACCGAAGGCGTCAAATTGACCTTCGTAACGGGCGGCTACATCCCATGCAGAACCGTAAGAACCGGCTACATCGTCAGTTGACACACCAGCGAGGCTGCGGGAAGCGGCTGTTCCTTCAGCGTTCAGGGTGTATGCTGTTGCATCTACGTCAGGTGTGTAAGAAACACCGGCCTGGAAACCGTTGAATACCGGTGACAGGTAGGTGATCTTGTCGGAAGCGCCTGTAACGTCCTGGGCATAACCCCATTCAGCACCAGCGAGACCTGTGAAAGCAGCAGGAGCAATACCATAGTTAACTGCATCAATGTATTGTCTGATGCCGTCATAGTTGCTGTCAGCTGACGGAGCAGCTACTTGCAACAGGTAAGCAGCGCCATCTTCACCACCGAAGTTGACACGGCCCCATGTGCCGGAAACGTACATGTAGGATTCGTCTACAGAGAAGTCATCACCCAGATCGGTGTCGGCTTCGATGTGCACACCAACGGTCAGACCGTTGTCGAGTGTTGTTTCACCTGTGAAGTGAACTTCTGTATCACGCAGAATGTCAATGTGACGCTCTTCGTTACCTGTTGAGGTATCTTGAGAAGCATATGTCACGTAGCCACGGAAATAGCCACCCAGGCTAAGATCCAGAGCGCTTTCGCCTTGAGCCATAGCCGGAGCAGCGGCTACTGCAACAAGACCAGCCACAGCGGCTGAACAAAGCAGTTTTTTCATAGTCATTTCCTCCAATCCAAAGGATTGATAGTAGAGTTGAACAAAGGTTCGGGTGAACCCCAGAGAGAATCATGACCCCTTCGGATCAAGACAGGGCCATAATTGTCACCATCCTGATTTGACCTCAAGGCGTTTGGTGCAAAAACATCACATTTTTTTGGGAACCGTTGCCAAATTGCAACGCTTGTTATGAATTACGGAAACAAAATAGCCTTTTTCCCTCTTTTAAGAGGACGACTGGCCTGTAAACACCCCTGCCCGCTTGAGCGCCCACCACCCCTATGCTATGGAGAGGACATTCATAAGAGTGCCGGATATCCAGCGTTTCACGATGACGGCCTGCTTTTATATATATGTGTCTTTGTAAGGAGTCATGATCTTATGATCCGCAGCCTTTTCTGCCGCAACTGTGAGAAAATATTCTGGACCTTTGTCCTGATCGTAAGTTGCTTCTATCTATCTTCCTGCAGCGCTGTACCTAAAGGGGAAGCCAAATACCCGACCGGCATGCCCCGATCGGCACAATCAAATGAAAATGATATTTATAGTGATGCCCCCAGTGTCTTTGGTGACGGCGGTATCTCTATTCTGGGCCGCAAGAAAGAAGATACAGGCGGTACAACAGGTATTGGCGTCAACAGCTTCCTGTGGCGCGCCTCTCTCGATACAATTTCTTTCATGCCTCTGGCCAGTGCCGATCCGTTTGGCGGCACCATCATCACCGACTGGTACTCACCGACAGATACGCCGAATGAACGCTTCAAGCTGAATGTCTTTATTCTCGACAAGCAACTGCGTTCCGATGGCGTTTCGGTCAAGGTCTTCCGTCAGGCCATGAAGAATGGTTCATGGCGCGATGTGACCGCCACCGATGCGACAGCCCGTCAACTGGAAGAGGCCATCCTGACCCGCGCGCGTCAAATGCGCGTCGACCAGATGAATCGTGAAGATTAAGACTGGCTAGGAAACAGGCATACAAAAACCCCCGCAGGCTATCGCGGGGTTTTTTATTGATCACTCTATTATCGATCTAGGCGGCCTTCCTGCTGATAGAAAGTAGGGCTTGGGCTGTCACCCCGCTCTTCCCGATCGTCACCCCGACGAAGGTCGGGGTCCATGCGGTTTATCACACGTCACCATGGATTCCGGCCTGCGCCGGAATGACGGGAGAGGTGCTGGATGATAGACAGGGCGTGCGGGAAAGATGGAAGAGGTATTCGGCATGACAACCACCCCTGATTTAATTATTGGCAGATGTGATCATACAGGTCATGCCCATCAGGATTCATTTCTGTTATCCGTTTGATCTTCCATTCCCGCTGCCATTCTTTCATCTGTTTTTCACGCCTGATGGCCTGCTCTGCGCCGTCATACTGCTCAAACCAGACCAGATTATGAACCTTGTATTTTTTGGTAAACCCGTCGGCGACACCATTCCTGTGTTCCCAGACACGTTTTTTTAAATCCGAAGTGACCCCTATATACAATGTGCCATTAAGACCACTGGCCATCA
This sequence comes from Micavibrio sp., assembly GCA_046294845.1. Classification (GTDB taxonomy): domain Bacteria; phylum Pseudomonadota; class Alphaproteobacteria; order Micavibrionales; family Micavibrionaceae; genus Micavibrio_C. The sequence continues at coordinate 427,023 of JBKBNU010000001.1, read as the reverse complement.
TATAGACCCAGAATGTCTTTTCCATGCGTCTTCCCTATCCTTTTTATTTCTTTCTTCACCGTCACCCCGACGGAGGTCGGGGTCCACACAGTTTACCACACATCAAAATGGATTCCGGCCTGCGCCGGAATGACAGATAAAGTGTGCCGGAATGACGGAAGATATCAGGCTGCTTTTCTGCTGATAGAAAGCAGGGCTTGGGCTGTCAATACCTCGTCAGGTACACCTGTTTTCTTGCAAGACGCCTCAAGCTCGGCCAGTTTTTGCAAAATGCGCGCAAGACCGGAAAGACTCCAGCTTCTCACTTGCGACTTGAACATATCTTCCTGCTTCCAGAAGACGGGCGGCTGCAATGATTTCATCACAATCTCGAGAGCTTCGCCGCGCTCCACACGCGCTTTAACCAGATGCAGGCGACGGAAATGGCTTTGCAGGGAACGTAAGATAACAATCAGCGGCATGCCTTCCTGAATTAAAATATGAAAGGCTGTCAGTGCATTTTCTGTTTGCGACCCTGTCACAGCATAAACAAATTTATCAAGCGTCTGCGCGCCGGCCCCGCCTATACATTCCTGCACATCTTCTACTGTGATCGCAGTACGATCGTTACCTTTATATATGACGAGTTTCTCAATTTCGTTACGGGCCCGCAAACGGTCGCCCACCAAAGCACCTGCAAGCAGCGAAGCCGCATCACGATCTATGGGCAGACCCGCCTCTTTTAAACTATCACGGACCAGCGTGAGCAAATCGCGCTCATCCTCGACATAACAGGGCACAGCTGCCGCATTCGAAGCCTTCTCGACCAACGCCCTCAAGGCCGATTTCGCGCCCAGCTCACCTGCCTCGACAATAACAAGGTTTTGGGCGCTGGGGTTTTGCAGATATTCCTTGATGAGGGGGGCAAGTGTATCACTGGCACCTTCGATCCTGATCAGGCGGTTGCTGCCCAGCATGGACATCGCCATGGCCTCGTCCATCAGACGGGCGGGATCTTCGATCAATTTATCGGCAGAAAGAGTCACGGCATTGAACGGGTCATTCAGGTCAGCAACAACCGTACGTCCCATGATAGCGCAGCGTTCCTTGATCAAGCCGGCTTCCGGCCCATAGACAAGGATCAACCGCGCTGCCTGATCGGGCGCTTTCACAAAAGGTTCTATTTGCCTGAAAGGGAGTTTCATACCGGCATCATACGGACAGGGCAGGCTGGGTCAAGGGGAGAGGCGCCGCAGGCGCTTGTCTTGTCGCAGGCTCATCCTCTGCAACAAAACGTTTGGTCCCCTTACGGTCCAGCAAAGGTTTCAGATCTTGCAGGTCTATAAGCTGGCGGTCACGCGGCTCAATCCAGAGGGCTATACGGCTACGCCATGCCAGCCAGTCAAACATCGATTCAGGGAAACCTTTGCCCGCCAACGGCTTATCGGGGATATGCATGACCGAAGAGCGATACGGAGCGCCATGACGGTCCACCATATAATAATCGATTTCCCATCCATAGCCGGATTCAGACCTTTTATAAGGCATCAGGGCAGAAGCCTGATCGAAAGCTTCTTGGAGGGCCTCCAAAGTTAGATCATCTTTCAAGGGTACCACGTCCACCAGATGGCTTTGCAGGCCCTTGTCCCCTCCGTTGGCAGAGGGCATATGGGCCATCACAGCCGCATGGCGGCCTTTGAGGCCCAACGCGGCCGTTTCAAACAATTCTACAACGCTTAAATTGACAGTCAGCATAAATGACCCTTACAGGCTTTCCCGTTAAGTTATTGATTTTATTTGGATTGGGATGCGCTAGGGCTTTAGATATCAACGCCACATCCGCCTGGAGGACAGGGGGTTAGACCCTGTCGGCGGTAATAATAATCGAAATAATGGCGATTTGTTTCATCATGCTATGACAATCATTAGCGCGCCGCATAAGGGGCGGTCAAGGAAATTGTGCCTTGCACACATAAATCACCCTGAGGCACGCTTAACGATTGAAATAAAGCAGGAGCTGCATTTCAATCTGGCGGGAAAGATCGTCCAGTACCTGACGGCGGGCAGCATCTTCGGCAATCCGTGTCGTAAACTGGCTATCGAGGATATTGAAGCTGGTCACAGCGCGTAAAGGCCGCACCAGTAATTCCTCGCCTTTTGCATCAACCAGCCGAATGCTGGTGGAAATCGCCAATTGTGCCCGCGTACTGTCAGAAGTCTTTGTAATATCAAGGTTTGTTATACCCTCAGAGAGGTCCGCCACATTCAGTGTATAGCGGGCATTTGCACCGGGGCGCCCCTGACTATACAGCCTATCCATCAGCGCATTCTTCAAATACTGACCTGACTGATCGGGGATGTTGGTGATTTTGATACTGTTGAGGCTGTCCCTGACCGCCTGAGAAGTGGAAAGGCTATGATCCCCGTAAAGAGGCTGAAACCCGCAGCCTGCCAGAACAAACAGGGCGCCTACCATCAGGATCAGGGATTTACCGAACATTAAAAGCCTTTCTTTATGGTACGATCTTGGGCTGTCAGTGCCGCCAGATCATCTTGATTCATAAGGAATTTAACGATTATTCACAGATTTTCTGATATTGTTGATGCTATGCGGGGACGTTTTTCTACGATCACCATATTCTTTCTTGTGCTTGCGGCGGTTTTTACACTTACCGGTGCCAAGGCTGCATGGGCGGCCTGTAGCAATCCTTCCGGTACTGCCGGTGAAATTGTTTACAACGCCACCGAGAAAATCTTCCAATACTGCGATGATACGAATTGGCGCGCCATGCACGCCGCGGGCAGCGGCTCAGGCGGCTGCACCAACCCGACCAAAAATGAAGGTGATATGGTTTATAACGCCGATGGCCGCGTCCTGCAGGGCTGCGCCGGAAATATTTACAGACCGATGGGGCCTGTGGGGGGCGCGGGTGAATGGACGCAGATTACCGCCGGCGCCCGCCACACATGCGGTATCAAGAATGACGGCAGCCTGTGGTGCTGGGGCAGTAATGGCAGCAGCCGCCTCGGAGATGGCGGCTCAACAAGCCAGATCGCACCCATCCCCGTAGGCGGCATATCAAAATGGCGTCAAGTTTCCGGTGGCGCACTTCATACCTGCGGCATCAAACAGGACAGAACACTTTATTGCTGGGGTCACGCTGTCAGCGGCCAGTTGGGCAGTTCGGGTGGAGGCGGCTTCCCGCAAGAAGTAACGGGGGGAGGAACATGGCTAATGGTAGCAGCTGGCAACGTACATAGCTGCGGCATCCAGACAAATGGCACCATGTATTGCTGGGGGTTTAATGCCGACGGCCGCCTTGGGGATGGCACGACGACGTCCCACACGCCACCTGCGCCCGTGACGAATGTGGGCGTTAATACTTGGCAATACGTCACCGCAGGCAGTGCTTTCGGATGTGGTATACAAACCGACGATACACTGTGGTGCTGGGGCAATAACAGCAGTGGCCGTACGGGACAAGGCACAACATCCGGAACAACATTGTCCCCTGCTCAGGTAGGTGTGGCTTCATGGAAGACGGTCTCCGCTGGTGACCAGCACGCTTGCGGTATCCGGATAGATGATACTTTATGGTGCTGGGGTAGTAACGATAGTGGGCGGCTAGGCGATGGCACAACAACAACAAGAAGCTCTCCTGTCGCTGTGTCCGGTGGCGGCACGTGGAAAAGTGTTGGCGCTGGCTATAGCAGCACCTGTGCTGTGAAAATGGATGACACCCTTTGGTGCTGGGGCGCTGGCGAGGGAGGACGGTTAGGCTCTGGCACAAGATTGAACAGCTCCGTGCCTGTCGATATCTCAGGCGGATATGAATGGGCAATGACTGTCGCCGCCGACGGCCATAGTTGCGCTACCCGTATGGATGGCAGTCTATATTGCTGGGGCTATAATGGCGATGGACAGGGCGGTTATAACACCCCGAACTATGCCCTCTCGCCGATGCCCATCAACAGCACGGCTATCTGGACAAAGATTTCAGGCGGGGGCCAACACACCTGCGCTATTCGCAACGACCAGAGTCTTTATTGTTGGGGAGCAAACTCATATAACGCAATTGGCGATGGTACCGGCCTGCAGCGGGAGAGTCCCACGGAGGTATCGGGGGCGGATGGCTGGCTGCAAATAGAAAACGGCCGCTATCACAGCTGCGGCATCAAGACCGATAACACCCTGTGGTGCTGGGGTAATAATGGCAGCGGCAGACTGGGTGATGGTACAACAACACAACGGTCGACCCCTGTACAGGTATCAGGGGGCGGATCGTGGAAAAGGGTAGCCGCAGGCGAAGATCATACCTGCGGAATCAAAAGTGATGACAGTATCTGGTGCTGGGGTTTGAATGACCGCGGGCAACTGGGGGATAATTCTATTGTCAACAGCTCTACGCCTGTCGCGATATCGGGAGGTGGAGCATGGCTTGATCTTGATCTGGGCCACGGCTTCACCTGCGCCCTTAAAAATGACAACACCGTCTGGTGCTGGGGCAGTAATGATCAGGGGCGGCTGGGAGATGGCACCACAACGCAGCGCGAGGCGCCCACAACTGTATCGGATGCTGGTCCTTGGAAGAGTATAAGAACAGGCATCCAGCACACCTGCGCCATCAAGAGTGATGATACCTTGTGGTGCTGGGGCCATAATGGCAGTGGGAGGCTAGGAGATGGCACGTTCACACAACGGGAAAATCCTACAGCTGTATCCGGCGGACATACATGGAAAAAAATCTCGCTGGGTGGCTCTACCAGCTGTGGCATCAGAAGTGATGACAGTATCTGGTGCTGGGGACTGAACGGCACGTCCGGACGCTTGGGTATAAACTCAACAGGTTCATATAGCCTGACCCCCGCAGAAATTCATGGTGAGGGCAAATGGTCGCAAATAGGCGTCGGCGAGAGTCACACTTGCGCTATAGCCTTGCAAGGAAAAATCTACTGTTGGGGCGAAAATCTTGAGAACCAGCTCACGACAACCGAACGTTCTGCACCGAATAACGCAATACCGCGCCAGACCGTGTGCGCTGCACCCGCACGCAAGGCAGGGACGATCCTTTTCAGCAGCAGTGAAAATGTCCTGCAATATTGTGATGGTGTAGAATGGGTCGGCATGGGTTGGACAGCACCGGATCCCGATCCCGTAGATTCAGTCGACCTCCTCGATGGTCTGGTGGGCTATTGGGCCTTTGAAGAGGGATCGGGCACGACTGCATTTGATTCATCAGGCAACGGGCGCAACGGCACATTGCAGAATATGGATGCTGCGGATTGGGTTGCCGGTCATGTAGGGACAGCGCTCGATTTTGATGGTTCAAACGACCGTGTGGCAATAAATCATGCCGCCGTATTGAGTATCACTTCATCCTACTCTCTTTCTGCATGGGTCAGACCCGCAACCCTGCCTGCGGGGTACAGAACATTCCTGTATAAAACGGACAATAACTACTATCTCGAAACCGTGAATGACGAATTTGCAACCGGATTTTACGGCGCAGGCGATTGGCGCGAAGTTATTACCAACCTGAACCTGTCTATCAATACATGGTATCATCTGTTGGCTGTTTTTGATGATGCGAATGATAGCTACAAGGTGTATGTCAACGGTGTCGAGGTTGAAAACACCCCTTTCACATGGACACCGGACATAGGCACAGGCACGCTTTATCTTGGCAGCGCTGGGGCAGGACAATATTTTCAGGGCCAGCTTGACGAGGTCCGCATCTACAGGCGCGTGTTGACGACGGCGGAAATTTCCGCGCTGGCCGCACAATAGGATTAATATTTGTAAAAGCGTGCACAAATAAACTATAAAGAAAAAACAAGGGTGGAGCAGAATGACAGAAGCAAAAAGACAAATATTCATGCAGCTTCTTATCAGTGTAAGGATGGGGCTTGCCGAGAAGACACAGGCAGGCCTGATATCGGAAGTTGATGCCGCCGCTACATTTATCATGCTGGATGCTCTGGAGGACGGGCGATTCCATTTTGCCGCCGAAACATGGCACGATGCCGCACCCGGACGCGGCGCAGATTTTTACCCTTCTGAATTATTATTGCGGGCCCGCACGCTGAAAGATGAAACTATCAAGCCTTTTGGCCCCATCAACACCCTTTCGCAAGCCGGTTTACAGGAAGATTTTGATAAAGCCATCATTTTGGCTGGCATTGATCAGGCCCTGAGAAAAGGTCAGATGCCTATCTCCATCAACACATCAGCCCGCAACATGAAATCGGCGGAGTTCTGGCAGGGTATTCGCGATCTGATCGATACCCACTTCGATGGCAAGGATATTTTTGGCCGCCTGACCTTTGAAGTAACGGAAGATGATCTGGCAGACAATCCCTGCCGCGAGGTTCTGCTGAAAATGAAGTATGACATGGGTTGTACCTTTGCCATAGACGACTTCTATCATGACCGTGCTGCCCATATAAAAAGCAATGACGGCATCGATAGTAATGACTGGAAGAGACTTGATAATTTGCGAGGCATCGTTGACTACGTCAAGATTGACGGTGAAACGATTGAAGCGTCGTTAAGGGAAGGTTTCGATTTACAGCCCTTGATCGACCAAATCAAGAAGTATGTACCCGATGCGCATATCATTACAGAGCGCGTCGAAAACGCGGAGCAAGCTTACCTATTGGCAAATGCCTACGGCGTTGATGCCGTACAGGGATTATATCTGACCGAAGACCGGAAAGAGTTTCAAAACGACCTCAGGCAAGCCGCTGCCAATTGCGGGCCGCAACCAAAATATGACTGTAAGCTCTAGAAGGAAGATCCATTCAAACGGCGGATCACTTCATCAAGCTGGTCGAGCGATTTATACTCAACGCGCACCGCACCCTTGCCCGAACCTTTAAGATCAATGACAACCTTCAAGCCAAGCTTATCGGTCAGATCTTTTTCGAGCGCCAGAACATTGACATCTTTCTCGATAGCCTTGCGCGCAGCAGACGCTTTGGTCGGACGGTTTTTATCTTCACCGGCGGCCAACCGCTCTGTTTCACGGACGCTCAAACCTTCGGCAACGATACGCTGGGCCAAGGAAAGAGGTTGCGCCACATTGACCAGCACCTTGGCATGGCCAGCCGAGATTTTGCCATCATGCATCATCATCTGCACATCGACAGGCAGCACCAGCAAACGCACCATGTTTGCCACATAACTGCGACTCTTGCCGAGAACTGCCGCCAGCTTTTCTTGCGTATGGCCGTAATCATCCATCAAACGCTTGATCCCTTGCGCTTCTTCCAGTACGTTCAGATCCGCACGTTGCAGGTTTTCGATCAGGGCAATTTCGGCGGCGGTTTCATCATCGAACTCGCGAATCACCACCGGAACTTCGTGCAGCTTCGCACGTTGGGCAGCTCGCCAGCGGCGTTCACCAGCGATAATTTCCCAGCGGTTGGTCATACCAGGCTTTGGACGGACCAGAATAGGCTGCAAAATGCCATGAACGGCTACAGACTGGGATAATTCTTCCAGTGCGGTTTCATCCATATATTGGCGCGGCTGGAACGGGCTAGGTTCCAGCAGATCAATTCCCACCAAACGGCGGCCATTACCCGCCGCAACTGCGGTAGGAGCTGATTGGTTTTGTGCAGTAACAGGTGCAGCATTATTTTCGCCTCCCGCTGGAGCAGACATGGTAGGTTGAGCTGCAAATGTAACCTCATCATCCTCGAAAAGGGCGCTTAATCCCCGTCCCAAACCACGTTTTTTTGCTGCGCTCAGGCTATAATTCTCGCTCATTTTATGCCACCTGTCCTTGGGTGATTGATTTTGTTTCGGTTGAATTGGCGGCTTCCGCCATCAGCGCTTTTTCACGCTTTAGAATCTCGCTTGCAAGGCGTATGTATGCCGCAGAACCGGGGCAACCCATATCGTACACAATCGCAGGAAGCCCGAAACTGGGCGCTTCCGAGACACGTACATTGCGGGGGATCATGGTTTTATAAACCTTGTCACCCATAAAACCGCGTACGTCTTCCTCCACCATGACAGAGAGCTTGTTACGCTTGTCATACATGGTCAGGACGACGCCGTGGATATAAAGCGCAGGGTTAAAACTCTTGCGCACGCGCTCAATTGTCTTGATCAGATGCGCCAGACCTTCCAGTGCATAGAATTCGCATTGCAGCGGCACAACAATCGCATCAGCCGCAACCAATGCATTCAAGGTCAGCAGGTTCAAAGCGGGCGGACAATCCATGATCACGTAATCATAAGGAAGCGGCACACGCAGCATCTCGCGCAGGCGATATTCGCGGCGATCAACCGTCACGAGTTCAATTTCGGCACCCGAAAGGTGAATTGTTGAAGGGGCCACATGAAGACGCGGCACTCTCGTTTCCATAACGATTTCAGAGATAGGGGCTTCATGGAACAGCACATCGTAGGTGCTTTTGACGATTGAGGAACGCTTGATCCCGAGACCAGTTGTCGCATTACCCTGCGAGTCCAGGTCAACCAGCAAAACCCGTTTGCCAACGGCGCTCAAGGCTGTCGCCAGATTAACGGCGGTCGTGGTTTTACCAACCCCACCCTTCTGGTTGCAAACAGCCAGAATACGGGGAACATTCAATGATACGGGAAGATTATCTGTCATACCCTACTCCTACCTATTTTAAGGCCCTGCGGTCAAGAAAATGAGTCAAACGACTCTATACCTTATGCACATCGTTATAAATGCCGGAAAATCGCAGAATTCTGGCGTTTTCTGACGTCTTGCTGACAAACTCTTCACACTGTGCATAAGCACCCCTCTCCAATTCCTTGACCTCGACCTCGAAATTTTCGCCCTTGGGCAACAAAAGTACCAAATCGGGATTTTTAAGCGCCCAAGGGCGCGCATAAGCAAAAAGCTTACTCAGGCTCGCCAGCGCACGGGCCGAGATCACATCCGGCACTGCATCGGTCTGCAAGGCCTCGATCCGGCAATTATGAACGCTCACGGGGATCTTTGTTTCACGTGAAACTGTTGAAAGGAAGCTGCATTTCTTCTGATCCGATTCCACCAGATGCACCGCGATGTCAGGCCGCATCAGCGCCAGCACCAACCCCGGAAAACCCGCGCCACTACCAAAATCAAACAGTGTTTTTGTTGTGGGGGGCAGCAAGGCTGCAAGCTGCATGGAATCTTCGAAATGGCGGGTCCATGCCTCATCAATAGTGGAAGGACTCACCAGATTGACAGCTTTCTGCCACTTCAAAAGAAGCTGGTGATATTGGTCCAGCAAGGCCCGTGTTTCACGTGAAACATCTGCTGAAGGTACCGGAGCGGTCATTAAGCCACCTGACGGCGGTCGCCACGTTTCACGTAGCGCAGAAGCGCCATCACAGCCGCAGGGGTAACTCCTGGAATACGGGCAGCAGCACCCAAAGTCGCCGGACGGGCCTTTTCAAGCTTGGTGCGGATTTCTGTCGACAGACTGCCGATCGCCTTGTAATCAAGATCCTCCGGCAACTCCAGAGCCTCATCCTTGCGGAAGGAGTTAATGTCTATATCCTGCCGCTCCATATAGCCGCTATAAAGGGCATCAATACTGATTTGCTCGATAATGGCAGGACTGAACGCCGCCAGTTCAGGCCACACTTTCACGGCACCCTCCCAGCCCACATGCGTGTACCCTATCAGGTCAAAGGCACTTCTATATTGACCATCACGGTTCACTTCCACGCCTTTTTCAGCCAGAACATTCGGGGTCGCCCTCAGATCACGTGCCATTTCATGGGCGCGTGCGAGATTCTCTTTTTTCTTTTTCCACAGTGTTTCACGTGAAACATCCACACAGCCCAAAGCCAGACCTTTGTCCGTAAGCCTTTGATCTGCATTGTCAGCCCGCAGCTTCAAACGGTATTCTGCACGACTTGTAAACATCCTGTACGGCTCGGGAGCACCACGGGAAATCAAGTCGTCAACCAGCACCCCGATATAGGCATCAGCACGGTCCAGAACAAAGCTGCGCCCCTGACCTTCTGCCAGCAAGGCCGCGTTCAGACCCGCAATCAGCCCTTGGGCTGCTGCCTCCTCGTATCCGGTCGTTCCGTTAATCTGCCCTGCCATAAACAGGCCGGAGAGACGGCGGGATTCCAGTGTGTTTTTCAAGTCACGCGGATCGCAATAATCATATTCGATGGCATAGGCCCATTCGAGAACCTTGGCCGCCTCCAGCCCCGGGATGGATTTCAGCAATTCAGCCTGCACTTCAATCGGCAGAGCATTCGATATCCCGTTTGGATAAACCGTGTGGTCATCCAGCCCTTCCGGTTCCAGAAAAATCTGGTGTCTCTCTTTATCGGCAAAGCGGACGACCTTATCCTCGATCGAGGGGCAGTAACGTGGACCCGTCCCCTTGATCGCGCCTGAATACATTGGCGCACGGTGCAGATTGGAACGGATGATTTCATGGGTTCTGGTCGTGGTATGGGTAATGAAGCAGGAAATCTGTGGCACTGTAACCCGTTCATTTATAAAGGAAAATGGTTGTGGCGGGTTATCACCCGGCTGTTCTTCGAGAATATCCCAGTTAATCGTACGACCATCCAGACGGGCAGGTGTTCCCGTTTTGAGGCGGCCCAGCGGAAACTCGAGACGCTCCAGCGTCTCAGCCAAACCAATGGTTGGCTGCTCCCCGACACGACCCGCGGGGATACGGTCTTCCCCGCGATGGATCAGACCGCGCAGGAAGGTCCCTGTAGTCAGGACCACAGAACGGCAGTAAAGCTCCCGCCCATCCATTGTCCGGATACCTGTTATTTCACGTGAAACATTCAGGATTAGATCATCGGCTGCCCCAACCACAATGGTCAGGTTGGGATAGTCGGAAAGGATCTCCTGCATTGCCTGCTTGTAGAGCTTGCGGTCGGCTTGCGCTCGTGGGCCACGCACAGCAGGCCCTTTTGAGGCATTCAAAACCCTGAACTGGATGCCAGCGCGGTCAATGACCCGACCCATGACACCATCCAGCGCGTCAATCTCCCTGACCAGATGCCCCTTGCCCAAGCCGCCGATGGCCGGATTACAGGACATGGCTCCGATGGTTTCGAATTTATGGGTGAGAAGAGCTGTCTTTGCCCCCATCCGCGCAGCCGCAGCCGCAGCCTCGCAGCCAGCATGGCCGCCACCTACAACAATCACATCAAAGCTGTTTTGGGGATCTGTCATCATAAGGGGGACTATATAACCCGAACCTGTGGATAAATTCCACATTTAAAACAAACATCAAATCAAAAGAAGTTCTTGACGCACCCCGCCATAAATTGACATATTTCATCAAATTTTATAACCCTTTAACGGCGGGATACTTAAAAGATGAGCAAAAATCACTTCGCAGTTGCAGCAATCAACGAGGAGGCTGTTTTCTGGCTTAATGCCAGCCAAGAAACCCGCGACCGCATTTTAAAAGCGGGCGGCGGCGTTCCTTGCATCAGAGATGAAGATCGTTTTGTTGCGGCGCAGCGTAAAGCCCAACAGCCACAACAAGCCGCATCCAAAGCGCAGCCCTGATCTAGCGGCGCAGTTAATACCTAATTGCACTTGCCACGTCATAATTTACTGGCAAGATCAGGGGGTTGTTTTAACCAGCCCCGAGATCCCCATGAAAAAAAGCATCCTTGCTCTTGTCAGCATCCTGCCTGCCTTCTGCCTGTCCTCACAAGTGCACGCTGAGAGCGCCCCGTCTCCCTTGAGCTTGGTGGCGCCTTTAGCGGTTACGTTGTTTACCATACACAAGACAACACCACGACAACCTCGGAAGGACGTTCAGTCGATATCATGCGGGAAACCGTTTTAACCCTCGAAGGTGAGACAACACTTGATAACGGATTGACCGTTGGTGTCGCGCTCGAAACCGCTGCAGACATTGGTGATAATTTTACCGTCAATGACTCCTACATTTACTTTTCAGGTGATTGGGGCCGTGTCAATTTTGGTGGCACCGATGGGGCAAGCGCCCTCTTGCAAGTGGCCGCCCCCGCAGCAGATCCCTTCATTGATGGCGTTGAACAATTTATCAACCCTGTGAACTACGATCTCATGCTCAATCTTGGTGGTTCGGTTGATGTATCCATGCATTACCTGATGGGACAAACAGGAGCTGAAGACAAAATCACCTATATCTCACCCTTGTTCAGTGGCCTGCAAATGGCTGTTTCCTATACACCGGAAATGAATGATGATACCTCGCGCGGTCTGGGCGGCGTTGCTCGCGATGATGAAGAGGAAGATTATGGTGATGCCTGGGAAGCAGCCCTTCGTTACGAACGTACGATCAACGATCTGACTTTTGTATTGGGTGCAGGTTACGCCCACGTATCACTTGAAAAAGATGTCACGGGGGCTGGTACGGATACACTGGATGACCAGTCAGCCTGGGATGCCGGTTTGGCTCTGACCTACAAAAACTGGGGCGCTGGTATTGCTTACGTTACAGATGATAACGGCTTACGCAATAGCGATACAGATATCATCGTTGTCGGTGCCGATTATACAACAGGCCCCTGGCGTATTGGCGCATCTTACTATGACCGTGAGGACAGCCTCGAAAATCTGGGTCTCGGAAGCATCAACATCGAGACCAACCGCTATAGCGGCGGGGTTACATACAATGTGGGCGCGGGTATGGATATGCTCGGTTCGGTCCATTACATCGAGCATGATATTGCTGGTTCATCCGACCCTGACGCGACCAGTGTTGTTCTGGGAACACGCGTAAGCTTCTAAGAGTAAACTATCGCTCTTACTTACCGATACAAAAATCACGGAAGATGATGTCGAGAAGATCTTCGACATCAACCCGTCCTGTAATGCGCCCCAGCGCCCTGACAGCCAGACGTATATCCTCGGCCATCAACTCCGGCAACACAGCTGCGCATGAGCGGTCAAGACAATTCAGGCATTCCTGCAACGCTATGCGATGACGTTCACGGGTCAAGGAAGGCGTCTGTGATGTTCCTACCAAAGCGCAAATCTTCTCGCGGATTGTTTCCGTCAGCTGACCAAGCCCTAGCCCCGTCTTGGTTGAGAGATACAGAGCGCCGTCCATCCCATCTATGCACGGCTTGACCAGATCGCATTTATTAAAGGCTACAATTGCTTCCTTGTTCATAAGGGCCATGGTGTGTTTATCTGGTACCTCTTCAGGACCATCAAAAAGCAAAATTCTGATATCAGCCATTTCAGCACGTTGCAAAGCACGCCTTATCCCTTCGCCTTCGATGGCATCATGCCCTTCTTGTCCAATCTGGTCGGGACGCAGGCCCGCTGTATCGGACAGGATTACAGGGAACCCGCCTATATTCAGATGAACCTCGACGATGTCACGTGTTGTCCCTGCGATATCCGATACAATGGCTACATCACGTTGCGCCAGCGCATTCACCAATGATGATTTTCCTGCATTCGGCGCACCAATCACGACAACATGAAAACCGTCACGCAATCTTTCGCCGCGACGGTTGTCATTCAGGTGATCATCAATAGCCGAACTCAACGCGCCAATCGCTTTGATAGCTTCTTGGGAAACACCTTCCGGCAAATCCTCATCGGGAAAATCGAGATCAGCCTCCAGATGCGCCAGAATACGGATCAGTTTGTCCCGCCAACCATCATAAAGATCCGCAAGATGCCCCTCCATCTGTGACAGGGCCTGTGCCTTCTGTGCCTCTGTTTCTGCATGAATCAAATCACCGATGGCTTCTGCACGCGTCAGATCGAGTTTTCCGTTTTCGAAGGCGCGGCGTGTAAATTCTCCGGCCTCTGCCAGACGATATCCTTCGCAGGCAGAAAGAACGCGCAACATATCAGCAACAACAGCGCGGCCACCATGGACATGGTATTCCACAACGTCCTCGCCTGTGAAACTGGCAGGCCCCTTGAAAGCAATCGTTAAAGCATGGTCAAGCAGGTGTCCGTCAGCAGGGTCACGCAGTATCAGGGGCACAGCACGACGCATCACGGGATCGCGCCCACCCGTCAGCTGCTTTAAGACCGGCAATGCCTGCGGCCCCGATACACGGATGACAGCAACACCGCCAACGCCCCAAGGGCTGGACAAAGCGAAAATTGTTTCTTGTGAACTCATAGTTTCAGGTGCAAAGAGAAAAATCAGGAAGACTTATCTGTCGAGCCACCCGGCATACCCATCTGCATCTGGCTCCAGAATAATTTTTGCATCTCGCCCCAACTTTCCATGGTGAGAGGCAGCCATGTTTTCATAAAGGTTTCCGGATCAAGATTTTGCAGGTTATCAGCCATACGCTCTTCCAGCTCTTTCATCATGCGCTCTTGCAAAGGCGCAATATTCGGCAAGCCAATAAAGGCACGGGCCTCTTCGGGGGTGCAATCAACATTGACGGTGACTTTCATGGCCAGCTCCTTTGATGCGTAACAATCGAAAACCTGACAAGGTGTAGCAGCTTTGCCGCATACGTGCTAGAAAGAAGCCATGAACCACAATCGTCAAGATTCCTCAGATCAAGCCTTCGAAGATCTCTGTCAGGCCTTTTTGCTGCTGAAGACACCGGAAGAATGCCGCAGCTTCCTGACTGACTTGTGCACCCCTGCCGAAATCGATGCCCTGAGCGAACGCTGGCTGATTGCCCGCATACTGGAACAAGGGGATGCCTCTTACCGCGATATATCGGCCCGCACCGGTGCCAGCACGACCACTATCGGGCGCGTAGCGCGCTTTCTGGACAAAGAGCCTTTTCACGGCTATAAACTCATCCTTTCGCGCCTAAAAACAAAGTAAAATCAACTATTTAATATATTTACCTCCAGACAACACGATTTTTATTGCCCTTAATGTCTTATTGTAGTACTACATTAACACAACACCGGACAAACCGCGTGAGTAACCAGAGGCTGTCATGACTGAACCAAACACAAACCCGCAACGCCCTTTGCGTATTATCCTGCCGGATCAAAAGCGTCTTAAAGAGGCGTTTGCAGATATCATTACTCGTGCGGACTTTCAGCAAGAAGTCTCTGGCGACCGCGTGGCAAAATCCTTGTTCATTGACAAAAGGGGAGAACTGCCCCCTCTGGAGGCCTACCAGCTTCGCAGCGATGCTGCATTGGAATGGATTGCAGACGGCAATGCCGATATCGCTATTATCGGCCTCGACACCCTCAATGAGTTCAATGCCGCCGCAAAAAACGAAAGCGGAATGTTCAGGCCCGTACCCATCCTGAGAATGAGCGATGTATCAGCCTGCTCTCTATGGCTGGCGGCGCGCCCGGAAGTAAAAATAGAGGAATTCAAGGATCTTTCAGGTCTTCGTATTGCCACATCTTACCCATCCCTTCTGCAGCAATTACTTGAAAAAGAGCAGGTCAAAGCCGGCCGGATCATTGCCCAAAAAGGCGGTGTGGAAGCGGCAATTGTTGCAGGACGGGCCGATGCCATTCTGGAGGTTGTAGAAACCGGCAGATCCCTGGCCGCCAATGGCCTTGAGAAGAAATTGCGCGTTCTTCAATCCTCTGCCGCTATGGTGCGCACCAGCCGCCTTTATGGCACCGAAAAAGAAGATGTTATCAGCAAAGTGACGGCCCGCATCGACAGCGTTGCCAAAGCGCAAAAATTTCTGCCTTTGCTCATGAATTGATCGATTATACAGAAGCCGTCAGCTGTTTCTTTTAGGGTTTTCATGGCCCCCGACGCGTCGTATCCTGATCCTGCACTGGCACAAATCAAGTCAGCACAGATCAAAAAGGATAACGCTTATGACCATGCAGACCATCCCTACAAGAAACGGCGAGACTTTTCAGGCTTATATTGCCCTGCCGGATAAACTGCCCGCGCCCTGCGTTATACTGATTCAGGAAATATTTGGTGTGAATTCTGAAATGCGCGCCAAGTGTGATGATCTTGCCGCACGTGGTTATATTGCTGTATGCCCCGATTTATTCTGGCGCATGGAACCGGGCGTACAGCTCACCGATAAAACCGAAGCCGAGTGGGCCAGGGCTTTTGATTTTTTTAACCGCTTTGATATTGATCTCGGGATTGAGGATTTACGCGCAACCGCCCATTTCTGCAAAGGCTACGCCCATGGCAACGGTCATGTCGGCGCCATCGGCTATTGTCTGGGTGGGAAACTTGCCTACCTCATGGCAGCCCGTACCAACATAGATTGTGCTATTGGTTATTACGGCGTGGGCCTTGATGGCTTGCTCGGAGAATCCGCCAACATAAAAAATCCGCTTATGCTGCATATTGCCGAAGAGGATAAATTTGTCAGCAAGGAGGCGCAGAAACTTATCAAGGACAAGCTCGCAACCAACAACAGCGTTACCATACACAGCTACGCAAATGTTGATCACGCCTTTGCCCGTGGGCAAGGCCAGCATTACGATGAGCAAGCCGCAACACTGGCTAATCAACGTAGCTACAAATTTCTCAATACCAATTTGTTAAACCGCAAAGCCGCCTGACAGGATGCCAGCTTGACGCAGGACCCCTTCACGCCCGAGGAAGCACTGACCATCGAAAGCCTTGAGCATTACGATGGACCCGAACCTGTGCCTGACGAACTGCTTGAGAAGGCCGTCAAGCGCATGCAATCAGTGGTCAAAGGAAATGGCCTGCGCGGTTTGCAGGTCGCTCTTGGTGATTTTGAAGGCGAAATTATTCGTTTTGAAACATATGAAGTTTTCAAGATGGACCCACAAATCGCTGAAAAGCGCATAAACGGCAAACAAAATGGTGAAGTTGTCGGCTCCTCTGCCGATATGCATGCCAAAATGACCGCTTTGCAAGAACGCATCACAGAGAATATAGATGTCAAAAAATTCGTCATCGATATCCTGAAAAAACGTCCCGACCTTGGCTACGCACTCGAAAACCAATCCATCTCGATGGATAAGCACAATAAAAATTTTGTGGTGCATGAACTTTGTACCTCCTGCTCGGGATCCAAAATGTTTTCCTGCAGCACCTGCCATGGTGATGGTCGCGTTACCTGTCATCGCTGCCGCGGCTCAATGCTGGTTGAATGCCCCTTGTGTCAAGGACACAGGACCATTGCCGCAGGGGGGGGACGCAAAACCTGTACCAAGTGTAATGGCAGAGGAAAAGCACCCTGTAATGTCTGCCGTGGCAAGGGCGTAACCCCCTGCATCAACTGTAAGGGCACTGGCAGGCTGTCCTGCCAGCCTTGCGGGGCCACCGGCTGGCATAGCCTTATCGGTACACTCACGCTCAAAGCAAAGTGTCATTTCTGGTACGATAAAGAAGCGCTCGTTGCCGCAGAAGAAGCGCCCGAACTGCCCGTGCTGATTGACGGGCTGGGTGTTAAGCTCAAAATTGAAGAACACGCCGATATCCAGATCATAGAATCCCAAGAACGACTGAAAGAACTGGACCGCGAAGTCAAAGGCGATGAATTCAAGATTCCTTACCGTGTCCGTCTGCCGTGGGGCTCTATTTCCTTCCGCCTCAAGGATCAGGTTGTCCATGGCAAACTTTTTGGCTTCCATCCCGAACTTGTTTATATGGAACCCTTCCTGGAAGAACCCCTTAAGCCCGGCTTATATCTGCTGGAACAGGCGGCAGCCAACGCACAAGACCCGACAACTCTCATCAAGAAAGCGGCGCCCTATCGTGCTATTGGTGAGGCTCTGGTTTTAAGTGCGCGGCTCAACCCCTATCGTGCCACGGAAGAAATCAGGAAGCGCTATCCCTTTGGCCTCCGTGAAGAGACCCTGCAGACCATGATCGTTCAAGCAGATCGTACTTTAAAGAATGTTACACGCAAGCCCCGCCAGATGGGGCTGATTGTGGGTAGCGTTGCAACATTCCTTATTTTAGGCGGCCTGTATTTTGCTGGATTACAAGAAAAGCTGCATGCGCAGCTTCCGTCTACCCTTGCACAAGCAGCTATAGAATTCCTGATTTGGCCCGTCCTTTTACTGCTGACGACTTCATTCATGAAATTCGGATCCACGCATGCTCTCAGATTGGCTCTTTCCCACTTATTGCCAGCCAAGAAACTGAAAAATATTTCACCCAAGCTGGGCAAAGCCGGATTCCATGCCGTACTGATTATCAGTTTCCTGTGGCTTGCCGCTGCACCCCTGACCTTTTTTACAGGGAAACCCGTGCCCGCATGGTTCAATGAATTGATGATCCTGCTGGGCTATTTCTAGGCAAGCGCTTTGGCCAAAAAAAGAAAGCCGTCCGGAATTCCCGTTGCAGGAGCTTCCAAGGACGGCAAATTTAGGGGCACGACAGATCGGACTTAGAAATTCAGGGACCAAGGAGCGATCGGCAGAAACGACCGGCGGAACCTGTCCCGAAAACTGGATATCAAAATGCTCCTTTCCTGTTCTTGCTTAACCAAGCATTGATTGATCGGTATTATTTAATCGGTAAGAGCCTGCAACGCCCTTTCATTGCGACAGGCCCGGTAATCGGCAATTGCCAAAGCCTGTCCCGAGTTGGCATGGTCACGCGTTTCCCAAACATTGAAGGAAGCTTTCGGCGCCCTTCTTTTCCCATTCCTCGAAACCTCCTGAGGTCCCAGCGCAAAACGTACACCAAACACAAGACCTATCGCCGCGGCAGAGCCTGCAGCCTGTCTATATTCACGGTCCATAGCAGATGTTGAATCACGCTCTTTGGCAATGCGCAGAATATACAGACACTCATCCCCCGCCGGCGGGGCATCGGGAACACTTACGATCGGGGCGGTTACACCGCTTACACCGTGCGGATCTGTGTTATTGACTTCAAATGACCATGCCGGTCCAGAAGTAACGGCCAGAAAGGCAAACAAAACATATGCAGTCAGAGCGTAAAAGGCATACTTCTTCCTGCGGGACAGATCGCTGTCCACGGTAGCAATGTTATCCATGATATTCCCACCCAATTGATTGCAACTGACAAACATCGGAAGCGTTAAAGGTCCACCACCTGTTACTTCCTCTGCGCGATTTGTCTTTTTAAGGAAGGCCGACGCCTTCAACAAATCTGTATCCTAACTCTCAGTCTATGATGAATTTATACTTATGACAAATACTTTCGTTTCGAAATTAAAATGTAACTATCTAAAATTATTGGCTTTTTTTAAAGATCCCACTAAACAAAAGGCCTCCGCAGGAGGCCTTTTGCAAAAAACCACATCGCTCTCCTACTGCTCAATACAATAAAGAGATCTTATCAGGTTACACGTACTATTCTGGTTTGCATCAAGCCACGAACCGCTGGTCCCGCTGTTACCCAGCCGCGAAGCAAAGCTGTTTGAGTTACTACTGGTTGACCAGTCCAGACATGTCTGAGTCCCTGCCAGCAGCCCCTGACTGGTACTCGCGCTCCATACAAAATTATTATTTACAGCATTTGTCTGTGTGCGATTAATCAGTGCCAGAATTGATCCATCCCACAGATCTTCCCAGCTGCTGGCTACCGTGTCACCATTCATATTGTTAAGTGTACCCCAGTTCAGCGGCGCACGGTTCACAGCATAACCATCGACGCCAGAGTCGCCGAGCAGAGAAACCCAACCCGTCCCCAGACCTGCGGCATTTGCCAAAGATGAACATGTGCTGTCTGCTCCACCCACACCACCCAGCGATCCCGTATAGCTGCCACTGGTAACAAAAATGCGCTTAGTGTTGGCGCTATTACCTGCGCCTACATACCAGTATGTCGAGTATGTACCCACTGTAATAGTGATCTTGTTGCGCTGGTTAACAGTCGCTGGCGCATCAGCACGGATTGTCAATGTATCACCATCATCAATCGTACCTGCAACACTGGTCCATGCCCCGCCATTAATACGGTACTCCGGATTCCCAGCGCCGCTTATGCTAACGGCTGTGTTGTCACTGATCGCCTCAATAGTCACCATCGCCGCTTCTATATCCGTGGCACTTGGTGCCGCCTGTTTTGTCATCGGCGTATAAGAAAAAGGCAAAGGCGTGGTATCGGCCGGATTGTCTCCTGTCTCAATACAATAAACACTTAAATTTCCTGCGTAAGAACAGTTCGTATTCCCTTTATTAAGCCATGTAGAGCTACTAGCTCCACTGTTGCCGATTGTACCCGAATAGGAAGTCGATGCTGATGACCAACCATTACAATTGTATATCGTAGCACGACCTGTTTCCGTAGAACCTGTCCAGGTATCATATGAACGGGCCGTGTATGTTTGATCATACTTGACCATATTGGTCAGGGTCCCATCCCACAGATCAGCCCAGCTGGTTGCTACCACCTCGCCCTTAAGGTTCTCAAGCGTTCCCCAATTTACATTGGTGCGGTTAACAGCATAATCATCAACATTGGAATCGCTCATAATCGATGCCCAGTTGGTTCCAAGCCCCACTGCATTGGCTGCGCTCGCACAGCTTGAATCCTGCGCGCCCATAGAATTGGCGGGCGAGTTTAACGTAGACCTAACAAACACTTTTCTGGTGATACCTGAATCACCTGCCCCGACATACCAATTGGTCGTATAAGTCCCTACATTGAGCGTCACTTTGTTCCTGTTACCATTCACAGCAGGGGCATCCGCGCGGATTGTCAATGTGTCACCATTATCAATCGTACCTGCAACACTGGTCCATGCCCCGCCATTAATACGGTACTCCGGATTCCCGGCTCCGCTTATGCTGATGGCCACAGGAAGGTCAACCCCCGTTATTGTAACTGTTGCAGATTCCACATCTGTGGTACTTGCTGCCGCCTGTTTCGTCATCGGATTGAATTCAAATGGTACCGGACTCTCGTCTGCGGCGCCTGCCGTATTCTCAAAACAATAGAATCTTGCCCTACCGTCACAACCCCTTAGAAGATTCGAAGACCATGCAGGTCCCGTAAGGTTAATCGATCCCTGATAAGCGCTGAAAACATAAGAACTGCTGGTCCAGTTGTTACAGGTGGTCGATACCGTAGATGAAGGCAAACCATTATAATCAGACTCCGTATAAGCCCACGTATCGGTTGTAACAACAACGCCGTTTTCGTCATAATTAATAGGATTAACTATAGAACCATCCCATAAATCATTCCAGCTATTGGCAACAACATCACCATTCATATTGGTCAATGTCGCCCAATTGAAATCAAGACGGTTTGCAGCATAATCACTGGAGGATGTCCGGTCGCTAATAATTGCCAGCCATGTTCCACCAAGACCAGCACCCGATGCCTCGCTCTGGCACATATTATCAGCCGAGGCTATTCCTCCAAAACTCCCTTGTGATGACTCACTAACAAAAACTCTCCTTGTGCCCACGGCATTCGGCACGCCAACGCGCCAACGCGTCGTATATCCACCAACAGTGACATCAACTGTATTGGCATTACCGGCACTTCCGGGCGCCGTCATAACCAACTGGATGATATCGCCATAACCTACTGTACCGTTGGTAACCTCCGCGCCACCATTAATTTTGACGCGGGCACCACCACTGGTATCATTTGACAGGGAAACCGAGACATCCTGCGTAATGGATCTAACAAGAGCTGACGCAGAGGAAACCCGATTACCCGTTGTTGTCATTATGGGCGCAAAGAAAAACGCATCCGGCGTCGTATCATGCTGTATAGACGGCAAGGCCTGTGTTTCCCGCCTTACACAGCGCGTGTTATAGAATGTGTCCTTGTTATTACTCGTTGTGCCTATGCTACCACTTGCCAATCTATGCACTTGTGTACTGTTAGCCTGTCGTGAGGAAACATATGTTGTTTGCCAACCCCCGATCAGGCCGCCTTGGGCGTTCATTGACAAAAGCTCGTTTGGGGCTGGCAGATACCAATCATCATACCCCCCGTATATCATATTCATGCAGTATTCTATTGCCGGATGGGCCTCGGGCCCTTCCTCGGCCACATAGGCCATCAGGTTGACACTGTTCTGCGGGCCATTGGAGGCATCATCCACATTACTGCGCAAAGATCCGCTGCTGCCAAATATCTTGGTCAAGGTATCGGCTGTACCCGGACAGGTCGGATATATAGAGTCCGTGCAGCCACCAGGTGTTGTAACAAGATTATAAGCCCCGCAAGATACGTAAACGCCGCCGCCGCCAGAAGCTCCGGGCGCACAACCAAATCCCGAGGCTGTACCGCTTAACAATGAACTGGGGGCATTATTATGCGGGATAACCAAAGTCGCCTGAAGATTGCCGTTACTGCTGGCTTTGGGCCGGATAATGATGTCGCATGAATCGTTCTGATTAAGAACAACACCTGTACACCCGTCTGCTGTGATATCAAAATTATCATTCACGTCTGTAAAACTGACAGTCAGGCTGTCACTGGGTGTGGCACCGAAATTCTGGACAGTAAAGGTCTGTAAAGAGCCGTAAACCGGGCTGCCGGGGCCCGTTACGTTCATATTTGAAATACTGTTCGGAATGATTGTGAGTGTCACACTGGGGGCAAACGCCACAAATCCTGTCCAGCTTACGCCATCACAGTATTGGTGCAGTTTTGCAACGGAATTATAGCGAATGGCCGATTCCATGCTGGCATCACAGGCCGTGACATCCTCACCGATAATAACCGACCCGTCACTAAAATCTGCCGAAAGGCCTTGGGCCTGTGCCGGATGATCCGCAACCAAAACGATGACACCAAGCATCAAGAAAATCTTGAGGAGAGAATGAATTGTTTTCTCTTTTTTTCTCTGCATCATCTTATCATCTCCACGATCTCTGCGTCCTATTCTTCAACACAATATAGGGGGTGGCTATTGTTGCAGGTCACCGTTCCCAGATATATAACCTGATTGGTAAAATTACTGATACCACGACCTGTCGAGTATGTACTGGAATTAGTATTAGAAGACCAGTCAAGGCATGTGTTGGTTGTAGGACGGCCATTTGATAAACTTCCTGTCCACACATTAGTGCTAACAAGCACGCCGTTCTCGTTATAGTTAGGCAAACCCGATACGTTGCCATCCCATAGATCATTCCAACTGGTGGCCACTGTCCCGCCATTCATATTCTGGAGCGTTCCCCAGTTCAATGGCACACGGTTGACAGCATACTGGCTCTCCTTGCTGTCACTAATTAAGGCCTTCCATGCCGTTCCCAGACCAGCAGCAGACGCCCTTGCGGCGCAGATGGAATCAGCGCCACCCACACCGTTTATAGCACCATTTGTGCTGGTCGATGTTACAAAAATCCTTTTTGTATTCGCTGTATTCCCTGCGCCCACATACCATGTGGTTGTGTAGTCACCGACTGTAACATTCACTTTATTTCTTTGGTTCACCGCAGCAGGGGCATCCGCACGAATAGTTAATACATCACCATTACCAATCGTGCCGGACACATTGGTCCAACCACCAGCATTGATACGATATTCCGGATTTCCGGCCCCGCTTACACTAACCGGTACGGTTGTGTTAATACCCGTGATTGTTACAGCGCCACCCGTTACATCCGTAGCAGAAGGAGTACCCTGCGTTGTCATGGGATTGTAATAGAAAGGATCCGGATATGTATCCGCAGGATTATCCGCAGACTCTATACAATAGGTACGCAAGTTGCCTGTATAAGAGCAGTTACTGCTTAACGTTGTCATGAGCCATCCCGACCCTGACGTGCCACTACTCCCGGCCGTCCCATTATGGGAGGTCGAAGTCGATGACCACCCAAGGCAATTCAAGCCCGTTCCGCGACCATACGCATCAGAACCTGTCCAGACAGATCCTGAAACTGTTGACCCCAGCTCCGTCAAGTTAATTGCCCTGTCTATGCTGCCATCCCATAGGTCATTCCAGTCACTGGCAACGACATTCCCATTCAGATCCACGAGCGTACCCCAACTGACCGGTGCCCTGTTTACGGCATAGCCATCAACATTGTCATCACTCATCAATGATACCCAGTTCGGACCCAGGCCTCTTGACTGTGCCGCTGCAACACAACGGGCATCCTGAAGACCAATAGACACAGAAGCTGCCGCCGTAGTAGAGGTCAGGAAAACCCTCCTTGTTATGCCTGTATCCCCCGCACCGACATACCAGTAGGTTGTATAACTCCCCACTGTGATGGCAACCTTATGGCGTGCGCCATTTGTAGGTGGCGCATCCGCACGGATTGTCAAGGTATCCCCATCATTAATAGTGCCGGGTGCGCTGGTCCAGCCTCCGGCATTAATCCGGTATTCCGGATTTCCGGTCCCGCTAATACTAACTGAAACACCGTCATCCATACCGCTAACAACAACGCCCGCCGATGTGACATCGGTAGTACCAGCGGCAGCCTGAGCTGTCATGGGATTGAATTCGAATGCTGATGGTGTTGTATCGCCCGCCCCATTCACTTGCTCGAAACAATATAGTCGTGCCTGGGTACTGCAGTTCGGCTGGCTATTCTGAATCCAGTTATTTCCAGTACCTGTAATAATCCCTGCTGTCCCGCTTATGGACGAAGAGCTGCTTATCCAGCGGGTACAATCTGTCGAGGTTGATGTGGGTACACCAGCAACACCTGTTCCCGTATAGACCGAAGTATTTGTTGAAACCAGTGCGCCATATTCATCATAGCGTATAGGGTTAGAAATAGTTCCATCCCATAAGTCATTCCATCCACTGGCAACAAGCTCACCATTCATGTTATTCAGGGTTGCCCAGTTGAAGTCCATTCTTATGGCAGCAAGATCGTTCGTTGATGTGGATTCAGAAATAATCGCTATCCACGACCCGGTCAGTCCGGCAGCATCAGCTTCCGACTGACAGCGTGCATTTGCTGCCCATATGCCCCCTATAGCACCGTTAGAGCTCTCGCTTACAAAAACTCTCCTTGTTCCTGTTGCATCAGGTACGCCTACCCTCCAGCCAGCTATTCTATTACCAAGAACAAGCTCAACCATGTTGGCGCTGCCGGCGCTAGCAGGTGCTGTCATGACTAATTCTATTGTATCTCCATAACCGACTGTTCCTCCAGTAACCTCCGCTCCGCCATTAATTTTAAGGCGCGCCCCGCCACTACTATCATTATTCAGGGAAACTGAAATATCGGCAGAAACTGATGTAACTGTGACGCTGTTCGAGGTAACACGGTTTCCTGCTGTTGTCATTACAGGCACAAAAAAGACCTGATCCGGCGTGACATCCGGCTGGAATGCTGGTAAAGCCTGTGTCTCACGGCGAACACAGCGTACATTTCTCAATGTTGCTTTAGAAGTATTAGAAACCGTACCTGTAGTTGAAATAAAGTAACCATCATTGTTACTGACTTGGGTTGACGACCAATAAATTGCTGTCTGCCATCCACTCAATAAAGCCCTGTTGGCATAAAGCGCCATAAGCTCGTAATTAGAAGGCAAATACCAGTCATCATAACCGCCATACGACATATTCATGCAATATTCCGCAGCAGGGTGCGCTCCGTTACCCTCTTGTGCTACATATCCCATCAGATTGACGTTATTTTGCGGCCCGTCCTGTGTCTCCGAAACACCATCTCTGAACTGTCCATAGCTACCCCATAGCTTGGTAACACTATCTGCGCTACCGGGACAAGCGGGCGTAGCCGAGTCATTACACCCCCCGGGGGTTGTAACAAGGTTATAACTGACACCACAGGAAACGTAGATGCCTCCACCACCTGTATCCCCGGGGATACAGCCAAAATAAGTCCCTATACCGCGCAGATACGCCGTTGGCATGTTATCGTGCGGTATAGTCAGTACAGCTTCATACGGGCCGTTATCGGTGGCCAGCGCCCTGATAGTGATATCACACGTCTCGTTTTCACCGAGCCATATGCCCGTGCAGGCATCTGACACTACTTCAAAATTTCCGCCCGGATCATTAAGATTGAGCCCCAGAACCTCACTAGGGTTCTTGCCAAAGTTCCTGACTGTAAAAATTTGATTTGCGCCATAAGCGGGATTACCGGGCCCGGTTACATCCATACCCAGATTACTGCTAGGCGTAATTGCCAATACAACATTAGGAGGATTGGCAAAAAAGCCCGCCCAACCCACACCGTTACAGAATTGATGAAGGCTCGCGACGGAGTAATAGCGGATAGCCCCTTCCTTAGAGGCATCACAGCCATCATTATCAATACCGATCTTGACCGACCCCGCGCTGAAGTCAGCAGAAATACCCTGCGCCTGTATGGCTGCCGGGTTCATAAAACTCAAAATCATTATCCCGGCGGCAATCAGCAGGCGGGATCGTGGAAAAGCTATTGCGAACAAGTGAATAGTATCCCCTTACTTAGAGGATAACAGAAAAGACATTAGTGATTAATAAACGAAAAAGCGTATTTAGGATACCCTCTTAACGAATGATTAATCTTCTGTAAAACCAATAAGGCTTCAAGGGCTTACTGGTTCATTCTCGTGAAGAAATCATCGTTATTTTTGGTGTCCTTCAGCTTGTCTATTAAGAATTCGACAGCATCGACAGTTCCCATGGGTGCCAGAACACGACGCAGCATATACATTTTGTTCAGGGCATCCTTGGTCACCAGCAATTCTTCCTTGCGCGTACCGGATTTCTGGATGTCGATCGCAGGGAAGACGCGCTTATCGGCAATCTTACGCTCGAGTACAATTTCCGAGTTACCCGTACCTTTGAATTCTTCAAAAATAACCTCGTCCATACGGCTGCCGGTTTCGATCAGGGCTGTCGCGATAATGGTCAGGCTTCCGCCTTCTTCTGTATTACGCGCTGCACCGAAGAAACGTTTGGGGCGTTGCAGAGCGTTGGCATCCACACCACCGGTCAGAACTTTACCCGATGATGGCACAACAGTGTTATAGGCGCGGGCAAGACGGGTAATCGAGTCCAGCAAAACCACGACGTCCCGTTTGTGCTCTACCAAACGCTTGGCTTTTTCCATGACCATTTCAGCCACAGCGACGTGACGGGTCGCAGGCTCATCAAAGGTTGAGGAAATCACTTCACCCTGCACACCCTTATCGCGGTTCTTGTCCAGAACGTTACGGACCATGTCGGTCACCTCTTCCGGACGCTCGTCAATCAAAAGGATGATCAGATAGGTTTCAGGGTGGTTCTGGATAATTGAATGAGCTACATCCTGCAGCATGATGGTTTTACCCACGCGCGGCGGCGCTACAATCAGGGCACGCTGCCCAAAACCTAATGGCGATACCAGCTCGATCACGCGCTGGGTCATATTCTTTTTGGTCGGATCATCCAGTTCCAGCTTGATCTTGCGTTCGGGATAAAGAGGGGTCAGGTTATCGAAGTTAATACGGTGGCGTAGTTTTTCCGGCGCTTCCCCGTTAATTGAACCCACCTTCAAAAGGGCAAAGTAACGCTCATTGTCCTTGGGGGCACGGATTTCGCCCTCGACAATATCCCCTGTACGCAGACCAAAGCGGCGTA
This sequence comes from Micavibrio sp., assembly GCA_046294845.1. Lineage (GTDB taxonomy): Bacteria > Pseudomonadota > Alphaproteobacteria > Micavibrionales > Micavibrionaceae > Micavibrio_C. The sequence goes on along the minus strand of JBKBNU010000001.1, from coordinate 399,695 downwards.
CCTGCGAGGGGGAAACGTAAATATCGTCCGGACCCGGAAGGTAATTTTCTTCCGGCGAGCGCAAAAAGCCAAAACCATCTTGCAGTACTTCCAGAACACCTGTCCCCGAAATAGGTACGTTTTGCTCAGCCAGTTGTTTCAGAATGGCAAACATCATGTCCTGCTTGCGCATAGCGCTGCAGTTCTCAATGCCCAGTTCTTCGCCAAAAGCCAGAAGGTCTGCGGGTGATTTGGTTTTAAGGTCCTGAAGATTCATAGATCTTGATCCGTATAAGATTTTGAAAGGGGGTTTTGAAGGGTTTGCGCTTTTAGGAGGTGGGCTTTTTTGCGAAACCCGGATGAGGTGATTAAACTATCCGTATGCTAACCAATGTTATAGGAAAAGGGTTTTGCCTTACCTGCAGCAGGAGCATTTCATCTGCTCCACCCCGTACGCGCGCTAAAAAACTCAAGCGTACAAATTCATTCAGTTTTTATGGGGTTCCAAATAAGACAGGATGTTTATACCCAAAAGCCCTTGAAGCGTCAAATAAAAACATCCGGCAGGGCTGTGCCTGCTTATTCCCGTCTACTGCTTCAGGCCCCACCAAAACTTATTATGGTAATAAACTGATTTAAAAAGGCTTTAAAACCACCAAAATAACAATCGCGATCATTAAAACGGTTGGGACCTCATTCCAGATTTTATAGAACTTCGCCGGACGCACATTCTGGTCCCGATCAAAGGTTTTGCGCCATCTGGCAAAAAGACCATGGCAAGCCGTCATCAGAACCACCAGTCCCATTTTGGCATGGAACCAGCCACCTTGCGCTAGAGCCGGATTGGCGGCAATCATCAGTCCGCCAAATAAAAAGGCGGCAATCATCGCGGGATTAATGATGATACGCAAAAGCCTGCGTTCCATAACCTTGAAAGTCTCTGACTTATCAGATCCTTTCTCTGCTTCTGCATGATAGGCGAATAAACGCGGCAAATAGAACATCCCTGCCATCCACGCAATTACTGCAATAATATGCAACGCCTTCAAAAGCAGGTAATGACTCATCAAAAGTTCGGTCATCTATAAATCCCTCCTAAACGCCTGACTCTACCATGCATTCCGATTGGCAGCATTGGCGTGATGATAAAGGACAAACCCTCTGCCCACCATAGGGGAAAATTCCCGACTGACGGGCATGGCCTGTTACGGTCTGTGCCAGATCATTGATAAAGGAACCGTGTGTGGCCACAGTTGGTACGCGCTCGAAGTGCGGGACGCCCAATTCATGAGCCAACTCGCGATATTCGATCTCGATTTCGACCAGTGTCTCAACATGTTCGTTTACAAAGGCATGCGGATAGATAATTACGGGTACCTGATCCGCTGCCGCGCGTCTCAATTCATCTTCGGTGCTGGGCTCAATCCATTTCTTGGGACCGACCTTGCTTTGGTAACAAACAGTCCAATCCAGCTTCTCGATTTTGAGAGCTTTCACAATAGCCTGTGCGCTGCGTTCACATTGTGCCTGATAGGGATCGCCTTCACGGATTATATCTTCGGGCAAACCATGTGCAGAAAACAGCAGGCGCGGCGCCTTGATTTTCTTTTCTTCAGATACAGCCAAAGCTTTGGCATAAGCGGTCCTGATATTCTCAACCGACGCTTCGATGTAACCCTTGCTTTCGGGATAGCAACAAATCAAAGTTGTCGGGCACTTTAAACCCTGTTTTTGTACTTGATCATTCCATTGCTGCAGCGAGGACCTTGTCGTCGTCGTTGAATATTGGGGATACAAGGGTAACAATACCACGCGATCGGGACCCCATTGTCTTATTTTGGCCACAACCTCATCCGTCATGGGGTGCCAATAACGCATACACACTTCTACGCAAAATTCATATTCCGCCGATGTCTGCAATGCTTGCAGCAAAGCATCAGCCTGCTCTTGCGAATTTTTCAGCAACGGCGATCCACCGCCCAGAAAGGAATAGCTTTCTCCCGCCTGTTTACGTGAACGACTGATGGCAATGATGTTTGCTATAAGAAATCTGACGGGCCATGGTGCACGAATAATGTTTTTATCCATGAAGAAATTAAACAGGAAGGGTTTGATATCTTCCTTCTTATGGGGACCGCCCAGATTAAATAAAACGACTGCAATACGCTTTTTCATCATTATAAATTACTTACGAATAAAATTGACCAGACGTGTGACATTTTCCGGTGGCGTTTCCTTGATGATGCCATGACCCAAATTAAAAATATGGGGCCCTTCCGCCAAAGAAGATATAATCGTTTCTATATTTTTCTCAAGGTCTTCTCCACTCACCAAAACCTCTGGTGCCAGATTTCCTTGCACAGGCAGTAATGATTGATACCGGCGCGCCTTGTTCATTGTGACATGTTGATCTAAACCCAAACAGTGCACACCTGTTTCTGCAGCATAAATCATATAATGCGGACCGGCCCCGCGCGGAAAGCCAATCACAGGAATGGATGGGTAAAATCCTTTGAGCTTCCCAACAATTTTTTTCGTAGGTTCAATAACCCAGCGCCTGAAATCCTCTTCCTCTGTCAGTAAACCGCTCCAGCTATCAAACAGCTGAATAATTTCCGCACCAGATGCAATTTGTTTAACCAGATAAGCAACTGTAACATCAACCAACGCATCAATCAGTTTTTGTAAATCTTCAGGGGAATTCTTTACCCAGAAAAGGCTTTTTGTAAAATCTTTGCTACCACCACCATCGATCATATAGCAGGCTACCGTCCATGGTGATCCTGCAAAACCGATTAATGCCGTATCGTTAAAACCTTCATCTTTCAAACCATGACTGATACGCTCAACTGTTTCAAAAACAGGATCAAAAATTGAAAGATCGGCTTTATGAACATCAAGATTTTCTATGAATGCATGATTAACTGCCTGAAGGCGAGGCCCTTCCCCTTCCTCAAAACGCACGGCGCAATGTAGTGCTTGCGGAACAACCAGAATATCCGAAAATAATATCGCAGCATCAAAACCGTATCTTCTGATTGGCTGTAATGTTACTTCGCAAGCCCATTCCGGATTGAAAACCAAATCAAGGAAATTTCCTGCTTGCGCCCTGATCTTTTGGTATTCCGGTAGGTAACGTCCTGCCTGTCTCATCAACCATACCGGAGGAACCGTTTCGATTTGCCCCTGCAGGACATTAAGAATTTTTTTACCAGTCATCGTTACTTTACCGTGGGTCTTTCGCTTCAAGGTCCCGATATAAGCAGAACACACATAAATAAAAAAGGATTATATATAAGGTTATAGTTATTAGTAGATGGCTGTGAATCATGGGGATGACAAAATATCCCCATAGAGACACACAGCAAAAACTATTTAAAAAACATCGTAGCTATTTATCTTTTGAGCTGAGTCAGTTTTTGACTCACACAATGTGAAGAAGATTTCACACAGACTCATAACCGTTTTGAATAATGGAAATGGAAAACGGGATATATTTCCTCCCATACTTATACCGTCCTCTTATCATCAGATTCACACAAGGCTCTGGGGATAATATTTCCCCTGATTATACCCCGTCGATTCGAGGCTTTACTGATCAGCTTTAAATTTCTATAAGAATTAAAGGTGAGGAACTATCATGACCGGTCAAGAAGGCAGTCCGCCAGATCAATTTATTAAACTTGATCTTCTGGAATGCGAAACAATTCTGGAGGAAGTTAATCCGCAGCTGAAGGGAAGCCGTTTCCATCCGGCTACGGTAACAATCCTTTCACAGGATCTGAGCTTTTATCCAAATTACCGTTTCCTTGATCTTGCTGATTATGAAACGGTTCCCAATATCAGGAAATTCGTACTTTATAAGCCGGGCAGTGTGGTTGTTCTCAATTGGACCAATGAACCCATCTACGCCCTGAATGAAAGCGCCCCTATTACACTGAATGAAAATACAGTGGCTGATTACGTCCGCTTCTTTTTCACCTATGTTAGAGGTCGTCACGGACGATTTATTATTACGGAAAGTGTAGATGATGTTCTCTGGCGGGATGATCCGCCTCCTGCCGCCCGCAAGGCTATCGGCAAAATGCTTGAACCGCTGCATATCACACAGAGGGACGGACAAGGCGGCTTCAAGCTGGTTTCCCGCATGATGTTCAAGGATTCGCTTTTCAAAACTACTGTCAACGTTCAGGCGAATGGCCTGGTCGCCCTTTCGGACGAAGAATTGCTGATCGAGAATATTCCGGTTATTGACGATACTTTCGGCCAATAGCGAATCAGAAAACCCCATTATTTGTCATAATTTAACTTTTAGGGGTTATTCTTAAGGTTTAGGAAATCCCTTGTTAAGACTCTATTAACCCTTTGAGAAAAAAGGGATAAAAAAGCATATCTTCAGCATTAGAAGGGGGCTTTTGGTAGGAACTCGTTAAGACTCACCCAGCATAATAAAACCATGATGGCACTGTGAAGGGCATGGCCGTTGTAACCAATAAAAATGGTTTGGGGTTCTATTATGAGTAACACGACAGATACGGAAAATAACGTAACATACGCACAGTTTGGCCATCACCGCCGTGTGGCCATTGCGTATACATTCAATAATTACCAGCCTGTCCGCTGCACGATCATCGGCGACCAGCCTCTTTTTTATATGGATCATGAAGGATCCTATGATGCTGATCGTTTTGACCCCGATCTTCCGGAAGATACACTGACCGCCCTCGAGAATATCGAGCAAGGCGTTGAGGAATTGCAGGCCCGCATCATGCGCGCTCTTGAAGACGAAGAGCCGGTTGTAGCCGACATCGAGCAACAGCAATATGCCGAAAAAATCATGGAGCTATTTATCGATGATATTCGTCAGGCAACATCTGCCGATAAAGGGTCTGCCCGTTTTGTAAAGCCGAGCCAACCTCATGAGCTGGTAGAAATTCTCTCCCAGTCCCGCATGGGCGCCCTGCTGTTGGAAGCAGCAGCAAAATACGAAACACAAATCGTTATGGGCGGCGCTGTGTCGACAGCCCAATATGATCGCCGTCAGAATACGATTTATATAAATCCTCATCTGGAACAAACCGATCAGGTATTGCTGTTAGGAAGAGAGGTCCGCCGTGCGTGGCAACACAGACATGGCGCACTGGTACACCCGCTGACTTTCCACCCTGATCAGGCCGTTCTGGTTCACCGCTCACAAGTAGCCGACCTTTGTGTTGGTATGGTCCGTATGGCGTGGGAACTACAGTTGGCAGGACTTCCGGCAGCCTGGGAACGCCTGGAAGCTTCTTCACTGGAAGATCTTACCCGCGCTTTCTCCCGCGAAGCTTATATGGATTTCCGCAGTGTCGCTAATGGCGAGGCCTGTGCTGCTACCTTTGAAGCATGGTTTCTTTCCGAACGTTGCTGTCAGGAAGACCGTCGCCTGATACAGCAAATGCTGGCTGATTATCAGGGCTATGTTTTCGAAAACATCAACCCATCGCTGCAAGTCACGGCAGAGCTTATACTGGCGCTGGGTGCACAACCTGAGGGCAAAAATTACCTCTCGCCCTATGTGAATACCATTCTTGCCGACTCTCTGTTTACGGAAATTCGTGATCGTTCAAACGCCAATTTCCTGTGGTTTATCAAGTTCGAACGTTCCTTCCGTGAAACGGAACAGGAATTGCAAACCTCTGAAACCGGTTCGGGATCAGGGGCTCATCAGAAGTCACAGCCGGACCTTCTTGCAGATAACAACAAACGGTTTGGCGACCAACATGAACAAAAAGCAGACATTGTCACCTTGCCACGCGGCAAGGCGCATGCCGGAATTTTCAAAGGCGATCTCTCGCAATCAGCCGGCGGAGCAACCGTCATTGCATTCCGTACGCAGCAACCCGGGAAGGCGTGAGTATATTTATGAGCACCCAGAAGGGAATGACTGCACCATCATGAAACCGGATGACAGACTAACGCGTAAATCACATAGCAGAAGGGCCGTCAGGGCCGATCAGGCTGCGGATATGGTTCGTGTTTATGACTTGACCCAAGCCGATAATGCTTTGGGGGAGCCTCACTTCATGAGTGATATCATGCTGCCCGCCTGCCTTGATGAAACATCGGCACATGATTTACCGCAGCATTTCCAAAAAAGCACCGATATTCTGGCATGGCTGGCGACGGCTTTGGCCGATAGTCCTACCGCTTCACGCCTATGGATTGAAGCAGAATCTGCCGGCTGGCAGGTTTCTATGGCCGACCTCAAAAATGGCGGCTTTTATATAGACCTCGAAGAGCGCGTCCTGATCCTTGACAATTACGGACTGGAGCCAGAGGCGCTGGGCCGTTCCCCTTATTTCCGCAGTGAAGTGCTGATATGTTTTGTGCGTGCCTTGCGCGATATCTGGCATGAGCAAAGATATGGCAGCCTCGCAGACGAATTTGCTCCTGAATCCGCATTAATGCTCGAACGTGTACGTGCTGCCGATTGCGATACGATTGCCACCCTTGTGGGCTGGGAATTGCGCGGAGCAGGTTATGCCGATATCTGGCGCCATCTGATTGGCTCGGAAGAGGGTGATATGGCGCTTGTTTTCACCCGTTTCCTTGAACGCGATCCGACAGCCTTCTTTGATGGCTCCGCTTTGGCTTATGCTTTCCGTCAATGGTACGCTGATGAAGCGCGTATTGATGGTTGCGATCATGAAACACTTGAATCCCTTGATGATGTTCTTCTGGCTCATCAGGGCAGCCACCGTCCTTTCGGTGAACGCCGCATGAGCGCTACTGATATTGAAGAACTGGCTCTTTTGCCTGATGGCCGCAGCTATTTACAAGGTCTGGGCAATATGATCCTGAGGGATCCGTTCTTTGCCGGTCTGCATGATCCTGTGAACCAGACCCATCTTTTCCATCTCATGTATGATATGGAAGTGGTTATGGTCAATGACGTGCCTTTCCGTGATGCCAAGCTGGCCCGCCGGATCTTCCCTGGCGCTTTCCACGAGCGTGTCCGCTAAAACCGGATAAAAGACCGATAGTCTGTGATCGGCCTTTTCCCCCGCAGTACGATCCATTATGATCGCCTTATGACCAAGGCGGACCCTAAAAGACATTTTTATATGCATCTGGTTTCGGATGCGACGGGTGTTACCCTGCAGGGGTTGGCCCGCGCCTGTCTTGCCCAGTTTGATGATATCGACCCTGTCGAGCGTTTCTGGCCGTTGGTACGTACTGAAAAGCAGCTAGAGCGCGTCATCGAGGATATCCACGATAATCCGGGGCCTGTCCTTTTTACACTGGTGGACCGCGAGCAACGCCGTCGCCTGCAAAAGGCCTGTCACGATTTGCACGTGCCTTGTATTCCGGTCATGGATCATATTATCAAGGGACTCTCTGCCTATACGGGCCTGCCCAGCAAAGGTATCCCCGGTTTGCAACATGCGCTTGACGATGCCTATTTCAAGCGCATGGACGCTGTCGATTTTGCACTTTCCTTTGATGATGGCCAGAATTATGACGGCATCGAAGATGCTGATGTTGTGCTGGTGGGGGTTTCACGTACGTCGAAAACGCCAACCTGCATTTTTCTCGCACGGCAAGGGATCAAGGCTGCCAATATTCCTTATGTACCTGGAATACCGATCTCGGAAAAGATTCTGCAAATGCGCGGTCCTGTATTTGTGGGCCTCACCGAAAATCCTGATCGTTTGATCCAGTTGCGCCGTAACCGCTTGAAGGCTGACACCAACGACCGGCATCATGATGATAATACCTATCTTGATCCCGAGCGCGTTGAAGAAGAAATTCTTGAAGCCCGCAAATTTTTTACCAGACAAGGTTGGCCCGTTATTGATGTAACCAGACGTTCCGTAGAGGAAACGGCTGCAGAAATTCTTGTGCTCGTGCGACGCCGCCGTGAAACCGCCAGTCAGCGGGAGTTGCTTTAGTATGATCAGAGCCGCTGTTATAGGGCACCCGATCGCCCAATCCCTTTCTCCTGTCATCCATAATTACTGGTTCAGGCAGTATGGAATAGAAGGTCATTACGAAGCCATCGATCTTGCCCCTGAAGACCTGATTGCAGGCATAAAAAAACTGGTAGCCCAAGGATGCACCGGATTTAATATTACAGTACCGCACAAACAGGCGGTCAAAGAGATTTGTGATCAGGTAACGGAAGAAGCCCTAAATATAGGCGCCATCAATACGCTGGTTGTGCATGGGGGAAGAATTGAAGGCCGGAATACAGATTCTTACGGCTTCATCGAGAATATCCGGCAAGAGCAGTCGCATTTTGATTTCAAATTAGGGCCTGCCTTGGTGTTGGGGGCAGGGGGTGCAGCACGGGCTGTTGTCTATGGTCTGCTTGCCGCAGGCGTACCCGAAGTGTTTATTACCAACAGAACAGATGAAAAGGCGCATATCCTTGCAAGTGGGTTTTCGGGTGCCACCGCGCTGCCTTGGGCAGACCGGATGAATCCGCCTGTTGTGCCCCATTTGGTAGTGAATACCACAACCCAAGGGATGAAAGGGCAAGATGATCTTGATTATGATCTGGGCTTCCTGCCCACGACTGTGACGGTCTGCGATATTGTTTATAAGCCGCTCTATACACCCTTGCTGCGCGAGGCGCAAAGCCTCTCGCTACCCGTCATTACAGGCATCGGCATGCTTTTGCATCAGGCGCGACCGGCCTTTGCGGCGTGGACAGGCATCATGCCGGAGGTAACGCCTGCGCTCGTGGAAAAGATACTGGAGAAGGCACAATGATGATTGTGGGCCTTACGGGATCAATCGGCATGGGAAAATCAACCGCCTCCGCTTTGCTGCGGCGAATGAATATCCCCGTTCATTGTTCGGATGAAGCTGTACACGACCTTCTGGGTACAAAAGGGGCGGCCGTACCGTTTGTGGCTGAAGAATTCCCCGAAAGCTATCAATCCAAAACAAAATCGATTGATCGTGGTGTCCTGGGCAAGATCATCTTTGGTGACAAGGAAAAGCGCGAAATACTGGAATCCATCGTTCACCCCCTTGTTGTTGATTCACAAAAAAATTTCTTGCGCCAGCAACGACAGAAAGGTGCAAAACTTGTTGTGCTGGATATTCCGCTGCTCTTCGAGACGGGAGCGGAAAACAGGGTTGATTGTACTATAGTGGTGACGGCACCAGCCTTTATACAAGAGCAGCGCGTCATGGCGCGTGCAGGTATGAGTGCAGAGAAGTTTGCGGCAATAAAAAATACACAGATGCCGGATTACGAGAAGCGTCGCCGTGCAGATTTTATTGTGCAAACAGGTATTGGCCTTGTGCATACAAGGAAAAGCTTGCAAGAGATCATTTCTATCCTTAAGGGGTAAGACTATGAATGTAACATTTATCCAGCATATGGCTTCGAACGGACCGGCGATGATCGGTGAAATCCTGCGGGCACGCGGCGCACAAATTAACGTAGTGCAGGCAGCATATGAAGATCTGAGCGAATTTGATCCTTTGTCACCTGATCTACTGGTTGTTTTGGGAGGATCGCCCGGCGTCTATCAGCAAGCCGATTACCCTTTTCTGACGCAGGAAATCAACATCATCGAAAAACGTGTCGCTGCGGGTCTTCCCTATTTGGGTATTTGTCTGGGGGCGCAACTTTTGGCAGCGGCCCTGGGGGCCAAGGTTTATGTGGGAACAAATGGAACCGAGCTGGGCTGGTACGATATTGAGCTAACCCGCTTAGGCAAAGAAAGTGCTATAGCGCCTTTCGAGACGGGCCTGACCAAGGTTATGCAGTGGCATGGTGATACATTTGATTTGCCGAAAAGGGCAGATTTGCTTGCAAGCAGCAAACAATATCCGCACCAGATTTTTTCTTATCAGGACTGCGTGCTTGGTTTTCAGCCCCATATTGAGGTTACCGACAAGGTTGTGGCCGATTGGCTGGTAGAGGGCGCCGGATTTTTTAATCAGAAACGTGAATTACTGCAAAAAATCAAGGATGATACAAAGATACAATATCCCCTGATGAAAAAGGCAACCCGGACATTCTTGAACGGATGGCTGGATGATATAGCTGTAAAACAGAAAGAAAAGCATGCGTGAGATTGTTCTGGATACAGAAACTACAGGTATGGACCCTGCCGAAGGTGACCGGTTGGTCGAGATTGGCTGTGTCGAGGTTTTGAATTATGTCCCCACGGGGCGCACTTACCATGTTTATATTAATCCTGAGCGCGATGTACCGGCGGGTGCTGTAGCCGTTCACGGTTTGACGGCAGAATTCTTGAAAGACAAGCCCGTCTTTTCACAAATCTACACAGATTTTCTTGATTTCGTAGCCGAAGGCAATCTGGTCATTCACAATGCAGCTTTCGATATGAAATTTATCAACGCCGAACTCAAGAAGGTTGGCCATAAGCCGATCCCTGACAAACGGGTGGTTGATACACTAACGATGGCGCGGCAAAAATTCCCCGGTTCACCTGCCAGTCTTGATGCGCTCTGTCGCCGCTTCAATGTTGATAATTCTGGCCGTGAACTGCACGGCGCGTTACTGGATGCGCAGCTTCTCTCTGAAGTTTATCTTGAAATGATGGGGGGCCGTCAGCATGGGCTGGCCCTGCAAGGGGCGCCTGTTGCCAATAACGACCAATCACAAGCACAGGTGTCATCGCAAGCCGCACGCCAGCGTACTTACCGCGAGCCCAGAAGATTTGTGGCTTCTGAAGAAGAGCAGGCCGCGCACACGCAAATGCTTGAAGGGATTACCGACCCCCTTTGGCTCAATAGATCGTAAGAAAAAAACCCCGCCGGAAGCGGGGTTTAATTTTGTTCCTAGCTTGCAAGTTTTTCGCCGCGGCTCTGGTCAAGGAAGTGATGGCGGCTTTCGTCACGATGCTTCTTCAGATATTTCATGAAAGGTGTGCCGCCTGTGCCGATATCAACCGGATTGCCTTCGGAATCACGGGCCTGCTTATTGATGTAATTGGCTGCGTATTCCAGATGGCGCGTACGGAATTTTTGTACGTGATCGATAATATCATCATACAGGTTGACCAGATCGCGGTCATTCTGCGCTTTGACAAAATCTCTTAATGTGCTGCGGGCGCCTACATCTTCGATGAATTTGCGGTGGCGTGGCGGACGATATTGATGCAGCTCATCCAAAAACTCTTTCAACGGATCGTTCTCGTGCGAGATTTGCATCAGCGCATCCATTGTCGGTACGATCGAGCTTTGCGATCCTGTCTGGCCACGGAAAGCTTGCGGTTTATCCTGATAGCGATCAACACCTTCATATTTCAATCCCTCCCGTAGAGCAGGATTGCCTTTCCATCCATGGATATAGGGGCGGACGCGGTGATAATAGATATAAGGGTCACATTTTTCCGGCATACGGTCAAAGACCGGATTGATCAATTCCCATGCGCTGCGGATGGTGGTGAGGGCGGCTTTAACCTTGGCGGCATCGCCTGCTTCAACCGCTTCTATGACATCGGGAATGGCAGCAAGCGCGGCGCCTGCCTTGGCCTCTATTTCAACGTGGACCAAAATAAACCAGTTCTCGTCAGCACCGCCATAAAAATTCTGTATGACATAAGTGTTATCAAGCGTAATGCCCTTTTGCGGATCAAGCTTGCCCCAGTTATCAAGCGTATAGGAGCTGTAGGGTAACAAAGGGAACTGCCCGATCTTGTCGGATAGTTTGCAGTAAGGCACAGCGCAGATTGCGCGGCAAAATTTGCGCGGCTTCCGTTTCGCCCCATACATAAGCTTGGACGATGAAGGAATAATGAACCATCAATAGACGAAGCTGGGCATCGCTTAAATGGGGCAGATGTTTGTCCATATCAATTTCGGGCAGACGGTCCATAAAGGTGCGGCAGCAACCAGATGTGATCCAGCCCGACATCATGCGGCGGGCATTAATAATCTCATCAAAATCGGCAGGCAAGGAAACCTGATCCATGTCATACGGGGTTAGGAACCCTCTATCCGGTGTGATGTCGTAATCCTTAAGCTCCAGACGGGCCATTTCTCTCTCCTGCTTGTTTATAAGTTTAATTCAGTCTTCTAATCCAGTCCTACGCGTGGCAATAACAGCCAGTAACGCCCTTTGGCTTTCATCAGACCGGCGTTGTGCTCTGCTTCTTCACCATAACCCCAATAAAAATCACCGCGAATGGGACCTTTAATCGCGCCCCCTGTATCCTGTGCAATCACCAATCTTTGTAAAGCGCCCTGACCTGCAACAGGTTCATCAATATCAAGCCAGAGTGGTGTGCCATACGCAATTTTTGTGCGGTCAACAGCCATTGACCGCGTGGCTGTCAGGGGCACATTCTGGGCACCCAGCGGACCTTCACCTGTGATCTCGTTAAAGAAAACATAGGAAGGGTTCAGATTCATAAACTCTGCAGCTTCTTGCGGATGATCATCAAGCCATTGACGAATGCTTTGCATTGATACATCCTCCTTGGCCATGAGCTCGCGCTTCACCAATTCGCGTCCTACAGCATAATAAACATGACCGTTCTGTGCTGCATAACCGACGCGCATTTCGGTTCCATCATCCAGCAGGACGCGGCCAGACCCTTGGATATGCAAGAAGAAAGCATCAACCGGGTCATCAACCCAGACAAGGGGCTCGGCATTTGCCAGCAAGCCTTGTTCAATTTCAGCGCGGCTCTGATAGGGCTTGAGATTGCCATCAATCACGCGGCCTGCAATACGTTGGCCTTTCAGCGTATCACGGAAATCACCCAGTTCAACCATCACCAGATCATCGGGGCGCTTCAGCAGGGCTGTATTATATTGCGCGCTTTGGGTGCGTGAGCCATTAAGCGAGGCCTCGTAGTAGCCAGTAAACAGGCCCTTGGTGTAATCACCGGCACTAACCTCGTAAGGTGTAAAGAAGAATTGAAAGAAACTGCGTGGGTCACTGAAGGGACCTGCCTTAAGTGTCCCGTTCTCAATTTTGCTGCAGGCGGGGGCCCAGCTGCCAATTTCAAGATGTAGGCCCCATGCCGGATCGCCAAACGGCTTAGCACTGTCTTGCTTCATCAATTTTTCACAAGAATAGCCAAGGGCCTTGATTGTGCCTTCCAGATCATCATTTTCCCAACCGGGCAGTGCCGTAAAATCTACAGGTTTGATGCTGAGGGGCGTGTCCTCGGCTGCAAATTCGGGACGTTCTTCAGGTGTGAAGAGCGCGCAGGAAGACAGGCAGAAAAGGGCCGCAAGGCAAAGGGATATGATTTTCATGTCTGGGATTTTGCCCTTAAAACAGGCTTTGTTCAATGACAGACTGAGAATCTATTTCAGGCATCCGGAACAGTTTTGTGATCCTGCTGTTTGGCGTCTTCGTCATTGGTTTCAATCAGCAGCCAACCTGGCTCACGCGAGCGTGTATCCCTAACGAAGGTCCATATGTCAATCGTTTCGGTCACGCGGTCCGGATTGCCATGAATGATCATATCAGCAGCATCGCGCAGAACATTTGTCTCATCGGCGACAAAGCGCACGGTAACAAAAGCATCGCGGCGTTCCAGTCGTGCGGAAACAATTTCCAGCTTGCGAATGGCATGAATTTCAACGCTGGCCTTTTGTCCCGTATTTTCACGCTCGGTGATAACTCCCAGAAAAGCCTTGTAAACAGGCTCTGCCAGCAGCGGCTTCAGGGTGTCCCGATCGCCACGGGCGAAGGCCTCAACAATCATCACAAAGGCATCTTGTGCGCCGCGCAAGAAAGAAAGCGGGTCAAATGTACGATCAACCTTGGCGATTTCGCGTAAGGAGGCTTCAACACCCGCTGCAAGTGCCATATTTTTGTCCAAAACTAGCGGTGTTTCCGGTGCAAAGCCGGGGGCTATACCCATGCCTGTATCGGCCATGGCGGGTTGCTCGCGGGTTGCTTGTGGACGATTGACCTCTTCCGGTGGCCGTGTAAAAGGGTTCGGGCGGTCCCTCTCGTCACCGTGGCGGGTGCCCAGAATATTCCTGAGCCAGAAAACTAGCCCTGCGGCCACGATAGCATATATCAAAAGATCGGCTGGCACGTTGTCGTCACCCTTTGTCACATGTATAAAGAAGTATTCTAACACATTATACTAAAGCCCTGACACCAACACACAAGGGCAAGACGGTCAAAATATGATCTTTTTTTTCATCTTTTTTATTCTGCCGCTGATTGAAATCAGTTTGTTTATTGTCGTGGGCCAATCCGTGGGGGTACTAAATAGCATACTCCTATGCGTGCTGGCGGGATTTGCGGGCAGTTTTATCCTGAAAACTCAAGGGATTAGAACCTTACTGGCCATTCAGGAAACCACAAAAAGAGGACAGATACCGCTGCAAGAGATGTTCGATGGCTTTTGTATGGCGGTGGCAGGCGGGCTTTTGCTTTTACCGGGGTTTTTCAGTGATATAGTTGCGGCTGCTTTATTGATCCCGCCTGTCAGAACTGTCTTGCGCGAACAGCTCATGAAGCGCTATGGTTTGCGCGAAATGACCCCCAGTGAAGAGGAAATTATCGAAGCGGAATTCCGCCGCGTAGATATTGAAAGGATCGAAAGACATGACTGAAGATGTAACAGACGGTATGAGCGACGCTGAAGCTACTGTAAGCCCTGACGCTGTGCGCGCTTTGCCGATGATGTTCCATGCCCAGTTCGTACGTGATCTTTCGTTCGAAAATCCACAACCGGCTGCTTTGTATGAAAGCAAGACTACACGTCCGCAGATGGATGTCAGTTTCTCTATCGAATGTCTTCCGGTACAAAGCCAGCAATATAAATTCATGTACGAAGTACAGTTGGGTATGAAAGTGCAGGCTCGCCGTGAAGATAAGGTCGCTTTTGTTGCCGAAGTTCTGTATAGCGTTCTGGTGTCACTTGATGGCGTTCCCGAACAGCAACATCACCCGTTGCTTTATATCGAGGCCCCACGTTATGCTTTCCCGTTTGTGCGCCAGATTGTTGCCGACCTGACGCAAAGTGCCGGCATGTTGCCGTTGCTTCTGACGCCAGTTGATTTCCGTGCGCTTTATATGCAGCGCTTTGGCGAGGAGATCCGTAAGAGCCAGCAAGAAGCCATGGCAACACAGGGCGCCGCTTAACTGGCGGGTTGCTTCACAAGACTTTGTCTGATCAGGGCAGAAAAATAAAATAGCAGGATAATCAGGCCCAGCCACCATCCTTGCCACATGCCGTAACCTACGGCCGCTATGGCAATCATGGCAATAACGGTTGCTGTCTCTGCTCTGATGATAGAGACTTTCTCATAAAGGCGAATTTTATGCAGCAGGCCATAGAGGGCTGTGCAGGCTATCATTGCCCCCAGAATCCCAAATTCAATCCAGATCTGAAGGGCAAAGTTGTGCGGATGCAGAACCGTTGTACTGCGATAGAATATCTGACTTGTTTCAAAATCATTGATGTTTCTTGTGGCTTCTATGCCATAGCCGAGCCACGGTGACATAAGGATATGTTTGGAAACAAAGGTCCATATTTCAAGGCGTTCGGCGGCATATGAATGGGAAAAGAAGCTGCTTAGGGCTGAGGATTCAATAAAATCTACAAAAGCCAGCATGAAAATACCCAAGAGCGGGGACAGCATAATGAGTGCAGTTACAATCAGGAAAAGTGTCTTCCACACCCATGTTTTGTTACGGGGCATTAATAAGAAGAATGGCAACCCCGCCAGAATCCCCAGTACTGCTGATTGGGATTGGCTGAGAGCAAATACCAGCAGGATGAGAAGTCCTATACCACCCATTTCTGCATATAATTTCTTCTGCATCAGGATAGCCAGTGCAAAAAAGCTGCAGGCAATACAGGTAACGGCTGCGCGGTTGACGGCTGCGCTGTTGAAGAACTCATCGGCCTTAAGCCCGTTCAACCATTTGTATAGGGGCATATCAAGGAGCAGCTCTGAAAAAATCAGACACAAGGCAATTATGACTGCCCAAGGGACAAGCAATAGATGTCGTTTTAATGTTGCAGGGGGCAAGTATCTGATAGCACCAAAACCCAGAGCGGCGGGGATCAGGAGTGAGGCCAGTTTAAAGGCGCGTTCCAGACAGTCCTCCGGATGAACTGCCCACAAGGAGCTGATGGCCGCCAGTATAGTAAAGGCAATAGCGGCTATCACGGCGTGACAATTACCGGGGCGCCATGCTCTGGCAACAAAACCCTGCCGCAAATAAAGTATAAGGCCGGCAAGCGAGGGGCCATAGGCCAGAAAGCGGGGGGCGAAGACAGCAAGGATCAAAAGAAAAGAGAGAAAAGAGACAAAAACAAGGGCGGCTTTTGAGTCCGCCCTGTCAGAAGCCATAATCATCTCAGTTGTATCAGGCACAATAGAGTAATCCTTTGAAGGCCGGTCTCACGCCTTCCTAGTTGGGGGAATAAATTTCTTCCCATGACATACCTGGCACAGGGCCGGCAGGTGAGCTGGTATTAGGTGCAGATGCAGGAGCCTCGTCACTATTATCCTCGGAAGACGGGGCCGAGGCTTCGCCGCTCGCGGGGCTGATATCATTCAGCATTTCTGCGGCCCACATCTGGTCTTCTTCCGGAGTCATATCTTTCAAGGCTTGCGGCTCTTCGTTTGTGAAGCGTTCGCCGAATTCTGTATCGCTCGCGGCCTGTGCCGTAAAGCCAGCCAGTCCCGATATCAGGGCTATCATTAAAAAGGCAGATATTTTTTTCATGGCAGTTTCCTCCTCCCGGAAGCGTTCCTTGATCTGCTGGGCCTTTTATATTGGTGGCTTCTTACAGAGTCTGGATGGATTGTCCGGCTTTTTCAATGTCACGGCCCATGCCATCAAGAGTGTTTGCACACCCTGTCATAGCTCCTGAAGCCACAATTACCATAAACAAAAAGAATGCTGTGCGCATCAAATACTTCCTTCTCTTTGATTTATATAAGAAAAACAGTTCGTATTCCCCTTGCTTCTATCAAAAATGGAGTAGAAACACAATCGGTAAGACTGGCACAGGGCTTGCTTACATTTATGGAAACATTAGGGGTTTTGTTAAGATTATTTGCTAGAATGGTATCAGGATACTGTGCATTTTTGAGATTTCATTAAGCTTTTTGTGTGAGGATTATCCTGTGATTTCTCACAAAAAGTCTTTTTAAATCAAGGTATAAGAGTTATGGCAACATTCCAGTTTGAAATAGATGCCAGTGCTACCTACAGCACCACAGCCCCGACGCTTGAAGTGTTGGTGGATGGTGTTGTCGTGTCCTCTGCCTTGATTGACGAGCATACGGGCAGCTCCCTTAATTATCTGCGTTTCGAGTTATCCTTCACAGGCAATTATCCGGGGAGTTTACAATTCAGGTTTAATGATGGCGCTGAAGGCGGGCGCAGTATCCAGATCGATAGCATCCGGATTAATGGCTGGGCGGTAGATACAACCTATATCACCTTGCTTTCCCTCAATCAGGGGCAGTCATCGTCCATCAATACCAGTGCAACCGATTACCTTTATGGGCGGGTTTCACCTACCTTAGGCGATGTGCCTGCTGAAACTATTACTGGTACAACAGGTGATGATAATCTGCATGGCAGCTCCCAGCCGGAGATTATAAATGCGGGCAATGGTGCCGATCGTGTGCGCGGTCTTGATGATACGGATGCTATTTTCGGTGGCATCGGCAATGATACAATATTCGGCGGCGGCGGCGGCGATATCATCGTCGGCGAAGATGGCGATGATAACCTCTACGGCGAGGGTGGTGACGATATTATCCATGGTAACGCCGGTATAGATATCATCAATGGCGGCGCTGGCAATGACCTGATTAATGGGGGTTCAGGAGCCGATATTTTGATCGGTGATCTGGGCGATGACATTTTATACGGCGAAGATGGTGCCGATACTCTTAATGGCGGTGCCGGAAACGACACGCTTTATGGTGATGCCGGCGATGATATCCTCAGTGGTGGCGCCGGTAATGATACCATTTACGGCGGGCTTGATAACGACACAATCTATGGTGCTGCTGGCAATGATACGCTCTACGGTGAGGCTGGTAATGATGAAATTCTGGCGGGTGCCGGCAATGACTTCGTTTATGGCAACAATGGTAATGATACGCTACGCGGTGGTGCAGGAAACGATACAATCGAAGGCAATGATGGTGATGATACTGTCTATGGTGACGATGGCGATGACCTAATAGAAGGCGGTCTGGGCTCCAATACCCTCTATGGCGGCAATGGTACAGATACACTGACCTATGCCTCTGCTGCCGCAGCAGTTTCTGTGTCTCTTGCGATCTCGTCGGCACAAGCTACGGGTGGTGCCGGAACGGACACAATCAGTGAATTCGAGAATCTTATGGGCTCGGCTTACAATGACAGGTTGACGGGAAATAGTGGAGCCAACACGATTATAGGCGGCGATGGCGATGATATAATTGACGGCGGCACGGGTAATGATGTGCTTACTGGCGGCAATGGTACAGATACTGTGCTTTATATCGGATCCGCATCTGCCTTGACCGTCAATCTTTCTTCCGGAACGGCTTCCGGTGGATATGGATCGGACACGCTCTCGGCAATCGAGAATATTATCGGATCGCGTTATAACGATACTCTGACAGGTGATAATAACGCCAACATTATATATGGCGGTGTCGGTTCTGATACAATTAATGGCAATGGCGATAGCGATACACTTTATGCTGTTGCGCCTTCTGTTACCATTTTCTCTGCCAATTTTAATAGTGGATTGGACAGCTTCTCTTACGCTGACAATGTTTTTGGCGGCACAGGTGGCGCGTATGTGAATGGTACACGCATCACAACTGACGGCGTGAATGGTAATGGCGCGCTGGAAGTTGTCTTTGACGGTACGAATGCCACAGTCGAGGGCAATATGTCCGGTGGTTTCAGTCGCACTTTCAGTGTGGCCGATGATGTGCCAGATACAACTATCAGCTTTTCTTACAAGGTTATCCGTACCGGAACGTATGAGGTCGATGAGGATTTTATCCTGTATGTCGAGATTGACGGTATCAAGCACG
Source organism: Micavibrio sp. (assembly GCA_046294845.1). GTDB lineage: Bacteria > Pseudomonadota > Alphaproteobacteria > Micavibrionales > Micavibrionaceae > Micavibrio_C. The sequence goes on along the minus strand of JBKBNU010000001.1, from coordinate 380,705 downwards.
GGCTGAACGGTAATGACTATATTATCCAGATGGAAAGTGACGGTGGCGATCCGACCTATGATACAGGCTGGCGGAATGTCACTATCGATCTGGGCATGCTGACATCAGGCAATCACACAGTGACGATTGGCGGTCTTGTTCAGGGCAAGGATGCTGCCAATGAGGATACAACACTACGTATTGATAATATTGTGATCGGTAGCAACACCGATTCGGATAAGGATTATGCGAATACTCTCGATGGCGGTGACGGAAATGACACGCTTTATGGCAGCGCCGGCGCAGATAACCTGAATGGCGGCAACGGCGATGATATTATTTATTCGGCTTCGGTTGCCAGTATTACCTCCGCCCAGATTCTCGCGGCCAATCCCAGTGTGGTTTATAACGCCACGACGAACAGCTTCTATCAATATGTGACAACAACTCTCACATGGGAGGCTGCCAATAGTGCGGCCACTGCTGCCACAATCAATGGTATAGCCGGTCACTTGGCACATTCGAATTCTGCCACAGAGAATGCCTATCTTGATAGTATATCGGGAACATCGAATATCTGGATCGGCGGATCTGATGGCGCAGTAAACGGTGAATGGCGCTGGGTAGGCGGGCCGGATGATGGTGTCCAGTTCTGGCAGGGTCAGGCTGCTGGCAGCGCTGTGGGTGGTGCCTATACCAACTGGAATAGCGGTGAACCCAATGACTATAACGGGTTTGAGGCGAATATTGAATTGCAAAACGGCGGACGTTGGAATGACCAGCTGCCGGGAACAACCCGTGCCTATGTGATTGAATGGGAAGCCAGCCAAATTCTGGTTTCTGCGAACACGACGACAGCGCGTGGCGGTATAGGAAACGACACGCTCTACGGTAGTGCGGGTGGCGACATACTCTATGCTCTTGACGAGACAGTGAATACAAATGCCATCGGCGCCACAGCCCTATCAGGTGGCGGAACACCTGTAACAGTTCTGGATGAAGCCTTTGGATCAGATAATGGCGGATTTTCCTACAGTGATGGTAGCGACCCTGCCAACGTTACTGTTTCAGGTACGAGAATAACAACAGATGGTAATAACGCCAATGGTTCTCTCGAGATTACCATTACCAACAACAATGGTAATTTTGGTAATGCATATGGTTTCTGGAGCCAGACCATAAACTTTGTACAAGATCTCGAGAATGTAGAAATATCATTCTACTACAGGCATAACCATGCCAGCCAGAATGATAATGGTGAAGACTCCCATGTCTTTTACGATCTGGATGGCGGTTCGATTACCAACTTTATCAGCACAGGTCTCGGTAGCGGCGGTGCCCTTGATACAGGCTGGCAGCTTTATACGATTTCTCTGGGCAGCGTGTCATCAGGAACATCCTATGATTTGCGTCTTGGTATCTGGCACGATGGATCAAGTGGTAACAATGAAAATGCCTGGGCTCGTTTTGATGATGTTGTAATCTCGGGCGAAACGGCGGGTGTTGCCGGACCTCTGACGGCTGGCTATAGCATTACAGATGCCGATGTCAACTCTTCCAATGTTCTCTATGGTGGCGATGGTGATGACACACTCTATGGTAGCTCCGGTAATGATACACTGAATGGTGGCGATGGTGCCGATACAATTTATTCCGGTACTGTTGATACGCAAACAGCCCTGATCCAAAGTCTTCTTGCTGCTAATTCTGGCCTTGCATACAACTATGAGACAGGCAACTTCTACCGTGTAATTAACAGTATGGTTGATTGGACAACTGCCAATAGTGCAGCCAATGCGGCCACATTGAACGGGGCATCCGGTCATCTGGCCACCATTACATCAGCTGACGAACAATCCTTCCTTGAAGGACTGGCGGGAGGTGTTAGCACCTGGCTTGGTGGCGGTGATTTTGGAACTGAGGGCGTTTGGCGCTGGACAACGGGCGGTTATGAATCCGGCGTGCAGTTTGCCAATTCTTCCGGAACGGCCGTGAATAGCTGGTATACCAATTGGTCAGCCGGTCAGCCTAACGATAGCAATGGTACGCAGGACTATCTTTATATGCTGGACGGTACACAATGGGCTGATCTGGTAGTGCAAGGTGATGGTTCGACAGGCTTTGTCACTGTGCCGCAATATGCGATTGAATGGGAAGGATCGGATGTTTTCGCCAGCCTAAATGCCAACACGATTAATGGCGGCCTCGGCAACGATAATCTATATGGGTCGGATGGGATTGATATTTTCTATTTCGACAACACTTCCAGCACCGATACGATTTATAATTTTAATTTCCTTGGCCGTGACAAGCTGGATATCAGTGATATTATTTCCTATGATCCGCTCTCTCACGTTATTTCTGATTTTGTCTCGGTCAGTGTCTCGGGCGGCAATACAACAATTGCCGTTGATGCTAACGGGACGACAGGCGGCGCCAGTTTCGTAAATATTGCGACACTGAACGGTGTCACGGGCCTTGATCTCTATGAAATGATTACGGGCGGTAACCTGATCGTCAGTTAATTGATGAAAGAACATCAATCTGTATGAGCGCTTTGCACAATCCGGTAACTGGAGTATGATGGTACCATCATAATTGCCAACAGTATCCAAGGAAAAAAGTATGTCCACCGTCCCCCCGCGAACCAAAGGAAAGTTGATGGTGGCGCTTTCCGTCCTTTCCATGGTGATGACGGGTTATCATAAATCGGTTCAGGCGCAGGCACTGGTATGCACGCCGATAGATTTCGGCACACACGGGGCCTGTTCAAGCATGTCCTCAACGGTTACGGTCACGCCGGCAGGATCAACAACATCTTCTCCCTGTCTGACTCAGGTTTCGGGAGGTAAGCGGGGAAACTGTCTTTTGACGGGTATGACCGGCCTGGTATCGGTTACGGCTTCTGCTCCCATTACCTTGACGGGGCCGGGCGCGGATATGTCAGTTGATACATTTCGCATGTCTGCTCCATCACTCAGTTCGCCTATCGTGTCCCAGCCGGCAATTACAGTATCTCTGAGCGTTTCTACCCCTTTGGATTTTTATATCGGCGGTACGCTGCATATTAATGCTGCGCAACTAGGCGGTTCCTATAGCGGTGCTTATGTTATTACGGTTAACAACCCTTGACCGCCGACAGGAAAGTAATATCCTCAATAGGATGAGAAAGCTCATAAATGCAATCCTGATGCTTTTAATGCTCACACCGTCCATGGTGTGTGTTATGACGTTTTGTCCCGAGCCTGCGGCGGCAAAGCAGATAGCAGAACAGGAGTTGCCGCCCTGCCACCAACCAAACTCCTCCGAAAATCAGGGGGATGGGGTCGATAATATGGCGGGGCCTATGCTGATGCAGGATTGTACTCTCGGTGACCTTTCTCCATCGCCCATGATTGACCTTCCGGCCAAAACGGGCGCCTTCATCGTTCTTGGATTTATTATTCCTGCTTTGATGATGGGCTTGCCGTTATCAAGAGCCCATCCTTCGGGGCGGATTAGTACGGGACCGCCCTTATGGCGACAATCAGGCTATTCCTGCCTTTTATCAACACAAAGATTTAGACCCTAGTGTGACCATCCGCTCGATTACAGCGTGATGGATTAATAACCTATGGAGTTTGAAAATGTTTCCCTTATTTAAAGGCGGTGTTTGTTCACTGGCCTTTCTGCTGGCGATCTTGCTGGTCATGCCGGCACAGGCGCGGCCTATAACCTATCCCGGGGGATGGAGCGCCATGAGTATGAACGATCCGGATATGAACAATGTCCAGATCTATTATACCCTGACACCTAAAGCCTCCGTCGGGTGGCGTCATGAGTACTGGCGCGATCCCAAGGCACATATGGATGCTATGCAGGCCAATTTCCTGCTGAAGAGATGGAATGGTCCCCAATCACAGGCCAATCTCTATTTCAAACCGGGAATGGGATGGGCCTATGACGGTGATGAGTCAGAACCTGTCATTTACGGTGGTATTTCTGCTGACTGGGAAGATCGTCGTTACTATATCTCGTATGGTAATGAATTTCGCTCTTCAGGGGATATCAACAACAAGGCAGCCCACACCGCCCGCGTCGGGATAGCACCTTATGTCGGTGATTATGGTGATCTGCATACATGGTTCATGTTGCAGGCTGACTATGATGCCGGCAAGACGGATGATTTCTCGGTTACCCCGTTAGTCAGATTTTTTAAGGGCACAACCCTCATGGAGACCGGCGTCAATCTCGACGGCGGTGTTTTCTTTCATTTGATGCAAACCTTCTAAGGAGAAACGAAAATGTCATTCCCTATTAAAAATACTTTGCTTGTCGCTGTAACTTTCCTGCTTATGTCTGCTACCCCGTCATGGGCGCTGCATACCGGAGAAACAGTTCATATAAAAGTTATGGGCCTTGTCTGTGATTATTGTGCGCAAGCCGTTAACAAGGTCTTTATGGGCACGGAAAAGGCCGAGTCGGTTGATGTCGATCTTGATAAAGCCCTGATTACCCTAGTCATGAAAAAGGATCAGGTATTCAGCGATGAAGAAATAAAGAAGTTCATCACCGATGCCGGATATTCACTGGATGGCATCCATCATCAACCGGCAGGCGCGCATGACTAAGGTTTTTGGATGGAGCCAGCTTTCCGTCCCTGTTCTCAGCCTTTTTACATCGGCGGCCACACTCGTGTGCTGTGCCTTGCCGGCACTTCTGGTGTCGCTCGGTATGGGTGCGGTTCTGGCAGGGCTGGTGAGCGAGTATGGACAGCTTGTCTGGCTATCCCGTCATAAGGCGCTGGTCTTCGGTCTGGCTAGTTTTCTTCTGCTCGGGGCGGGTATCATGCTCTGGCGGGCGCGGACTCTTCCCTGTCCTGCCGATGCGGCACAGGCACGGACTTGTCGTTTCCTGCGGCGGATCAGTATCGGGATCTATGCTTTTTCCGTGCTGATGTTTATGACGGGGGCCTTCTTTGCTTTTGTCGCGCCGTTGGTCATGAGTAAATAAAACAAAACTCCGCTACGGTTTGCGCCGTGGCGGGGGACTTATCAGCCCTTAAAGACTTCTTTTGGTGGACCCAATCGGGATCGAACCGACGACCTCTTGCATGCCATGCAAGCGCTCTCCCAGCTGAGCTATGGGCCCTTTTTCCAAAAGACAGGGGGAAGTTAGTCGCTCTGCGGCCGGATTTCAAGAGAAAAAACTCTCCGGATCAGGGGCTAAAACTGGAATTCTAGAAGGATTCCTCCCGGGAATCTCCGGCCCATAACATCCGTTTGCGGTAAATAGTCGAGGGCGCCACTCCCAAACGGGCTGCGGCTTGCGGGATATTACCCTCGGCCTGTGATACAGCCTGTTCAATGACCAGACGCTCAATTTCTTCCAGGGTCATGCTGTTCAAGGGTGCGGGCAGGCCCTGCGCCATTTCAAGAGAGGGGTCGGCGCCGCCCATGGATGGCCGGGGAACTGTGCTACCATTCGGTGATTTCGCCGGTTGCCGGTGTAATAATTTTCGAGGCAGCATATCGCTGGTTACGTATTCGCCGTCATTCATAACGCAGATATAACGCAAGACATTTTGTAGCTGCCTGACATTTCCCGGCCACGGGTAGTGAAGAAAGACGCTTTTTACATCTTCTGTGAAGGCGTGTATGTGGCGGCCTTCCTCCTGACTATAACGCCGCAAAAGCGCATAGGCGATATCAAGTATATCCTCTCCGCGTTCTCGCAAGGGCGGAATTTGCAGGGGGATAACATGAAGGCGGAAATATAGATCCTCGCGCAAGGCCCCGCGGGCGATCTCATCCAGCGGGTTGCGGTTGGTCGCACAGATAAGCCGGACATTTGTTTTTTCAGTCTGGCTGCCACCGACTTTGCGGAAGGAAAAATCCTGCAGGAAGCGCAAGAGCTTGGTCTGCATATCGGGCGCCATTTCGGCGACTTCATCCAGAAACAGCGTGCCGCCATTCGCCAGTGATGCCGCACCGTCACGGTCGGCAATGGCACCTGTAAACGCACCTTTGACGTGACCGAATAATTCCGATTCAAGAAGGTCGCGTGGAATGGCCGCACAGTTTATGGCTATAAACGGTTTATCACGGCGGGTACTATGCTGATGAATGGTTTCCGCGCACACTTCTTTGCCAGCCCCCGTTTCCCCTGTGATGAATACGGGGGCTTGGGATCGTGCGGCATGGCTTATTTCTTCATACAAATTTTGCATGATGAGAGAAGTGCCAATAAAACCATTTTGATAGAAGGGAACGGGAGATCTGGCCATTTTCTCATGCTCGGGAGAGGCAAGAGTATTTCCTGCAAGCCCGTGATCCATGCTGCGCTCTTCCGGCGGAATGTCATACGCACTATGACTGGTCATGAAGAGCCCCCTTTCGCGTTTCGTACCTTACACAATTATACGCTCTATCCCCCTAAAAGAATCGTAACGATTACCCGCGCATGCAGCATAAGAATAAAGGCCCGTTATTACGGGCCTTTAGACGAATATTTTTATGTGATGATGTTCGTATATTACCTGTTATTGCCCAGCAAATGCAGGATATGCGTGAACAAGGCCACGAAGCTGATATACAGGTTCAAGGCGGCGGCCCAAGCCATGCGGCTGTTGGCTTCGCTGCCGTTGGCGGCGCTATACATCTCTTTCATCGATTGTGTTTGCCATGCTGTAATGCCGGAGAATGCGATGATGGAAACAACCGAGATTACATTCATCAGGGATGAGGAACCGATAAACAGGTTAATCAGACCCAGAATAAGAACACCCCAGACACCCATTACGGCGAAGGTGCCCAGACCATCAAGGTTCTTGCGTGTGGTGTAACCAAAGATGCTCAAGCCTGCAAACATCGCTGAAGCGATGAAGAAAGCGCGGGCAATATCTGTCTTTGCGTAAGCAAGGAAGATAGCAGCAAAGCTGATGCCGTAAAGTACACTCAGCAGCAGGAAGCTGATCTTGAGTTTGCTTGCGGGCATGGTCATGGGATTAAAACCAAACCATATAACCGCCAGAGGAGCCAGCATCACGATATAGGCCTGTGGTCCACCTAGGAACAGGCTCATGAGGGCGGGCGTATTGGCCACGATAAAAGAGGTAATGGCTGTGACAAGAACACCCAGCGTCATGCGGTTATAGACGCTTTGCATGTGACTGCGCAGACCGGCATCAACCGAGGCGATGCGGGAAGCTGTCGAGGGTGTCGTTGTATAACGATCGGGTTGCATTGCTTTTTTCTCTCCTTGGGTAATAAAAGCGTATTTGAAATCTTATATAGTTAATTTTAGCAGATTTCCAAGGGCTGGCTATAAAAACCGGACAGGCGGACACAATTATGGCCAAAATGCCTTATTCGCCCTGTTGCCACGGATTTCCCTGTCTTCTCAAGGGCCTGTTGCGTGTAAGCCAGGGATTGCCTTCAGGGGCATGGGCAAAACGCTCATTATCGGGTGCACGGTGTGCATTGCCGATTTCTGGTATGGGGGTGCCGGTGGTTTCGCTGATAGTGCGGATACGCTCCTTGATTGGCGGATGTGTTGCGAAAAGACCGAGGAAGGCCTGTGAGTTTTCGATACACATCAGGGCGATATCCCCTGTCGCATCGGGAATTTTATCGCGCTGTGCAATCCGCATCAATGCGCGCATCATCGCATCTGGATTTTTGGTGAGCTGGATAGCTCCCGCATCGGCCATAAATTCGCGGCGGCGGGAAAGCGCAAAGCGTGTAAACAGAGTGGCGGCATAGCCGATCCACAAGATCGCCATGACCCCGAAAATAAAGGCGATCACAGCCATGCTATTCCCGCCATTCCCGCTGCCTGAGCGGCGGCGGTAGCGTTGGGCTGAGCCCGACCACATATTATAACGGAAGCTGCTCCAGGCCATTTGGGCTGCGAACCCCAGAAGCCCTGTAAAAATGACCGAAACGATCAGCAGGCGTACATCACGGTTCATAATATGGGTAAGCTCATGTCCTAAAACCGCCTCAACCTCATCCTTGCGCAGGGAATTGAGCAAGCCACGGGTCACAGTGATGCTGTAGCTTTTTTGGTCAACACCGCTGGCAAATGCATTACGGGCATGGGTCTCGATGATTTCGAGTTTTGGCATCGGCATACCTGCCGTGATACACAGATTTTCCAGCAGGTTATAAAGCTCGGGTTCTTCCTTGCGGGTCACGGGGCGTGAATGGGACAGGGCACGGATCATGCGGGTATTAAAAAACCACGCGATCATAAACCATATTGCAACAATCGTTGCGACAGTAGGCCAGTATTCGATAGCAGAGGCTGTCGCGAAAGCGGCAGGGCGTGCCGCATTAAAATCGCCACCAGCCTGTGGCATGATGCTGGCCCCTACCAGAAACATAATCGCCCACAGCATGCCGGTCATAAGAACGGGATAAAAGCACAGCAAGGCAATGGAACGTATATTATTGTTCCATATATGCGTACTTAGCCCTATCGTGCCATAGGCCATCAGATTTTCATGCCGTTAGCTAAAGGAAACTGTAGGTGCTTTCTGGATAGCAGCGCTTTCGGCGGCATCAACCTCAAAGAAGGCTTCTTCCTTAAAGCCAAACATATTGGCGATCAGATTGGCAGGAAATTGCTGAACAGCGGTGTTGTATTCGTTCGTAGCGCTGTTGAAGAAACGACGGGCGGCTGCAATTTTGTTTTCAATATCCGAAAGCTCGGCTTGCAGTTGCTGGAAGTTTTGATCAGCCTTCAGAGCGGGATAGTTTTCCGCCACAGCAAACAAATTCATCATGGCTGCCCCCAAGGCACCTTCGGCTTGCAAGCGTTCCCCTGCTGGACCACTGCCACCGGCACGCCCTACACGGGCACGGGCTTCGGTTACATTCTCGAAAACTGTTTTTTCATGACCTGCATAACCCTTAACGGTTTCAACCAGTTGCGGTACCAGATCAAAACGCTGTTTAAGTTGCACATCAATATCGGAAAAAGCGTTCTTCCGTGTCTGGCGCAGGGCGATCAGACGGTTGTAGAGCATGATCACGAAAACAAGCGGGATCAGGATGATAGCAACAATTATCCATGTATTGTTCATTGGGGTCTCTCTCCGTTGTCTAACAGTCGGACCGAATTGTACCGATATGCGTTAATAATGCCAATCCTGTGTTTGAATTCTTTGCAGGGCTATCCTAGAATGACGCCGCCCTGTCACCCTTTGAGCGGAGATCTTTGATGGTCCAGTTTATACGCGTAGCCTGTGCTATGGCAGCTATTACGGTTATGTCTAATGCAGCATGGGCGCAATCAACGCCCGTTAAAGAGCCTGCTATGCCTGCCCCTCTCGAGGCGATGGCCAAGGAAGGCGCACAACTTCGCTATATGGGTAACGAAGCGGGACTGGATGCGTGGATTGCCATTCAGAACGGGCAGGAACAGTATTTTTATGTAACCCCTGACCGTGAATATGTGTTGTTGGGTTTGCTTTTTGATAAGACAGGTAAAATGATTACGTTGCAGCAAGTCGCTACTTTGCAGCAGAAAGGAGATAATGTTCTCGATGTTCTGAAAGCGGAAAAGCCTGCCGAGATTGCTTCGGTAACGGATAACGTTAAAGAGGGTGATATAGCAAAGGTCCTTAAAAGCCCTTCCGAGCAGCTTTATAGCGACCTGGAAGGAAGCAACTGGGTTCGTCTGGGTAAGCAAGAGGCTCCCTATATATATATGTTCATCGATCCGCAGTGTCCTTACTGTCATGATTTCATGAAATCGCTGCGCAAGGATATCGAGGGCGGAAAGATACAGGTACGTATGATCCCTGTCGGGTTCAGGGATGAAACAAGGGCGCAGGCAGCCCTCTTGCTGGCACTTCCCGATCCGGAGGCCCGCTGGTTCAGACACCTTGATGACGACAAGGAAGCTTTGCCGGTAACGCCTGGTATTAATGAGCAGGGGGTCGAGCGTAATATGGCGATTATGCAGTCATGGAAACTGAATGTGACACCGCTTACCGTTTATCGTGCCCGTGATGAAAAAGTGAAAATTGTACAGGGTCGTGCCAAAGATGTGTCGACACTGTTGGGTGATGTCAAACCGGCAATGTAATAAGTATGACAGCGAAAACAGCCTATTTATTTGAAGTCATTGAAAAGATCGGCGCCCCCTTATTATCGGCGGCCCGGGCTGCCCCTGTTGAGGCAGGTCGGCCTGAAGCTGCCGTATTGGCAGAGCTTTTGGGTTTGGCTGTACAGACGGGCGTTGATCTGGCTGCTGTGATGGATGTGCAGGACCGTGATGGTGACGGCGAGTCGGTACGTTTGGCGCTTGCGGGACTGGGCGGCCAGATCATTGCCGAACATGTACGCACACAAAAAAACCTTCCGGCTGCTTCTGATATGAAACGTGTCGTCAGTGCCTTTACAACGGTTCTGACTTTTGCTGATAACTTCAATCCGGCTGCCGGTAATACAGCAAGGCTGGAAGCACTGGCGGCGGATCTGCCGCCTGCCGATGATACGCAGGTGATGATGCAATGTATGCAGGCCCTGACACCGCTGGTCATGACAATATCCGATTATTCTTTTGGCAGACCTGAAAGAAAGATGATGCAGGATGTTATTGATAGGCTAAGCCGTCTTGCTGCCAATCTGACACTGACATTGATGCCGGAAGCTGCTGTTACCGACCTTAAGCAGACGGAGCTGGTTATCCTGCGCGCGATGGTGCCGCTTTATTGTGAGGCGCACAGGCAGGAAAAAAACCGTATCCAGTCCATGGATGAAAAAACCCGTACACAATTGATGGCAGATCATGAAGGGCAAATCCCTCTGGAAACGCTTTGGGAATCCTTTGATCGCCATCTGGCTGTTCTGCGGGTTCTATCCCAATCATTGGTCGGACGATTTGCAGTTGCGCCTGCCGTTGCGGGAGGAAAAGCACCCTCCCAGCAGGCCGGTATGGCGGCAGCGGTCGCTGCCCCTGTTTCAGCACCGGCACCAATTCCGGTTCAGGATGCACCCGTACCGCCGCCTGTTTCTGCGGCTCCGTCACCCGAAATGCAGGCTGAGGCTTCTTCAGCACAAGCCTATAATCCGATGTCGTTTTTCCGACCCGGCGCACAAAAGAGTGACGAGGAAGAGTTTTAATTACATAATATAATTTGAGCTTATGTTCATTTTCTAGCGTTTAGGGCTATGATCGATTAAAGAATAAGACATGATCGGAAAAGTATTTGCTGCCTGTTTGCTTTTGGCTGCGGAAACCTACGAGTTGCCGCCCCATGTGCTTTTGGGTATTTATCAGGTCGAGGGGGGCCGTGTTGGGCAGGAAGTTGGTCCCAACCAGAACGGCAGTTACGACCTTGGTCCTATGCAAATCAATACGATATGGCTCAAGGAATTGACAGAACAATGGGGGGTCACTCAGCCAACCGCCCGTCAGTGGGTACGCGATGACCCCTGTACCAATGTCGGTGTGGCGGCGTGGATTCTCAGGCGTCACCTCAATGAAACCGGCAGCCTTTCCCAGGCGATTGCCAATTATCATTCCCGCACCCCTTCCATAGGTAAAACCTATAAAGCCAAGGTGCTGAAATCCATGAACCGCCACGGACTCATGCGCGCGGGCCAGTGATCGCCTTGTCCCCTGTTTATCCCCGAAACCGACCGGTTTTGCCTCTCGGCGGGGACAATCTGACAAAAGCCCTTGTGAGGCTTGTTTTTAAAGGCTAATTTTGTGACAATATGTCGGCCTGACCACATCAGTGTGTTCTGCCCCTGTTTCTTTTTTATAGGTTTTTGTCTCGAGGTATTCCGCATGTTCCGCAGTTTCCGCCCCTTCAGTGCTGTGACAATTATGGTTTGCGCCAGTGTGCTGGGGGCCTGTTCAACAGGGTCGCCTATACTCAAGCGCACACCGCAAGTTGTGGCATCCCCCGACAAAGTTTCGGCGCAACTTGCTGAAGCAGCAGATCGCGCATCGATTGCTTTAGAAACACTGGCTGCTGTTGAACAGGCGCGTTCGCCGGGTATTGCTGTTGCACCGATTGAAGATGCGCCGCCGGAACTCCGTCGTGCGATTACGGTCAACTGGGTTGGTCCTGTTGACACAATCGCCAAGACATTGGCAGATCGTGCCGGTTATGCCTTTAATGTGATTGGCCAGCCACCAGTAACACCGGTTGTTGTTTCGATTGATGTTGAAAACAAACCTGTCATCGACGTCTTGCGCAATATCGGTCTGCAGCTGGGCTTGCGTGCGGATATCCGCGTTGATGGCACGCGCCGTGTTGTTGAAATCCACTATGCTCCGACCACGGGTGTCGGGGGTTGATTTTGCGGATGGATCATATGAAATCAAAAATTCTTGCCGTTTGGACTGTTTCTTTGCTGATGATTTCTGCGCCTGCCATGGCGCTTGAAGTTGCAAGCGATGAAGCGCCTGTTCCTCCGCCGATCTCGGTGCTTGAAAATATTGAAGGCACAACATTGCCGGAACTTAAAGGCGATTACGATGACAATAAGGGGCTACCCTTTAATCTTCGTGAAGACGCATTGAAAGAAGCGGCATGGTCTTATGGTGCGCGCGGCGGTTTGGCTGTACGCACTTACCAAATTCGCAAAGAGCTGGAATCAAGAGCACCGCAACTTGATAAGACATTCGATTTTCGTCAGTTGCTCCTTCCTGCGCCCTCGGGACTGATGATTGAGCCGCCGATTATTTCTGAATCAGTGAACGCCTTGTTGATTGATGGGCGTGGTCAGGAAGCTGCAGTTTCCGACCGCGTTTATGAGATCATTCGTAATGCCCGCATCGTTAGTTCATCACGCCACTGGCGGAACTATCTGGAACGCGATTGGGGTGATGTTGCTCCACCGTCAGATATCTTGCGCCCCGCCAATAAGGAAGAACGGGAAAAATGGATTATCTGGGTCCGTGAAGGCTGGGCCAAGGGTATCGAGCAGGCTGACGAGATTTTCTCTGATGATTTGAACCAGTTGTCAGCAGATTATAATGGCATGGTGCGTTACAGGCTTCTTCTCGCGCAGGGAATGATTTCGCCGCCCCATGCGCTTCAGGTTGATCGTGGCGTAACCGGTAGTGGCAACAGACTGCGTGTTGGTGATCGTGCTGTACAGATCACCGGCAAACCAGAATTCGTTCCAGGAACCGAGAGATGGCAGCCCGCAAACCGATAAGCCTTCTTAAAGGTAAGGATAGTAAAGGCCAGACATGGCCCGAAGAGCCGAACCGTTTCACGCAAGATCACATAGACCCGTTTCTTTTGTGGTCGGTGAAGCGCGGCGCTTCCGATATTACGTTTCAATCTGACAGGCCTATTTATCATGAACTTGATGGCGGTATTTATCCGGGCACGTTCCGCGCTCTCGATGCCGCTGATATCAGTGCCGTCCTTCATAAGATCTATGGTCCGGAAGCGCAAGCCCGTCTGGCTTCGGGGACCGATCTCGACCTCTCTTACGAAGTTAGACCGGATCGTTATACGCGTATTCGCTTTCGTGTGAACATCACGGCCATTCTTTCTAAAGGCCGTGACGGCGCACAAATTACGATGCGTGTTCTCCCTAGCACGCCGCCCTCACTTAAAGATCTCAATATTGAAAAAGAGATCATTGATAACTGGGCGCCCCGTCAGGGGATTGTTGTTATCACAGGTCCTACCGGTTCGGGTAAGTCAACACTGCTCGCGGCCGGTAACCGCATGTTGCTCGAGCGTTCCCATGGTTGTGGCAAGATGCTGACCTATGAATCGCCGATCGAATATGTTTACGATACGATCAAATCCCCCCGCTCGCTGGTTTCACAAACTGAAATCCCTCGACACTTGCCGGATTTTGCGCGCGGTGTTCGTAATGCCCTGCGCCGTAAGCCTGAAATTATTCTGGTGGGTGAGGCCCGTGACCGCGAAACAATTTCGGCGGCGATTGAAGCAGCACAGACCGGTCATGCGGTTTATACAACGACCCACACCAATGGTGTGGCGGCAACCGTTCAGCGTATGATCTCTGCCTTTGATTCGAACGAGCGTTCAGAGCGCGCCTATGCCTTGATGGAATCGATGCGCATGATTGTGACACAGGCTTTGGTTCCCAAAGCCACAGGCGGTCGTATGGGTATCCGTGAATATATGATTTTCCCGGCTGAAGTGCGGGAAAAACTGATGGATATGGATTTCACCAGCTGGCCCCCGACCATTCAGCGTATGATCCCCGCTTATGGCAGAAGTATGGGAGAATCCGCAAAAATGGCTTTCGAGGCCGGATTGATCGAGCGGCGCTGGTACTTGCTGCTGGCATCCAGTACTGGTTCGTAGATATGAATTTACCAGCCATTCATACTTTTTTGTAATCCTGTTAGAATGGGCGTATCAGAAGTGGAAATCGGCAGATGAGTGCAGAAGACGATACCATCATAGAAAAACATAATTGGCACTGGCGTAATACAATGCGTCCGGTGCGATTTTTCAATATGGATGCCCGTGCCGGTATTCCGTACTTCCTGCTGCTGATTTATGCCCGCCTGATTACTTTGATCTTTGTGATCATTAGTACCATGATCTTTAAATTTATGGAAAAACAAGGCCTGACTTTTCCAGCGGCTTTGAGGGCTTTCCGTGTCTGGATCTTCGGCGACTATCGTGCCGGATGGATCAAAATGCGCTATCGCAAGATGAAAGATTTTGGCTAATCTCCTCCCCTCCTGATTTTCTTGGAAAAAGCCACCCCTAACCACTGTTTTTGCGGTGCGGGTGCTTGTCATTTTAGACCCTGCAGATTATTGTCTGAGCTTGGTTGTGATTAAAGGGCGACGGGCGTAGGTGTCTTGCCCCCAGCCGCTATTCGATCGTCAGTGAAAGGTATTTTAAGATGAGAAACCTTGGCATAATTTTGCAAAGGACAGCTTTGACGGGCGCAGTGATTTGCTCCTTCTCTTTGCCCGCTTCCGCCGGGTTTGATTGGACCCCGCCGCCTTCAGCACCCGCGCTGACTATTACAACGCAGGATGAACAGGCGACTGCAGCGCCTATGGCTGATGTGCAAGCAACAGAATTGATGCCGGCACCGGGCGCTCTGCCAACCGAAACAGCGGAAACGCCGGTTGAGGTTCAGGAAGAAGCTATTGCTTCCGAGGTAACCGTACCCGTTGAATCTGCCTATCCTGTAGAGGAAGTTGCAGCACCTGCCGCTGGTTCATATGCCGAGGCTCTTGGTTTCGGTTCAGAAATTCCATTGGCACTGGCTTTGGGGCAGATTGTTCCTCCGGAGTTTGTTTCTTCTTTTGCTCAGGGCGTTAATCCCGGCGTTAAATTGTCATGGAATGGTGGCAAGTCTTGGGATGTGGTTTTGAACGAAGCGCTTGCTCCTCACGGCCTTGCTGCACAAATTCAGGGTAAAACTGTTGTGGTTCATCCTTCAGAAGGATTGGAAGCGCGCGCACATCCCAATACTCTGATGATCCCCCTTGCTGATGAATCATCAGCCATGAGCGGTCAGGAGATGGAGGCGAATGAGAAGGCCCACATGTCTGCAAGCCCTGCGGCTATAACGGGTGAAGGCACTGCCAATAATTACCCGCGCCGTACCCCGCCCCGTAATCTGGCTGGTTCTACAGAGGTTATGAATGGTCAAACGCCTCCTCCTCCTTCTATGATGGAAGAGCCTCCGGCAATTGTAGAAGAGTCTGCTGTTAAAGAAGAAGCTTCGGTAGAAGCCACAGAAGTCGCTTCTTATGAGCCTGCAGCCGCCCCTGCTATCATGGCAGAGCCCATGAGCCAGGAAATAATTGATCGTCCGGCTACAGATAAACCGTTACGTGTTTCTTACGCCGATGATGCCCGTATTGAAGAAGGAAAAAACATTTATAATCGTGATGTTGTTGCTACAGGTACAGCAAATCTCCTTCCACAAAAACCGATCCTTGACCCGTTTGAAATTCGTTTCTGGCAAGCCGATAGCCAGCAAAGCCTGAAGGATGTTTTGACCAGTTGGGCTGGCAATGCAGGAGTCGAACTTATTTGGGATTCTGGCTACGATTATAAATTACCTAAAGCTATCAGCTTGCATGGCACATTCCCGGATGCTGTGACACAGCTCTTTAATCTGTACGGAAATGCTGAGCCACGTCCTCAGGGCCGTTTGCACCCGAACCTGCCTAAGGGACCCTCTGTTCTTCTGGTTGAAAACTACCCCTGATGAGAACAGGATAATTTTAAGATAACGGCCCGTTAAGGGCCGTTTTTTTAGGATAAGAAGCTCGCCAGATTAAGATTGCTGATCGTTGCGGTAACTCTATAAGAGGCCTCCAGCTGAATGGTCAAGGCGTTCAACTTTACAGCCACTTCGTTGATATCGACATCTTCGGCATTTGAGATTGTCGTTGCCAGCATATTTTTCTCAACTTTATGATTATCCGCAATTTGCGTGATCTGCGTTTGTGCCTGCGCCAGCTTGAAGCGCTCTGTATCAATCTGGTCAAGGCCGCGATTGAGCATCGCCGCCAGATCATTAAAGACCTTGTAGAAATTATCGTTCTTTTCCTGTTTTGTAGAGCCGGGAGCCGTGATGGTACCTGCAGGATCATCATCCTCCAGCGTAACTTCGTCAATCACGGCATCAATATTCTTGATCATGCTGATGGCCACGAGAATATCCCTGAAGGGATCGGCATTTGCCATTACCGTGTAATCAATCTCGGCATTATCATCAACGCGCACACTAATGCTCTTGCTCTGACCACTGGCGATCTCGGCGCTGTAGCCGACAATTGTATCGGTCAATTGTGCCTTGTCTTTATAAGAATTCATAAATTCATCTGTTGTGATAACGCCATTTACCCAGTCTTCGATCTGGTTGGTTGTGTATGTATCCAATGTACCTGTGTTTGACAGCGGTTTTGTCAAGGTGTTGGCGCCTGCAAGCAAATAACGGTCACCATCTTTCTCGTTCAGAAGATTGAAAATAAAGCCTTGCAGGTTGTCGGCGAACTGGCCAAGGGCCTCAATTTCATATTCACCTTGTTGTGTTTGCAGTTCGAGTGAGCCAAGCAGGTTTTCGCTCTGTGCCTTGACCTCTTCGATCAGGTTTGTAGTCATACTGATGCGTCTGGTTGCTGTCTCGATATTGGTAAGATAGTTATCAAGGGCGTTGAAATTTGCTCGTGATTTTTTTGATGTAATAACATCCGTACCCAATCCCTTGAATAGATCAGTCTTTTTGCCTGTTGTTAACTGGCTTTGCAGAGTGCTGAGCTGTGTTTGCAACACCTTCAGGCGTTCAACTTGTTCCAGTGATTGTCCTAATGTTGATACTGATGCCATAGCTATCCCTCAATTATCTGATTGAGTTTAAAAGTTCCTGAAATAATTCATCAATCGCGCTGACCATGCGTGCGGAAGCTGCATAAGCTGTTTGCACAACGATCAGGTGCGACAATTCTTCGTCAATGTTAACGGTCGATTGGTCAAGCAATTCGGTTTGCAGCAGATCCCTAAAGGAAGATTCGTCAGAAAGACGTGCTTCGGCCAGCAGGATTTCTTCGGCATGCTGGTTAACCATCTTTTGTGAGTAGTCGATCAACGTGGTTGAACTGATAATCCCTGTATTGGTGTCGGCACCGGGGCCCAGATTTCTGTAACGGAAAGTTGATGTTGAATCATAAGTCACATTTGTGATGGGGCTATTCGTGCCAAACAGGGCCTCGATAACGGTCGCCCCCGAGGGTACGCCCGAGCCACCCGTTCCGTCGGCCGAGATTGATCCGCCTATGATTTTGATATCGCCACCAAATACAGGACCACCATTCGAGTCATCATTCCCCGGGCGGATAGTCAGGAACCCTGTGGCAGCATCAATATCTACATACAGACCCGGAACACCTGTTTGTGTGGCGGTATCATATTCCAGCTTGTCGGCAAGATCTGCTTCTGTATCGCCGGGTTCAATCGTGACCCTGACGATATTGTCACGTCCGACCTGCACATCAAAATAAGGATCCGTTGTGTTGAATGTGCCCTCGGTTAATCCCAGTAATGCAAGACCTTCTTCGCGCATACCATTCGCCATCGAAGAAGCATCAATTGTAATATTGGCGCGGGACTGGATGGTCAGTTGTCCATAAGGGCTGACGCTTGCCTGTACATCAAAAGCGGGATCAGGTGCCGGTGCCAGATTGTTGATAGCAGCAGCGAGCTGGTCTGCGGCATTCGTGATGGCACCACCAATCGGATATGTCGCTTGTATGGCACTCAGGCTCAGGCTGTAGGTCTGGGCTGGTACAGCCAGTCGCGGATCATCGAATGTGATTTCAAAGAAATCATTGATAGGTGGACCGGGGGGATTGGGGTCAAATACAGTGCCGCCAGCATCAATCAAGGCCTGAACGTCACCATAAGAAGATAGGTTGAGCGTTCCTTGCACAGTATTCTCCGAATACAGGCCGAGCCATTGTTGTAGTGTGGTGCCGCCCGTACCTGCTGCCCGTACATCGATATTACCGACAGCCTCCTGATAATCGATTTCTCCGAAGACAAATTCAGCCACGCGGCGTAACACTTCGTTGGAGCCTGATTGTACAGGTAAATCGGCAGCTGCCGTACCGGTCTGGATCAGAGAATTGTCATTAATGATATTCTGGTTAACACGAATCTCACGTGCAAAGCCAACATATGTAACGGGTGTTAGTGGGCCAGGGGGATTGGGAACGGGTGCCGTGTCGGCAGGAACCGCCCCTGTGGCATCGGTGAAGAGGCGCAAGCCCTGCGCTTCAAAACGCAAAGCCATTTTGTGGGCCAATTCATCGAGCTGGGCTTGTTGGCGTGGTAATATTTCATCACGCAGCTCAACAAGGGCTCCGAGTTGCCCCCCAATTCCTGTTTCTGTGATGTTGATCGCGTTGGCGTTTTCTTCAGGATCGCCGCCGACATAGATGCCATTTGCCGATACAGGATAATAACTATCCGGGCCGAGCGGGGCGCCTTTTTCAAAGAAGACGGTTTCTGCATTTTCATCAGCCAGTTGCACGCCCTGACGTGTCTGAACAACGAGTACCCCATCGGAGCGGGTAAAAAATGAAATATCCATCATGCCGGATAATTCTTTAATTGCCTGATCTCTTAAATCCGCGGAGGCCGCTGTAGAACGGTTGAAAGCTGTATCCAGCTTGATCTCTTTGTTCATGGCGGCGATGGTGTTGAGCTTGTTATTGATTTGCTGTACGGCAAGCTGCATTTCCACCTGCGTGTCGTTCCTCATGGAATCAAGCAGGCCGGAAAAATCATTAAATTTTTGAGCGGTTGTCTCTGCCTGTTTGATGGTCGAGCGTTGCAGATAGGTATCTTCCGGACTATCGGCGAGTGCCGCAAACGAATCGCGCAGCTTGGTAATTTGCGCGGAAATCGACAATTCCTGTTCCGGCGACCCATGGAACTGCTGGATCTTGTTCAGGTAGTTGATCTGGGTATCATAAAAACTGGTTGAACTGACCTGTGTCCAGTAATCGCGGGCGAGATACAGGTCGACATTACGGATGATCGGATCAGCCTTGGCGCCTATGGTGGCGCCACTGACACTTACCGTAGATTGGGGCAAAATTTTCCGGGTGTAGCCATCTGTTCCGACATTAGCCACGTTATTGGAAATAACGCTCAACTGCTGTTGGGCAACGCGCAGGCCTGAAAGTGCCGAGTTTAAACCACTGAAAGACATGGTATTTCCTTGCTTTCTTAAGGCACATTGCCCTCAATTGGGGGTGGTGCCAATCTATCCTGTGAATAGAGTTTGCAAGAAAAGTGCCAAAAGGCTGGGAGGAAGGTTATTGTCCGCGGCTGTTGGCGCGGCCTGTGATTTGTGATTCGCCCACTTCCTGGGCATCACGGATTCTCATTTCCAGAATAGATGATAAAAGCATCTCGCGACGCAGACTGGCCTCGAAACGGTCCCGATCATGCATAATCTGCAGCGCCTGTAGTGCCACACTTGTACGTTTCAGGTTCTCAGGGCTGGTATACAGGTTCGTATAGAAATCGGGGTTATGGTACATCTTGCGGGTCAGGACTTCCATTTGTGCAAAATAACTCGGGTTAGCCCCTAAAAACTGGTCAACTTCGGCAGCAGGTATATCCAGCTCTTCGATGATCCGGCGCATAAAGGTACCGACGGTGCCAGAGCCTGCGGCCTTCATCCCGACTATTTCTGCAAAACTGTTATGACTGATACCGCGCATGGCGTGCAAAGAACGCATATTCATGATGTTGGGCAGGTTGCCTTCACGGGCCAGAACGTTATCCTCACGCAGATCCAGCAGCTGGTGGGAGTAGAGGTTACGGCCCATAGCCATCAGGTCGGTTTCATCGTCAGTCTGTGTGGCATCCGTAAAATTGACATCGACCGTAAGGCGGGAATCCAGCATACGCGTATAATCAATATCGTTATTGAGGCGTGTAGCACCGGCAGTCGTCAAACATATACTGGAATTTGTATTCGCCTCGTTCCACAGATCGCCGTCATTTTCTTCGGGATTGCAATAGAGGCTACGGAATTGGTCGAAACGACTACGCAAATCGCTATAACGGCCCGCAGAACCAACGGAGTTACCTTTGAGCAATATGCGCTGTTGCAGTACCTGCGACATGGCACTTTTATTGGCCAAAGCGCGGGCTTCGGTTGTGGCCAGACTGCGAACGTTTGTACCATAACGGCACATTTGATTGGATGAACGATAGTTCTTGTGCGCTTCCGCACGCAGCTGACCTAACAAACGTTGGGTTTCTAACTGGTGCTTGGCATCAAGCAGGGCGCCAATACCAAAAATCTGATGGATCATGGTGGCAGAAAACTGGTCAGCCATCTCCGGGATGGTTGGCAGCCAGTTATCATTCAAGGCGTCTTCCAGATCCTGTTGCTGGGTTCCCTGATCGAGGGCACCATCAGAACCTTCGTGGTCAGCATAGGCATTACCGGCAAATGTCAGCAAGGCAGCTACTATGCCGGTAAGCAGCAGCTTTCTTCCTTTGCCTAACTCTTTGCCTGTAATTGTCATCATATTATTTATCCGACTTTCTGGTTGCCGAGTCTTCAACCATTTCCTGACTTGTGATCAGTTTCATCTCCAGAAGTTCCGACATAATGGCCTCGGCACGAAGCTGGCTGTCATAAATCTCGCGATCGAGCATAGAGGCAATAGCACTCATGGCTACACTCTTGCGCTTCGTATTTTCGGGGCGGTCATATAATTCACGATAGAAATCGGGATTCTGATAGATTTTTTTGGCCAGAAGTTCCAACTGGGCATAATAGCTGGGGCGCTCACCAATAAATGTGCGGGCATCAGCATTGCTCATACCCAATTCCTCAAGCAGGCGGGCCATGTAATCGAGGGTACTGCTGTTACTAATGGATGTGCCGCGTGCCTTAAGGCCTACAAGGGCATTATAAGGGGCTTGAGCCACGCTACGTTTGGCGATGACCGAGCGCAAATCCAGCATCTTGCTTTCATTGGATTTATCGTTCTCGGTGCTGATGTTCGGCATGCTTAAGGTTTTTGTGCCATAAAGATTGGCGGCAAGGGCGTAAACCTGACGGGCGCGCTGGTTTTGCGGGTCGGCAGGGTTGATAAAATCTACATCCAATGTACGGGGCAGCATCACCAGTCTTGTAAAATCAACATCCATGTTAACAGTGCCATTTGTGCGAGGGCCCGTTTCGCACAAGGCTCTAAAGCCTGAAAATGAGTCATCGTAAATTGCGTTGTTATCAAAACGATCACAAACCTGACGCATGAAGAAAATGGCGCGCCCCTGAACATCGATATCGTTACCCTGCTGGCCAAGGCTGCCTTCCCTGTTCAGTTGACGCTGGATTTGGCGCTCGTTCATAGTGTGGGTCGTAAGATCGCTCTGGCGTTCAGATGCGGCAAGGCTTCGTACATTTGTGCCAAATACGCACATTCCTACACTGGGCTGGTAGCGCTTGTGAATTTCTGCCAGCCGCTCCTGGAATAATGCCTGCGATTCCAGCTGGTGCTTGGCGTCGATGAATGTGCCAATTGCAAATGTGTGCCACATCACGTTTTGCGTGAGCTGTTGCGACATATACATCCACCACGGCAGGAAATTATCAAACCATAGCTGCCACACAAACTCCTGATGCTCGCCGATACGTTCCAGACCCTGCGGTTCTCCTTCAATCGGGATAAAGCCGTTCGTATCATAGGCATAGTAAGGCAGAGGCAGCACAAACCCGAACTCATCAAATCGGGTTTCATTGTGAAGTGACGAATTTTCGGCTGTATTGTCGGCATACTCGTTGGCCGAACAGGGGCAGCCATCACAAAAACAGATCGCTAGCGCTTTCTTCGCCGGTACCGTTACCAGCAAAGCACAAAGCAGCAATCCCCATATCATAAAGGACGCCAAAAACGGACGCAGGATAAAATTCTCGAAATGACGATATGTTTTAATTGCCATTACGGTACCAACCTTTCCTGGTCGGTCATATTGTTGAGATTTTTCTCCAGATCTTTCTGGTATCCAATCATCTCTGTTTCCAGCAAGACGCTTAGCAAGGCTTCGGTTCTGAGCTCGCTCTTGAAAGTGTCACGATCAAGCATCAGATCGATGGCTTGCATAGCAACTTTCTTGCGCAGAACATTTGTTGGCGAGTCGTATAGGTTTGTATAGAACTCTGGGTCTTGGTAAATTTTTTGGGCTATAACCTCTAATAGGGCATAGTAACTGGGATTCGCTCCCAGCATCTGCCGCGCCTCAGCATTATCTGAAACGCCCAGTTGTGAGAAGACGGCATATAGATAATTACCGGCGTTGGCGGCTGGTGATGATCCTGCGGCTTTCATACCCACGATGGCATTAAAAGAGTTCTGTGCAACATTGCGTTTGGCCGTGATGGAGCGACGATCCAGATACCACGCCAATTGTCCGTGCTGCCAATATTCGGCAGGTGTCATATTGATATCTGTTGGCACAGAAAATCTCTCAAAGACACGGTTGCCGTAAAGATTACTTGCGAGCGCTATAATATTTTCGTCATCTGTATCGGGTGCGGCAGCACTGCCGTTTGTCAGGTTCAAATTCAACGTGCGGCGCAGACCGACTGTAGCGGCATAGTCGATATCACGGTTAATAAAGGGACCAGCACTGGCATTGCAAAGATTTGTTGTGTTGCCTGTATTGCTGTGGCGGTCACAGAAGCGGTCCCGGAATTGTCTAATTCTGGCTTCAACGTCTGTGCTGCTACCCTGAAAGGCTGATGTGCCTTGTATATTCATTTGGCGGTCAATCATCCGCTTGTTCAGTGCGATGGCTGTGTATTCGCCTGTCCTGTCGGATGCCGCGAGGCTTTGGGCTGCCGTACCAATTGTACACATGCCGACATCCGGAATATAATCACGGTGTGCCTGTGCGGTTTTTTCCTGTATCAGGCGCTCTGTTTCCAGAGTTTCTTTGGCATCCAGAATAGCCCCAAAGGTGAAGACCTGGGCTTCCCCTGTGGTGGTTAATTGCTCGGCCATGTTCATCATGGCTGGCAAAATATGGGTTCTGAAGAAATCAAACATGAACCAGCGCTGCTGGTAAACAAATTGCTGCGTGATGTTGGCGCGCAGGGCTTCATGCAGGGCAGTTTCCATCGCCTGTGAAATGGCGTTCTGGATCTCGGTACAGGCCGAATTATTTGGGCAGCAGCCTGTGGCCTGCGCTTCCTGACGGGGTATTATGATTGTCACGGCAAGGGCGGTAATAGCAAAAGAAACCAGCGCCAGCTTGCGAAGGCTTGATTTAAGCAGACCCGAATGTGTTTTGTTCGCAAACATTAACGGTTCCCTCTGGTGCTGCCGATTTCAACGGCACCTTGATATTTTTCAACTTCAAGCTCGAGTAATACCGAAAGCATGGCCTCAGTCCGCAGATAGCTTTGCCAGGTATCAAAATCCTGCATCAGGCTGATGGCCTGCAAGGCGACTTTTTTTCTGTCCACGTTGGTGGGTTTGTCATACAGGTCGGCATAGAAACCCGGCTGTTGGAAGGCTTTCTTCGTGATGACTTCCATTTGGGCAAAATAGCTTGGTTGTTCACCGAGGAAGTTCGTGATGTCGGCGGCAGACATGCCCAGCTGCTCAAGGACAACACGCAGATATTGGGTGGTGTCAACAGAGCTGCCGATAAGGGGGTCACCTGAATCGGGGCTGCCATAGGCCTTCATGCCAACAATAGTGTTATAGGAGTGTTCGGCAATGCTGCGCTTGGCAACAATCGACCTTTGATCAAGCAGAGTGGCGATCCTGTCCACTTCCGTTGTTTCATCGGCCATATTGTAAAATTTCTCTTTTATTCTGTCGGGAATATCATGGGAATAGAGGTTGCTGGCGAGCGCCAGAACATCAATTTCATCGTCTGTGGCTGTTGTGTCTGTAAAATCGATATTTAGAGTGCGGGGCGTTTCCACAGTTCTGGTGTAATCCAGATCTTTGTTAAGAGTTGCCTGACGGCCACCATTACCGGATCCACACACATCATCAAACTGGTTGTTGGCATCCCGTGTATCGCAATAACGCGCGCGCATTTGTTCGATACGGGCTTTAATATCTGCATCTCTGCCGCCCGCGGCAGCAGCATGCATGTTGCCAAGCTGACGGTCTTGTGCGCGTTGGCTCAATACAAAGGTTGTTGTTTCCGCGCGTCTTTCAGCTGTCGCCAGTGAGCGGATCGTTGTGCCGATTGAACATACCCCGACACTGGGCTGATAGTCACGTTGTGCTTCGGCTACGCGCTTTTGCAGTATGCGCTGTACTTCAAGTTCCTGCTTGGCATCCAGCAGGGTGCCGATGGCAAAAACCTGATAGACCATTGTTGTGGTCATTTGCTCTGCCATATCATATAGCGGCTCAAGCCACGGCGGGGTGAATGTATTCTCAAGCCATTCTTCCCATGAATCAAACTCGGCGTTGAAGTGCTCGCGTGTTTCATCATGCTCGTCATTCATCAAATCACGTGTGTCGGAATTTTCGGACATCAAATCGGTGCACAGAACACAAATGGCTTGCGCTTTTTGTGGCGCGGCAATTATCAGGCTGAGTAAAGCGGCCAATCCCAAAAGCTTGATGTGTGATGTGATGTTTTTCCCCATGACCATTACCTATCCTGCGAATTACCATCAAGGTTGATCACTTCTTTCTGAATATCTTCGATATACAGTTCCAAGAGTGCGGAAAGAGCCTGCTCGCTGCGCAGTACACTGTTAAATTTATCCATATCCTGGGACAGACGCAGGGCTTGGATAGCAGCACTTTTGCGCTCTACGTTTGCGGGCGCTTCATAAAGGTTCACATAAAAAGCAGGCTGCTGGAAGATTTTCTTGGTCAGAAGCTCCATCTGGGCGTAATAGCTGGGGCGATCGCCGATCATCTGTTCGGCTTCGGTCGTTGGTACACCCAGATTGGTCAGGACATTGCGAAGATATTGTCTGTTTCCGGCGGAGGCAGCACTGCCTTCAGCTTTCTGACCAACGATGCTGCCAAAAGAATATGTAGCAATCGAGCGCTTGGCTGCGATTGAACGCATATCAAGGGCATACGATTTACCACGTTCTGATTCGAACAAGGTGTCAGGGAAAGGCGCTGGAATATTGTGGGCATAAAGGTAGGAGGCCAAAGCCATCACATCATTCATGGCATCAGCATTGATGGTTAAGGGCTCCAGAACAGTTCTGCCAAAATCAACATCTTTGTTACGGGTGCCTACGCCGGGGGCTGTACGGCATACATAGACAGCCATCGAACCATTATTGTCCCGCGGATCGCAGAAGCGCTGGCGAATTTGCAGGAAGCGCGCTTCTTTATCCCCTGAAGGACCAAAACCTGCCGATCCGTTACGGGTCATTGTGAAACGGTCGATGTTATTTTGTGTAATAGTATGAGCAACGTCCTCGGCATTTCTGGTGGTGTAGCCAAGGCCGCGCGCGACAGTCCCAATGGTACACATACCTGTATCGGGTCGGTAATCACGCTGCGCATCAGCCATCTTTGTTTGTAGCAGTCTTTGCGTTTCCATCTGGTGTTTAGCGTCAAAGAAAGCGCCGATCGCAAACATTTCTGTCATGGCGGCGTTTGCCAGTTCCTGTGTCCACATCATCAGGGCGTTACCGATGTTGTAGCGCCACATCCAGTCTTCCCAGAAAATTTCACGATGCAATTCGAATTGCAGAACAATCCAAGCATTGGTAGCCAGACTTTCAAAAACCAGCTGAGTGCGGAAGACGGAATGGAAAGCGATTTCACAAACACAATAGTCGCCGCAGGCTTGGGCTTTTTTGGTGGGGGCGCTTATAAAGAAACCACCCAGCAATACCATTACAAGAAAGATGATTCTGACGGATCGGCGTTTTAAAAACGCAAAACGACGGGGCGTTACCTGATCAGGCAACACCTTCATGACCTCTTGCCGTTCTCTGGCAGAGTGAGTCATACTGAAAAAACCCCGCAATCTCTTATACTTAACTACACAGTCTTTTAATTTTATCATATTACCTTTTCAAAGGTACAGGCTTTCGGAGAGGAAAATTAAACTATTTTTCTGCAGGACGGAGAAAGAAGCAAAACCTATTACATATGACATAATAATAAGTATAGCGATGATGAGTCCTTTTTCAGGCTTGGTAAAGGGGTAAAATTTCTGTTAGATAAGTATTTATGATTCGGGAGAAAATACCCGAATCAGGCAATTTTTTCATCTAATAGGGCCTACCTTGGGGTGGACCTGTTAGGGTTTCTAACTTCGAGAGCATCTGATGGCGACCGAAAGACCAGCAAGATCACAGCCTCCCCGCCGTCCTGCGCCTTCGGGTGCAAGGCAGGCCGGACGCGCCCCGCGAGATACATCTGGGGCCGCTCCGGGTGAAGAGCAACCCCCCGCGCTGGGGAATCTGGGCGCTGTTGTGGTTCGTAACGAATTCTATCGTGATGGCTACAGGACCATGCTGCGGGTTATGCTGCTTCTGGTGATGGTGATTGTCGCGCAAATCGCTGTTATGGTTTACATCGTTAAAACCAACAAAATGGAATATCGCTATTTTGCAACTACAGAAGATGGCCGTTTAATTCCGATGGCACCTTTGAGCGAGCCTAACCTGAGCTCCCCTGCCCTTATGTCATGGGTAGCGCAAGCCGCTACGGAAGTTATGACTTTTGGTTTCAATGATTACCGCCGCCGCCTGCAGGAATCATCGCGCAATTTTACACGTAAGGGCTGGGAAAGCTTCTCCTCTGCTCTGCAACGTGCCCGTATTATTGAAACAGTTGAAGCTAGCCAGCAAGTTATTACGGCTGCCCCTACCGGCGCCCCTGTAATCCAGTCAGAAGGGCTGGTTAGAGGTCGCTATCAGTGGGTTGTACAATTACCAATGTCGCTGACATATCAGGCGGGGGCAAAAACCAGAACAGATAACCTTCTGGTAACGCTTGTTATTGTCAGGGTGCCTCGTCTCGAGAGTCCGAACGGGGTTGGTATTGAGCAGTGGATTGCGGCTTCCCGTTAATTCTGGACGGGAAATCTAAGGGAATTCGGGACCTGATGCAGGTGGATAGGTGAGAGATGTTGAATATGAATAAGCTGGGACTTGCCCTAGGGGCTGTAGCCATTTTGGTTCTTGCAGGACCTTTGGCTCTTAAACCGGCATTTGCGCAGGATCTGACGTTTGAGCTGCCGGCTGATGGTAATGATGATTCAGCCTTGCCTTCTCCTGAGACCGTCAGCCCGCGGGCTCCTGGTCTTCAGTTGCCGGCTGATGCGGGTGCTGGCAGCGCAACGACCCGGGCTCCGGCCAACCCGTTTGCTCCCGCTCCTGTGGAAGTCACAAAGACACCGGAACAAATCGAAGCCGAGATACGCAAGCAGGCCTTTAATGCGGCAATCACAGGTTTGATCCCCCTTAATCCTGATGAAATTCGTGAATTGCTCAAACGCTATGACCGTACCCGTCAGGCTGTAGAGACCCCTGTTTACCCTTATCCGAAGCCGGAAATTGTTACGCAGGATATTGTTCTTGATCCCGGTACAACACCGCCTGTTATCAAACTGGCTACCGGCCATGTCACAATTATTAATTTTGTCGATATAACGGGCGAGCCTTGGCCGATGCAGGATCTGAGCTGGGCTGGGAATTTTGAAGTTATTCGCTCGGAGCCGGGTGGGAACCGTTTGGGTATTTCTCCGATGTCCGATTTTGCATACGGAAATATCTCCGTACAGTTGCTGGAAATGAGAACCCCTATTTCTTTTACGCTCGAAACACAGCGCGAGATGGTTCATTACCGCTTTGACGCCCGTGTTGGTCAAAAGGGCCCGTATGCTAAGCCGTCGCTCATTTCAAGCAGTGCCCCTGTCACTATTTCCGCAGGTGGCAAAGATTTGAATGCTGTGCTTGAAGGTGTTGCGCCCAGAGGCTCTGAGAAGCTGGCCGTTGAGGGTGTCGATGGTCGTACGACAGCTTACCGTATTGGGGGTACAACGTATGTGCGTACGCCTATGACCCTGCTGTCTCCGGCTTGGGATGGTTCGGTTTCTTCTGCCGATGGCATGAATGTTTACGCTTTGAGAGATGCACCAGTACTGCTCCTTTCCGATAAGGGTCAGGTTGTGCGCGCCAGATTAAGTGAGAGGGATTTTACCCATGACGAATGATACCGATCAAGAACCGGAAGACCTGGAAACAGGTGCTATGGATGATGAATCCGATTCTTTCGATGATTTCGAAGGTGCCGGTACCAGCCCGTTAAATAATCCGATGGTGAAGGTCGGGATTATTGTGGCCGCAGTCGCTGCAATTATCGGTGGCATTATGCTGTTCGGTGGTGAAAAGGAACAGGGCGTTTCTTCAAGGGTTCGTGGCGCAAATGTGACAGCAACCCCAGGTGATGAAGAAGTATCACCAGTGATGAGAAAGGCTCTCGAGCAGCAAAATCAGGAAACAGTTGAAGAAGCAGCCCGTACAGGTGGTAGTGCTCTTCCTGTACCGATTAACACAGCCGAAGAAAAGCTGGGACTGCCTGATGCGGCCAACAGTGCACAGGAAGATCCGCTTGAGCGCTGGCGCAAGATTCAAGAAGAACGTCAAAAGCGTGAAGCCTTGGCCCAGAAACCTGCTGTCAATCAGGGGGATGCCAATGCGCAAATTATTGATAAGCTTGCAAAATCAATGAATTCGCAGATGCAAACTATCCTTGAGGCCCAGTCAATCATGGCACCTCAGTCCGAGAAGATTGCCGAGCATGACTATCTGGAGAAGGAGCGTGAGGCAGAAGCCAAGAAGAAGGCTGATGAGATTGCAGCGCAGGCAGCGGCAACAGGTGTTGCTCCTGTTTACCTTGATATTATTCAACCTGCAGGTACGATTGAATATGCGCAGTTGATTACAGAGGCTAACTCTGATGCTCCCGGCCCGGTTCTGGTCCAGATTATGAGTGGTCCTTTGAAAGGTGCTCGAATGTTAGGCCAGTTTGAGGTTCATGAGCGGTATCTGACCCTGAGCTTCAACACGATTGTGATCGATGGTGTTAGTTATTCGGTTGAGGCTATAGCGCTTGATCCCTCGTCAGCAAACCCTGGTGTTGTGACAGAGATTGATCAGCGTTACTTCTCTCGTGTAATTCTTCCTGCCGCTGCTGCCTTTGTTGAAGGTATGGGGGCTGCGATTGCTGAATCCGGCAGTACAGAGGTTACGGTCTCTGGTGATACGGTTACAGAATCGACCGAAGATCTGGATACACGTGAAGAAATCATGAAGGGTGTTGAAGAAGCTTCCAGTAAGGTTAGTGAAATCCTTGATGAACAGGCCTCCAGCATAGAACGTCTGGTTAAGGTTCATGCAGGCACACCTGTAGGTGTTCTGTTTATGCAGCCTGTTACAAAAGGCAAATCGTAAGCTCTTCATCTTTCCCCAAGGAGATAATAATGGGTGCTGATAGCAATAATCAGGAAGACTTTGATCCGGCATTTGAGGATGGCGGCGAGGATTACTCATATGATGAGGAGTCTTTCGATGGGGAAGATTATGGTGATGAAGAATCTTGGAGTGATGAAGGAGGGGAAGAATCCGATTCCGCTGAAGGTACAAACCCTAAAACAAAGAAAAAGGGTAGTCTGTTTAATGTCATCCTGATCGCTGTGGCCATTCTTGGTGGCGGCGGTTTCCTTTATCTGAAAATTCTGGCTCCTGCCGGGAAAACAGCTGCCCCTGCGCAGCAAATAGCTGATACACAAGCCCCCGTTCCGTCCCCTGTTGAGCAGCAGGCATCTTTGCCACAGCCTGTAGCGTCCAGCCCTGTAGCACCTGAAACTGTGGCTGATGGAGTGGTTGCTACTGGTGACTCACCTTTATTACCGGTACCAGGACCAGAAGAGGGTACTGAGCCCTCGTCGCAGGGTGATCAATTGTCAGCACTTTCCCCTGTGGAGATGAGTGACGAACCCCCTATGCCCTCTCCTATAGCAACAGCTGAAGAAGAGATGGTTGCTCCTGAGGCGCAGGCGCCAACAACAATGAAAATGGATAGCGAAAGCGATTTCCAGCCGGCACTGCCTAAAGCTGCCGATATTATGATTGACGCCCCTGTTGCCAAAGTTGAGGCGGCCCCAGTGACAAACGCCCCTGTTTTGGCACAGGATCCTGCTGTTGATACAACGCGCCTTGAAGAAAAAATGAGTGTGTTAATTACCCGTCTCGATTCTTTCGAGGGACGTATCAATGCGCTAGAGACAGGCATACACCAGCTTTCCAAGCGTGAGGCCGCTAGTGCTCCTGCTGCTGCCGCAGCCTCTGTAGATCTGTCAGGTATTGAAGAAAGTCTCGCTTCATTAAGTGCAAAGCTGGACAAACTTGAGAAAGCACAGGGTGCGACCCCTAAAGTTGTAGAAAAGACGTCGGCGCCAGCCCCTAAGGCTGAGGAGCCGACATTTGTTCCGGCTGCTGAAGAAGAGCCGGCGGTACCTGCTTCCAAAGTTCGTCCTGACGCGGAGCCTGTAGTTCAGGATACCCCCAAAACAGAGCCTGCAAAGCCAGTTGTAAGGGTTACAGCCGCCAGCCAATGGGTTCTGCGCTCTGCCCAACCGGGTATGGCTATGGTGTCTTCAAAGACAAATAACGAAACACGTTCTGTAAGGGTTGGGGACACTTTGGCAGGTCTAGGCAAGGTGATTTCAATCGGTTTGGAAGGGAATCGCTGGGTTGTTAAGGGTACACAAGGAAGCCTTACCCACTAAGGCTTTTTTATTTCCATAAAAATATATGCATTTTTAAAGACTTAATAAGTTTTTAAGACTCATCTGCGCAAAATATTCTGGTTGGGGATAATTTGCACAATTTAGGTAAAATGTGATTTAATGGAAGAAGGTAGTACGAGTGGTATCGTATCTGACCGGGTGTGTAAGATAGAAGGCGGTAGAATGAAGACAGTAATAAGCCGCATTATGGGCTTGTCATTGGCGCTCATTACAATGGGTGCCTCACAATCTGCTATGGCTACGTCATCGCTGGGCGATTCTATTATGGAGGTTGGCAACTCATTCAGCCAGCTCCCTTCCCTGCTCGCTGCATTCTCCTACATGGCTGGTATCACACTTGGTGTGCTTGCTATAGCCAAATTCTACGAACACGTACAGAACCCCCATCAGACCCCGATCTGGGATGGTATCAAGAGGGTGGCAGCAGGCGGTGGTTTGTTGGCTCTTCCCATAGTAATTGAGGCGGCCTACGTAACACTTACTGGAGCAGGTCTTGATGCCATAACATTGGGCGGCTTCTCGGGTGATGCTTCGGGCAGCGGTCTGGACGCCATGATGCAGGCCTTGATGACCGATATCGCAAACCCGCTCATTTGGGTTATGTATGGGTTCTGCTATGTTGCAGGTATCGTTCTGGTCATTATCGGTATTATGAGAATGCTCAAATCGCAACAGGAAGGCCCTCGCGGCCCGGGCGGTATCGGCACGATCATGACATTTATTGTAGCGGGTGCTTTGCTGTCTGTTGACGCTATGATGGGCGCCTGGAGTTCATCCATGTTTGCATCAAATGATGTAATGAATGTTGCTGATTTGGCTTACACCGGCGGCCTTGATCCGGCCGAAATTGACCATATTCACGGTGTAATTAGTTCTATTTTGATATTTATGATGGTTCTTGGGTGGGTCAGCTTCATTAGGGGCTGGTTCATTATCAGGGATGTGGCCGAGGGTAACCATAATGCGTCACTGATGGCAGGGCTTACGCACCTGTTCGGTGGGGCTTTGGCGGTAAATCTGGGGCCACTAATGAATGCTGTTCAAGATACTTTGGGATTGGGCGGCTATGGTGTAAACTTTACTTTGTAACTTGTCTAATTTGGTATGAGGAGGAAACACATGACCAAAATTATTCGGAACAAGTCACTGCAGATGTCAGCTGCTTTCGCAGTTGGTTATATGCTGTCGACTCAAGAAGCGCATGCTAACAACTTCAACTCGATCGCCAGTAACATTGTTACTTCGATCGCGAGCTTGCCTTCACTGCTCTCAGCTTTGAGCTACATGTTTGGTATTCTGCTCGGTACGCTGGGTATCATGAAGATTAAAGATCACGTAGAAAACCCAGGTCAAACACCGCTGAAAGACGGCGCTGTTCGTTTGGCTGCTGGTGGTGCTCTGCTGGCCCTGCCGATGATTTTCGAAGCTATGTTCGAAACAATCGGTTCCGGTGCAGGCGCTACAACAGCTTCACTGTCAGCTATTACATTCTACTAATAGCTACCGGTTTTCTAATGAAACCATTACCGATTACTCTGGGCATTGCGCGCTCTGCTGCCAATGCCCAGAGCCCTTCCTCAGTAGGCTCTGCCGCAAAATTAACGCCTGAAGCGCGCCAAAAGATATTTGAGCGTGATGCTCACACCTGTGCTTGCTGTGGCTTTAATTCCCAGAAATATCAGGATATTCTGCACATTAACGGTAATTTGTCGGATATCCGACCCGAAAATCTGACAACAACCTGTATTTTTTGCCATCAGTGCTTCAATCTGGAGCAGGTTGCCCAGATGCGCTCCGGGGTTCTGATTTGGCTACCTGAAATTTCACAGGCTGATTTGCACCATATTGCACGAGCCGTTTATGTAGCCCGGATTTCCCAGGGGCCTGTTGCGGATGCCGCTCGTAAAACCCTCGACATTTTTATGCAACGCCGTGAGGATGCCCGTAAACGCTTGGGGACAGATGATCCTTATATTCTGGCCTCTGTTATGCGCGATTATATCAGTAGTAAGTCCTATGAAGGTGCAGCCCATAAGCTTGAAGGTTTAAGATTGTTCCCTCTTGATCGCCGGATTATCAAGGAGGCTGATCTGGAGTTTAACCAGTTCCCCCAAGTTCTGGCGTATTGGCGTTCCAAAGATGGCCCCTTTGGGGGGTTACTGCCTCGCCAGTGGATAGACATCTATCGAGAAATCGCCCCGAAAAAGGCTGCCTAATTTTCATATACTATAGCTTAGGAAAACAACGACTGTTCGTAGATTTACCAGTTTTTTCTGTAGCTTAAAGGCGCTATAATTCTGAATCGTTGATTTTCACGTACGGTTCCGGTCGAGATGAGTTTTTTCCTCAAGCTTTTAGCCCCTTTCCAAATTGCTCTTAAGCAACCCCTCGAGAGTTTTATCCGCCTAGAGACGGCTGATGATGAAAACACGCTCGTAGCGATGGATGGGTCACTTCTAACGTTTGTCAAAATGGATGGATGTAAAACCATCATTGGGGAACAGGAATACAAACGCATTATCGAAGGTGCCACAATTAAGATTGGCGCCAAGTTTGACCGTATGGGTCATGCCATGCAGGTCTTTTTTGTACGCGATCCCGATCGTACAATCCGCCAGCTTGAGCATCTTGTGAGGCCTAGCCGCATCGCCGCTAATAACATGGGCCTTGAAGTGGATGATGTTTTTGACGAGCGTGTAAAGAACCTCGCAAAGTTCGTATCCTATGAAGAGAGCTACTTTGTACTTTGGACGCGCCCAAGCGCTCTGACAAAAAGCGAAATTGAAAGAGCTGCCAAGGAAGCCAAGGAAAAAAGATGGCTGCCGGCCGGTCAGGCACAGAACCCGTTGGCGGCTCTTGATATGTTGCGGATCAGGCATAAGAGCTTTATATCTGCATCTGTGACAGCTCTCGATGAATTGGGTATCAAAACACGTCTCATGGAAGTGCACGAGGCCTTGCGTGCTGTCAGAAATAACATGCACCCGGACCGTGCAAGCGAAGAATGGCGTGCTTGTGTGCCTGGTGATCCTATTCCACCACGTGCACCGACATCCATGACTGATATGTCGGATATTATGTGGCCGCCCTTGCGTCAGCAGCTTGTTGCCTCCGATGCTAAAATTATCGATAACCATATTTGTCAAATTGGTTCTATTTATTGGGCGGGTGTTGATATGACGCTCGGACCCATGGATGCTGCCCCGTTTACGCAGCTTCTTAGCCGTTTATTTGATGCAAATCTCCCCTACCGCGTATCATTCCTGATTGAAGGTGGTGGTGTGCAATCTATGGCGATGCGCACATTTGCAGCTTCAATTTTGTCTGTGACGAATTCTCTGAATAAGCAGATCAAATACTCTCTTGAAGGTTTGGCTGTTCTGGCACGCCGTGAGCCTGTTGTTCGTCTGCGTATTTCTTTTGCCACATGGGCGGAGGATTACGATACTATCCAGACACGCCTTTCTATCTTGGCCCAAACTGTTGAGAGTTGGGGCTATTGTCAGGTGAGTGAATTTTCAGGCGATCCGCTTGATTGTGTAATGTCTTCCGCTCTTGGCATTCACTGCGCAAGTACAGCACCGGCTGCAGTGGCGCCTATGTATGAGGCCATGAAGCTTTTGCCGTGGCAGCGCCCTTCGAGCGCTTTCCAGCATGGCGCTATTTTGCTACGTACGCCCGATGGTAAAGTTTGGCCCTACCAAACAGGTACCAACGTAACAACAACATGGTTCGATCTTGTTTTTGCCCAACCTGGTGCGGGTAAGTCGGTTCTTTTGAATACATTGAACTTGGGAACGATCCTGTCGCCCGGTCTTTCAAAACTGCCTTTTGTGGCTATTGTTGATATTGGTCCATCCTCATCAGGTCTTATTTCGCTGATCAAGGAAGCCCTGCCAGTACAGCGCCAGCATGAAGTTTCGTACTACCGTTTGCAGATGGCGCATAAATTTGCCATCAATCCGTTCGATACGCAGCTCGGTATGCGCGTGCCTCTGATGGATGAACGTAGTTATCTTGTTGAATTGCTGACTCTGCTCTGTACGCCGCCTGGTTATGAGAAACCATATGACGGTATCCAGCAGCTTGCGGGTCTTGTTGTTGATGAAATGTTCCGTTGGCGTGATGATACAGCTGCCAACGCCGAGCCACGTCCTTATTTGCCGCGTCTCGATCCGGAAGTGGATGAGGCTTTGCAAAAATTCAACGTTCATTTGCCGACCGACCCTTACTGGTGGGATGTGGTTGATAAAATGTTTGAACTGGGTGAGTACCATGTTGCTGGCCTTGCGCAACGCCACGCGGTTCCGACCTTGGGTGATACGATTACTGCCGCCCGCCGTCCACAGATTAGAAGCTTGCTCGAGCAAACATCTGTTGGCGGTAGTGCCGAGAGTGTGATCAATGCTTTTGAGCGTATGATTACATCGGCTATCCGCGAACTGCCGATTTTGTCGTCAGTTACACAATTTGATATCGGCGGCACGCGTGTTTGCGCACTTGATTTGATGGATGTGGCGCCTCAGGGTGATGAGGTTGCTGACAGACAGACATCGATTATGTACATGTTGGCACGCCATGTTTTGGTGCGCAGCTGGTGGATGGGTATGGAGTCTCTGCAGTTTGTGCCGGAGAAATACAGGCTTTACCACGAGAAGCGCCTGCAGGATATTGCCGAGTCACCCAAGCGTCTGGGTTATGATGAATTCCACCGTACAAGCTCATCCTCTTCGGTGCGGGGGCAGATAATTCGTGACGTTCGTGAGGGCCGTAAACGCGGCGTGCAAATTATTCTTGCTTCGCAGCTCCTTGATGACTTCTCTCAGGATATGATCGATCTGGCGACAGGCGTGTGGGTTCTGGGTACGGCTATTTCCGATTCTGCCGTGGAAAATGTTCGTGAGCGTTTTGGTCTTTCCGATACAGCCCGCGATGTTATTCGTTACCAGCTGACAGGTCCCAAATCAGGCGGGGCGCCAGCCTTGTTTGTTCTGGGTTCAACAGATGGGCGTTATGAGCAATTCTTGATCAATACCTTGGGGCCGATTGAATTATGGGCTCTTTCGACTTCCCAAGAAGATGTGGCTCTGCGGAACAGGCTCTACTCTCGTATTGGTGCTGGCAAAGCCCGTCAGATACTGGCAATGACATTCCCGGGTGGTAGTGCCCGTACGGAAATCAAGCGCCGTGTTCTGATGAAGGCAGAAAAGAGTTCTGAAGCCAAAGGTGCCATGACCAGTGCTGTCATTGAGGAATTGGTGGAAGAGCTGGTACTTAAATCCGAACGTATGCGTGTTGGCGGCCGTGCGGCTGTCAATGACGATGCGGAAGAAGATCAAGGTAAACCAACAGATCCTGCCCCAGACAAGAAACCTGAAGGCGAGGCCAAGCAAGCGTCATGACATCAAAACCGGTAACACCAGAGTCTCTTGTTACTGTTGGCGGTAAGGCTCCCAAGAAACGTTTGACCCGTGCGCAGCGGTTACGTCGCCGTCGCTTGCAGCGTATTGCTGTTGCGGTTGTCTTGCTGCCGATTATTGTGGTGGTCTGGTATGGCTTCCAGCCTCTTAAAGGTACGATCGATTACGGGATTTGCAGGACACTGGCGGAATTGAAGGTTCCGCATCTTTCAACCATGCGCATCCTGTCTTACGAGAATTACGGCCCCACATGGAAAATTTTTTATACCTACACAGGAAGCTATGGTGAGCAACATTCGAATTATATCGATTGTGTCTTTACAGCGGACGCCCAGGGTAAAAAAATCTTGAGGGAAGTGAAGATTAACCGTGAGCCTTTGGACGCAGAAGAGCTGGCACGTTTTAATAAAAGTATTCCCGGTATCATTGCCTCCAAGCCTGATTTAAGTGTGCCGATCAAGCTGGATAAATATGATCTGAGAGGTCTTAGAGCTGCTTATCTGGAGTAACTCAGACCACATTATAATAACCTATTGAAATATAACAATATTTTACCACCTTTGCCAGTGACCCAATTTTGCAAAATTTAGGTCTCTTCTGGTATAATTAATCAAATCGAATGTGAGGAGTTGTATGGACAAGGGCGCGGATTTTTTTCCGGACTTTGCTGATACCAAGAAACCAGATCCGGACTCACCGGTTTATTTGTCACTCATGTCCATGATGAAGGTGGATCTGGTGATCAGTCCTGAGTCAGATGTCTGGATGCTGCATGACCAACCACTACCAGAGGTCATGAAATGGGTAGAGTATGATCAGGACTTGCAGACACTGACGCTTGTGAGCCTTAGCGGCAAGGTTCAGGATTTCGGCATGAGGGTACCACCAGCCATGCAGAAATACATGAAACGGGCGACAAAGATCTACGCTATTCACCAAGGTGAAAACGAGATCAAGGATATGACAGTCGTGCCTTTGCTGGTACGGGCGGGTTTTAATTAGAGTTATAAAAAGAGGGACGCTTAAATGGTAAAAAAAATAGAACCAAGTATCATTACTCAGGCACAGACAAAATTTTTCTTTGATGGTATTGCATCGGATCGCCCCGAGCTTACGGGTGAACTGAAAAAACTTGAGGGAACGCTTAAGTCGCTACCTCTGGAGTTGAATAATAAAGTTGTTCCGATGCTGCAGGCTGATACGTCTGGCACTCTGGATAAGGTAAAGCAGGCGATAGATAAAGATCCCTCGATTATTGCCAAGGTTAACCGTGACCCTTCACTTATTGCAGGTGTTTTGGGTATCAAACTTGATACTCCCGTTGCGCAACAGACGCAGGAAGCAGGGAAGCCATCCGCGCCTGCCTCACAAACCCCTGTAGCTGCTGCTACGCCTGCAACTACTCCTGTTTCTGCGCCGCAGTCTGCGGCCCCGGTTAATCCCATGCAGGCAAAGCTTGAGGCCAAGTTTGAAGAGATCCAGAAAATGGATGGCTACAAGGAAGTGATGGCCCGTTTGAATGATCCGCAACATGGGCAGAGTTTGAAGAGGGCGATGGACAGTATTCTGCAGGCAGGGCAGGGTAGTCCTGAGGATTCTATGAAAGCGCTGGAGGAGATACAAAAAGATCCTCAGTTCTTTGTAAAAATGAACAAGAATATTGACGAGATCCCGCCGCAAATGCGCGAGAATGTTTTTTCCAGCATTGCTGAAAATCCTGCTCTGGGTCGTGCCGCGATTACTGGCGATCAGAATGCAAAGATGCAGCTGATGATGGGCGGTATGTTTGGTGGTGGTGCCGGTGGCGGTCTTTCGAACCTGTTTGGCCCGAATTCACCATTGCAGGGAATTACCCAGATGCTTGGTAACTTGTTGCCCAAGTTGATGCAGGGTTTGATGGAAACATTCAAGCCCATGATTGATGGCCTGAAGAAATTCGCTGGCGCTAATGGGCTTATGGGTGGTATGGGCAACGGTGGTGGTGAACTGCTCAAGCAATATTCCCGTACAGTTGATAATGCACTCGGGACAACATCCGGGCAAACACCTGTGGTGGATGCCCGCGATCCACAGGGTTCGCCTGCACGGCCTGTTGCTGAATATAATGGCCCATACGAGCCTACCGGCAAGCTTACCGTTATTCCAAAGCCGGAACAGGATCCGAAGCTGGCACAAACCGGCCAGCAGCCAGCTCTGAGCACCAGCTGATAGAAGGAACGCTCAGGACCATGAGTCATTATCTTGTCGAGATACAGCAATTGACGCAAGTCAGCTTTGCTTCTTCCGGCAAGATTCTCAAAGGGTCTGCGGCACCAATCAGAAAATTGATGGCTCCCGACATATAGGCATCTGCCTGAATGATATTCCATGCGGGTATAATTTCTTCAGTACTCAGAAGCTCGTCCTTGTTTTGATCAAGATGGTCAAAGCTCCATTTCGTATAACCGCCAGCATCGGCCAGAAGAATATCTGTTGGGACTGCCGCTGCCGCGCATTGTGAAAAATTGTTATGCTTGATAATCATATCCCACGCTTTCCTGACCTCATCCTTGTCGA
The DNA here is from genome assembly GCA_046294845.1 of Micavibrio sp. Lineage (GTDB taxonomy): Bacteria > Pseudomonadota > Alphaproteobacteria > Micavibrionales > Micavibrionaceae > Micavibrio_C. Next base: position 341,477 of record JBKBNU010000001.1, on the reverse strand, counting down.
GGAAGGTATCATCATTCTCATCGAAAAGCAGGACTAGGGATTTTTGACAGGCAGTGCTGGTTGCGCCTTCCCTGACCGGACAGTTCTCGTGAATCTTATCCAGACGGGGCATCATGGATACAATGGCCTGGTCAACCTGGATGCGGGCGGGCATATTATCGGGGCATTCGCTATAGCGTACGTGCGGGATAAACAGCTTGTGGTTCTCCAGATCATCAATCGAGAAGCTTGCACCGTTCTCGGTGAAGGTCTGGAACAGGCTACCCTTGTTGCCGACAATGAAGTGCCCGGCACCACCCGTCATTTCGATGTTATATGAATTGTTAGGTTCTGCGATGGCCCCTTCTGTCCTGTAAAGCGTGTTGCGGCCATCTATGGTTGTCAGCACAAAAAAATCGGAGAAAGTATGGGCCATTTTGCCTTTGCGGCAGCCTGCCATCACCCATGTTTTTTGAAAAACTTCCGGTGTGGCAATACGACCCTTGGCTCCGGCATCTTCTTCCGCTCTGGCTGCTATGGGCAGGAGAGTACAAAAAAGAAGAGATAGTGCAAGTGTGGAAATTTTTCTCATCATGACTGCGCCTCACGGATCATTTCCGGTAAAATACCTGCGGCCCCCATCGCCTGACCCATAAAGAATTTCTTTGCCATCGGTAGTTTGGCTACTGCCTGCAGCCCTATACGACGGGCCGAACGCAACAGGGTGACATCATTAGAGAACAGGCGTGTTAAACCATCTGTGACAGCGGCCATCCCCATATTGTCAATGCGGCGTCCTGCTTGATAGTTATTAAGCAAAGCCTCGCTCCCTAAATCTTCACCGTTATTAGCGGCATTTTCAAGCAAGGTACAAATCTCGGCAATATCGCGGAAGCCCAAATTAAGACCCTGTCCGGCAATCGGATGAATGCCATGGGCAGCGTCAGCGACCAAGGCTATGCGCGGCGCAATATAATTGTGGGCATGAATGAATCCAAGCGGATAGCAAAAACGCCTGCCAATTAGCCTGACCTGACCATAATTGTCAGGAAAACGGGCGGTGAGTCCGGCATTAAAAGCTTCATCGCTCCAGTGCAGAGCTGAATCTTTTTCGGGACCATGTTCTGTCCAGACCACTGAAGAACGCGGCCATCCATCGGTACTATCCGTCATGGGCAGGACAGCAAACGGACCATCGGGATGGAAATGCTCGATGGCGACATTGTTGTGCGGATTCTCATGTTCGACGGTGCAGACGACAGCACGCTGATGGTATGACCAGCTACGGGCTTCGATCCCGGCCATTTGTCTGATAGATGACATCCGGCCATCGGCACCAATAACCAGCGCTCCTGTATAAGAGCGGCCATCAGCCAGTTTGACGGTGATATTGTCATCTGTGGTTTCGTATGAGGTCACTGTGGCGGGGGCAATGTGCGTACAGTTCTTGAGTTGTGAGATTCTCTTGTAAAGGGCTTGTCTGATCGCGATATTCTCCGCAATCCATCCAAACGTACGGTTATTGACTTCATTGCTATGAAAGGTCAGCAGAACAGGACTATCACCATCCAGAATATCGATCTGCCTGATGGGGCAGGATACTTTATCCATCATCGGCCATATGCCGGCAGCTTCCAGAACCTGTCGTGATCCCCATGATATCGCTGTTGTCCTGCCATCAAAATGTTCCTGCAGGGTGACAGGGGGTGGCTCGCGGTCAATACAAAGCGTTTCTATCCCTGCCTGTGCCAGCAGCGCAGCTGTCGTCAGGCCGGCAAGACCGCCCCCTACGATAATCACACGATCATCGGGAGAAGATTTATGGCTCCTGCGTTTGGTCATGGCTTTGCTCTTGCGGCTTTGGTGTTGCGTATTTCACAGGAACAATATAGGAAAGCCGCACGGGAATTACCAGCACGGCTATAGCAAGGATAGTAACAGGGGGGGTAAAATTACTTGAACATGTCGATCGGCAAATCGTAATGCAGACCCATGCGGAACTCATGGGCCGAATAATCGACGCTGTAATCGGCAATATCCAGATCGGTCGTGCCAACATAGCGGTAGCCACCAGAAAGGGCCAGGCCGGGACGCATCTGGTATTTAAGGCCGCCACCAAGGGCATAGGCGAGATTATAGGAGGTGTCCGAGGCATCGGCGAGGCCACCAGGGGCGCCTGCGATTGCCCCATCATGTATAGCCAGACCCAGACCGCCCATGACATAAGGGGTTATGTTCTTCCAGTTCACGTCAAAATCATAATAAACATTAGCCATATAGAGCCATGTCTTTAAGTTTTTACCGATACTGCCTGATGCGCCGGTATCAAGTGTCATGCTGGTGAAATCCGAACGGCTATAGGCCAATTCCCCCTCAACACGGATATTCGGGGTTAGACGTAGGCCTAGTGCACCTGCATAGGAAATGCCGTTTTTGAGCTCTACAGAGCCGCTTGTTGTCGGGTGCGAAAATTCACGTGAACTATGGGTGTTCAGTCCCATATAGCCCGACAGATAAAGACGGCTTGATTGGGCTTCTGCCTCCTGAGTATAGCCTGCGACCATCAGAAAGCCGATGGTAAGGGCAGAGATGAGGCCTAATTTTCTAAAAGCAGTCTGGAGCATCTTTAAGGGTAACCGGAAAAGGGGCGCGAATCGCCATCGGTCATGTACCATGATAGGTAAAGAAAACCCGGCTGTCCAGCCGGGTTTCTGAAATCCAGGGATAGCCGTAAAATGCTTAGGCTACAGGAACATCAACACGCACTGGCAGATCACCCGCGACAGGTTCATCGTTCAGCATCTCGATCATACCGCCCGGCTGTACCGAGAAGTTGGCCAAGAACAGCGCATTGGCATAAAACACAACCCCATCGCACAGGAATTCGCCTTTTTCATTGCGACCTTCATAGGTAGCAGGACGCAAAACGCCTTCCATGACGGCACGAGTCTGGGCATCGAGGTTCTTCGGAATATCCGGATCATCAACGGACTCGGCAATCAGGAACGGACCTTCTTCGCCACGTACGAAGAAACAGAAGAAACGCAAATATTCCAGAACGTTCTCTTCGGTAATTTTGATCGGTGCTTGCGCATTAACTTCATGGATGGGCGGGGACGTACCATTCAAACGGTACAGATTACCCTGCATGGTTAGATAATAGATATTGATGTTACGGGGCGTCCAGGAGGCATCACGTACACGGATCAACACGACCTGATCATAGAAAGGCAGTGTGCGCCAGGCAACTTCGGTCTGACCGGCATTTGCACGCAAACGTCCGTCGATTGGATTGATCTGTTCCAGAAATCCGGCGAGTTCCTCGCCAGTCACGGGGTTCCAGTTATTGTCGTCATACATGGAAAGATAATTCCCTCGGTAGAAATCTGCTTTTAAAACACTTTTAAAACGCTGGGGCTGCGAAAGCAGCTGAAGAACCGCCATCATGACAGAACTAGCCTTTTTCCGCAAACCTGCTTTTGCGCAGATTAAAAGTTTGGCAGGGGTACGTCAAAGAAAATAAAAGCAAAAAGAAGGGGCTAGTTGTTATTTTATGAAAATTAAAGCCTCTATTTACCACAAAAAAAGCCCCTGTGGAAAAGATTGACAGGGTCTCTAACTCTCTATATAAAGCCTGTCTCTGACAGAATTTATGAAGATTGCATAGACGGAGTTCCGATTATGAAACGTACATTTCAGCCCAGCCGCATCGTTCGTAAGCGCCGCCACGGCTTTCGTGCCCGCATGGCAAGCGTAGGGGGCCGTCTGGTTCTTGCAGCTCGTCGCGCCAAAGGCCGCAAAAAACTGTCTGCCTAAGCAGATAGACTTGTGAATTGAAGCGAGCGGGCGCATCAGCGCCCGCTTTGTTTTGTCCCGTGGAACCTTTTGGACAATAACAGATGAAAAACGCCACCAAAGAGACAATGAAGGCGCTGGGCTCCTTAAAAAGGCGGGCCGATTTCCTGTCTGTCCAAAATGCCGGTCGCAAATGGGTGTCGCCGGGCGTCATTGTTCTGGCAGCGCCCGCGAGTGAGGGTGAAGTCCGCTTTGGCCTGACGGTAACCAAAAAACTTAGCAAATCTGCGGTTGTCAGAAACAGAATTCGCAGACGTTTACGGGCTGCTGCTTATGATGTGCTGCCCGAAAAGGGGCAAAAAGGCACAGATTACGTGCTGATTGCACGCCCTGAAAGCGTGAATGTAGATTATGACAAGCTGTGTTCCGATTTGCGCTGGTGCCTCAAGAGGCTGTCATGAAGGGCGTTTCCCCAGTGCTCAAAAAAGGGCTGATAGGCCTGATCAAGCTTTATGCGTGGCTGATTTCTCCGTTTTTTGGACCAAAATGCCGTTTTCACCCTACCTGCTCGGCCTATGGCTGTGAAGCTATAGAAAAGCATGGGGCGGCAGCCGGGCTATGGCTGACAATCCGCCGTGTTTTCGCCTGTCACCCCTGGTCTGGCCGCCAAGGATACGATCCTGTACCAGAGGGGTTTGAATGGTCCGCCCAGTTCCGCTATAAACGCGGGGTTCCTAAAAAACTTAACCTGCAAAAGCGTAAAGACGAGATTTGACAATGACCAGAGGCCCCCTGACGACCAACAAAGACCAAATGCATCCGGAAGACCGGCGCAATCTTTTGATCTTTATGGTACTGGCCATCGCCATATGGTTTGGTTTCGATCATTTTGTGATGAAGCCAAAGCTTGAGAAAATGAGAGAGGCGCAAGTTGCCATCGCTCAGGCCGAGCAAGAACGCCAGATTAATCTGGCTGCGGGTGTTGTTACAGAGAACACAGTGCGTAGCCGTGAAGAAGTGCTGCGCGATGCTTCACGCATCAACTTGCGTAACGGAACAATCGAGGGAAGTCTGCCTCTCGTCGGTAACCGTTTTGATGATATCAGCCTTAGCAAATATTTTGTGACGCTTGGCGGTAATGACAAGATTGTTTTGCTGCAGCCAACAGGAGCATCCAATCCCCAATATGTTGAATATGGCTGGCTTGCCTCGGGCGAAGGGGTGGCGGTACCCGACAAGAATACTGTCTGGCGCGTTGAGGGAAATAATCAGCTCACCAATACAACGCCTGTAACCATGGTCTGGGATAACGGACAGGGTGTTCGTTTTGTGCGCATCTTCAAAATTGATGATCTGTACATGACGCATCTTGAGCAGAAGGTTATCAATAATTCCGGTAAGACGATTACGCTTTATCCTTATGCTTTGGTAGGGTCTTACGGCTTGCCTGCCCACATGGAAAAAACCAAAGTGGTTCATGAAGGCCCGATTGGCTATCTGGATGGCGAGCTGAAAGAGTTCAGCTACAAGGATATGTCCAAGAAGCAAATTAACGAGCAATTGCTGGCCAATACAGGATGGATCGGTCTGACCCAGAAATACTGGCTAACCAGCCTGATTACAGATCAGAACGAAGCTTCAAAATACCGCTTCACTTACACACCTGCCAAAGGGGCTGATGACAAGGAACACTATCAGGTTGATGTAATGGGTGCTGTCCGTACGGTTGAAAGCGGGGCGGAAGCATCTGCCAATGTACGTATATTTGCAGGTGCCAAAGAAGTGATGGCGCTCGAGCATTATAGTAAAGAACTAAAAGTCAGCCACTTTGATCTTGCTGTAGATTTTGGCCTTTGGTACTTCCTGACCAAGCCCTTCTTTTATTTCCTGCACTATGCTGGCCATGCTGTTGGCAACTTTGGTGTAGCGATTATTCTGCTGACTGTGTTGATCCGTTTGCTGGTCTTCCCGCTGGCCAACACTTCTTTCCGCTCTTTCGCCAAGCTGAAGAAAATCTCGCCGATGATGGCGGAGTTGCGTGAGCGTCACAGTGACAACCGCGAGATGCTGCAGCAGGAGCTGGTCAAGCTCTATGAACGCGAGAAAGTTAATCCGATGGCGGGATGCCTGCCGATCCTGATCCAGATCCCGATTTTCTTTGCCCTCTATAAGATCTTGATGATTACAATTGAGATGCGTCATGCGCCTTTCTTTGGCTGGATTCATGATTTGTCCGCGCAAGACCCGACCAGTATATTCAACCTGTTTGGTTTACTGCCTTATGATGTGCCTGCGCCTTTGATGATTGGGGCATGGCCCTGCCTGATGATGGTGTTCATGATTTTGCAAAAGAAGATGAACCCGCCGCCACAGGATAAGATGCAGGCGATGATGATGGATATGATGCCGTACATCTTCACCTACATTATGGCAGGCTTCCCCGCAGGTCTGGTTGTTTACTGGACATTCAGTAACGCCCTGTCGATTTTGCAGCAAGGGATTATTATGCGTTCCATGGGTGTGCCTATCCATTTGTTTGATCGCAAGAGCGAGAAAGAAATGGAAAAGGCCGTTCATGATGGCCCGGTCGTTCACCCTGAACTTGAAATCATTGAAAAGAAAGCCGAAGAAGCTCTCTTTGGGCATGATGACGGGGATCAAACACCGCCCACCATCACACCGCCCAAGCCGCGCAAGAAAAAGAAAAAATGATGGATGATGCCGAATTACTCGAAGCAGGTCGCAAGGCTTTCGCAGGGCCTTGCGATTTTATTGCTGCTGTTAACAATCTTGACGGGTTGCCTCCGGCAACGCTGCCGGAGATTGCGTTCGCAGGACGCTCGAATGTTGGTAAGTCTTCGTTGATTAATGCTCTCACAGGGCGCAAAACATTGGCGCGGACTTCGGATACCCCTGGCCGTACGCAACAGCTTAACTTTTTTGATCTGGGCGGCCATCTTTTCATGGTTGATATGCCGGGTTACGGTTATGCCAAGGTTTCCAAAGCGCAAAAGAAGCAATGGGATTCCTTGATCCGTGATTATCTGCGCGGTCGCCAGACCCTGAGAAATGTTTTGTTGCTGATTGATTCCCGCCATGGATTCAAAGATAGCGATGAAGACATCATGAATATGATGGATGAATGCGCCGTATCTTATCGCGTGGTCCTGACCAAAGCCGATAAAGGAAAAGCGGGTGAAATGAGTGATGTTCTGGAGTCTGTTACGGCGACTTTGAAAAGGCACCCTGCGGCCTATCCTGAGCCTATCCTGACCAGTTCCCGTGAGGGGTTGGGTATTCCCGAATTGCGCGCGCTCACCCTGAATTTGGCCCGTAGCTAGAAGGTCGATTATTCCCTATGTCGCGCTTACAGGCGGATGCCCTTCTCCTTTTGACGGCTATTATCTGGGGTACAGCCTTTCTGGCCCAGAAAACGGGTATGGAAGGTCTGGGTCCTTACGGTTTTGTGGGTTACAGATTTCTTCTGTCGTTCCTTGTTGTCCTGCCTGTTGCTCTCTGGGAAATAAAACGTCCCCGCGCTGACGCGGTCACTAAACCTCGCAAGATACATCCTGTCTGGCTGGGGTTGCTCTGTATAAGTTTTGTTGCCGGTGTCATCCTGCAACAGGTCGGCATCAAATATACCAGTATCACCAATGCCGGATTTTTAACGGGACTTTATGTCGTGGGCGTTCCTTTTGCCGCATGGCTTCTTATGAAGCGCCGCCCCGGCATTATGGTTCTGCCCTTTTGTTTTATAGCTGTATTGGGTACATGGTTATTGAACGGTGCTTCCCTGACCGATTTCCGGATGGGCGATATGTTGGTGATTTTATGTGCCGGAAGCTTTGCTGTTCAGGTTGTGGTGATCGGTTATATCGTACAGATAACGCAAAGGCCCTTTCTTTATTCCGTGATCCAGTATGGCGTATGCGCCTTTATCGGGCTGCTGCTGGCGTTTGTTTATGAAGATATCAGTTTTGATTTGTTTGTCCGCAACGCACCAGAGCTTCTTTATGCCGGTCTGGTTTCTGGCGGTATTGCCTATACATTACAGGCAGTAGCCCAGCAGCACACGCCATCGGCCGATGCTGCCCTGATCCTTGCCAGTGAGGCTGTTTTTGCGGCTATAGCCGGTGTTTTGCTCTTGAACGAAAGGCTGGATATGATGGCGTGGTCAGGATGTGCCTTGATCCTGCTGGCGATTGTGATGGTCGAGATTTCGGCCTATTGGAAGCATCTGCGGTTAAAGCTCTTACCGCGATAAAACGATACTGTAAAAACTATATACGTTTGCTCCCGGCACTTCGCTAGGGCCCTGAACACAGGCGGCAATCACATTCTCGCACGATGTGCACAAAGCCGTTGTCCATTCCACAGGATTGGCGCCACCGTGCAGACTGTCATCGACCAAAATATCGCGAGGGTTGGCTGTTGTAACCAGAGGGGCCGCATTCCCCAGAAGCCGCAAATTGATCGCCTCACAGACTTGGCGGGTTAGCTGATGTGCGGTCATAATTACTTCCTCTTCGGCAGAGGAGGTCCATTCTATATTCACGAAGCGCCCGATATACCATTGTGCAGGCGGATCATTCGAGACCTGATTGGTTGATCCTGAAGGCAGGGGCTGGAGAACGATTCCGCCGCCGGAAGGATGGAAAATCTTGTTGATGTGGGTTGTGCCGGCACTAAAGGCGGGTTCGGTATCCGGCGTGACGAAATCAAGATTATCGGGATCTGTGCCGCCATAGAGCATTTGATCAACACCCTGTTTCAGCTGCATCGAGGTTTCAATGATTTGCGTGGCGATAATTTCTACGCGGTGCTGGTCGAGTGTTGATGTTTCGCTGTTATCATTCTGACGGGAAACAATAAAACTCAAGGCTGCAAACAGGACAATGGCAATCAAAACGTAAATCATGGCATTTCCGGCCTCGGGGACCGCTAAAACCTTTGATTCTTCTGATTTGTTGCTTGTTTTCATCATCGTCCTATTTTACACCAAAGAGAGGCTTTGAAAATGGCAGATCCGCAAATATCGATATTTTCGTCTTTGGATGTCACTTCCCTGATGATGGGGGGATTGGCCGGGGCTTTGTTTACCTTTGTTTTGGCTGGGGCTCTCTTGTTAAGGACAGAACGTGCCCGCGCGGCACTGGCAGCCCAACTGGAAGCCGAGAAGTCAGGTCGTGATGAACTGGATGGCCTTTTTGCCAAAACAGCACAAGAAGCCCTGCAAAAAAGCAACGAGCAATTTTTGCTGTTGGCGCAGGAAAAACTGAAACAGGCCCAAAGTGATAATGTGCATGATCTGGATAAGCGCCAGAAAGCTATTTCAGAAATGGTACGCCCGGTGGGTGAGCATTTGCAGCAATTAAATGCCGCTGTGGAGCAGCTTAAGGGGACTGATAAGGCCATTCGCGACGATCTGCAAAGCCTGCACCGTGAAACAGCCAAACTTTCCGGAGCCCTGCGCAGCCCTACTGCCCAAGGGCGTTGGGGTGAATATATTCTTGAAAGGTTGCTCGATAACGCAGGTCTGATGAAGGGCGTGCATTACGATACGCAAGTGAATATGAATACGGATGAAGGCCGTATGCGTCCCGATGTCGTGATCCGTCTGCAGGATGGATTCAATATCGTTATTGACGCCAAGGCCCCCGTCAATAATTTTGCCGACCGTCTGCAGGAAGAAATGCCGGAAGAGGAATACAAAAAACTCCTGAGCGATCTGGCAACACAGGTGCGTTCCCATGTGAAGGCTCTGGGCAGCAAGAATTACTGGGAACAATTGCAATCGCCCGATTTTGTTGTTTTGTTTCTCCCGTCCGAACATTTGTTCAGCGCCGCCTTACGTGCGGATACAACATTAGTTGATTTCGCTGCCGAGAACCGGATTATCATTGCTTCACCCACCTTGATGATGGCTCTCTTGCGTGTAGTGGGCCTAAGCTGGCGTCAGGTAGAACTTGCCCGAAACGCCGAGAATATTTCGGCTATTGGCTCCGATCTTTATCAGCGCCTTTACACTTTCGGCAGTCATCTTGAAAAGGCGGGCAAGGGGCTGGGGCAGGCACTGGATGGTTATAACAAGGCTATGGGCTCTCTCGAGCGGATGGTTTTGCCTGCCGCCCGCAAGCTTAAAGATATGCATGTACAGACATCGGGCAAGACACTTGATGATCCAGCCTACATTGAAGCTTTGCCCCGTTCCCTGACAGGGGCACCGTTGTCAATCAGTGAAGACAATGCTAAAGACGACGCAGTCGAAGAGTATCGCTCACACGGATAACATTATGGACCTCTATTCAATTATTAATATCCCCCATCCTACCCTGAAAACCAAGGCACAAGCTGTGGCAGGGGTCACGGATGATCTGCGCCAGCAAATGGACCGTATGTTGGAGACCATGTACGAAGCCAATGGCATAGGCCTTGCTGCCAATCAGGTGAATTTGCTGAACCGTATTTTTGTCATGGATATGTCCCCGCGTGAGGGAGGCGAGCGCGAACCGGTCTTTGTGGTCAACCCGCAAATCATCTGGCGTTCGGATGAGCGCAGTGTGATGGAAGAGGGTTGCTTGTCCATCCCCGGTCAATATGCCGAGGTAGAACGTCCGGCTTCTGTACGGCTTTCTTATCTTGATTATAATGGCAACCCGTCAGAGCTTGTAGCGGAAGGGTTGATGTCGCATTGTGTCCAGCATGAGCTGGATCATCTTGATGGTATCTTGTTTATTGATCACATCTCCAAGTTGAAACGGGATATGATTGTCCGTCGCATCGAAAAAATGCGCAAGCACGGTGAAATTCTGTGAGTGCCACCCCAAGGCTTAAAGTTGTTTTTATGGGCACGCCGGATTTTTCGGTCCCCGCCCTCGAATCCTTGATTGACCGTCACGATGTAATTGCGGTCTATTCACAACCCCCGCGACCCAAGGGTCGCGGCCAGCAAGTGCAAATGTCGCCCGTGCATCAGGTGGCGGCCCATCACGATATTCCGGTTTTTACCCCGCGCTCTCTCAGAAAAGACGAAGCCGCTCGCAAGGATTTCATATTGCTAAAGCCTGATGTGGCCGTTGTGGCGGCCTATGGCTTACTCCTTCCAAAAGAAGTACTGGAAGCCCCTGTTTATGGGTGCTTGAATATTCATGCTTCGCTCTTGCCGCGTTGGCGCGGGGCTTCTCCTATCCAGCATGCTATCTGGAAGGGTGATAGCGAGAGCGGTAACTGCATTATGAAGATGGAAGAAGGCCTTGATACGGGACCGGTAATCTTGCGACGGGCAATAGCGATTAGATCAGAAACGACAGCACAGAGTTTGCATGATGAGTTGAGTGCTCTGGGGGCAACTATGGTTGTCGAAGTACTGGATGATATTGCCCGTCACAAAGCGCTACCATATCTGGAAGTTCAGGATGATGCTCTTTCGACCTATGCGCCGCTTTTGACCAAGGAAGATGGTTTGGTAAATTGGCAACAAACAGCCGACGAGATTGATCGCCAGATTCGTGCGCTTAATCCTTGGCCCAGTGTCTATACTTATAATACCAAAGGGCAACGTTTAAAAATTTTGGCGGCTGGTGTTGCCAACACTACAAGCGATAAAGCAGCGGGCACCGTCCTTGATCGCAAAGGGTATATAGCTTGCGGCGATGGCTCTGTATTGGCGCTTGCAAAAATACAACCTGATAATAGCAAGCCCATGGATATAGCGGCGGCGATTAATGGGGGTTATATCGGTGATTCCATGGTTTTGGGCGGGCCGCCTGCCTGATATTGCCAGGCTTTGATGATGGCACAGGCCGGTACATCCTTGTCATTCGCAATCAATAATCCCTGATCACGAGCGAGTTCTTCGAAATAATCAACATCCCCGACCTCGGGAAAAAGAGAAAGAATAGAAAGATAGGTGCGGACAAATCCCGGACCATGCCAAGCCCATTTATCCTGATTGATCTGGTCATTCACCAGATGCGCAAATTCATGCAGCAGGATAGCCAGATTTTTCCGATACATATTGATTTTGTTCTCCGAGAGGACCGCTTCGGCGTAAATTTTCTTTTTCTTTTCTTTTAATTCAACAACAGGAGCAGCCATGTTGAAAATCTCGGAGAGTGATGTGGTGACCTCCCGCATTTGCTGCAGGTTAAGCTTTTTGGTTGTCAGCCTGAAACGACTTTCCCATCCATATTCTTTTTGTACTTGCGAGTCTTCTTTGAACACAGCGTTGATGGGCGGCCCAAGGGGAAACTGCTTGTTGAAAAAGGCTAACGCTTCGCGTTGGGTATAGAAATTTTTATAATACCACATCGCATCATCAAGGGCAGCTTGCCAGCCCACAACATAACTGCCGCTTGCGGGCTTGGGTTTGCGTTCAATTTTTCCCAAAACCAAACGGGCCCCTGTCTGGCCATGGGTTTTTTCATGCAAGACGGGTAGTGTTACACCCGGCTTTAGTATGTCACGGGCGCGCCGGAACGCACTGGTCAGTGCGCCTTTCTCTGGTTTCATGCAGTTTCTTACTCCCTGTGCGGGCAAGCCTCTTATGGGATCGCCTCGTCATTGTTTTTTGTATTAGACCCTGTTTTGGGGGCTTGCTCAAGTCTCTAAAAAGCTTTATGTCGGCTCTATGACAACTCAACGCTGGAAAATAACCATCGAATATGATGGCCGCCCTTTTTCTGGATGGCAAAGGCAAGAAGAAGGTGTGCCTTCGGTGCAGCAGGCTATCGAAGATGCCCTGCGGGGCTTTTGTCAGCAAGACATAACCATTTTTGTGGCGGGCCGTACCGATGCTGGCGTACATGGCAAAGGGCAGGTTGCCCATTTTGATCTTGATTATGGTGATCGTGAACTAACAGCCTTTAATCTAGCCAAGGCCCTGAATGCGCATTTGCGGGGTGTGCCGGTATCTATTCTGAAAGCTGAAGCTGTCGCCGATGATTTTCATGCACGTTTTTCAGCTACCAATAAATTATATATCTATCGTGTGATTTGCCGCTCTGCTCCTTTGACTTTTGATCGCGGGCGCGCATGGCAGATATGGAAGAATCTTGATGTCGAGGCGATGCGTGCGGGGGCTGTCCATTTATTGGGTCACCATGATTTTACAACATTCCGCGACAGTGATTGTCAGGCCAAATCACCGATGAAAACACTGGATCGTCTCGATATACAAACTCATGACTATGATGACATGGGTACAGAGGAAATCTCTTTCCATGTCGAAGGACGTTCTTTCCTTCATCATCAGGTCCGCAACATGGTGGGGACGCTGGCGCTGGTAGGGGAAGGAAAATGGCAGCCTGATGATATTAAAACAGCGCTTCTGGCGTGCGATCGGACCAAGGGTGGTCCTACCGCCCCTGCTGATGGATTATACCTTGTGCGGGTTGATTATCTGGCCCGATCTTAAAGATCGAAATAACGGATTAGAATTTTTTCGTATATCGCGGTCAACTTCCCGATATCGGCAATATCGACGTACTCATCAACTTTATGAATGGTTTTGTTGATCAGGCCGCATTCTATAACAGGACCATAAGCAGCGGCAAAGCGGGCATCCGATGTGCCGCCGCCGGTCGCCATGCGCGGGGTTAAACCTGTGACATCCTGAATAGCACCCACAACAACTGCACTTTCCGGTCCCGGTTGCGTCATGAAAGCTTCTGCATTTGAAGAAACGATAAGATCGTAAGGGATTTGCGCTTGGTCAAGAATATCACGAATTTTCTGCTCAAGGGTTTGTGCGTTCCAGAGATTATTGAAGCGAATATTAAAGCGCGCTTGTCCGCTCGCGGGGATCACGTTATCGGCCTTGTTGCCGACATCAATGCTGACTATTTCAAGATTGGTTGCAGGGAAAAACGCGGTGCCGCTATCAAATACATGATCATTTAGAAGCTTGAGAAGGGTGACGAGCGCTGGTAAGGGGTTCTGCGCCCGTTCCGGATAGGCAACGTGTCCTTGCACACCTTTGACCGTCAATGTCCCTGTCAGGGAGCCGCGGCGGCCAATTTTAATCTCTTCACCGATCACTTCTGGATTGCTGGGCTCGCCCACCAGATAAAAGTCGGCCAGTTGTTGATTCTCTTTCATCCATGCCAATACTTTAACCGTGCCTTTGATGGCTTCTGCTTCTTCATCGCCTGTAATCAATAGGCTGATCGAGCCGTTGAAATCGGGGTGCTGCTCAAGAAAACGTGATGTGGCGGCAACAAAACAGGCGATATTTGCTTTCATATCGGCTGTCCCGCGACCATAAATCTTGCCATCACTTTCGGTCGCGGCAAAAGGATCATGCTGCCAAAGAGAAAGATCCCCCGGTGGAACAACATCGGTATGACCACAGAAGCAGATATGAGGTAAGGCAGCTCCGCGTCGGGCATATAAATTTTTGATGTTGCCGAAGGGCAAATCCTGACATTCAAACCCCAGACCCGAGAGCTTCTCGCGCAAAACATTCTGTGCGCCGGCATCTTCGGGCGTAATACTGGGGCAGCGGACAAGATCTTTGGTTAAGGCTACAGGATCAATTTTCATACAAAAAGAGTAGCAGAGCCCGCGAGCGATCTCCATGGCTTTTGTAGTGTGCCGCAGAAATTATAGCGGCTGGCGAGGAGGGGCTGTCACAAGGGAGGGGCTAGCCTGCAGGGCGCGATTTTGTGTGATGATCAAAGGATCCAGACCAGCAGGCAGTTCTTTAATCCGGCGCATACGGGGCAGGAGATTGAGCGGCAAATTCTGGGAAGCGGCGGGATCAACAAGACCGTGATAGCGTGCAACAAAGAATATCTGGGTATTAATAATGCTATGCATGGCTGTGAAGACATTCCTGTGTGCCGGAAATTTGTCACGGGCCATAATCAGCACATCACGCAGAAGGAGTGTTTCTTCAAGATACTCTTTTTGTTTCTCAAGAGGTTTTACCCCGATCATGGTCGCCATATTGTGGATGCGGTCCTGAAATTTGGCAATCGCTGTCAGAGGATCATCAATCATCGCCATAAAATATGCTCTATGATCTGTTTTCCCTGATCCATCAGCAGCAGGAAACAGACTGCGTCCATTGATTTTCTTGGCCATGCGCGAGAAGAGCTGACTGACAGTTTCCTGCCATGGTTTGTATCTCATGTTGGGATCGCCCGGCTTTTGTTTGAAATGATCGCAGAGATCCGAGGCGGTCAGGGAAAATTCTTCGCCCAAATCATGGGTCAGATTCAAACATAAAAGGGTTTCGGGGTCGGCCAGATGGTAGTTGTTCTGTATGAGGGCAATCGTATAACAGGCCTGCGAGAGTTCGTGCAGGATAGCCGGTGTTTTGCCATCTTCACGAAATTGTCCGCGACGTTTTTCCTCCAGAAGATGCAAGCAGCTACGGGCATGATCGTAAGAATGGGAGGCTAGCCATTGGTCGACAAACTGATAGAGGGCAGGTGTTGCCTGTATGGCATCCTGCTCGGTCTGCAGATTGTGAAAGAAGGCAAAGCTATTTGTGCTTACCACAACGTCATCCTTATGGATTTTTTTACATAAGGTTTTATATAGATTGAACTCGGCTCTGTACAGAAAACAAAATACTTGTTTTTTATCAGTCCCTTAATAGATCATTGAGTGCTGTCTTGGCGCGGGTTTGGGCATCAACCCTCTTCACAATCACAGCACAGGACAGGGCGGGAGCTACTTTGCCATCGGTACGGGCAGGCGCAGGTAATGATCCCGGCACGACAACCGCATACGGGGGGACAACGCCTTGTGTGATTTCTCCGGTAGCGCGATCAACAATTTTTGTCGATGCCCCGATAAAGACACCCATGGAGATAACCGCACCCTGACAGACGCGCACCCCTTCGGCGATTTCACTGCGGGCACCAATAAAAACATCGTCTTCAATAATTACGGGAGCAGCCTGCAGGGGTTCCAGCACGCCCCCGATTCCTGTGCCGCCCGAGATATGGCAGCGTTTGCCAATCTGCGCACAAGAACCGACGGTCGCCCATGTATCAATCATGGTCCCTTGATCAACATAGGCGCCGATATTTATAAATGATGGCATCAGAACAACATCGCGGGCGATATAGGCTCCCCGTCTGACGAAGCTGCCGGGGACAGCCCTGAAACCGCCTTGACTGAACATCTCTTCTGTCCAGCCCGCAAATTTATTAGGGACTTTGTCCCACCAGCCGGAACCATCAGGACCATTTTCCATCAGAACATTCTTGTTAAGGCGGAAGGAAAGCAGAATGGCCTTCTTCACCCATTCATGGATTGTCCATGAATGATCGTCATGGGTGGCAACGCGCAGTGACCCCTTGTCCAGTTGGTTGATGACATCTTCCACAGCTTGCCTTACAGGGCCTTGGGTGTCGCCTGTAATCTGGGTGCGGTTTTCCCACGCCTGATGAATAATTGATTCTATGTCTGTCATTGTATTTGCTGCTGCAACTGTCATTTTTATCGCCTTATCAGAACATGGTAATATGCATATGTGCCGCTTGCGGGTGTCCCATTCGCTTCAACGCAGCCAAATGGTTTGCTGCGCAAGATATTGATATCACCGCTACCGGCGCTATCTACCCTACCGCCATCGGCAAAAGTTCCTGTATAGGGTGCATTCGCATTCCAAAGATTGCCGGAGGCACGGGGTGGATTGCCGCCCGGATTTGTTATACTTAGCTGGTTATTGATTTCAATACATAAATCTCTTCCAATATTAGGGAGGAACATGATCAGGTCTTCACTTGAGGGATCACCGTCACCATTGCAATCATCTGCTTGCGAAGTACCCAGACCCGGCAGGCAGCTGGAACCTGTAATGTACCAGGCTTCGCCTGCATTGGCCCCGTCCGGTGGTTTCAGCCAGATCACATTCCCGGCGTCTTTTGCTGTACTGAACACTTTATTGGTTTCTGTTGAGCAGGCAGAAAAATCATAATCCGTGTGGCCCCACTGGGGTGAGTCAAAGCAGAAACTCTCATCTGTTATGCCCCGGAATTTCATACGGATGATAGATTCGCTTACAAAGGTTGCATACTGGATGATTTCGATCCCCCGTATGCGCTTATTATCTTCCTGAGGGCTTTTGCCGCTGGTGCGCAAACCCTGAGTTGCTGCATAGCTGAGTGCGGCAAACAGGGCTACGGCAATCAAAATGAGAAAAAGGATATTACCCTGCTGTGTTTGTTCTTGCTTGCGCATCATGTCTATTTTTTTGGGGTGCTTCTCACAGGCAAATTAAGACAAAACTAAGATAAATGCTTGTATGTATCATTTTACATTCAGCGGATGCTGATGCAATATAATAGAAGGAAACCCGCTTAAGGGGGATTTGTCACATGAATCGTATTTTTACTGTCCTGTTATCAGCTATAACACTGATTTCTTTTACATATCCTGCAAGAGCGGAAGTAGGCTCCCACAAGCAGACCATGCTTTATGATGTTTATGCGGGTGGTATTCATGCTGTTAAGGCACAACTTGATGTGTCTTATGAAAAAAATAATCGCTATAAACTGTTTCTTGGTGCCAATACCATTGGCTTTCTGGAGCGTCTGGTCCCCTGGAAAGGCACCTTCGAAACTGAAGGTTGGCGTTTGGGCAACAAGGGGGAAAGACCCGAAGTGCATCGCTCGACAGCAACGTGGAAGGGTGAAGATGAATTAAAAGAGTATTTTTATGGTAAAGATGGCGTGTTCAAGAAACTGCGCATACTTGAGGATGATCAGGATAAAAGCCCTCAGTCAGTAGATGCCGAACTTGTTGATGGAACAATAGATGTACTGACAGCAACATTATCAGCCATGCAGAATGTGGCGGCGGATGGCCAATGTGCCGGTACTTCCGAAATTTTTGACGGGAAGCGCCGTTTCGAAATTGTTTTCAAACATGAAAGTGACGAAACACTAGTGCCTACCGACTACAACGTTTATCAAGGCCCGTCAGCACGCTGTCAGGTTGAAGTAAAACCCCTGACAGGGGAATGGCATAAGAAGCCTCGTGGCTGGATGTCCATTCAGGAGCAAGGTCGCCAGAAGGGCAGCTTGCCGACTGTCTGGTTTGCCAAGGTTTCCGAAGATGGTCCTGCTGTACCTGTCAAGGTGCGTGTAAAAACCGAATATGGGACATTATTCATGCACCTGACCGAGTATCATAACGGAGATAAGGTTATCAAAACCGCATCCCAAGAGTGAATCTGGAATAACTGCAACGTCTTGCAACACATTGTGAATTGATTTGACCCCTCTTTCGTTAGAAGTAAAAGAGGGGTCAAATACTTGTAAAGGCTTAAGAGAAACATGGCACAAGCGGCAAAAAGCAAAAGCGATCTCGCGGTTATTATTTTGGCCGCGGGCCGGGGCACGCGCATGAAGTCGGCATTACCCAAAGCCATGCACAAGCTTGCTGGTCGTCCCCTGATCCTGTGGCTTCTGGAAACAGTTCAGAGATTGAAGCCCGCCCATATTGTTGTCGTGACCGCACCCGACATGGATGATTTGCGTCAGGTCGTAGCTCCTGCCACAACTGTAATTCAGAAAAAGGCGCTGGGGACTGGCGATGCTGTCAAAGCGGCTTTGCCTGCCCTCAGGGGTTTTAAGGGGGATGTCCTGATTCTGCTTGGTGATATGCCGCTCATTTCTGCCACAACGTTGAAGGGTTTGCGTAAGGCCAGACATTTGACAGCGGAAACGGGCCTTGCTGTTCTGGGTGCCGATTATGATCCGCCGCCAGCCTTTGGTCGTCTGGTTGAAAATCCTGACGGGACGCTGGCACGCATTGTTGAACAAAAAGATGCGACGGCACAGGAGAAAAGAATCACTCTTTGCAATACAGGAGCGTTCTGCGTCGCCGGAGAGCATCTTGAGAAATGGGTTTCCTCCATCAATAACAAAAATGCCCAGAAAGAATTTTATATTACCGATCTGCCTGCGATTGCCCGTAAAGATGGTCTGGTCACGCAAATCGCCGTGACCGATGATCTGGATGAGGTACAGGGCGTCAATTCGCGCCTTGATCTGGCGATGTTGGAATACACCGTACAGGCACAACTGCGTCTGCAGTTTCTGGATGCGGGTGTCACCATGCATGATCCGGCTGCGGTTTATTTCAGTTTTGATACCAAAATCGGCAAAGATGTCATTATTGAACCTAACGTGTTTTTTGGCACAGGGGTGAAGATTGCCGATAATGTTCTTATCCGCGGCTATTCCCACATTGAACAGGCTGTAATCAAAGAAGGGGCGAGCGTAGGCCCGTTTGCACGCCTGCGTCCGGGTGCGGTCTTGGGTGAAGATGTCCATATCGGCAATTTTGTTGAGGTAAAGAATGCCCAGCTGGGCAAAGGTGTGAAAGCTGGGCACCTTGCCTATATTGGTGATGCAACAATCGGTGAAGGCACAAATTATAGCTGTGGTGCAATCACCGCCAATTATGACGGCGTGAACAAGCATAAAACAGTGATTGGCAAAAATGTGATGGTCGGCAGCAATGTCAATCTGATTGCGCCCGTTAAAATTGGTGATGATGCCTATCTTGCTGCGGGCAGCACTATTACGCAAGATGTCCCCAAGGCAAAAATGGGTATTGCCCGAGCGCGTCAGACCAATCTGCGCAAACCCTCTCTTCGTAAAGATAAATAAGGAAATATTATGTGTGGCATTGTTGGAATTCTTTCCGCTAATAAAGACGTAGCACCGCTACTGGTCGAAGGGCTCAAGCGTTTGGAGTATCGTGGTTATGATAGTTCCGGCATCGCCACATTACAAAATGGCAAGATCGAACGTTTGCGCGCGGAAGGAAAACTGATCAATCTGGAAGAGAAACTGTGCAAGTCACCCGTCAAGGGAAGTGCAGGGATTGGCCACACACGGTGGGCTACGCACGGCGGCCCGACAGAAAATAACGCACACCCGCATGCAACCGATCGCGTGGCCGTGGTGCATAACGGGATCATCGAGAACTACGCCTCCTTACGTGATGAACTGCAGAAAGATCAGTATCGCTTTGAAACCGAAACAGATACGGAAGTGGTGGCTCACCTTGTAACCCGCAACCTGAGGCAGGGTATGAAACCTCAGGACGCCGCCATTGCAGCTTTCGAGAGGTTAGAAGGGGCCTATGCGCTTGCGCTTCTTTTTACTGGGGAAGATAACTTGCTAATCGGCGTGCGTCAGGGCACACCTTTGGCCGTTGGTTATGGCGAAGGGGAAATGTATATGGCCTCTGATTCTTACGCCTTGGCCCCGCTCACCAAGAAAATTACTTTCCTCGAAGATGGTGACCGCGTTGTGGTTACCCGCGAAGGTGTGACGATCTATAACAAAGCAGGAGAGGTACAGAAGCGTCCGATCCGTATTACAGCCCAATCGGGGGCAACGACTGGCAAGGGTGAATTCCGTCATTTCATGATCAAGGAAATTCACGAACAGCCCGCTGTGATTGGTGATACCCTCAATACCTTTATTAATCCCGCCACCGGAACCATCACTGTTCCTGAAAATATTTTATCAACCTTAGAGAAAACACCGCGTCTGACGATGGTGGCGTGTGGCACGGCGTACTACGCCTGTATGGTTGGCAAATACTGGTTCGAAAAAATCGCGCGATTGCCAGTTGAAATTGATGTGGCCTCCGAATTCCGTTACCGCGAAGCCCCGATGCCGGAAGGGGGTGTATCCCTGTTTGTTTCGCAAAGTGGTGAAACGCTCGATACGCTTGAAGCTTTGCGTTACTGCAAGCGCCAAAAACAAGTGGTGATTTCGGTGGTCAATACGATTGAAAGTACCATCGAGCGTGAGTCCGATATGGTTCTTCACACTTTGGCAGGGCCAGAAATTGGCGTTGCTTCCACAAAGGCGTTTACGACACAGCTGACCACCCTGCTTTGTGTGGCTTTGGGCTTGGCGGTTCGCAAAGGCTTGCTTACGGCTGATGAAGAAACAGCCATGACGGAATCCCTGCGTCATTTGCCAACGATGGTGGCGGCGGCCATTAGGGCCTCTGAAAAGACCGTGGCCGATATTGCCCGTGATATGGTCGATTCACGTGATGTTTTGTATCTGGGTCGTTCTTATATGTATCCGATTGCTCTTGAAGGTGCCCTGAAACTGAAAGAGATTTCCTATATCCATGCCGAAGGATATGCCGCCGGTGAAATGAAGCACGGACCGATCGCCCTGATCGATGAAACCGTGCCTGTGGTAGTGGTGGCACCGGGTAGCGATCCTCTATTCGAAAAAACGGCCTCGAATGTGCAGGAAACTGTTGCCCGTGGCGGTCAGGTTTTGATGATTACCGATAAAGAAGGTCAGGCGCGTTTACATGCCCCCGCCCGTTGGCAGGTCATTATGGATCATGCGCCGATTGAATTGGCTCCGATCCTTTACACCATTCCGGTACAGCTTCTGGCCTATCATGTGGCCGTTGCCAAAGGGACAGATGTTGACCAGCCGCGCAACCTCGCCAAATCGGTGACGGTGGAATAAGTCTCGAAACAATCAGGGTTCTAGTTCTTGGGTTCGTACGGGGCAAAACCGTTATGGCGTGCCTTGAAGTTTTGCGGCTGGCCTGTTTCGGGCAGGGGAATAACACGCAAGAAAGATTCGCCGTTGGCCGTAGCCTTAAAAAGCTCGTGGATGTTGCGTAAACCTTCTTCATAGCTGCTGGCTATGGATTTTATACGCTGGGGTTTGGTATCTGCATCATCTTGGAAGAAAAGGGCGCCTGTCATATTGCCCTGTTCGTCGTGCATAATTTCATCACGAACTTCAAGTTTTCCTTTGGGTGTATCTGATGACACAAGCGCCGTTAATGTTACGCCCATCTCGGCAAATAAACTGATGATGGCTTGCGATCCGGAGTCAGGTGGCGTGGGGAAGCGATAGGTGCTAATCATATCCAGTAATTTCTTAGCCATTTTTTTCTCCCTGAATTTTTATGACTTTTTGAAATTTTATTTTTGTAGCAGCAGGCTGGTCCACTCTTCTTTATCATATCGTTTGGTCAACTTTAAGCCTCTTGAGGTATAGGCCGCTTGTACGTCAGCAGCCTGTTCACCCAGCATACCGGACAAGAGGACATAACCGCCGTCTGTGACGCGATCTGTCAAATCCTGTGCCATTGCTATAACGGGTCCGGCCAAGATATTGGCGATCACCAGACCATAACGCTGGCCGTCCTGCAGTTCTGGAATATTAAAGCCATCACCGGTCGCTGTTCTTAAGGCGTTATCAGCAAGGGGTGCTTCATTCATGTTGGCATGGAGCTCTGTCACGCGCACACATTCGGGATCAATATCGGTTGCCAGTACGGGCGTGGCCCATAATTTCCATGCGGCGATCGCCAGAATACCCGAGCCTGTTCCGACATCAAGCACTTGCGCCGGCGTATAACCATTACTTTTTAAATCTTGCAGAGCTTCGAGGCATCCTGCCGTGGTGCCGTGTTCGCCAGAGCCAAAGGCAGTGGCGGCATCGATCTGCAATGATTTTTTATCTGCGGGGATCTTGTCTTTATAGTGGCTGCCGAAAATAAAAAAATCACCGACAGTAAAAGGCGAGAATTGCTGGTAGCTGTGGGCGAGCCAGTCGATATCCGGTACGGGTTCAATCACAATATCGTCCGGCGTCACTGCCAATCTAAGGTTCGCCATTTGCAAGGCGAGGGTCATACGCAGAATGATTTCATCGACTGCGGGTTTTCCCTCAACCATCCAGCGCAAATGCCAGTCATGGGTGTGCTTGTTATCTGCGCGGATAGCGGTGGCTGATAGCGCCCAATTACTCAGGGCATCAAGAAGACTGCCGGCCACGGGGTCGTCCACATGTGCCGGCAGTTTGATGTCTATCCAGTAATAATCCGCAGATGATGGGGATTCAGACTGTTGCATTAGTCTTCATCTTCCTCATCTTCATCGTCGTCTTCATCGTCATCATCATCTTCATCGTCGAATTCTTCATCGAGATCATCGTCGAAATCTTCGACATCGAGATCATCATCGCTATCGTCTTCGCCTTCTTCGACGTCATCAAGGCTGACCGTATCTTCATCGCTCTCGATTTCTTCGGCTTCTTCATTCTCGAGGATTTCGCCCTCCTCCATGCCTTCGTTACCCAGAACGGCTTCATCGTCCTCAACAACAGTCGCACGGCTGCGGCGGCTCTTCATTTTGATTTCACCGGTGAATTCTGTTTTGCAATCGGGGCAGAAAATCGGGCGTTTGTCGAAATCGTAATAGCGTGTGCCACAACTGGGGCAAATGCGTTTCAATCCACGGGTCGCTACGGCTACAGGCACAGCGTTCTCCTTCTTTAAAGACTATTATCAGACTGTTAAGCCCTGTTCGGGCATCATAAAAAGACAGCCCTCTAGTTGTCTGATTTTGGGGCGCTTGTCAAAGGTTAAATTGGATAAGCGTATCGGGCAAAAGCTGTTTGAAATCTGATGTATGGGGAGCGCTTGGAAAGGCTTGGACCTGCTCCCATATAATTGTAATCTGGATGCAGCTTTTTTAACCCCCGATTCTGGGGAAAGAATGGAAATAAACTATGGAAAATCAAATGGTTAAGCCTGTCGTAATCTGTGGCTATAAACGCTCGCCCTTTCACTTCGCCAACAAGGGGGCGTTGGCCAAGGTTCGTCCCGACGATATAGCGGCGACTGTTGTCAAGGAGCTGGTCCAGTCGACGGGGGTTAAACCTGAAGATATCGAAGATTTGCTGCTGGGCTGTGCTTTTCCTGAAGCAGAACAGGGTTTCAATCTCGCCAAGATCGTGGCGCAGCTGGCCGAACTGCCGAATTCTGTGGCAGGAGCTACCGTCAACCGCTTCTGCGGTTCTTCCATGACCACGGTGCAAATGGCGGCCGGTTATATCCAGATGGGTGCGGGCGATGTTTTTATCTGTGGTGGTGTCGAATCGATGACCCGTATTCCCATGGGCGGCTTTAACCCGATGCCAAACCCGCGTCTGGGACAAATTTATCCGGCTGCTTATATCGGCATGGGGGAAACCGCCGAGAATCTTGCCAAGAAATATCAGATCACTCGCAAGGAGCAGGACGAGTTTGCCCTGCAATCCCAGCAAAAGGCAGCTGCCGCCGCAGCCGCTGGCAAATTCAATGATGAAATTGTCGCGATCGGTGATGTCGCAGCTGATGGCACCATTCGTGCCGAAACAACCCTCGAAGGTTTGTCCGGTTTGAAACCCGCTTTCTTTGAAGAAGGAACAGTCACCGCCGGTACAGCATCACCCCTGACAGACGGGGCCGCCATGGTGCTGGTAGCCTCGGAAGAATATGCCCGTAAAAATAATCTGCCTATTCTGGCGCGTATTGTTTCAGTCGGTGTTGCCGGTTGCGGTGCCGAGATTATGGGTATTGGGCCCGTGCCATCCTCGCACAAAGCTCTTGAGCGTGCAGGTTTGAGCGTCAAGGATATCGATCTCTTTGAGCTAAATGAAGCTTTTGCCGCGCAGAGCTTGTCCGTCGTGAAAGAGCTAGGTATCGACCAGTCACGCCTGAATATTGATGGCGGCGCAATAGCCATGGGGCACCCGCTCGGGGCTTCCGGCGCGCGCATCACAGGCAAGCTTGCGAGCCTTCTGAAACGCGAAGGCAAGAAGTTGGGTCTGGCGACCATGTGTATTGGCGGCGGTCAGGGGACGGCAATCATTCTGGAAGCGGCCTGATCGCAGGCTTGAAACATCCATGAGCCTTGATCCCTTTTTACAATCTTTGGGTTTTGAAGAACCGGCGGACCTCGATACTGTGGAACGTCGCTTCATCGAGGTTGTGAAAGATCATATTCAAAAAGCATCCCTTCATTATGATGAAGGCGAGGTGGCTAATGATGAAAAGCTGCTGCGCAATCATTACAGCCAGTTCTTTTCGTATGTGACGCAGCAAATGCAGGCAGAAATGCAGGCTCAAAAAAATGTGGTGTCTGCTGAAGCCCAAAAACTCAAAAAGCAAGCCGCTGCCCAGCGTGAAGAGCTACAGGATCACATGATCGATTTTGCCTGCTGCTATATGCACATCAACAGATTTATGACGTTGCTGCGTGACGAAATTCGCAATGAAGAAGCCCGCCTGGGCGGGGGATCAATTACAGGTACAAAATGGACGGCCGATGCTGGTACATTAATCACGCGTAACAAGCAAAAGAAGAAATACATACTGGAAGCGAATAAACGCTTTTCCGCTGCCCGCTTGATTCTGGATGAATTGGCACCGTCATTTGATACGTTGCGGCATCATCTCATCAAGCTTCATGGTTCCGAGAAAGCAGAGACGTCAAACAGGTCTTTTATAGCTTCTTTGAGAACGCAGGATTTCAAAAAAGCCCGCAAGCTTGTTGAAGATATCTCCAGGCCTCAGAAGAAATTTGGCCTTGATCAAAAGGCGTCCGATCAATCCATAGAATCCGTTATGGTATCCGCCCGATATATCATCGAGGTTTGTGAAAAAAATAGCAAAACACTTTCCAGTCATGAGGGACGCCTGTATCTCAAGCCGATAGAAACAGATCAGGCCTATAACGCGCAAATCCGCGAACTAAGGAAAATCAAAGAATTCTTATCCAAGTATTACATGCCCTATATGCAATACAAACTCGATATGCTGATGCATCTGAAAGACAAGCTGCTGGTCAACGGTTCTATTGAAAACCTGATGACACTCTACCGCAGAATGGTTGCGGGTATGACGGGGTCGTTGGATGATATCAAGTCATTACGCGCCTATGAAAGCGAAGTGCTTGATAAAATCAAATATCTGCTCGGCGGCCAGTTTCAGGAAGTCCCCGTAATTTTGGCGCGAGCAAAAGAAACGGTGCAGGAATTCCGTGCCGGTGCTGAAGAATTCCGTGATGTTGAAAATATTGATGTAACTGAAATTGATATCACCTCCGGTGATGAAGAGCGCATGACAACCGGTTCATATTCGTGAACCACATAAACTGAAAAGAGGACAAGATGGCAACACAATCAGCAATCAAGAAGGTGGGCGTTATCGGATCGGGCGTTATGGGTTCGGGTATCGCCGCCCAGATCGCCAATGCCGGTGTGCCGGTTGTTTTGCTTGATATCAAGCCAGCGGATGGTGCTGACCTTGCGGCCCGCGCTGTTGAGAAAATGCTCAAGGCCGATCCGGCTCCGTTCATGAGCAAGAAAGCGGCCCGCCTGATCCAGACGGGTAACATGGAAGATCATTTGTCGCTGCTTTCTGATTGTGACTGGATTATCGAGGTGGTACTGGAAGACCTGAAGGTCAAGTATGCAACTTATGAAAAAATCCAGAGTGTGCGTAAGGCAGGTTCTATCGTGTCTTCGAATACTTCAACTATTCCGCTGCACAATCTGGTGGAACCGTTTGGTGACAAACTCGCGCCTGATTTCCTGATTACACACTTCTTCAACCCGCCGCGTTATATGCGCCTGCTTGAAATGGTCGTGAGTGATAAGACGCGCACCGATGCGCGTGATCTGGTGCAGGCTTTCTGTGATGTCAATCTGGGCAAGGGTGTGGTGTATTGTCACGATACGCCAGGCTTTATTGCCAACCGTCTGGGTGTCTTCTGGCTGACAGCCAGTATCCGTCATGCAGTTGATATGAAAGTCCCTGTTGAACTTGCAGATGCCATCCTTTCAAAGCCGGTCGGTATCCCGAAGACGGGTGTCTTTGGCCTGATTGATCTTGTCGGTATTGACCTGATGCCGCATCTGGCGGAATCACTTCTATCGACATTGCCGGCCGATGATGAATACAGAAAAATTTTCAAGGATTACGATTTTATTCGCGGCATGATTGGTGCGGGTTATACAGGCCGTAAAGGCAAAGGTGGTTTCTATCGCCTGAATGTCACAGCTGGTAAAGTTAAAGAGGCCTATGATATTCATGCCTCCGGCTTCAGTGAAGATCACTACCACAAGGCCGATAAGCCCAAGCCAGCGTCAGCCGAACTCGGTAAACAGGGCTTAAAAGCTGTTCTCACTGCCGGTGATGAGGCTTCTTCTTATGCGTGGGCCGTTTTGCGCGATACCTTGTGGTATGCGGCCTCCCTTGTGCCGGAAATTGCCGATGATGTAGCGGCTGTCGATGAAGCCATGCGCCTTGGTTACAACTGGAAGAAAGGCCCGTTCGAGATGATCGATGATCTCGGGCCTGCATGGTTTGCTGAACAACTGCAAAAAGAAGGCAAAACCGTACCCGTATTGTTGCAAAAGGTTGGTCAGGGCACGTTCTACAAGATCGAAAACAATAAGGTTCATTATTTCGGGACAGACGGAAAGTATCACCAGATCATCCGTCCGGAAGGCGTCTTGCTGTTGCGTGATATCAAAATCGGCAACAAACCGATTTACAAATCACCCTCTGCTGCCCTCTGGGATATTGGTGACGGTGTCGTCTGTGTCGAATTTACCGGCAAGATGAATGCGCTTGATGAGCAGGTCTTTGATGTCTATCAGCACGCGATCAAACTGATCGGTGACGGATCGGGCCAATACAAGGCTATGGTGATCTATAACGAAGCTTCCGTCTTCTCGGCGGGTGCCAATCTGGGTCTGGCCATGTTTGCGATGAATATTGCCCTGTGGCCGCAAATCGAGGAATTGATCAGTGGCGGCCAGCGTGTTTACAGGGCGCTTAAATATGCGCCGTTCCCTGTGGTGGCAGCTCCTTCGGGTATGGCTCTGGGCGGGGGATGTGAAATCCTTCTCCATGTCGATCATGTACAGGCTCACGCGGAAACCTATTGCGGCCTGGTCGAGGTTGGTGTCGGTCTGATCCCTGGCTGGGGCGGGTGCAAGGAAATGATCCTGCGCTATCAGGAACGTGAACGCAAAGCCAGCAAGGCAGCGGTCAAGGCTGTGACCGGACAGGAGAAAATCTGGTTCTCGCCTGCCAATACGCCGATGGGCGCGGTGCGTCAGGCCTTTGAAACAATCGGCACGGCCAAGGTTGCTAAATCGGCAGCAGAAGCCAAAGAGATTGGTTACTTCCGTGATAGTGACGGTATCACCATGAACCGCGATCGCCTGTTATTCGATGCCAAGCAGAAAGTTCTTGAACTGGCGAAGGATTACAAGGCTCCGGAGATGATGAAGGAAATTCGTCTGCCGGGACCTTCGGGCAAATATGCACTCGATATGGCGGTGGCCGATATGCGCAAATCAGGCAAGGCAACACCTTATGATGTCGAGGTCTGTAATCTGCTGACAACCGTCTTGACGGGTGGCGAGAAAGCGGATTGGACAAATCCAATCTCGGAAGACGATATCCTGAAACTTGAGGTACGCGAATTTCTGAAGCTGGTCCGTAACGAAGGCACGATGGCCCGTATCGAGCATATGCTCGAAACCGGAAAGCCTCTACGCAACTGATTGGGTGAGAGGAAAGCTCATGTTTGGTTTGTTTGGAAAAAGTAAGGAGAAGGCCAAGGCGAAGAAGTCGGCAGCCTTAAGGGAAGAGGCTCTTGCCAATATGCGCGGCGCCCGCGAACGGTTGGGGGATGCCACCATTCAGGAGATGGCCGCAGCCCTCAGGCAGCAGGACGAATCAGCCATGAAGAAAGCCGAAAACCAGATCAGACAATATGACAAAGGCCGGATTGCCGATAACATTAAAGCCATGATGGACGAGAAATAAAGAAACAGGCACGGATCTGGAAGGGGGTAGATCCGTGCCTGAACTTTGGAGAGACAGTAATTACGCTTATAATTAAATATTATCGTTCTCTAATATTTAACGCAAGCGTCCTTTCGCATAGCAGCACATATCTTTGGTATATACATAAAAAATCAATCATCAACCCTTTGGTTTTACTGAATAATTTTTGATGATCTCGGCTTTTTGTTAAGGATTTTGATCTATATTGGTTATTGGTTATACCCGCACTAAGGAGCCTTCGCATGCCTTCCTATAAAGCCCCCCTCGATAATATCCGCTTTGTACTGCACGAAGTTCTGGACGCCGGACAAGTGGCGCATCTCCCCGGTTACGAGGAGGCGACCCCCGATCTGGTTGACCAAATTCTGGAGGAAGGAGCCAAGATTTGTGAAGAAGTCCTGTTCCCGTTGAACCAGAGCGGTGATGCCGAAGGCTGTATCTTCGAAAATGGTGTGGTGCGTACGCCCAAGGGTTTTCAGGAGGCCTACAAGCTTTTCTGTGATGGGGGATGGCCAGGACTTGCCGCCGATCCGCAATATGGCGGGATGGGGATGCCGCATATTGTGAATTGTGTCCTGCAGGAAATTATCTGCTCGGCCAACATGTCGTTCGGTATGTATCCGGGCCTTTCCGAAGGGGCATATCGCGCCCTTTATCTCCACGGTACACAGGAACAAAAGGATACTTACCTTCCCAAGCTCACGACAGGGGAATGGTCCGGCACGATGTGTCTGACCGAACCGCATTGCGGTACAGATCTGGGTCTGATTAAAACCAGGGCTCTGCCGAATGATGATGGTTCCTATAATATTACAGGCACCAAGATTTTTATTTCGGCGGGTGAACATGATCTGACTGAAAATATTATCCATCTGGTGCTGGCGAAATTGCCGGATGCACCGGAAGGCTCACGCGGCATCTCCTTGTTCGTTGTGCCCAAGTTTCTGGTCAAAGAAGAGGGCGGCCAGCAGAAACCGGGGGCACGTAATGGTGTTGCCTGTGGCTCGATCGAACATAAAATGGGGATCAAGGCTTCCTCCACTTGTGTAATGAACTTTGATAATGCCAAAGGCTGGCTGGTGGGTGAACCGCACAAGGGGCTCAAAGCCATGTTCACCATGATGAATGCAGCCCGTCTGGGTGTGGCGATGCAGGGTCTGGGGATTGCCGAAGTCGCCATGCAGAACAGTCTGAACTACGCACGCGAACGCTTGCAGATGCGGGCGCTTGATGGCACCAAGGCTCCGGACAAGCCTGCCGATCCGATTATTGTTCATCCGGACGTGCGCCGGATGCTTTTGACCTCGAAAGCCTTTACCGAAGGCGCTCGCGCCTTGTCCTATTGGGTGGGAATCAATCTTGATCTTTCACACAAACATCCTGATGCGAAAACAAGACAAGCCGCCGATGATCTGGTGGCGCTCCTGACCCCGATCATTAAATCCTACCAGACCGATATGGGTTTTGAAGTCGCCAGCATGGCTATGCAGGTCCATGGGGGCCATGGCTATATCTGGGATTATGGTGTCGAACAATATACGCGCGATGCCCGTATTGCCATGATCTATGAAGGCACCAACGGGGTGCAAGCCCTCGATCTGGTCGGTCGCAAGATGGGGCAGGGTTATGGCCGCCTGCTCCGTCGTTTCTTCCATCCGGTCACTGATTTTATCGAGCAGAACCAGAATGACCCGCAGTTGCAGGAATTCGTTTTCCCGCTTGCGAAGTCGGTTGCCAAGTTGCAGCAGCTGACAGCCAGTGTCGCGATGAAGGGCCTGAAAGACCCAAATGAAGCGGGTGCTGCCTCCAGTGATTATCTGCGGATGTTTGCTCTGGTTGCGATCGGCTATATGTGGGCGCAAATGGCCAAGGTTGCCCAGCAGAAAATTAATGACGGGGCTGGCGACCGTGCCGATTTTTATGATAGCAAAATTAAAACAGCGCGCTTCTATTTTGCACGCATGCTGCCGGAAACGGAAGCCCACTTCCGCAAGGCGATGGCGGGGGCCGATAACCTGATGGAGTTGGATGCTGCCAATTTCTAGGAGGCTCTGAATTTTGATAAAAAACCCCGCCTCAAGAGCGGGGTTTTTGTATCGGATACTAATGATTACTTATGGCTGGGTTGGTGTCGGGGCCGCAGGGTCTTGACCCTTTTGCGGGTAATCTACACCAAGAATTTTTTCAAGTTTCTCGCCAACATCTGTCGAAAGCTGTGGTTGGCTTGCAATCCTAATCATGGCTGTCTTCATCTCTGTCTGCCAGGGTTCGGCCATCTTGCGCAGGTTGCTGAACATATCCACGAAGCGGGCCGCCGTTTGCGGGTTCTTGGGATCAAGATCAATAATCTCGTCCGCGATGAAGTTGTAACCGCTGCCATCCTTATTGTGGAAGCTCTCCGGTACACCTGCTACCGCGCCAATCACAGCACGTATGCGGTTGGGGCTGGCATTTTGGTAATCCGGATGCTGCTTCATGGTTTGGGCGGCCTTCACAGCATCCTCACCGGCATACAGAATGTTGTATGTGAACCATGAATCGAGCGGTGAAGCATCGGTTTTATATTCCTGATAAAAATCAGCCAGCGCCGCCTGGGATTCCGGTGCTTTGATATCCATACGCAGCAGGGCTTTAAGACCTGCTGCCTTTTCTGTCATGTTGTCAGCACTGGTGTATTGCGCTTCAGCAAGGGCTATCGTTGCCGGATTTTTGGCGTCTTTATCAGCACTCAAATAGTAGAGCGCTGTATTACGCAAGGCACGGCGACCAACGGAGGCCACATCATAGCTGTAGGCGGATGTCGGTGCCTGCGCGCCATATGTTGCCTGCAGTTCCTGTGCAAGATTGGTACGAATAGCATCCTTGAAAGCTTTCTCGACAGTAGCAATCGCCTCCGGATTGATAGCCGTGCGTTTCTGCGCCAGTTCGCTATAACCGGGCAATCCCATCATCAGAGCTGTCATCTCTTTATTGCTACCTGATTGTGTCAGGATACCTTTGAAGACATCGACAATTTCCTGAGAAACGCTAACAGGGTTGCCAGCTTCATATTGGTCAATCTGTGCCAACATTTCTTTCATTAAAAGCTGCTGGCCGGATTCCCAACGGTTGAATCCATCACTATCATGTGCCATCAGGTGACGAAGCTGGTCATTGCTATGGGGGGCATTCAATATTACAGGTGCCGAAAATCCGCGTAGCAAAGAAGGCACAGAGCCTGCAGGGACATTGTCAAAAACATATGTTTCACTGGCTTTGTTCAGCTCCAAAACCACTGTTGTATCACCATCGTTGTTCAGGACTATATCCTTGCCTGTGGGATCAACAATACCCATGCGCACAGGAATCACCATCGGCAGTTTGTGGGGCTGGCCATTTGTTGGTGGAACTGTTTGCTTCAGCGTCAGTGATAATTGATTGGTCTTGGCATCATGCGTCCAGTCGGCATTAACCACAGGTGTTCCAGCCTGTGAATACCATAGCTTGAACTGGGTCATATCATAATTCGAGGCATCTTCCATACATTGAACGAAGTCATCGCAGGTAACGGCTTGTCCCGTATGGCGCTGGAAATAAAGGTCTGTTGCCTTGCGGTAGGTCGTATTACCGATCAGGGTATTGATCATGCGTATAACTTCAGCCCCCTTTTCGTACACTGTAGAGGTATAAAAATTATTGATGCTCTTATATTCATCAGCACGAATCGGATGGGCTTTGGGTCCGGCATCTTCGGCAAACTGGGAATGGCGTAAATCAATAGCCTGATCAATCCGGACAGTATTGGCACAGCCCATATCAGCAGAAAAACTTTGGTCACGGTAAACGGTTAACCCCTCTTTGAGGGTGAGTTCAGGCCAATCGCGCAATGTAACGTCATTGCCTGTCCTATGATGAAAAAATTCATGACTAACTACACGCTCTACGTCAAAAAACTGGGAATCTGTTTGTGTGCGTGGGTGGGCCAGAACAAATTTCGTGTTAAAAATATTCAAGGAACGATTTTCCATCGCACCCATATTGAAATAATCAACCGCCACTATATTGAACAGGTCCAGTTCATATTCGCTGCCATAGTTGATTTCATCCCAACGCATTGCCCGCTTGAGAGAGTCCATGGCGAAGGCAAGCTTGTCTTTATCCTTCGGTTCGGCATATATGCGCAAGGTTACATCGCGACCACTCATGGTGGTAAATGTATCTTCGATATGATCAAGGTCTGCTGCGACCAGAGCAAACAAATAGCTGGATTTGGGTGCGGGATCATCCCAGACAGCGTAATGGCGGCCATCCGGTGTGTCGCCCTGATCAACAAGATTGCCGTTTGAGAGCAGAACCGGCGAAGATTTATCAGCGATGATTTTGACCTTGTAAGATGCCATGTTGTCCGGACGGTCGATAAACCATGTGATATTGCGGAAGTCCTGTGCTTCGCATTGTGTGCACCACATTCCGTTTGATTTATAAAGACCGGCAAGGGCGGTATTGTCCTCGGGTACTATTTTTACGAGGGTTGTAATGGTAAAGCTGTCATCGGCAACCGGAATGGTCAGGGTGGTATCTGTCAGCTGATAGCCTGTATTGAGGGCGAGCGGCCAGCCGTCATGCTCGACCTCCAATGTTTCCAGATTTTTTCCATCCAGTACAAGCGGGCGGTCATGATTGCCGTTGCGTTCAATGCTCATCACCGATTTCACGAAAGTTTGTCCATTCCGAATATCCGTTTCTAGGTTCACTTTACGGATGAAGAAGTCTGGTTCTTTATAGTCGTGACGATTCTTGATAGCAGCGGCAGCAGTCATAGTGGCTTTTCCCTGTTTTATGTGATGTTTATGATTAATTTTGTTATATGGTAAACTGATTACGGTGACAAGTCTTAATCCGCCTTTCATCTTTTTTGATTAAAAACAGATAGATACGTCCTTACTAACCAAGGTATAATGATAGCCATGAGCATCGAATCCGTTACAGAAATCATCCGTCAGAAAATGTCCCGCGCGGCGGGTATGACGGCCCGTGTCAAATTTGATTTTGGCGATGAGGGTCGTCTGTTTGTGGATGCCACACAAAATCCGCCTGTCATTAATACTGACGATGAAGATGCGGATGTTACATTTGAATGCTCGCTGGATACATTTAATTCAATCCTTGAAGGCAAGCAGGACCCCAGTCTGGCATTTATGATGGGTAAACTGAAGGTGCGCGGTTCCATGGGATTGGCCATGAAGCTGAATGCCATTCTGGAAGATTAGATGAGTCTCTTTTTCCGCACGCTCTGGCTTTATATCATCTCTTTCTTTCGCCCGCGTATTACAGACATACTGGATGTCGCAACAGTTGATTTTGTTGTCCTGCCCAATGATCTTGATACCAACATCCACATGAATAACGGGCGCTACCTCACTATTATGGATCTGGGCAGGTTTGATCTTGTTCTGCGCAGCGGCATTTTGCGCCATATGATGAAGCGCAAAGCCATGCCTGTGTTGTCTGCGGCACAGGTACGATGGCGTCTACCCCTCAACCCGTTCCAGAAATATACCTTGCAGACACAAGTTGTATGCTGGGATGAAAAATGGGTTTTCATGGAACAGCGCTTTATTATCCGTGGCGGCAGTAAAGATGGCGCCGTAGCCGCCATCGGAGTGGTTAAGGGCAGTTTTTATGATTCTATATTGAAGACTACAGTGCCGACAGCAGAACTTCTGAGCAGTTTGGGCTTGCAAAAAGAAAGCCCCGCCATGCCGGAACATATTCGTGAATGGCAAACAGCCGAAGAACATTTGAAAGCGGTCACAGCACAAGCTGCCTGATATAGATTGATGATAGAACCGGATAATAAAAAACACCCGCCATGACAGCGGGTGTTTTGATTTATGTTCTGTCTCTTAAAACTTGTATGTCATGCCCAGTGCCAGAATGCCAACATGGCCTTCTGTATCCCCACGGATGACAGCCGTACCAGTCGCTGTTGTGCGGTTCAGGTTAATTTCTTCATCGGCTACATGAATGTAGGTTGCGGCCATATCAAGATCGATATGATCGGTCAGACCGTATGTGGCACCCAATGAAGCCCATGTACGATCGCCGTCCGGTGTGCGGCTGGTACGGTATTCATCTGTGGTTGGTGTTTCATCAAACTGAACACCGCCACGGAATGTCCACGCGTCGGAGGCTTCATATTCAGCACCCAGAGCGAAAGCCCATGTTGTCTGATAGTTCTGCTCAACGCGGCTTGCCTGTGCCCCTGTATTACGGAAGGCTGTGATGTTGTCGAAGTTGTTCCAGCCAAACCATATCGCTTGACCTTGCAGGGTCAGCTTGTCATTCAGCTTATGGGCAACACCCATGGTCAGATGGTCAGGCGTTGTCAGTTTGGCGCTACCGGGTGTACTGGTTGTTCCGGCCCCTACGACAGCTCCGGCCAGTGTTGTGACCTGAATGCGGCCATCCAGATTCTGGTGCACTTCCGATTTATAATTGACGCCGAATACAGTGCTTTCCCAAGGTTGGTACTGTAAGCCGAAGCTATAGCCAAAGCCCCAGTCATCACCCTTCAATTGGCTGTTGGCTTCTGTAGCGGCACCGATCATGACGCGGTTACGCAGATCTGCCTCAGCCTTCTGGATATTAACGCCGACACCCAATGAAAGTTTGTCATTCATTTTGTAGGCAATCGTTGGCTGGATATCGATGACCTTCAATTCTGTTTTGGTTGAATCAAAACGGCCAAACCAGCTCGTGCCATAATCGCTGCCCAAACCAAATGGCGCGGTTATACCAACACCGGCCCAAAGGCTGTCATTGATTTGGTATGACACGAAGCCATTCGGTACAGGGGTCGGCTCGTAGGGGTTACCGGCACTGCCACCGAGTGTGGCTGTAGGCGGCGCACTTGAACCTGTATCCGTGATATCGGAATTCGGCATAATCAGGTGAACGCCTACTTGTGTCTGTATGCCTTGCAGGCGTGTCATGCCGGCAGGATTAAAGTAAATGGTGCTAGGGTCGTTCAGATTTGAAACCGCGCCGGAAAAGGCTGAACCCAGACCGCTTACAGATTGCTCCTGAATATAAAAACCGGCTGCCTTTGCAGGAGCAGAAAAACTGAGGCCCGCCGCAGCGACAGTGGCTAATAATACTAACTTGGTAAGGGAACGCGACGACATCTTGACCTCCGGAATTGTCTGCAATTTACAATATTGATGGGTTCACGATTATGCAGCGATTAAGCTGGGCATTATGAGGTTTTATTGTAGGTGCAAAAGGCTTCCGGCTAAACAGCGAATCATTTTTGCAGCGCAATAAATCGATGATAAATCATGCGCCTGCAGGTTGAATCGGCAATCAAATCTCAAGGCGTTTTCAATAATCCCCGAATGTGCGCGATCATCTCTTCAGGCGTGTCTTTGCTATGAAAAAGATGAAGTACTTTGTCATCGGGTGATAGCAGATAAACCAGTGCGGAATGATTAACCATATAATCTGTAAGTGCAGGGTCTTCTGCCTTGGCACTATAGACCTTGAATATCTTTTCCATGTGCTTGACCTGCTCGACTGTACCTGTCAGGCCCAGAATGCGATCATCAAAACGGCCCAGATATTCTTTCAAGACTTCCGGTGTATCGCGTTCGGGATCAATCGTTACAAAAAGCGGTTTGACTTTAGCCGCCTCATCTCCGAGACCTTCCAGAACCAAGGTCAGGCGTTTGAGTTCCGTCGGACAAATATCGGGACAATAGGTGAAACCGAAAAACATCAGGCGGTATGATCCGGTGACATCGCGGTCCGTGACCGTTTGACCATTATGATCTGTGAGCGTCCAGCTGCCCCCCAGTCCTTCAA
This sequence comes from Micavibrio sp., assembly GCA_046294845.1. Classification (GTDB taxonomy): domain Bacteria; phylum Pseudomonadota; class Alphaproteobacteria; order Micavibrionales; family Micavibrionaceae; genus Micavibrio_C. The sequence goes on along the minus strand of JBKBNU010000001.1, from coordinate 305,198 downwards.
TACCTGCGGTGGTGGCTTTCGTGGTCGCTATGGTTTCGACCTTGCCGATCTTGCTTGCGGGGGTGGATGTAAAGACCCATGTAGCCACAACAGCAATCAGCAGGACCAGACAGGATGCAAGAATAATAAAAGATGATTTTTTCATGCCGCATTATTAGCGCTGATAAGCTGCCCTAGGCAAGGGATAAATCATGCAGGACCGGCAGAGGCTCTGGCAGACGGACGTTGTGAGGTTTTTTGATCCGGAAAGACGTTCTGGCCATGGTAGGTTTTTATTATTTGGTTATCAGATACCAGATGAATAAAATGCGGTTCATCGTAATCCTGACGGCCCCACGCCATATAGGACACGGGGTCAAGGAAAGATTGCCTGTTTCCGACAAGATCGATCTTGAGAACATTCTCGCTACCGAGGAGCTCATCAAGATCTGTCTCTGACTTATCGTGGGCATGGGCCGCGCCATACAAAATTGCTGCCTTCTCATCACCGGCCAGACGTTTGATGCGCGATGCAAGACCATTATCGTCTTGTCTTGTGTCTTCAACAGCGATTTCATGGGGCAAGGGATCACGTCCGGGGAATTGGTTAAAGAATTTTTTGATCATCAGGCGACGATTTCCCCATGCATTTACAAATTGCTGATTGATGACGGGCATATTCGGACATGACTGCTGTTTATAATCGACCATGTCACGGGTGGTGGCGGCAAATCTGACCATAATTTGCGGGTCGATGTTTTTTTCCTCGGCGTCATTATCAAACTCATCAACGGCATGAACCTTGATACCGTGTTTGGCCATATTGGCTGTAAAGGTGATAACATTCCTCAGAAAGATTTCTTTCTTTTCATCGTTCAGCCAGAACGTATTCATCGATTCATTGTAAATCGCCAGAGCATCTTCTGTGCCAATTTTTCCGCTGGCAATATCATCTATAAGAGGCTGTATGGAAGTAGGGTGTTCAATGAAAATATGCCTGATACCCGCTTTAATCATGCGTTCTTGATTTTGCGGGCTGTAAAAATAGCTCATGGGGCGCATATCGGTGTGGTTGGTATCACCAAAAAAAGTAAACTGCCGCTGTCCCATGAGGGTGCCATAAACGTCATCAGGCTTCAGGGGAGGGGTATCCGCCAGAAAATTTTGGCGCGCACGATTGCCTTCGCCAAAGCTACAGGGATCTGAAAAGAAATCAGCATAGACTTGGGCTCCCCCAATAGTGACGAGACCCAGGGCGGCGCCAGTGAGGGCGGCCTTCAGAAATCCCCGTCGGGATCTAATTTCATGTTTATTTTCAGCCACTTAAAAAATACCCCTGCATCAATCACTAGGGATTATATACAGGGGTTAGTAATTATGTCAAATATTTACAAGGAGGAGATTAAACTTTTAAAAGAGGGGCCTAGAGGACATCGAGCATCTTGGAAACCAGCGGATGCCTGACGATATCAACAGTCTCCAGCTGCACGACACCAATATCGGGAATGCGGGAGAGTTTCTTGGCAACTTCGGCCAAGCCCGACATGCCCTCCAGCAAGTCAGACTGGTGCGGGTCACCGGTAATGACCATTGTTGAATTCCACCCCAGACGCGATAGCAGCATCTTGAGTTGTTGGAAGGTACAGTTCTGGGCTTCGTCAATGACCACGAAGGCATTGTTGAGGGTGCGGCCCCGCATAAAGCCCACGGGTGCGATTTCAATGGTCCCGTCTTCCAGAAATTGGCGAACACGTTTTCCACCCATACGGTCACCCAGCGCATCGTAAAGGGGGCGTAAGTACGGGGCCATCTTTTCATGCATATCACCGGGTAAGAATCCCAATGATTCACCAGCCTCCATCGCGGGGCGGGAAAGGATAATCCGTTCTACAGAACCTTTTTCCAGTTCTTCAACGGCGGCAGCAATCGCAAGGTAGGTTTTACCCGTACCGGCAGGACCGATCGCGAGTGTCAGGTTATGTTCCTTGATCGCATCCATCAAAGCCTGCTGTCCTTTGGTGCGGGCCCTGACATTTTTCACGTATTTTTTGTCGCGCTGACCGTCTATTTCTTCTTCCAGAGGATGCCAATGGCTGTCTTCGAACGACTGATGGATGACATTCCCTTCTCTGACTGGCCGTTGCGAGGATTTTGTGCGGCGTGTCTTCTTGGTCATGTCGAACTCCTGGGTTTGTCGTTGTGGAAGGAAACAAAAAGAGGATCCGGCTTTCTTCTTCAGGAATCTGAATCGTAAAGCAGGGGAGGGCTATGATCGATATTGTGGAAATTTAAAGGGACGAGAAACTCTCTGGTGCTGCGCTGTGGTGCACCGGAACGCACGATTGAAATGCTGGGTTCAAGATGTGAGGGCAATGAGCAACCTTTTGTGAACCTGTTCCTGTAAATGATTCTACCTGATTCGTTGGGATTGACCTAACGATATTAAATTTATCCTTCTTCTTTTCGGGATAAATAAAAACCCCTCCTGATTACAAGAAACAGGAAGGGCGTTACGGGAATATGGCAGCGAGGGAAGCTGGATTAAACAGCCATCTTTCTCAGTGCCTGACCGGCACGTTGCCACCAAGTGGGTTGTGTATCGCGCTCCAGTTGCGCCATGAAGGCTGCTTTCCTACCGGCTTCGTATAAAGCTTCCGAGCTGGTGCGGCTGTTATCAAAGACAATGGCCATTTTATCATAACGGCTAAAGCGCCCTTCCGCGATTTGTCGGGTATACCAGTCTTCGGCATGCAACTGCATATCATCGGGACCGAATTGGTTCATGTCGATTTCCATGCTGGCGCCTTCACCGCTGGCGATCCCGCAATCATCAAGGATGTGGAGTTGCATCGGTTTTTGACTACTCTTCTCGCCTCGAAATACAAAGGCTGTGATCTCGCCGTAATGAAGCGGGCCATGACATTGCTTGCGCGCCAAAACGGCAAGGTCTGTATTCTGGCTGTTGAAGTCTTGGTTCAGTAAACTGGCTACGAAGGGACTGTTCATTTTTTTCTTCCTTATATTCAAATTCCTGTCCGGATTTATGTGACGTCAAATTTTTCTTATGGGCCTCTGATGGTTCTATCCCCCCTCTTACGAAGGTTTTCAAAGTTGCTGGCGATGTAAGGGGAATAGGGGGATGTCTCGGCGCTATGCGCCAAGAATAAATAGACCAATCAGGATGGTTTGGGTTTTCATGTAATCAAATAAGCTTAAAGCCCATTACAACGTCAAGAAAATTCTCTAAACCCATGTTTTTAGTAATATTATTACGTGATTTGGGGTGGGGAATGATTGAGATTGTCCCGCCCAGGCGGTAATCTGTCGACCTCTTGACGTAGCTTTGGAAAGGGGCCTTCCAGTCCCTGATCATTTTGGAATATTTCTGATGTCTTTTGGTTCCCGTACAAACTGGTTGTGCTTCTTTGTTCCGTTGATCCTGTTGGCTGTGCAGCTGGTGGTAGAATTTACAATCTCCGAAGAAATGCACGTCAGGTTGCATTCGGAGAACAGCCCGATAGAAACATTACAATTTATCCTGCTTATGATTGGATTATTCTTTGCTGTAAAAGGCCTTTGCCTGACAAAATTCCAGAAGCCCTTATTGATCAGTATCTGGCTTTTGGTCGCGGCGTTGGGCTGTCTTTATGTTGGTGGTGAGGAAGTTAGTTGGGGCCAGCACTTTTTGAACTGGAATACGCCAGATTACTGGGCCGCCCTGAATGATCAGGGTGAAACCAATTTTCACAACACATCATCCTGGCTGGACCAGAAGCCGCGCTTGTTGCTGGAGCTGGGTGTTCTGGTGGGTGGATTGCTTCTGCCGCTTTATACTCTGGGCAGGCCACAAGGTTTGCCGTTGTGGCTGGCGGCTATCACGCCCCCATCGCGTCTTGCGTTGATCGCCGGGGTTGCCCTTTTTGTAAAACTGGCAGACAAAGCTGGTGAAGCGACAGGTTTTGTGCTGTTCAGACGGGCTAGCGAGGTAGGCGAGTTTTATATTTTTTATTTTGTGATGCTTTATCTTGCTTTTTTGTATGCAAAGATTAAATCGGAAAAAGACCTGAAACAGAAGGAGAAGATATATGTTTAAAGTGGCCGTGGTTGTGGGGAGCTTGCGCAAGGGATCCCATAATAAGAAACTGGCACGCGCTCTTGCCAAATTGGCGCAAGGCAAAATGGATTTTAAAATGGTCGAGATTGGTGATTTGCCGCTCTTTAATCAGGATCTGGAAGGCAATGTTCCAGCCGCTGTGACGACATTCAAAGAGGCCATTGATTCATCTGATGCCGTTTTGTTTGTAACGCCTGAATATAACCGCAGCATTCCGGGTGTACTGAAAAATGCGATTGATTGGGGATCACGCCCGTATGGTAAAAGCTCATGGGCTGGCAAGCCTGCTGCCATTTGCGGGACATCACCCGGTGCGATTGGCACGGCGATTGCCCAAAACCATCTGCGCTCGATTACAGGCGGTTTTCTGGATATGCCAACCTTGGGCCAGCCGGAAATTTACCTGACCTACAAAGAAGACCTTTTTAACGATCAGGATGACGTTATGAATGAAGGGACAAAAGCGTTTCTGCAGGGCTTTGTCGACAAGTTCCATGGCTGGGTGCAAATCCATGCCCCTGCTGCCAAAAAGGCCGCGGCCTGATCGCAACGGGCAGGCTTTAATTATTTGAAAAAACGACAACTTCTAAAAAGTTGCCGTTTTTTTATTTTTTGTCCAAGGAATTGCAAACTCCTTTCGTCTATCTTTAAACAGGTCAATCAGGCGAAAGGGTTGTCATCATGAATATTCGTATTGTGGCTATGGTTATGTTTCTGGCGTGTGCGCCCCAGATGGCATGGGCTCTCAGCTGTGCTTCTATGGAGGGAGCAGAAGATATAATGCCGCAAAATGAATTGATTGTGCGGGCCAAGGTTATATCTGTTGCCAGGAAACCCCATATCCCGCTTGTTCAGAATGGGTACGCGGTTGATGATCTTGTCACATTCCAGATTCTGGATGTATATCGCGGACCGGATCAAATCCCCGAAACGATCAAAGCCAGCCGTTCTTCTTTTTATCGTTCATGGGGGCCTCACATGGAAGAGGGGGTAGAGGGTGAATATCTCTTTGATCGCAAGGACGGTGACTGGGTCTTTGCGGGACCGGGCGGTTGTACCTATTACAGCGAGAAAGTCTGGCAAACCCTGAGAGGGGAAAAGAGTACAGTGCCTGCAGAATGATATTTATCAGTAATGCTGGAAAAAACCCCGCCATGATTAGCGGGGTTTTATCATCTATCCGGTTGGAACGTTACTTATTCAGCGGCATCGGCTTTGCTTGAATCGGCAGGCTTGGCGTAGTTGCCGCTGAACACATCATCCGAGAATACTTCTTCCCATGTACCTTGGGTTGAGGCTTTGGAGTATTCTGTCGCGCGGTTTTCAAAGAAGTTCGCGTGTTCCGCACCGTTCAGCATAATATCCATCCACGGCAGCGGGTTCTTTTCGATCCCGAAGGCCGGTTCAAGGTTCAGTTGCTGCAGACGGCGGTCACCAATATAACGGATATATTGTTTAACTTCATCCGGTGTCAGACCTTCAACTTCGCCCTGTTCAAAAGCCAGATCAATGAACTTGTCTTCGAAACCAATGATGGTTTTGCAGCAATCGGTGATTTCGTTCTTCAGGCCATCATCCCAGATATCGGGATTTTCCTGAATAAACGCATTGAACAGTTTGATCATGGACAGGCAGTGCAATGTTTCATCACGTACCGACCATGTAACAATCTGGCCCATACCCTTCATCTTGTTGAAGCGCGGGAAGTTCATCAGGATCGCGAAAGAGGCAAACAGCTGCAGGCCTTCGGTGAAGGCACCGAACATCGCCATGGTCTTGGCAATATCGCGGCGTGATTTCATCGATACGTTTTGCATGTAGTCGAATTTGTCCTTCATCTCCTTGTACTGGAGGAAGGCCGAATATTCGACTTCCGGCATACCGATCGTATCCAGCAAGTGGGAATAGGCAGCAATATGAACGGTTTCAATGTTCGAGAAGGCGGACAGCATCATCTGTACTTCAACCGGGCCGAACACTTGGGAATAATGCTTCATGTAGCAGTTATTTACTTCCACGTCGGATTGTGTGAAGAAGCGGAAAATCTGGGTCATCAGATTTTTCTCGGAAGGCGTGAGTTTCTTTTTCCAGTCACGGACGTCCTCGGCCAACGGTACTTCTTCCGGAATCCAGTGAATACGCTGCTGTGTCAACCACGCCTCGTAGCACCACGGATAAAGGAAGGGTTTGTAAACGTGACGTTCCTGCAACAGCGGCGAACCAGTGCCGGTGACATCATCGAGGACAGCTTTGGTGGACATGAGGGCTACTCCATCTAAGAAAATTAAGGGTTCCAAGGTTGACTCATAAGGAAATCCACGCCTGAGTCCGAGTCTTTTCGGGGATTCATCCACAGGGGGATTGAGGGGTGAGGCACAACATATGACAATTGTTGCGAATCATTCTCAATAACAATATATAGGGTTTTTCTGGTTCATCAAACACAATAGATAGTATTTCACAATTTATTGTGCGGTTTTTCCCTTCTGGAAATCTGATGGTGTTGGGCCCATAGCAAAATCCCGGGTTTGCACCCGGGGTTTTATCTTTACTGTTCAACTGCGCCTTATCGGTTTTTTTGATGAAACTTATTCTGCGGCTTGCGGGATGCCCGTCATCGTACGTGTGACCGGTTTAGGATCGGCAATGGTTTCGCCGTGGAGGGCCAGATCCAGACCTTCATATTCAATGCGTGGATTGACACGCAAGCCTGTCAGGGCGCGTACGACCACCAGCAGCGCGAGCGTCATGATGGCGGAGTAAGCCATCACAACAACGATCGAGATGAACTGTGCTGCAAATTGTGACGGGTTGCCATACAGCCATCCGGCAGCAGGACCGATGGCAGGATTTGCAAAAACACCCGTCAGCAAGGCACCGATAATGCCGCCGATACCATGCAGGCTGAAAACATCCAGCGCATCGTCCAGTTTCACACGGGCTTTCATGAAAGCCATCGCGCCATAGCAACCGGCGCTCGCGATCATGCCAATCATCAAGGAGCCTGCGAAGTCAACGAAGCCTGCGGCGGGTGTAATCGCGACCAGACCGGCCACAACACCGGAAAGGGCACCTTGCACGCTGGCTTTGCCTTTATGCATCAGCTCGATAATGATCCAGACAACAGCCGCACAACCGGCAGCGCTGTTGGTCACCAGCATCGCATAACCGGCACCACCACCTGCTGTTAGCGCTGAACCGGCGTTAAAGCCGAACCAGCCTACCCAGAGCAAGCCTGCACCCATTACACTCATCACCAGATTGGTTGATGTCGAAGGATCTTTGCTGCCCTTCAGGCTGCGGCCAATGAACAGGGCTGCGACCAGACCCGCAATACCGGAATTGATGTGTACGACAGCGCCACCGGCAAAATCGAGAGCTGTGCCCATCCCCAGAAGACCTGTGTAGTTCTCAATGCCGATGCCGCCGAGAAAGCCGCCCGGACCCCATACCCAGTGGGCAATCGGGGCATAGACGACAATGACCCAGAGCGGGGCAAACAACATCAGGGAAGAAAACTTGATACGGTCGGCAACAGCACCCACCAGCAAAGCCACGGTGATGATCGCAAACGTCATCTGGAACATCACGAAAACAGTTTCGGGAATGGTGCCGCTTGCAGAAGTGGGTGTGATTCCATTCATCATGAATTTTGAAAGCCCGCCGATAAAGGCCGAGCCTTCGGTCAGGGCCAGCGAGTAACCGATCACCGGCCAGACGATGCTGACGACAGCGCAGACAGCCAAAGACTGCATCAGGGTGGCGAGCACGTTGTCCTTTTTAACCAGACCACCATAAAACAGGGCCAGACCCGGAATGGTCATCATCAGCACCAGCAGGGAGGAAACCAGCATCCATGCAGTATCACCACTGTTGAAACCTTGCATGGCTTCTTCGGCGCGGGCCTGAGGGGGGAATATAAGCCCGGCAGTGAATAATATACTGAAAATTAAAGAAAATTTTGATTTCATCGAAAAAGCCCCTCATTTTGCCTTGCAACAATTTATTCGTTCTATGATATGTAATGCATACCAGTCAACGAAAAAGTGCATAGCTTTGAAATTTTTATGGTAATCTGTTTTGTCTGGCGGGGACGGGCTGTTCTGCTAGAGTGGAAGCATACAAAAACAGACAAAAGCAACAGGGTTGGAAAGATTGAGAATCGTTCTGGTGAGGCACGGAGAGTCCGAGGGTAACGTCAATTATGCGCGTTATGCCGAAATTGGCGATCCTCGTGTCAGTCTGACGTCTGAAGGGCGCAGCCAGCTAAGAAGTACAGGGCTTTTCCTGCGGCACTATTATAACCGTCTGGGGCGCGAGGACCGTAACGCTCCCCGCCGTGTCTGGGTCAGTCCCTTTACCCGTACCGAACAATCCATGGCCGAGGCGCTGCAGGCTTTTCAAGGCGTGTCCCTTGATATCTGCAGTGACCGCCGTCTGGTGGAACAGAATTTTGGTTTGTTACCCTATGCCTCACTCGATCCGGCGCAAAAACATGATGAACTTATCAGGGCCTTGGCCGAGGTATCAAAGCGCGTGATGGAAAAGGACCCGTTTCTGGCCGTGCCACCTTTTGGGGAATCACCCGCCATGCAGCATGTACGGGTAACGGACTTCCTGCGCCGTGTCGAAGCCGAACGCGATGAACAGGGTATTGATGATATTCTGGTCTTTGCCCATGGCGGGACCAACAAACATATTATTATGGACCTGATGGATTTGCCTTTTACAGCATGGAAAGAAATCACCTTGCAGAATAATGGTGATGTTACCGTCATTGAAGACAAGAAAAATGGCAAAGGCTTTCAGGTGCGTAAAATCTATGATGGTCCTTCACGCAAGGCCGTACTGGAAGACCCGTTAGTCAATGTCCGCCGCAGGCCGTTTGCGCCTTAAGACTGAGGGATCAAAATAAAAAGCCCGTCCAGAAGACGGGCCTTTTCGTGGGGTTCTTTTTAACCTTATTGGCAAGCGAGGCATTCTTCGTATTTGCTGGCCTCTTGTGATTGGCCCAATTCCGGTTCGCGGTTGCCTTGGGCATGGGTTTGCTTTTCGGCATCCTTTGAACGCTGCCAGCTGGCGGCGGACTCGGCACGCTGGATTGATTTCGAGCGGCAATAATACAGCGATTTGACACCTTTCTTCCATGCTTCGAAGTGAATGTGGTGCAGATCGCGCTTGTGAACGTTCGCCGGCAGGAACACGTTCAGTGACTGGGCCTGACAGACAAACGGTGTGCGGTCAGCGGCATGCTCGATCATCCAGCGCTGGTCGATTTCAAAAGCTGTTTTGAAAACATCTTTTTCATCTTGCGAAAGGAAGTCGAGATTCTGGACGGAGCCTTCATTGGTAAAGATAGATGACCAGACATCATCGGTATTCATGCCTTTGCTTTCCAGCAACCTGACGAGGTACGGGTTCTTAACGGCAAAAGAACCGGACAATGTCTTGTGGGTGTAAGCGTTGGCGGCATTCGGCTCGATACCGGGTGATGAACCACCGCAAATGATCGAGATCGATGCTGTTGGCGCGATTGCCATCTTGTTCGAAAAGCGTTCCATCACGCCGTAATCGGCAGCATCCGGGCAAGCACCACGTTCATGGGCCAGTTTCACAGACGCATCATCAACCTGACGTTTGATGTGCTGGAACATACGGCGGTTCCAGACCTTCGCCATCACTGATTCCATCGGAATCATTTTTGATTGCAGGAAGGAGTGATAACCCATCACACCCAGGCCCACCGAACGTTCACGCATCGCGGCATATTTGGCGCGTTTCATGGAGTCGGGAGCTTTATTGATAAAGTCTGTCAGAACGTTATCAAGGAATCGCATGATGTCTTCGATGAAGGTCGGGTGATCCTGCCACTCTTCGAAGGTATCAAGGTTCAAGGATGACAGGCAGCAAACAGCTGTACGGTCATTACCCAGATGATCCTTGCCAGTCGGCAGTGTGATTTCCGAACACAGGTTCGACATCTTCACATTCAAGCCCGCCATTTTATGGTGTGACGGGATGCGGTCATTCACATGATCGATGAACAGGATGTAGGGCTCGCCTGTTTCAATACGGGCGGTCAGTAGACGAATCCACAGATCGCGGGCTTTGACACGACCCACAACATGATTGTCCTTGGGTGATTTCAGTGCCCATTCTTCATCACGCTCGACGGCATGCATGAAACTGTTCGGAATAACGACGGCGTTATGCAGGTTTAGGGCCTTACGGTTCGGATCACCGCCGGTCGGGCGGCGGATCTCTATAAATTCTTCAATCTCGGGGTGGGAAATCGGCAGATAGATCGCAGCCGAACCACGACGCAAGCTGCCTTGGGAAATCGCAAGGGTTAGCGAGTCCATCACGCGGATGAACGGTACGATACCGGATGTTTTGCCGTTACGGCCGACTTTCTCGCCAATCGAACGCACGTTGCCCCAATAAGAACCAATCCCGCCGCCCAGAGCCGCAAGCCAGACATTCTCGTTCCACAGGCTGACGATATCTTCCAGCGCATCGCCGGTTTCGTTCAGGAAGCAAGAGATCGGCAGACCACGGTTGGTGCCGCCATTCGACAGCACGGGGGTCGAAGGCATAAACCAGAGTTTGGAGATATAATCGTAAAGACGCTGGGCATGGGCGGAATCATCGCCGTAATACATGGCCACGCGGGCGAACAGGTCCTGAAAACCTTCTTCGGGCAAAAGATAGCGGTCTTGTAATGTCGCCTTACCGAATTCTGTTAAATTATCATCACGGGAACGATCAATCTGTACCCGGTTTCCGCGTTCCATTTGCGCGACATCAAACATGAGCTTACTCTCCCACGAACAAGCAGGTTATACACAGTTTCTACATTATGGCTGTGGACCGTGTGTGGATAACAACACAATCCATTGCGGTATGTCTTCACTCATACTACTACATATCGTGTCTGCCTCAAGTATGACTATATTCCCATTTCTGCCACAATCAGGGGGTGCATGACTCCCCAGCCCTTGTTTTTCAGGGGTTTGCCGGTTTTGTCCTGACCCTTTTCCACACTGTGGGTTTGTCACAAAAAGAACAAAAAGCAACGTGATTTCAGGATTACCAAAATTAACTTAGCTTTTCTTGCGCCCAAGGGAAGGGGGGATTGCGGAGCATCATCAGACTATCCATTTGAAAAATAATGATAAATTTAAAAGGAATCACCCCTATCCTTTAGCGCCGCTCCTTCCGGAAAACACCCTCTTCAATCAGGATCGTCGTAAGGCACCAAAAGTCATTGGGAGAGAATAGAAAGCAAGGTTTCGGGGTCAATTCTTCTAGGACAGAAGTCCTTTTTTGATACGCGCTGTCCCTTGAGCTTACGGGGTTTATATGCAGGGAGCGGGTGCTTCCTACTACAATTGGTAGTCTTTATGGTCCTCGGGAGGGAACCACTATGAAAACCCTGTGGAGGTCTGACGCGGTTAGTGATAATAAAGAGACGCAAAATTTTTGGGTATGACTATCCCTTAATCACCACGGCAAAGGTTCATCAATATTATGTCCAGCTCAACAAGCCCAGCCCACGCCTTGATCCGTAACCGCCAGACAAAAATTGTCGCGACGCTGGGTCCGGCTTCAAACAGCGAAGAGATGATCGAAAAATTATTTCTGGCCGGTGTCGATGTCTTCCGTTTGAACTTCAGTCATGGTGCGCATGCTGATCATGCCGAGCGCGTGAAATCGATCCGCGCGATCGAAGCCCGTCATAATCGTCCGATCGGGATTATCGCCGATCTGCAGGGTCCAAAACTCCGTGTGGGAAAATTCAAGAACGGTTCAATCGCGCTGAAAGCCGGTATGAAGATCCGTCTTGATCTCGATAAAACTGAAGGTGACGAAAGCCGTGTCAACTTGCCGCACCCCGAAATTATCAGTGCCATCGAACCCGGTGCCTTCATCCTGTGCGATGACGGCAAGGTCCGTATGCAGATTGCTGAAAAGGGTAAGGACTTCCTGATTGCCGAAATTATTTCCGGTAACAAGCTTTCGAATAATAAAGGCGTGAATGTTCCCAACACCGTGCTGCCGATTCCAGCCCTGACCGATAAGGACCGCAAGGATCTGGTTGCCGCCCTTGATATGGGTGTGGACTGGGTTGCGCAAAGTTTTGTGCAGCGCCCTGAGGATGTTGCCGAAGCGCGCAAGCTGATTAATGGCCGCGCCGCACTCATGGCCAAGATTGAAAAGCCCTCGGCGATTGATACCTTTGATGCCATCCTTGATCACGTTGACGGCATTATGCTGGCGCGTGGTGATCTCGGTGTTGAAATTCCACCGGAAGATGTGCCGAGCGTCCAAAAGAAAGTTGTGCGTCAGGTCCGTTATGCGGGCAAGCCGATTATCGTGGCGACACAGATGCTGGAATCCATGATCGAAAATCCGGCCCCGACACGCGCTGAAGCTTCCGATGTGGCAACAGCCGTTTATGATGGTACCGATGCGGTGATGCTGTCGGCTGAAACAGCGGCCGGTCAATACCCGCTTGAAGCGGTATCGATTATGGACCGTATTTGCCGCAAGGTTGAAAGCGATGAAGTTTATCGCCGGATCATGAATCGCAATCATCCTGATGCCGATACAGAAGAGGCAGGTGACGCGATTACGGTTGCGGCTGTGAATGTGGCCCACACGATCCATGCGGCCTGTATTACAAACTATACGTCATCAGGCTCAACAACACTGCGGACCTCACGCCAACGTCCAACGATGCCTATTTTGTCCCTCTCGCATTCGCAAGCCACAACCCGCCGTCTGATGCTGTGTTATGGTGTGTATGCTGTTTTCGTTGAAGACAAGAAGACATTTGGCGAAGCGGTTCAAGCCGCTGTGGAGCAGGCGGCCGCCACAGGTCTTGCCACAAAAGGCCAGCGTCTGGTCATGACCGCAGGTGTACCGTTCGGTACCCCTGGTTCAACCAACATCCTGCGTGTGGCGTGGATTGAATAGGCGTTTGCTTCTGTGATGAAGAAATAAAAACCGGCTCGTGAGAGCCGGTTTTCTTTTGTTGGGATTGTTCTTACGCTTGGTGAAACTTTTAAATTCTAATTCGCGGATGCCAGAACCGTTGCGCTCGGCTGTGTATGCAGCCACCAGGCATTCCGGTTGATTGAAAAGATCGGCTTGTAACGGGTCATGCCACTTGCCGGAAGTGTGCGTTTGTTCTGGTTATCAAGAACGAGGGCGCCTTTATCCGTGTAAACAATCAATAAGGCATGCGGAATATTCTTCTGCAAATCCTGAACGATTGCGATGCGCATGCGCTCTTCGGGTACACCCAGTGCGCGCAGCGATACATATTTGGCAATCGCATAATCTTCGCAGTCCCCGCCGCGGGTGAAGAATTCAACGGGTGTCGCCCAGTAATCGCTCTGGCCGTAATTGCTGCTGTCTTCAATATAATCAATTTTGTTGATCATGGAGTTGACGCGTTCGGCCATCTGGTCGAGCGGCAGGTTTTTATAGGATTCAAGGTCACGTTTCCAGTTACCGATGACTTTCTGGCCCGAAGGCTGTGCCATGGCACGTTCAAAACGACCGAACATGCTGCTCCATTTTGTGAAGGGATCGAGATTGCCTGAACGACGCTCGTCGGCATTGAATAAAGCCGGATAATTATTGATCGGGGCAAAGGCTGAATTGGCGGCGGCTACCAGACTCATCTGTGCAGGAACATCCTTGATCGGGCCGGCTTTGGCCGGTTTAATGCCCATGCATGAAAATGCAATGACCAGCGTCGTCAGGCCCGCGAGCATCCTTAAAGTCCATTGCTGGGCCAGCACACTATAAAGAGCGTGGCGGGACACCATATTTTCAGCCATCAGAATTTGGCCAAGATTACCTTTATCGTCACGTTGACGGGCCAGTGCATAGCGCAGCTGACCGGGGGTCAGATGGCCGTTCATAACCATCAACTCACCCAGACGGTGACGCTCCATCAACATATTGATTTTGAATATGATTCCAGATTTGCAGTTCTGGCTTTCGGCGGCTTTGCGCTCAGCCTTCTGTTTATTTCTCATCCTGCACAACCCCGCTTCCTTATATACCGCTACTGGTTTACTTCTACTCTGGCTGTCTTTAATGACATGTTCTGATTTGCTTTCATTACACCAGAAAACTATTACGAAAATATGAAGAATAGACGGGGTTTTATCCTTTGAAAGGCGCAGGTTTCTGCGGTATTTGCGGGTCTGGTTCCTTACAAACTTTGAATTTTTGCAGATTTGGTGATAAAAACGTCTCCTTCTTCATGTCTATCAAGGGATTAGCGTCATGACCGCGTTGCCTGAGCTCCTCGAATCTTTGTCTGGCATATCCGTTTTGGTTATTGGCGATCTGATGCTTGACCATTATGTGCAGGGCGATGTGCGCCGGTTGGCACCGGAAGGACCCGTGCCTGTTCTGGCAGCTACAGAGGATAGCTATGTTTTGGGTGGTGCCGGCGGGGTCCTCGCCAATATTGCGGGGCTCGGGGCGCGCCCGCGTATTCTGGGTTTGGTCGCCCGCGATCATGCGGGTGAAAAGATTAGAGAAATTATTCGTTCTTATGGTGTTGACGACCAATTACTGACCGTGGTTGATGACAGGCCGTCGATTGTGAAGATGCGTTTTATGAATGGTCCGATCCAGCTTCTGCGTACCGATTATGAGAAGATTGCACCGTTATCGGCTGTGGCTGAGAAAGACCTTACCGGTAAACTGGCAGCAGCCATCAAAGGTTGCGGTGCTGTCATTCTTTCCGACTACGGCAAAGGCGTATTGACCCCTGCTGTAATCGCAGCGGCCATCAAGGAAGCCAAAGCCCGGAATATTCCTGTGCTGGTTGATCCCAAAGGCAAGGATTTCACCATCTATAAAGGCGCTGACTTTATCACGCCGAATGCTACCGAACTGGCTGAGGCCACGGGCATGGCCGTGGGTAGCGAAGACGAAATTGCCCGCGCAGCGCGTGCCCTGATTACCCAGACAGGTATTGCCAATATTCTGGCCAAACGTTCGGAAAAAGGTATGTGCGTTATCACAAACCAAACTCTGGTGTCATTGCCGGCCACGGCACGTGAAGTACGGGGTGTTGCGGGTGCGGGTGATACAGTGATTGCTACATTTGCCTCTGCTCTAGCCGCTGGTGCCTCCGCAGAAACAGCAGCCGATCTTGCCAATCAGGCCGCAGGTATAGTGGTTGCGCAGACAGGGACTACCCCGATCACCAAACTGGCCCTCGCTGATAATTTGTCTTCGGCTTCAATACATGATGAAGGTGCCGCCTTTATTTCTCCGGTACATCATGATTGGGCCGCTGCCCGCCGTCTGGTTGAGAGCTGGAAAGCGCAAGGCTTGAAAGTCGGTTTTACGAATGGTTGTTTTGATATCGTCCATTATGGTCATGTAAATTACATGAGCCGCGCCCGTGCGCGTTGTGATCGTCTGGTCGTGGGGTTGAATGCCGACTCCTCTATTACACGCCTGAAAGGGCCGGGGCGTCCGGTCCATGAAGAACTTTCACGCGGTGCTGTTATGGCGGCGTTGGGTTCTGTCGATATGGTGGTGATTTTCGGGGAAGATTTAGCCGATGATGATAAGCCTTGCCGCGTGATCGAGGCGCTACAGCCGGATGTATGCTTCAAAGGCGGGGATTACAAGGTCGAGGACCTGCCTGAAGCCAAGGTGGTTTTTGCCTATGGCGGGGAATTCGAGATTATGCCCCTTTACGAAGGCCACAGCACGACTTCTGCTATTCAGAAGATGCAAAAAGCCGTCTAAAAAGCCTGAAATTAAGGCCAAAAAATCCTGTCGCGGGGCTATACCACCACCCCAAGACTTGATAACATCAGCGATGTGTCCGTACCGTGATTCGCCAGAATCCGTGGCAAGGGCTCTGTAATCGTTCCCGTTTCCGGGGTGTCTTCATCAAAACCCGCTTCACTAAAGGGCGGACAAGCAGGCTGGTGGTCCATAATGTCAGGCAGAATTTTCAGATCGATGATGAAATCGCTTTATGTCGCGGCTTTGGCTGTGCCTGTGCTGTTGACGGCTTGTGCAGGAACCATCGAGCCGGGTCCGATGCCGACAGGCTATAAATACCATAACACAACCTATAAATCGCCGGATGGTGCCGAAGCCGGTTTCTGGGAACGCAAAGGCCGCGAGCCTGCGGAAACCAGAGAGATGGCCCCCGCCAAAAGTATGAGCAATGATGATCATGGTACGGTTGAGGGTCATATGATGGCGGCTCCTGCCGAGGCACAGGCTTGGCTGCCTGCGTCCCGTGAACTGGTAGCCCGTATCAAATCCCGTCTGGGCCAGCCCATGGAACCGACTTTTTTTGAAGGTATGAATGGCCAGTATATTTCCGGTTTTGAGTCCGCTCTGAAAATGGCCACAGCCGAACAGGGCTGGCCAGAGGCTACCAGCAAAGGTAAGGGACCTTTCCATCTGAGCTATAGTGCCATCGCATCCGATACCGCCAATCCGGGCCGTATGCTGTTGACGGCCCGTCTTACTGTGTCATCTGGTAATTTTGTGATCGAGGAAAGCGGTGTTTACGACATCATGACTACGGCAGTAGCCGTAAGCACGGATGCCCCCGTTTCTTTGACACCGGTACAATAAACATCATGAAAATCTATGGCTTAAAGAAAGCAAAGGCCCTGCTTTTGGCGATGATGCTTGCGCCCGCTGTTTTGGTCGCGGCTTGTGATCCGGGTACGCTTAACCTTCTGTCATCACCCGATGTCAATCTTTCAAATGCCAACTATGCGGCGGCTGATATGTTGTTGCAGCAATCCAAAACCCGTGTTTCGCAGAATACCATTCTGGCGCTGGGGGCCTTGTCCGATCTGAAAGCCCCTGACTCCCAGGCGCCTTTGGGGCGTTTTATGGCCCAACAAATTGGAACACGTTTTGTGCAGTTGGGTTATCACGTCAATATGCCTGATGATATCGGGACGGTTTCCGCCGGTGATATGCCGGCAGCACCGGCTGCCCCTGTGATGGCGGCCCCTCTCGAAGGGTCGGCTGTGGGCGTCGGGAATGTGCAGGCCATGATCACGGGGCATTACGTGCGTAGTGGTGATGAGCTTTTGGTGAATATCAGGCTGGTGGATATGGGCTCGGGCCAGCTCTGGGGGGCGTATGATTATGCCCTGCCACTGACCAACAGGATTAATGAAATGATGAAAGAGCCGATTTCCCCGTCTGCGGAAAAGAAATCATCGGGATTATTCGGTTTTTAAGGAAAATAGATTGCCCTTGAAAGACTCTGTATCAATTCTGGACAAAAGGGGTCGTTCAGCGGCACAATATATAAGTAATAAATATAAGGGCTGCGGGTGATTTCTTGGTTCAGAATTCAGGAAAATCATTAAATATCAATTTGTTATCTCTCAGGGCTGCGGCAGTGGCGCTGGGGTTTCTTTTGGCTGCGGGGCCTGCTGTGGCCCAAACAGCCTGTGATCCGCAGTTTATGGACGCCATCGAGGCACGTGGTTTTGTAGAAGCAGCCCGTGAAAACGCCCAGAACCAGAACCTGATGTTCAAGCCGGACAGTGTTTTTGAATATAGCTGTTTCCGCGATCACGCACCTGCTGTGCAGACCAATGCGGTTTCCCAGTTCGATGCCGATTCTCTGAATTTCCCGACCCTCAATCAGGTCGAACAATACGTTTATACAAACTATGGTGATATCTTCCTTGATAGCCGTTACGACGATACTGGATTTACCATCGCCGCACCGCCTGCGGACATGTGTAATGCTATTGCCAGTGTGTGGGAGATTTCCCGCTGTATGAATTTTTATAACCGTGAAGATCTGGAAGGCTTCTTCGATCTGACGCATTATACGGCGAATGATCCGCGGCAATTGCCGACATCACTGGGGGCTTGTCCTTCACTGCCTTATGTAGGCGGTGTCAGCATGGCGGTTGATGTGGCCTATAACAATGATACAGCTGCATGGACCATGCCTGCTTACGCCAGAGACACCACGGATTATATTTCAGATCCCGTTGATCTGCAGGACGCCATGTATGAACCGGGTGCTTGCGGCGACCCTATACCTACAGGCCTGCGTGTTGTCGATCTTAACTCTGCCATGGCAACAACACCTTATGACGAAAAAGTCTGTTCAAACCCTGCCTGTGTTTATGATCCGGACACAGACCAGTGCACGATGCCGTAAGAGCCGGAAAGTTTTCTTCTTCAAAGGCCTAACGTGCCAATAATACCCTGTAATAATGACGTGATCCATCAACACTGCACGTAATGCATCCCTGCATGGCGGGTTTCAGACTGAAACTTGCTTCGTTGGTTGTGTTGGAGGCTATCCCCGGAAATTGTGTCGTAGAGGAAAAACGGTCACTCGCGGCACTGTCAATACAATCGCTGGAACCGGATGCGCCGCCATCATCTGTGGGTGTGCCTGTGTAGCCTGCCTGTCTGTTGATGGCTGTGCAGGCAGCCTCTGTCAGATTGGGTAAAACGGCTATCAGATCGGGAAGGGCAGAGCCTACTTGTGGCAAATGGGAGTTGCCGAAAAATTCCCAGTTACTGCCGTCATTAATACCTACGGGCGGTGATAAATATTCAACACCGCCACCGGCACGGTTAAAAAGCTGGAATTGCGGTGTGACCGTCGGATCGTTGCCGTATTCGCTAGCCGCATCAGCGTGGGCAAAACGCAAATCGCTTTCGCTGGCCCCATTTTGCAGGATAAAGGCTACGCCACGCTCGATCGCATTAGCTTGATCCTTCATGCGCGAGAGACCGATGGAAACAGATTCCCTGTCAATGTTGGAGCCTTCAAGGCCGCCCGAACGCATCGCTGCGGTCACCAGTCCCAAAAGGACAATCCCCAGCAGAATGAAAAAGATCACATTCCCGGCCTCGGGATGTGGTTCATCGATAGCAGAATTAGCGTGCCACATCGGGAGATACCGTCAGACAGTCACGGAGGTAAGAACAAGCACTAGCCGCCTGATCTTTTGAATATCCGTCAATACGGCCACGGAAAACCCAGCCATCCGCTGTTTTGAGGGGGACGATAACAGGTTTGATTTCATTACCGGCGAGTGCTGCAGGTAATTTTTTAATGGCATCACGAATGGCACGATCGGTTTGGACGCGACTGCTGAAGGCCCCAACCTGAATGGCCCAGGGACGGTCGGCATCGGGAATGTCACCCGAAGCACTCGGGGCAGCCTGATCAATTGGTGCTGATGTTGCTGTGGAAGTGGCCCATACAGGTTTACCTGTGAGCTCTTTTTTTACAGCAGCAACGGCAATCAATCCTGTTTCCAGTCTTTTGGTATCGGCAGGATCAAAATCACCTTGTCCGGATACCTCATCGGAAAGAATCAGGGCTGACATTGATGCATAAGGGACAGGCGCTTTGGCTGCCTGTTCTTGTCCGGCGGCAGGGGCAATCTGTGTCGCATTATTGGCGTAGGCCAGTTCGGTAATCGCTTGGGGCTTGCGGCCTGGTACCAGCGGGGCCTTGGGTGTTATCTTGCTGCTGGCTACATAGGGTGTGCTGGTGTCTTCAATAATTCCTTTAAAGCCGCGATCGAGCAATGTTGCCATGTGGGCATTGCGTGAAGCGGCCGAGCGGCCACCAAAGACCACACCGATCAGACGCTTGTTTCCGCGTTTGGCTGTAGCCACAAGGTTGAAACCCGAAGCGGCGACATAACCGGTTTTCAGACCGTCCATACCCGGATACTCGCTCATCAGGCGGTTGTGGTTATGATAGCTTTTGCCGCGGTAGCTGAAATTCTTGGTGCTGAAGTAATGGAAATATTGCGGATAGCGGTAAATGACATACTGGGCCATACGGGCCATATCGCGGGCGCTTGAGACCTGTGCCGGATCATGCCAGCCGGAAGCATTGGTGAAGCGCGTGTTGGTCATGCCAATCTCGCGGGCTTTGCGTGTCATCAGCACGGCAAACTGCTTTTCGTTGCCACCCACCTTTTCGGCAAGAGCCACAGCGATATCGTTAGCAGATTTGGTTACCAAGGCATAAATGGCATCTTCCACCCTGATGGTATCGCCCACGGGCAAACCGATCTTGCTGGGGGACATATTGGCGGCGTTTTGTGAAATGCGGACACGGTCCCGCAGATTCAAGGTTCCTTTTTCAAGGGCCTCGAAAGTCAGCAACAAAGTCATCACTTTGGTGAGCGAAGCCGGATGCAACTTTTTGTCTGCGTTGCTCTGGCTGATAATAGCGCCCGATTCTGCATCAATCACAATCGAGGCATAACGGTTATTGGGTTGGGACGATTTCTTTTTCTGTGTAGCCGCGGATGAGGGAGCAGCCCAAAGGCTTACGGCCAGAACACCGATCATAAGGTATGTCAGAATACGGTTCGCGCCAGTCATATAATTTGTCCGGGTGTCCACACTAGATAGATACAGGAAGACGAAGCCGATCCTGTAAAAAAGCTCCTCTTAATATGATAGGTATTTGAGAGGGCTTTGTCCATGAAAACAACAAGATAGATAAAATTGTATACAGTATTGGCGGGAGATTCATGTCCCCATTTACGTGAAGACTTCAGGGAGCGGGCTCTTAAGGGTTACGGTCAGAAGTGCAAGCCTTTTTGCTGTAGACAAAACGGTTCTCCGGCAGATCGTCATGCCCCAGTTCCATAAAGGCCTGATCCAGCAGATGACCCAGGCAGTTATTGCGCTGGCCCTTGGTCTGACCGCCTAAAAAAACACCAATCAGGCGATGTACTTTCTCGGGCGTTTTGGCTTCAGGGTCGGCCTCGATCACTCTTTCGGCGGAAGCTGCCAGCTGCCAGCCATGATTGGTCATGCCGGTTTTCAGGCCGTCCATGCCGCCATAAACACGCATCAGGCGGTTGTGGTTGTTATAGGTGGCTTTTTTATAGATAAACGAAAGCGATGAAAAATAATGATAATATTCGGAATGCTGGTTGATGAGGTGGTTGGACAGGACCGCCAGATCATAAGCCGATGAGTACTGGTCAGGATGGCGCATACCATGCGAATTGACAAAATTGGTGTTTCTCATCCCGAGCCTGCGCGCTTCCGCATTCATTTTTTCGACGAAGGCGGGTTCCGTGCCTGCCAGATGTTCGGCCACAGATACCGCAACATTATTGGCCGATTTTGTAATCATGGCCATAATGGCCTCTTGCACACTGATCGTGCTGCCCGCGGGTACGGGCAAAAGGGTGCCACCCGCCCCCGTATCGGTCGCGGAAATTTTTATTTTATCCTTGAGGTTGAGCTCTCCGCTATCAAGAGCATCGAACAGCAGGGATAAGGTCATCAGCTTGGTAATCGAGGCCGGTGTCCGGCGGGCATGGGCCTGATCCTCGTTCATCACCCTGAATGTACCGTCTTCGTTCATCAGGATAACGATCGAGGATACCAGCGCCTGTTGGGCCGGAAGCATGGCCTCTCCTCTATATATGGGGCGTTTCTTTTTACTGGTAGATGCCTTGGCGACAGTTTTGTCGGCAGCATAGGCGGCTGGTGCAGGTCCTACTGCAACGGCTGTAAAAATGAGAGAGAGGAGGGCTGCCGCTGCAGCCTTACGCTTTTGACCCAATTTGATTTCCCTGTGCTTTATATTTTTCAGAAGGATAACAATTTTTGAGACCTTCTTGTCAAGGGTCTGGTTTAAAGTCTACCGCAAGGGAATAAAGACATTATTGTGCGATGCACAAGAATAGGCTTGACCACTTTCCGGGGAAGGGCTATATTATAATTGTGCACCGCAGCATTATTAGCGGACGCTCATATACAAAAAGTTGATTCCGGCAGGCCGGATGAAACCTGAAAATCCGGAAAGAAAACTGAAGGATTCCAATATGATGCAACGCAGCGATTGCAGTGCGATAAAAGTTGTGACAGACTGCGGCCCAGTAACCAATAAAGTACAAACTAAAAAGTACGGGGCTTGGCCAAAAGTCCATAAACAGGAGAAATGTCTATGTCGGAAACACATACATCTAAAAAGTCATCGGCTCGCGCTGTTGTGGCTGTGGTTCCTGCAGCCAGTGCTTCAGCACCGGCCGCGTCCCGACAATCAGAACAAGAACGCTTGATTTATGCGGCTTTTTCCTACAACCCCTTGCTAAAAAATAATTTTTTCAAGTCTATGGAGACCATTATGACACAGAGCAAACCCCAATACGATAAGATCGCTAACGAAGCTGTTTCCGCCAGCAAAGAAAACGTTGAAGCCCTGATTAAATCAACCAATATCTGGGTTAAAGGCGCAGAAGACATCATGAAGACATACATGACGTTGGCACAAGAAAACGCATCCAAAAACAGCGAGGCCCTCAAGTCCCTGATGGCCTGCAAGACACTGAACGAACTGACAGAAGTACAGAACAAACTGGCTCAGGAATCCTTCGACGGTTTCATGGCCGGTGCCACAAAATTGTCAGAACTGACAGTTAAGCTGACGACAGACGCCCTTGAGCCAATCAATGATCAGGTCAGCAAGTCGATCAAGAAAGTTACAGAATCTGTAGCTGCCTAGGCACGATTTGTTGTAAAAAGGAATTTGTCAGGTTTTCCTGACATGACAACCGGGTTTCAGCCTCTCTGGTTTTCCAGAGGGGCTGAAACTTTTTAAGGGTCGCGCCAAGGCTTTAGAGGAATAAATTTTAACGATCCGGACTGTAAAATAAGGAAAGAACAGGCTATCTTATCCTTATGAACGCGCCCTTTTTTCACAAAATTTATATGAACGACGAAGAGCCCGATTTTACGGGCGATGATGGTATGGATGACCGCGAGGAGCGGCGCCAGACGGGGGTCATGCTCAAACCCCGCCCCAAGACCAAAAAACCGTCCATGTACAAAGTCCTGATCCTGAATGACGATTATACCCCGATGGAGTTTGTCGTTCATATTTTGGAAAGGTTTTTTAACAAGAATAGACAAGAAGCCACGGATATCATGCTCCATGTCCACAGACGGGGTGTCGGTATCTGCGGGATTTACACTTATGAAATCGCCGAAACCAAAGTCGCACAAGTTATGGATTTTGCCCGCGCCAACGAGCAACCCCTGCAATGTACGATGGAGAAGGAATAGTCATCCATGCTCTCGCGCAATCTGGAACAGACCCTGCACCGTGCCCTGAATATCGCCAACGAGCGCTATCACGAAAGTGCGACCCTCGAACATTTGCTGCTGGCATTATGTGATGATCAGGACGCTATGGCCGTCTTGCGTTCCTGCGGGGTGTCGATTGCCGATCTGCGTGAGAATATCGAGCGTTTTCTCGATGGCGAGTTAACCTATCTGGTTAACCGTAATGCCGAAGAATCCAAACCGACCACGGCCTTCCAGCGCGTGCTGCAGCGGGCGGCGATCCATGTCCAGTCTTCGGGTCGCGAGGAAGTGACAGGGGCAAACGTACTGGTGGCCCTGTTTTCCGAACGGGAAAGCCATGCGGTCTTCTTCCTGCAAGAACAGGATATGACGCGCTTTGATGCTGTAAACTATATTTCGCACGGGATTGCCAAAGTTCCGGGCCAGAGCCAGACGCGTACACCCGAAGGTACGGAGCAGGAAGGCGAAGACAAGAACAAGGCCGGCAAGGATGCCCTTGATGCCTATTGCGTGAACCTCAACCAGAAAGCCCGCAAAGGCAAGGTCGATCCTCTGATTGGCCGTACGCACGAAGTCGAGCGCACCATCCAGATTTTATGCCGCCGTTCCAAAAATAACCCGCTTTATGTCGGGGATCCGGGCGTAGGTAAAACGGCGATTGCCGAGGGTCTGGCGCGCCGTATTGTCGAGCAGCAGGTTCCCGATGTTTTGAAGGAAGCAACCATTTTTTCGCTTGATATGGGGGCCTTGCTCGCCGGTACCCGTTACCGCGGTGATTTTGAAGAGCGCCTGAAAGCTGTGATCGCCGAGATTGAGAAATATCCGCACGCGGTTTTGTTTATCGATGAAATCCATACTGTCATTGGGGCGGGTGCAACATCGGGCGGGGCAATGGATGCTTCGAACCTGTTGAAACCGGCTTTATCAAACGGGACGATCCGTTGTATTGGTTCCACCACGTACAAGGAGTACAGGAATCATTTTGAAAAGGATCGCGCCCTTGTTCGCCGCTTCCAGAAGATCGATGTGAACGAGCCTTCGATCGATGATGCCGTCAAAATCCTGACCGGCCTCAAGAGCTATTATGAAGAGCATCACAAGGTCCAGTACACCGATGAGGCGATCAAGGCCGCTGTCGAACTGTCGGCCAAATATATTGGCGATCGCAAATTGCCGGATAAGGCGATTGATATCATTGATGAAGTGGGTGCCGCCCAGATGCTGGTTCCTGAAGACCAGCGCAAAAAAGTCATTCAGGTGGCCGATATCGAAGGCGTAGTCGCCGCCATCGCCCGTATTCCGGCCCGCACCCTGACCAAGGATGACCGCGAATCTATCCGTAATCTGGAGCGTGATCTGCGGACGATGGTGTTTGATCAGGATAATGCTATTCAGGTTCTTTCGGATTCGATCAAGATGTCCCGCGCCGGTTTACGCGATGGTGACAAGCCGATCGGCTGTTATCTCTTCAGTGGTCCGACAGGTGTCGGTAAAACCGAGGTGGCCCGCCAGTTGGCCAAAACTATGGGTATTGAACTTAAACGTTTCGATATGTCCGAATATATGGAACGCCATGCCGTATCCCGTTTGATCGGGACACCCCCCGGCTATGTCGGGTTTGAACAAGGGGGTTTGTTGACCGATGCGGTTGACCAGCATCCGCACTGTGTGTTGCTACTCGATGAAATCGAGAAAGCCCACCCCGATATCTACAATATTTTGCTGCAGGTGATGGATTACGGCAAACTAACTGACAATAACGGAAAAACCGTTGATTTCCGCAATGTGATCTTGATCCTGACAACCAACGCCGGTGCCCGTGAAATGGCCCGCGCGCCCATGGGATTCGAACGTGATATGCGCGTGGAAGACGATCAGGAAGAGATCAAGCGCCTGTTTACGCCTGAATTCCGCAATCGTCTGGATGCTATAGTACCGTTCAAGGCGCTGGGGCCAGAAACCGTTATCCGTGTGGTCGAGAAATTCGTAATCCAGCTGGAGGCCCAGTTGGCGGATCGTGGCGTCGAGATCGAGCTTTCACAAGCTGCCCGCGAACATCTGGCCAAGATCGGTTATGATCCGCATATGGGTGCCCGCCCCTTGTCGCGTATCATTCAGGAAAAGGTCAAGCGGCCTTTGGCGGAAGAGCTGCTCTTCGGCAGGCTGGTGAATGGCGGGATCGTCCATGTCGATCTCAAAGGCGAAGAGCTTGTGTTCAGCTATGAAGAGAACCCGCACAAAAGTGGCGATCTGGTTCCTGCAGGACCTGTGAACTAAGGCTCACTTTTGTTTCTAGCGACCGATTAAAACCTTATAGAAGAAATAACTGTCATTCGGCGGAACACTATTCCCGCGCAGGCAAGCCGCTGTCACACGCGGGCGGGATATAACGGCATCTTCCGTAAAGGTTCCGGTGAATTTGGTGTTTGCGGCTGGCCAGGCAGGTCCGGTTGCTGCCGGGGGATTGCCGCCGGGGTTGGTGATCCCCAGACGTTCATTAATCTGGATACATAAATCACGTTTCACCCAGGGCAGGATAGCAATCAGTTCCTCGTTATCGGTCGAATCGCTCTCGCAGCCGGCGCTGCCGGTTCCGACATCTTCGACGCAGGTACCTGTGGGGAAGAACCATTCGCCGTAAAGAGCCTGTCCATCCCCCAGAGGGTCGAGCCAGTCATTCGGTGGTGGTGAATAGCTGGTCCCGCCGCCTGTCGGGCGGAAAAGACGGCAGTCATCACTGCTGCAGCTCGCATGGGGTTCGTAACCGGTCAGGCCGGACGTATCGAAACTGATCCGGTTTTCTTCTATGCCTCTGATTTGCATACCATGGGCAGCCCGTTTCAGGCCCTCGGCATATTGAATGACGTCGGTTGACTGTAGCTGCATGATTTCGCGGTTGGGATCACCATTACCCGAACGCATGATGTTGGCGACGGCGAAGCTGAGGGCTGCGAACATGGCAATAGCAAGGAAGATATAAATCAGGGCGCTGCCTGATTCGGCAGGGGATGTGCGGGCAGCGGGGTGGTGAGAGTGGTTGGTCATAAATCTTCCTTATGCCGCATAAAGCCGGTCAGGGACGGCAGATGATGTTGAACAGGCCTGTCTTTTTAAGGATACCCGCGTCTTTTCAAATATTCAAAACATTGTTCAGACTTGATTTTCTTCTGTTTTTCAGCCATCCATTAAGGCGGAATATTTCCGGTTTTCACAGAATTTGGCAACAGGGGCCTGATCATGGGTCTATTTACGTTTTTGGGTGTTTTGTCACCCGTGCATATGGGATGGGTTCGTCTTTGGACGAAGGCCCATTATGTTGGTGAAGATCAGGCAGGCAACCGTTATTACGAGGCTGCTGCCCGTAAAGGTTACAAACGCCCGCGCCGTTATGTACGTTATAAGAAATCAATCGAGGCTACCAATGTACCGCCGGAATGGCATGGCTGGCTGCATTTCCAGACCAACACCATCCCGACAGGTCAGGCCCAAACATTCCGTCGTGAATGGCAAAAACCTCACGTACCGAATATGACCGGTACGACACAAGCTTATCGTCCGCCGGGGCATGTGCTTGCGGGCGGTAAACGCCCGAAGGCAACAGGGGACTACGAAGCCTGGACCCCTGGCGAATAAAGAAGCGAATAAAAATCAGGAAGGATTATTTATGAAGCGGAGTGCAACGGAAACAGTATTGGGTGGTCTGGTAATTGCCGTAGCTGTTTCTTTTTTGAGTTTTAGTGTCAGCACAGCCAATGTCGGTAAGGTCGAAGGTTATAATCTGACAGCGAAATTTTCCGGCATCGGCGGCCTGGGCGTTGGCGATGATGTTCTTATCAGCGGTGTTAAAGTTGGTAGTGTTACCGATGTAACGCTGGATTCAGAAACATACCTCGCACAAGTCCATATCAGCGTCAGCAATGATATCAAGTTGCCAACGGATACAGCAGCCCTGATCAGCAGCGAAAGCCTGCTGGGCGGTAAATATCTTGCACTGGAACCGGGTGCCGAAGAAGATATTCTGAAACCGGGCGGCATCATTCAATATACACAAGCGCCGCAGAACCTCGAACAGCTTCTGGGGCAATTCATCTTCAGTATGCAAGATGATAAGGCTGCGGGAACAGAATCTGCTGATGCACCCTAAGAGTCTCACGCTTTTAGCCTTGCTGGCAGGTGTCATGTTTTCTTTCGTGGCGCCTGCTACAGCTGCGATGCAGGATTACCCTGTCATCAAAATGCAATCTATCGACAAGATCACCGGTAAGACTTTGACCTTTGAAGCGCGTGTGGGCAGCACTGTCAAATACGGCCCGCTCTTTATCAAGGTACAGGCTTGTCGCAAGGCGCCGCCGATTGAACAACCGGAGTCAGCGGCCTTCCTGCAAGTATGGGAAGTCACGCCGAAGAATGAATCAAAATGGGTTTTCAGTGGCTGGATGTTCTCGTCCTCTCCTGCGCTTTCTGCCATGGATCATCCGATTTATGACGTCTGGGTACTCGATTGCCTTGAAAAGAAGACAGCCGATTCAAACGTTGCCGGTCAGGATGATCAAGCCCCTGGTGCCAAGACCGAAGAGCGTCTTGAGGAAAAAGTCGAAGATATGGGTGATTAAAAAATCAGGGGCTTGTTTAAAACCCCTTTTTCCTGTGTATCTTAAAATTCCTGAATCACTCGCAGCGCCATAAACGGTTACGATAGAGATCGCCAGCAGCCGTTTTGGTAAAGGGGTTTTCTTGCGGGTTATTATCCTGTTGATGTCCCGCAGCTGTCAGGCGGGATGGCGGGTGCTGGTCATCGTTCCGGGGTTTTATAAACCCTGCGGCAGCCCGACTCAGCTCTTCACGCGCAATAATAATCACCTGTTCAATCTCGCTCTTTGGTTTTTTAGCTTGTTAAGACTAAATTAGCATCTTCTTAACAAAAAATCAAATATTTGGGCAACAAAAAGGCAGTTCTTAGGTATAGCAAGATAATTATATTACGTTTCAGCGGTTTTTCAGGTAGTCAGATACCAGTGCTGTCTCGGTTAGGGCGGGGAAAGCGGAGAGAGAAAAGTCTGCCTTCCGAGGCAAGGCTATCTGCAGGCGGCGATGATACTCCTCGCGGCTGATTTCGTAGCAGCCAAACTGCATCAAATGGGGATTGACGAATTGGGTATCCAGAACGCTAAAGCCGCCCTTCCAGAGCCGTGCACATAAATGGACAAGGCAGATTTTGCTGGAATCACGGGCTTTGCTGAACATGCTCTCGCCGCAAAACAGTCCGCCCAAGGCCAGTCCGTATAGACCACCTACCAGTTTGTCACCTTCCCACGCTTCAATCGAATGGGCCCAGCCTTCGCGGTGGAGGGCACCAAAAAGCGTTCTGATTCGGGGATTAATCCATGTCTCGTATTGCTGGGGCCTGACGGCGGCACAATGTTCGATTACCTGATCAAAGGCCGTGTCGATTTTAATAGTATAGGGGGCTGCGAGAACCGTCCGGCGCAGGCGCGAAGAGATGTGCAGATTATTGATATCAAGTTGTCCGCGTTCAGGCGGATCGAACCACCATAACTGATCGTCTTCGCGCGATTCAGCCATCGGAAAAAGACCGGCACGGTAAGCAAGCAACAGATCGTTTGTGGTTATATCCTCTGACATCTCTCATATTGTGCCAGAAAAGAGGCCCAAAATATAAGGATTAGCGATCAGCGAGTTTTTTCTCGAGCCAATGGATGGTGTAATCACCACTCTGGAAATCGGGCTGGTCCAGAATCCACATATGAAGCGGCAACGTGGTCTTCACGCCATCGACAACTGTTTCCACAATGGCGCGTCGCAAGCGACGAATACATTCCTCGCGTGTACGGCCATGAACAATCAGCTTGCCGATCATTGAATCGTAATACGGGGGAATGCTGTAACCGCCATAGATTGCGGAATCAAAACGCACACCCAAACCACCAGGGGCATGGAATTGTGTAATCTTGCCCGGTGACGGGATAAATGTTTCAGGATCTTCGGCGTTGATGCGTACTTCGATTGCATGACCACGGAAACGGATCAGGTCTTTTTGTACGCTCAGTTCTTCGCCTACGGCTACACGGATTTGCTCGGCAATCAAATCGATACCGGTCAGCATTTCTGTGACAGGGTGTTCCACCTGAATACGGGTATTCATTTCCATGAAATAGAATTGGCCGTTTTCATACAGGAATTCGATGGTGCCTGCACCGCGATAGCCCATGTTACGGATCATGTCGGCTGCAAGCGTACCGATCTTGCTGCGCTCTTCATCGCTCAAAGCGGGTGATGGCGATTCTTCGAGAACTTTCTGGTGACGGCGTTGCAAGGAACAATCGCGCTCACCCAGATGGATGGCGTTACCATGTGTATCGCCAAACACTTGAATTTCAATGTGGCGCGGTTTTTCGAGATATTTTTCGATGTAAACGCGGTCATCGCCAAAGTTGGCTTTGGCTTCAGCACGTGCGGTCGAGAAGGCTTCGGCAAATTCTTCCGATTTGCGGACAACCTTCATGCCTTTGCCGCCCCCACCGGAAGCAGCCTTGATCAGCACCGGATAACCGGCTTTGTCGGAGAAGGCACGGCCTTCTTCAACGCTGCCTACAGCGCCTTCGGAACCGGGAATAACGGGGAGGCCCAGAGCTTTGGCGGTTTTCTTGGCGGTAACCTTGTCACCCATCATTTCGATGTGCTCGGGTTTCGGGCCGATGAAAACAAAACCGTGTTCTTCGACCATGCGGGCGAATTGTTCGTTTTCGGAAAGGAAGCCGTAACCGGGGTGAATGGCTTCTGCTCCTGTAACGGCAGCAGCGCTCAGGATCGAAGGAATGTTCAGATAGCTATCCTTGGAAGCGGGCGGGCCGATACAAACGCTTTCATCAGCCAGCCGCACAGCCATTGCATTGGCATCGGCTGTCGAATGCACCACAACGGTCTGGATGCCCATCTCGCGGCAGGCACGAATGATACGCAGGGCGATTTCGCCACGGTTAGCTATGAGAACTTTTTTGAACATCTGGGGCGTTCTTATTCAATCACAACGAGGACATCACCGAATTCAACCGGCTGACCGCTTTCAACCAGAACCTGAGTAACCGTACCGCCTTTCGGGGCTTTGATCGGGTTCATCACTTTCATGGCTTCGATGATCATCAATGTATCACCGGCTTTTACACTTGAACCTTTGCTTACAAACGGTGCTGCACCTGGTTCGGGCGCTGTGTAGGCTGTACCAACCATCGGTGAAGTAATAGCACCGGGATGGCTTGCTGCATTTGCGGAAGGCGCTTGCGTATTGGCGGGATGAGGTGTTGTCGGATCGGAATCCATCATCGGCATCGCACCGGCACCAGCAGGGCTAAAGGCTACGACATTACCACCGCGGCTAACGCGGACGGACTGGTCGCCATCTTCGACTTCGATTTCTGTCAGGCCGGTTTCATCCAGCAACTGGGCCAATTTGCGAATGGCTGATTCATCAATTTTCATCGGCACCTTGTATACTCTCCGGTTGCCAGTGGGAACGAAAGGACACTGATTAACCAAAATGATGGCAAAAGTCAAAGCCTGATAATTTTACAGAATAGTAAAAATCATTATTTTGACAGGAATTCCAATGCTTTAGTGTAGCCGTCGGCCCCCAGCCCCGCATAAACACAGGCCGCTAGCGGCTCGATATAGGAATGATGGCGGAATGATTCGCGTTCTTTGGGGTTGGAAAGGTGGACCTCCACGACTGGCACGCTGTGCAATTTCAGGGCGTCGTGGATAGCAACCGATGTGTGGGTATAGGCGGCGGCATTGATAATAATGCCGCTGACCTTGTTAAGGGCCTGCTGGATCCATATCACGATTTCCCCTTCATGATTTGATTGGCGAAAATCGATCGACTGGTGAAGTGTTGCGGCTTTTTCCTGACACATCTTTTCTATATCGGCCAATGTCTGGTGGCCATATATATGCGGCTCCCTTTGCCCCAGCATATTCAGGTTGGGGCCATTAAGGATCAATATGGGTAAAGATGTCGTCATGATTTGTTATCTTTTTTATCAAGGGATTCTTTGATGGTTTCCTCAAAACCTTCAATCGTACCCATAGCAGGCGCGTTGGTATAAGCCTTGCCGTTGACGATAAAGGTGGGGGTCGATCTGATTTTTTTGGCTTGTGCCGCGATGATGGTATTCACAATACTCATGGTGATTTTCCATGAAACCAGATCATCGTGGAAACGGACTGCGTCCAGTTCCAGATCACGTACGATCCCTTCCAGATCATCAGGACGGACATGCTCTTTACGTGTAATCAGCAATTGATGCATTTCGGCGAACTTGCCCTGACGGGCTGCGGCAATTGCCATCTTGGCTTCGTAAATGCTTTGTTGTCCCATAATGGGATAGTAACGGTATACAACACGGGCCTCGGGATGCAGCGCCAAAAATGTTTCGACAACGTCATGCATGTTCTGGCAATGGACGCAACGGTAATCCATCACTTCCGTGATGATCAGTGTGGGGTTGGTCGAACCTGCCGAAGTACCATAAGGATCAG
Source organism: Micavibrio sp. (assembly GCA_046294845.1). Lineage (GTDB taxonomy): Bacteria > Pseudomonadota > Alphaproteobacteria > Micavibrionales > Micavibrionaceae > Micavibrio_C. The sequence goes on along the minus strand of JBKBNU010000001.1, from coordinate 273,415 downwards.
CCTGTAACTGGCTGAAAGCTGTCAGGCTGTAATAAAGCTTGAAACTGATGAGGCCAGCCAGAATAAGAAAGGCCACGATCAGAAATTTGCGATACATTCCGAAACCTTTTCTGCAATTAAAAAACGGGCATACCACAGACGGTATGCCCGTTTTTCGGGGAAGCGATTAGTTAGCTTTACGGGCGTCTGCCACAGCAGCTTTCATGCCTTCATAACCCATGTAACCGGGGGTGAGCTGGCCATTGATGACAAAGGCCGGTGTGCCGGAAATACCCAGTTCACGCGAGAGGGTCATGTTTTTCTCGATGATTTCCAAAACTTCTTTTGAGTCAGCATCCTTGTTTGCCTGTTCGACATCCATACCAACCTCTTTGGCAAGTTTCTCGAGAGCCTGCTTGTCTTTCTGGCTGGTATATTTCATCAGGGCTGAATGATATTCAAAGAACTTGCCTTGTTTATTTGCGGCCAATGACCAACGGGCAGCATCCTTTGATGTTTCGCTCAGGATAGGCATTTCAATAAAGACAAACCGGATGTTTTTGTCGTTTTCAACCAACTGGGCTACGTCGCTATAAGCTTTTTTGCAATAGCCGCAGTTATAGTCATAGAATTCAAAAATTGTGACATCGGCTGTTTCTGGCCCAACGGTCGGGTGGCCTTCCTTGAGGATGGCATCCTGTTTGGCTTTGAATGTGTTGGTGAATTGCTGCTCCATCTCGGCGCGCTGGTTATCCTGATGGGCCTGCAAGGACTCAAGAACAATTCCTGGATTTGTTTTAAGGAAGTCCTTGATAACGCTTTCAATCTTGGCGCGCTCTTCCGGCGTCACGGAAACATCCTGTGCTTGGGCTTGCGGGGAAAGCAGGAAGCCTGAAAAGGCCAGTGTCAGGGCCAGCAGGCGGGCAGAGATGAGTTTCACGGTCTTTGTCTCCTAGGGAAAGCGTTAAAAAAGTGAAAGTGTTAAAAACCAGTAATGTAGTATTTATAAAACGGAAATCCATGTTACAGCCTGCCTGAAGGCTATGCCAGAGGCTTTTCGTAACTAAATCAATCCTTTTTCTTGTCCTTGCCTTCTCCAAGGCTGATCTGGCTCAGAATGTCCTGCGCTCTGATCCACGAGGGGCCGCCCTGCTCAAGTGCTACTGCTGCGGCCTCTGCTTGCGCTTTTGCTTGCGGGAAGCGTCTTTGCAGCAAGGCCTCCTCGGCCAGATGCAGTTTGGCCAGTGCCTCCTGGCCTGTTTTGCCATAGGCTGTTGCCATAAGGCGATGTATGCGCGTTGAGCGTGGTTCAGTCCTCTGGGCCTTTTTCAATTGTTCAATGGCTGTATTCAGCAGGGTTTTGTTGTTTCCGGCCGTTTCAATCAAAACATGACCGTAGGCAGTACGGATCAGCCCTGAAGTGGGGGCACGCTCGGTTGCTTGCTTATAATAAGGGACTGCTTCCGCTGTTCTGCCGAAATCGGCCAGCATTTGCCCTTTCAATTCAAGAAAATACGGGTTTTGTGGTTCAGCAGCCAGTAAGCCATCTGTAAGCTTCAGGGCCTCGGCCGTTTGATTCTGGCGGTAGGCGGCAATTGCACGGGCATAGCGGGCGGGCAAGGACTGGTCTTTATCACTGTAATTCCATATCACGTGATCCGGCTTGATAAAACCAACCAGCTTGGCAATCATGCGGCTGTGCTGGTCCTGCCATGCGGCAGGAAAATTCTGGTCGTTATAAGTCGATGAGGCTGTACCGGCCTTGAGGCTGTCAACACGATCTCTGGTCAGGGGGTGTGTCCGGACATATTCGGATTGCTGGCTCACCGGCATGAGTTCTTCATCTTCCAGCCTTTGCATGAAGGTCACCAGACCTTGCGGGTTCATCTTGGCTCTTTCCAGAAAGCTGATAGCAGCCTGATCGGCGCTTGATTCCTGAACGCGGCTGAAGGCCAGCAAGCGATTGAGGGCGGTACCGGTACTTCCTGCGGAGACAGCCGCCGCCGCGCCGCCATCACCTGTCAGGATGGCCGCGCCAATCCCGATAATCGTCCCGAGCATCGCCTCGTAAGAGGCGTTCTCCATGGCATCCTTGGTGCGGATCAGGTGACCACCGCTGATATGGCCCAGTTCGTGGGCAATCACACCTACAACCTCGCCCGGGTTTTGCGATTTTGTCAAAAGTCCGGTGTAAATAAAAATATTCTGTCCGCCCGCAACGAAGGCGTTGATGTTGTCATCCTGTACCAGGATGATATTGACCGAATCCGGATCAAGGTCGGCAGCCTTGATTACAGGTAAAGACCATTCCTTTAGATAATTCTCGATTTCCGTGTCACGGATCAGGCTTGCAGAGCGGCTATTTTGCGCATGCGCCATCAAAGCCAGACTGGTGACAAGCAGGGCAACTCCAAAAAAGGCACAGATGAACCTGTGCAGGCGGGGGGTAAAAAGGTTATTCTTCATGTTAACCGGAATTGTGCCGTGAAAATATGTTTTAAACAAGGCTCAGGCAGGACACTAATAAGGTAATATGACAGATCTGATTTATCAATGGATTGACCTGTTATGGGTCCCTGTGGCGCTGGTGGCTGTCCATAAAGGACAGCGTTTAAAGACAGTCGTTTTCCTGCTGGTTTGTATTTTGACCATGCGGGCGCAGGTTGAATTGATGGAGCATATCGGCAAGCCTAGCGGTTTTACCGGTTTACTGGAAACGGAAGCCTATGAGCGCGGTTTGATTACATACGGAATAATATTTGCCTTGTTCTTGCTGTTGGCCTATTTATCTCCGCATACAAAAGGCATTGTGTTTTTTGCAGCAACGATCAGTCTTTACGTACTTTCGTTCTGTTTCTCGATGTTGGTGATGGTGATTTAAATGACCACAAATGATGATGATAAAAAAGCGGGCAAAGGTACCCGCCGGACAACAAGGGATGCGGCTGTTCGTGTCAAGACCGCTGCCCGCCGTTCGACATCCTCAACCCAGTGGTTACAGCGCCAGCTAAATGATCCCTATGTGCGCGAAGCGCAAAGGCTGGGTTACCGTTCACGGGCGGCCTTCAAACTGGCCGAGCTTGATGACAAATTGAAATTCATTAAAAAAGGTTCGACAGTCGTTGATCTGGGTGCTGCCCCCGGTGGATGGTCGCAAGTCGCACTCGAGCGCGGGGCCACCAAAGTGATTGGCCTTGATTTGTTGCCTATCGATCCGATACCGGGTGTGACCTTCCTGCAGATGGATTTTATGAATGATGATGCGCCCGAAGCGTTGATTATGGCGATGGGCTCGGGGGCCGATATTGTCCTCAGTGATATGGCTCCCAATACCATGGGCCATAAACAAACAGATCACTTGCGCATCATGGCTTTGGTTGAAGCTGCCTACGAATTTGCGACGCAGGTTCTTAAACCCGATGGCGCTTTCGTCTCCAAAATCTTCCAAGGCGGCGCGCAAAAAGAACTGCTGGATATGATGAAGCGTGATTTCAAAGTTGTTAAACACGTGAAACCGCCTGCCAGCCGTAAAGAGTCGTCCGAGCAATATGTGGTCGCCACAGGTTTCCGCAAGGTTGTTGAGTAATCCCCACCTTACACAGGTTTAAGGATGGGTTTTGTTCCTGCCGGTGTCTGGTCAAGGAAGGGTTGCAAATGGCGGCGCAGATCGAGCCCGTCCTTGCTTTTCAATGTAATGACAGGTGTAACAAAATCGCTCCCGTAAAAGACAGAAGGGATGATTTCGACGTCAGGAATATGTTGCGCGATCATGCCGGTCAGAAGCTGCAAAGGTTCCATTTCCTTTAGCAGGCTTTCTTCAAATGCATAGCGCATGGCGGCAGGGTCTTCATGCACGCCTTTATCGAGATAATAATCAAGGGCATCAGGCGATACTGCTTCGCAGATCTTGGTGAATTTGTCGGAATGATAGGTCCAGATATCGTCTTCGTATGACTCCATGAGGGCTTCCCACAAAGGCGGTTCGATATACATCCAGAAGGCAAACATGGTTTCACTGAATTCGGCTTTTGCGCCTTGTTTCAATTTTTCGCCTTCATGGCTGCCTTTTTGCTGGGCAAGGGCAGCATCACGATTCATCTCGTTCACCAGTGAACGCATGCTGTCACGAAAATATTGGATCATATTCGGGTTTTGCGCCTTCATATGTTCCAGCATAATTTTATATAAGGGGCCTTCCACCAGCTCTTCATCAGAAATTTCTGGCGTAGGTGCCGGAGCTGATGCCTGCTCGAAGCTTGTCCCTGCTGCCGGTGTATGCCTGTTTCTAAATTTGTTGATGTCCGTGATGTTGTCGTCAGACATAGCCCTGTTCCTTGGAATTTTTATTATTAATGATTTTCAGTTAAGGCGTATTGGGGGATTCTGTCAAGAAAATCAGCCTCTCACCTTAAAAAGCCTTTACTTTTGCACTGCCGGATACTACTAACTCTTTGCAAATTCCGTATCCGCTTGAAGCCCGCAGGAGTTTGCCATGGCCAAGATCAATACCGCCGCTTCCCCTATCCGTGAAGGTCTGACTTTCGATGATGTGCTGCTCTTGCCGGCGGCCTCGGAAATACATCCGGCTGATGCCAACACCAAAACCCGCCTGACCAAAACAATCAGCCTTAATATTCCCCTGCTTTCGGCAGCGATGGATACCGTGACCGAAGTTGATATGGCGATTGCCATGGCACAGGCAGGTGGTTTGGGTGTCTTGCATAGAAATATGTCACCGGAAGAGCAGGCCGATATGGTCCGTGCGGTCAAACGCTTTGAATCCGGTATGGTAGTCAACCCGATTACGATCGAACCCGATGCCACTTTGGCGCAAGCTTTTGAACTGATGAAGCGTTATCGTATTTCCGGTATTCCGGTAGCCGAGGCCAATGGAAAGCTGGTTGGTATCTTGACCAATCGCGATGTGCGTTTTGCAGATAACGATCAAACCCCTGTCCGCGAATTGATGACAGCAGATAATCTGGTCAAGGTTGTAAACGGGGCGAGCAAGGATGAAGCGCGCCGCCTTTTGCACAAGCACCGTATCGAAAAATTGCTGGTGGTTGATGATGCCGATCGTTGCATCGGTTTGATTACTGTGAAGGATATCGAAAAATCCACCTTGTTCCCCGATGCCAGCAAAGATGCGCAAGGCCGCCTGATGGTGGGTGCTGCAGTAGGTACAGGCAACACGGGTGTTGAACGCGCTGAAGCAATGCTCAATGCCGATCTGGATGTGATTGTGGTTGATACCGCCCATGGCCATTCCAGAAATGTTCTTGAAACAGTGGAGCGTATCCGCAAAATCGCGGGTAATAAAATGCAGGTCATTGCCGGTAATATTGCAACGGGGGCAGCTGCCAAGGCCTTGATTGACGTCGGGGCTGATGCTGTGAAGGTCGGGATTGGCCCTGGTTCGATCTGCACAACCCGTGTTGTCGCCGGCGTTGGTGTGCCGCAATTAACCGCGATCATGGATGTGGCCGAGGCCTGTGCCGCGAGTGGTACACCCGTGATTGCCGATGGCGGCATTAAATACTCAGGTGATCTCGCCAAGGCGGTAGCTGCCGGTGCCGATTGCGCCATGTTGGGCAGCTTGTTGGCGGGGACAGATGAAGCGCCGGGTGAAGTGATCCTGTATCAGGGCCGTTCCTATAAAACCTATCGCGGTATGGGTTCTGTCGGCGCGATGGTGCGCGGTTCTGCCGACCGTTATTTCCAAGGGGCGGTGAAACAGGCGCAAAAACTGGTGCCCGAAGGGATTGAGGGTCGTGTGCCTTATAAAGGGCCTGCTGGTAATGTCTTGCACCAGATGGTCGGGGGCTTGCGGGCTTCGATGGGTTATACTGGCAATCCGACTGTTGCCGATATGAAGGCAAACGCCGAATTCCTGCGCATGACGTCAGCCGGTTTCCGTGAAAGCCACGTCCATGATGTCACGATTACCCATGAAGCGCCCAATTACCGTGCCAGCGAATAGTTATTTGACAGAATATGAAATTCTGCCTTATACCGGAACTCTGAAATAACAGGGGGATACCAAATGGATAATACAGTTTATCACCACGCCGATGTTACCATCGATCCGGCTTTGCCGACACCTCACGCCAAGGATATTGCTGAAGTATTTGGCACATCGGCAGGACAAATGGATCAGTCTTACGGTGTAAAACCCATCGATCGTTCTCAGGGTGTTTACCGTGTGGGTGTAACAGGTGCGGGCGCGGCCCAGATTAAAAAAGGTCCGCAAGCCGGTAATGCGCAAATTAATTCGGATTTTTATATTCGATGAACAAGCGCCAGACAAAGAAATCCATGAAAAAGCTGGAGGGAAATCTTCAGGGGCTGTGGGTCATGGCCTCTATGTCTACGACTTTCCCTGATGAAGGGGCGATCGAGCATCCCGAGGCCACGGGTTCTTTGTATTACAAGGACGGGAATGTCTATGCTGCCATTTATCGGCTGGACGACAAATTGCCGGAAGGTAAGCTGCAGTTCCAATATGCGGCCCGTTATGAACTTCTTCCTGAAGAACAACGTGTAATCCATCATATCTACGATGCCCATAAACCGTCGGGGCCTGCGCCGCATATGATTAAACCGGAATCCCGTAATTTCAGGATTGATGAAGAGGGCGCGCTCCATATCACTGGTAAAAGCGTACAGCATAATGCGACCATCAATATCAAATGGGTCCGTCCTGTTAACCTTGAAGATCATAAGCCTGCCTGATGAATATCCGTCCTGCCACTGCCGATGATGCCGCTGCGCTTGCCCATATCCATATTGAGGGTTGGCGCGCAAGCTATGGTGGATTGGTGGAGCAATCATTCCTCGATAATCTTGATAAGGCAGAACGTACACAAGACTGGATCAAATGGCTGGGCGAGGGGACCGAAGCCCTGATTGCTTATGATGAACATGAGCAGCCTGCCGGTTTTATTGCCTTCAATAAATTGATGACGCCGCCGCCAGGGATGTCCCCCATCCGCCCGCTTTATACAGCCGAAATTCTGGCGATTTATATCCTGCCCACTTATTGGCGGCAGGGTTTGGGCAAGGATCTGATGAAGGGGGCTGTGACCCGCCTCAAAGAACGCAAACACAAATCCCTTTGCCTCTGGGTTCTTGAAAAGAATGCGCGAGGAAATGCTTTCTACAAGGCTCTGGGGGGCCAACGTTGCGGCAAAAAGGATGTCACCATCGGCAACCAGAAACTGACCGATGTCTGCTATGGCTGGCGGGATTCAGGTGTTATCTGAATGAAAGAATTTTTGGATTTTAAGAAACATCCTGTGCCGCTTATAAAACTTTCTGCTCATGCACTTTTTCTTATTTTCATGATGGCAAATGCTTACTATTTTCTGTTTTTTGATACAGGAGGATATCCTCACGCCTCTCGTGATGGTTTTTTCATTGCAGGCTTGGGTATCTTAATATGGGGCTTGCCTGTTTATAGATACTTCCAAATTAAAGGGCATGTTGGTTCTGTATCTTACTATCTTCTGTCTGCGATAGGTGGTGTGCTGCTGGGGACATTGGTTTCATTTTACACCGCCTTATTTCCGATCAGGATTGACGATTTTGTAAGAGGTTTGGAACCTTTGTCTGCATTTATGGACGCTATGATTTTTACCCAAATCATATTTTGTGTGGGCGCATTACTTTGTGCGAATTGGTTGCATTATTTCTTGCGGGTCACCAAATAAGCACTCAGTAAGAAGGAAATTTCTGAAAAAGCTTGCGTGATTTCCATAAATGAGTCTAGGGTGGCCTCCGGAGGGCAGCATTATGGGCTCCTTTGATGCCAGCAAAGACGAAAAACGCCAGCTTCTGGCGGGCATGGATAAAACCATGGCCCAGAAACTGGCCTTCACCAGCGCCCACTTCCAGCTGGCAGACGGCGCCCGTATCCTCGATGTCGGTTGCGGGACTGGCTATGGTTCCTACCAGTTTGCCCTGATTAACCCGCATTTACAGGTAATCGCCCTTGATTACGATCACGATTATATCGCGCGCGCGCGGAAAGAATATGTGCTGCCAAACCTGAGTTTTGTGCAGGGTGATGCCCGTGCTTTTGATGCGGGTGGTGAAAAATTCGATGCGATTTTCAATTCCAGTATCCTGCATGAGGTTTACTCCTTCAGCGGCTATAGCCAGCAGGCAGTTATTGATTCCCTTGCCTCGCAAATGAATAACGTGCGCGAAGGCGGAATTATCCTGATCCGCGATTTCGTGCGCCCTGAAAATCCAGAAGCGATGGTCTATCTCGATCTGCCTGATGAACCTTCAAGAGGTACAGGCCTGCCGGATATGAGCGCACAGGACCTCTTGCGTCTTTATGCGCAATGGGCGTGCGCGGAGAAACCCGAATCATCGCGCGGCTTCTTTCTTGAACATTTGACAGGCGAAGCCGAAGCCGGATGGCAGCGCTTTTATCTGCAACATGACTGGGCGAATGAATTTATCCTGCGCAAAGATTACCGCGAACGTTTTTATATCGAAGCCAAAGAAAAATACGGTTATTTCACACCTCAGGAATATCGTACGATTCCCGAAGCTCTGGGTGCGCGTGTTCTCTATACATCTCCATATGCCAATCCGTGGATTGTTGAAAACCGCCTGCAAGGAAAGCTGCGCCTTTTTAATGAAAACAGGGATAGTATTTGCCTGCCGCCTACAAATTTTGTCTGTGTCATGCAAAAAATTCCCGCAGGGCAGGGTGTCATTGTTCATGAACATAAGGTTTCCGGTCATGCGCTTGAATATCTGGCAGTCGAAACATTCCGGAACCGGAAAACAGGTGACGTCAAAAATCTGGTTAAACGTCCGGGGCAGGTTTTCGACCTGATCCCCTATTACGTTCATGATGATGGCCAGATTGATATTTATGCCCGCAGCGATTATCCGCGCCCGCTGGTCAATATTATGCCACGCCAGATGTCCCCCCGTATTGATGGCAAAACATGGTCAGGCTATATGGTGGAACCTTTTGCTGTCGCTAACCAGACAGGCGATATCAAGCAAGCCAGTATACAGGCCTTGGTTGAAAGAGCGGGGATTGACCCCGCCGATATTGGCGATATTGAATGTGGCCCTGACTATTATCCGGCGTTAGCCGATGTCAATGAACGGGTGGGGTCGGCCTTTATCCGTTTGAATAAAAATGTAGGGGCCAAGCCACTGGTCGAAGGTTATTCGGGTTTCCGCGAGAATGGTATTTTCCGTCCTTTTTCATTACAGGACATTTTGCGTGGCATTCAGGTCGGGATGTTCCCCGAGGCACGGCTTGAGTTATGTGCCTACAGGCTTGCCCGTAAAATGGACGTACCATTGCCGGACTGGATGGGTGCCCAATTTGATGTCAGCGCCCACACAGATATCAGATCCGGTAAATTGACCCTGACCAGAAAAATCGATTTGTTCACGGAGTCGGATATTCCGGCAAATGATATTTGCGGTGTGCGCTCTATCTTTAGCGAAGAAACGGCCTTGCGTCAGGGTGCCATGACAGTTGCCCAGCGAGAACTGGAATTTGTTTTGCCGGCCCGCAATGCCGGTGCTGATATGTCGAATAATCTGGCTGTCATTGTTCCGGTGGCCCGCAATGCCACGGGTAGGCTGCTCGTCGGGTTGAAGAGCCAATCTTTCCCTGCCTTGCAAGATGCAGGAGAGCGACCTGTCAGAGAGACCTTGCAGATTGAACGTTTGCATAGTCATTTAAAAACTATGGAGGATGTTATCCGTGATACCGCCCGCCGTTTTTCTGTGAATACTACTGATGTAAGGCCGCTGGGTGAGGGGTATTTCCCCAGCATGGGTATATTACCGGATCGGGCCTATCCGCTTTTTATCAATGTGAAATCCTATGATGATTTCAGGGATTACCGCTTTGTGCCGCTGGATGAGTTGCGTGAAAAGCAGGATAAGCTGCGCGATGCCCATCTGATGTTGGCGGTTTATCGTCTGGGCCATGCTTTAGGCCTTGATAAGAAGCCTGCCGTCCAACTGGCAGCACCACAGCCAACAGTTATCTAATCTATCTTAAGCGACTTTCTCCATAAACGGATAATCGGTGTAACCCTCTACAGTTCCTTTGTAGAATGATTCCTGTTGTGCCTGATTGAGAGGCGCACCTGTTTTGAAGCGTTCAACCAGATCAGGGTTGGCAATAAACGGTACACCAAAAGCCACCGCATCCAGTAAGCCTTCATCCAGAACCTTTTGTGCACGGGCAAAGTCATAGGCATCATTGCCGACCATGATCCCGTCATAAACCCTGCGCATGGCAGCGGTAATTACCAAAGGTTGGTTCGATGTTTCGCGGACGTGGAGATAGGCTAGACCATGTTTGTTAAGTTCTTGTGCAGCATAAGTGAAGATTCCCTCGAGGTTGCTGTCAAACATGCTTTGATAGCCGTTCATGGGTGACAGACGCAAACCTGTGCGCTCTGATCCGATGGCTGCTGTCACGGCTTCTACAACTTCGATCAGGAACCGGGCACGGTTTTTGATAGATCCGCCATATTCGTCACTGCGCACATTAGAACCATCGCGCAGGAACTGATCAATCAGGTAACCATTGGCGCCGTGAATTTCAACCCCGTCAAATCCGGCGGCCATCGCCCGACTGGCGGCCTTCTGGTAATCATCAATAGTGCGCTGGATATCTCCCTTGGTCATGGCACGCGGGGTGACATAAGGTTTTTTCCCTTCAACGGAACGATGGACGCCGTCGGCGGCGATAGGGGACGGGGCAAAAGGCAATTCACCACCGAGAAAATCGGGATGCGAGAGGCGTCCCATGTGCCAAAGCTGTGAAACGATGTGGCCGTCGGCCTCATGGACGGCTTTGGTGACACTGGCCCATGCTTTTCCCTGTTCGGCGGTATAAATACCGGGGGCATCCTTCCAGCCATAGCCTTCTGCTGAAATGGCTGTGGCTTCACTGATAATCAGGCCAGCAGAAGCCCTTTGGGCATAATATTCAGCCATTAGGCTATTGGGGATTCGACTTTCTCCGGCACGGGAACGCGTCAAAGGGGCCATCCATATACGGTTTTTTAGCGATAAAGCGCCGGCATTTACAGGATCAAACAGGCTGGGCATTTATTAACTCCTTCGTCTTTGAACTATCTAGGGCGTCCGGTTGAACATGACAACCCCGCATGAAGCTGTTATAAGGTGGCCCATTATGTTGCCATCTGCCCGTATTCAAACGTCTATTGAACTCCTCGAGCGTATTGCCGCCAGCCGTATCCCTATGGATTCGACCATTGGCGATTATATGCGCCACCGTAAATTTATTGGTTCCAAGGACCGCGCCGATATTGTCGAGCGTGTTTATGCCATTGAACGTGCTCGCGCCCGTCTGGGCTGGTGGATCAAGGAAATGGGTGTGGAAGATACGCCCCGTCATCGCATGTTGGGTTGGCTGGTGCTGGGTGAAGGCCAAGGCCTGAACGCAATTGATAAATATTTTGATGGTACAAAATATGCGCCGCGCCCTTTAAATGAGAATGAAAAGAATCTGATCGAGGCTTTTTCGGGAAAGAAAATAGATTCAGAAAAAGTTGCCGAGGCCGAAAGAGTAGAGTGTCCGCCGCAATGGGAATCGCGCTTGCGTAATTTCTTCGGGACAGATTTTCGTGCCGAAATGGCCGCGATGTTAGGGACAGCCCCTCTCGATTTGCGTGTAAATACCAGATTGATCGACCGCGAGAATGCGCAGAATGCTTTGGCCAAAGACGGTATCGATACCGATCCCACCAGATTGTCACCATGGGGTTTACGCTGTCGTGACAAGGCTTACCTGTCGAATAGTAAAGTCTTCCGCGAAGGTATGGTTGAAATTCAGGATGAAGGATCGCAGCTGATCGCCTATGTCACAGGCGTACAGCCCGGTATGCAGGTTCTTGATTACTGCGCGGGGGCTGGTGGTAAAACATTGGCGCTTGCGGCTGCCATGAAAAACAAGGGCCGTATTGTTGCGATGGATATTGATGGCGGTCGTCTGGAAAAAGCCCGCCCGCGTTTCCGTAGGGCCGGTGTCGCCGACATTATCGAAGTACGTGCGCTTTCGGATGAGAAAAACCGTAAATGGCTGCGTCGTCAAAAGGAAACTTTTGATGTCGTGCTTACAGATGTACCTTGCAGCGGTACAGGCACATGGCGCCGCAATCCCGATTTGCGCTGGCGTCAATATGGTCCGGGCCTTGATGAACTGCTGGTCACACAAGCGGATATTCTGGACCGCGTTGCCAAATCAGTGAAATTGAATGGCCGCCTGGTTTACGCAACTTGCTCCTTGCTGCCCGATGAAAATGAAAATCAGGTAGAGGAATTCCTGAAACGTCATCCGGATTTTGAAGTCTTGCCACTTTCGGAAATCTGGCAGGATGGAACACCGCCGAGCGAGCCGTATATGCGTCTGACCCCGCATCGCCATAATACAGATGGCTTCTTTGCCGCTGTTTTGGTGAAAAAAGTGGGTGATCCAGAACTTCAGGTAAGATACTGATCTATATAAACAATTTGTTTTTCATATTATAAAACCTTGACTTTTTGGTCGCAGAGGCGCTTGCTTGTAGCACTTGCGTTACCCGTATCAGACTATGCCTTTATAGAGTATGAGACCATGACAGTACCGAGCTTGAAGACCTTCAAAGGGATGAAGCGTGACCAGATTTGCCACTACCTGAAAGATCAAGGGTATGAGGTTATCAGGCGCGGTGATCTTTCGAGTGTTTTCCATCAGGCTGGATCCTCACGAGTTGTGCGGGTTTCTATGGCACCGCTCACAGCATCTTTCTTGTGTGATTTTTATAAGGCGAATGAAGGAAATCCTTATTTCCCCAAAGTCTACTATCACAAGACGATTAATGACACGACCCATCTCAGCGTGATGGAGAAGCTGGTTTCTCTCGAAGAACTGGCAGAAGAAGAAGATAATTATGTACGTCTTGGTTATGCCCGTGCGCTGGCCAGTTTTGCCTTCGGTGATGACATTCATAAGGATTTTCACCGTGAATTAGCCAATAGTAAGGAATTTGTCGATACCATTCATACGTTGGTCAATGGCGTCAGACAGTCCTTACGTGATCTTGGCCCCCAAGGGGAGTGCCTGTTCCTTGACCGCAATCCCGATGGTGTGCTGTTCCGGCAGAACAAGGATAAGTCCTATCAACCTGTTTTAGCCAATATTTTGACATATACTTCCCCGTCCGAAGCGCTTGAGCTTGAATGTGACAGCATCCTGACGCGTATACGCGCCCTCGAAGTTGAGGCGCGTGAGAAAAGAAAAGCCCCGACACAGGGCGGGGCTCAACCTCAATAATTATATAAGCGTTATGCCTGTCTAGGCTGCGACACGCTTGTGCTTTTCGCGCAGATTTTTGGCGGCCTTCACAAGATTGGCCAAGGAAGGTTCGACTTCGGCCCATCCCCGTGTTTTCAGACCGCAGTCAGGGTTAACCCAAAGCTGGTCAGCAGGAATAACTTTCTCCGCCTTTTCCAGCAGATTGGTCATTTCTTCGGCCGAGGGGACGCGTGGTGAGTGGATATCCCAAACACCCGGCCCGATTTCGTTCGGATATTTATAGGATACGAAGGCTTGTAGCAGTTCCATTTGTGAACGTGAGGTTTCGATCGAGATCACATCGGCGTCCATTGCACCAATCGATTCAATGATGTCATTGAATTCGGAATAGCACATATGGGTATGGATTTGTGTTTCATCCTTCACGCTGCACGATGAGAGTTTGAAAGCTTCCACCGCCCAGGCCAGATAGGCTTTCCAGTCGGCACGGCGCAGCGGCAGACCTTCACGGATGGCGGGTTCATCAATTTGGATAATGTTGATACCGGCCTTCTCCAGATCGCTTACCTCGTGACGGATCGCAAGCGCGATCTGGCGGGCGGTTTCCGAACGGGCCTGATCGTCACGGACAAATGACCATTGCAGAATGGTGATCGGTCCGGTCAGCATGCCTTTCATCGGCTTGTCGGTCAGGGACTGGGCAAAGGTGCTCCATTTCACCGTCATCGGTGTCGGGCGTGATACATCACCGAAGATAACTGGCGGTTTCACACAACGGGAACCATAGGATTGCACCCAACCGTTCTTGGTGAAGGTGAAACCCTGCAACTGTTCGCCGAAATACTCAACCATGTCATTACGTTCGGCTTCGCCATGAACCAGAACATCCATGTCGATTTTTTCCTGAAAGCGTACGACCAATTCAATTTCTTTCTTCATTGCAGCTTCATAGGCAGCCGCATCGATCGCGCCCTTTTTGAAATCGGCACGGGCTTTACGGATGTCTTCCGTTTGCGGGAACGAGCCGATAGATGTGGTCGGGAAGGATGGTAAATGCAAAGCTGCCTGTTGTTTCTGGCGTCTTGTCGCAAACGGGCTTTGACGGTTCGCCATAGCAGGTGTGATTGCCTTGATCGCTGACTTGACCTGATCATTATGAATGCGGGTCGATGTTTTGCGGTCCTGAACTACGGCATCGCTGGTTTTCAAAATATCGGCAATCGCCTCGGCGCCTTGATCGGCCCCTTTGGCAATCGCTGTAATCTCTGAAAGCTTTTGTTTGGCAAAAGCGAGCCAGCTTTTAAGTTGAGGATCAAGAGCGGTTTCCTGATCCAGATCATTTGGCGTATGCAGTAAAGAGCAACTTGATGAAATAATCACGCGGTCTTTACCCAAAGCTTTCACGGCTTTTTCGGCAACACCCAAGGAAGAACGTAAATCGTTCTTCCAGATGTTACGGCCATCCACCAGACCGAGTGAAAGCACACGGTCAGCGGGCAGGGAAGAAATGACAGCGTCCAGTTGATCGGGGGCGCGGCGCAGGTCGATATGCAGACCCTCAACGGGTAATGATTGCGCCAGTTCCAGATTGTCACGCAGACCTTCGAAATAGGTAGCCAGCATGATTTTAAGTTCCGGCACACCTGTGCAAATCGCGTTGTAGGCTGTTTTATAGGCTTGTTTATAGCTGTCTTCCAGATCAAGCGCCAAAGCAGGTTCGTCAATCTGGACCCATTCGGCACCAAGGGCTTGCAACTTTTTAAGGGCTTCGACATAAACAGCAACCAACCCTGGCAGCAATGTGCAGCGGCATTCGGTGAAGTCGGCTGCTTTCTTGGAAAGGATGAGGAAGGTCAGCGGACCTACCAGCACGGGACGTGTCTGGATACCGGCGGCTTTGGCTTCGCTATATTCATCGAAAGGCTTGGTGCTGGAAAGCGCAAAGTTCTGGCCTTTTTGTAATTCCGGTACGATGTAGTGGTAGTTCGTATCAAACCATTTGCTCATATCCATCGCGGTGACACCGTCATTACCACGCGCCATTGCGAAATAGGTGCTGCTGTCTATCAGGCCGCCTTTCCAGTTATAGCGCGGCGGTACAGCGCCCAGCAGGGCACAGGTATCCAGAACCTGATCGTAGAGAGAAAAGTCATTTGAAGGAATGTGGGTGATTCCGGCATCTTTTTGCATTTGCCAGTGGCGCATCCTCAATTCACGGGCTGTTGCCTGAAGTTCCGATTCTTCGATCTTGCCTTTCCAGAAGGCTTCGATTGATTTTTTCAGTTCACGTTGTACGCCTACGCGGGGGAACCCGAGAGAAGATGTATGCACCATTTGCTTGCTCCTTGCCTGTCTTGAGCTTTGTGTCTAACCGGCGCTTATTGCGCCGCATTATTAAACAACAAGCCCCAGTCTCTGGCAAGCTTTGTAAGGCAGGGAATCCTGATTGAGCGTATAGAAATGTATGTGCTCGACCCCGCCACGGGCAATGAGATCCGCGCATTGTGTACATAGCAGGTCTGTGGCCGCATCATGAAAGGCTGTTATATCCCCTTTCAAGGGCTCAAGGCGGGCTTTAACGAAATCGGGAACATGAGCCTGACAACTTCCGGCAAAACGGATCATGCGGTCATAATCCAGCACCGGAATAACCCCTGGCGCGATCGGCGTCGTGATGCCGGCCTTAGCCGTTTTATCTAGAAAGCGGAAAAAGCTTTCATTATCAAAGAAAAACTGGGTAATTGCCCGTTTCACACCGCTTTCACATTTGCGCTTCAGATTGGCGATATCGGTGTCAAGATCGGGGGCTTCGGGGTGCTTTTCCGGATAAGCTGCCACACTGATTTCAAAAGGATGTAGTTTCAAGAGCCCTTCGATCAGTTCATTGGCGTAATGGTAATAGGTGAAGTCCTGATAATTAAGCGGGGCATCTTCCTTGGGAATATCACCACGCAGGGCTACGATATGTTTGATACCATTATCCCACAAAGTGTGGGCCATCGTATGAATGTCTTCTTTGGTTGCATTCACACACGTTAAATGCGCTCCTGTCGGGATCTTGGTCCGCAACTGTGCCTTGGCGGCTGTTTCCACGGTCCAGTGTCTTGTTGAACCACCAGCACCGTATGTGATTGTGATAAATTCCGGATTAGTGGTTACAAGGCGGTCAATTTTCTCCCACAGCTGCACCTCGGTTTCGGTACTGCGTGGGGGAAAGAATTCAAAGCTGACATGGACAGGCGAAGTCATATAACAAATCCAAATAACTTATGAGGAACAGATAGAAATAAACGTGGAAAGAACTTTGGCTATGTTATCCTCGCAAAGCCTTGCCCCTTGCAAGGTTTGTTCGTGGCTGGGCTTTTCGGCGCCGAGGCCTGTGGCACGATTGACGATGGCGGCAATCCCGACGCAATTCATGCCGCAATGACGGGCAATCAGGTTTTCCGGGATCGCAGACATCCCGACAGCATCACCGCCGATTTTTTGCAGCATACGAACCTCTGCGGGTGTTTCGAAGCTGGGGCCGGAACGGCCACAATAAATCCCTTCGTGCAAGGTAACATTTTGGCCAGCAGCAGCCTTCAGTAACCGGTCACGCAAATCCCTGTCCCATGCATTTTCCTGAGAAGGGAAGCGGGGGCCCCATTCATCATCATTGGGGCCTATCAGGGGATGGGAATCCATCATATTGATATGATCACTAATCGCCATCAGGTTTCCGGGCGTCCAGTCTTCATGCAAGCTGCCAACAGCACTGGTAATCACCAGTGTATTGACCTCGCGCTTCTTCAAGGTGCGGATCATGACCTTCAAAGCATCAAAGCCCTCGCCCTCATACATATGGACACGGCCTTTCAGGAAATAGACCGGCACATTATTGACAGTGCCGATGCTTAAAACGCCCTGATGGCCTTCGATGGTCGGGTGGGGAAATCCCGGAATATCGCTGTAATCAATCGCGGCGGTTTCCTCGAGCAGAGCGGAAACAGCACCAAGCCCCGAACCCAGCAGCACAGCCATACGCGGTTTCAAATCCCCGACATGGGAACGGATCATCGCGGCGGCACGGCCTATATCGCGGTCCATATCATTCATGATGATTGCTCCTTGCCGCGTTCATGCGCGAGCGGTTTGACGTATTGGCGATATGTATCCCACGGGAAGCGGACCCAGATATGTTGTTCGACTTTCTCGTGATAAAGGTCAACCAGCGGTTCACCTTCCGGTTTGGCAAAGATTGTCACAACCAGAGAATCTTTCAACATGCCGCGGAGTAATTTCAGTGTCGCCCCTGTATCAACAAGATCATCAACCACCAGAACATTTTGTAAAAAATCGACCGCAGGCAGCTTCAGCAACACAGGTTCCTTGCGGGTTTGTGTGTCATAGGTATCAATGCACACGGTTTCAATGCGGCGTATATCCAGTTCACGGGCAAGAATACCCGCCGGAAACAAGCCGCCACGTGTAATGGTCAGGATTTTGTCCGGCACAGGTCCCGCCGCCATGATCTGCCGCGCCAGTTCCAGACAGCGCCCCTGAATTTCATCCCATGTCACAAATTTCTCGGCGCTATAATTCATGAGGATGCAATCCCGTTATAGATTTTCAGTTTCTGTGGCTGTTCTGTTTGTATCCGTGCCCATTCCTGCTGTCCCTGATTGGCGAAATGATCGACCTTGATCACACACAGGCATGAATCGGCATGGTTATAGGGGCGTTTGGCAATCGCTTTGAACAAATCATCATTGGTAATCGCAGGGGCTTCCGTGGCGATCTGCTGCGGGCTGCCCGTGACCTTGATCCAGTGCGCGACATTGGCCCATTGCGCTTCGGCATAAGCAAGCGGACCAATAGTAGGAGAAACTGTATAAAGGCTTGCCTGATGCAAATCCCACGGTGTCGGATCATGGCGGGCTTTGCGGGCATGGCAGGCCTGTTTCAAGGCGATTACTTCCGGTGTCCATGTAAAATGGGTTGTCCGCTGGTCTTTTCCGTCAAATATTTCTTCACCCGATTGCAAAGCGGCGCCACCCTTGGATAAGGCGTCCTGGATAGCAGGGGGCAAGGCATCAAAATTTTGTGAAGTTACGCTGATTAGTCTTTGCCCTTCGGGTTTCAACATATCGGCATGATAGGGTTCATCATTAAATCCGGCGACTGCCAAGGTATCGGCATAGCTTGCGCCATAAGCCACGATGAAATGACCCCTCAACAACAACCCTTCATCGATCAGGATACGCGCCAATATCTCCAGCTTTGCATGACAGGCCGGACAGCTTTCCGCGCTCGATGCCACAATCACGGCTGTCTTGGCACTATCACGGTTTTTAAGCTGGGCTTTCAAGGCTCTGATATTTTCGGGGCTTAGGGCCTGATCCTCGGCATGGGCGCTGCCCATCCCTGTTTCAAGGACCGCATTGCCTGCAACCTCGCCAATACGGATAACCCAGTTATTGGTTAGATCAATCACATTCAGGCTCGCGCCAAAGGGTCCGCCCCGTCCTTCACGGACATTATGAACGGCGGCCAGATCGGCTTCGTTAACCAGTTTTTCGAGCAAATCATGCGGGATCGGGTTTGTCATACTGGTACAATTTATAGTATGGTGGCCTCCTATTCGCAACTGCTTCAAGCCTCGGCCTTTAAAGGATTTTTTTGAAAACATGACCGCGAGCCCCCAGACCAAAGAACCTCTCTCGTCCTCTCCGGTGCAGCATGATCGTATCCTGATCCTCGATTTCGGGTCACAAGTCACGCAGCTGATCGCCCGCAGGGTACGGGAATCGGGGGTTTATTGTGAAATCTGGCCGTTTAATCAGGCCGATGATGCCCGTATCGCGGCCTTTGCCCCCAAGGGGATTATCCTCTCCGGTGGCCCCGCCAGCGTGACCGAGGACAAATCACCCCGCGCCCCGCAAAAGGTCTTTGAATCGGGTGTGCCTGTATTTGGTATCTGTTACGGCCAGCAAACCATGGTGACCCAGTTGGGCGGTATGGTTGAAAGCGGCCATCACCGTGAATTTGGCCGTGCCCATGTAGCCGTCTCCGAGGAAAGCCCCCTGCTCGAAGGGGTCTGGACCAAAGGCGCCAAGGAACAGGTCTGGATGTCACACGGCGACCGCGTGACAAAACTGCCCCACGGTTTCCGTGTGGTCGGTACCTCCGAAGGGGCACCCTTTGCCTTCATCGCCAATGATGAACAAAAATTCTATGGCGTGCAGTTCCACCCCGAGGTCGTTCATACCCCGCATGGCGCGGCCCTGCTCAAGAACTTCACGCATAATGTCTGTGGCTGTTCGGGTGACTGGACCATGGCAGCCTTCAAGGAAGAGGCCATCAGTAAAATCCGCGCACAAGTGGGTGATGCCAAAGTCATTTGCGGCCTTTCCGGCGGTGTTGACTCAACTGTGGCGGCTGTTTTGCTGCACGAGGCCATCGGCGATCAACTCACCTGTATCTATGTTGATACCGGCCTGATGCGCGCGGGCGAAAGCGATCAGGTCGTGAACCTCTTCCGCAACCATTACAACATCCCGCTCATTCACGAAGATGCTTCCGAAAAATTTCTGGATGGCCTGATGGGGATCAGTGATCCCGAAATGAAACGCAAGCTGATCGGCACCATGTTTATCGAGGTGTTTGAAATGCTTTCCAAACGTGTGGGCGGCGCGGAATTTCTGGCGCAGGGAACACTCTACCCCGATGTGATCGAGTCTGTGTCCTTTACCGGCGGCCCCAGTGTAACCATCAAATCCCACCACAATGTGGGCGGTTTGCCCGAACGCATGAATCTGAAACTGGTGGAACCCTTGCGCGAATTGTTTAAGGACGAAGTGCGAAGCTTGGGCGTGGAATTGGGGCTCCATCCCGATTTTGTGAAACGTCATCCGTTCCCGGGGCCGGGCCTTGCCATTCGTATCCCCGGTGAAATCACACCGGAAAAGCTCGAAATCCTGCGCAAGGCCGATACCATCTATCTCGATGAAATCCGCAAGGCAGGCTTGTACGATGCAATCTGGCAAGCCTTTGTTGTGCTGCTGCCCGTACGCTCCGTCGGTGTCATGGGTGATGGCCGCAGCTATGATTACGTCTGCGCGCTCCGTGCTGTCACATCAACCGACGGCATGACCGCCGATTTCTATCCCTTCGAACATGAATTCCTGGGTCGCGTCGCCACCCGCATCATCAACGAAGTCCGCGGCATTAACCGTGTGACATACGACATCACGAGTAAGCCACCGGGAACGATTGAGTGGGAGTAATAGAAATGGATATTATTTTGGCAATTATTAGCCCTTCTATAGCTTTAATCAGCGGTTGTTTGCTTTGGTACTTTAATGAGAATGGAAAAAGAGATTATCAAAAATATACGGCAAAACTAAAGCTGTATGAAGATCTGGTTTTGTCAATTGATACTTTTACAGAAGGATTGGATGACATAGCAAGAAGACAAAAGTTCAACAATAATTTAAGTTTGGCGTGGATGTATTGTTCTAGTGACGTAATTGAAAAGTTTGATATCTTCTTGGAAACAACTCGTGTCGGAAATGTTTCTGATGAGGATAATCGTCGTGAAGCGATGGATAAACTAATGAAAGCTATTAGGGCGGATATGGGCTTAAGTCCGCCTTCTGTTAAATTTAAAATATGGATCGCAACGTGATCATTTTTATATTGAGAGTTGTGTTATGCTTTGCCCCAAAAACACCTTATTTTCGCCCGAGGGGTTGGGGGGATTCTCCCGTATAATGATCGTAAGAAAAAACATTCCCTGAGGAGGAAAACATGAAGATTTTTTCATTCAAAAAAACCGCGCTGATGCTGGCCTTGCTGGCAGGTGTGGGGCTGGCCTCCGGCTCTGCCCTTGCAGATAAGGGCGGCAAGGGTAAGGGGCAGGGTCAGGATGACCATTACAGTGAAAAATACGATGATCACGGGCGCGATGGCCGCGGCGGTCATGATGGTTCTGACGACCATGGTGACCATCATGACGATGACAAGGTGTGGATCAAGATCGGTGATGATGACCGTCTGGTGATTCAAAAATATCTGGATGATGATCACCGTCGTGCCTGCCCGCCCGGACTGGCGAAGAAACATAATGGTTGCCAGCCGCCGGGACTGGCCAAGAAATATAAGGTGGGTGAGCCTTTGCCGCGCGACCTGCGCTGGGAGCCTGTGTCCGATGATCTGGCGCGCCTTTTGAAAACGCCTCCCTCCGGCTATCAATATGTGCAGGTGGACAAGGATATCCTGCTGATCGGGGAGGCCACCAAAAAGGTGATCGATGCGGTCACGCTGATTTCTGCGGTCGGGGATTGATAAAAACCGTATTGCTTTAAAGCCTTTGCCAAAAGTGCGGGTTTCGGGCTAATGTCGGCGTCATGGCTGATCAAAAACCGGAACCCGCCTTTTTATTATCCCTGTCCGAATCCTTGGAAAAGCAGGAATTCGTCAAGCTGAGCCTTGGCCATTACAAGGGCGTGGACGAAGGCCTAAAACAAATTCATGTGCGCCTTATTCTTGTGAAGCGCGAACAGCTTTTAAGTTTTACCTATCGCTATAAAACACGCGATATTGTCAAAAACTATCCCCCTGCACAGGCGCTGGCCCAGATTGAAAAAATGCTCGGGCGTGATTTTTTAAGCGCGACCCTGTTCACCACGGCGGGTGATCTGGTTTATGACGGGCAAAAGGGGCGTCTGCAGCGTCAGCCCGCCTCGCATAAGGAGGCTCCCGCGCTTGCCCATGACCGCACCAAGGTGCGCCAGATTCAGTCATCCGGTGGCTGGCTACAGGCTTTGGGCCTGACCGATGCCCACGGCAAAGTTCTAAAAAGCGCGCAGGATAAATTCCGCCAGATTGATAAATATGTCGAGATACTGGCAGCGCAGCTCAAGGGACTGGACTTAAAAGACGGGTTGCGTGTGGCTGATATGGGTGCGGGCAAGGGCTATCTTACCTTCGCTCTCTATGATTACCTGACCAGCAAGGTAGGGGTGATGCCGCAGATTACAGGTGTTGAATATCGCCACGATCTGGTCGGGCTTTGTAACAAGATAGCCAGCGCGCAGAATTTTTCGGGTTTAAATTTTGTGCAAGGAACGATCGAGGGTTTTGATGCGGCGGGGATCAATGTGCTGATCGCTCTTCATGCGTGTGATACCGCCACCGATGATGCGATTGCCAAGGGCGTGAAGGCGGGGGCTGATCTGATCGTAGTCGCACCGTGCTGTCACAAGCAAATCCGCAATGAAATGGAAAAAGGCAAAGCCGAAAACGAACTGGGCTTTTTGCTCCGTCACGGAACATTTCTCGAACGGCAGGCCGAAATGGTGACCGATGGTTTGCGGGCGCTGATGCTGGAATATGAGGGCTACAGCACCAAAGTGTTTGAATTTATTTCCGATGCCCATACTCCGAAAAACGTAATGATTGTTGCAACCCGTAATCCCAAGGCCAAGCGCCATGATCAGGATATCCTAAAAAGAATCAACGAAACCAAGGCCTATTTTGGTATCAAGACCCACCATCTTGAGAAAAATCTTGAGATTCAGGCTTAAGGCCCTATATAACAGGCGCAAGCCAAGAAGGATTATACTATGAGCAAAAAATTCGGATTTTTAAGATCGGGCCTGATGGGTTCCAGCACTTTGCCGATGGGCACAGGCGGCGGCGCTATCAATCTGTTCCCGACACACAGCCACCATCATCATGAACACGCGGCTGATGGTTCCTGCTGCGGTCATGATCACCACCATGACCATCATCATGAACATGGTCCGGATTGCGACCATGATCATGTACATGATGAAAATTGCGGTCACGATCATAAATAGGCGATAAGAGAGGATGTCGGTTTACACGTCCTGTCCGCAGCACCATCCCGATGCCCAGGCCCATTGGAAATTATAACCGCCAAGCCAGCCTGTGACATCGACAACTTCCCCAATGAAATAGAGGCCCGGCACTTTGCGGGCCTCGAATGTTTTGGATGATAGCTCGTCAGTATCGACACCGCCGCCTGCGACCTCTGCCGTGCGGTAACCTTCGGTGCCTGAGGGGACAATCTGCCAGTCCTTGATCAGGCGGGATAATTCTTCGATCTTTTTATCCGGACAATCGGCCATGATGCCTTGATAGCCTGTTGTCGCCACAAAAAATTCGGCAAGGCGCGAGGGGATCATTTCGGCAATGATATTATGAACGGCTTTGCGCGGCTGTGACTTACGCGCCTGCTTTAACAGGTTTGTCATGTCATGGTCGGGGCAGAAATCAATCGTGATAGGCTTGTCTTTCTGCCAATAGGATGAAATTTGCAAAATCGCGGGGCCGCTTAAGCCGCGATGGGTAAAGAGCATCGCCTCGCGGAAAGATGTGCCCGCGCATTTCACCA
The DNA here is from genome assembly GCA_046294845.1 of Micavibrio sp. Lineage (GTDB taxonomy): Bacteria > Pseudomonadota > Alphaproteobacteria > Micavibrionales > Micavibrionaceae > Micavibrio_C. The sequence goes on along the minus strand of JBKBNU010000001.1, from coordinate 249,716 downwards.
CCACCGGATCAACCGCAACGCCGACCAAGGGTTTCAAGGTCTCAAGTGTCTTTTCGTCAAGAGTAAAGGGTACAAGTGCGGCATAAGGTGGAATGACATTCAATCCGAATTGCTGCGCTATCCTGTAGCCAAAACCGCTCGCGCCAATTTTCGGGATAGACGGCCCGCCCGTGGCGATGACCAGCTTTTCGCAGGTATAGGGGCCTTTGTTCGTTTCAATGAAAAAACCGTCTTCAAGTTTATTGATCGCGGTGATCTTGGTTTCAAGCCTGATGATCGCACCGGCGGCAGCTGTTTCCTTTAGCAGCATATTGACGATATCGCGCGCGGAGTTATCACAGAAAAGCTGGCCTAATGTTTTCTCGTGCCAGCTGATATTGTGCTGCGCGAGCAGGTCAATAAAATCCTGCGGGGTGTAACGTGACAAGGCCGATTTGCAAAAATGCGGATTTTGCGAAAGAAAACGGCTGGGGTGTGTGCCTGTGTTGGTGAAGTTGCAACGCCCGCCGCCGGAAATTCTGATTTTTTCGCCGATTTTGTCAGCATGATCCAGCACCAGAACACGGCGGCCGCGTTTGCCGGCTTCGGCGGCACACATCAGGCCGGCAGCGCCCGCGCCGATGATGATGACATCGAAATCTTCTGTTTCCTGCTTCAAGCTCTCTTATCCTTCGCGATAATAAAAGTGGCGGACTTTGGGGCCGCCACTTCTATCCATTTGAGGAGGGACTTTATCAGGCGGCCTTGATCGCAACAAGGAAACTAATGGCTATTTCTTTCAATTTGATAGTTTCCTTGGCCATTTTCTTCCCCTTGATTCCTGTGCTTATCTTAAAGCCTATTCTGGCGTGAATTAACGTGAGGTAAAATAGAGACTTAGGACACCGTCCCCCCATACCAAGGATATCCATCGCCCTTGAAAGACGGCGCAATTCACCTAGTATTACTCTTAAATTCAAGAAGATTTAACGCCTGTTTGGGTGTAGTATTAGAGTTATAACATTCTGCGTCTTCCCGTAGATGGGGGGGCAAAAGAACCTAAATTAAAAAAGGATAAGACAATGCTGGAAATGATTAAATCACTGATAGGCAAAGGGCCTAAAAAGGCTGAGGGCGGTTGCTGCGGCGGTCATGCCAAGGCTGAAGAAGCCAAAAAGGAGATGTCTGGTGGCGGATGTTGCGGTGGTCATGGCCATCACCATCATGCCCACGAAGAAGAGGAAGACAGTACAATGCCGTCTGGTGGCTGCTGCGGCGGTCATCACAAACACTAAGTGTTTTTTCTTTAAGAGAATGCCCCCATTTGGGGGCATTTTTTATTTCCTAAAATGCAAGGCAAATTGTTTTGATGCTTAAGGGCGATTTAATTTCGCAGCGCTATACTCAAGGTGGAGGATTGGAGCACATATCAGACAGAACACCCAAGGGAGGGGTATCTGCCATGGATCTTCATGAAAATATATTCGTTGCGGCTCTGCGCACTATACAGCAAAGAAGTTTCTCCAATTCATACTGGCAAACCTTTGATGTCATCAAAGCTGATACTGACGAGTTGAAAGAACGGGCCTTTAGGCTGCGTTACGATGTTTTTGTTCAAGAGAATAATTTTGATATGCCTCAGGAAGGCCATCGCCTCGAGCGTGATGTATTTGATCATCGTGCAGTGCATTTTCTAATGGTGCATAAAGAGAGCGGCGAAGATGCCGGAACTATGCGTTTGCTCCTGCCCAACCTGAGTGAACCTCAGAATAGCTTCCCTTTACAAGATGACTGTGATCATCCTTTGCTGATGATTGATACACGTATTATGCGTCTGGCCGAGATTTCAAGATTTTGTATGGCTAAAAAATTTCGCCAGCGCCCTTTGGATGGCAGGATTTTGCCGGCTTATTACGAAACAGAAAATAAGGAAAAAAGCTCGTTGGCTGTACATTTCCGCAGGCGTATCCCGTATGCTCCGCTCGGTTTGCTTAAGGCAGCTTTCGAAACCGCCCTTGAACAGAATATTCCCGATATTGTCACCGCTATGGATCCGACACAGTTTCGCAGCATGAAGCAGATCGGGCTGTCCTACCGTGTTCTCGGCCCCCGTATCAACCATACGGGTACATGCCAGCCCATTGTATTTAGTATCAAGCATGTGCTGGATAATATGGCGATGGAAAATCCGGAATGCTGGGAAATAGTCTCTGATCGGGGCCGACTGCATAAAAGGGCAAATATTCTGGCCCAGAATGAATGGCATGACAGCATCTTTGATCAGGATTGCCGCGATATGATTATGCGCAAACTCATTTGATTATGTCTAAAATCCGGTGACTTTTTCAGGCTCTTATGCTGGAATAAGGGCATGATTCGTTATGTGTCCACGCGCGGCCCCGGGCCTTCCTTAAGCTTTCTTGATGTCATGATGGCCGGTATGGCGCCTGACGGCGGGCTTTATGTTCCCGAAAGCTGGCCGGAACTTGATCGTGATCTCTTCCAGCATCTTTCCGGTGTCAGCTATGCCGATATTGCCATGCACATTATTAGGCCCTTTATCGGGAATGACATCCCTGATGAGGTCTTAAGCAAAATTATATCCGACACTTATGGTCCAGCCGCTTTTGATCATACGGCGATCACGCCATTGGTACAGGCGGGACCAAATGCATGGATTATGGAGCTTTTCCATGGTCCGACCTATTCTTTCAAAGATTACGCGCTACAGTTTTTGGGACGACTTTTTGATTATGTTCTTGAAGAACGTCGCGAGCGTATCACGATTGTCGGGGCTACATCCGGTGATACGGGGTCGGCCGCGATCGAAGCTTGCCGTCATTGCAAAAATATCGATATTTTTATCCTGCATCCGCAAGGGCGTACCTCGGAAATGCAGCGGAAGCAAATGACCACAGTTCGTTCCTCGAACGTCTTTAACATTGCGATTGATGGTACGTTTGATGATTGTCAAGCCATCGTCAAATCCCTTTTTGCCGATCAGGAATTCAGGGAGCGACGCAATCTTTCGGCAGTCAACTCCATCAACTGGGTCCGTATTCTGGGGCAGGTTGTATATTATGCGGTAGCGGCCGTGGCCCTTGGGGGCGGGGCACGGCCTTTGTCATTCGCTGTGCCTACGGGGAATTTTGGTAATGTTTATGCGGGCTGGGTTGCGCGCCGGATTGGTGTACCCATCCATGATTTGGTGGTGGCGTCAAACCGTAACGATATTTTGGCACGTTTCTTCGAATCGGGTGATATGAAGATTGAATCAGTTGTTCCCTCTCTCAGCCCCAGCATGGATATTCAGGTTTCAAGCAATTTTGAACGTTATTTGTTTGAGTTAACAGGCCGTGATCATGAAAAATTGCGTGGGCTAATGAAGTCATTCAAAGAAAAGAATTTCTTCTCTGTTGATGATCAGATGATGAGTACAGCGCGCAAGGATTTTCGTTCCCACCGGTGCAGTGATCTTGATACGCTCGAAATTATGAAGCGTTGCTATCAGGCAACAGGGATTGTCATCGATCCGCACACGGCTGTCGGCTTTAATGCGGCCCAGAAAGAAATAGACCGTAACCCTGCCATACCTATGGTGATGCTCGCTTGCGCCCATCCTGCCAAATTCCCGGAGGCCGTCAGGCAGGCAACCGGATTGGTGCCCTATCAACCTAAAGGTTTGCGCACTTTAGAGGGACGGCCTGAATATTTAATGTCTTTATCTGCGAGCGCTGATGATGTACGCCGCTATATTGATCGTTCTCTTGCTTGAAAAGAGCCTTTAAACTGATCTTTTCAGGCTTGAATTTTAGCATTATTCTTACCAAGTAAACTCTGATTGCTTAAAAAAGGCACCTCCGTATGACTATTCAAATGACAAAACTTCCCAATGGTTTGCGCGTAATCACCGATACTGTTGAGGAAGTAGATAGTGTCGCCCTTGGTGTCTGGGTTGATGTGGGTACACGTCATGAGGATATGAAGGATAATGGCGTGGCTCATATGGTTGAACATATGATGTTTAAGGGCACGCCCTCCCGCAATACCACACAAATTGTCGAACAGATTGAAGATGTTGGCGGCAATGTAAACGCCTATACCAGCCGTGAAGTGACAGCCTATCATGTTCACCTGCTGAAAGAGGATATGCCTTTGGCGGTTGATATCATGTCCGATATTATCCAGCACAGCCATATGCCCGCAGAAGAAGTCGAGCGTGAACGCGGGGTTATCCTGCAAGAAATCGGTATGAATAATGATACGCCGGATGATGTTGTTTTTGATCTATATCAGAAAACCGCCTACCCTGAGCAAACATTAGGCGCCCCTATTCTGGGTGATCCGGATATCATTTCCGGTATGAGCCGTGATGTCATGATGAATTATGTATCACGCTTCTACTCGCCTTCGCGATTGGTTTTCTCGGCTTCTGGTCATGTCCATCATGATGATCTGGTTGAAAGGATTTCTCGCTCATTCACCGATTTGCCGCAAGACCACAGTGACCAGCCGCATGATGCCCGTTATGTCGGCGGTGATAAGCGCGAAGAAAAGGAACTGGAGCAAGCCCATTTCCTGATGGGTTTTCAGGGTGTCAGCCGCAAAGATGATAAAATTTTTGCAGCCGTAGCGCTGGCCACAATTTTGGGTGGCGGGATGTCCTCACGCCTGTTTCAAGAGATTCGTGAAAAACGTGGTTTGGTTTATTCCATTTTCAGCTTCCATACTTCTTATCAGGATGATGGCCAGTTTGCGATCTATGCCGGTACAGGTCCCGAACATTTGCCGGAGCTAGTGCCGGTTGTTTGTGATGAAATCATGAAATTTGCAGGGAGCATCACCGAAAAAGAATTAGCGCGTGCCAAATCACAGATGAAAGCCAACTTGCTCATGGGGCGTGAATCCATGATGGGGCGTGCTAACCAGCAAGCCAAGCACCTGATCCATTTTGACAAGATTCTTGATGTGCAGGAAAAGATCACAAGTATTGATGAACTAACCATCGCTGATGTTGCCACTATGGCGCGCCGTATCTTTGCTACCAAGCCGACAATCTCTGCCCTTGGGCCTTTGTCACAACTGGAATCTTACGAAGACATTCAGAAAAGGCTGCACACTTGATCTTCAACCGGACCGAACAGAAACAAACGGGCATCGGTATGCCGGCGATTAATTTACGGTCAGGGCGTGTGACCTTAAGGCCGCCGGAAAAAGAAGACTGGCATGAATGGGCTATGCTCCGCAGCCAGAATAGAGCCTTTTTGCAACCATGGGAGCCGACATGGGATGAAGATTGCCTACAGGAAGATTATTTTGAAAGACGTATCAACCGTCTATCACGCGAGTGGCATGCCGATCGGGCCTATTCTTTTTTGGTCATTCATAATGAATCAGAAAAAATCATCGGTGGAATCAATATTAATAGCGTCTGCAGGGGTGCGGCGCAGTTCGCTTCCCTTGGCTACTGGATAGCCCAGCATCAGCAAGGCCATGGTTATATGGCCGAGACCATCAGGATTATTTGCGCTTACGCTTTTGAGAATAGAAAACTGCATCGTCTGAATGCGGCATGCCTGCCCGAGAATACCCGCAGCCGCTCTTTACTCGAGCGTTCAGGATTTAAAGAAGAAGGCTTTGCCGCCCGTTATATCACGATAGACGGATTATGGCGCGATCACGTCCTCTACGGTCTGCCGGTTGAAGAGTGGAAAAAGCATGATATCGTAGCTTAAAAAGAACAAGAAAATCAGGCGTGACCCGTTGTATCAAAGAGCATGAGCGGATCAATGCCGAGTTTTTTGATCGCACGATCCCATCTGTCTTCCGGCGCGGATTCAAAAATCACATCGGTATCCGCATCGATAACCAACCATGAATTTTGCTGCATTTCCTGATCCAGCTGGCCAGCACCCCATCCGGCATAACCCAGGATGAAGAGCATATTTTTGGGGCCTTGCCCTTTGGCAACGGCCTTTAGGGCATCAATCGTCCCTGTGACGTAAATATTGCTTTTGATCTCAAGGCTCTCTGTTGCAGAGAATGAACCCTCGTGAAGTATAAATCCTCGCGCCGTTTCAACAGGGCCGCCGCTCATAACAGGAATATCCACTTGCGGATTTTTTTCCTCTATGTGCAATTGATCCAGAAGTTCGCCCAAATCCAGGCCCGGTAAAATATGGTTGATGACCAATCCCATAGCGCCATTGGCATCATGGGCACACATAAAGATCACAGCCTTGTGAAAGCGGGTATCGCCCATCTGCGGCATCGCGATCAGCAATTTGCCCATCAGGCTATGCTCATGTCCGGTCTCTTTTACGCCCATTTTCTTTAAATCACCTTGCTGAAAGCTTATTTTAGCATATCTTGGATAAAGGATACGAAAAAACGTGAGGCCCTATGAAAATTAATATGCGGAATAGCCTGAATTCCCTAGGTTTTTTATCTCTCCTCTTTTTCTCGGCAGGGACGGAAGCCGCGAGCAGCGACTGGGTTTCTGCTGATTTCATCAAGGTTCGCCTTGTGACCGAGGATGCATCGGCTACCTCTACAAAAATGCGCGGTGCTCTTGAGATCGTACTTGAACCGGAGTGGCATATTTACTGGCGTATGCCGGGTGATGGGGGTCTGCCACCCGAACTGGACTGGAATGAATCAAAAAATTTTAAAGAGGCAAAGCTTGAATGGCCCGCCCCTGTGCGCTTTGAATATGAAGGTCTGTATGGATTTGGTTACAAGAATCATGCGCTGTTGCCACTTACAATCGAAACAGAAAAGGCTGGGATAGCCAGTGATATCGTGTTGCAAGCCGATATCATGGTTTGCAGGGAGCTTTGCATACCGCAATCTCTGGATTTAAAGATGTCCATTCCTGCAGGAGAAACAGCTCTGGAAGAGTTGGCGTTGATCGATCAGGCATGGAAGGCCTTGCCGTTTAAGGAAGATCGTCCCGATATCAAGATCGAAAGTGTCGTGCTGGGGCCCAAAGCGATTGTGGTTCAGGCTTATCTGGCGCAAGGCTTTGATCAAGCTGACCTGTTTGTTGAAGCAGGGTCTGATCTTTATATTGTGACCAAACCTGAAATTAATGTTGATACCAAGGATCCACGGAAAGCATCAATGATTATTGCTGCTCCCGAAGGGACGGACAATCTTGCCAAGGCGATCATGGGTAAAACCCTGACACTGACTTTGGTTAAGGGCGACAAGGCACTGGAAAAAGAGTTTTCTTTCTAGGAAGATTAAACAGGCCGCTGGCTTAATATATGCCGCCTGTACCAAGCGTCGATATGCTGTCGCTTACAGTTCCATCCATCGAAGGCAAGTTGCTGATTCCGTTCGTATCCAGAATAAACATTTGCTGTGAAGGCTCGTTACCGGGCAGGAAAGCTTCCCAGATGACTTTCTCGTCACCTGCACTGGCCAGTGCCCCTGTAGCGGCATTGATCTGGACTTGTTTAATTCCAGGGGGGACACGGAAAGGCGTTGGCGGAACATCTTTAAGCACGGTCTCCATGAATTCCTGAAAGATGGGTAAGGAAAGGGATGAGCCTGTCTCCTTCTTTCCTAACGACTCAGGAGAATCAAAACCCACATAAACCCCAACAACAAGGTCAGGCGTGAAGCCGACAAACCATGTGTCTTTGGATTCGTTTGTAGTCCCCGTTTTTCCTGCCAGGGGATAGCCCAGGGCTTTCAGGCGGGCGGCGGTTCCTCTTTGCACAACACCTTCGAGGATTGATACCATTTGATAGGCATAGCGCGGATCAGTCAGTTGCTCGCGGTTATCGGGGATAACGGGTGTATATTGTTTATTCCATTCCATCATCGGCCCGCAATTCTCGCAAGGACGTTCATCATGACGATAGATGGTTTTACCCTGACGGTCCTGAATACGGTCGATCAGCGTGGGGGTTATTTTTTTGCCGCCATTAACAAGCTGGGCATAGGCTGTGGTCATTTGCAGAACGGTTGTTTCGCCAGCCCCCAGTGAGTAGGACAAATGCGGTTCCATATGTTCGACTACGCCAAAACGTTTGACTGTGTCGATGATCGCATCCATACCCATATGGTTTGCCAGACGCACAGTCATCAGGTTCCGTGATTTCTCGATACCGACGCGCAAGGTGGTTGGTCCGTAATATTCACCTTTGTAGTTGCTTGGTCTCCATTTTGGCATACCTGGGCCTTGATCGATCACGATCGGTGCATCAAGGATCAATGTTGCGGGCGTGAAACCCTGCTCAAGAGCTGTCAGATAGACAAACGGCTTGAAAGCGGAACCGGGCTGGCGTTTGGCTTGTGTGGCGCGGTTGAAAACGCTTTGTCTGTGGCTCCAGCCCCCTTGCATGGCAAGGACGCGGCCTGTGTGCGGATCAAGTGCCACAAGCGCGCCGTTTACACGCGGGATCTGGCGCAGGGCATAGGTGTTTTTGCTTCCCTCCTCTGGGGCGGCTTCCACCATAATGATGTCGCCTTTACCAACCACTTGCTTGACTGATGTTGGTTCTCCTGTGAAGCCGCCTTCCTTCAGACGCTTCTTGGCCCATGATACGTTCTTCAGGGGCAGGACACCACGTGCACCATCGGCAAATCCGAGATCGGCTTGATCAACGCTTACATCCAATACAACCGCCATAACCCAGCTTTCCAGCATGGCTTCCGGCTTTTTGTACTTTGCCAGAGTGTCCTGCCAGTTATCAAGCGAGGGAAGTGTTTCAAGAGGACCGCGCCAACCCCAACGGCGGTCATAGGCCATTAAACCGTTACGCAACGCCCGTTTGGCAGTTTCCTGCATAACAGGATCAACAGTAGTGCGAACAGCCAGACCACCACCATAAAGGCTTTGCTCGCCGTACTTTTGTGAGAGCTGACGACGGACTTCTTCGGCAAAATAGGGGGCATCAACCGTCTTGGTATCGGAACGGTTTACGGTCAGCGGCCTGGCCATGGCTTCACGGGCTTGTTCTTCTGTGATGTAGCCATCAACCTGCATACGGCCAAGTACCCAATTGCGGCGATCAGTGGCAGCCTGCAGATGGCGTTCAGGGTTATAATTATTCGGGCCTTTGGGGAGAGCCGCGAGGTAAGCCATCTCTTCTATTGAAAGATCCTCCAGCGGTTTGTTGAAATAATTAAGAGCGGCTGCTGCGACACCGTACGATCCTTCACCGAGATAAATTTCATTGAGATAGAGTTCGAGCAGACGGTCCTTACTCAAGGCTTTTTCCATACGGAAGGCAAGTAGAGCTTCACGAATTTTACGTTCATAAGAAACTTCATTCGTCAGCAGGAAGTTTTTGGCCACCTGTTGTGTAATCGTCGATGCCCCTTTGGGTCTACCACCCTGTACGGTGTTTAGGATGGCAGCGCGGGCAATCGCGATAAAATCGACACCTTCATGAACATAAAAATTTTGGTCTTCTGCAGAAATGAAAGCCTTCTTCAAAAGATCGGGCATAGTTTCAATTGGCATGAAAACACGTTTTTCTTTGGCGTATTCTGCCATTAGACGACCATCGCCCGCGTAGAGGCGTGTCAGTACCGGCGGTTCATATTCTTTCAACTGCGAGTAATCGGGCAGGTCTTGCCCGTAATATGAAATTGCATAAATTGCGACCCCGACACCAGCCAGCAAACCCAGCATGCCGAGGGAGAAAATCATAAGAAAGAGATAGGTTAAAATCCGCATGCCTCTTTATCGCACATGATTATGGCGCGGAAAAGGCTCGGAATGCGGTCAGAGCCTAAAAATAAAGGGGTTTCAGCCTGTGAGCCTCAGTATGTCGTTTCTCAGGCGCGGGCGCGGATATCATCCGTAATCGGACCTTCGGCGCGGCCATGAATAAACTGGTCAACATACTCATTTCCAGAATGATCAAGACTGGAAACCGGACCCTGCCAGATAATCCGGCCCTGATAAATCATGGCGACTTCATCGGCAATTTTGCGGGCGCTCGCCAGATCATGGGTGATTGACAGGGTGGTGGCGCCGACATCCTTCACACATTTGACGATCAGGTTATTTATAACATCGGCCATGATCGGATCAAGGCCTGTGGTGGGTTCATCAAAAAAGATAATTTCCGGATTGGCCGCAATCGCACGCGCGAGACCGACACGCTTTTGCATGCCTCCTGAAAGCTCGGCAGGGAAAAGATGACCGACAGCTTCATCAAGGCCGACAGCGACCAGTTTTTCAATAGCAACGTCATAGGCTTGCTTGCGTTCCATACCGCGCCCCTGGATCAGGCCGAAAGCCACGTTTTCCCAGACTTTCATGGAATCGAACAGGGCTGCCCCTTGGAAGAGCATGCCGAATTTACGCATCAGCTCATCGCGTTCATCGGTATCAACGCCGATGGTTTCCTTGCCATCAATCAGGATTGAACCGGAATCCGGGTTGATAATTCCGAGAACGCATTTGAGCATGACGGATTTGCCTGTACCGGACCCGCCGATAATCACCAGCGATTTGCCGGGGTTGACCTTGAGATTGATCCCCTGCAGAACATGTTTGCTGCCAAAGGATTTTTTAACGTCAACCAGTTCAAGCTTCGGTGTAGGGGTCGTCATGAAAAGAAAACCTGTGTCAGGACATAGTTAAAGATCAGAATCAGGATCGAGGATGATACCACTGCATTCGTGGTGGCAGCGCCCACACCTTGAGCGCCGCGCTGGGAATTAAAGCCGTGATAACATCCCATCAGCGAAACGATAAAGCCAAATGCGGCTGCTTTCACCAAACCGGAAATCACATCCATGTTTTCCAGGATGTCCCACGTTTGTGACAGGTAAGAGCTGGGGTTGAATCCCAATTTGTGAATACTGACGATATAGCCGCCATAAACACCGATAACATCGCCAATCAGCACCAGCAACGGCAGGGTAATCGTCCCGGCGATGACGCGCGGGGCGATCAGGTATTTGAACGGATTGACCGACAGGGTCACCAGCGCATCAATCTGCTCTGTTACACGCATTGTGCCGATTTCAGCGGCAATCGAAGCGCCGACGCGACCTGCGACCATCAGGCCTGCCAGCACAGGTGCAAGCTCGCGTGTCACGGACAGGACAACCACGCCAGCAATTGCCGATTCTGCATTAAAACGGGAAAAACCTGTATAGCTTTGTAAAGCCAGCACCATACCGGTGAACAAGGCGGTCATCCCGACAACCGGCAAAGAATAATAGCCGATATCCATAAACTGCCGGACCATCAGGCGCGGGAAGAAAGGCGGTCTGAAAACATGGCTTACGGATTCGCCGACAAACATGCTCAGGCGTCCTGTGGCGTTTAAGAACACCAGTATGGCGCGGCCCAGACGGGCAAAGAGATCCAGTACCGGATCAAACGGAGAGCGGGATAAACCTTGTTCCTGTTTCACTTCACTGGTCATTTACGGTACTCTTGATCGTACGCTGGCGATTTTTAGGTTTGGTTGCGTTATTTACGGCTTTGACCCTAAAGCATTTTGACCGGAAAATCCATAGCCTCATTCAATGCTATCTTGTTGTTTATCCTCATGAATCAAGCAGAGTTACGCAGACTGGACCCCGCCGACCTGATCCCTATGGATCTGTGTCTTGCGGATTGTCCTCTGCGCATTGATGTTATGTATGCAGGGGCAGGCAGCTTTTGCGGCGCGGTCTATAGAAAGGACGCCCGCCTGAGCCTGCACCGCGATATGGCTTTGATTATTCTTGTGGCGGGTCGTTTCCTGTATCAGGAAACAGGATTCCGTCTTGAACTCTATGATGGCTTGCGGACGCATACAGCCCAAAAACTGATTTGCGAAACTCCTATTGTCAAAGCACACCCGCACTGGACGGCGGATGGCCCTTTGCGGATGTTTGCCCCGCCGGGGCAAGGCGGCCATCCACGCGGTATGGCAATCGATCTTTCTATCCGTGATCAGGCAGGGCAACTTCTTGATATGGGAACCATTGTCGATGCCTTGCCCGAAGGGGGTATGGAGCCGGAAGTTAATCCGGCGCACCGCGAATATCCTTATCTTGTGCCGTCAGTACAAAAGAACCGTGCGTTGCTAACCGATGTTTTGTTGAAAGCTGCCGGTATGATAGGGCTTCCGCTTTGGCCGCTCACGGTTGAATGGTGGGATTATCGCTTTCCGGCAGAAATTTATAATCTTTATGCGCCGCTCGGCGATGAAGATGTGCCTCCTTCTTTAAGACTCACTGATATTTTTGCCGCCGATCAGGGGGTTGCCGAAATGCCCGCCGGCTTTTATGAGGACAAAGCAGCCGCACTGGCACGGGAAGCGGGCAAATACGTACGTTGATAACGGCGGCCTAATGATGTCAGAATTTCATAGCCAATCGTCCCTGCGCTTTTAGAAAGTGTGTCGGCATCCTGATGGACTCCCAGTATTTCAAGGCTATCACCTGCTCGCGGGACAGACTCGCGCAAATGCGAGAGATCAACTGTGACCAGATCCATGGATACACGCCCCACGACAGGGCAGGCGATTCCTTGCCAATAAACATGGGCCTTGCCGCTATGGGTACGGCTAAACCCGTCGGCGTAACCCATGCCGATTGTGGCAGTCAGGCCCGGTCTTTTGAAATGGTGGGTCGCGTTATAACCGATCGACTCACCCTTCTTCACATGACGGATTTGCAGGATGCGGGTGTGCAGACTCACAACATTCTTCATCGGGTTTTTGGCTTCCGGTGTCGGGTTCAGACCATAAAGCGCCATCCCTGGTCTGCCGAGATCAAAATGATAGGCGGGCCCCCTGAACAATCCCGATGAATTCGCCAAAGATTTGAGTGCGTTTGGAAAATGCTGTGCGATGGCTGCGAATTTTTCCTGTTGCTGTTGATTAAGCGGGTTGTCCTTTTCATCGGCACTGACAAGATGACTCATCACCAGTTTGATATCGGTCCCGCTCATCAGGGCCGGATCGGCAATCAGGTCTCTGGCTTCGGCTTCTTCAAACCCCAGACGGTTCATGCCGGTATCAAAATGCAAGGCTGCGGGCAGGGAACGATCATGCTGGCGTGCATATTGTCGCCAGAGAGCCAGGTCATGAAGGTTATTGAGAACCGGATAAATGTTATGGACGATATAGTCATGCCCCGCCTGTGTAAGCGCCGTACACAAAACATAGATCTCGGCCTCGGGCAGGAGCACCCGCAGATCAAGAGCCTCTTGCGTGGTGGCAACAAAGAAATGATGGCAGCCTTGCGTAGCTAGAAGCGAGGCAGCCTCTTTCATCCCTAAACCATAAGCATCGGCCTTAACCACACTGGCTGTCATTTTACCTGCGGTCATGGTGCGGCAAAGGGTCGTGTAATTTTCAGCGAGGGCTTTAAGGTCAACAACCAGATGACCGCTCGCAGCAGAACGGGCAGATAGCGGATCGGAAGATAGATTTGCAGGTGCAAGGGTCATGGTCTTTAAACCCTATAAGGTCCACGGGTCTTTGATACAAGATGTTTTAGGCAGGCTTTGAAAGGGATTGATAATAGGGAAAATGAAAATCAAATATTATTGTTTTATTACAATACATGTGATATTTTCAGAAAAGTTATTTCTTAATCAGTGTTGTGTTTGTAATATTATAATGGTTTCCTACGTTTCGGCATGTTTCACACCAGCCGATTCTTGAGAGTTTTCGCGTCCTAAGCGTATTCACCTAAGCCCGACCTTCGATTTTAAAGGAAGGTCGGGTGATTTTTATCAGGATTGCTTTAGAATGAAAACGAACAGAAGAGTCCTGCGATGTCTTGCCTGAAGCTCTGCTCCAAAATTATAGGGCCCTACCTTCTCTTGGCCCTCGCGCTTGTGCCTTGGGCTTATAGCCTGTGGCGCACACCGCCCCATAGCGACTTGCTTTGGCTTTATGAAGCATTTGCCCGTTGGATGTGGGGGCTTGATATGGCCGATCATATTTTCGAACCCAATCCTCCTTTAAGTTTGTTCACCTATGCCCCAGTTTACTTCGCCAGTGCCCTGACAGGGTTGCCGGTGGGCTTCGGATTGCTTGCTTATGTGTTGCTGCTGGTGGGGCTGTCGGCATGGGCTATTCATATAATAATGATCCGCCTTCTGGGTAATGATTCGGTTCTTTATGCCGTTCCTGTTGTCATCTGTTTTATCCTCTCCCAGACGATGGCGACACTGGCTTTGTATGGCGAGCGTGACCAGATTGTAGCGCTGGGTCTGATCCCCTTTGTGCTTTTGCAATATGCAGGAATGAAGGGTCATAAATTTGCGCGCGGTTTCGAGAGAACCATCTGGATGCTTGGTACGTTTTGTATCCTTCTCAAGCCTCATTACGGATTACTACCGGCAGCATTGATCGCAAGCCGTATCTGGATGGCCCGTGATATCAGGGCTGCCTTTAAGAATGACTTCTTCTTTCTGGTTGGCGGTGTGGGGCTTTACGCTTTGCTGCTGCTGTTTGTTTTCCGTGATTATATAGTTACTATTTTTCCGGATGTCGTACGGTTTTATCTGCCTGATCGTGAAGCCCATCTTGGTAAAGCATGTCTGGCGTTTGCACTGCCCTTGCTGGCGGTTTTGGTATTCATCCATAAAAAGATGCCCGCAGGTATTGTGGCTACACTGGCCCAACTCCTGTTAGGGGGCGCTCTCCTTGGTTTGGTGCCGTACTATGTGCAAGGGAAGGGGTTTTATTATCACTTACTTCCTTCTTTATCGTTTTTATTTATGGCGCTGGGGCTGGTGGCAAGTTTCTACCTGAAACATGAAGTCAAGAAAGAGCATACAATCTCTTATCTGGTTTTGGGCGCAGGACTTGTTCTTGGTTTCCTGTTCTTTCCGCTCAATTTCAAACTGCCCGATAGCAAGGCCTATCAAACCTTTCCTTTAACAGCCGAGATTGAAAAAAGCTGTACAGGACAGCCGTCATGCAGCTTTATGATGTTTAATGATAATATGGGGATCGTGCATGAAACCGCTTATGTTACCGGTTATATTCATGCTTCGCGTTTTCCCGCCTATTGGTTTTTGCCGCGTTTGCTGGATTTGAAAACATCCAATCCCGCAGCTTTCGAAAAAAGCAAGGCTTCCTATGCGGAGCGGGTAGCCGATGATCTCTCTTACTATAAACCCCGCCTTTTAGTAATCGGTCGTTTCAGGATTGAAGGGGATGACTTCTTTGATTTCCCGTCCTTTTGGGAGGGCAATACGCGCTTTGATGAAGAATGGGTGCATTACGAACATCAGGGTGCTTTGACACTTTCCTATGAAACCTATTATCCGGATACACTGGCAGCTTCGGAAATTCCTGTGACCTACGACCTTTATCGCAGGCGCGATGAATAGGCTTTGCAAGCAGGATCAATATTCGGGTTGATCGCTATGGGTCTGATCCAGATCGGAGAATCGTGTCAGGTTCGGTTCGAAATACATCCGTACCGTGCCAATCGGGCCGTGACGCTGCTTGGCGATAATCGCTTCGGCGACATTATGGGCGCGGCCCATTTTTTCCTGCCACTTGGTGTATTTATCGGCCTCATCCATGCTGGGTTCGGAACGTGACAGGTAATATTCTTCACGATAAACAAACATCACGACGTCGGCATCCTGTTCGATCGAGCCGGATTCACGCAAGTCCGAGAGCATCGGGCGTTTATCCTCGCGTTGTTCGACCGCACGCGAAAGCTGCGAAAGGGCCAGTACGGGAATTGCCAACTCCTTGGCAATCGCTTTCAGGCCACGGGTAATCTCGGAAATTTCCAGTACGCGGTTTTCCGATGACTGGCGTGAACCTGTACCTGTCAGAAGCTGCAAATAGTCGATAACCAGCATATCAAGACCGTGTGTCCGTTGCAGACGACGTGCGCGGGAACGCACGGCACTGATAGAGAGAGCCGGTGTATCATCGATATAAAGCGGTACAGATGAAAGTTTCTGTGCCGCCTGGGCGAAGCGGCGGAAATCATCTTCCTTGAAATTACCTTTACGGATGGCATCACCGGAAACACCGGAGAGGTCAGCCAGAATACGTGTGGCCAATTGATCTGATGACATCTCGAGAGAGAAAAACCCGACGCGTCCGCCTTCCTTGCCGCCACTATCGGCGTAGGCTTGGGCAGCGTTATAGGCCAGATTAACGGCCAGTGCAGTTTTACCCATAGAAGGACGACCAGCAAGAATGAGCAGGTCCGATGGGTGCAAGCCGCCAAGCTTTTCATCCATATCGCGCAGGCCTGTGGTCACACCTGTCACGTGGCCATCGGTGTGGAAGGCTTTTTCTGCAATCTGGATTGAAACTTTGACGGAATCCAGAATGGACACAAAACCGCCTTTGGTATCACCTGTCTGCGCCAGCTCGTATAAACGGCCTTCCGCTTTTTGCAAAACCTTCAAGGGTTCTTCATCAAGCTTTTGCTGGAAGGATTCGTTGACGACATCCTCGCCAACCAAAATCAATTCGCGACGCATGTGCAATTCCTGCACAGTGCGGGCGTAATCTTCGGCATTGATAATGCTGATTACGCTGGCGGCAAGTTCAGCCAGATATTCGGCCCCCCCTACCTGCGCCAAATCCTGATCCTGCTCGAAATAACCTTTTAAGGTGACAGGGCTTGCGGTTTGACCGCGATCGATCAGTTTTTGTATAGCTGCAAAAATACGCTGGTGCGCGGGATGGAAAAAATGATGGGATTTTAGTGTGTCGCCAACGCGTTCCATCACACGATTATCAACCAGTAAAGCGCCCAAGAGGCCTTGTTCGGCTTCGATGTTGTGGGGCATAACGCGATAAGCCCGTTCGGCAATACCGGTCAGGGCAGGGGCGTTTTGATTGGCGTTTTTTGCGAGTTCTGGCGACATGGAATGACACTACAACGGCTTTGCCCTTCCCGCTATAGAGGATCATCAGGAGGGCTGTGAATAACGGGCATAAAAGCTAAGGCCGTAACGGCAAAGAAAAAGCCGACTTATAAAAAGTCGGCTTTTTACAGATTTTGTGAAGCAGAAGATTATTCTTCTGTTGCTTCGGCTTCTTCGCCTTCAGCATCTTCTTTGGAGGCTTTTTTGCCAGCGCGCTTGGCGGATTTGGCAGCCGATTTGGCAGCGTCCTTGGCAGCACTTTCCGATTCCTCGGCAGAGCGTGCCTGTTCAGCAGCCAGAGCGTCAGCATCCAGCAGATCCGATTTGGCGTCTTTTGATTCAGAAGCACCGCTGTAATCAACAACAACAGCTTTGCCGGTTTTAGCCTGTGTTTTGGCTTCTTCCTCGCTGCGGGCGATGTTGATGGTCACGTTGACCTTTACTTCCGGGTGCAGAACAACCGGTACTTCGAACAGGCCGATAGCCTTGAAGTTCTGGTTCACTACAACCATGTTGCGGGCCACTTCGGCTTTACCGGCAGCGTTGATGGCATCGGAGATGTCACGGGCTGTGACAGAACCGTACAACTGGCCGCCTTCGGAAGCGTTGCGGATCATGGAGACTTTGAGGCCCTCCAGTTTTTTTGCTACTTTTTCAGCTTCAGCGCGTTTTTCAGCATTCAGTTTTTCGAGTGCTGCGCGTTGTGTTTCAAAGTAAGCGATGTTAGCGGCTGTTGCGCGCAGGGCTTTACCTTGCGGCAGCAGATAGTTACGTGCATAACCTGGCTTCACACGGACTTTTTCGCCCATGCTGCCCAGATTTTCTACACGCTCAAGAAGAATAACGTCCATAGACATTGTTTTTACCTTTCCTTATCAGTCCGCGATTAACGGCTGTTTTCGGGTTCTGTACGAACAGGAGCCATCAGAGCCATGTAACGGGCGCGTTTGATAGCACGAGCGAGTTCGCGTTGTTTCTTTTGGCTGACCGCGGTGATACGGCTTGGCATCATTTTGCCGCGCTCGGATACGTAACGGTTCAGTGTGCGAACATCTTTCCAATCGATTGCCGGAGCATTCGGACCGGAGAACGGGCAGCTTTTGCGACGTTTAAAGAAAGGACGCTTGCCTGCTGCTGCGGGTGCTGCTGTATCTGTAGTGCTCATTATGCCACCTCTTTTTCGAATTTGTCGTCTTCGTCATCATCACGACGGTTTTTGTCGATGATGGCTGACGGGCCTTTTGACAGCTCGTCCAGACGAATGGTCATGTAGCGCAGAATGTCTTCATTGATGCGCATTGTACGCTCCATCTCGATCACAGGTTCAGGCGCTGTGTCTGATTCGATCAGCACATAGTGGCCTTTACGGTTTTTCTTGATGCGGTAAGCGAGGTTACGCAGGCCCCAGTTTTCGGTTTTGGTGATCTTGCCACCAGCTTGCGTAATAATTTCAGAGAATTGCTTTGTCAGCTCTTCAACCTGAGCAACGCTCAGATCCTGACGTGCAATAAACACGGTTTCATAAAATGGCATACTTTATCTCCTCTCGGTTTTGTATTTGCCAATCGCAAAACAAAGCTGGGACCATCAAAGGACCCCAGCGAGGTTTATGGAATGGGGGCAATATACGGATTGCGCTTGTTAAATCAAGGAAAATCGCTGTGTACGGCCATAAAAACACCCCGCCCGAAGGGCAGGGTGCTGGATTCCTTAAATAAATAGGGTCGCTTACTCGGCGTTGGTATTGGCACATTGGGAACGGGTACGTTCCATAAAGGCCACCCAGTAATTTTTCTGCGATGTGCCCGTTGTTGACGGTGTATCGCGGCGTACACGGCGGAGCATGCTGCTCAGGCTCATTTTACTCAGATCCGGATTTTGCAGGGCACTGCCGCTGGTGATTTTTGTCTTTGGTTCCAGCTTCTTAGATGCTGGTAGCAGGACATCTAGTGTTTTCTCGCTGCCTTCGACGTGCAGTTGAATGGTATCATTTATAATCGAGCAACCCATTTATGGTTCCTTCCGGGCCAATTTTTAAACCGTAAGCTGCGCCGCCTCTTGTTTTAAGGCCTACGGTGGGGTCAAAGGCACGGCGTCACGCGGAGCCTCTACCCACTTGATTTATTTATATTTTCTGACGCAAGGATGAGTACTATAACACGTTTCGTTGCGAAATTCAAAAAATCTATAAATAACAATATTATAGAAAATATAATAACAGACCTTTAATGCGCCGCACAATCGGCCTTACTTGGGGCGGGGACGGGCAGGGGGATAGCAGAGGGTTGGGGCGGGCAAAGAGTTGACAAATTTGCCTGCCAAGGGTTCTATCGGGCTCCTGAAACGGCTTTATCTTACAATTATTCTAAGGATTTGATTGCATGACACGCGCTTTCATTTTTCCCGGTCAGGGATCCCAGACTGTCGGTATGGGCAAGGATCTGGCAGACACCTATCAGACTGCCCGTGAAACCTTCGAGGAAATCAACGATGCATTGGGTCTGAATCTGACCAAAATCATGTGGGAAGGACCGGACAGCGATCTGAACCTGACCGAAAATACCCAGCCTGCCTTGATGGCGGTATCGATGGCCGTAATGAATGTCCTGACCAAGGATGCAGGCATTGTGTTGCCGAACGTGGCTTCTTTTGTGGCGGGTCATTCTCTGGGTGAATATGCGGCGCTGACGGCTGCGGGTTCTTTTACCCTTTCCGACACATCCCGCCTGCTGAAACTGCGTGGTCAATCCATGCAGCAGGCTGTGCCTGTGGGACAAGGTGCGATGGCTGCTATTCTGGGTCTGGAATTCGATCAGGTGAAAGCGATTGCGCTGGAAGCTTCCGCTTCCGAGGTTTGCGAAGCTGCCAATGACAATGCACCGGGACAGGTTGTGATCTCCGGTCACAAGGCCGCTGTCGAAGCGGCGATTGCTCTGGCAACTGCTGCAGGCGCCAAACGCGCGTTGCCGCTTCCTGTATCTGCCCCCTTCCATTGTGCTTTGATGGCCCCCGCTGCCGAGAAAATGAAAGAAGCTTTAGCCAAAACATCTATCCGCCCGCCTGTGGTTCCTGTGGTTGCCAACGTGACCGCCAGTGCTGTCACCGATCCGGATCAAATCCGTTCCTTGTTGGTTGAACAGATCACGGGCCGCGTACGCTGGCGTGAATCCGTTATCTGGATGAAAGAACAGGGCGTCACCGAGATGATCGAGATTGGTGCCGGTAAAGTACTGGCCGGTCTGGTCAAACGTATCGAAGGTGATGTGGCTTCTTCTTCTGTCGGCACCCCCGCGCAGATCGATGAACTGGTGGCAAAGCTTAAATAGCCCATGGATAACCAGATTTTCGCTGCTGACCCACGCCCCATCGGTGTCTTTGATTCCGGTGTCGGGGGGTTGACCGTTTTGCGGGCTTTGCAGCAGGCCATGCCTGGCGAGAATTTCATTTATCTGGGTGATACGGCCCGTGTGCCTTATGGTACAAAAAGCGGCGATACGGTTAAAGCCTATTCTCTGGGCTTGGCCGCAATTTTAAAGCAAGCCGACGTCAAAATGATCGTGATTGCCTGTAATACGGCTTCGGTTCATGCCGCCGAGGCGGTCGCCGCTTTCATGGCCCCTGTACCGGTAATTTCCATGGTAGGGCCCGCCGCGCAGGCAGCTGCCAGCCTTACCCGTAACAAACATATTCTGGTGATGGGCACACAAGCCACAGTACGGGCTGCGAGTTACGAACAAGCCTTGAAGGCGATTGATCCTTCCGTGCAAGTCACCGCGATTGCCACGCAGTTGTTGGTGGCGCTCGCTGAAGAGGGCTGGATAGAGGGCGAAATCCCGCAAAAAGCGATTGCGCGCTATATCGGTCCGTTATTTTCCCAAGACAATCACCCCGATACGATCATTTTGGGATGCACGCATTTTCCGTTGCTGCGCGATGTGATTGCACAGGTCGCAGGACCGGATATCCGGATGCTTGATTGCGGCGCGACAGCGAGCAATGTGATCCTGAAAAACTATCATCCCCGTCAAGACGGGCAGGGCAGTGTCCATTTTCTGGTGACTGATGCCGTTGATCGTTTTGTACCGCTCGCGGGCCGTTTTCTCGGCATGGCGCTCAAGGAAGAAGATGTACAACATATTGATTTGACTGAAATCATGAATACTGATTTAAAAAAGGCATCCTAAAAGGAGGATTAGTAAAAATGTTTGATTTGACAGGTAAGACAGCATTGGTCACAGGGGCTACAGGTGGGATTGGCGGTGCGATTGCCAAAGCCCTGCACGCGCAAGGCGCGATCGTGGGTATTTCCGGCCGTAATGAGGGCAAGCTCAAAGAGCTGGCTGCCGAACTTGGTGACCGTGTTCATGTACTGCCTGCCGATCTATCCGATCTTGCCCAGGCAGAAGCTTTGGTCAAGGCTGCTACAGAAGCCATGGGCAGCATTAATATCCTCGTGAACAATGCGGGCCTGACCAAGGATAACCTTTCTTTGCGTATGAAGCCCGAGGAATGGGATGAGGTGATCCGCGTCAACCTGACAGCGACCTTCCTGCTGGCGCAAGCTTGCCAGCGCGGCATGATGAAGGCACGCTGGGGTCGTATCGTGAATATTTCTTCTGTTGTGGGAACAACGGGGAACCCCGGCCAATGTAACTATGTGGCTTCCAAGGCCGGCCTTGCCGGCTGGACCAAGGCCATGGCTGCCGAGATCGCCAGCCGTAATGTAACGGTGAACTGTATCGCCCCCGGTTTTATCGCGACACCGATGACCGATGTCCTGACCGAGGATCAAAAAGAAAAGATCAACGGTTCTATCCCGATGGCACGTATGGGTACACCGGAAGATATTGCGGCTGCCGCTGTATATCTTGCCAGCGATGAAGCCGCCTATGTCACAGGCCAGACCATTCATGTGAATGGTGGTATGGCGATGGTTTAACCCCCAATAGGTCTTATAGGTAAAAACTTTCGTGTTCGACTTGCTGATATTTGATTGTGACGGGACGCTGGTGGATAGTGAATTGCTTCACAACACCGCCAGCAGCCAGATCATCACCGAAATGGGCTTTCCCCAATATACACCGGCCTATTGCCTTGAGCACTTTGCAGGCGCAGGTCAAGCCCGTGTCTGGCAAACCGTCGAGCAGGCCGAAGGGGTGAAGCTGCCTGCCGATATCAATCAACGCTATATCAGGCGGGTGATAGATCTGCAGGACCAGTTTGCCAGACAAGCTCCCGATGTGGAGATTTTGCTCGAGGAATTGCAGGGCCGTTATCAGATGTGTGTGGGTTCGAATGGCGAGCCAGAGAATGTGCTGGGCCTCCTGAATCTAACCAACCTGATGCGCTTTTTTGGCGAAGACCACGTTTATACTGCTTCTATGGTTACTCGCCCCAAGCCTGAACCCGATCTTTTCCTGTACGCGGCTTCCCGCTATAACAGCGATCCCGCACGTACCTTGGTGGTGGAAGATAGTATCGCCGGTGCCACAGCAGGCGTGCGGGCAGGCATGACTGTCTTTGGTTATACGGGTTTGATCCATGATAAAGAAGAGCATGCCCGCAAATTGAGGGCGATCGGCGTCCATCATATCTCTGATAGCTGGGACGATTTCAGGGTGGTACTAAACGGCCAGACGGCAAAACTGGCTACACACTAAGAGGTGTGTAGGCATTTCTATCGATTAATAATCAGGAATTATATTGCAGATGGCGTTCCGGTTTCGGAGTGCGCACTGTCTCTGCCGGTGTTGCCTGACGGGTGACTTCACTCAAAGCTTCCCTGAACAGACCAAGCGTGCTTTCGTAGCCGCTGCGGTCAGCTGCCTGTGGCGATACTGTTTTCAGGCCGGCAACAGCGAATGACAGGGTAACCGGTCCGCCTTTCATGGCTTTCTCGATAGCTTTTTGGCTGGTGACCAGAGAATCAACAGCAGCTACCAGACCCTTGTTGGTGAAGTCACCATCAATCTCGCCTCCATACATACCGAGGCGTTCCAGATTCTGTTGCAGGAATTTCACTTGCAGGGGGCTCATCTCGTTGATCGGTTTGGCGGCCAGCAGATGGGTGATGTTTTCCATGCACTGGCGCTCTTCAACAATCGGCGCTCCTTCGATCAGCTTGTCCAGCTCTTCGTCCAGACCGGCTTTGGCAATATTGGCCTGCGCCCATGCGGTTCCGCTTTTGGCCTGTGTCAGCGGGTTGTTGCGCATCTCTTCAATCAGGTCGTTGCCGGAAAGATTTTTCAGGTCACCATCTGTTTTGGCGATAAAGGTGCTGTCGGTCAGGGCGGCATCAAGCGCTTCGCCCTTGTCATCTTTCAAACGGATCTGTACGGAGGCATTGTCCAGAGCGGCGCGCTTTTGGGCTTGGGACAGGCCGCCCTCGCGGTCTCCCATTTGCCCTATAGTGGCGGTTGCTCCGCCGACATTTGCCTGGCCATTGTCTGATGACACTTTAAAACCCTCTATATTCTTCTTACGGGAAATTGTTCCCTTATCTATTTGTTAAAGACATTTTAACAAAAACAGGGGGTGGTTGTCCAACTTTTTTGAATATTGCAACCCATTGATTTTAAACAAATATGTTCATTTTTCTTAGGAATTAAGGGGTTTTTTCGTGGCCTTGCAGCAAAAAACTTGATTTCGGCAAGCCACCTGCTTACATTCGCCCAGTTGAAAAACAATAGGACCAATAAACAAGTAAGGTTTAAATTATGAGTGACGTAGCCGAACGCGTGAAAAAAATCGTCGTTGAACACCTCGGTGTTGACGAAGCAAAAGTTCAGGAAAGCGCGAGCTTTATTGACGATCTCGGTGCTGACTCGCTGGACACCGTCGAGCTGGTTATGGCATTTGAAGAAGAATTCAATGTCGAGATCCCCGATGACGCCGCTGAGAAAATTCAGACAGTTGGCGATGCCGTGAGCTTCATCAAGGAACATGCTGCCGAGTAATCTCGGGTAGCACGGAACAAAAAAAGGCAGTGTCATTTGCGTGACACTGCCTTCTTGTTCTTAGTCTTTTTTTTGCTAATTTAGTGACTGTGTAAGAAACCGGAGAAAAACATGAGACGTGTAGTTGTTACGGGTATGGGTATGGTGTCCCCGCTTGGTGTGGGTGTCGATCATAACTGGAAGCGCCTGACCGCCAGCGAAAGCGGCATATCGAACATTACTGTCTTCGATGCCTCCGATATTGCCTCCCAGATCGCAGGACAAGTTCCGCGCAGTACAGAAGCAAATCCTGTAGCCGGTGGTTTCAATGGTGATCTTTATGTGCCGCCCAAAGACCAGAAGAAAATGGATATCTTCATCCTCTTTGCTATGGGAGCCGCCCGCGAAGCGCTTGAGGATTCAGGCTGGAAACCGCAAACCGAAGAGGACCGTTGCCGTACAGGCGTATTGATCGGTTCCGGTATTGGCGGTCTGCAAAGCATGTATGAAAGCTCTGTCACCCTTCATGAAAAAGGTCCGCGCCGTTTGTCCCCGTTCACGGTACCGGCGATGCTGATCAATCTGGCCTCCGGCCATGTTTCTATTGAATACGGCCTGAAAGGCCCCAACCATTCTGTGGTCACAGCCTGTGCTACAGGAACGCATGCTATCGGTGATGCTGCCCGTTTGATCATGTACGGTGATGCCGATGTGATGGTGGCCGGTGGTGCCGAATCCGCTGTGAACCGTCTGGGTGTGGCAAGCTTTGCCGCGATCCGCGCACTTTCTACCGGTTATAATGACCGCCCGACAGAAGCCTCCCGCCCGTTTGATGAAGCCCGCGATGGTTTCGTAATTGGTGAGGGCGCCGGTATTGTTGTGCTGGAAGAATATGAGCACGCCAAAAAGCGTGGTGCCAAGATTTATGCCGAAATTATTGGCTATGGCCTCTCCGGTGATGCGTTCCACATGACCGCCCCTGCTGAAGATGGTGACGGCGGTTTCCGTGCGATGAAGGCCGCTTTGGCGAATGCCGGTGTCAATGCCGGTGATATCGATTACATCAATGCTCACGGTACCTCGACCCCGATGGGTGACGGTATTGAATGTACAGCCGTCAAACGCCTGTTTGCGGATCATCTCGACAAGATTTCGATGTCGTCGACCAAGTCGGCTATCGGTCACTTGCTGGGCGCTGCCGGTGCGGTTGAGGCGATTTATTCGATCAAGGCCCTGCAGACAGGAATCCTGCCGCCGACCTTGAACCTTGAAAATATCTCCGAACCCTGCAAAGGGCTTGATCTGGTGCCCAAGGTCGCAAAAGAAAAAAAGGTCAATATTGCCCTGTCCAACTCGTTCGGTTTTGGCGGTACGAATGCTAGCCTGATTATGAAAGCCGTATAAACGGGTTTTCTCAATCGCAAAATCATGTGAAAATGGCCCTCTTGCCGGAAGGGCCTTTTTCATATGCGATTACTTTTATCCTTACTGACATTCTTTTTTACACTTGCTCTGTTGGGGGGGGGGGCTGCTCTTTTTTGGGGTTTGCATGAATTTCGCAAAGAGGGGTCGTTCGCAGAAACCCGCTATATCCTGATTGAAAAAGGATCGGGTTTAAACGCGATTGCCGCCCAACTTGAAAGGGAGGGTCTGATTGGCAATAGCACGCTTTTCCGTGTAGCGGCACGTTTAAAGGATAGCCATACAAAATTAAAGGCGGGCGAATATGAAATTGCTGCCGCGTCCTCGATGGCGGATATTCTTGATAAAATTGAAAAGGGCGATGTCTATGATCGCAAACTTACTTTCCGCGAAGGCCTGACCAGCTGGCAGATCGTCCAGATATTGAATAAAGCCGATAATCTTTCCGGTGATCAACTCACCTCTGTCCCTGTCGAAGGGTCGTTGTTGCCGGAAACCTATCATTTCATGAAGAGCGATACGCGGGCTTCGGTTATCCAGCAAATGGAAGTTGCCATGAAGAAAGTTCAGGATGAGCTGTGGCTAGGGCGCAATCCCGACATTCCCCTGACCACGATGAAGGAAGTGATCACGCTTGCCTCCATTGTCGAAAAAGAAACCGGCGTCCCCGAAGAACGCCGCGCGGTGGCTGGTGTCTTTATCAACCGTTTGCGGCGCGGTATGCCTTTGCAGTCAGATCCGACGGCGATTTATGCCCTGACCAAAGGTGAGGTCAAGGATGATGGTCAAGGTCCGCTGGGGCGGCGCCTGCTTCGTAAGGATCTGGAAACGGATTCCCCTTATAATACCTATAAGTACCCAGGTTTGCCGCCGGGGCCTATTTGCAACCCTGGAAAGGAATCAATTGCGGCTGTTTTGAATCCGGAAGCCCATGACTATATTTATTTTGTGGCTGACGGGACGGGTGGGCACGTTTTTGCTCGCACTTTGGCCGAACATGAGGATAATGTAAGGAAGTGGCGCAAAATAAGAGCACAAGCTCGCTAAGGGCCACATAACGCCAATAGGGAGGCGATCCATGAAACAAAAACAATCATCGACAATTTCGGCCACACAGGTGCATGGCATCCTGAAGCAGTTTAATTACGAGATGGTGAGAGCAGGGCGTGACGATATCGTTCGTGACAAAGCCAAACCGCTGGCGCGCCAGTTCCCCGGTGTTGTTTTGTCCTCCTCGGGTGATAGCATCTATTTCCGCTTTAACGGCGAGTCCGGTAAAGGTCCCTCGCAACCCTTCTTTGTACAGGCCAAGGGGATGATGAAGGTGCCAGCCCTTAAGCATCTTGAAAAACTGACCGGCATCAAGTTTGCCGATCATCTCCCCGGTTAATACGAATTTCCTTTTTAGAGTTTAGCTGGGGGCGAGGGCAGGCAGGTTCTTTTTGTCGGCTAGAACAGCTTTACCCTGTGCTCCTTCGATCATTGTGATGATTTCGGCTGTTGCGGGCGTGCTACGCCCTTCGGTCATATCCTTGCGTAGCTGATCAAGTGTTTCCTGAATAATCGGGAAGCTTTTGACATCGGCATTCTTTTCCAGCAAGCGGCGAACGTAATATGAATCTTTGGCTGTCATTGCCATCGACATCACCATGCCGTTACCGGCATCGGCACTAATTTTTGCCACATCAATCAGGAAATCAAAGGAGGCTTTCTTCTCGCTGTCGATAGCGGACGCAAGTGCGAAGCCCTCATCATCACGGGCACCAGCCTTGGTTAGTTTATCCATGATACCAATATGCTCTGCACGGGCGGCATAGGCCAGATAGCGGGCATCTTTCTTGTTCAGATTTACGGGGCTGTCTTTGATGTCCAGTATAAGGTTTGCAACAGCTTCATGACCGCGTAGGCTGGCCAAAGCCAAGGCTTTTTCAAGCGCTTCCTGATTTGTGGCAAATGAGGGCAGTGCACTTTGGATGATGTGGGCTTCACCGCGTAGGGCTGCGGTCTCGAATTCTTCTTGTGAGAGGGACGCAGCGGATGCTGCTGTTGCAAAACTCAAGGCCACGATGGTTGATGATAGCAAACGTTTTGCTGCTGAAGATTTCATATCCGTAATTCCCTGTTTGTTTATTGGTGTGATAATTCATAAACGGAGAAATACAGGCTATCAACCCGCTTTGCGTGCGGGGCAGCATAAGCATTAGCGCTGGCCGGATGTGTCGTCGTCGTCATCCTGACGGTGTTGCGGCGGTTGCCGTCCGCGCATCGAACGGTTTGTCTGGGCACCTCCGCCACCGCGTGCACCACCACCCAGGCCCATGCCTGGAGGGGCGGGGCCTTTGGGGGCCAGATGCGGGGCTGCTTCAAAAGCGCGCTGACGTGCCAGATGGGGTGCAAATTTCATGAGGGCCGCGCTCATGCCGCCCATAACAGATCTCGAAGAATCATCGGATAGATCATCGCGGTGGATAGGTTGACCTTTGACGCAGTCCTTCAGAAATTTTTCAAAGGCCATCACGGATGAACGCGGTTTGGCAAAACGGGCGCGGTCGGCATTGGCTTGCGGGTCGTTTGCCAGCAAAACAGGTACCTGCCGACTATCACGGATCTCGCCATCAATGATGGTGCCGATCTGGATTGTCGATGTGTAATAAAGCGTCTCGATATAGCTGTCATCGACGGGGATATTTAGGTCGAGCGGGTCAAGCTCGGTATATTCCAGTGTCAAAAGGCCTGTATCGGAATCAAACATGACGCCGGCAACCGGATTGCCTGCGGCCTGATCACAGACCAGACCTACTTCATCTTTGCTCGTTAGTAGCAGATCGATATTCAAAACGAATTTTGTTCCTTTGTCAGTCATACGCTCTTTTAAAAAGTATAGCAGTCGCAATCACAAAAGTAAGACGTTTGCCGAAAATCGGCCCCAGCCATGTTGTGTGTGCGTAACCCTGGGGGCCGGATTTTATTGACGCTTGTTTTAAACGGGCGTATACCACCCTTCATTACAGAATTATTATACATAATAATTATACAAAGCATAGTATTTTCAAGAGGGTAATAACTATGGATCATCGTGTAATCAGCTTTGCAGCCGGTGTGCGGGCTGCTTTTGTCGGGGCTTTGACCACTATCGTGGGTGGTCCGGCTTTGGGGATTGGTATGATCGGGGCCAGTGTGGCGGTTGCCGCGACTGAAAAAGTTGACGGCCATTATCAGCCACGGAAGTCCTTTTCAATGGGATCATGTCTTGCGGGTTTCTTTGCGGCTGCGGCTGTGATGGGTTCAACGGCTTATGTCACGTTGGCTGATCAAAAAGAAGAACAGGCCGTTCATAGTGCGATACAAACGGCTTCCAAGCCTGCGCCCCGGACGTTGTAAGAAAGCTCCAAAAGCAAAAGGCCCGGACGGGTACGCCGGGCCTCTTATAAGTGCTTGTTCTAAAACCTTAAATTGGAGCGGGTGACGCGATTCGAACGCGCGACCCTAACCTTGGCAAGGTTATGCTCTACCCCTGAGCTACACCCGCACTCCATCGGTTTCAGAAGCGGGAATATAAGAATTCGCCAGATAAAAGCAAGCTAAAAATGACAGGAAAAGCGATAAATGCGGCTTTGGACAGTATTGCAGGGGAATCCGGCAGATCAGGCTGCCATGGGGTCGCCAATATGGATCAGGGGTACGTCATAACCATAAAGTTTACGGCCTGGTCCATGGTCGATGACCATAACATTCGGGCTGGCTTCTACTGCCTCATGGGCTACATCGGGTAGCTCATAATGCATCAGGTCTCCTTCATGTTCGGGATCATCGTAAACCAGCATCATCAGCCGCTGGTCACGGTAATATTCAATACGGCGGATATCGTGCGGGAACGGTGAATCCGCAAAGACCACCAAGCCGCCATCCCCCAGTCTGCTGAGTTCAATATTCATCGCTAACCACCCAGTTTCATGCTGATGCTACGCTGCGGCGCTACCAAAGATCCGATATCGGCTTTGGCTGTCGGCATGCTCATACCGTCATCCTGACAATGCTGCGCCATCAGGGATGGCCCGTTCTCACCCGGCATAGGGGTGCCGCATTGCGGAAAAGTATCTACGACGCCGCCGCGGCTTTCCAAAAAGCCAGCCAGATTGTCGATTTCCATCTTGTCAACCATGGGAAGTTTACGCTCCTCTCACACACTTGACATATTTTTACCATGACAGGTCTTACCAAATCGTTGATTTTTGGCTGTAACCGGCTAATTTTCTTGGGCGAGGCCATAAATATAAACGCAAGGCCTGTCAGAGTATTAAAAAATTAAGGGATATCAATATCATGACCGATCTGGCCGCCGCACCATCCCCAGACCAGCCTTTACCGGTTCCTGCGGCGGCGTTGCTCGCCCTTTTTGAGGAACGCGGCATTACTTACCGTCTTTATCATCATGAACCTGTCTTCACGGTAGAGGAAAGTCTGGAGATCGAACGCGATATGCCGGGGGCCCATTGCCGTAACCTGTTTGTCCGTGACAAAAAAGGCACCATGTTTCTGGTTGTGGCGCGGAATGAAACCAAGGTCGATATGAAGAAACTTGCCGACCTGTTGGGTTGCGGGCGCCTGTCTTTTGGTTCGCCCGAACGGCTTTGGTCTTATCTGGGGGTGCGTCCTGGTTCTGTTTGCCCGTTTGCCATTATTAATGATAAGGAAAAGGCCGTGCAGATCGTTCTGGACCAATCAATGATGGCCTACGACATTGTGAATTACCACCCGATGGAAAATCACATGACGGTGGGGCTGTCCCCTGATGATCTGCTGGCTTATATTCGTTATACAGACCATGAGCCCCGAATACTGGATTTATCGTCGGCGCAGCCTGACGCGTAATGGCCCTTAAAAGAGAGTTTATAAGATGATCCTTGGACTTGGACAAAAACCGGCTGCCAAACCTGCGGCGAACGAAGACGGGACAGGCTCTGCCCTTGTGGTGGATACCAACACCGAAAATTTCGAGCGTGATGTCATCATGGCCTCGATGCAGCGCCCCGTACTGGTTGATTTCTGGGCGCCTTGGTGCGGCCCCTGCAAACAGTTGATGCCGATGCTGGAAGCCGCTGTCACGGAAGCCGCCGGTAAAGTTGGTCTGGTCAAGGTCAATATCGATGATAACCCCGAACTGGCGCAGGCTTTGCGCATCCAGTCGGTGCCGACAGTTTTTGCCTTTTATAAAGGGCAGCCAGTCACCGCGTTTGCGGGTGTGCGTCCGGCCAGCGAGATCAAAGCGATCATCGACCAGCTTTCGAAGATGGGCCAGCAAGGTCAGGTACCACCCGAAGAACAAATCGATGTGCCTGCGACATTGAAGCAGGCTGGTGAAGCGCTTGCCCAAGGGCAAATCGAGCAAGCCCAAGGTCTGTATGACCAAGTTTTGCAGCAGGAAGAAAGTAATGCCGCTGCCTATGCCGGTATTGTCCGCACCTTTATTGCGATGGGGGAACTGGAACAGGCCGCTGATATGATTACGCATGTGCCTGATGAAATGAAGAACGACCCGCAGATGGCCGCCGTCAAAAGTGCGCTTGATCTGGCATCCCGTCCGGCTGGCAATGCCGAAACTGCGCAGTATGAACAAGCCTTGGCGCAAGATGCCGATAATCATCAGGCGCGTTTCGATCTGGCGGTAGCCTTGTTTGCCGCAGGTGAAAAAGAACGTGCGATTGATGAGTTGGTGACCATCATTCGCAAAAACCGGACATGGGAAGAGGAAAAGGCGCGCAAGCAACTACTGCAGTTCTTTGATGCCTTGGGTCCGGTTGATCCGCTCACGATTGCGGGCCGAAGAAAATTGTCTTCGGTGCTGTTTTCCTAGGATTTTTAGCCTATATTGATCCTATGACAGAGCAATCCGTAAACAACAACCAAACTGCCGTGGCCCTGCCACCCGAAATTCCGGTCTTTCCTTTGACCGGTGTTTTGTTGTTGCCGCGCGGTCAATTGCCCCTGAATATTTTTGAACCGCGTTATCTGGCGATGGTCGATCATGCTTTGCGCGGGGATCGCCTGATCGGGATGATCCAGCCGCGCGATTTTCAGCAAGGTCTGACCACGAACAAGGCGCCCCTCTTTACGACGGGTTGCGCCGGACGGATTACTTCTTTCGAAGAAACCGAAGACGGGCGCTATCTGATCACCCTCACAGGGATCAGCCGTTTCAATATGGCCGGGGAATTGGACCTGCAACAGGGTTTCCGTCGGGCCAAGGTTGACTGGGCGGATTTCCCTCATGATCTGGAATCGCATGATTGTCTGGGGATTGACCGTAATCACTTGAAGAATCTGCTACGCAGTTATTTCGATATTGAAGGCCTGTCCTGTAGCTGGGATTCGATTGATGGTGCCAGTGATGATAAACTGATCACAGCGCTTTCGATGATTTGTCCGCTTGATCCGGGCGAAAAGCAAGCTTTGCTGGAAGCAGCCTGTTGCCGCACGCGCGCACGGATGTTTATGACCATGCTGGAAATGGCTATCCATAACAGCAAAGGCGGCTGTGATTGCGGCGGCCGTCATTAACGCGGTGCAGCGCAATCTTTGCGCAGACGATTTTTATGCCAGTTTTATGCCAAGAGTTGCGTAACAAGCAGGCATGATCTACTAATAGAACCCATGATGAGCCAGAGCGTTGACCCCAAATTACTTGAAATTCTTGTGTGTCCGATGACGCACGGTTTGTTGCGTTATGATGCCGCACGGCAGGAGCTGATCTCCGATCAGGCTCGTCTGGCTTATCCTGTACGGGATGGTATCCCCATCATGCTGCCGGATGAGGCGCGTGTTCTAGAAGATCATGAGGTAAAAAAATGAGCGATTCCAAAAACCGTGTTGTGATTTTTGATACGACGCTGCGTGATGGCGAACAATCACCCGGCTGCTCGATGAACCATGATGAGAAACTGCGTATGGCCCGCTTGCTTGATCAGATGGGTGTCGATGTCATTGAGGCTGGCTTTCCGATCGCGAGCAAGGGTGATTTTGAAGCTGTCCATGCGATTGCTGGCGAAACCAAGAATGCCGTGATTGCAGGTCTGTGCCGCACAGTAAAGAAAGATATCGAAGCGACTGCCGAGGCAATCAAGCCCGCCAGGCGCCAACGCATTCATACCTTTATTTCAACTTCACCGCTGCATATGAAATACAAACTGCAGATGGAGCCGGAAGCTGTAATTGAGAAGATCCACGAATGTGTAAGCTTTGCGCGCAATTTTACTGACGATGTCGAATGGTCGGCAGAAGACGGTAGCCGTACAGAAGATGATTTCCTGTGCCGTGCTGTAGAAACAGCGATCAAGGCAGGGGCCACCACCATCAATATTCCCGACACTGTCGGTTATGCCACACCGGAAGATTATGCCGCCCGTTTTCGTATGTTGCTGGAACGTGTCCCCAATATCGATAAGGCTATTTTGTCGGCGCACTGCCATAATGATCTAGGCTTGGCGGTGGCAAATTCTCTCGCAGCTGTGCAAGCGGGGGCGCGCCAGATTGAATGTACGATTAACGGTATTGGTGAGCGTGCCGGTAACGCCGCGCTCGAGGAAATTGTGATGGCGATGCGCACACGTCCTGACAAATTGCCGTACCAGAATGCGATCGACACGACCATGATCACCAAGTTGTCGCGGACTTTGTCCGAGATTACCGGTTTTTCCTGCCAGCCGAACAAAGCCATTGTTGGCGCGAATGCTTTCGCTCATGAAAGTGGTATTCACCAGGATGGCATGCTTAAAAATGCCCAGACCTATGAAATCATGACACCTGAGTCGGTTGGTCTTGATAAATCGGAACTGATTTTGGGTAAACATTCGGGCCGGCATGCTTTCCGCAAGAAAGTAGAAGCGCTGGGTTATAAGCTGGGCGAAAATGCCCTTGAAGAAGCGTTTGAGAAATTCAAGGATCTCGCAGACCGCCAGAAGAAAGTCTCCGACGAGGAGTTGATCGCGCTGGTCAGCCAGAACGCCGCCCATATGGCCCGTGAAGGCGTCTAGTCTTTCGGATTTCCCCAATTAAAAAGGCCTTCCTTTACGGGAGGCCTTTTATTTCCGGCAGATGTTCTTTTTAGATGTTGGCGACTTCACGCGGCATATTGCTGTCTGTGCCGACACGCATGATCTCTTCGGCCAGCATGTCCAGATCAAGGAAGTGATCGGCCTGACGGCGCAGTTCATCGGCGACCATCGGCGGTGTCGATTTAATTGTGCTCACTACTGTTACACGCACGCCTTTACGTTGCACCGCTTCAAGCAAGCGACGGAAATCGCCATCACCGGAAAACAGCATGATGTGGTCAACATGATCGGCCATTTCCATCATGTCGATGGCAAGCTCGATATCCATGTTACCCTTCACTTTACGGCGGCCTTGAGAATCAACGAATTCCTTGGTGGGTTTTGTCACCATGGTGTAGCCGTTATAATCAAGCCAGTCGACCAGCGGGCGAATAGGTGAGTATTCCTGATCTTCGATCAAGGCTGTGTAGTAGAAGGCGCGAACCAGACGACCTTGCGAAGCTGACCATTTCAGAAGTTTGCGATAATCAATATCAAAGTCAAGGGCACGGGCCGCTGCGTATAAATTGGAGCCGTCAATAAAAAGCGCGAGTTTTTCCTCGGCATAAAAGGGTATATTGGAAAACCCTTTGGACGATTTAACCATGATACAAATACTCTTACAGATTTACACGTTGAAGTCATTTAAGTTTAGTAGGATTTTCTAATGTAAATAATCCTTTGGGATGTAAAAGGCCAGTTGAAAATGCTCTAAAGGATAAGAAAAGCAATAATATTATGAAAATTAATAAAACAGGCCGTATCGTGACAAATCGGAAAGCTGATAAGTTCCTTGCGTTTGGCCAATAAAATGCCTATAAAACCCTCAGTTTTTTCCGAATTTTCATGACAGGTGATGATTTATGGCCCGCGTAACCGTTGAAGATTGCATTGACAAGGTAACCAACCGCTTCGAGCTGGTTATGGTGGCTGCCCAGCGCGCCCGCCGTTTGGGTTCAGGCGCCGCCCTGACCGTCGATCGCGACAATGACAAAAATCCGGTTGTCGCTCTGCGCGAAATTGCCGAAACCACCATCAGTGTTGATGATTTGCGTGAAGAGCTGATCAAAAACAAACAACGCGTCCTTGAAATGGATGACGGTGAAGATGTTATCGACCAGAATGATGGCGAAGCCGAGTGGAGCGCGATTGCTGCTGCCCAAGCTGCTGCCGGTGAAGGTTTTGAAGACATCCCCGAGGATGATGATGAAGATGATTTCTCGGACTCTGCTCTGGACGATATGGCTGGTGGCTCTTCGGACGATTTGTAATTTTGTCCGATTTCTATGATAAAGGCCGGAAATTCCGGCCTTTTTTATTGGCGCAATCCTTGCCGCCGCCTATATTACTAGGGATTATTCTTACGGGATTCGCATGATTGAACCTTCGCCGCTCATAAACCAGATTAAAACCTATAACCCGGATTTCAATCCGGACATGGTTGTGCAGGCTTATGAGTATGCCAAGAAGATGCATGATGGCCAGACCCGTTCTTCCGGCGAGCCTTATTACACCCATCCGATGGAAGTTGCAGGCCTTCTCGCCAATATGAAGATGGATACGGCCACTATTGTGACGGCCATCCTGCATGACACGCTCGAAGATACCAAAGCAACTTTCGATGAGGTAAAAACCACCTTTGGCGAGGAAGTGGCAACGCTTGTAAATGGCGTCAGCAAACTTTCAAGAATTGAAGGCCAGACTGTAGAAGGCAAGCAGGCGGAGAATTTCCGCAAACTGGTTCTGGCAATGTCGGAAGATATCCGCGTGCTGCTGGTGAAGCTCGCTGACCGCCTTCATAATATGCGGACACTGGATGCCATCCAGAAACCGGAAAAACGCCAGCGCATCGCACGCGAAACCATCGAGATTTATGTTCCCCTTGCAGAACGAATTGGCCTCCATAACCTGAAAGAGGAACTGGAAGATCTGTGCTTTATGCACCTCAATCCGGAGGCTCGTGAGGGGATTGCCAACCGTCTGGCGTTCTTGCGTCAGGAAGGTACGCAGGTTACGCAGGAAATTATTACCGAGCTTAAAAAGCTGATGTCTGAAACCGGTATCGAAGCCGATATTACAGGTCGCGAGAAAACAAAATATTCGATCTGGCGCAAGATGCAGCGAAAAAATGTTTCATTCGAGCAACTTTCCGACATCATGGCTTTTCGCATCGTGGTGAGCAGTATCGAGCAATGCTACGGGGCGCTGGGGATCGTTCACAGCAATTACCCGACGGTACCGGGCCGCTTCAAAGACTATATCTCTACACCCAAGCCCAACGGTTATCGTTCGATCCATACAACCGTGATCGGTCCTGGTAATCACCGGATTGAAGTCCAGATCAGGACCAGAGAAATGCAGGAGGAGGCTGAACTGGGTGTGGCTGCGCACTGGGCTTACAAGCAAGGCCGTTCTTCCGAACGCAAAGATGCACGTGAGTATCGCTGGCTGCGTGATCTATTGGAAATTCTTGATCAGGAACAACGTCCTGAAGAGTTGCTTGAAAACACCAAGCTCGAGCTTTTCCAGGATCAGGTTTATGTTTTCACCCCCAAGGGCGATTTGATTGAATTGCCAGCGGGATCAACCCCCGTTGATTTTGCTTATGCCGTACACTCGGGCGTGGGTGATAAATGCGTCGGGGCCAAGATTAATGGCCGTATCGCGCCTTTGAATACCAAGCTTAATAACGGCGACCAGATCGACATTATCACCGCAAAGAACCAAACCCCGTCACCGACGTGGGAACGTTTTGTTGTTACCGGTAAAGCGCGTTCGCATATTCGCCGTTTTGTACGCCAGCAGCAACGTGATCAATACAGTGCACTCGGCAAAGCCATGCTGCAGAAAATTTTTCAGCAGGAAGGCTATGAGTTTACCGATAAGGCGGTCGCCAACGTTTCGGCACAATTCCGTTGTGATGAGATGGAAGATGTCTTTGCCGGTATCGGTCAGGGCAATCTGGTAGCGCGTGATGTCTTCCGTGCGATTTTTCCTGCTCACAAGACACCGACCGCGAAAAAGCCGACAGATGCCGAAATTGAGCAACAGGCTATTCAGGCCCGCAAGCCTGGTACCAGCAACAAGCCGATGCCCATCAAGGGGCTTATCCCCGGTATGGCTGTTCACTATGCCCGCTGCTGCCACCCGTTGCCGGGTGACCGTATCGTTGGAATTGTAACTACGGGTAAGGGTGTGACTGTTCACACGATTGATTGCGATACGCTCGAAAATTTTGCCGATACACCGGAACGCTGGCTTGATGTGGCGTGGGATGATGGTCCTGATGCACCGGAATCACATGTAGGCCGTTTGCAGGTTACGATTTCGAACGTGGCGGGGGCACTCGGGACGCTTTCGACCGTGATTGGTAAAAACGGCGGAAATATTATCAATCTCAAGATTACCAGCCGTTCGCTTGATTTCTGGGACATGTTACTGGACGTCTATGTGAACGATACGCGCCACTTGAACAATATCATTGCTGCCTTGCGAGCGACGCCGCAAGTGGCATCCGTCGAGCGTGCTCGCGGCAGGTAGGAATATCCCGTGCTTTTTAAACGCCGCAAACCTCTAGCCTTGCATATCAGAACGCGTGAAGCTCTCTGGCCTTCCATGGGGTGGGGGCGGGCTGCTTCCTATTTCCGTCATCGTTTGTTGCGGCAATCGGCTTCGACCTACAAGATTGCAGGGGGGTTGGCCACAGGGGTAGCAGTCTCTTTCACACCGCTTTTGGGTACGCATTTTATCCAGTCGGCCCTTTATGCGCATTTTATGCGCCAGAGCAAAATTGCCGCACTGGTCGGTACATTCTGGGGTAACCCGTGGACAATTCCGCCCATGTTTTATCTGGATTACAAAATTGGCGCAGGGCTGTTTTCACTTTTTGGCTTCACAGCGTTGTTGCCCCCTGATGATCATGGCCTTGCCCATCTCTGGCAAGAGCCGTTGTACTTGTTTCTGCCAATGCTTCTGGGCGGTATTATTTGTGCCGTGGTATCATGGCCTCTGGCTTATTTGGGGTTTTATTTTCCGGTTAGGGGAATGCAGCGCGCCTATCGTCTGGAGCGGTTACGCCGCCGCCGCAGACATCATAAAAAGGATAAAGCATGATCATTGGAACCGGATCAGACATGATTGATATCAGACGCATCGAGAAAACGCTCGACCGTTTTGGTTATCGCTTTATTGACCGTTGTTTTACAGCCGAAGAAAAAGAGCGTGCCGAAAGTTTGCGGCCTTCAGGAAAACATATTGCCAGTTATGCCAAGCGCTTTGCAGCCAAGGAGGCCTGCTCCAAGGCTTTGGGCACAGGGATTGCCCGCGGCGTTTTTATGCGGGATATCGGTGTTGTGAACGATGCTTTGGGAAAACCCTCTCTGGTTTTGACAGGAGGAGCCTTAAAAAGGCTTCAGGAACTCACTCCCGCCGGAAAAATCGCCATTTTACATCTGACGCTTTCTGATGATCCGCCCTTCGGACAGGCTTCCGTCATCATCGAGGCTGATTAAATCCCAGACATTTCACTTATTTTATGACAGAATCCTTGAACAAACTGGCAATTAGCGCCATTTTCCGTTAGTAAAGACCGATGAAAAAGAATATGAAAATGGATCAAACAACACCCGCGCCTGAAAACTCTACCAAAGAAGACAGGACACCGCCGCTCAATGCCCGCGAGGAATGGTCCGAATTTATGAAGACAGCCTTTATTGCTGTTTTGCTGGCGCTCATGATCCGCACATTCTTGTTCGAGCCTTTCAATATTCCTTCCGGCTCGATGAAACCAACCCTTGAAGTGGGTGATTATCTTTTCGTCTACAAACCGGCCTATGGTTATTCGCGCCATTCTTTCCCTTTTAGTCTGGCACCGATCGAAGGCCGTATCATGACGGGGGACCGTGTTCCGCAGCGCGGTGATGTTGTCGTGTTCAAGCTGCCCTCTAATCCGCGCGTTGATTACATCAAGCGTATTATCGGTATGCCGGGTGACACTATCCAGGTAATCGATGGCGAAGTGTATTTGAATCGCCGTAAGCTGCCGCGTGAAATGGTGGGGCTGAAGGAAATTACGGAAGGCGGCGTTACGCTGCCTGTTTATGAATATATACAGACCCTTCCCGAAGGGGCGATGTTCTCCATTTACGAGAAATCGGATCACGAGCCGCTTGATAACACCGAAGAATATGTTGTGCCGCCTGGTCATTATTTCATGATGGGCGATAACCGCGATAATTCGCAGGATAGCCGTGTTATGAAGATGGTCGGCTATGTGCCGGAAGTAAATTTTGTGGGGCGGGCATCGATGATTTTCTTCTCGACCAATGGTTATGCCAATATTGGCGAAATCTGGAAATGGCCGTGGACAATCCGTTATGACCGTATCTTCAATATGATCGGTCCGGTTCGCCCGCCGGCGGATCAGGCCGATGACAAGACGACAGGTCACTGATAGTCGTTATGGCAGAAAACAAACTCTCCCAGTTTCAGGATAAGATTGCTTACCGGTTCATCCGGCCAAGCTTGCTCGAAGCGGCAATGACCCATGCCAGTACAGGGGCCGAGCAGAATTACGAACGTCTTGAATTTCTGGGCGACCGTGTTCTGGGCCTTGTGATGGCTGAAATTCTATTCCAGTTCTTCCCGCAAGAAGCAGAAGGTGATCTGGCCAAGCGTCATGCCGCGCTGGTACAGGGTAAATTATTGGCGGAAGTTGCCCGTACCCTTGATCTGGGTACTTATATGCTGCTTTCCGATGCCGAACGCTCTGCTGGCGGTGGGGATAATGACAATATGCTGGCTGATGGGCTGGAGGCTCTGATCGGAGCCTTATATCTCGATGGCGGGCTGGCTCTGTGCCAGAAATTGATTGCCCTGTGGTGGGGTGAGCGTGTCCAGATTATGAGCGACCCGCCGCAAGATCCAAAAACGGCTTTGCAGGAATGGGCGCAGGGGCGGGGATTGCCGTTACCCTTATATGAACTGGTCGGCCGTACGGGTCCCGATCATGCGCCCGCTTTTACCATTCAGGTGACGGTGCAGGGTTATGAGGCAGGCCAAGCGATTGGATCATCAAGAAGGACAGCCGAGAAAGAAGCGGCGCGTATTTTGCTCGAAAGATTAGAAAGATTATCATGAGTACAGAAGAAACACCCGTGACACGCTGCGGATTTGTTGCCGTCATCGGCGCACCCAATGCCGGTAAATCAACTTTCATCAATGCGGTCGTGGGCAGCAAGGTTTCGATTGTCTCACCCAAAGTGCAGACAACCCGCACAACGGTCAGGGGTATTATCGTTAAAGACCAAAGCCAGATTATTTTTATCGATACACCCGGTATTTTCACGCCGAAGAAGCGTCTG
Source organism: Micavibrio sp. (assembly GCA_046294845.1). Lineage (GTDB taxonomy): Bacteria > Pseudomonadota > Alphaproteobacteria > Micavibrionales > Micavibrionaceae > Micavibrio_C. The sequence continues at coordinate 210,097 of JBKBNU010000001.1, read as the reverse complement.
GAAAAAGCGATGGTGGCCGCAGCGTGGCAAGGCCACGATGAAGCCGATGTCGTGATGGTTATGGTCGATGCCAGCCGCCGTAAAATCGATGCGGATACAAGGGCTATTGTCCAAAGACTGGCCGAGGTCAAAGGGAATATCCCTTGCGTTCTGCTTTTGAACAAATTCGATCAGGCCAAAAAGGATGTATTGGTAAAAATGGCTGCCGAGCTTAATGAAATGCTCGATTTCAACGCCACCTTTATGATCTCTTCCCTGAAGCAGGACGGCACAGATGATGTGATGACATGGCTGGTCAATAATGTGCCTACAGGTGTCTGGCATTATCCGGAAGACCAGATCAGCGATATGCCGTCGCGGTTGCTGGCGGCTGAAGTCACGCGCGAGAAACTCTTCCGTAAGCTATATCAGGAGCTACCCTATGCCCTGACTGTTGAAACCGAAACATGGGAAGAGTTTGATAACGGCGATATCAAGATATCACAGATCATTTATGTGGCGCGTGATTCACATAAAGCGATTGTCCTGGGTAAAGGTGGCACACAAATCAAGGAAATTGGTGAAGCTTCCCGTCTGGAGCTGCAAGAGATCTTTGAATGTCCCGTTCACCTGAAACTTTTCGTGAAGGTTGATGAAGACTGGCACGAAGATCGCGAGCGTTATCAGGTCTGGGGCCTTGATTACAACGCTTGATCAGCGGCTAAGTGATTCATCTGATTCATTTTCTTTCTCTATTTGATTCATCTTGACTCATTTTCTGATAATGCGGAGTCATGTGCCTGCGATTCGGATTATTGTGGATAAAGAAGATGAATGATTCGTGCGACTCTTTCCTCGTGAATCATGCCCCGATACAGTGACCTCCATCAACACCGAGCAACTGCGTATTATTTTTGTGAATTGAGATTCACAATTGTTGCTACAGGTGGCTTTGTGTGGACACTTCAGGGGAGATGAAGGCGAATGAGCTGGACCGATGAACGCGTAATGCTTCTCAAGAAACTGTGGGGCGAAGGCAAAACAGCAGCCGAAATTGCCAAAGCTCTTGGGGGTGTTACCAGAAATGCTGTTATTGGAAAAGCACACCGTCTGAAACTTTCCAATCGTATTTCCCCTATCCAACAGAACGAACGCCGCGAAGAACGTGCGCTGGAAGTTAAGAAGGCTCCGAAGGTTAAGGCCGTGATAGCGCCCAAACCGGCGAATACAGCCTTCAAGGGTTTGAAACTGATCGAGCTTAGGGAGCGCATGTGCCGTTGGCCTTCCGGTGATCCGAAAGATGAAGATTTCGCCTTCTGTGGTTGTCAGTCAGTCCCAGGCCTGCCTTATTGTGAAGATCACGCCAAGATTGCCTATCAGGTACCAAGCCGCAGCCGCGTTCTCAAAGCCGAGGATTTCGACGATGTAGCCGCCGCCGCTTTGCCGGAAGATGATCTGAAGGAAGTTGTGAATTCCTGATGATTTTTGGCTGAGGTTACATTATCTGCAGTGTAGTATCCCTTTTGTAATTCATGTGAAACTCCCCGCTGATCCTGTAAAGGGTCAGCGTTCTTTTTTGGTATTCTGCAATGAAAAAAATCCTTCATCAGGAATGAAGGATGGATTTTTTAATTTTATGATTTAGCTATTCGCGACGATTTCCAGTTCGACGACTTCACGGCCTTTGGGAACAGCACGGAAAAGCATACTGACGCGTTGCCCTGTTTCCAATTTCTCGATACCGTTTTTCTCAAGGCATGTTTTGTGAATGAAAACATCTTTCATGCCATCATCAGGAATCACGAACCCGAAACCTTTATCTTCTTTGTACCATTTGACTTCGCCACCCATACGCTGGGTGTTGCCGATCGGCATGGTGGCTTGTTGGGGTGCATTGCGGATTTGTTCGGGCAGGTTGCCTGCATCAACCAATTCCACAATATTAATAACATGGGCACCTTTGGGACCGCGCTGAATCTGGCACAACAGGCAGGCACCATCGCCCAGCGTATTGATCCCGCTTTTTTGCAATGTTGTAATATGCAAGAACGCATCAAGATCAGGCTCATCTTCGGGTACAACGAAGCCGAAACCCTTTGGCGTATTAAACCATTTTAGTTTTGCTCTTACAGGTGGTTCAAGTGAGGCTTCTACCTCTCCACCTATTACACTATTTTCCGTTGGCTCTAACACGGAAGCCCACCCTTCTAAGTCATCATAAAAAAATATAACGGGTTACATGGTTATCAATTTGTCCACTACCCAAAAGTATTAGAGCGCCATTTTGGCAGAAGAATCCTGTTGAATCCAGAATTTTTAACAAAAGTAAAGAGTAATATTAGAATTCTCTTATTATTAAAGCACCATCTCCGTAACTAAATTATACCATAATATTGCCTAAGGTTTGCAATGCAACAACTAAAATCCCGGGTTACCATAGGATTTACATGGAAAATCAATGCTCTATGCCTTAGAATCATAAAAGTACACTCCCGTTACCCAAGGTTGTCAAACGACAAGCATTTTTAGGAGAGATCGTCATGTCCATGCCTCATCAGGACCAAAAATCATCAGCTTCATGGCCATGGTTGGCATCTTATCCCCCCGGTCTTGATTGGCAGGCCCCGATCGGGACTGGTCCTGTGGCCGCCATGTTTGATGAAACGGTCGCCCGCTATGGCGATAAGCCCGGGTTCGATTTCATGGGGCAGGTTCTGACATGGGGTGAATTGGGACAGAAAGTTGATGCCATGGCAAAGGGTTTACAGACCCTTGGCGTACATAAAGGTACACGTGTGGGTTTGTTCCTGCCTAACTGTACGTATTTTTTGATTGCCTATTATGCAGTGCTTAAAATCGGCGGGACGGTTGTTAACTTCAACCCGTTATATGCGCCGAGAGAGTTGGTTCATCAGATCAAGGATAGTCAGACCGAAGTGATGGTCACGCTTGATTTGAAGATTTTATATAAAAAACTTGATGATATCCGTGAAGAATCGGGATTGGGAAAAATCCTCGTTTGTCCATTCGCAGATATTTTACCATTCCCCAAGAGCATTCTTTTCCCGCTTCTTAAGGGTAAGGATATCGCGCACATACCTGACAAAGATTACGTTGTTTGGCTTCAGGATATCAGCGATGAGGGACATAAACCCAATCCGGTTGATATTAATCCTTTAACTGATATTGCGGTGATCCAGTACACAGGCGGTACAACGGGCGTACCCAAAGGCGCCATGCTGTCCCACGCAAATGTTACCGCCAACACCAATCAATGCTCTGCATGGTTTATTGGTGCGCAGGCAGGCGAGAAAATGCTGGGCGTTATCCCCTTCTTCCATGTTTTTGCTATGACGGCTATCCTGAATTTGAGTGTACGTCTGGGGTTCGAGATTATTGTACCTGTGCCGCGCTTTGAGCTGGATAAGACCTTAAAATCGATTGATAAGAAAAAGCCCAATTATTTTCCGGCGGTTCCGGCTATCTATAATGCAATTAATAATCATCCCAAATTATCTCACTACGACCTGACGTCCTTACGTTTCTGTATGTCGGGTGGGGCACCTCTTCCTGTTGAAGTTAAGAAATCCTTCGAAAAGAATACAGGATGCGTTGTTGTGGAAGGTTATGGTCTGACGGAAACAACACCTGTAGTTTGTGTTAATCCTGTAGTTGGTGATAACAAACCGGGTTCGATCGGACTGCCGCTACCTGGAACGATTGTAGAAATCATCAATCCGGAGGACAAGAAAACCCCGATGAAAATCGGGGAACGCGGTGAGCTATGCGTCAGAGGCCCACAAGTGATGATGGGCTATTGGGGCAAGACACAGGAAACTACCGATGTATTGAAAGACGGCCGTTTGCATACAGGCGATATCGCTTTAATGGACGAACAGGGCTATTTCTTCATTGTAGACCGTATAAAGGATCTCATCCTTGTGAACGGTTATAATGTTTATCCTCGCAATGTTGAGGAAGCTATATACCTGCATCCGGCTGTTGAGGAATGTATCGTTGGTGGCTTGCCCGATGCTGATCGTGGTGAAACGGTTAAGGCATGGATCAAACCCAAAGCCGGTCAGACGTTAAATGAGGAAGAGCTGAAATCTTTCCTGAAGGACAAGATTTCCCCGATTGAAATGCCCCGTCAGGTGGAAATCCGTACACAGCCTTTACCCAAAACCATGATTGGTAAATTATCCCGCAAAGATATTATTGCCGAGGAATTGGCAAAAACGGGCCATAGTAAGTAGCGCGTATCCGGATTATCCGATGCGCCTACAGTCCCAATTTCATTTTATGGGATTCACGCTCTCTGGCTTCTGCGGCACTGGCGAACTTTAAAGCGGCCCCCGAATAGGAGTTGGTATTGTTCAGGGTTTGCCCCAATAATTGCTGCAGGCTTTCATCAACCTGACCAGTGGCATTGAGGCGGATAGCCCGCTTTAAGTCGTTTGTGCCTGCCAATATATTAAAATCAGGATCTGCCTTCGCAATATTCTCGGCGAATATCTGTTTCATTGCTTCTTTTTCAAGGAAATTGAAAATGTCCATCCTCACCCAATTGGGCAAGCGGGGCATATCGGGAATGCTCATAATGCGGTGGATATCAAGGCAGCGACGTTTCTGGTAGCTATCGCACTCCAGCCACGCCCAAACCATCTCATGCGGTTCACGGATATTCTTTTTACGGGCTTCGTTTTGGCCATTCTGCACATAGCTTTCTAGGGGCTTGCGCGGGTCATGATCGATTCTCATGCCGAATGCCAAAAGGATACTGGCTTGAATTTGTCCCTTATTCTCTTCAAAGAAACCGTCGAACTGTTCAAGGAAACGCTCTGTGTGCTGTCCCAGAATATTGCGGCGGAAGCTGAAATCATCGCGGCTGCGCTTAAGATTCATAAGAAATTTTATGTAGACACGACTTAATTCCTGAACATCCATGTGCTCCAGAACCGGGTGACGCAAATTGCCTGTAATGTTCTCTTCAGTTGATTGAGCTGTATCAATCGTATTGGGCAGGTGATTACCTTCAAACGCTTCCGTCAATGCTTCCAGAATAGCGGGATTGCGGTGTCTTTGCGCCAGGGCTTCATCAAGGACAAGCTCCATATTGAAATGGTAAAGGGGAACATCCTTGATAAGGGTGCTTAGCTCGTCGATTGATTGCGGATTTTCAAGGTCCATAACATGTATGGGGTTTGCCAGTACAAAGCAGTCTTGTACAAAACCGTTACAGGCATAGGGTTCCTTTGTAACCTGTACAAGCGTCTTTGTGTTAACGCTTGCCGCCGTTTCCTTCAGAACACTGTCTATGCAGTAATAGTAAGATGTCATTCATCAAGTCCTTGGGTCAGGAACGCAGGATAGCACCTGTTTTGCCGGCAACAGCATCGACAATTTTTTTGCTGATGATTTCGATTTCCGCATCTGTCAGTGTTTCGTTCCTTGGCTGTAATGTGACAGACAGGGCGACGGACTTCTTGCCTTCCGGAATACCTTTACCGCTATAAATATCAAAGATGCTGATATCGGTGATCAAGTCCTTGTCCGATCCGCGGATAGCGCGTGCCAATTCATCGGCCATGACCTTTTGGTCAACAATAAAGGCAAAATCCCGTGTCAGCGGTTGTAAGGCTGCCAGTTTCAGTAGCGGTTTGGCTGTTCCTTTTTTGCGGGCTTGCGGGATTTGCTCCAAATAGACTTCAAAGCCAACAACATTATCCTTGATATCCATGGCCTCGAGTGTTGCCGGATGAATCTCGCCAAAGCAGGCCACGACATTATTGCCCAGACGCAGAACGCCCGAACGTCCCGGGTGGTACCATGATGGGGCTTCACGAGCGACCTGAAGTGTGGCCGGATTAATACCGGCGGCTTCGATCACGGCCATGGCATCGGCTTTGGCATCGTGAACATCAACAGCACGATGGGCTTGTGGACCGCTCCAGTGGCGGGGACCAGCTTGGCCATTGCGGATACCTGTGGCGGTTAGCCTTTGTCCTTGAATTTTAGCAGTTTGGAATACCGGGCCGACTTCAAACAGGGCGTTGTCACCAAAACCGCGTGTGCGGTTACGTTCGGCGGCTTCGATCAGGTTGGGCAAAATGCTCGGGCGCATTTCTTCAAGATCGGTGCTGATCGCATTTGTCAGCTTCAGTGCGACATCGTTGGCACCGAACAACGCGGCTTTGTCTTGGGCCATGAACGACCATGTGACGCACTCATCCATGCCGCGGCTGGCCAGAGTGGCGCGGGCGCGGCGGGTCTTGGAACCGTTTACGGTCTCGCTGCCTTGGATCTGGATTTGATCTTTATGCAGGGAAAGCGCTTCGATCTTGTCGTAGCCATGAACACGCAAGACTTCTTCAACGATATCGGCACGGCCCATCACATCACCGCGCCATGCGGGCGGTGTAATGCTCCAGGCATTGGCGGCTTTGTCATCAACCACAAACCCCAGCTTCACAAGGATGTCCTTTTGAGCAGACAACGGTAAATCGATCCCACCCAGTTGCTTCAGGTAAGCGGGATCGTAAGTAATCTGACGCTGCCATGCCGGTACATCACCTGCCTTGACAATCTCGGTTGGCTCGCCACCGCACAGTTCGAGGATCAGTCGTGTGGCAATCTCGATTGCGGGTACAGTAAAAGCAGGATCAATGCCGCGTTCGAAACGGTAACGGGCGTCACTGTCGATTTGCAGGGTGCGGCCTGTACGGGCTGTTCTTAAGGGATCAAAATAGGCGCATTCAACAAACACATTGGTTGTGCTTTCGGTGCAGCCTGTTGCTTCACCGCCGATCACGCCACCCAGTCCCAGAACGCCGTTTTCATCGCAAACAACGGTCATAGTATTGGTCAGGGTATATTCCTTGCCGTTCAGGGCATTGAGCTTCTCGCCATTTTGGGCGAGGCGTACATGCAAGTCACCTTTCAATTTATCGGCATCAAACACGTGTAAAGGACGGCACAGGTCGAGCGAGAGATAGTTTGTAATATCAACCAGTGCCGAAATCGGGCGCAAGCCTACAGCTTTCAGGCGATCTTGCATCCATTTTGGGGAGGGTCCGTTTTTCACATTACGGATCAAACGTCCCATAAAAAGCGGGCAGGCATCTTTGGTTTGTTCGTCAAATTTCAAATGTACCTTGGTGGGGGAGGCCCCTTTACCCGCAACAGCAGATTCATCCAAGGGCTTTAATGTACCAACGCCGGCAGCGGCCAGATCACGCGCGATACCTCTGATACCGGCACAATCGGCGCGGTTGGGTGTCAGACCAATCTCGATCACAGGATCATTCAAACCATAGAGATCGGCAAATGAAGTCCCGACAGGGACATCGGCGGCCACATCGATAATACCTTCATGTTCTTCGGACAGGCCCATCTCGCGTTCCGAAACCATCATGCCGTTTGATTCCTGACCGCGAATATTTCCCTTTTTAATTGTGATGCCTGTGCCGGGAATAAAACTACCCGCGGGGGCGAAAACAGCCTTCATGCCGGCGCGCGCATTAGGTGCCCCGCAAACAACCTGCAATTTTTCTTTACCTGTATCAATCAGGCAGACACGCAGACGGTCGGCATCAGGGTGCTTTTCCGCCTTCTCGACATAAACCACATGAAAAGGGGCAAACAGTTTTGCACGATCGGTAATTCCGTCCACTTCCAGCCCCAAAGAGGTCAGGGAAGAGGAGAGGTCATCAAGGGAAACTTGCGTATCAAGATGCTGGGCCAGCCAGTCACGGGTGAATTTCATGCTTAAACCTATTTCGTCAAAATCAGGCCTGAAACTTAACGCGAAATCGCTGAAAAACCAAGATTTTTCAGGTTTTTGACGAAGGACATCAGAGGAGGGTATAATTTAACATAATATTTAAACCCCATATTAATATATTTCTATAATAATAGGGGCAAAGCTTTTGAGAAGAAGAACGAACAAGTGTTAGGGGTGTTGTAAATGGTTGATTTTGTGAATGATGATCCGCTGGGTTTGAATGTGCTCAAAGCACCCGCTCAGCAAGCGACCACAGTTCCTTATGCACCCGGCTATGGTCCTAACGGCAAAACACCTTTAACTCCTAATGGTACAGCCCAGCCTGCCGCCGTTGCTCCTTCCCCCGCGGCTGCTGCGGCAGCACCGGACCCTGCTTCCCCTGCTGCTGCCGGAGGTATGCAAGGTTTAATGCAAGGTGGCCTGCAAGATATCCTTAAAATGGTCTTCATGGCGATTGCCCAGATGATGGGCATGAATATGACGGCTATGTCCACCGCGCAGGCACAGATACAACAGGTACCTGCAGCACAGGTCGCTGCTGCCGACAACAAGGCTTCAGGCCAGACTGTAAAACCTGATTTGAAAGTAGAGCCGCCCAAACCGGCTGCTGCTACTCCTGCTGCTGCAACGGCAGCACCCGCGGTAGCGGCTGCTGAACCTGCCGCAAAACCTGAACCGGAAATAAAACCTGAGGCCCCTGCAGTTGTAGCGGCAACAGAGGCCCCTGCGGCGACAGCACCCAAAACATTGCCGCCCTTGCAAGAACGTGTAGAGGCATTGGGTAATCGCTATAATGAATTAATGGAAACGGGTATGCCTACCCGCAAGGAAAGCATGAAAATTGTTTGGCAGGAGCGCCGCGAAGAGCTGAAAGAGCAGGGTTACTCACAAGCAGAAATTCAAAAAATCTCTGCTGAGGAAGCGCGACCTTTCCTTAGACATCTTCGTGAACAGGCGCGTGAACAGCGTCTGGGAACGCCAAAACCAGAGGCAGCTGCGCCGGTAACTCCTGCAGCTGTGGCGGCAGAGCCAGCAGAGGCTGCGCCCGTAGCCAAATCTGCATCCCCTGTACCGGAAGCGGCAGAACCTTTACAGGCCGCGGCAGCTCCGCGTGCAGCCGAGCCCTTGACACAACAATATAATGCCCAAGCCAGCAGAACCTTACCAAGTCTTGATGAACGTATGCAGGCCCGTGCCGAAAGAATTGGCGAATATGTGAACAAGGGTCTTTCCTTGCGTGATGCCAGCAAGATTGTCGGGCAGGAACGTGTTCAGGAAATGCAGTCCCAAGGATATGATCGCAATACAATCAGAAGCGTTGTGGGTGCAGAAAACAGAATTGAAGCAAAAGAAATCAAGGGCATCGAAGCACAGCAAAGGGCAGAAGCGAAGGCAGATGCACGTGCCGAGCGCGATGCCATTCGCAACCAGCGCTCTGCCGATAGAGAAAATGAACGCGATGGCCGTACTTTGGCAGGTGTTGCTGCCGATATGGGTGGTTTAAGAGGTAGTGATAAACGTTTGGCTACAGCTGTCGGCGGCCTTCTGGGGCGTGTGGGCGGTGCGGTTCTGGGCGATGATGCACCCTCCGATCGTGGTGATAAAGAGCGTGGCCGTTATGCCAAGGAAATAGGCGGTGCTGCCGGTGGCAGCAGCTATGGCAAGCTGGCAGAGGTTATTTTCCGCCGTGGCGGTGATGTTGTCACCTATCCGCAACAGCAAGGTGGCGGAACACGAATTCAGTCAGGAAGCTGGGACAGCAACCAGATTACAGGTGAACAACAACGGGTGAGTTCCTACGGCGCAACTGCAGAACAGCGCCAGCAGATTCTTTCCGCACCGCAGGCCGAAACCCCCGCACCAGCCAGCAACGAATACCGTCAGCAACAACCGGCCGCAGGCGGTTTTGGTATGGGTGGCGGCTAATTACAGCGGCAGAACGTGCAGCGTGAAATCAAGTTTATAGCCCAGTGACCTGTAAAGGTTCTGGGCTTCTTTATTGTGGCTTTCAGCCAGCCAGTATAAACGGGCCCAGTCTTCTTTCTTGCCTGTTATTGCCAAAGCTTCCACCAGCTTGCGGGCATAACCTTTGCGGCGATGAGCAGGATCAATGAACAAATCCTGCATATAGCAGACATTCTTGATATGGCCGGTGACGGGATGCAGAATGAAATGGACCAGCCCGACCATCTTGTCTTTATCAAAGGCCCCCAAACCTCTGACTTGCGGATTTTCCATCAGACGCTGCCATGTAATCGCAGTGACTTCCTGATTGATATGCCCTTGGTTATTGGCATTCCATAGCGGAATCCATGCCTCGTAATCGGCTGCTATCAGAGGGCGGATCTCAAGACCCATCCTTATTCGCCTGTGGCGCGGTTGGGCCGGTAGAGCGGATCAAAGCCGTAATGTTCCAGCCAGCGCACATCGCTTTCAAAGAAAGTACGCAGGTCGGGAATACCGTATTTCAGCATCGCAATACGCTCGATACCCATACCGAAGGCAAAGCCCTGATATTCATCGGGATCAAGACCGCAATTACGGATCACATTCGGATGCACCATGCCGCAACCCAAAATCTCGAGCCAGTCATCACCGGCCCCGATCTTCAGGCCACCATCTTTGCGGGAACAGCCAATATCCATTTCGGCACTGGGTTCGGTGAAGGGGAAGAAGCTCGGGCGGAAACGCACGGGCAGATCATCTACCTGAAAATAGGCACGGCAGAAATCGGTCAGGCAGCCTTTCAAATGACCCATATGAGTGCTTTTGTCTATGACAAGGCCTTCCATCTGGTGGAACATCGGCGTGTGGGTCATATCGTAATCGGAACGATAGGTACGGCCCATGCAGATAATGCGGATCGGCGGCTTTTGTTTCATCATGGTGCGGATCTGCACGGTTGATGTATGGGTCCGCAGCAATTTCTTGGCGGCCTCACCTTTTTCATCCGGATCATCGGGCAGATAGAATGTATCGTGCATTTCGCGCGCGGGGTGGCCCGGCGGGAAATTGAGAGCGGTGAAATTGTGGAAGTCGTCTTCGATATCCGGACCCTCGGCAACGGTGAATCCCATATCCGAGAAAATGGAAACCAGCTCTTCCATCGTCTGGCTGATCGGGTGGATATGGCCTTTTTTTTCTGGTCGTGGTGACAGGGTAATATCCACAGTTTCATGGGCCAGCCTGTCATTCAGGGCTTGGGCTTTCAATCCGCTTTCCTGCTTTTCAATCAGTGCTGCGATTTCATCTTTCAGTTCGTTTAGTGCCGCCCCCATGGCTTTACGGGCTTCGCCGTCCATCTGACCCAGATTTTTCATCAGGTCGGTGATACGTCCTTTTTTCCCCAGGGCGGTCACGCGGGCTTGTTCAAGGGCGGGCAAATCGTTTGCGGCCTTGACCATCTGGATGAGTTCTGTCTTCAGGGCGGTAATATTCTGGTTCATATCGGTCACTTTAAAAATCCTTATACGGAGTGATTTTTAGCACTATGAGCCTTTGATTTCAAAGAATAAGCGTGGAAAGAGCGATCCGCCATTAACCTTTTCCCAGATTTTCGGGGCCAAAAGAATGGGGCAATAATTCCGCGAGCGTGAAACTGCGCCGCACCCCTTCCGGACCGGCAATGTGGATTTTCAGGTTTTCGGGATCACTATGTTCGCGCAACCACTGACGGCAATGGCCGCAAGGTGGCACCAAGGTTCCATCATTTTCTTCACCGGCGACAACCAGAATTTCCCGAATTTTATGGGCGCCTTCATGGATAATCATATTGCTGATGGCGCTTTGTTCGGCATGGGTACAAATATAGGCGGCTTCCTCGATATTGGTACCGCTATAGATTTTGCCGGTTTCGGATAACAGGGCCGCACCGACCTTGAAGCCGGAATACGGGGAATAGGAATGTTCCCGCACGGCCAAGGCCGTCTGAAAGAGGGTATTGATCGTGGAATCCATAGCGGGCTGTCCTTCACTGTAATTCGTAGAAAACTTTAGGCAGATCAGTCCCATAAAGCAACAGCCCGCTATAAAAGCGGGCTGTCTAATTCCGTATCAATGGTGATGTGTGGGAGAAAGTGATACGGAAGATCCTTAAATCCCTACAATCGAAAGCTTTGCTCCCTTAGGCGGCCTTTTGACGGGCAGCCGCAGCTTGCTGGGCAATCGCTTTGAAATCTTCCGGATTTCTTACGGCGATGTCAGCCAGTACCTTACGGTCCAGTTGCAGACCGGTCAGTTTCAGACCATGCATGAACTGGGAGTAGGTCAAGCCGTTCAGACGGGCAGCCGCGTTGATACGCATGATCCACAAAGCGCGGAAATCGCGTTTGCGTTCACGGCGGTGCTTGTAGGCATAAGCCAAAGCACGTTCAACGGAGTTTGCACCAATCTTGTAGCAATTCTTGCGGCGGCCATAATGGCCTTTGGCAAGTTTGAGGACTTTCTGGTGACGGTTCTTGGTCTTAGGACCACTTTTTACACGAGCCATGATGCGTCCTCCTTATTCTGCAGCAGCAGCCTTAGCGGCGGCAGCTTTCTTAGCTTTGCGTTTACGCGCGTAGGGCAGGAAGTTCTCGAGGATGATCTTTGTATCGATCTCGTTCAGAATTTCCGAACCGCGTGTTTTGCGCTTCATGGATTTGGGTTTGTTCATTTGCATGTGACGGGCGAAGGCCGGTTTGAACTTCACTTTGCCCGAAGCGGTTACTCGAAAACGTTTTTTCGCCCCGCTTTTGGTTTTCATCTTAGGCATTTTTTCTCCTTTGGCCGTATAAGGGCCGTTTGCAGTCATGAAAACAAAAGAGCGGAACAGGCAATGCCAATTGGCCAGGCCGCATCTTTTAGAGGGCCTGTTATACCGACTCCAACCCTGAAAAATCAAGGATTATTCCGGTAAAAATAGGAACTTGGGCAGAATCGAACTTCGAAGAGTTGATTCTGTCAAAAGGGGGCGGGAATCCCGCGCCTTTATTGTATTATGGTAATAAATTAGCGTTGTGCGGTCGCTGGGGCGATGTAGCTGGCTTCGTTCTCTTCCCACGGGAAATGGATCCAAGTATCGGTACTGACGCTCATAATATAGGTATCGACGGCATCTTCGCCCGCCGGTTTTGCATAAAGGGCAGCGTAATGGGCCTTGGGCATCAATTCACGGGCGGTGCGGAAGGTGTTTCCTGTGTCAGACAGGTCGTCAATCACCAGCCAGCCTTCGCCATCACCGGCATCGACGGATTTCTTGATTACCTGCGCTTTGCGCTGGCTCTGGTCGTCATAACTGGAAATACAAAGGGTATCGATATGCTTGATTTTCAAGTGACGGGCAATAATACAGGCCGGAACCAGACCACCGGTCGTAATCGCGACAACACCCTTCCACGGACCTTTCTCCGTGAGCTTCAAAGCCAGTGATTTGGCATGAAGGTTAATTTCTTCCCATGTCAGGGGCATATCAAGGTGTTTTTCGGGGGCTGACATTATCTATCTAATCCTTTGTCTGTCACGGCCTTGCATAGGCTGGTCGAAATATTCATTATGACGTTACTGCCTTAAATACAAGAGGGACTTAAGCTCTTCCATGACAACTCTTCCTCCATCTGTGTCCGTATCTCCTGCCATAGCCAGACTTCAGGGCCTTCTGGAGCATCCCCGTTTTACCTTCTTCATCACATTTTTGATCCTGTTGAATGCGGTCATGCTGGGGCTCGAAACCGATAACCGGATAATGGAGTCTTATGGCCGTTTGCTCCATCTGGCCGATCACGCCATTCTGGCCATCTTTGTACTGGAATTGGTTTCCAAGATGGTGGTCTACCGTAAAGCCTTCTTCAGATCGGGATGGAACTGGTTTGATTTTATTATTGTTGGTATCTCCCTGATACCGGCTAGCGGTCCACTCACGGTCTTGCGGGCCTTGCGGGTGTTCAGGGTCTTGCGCCTTCTTTCCGTTGTGCCGTCCTTACGCCGTGTGGTTTCGGCCCTGTTCAGGGCCATTCCCGGAATGGCGTCCATTCTTGCTGTATTGCTGATTATTTATTATGTGGCTGCCGTTCTGGCTACGCATGTCTTCGGCCATAGCCATGATCCTGTTCTAGAAGATCTGTTCGGGACAGTGGGGCGTTCCATGTTCACCTTGTTCCAGTTGATGACCCTCGAGGGCTGGTCCGAGAATATCGCTGCGCCGACCATGGCTGTGTATCCATGGTCATGGGTATTCTTTGTTGTCTTTATTGTTGTGACGTCTTTTGCGGTACTCAATCTCTTCATTGGCGTGATTGTCGATGCCATGAATATTATCCATGAAGAAGAAGGCAAAGATTCTGGCGAGGCCACCTTGCAGCGGGACATCAGGGCTTTGCGTGAGGAAATTTCATCCTTGCGCGCTATGATAGCCAAATCTGATCAGGGATAAGTAAGACTCTAGATATCCGTGCCGTTATCCTGTTCCAGCAAGGAGAAGGATTCGATGCGCCATTCCCCTTCCGGATTACGTTCCAGACGATAAATCACAATGGCGGGGTCACCATGGGTGTGGTCAACCTGAATGCGTTGTATCAGACCACCTGATTCCATCGGGGTTTGATCCAGAAATTTATAGGACATGTTGTTGTAAAGCGGCCGATAGGAAAACCGCATATCATTCATAAATGCCTGTGAATTATCATACTTTTTGTGCAGACTACTGGCGGTCAAGGCATAGGCGACGTCGCCATCACGGTTTCTCAAGGCCTCCAGCTGGATTTTAATCAGATCATGAATGTCATCATCAGCCGGTGTGCTTACCACTTTGGCACTGACCGGATAGGGCCCGTATTTTTCATTCGCATCTGCGGTATCGGCGCGACCTGTAATCAAAAAAGAGGTCAAAGCCATCCCTAAAAGGACCAAAGCCAGGCTATAGGGGTGGGAATCGTTCGATTTCATATTTGATTTGTTCTTTTTTATCAGTATGTTGCTAATACAGGTGCCTTAAAAGGCATTTTCCGGCTTCACCAAACAGGCTGTCTTTATATTCTATGGGATTGAACCTTAAGCTCGCGTTAATCATTAGTCTGTTTTCAGGGACAATTTTTTTATTGTCTTTGCAACCGTCGCACGCTCAGGAAGAGTTAATGCAGGAGCGGGAAGAACTGGTAGCGGAAACGCCCACCGATGATCTCGATTTTGCTTCAGCCCCTGTGGTGCTTGAGCTGTTTTCATCACAAGCTTGCGTGTTTTGCCCCAAGGCAGATGCCCTGCTGGCGGCAGAAATAAAAACACCCGATGTGATCGCGATTGCCTGCCATGTGGATTATTTCGATGTTAAGACAGGTTCTCTTGCCCAACATTTTTGTACCGAGCGTCAGGATTGGTATATGGAAGTTTTGCGGGCTGGTCCCAATTATACCCCGCAGCTTGTGGTCAATGGCCAGTATGATGTCGTGGGGCATAAAGAAAATGATGTCCGTACAGCGATCGATAAGGCATCGGATGCAAGCACAATAAAACCTCTGTCGATCAAAAAAACTGGTAAAGGGCAATATCAGGCGAGTTGGCAATCTTTCACTGATGATGACGATCTGACAGCGTGGGTTTTTCTTCTTGATAAACCGCATCCGGTGAAGATAGCCGAAGGCCGCAACAAAGGAACTGAAACCACCTACCTGAATATCGCGAGTTCCTTGCAAAAGCAGCAAGGTTTTAATCCGCAGGCCGGAACATTATCGATTACTGTTGAGGTGCAGGACGCTCACCAGACCTTGGTTGTGCTGGTACAGGAAGAACACACCGGCAAAGTGGTGGCTGCCGGACAATCCCCGCTTTAGATGAGGTTTATTAGTGGGCTTCGGCCCAGTTTGCGCCCCATCCGGCTTCGGCTTCGAGCGGCACACCGATATCGGCAACGCTTTCCATCACATAACGCACCAGATCGGCTGTGGCTTGTATCTCTTCGTCAGGCACTTCCAGCAAAACCTCATCATGGACTTGTAATAGCAAACGTGCTTTGAGGCCTGCATCAAGCAAAGCCTGCGGCAATCGTGCCATGGCAATTTTCATGATATCGGCAGCCGTCCCTTGCAACGGGGCATTGATCGCCTGCCGCTCGGCAAAGTTTCTTTGCGCGGGCATCTTGGCGTGAATATTCCCGACCATGCATTTGCGGCCATATAGCGTCCGGACATAGTTATATTGGCGCGCTTCTTCCTTGCGGCTTTCCATGTAGTCCTGAATTTCCTGAAAATTCTTCAGATATTTCTGGATGAATTGGTTGGCTTCCTGCGGGGTCACGCCCAATTGCTTGGCAAGGCCCCATCCGGAGATACCGTAGATGATGCCAAAGTTTACAGCCTTGGCCGAACGGCGCAGATCGGGTGTTACTTCAGCAAGTGGGACGCCAAAGACTTGAGAGGCTGTCAGCGCATGAATATCGACATGATCGCGGAAGGCGTCCTTCAGGGCTTGCACACCGGCAAGCTCTGCCGCCAGACGCAATTCGACTTGCGAATAATCGACCGATAGCAGTTTATGGCCCTTATCAGCGATAAAGGCGGTGCGGATACGGCGACCCTCTTCGGTGCGGATCGGAATATTCTGCAGGTTAGGGTCTGATGAAGATAAACGCCCTGTATTGGTGCCCGTCATATGGAACGATGTATGCACACGCCCTGTGGCTGGATTGATTTGTTCCTGCAAGGCATCGGTGTAGGTTGATTTCAATTTGGATAGCTGGCGCCACTCCAGAATGCGGCTGACGATCTCGTGGCCTTGGGATTCCAGATCTTCAAGAACATCGGCGGCGGTTGACCAATCGCCCCCTTTGGTCTTGCTGCCACCGGCCAATCCCATTTCCTCAAACAGGACAACACCCATCTGTTTGGGTGAGGCCACGTTAAATTCATGGCCAGCGAGCTTGTAGATATCCTGCTCCAGTGCGACAAGCTTGCGGCCAAACTCAAGGCTCATCTCTTTCAAGGCTTGTGTATCGACCTTGATCCCCGCCAGTTCCATATCGGCAATCACCGGAATGATCGGACGCTCGATATCTTCGTAAACACGGGTGCATTGTTCCTGCGCCAGTCGGGGTTTCAGGATGTGATAGAGGCGCAGCGTAATCTCGGCATCTTCGGCGGCGTAATCACAAGCCTTCTCAAGCGGAACCAGATCAAAAGTAATCTGGTTCTTGCCCTTACCGGTTACATCTTCATAAGCGATATTTTTGTGGCCGCAGAAAAGCTCGGCCAGTTCATCCATGCCGTGGCCGTGATTGCTGCCATCCAGAACATAGGACATCAGCATTGTATCATCGACCGGCGTCATGCGAATGCCATGCTTGGCAATCATCTGCCAGTCATATTTCATGTTGTGACCGATCTTGATCACACGAGGGTCTTCCAAAACATGTTTCAGGATATCCATCACCGTGGCAAGCGGCATCTGGTTGATGTCTTCCTGCGGCCCCCCCAATAAATCCTGCTGCGGGTTTCGGTGGGCGACGGGCACATAATAACCTTTTCCCAATTCGCAGCTTAAACAAATGCCAACCAATCCGGCCTTGGCGGGGGTGAGGCCCGTTGTTTCGGTATCAACCGCCAGTAATCCGGTTTCATAAGCGCGCGCCACCAGATCACGCAGCGCAGTTTCATCCTGAATGAGGGCATAGACATTCTGCGAAGTCGGCTGCAGATTATTTTGGTTCTGTGTACGTGGCGCCGGAGGTGCAGAAGGTGCTGCCCCTTGATAAGGGGCAATTGTAGCAGGGGCAGGTGTTGCCGCTTCAGGTATAGCGGTATTGGCCGATTGTCCCAAACGGGTCAGGACCGAACGGAATCCTTGTGATGCCAAGAATCCTGCTAACTCGGGTGTGTTGAGTTCATGGCTATGTAATTCATCAATTGTCATCGGCAGCGGTACATCATCGCGCAATGTCACAAGCTTCTTGGATAGACGCGCCATATCGGCATGAGTAATAAGCGACTCGCGGCGCTTGGGTTGTTTGATTTCATCAACGCGGGCCAGCAGGCTTTCAAGATCGCCATACTCGGAAATAAGCTGGGCAGCTGTTTTCACACCGATACCGGGAACGCCCGGTACGTTATCGGATGTATCACCGACCAAGGCTTGCACATCTGTAACCTTATCGGGAGTCACACCGAACTTGTCCTGAACATCTTCCAATGTCAGATAGCGGCCCTTGATGGGCTCATACATCCGCACGCCATCACGGAGAAGCTGCATCAAGTCCTTATCAGAACCGACAATTGTCACTTTCTTGCCCTGGGACAAGGCTTCACGGGCATAGGCGGCGATCAAATCATCGGCCTCGAACCCTTCCATTTCAAGCGCGGGCAGGCCAAAGGCTTTAGTGGCTTCACGGATCAGGCCGAACTGGGGGATCAGATCGGCAGGTGTTTCATCGCGGTTGGCTTTGTAATCGGCATAAAGGTCATAGCGGAAATTCTTGCGTGCGGCATCAAAGACAACCGCGACATAAGGGGCGCGCAAATCTTTGAGCAATTTGACCAGCATATTGCAAAAGCCCAAGACCGCGCCCACTGGCACGCCTTCGGGATTGGTCAAATTCTGCGGCACGGCATAATAAGCACGGAAAATATAGCCTGATCCATCGACCAGATAGATTTCATCCTGATCGGGTTGGTTCTGGATTTGTGTCTGTGCTTCGGTCATGCGGTGCGTCTTTCGGCTTCAATATAATCAAGATCGGCGTGGAATGTTTCTTTTAGCAGGAGCAAGGCTATAAAACCAACCGCAAAAGAACCGATACAGACGTAAAGTGCACTTTCCACAACACCGTAACCCTTTAGAGCCACAAAGCTTGAGGTCAGAATAACAGCCGACCCACGGATAAAATTAGGCACAGTTGTCGTAACCGTGGCGCGCAGGTCTGTCCCGAATTGCTCGGCGGCTGTTGTCAGCATTAAAACCCAATAGCCCATGCAAAAACCGATGAATAAGCAAAAGCCGTAATATTCGGTGCGGTCGATATATTGCGGGAACAACAATAGGCCGAGGCAGGCAATCAGCGACATGGACATAAACAGGGCAATCGCCTTCTTGCGGCTTTGCAGCTTTTGGCTGATCAGGCCGCTCGCCATATCGCCCAGTGTCAGACCCAAATAACAAAGCGGCAGGGCCGTTGCCACCAGCAAACTATCCTTGATCCCCATGGCACGGCCTATTTCGGGAGCAAAGGTCACCAGCACCGATACCGCGTACCAGATCGGCACGCCGATCATAATACAGGCAATGTAACGAAGAAAACGCTCGCTCGATCTTAACAGCAACAGCAAATCCCCGCGTTTGATATGTGATTGCTCACAGGTTTTTTTAAAGAGAAGGGATTCAGCTACGCTCACCCGCAAGACCAGTAACATTAAACCCATACATCCCCCCAGAATATAGGCCTGCTGCCAATCAAACATATGGCCGGTGTAACCCGCGAGCACGCCACCCGAAATACCGACAGCCGCGACAAAGGTCGTGCCGTAACCGCGCAAATGTTTGGGCATCAATTCCGCAACCAGTGTAATGCCTGCACCAATTTCACCGGCAAGACCGATACCGGCCAATAAACGGCACAGGGCATATTGGTCGATTGTGGTAACAAAGGCATTGGCGATATTGGCCAAGGAATAAAGCAGGATTGAACCGAACAGGACTTGCTTGCGACCTATCTTGTCACCCATCACCCCCCAGATCAGACCACCGATCAAAAAACCGATCAGCTGCATATTGAGAAGCAGCGCTCCCGTGGACATCAGGGCATCGCCTTCTATGCCAAGCCCCTTCAGACTGGCAACACGGACAACACTAAAAAGGACGAGATCATAAATATCGACAAAATAGCCAAGGGCGGCAATCAGGATGGTAAGCGCAATCTTCCGGTCGCTTTTCAGGCTGTCCCACAGGCTTTGCATATCAATTCTCCCCTTATGATAAGGAAAACTTTAGGCCAGTGCAGGTTCAAGGGCAATATGTAGCGGTGGCCAGTTCCACGACTTCGACCGTCACCGCGCTATGGGGATAGCGGTCAGCAGGAACATGCTGCCGTACGATTTGTTGCAAGAGCGAAGAGAGTTCCTTGCGGGCCCCGATACTGCGCCCTTCCATCAGCTTGAAGGTCACATGCACCATAGCGGCCTCTTGCCCGTGATCGCCGACAATATAATGGTCGAGCTTCAGGGCGCGGGCTTTGATACGGGGGCTTGCGATATTGTATTTTCCGTCGAGGGCATGGTGCATTTCCTGTAACAGGGCGCGGACATCAAAGTCCGGCGCCATGTTATCGGAATATTCGACGATCAGATGCGGCATAAGCTCTTAGGCCAGTGCGGCATAAAGGGCGACAGTCGCGGCATTCGATACGTTCAAAGACGGGATCGGGCCATCCATACGGATTTTCACGAGAATATCGCAATGCTCTTTCACCAGATGACGCAGGCCGGGACCTTCGGCACCCAGAACGAGGGCCAGTTTCTCATGGCTCTTCAGGGTGTCGACGGTTTGTTCACCGCGTTCATCCAGTCCGGCCACGATGTAACCTTCGGCTTGCAGCGCTTCGATCGAACGGGACAGGTTTGTTTCATAGGCCACGGCCACGTGCTCGATTGCACCGCTGGCGGCTTTGGCAACCACACCCGTCAATTCCGGTGCATGGCGGCGTTGCATGATCACGCCATCGGCACCAAGCGCACAAGCACTACGGATAATCGCACCGACATTATGCGGGTCTGTCACCTGATCCAGAATAACCACGACAGAACGCGCCTTGCTGGCGGCTTTGGTCAGGATATCCTGAATAAAGACTTCTTCCGGTTCGGCGGCGTTAATCGCCACACCTTGGTGGACGGCATCACGCGGCAGATATTTATCAAGGTCTTCGCGGCCTACCAATGTCGGCTCGGGGCGGTGGATACCGGCATTGCGGGCTTCTTCCATCACAGGGGCGAACAGTTTCAGTTCTTCCGGTGTGGTGTAAAGCGCGCTGATGGTGCGTTCGGGGTTCATCCACGCGGCTTTCACGGCATGCTGGCCCCAAAGATTGGCTTTCACGCCGACCTTCAGGCGACCGGCGCTCAGTTTATCTTCACCCAGCTTGGGCTTACGCTCGCGCGGCTTGGCTGCAAGGGCGATATCGTTCTCATCCCATGAGGCGTTTTTATTGTCTTCGGTGAAGCGGCCCTTGAACGGTTTGCGTTCGGCAAAACGGCTGCTGCCTGCCTCGCGGCGCGGTTTACGGTCGCCCCCTTCATCATCGCGCATATAACGGCGCGGTGTGCGGTCGCTACGATCATTACGGTCGCTACGTTCCTCTCTACGGGCGTAAGGTTTTCTCTCGCCATCCTCACGCGGGCGGCGGGGTTTGTATTCGCGGGCTTCGTCACGGTCACGATCACCGAAGCTGCGGCCACCGGAACGCGGGGCCGAACGGGAACCTGTGCCTGAACGGCTGCCGCCACGGGCGGGTTTGTCGTCAAATGATTTGCGGCCATAGCTGCGTTCACCGTCTTCGCGCGGGCGGCGCGGTCTGTCACCATCTTCGCGGGGACGGCGGGGTCTTTCCCCGTCTTCACGGCGGGCGTATGGCTTTCTGTCGCCATCTTCACGCGGGCGGCGGGGTTTGTATTCACGGGCTTCGTCACGGTCGCCATAGCCACGGCCGGAACCGGCACGCGCGCCTGAACGGCCTGCGGGTTTACCTTCACCACGGCTACCGGCACCACCACGTCCCGCATAGGGGCGTTTTTCACCATCACGGCTGCTGCTGCGGCCGCCAGAGGCCGGTTTTCCACCGGCGCGGCCACCAGAACGGGCGCCGGAACGGCTGGAGTCTGCGGTTTTTCCGCCGGAACGGCTGCCGCCGCGTCCTGCCGGTTTGCTGCTTTTGCCGCCTTTATTATTGAATTCGCGCGCCATGAGGGGCTCCGTTTGCTGTTTTTTCGATAATTTCGTGGATGGGACAATACTCGGACTTGACAGAGAAAGCAAAAACCTTTTTCATGCGCGGGCTTTACAGCAAAACATTCCGGATGGAGGGGTGGCGGAGCGGTCAATCGCACCAGACTGTAAATTTGGCGCCTTCGGGCTACGCAGGTTCAAATCCTGCCCCCTCCACCATTTTATCAAAAAGATAAAAAGACAATCGCTTGAAACCCGCAGCACATGCGGGTTTTCTGCATTTAGACGGGTTTGCAAATCGGCCTGTTTTTCTCTTTTTGACGGTCAAATTGTCTTTTTCTCTCATTTTTTCCCAACGCGTTTAGTACTCAAAGAAATGCATTTGCAAGCCTTTTCAACAGGATAGAAAAACTTAATTTTTATCCGTCGTTTCTCTTTTCACTTTTGTACCAGCCAGAAAGAAGCCACAACTTTCAACACTGGAGACAAGCCATGACATTTCTGGAAAGATTATTCTTATCCGATGCCGATCAAAAAGACGTTCCCGTCATGATCCCGTCATCATGGGCGGGGCTGATCGCCCTGCTTGTTGCCGAAAGGAAGGACATGAGCCGTGACCAATATGATGACCTGCATGTGATCCGGCAGTTTGCGCGGCTGCAGCTTTCATCGACGCAGGATTTGAAGGCCGAATATAAAAAGCGCCTCAAAAAGAAATGTCCTTTGGGGATTGAGCGTGAAGACCTGATCCTGCGCCTGATCCATCAGATTCAGAAAGAGCTTTATAAACCCGAACAAGTAAAGTTAGAGCAAAAAATCAACAACCCTGCCGCTTTCAATAAACGTGCGCTGGAAACAGCGGTGCAGGGTTCAACGACAGAATTAGCCGATGGTACCGTTCTTGAGCGCGAGTACAAAGGCGATATCCATGTTGTTCGCCGTATTGATGGAAAATATGAATACAAGAAAAACCGTTATAACAGTCTGACGGAGATCGCTTGGCGTATCACCAGCACGCAATGTTCGGGGCCAGCGTTTTTTAGCAGGAAGACAAGGATCACTGTATGAGCTATCAATGTTAATATGATCTATTAACGATCATGCTGCGCGCTCCAGCTCTTGGCGTGGGCCGAAAAACTCGAAATGAACCTGCGAAGCAGGGACACCCCATTTCATCAGGCCGTGGTAGAGCGCGACCATAAAGGGTTGCGGGCCGCAGAAATAATAATCAGCATCACGCGTGGGGAGAATCGACTCTAAGTACTCAGTTGTAACAAAACCATTGCTGGCATTCGTTGCGCTCACAGATGGAGCATCGCTATAACGGTAGTAAGCTTTCAGGTTTTTGTATTTCTGTACCAGAGCATCAAAGGAAAGTCGGAATGCCTGCACATCCTCGTTTAGCACAGCATGGACAAGTATTATTTTGCGTTCAGGGAAAGCGTCCAAAGAAGCCAGCAGAATGCTGTTGATTGGCGTGATGCCGACGCCAGCAGCCAATAAAACCAATGGACGATCATGTTTTTCACTGATATCCAAAAAGAATTCACCGCATGGTGGTGCGATCTCAATCGTGTCGCCAATTTCAATCTTGTCATGCAGCATATTGGAAACATACCCGGCAGGCGTATTGGCTTCCGGCGGAGCTTCACGCTTTACGCTAATACGAAAATGTTCCTTACCGGGCTTGTCGGAAAGGCTATAGTTCCGCATTGTAGTTGAGCCGCTTGGTGCTTTTGTGCGGACAGTAATATATTGCCCTGGCTTAAAGGCTGGTAATGGAGAACCATCAGCAGGGACAAGATAGAACGACGTGATGTTGCTGCTTTCGCGTTCCTTACGAATAATTCGGAACGGTTTAAACCCTTCCCATCCGCCAGGTTTTTTAGCATTCTCGTCATAAATCTGTTTTTCACGACCGATCAAGATATCAGCTAGAAAACCGTAGGCCTCTGCCCAGGCATTAATAACGTCATCAGTCGCACCTTCACCTAGTACTTCACGGATTGAGGCGAGCAGGTTCTCACCGACGATCGGATAATGCTCTGGTTTGATCATAAGCGAGGCATGTTTTTGGGCAATCAACTCAACCGCACCACCCAAAACTTCCAAATTGTCTATATTGGCTGCGTAGGCGGCAATGGCCCCCGCCAAGGCACGCTGTTGTTTTCCAGCGCTTTGGTGTGCGGGGTTGAAAAATGGCGCGACTTCAGGATTATGGCTGAACATGCGTTTGTAAAAATGACGGGTCAGGGTTTCGCCATGCTCTTGCAGGATGGGGGCGGTGGATTTGACGATCTGGATGGTTTTCTCGCTGAACATGGGGCGTCTCCTTTAATATGCATGTATCATACATATTAAAATTTGTGCTATAAGAGTCAATAACAGAATGATTGAGTATTCATGCAACTAACCATCTTTACAGATTACGGCCTGCGCAGTCTGATGTATCTTGCAGCCCACCCTTATCGCCGTTGCAGCGTCAGGGAGGTTGCCGAACATTACGGGATTTCACGCAACCACCTTGTTAAAGTCGTGCATCGCTTGGCGCAGCTTGGATACATCGACAGCAGCAAAGGCAAAGGCGGCGGTATCAAGATTGCGCAACGCGCCGATAAATTAAAGCTGGGTGATCTGGTGCGGGCGCTGGAGCCGAACATGGATATTGTCGAGTGTTTCAACAAGGACACGAACACCTGCCGCATTGCAAGCACCTGCAAGCTCAAACATTATTTATTCGATGCCAAGCAAGCCTTTCTAGCATCCCTCGACAAACACACACTGGCCGATACTGTTCGAGACAAGTCTTTATTTCTAGTTCAGATTGACTAATTAATACACGAGTTCGAACTCTAAATGATTGCTCCGACACCATTTGAATCTCTAAAAAGTTTGGTGGTTCGCTTTTGTTGTTCTATTACAATATCTTGACTGATATTTGATAAGTTGGAATGATTAATTTCACCACACCACCATTTTCAAAAAGCACCCCTTAGCAGGGTGCTTTTTTGTTGGAATATCGAAAAAGTCTCCTTCAGTCATAAATTCCTATAAGCACCTGCAGCATATCACCCCTCTTTACCCGCCCGGCCAAGATTGCTACCAAAGTAGGCATAAAAAATGTTCTGTGGGGTGTTCTTTGCGTACCGTTTTGCGTAGCTTGCCAACACTTTAAATAAATCGTCCCGTGTAAACACAGGCGATATAAAACGAACAAACAAATAAATAAACAGGGATTATTATGACCGCACAAAACGCTGCGCCATCCATTGCCGATGGCCGTACTCTCGATTCCCATTATCCTGCGGGTGTCACATGGGCCAGTCCCATCGAAAAAATGACCCTGAGCACCATGTTCGACAGGGCAGTTAAAAAATATGCCGATAAAGTCGCCATCAATTTTCTCGGGCGCAAAATCACTTACGAAGCCTTTGATGATCTGGTGAATCGCGCCGCCAAGGGCTTTCAGGATATGGGCGTGAAGAAAGGCACACGCATCGGCTTTTATATGCCCAATACGCCGTGGTATCCGGTGCTGTTTTTCGGTGCCCTCAAGGCAGGCGGTATTGTTGTGAATTACAGCCCGCAATATGCGGAAAAAGAACTCCTCAATCAGGTGAAAGATAGCGGGACATCCATCCTTGTCACCTCTGACCTGCCCAAGCCGCATGATACGTTTGCCAATGCTCTGGGGCTGGTGAAGCAGGGAAAACTCGATAAGGTGCTGGCCTTCAATCTTTATGACAGTCTGCCCGATGACAAATCATGGCTGCCTTCCAAAATGCGTTTTGGTTTGCCTGTGGTCAAAGTGGTCAGCCGTTTGAAGGCGCTCTTCAATTTTGCTGTATCGGACAAACTCACCTTTATCAACCGTTTCATTGATAATGACGGGCGCTATCGTCCGGTGGCGGTGGGGGCCGATGATACCGCTGTCTTGCAATATACAGGCGGACCACAGGCGTACCCAAAGGGGCCGAGCTGACCCATGCCAATTTGACCGCGAACGTGCAGCAGATCAGCGCCTTCCTGACGCATCGTGAGGGGATGGAAGAAAGCCCCTATACCCTGAAAAGCGGGCAAACCAAGATGATGGGTCCCTTGCCGGATTTCCACGTTTTCGGTTTGATGACGACGATGATCACACCCGTCCATCTGGGCCTTGAAAACCAGATGACGCTTGATCCGCGTGATATTCCGACCATGCTCAAATTCATTGAACGTGCCAGACCGGATACATTGGCGGCGGTCCCGAAACTGGTCGAAGGGGCATGGAAATTACCGGAATGGAAAAATCATGATCTAAGCTCGCTCAAATCAATTGTGACGGGAGGATCGGCAATGCCGACGGCCCTGCATCGCGCTATTCACGAGCAATCCTCCTTACGGGTTTTCCCTGGCTGGGGCCTGACCGAGACATCACCAGTCCTGACGGTCAGCCCTGTTTACGGTGAGCCTGTGCTGGGCAGTGCCGGACAAGTCCTCCCCAGGGTTGAGGTGCGGGTCTGTGATATCAGCGACTCTACCAAGGTTCTGCCTCTGGGCGAGAAGGGCGAGCTGCAGGCCCGTGGCCCCCATGTGATGAAAGGGTACTGGAACAAACCCGATGAAACCGCCAACGTCATGACGGATGATTGCTGGTTCCGTACGGGGGATATCGGCTATCTTGATGACCGTGGACTGGTTTATATCACCGACCGTCTGAAGCGTATGATCAATATCAGCGGTACAGGCAAGAAAGCATGGGCCAGTGTCATTGAAAATGAAATACTGGAGCATCCGGATATTCTGGAGTGCGTAGTCGTCGCGATTAATAAGGGAACCGATCAGGAAGCCGCCAAGGCCTTTGTACGCTTCGCAGAAGGCAAGACCCTTACAGAAGCGCAAATCCGTGAACATCTGGCATCACGTCTTTCAAAGCTTGAAATCCCGAAACATTTCGAATTTGTAACCGAGCCTTTGCCGCAAACCAGCGTCGGTAAACCTGACTGGAAGAAGTTGGAGGATCAGGAGGCGGCCCGTTCTCCGCACAAGGTCCAGCGGTCCTGCCCCATACCATCTTGATCGGCCACTATAATCAGGATGCAAAAAAACCCCGCCATTGGCGGGGTTTTGAATATGCGGGATCAATTGAATTGTCTTCTTAGAACTTGTGGCTGACGTTCAGGTAAAAACGTGGGTCTGAATCGCCTTGTGTTTCCACGCGGCGGTTTAGCGGCCAGGCTACGAAGGCCCCTGTCTGTGTGGATGGTGTCAGATCGGCACGCACACCGAAACCGGCAGATGTGGCTGTTTCCTGTTTCAGGTCGCTGGTCGTGGCATCCTTGTCCCAGACTGTACCGGCATCAAAGAAGCTATAGAGCTGGTAATGTTCGATCAGCGTGGGTGCTGTCGGGTTATTCCACTGCAGTTCGATTTTGCCTGCGATACCATCATCACCGATAATCTCGGAAGGATCATAGCCGCGGCCATAGCTGACACCGCCGACACCGAATTCTTCTGTACTGAACAAAGCTTCATCTGACCATTGGCCTTTGACGCCGAGCAGGACATTGACCTTGGAGGTTAAGCGTTGCAGGCGTTGATATTCAGCTTCCATTTTGAAGAAGTCTGAATCGGCACCGGGGCGGCTGACATTGGTATCGCGGTCGGTGCTGGCATTCATAATGCCCAGACCGTGGGCCAGTTCAACATCAAGGATGTTGTAGGCCACGTTCATCAGGCTGTCGATAAATTCAACACGGCCACCGGCGCGGACGGAGCGGATGTTATCCTTGCGCGGGTTTTCGACATTGTTTTTGGTTTCGACATTGCGCCAGTCAAAGCTGAAGCGGCCTGTCAGGTTGAAATTGCGTGTACGGGCGAACGGGTGGCTCATCCCAATGCTGACATGGCGTGAACTGCCTTTGACATCGAAAGCATCAAGGGTGTAGCCGGGGTCTGTTTCTGTGGCATCGACAGCGATATCGAGCATCGTGCCGTACTTCCAGACCGGCATGGCATAACCAAGGCCGAGATAGACCAGTTCATCATGAAAATCTTCATCGGGGGCATACGCCATTTGCGCCGATACACGTTCATTCAAGCCGAGCAACCCGTTGGAGATAGCGGCTGCTCCGACCTGTACGGGGCCGAGATAGCGGCTGCCGTGGTTATCAAGGCTGAATTGGCCTTCGAAGGTATCGCGTTCAACCATAATCAGAAGGTCTGCCGCACCGGCGGCTGATTCAGAAGGGCTTAGGATACTGCGGGCGCTGACACCGGGGATATCGTTGATCATCAGCAGGGCACGTTCGAGTTGACGAACATTGAGGGCCGCTGATTGGCCTTGCACCAGCAGAGCATAACCGCGGGCCAACTGCACAGCATCTTCGATATGGTCGCCATTGCCGCGCACTTCGACATTGCCGATATAACCTTCCACGACTTGCAGACGGGCCGTGCCGCCTTCGATGGTTTGCGGTGGCACGACAACTTGTGTGAGGATGTAACCGTCATTGCGGTATTTGCGTGTAATGTCGGCAGCAATCGCATAAAGCTCGGCGAGGGTGATGGTCTGGCCCAATTTGTCGGCGACCATGCTGTTTAGCTCGTCCTGATCATAGGCACTGACACCTTCGATATTCAGGCGGTCGAGTTTGAAATTGATTTTCTCGGCACCGGCGGGTGCTTGTTGCAGAACACCTTCGCGGACTTCAACGCGCGGCATCACGCGCGGATCAAAAACGGCGCCGCCGAGTTGTTCTTGTACGCGGGAAGGGTTGGCCGTTGTTGTCTGGTCGGTGAGCTGTGCCAACGCACTAGGGCTCAAGCCTCCCAAAAGTCCGGCAGTCATGGCGCTGATAGCGCACAAACGCATACGGGAATTCATTTTTATAACCCTTCCAAAATAAGCGGACTCCATCAAAAGCCTTCAGGTCGATCCCCGCCTGTTCAAAGCCTATGGATAGCAGTGGTATTAAGCAAAAAATACCCTAAGAAACAAGGGCTTTCGTATTGTGGGGCAAAGAAGGTCTTTCGCCAAGGGGGAGCCTGCATTCGGCGATCAGATTTAACGGGGCAGGAAGGCAGAAAGGTGGGTTTTATAGATATTATTTTCCATAATCATGATCTTTCCTTTCGTCTTAAGGGGTTGGGGTTGAAAACCCCTGTTTTGTTAACTTTTCCTTAAATGATTAATCTTGCCCGCTATCAGGTTTTATGTATATACATAGCCCACCTCGGGGAGAGTTCACAGCGCATATGTTTTTGTGAATAAGGGGCCATCAGAACCCCGAGCCAAATAGAAATAAACCAGCCCCTGCACTAGAGTGCGACTTCATTAAATAAGACCATAAAAAACAAAACCTTAAATCCTGTATAGGAAGGCGAAAAAATCATGACACTGTGCCATGTATCTGCTGTGCAAACCAACGCTGCCAAAAAAATCAAAAGAAAAATCGGTATGCTGCTCACGACCACAACCATCGCTGCGGCGGGTTTGGTTTTCACGGGCAACCCAGCGAACGCAGATAACTGGACAGATCACGATATCATTAGCGGCAGCACATCCGTTGATACCAGTATCGGCAACACAACCAACATCACCCAGCACACGGACTTCGTGAAGGCGCAAGGTAGCGGTGATATCAACGGTGGTTGGACCGTCAACGTGGCACAACCCTCAAGCGGTTCAAAATATGTTCTCTATGATGTGAAGGGCGATGCCACAAAAATTCTCGGTACGCTGAACGCCAACGGCGAGATTTATATCTTCAACCAGCAAGGCATTATCTTCGGTCAGGACTCTGTCGTGAACGTGGGCTCAATCGTGGCCTCTACGGGCAGCATCAGCGATGAAAACCTGCTGAGCGGTGGTAAACTGGTTCTGCAGAATGTCGATACAGGGGCGTCCATCGTTCTGAACGGTTCTGTGACAGTGGCCGAAGCCGGTCTGGCTGCTTTCGTAGCGCCGAGCGTGATTAATAATGGCGTGATCAATGCCAAAATGGGCAAGGTGGCTCTGGCCTCCGGTAACAAGGTTACGCTCGATCTTTATGGCGATGATCTGGTTGAAATCGCCGTTGACGATAAAGTGGCCGAAGGCCTGATCGACAACAAAGGCATGATCAACGCCGAAGGCGGTACTGTTTACATGGCTGCCGAAGCTGCCAAAGCGGTTGTTGATAACGTCATTAATATGGACGGCGTCGTCAGCGCCTCTAGCGCCAGCGTACAAGGCGGCAAAATCGTCCTCTCCGGTGGCAGCAAAGGCGTTGTCAAAGTCGCCGGTAAAGTTGATGCCAGCGGGACAAAGGGCGGCACGATCAAGGTTACAGGTGAAAATATCTGGACCACAGAAACATCCGAAGTTCATGCCGATGCCGTTGAAAATGGCGATGGCGGCGATATTCGCTTCTTGGCCGAAAAAGGTTTTGTCTTTAATGGCCTGACCACGGCCCGTGGTGGCCTGCTCGGCGGTAATGGCGGTTTCGTTGAAACATCCGGTCATGGCTGGATTGAAATTTTCAGCAGCGTTGATGCGTCTGCTTATAATGGTCTGGCTGGTACATGGCTGATCGACCCGATCAATCTTTTGATCGTTGATTCTCTTGATGAGAACTATCAGACCTTTGTCGGTAATCCGAATGTCTTCGAAGCGACCAGCAATACATCCCGTATCAGTGATGATACGATCGAAGCTTCGCTGAACGCCGGTACAAGTGTGACCCTGCGCACAACGTGGAATTCCGATAACAATGAAACAGGCGATATCACGGTTAATGCCGCGATTGATAAAACAGCAGGTGGTGATGCCACACTCCGCATGGAAGCCCATGATGATATCTTTGTGAATGAAGATATTACCTCGACAGCTGGTCGTCTGAATGTGGAACTTTTGGCCGGTTATTATGATAGCGCCAATACAAATGATGAAAATGATATTCGTGTAAATAGCAACATTGATACCAATGGCGGTTATGCCGTATTGACGGCTGACAATGATATCATTGTGGCGGGCGCAATTAACACGGGTAGCGGCAATGCGTCCTTGAATGCTGGTGGTGATATTACCATCGGCGGTCAGGGTGGTTATGGCACGGCAGGCGGTACGGGCGGTAAAGGTGTTGATGGCACTGATGCCACAGCGGGTACAGCAGGTTCACCTGCCTATTGGACAAATGGTTCAACCACTGTCACGACCGATCCTGCCAGCGGCTGGACGCAAGTTGGGAATGGTACTTATTGGTACAAGATTAATGCTAATGGTGTGACCGAGGTCAAAACCAGCAATCCACTTCAATTTGGTTGGACCAAGGTTAACGGTAACAATCCTCCCCGTTACTGGTACAAAACGGTAGGTGGCAACACAGAATACACAACTGTTGATCCCTCTGCTTCCGGTTGGTCTTACACAGGTGCTGTTGCTGGTACGGGTAGCCATGGTATCAATGGTGCTATGGGCGTGGCTGGCGCTTCCGGCACAGATGGCGCCAATGGCGGTGATGGCAGCATCACAACAACCACAGGGACCATCAGTCTGGTTGCCGGTAATACAATTACCATCGGTGGTGCTGGTGGTAACGGCGGTGCGGGCGGTACAGGCGGCACAGGTGGTGATGGCGGCGATAGCGCTGGCAGCTATAATGGTGGCAATGGCGGTAAGGGCGGTACAGGTGGTACAGGCGGCAATGGCGGTAACGGTGGCACAGGCACACTGACCTCCTCAACCGGTGATATCAATCTGACAGCGAATAACCTGACCATCGGTAATACCTCTACCGGTAACAACGGCAGCAATGGCGGTACGGGCGGCATAGGTTCCCATGGTAATGAAACATCTGGTAGTGGTACTCGCGGTTCACGTGGTGCAGGCGGTAATGGCGGTACGGGCGGTATAGGTGGTACAGCCGGTGATGGCAGCATCTCTACAGGCGCAACAGTGACCGTTACACGTAAAACCAGCGGCGATATTTCCGTGGGTGGTAACAATGGTGGCCTCGTTCTCGATAATGCGGAGCTTGCCAAAATCACAGCGGGCGCTCTGAGTATTGGCCGTTCAGGCATCGGCAGCATGGACAACAATATTTTTGTTGATAATGCCAATTTGAGCGGTTTTAACACGGTCAATCTTGCTAATAGAACGGCAAGCGGTACGCAAACCATCACATTCTATGGCAACAACACAGCCAACAATATCAATATCAATTCCAGTGACGATGTTGTGTTTGATCGCACGTGCTCTGGCGCGTGGTGTTGGATCGGGATCGGTACGTTTACTAATGCGTCATTGTCGGCTAACGGAAATGTGGCACTTAATGCCGACACAGATGCTGATAATAATGGTGACTTTACGCTGGAAGAAAATTCTCTGATTGATCTGAACGGTCACAATATTACGACTACAGCGCGTAATAATGTTCTGAAAGCGGGTGCTGTTATTGATGCTGAAGGCGGCAATATCAACCTGTTCAACACAGGTACATTCAAATCGACATCTTCTAACAGCATTAGAACAACCGGTACAGGGACGATTACCCTCAACCAGAATGCGGTACTCGGATACACAGTTCAGAATGTCGTTGATGCGATCCAGAATACAGGCACTGGCTTGAACACAATCACGCTGGGCGCCGGTACATTCACGGGCTTTACCGTTAATGAAGACAACTTCCTGATTAAGGGTAATAACTACGGTGTTGATGGCAGCGCCACACGCGCGGCAGAGTCCAATGTTACGGGCCTTCTTGGTGTAGGTGTGAATATCGGCGGTGATAATGTCACGCTGGATGGTTTGTCCTTCACACTCTCCAGTGATGGCGTGTCCGTGAATAACGGTTCCAACAATACCACAGTCGCCAACAGCGTCTTCTCCATCGACAATAATGGTGTCGTGGGCAAGGCGGGAGCAACCAACATCACCGTGAACAATAACAAATTCAGCGCTTTGGTTAATTCCGGCGTTGTCTTTAATGGTGTGATCGGCGGTAATATCCATCATAACAACTTCTCGCTCGAAGGCGGACATGGCGTCAGCATCAATGATGGTGGCGCTATTCTGGTTGATGACAACACCATTACCGGCACAGGCGGTGATGGCGTAAACATTCAGGGTGCTAATCATGTTCATGTTCGTCGCAATAATATCAGCGCGACAGTAGGTGAAGGCATTTATGTCGGTAACCTCGGTGCGGATCGTTCTTCCGATATTCATGTTGAAGACAACACTGTCAGCCTGACAGTTGGAGGTACCGATGGTATCAAATTGGTGCAAACGGACGACAGCAGTGTGACGGGCAACACCGTCAATCTGGTGACGGGTAATGCGATTTCCGGTTTGGATCTGAATAATGTGCTGATCGGCGGCAACACCATTACGGGCGCAGCCAAAGACGGTATTCTGGTTGGTGCTTCAAGCGGTGTGACTGTTGATAACAATACTGTTGCCGGATCCGTGCTGAACGGCATTCATGTTACAGGTGCCAATAGCGGTGCCCAAAACGTGGTTAGCAATAACGATGTGACTTTGGCAGCGGCTGACGGCATTCATGCCGACAATACAAATAACCTGCGCATCACTGGCAACACAGTTGATCTGGTGGGCGGTAACGCGATTGGCCTTGATACGGTTGACAGCGTTCAGGTTGATGGCAATACCATTTTAGGCGCAGCCCAAAACGGTGTGAGCGTTAAAAGTTCAAACAATGTTGTCGTTGCCAATAACGGCATCACAGGCGTTCTGGCAAACGGTATCTACGTTAATCCATCCAGTAATGTCTGGCTGACGGGTAATACCGTTCTGGGCGCTTTGCTTGACGGTATTTTTGCAACGGACACACTTGGTCTGGTGATCGCGGGTAACACCGTAACGGGTGCAGGCGATGACGGTATCGATGTTGAAAAATCAGGCGCCGTTCTGGTGACTGGCAACACAGTGACACTGGTGGCAGACAATGGTATCGAGGCCAGCGAAACACTGGGTGATGGCATTACTGGTAACACCATTACAGCTGTTGGCGGCAATGGTATCGATCTTCAATCAACAGGTCTGGCGCTGGTCGCGGGCAACACAATCACCGGTACGGCAGGCGATGGTATTTATGGTGACGGTATCGTGGGGGCCTTGTTCGCGGGCAACACGATCACGGGCGCGCTGGATGATGGTATCGACCTTAATAACGGCCTTGCTGTCGGCGTTGTCGGCAACACGGTAACGGGCGCTGTCGGCGATGGTATCAAACTCAATAACACCGCAGGCGATCTTGTTTCCGGCAATACGGTAACACTGGTTGGCGGCAACGGTATCGAGCTTGCAAATGCTGCTCTGGCGGGCGTGACAAGCAATACAGTCACGGGCGCTTTCGAAGACGGCATTTATGCCGATGGCGGTGCTTTGCTGCTGATTGCGGGCAACACGGTGACAGGCGCGGGCGATGATGGCATCGACATCCAGAACGTGGTGCTCGGCCTTGTTCAAGGCAACAATATTGCAGCCGCTTTTGACAATGGCATCGAAGCCAGCAACCTTCTGGGGGCCGGCATTGTTGGTAACACAGTGATTGGTGCGGGCAATAACGGTATTGATCTGCGTGACTCTGGCCTTGTAACCATCAACGGTAATAATGTTGATCTGGTTCTTGGTCACGGTATCTTCGTTGATCCTTCGTTTGGTATCGATATCAGCAACAACAATATTCTGGGTGCGGTGCTTGATGGTATCCATGCCGATGATGTGATCGGCCTGAACATTGATGGCAACACGATTGTTCTGGTCGGTGAAGACGGTATCGATGTTCAAACATCTGCCGCCGTAGCGGTTACAAACAATACTGTTGGTCTGGCTCTGGGCGGCGATGGCATCAAGCTCAACAACACAGCCGCAGACCTGATTGCCGGTAACACGGTTCTGGGTGCGGCCGATAACGGTATTGAACTGACTAACAGCGCTGTTGCTGCGGTTCTGGGCAACCAGATCTTTGCCGTAGGTAATGATGGCATCCATGGAGAAAACCTCTTCGGGGCTCTGGTTGCCAGTAATACGGTTGTGGGCGCTCTGGGTGATGGTATCGATCTTGAAAACGGTCTGGGACTGGCGGTTGTCGGTAACAATGTAGCTGTAGCTGTGGGCGATGGTATCTTCGTTGATGGCGGTGTTCTGCTCGCCATCGAAGATAACACTGTTGCAGGTACAGGCGATGATGGCATTGATGTCCAGAATGTCGCTCTGGGCTCGGTTTCCGGCAATACAGTGGCTGCTACGCTTGATAATGGTATTGAGGCCAGTGAAGTGGCTCTCTTGAGCATCGACAACAATACTGTTGTCGGTACAGTCGGTAATGGCATCGATCTGCGTAATGCCGCGCTGGTGACAATCAACAATAACAACGTTGCTGGTTCTCTCAGCAACGGTATCTATGTTGATCCGTCAGTCGGTATCGATGTCAGCAACAACTTCATTGCCGGTGTGGCGTTTGATGGCATCCTGATCGAGGATGTTCTGGGCCTGAATGTTCAAGGCAATACGGTAGTCGGTGCCGGTGATGACGGTATTGACATTAATCGTTCTGCTTTCGTGAATGTTGAAGGCAACGATGTCGCCGGTGTGGCTGATGATGGTATCGACCTGAACGATGTGGCTGTGGCCTATGTTCACGATAACGATGTTCTGGGTGCCGGTGATGACGGTATCGTTCTCACAAACGCCATCCTTTCCGGTATCGTGAATAACCGCGTGGCGCTGACAGGCAATGACGGTATTTCCACTGTTAACACACTGGGTGTAGTGATCGCCGACAATACAGTCGCAGGCGTTGCTGATGATGGCATCGATGTTCGCAACGCTATCGGCACATTGGTTGCCGGTAACGATGTAACATTGGCCGGTGATAATGGTATTAACGTTCGCAATGCGGTTGGTCTGGCTGTTGTCGGCAATAACGTTGGTTTCGTAGGCGGTAACGGCCTTGATGCCCGCAATGTTCTGGGCGGTCTCTATGCCGGTAACCTGATCGGTTTCACAGGCGGTGATGGTATCCACCTCACAAACAACCTTGGCGCTCTTGTAACATTGAACGCTGTGGGTCTTGTCGGTGATGATGCTGTCGATATCGAAAACAGCAACGGTGTTGCGATTGTGGGCAACCTGATTGGCGTGTCTGCTGATAACGGTATTGAAACCAGTGACACAGATAATATGTTGATCGGTCTGAACGCTGTCGGTCTGACAGGTAATGACGGTATCAATGTGCGCCGTGGCGATAACGTGATTATCGGTGCCAACCTGATCGGTTTCACCGGTGGCGACGGTATTGATCTGCGTAACATGACCGATACAACAGTGATCGGCAACCTGATCGGCTTCACAGGCGGTCATGGCGTGAGAGCGCGCAACTCTGATAGTCTGACCATTCGTGATAACATTGTCGGCTTCTCGCTGAATGACGGTATCAATGTAAGCGGTACAAACGATCTTGAAATTGACAACAACACGATTGCTTATGTTCTGGATGACGGCGTGGATGTACGCAGCTCCTCGAACGTGACGATCAGCGATAACAACATTGCTTTCACAGGCGATGATGGTGTCTATGTCAATCCGTCAAGCAACGTTGTGATCCGTGGTAACACCATCGACTTTGCCGGTAATAACGGTATTCACCTGAATGGCAACACGGATGTGCAGGTTCTGTCCAATGTGATCAGCAATTCCGGTAACCGTGGTCTGTTCGCTTCTGGTCCTAACAACGGTTTGATTGTCCTGAAAGGCAACACCTTCAATGACAACCCGATCGGTGCGGAATTCCAGAGCGGCGATATCGATCTGACTGGCACAGGGGCAGATGCCAACACCTTCAATGGTGGTAACGTAGCCCTGCGCTTCGATCCGACAGCCCTGGGCAACCCGCTGAACCTGACACTGGTAGGCAACACCATCGGTGAGACAGTCTTCAACGGCCAGTCACAATACTATGTTGAGCTGGCAAACGGGGCCTTCTTCGCACCGGGTAACCCGACCATTCTTGATGGTTATCATGCAACCTATGACGGTTTCCGTCCTGATACTGTGCCGTTCCTGACACAGGCCCAGTACGATGCAATCGAAGCGAAGATCTTCCACTTCAACGACCAGAACTCGCTCGGCCTGTTCTTCTTCGGTGCAGTGCCTGACATCAATGAGGAAGATATCTTCCGTAACATTGCAGGCTTCACACCGACAGCAGGACGTTTGAACCTGACGATTACGGGTCTGCCGCTGGTACCGGGCTTTGCCGGTAACATCGCCAACTTCCTGAACGCTATCTCGCCCGCCGCAGGCGGTGAAGGTCAGCCTCAGGGCCAAGGTGGCGGTCAGTACAGTGATCTGGTTGAAAGACTGGCTAACCTTGAGCCCGCCGCCGGTGGTGATGATGGCATTTCTTCCAGCAGCTCTTCCTGCTGGGGCGATGCGATTGCCGCTGTCGGTGCAGGCAGTATCGTGAACATGAACTATATCGGTTCACCGGATGCCGCGCTCAGCGATGCTGCTTCCTGCCAATCAGACTTGTAAGCTTCAGACACAAATTTATGAAGAAGCCCCCGATTACGGGGGCTTTTTTTGTGTCGCCCCCTGATTTTATTGCGTTGCAGCAGATGTGTATTGGGTATTTATACGGAAAAACAGGGAGTTTTCAGGTGTTTGGCAGCGAAGCGGGATAGTAACAAATCAGGCCGTGACTCGACCCTTCCTTCGTTGTAAAAAATTTCTATACAAAAAAATAATCTAAAAATCAGGGAGAAATCATGACTACACCGCATCATACCACAGCTGTCATTGTTGCTTATTGCCGCACAGCTTTTGCCAAGGCTGCCATTCCGGGAACGGGTAAGGCGCCTGGCCGTTTTGCCGATGTTGATCCTGTTGATATGCAAGTACCCCTGATTAACACATTGCTTGAGCGCAGCGGCCTTGATCCTGTCCATGTGAAAAAGGTTCTTACCGGTGCCGTCCATCAGGAAGGCGATCAGGGTTTGAATATCGCCCGCCTCAATGTCCTGCATAAGGATTGCAAGCTGACCAATGCTACGGGCGGGACATCCCTTGACCGTTTCTGCGGTTCCTCGATGGAAGGGATTGCCTATGCCGATGCCCTGATCGGACGTAACCCCGATCATGTTTATATCGTGACAGGCGTTCAAAGCATGAGCCATATTCCGATGGGCGGTTATAACCCGACCCTGAATAAGTCTATTCATGAAGGCAATCCGGCCGGTTTCATGGATATGCCAACCACAGCTGAAAACCTTGCGGCACTTTATAATATCAGTCGTGCTGAACAGGATGCCTTTGCCCTGCAATCACATCAACGCACAGCCGCAGCCCAGGATGCCGGACACTATAATAATGAAATTGTCCCCTTGGCCGGATTGGCTCTTGATGATGGTGTCCGCCGTGATACTAACCTCGAGGTTTTGGGCCGTTTGAAACCTGTTGCCAAGGCACTTGAAGCAGGAGGTACTGTAACAGCGGCCTCTTCCTCGCAAATTACAGATGGGGCCACGGCTGTGATGGTGACATCCGAAGCTTTCGCCGCCGCTCATGATTTGCCGGTTTTAAGCCGTATTGTGGCTTTTGGTGAATCCGGCTGCGACCCTGAAATCATGGGGATTGGCCCTGTCGAAGCTACCAAGGATGCCTTGAATAAGGCAGGCCTCACCATGGCGGATATGGATGTGATTGAACTGAACGAAGCTTTCGCGGCCCAATCCTTGGCCGTTCTCAAGGAATGGGAAAAGCAGGGCATGGGCGTTGATCAATCCAAAGTCAATGTCGATGGCGGTGCGATTGCTATCGGTCACCCCTTGGGTGCATCAGGTGCCCGTCTGGTCGGCCATGTTTCTGAAGTTTTGAAGCGTGAGAATAAGCGCTACGGCCTTGCCACGATGTGTATCGGTGGTGGTCAGGGCGTTGCCATGATTGTTGAGAACCCTGCGGCGACAGTTAACAGCTGTACACGTGCCAAATGCGGTGGGCCTGCGTGCCAATCGCCCAAATGCGCATAAAGCCTGAACGACACTTCTGATATTTTTATAAAGGGTTATCAAATGACGAAAACAATCAAAAAAATCGGTGTCATTGGCGCCGGTACAATGGGAACAGGAATCGCGGCTCAAGCCGCCAACGCAGGACTGGAAGTTGTTCTGCTTGATAAATTCGAAGGTAAGGCCGAAGCTGAAATTCAGCGTATGCTGCAGGCCAAACCGACAGATGCCTTTAATGCCGGATTGATGCATCCCGATAATGCCAAACGTATCCAGACGGGGACAATCGATAATAATATTGATTTGCTTGCCGACTGCGACTGGATTGTCGAGAGTGTATTGGTCCCCAATCCCCAAATCAGGCAGGATCTTTACAAGGCGGTGCAGAAGGTGGCCCGCCCCGATGCCATTTTCTCGTCCAACACATCTATGGATACAACAGGCGATATTACCTATGATCAGGATGATGATTTCAAAAAACGTTTCCTGAACACGCACTTCTTTAACCCCGTCCGCTTTATGCATTTGCTGGAAGTTATTCCAAGTGAAGTAACTGATCCCGAAATTGTTGCCGCGATCAGTGAAGTAGGCGACAAGGTCCTCGGCAAGAAAGTGGTCCTGTGCAAGGATGAACGTGGCTTTATTGCCAACCGCATTGGTATGTACATCATGGAGCGTGCCAAACATGAAGCGCTCGCGCAGGATGTGAAGATCGAGGATGTGGATGCCCTGATGGGTAAAGCCTTCGGCTTCCCACACTTGGGACTTTTCCGTTTGGGTGATGAAGTGGGTCTGGATGTTGTCGAACATGTCAGATCGGATCTGCACGCCCATTTACCCCAAGAAGATGACTTCCAGAGATTCTATACAGGTGATACGGATCTTGCCGCCATGTTGAAGGACGGTTATGTCGGTAACCGTAAAGCCAATAGCAAGGGTGGATATTACCGCTTGAAGAAGGATGAAAGCGGTCAAGTTATTCGTGATGCCAAAGGGAAGCCTGTCAAGCAGGCCCTTGATTTGCAGACACGCACGTACAGGGATGCTGTTGAAAGCCCGCATGCCCACTTTGAAAAACAAATTGGGAAGCTTGGCGGCTATCGGGGCTTCTTTAACTCTGATCATGCAGGCGCACGCTATGTCTGGCCTGTGATGCGCGATACCATGCTCTATGTCATGGAACATGCCCAGACACTTGCTCATGATATTCAGGCTGTCGATGATGCGATGCGTGGCGGGTATAACTGGGAACTTGGCCCTTTCCAGTTGATGGATAAGTTTGGTATAGATTGGTTTAAGGGTAAGCTGGAGGCAGAAGGCATCCCCATTCCGCCGCTGCTGGATAAGGTGCAGGAAACTTTCTACAGGGTTGAAAACAGGACGCTCAAGGTTATGGGGTTTGATGGTTCCTATGAACCTGTCCGGCGCGAAGAAGGTATCGTCAATCTTGAGGATATAAAGCTTAAGAGCAAGCCATTGGTTACGCATCATTCCGCCAGTCTTTGGGATATAGGTGATGGCGTGACCTGCCTTGAATTCCATTCGCAACATAATTCTGTTGATCCGTCTATTCTCTGGGTGATGAATGAAAGCATCAAATTGATGAAGACCCGTTCCGATCTCTATAAGGCGATGGTGATTTATAATGATGCCCCGCGCTTTTCTGTCGGGGCCAATCTGAAATTGGCCGAAGTCTTTATGAATGTGGCTGATAACAAATATGCCAAAATGTTTGGTTTGGCGGGCTATGCCGAAAAAGGTTTGAAGGGCATGCTCCACGAACTGATCTATCAGGGGCAATCTGTTTACACCGCCCTTCATCAAGCCCCGTTCCCCGTGATTGGCGCGCCCAAAGGGACTGCCCAAAACATGGCTTTGGGTGGTGGATGCGAGGTGCTCCTAAACTGTGATGCTATTCAGTCAGGTCCCGAACAGGTAATGGCCTTGCCGGAAATCGGTATCGGGATTTTGCCTGCCTGGACCGGATCGACACGCTATCTCGAGCGCTGCTTTGATGCGGCGAAGGCAGGGCAGGGCGCGAAAGGACCGATGGCACCTGTCATACGGGCTGCGACAGCACTTTCCAGCCCCATGTCTTCCTTGGCAACGAATGCGCAGGATGCAAAGGCCAAATTGTGGTTGAAGCCTTCGGACGGCGTCACACTTAACCCTGACCGTGTTCTGGCTGATGCCAAGGCCAAGGCTCTTGCCATGGTGCCGGATTATAAACCGCAGGCACTTCCAGTGTTTACGCTCCCGGGTATTACCGGCAAGGTTGCTATCCGTATGAATGTTGACAAGATGTACAATATGGGCGGCAGTGCCAAAACAGGCATTAATCATGTTGATGTCCAGGCTGCCGACCGTCTGGCCGATGTTTTGACGGGTGGCGAGCATCTTGATCGTCAGGATATTGAAGAGCATGCTGCCCGACATCATGATCATCTGCACCAGTTGATGGATGAAAAGGGGCAGGATTATCTGGATGTCAATCAAGGCATCATGTTGAATTATAGCCGTATGATGCAGCTCGAACGTGATCGTATTCTTGATGGCTTTAATGATAAGGCCCAAGTCTGGCCGCGTGTGCGTTATACATTGGCTAACAATACCTATTTGCGTGAGGATCGCCCTGAACCGGCTCCTTCTCTGGCAACGCTGAGGGAGCAGATGATGCATCAGGATTTACCGCGCCGTTCTGTAGACGGGAAGCCGCTGACAGGAGAGAATGCAGAAAGATTAAAGGCGATGGCCGATATGACTTCTGAATTTTATGGGCAAATGCGCGCTCGCAAGACATGGGATCTAATCAAACAGACACCGAAGACGCTTTGCGCTATCGGACGTGTCTTCAAGATGGTCTAGGCACCCCATACTTTGGTTATATCTATAAAAATCACACCTCTGAATGCTGCTGCCGGATTGGATAATTTCAACTTTTTCAAAAAAAGCCCCTCTGAAGAGGGGCTTTTTTTTTATCCAATGCTCTTCAATTGGCAGCATTTATTTGCCAATAAAAAGTAACACTTTCTTTATCATGGTATCCTGATACAGCAGTCATGGGTTTCAAGATAATAATCGCAAAAGGCAAGCTTGATAAAAATCAAATGCGATCGCATTCCATACTTAAGACAGATACAGATTCTTTTTATGTGCGTTCACAATAAAATTATAGATTTTTTTGTGGGAGGCCAGAAAATGAATAACAATAATATGCTATCTGAACGTTTGGCGTTTGTCGGTGTTGATCAAATCACAAGAGATGCGCTGACTGACTTCCTTCCTGATATTGAGGAATCATTACCATCAATTCTCAAGCAGTTTTACGAGCATATCCAAAAATGGCCTAATCTGGCCGGAATGTTTCAGGATCCCAGCCGAATGGACTACGCCCGTATGGCCCAGCAATCGCACTGGATGCGTCTTTTTAAAGCGGAATTCAGTGATGATTACGCCCAATCGGTTAGAAAAATTGGCTTGGTTCATAGCAGAATTGGCCTAGAGCCGACATGGTATATCGGTGCATATGCTTTCACGCTCAACCATTTGTATAAAATAGCCTGTCACAAATACCAAAGTCGCTTTTCACCGCAAAAGGCAGCAGACAAGACAGCGGCTCTTATGCGCGCCCTCAATCAGTGTGTGATGATTGATATGGACCTGGCAATTTCAATTTATCTTGAAGAAAATAAGCGTTCTTATGATGAACGCCTGACACAACTGGCCAATTCCTTCGAGCAGAATATAGGATCAATTATTGGTGGACTGACCCATGCCTCAACAGAACTGGAGGCAAGTGCAGGATCGTTGGCGTCAATGGCATCACAGGCATCTGCATCCTCTGTGGCCGTAGCTTCTGCTACGGAAGAGGCGTCTACCAATGTGGCAACTGTTTCAGCAGCTTCCGAACAGATGTCGGCTTCGATCAACCAGATCCTGTCATTGTCGCGCAATTCTCTTGAATCCTCCAATCAGGCAGTTCAGCAAGCTGATCACTCTGTAATGCTGATGAAGGATCTGGAATTGGCGTTGCAAAAGGTGAACGATATTACAGATATGATTAATTCGATTGCCGAACAAACCAACCTTTTGGCGTTGAATGCGACAATTGAGTCGGCACGTGCCGGTGAAGCAGGCAAGGGCTTTGCGGTTGTGGCTTCCGAGGTAAAGAGTCTTGCCAATGAAACAAGCAAGGCAACAGAGGATATTAAATCGCTTGTTACTGACGTTCTGAACAAGAGTGATCAGGCCGTTGTTTCGATTGAGACGGTACGTCAGGTCATTGACAAGGTTAATGATGCATCCCGCTCTACATCCGAAGCTATTAACGAGCAAATGCAGGCTGTCAGCGAAATTACACGCAGTGTGGGGCAGGCTGCTGCAGGGACAAGGGAAGTAGCCAGTAACGTGATTGGTATCAGTCAGGCTGCCGAAGAAACCGGACGCTCTGCCGAGCAGGTTCTGGGAGCTGTAACGCACTTAAGCCAGCAGAGCGAAGAACTGAACAGCTCAGTTAAAAAATTTATTAGCGATATTCGTACGGGGACCTAGGGGGCAAAAGGGACCTGCTCAATCTTTCGGTATATCAAGCCAGTCAGGATTGAGCAGGTTCCATCTTATGGTCTTCTTCAATGACTCTTCAAAAGTCTTGGGCGGTTGCCAGCCTAGCGCCAGCATTTTTCCACCATCAAGCGCATAACGAAGGTCATGACCGGGGCGGCTTGAATGAAAGTCGACCATCTCATAGGATAATCCCCTGGATATAAGGCCTGTTTCTTCTTCCAGTTCCTTTACAAATTTGGCGATCAATTCAGCAAGACTGAGGTTATCCACCTCACGTTCTCCAACGATATGATAAGAGGGAACCTGCTGCGGATCCTCTTTCTTCCAGGGTTGTTTATTGAGCAGAAAAATGTGGGCATCGGCTACATTGCGCGCATGAATGTAGTGACGCATACCAGCTTTTTGTTTATCGGGTGTGGCGTGAATGGGAACGGTTTCACCATTCAGTACATTACGAATAACCTTGGGAATAAATTTTTCAGCGTGTTGGCGCTCGCCAAAAATATTCATCTGGCGTGTGATAATGCAGGGAATGTTATAGGTATTGGCAAATGATACGACCATTTGCTCGCCGGCACTTTTGGTGGCAGCGTAAGGATTCTTGGGATTATGCCGGTCATCTTCCTTGTGGCCGGGGCACGCATGATCAAGCGCTACAGGACCAAAAACCTCGTCGGTCGAGAAATAGATGAAAAGTTCCAGCTGTGGCAAGTCTTTCGCCAGCATCAGCATATTGGTTGTACCAACCACATTGGCCAGGACGAAGCTCATCGGGTCGGTAATCGAGCGATCCACATGGGACTCTGCTCCCATGTGCAGTATATGCGTGACGCGGTGCAGTTCCTTGATCAGATTGGGACCTGCGGGTTGCCGGAAATCGTAACCGATATGCGTAAAGCGGGGATGATGGAAAGGATCGATCTGGATGTCACGCAAACGATCTAGTGAACCTGAATAGCTTAAGGAGTC
Source organism: Micavibrio sp. (assembly GCA_046294845.1). Lineage (GTDB taxonomy): Bacteria > Pseudomonadota > Alphaproteobacteria > Micavibrionales > Micavibrionaceae > Micavibrio_C. The sequence goes on along the minus strand of JBKBNU010000001.1, from coordinate 165,915 downwards.
GACGCCAATAATCTCGAAGTCTGTATTTTTCAGGATATGTTCGACCATATGATGGCCCACAAATCCGGCGGCACCGGTGATCAGAATAACAGGTCTGGTCATGATATTTTACTAAACATCAGGCGGTCAACACGACGTCCTTCCATGGATTGAATGGTAATCCTCCATCCGGAGAATTCAAACATATCCCCTTTTTGTGGCATACGTCTTAGAACATGCAAGGCAATCCCCGCAGCGGTATTATAATCTCCATCAGGGATATGGCTATCTTCCAGTGTTTCTCTCAATTCCTGTATAGTTAGTCCGCCGCTGACAACAACGCTGCCATCAGGATTTTTCTCGGCAAAGAACTCCTCACCTTCATGATCCTCCGGTAAATCTCCCGCAATCGCTTCAACTACGTCTGTCAAAGTGACCAGTCCGGCCAGTGTGCCATATTCGTCAACAATGAAGGCCAGATGAATCTTGTTCTTGCGGAAAGCTTCCAGTGACTGCATGACTGTTACGGTTTCGGGCAGAATGACGGGTTGAATAATCAAATCATTCAGACCTGATAATTGGTTGTCCTTTAACAGACGGTCTGCCAGATCCTTTTTCTGGATCACGCCTGCGGGTTCTTCAATATCACCGTCGCGGGCAACGACAAGGGTTGAATAAGGACAATCGAGAATATCCTTGCGCAAAACTTCCGGATCATCAGAAGGATCGATCCAGAAAAGGTCGTTTCTGGGGGTCATAACGGATTGAACAGTTTGCTCGGACAGGTTCATGACACGTTGCATCATCAGGCGTTCTTGCGGATCAAAGACAAGTCCTGTCTCTCCCGCGGCATTCAATCCGGCGACTTCGCTTTGGATGTTCGGATTATCGGGTTTCCCGCCGAGCAAGCTGAGGACTGCTTGCGATACCCGAGCGCGCGGATCCATCTGGGCGTATGTTTTGCGGCGGTTACGCAGAGCCAGTTGATTGAATGTTTCGATGATAATCGAAAAAGCGATAGCAGCATAAAGGTAGCCTTTGGGGATATGGAATCCCAAGCCTTCAACAATCAGGCTGAAGCCAATCATGAGAAGGAAACCAAGGCACAGAATTACGACTGTTGGATGGGCGCTGACAAAATTCATCAATCTGTTGCTGGCGATAATCATCAGGAACATGGCAATACAAACAGCAATCATCATCACCGGAAGATGATGGGTCATGCCGATGGCTGTAATGACAGCATCCAGCGAGAATACGGCATCCAGAATGACGATCTGTGCAATCACTTGCCAGAAACTGGCGTAGTTCACAGGACCATCGCGGCCCGAATGCGCTCCTTCAAGTTTCTCATGCAGTTCCATTGTACCTTTGAAAAGCAGGAAAGCGCCGCCAAAGATCATAATCAGGTCACGCGCCGAGAAAGGATGTTGGAAAACAGTGAAAAGCGGGCTTGTAAGCTGTGCCAGCTGGGAAATACCTGCAAGCAGGCACATGCGCATCAGCAATGCCAGTGTCAGGCCTGTAATACGGGCTTTCTGCCGCAGGTGGGGCGGTAATTTGTCAGAAAGAATGGCAATAAATATAAGGTTATCTATACCAAGGACAATCTCCAGTACCACCAGAGTTGTCAGTCCGGCCCAAGCGGCGGGATCATATATCCATTCCATGGAGGATCAGTGCTCTTTCGTCACATTAAAAATGAGTAAGATCATACTTTATCTCAGATGATCACTGGACTATTTATACTCTTGTTTACAAGGACATACAAGGTTTACACCATGTTTGATTATGAAATAGAACAACTGCCGCCTTCCCGATACGGAGAGGCACAAAATTTTTACAGTCGTGTGGGATATCACGATCCGATTGCCCCTGAATCTCTGGTTTTTGCCGCTATCTCCAGGCCGGATTTGATTGGTGTGGTGCGCCTATGCGTAGAAGAAGGAGATTTGCTCTTGCGCGGGATGATGATCGATCAGACATGGCAACGCCGCGGGGTGGGTTCAAAGCTTGTCAAAGCACTGGAGTCCGCCATAGGAGCGCGCGATTGCTATTGCTTGCCACATGACTGGCTGGAAGGATTTTATGGACAGATAGGCTTTAGAAAAATCTCCTCGGAGGAGGTCCCCAAGCATCTACAAGCAAGGTATCAGCGATATCGCAACGGCCCGTATCCCCATATTATTGTAATGAAAAGGCATCATAAATTCTGACTCGTCATTACCCCTATCCCGTGTCATGATTTGCGCATGAGTGAAGCTTTGACCTACAATCCGCAAAAAGCCCTTTGGGCCGGCATGGCATCCATTATTACGGTTGTCATACTTATTGCTATTAAGATTGTTATGTATTTTTACAGTGGTTCTGCCAGCGTTCTGGCTTCGTTAATGGACTCGCTGCTGGATGTGACTGTTTCGGTCATGACCTATTTTGCCATCAGTTTCTCCCTGAAACCTGCTGATGAAGATCACAGATCAGGCCACGGCAAAATCGAAGGTCTGGCAGCATTGTTTCAGGCGATGCTTATTGCTTTCGCCGGTATTGGTCTTTTGGTCACAGCTCTTGAAAGATTCTTTAATCCGCAGCCCGTAACGCATCATGGTCTTGTTATTGCCAGTATGGTTGTCTCGATTATCCTGTCCCTTGTTCTGGTGCGGATTCAGACGCATATGCTTAAAGAAGCCCCTTCGCTCGCTATTGAAGCCGATCGTGCCCATTATACAAATGACGTCATCGTCAATGGCGGTGTTATTGTTGTCCTTCTGGTTTTGTGGCTGGGTGGGCCTTTATGGGTTGATCCCGTATTTGCTTTAATGGTTGCAGTTTATTTGGGCGTCACCGTCAAAACAATCGCAGGAAAAGGACTGGATATGCTGCTGGATCGCGAGCTGTCGGATGATGTACGCTCGCAGATCATTTATAAAGTGCGTGCCCATCATGGTGTCAGGGACATGCATGATTTGCGGACCTCACAATCGGGGATGAGGGTCTTTATCTCATTCGATATCGAAGTTGACGGTGATATGACGCTGACAGCGGCACATGACATTTCCCGCCAGATCGAACATGATCTGCTTAATGATTTTCCCCATGCCGAGATTATGATCCATATCGATCCGGCAGGTGATCCCGATGATACACGGCATAATGTGAGATAGAAAATGGCAACTATTATTATGGCAGATATAGGTGGTACACATGGGCGCTTTGCCTGCGAGAGTGCAGCAGGTCTTGAGAATATCCTTAAAATCCCGGCGGCTGAATATCCCACTTTTACAGAAGCGTTGACAGCCTATTGCGAGCGCCACGGTTATGAAACCAAGGGCGAACTTTATCTGGCGCTGGCCGCGCATGACGATGGTCAGGGCAACTGGCATTTCACCAATCATAATCCGTGGGTCATTCGTCCGGCAGAGCTGGAAAGATTGGGCTGGAAGGTAGGCCTTCTGGTTATGGATTTTTATGCCTCGACCGTAGGGGCATTGGTGGCCCCTGTCGAAAATTTGCAAATGATCAAGCAAGGGGTGCCATCATCCTTGCCCAAGGCTGTTCTGGGACCAGGAACGGGATTGGGTATGGCTTATGCGTTTTCATTGGCCGGAGGAGGCTATCATATTCAGGAAACCTATGGCGGTTTTATGCTTTTGGCAGGTACTACCGATGAGCATCGGGAAATCATCGGCCTGATACAGCGGCTTAAGGGGCCACGTCAGGTTGTTTATTGTGAAGACGCTGTCAGCGGTCGGGGTCTCCCCCTTTTATACAGGGCTGTTTGCGAACGTCAGGGGCGCGCTCCTCTCGCAAATAGTAGTGAAGATTTGCTGGCGATGGCCGATGATGCAGATGTTCGTGAAACCTTGCGGCTTTTCCATGAATTTCTTGGCATTTTTATCCATCATGTTGTATTAACCGGTCATGCTTTCGGGGGGATTTACCTTGATGGCGGAATGATCCATAGACTTTGCGAAACAAATTTATTTGATGCTGCCAGAGTAATTGATTTTATGGATTTGCCGGGACCTTCGATTGTAGAACGGGATTTGGCACGCGTGCCCATCCATATTGTAAAAGATCCTTATGTAGCGTTGCGCGGTTTGCGGGAATTGAAAAATAATGCGTGAATTGCTTTTGACGATTGATGATTCACCCTCGCCGGATACCGATGAATTGGTAGAGTTCCTTCTTGTTGAAGAAATCCCTGCCATTTTGTTCTGTCGTGGTGACCGCCTCGAAAAAAATCCTGATCCTGTTGTCCGTGCTGTAGAACGCGGTTTTGTTGCTGCCAACCATGCTTTCAATCATCGCCGTGCCAGTACTCTTGCGCTTGCCGAGGCGCAAGAAGAAATCAGGACGACAGAAAAACTCCTTGATGATGTCTATAAGGCAGCAGGCGTAACGAGAACAAAACGTTATTTCCGCTTTCCGCACATGGATCGCGGGGCCGGGGGTTGGATTGTCGATTACGATGCCAAACCGCAATACAGCCAGACCTTGCGGGCGCTGTTTGCTGATGGTCTGAATATCACACTTGATCCACCCTCTGCTGAAATGATCGAAAAGAAACAAGGTTTGCAGGAGTTTCTCAAGCGTGAAGGTTTTTTACCTTTGCCTGCGCAAGGGATTACACATGAATGGTTCAAGGCAACCGAATGTGCAACGGCCATAGATGCGATGTTTACTTTCTCGACGTCTGATTGGATGTTAACGCAGCGTCATGTTGGAAAATGGCCTTATAAATCCATTTCAGATTTACAGGATAAAATAGATAACGATCCTTGGTTGGGTGTAGAGCAGAGCGATAACATTGTTTTGGCTCATGACCAGCCTGAAACTTTGCCGTTTGTAAAGGATTTGATGCGTCATTTTAAAGGCCGCCAGTTCTCGTTCAAGCCCGTATAACACTAAAGCTTCGTAAGCACATGAAAAGGAAATAGAGTGATGACCACAAAAACCAGGAATGAAAAAACTGCCAGGGCGCCTGTAAAGAAAGCAGCCTCCAAGAAGGGGGCAGCCGTTCTGGTACATGATACAGACCGTAAATATCTGCGTGTGATTGCCGATTACGGTCAACTGGGTGATCTGGCCTTCGCGGAAGTGACAGACAGGCTTCATGCCGTCATGCGTGATGCCGGTATTCTTGATTATAAAATTGACAGCACAACAGTGCCGGCCTTTGATACATACGCCACCGGATTTGTCCTGGCGCAGCTGGCGGTCAATAGCCCTCTGGGTAAAGATCATATCTTCTATGTGAACACCGCCCCGCGTAAGGATAAAAAATCAGCCCGTATTAATAACGAGGGCGAAGGTCTGGTTTATGCCCGCCTGAAAAACGGTGTACAGATTGTGGCTGTTAATAGCGGTTACTCTCTGACCTTTATCAAGCCTCATGCTGTTATGATCCGTGAGTTGAAGGTGTCCAAGGCCGGTTCCCAATTCCGTTCCCGTGATATCTTCCCGCAAGCTGTGGCGGCTGTCTTGGCTGGCGACTCCTCAATTCTCGGGCGTGATGTGACCGCCAGCGTTCCTTCAGCTGTTCCCGAAAACCGCGTTGTTTATACCGACGGGTATGGCAATTTGAAAACATCCGTGAATCCTGCCGATTTGCAAAAGCTCAAAGGGCGTCCGGCGTATCTGAAAGTAGGCGATGCCGACCAGAAAGCTGTCATGGTGGGAACAGGTATCTTTGATGTGGCTGATGGCGATTACTGCTTTGCCAAGGGCAGTTCCGGTTGGGATGCGGGCAAAGGATCAAAACGCGTCGAATTTTCCGAAATTATCTGCCGTGGCGGGAACGCATCCCGCGGCTTTAACCGTCCTGCGGGCGGTAAAGTGGTGATGTGGAAGCCTATTTCACGCTGATTCCCCAAAAGGTTTAAGGGGGCTGGCCTAGCCCCCTTTTTACCTAAAAATGGCCTGAAAATCACCCAAGGCCATTGATTTCTGCTCTGGATTCTGGTTTCTATGGGGGCTTGAGAGATGCGGGTGTAGCTTAGTGGTAAAGCTCCAGCCTTCCAAGCTGGCTATGAGGGTTCGATTCCCTTCACCCGCTCCATTTACCTTCTGCCGCAAAGCTGGCTCAAGCAAAGAATTTTTCCGTTCTGTTGGCAAAGGCAACCAGTGACAGCATCACAGGCACTTCTACCAGCACCCCGACAACTGTTGCCAATGCCGCGCCAGAATTAAGGCCGAATAAACTGATCGCGACTGCCACAGCCAATTCAAAGAAATTGGATGTGCCGATCAGGGCGGCGGGTGCGGCTGTGCTGAACGGGACCCGCCAGAAATACCCCCATCCATAGGCTATGGCAAAGATGCCGTAACTTTGAATAAGCAAGGGAACGGCGATCAGGGCAATGATAAGTGGCTTTTCTAGAATCGTCCCCGCCTGAAAGCCGAACAGCAAAACAACCGTGGCCAGTAGGCCCATAATCGAAAACGGCTTCATCTTGGCTGTGAATTTGGCAATGCGTTCATGGTTACCTGAACCATCCAGCTTTTTACGGGTGATATAGCCAGCCGTCAAAGGGACAAGTACATAGAGAATGACGGATAATAGCAGCGTTTCCCACGGTACAATAATATCGGTCACGCCAAGCAACAGCGCGACGATCGGCGCGAAAGCAAAAATCATGATAATATCGTTCACCGACACTTGAACCAGTGTGTAATTCGCATCCCCTTTAACAAGCTGGCTCCACACAAAGACCATAGCGGTGCAAGGTGCAACGCCAAGCAAAATCATTCCGGCAATATATTCTTTTGCATCTTGCGGGCTAACCAGTCCGGCAAAAAAATGTTCAAAGAACAGGATGCCAAGCGCGGCCATAGTAAACGGCTTAATAAGCCAGTTTACAACCAGCGTAATGCATAAGCCTTTGGGCTTCTTGCCCACGTCTTTAAGGCTGGCAAAGTCTACATTGACCATCATCGGGTAAATCATTACCCAGATGAAAACCGCGACAATCAGATTGACGCTGGCATATTCAAGGGAAGCGATTGTTTGAAATGCACTGGGCACAAGTAAGCCAAATCCAACCCCAGCGGCAATGCACAGCCCGACCCAAAGAGATAGATAGCGTTCGAAGATGCCGAGGGGTGATTGTTCTGCACTCATATCAATTCACTCTTAATTCGGGCTTTCAGTATATTATATGCCTCATCAAAGGCGGCGTTAATGTCTTCTTCGTTTCCTGTGGTGGCGGCGGGGTCTGGCGTAGGCCAGTGCAATTTCTCGTGTTGGCCAAAAAAAACAGGACAGGCTTCGCTGGCGGCGGCATCGCAAACTGTAATCACCAGATCAAAATTTGTGCCTTCAAATTCATCCCATGACTTGCTGCGCGGGTTCCCCGTGTTAATACCGTGACGTTTCAGGGTTTCCAAAGACCGCGGATGCACATATCCGGCGGGATTGCTGCCCGCGCTGACGGCCTTATAGCGTCCGGCGCCAAGCTGGTTAATCAGGGCTTCAGCCATCACCGAACGGCAGGAATTGCCAGTACAGAGGACAAGGACATTTTTCATCAGCAGCATCCCCTTTTTGGAGAGCAACAGGCACTGGCTTCTTTTTGCGCTTTGTCAGGGATGCCGCACGCATCCTGCGCCAGACATGCCGTATACTTATTGGTCAGGACGAAATTTTTGCCGTCAAAATTAAGGCCAAATTTGCCAATAGTGGATTGCTGATATTCCACTTCAATCTCGTAATCGTCCTCACCCAGCACTTTTTTGCAAAGATTCAGGATATGCAGGAATTTCTGCGGTGCAAGGCGATGATCGTAGTCTCCCGCTTCCCAAAGCTGAAAATTGGCGACAGTTTCCTTGCGTTCGGTTCCGCCGCAATCAATGAAATGTTTCGTCACAAGTCCTACTTCTGTGACGTGAAAATGGGGCGGCAAGGCTGAGCCATCCGGCAATTTGAAATTTACGGTCTCAATGGTGGCCAGTGCATCTTTTACTTCTGAAATTTTCATTTTGTGTCCTTTCCTAACAACACTTGGCCAGTTCAATAATCGAGCAACCTTTTTTCTTGTCTTCGCGGATGCTGGCAAATTCCACGCTGCAACAGTCTTTGACCATGAAGCCAATCAGGTCACGCACGATCTCGAAATTGGCTGAATAGATGACAGAACGCCCTTCCTTACGGGATGTAACAATCCCCGCGTTGGAAAGGTGGTTCAGGTGAAATGACATGGTGTTATGCGGTGTCCTCAGCTCTTCGCTCAACGCCCCGGCGGGCAGACCTTCTGGCCCGGCCCTGACTAGCAAGCGAAAAGCCCCAAGGCGGGTTTCCTGTGATAACGCATCAAACATGATAATTGCTTTTTGAATGTCCATATGTCCAGAATAATAGACATATATTAAAATGTCAATAGCACTACAATTTATCGTTCAATGTTTGAAGCGCAGAATTTCTGAACGTGGATCAGTCAGAAAATTAGATATGTCCGCTTACTTGTCGGGAACAAGTTTGGGTTCGGGTACCAGTGTCCTGACGAGAACTTGCCGCGGTTTTGGCTTGGGTTCTGGCTTCGGTTTTGGTTGTTGTTTCGGCTTGAGGCCGGGTGCAGGGACAGGGGCCAGTTCCTCCGGCTCTCTGTTCTTCAAATGACTGGCTTTCAGAAATTGATTTTCAATCATATGATTAAGCAGATAGGAATCTGTAATATTGATCAAAAAGAAAGGTGGTAACTGCGGCTGCAGGCCGCCTGTTATATGGGCAAAGTGGTCAAAGACCAGATGTTGTAGATGTTCTTCCTCGTAATGCCGGTCAGCATAATATTCATGGTCGTGAATACGTTTCAACTCAACATCCGGCCCTTGCATATGGCAATGATAACGCAAGGTCATGGGCGATATATGCACTTCGATCTGGGCACGGTGCCCGCCCTCCGGCAGTGAAACCAGTTTTTGCAGGGTAATACTAATGTCATGACTTTCGGAGAAGAAAGCTGATGCCTTGTTCAGGGCCTCGGAGAGGGCTGCTGCTGCACTTTCATCGGAGTATCCTTCCAGAAAGGTACGGAAGCTGTTCCGGAATCCCATATCGCCGCCGCTGCGCTCGCGCTCGTGACGCAGCTCATCCAGCAACTCAATAATCAGCGGCACATATTGATGGTCAAAGGTCCTCAGATGGTCAGCCCACAGGGCGGTGTCGGCAGGATTACCTTCGACGAAATCTGTGAGATTTTCCAGGGCTTCAATAGCCAAGAATATGTCCTGATGTCTTTCGTGATCGCTCATGGTGGTTTTATGCCATAGGTTGGATTTTGAGGGGTTGATTATGGTCAACCATCTGGTAAAGGCCATCAATCATACGTCCTCAAACTGATGAGGTATATAAATACCGCAAATTAACCACTTCTTTGTAATTAAAGAGGATAATGAGGGTTAGGGGACTTTCCCGGTGGCAGGACATGGCACATTTCTTAGTACAGATACAGGCGAGCGCCGTCTATCTCAGTGATGCACCGACATTATCGGTTCTGGTCAATGGCACAACTGTCGCGACCGGATCGGTGAGTGCACGTTTGGGATTAGGAAGTGATACTCTTGATTTTATGTTGGAGTATGATGGCGACGCCCCGACTTCACTGCAATTCAGTTTCAATGATTCCTCAATTGAGGTTGCACGGACAATCACTATTAGCAGTGTCAAAATAAATGGTGCGCCTGTCGATACAACCTATATCTCGATGTTGCTTCTGGCACAGGGGCAGAATGCTTCTTTGAATATAGCAGCTACATCTCATCTTTATGGCAGGCAGACGATTACTGCTGATGATCTGGGGGGGGCTACGCAGACAGGAAGTAGCGGCGATGATCGTATCAAGGTAACTGAGGGAGATAGTATCGTTACAGGCGGGTCCGGTAATGACCGTATTGTCGGTGCTTCCTCTGATACAGCCATCTTTGGTGGTGCAGGAAACGATACCATTTTTGGCGGCGCAGCCAACGATATACTTGTTGGTGATGAAGGTGATGACAACTTATATGGCGAGGGTGGCGATGATATTATTCATGGTGGTCTTGGCAATGACACGATTAATGGAGGGGTTGGTCATGACCTGATCAATGGTGGTGAAAACAACGATACCCTGTTTGGCGATGACGGTAATGATATCATTTATGGAGAAAGCGGGAACGACACAATCACAGGTGGGGTCGGTGATGATATTCTCTATGGCGACGATGGTGAAGATATAATTACAGGGGGTATAGGTAACGATATCCTCTACGGTGGAGCCGATGCGGACCAGCTTTATGGCGCTGCTGGTGATGATAGCCTTTATGGTGATGATGGCGATGACCAGATTCTGGCAGGCGCCGGTAATGATACGCTGCAGGGCGGCGCCGGTAATGATACGCTGCAGGGCGGGGTTGGTAACGATACCATTTATGGTGACGATGATAACGACATAATCAATGGTGGCGGGGGTAATGATATATTAAATGGTGGTGCGGGCAATGATACAGCCATATATACGGGTTCATGGTCAAACTACACCATCAGTCTGAATGCAGGAATTTATACGATCATTCACAATAGCAGTGGTACTGATGGGACAGATACGGCAACCCTGATCGAGAGCTTCCAATTCTCAAACGGGATAGTAACCGCCGCCAATCTTGTGAATATCGCCCCTGTAGGAACAGCGACATCATTAACAACAATAGAAGATAATAATCTTGTACTGGCAACAGGACATTTTGGCTATACGGATGCAAATAATCTGGATGCCCTATCATCTGTAAGAATTGATAGCTTACCCTCTGCGGGAACATTGCTTCTTTCCGGTGTTTCTGTAATCGCAGGGCAGGTTATCACGGTGGCCAATATTGCGGCGGGTAATCTGGTCTTTGTGCCTGTGGCTGATGCGACAGGAACTCCCTACACCAGTTTTACATTTTCTGTGCGTGATCTGGGGGGGCTTTTTGATACATCACCCAAAACATTAACTATCAATGTTACCAACACAAATGATGCTCCTGTCATCACCTCGAATGGCGGCGGCGATACTGCAACTGTTAATATTGCAGAGGGTAATACAGCTGTTACAACAGTCATCGCTGCAGATCCCGATGTACCAACGACATTGACTTACTCTATTTCCGGTGGTTTGGATGCTGCCCGTTTCAATATCAATTCGGCTACGGGTATTCTATCATTTATATCGGCGCAAAATTTTGAATCACCCACGGACTCTAACGCTGATAATATTTATGTTGTGAATGTGAGCGCATCTGACGGTTCTTTGAATGATACGCAAATAATTTATGTCACAGTGACGAATGTCAATGAATCGCCCCTGATTACATCAAATGGGGGTGGGGCAACGACTTCGATATCCATCAATGAAAATTCGACGGCTGTGACAACGGTTACAGCTACGGATCCTGATGCGGGATCGACTTTAACTTATTCGATATCGGGTGGTGTTGATGCTGCCTGGTTTGCCATTAACGCAAGTACGGGCGCACTTTCGTTTGCTACGGCGCCTAATTATGAATTACCGACAGATGCCGGAAATGACAACGTCTATGATGTCAGGGTTAGGGTATCAGACGGCAGCCTTTATGATGAACAGGATATTGCTATCTCGGTTAATAACGTAAATGAGGGGGATGTCGGAAATACAACAGGGACAGCATCAACAATCACCATAAATGGCAGTGTTGTCAGTGCTGTTGATACGGGTGGTGATCGTGACTGGTACGGTATTTCCCTGACGGCAGGGGTAAAATATGCCATCTGGGCGCGAGGCACACCAACCGAAGGCGGAACCATGACAGATCCCCGTATTCATTCTATACGAAATGCGAGTGGCACATCGGTGAATTCCGGTGATGATGATGGCGGTGTCGGTTACGATTCCCTGCTTTATTATACGCCGACAACCTCGGGCACGTATTACATAGAGATGGGTGCTTATGGAGCCAGCCAGACAGGCACTTACACGCTTAGTGTGTTTTTAGGGGGTAATACATATACGGGTACGACGGGTGGCAACACTTTGACAGGTTCGGCTAATGCGGATTATCTTGAAGGTCTGGCTGGTAATGACACACTGACAGGTGGTGCTGGTAATGATATTCTCGATGGTGGCAATAACGATGATATTCTGATAGGCGGCGATGGCGATGATATCTTGCTGGGTGGCAGCGGTGCCGATATCTTCCGTTTCACCAGTTTTGTTGGTGTCGATACCGTTGTTGATTTTACGGTATCCCAGAATGATGTTCTCGATATTTCCAATCTCCTGACCGGATTTACGGCGGGCGTTAGCGATATTGATGATTTCCTTCAGTTCCAGACAGTAGGTAGTGATACGATTGTCCGTATTGATGCCAATGGCACGACGGGCGGCGTAAACTTTGTGCAAATTGCTACTCTTTCGGGTGAGACGGGCTTGAATGTTCAAAGCCTTTATGACGCCGGACGGATTGATGCCGTCTGATACTCTCAACACCTCCTTTATTTAAATAGGTTAATCGTGCTTAGATCAGGCAATTAAAAAGGCCGCCATAAATCTTTGGGACCCAGCCTGCTGCGCCACCAATCATAAGTCTATTGATGCAGGTCAAGGCACAGTATGTAAGGACGGGTTTAAAATGGAAGGGTAATAAGAAGAGTAATATAGGGCGGTACATAGTTACCTATCCCAAGGTATAGGGTGTAGAGCAAAAGATATCAAGTATTATGTAAAAACACTTACAAAATTGTCCTAAAATGGTATATAATTACCCTTATATGGTGCAATTCTTACGTTAGCGAGTACTGCCATGATCCTCTCTCGTCTAAAAATCTCCCGCAAACTCCCCGTTTTGATCGTTGCTCTTGCGCTTTTCTCGGCTGTTCTGGCGGGGACGATCACGATTACCCAATCGCAAAAGGCACTGCATCATGCGATCGAAGAGGAAATGAAGGCGCTACGGTCAGCACGTGCTGAAACTTTGAGGGAGTATATGAATTCGATCAGCGAGGATCTTTCTATTATGGCCACTAGCCCCTATGTCAGGCAGGCCTTAAAAGATTATGGCGCCGGATGGGATGAATTGGCAGCCACAGGTCATCAGACAGATATTCTGCACAAACTCTATATAGAAGAAAATCCAAACCCCTTGGGACAAAAAGAGAAGCTTGATGCCGCCAATGACGGCTCTCTTTATAGTCAAACCCATGCTTCCTACCATCCGTGGTTCAGGTCTTTCTTGAACCAACGTGGCTATTATGATGTTTTCCTTTTCAGGCCGAATGGTGATCTGGTTTACACGGTTTTCAAAGAGCTGGATTTTGCTACCAACCTGAATACGGGCCGCTGGAAAGATACCGATCTCGCGCGGGTTTTCAATGATGCCTTGAAAAACCCGAAAGATAATTATCAGGCCTTCTACGATTTCAAGCCTTATGCCCCCAGTAACGATGTGCCTGCCAGCTTTATTGCACAGGCTATATTGAATGATGATGGCTCTGTTGCCGGTGTTATTGCCTTCCAGATGCCGATCGCACGTTTGAATGCGATTATGCAAGTTGCGGCTGGTATGGGCGAAACCGGTGAAACCTATATCGTGGGTCCTGACAAGCTGATGCGCAGCGACTCCCGCTTTTCCAAAGAATCAACCATTCTCAAAACCAAAGTGGACACGGAAACTGTTGCCTTGGGATTGAAAGGTGAAAAGGGTGTAGCGGTTATCAATGATTATCGCGGCATTCTGGTTCTTTCCGCCTATGAACCTTTCGAATTCAAAGGTACAAAATGGATCATCATGGCAGAAATGGATGAAGCCGAAGTCATGAAGCCGATCATAAACATGAAAAAATCAGCGGTGATCTGGGTCATGGCTGCCATGCTGTTTGTGGTAATTGTAGCTGTTTTCTTCGCCAAAGGGATCGCCAAGCCGATCACCAATATGTCAGATGCCATGAGAGTTTTGGCGCAGGGCAATTATAATGTTGTCATTCCGGGACTTCATCTCAAAGATGAAATCGGCAGTATGGCGGCTTCGGTTGAGGTTTTCAAAAAGAACGGGCTGGAAACCTTACGCCTGCAAAAAGAGCAGGAACAGGCAAAAGTCAGGGCCGAAGAAGAAAAACGCCGCATGATGAACGAACTCGCCGACCGTTTCGATCAGCAGGTGGGCAAAGCTATCCGTGATATGATCGGGGCTGTCGATATCTTGCAAGTCACCGCGAAAGAAATGGATGGCACGGCAAGATCGACACAGGAGTCCAGTACATATGTGGCGTCCTCTGCCGAAGAGACCAACGTGAATGTGCAGACCGTGTCGGCTGCTACAGAAGAAATGACTGCCAGTGCCAAGGAAATCTCGCAACAGGTTGCCAATGTGGCCTCGCAAGCCAATGTGGCATCCTCTAGCGCCCGCGCAGCTAACGAAAAAGTAAATCAGCTTAAAAAGCTCATCGAAAATATCGGTGAAGTTGTCGATGCGATCAAAAATATCGCCGGCCAGACAAATCTGTTGGCTCTGAATGCAACGATCGAGGCCGCTCGCGCCGGTGCTGCCGGTAGGGGGTTTGCGGTTGTAGCCGATGAGGTCAAAAAACTTTCCAGTGAGACAGCGCAAAAAACCGAAGAGATCGAATCCCGCATTACTGAAATCCAGCGGGCAACGCAGGAATCGGTCATGGCCATGCGGGAAATTATTGACAGTATCTTGGGAATTGACGGGGCTGCCGCACAAACGGCCAGCGCCGCCGAGGAGCAAAATGCGGTTCTGGCAGAAATTGCCCGTAACGTTTCCGAGGTATCTCTGGCGGTACAGCAGGTATCGCAAGCCATCGGTAACGTGCAGGCGGGGGCCACACAGACGGGTGATGCGTCACAGGCCTTGAAAGCTTCTGCTGATAATATTTCCGGCCTTGCCGGACACATGCAGGCAGCAGTGACCCAATTCTTGCAGCAAATCCGGAATGATAACGTTGTTCAGCAATCGACGGGCGAGGTTGCCTCCTTCCTGAGAGCTGCCGAATAGTTTTCTTGTGCGCGTAACAACTGGGGGAGGTGAAGTTTTCACCTCCCTTTTTCTTTTGGGGGGCCGGCAATAACCTGTGAAATAACGGAAGTTGCAGTTTTCCCTCCATTCTTTATATATATGGGGCTGCTAAAAAGGGCGGTTCCGGCTGCCTTTCAATATAAGAATGGAAGAAATTTATGGCCTCTTACGAATATGTCTATGTGATGATGTCATTCAGCTAATTAATTGAAAAATAACAATATTTATATATAATTATTCCTGCACAGTCCCTGCACAGCTATGAAATATCAAGCACTTGCACGGAAAATCTGCACAGTTTCTACACAGAAAATGCAGGAGTTGAATGCCATGACATTCTTAATCGACCAGCAGGAATTAAAGACCGGATTGATCCTTTTCCGGCGCGGTGACGTCCAACATGAAAGATGGTATTGCCGCATGAAATTGGCGGGCGAAGACCGCTATAAAACGGTTTCCCTGAGAACTGCCGACCTGCGGGAGGCCCGCGATAAAGCCTATGACCTCGATGCCGAGCTGCGTTTCAAAATCAAACATGAACTTCCCGTATTCAATCGCCTGTTCTCACAGGTAGCCAAAGAATATCTCGATCAGCAAAAGGAAAGAGCCGATGTCGGGCAGATTACTTTTCACCGCTGGCGGGTTCTGGATTCCCATGTGCGCTCGCAACTGAATCCCTATATCGGGAGTACACAAATCACGCTTATTGGCCCTGACCGCTGGAAGGGTTATCCGATCTGGCGACAGAAGAATGGTCAGGGCCGTGCCGGTCAAAAGGTCAGTGATGGCACAATCAGGGCCGAAATGGCTACGCTCAAGGCCATCATGGCCTATGCCGCCCATAAGCAATATATCCGCGAAAGTCAGGTCTTCAAAGAAAAGCTGCCTTTAAGCAAGGTCCGGCGGGAAGAGTTCACACCGCAGGAATACCGCAAGCTTCATACCCATGCACGGGGCTGGATCAAACAGGGGCGCAATAAACTGAATATCTGGTACAGGACCATGACCTATAATTTTATCCTGATCATGGCTAATACAGGAATGCGCCCGTCCGAGGCCCGTAACCTCCTGTGGCAGGATGTGGCAGTCCAGACCGACAAGCAAGGGCGGCAGTTTGTGCGCTTGAGTGTACGGGGCAAGGGTAAAAGCAGAAACCTTGTCGCCGCCAGTTCTGTTGCCACATATTTCGAGCGTATCCGCGAGATCAGCAAGGC
Organism: Micavibrio sp.; assembly: GCA_046294845.1. Lineage (GTDB taxonomy): Bacteria > Pseudomonadota > Alphaproteobacteria > Micavibrionales > Micavibrionaceae > Micavibrio_C. The sequence continues at coordinate 149,704 of JBKBNU010000001.1, read as the reverse complement.
CTCCGGCTCCCAAGACCATGTTTTTACCAATGAAGAGGGGAAGGCCAGCAAGACCCTCTACAATTACCTGATTGAAAATCTGCTGGAGGAATCGGGATTGCTGCTTAGTTCCGCCGGAAAACGCCGCAGCACATATTGTTTCCGCCATACCTATGCAACATTCCGCCTGACCGAGGGGGTGGATGTGTATTTCCTTGCCAAACAAATGGGAACATCGGTCAAGATGATCGAGGATCATTACGGGCATATCAACCCTGTCAAGAATGCCGAGCGTATTCTGGTGGGATTGCCCGGTTGGGAATCTGCGCTGCCCGTATCTGCCGACCGTACTGATAGTGAGTGAGGCAGTAATCTATAACGGGCAGGGCAAATCATACATTCTTATGCGGGGTATAGATGATGGCTTTTGGAAAGGGGCCAGAGAGATTCTCTGCCCACTAATCATCATGCCCTCTGATCTTTGATCCATCATATTACAGATGTAATTGATGGGGGGCTTTATCAAACCAAAATTTCTTTCTCAAACTTCCGATGCAGGACTTTAAGCTTGTGGCAGTGACGCATAGCATTCACATAATTTATCGCGCATACAATTGTATGTCATCATGGATTGTATATTTATAAAATTCTCAATCTAAAAATGATTTTTGGGATTGATGTTGGATCAGCGGCATGGTTTCATTTTGGGGTGATTCGTGAGGAAAAGATGAGAGTTTTTATTATTTTTCTAGTCACCTTCTTTTGGGGTTGGTTGTCTATCAATAGTGGTTTCGCAATTTATGAAGGTTCTCGTGCGTATGCAGAAGGTGTTGAGCCATCGCGGCCTGAAAGATTTATAGATCTGTTTCATAATGAGAAAGGACGATTTGTAACTGCAGAAGCAACAAAGTACATAAAAGCCTGCTGTGAGCAATCAGAAGATGCAATCCATCTTTTGGTAAAAAATGGATTTAAAATTTCTATCGTTGATGATGCTAGTCAAGTTTCTAAGTTAAATAAACACTGGCGCACAGAAAAGGACTCTTTTGACAAATTTATTTTTGGTAGTAGGGGGCCGGGGCTTTCAAGATTTTGGAAATTTTTTTCACGCTATAGCATAGCTCTCTTTGTTAAAGATAATGAAGTAAAGCGTGTATATGCCGTGGTGGACACTACTTATCCATAAAAGAAATGGGGAGAAAGAAATGACTGAATCTATAGAGGTAAGGTACAAGGAAATTTTTTATAACGGATCAGCTGTCTATCATAAATACATTGTATACACGGATAGTAATGGTAATGAGTGGTACGCGCGAGGAGGGCCTGCTGTAGGTCATGCTGCTACTATTACTGGGCAAGGGGGAAATTCTTTTTTGGAGCCGTTTGGTAATATAATTACAGACTATGGACAAAATAATGCGATTTCTAATCCTGATTTTGATTCAGAAAATGATGATCCGCGTGAAACTATAGTAACTGCCGATGATCTCTCGGTGGAATTTTTAGCTATTATAAATGCTATGGATGACATAGAGGCGGAGAATCATACATACAACCCTACCGGTCCCGCTGGACGAAATAGTAACTCCGCTGTTGATACTGCATTGTCACGTGTGAACACGACAAACTATCCGGACGGATTGCCATTGCCTACTCAAGATGATAGGGGTGAATATCTTGCACCAGCGTCAGGGTATATTCTTCCCAACGAAATTCAGCCTGACCCTATAGAAAGGATTAGAGCTGTTGCGGATCGTCTATACAATGAAGCGGGTGACATCATTGATTTGGCTAGGGGGCGGGTATCACCGCTGGTGCTTGATCTTGATCATTCGGGGACGATTGAATTAATCAGTCTGGCGAACAGTGAAACCTATTGGGATGGTAATGTTGACGGTTTTGCAAATGTATCAGGCTGGGTTACAGGTGGTGATGGATTTCTCGCGCTCGATGTAAATGAAAATGGCCGGATTGATGATAACAGTGAATTGTTCGGGACGGTGGATACGGATGGATTTACTATCCTTGCGCAATATGACACAAACCTTGATGGCATCATATCGGCGGGTGATGAGGTATGGGATGACCTAATTATCTGGATTGATTCAAACGAGAATGGTTATTCGGAGGAGACAGAGCTCTATATCCTTGCTGATCACGATATTATATCTATCGATCTAGGTGCCACGGAAGTTTCGCAAACCAATCAGGGGCATGCTGTCACGCATATCAGCACATTCACCGTAGACACGGGTAGCGGTACAGCTAATTACGCTGTGCATGATGTTTGGTTCCAATACGACAAAATGAACTCTATCTATGCAGCAGAATTGGAGTTGCAAGAAGCTGTATTTTATATGCCCACCATGCGTGGTTACGGTGATCTCCCTGATCTTCATATAGCTATGTCATTAGACTGTGCAGGCACAGATAATTTGCTGACGCAGGTTTTTAGTGTGTTTGTGAAAACTCCAGAAAATTTGTTTTCTGAAACAACCGCCCTTGCGGAAGATGTGAGAAATATTCTGTTCCGCTGGGCGGGGGTTGACGGGTTGGATGGTACGGAACGGGGCAGTAACGTTGATTCTAGAGAGCTTAGTTTTCTAGAAAAAATGACAGCGCAAGATTTTCTGCAGCGCGATGCCTATAGTAATCCTCTAACTCATGCGGGGCGGGATTTATCGCAGGCATTCAGTATTGTTTTTAATCATTATTATGCCCGCCTTGTGGCGCAATCTGCCGGTGGCGAGTTGTTCGAAGGCGATTGGTATTACAACATTGCCTCTGATTCCTTTGAAGGCGTGACGGGCCTTGATGCCGATGTTCTGGATGCTCTGGAAACCGAAGCCACAGGATTGGCCAATACAGGCGAACGTGAAGTGTTCTGGCAAAATGTTGTCCGTATGGTGGAATACTCTGTCGGGACTGATAATCTGCCATCCGGCGATCAAACAGCACTGAATGCGGCGATCTATGCTTCGGACAATACACTCGATCTGAATGACATATTGGGCGGGTTGTTATGGTCCAGCCCTGCGGGTCTGATTTATAACGGCACCACTGGTGATGATAGTTATTCTGGCGGTGTTGGTGATGATGATATCGATGGCGCTAATGGCAATGATACGCTTTATGGCGGCGCAGGTGTTGATACGATCAATGGCGGCAATGGTAATGATGTAATTACCGGCGGTACCGATGGTGATTATGTATTGGGTGAGGCCGGAAACGATACCTATATATACGGGTTGGGTGATGGCTCCGATACCTTCCGTGAATCAGGCAGCGATACAGGTGATAAAATTGTCTTCGGGGTAGGGATTGACTCTGGTGATCTGACAATCTATCGGGCCATGAACGGTGATGATCTTGTCATTGAAATCGATACAGGCACACAAACCGGATTGATCGTGATTGAAAACCAGTTTGCGACATCATCGGGGGCAGGAGCCATTGAGACTCTGGAATTCTATGATACCAGCACGCTTGACCTGACCGCGCTTCCCTACACATTGAGCGGTAGCGATGCCGCCGAAACCCTAACGGGCGTTGCTACGGCTGGTTTGAGTACGGACACGATCTACGGCAATGGCGGCAACGACAAAATTTATGGTTATCTCGGGGCCGATATTCTTTATGGCGGGACGGGAGATGATACGATCTATGGCGGTGGCGCTGATATATCCTATGCTTCGGAAACCGCGACCAACACGCTTTATGGCGATGCAGGGAATGACAAGCTGAATGGTTCCTATGGCATTGATCATCTTCATGGCGGGGCCGGTAATGATACCTTGCAGGGCAATCGCGGCGATGATGAATATTACTTCGACCTGAATGATGGCCATGACAATATCACCGAGGTTGATGCCTCGGGTTATGGTACGGATGATACGATCAATCTGGGCGAGGGGATTGAGGAAGAGGATGTCACGATCATTCGTGAAGGTTCCTATGATCTCAAAATCTTGATTGATGGAGGTCAGGGCGGAACGATTACCCTGATTAATCAGTTTGCTACATTTTTAGGTTCGGGCGCTGTTGAAACGATCAAGTTCCATGACACCACGGTGTGGGACTTGACGACCATGAGCTTTGGACTCGTGGCCACTGATGCGGCAGAGACCTTGAACGGAAATAACTCCGGTGTGGGTAGTCCTGATGATATTATTTACGCCCAAGGCGGGAATGATACGATCTATGGCTATCTGGGTTCCGACCAGCTCCATGGCGGGGATGGTGATGATACGATTCATGCTGGTTCTGCCTCTTTGAGTTATTACAACAAAACGACAACCAATTACCTCTATGGTGATGCCGGTAATGATACGATCTGGGGTTCGTATGGTGGGGATCATATTTATGGTGGTACAGGTAACGACACGCTGAGGGGCCGCTTGGGCAACGATCATTATTATTTTGAACGTGCACATGGTGACGACACGATTGAGGATCAGGGCGCTGTTTCCGGTTCAACCAATATTGATACGCTTCATCTGGGTGAAACGATTGATGCCGGTGATTTGAGCTATGAACGTGTTGGTAATACTGATCTCAAGATTTTGATCAATGGCGGCAGCGGTGGTTCCATCCTGCTGGTTGATCAATTCGAAACAGGCTCCCCTGCCAAGGCAATTGAATATATCCAGTTCAGTGATAACACTACTATTGATCTACGGACGCTTAGTTATACCCTGATTGGAAGTGCAGCAGGGGAAACATTAATAGGAACGCCTGTCAATTCCAGCACGGAAGACACGATCTATGGCGCTGGCGGAAATGATACGATTTCCGGCTATCTGGGTTCGGATACGCTCTTTGGTGGCGATGGTAACGATACGATCCACGGTGGCGGCTCGGGTTCCACATATTACGGTGAAACCTCGACTAACTATCTCTATGGCGAGGCTGGGGATGATGATCTCTGGGGTTCGAATGGTATTGATCACCTGACCGGCGGTATTGGTAACGATACATTCCATGGCCGTTCGGGCGCTGATCAATATTATTTCAGTTACGGTGATGGTAATGATGAAATCACCGAAACAGGGGAAGATGTTGAGACCCTGAATTTCGACTCCTCTATCGAGGCTGCAGATATTACCTATGTGCGTGTAGGTGATTATGATCTGAAAGTTGTCATTGACGGCGGCTTTGGTGGCAGCATTCTTCTTGAAAACCAGTTTGGTACATCCTCGGGAAGTGCAGCTGTCGAGCTTATCCGTCTGTCTGATGATACAGAGATTGATCTGCGGACATTGGGCTACACCCTGATGGGGACTTCTGCCGGAGAAACATTGGTTGGAACCCGCACGAATTCCAATGGTGCCGACATGATCTATGGCGGCGGCGGGAATGATACAATTTCCGGCTATCTGGGTTCGGACACACTGTTTGGTGGTGACGGCAACGACACGATCTATGGCGGCGGTTCAGGTTCCACCTACTATGGTGAAACCGATACCAATTACCTCTATGGTCAAGCCGGTGATGATGTCATGCAAGGCTCGAACGGTAGCGATTTCCTATATGGCGGTGATGGCAGTGATAGCCTTCGGGGCCGTAATGGGGCCGATACATTTATCTTCCTTAATGGTGAAACAGGAATTGATACGATTGTTGATTTTACGACAGGACAAGGCGATGCCATCGACATTTCCGATTTGTTGAGCCTTTATGATCCACTCAATGATGCCATTACGGATTTTGTCGAGTTTACCACCAGCGGTTCAAACACAATTGTGAAGGTCGATATGGATGGTACGGGCGGAACATATAGCCTGACCCAGATTGCCACACTCTCCGGTGTAACGGGCCTGACCGATGAAGCGGCACTGGTTACTAATGGTAATTTGATCGTGGTTTAATATTTAACGGTTGATTGCAAAGAGGGCCTGAAAGGCCCTCTTTTTTTTATAAATGTCTTCGATTATCCATTTTCTGGTGGAGGATACGGACGGTGCTATTACCATCTATTTGGTCTTAATCTGTTTAAGATATTGATATAATTGTATAAAATACCCATCTCTCTTGCGTGCATCAAAAAATCGTAATAAATAGGGGTTCTGCTGTATGGGGTCTTTCCTGAGCCTTAACATTCCCCTGCTATTCTGGATTGAAGAGGGGTTAATAGCGCACTTACGCAAACTGGCGTTTGCAGTGCTTTTGCGAGTGCGCTGTTCAGCGGGTTTATCGATCTATCAATCGCGCATATAGGGTCTATCGCTGGCCACCCCTCTTGATGTTTTAACATTCTAGATGGGTGGAGAAAGGCTTTGTAGCCTTTGGCGATATACCATTGCTCCGTGCGGGTGTTCTCGCGGGCGGAAGGCCACTCGGCTGTGGCTGCGGCTGCCTACCGTGCCGGAGCGATCCTGCATGATGAACGCCGCTGTGTTACCCACCGCTACCACCAGCGCACCGGCGTGGTGGAAACTTTCATCATGGCCCCCGCATTCGCCCCCGAACACACCCATGACCGTGCTTTGCTGTGGAATGCAGCCGAAGCCGCAGAAACCCGCAAGAATGCCCGCGTGGCCCGCGAGGTCATTCTGGCACTCCCGCATGAGCTTGATCTGTCCGCCCGCAAGATACTCGCCCGTGATATGGCGGCCTATCTCGTGGAGCGCTACCGTGTCGTGGTCGATGTTGCGCTTCATTCACCTTACGGCAAAGATGGTCACGATCCCCGCAATCACCACGCCCATCTATTGTTCACAACCCGTGAGGTCACAAAAGATGGGCTGGGTAAGAAAACCCGTATCCTTGATGACAAGGAACACGGCCCGCAGGAGATTGAAGCCATTCGGGCGGTCTGGGAAGCCTTGGCGAATGCTGCCTTGGAACAGGCAGGCATAGAATCCCGCATCGACCGGCGCACCCTGATGGATCAGGGGATAGACCGTATCCCTGAAATCCATATCGGCCCCGAGGGTAAGGCCGGAGCCGCAGAACGGCAAAGCCGTTCTAGGGATGAGGATAGAGAGGATAATGGCGAGGATGAAGAGGGAAGCCGTTCTTCATCCTCTGGCGGTTCCGGAAGCACGGGAGGCCAGAACCTTGGGCCTTCATCCGAAGATGAAAACGAGGACACGGATGATGAGGGCCGATCCGAAACCCAGTCCGGTACACAATCCGGCAAACAAGGCAGCGGGGATAGCAAATCCCTATCCCCTGCCGCTGCCAAGGAAACCTCACAGGCTGAAAGCCTGTCTGATGAACCCGAGGCTGGTGAAGATCATCCGCTTCTGATGGAAGAAGATTCCATCCTTGAACCAGAAGCACCAGAGAGATTGGCGGATAAGGGGAGAAAACCCGATTATCCGGCTATCGAGCAAAAGCTCTCCGATCCGCCTTTGACTCGTGCCGAGCTGGTGGCCGAGATCAAGCGGATCAACCATAGGCGGACTCAACGTCCGCCAGAGCCATTGCCGTTACAAATAGCCAGACTGGAAGCAGAAGCCATCAAGCTCGATAGGAAGGTCAAGCGCTATGAAAGGCTCTTAAATCAGACATCCTTGCCGCAAGCCCTGATGCACATGATTAAAGAGGCCATTATATTATCGAAGATTTTTATTGCCGAGAGATTACAGGGGCAAGCCCGTACCAGCTTTAGCCAAGAGGAACGAAACACAAGGGCGCAGCGCCAGATGGCCCGTTACGGCCAGAGCTATCGCCTTGGCATCCATGAACAGATGCGGGAGATGAAAGACAATCTCCACAAACTTGAAACTACCACCACCCACTTGCGCCATTACAGGGCGTTGGTGGAACGGATAGAAAAAGAGCTTAAAACCCTGCCATCATTATCATTCCGGCAGGAGGCTGCGCCAGCAGGCGCGACAATCCCGCCAGCCAATCCTATCGTGTTCAAAGAAAAGTGCATCACCAATGCGGAAGTAATTTTAAAGACAACGCTGAAAGCCGAGCTATTAAGAGAACAACTCCCGCCGGTCTTTAAACCAGAACATTTAAAATCAGGCCTCTTGCGCGAAGGATTTAAGGCCAACAGCGTCATTACCGAAGTAGCGCAAATATCTGCACCCTTCAAAGCCGTCACGATAAAGGCAGATAATCAGGCAGCAACTATAGCCACCCAACCTTCATGGAAGATCAAGGCTCCGCAAGAGATCAAAGACATCACAGCCCACATCCAATCGCGCTATGAAGAAAGAGCACAGCGTCAATCATGGTTCATTCCTGCCACAGATAAGCTTAAGACCTTGCAGGAAAGCATAGACGCGCAGTTATTAAATGCGAAAGAGCAAACTGCCAATAAGCAGGAAGTGCGTGCAGAGGGTCTAGGCGCAGCAACCTCAACCCAAACCACCTTTAATGCCTACAGCCACAATGAACCAATCAACAGGCAAGCCAGAAACAATGATGCAATCGACAAGCTTAAAGCCGAAGCGCAAAAACTCCGCGACATCGTGCCAGAGATATTCAGGAAAGAAGCGTATAAAGGTCAAGAGATTGAAGTATTAAACTCTGCAACACCTGCACCAGCAGAATCCAAACGCCCCACCATGGCTAGCGCCTTCAATAAGACTGCGGAAGGGCTATTGAAGCAGCAAGAGGTCAGCCCCTTGGTGTCACAGGATATATTTGAATCCTTTGATCCTTCCTAGTAGGGCTAGATTTGTACGTTGAGTTTTCAGGCCATTCTCAATATATATGTATTTCCATTCATGCTGATTTTTTGATGTTATGCGCAAGTTTAAGGGCTGGGCTGGTTAGGCGCTTGAGCAGGGGTGAAACCCTGAAATAGTCCCCAAAATTCGTGTTTTAGCCTGATATATAAAATATCGTTTTATATCAATGACTTGAATGGTTGTTGTGTTGAATCTGTAAAGACTGCAATCTGCACAGTTTCTACACAGATAAAAATGGCAATAAATTTACTAATGGAATCAATAAGATGGCCTCTTACGAATATGTCTATGTGATGAACAGCTTGTCCAAAACCTATCCTGGCGGGAAAAAGGTTCTGGAAAATATTACGTTGAGCTTCTTTCCCGGGGCCAAGATTGGTGTGCTCGGTCCGAACGGGGCTGGTAAATCGACCTTGCTAAAAATAATGGGCGGGATTGATAAGGAATATACTGGCGAGGCATGGGCCGCCAAGTCCGCACGTGTAGGTTATCTGGCGCAGGAACCGCAGCTTGATCCCAAGAAAAATGTTTTCGAAAACGTGATGGAGGGTATGGCCCCCGTCAAGGCGATGGTTGACCGCTTCAATGCGATCGGTATGGAAATGGCCGAACCTGATGCCGACTACGACAAGCTGATGGCCGAGATGGGCGATCTGCAGGAAAAGATCGATGCTGTGAATGGCTGGGAACTTGACCGCACCATCGAAATTGCGATGGATGCCTTGCGTTGTCCGGCACCGGATGCTGATGTGACCAAGCTCTCGGGTGGTGAACGCCGCCGTGTGGCTTTGTGCCGTTTGTTGCTGGAAAAGCCCGATATGTTGCTGCTTGACGAGCCTACCAACCACCTTGATGCCGAAAGTGTGGCGTGGTTGCAGCGCTTCCTGGGTGATTATGAGGGAACCGTTGTGATGGTAACCCACGATCGTTACTTCCTTGATAATGTCACGGGCTGGATTCTCGAAATCGACCGTGGTCGCGGTATTCCTTATGAGGGTAACTACTCTGCTTACCTCGAAGCCAAGCGTAAGCGTATGCTGCAAGAGGCCAAGGAAGAAGACGAATTGCAAAAAACTTTGGCCAAAGAGCTGGAATGGATCAGAGGCACACCTGAAGGTCGCCGCAAGAAATCCAAGGCCCGTGTATCTGCCTATGATGATTTGCTGGCGCAATCACAAAAGCAGGATACGCGCGGTACACAGATTGTTATTCCGACACCGCCGCGTTTGGGTGAGACGGTTATTGATGCCAGCGGTATCAGTAAGGGTTTTGGCGATCGTTTGTTGATCGAAGATTTGTCCTTCAAACTGCCGCCGGGCGGTATTGTAGGCGTGATTGGTCCGAACGGTGCCGGTAAAACAACCTTGTTCCGTATGATTACCGGACAGGAAACTCCTGATAAGGGTACGTTCAAGGTCTCGGATAACGTGAAGCTGGGCTATGTCGATCAGAGCCGAGATTCCCTTGATCCGAATAAAACCGTTTGGGAAGAAATCTCGGATGGTCTTGATATCCTTGAACTTGGCCGGATTAAAATGCAATCCCGTGCCTATGTGGGGTCATTCAATTTCCGTGGTCCCGACCAGCAGAAAAAAGTGGGCCAGCTTTCAGGCGGGGAACGCAACCGCGTCCATTTGGCCAAGATGCTGAAATCCGGTTCCAACGTTCTGCTCCTCGACGAACCGACCAACGATCTGGATACGGAAACACTGTCAGCTTTGGAAGAGGCTCTGGAAGGCTTCCCCGGTTGTGCGGTGATTATTTCGCACGACCGTGCGTTCCTTGATCGTTTGGCCACTCATATTTTGGCCTTCGAAGGTGACTCGCAGGTTGTCTGGTTCGAGGGTAACTATGAGGATTATGAGAAAGACCGTCAGCGCCGTCTCGGTAAAGATGCAGATCAGCCTCACCGGATCAAATATAAGCCTTTGACTAGAGCGGCTTAATACAGACTTAATTATTGAAAATAAAATGCTTTTTGAAGGCTGGTTCTGGTAAAAGAACCAGCTTTCTGCTATTATGTTTATAGTAAAATAATTAAATAAAATTTTATGTATCTGGCGGTATGATACTATGGATGGAGTAGTATTACGGGGGCTTTGTCATAAAAAGTGAAGTTAGTTCAAGGCGTTAACACCAAGCAGGTTTTGACCTACACCATGTTGCCGGGGGTCATTCCCCGCGTGCGTTCCTTTTTTGCTGACGGTTTTAGCTGGCTGGCATCGCTTATGGCGGCGATTTATGCCGCTGTGGGCCTTTTACCGGCTACACACCCCTACCTGAATAGCGCCAACAGGGGCCGTTTTGGCATTCACCATGTGATGGCCGAAGCCGGTCGCCGTCTTCGTTTTGACCGCAAGCATATCGATCAGGTTGTCATCTACTTTATGTTGCTGACAGCTTTTGTCTTGATGCTGGGGCAGTTTGCGCTCCTGATTGCCAGCCTTATTCTTGAGCCAGCTTTTGCGGGCCCGTCTTTTGCGTCCCTGTTCGAGACGCCTTTGCCCGACGAAGATATCGCTTATATGCTGCTGGACCGTGTTTTTGCTGTCCCCAACTTATATGGCTCACAGTTTGATCCTGCTATTATTGGTATGACGCCGTTCAGTGCTGGTTTGCAGGCCTTGTTCCAATTCTATTCACAAGCCATGTTGATCGTGGCTTTGTTTATCCTGCTTTATTACATCATCATTTTGGTGGCCGAGACAGCGCAAACCGGCACGCCGTTTGGCAAGCGATTTGATAGCGTCTGGGCACCCATCCGTCTTGTGACAGCTGTCGGTTTGCTGGTGCCGATTAACTATGGCTATAACAGCGCCCAATATATTGTTTTGTATGCGGCTAAATTCGGCTCCAGTTTTGCGACCAATGCGTGGAACGAATATAACGCGACTGTTATTGCGGCTGGTGGTGGTGGCTGTACAACGGGTGGTGTAAACAACCCGATCGGCTGGTGCGATGAGGCTATGATTTCCAGACCGAAATCGCAGGAAGTTTCCCACCTGATCAAATTTATGGTGATGGCCAGAACCTGTGCTGTGGCTTACGAAACAGTCTATCGCAATCAGGGTGTTGATATCCGTCCCTACTTGGTGAAAACCACACCTACAGGTCCCCAGCATCAGGAAGTTGATTCTGGCGGCTCTGTTCTGTGGCAAGATGCGCTGGATTTCTACAATAATGGTGATGTTCTGGTTGTGTTTGGCCACTATGCCGATATTCCTGAATACGATAAGTACACGGGTAAGGTTAAGCCATTCTGTGGTGAAGTGGTTCTGACAACGAGCGATGTCACAAACCCCGGTGCCAGAACGATTCAGGCTGCCTATTTCGATGAATTCACCTATTTTATGTGGTGGGATCCTTGGATTGACGAGTTTGCCTTCAAGGCCAATTCTATCTATGTGCCTGTCTACACACAGGAGTTTGGAGGGCCTTGCCACCCGAACAATGTTATATCTTCAATCGCGGGTGCCGATGTAGGGAGCTGTCAGGCTGTAGCTGCCATCAGTGTGGCGGGAAGAAGCCCCGAGTTACCTTCATCAGCCTATATGAACACATTAAGTAATGATTATCAGGGATATTTTGATACTTATCTTGATGATGCCCGTGATGATGCGATTGCCGCCCTTGATTTTACTGTGAACGCCGATATTGCCAAGCGCGGGTGGGGCGGGGCCGGCATATGGTATAACCGTATCGCCGAATGGAACGGCTCTTTATTCTCGGCAGCCATTAATGTGCCTTCGGTTAAATCGATGCCTTTGATTATGAAGGAAGTGGAAGGCCAGCGCAGCGGTACCGACCAGAACATTAATGCGGTTGAGAGATACTGCCCTTATCTTGCGAATAAAGACCGTGCAAAGGATATCAACCTTATCGCGGCCGAGCGGCCGATCGCCGATTTGCTTTGTAACGTTTACAAATATCTTTTGGCCTATGATAACTCGGCCGTGATTGAGGCCCGTGCCAGCGGCAACGTATTTTTTGATACCTTGAGTGCTGTGTTTGGTCTGCAAGGTCTGTTCACCTTGCGTGAAACTGCCGACATCCATCCGATGGCACAACTATCCGGTATTGGTAAAAGTATTATTGAGTCTGCCATCCGTAACCTGACAGCCGCTCTGGCCTTCTCGTTTATGGGTGGTGCCACAGAGATCCTGAACAAGCACATGGGCGCGGCATTCGGTTCACTGGCCAGCATGATGGTGTCATTGACAACCATCGGACTTTCGGTCGGGTTTATGCTTTATTATGTGTTGCCTTTCCTGCCGTTCATGTACTTCTTCTTTGCTGTCGGCAGCTGGATCAAGTCTATCTTCGAAGCTATGGTCGGTGTCCCGCTTTGGGCGCTCGCGCACTTGCGAATTGACGGGCATGGCTTGCACGCTGATACGGCTCTTAATGGCTACTTCCTGATATTCGAGATTTTTGTCAGACCAATTTTGACGGTCTTCGGGCTATTGGCCAGTATTGCTATCTTCGCGGCCATGGTAAAAACCTTGAATGGTATCTTCCCGTTGGTAACAAACAGCCTGACAGGCTTTGATACCGATGCTCCTAAAAAGGGTCCGTCAATTGTTGGTATTGAATTCAAGCGGGCAATTATCGATGAATTCTTCTTTACCCTGATCTATGCGGTCATTGTTTATATGATCGGTTTGTCATCCTTCAAGATGATTGATTTGGTGCCTAACAATATTCTGCGCTGGATGGGTCATGGTGTTCATACCTTTGCCGAGAGCAACGAAAGCAGCGTTCAGGGCTTTGTCAGCTACGCTGCCTTCGGTGGCGCTGCCATGGCTAACCGTGCGACCGGTGCCATGGTGGCGGGTGCCAAGGCTGCGGGTAATGTCGCCGGTGTGCCGGTAGGGATGCTTGACAAAATGATGAGCGGCGGCAGGGCAGGAGCAACTGCACACGGTACGCCTGCCAAACCCGGTGGAGGCAACAATCAGGGTATGGCAGGTAGCAAAGAAGAGTGATCTGTGAAAGTCCGATAAAGCTGAAATGAGCAAGATAACCGCAGGCCAAGTTTTTAAGTATGCAGCACTTCCGGGGATTATACCCCGGATGCGCACTCTTATGGGTGGTGGATTTAGCCATGTCTCTTGCTATATGGCGCAGATATTTCGGGCGGCCCGTTTGCTGCCTTTCGGCCATCCTTACCTGAATTACCAGAATTTTGGCCGTTATGGCGTTACGGATGTGATCAGCGAGGTCTGGCGTCATATAATGACCCAGCGTTGTCAGGCCGACCAGTTTGCTATTTTCTTTATTGTCCTTGTCGGTGTCGGGATCTGTTTTATACAGTTTTGTATTCTTGCATTCGTACTGATATCACAGGCGGCTTACGCCGGGCCACCCTTGCCGACAACCTTCCTTGACACCGCCAACCCGACAGATGATGTAGCGTTTATTTTACTGGATCTGGTTTTTGGTATACCACCCGATGGGGCGGGTAACCATTTCTTCGGCTCCTGCGTTGCGCAAGAGGTTGATTGTTTCCCTTCAAGTCCGCATCCGCATCCGGCACAAGAATTCCCGTTACCCTTCCATGAGGGTCTGAGAACGATGCTGCAGATATATAGCGTCGGTCTTCTTGTGATTGCCATGCTGATATTCTCATATTTTGCCGTGGCCATTCTGCTGGAAACTGCGGAATCCGGTACACCTTTCGGGAAACGTTTTAATGCCCTGTGGGCGCCGATCCGTATGATTATGGCGATTGCTCTCCTGATTCCGATTGCGAATGGGCTGAATGCAGCCCAATACGTCGTTCTTTATGCTGCCAAGTGGGGGTCCGGTTTTGCTACAAATGGCTGGAATCTTTTTCTGGCTGAATCAAAGGCGGCTGGAGCGCTGACCATTTTGGGTGATCCTGCCGACCTTATCGCCAATCCGAATACGCCCCCTGTGAACACCTTGATGGAGTTCGGAACCGTCCTCTCGACCTGTAAAATTGCCTATGCGTCGATGAAGAATAAGGATATTAACGCCTATCTTATTTTTCCGGAAGAGATGAGTGCGGCGATGCGTATGCCGTTAAGTACATCTACCTATACAACAGCCGTAGAAAGAGCCAATTATGGGGATCTGCACTATGTTTTTGGCCTTTATGAGACAACATCATCCGGTGATCCTGTTCATACAAACTATCCGGGATATGTGAAACCGGTTTGCGGGGAAATAGTTCTGCGCGTGACAGACGTTGACGATGTGAACTCTCCCGGTTCGCGTCATATCCTTTCCGGTTATCATGATCTGATATATTCCCTGTGGGATGATATTGCCAACGGCTTTAATTACTGCCCGGGTTTAAGTTTCCGCCAGATGGGGATAGGTTTCGGCAAACGCTATTTGCCACGCTACCGCTTTGATGCAAGTTCGCCTGAAGAACCGCAGGATCCGGCGGCTGTTATTCCTGACTCCGACTATCTGAACAGAATTAGAAACTGTTACGAAACACGGATTGATACATTAATCACGGCGGGTATTGCCCTGCAGGTTACCAGTCCGGCCTGGACAGTGATGGATGATTATGGCTGGGCCGCAGCAGGGATATGGTACAACAATATCGCACGGTTGAATGGCACGCTTTTGGGTGCTGCGAATACCATGCCATCTGTTTCGAATTATCCGGAAGTCATGGAATTCGTTAAGGCAGAGCGTGTAAAGTTCAGGGAGTCCGGATCGGGACCCGAGCGCTTTAACGTTGAGATTGCAACTGACAAGAAAATCAAATTTGATCCTGCTGAGGATGAAATCATCGCCCGTACATTAAACGTGGCTTTCCGCTCGTGGGGTAATTCCTATACAGAAGTTCCGACTGAGGGTATTAACCCCTATATCGACATCATCAATATGTTCTTCGGTACGGAAGGCCTGTTCAATCTTTCCGACAATACGGATATTCATCCCTTGGCTGCGCTGACAGCGATGGGAAAAAGTATGATGGAAACGGCTATTCGTAATCTGGGTAGTGGTTTTGCTGCTGGTATAGGGGGAGGGCTTGCCAACCTGTCAAAAGATCTGGAACCGTTGGGTAAGCTTGGTCTTAATCTTGGTGCTTTCTTTGTGCAGGTCGGGATGATGACGCTTTCTATCGGCTTCCTGATGTTTTATGTGTTGCCGTTTTTGCCATTTCTTTATTATTTCTTTGCCGTTGGTGGCTGGATTAAGGGGATTTTTGAGTCCATTGTCGCTGTGCCTCTCTGGGCCTTGGCGCATATTCGGATCGATGGTGAAAGTCTCCCCGGTGATGCTGCGCGCGGTGGTTATTTCATGATTTTGGAAATTTTCCTTCGCCCGATATTAATCGTCTTCAGTCTTCTTGCGGCTATTACAATTTATGCGGCTCAGGTCAAAATTCTGAACGAGATATGGCAGTTGGTTGTTTCAAACGTCACGGGTTATAGCGCGGCAGATGCCAAAACGCTTGTAGCAACAGAAACCGGTGGTATCAACTCCCTGCGCGGGGCGATTGATCAGTTATTCTTCACCATTATGTATGCCATCTTTGTTTACTTGCTGGGTATGTCGAGTTTCAAGCTTATCGATCTTATTCCAAGCCAGATTATGAGATGGCTGGGTACAGATGTTAGCGGCTTCACCGACCAGTCCAGCACTGGCCCGGATGGTCTGATGATGAAGATGAGTGTTGGTACGAATATGGTTACGTCTGATCTGCAGCAGGCAGCGCAGGGCTTGCAGGGTGCTGTTGCCCAAGGAACTGCGGCTGTGAGATCGAAGGAATAAGGTTAATATTTTCAGATATTAAGAGAACGTATTTTATTAATGAGAACTGAAACCAAAAGAATAGCAGGCTATTTGCTGATGCCACAGGTGGTGCCGAGGATCAATCGGCTCATCGGCTCGGGTTTTGGCATGGTTGCTTTCTTTGCGGCTCTTGTATTCTCTGCTGTCAATTTGTTACCGACTGCACACCCCTATCTGCGAGCCGAAAATCAAGGACGCTATGGTTTACGCCATGTTGTCTTTGAGGTTATGCGCCATTTAAGATGGGATTGGCATAATCTTGATAAGATTATCATCTTTATCGTGGTTTCCTTCGCTTTGGCCTTGCTGTTTATGCAACTGGTTCTTCTGGTCTTCGGTTTGCTGTCGTTTACGCCAGCTATGGCTTTGCCAGCATATTTTAGTACGATGTTCGAGACGGCTAATCCGGATGATGATATTGCATTCGTGCTTCTGGACCGTGTATTTGGCATGCCCGGTATATATGATTCATGTGTTGCCAAGATGGCACCCTGTTTCAATATGGCTCCCTATAATACGATGGGTGTGGTTGTTGATAATGCCTTCCCGACACCGTTCCACATTGCTCTCCGTGAGATGCTGTCCTTATACAGTCAGGGCCTGATTGTCGTGGGAATGATTATTCTCGGGTACATGGTTATCACAATCATTGGCGAAACAGCACAGACAGGCACTCCTTTTGGGAAGCGGTTCAATCATGTGTGGGCACCTTTGCGTCTGGTGGTTGCTTTTGGCCTATTGATCCCGATGGCTTCCGGATTAAACAGCGCCCAGTATATAGCGCTTTATGTCGCCAAGTTTGGCTCCGGCTTTGCTACCAATGGCTGGAATATGTTCTTGGCCGGTGCGGGTATACCTTCTGGCGGTAACACGATTCTGGGTACGCCTGATTCTTTGATTGGTGTACCCAATCCTCCGCCTGTGGCCAACCACTTGCAATTTACATCGGCTGTTGCTGCTTGTGTCAAATTGATGAGATCGCCACTCTTTGACTACGATCCGCAGGTTTATATTGTCGATCCGACAGCGATTACGCCTGCGGCAGCCCGTCGGGATTTTATGACTACGAGTTTCGATGATGCCCTGCTCTTCGCAAACTACGGTGATATTCATGTCGTTGTAGGGGAATATAAAGAAGAAAGCGGTCAGCCTGTGCATGCCGGTTTCCCTGCCTTTATTAAGCCGCTGTGTGGGGAAATTGTCTTCCGTATTACTGATGTTGCCGATGCCCATTCGCCAGGATCCAAAAGGGTTTTTGAAGAATGGTATGCCATGATGTATATCCTGTTTGATGATGCCTTTAACGATGTAGGATTTGGTTCGGAGTCAATTGGGGAAATCGGAACGAGAGCCGTTGAAAAATACACAACGGCACTGGGCGCCACTTTAGATGATGATGCTGTTTTGGCCACATCTGATCAACTTGACAGCATTCTTGCGGATTTTGATGCCGGTGTAGCAAACGCAGTTGATCTGGGTGTAGCCGATCAGATTACGGCGCCGTCATGGGATGATATGGATGATTTTGGCTGGGCCGGCGCTGCGATATGGTACAACAAGATTGCCGAGCTGAATGGCAACCTGATAGGCGCTGTTTATAGCCTGCCTGAAATCAGGCGCTATCCCGAGTTGATGGAGCAGGTTAAGCTGGAACGCGAGAAAAATGACTCTGCCATGACGGCTGCTGAAAGATTTAGGCCTGTTCGTTCTGATGGCACAGAAATCAATCTTAAGAATGAAACCGAGCGCAAGGCTGCTGTGGCCATGAATGCGGCATTCGAAGTCTGGGCAGACAAGACATCCGATATGAAGCCTTCCGGTAATATTTTTACTGATATCCTGAATGCTATTTTTGGTACGCAGGGTCTGTTTAACATGACCAAGAACGTCAATGTTCATCCCTTGGCCCAATTAGTGGCTGCCGGAAAAAGTTTACTTGAAAGCTCGATCCGTAATCTGGGTGCCTCCATTTTTACGGGGGTTGCCGGTGGTCTTGCGGGTATTTTCGGTTTTCATCTGGCCGCAGGGGTTCTGTCATTCATTAGCGGCCTTGTAAGCAAAATCGCATTTGGCGCCCTGACAGCAGGTTTTCTGCTCTTCTATATTGTTCCGTTTATGCCCTTCATCTATTTCTTCTTTGCTGTAGGGGCATGGATCAAAACAATTTTTGAAGCGATGGTTGGATTGCCGCTATGGGCTTTGGCGCACTTGCGGATTGATGGTAACGGCTTGCCGGGCTCGGCAGCCTTTAACGGGTATTATCTGATTCTCGAAATTTTCCTCCGTCCGATATGTATTATCTTTGGATTGCTTGCCAGTGTGGCTATTTTCGGGGCCCAGGTGAGAACCTTGCACGAAATCTGGCCTATGGTGGTTTCGAATGTCACTGGTTTTGATGCCAATCCAAAGGCGCCGCCAAAGGCAAATGAGCTGGGCGGCATTGATTGGTTCAGGAACGTCATTGATGAGTTTCTGTTTACCCTGATGTATGCGTTTATCGTTTATATGATGGGCATGGCTTCTTTCAAACTGGTGGATCTGGTGCCTGATTATATTATGCGCTGGATGGGGGCAAGTGTCGCCAGCTTTGGTGACTTGTATAATGATCAGGTGGAAAGCATGACTATGCGCTCTGTTATTGGTGTGGGCGCGGGTGTCAAATCAATTATGGGTGCAGCGCAAAGCGGTGGTAATGCGCTGGCTCAAGGGGCGGCTGCCATGAAAAAGGATGATGGCAAGGGGGGCTAAGGGAAGCATAGGAAATGGATAAGCGCACAAAATCAGTTATGGCCTATTTTATGCTGCCGCAGATTATTCCGCGGATTCGGTATATTTTGGGCACGGGATTTTCTACCGTTTCTTACTATATGGCATTAGTTTTCAATATTGCCCAGTTGCTCCCGAATGGTCACCCCTATTTGAATTCTGCCAATATTGGCCGGTATGGCGTGCACCATGTGTTGTTTCAGGCGTGGCCCAATCTGAAATTTGATCTGAAGCATACCGACCAGATCATTATCTTCTTCTGCATGATCTTTGCCATGATCATCATATTCATGCAATTTGCCTTGTTTGTGACGGCTTTCATCTCTCCCGAGGCGCAAGCATCTGTAGGGGCAGACTTTGCCAGCATTTTTATAACGACAAATTATACCGAGGATCTGGCTTTCCGTTTCCTGGATCGGGTGTTTGGCTTAGGAGGAGCGGACCCATTCTTTAATTCCTGCGTTGCCCAGAACGTTCCGTGTGCGGCGGGTATGCCGGCAGATGCGCCTATACCGAACAGCTTCCATAACGGTCTGCACGATATGTTCGAGTACTATAATACGGGTCTGGCCATCATCGCTTTCCTGATTATTCTTTATTATGTGATTGCCCTGACTGCCGAGACCGCAAAGACAGGCGTACCTTTCGGTATGCGTTTCAATCATGCGATTGCACCTATTCGCTTGATCATCGCCTTTGGATTGCTTGTACCGATTACCAGCGGATTTAACGGTGCCCAGCTGATTACGCTTGCAATGGCAAAATGGGGTTCCAGCATGGCTACGAATGGCTGGATCACTTTTCTCGATGAAGTCAAAGGGACAACTATTCTCGGTGATGCCGATACGTTGGTTGTCACCCCCCAGTATCCGCAGGTTAACACCTTGGTTGAATTCATGTTTGTGGCGCGCACATGTATGCACGCCTATGAGATGATGACAGAAACATTGCCGTTGGCACAGCGGATCAATATTGAGCCTTATGTGATCAGGGCCGATAATACAGCGGCTGTTATTACATCGTATGCTGATCTGAATGCTGTCATCGCAGATACCCAGTATAAGAATGTCACCATACGTTTCGGTCATCTGGATAATGTTAACTATACAAAATATTCCGGATTTGTAAGACCCCTATGCGGTGAGATGGAAATCCCGCTACAGGATATCTCGGAGCCGGGTGCCCGCTATGTGCAGAATGGTTACGTGTTCGAGCTTCTTTTTGATCCGGCAACCGGACTATGGGAAGATACGCCGAATGATGATTATGCTCAGGATCTGGTAAGACTATATATACCTGGTGTGCCTAACCGTGACGTTAATGCCGGATTACCGACGCCTGCATTTATTGGAGATACGTTTGATTGGTTCAATGACATCGTAGCCGATATTGTTGATGCTGGTGTGACTGAGCAGATTACAAATGGGAACTGGGCTGAAGATTTTTCCAAATTGGGTTGGGGCGGGGCAGCTATTTGGTATAACAAAATTGCCCAGTTCAATGGCGGTTTGATAGCCTCTGTTTATACTTTGCCGAATCCTGTCAAATATCCCGAAGTGATGGAAGCGGTTTTGGAATCCAAAAGGGCACAGAATAACGTTATCGCCGGCCGCGAGCGGTTTAACCCTGTTTTGTCTGGCGGTTATCCTGCATTTGACTCAGGTAGTGAAAATGACCAGCTATCCAAGCTGTTCTATAAAGCGCAGACAATTTGGCAAAGCACGCAGGAAGCAAACTCAGGTTCTTCTTTTAAAGATGCGATTGTTATGATGCTGGGCCTTCAGGGTTTGATTGATATGCAGCAGAATGTTGATATCCATCCCTTGGCACAGTTGGTCGGTGTGGGGCGTTCTTTGGTTCAGAGTGCGGTTCAAGGTTTTGGGTATATGGTAGGTGCCAGTGCTCTGGGCGGTCTGATTTCAATGATCGCAGGGGGTAACCTTGGTGAAAGTGCGCGCTCATTCATCTTCCAGGTTATGATGCTGGGCTTCAGTCTGGGTTTTGTGTTGTATTATGTTCTGCCCTTCCTGCCTTTCCTGTATTTCTTTATCGCCCTGACCAATTGGGTGAAAACGATTTTCGAAGCGATGGTGGGATTGCCATTGTGGGCGCTGTCACACATCAGGATCGAGGGTGATGGTATTCCGGGTCCGGCAGCGATGAACGGGTATTATCTGATCTTCCAGATTTTTATTAACCCGATCCTGATTGTATTTGGATCATTGGCGGGTATGACAATCTTTGCAGCACAAGTGCGCGTTCTCCATGAAATCTGGGGGTTGGTGACCTCGAACGTCACAGGTATTGATCTTGATACAATTAGCAAGGTTGATGAGGACAAGTTGGGATCTATTCGCTATCTGCGTAGTGCTTTCGATCAGTTCTTCTATACCTGTCTATATGCTGTCTTTGTTTACATGATGGGACTGGCCTCCTTTAAACTTGTCGATTCAATACCACAACATTTGTTGCGCTGGATGGGATCTTCTGTGAAGACATTTGGTGAAACGGCTGAAGGTATTGTTGGTGAATTGGTTTCAAAGAGTTATCAGGTCAGCCAAACCGCTACTGGTGGTGCTGATGCTGTCATGGGCCAGATGATGACCAGAAATTCCTAAGCTTTTGGCTGGTTCCGATTTTTTTAAATAAAAAGAATGCCCAGCAAGTGCGGGGCATTCTTTATTGATAAGTCGATTATTTTTGCTTGTCTTTGAGGTGGGCCAGCAAGACCTGTACGTCACCACCGCCACGCTGGATGACAGTAGCAAACTCGGATCTTTGTGTCAGGGACATGCTGACGCCTTCGACGATTACATCGACGATCTGGTAACGGCCATTCTTATACCGAACACGCCACTCAACCTGCACTTCCGGCCCATCACCCGGAACAATAAAAGATGTAACGAGCGTATCTTTCTCGTTGTCTGCTTTGTGACCGCGGGTTTCGAATTTTTGGCCTTTATATTCGCCGAATCTTTTAGCGTAAACATCAACAACCATTTTGCGGAAGAGCGCTTGGTATTCTTTACGTTGCTGCTCGGTTGATGTTTTCCAATAGCGTCCCAGAACAAACCGACCGATGGTTTCAAGGTCAAAGCTGTCATTCAACAGGCGACGGAAAGACTCTGTCTTTTGGTCTTGTGACATGCCGGAGTTGCCAAGGAACTCCAGTGCGCGTTTGGCCATGTTATCGATGAAGTTCTCGGCACCGGCCCCTACATCCGAAGCGCTAACCTTAAAAAGATGCTCGCGATTGTCGTCCTTGCTCAAGGCTGAATGGCTAGGTAGGGGATGATCATCAAGTGGCAAAATCTGAAGCGGGAAAGAAAGGTCGGCTGCTTTACTCTGCTGCGCAGGGATCATTAATCCGCACACAGCTATAGCAGTTGTCATGGTCAACACACGTTTGAAATATACCTGGGGAGCAACGCTCTTCATGTAATTAGCCCTAATTCTTGCCGGTTATAACCGCCATAACATGATACTTCTATACTAACACAATATCGCAACCTTATGGTCTAATCGCGGCTGCATTGTGGCTGTTTGACATAGCTTGCTTAAAAAATCAAGCCCGTTGGAAAAAAGGCCTGTTTAAACAGGCCTTTAACCAAATAGTGTTTGTGACTTACTCGTTGTCGAAATCGGGTATGGCCGGGGCGCTAGCCTGTTCCGGATCCTGATCATTGACCAGCGCCTGACGACGTTGCACGTAGGTACTGCGCATTGCGGCGTAATAATCAAACGAGTTCTTCTGCAGATCATCGAGAACATCCAGCAGTTCCTCGCGGGTGCTGAGTACTGTCAGAGCCAGACGGGCATAGTGCCATTCTTCCTGATTGGTGTTGTACAGGTAGATCCTCAGAGGATCGGCAAAAGAATCCACCATCATGCCTGTCGCATCACGCATGGAGGAGGGACCCATAAGCGGCAGGACCATATAAGGACCATGTCCAACGCCCCATACAGCCAGCGTCTGACCAAAATCTTCCTGCTCATAAGGCAAGCCGACCATATCAGCCACATCAATCAAGCCCAGAACACCTACGGTCGAGTTGACGACAAAGCGGCCCACGTCATTGGCGGCACCACCCAAATCACCTTGCAGGGTCTGGTTGGCAACCTGAACAGGACTGCGCAGGTTTCTTAAGAAGTTACGCACGCCTGTACGTACAGGCTGCGGTGTAATAAAACGGTAACCACGGGCTACGGGTTCCAGAAAGATTGTATCAACGGCATCGTTGAAGGCAAAAATCCCCCGGTTCACCCCTTCCATCGGATCATAAATTTCTCCAATGTCTCTTTCGCCTTCTGGCACAGTTGAACAGGCTCCCAGCGACAGCGCTACCAGACCGCACATCAGCAGTCGGGAAAAGCCTTTCTTCTTCTCGGTCAAATTCATCATTTATATGTCCCCACCCATCGGGTCAGTTTTTTAGAAAAACGTCCACATCTAGAGTAAATCAGGTTTGCCTTACAACTTGGTTAATATTTCCGCTTGGACGAAAATTCTCCAACAAGTTGAGAATCAAGGAAAATAGCCCTCTAACAGCCGCACATATTGCGATTTTGCAGCGCGATGGTCAACCCGTGAAAACAGCAATATTTTCAGCCATCCTCAAGATTAAGCATGACCGCAAGGCCTAGCAGGAAACTGATGGAAGCGGGTGCCCAGGCTGCCAAAAAGACCGGTATCTGGTGGGTTGTGCCCAGAGCCTGAAGGAAGCTCGACATAAAAAAGACCATGAAGCCGATAATTACCCCCAGGGTAATCAGGGCAAAAGTACCCCTGAAACGGGGCGGACGTAGAGAAACAGTGGCCGCCAGCAGGATCATGGCGGCATAAAGCAAGGGCTGCGCCAACAGGCTTTGGAAGTGGACTTTGAGGCTGGAGGAGTCAAAACCGGTAGAATCCATGGTTTTGATAAAGCCAGGCAATTTCCAGAAGGATAAAGCCCGTGAGGTCGCAAAGCTTTCCTCAATCTGGCTCGCCGTCAGGGCTGTCGGCAAGGCAATCAGCGGAATTTTCTCTGTCTGGCTCTCGCTGCTGCTATGGCTTAGGGCCTGATAGAAGAGCCACTGCCCTTCCTGAAGCTGGGCTTTGTCTGAATCAAGCCGCCTTACGAATTGGTCTTTTGAGTCGAAAAACAGGGCCATTACATCCTGTAATTCCCATTCGGGCAGTTTTACTTTGCCGGCATGAAGGATCACATGGCCGTCTTCGGTTTCCTGCCTCAGCCACAATCCTTCCTCAAGAAGCGATATCTGGGTTGTTTCGATACTCAGATAGGTTGATTCCAGTCTTTCAAAGCGGCTCAAAAGCAGGGCGCCCAGAGGATTGATTACAGTTGTCATAAAAATACCGCATGCAATGGCAACGGCGATCACGGGGGCCATAAATTGCCAGACTGACAGGCCAGCAGCACGAACCACGATCAGTTCATAACGGCGGGTCAACTGCCAGAAGGTGAACATGGCACTGAATAACACCCCGAACGGCAAAAGCAACTGGCCGACCTCCGGCAGTTTTAAAAGGCCCATTTCTAGGATCAGGCCAAACGGGACTTCATCGCGTTTCGCCGCCCGCCGCAGCAACTCAACCGTGTCGAACAGGTAAACGACACCCAGCAGGATCAAAAGACCCAGCAGCAGGTTTTTCAGGTAAGTGCCTGCCATGTAGCGGTTCAGGGTTCCTGAAAGCTTCATGCTTGCACCTCTTTACTTTGCGATGAAAGAGAGAAGCGCTTTGAGGGCATATGGCCTTGTTTTAACCATGACAAGCCCGCCAGCAACGGACCCCAGACCAAAATATACATCAGGAACAATCCGGCCATATGGTTCTTCGCGATGCTGAATGCCCCCAGGAATAGCCCTTGGATAACGATACATAAGGTGACGGCCACTATAATGCGACGGGAAAGGCCCCGCCTTTCGAGCGGCCCCAGTAATAAGGAACATAAGGCAATAACAGCAAAGCACGGGGCCAGCAGAGGGCTGATCAGGCGGCGATGGATCTCGAGTTTGAATTCATTCCAGCTTTCGGCGGCACGGGTATCATCGGTTGCGGGGTTCATCAATTCCCACAAGGTCCGTTCATCTGGCTCTTGCCAGCGCTGGCGTACGGGGCCAGCCTCCGGCATATCAATACTGTAGCGGTCAAAATTGAGGCGGCTTAGGGAATGGTTCTTTTCATTCATGGATTGGCGTACGCCATCATAAACCACAACCTGATGACCGGATTGTGTCGCGATCAGATTGCCGCGATTGGCAAGAATTGTAACAGGGGGCTCACCTGCTGTGCGGGTATCGTGGATCATCAGACCCTTCATTTCGCCGTTGGCGGCCCGTTCCCTGACAAACACGGTCAGTCCCGGCATCACGGCATTGAAGACACCTTCACGGAACAGCAAGACCGAGTACTGGGCTTTAATCACCTGTCTTAATTCTTGCATTGATGACAGGGAGGAGGGTGCCACCCATGTTGTCATCAGTAGCAAGATCACGGTCACCAGTGCCGACAGTATCAACGCCGGACGGGCTTGTTGCAGCGGGGATAAGCCTAACCCCTTCATGACAACCAACTCGCTATCGGCGGTCATACGGTTGTACACAAAGATCACGCCCGTCATCAGGGCAATCGGCAGGATGATTTCAAAAAAGCGGGGCAACGCCATCACGGTCAGCACCCAAAAGGCACTGCCCGACGCGCCGGCGTTAATGACCAGCTCGATAAATTTGAGTGATTGTGTCAGGAAGATCACGGCCGCCAGAATAATTGCGACAAAGCCGGTCGCTGCAAATAAATTCTTGAAGATGTAGCGGTTAATAATCATCGGTTCTGCTGGTCAAAAAGCCATTTTTATGGAGGGATCGTCCCTCTGGTTTTTCATCAGGGGCCATCGTATATTGTGGGAAGCATAAATGCCAGACTTCTTACCATCTCTTTTGCCCCTCCCGTAAAGGAATTAAGCACATGAAACCTCATATCAGCTTTAGCAAAGCCCCGAAAATCAAGACTGCCGCTGCCTTGTTGCTGGTGACCGAAGGCGGTCGCCTGACAGAAGATGGGCAAGCACTGGATAAGGAAACCAAAGGGGCTATCAGCCATTTCATCAAAACCAGCACGGTTTTTAAGGGTAAAAAGGGCCAGATTGCTGCCCTGCCCGGGCCGCAGAAGTTCCGTTATAGCCGGATTGTATTGTTGGGTGTGGGCAAGCCGGAAAAACTCTCTGGCGATGACGTGATGGCGCTGGGCGGCGGATTTGCACCGGCACTTTTCTCCATGCAGATGGAAAGTGCCTGTGTATTGGGTGATGGCTTCAAATCGTTCAAGGATGCCGGTGGTGCCGATAAAGCCGCTGCCGCGTTTGCCGCTGGTCTGGTTCTGCGTTCCTATAAATTCGAAAAATACAAAAGCAAGGACAAGGACGATACATCACCCAAAGCCTGCAAGATTGAATTTGTTCTGGATGCGGCGACCAAGGCCGCCGATCACTTCAAGGATGAAAAGGCTGTCACCGAAGGTGTCTTCTTTGCCCGTGACCTCGTGAATGAGCCGCCGAATATTTTGTATCCCGCAAGCTTTGCCGCACGCGCCAAGGCCGAACTGGCCGATCTCGGTGTCAAGATCGAGGTCATGGATGAAAAGAAAATGACCCAGCTGGGCTTCAAGGCCCATCTGGCTGTGGGGCAAGGCTCCATTCGTCCGCCACGCGTCGTGGTACTGGAATGGAATGGCGCCAAGAATAAAGCAACGCAGCCTGTTGCCTTCGTGGGCAAGGGTGTGACGTTTGATACAGGCGGTATCAACCTGAAACCATCGGACGGCATGGCCGATATGAAGATGGATATGGGCGGTGCGGCGGCTGTTGTGGGCCTGTTCAAGGCACTGGCTCTGCGCAAGGCCAAGGTGAATGCCGTAGGGATTGTGGGCCTGGCTGAAAATATGCCGTCCGATCGCGCCTACCGTCCATCCGATGTGATTGGTTCACTAGCCGGTAAAACGATCGAGGTTCTCAATACCGATGCCGAAGGCCGTCTGGTGCTGGCAGATGCCTTGACCTATATCCAGAAAAAATACGATCCCAAATTTGTGATTGATCTTGCGACCCTCACAGGCGCGATCATGATCGCGCTCGGCCATGAATATTGCGGGACGTTTGTGAATGACGACAAACTCTGGAAACAGATGGAAGAGTCAAGCAAGGCCACGGGTGAGAAACTCTGGCGTATGCCTCTCGATGAAGCTTTCAAGAACAGCATGAAGGGCAGCATCAGCGATGTACAGAACCTAAGCACCATGGGTCGCTATGGCGGCTCTTGCTCGGCAGCGGGTTTCCTCGCGCATTTCGTTGATGACAAACGCATCTGGGCGCATATGGATATCGCCGGTACGGCATGGGTCAATAAAGACCTGCCGTTGGCCCCGCGACATGCCACGGGCTTTGGTGTGCGTGTTCTGAACCGTCTGGTTGCCGATCATTACGAGTCGTAAGGAAGGCCTGTATATTTATGAAAACGGGCTTGCGGTCTTCCGCAGGCCTGTTTCACATGATATTATGCCTCCCATGTTTGGGGGATTAAGACGCAAATTCAAACGCTGGCAGGATGCAGGGCTGATCTCGGAAGAGCAGGCTTCAACCATTCTTGCTTTTGAGCGTGAACGCAAAAGCGGCAAGCTGGTCAAGGATTTGACCAACGTGGCGATCTTTACAATTTTTCTGGGTGTTGCTTCACTGGTGGCAGCAAACTGGGCCTATCTTCCCGATACCATCAAGTTGGCCGGACATTTGGTGCTTAACCTCGGGGTGGCGGCGTTTATGCTGCGGACCGACGGCACAAAACATCCTGTCATCAAGGATGCGGCGGTGCTGGCGCTCTTTGGTTTCTTCCTGACTTTCATTGCCCTGATCGGCCAGATTTATCAGCTGCATGGCGATCTTCATACGACGCTTTTGTTCTGGCTCGGGATTTGTACGCCGTTCATCTGGTTCTATGGCCGCAGTTATACTGTCGTGGTGCCATGGCTCGCGGTTCTTCTGATTACGATTTTCATGAATATTTTCGAGTATTTTGATCATCGCAGGGATGATGAAATTACGCTGATTTTATCGGTCATGGCCATTCATTTGCCGATCATCCTGCTGTTTGTGGCCCGTCTGCCGTGGTTGCTGCGACACAGACCCGGTTTCGTTGAAAGCTTTTATCGTCTGGGCCTCTTTTTACCCGCAATCTTTGTCAATATTGCGATCTGCGCCTTTTATGCCGATAACCGCGAAAACGAATATTTTGTTGCCCAGATGGTCTTGATGGCGGCAGCCTTGCTCCTGGCAACGGTGATTTTCCGTCCCCGCAGTCAAACGGATGAAAAAGGATACGATCTCTGGATTTACCTGATGGTGTCCGGCATCTTTATTATGCTGCCGTTTGCTCTGGCCGATATTGAAAGTGATCTGCTGAGTGCCGTTTTGTTCATTGCCTATTGGGTCTTTGTAGCGTGGCTGGGGGCACGCATGCAATCGGCCTTGCTGACTGACTGGGCGATCCGTCTGGTGATCTTGCGTCTGTTTATTATTTATCTCGAAGTTTTTGGCGGTATGATGATGACGGGCTTTGGTTTGATCTTCTCCGGTATTGTACTGCTGGTTATTTTGCGTTACCTCAACCGTATTGTTGCCGTCGGGCGCAGGCTGGTGAACTATGAAATCGCCTGAAGCCTTGAAGAAATGGGGACTGGTTTGTCTGGCGCTGCCGTTCTTGGCAATGGGCTTTATGGTGGCGACCAATCAGGCGGGTTTGAGCGCGGACGATGAATACCGCCTTGAAATCGAGGGTTATGATCCGCGCGATCTCCTGCGCGGGCACTTCCTGATCTTCCGTTATAAATGGCCTGATAATGCCGATGATATAGCCGATGGTACATTCGAACATGAAAATCAGGTTTGCGCGTGCCTTTCCGGCAATCCGCAAAAACCCGATGTCCATTTTGAAAAATGCGCGCCCGCATCTTCATCGTCTCCAACTTGTAAGAAGCCCATTCTGATGGCTGATTGGGCCAGTAGATGGACATTGCAGCCCGATGAAAGCCTGCGGCAATTCTATATTCCAGAGCAGCACGCGCGTATGCTGGAAGATATGCTGCGCAGTAACCGGCATAAATTTGAAGTCGGGCTGGTTCCGCAAGGCGAGGGCAAAGGGCGCGTGAAAGAGTTGTATATTGACGGCATTCCGCTTGATCAATTCCTGAAGAGCGATTTCGAGGCCTATACAATTTCCCGTTAAAATCGTTGGCTTTTGGATCTGAAAGCCCTATATCACGTTCCTCATGAATGATCGTAGTATCCATATCGATATTTTTTGCCATGTGGCCGATAATTTCGGCGATATCGGTGTCTGCTGGCGTTTTTGCAAGGCACTGGCCCGCGATCAGGGTTGCTATGTGCGTCTTTTCGTTGATGATTTTAGTACTTTTGTCAAAATCGAGCCGATGCTCGATCGTACCCGTGATATCCAGCATATCGAAGGGGTTGAAGTTTTCCGTTGGGATATTGCGGTGATTGATCACCATTACAATGGCTGTGGCGATGTGGTGATAGAGGCTTTTGCCTGCAATCTTCCTGATAAGGTAATCGGGTTGATGACTTTGAAGACAATACCCCCTGTATGGATTGACCTTGAATATATGAGCGCGGAAGACTGGATTGATACGCACCATGCTATTGTTTCGCATCACCCCATGACGGGTCTGAAGAAAACATTATTTTTTCCCGGCTTTACCGAGGCTTCTGGTGGTTTAACGCGCGAAAAGGGCTTGATCGAGGCCCGTCAGGCATTTCAGGCCGATGCGGCAGGGCAGGATGAATGGCGGCACGCTGTGGGTTTGCCGCCACGTCAGGAAGACGCCATAGATATCAGCTTGTTCTGTTATGGTGTCTCGCCGATTGAGAAAATGATGAAGGCCATGGCTGGGGCGGGCAGGACTGTCCGCTTTTTCGTGCCTGCGGGGGTGGCCACCGATGCCCTGACCCGCCTGAGCGGGGAAAAGCCGGAACCGGGCAAGGTTATCACCTATGGCCCCATAAGTTTTCATAATATTACATTCCTGACGCAGGATGATTATGACCGCTTGCTTTGGAGTTGTGACCTGAATTTTGTACGCGGCGAGGATTCTCTGGTGCGGGCGGTTTGGGCCGGAAAACCGCTGGTTTGGGATATCTATAAACAGGCCGAAGGTGCACATTTCCCCAAATTACAGGCCTTTCAGGATCATTACTGGGGGGGACTGGAGCCAAAATACAGGGAAATACTGGACTTTTTCACCGTAATGTGGAATGAAGGGGGCCGTCAGGATGAAGATATCCCGGCAAAGGGCCTTTTGGCCAGTTTGCCTGCCCTGACAGATTATGCCGCGCGCCGCAGCCTCCAGCAGGCGGCACAGGACGATCTGGCCACCAGGCTCGTAAGCTTCATCCGTCAGCAAATAAACAACCAAGGATAACCTATAATGAAAATTGCCCAGGAACTCCGTGCCGGTAACGTCGTAACGATGGATGGCAACCTGATGCTGATCACCAAAGCCGAATTTAGCAAATCAGGCCGTAACGCTTCGGTCATGAAATTCAAATTCCGCAATCTGATCACAGGTTCAACAGCCGAAGGCGTTTACCGTACAGATGAAAAATTTGATGACGTCCAGCTCGATCACAAAGAAGTGAACTACTCCTATCAGGATGGTGACAACTATGTGTTCATGGATGCCGAATACAACCAATACGAAATCCCCAAGGACTTCATGGAAGACGCTCTGAAGTACCTGAAGGAAGAAATGCCTTGTGAAATCGTAATGTACGAAGGCAAGCCTTTGTCCATCGAAATTCCGGTGAAAGTCGTACGCGAAGTTGTGTACACGGAACCCGCTGTCAAAGGCGATACATCAGGTAAAGTGATGAAACCGGCCCGTCTGGAAACCGGCTTTGAAATTGCTGTCCCTGCCTTTATTGAAATCGGCGAAAAAATCGAGATCGATACCCGCACAGACGAATATGTATCACGCGCCAAATCCGCTTGATCTTTCTGAAATAAAATTCAGGAAAAGGCCTGCATCTTGCGGGCCTTTTTTTATTGCGCTAGAACTGATCTATGACGGAAATTCGCTTTTATCACGCGCAGCATTCCTCCTTACTGCAATTCCTGCCCGGCCTTTTATCAAAGGCGCTGGCGGGCGGGCACCGCATTGTTGTGCGTTTACCCGATAAAGGGATGATTGATGCGGTGAATGAACATCTGTGGACTTATAGTGCCGAATCTTTCCTGCCACACGGTAGTGCACGTGATGGCCATGCCGTCGATCAGCCGATCTGGCTTACCGACAGTGTCGAGAATCCTAACGGGGCGAGTATGCTGCTGGTTGTATCCGGTTCCGAACAAGGCGTGGCCAGTGATCTTACTACTTACGCTTTGTGCTGCGATGTTATTGATGGTCAGCAGGAAGATGAGGTGAGTGCGGCCCGTATCCGCTGGAAAGCCTATAAAGAAGCGGGGCATGATGTTACATACTGGCAGCAATCATCAAATGGGTGGGAAAAGAAAGCTTGAAACACTGCACCAGATGACAGTCATGAAAAAAGCCGGATGAAAATCCGGCTTTTGTTTTATTTCTTTCGGGGATGGCTTAGTGTTCCATCGGGGCTGCTTCAGGGCTTTCTGCAGGCGCCGGAGCAGCAGCTTCTTCAACACCACCCAGTTCTGCTGCCTCTGCGGCAATATCCGCATCGGAAGGCAGGGCGGGGTTACCCGAAACCGAACGCAGGTAAGCAATCAGGGCTGCACGGTCA
This sequence comes from Micavibrio sp., assembly GCA_046294845.1. Classification (GTDB taxonomy): domain Bacteria; phylum Pseudomonadota; class Alphaproteobacteria; order Micavibrionales; family Micavibrionaceae; genus Micavibrio_C. The sequence continues at coordinate 117,699 of JBKBNU010000001.1, read as the reverse complement.
TCGGGCTTTTTCAGGCCGAGGAAGTTCATTGATGTCCCTTTAACATAGGCTTTTGGCTTCCACAGGAAGTGGTTCAGGTCGCTATAGGTCCATGAACCGCCCATGGCCTTCATGCCGTCGGAGTAAGAGAATCCGGCATGACTGGCCTTGGCGCGTCCTACAACACCCGCAAGGGCCGGTCCTGTACCGTTGGCACCACCCGGTTCAAAGTTGTGGCAAGCTGCACAAGCTTTGGCGACTTGTTTGCCGTGCTCGATATCGGCACTGGCGATGAGGGCCAGAACAGGTTCCGGCATCGCAACCTTGGCGGCACCGCCTGCTGATTCTTCGCTGGCAGCAATCGCATAGGCAAATTCCGTGTATTCCTTCGGGTGCACCAGTCTATTTGCGATAAAGCCTGAAAGACAGGCGATAATACCGGCAACCAGTATAGCGGCGAAAAGCTTGTTGAATTCCATGTTGTTCATGGTGAAATCCTGAAAACGAAATGGTTTACGCGAGGGCTTATCAGAATGGCCATCTTTTTGGCAAGCATTTGAAAATCCCAAACATCTTGCATATACCCCTAAAACGTGCGAATGCCAAGTAGGAGCGTATTCCAAGGGGGATTTGATGTCAGAAACCATTAAAAAAGTGTCTTTTCAGGGTTTTCAGGGGGCCAATTCCGATATGGCCAGCCGGGCATTGGTTCCGGGCTGCGAAACAGTCCCTTGTTTAACCTTTGAGGAGGCTTTCCGCGCTGTGCAGGAAGGACGGGCCGATTTGGCCGTGATTCCGGTCGATAATAACCTCGCCGGACGGGTCGCCGATGTCCATCATCTGATCCCGCGTGGCGGCCTGTCGATTATCGGTGAATATTTCATGCCGATCCGTTTTGCCTTGATGGGGCTAAAGGGGGCGCAGATAGGCGACCTGAAAGAGGTCTATAGTCATGTGCATGCGTTTCCGCAATGTCGGGGGATTGTGAAGGAGCTGGGCTTAAAAACCCACATTCATGCCGATACAGCCGGCGCCGCAGCCGATGTAGCGCAGTGGGGCCGCAAGGACGTAGCGGCGCTGGCCCCGATGCTGGCAGCCTCAATCTATGGTCTTGATGTTTTTCGCGAAGATGTGCAGGACACAGAAACGAATATGACCCGTTTCTTGCTCTTCTCACCGACACCTGCGGTGCCTACTTATGATCCGGCAGCCCATGTTATTACCAGTCTCATTTTCCGTGTCCGCAACATTCCGGCAGCGTTGTACAAATCTTTGGGCGGTTTTGCGACTAACGGCCTGAACATCGTTAAAATCGAATCCTATGTTGATGAGTTATTTCAGGCAGCCCAGTTTTATTGTGAAGTCGAAGGCCATCCCGATGAGCGCCTTATGCAATTGGCCTTGAAGGAGCTGGGATTTTATGCGGAAGAATACAAGCTTCTTGGCACCTATCCTGCGCATGAGTTCAGGAAGAACCAGAAGGACTAGCCCTCGGGCCCCAAAGGCTGTTAAGGTAGCCGGATGAATAATGAAGATGAATTATTGATAAGTTGAAGAAGGAGATTAACCAATGCCCTCACATGCTGAAATTGCTGCCCGTCTGTTACGGGATGCTGCCACCTTCTTCCGTGCCGTTGGCGAACAAAACGAACCGCTGCGTGATCAGATGACCGAAAATGCCTCTGTTTTTGAGCAGGTGGCCGAATTGGTTGAAACCAACCCGCTCGGTCAGCTCGAAGATCCTAATGCCTGATTGAACACTAGCTGTTCTTTACAGTGGACACGAAGCTGTTCGATTCTTCCTTTAATTTAAGGAAGCTCTGCTGCAATGTTTCTGCAGCAGCCTCCAGAGTTTGAACGCTGATAAAGTTCTTCTGTCCTATACCAACAATTTTGTCGAAGCCTTGTGTTACCGATTGGATATTGCCCGAATTCTCCTGAAGACGGCTTGAAATATCCTGTGTGGTAACGCTTTGTTCCTCGCTTGCTGCAGCGATACTCGTCGAAATGGTATCTATCTCATTGATAACCGTGTTGACATGCTGGATTGCCTGAACAGATTCATTAACACCTGCAACAATCGAGTGAATGCGCTTGGTAATTTCGCCTGTCGCTTCACTCGTCTGGGTAGCCAGATTCTTGACCTCGCTGGCAACTACAGCAAAACCTTTGCCGGCATCGCCTGCACGGGCGGCTTCGATGGTAGCATTGAGGGCCAGCAAATTGGTTTGCTCGGCAATTTCACTAATCATATTGATGACATTGCCGATCTTGTTGGCTTCTTCCTCGAGCTGTGTGATGCGCTCGACGGCTTCTGATGACTTATGAACGGCTTCGGAAGAAATCCGCTTTGATACCGTCATTTGTTGTGATATTTCGCCCACTGTTGCTGATAATTCCTCGGAAGCTGCTGAAATCATGACTGTGTTTTCGGCTGATTGCTGTGCTGATTGCAGGACCTGATGGCTTTCATCTGTGATGGCTGTGGCAACCTCGCGCAAATCCGTACTGCTCTGATTAATGTTCCCGATGGCGGACTGGATTTCACGAATCACATTACCGATAGAGGCATCAAAGCTGTTGGCAAGGTCATGCATATGCTTCTTGCGCTCGATTTGCATCCGAGCCTCGGCCTCTTTTTGCTGCCGCTCAAGCTCGAATTTTTCTTCGGTATTACGGGCAAAAATTTTGAGGGCACGGCCCATGCTGCCAATCTGGTCTTCACGCTCAGTATAGGGAATTACGACATTACTGTCCCCGCTTGAGAGGCTTGACATGGCTTTACTAATAGACTGCAGGGGAGTGATGACAACTTTTTGCAATAGAATGACCATCATCACCATCAAGAAAATAGTTATAACGGCCGTAATAACCACGGCTGTTATAATACTTTGATGTATTTCTTCTTGAACTTGCGTCATATCCCAGCGCAGAAGGAGTGTGCCAAGATTTTCCTCTGATTTGGGATCGGTAATAATTTGCCGTATGAATACACTCCCTTCATCATGCCAGCTTATTGATTTTTGTTCATTTTGCGGCTGGGTTGTCAGTCCTTCCAGACTCAGTTGTTCGAATCTTTCTGATGAGAATTTGTACAGCACCGATCCATCGGCATTTAATGCCAGAACGCCTGCCAAACTATTTTTTTCGTTTTGATCAAGCGGCAGAACAATCGTTTCAAATACGTTTGCCTTTTTCCATTTGAAACCCCCGTTAAACTGCGTAGCTAGCAGATCGGTTTTATCTGATGAGTTCTGTGTAAACTGGGTAACCATATTCTCCCGCAGATTATATATTTGCAGGCCGCTCATGATGCCGAGCGAAATAATGGTTACAAAAAGAAGTACACTGATGATCTTGGCACTCAGGGATTTTCTAATCATGTTATCTCGTTATTTTCTAATTACGGACATAAGAAGAAGGCCGCCTATTATTCAATAAGCGGCCTCTTTGTTTGTTATTTCAGCATTTCTGCATTCAGGCCAATCGTTACCGCCCCCACAGGTGCGCCGCCGTCATTGACTGGCAAGCTTAATTGGACCTGATAGGTTTGCGTTGACTCATCGAATTCAACTTCGCTGATATGAACCGCATCTGCACCGACGCTGAATGTCTTGGACCATTTGTCTTCATCACCCTGCCAGTAGTCGGATGTTTTATCACTTTGGCCAACATTCAGGCCCTTATTATCCATGACGAAGATCTCGGTGTAGAGGCCACCGCCATCGGCAACAACCTTCTTCAGGTAAGTGGAAAGATCATTGCCGAGAACGGGATCAACGAGGCTGGCATCGCCACCCTTCCATCTCTCATCCAAAGCCTTGATGCCCGCTTCATCCAGGGCGGCATGTTTTTCATTCTGGGCTTTTACAGCATCAACAACTGTCGGGGTATTGAGCCAGGCAGCAATTTTAGAGGTCGCCAGTTCTTTGGCAGCGGCTTCATCAAAGGCATATGCGGGTGTGTTCAGGAATAGGGCCACAGCCAGACAGGCAATAAGCTTTTTCATACGTATCTCCATTTAGTGTCGTGCGACTTGCTAGTGATCAGAAATGGTTTTGAAATGCCATTACAGGATCATACGTTAAGTATCGGGTGGGGACGATTAAGAAAAGCTGAATGATATCCATCGCTTAAAGATATATACCCCTATCCTCTGCAGGGGGTGTGAATATCAGAGAAAAGTGATGAAGCGCGGATTTCCTCGCTAAATCGAGAAGACCATGTAGCCTACGGCTGTTATTAGCAGGACCAACAAAGATGCTATTACAACTGTACCGGATGTCGGCTTTTTAAAGGGGCTTGCCCTTTCAAAAACGCGCCATGTTTCATCAATGTTCTGGCGGGTGCGGTTATCATAGTAGCGCTGTTTGACTTCAACCTTTTTATATTGGCCGCTGCGGAATAAATCCTTGGCTTGTGAAATAGCGGACTGTGCTTCGTCACTTGTACCGCATTTCTGCCAGCACGCACGGGGGCTGTCATCGTTGCTATAGGAATAGACGTTATATTCGATATGGGTCAGGGGTTGGCTGCTATGACGTGTCCAGGACTGCCTGTAATGTTCATCCGTTTGCTTTTTCAAATGCTGTTTGTTCATAACCCTTGAATCTCCCTGGCTGCCTTAAGGCAGGCATTGTTACCGGTCTACGCAGTACGGAAGTCTTACCCTTTGGGGATGCCTGAACCCGGACGGGCGCAGTTTTACCTCATGGTGTTAAGTAAATGCTAAAACAGGTTAATAAAGAGTTAATTTTTCAGAATAAGTAAAATTTATCGGCCTCTTTGGGTGAGTTCAGGCGGCAAAGGCCTATAGTTCCTTGTGTTATGACAGTATCACGGGTAAAATTTGAAGGTTCCGTTCGCCTGTTGTTCCTGACAGGCTCTTATTTTTCATATTCTTAATCTTTCAGCCGTCAGAGTGCCTGCCATGCCCCGTTATTCAACGACCGTTCGTAATAAACGTAAAAAGAAATCCGCACCGTTCCTGCCGGAAGGGGTGCAGGCTTTTATGGCACGCCGTGTGATTGACGGAACAGCCATGGCGCTGGGGTTGGCCGGTATCGGTTTGTTGACCGCTTTTGCCACATACAGTGCAACCGATCCTTCCTGGAATACGGCACGCGATACAAGTCTGCACGGCTTTGACAATTTGATGGGCTTGCCGGGCGCTTATAGTGCCGATTTGTTTTTGCAGACGATTGGTTTAGGCGGTTTGATCTTTGCGCTGGTTCTTGTGGCGTGGGGTATTCGTCTGTGGCGCCGTGATGTGATTAGCCCCTTATGGGCGCGGGCGGCGGCGGCAATTATTTCTTCCTTGTGTGCGGCTGTAGCTTTTGCGCGTCTTCCGGCCGGTGAATGGCTTGCCCATCCTTGGCTTGGTGGTAGCGGCGGCACATTGATGCTCGATAGTCTGGCAGGTGCGACCGCCGGGGTGCTGCCGCTATCGGCTCACATAACATGGGCGGTGATCGGTGCGATTCTGGCGTTTGCGAGCTTCTTGTACGCAAGTGCTGTCAGCCGTGATGAAATCTCGAATACAATTCATCTGTGTTGGACTCTTGTTTCAACTGCTGCTTCATGGATGGCGGCGCGTGTTGTGTCGTTTTTTGAATGGGTACGTCAATATAACGATCCTGAATATCGTCCTGTGAAACAATCCTTGCGTAAGCCTGCGCCGCGTCAGCGCCGTGCCCCCGTCCTTGAGGATGAGGAAGAGGAGGATTCTGGCGAGGAAGAGGAATGCGAGGAGGAAGAGGAGGATTCTGGCGAGGAAGAGGAATACGAGGAAGAAGAGGAAGCGCCGGTCTTGAGAGCCCGTAAGAGCAAACCCTCTATCAAACTCTCTGCTGCCAAAAAGGCCAAAGCTAAAGCCAAAGGTAAGCCCAAACAATTCAGCCTGTCTTTCAGTGATGATGAAGGGGAATGGGAATTGCCATCGACGGATCTGCTGACGGAACCCCCTGCTTCAGATTCGCGTTCAGAGACCGATCAAAATGGTCTGCGTAAGAATGCCGATATGCTGCAAAGCGTGTTGAATGACTTTAATGTCGAAGGGGAAATTGTCAGTATCCATCCGGGTCCGGTTGTGACCTTGTATGAACTGGAACCGGCACCGGGTGTTAAAACATCGCGTGTGATAGGTCTTTCCGATGATATCGCGCGCAGCATGGCTGCGATCTCTGTGCGTTCGGCTGTTATCCCTGGCCGTAACGTTATCGGTATCGAATTGCCGAACCAGCGCCGCCAGACTGTCTGGCTTCGTCAATTGCTCGAAGAAGATGAGGTGCGTGAAACCGGAGCATCACTGCCACTGATTTTGGGTAAAGATATTGGTGGTCAGCCGGTTGTGGCAGATCTGGCGCGGATGCCGCACTTGCTGGTCGCGGGGACAACCGGTTCGGGTAAGTCTGTTGCGATCAATACGATGATCTTGTCACTGCTCTATCGCCTGCCGCCGGAAAAATGCCGCTTCATCATGATCGATCCGAAGATGATCGAACTTTCTGTTTATGATGATATCCCGCATTTGCTTTCCCCTGTGGTGACAGAACCCGGCAAGGCTGTGGTGGCCCTGAAATGGGTTGTGAATGAAATGGAAGAACGGTACCGCGCCATGTCCAAGCTTGGTGTGCGTAACGTTGATGGTTATAATGCCCGCTTGGCCGAAGCCCGTAAAAAAGGTGAAACGCTGATGCGCAAGGTGCAGACAGGTTTTGATGGCGAAACCGGCAAACCTGTCTATGAAGACCAGCCGATGGATATGACTGAGTTGCCGTTCATCGTGGTTGTGGTCGATGAATTTGCCGATCTTATGCTGGTCGCGGGCAAGGATGTTGAAAACGCGGTGCAGCGTATTGCGCAGAAGGCCCGTGCCGCCGGTATCCATTTGATCATGGCAACACAACGGCCATCCGTCGATGTAATCACAGGCGTGATCAAGGCCAACTTCCCGACTCGTATTTCTTTCCAGGTAACTTCAAAGATTGACTCGCGCACCATTCTGGGTGAAAGCGGGGCTGAACAGCTCCTCGGTATGGGGGATATGCTTTATATGGCATCGGGTGGACGTCTGGGCCGTGTTCATGGTCCGTTTGTATCCGATGAAGAAGTCGAAAGTGTTGTAACCTTCCTCAAGAAGCAAGGTCAGCCTGCTTATATCGATGATATTACTGAAGGTGGCTTTGGCGGCGAAAGCGAAGTGATGAATGCGCTCTTTGGTGGCGGCGAAGGCAGCGACGGTAGCCATGTCGACGAGCTGTGGGATGAGGCGGTCGCTGTTGTGGCCAAGCACCAAAAAGCGTCAACCAGCTTTATTCAGCGTTACCTCAATATCGGTTACAACCGCGCGGCCCGTATTATTGAAGAGATGGAACGCCAAGGGATCGTCGGTCCGGCGAACCATGTCGGCAAAAGAGAAGTATTGGTTGGCGATTATTCGGACGCCTGATTTAGGACGTTTACGGAATCCCTATACTTTTAAGCGGTTGTACTCACCGCTGATTTATGTATTCTTTCGAGTGTACAAAAACGCGGAAGGAAGGGTCGGGATATGAAAGTTCTTCTGGTCGGCAGTGGTGGCCGTGAACATTCTCTAGCATGGCAACTGGCGCAATCGGAGCGATGCGATACCCTTTATTGCGCACCGGGGAATCCGGGGATTGCCGAGTGTGCTGAATGCATTGGCATTCCGGTTGAAGATATTAAAGCTCTAACAAATTTCTGTATCGATAATCAGGTTGATCTTGTGGTAATTGGACCGGAAGTGCCGCTGGTCATGGGTTTGGTCGATGCACTTGATGATGTGGGTATTCGTGCATTCGGGCCAACCAAATCTGCTGCCCGTCTCGAAGGTTCCAAATCTTTCATGAAAGATTTGTGTAAAAAATACAATATTCCGACAGCCGCCTATGAACGCTTCACCGATGTTGAAAGGGCGTTGGCTTTTATACGTCAGCATGGTGCGCCGATTGTGGTGAAAGCCGATGGTCTGGCCGCTGGTAAAGGTGTGGTCGTGGCACAAAGTATTGCCGAAGCGGAAGTTGCCGTGCGCGATATGCTGCAAGACCAGAAATTCGGCGAGGCCGGCGCAGAAGTCGTGATTGAAGAATTTCTTGATGGTGAAGAGCTGAGCTTCTTTGCCATTGCCGATGGCCGTGATGTGCTGCCATTAACGTCGGCACAGGATCACAAGCGCGTAGGTGATGGCGATACTGGTCCGAATACAGGCGGTATGGGGGCCTATTCACCCGCCCATATGATGAATCAGGAATTGGGTGAAAAGATCGACAGCCGGATTATCAGGCCGACAATGGCCGCGATGAAGGCCGAGGGTTGTCCTTTCAAAGGCATTTTTTTTGCGGGCATCATGCTGGTGAAGGGTGAGCCTATTTTACTGGAATTCAACACACGCTTTGGCGATCCTGAATGTCAGACCCTGATGATGCGCTTTGATGGCGATCTGCTTGAATTGCTGGATGCCGCTGCCTGGGGACGCCTGAAGGGTGCTGATGAGCGTTTTGGCTGGCGCGCCGAAACGGCCCTTTGTGTGGTGATGGCTGCCAAAGGCTATCCGGGTGCTTATGAGCAAGGGACACCCATCAATAACATTAAGGAAGCTGATAGCCTACCCGATACCAAAGTCTTTCATGCCGGTACGGCCCGTGGCGGGGAAGGTCAACTGGTCGCCCGCGGTGGCCGTGTATTGGGTGTCTGTGCCTTGGGCGAGACTGTAGCCGATGCGCAGGCCGCTGCCTACGAGGCCGTTGATAAAATTGACTGGCCTGACGGGTTCTGCCGCCGCGATATTGGCTGGCGGGCCGTGGATGAAGACCGGACAAAAGATTCTGGAAAATTACTATCCGCCTGATATCCATTTACTATTAAGAATTTAGGCGCATGATGAACCTGTGTAACGAATCAGGATGCCTGCGCATGAAAAACGCCTCTGAATCAAAAGCCCGCTTAAGCGACTCTCATGACTCACTTCTGGCCCATGACAGTGCCGGATTGATCCAGCGTTATGTATTCCCCAAGGACACAGTACTCTTTCGTAAAGGGGAGGCCCGCCAGTGTGCCTACCTGATCGATAGCGGCAATGTCAGTATTTTCGGCAATGATGAAGGCGGCGAGGATAAATTGCTCTGCCATATTGGTGCCGGTGAAATTTTCGGCGAGATGGCGCTGGTTGATGATACGCCGCGCACAGCCTCAGCCATCACCGCCAGTGAGTGCGAAATTTTTATTATTCCACGCGATGCCCTGCAAAACCGTCTTTATGGTCTGGACCCGATTGTGACTCTTCTGATCAGCTTGCTGATCGAACGTTATCGCATGACACGCATTCATTTACCTGAATCACTGAAGCAGGACACCAAGACTGAAAAATTTGTAAATAAGCTTAAGCGCTATGGGCAACTTTCCGATAATGCCTTGAAGCTTCATGACACCGAAGCGCAAAAAGAAAATGCCTTGCGGGAATTAAAGCTGGAGCAGGAATTAAGACGCGGCCTTGAGAAGCGTCAGTTTGTCCCTTATCTGCAGCCGATCATGAATCTCGAGAGCGGCAAGGTGATTGGTTTTGAGGCCTTGATCCGTTGGCAGCATCCTGAAAAAGGTTTGGTCTTACCCGATCAATTCATTCCGGTGGCCGAGCATACCAATGTCGTGCAGCATCTGGATCGCCTGATGTTGGAACGTGCTTGTGAGGTTTTGCCAAGACTGGATGAAATTGGCGGCAAGGATACATTCATCAGCGTTAATATGTCGGGCATCAACTTCAGTACGGTTGATATTGTAAAATCAATCGCTGATACGGTGAAGCGCTATAACGTATTGCCGCAGCGTATTAAACTTGAGATTACCGAGAGCGCACTGATTATTGATCCGGAACATGCGGAAGAAGTTCTGAAGGGTTTGAAAGAGATTGGTTTTACGATCGCTCTTGATGACTTTGGTACAGGCTATTCTTCTTTGGGGTATCTGCACCGCTTTACGCTTGATTCTTTAAAGATTGACCGTTCCTTTGTATCCCGACTGGATGAGGGGGCAAAAACACTTGATATCGTAAGTGCGATTATCACACTGGCGGGTACATTCCATCTGGGTACGATTGCCGAGGGGATTGAACGCGATACCGATGTTGACACTTTGCGCCGTCTGGGCTGCACGATGGGGCAGGGCTATTATTTCAGCAAACCCATGAGCGTCGATGATGCCCTTTCCTATGCGCGTTCCCGTCTATAACAGGGCAAGCGTATAATCCTTTTGTACTTTACCGCGCAAGCGATGGACAATCCGGTCATCATGGATTTCAAGCCATGCCCATGCGGCAGCAGGCACACGGTAAAGTTTTTTATACGTCTGAGTCAAAGATTGCTGCGATATATAATGGATGCCGTTAATTTCAGATTTGTGATTACGGTGAACATGACCGCTCAGGCATAATTTGACTTTCTCCGAATCTTCCAGAATTTTCCGAATAGCATGAGAGTCCGCATGATGGAAGCGCAAGGCTATATGTTCATGCGGGTTTTCTTCCTTTGGTTCGTGATCGAACGGGATATGAGAAAATAAAACCGTTTTCTTTTCTGTGCTTGCCAGATCATTCTCCAGCCAGTGCAGATCACCTTGCGTGGCGGATAATCCTGTCCCGTGGCGCTGAATTTCAGGATTCCAGAAAATGAAATGAAAGTCACCATGATCCATACTCCACGAATGGCTGGGGCTTCCCGTGATATGCTCGTTATTGGCGCGGCTTAGATGCTTCTCATCGTGATTGCCGATCAGATGATGCACGGGGGCGCTCAGTCCTTGGAAATGTTTTTGCAATGCTGTCATGTAATGATGGTCAAGACGCGCATTCCGCCCAGAAACGCGGTCACCCATATCAACGATAAAATCGGGTTGATAGGCTTGGGCTGCCTTATTAAAGGCGTTCATCAAACGTGGGGCTTTGGAGCCAAGGCGTGCGCCTGTGTCAAAGCCGTAATGGATATCCGTGATCAGGGCGATTTTGATCAACGGCGGAGAAGAGTTTTTTTGTTTCGGGATTTTTCCCGCCATCCGTTTATCCGCGCTTTCCTGCAAAGAAATCTTTTAAAATTTTCCCGCAATCATCGGCCATTAATCCCGAGCTGATAACAGGTTTATGGTGACATGTGGGCTGCTCATAAAAACGTCCGCCATGAAGAATGCCGCCCCCTTTGGGATCGCTTGCTCCAAAGATGACGCGGTCAATACGGGCAAAACTGATGGCGGCGGCACACATCGCGCAAGGCTCCAGCGTGACATAAAGATCGTAATCGGGGATACGCTGCGCACCGGCGGCGGCGCAGGCCTGACGGATCGCCACGATCTCTGCATGGGCTGTCGGGTCCTTATCGGCAATGGTCTGGTTTCCGCCCTTATAAATCGTACCCGTAGCCTTATGGACAAGGATAGCGCCAATCGGCACTTCATCACGGGCGGCGGCGTCTTGGGCTTCTTTTAGGGCCAGCGCCATATAATCTTTGTCTGATAAGCTCATGTCTTTATATTTACCGCGGATGGCGGCACGACACGAAGAAAAAAATGACTTCGCGCCAAGTTCAGGGTAAAAGAAGGCATGCATAAGGAAAAAGAAAGAATAGCCAAAATTATTGCCCGTGCCGGTATCTGTTCACGGCGCGATGCCGAACGTCTGATCGCCGAAGGGCGGGTAGCTGTCAACGGGAAGGTTATTGATACGCCTGCCACGCTGGTCTCGGCGTCTGATGACGATATTCAGGTCGATGGCCAGACGATCCCCCGTCCCGAGAAAACCAGACTGTTTCTTTATCATAAGCCTGCGGGGCTGGTGACCTCGGCCAAGGATGATCAGGGCCGTGAAACAGTCTTCGATGATCTGCCTGATGATTTGCCGCGTGTGGTCAGTGTCGGACGACTGGATTTGAATACCGAAGGCTTATTGCTGTTGACCAATGATGGCGAGCTTTCACGATATCTCGAACTGCCCTCAACGGGGTGGGTCAGGACTTACCGCGTCAGGGCTTATGGCCGCCCGACCGAGGGAGACCTAGAAGAGCTTGCTGAAGGGATCAGTTATAATGGTGTCAATTACGGCCCGATCGATGTGAGCGTTGATCGCGGGCGTGGTGATAACACATGGATGACGGTCTCTTTAAGTGAAGGAAAAAACCGTGAAATCCGTTATGTGATGGAAGCAATCGGTTTGCGCGTAAACCGCCTGATCCGTATTTCATACGGACCGTTTGAACTGGCCGATCTTCCGATCAGTGGTGTGAGTGAAGTGCCTGTGGCTGTATTGAAACGTGAATTGGCACCGTTCTTCAGAAAACAGGAACAGGTATGAGAATTACGGCGGGGCTATATCGTAACCGTATCCTGAAAGTGCCGGAAGGGCTGGGTGTGCGCCCGACCACAGATAAAGTACGGCAGGCCATCTTCAATATTCTGCAGGCTGATAACCTGCCGCGTGATGCTGTTGTGATTGACGGTTTTTGCGGCAGTGGTTCTTTAGGATTGGAGGCCCTCTCGCGCGGGGCGGCCCATGTCACCTTTATCGAGGCCGATAAAACCCATCTGTCCTTCACGCAAGATAACGCCAAGGGCGTCAAGGTGCAGGACCAATGCACCTTCATTCTTCAGGATGTCAGGAAAATAACAGCCTTGCCATCTAAACAGGTCGCGGCTGATCTGGTTTTCTTGGACCCGCCTTATCGGCAGGATCTATTGCCAGATAGTCTGAACCGGCTGGCTCAATATGGGTGGCTGGCCCCAGAGGCGACATTAGTCTGCGAGCATGAAAATCATGCTGCAATCGCTTGGCCATCGGGTTTTGTTCTGACAGACCAGCGCCGCTATGGGGATTCCCAAGTGAGCTTCCTGCGTTATAAGCCGGAATCCTAAAGCTGCATCCTTGCTTGAAAGCAAAGAAGCGATGTAATTCAGCCAAATTATGGACCAGCGTATGGGTGGGATTGCTGCTTTCACTAAAGCAGGCCCTGATAGCGGCCATACCATATTGGAATTTAGGCGATGCGATCCGTTGTGCTGTGGATACGGTTTGCTCATCAAGATCCGCACCGAAATGGCACCATGCAAAATCAACACCTAACGGACGGGCGCACCCGCCATCCTTCGCGGTATCGCCCACCATCAAGGCTTTTTTGGCAGGTGTAGCAAAATCATCAAGAATAATCTGCATATGCGGCGCACTGGGCTTATAGGCTTTGTCTTGCCACAGGGTCATCTTCTTTTTCATCATCACCACAAAATCCGTATCGACATATTTCAGGATTTCACGGTCACATTCGATACTGGGCTGGCAATAATAATGATCAAACATGGCAGGTAGATCATGCTCGTCTTTCAATAATCCTTCGCGGCGGGCATGACGCGCCATCACCCAAAGACGGCGGATCAGCGATGACGCTTCGGCATCCGTATAAAGTGCTGTGGCTGTGCCACCGCATTTAATATCCTGCAAGGTCTGGACGGTGGAGCCATAGAAGCGGGTCAGTTCATTTTCACGTTGAAACCAGATCTGGCGCAAATAATCTTTGGTAATCTGCTTTTTATATTCATCCATCGGGGATGTCGGGCGCGGCAGACTTTGTTGGCGGTCGAGCCATTCAATCAGACTGCCGAAATCGCTGAAACGGTATTGGCTGGGTGCGCGCCTTATATCGTCGATGATTTTTTGCTCGTCCAAGCCAAATTCTTCGATCAATAAGTTCACAGTTTGCAAAGTGGCGCTGCTCCAGCTCTTCATCGAGTTGGTCAGGGTATTGTCGAGGTCGAAAACAACCAGTTCTTTGTGACGTTTAGCAGGCATGGGGTCCAAGATAGGTCCAAAGCCAGCGGAAAAGCAAATTTCAGCCCAAAATGCCCTGATGGAGCAGGCCCAGAAGCAAAATGCCCAGTAATACCCGATAGATAACAAAGGGCATAAAGCTGTGGCTGGTCAGCCATTTCATCAAGAAATGGACGGCACCAAGCGCGGCTACAAAGGCCACAGCGGCCCCGATGGCGGCATCCAGCCACAAGGCGGCACTGGGGTTACGGATCAGATCCAGAATGCCGACGGCTCCTGCTGCCGAAATAGAGATTGTGGCCAGCAAGAATGAAAAGCGTGCGGCTTCAACACGGGAAAACCCGAGCGCGCGGGCGGCAGTCATGGTAATACCGGAACGGCTGGTGCCGGGGATCAGGGCCAACATCTGGGCAAAGCCGATGATCAGGGCATCTTTGAATGTCATTTTCTCTACGCTATGGGTCGTGGGCATAAAGCGGTCGGCGAGGCCTAGCAAAATCCCGCAGATAATTAATGACCACGCGGCCACATGCAGGGAGCGGGCCCATTCAGGTTCCAGCATATGAAAGACAAGGCCCAGAGCCAGAACCGGTACGGAAGCCGCTACCAGATAGACAATCAGGCGGGTATCTGCCGGATCGGCGCTTTGTCTTGTCGCTACACGTATCGCCGCCCCCAGCATCCGCCTCAGGTCCTTCCAGCAATAAAGCATGATGGCAGCCAGTGTGCCGACATGAACGGCGATATCCATAGTCAGGGTATCGCCCCACATATTCCCGTTACTGCCGAGTAAATGGTGGGTGAGGATCAGGTGACCGCTGGAACTGATGGGCAGAAACTCGGAAATACCTTGTACGATAGCTAGAATGATAATGTGGAAAAGGGGCATGGCGGTAAGTAATCAGATCCTACAGTACTGGGTCATTAAAAAATTCAAGAAACAACAGGTCAGAAAATACCCGATAAAATGCCCTACGTCCATGTAGACATCGGCCTCTGATCGGGTAATATTCAGGCCAGAGCAGCACATCCGGTGAGGATATTTGATGGTTTATGTGATCGGTATTCTGGGTTTCATCAGCGGGTTTGTGCTTGGTTTACGTATTCTCGATTACCTTCTGCGTGACCGTTCCCGTGAGGATCTGCTGTCCGATAAAGGTTTGCGGATGAGTTATGGACTGCTGACATGGGCAATTGCCGGTTTCTGCAGCTATGGGGCGATTGTGCTGTTCCGCTATTATTTTCCTGTGACACCCTAGACTATGTCCCTAAATCTGCCCTTAAATATCCTTTTAAAGCAGGGCCTTGTTTTGGTTCTGTTTAACGCTACCTTTGATCAGATATTTCAACCACAACCACCCCTATGAAAAGGCAAGGAGATATTTTTATGATTCGTTCAACATACGCTGCTGTGATGGGGGCGATCCTGTCCACCGGATTGATGATGGCAACAGCCCAAGCGGCGCCCCAGAGCTATGAAATCGAAAAACCGCACACCCAGATTGTTTTTTCGGTTAACCATCTCGGGTTTTCCCATTCTTTTGGGAAATTCACCGATTATAGCGGGACCTTTGTTGTTGATCCTGATTCTGTAGAAAGCTCAAATGTTGATGTGACCATCAATACAGCGAGTATCGACCTTGATGATCAAAAATGGAACGATCATCTGAAGAATGCAGATTTCTTCAATGTCGAACAATTTCCAACCATGACATTCAAAAGCACCAAAGTTGAAAAAACAGGTGACAAGACAGCCAATTTGACAGGCGATCTGACATTGCTGGGCGTGACCAAGCCCGTCACGCTGGAAGTGACGCTGAATGGTCAGGGTGAACACCCCTTTAACAAAAAGCAGATGATCGGTTTCTCTGCCAAGGGTAGCCTGAAGCGCAGTGATTTCGGCATGGGTTATGGTTTACCGGCTGTCGGTGATGATGTTACCCTGATGATCGAGGTTGAAGGCATTCGTCAGGATGCTGCAGCGCCGGTTGCTTCCGAATAATTGATAAAGAGGATCGTTATGATCTGGCGCAATACCACAGAGAAATACGGCGCTGTCGCGATAGGCTTTCATTGGCTGATGGCTATTTTGGTTATCACTTTGCTGGTGGTCGGCCTTGTCATGACGGAGATGGACCCCAGTCCGCAAATGTTCAAGATTTATGCAACGCATAAGTCGGTGGGCATTGTTGTATTGGCTCTGGCGGTATTGCGCGTTCTTTGGCGTATAGCCAACCCTCATCCCCGGGCTCTGCCCACGCATCAGGCCTGGGAGAAATTTCTCGCCAGGCTTGTGCATGTCATTTTGTATGCGGCGTTGTTTGTGATGCCTTTATCCGGATGGATCATGTCATCGGCCAAGGGTTTTCCTGTCAATCTGTTCTGGATTGAAGGGTTGACCTTGCCTGACCTGGTGAAACCTGATGAAGGGATTGCCGATTTGGCTAAGGAAATCCACGAAGTGGCGGCCTTTGGCTTGATGGGGGCTATAGCTCTGCATTTTGGCGGGGCGATGAAACATCACTTGATTGATCGCGACGGGACATTACGCCGTATGCTGCCGTGCCCCTGCGCCAAATCTTCCAAAGGAGAATAATAAGATGTTCCGTATGTTTCATTGTCTGGCTGTGATTGGTGTTTGTGGATTGTCTGCCGGTGTGGCCCAAGCTGCTGACCTGCCATTCTGGGTTATTGATCCGGCACAAAGCCAACTCTCTTTCGAAGCAACCCAGCAGGGGGCCGCCATCAAGGGCCAGTTTGCCCATTTCACAGGTGAGATCAGTTTTGATCCCGCCCAGCCCGAATCCAGCCATGCCGTGATCAAAATTGACATGAAGTCGGCCGATACAAAAAGCAAGGATCGTGATTCCTCCTTGAAGGGGGCGGATTTCTTTTCGGCCGAATCGTTTCCGGAATCGATATACACCGTATCAAAATTCGAAAAATCTGATGAAAATCAATATGTTGCTATTGGTGAGCTGGAGATGCGCGGTGTAAAGCATCCTTTGAATCTGCCGTTGACGATTACTTTTTCCACAGATGAACAAGGGCAGGAGCTTGCCAGTGCCATGGGTGAAGCCAGCTTGATGCGTCTTGATTTCGGGGTCGGACAGGGCGAGTGGAAAGATACTCAAGCCATTGGAAATGAAGTAAAAATTAGCGTTTCCATTAAGGCATCCAAGGCACCGTCTCCTTAAAACGGCGGCATCGCGCCATGGTTTTGCACAAAAAATCAGCAAAAACAATGCGGTTAGGGGTGTTCTTCGCTCTGTCTCTCGGCTAGAGTTTAAGCATGAGGACATTATTCCATTTATGGCTCCATCCTTTCTCGCGCAAGGTCCGGATTGTTCTGGCCGAGAAGAAGCTTGATTTCGAGCTGACAATCGAGAAAGTCTGGGAACGCCGTACGGAATTTCTGGCACTTAATCCTGCCGGAGATGTACCGGTTCTGGTCGAGCCCGACGGTACGGTCATCGCCAATTCGCAAGTGATCTGCGAATATCTCGAAGAAGTTTATGATGAAATCAGCTTGCTGGGCCGTGATCCGGTGCAGCGGGCGGAAACCCGCCGTCTGGTGAGCTGGTTTGATATGAAATTCAACCGTGAAGTCACGGAAAACCTCGTCGGTGAAAAACTGATGAAGCGTTTCCTGAAAATGGGGGAACCTCATGGTCCTTCTATTCGTGCCGGTCACGCCAATATCCATTACCATCTCGATTATATCGGTTTTCTGACCGAAAAGCGCAACTGGCTTGCCGGTGATGAATTTTCGCTTGCCGATATAGCGGCTGCTGCCCATCTTTCTGCCATAGATTATATTGGTGATGTGCCATGGGAAGAGCATCAGGCCGCGCGCGACTGGTATGCCCGTGTGAAATCACGCCCCAGCTTCCAGCCTTTGTTGACAGATCGTATTCCGGGCTTTACGCCGGTTGAGCATTACGAAGACGTCGATTTCTAAATTCTCTTCGAACTTAATAAAAACATCAGTTCTCATGGTATGGCATACATGGCTTGTATCCATCCTGCCCGTTTTGCTATAGTCGGACCCTATGTCTGAGGCGCAGAAAAAATCACTTTTTTGTTTTGGTTACGGCTATAGCTGTGACTGGCTTGTGCATGCGTTGAAAACCAGTGGTGCAAACTGGAATATTGCGGGTACCACACGCGATCCGGAAAAAAGACGACAGATGAAGGCGCACGGAATCCGTGCTTTCCTTTTTGATTTTGAACAGCCCCTCGAAGACCCTCTCCTTTTCCTGCGCGATACAACCCATCTCCTGATTTCAACGCCGCCTGATGACGAAGGTGATCCGACATTCCGGATGCATTTCGAAGATATCCTGCGCCTCGAATCACTCGAATGGGTGGGTTATCTTTCTTCAACGGCGGTTTATGGTGACCGTGAAGGCGGATGGGTTAGCGAAAATTCAGAACTGCGGCCAAATTCAAAGCGCGGATCGCGTCGCCTGAGGGCGGAAAAGCAATGGCTCAGCCTCTATGAAGAATATGAGATCCCTGTAAACGTCTTCAGACTTGCGGGGATTTACGGTCCGGGCCGCAGCGCGCTTGATAGCGTGCGGGCAGGGATTGCCCGCCGTATTGATAAGCCAGGCCATGCGTTCAGTCGTATCCATGTCGAAGATATCGTTCAGGTCTTGCTGGCCTCCATGGCGAAGCCGCAACCGGGCAGCATCTATAATCTGGCCGATGATCTGGCAGCTCCCAGCCATGAAATGATCGCCTATGCCTGCGAACTGCTGGGTTTAACCCCGCCGCCGCTCTTGCCTTATGATCAGGCAGACTTGGCCCCGATCACGCGCAGTTTTTATTCCGATAACAAGCGGATCAAGAATGACAAGATCAAAGCCGATCTTGATATCAAACTCCTTTACCCGACCTATAAAGAAGGCCTGAAGGGCTGTCTTAAGGCAGAAGAAGAGGGTATCCCCCTGCTAACAGCCTCTGGTGGCAGCGATGGCGGGTTTTAAAATTATATAATCTTGATGTTAGGAGCGGCTTGCCGCTTTTTTCTTTTTAAAATGCTCGTAAGCATTATAGGGCAAGCGGATGGTCACGGTTGTGCCGACACCGACTGTTGAATCGATATGCAGGTTGCCGCCATGAAGCTCGACCAGATCCTTGGTAATCGATAGGCCCAAACCTGTTCCCTCATGCTCACGGGTATAGGATGAAGCCGCTTGCTCGAACGGCTTGGTCACGATACTGAGCTTGTTCGCGGGAATACCGATACCTGTGTCGGAAACCTTGATCGAAACGTAATCTTCGCGCGGCAGGCAATCCACTTTGACAGAGCCGCCGGGCTCGGTGAATTTTACAGCGTTCGAAAGCAGGTTAAGAAGAATTTGCATCAAGGCGCGGCGGTCAGCCACGATCTGCAAGCCTTCTTTGGGAAGGTTGGTTGAAATCTTGATGCGGCTATCTTGGGCGCGGCCTTCCATCATGTGGACGGCGAGTGGAATAATTTTGGCTATATTCAGTTCTTCGAGATCAAGCTCGTACTTGCCTGCTTCGATCTTGGACATATCGAGAATATCACTAATCAGATCAAGTAAATGTTCACCGCTTTCACGGATGCCTGTGATGTAATCAAGATATTTTTCGGTGCCGATCGGCCCCAGCAATTGCCCTTGCATCATTTCGGAGAAACCGATGATGGCATTAAGCGGTGTTCTGAGTTCATGGCTCATATTAGCAAGGAATTGTGATTTGGCGGCATAGGCGCGCTCGGCGGCATCCTTGGCTTCGCGTAGCTCGCGTTCATAAAGGGTGCGCTCGGTAATATCCTGCATAATCCCGAACAGGGCTTTGACATCACTGTCCTCATCCAGCTCACATTTACCTTCGCAGCGAATATAGCGGATTGTGCCATCGGGATGAACAACGCGGAATTCCATGTCGTAATTTTTCTGCTCGATAATCGCACGTTGGAAAGCCTGCATGACGCGGCTGATATCCCGTTTATGGACGAGCGCCGTCAAGGTATCCAGATTGGGGGTGAATTGATCGCGTTTGACACCGAAGATGCGGTAAATCTGGTCTGACCATGTAATGGTGTCATTACCAATCGACCAGCGCCAATGACCCATGCGGCCGATTGACTGCGCTTCGGACAACATCTGTTCTTGCAGCTTCAGAGCTTCTTCATGTTCTTTGATGGCGGTGACATCGTGGCCTACGCTGTAAATCTTGCCGCTGCTGTAGCGTTGACGCCATTCCATCCAGTGGATGCAGCCATCCTGCGCAATGACACGGGCTTCAAAATCGACGATATGGCCTTCGCGGGCATCATCCTGCATCAAGCTCTGGATGGTACGGCGGACAGAGGCGCGGTCTTCAACACAAACCAGATCAAGAAAGGTCATATCGGCAAGCGTTGTATCTTCATAGCCCAGCAACTGGCTGAACATCGCGCTGGTGCGCAGGAAATAACCATCACGGCTGCTAACAGCCATAACATCGTTTGACATCTCGAGGAAATTCTTGAGGTCGTCATGATTGACGATGTCTTCAACAGGCGGAGCCTGCACATCCTTGGCCGATGATTCCTGATCGATGCCCAGCAAACGGCCCAGAACAATCTGCATTTGTTTTTGAATGGCCGGATCACCCATATCGGGGGCTTTGCTGTTATTATCCGCATTCATTTCGGCGGCGATCATAAAGCGGCTGCCGTCATTCATTTCAATGCGGTCAAAACGAAAACTGGTTTTGGCAGGTTCGGCCTGACCATGAACCAGAACATCGTGTGTTCCTTCATTCACGGTGTCGATATACGCCCCAGAGCCACGCCCGAACAAAGATTGCACGCGCAAGGCATCATCGGGATCGGCGAATTCAATCAGGTCACCAATCTGGCGGCCTTTGGTTTTAGCGGGTGTGAGATTGGCCAAAGCCGCAAAAGCTTTTGTCGTATGCACAATCACCCCGTTCGCATCGATGACGAAACGGGCTTCACTTTCATTTATCTCGACCTGAGCCTTGGCGGATTTGCCAGAGCGGGGGGCGGATCGGGTTGCGGACTTGCGAGATTTCGCAGCAGTTTTGGCGGCCATGAACAGTGCCTTTTGAAGAACCTGTCCTGAAAGGTTATCGAAAGGATTCGCCCGTGTCCACCGTGGCGGCGGGTTTTCAACAAAGTATGACGGATTTGTCCGTGCCGAGGCCTCAAAAAGGGGTCTAAACACAGGTGCCGTCGTCCCGTTACGACTTTCAGCCTTACTCAACGCAGTTCTCCCACACAGTCATCGCCCCTGATTCTCAAACGGTCAGTTACGGACGATTCGGATTCTTTCCCAAAGAGAGCATGGGGCTGCAGGGCTTAAGAAACTCTTAACAAGAAGTTAATCTGTTTTCATAATGCATAATCCGAGCTTGTGGGGGCGGGACAGGGCTTTGACGGCCAGTTCGCGCTTCAGTGCTGAAGATTTGTCGGGGCAGGATTCCTGATAGGCCAGTGTGAAGGGGGTGCGTCCTCGCATATATTTGGCGCCTGTACCATTGGCATGGGCTTCAAGGCGGCGCGGCAGATCATTGGTGATCCCCGTGTACAATGTGCCGTCGGCACATTTCAGAATATAAACAACCCAGTCCATAGGCATGAGCTTATCATGCCTGAACTCAGTTTTTAATATCCTGTGTGCCTCTTAGGGGCCGATACGGGGCGAGAGCAGTTTGTCGGTGCTGAAGAGGTCGAAGATTGTCTTTTTGCGCACAGTATCGATCGGACCGCCGTCAATGATAACGGTTTCCAGTGTCGGTTGTTCGACACCGCAGTTATTAAATATCATTTGTACGTTATAGGAAAAGCCCTTAGTTGCCTGCTGCCATTTAATGGGGTTGTTAAAAGCGTATTTGCTATTGGTATCGCTGAAGGTAAAGGATAGCCCTTCTTTGCAGGAGAGCTTTTCTTCCGTCAGTGTCGAATGCATTAAAGGCACAGGCGATGCCCCTGTCCCTTCCAATGCGCCGCGGATGGCTGTGCGGTTCATGGTATTGAGTTCCAGTCTTTGGCGATCAAGTGTTTTTAGCACATCCCCCATGCTCAAGACCTGCTTGGCCCTGACAGCGGCTGTGACCTTGCCCAGACGGTCCATCATATCTTTATCGTTTTCAAAGAATTTTTTATTGGTGGCGTCACCACCGCCTGGCAAACCCATATTCATGCCGGCGCATCCCGACATCAGGAAAGCGGCGCCGACTATGCCGCTGACGGCCATAATGCGTTTAAGTGACAAGGGTGCTGGAGAGGTTGTGGCAGACATAAAAATCGGTTCCCTGTAAGTGATATTTGTTTTTAATTTTTTGTATGCCAGCAGACTGCAAAATTACGTCAAATTTGTCAAAGACTGTGTGTTGTGCGCTGCATAAAGAAAAACAGGCCCTGAGGGGGGCCTGTTTAAATGATTTTATATCAGAAGCTTACTGGTTTGTGCCGTACTTTACGCCACAGCCATATGGCTGTGAGGAGGCCACTTCAACAGGCTTGCCTTCGATCAGGGCTTCCACAGCGGCACGGACGTAATTGGTGGCTGTTTTTACACCTTCATGGCGTGGTGTTGGATCGTTATCAATCGCACCGGCATAAGCAAGAACCCCATCTTTGCCAACAACGAACATGTGTGGCGTTGTTTTGGCATCATAAAGTTTGCCGATGCTGCCATCTGTATCCAGAACATAATGTGAAGGTTTGGAACCTTTTTCATCCAGTGTTGTTTTGGCTGTTTCTGGTGTCAGGAAGCCTTGCTGGCCTTCGGCACCGGAATTGATGCTCACCCAGACCACATCCTTGGCCGTTAGCTCTGCCTGAAGCCCTTGCATATTTTGTGTGTCATAATGCTTGATAACAAATGGACATTCCGGATTGTTCCATTCCAGAACAACGATCTTGTCTTTCATGTCGCTCAGTTTAACGGCTGCGCCATTAATATCTGTAGCGCTGAAATCCGGGGCCGGTTCACCGACAACAGGGGCCGCCGCAAAGGCTGGTGCCGACAAGCACATCACAGCCATAAGGGTCATCAGGGGTTTGGTTAAACGTTTCATGGGCTTACTTTCTCCATACGGGGTTATAAAAAAACTTTACTTCATCAATCTATTCCAAAACCTCAGCTACCAGAGCAGGGGTCAGGATCTGGGGTAATACAACAGTTTCCGGCCTTTGGCCGCTGTCTTGATCACGAGGGCCGTAATACACATAGAGCGGTACCCCTTTTCGTCCATGGCTTTCGAGAAATTTTGTAATTTCTGGATTTTGGTTCGTCCAGTCTCCCATCAGGGCTATTACACCTTTTTCCTTAAAGAGGGCGCGGGTACGGGGGATATCAAGGGCGACCCGTTCATTGATTTTACAGGTAATACACCAGGCTGCCGTCATATCGACAAAGACAGGGGCATCCCCTTGCAGCAACTCATCGAGTTTCTGCTGCGAGAAAGGCTGCCATAGGGTCTGCGGCCCTTCTTCTTCCTGAATAATGGAGGCTGACGGCATGGGCTTGAATGTTTCAGAGAACCCTGCCATCAGGCCGCAGGCCCCGAGCAGCAGCGCGAAGCCTGTAACAATCAGGCGTTGCGGCTGTCGGGCAGGACGATGTTTCCAGGCCCATATCATGAAAGCGATACCCACCATCCCCCACAGGGCCGACATGATGGCCATGCTATCGGTCTGTTGAGCCATAACCCATATAAGCCATGCGGCAGAGGCATACATCGGGAAGGCCAGAAACTCTTTGAAGGTTTCCATCCATGCTCCGGGCTTGGGCAGGGCAGCACGCAGGGGTGGTACTATAGTCAACAGCAAATAGGGCAGCGCCAGACCAAAGCCCAGTGCCACAAAAATTACCATCCCCAGAACAGGCGGTTGTGTCAGGGCGTAACCCATGGCAGCCCCCATAAAGGGCGCGGTGCAGGGTGTTGCCACCAATGTGGCCAGTACGCCTGTAAAGAACGCCCCTTTAAGACCGCTCTTTTGTGTTAGCGATTGGCCCGCATTCGTAAAAGATCCTTGAATCTGGAAGAAACCCGACAGATTGAGGCCGATCAGGAACAGCAACAAGGCTAGTGCATAAACAACGGTAGGATTTTGCAATTGGAAACCCCATCCGATTTGTGCCCCTGCGGATTTTAAAGCCATCAGGATGGCGGCAATCAGGCCGAAGCTCAAAATTACACCGGCGGTGTAGGCCATACCGGAAGCTGCGGCGTGTGATTGCTCTTTTTCACTCATACGGGAAAGGCTGATGGCCTTGAGGGACAGAACAGGGAAAACGCAAGGCATCAAATTCAGAACCAAACCACCGGCAATCGCCAGCAGCAGGGCCGTTATAAAAGACAGGCTTTGCTCCGGTCCTTGCAGGGCGGCAGATTGGGGCAAGGTTTTGACTGGGGAAGCGGATATAGCGGCGGCACCCTCGCCTTGCTTGGCTATGATTTCGAAGCCGGCGACGTGATCATTCTCTCCCTTATAGGTCAGTAAAAGCGGGAGATTTTTGATGTCCTTTAGGGCCCGTTCCGCACGTTCCTGCCGCAGGGAAAGCCTTTCACCGTCCCAGACAACACTTACGGGGGCGCTGTTTTGTATGATTCCCCATTCCTGTGGCAGAAGGCTTAAAGAGCTGTGATCAATATTGGCAAGCGGGTTGGTGCTATCTACGGGAATGTCGACGATCAGGAGATTTTTATCGTTGATGACTTGTTCGTGATAGACGGCTGCTGTTTCAAGGGTAGAAGGCATATCCAGACGAACTTTTTCAATCATCTCGGGATAACCATTACTGCTCCCGTCATTAAATGTCAGTTTATGGCTGCTGGTTTCAGGAATACAGATGTCTTTGCATACGAGCACAGTCACTTCGGCATCAAGTGTAATGGGTCCTGCAGGCAAAGAAGCTGGTAATGTCATATCCTGCAACAGGACAACATGATCTTCGTAGCCATAGTTGGTGAGGCCGGCGTAGGGAATTTTGTGAGGCACAGGCCATTGAAGAGCGCCCGTGCTGTAGCCTTCCGGTAACGTCCAGAAGATTTCAAGAGGTGTTCCGGAATCACCGGGATTGACCCAATAAGTATGCCAGCCGGGGGCCAGTGTTTGCTCGATAGCTATCGTGACGGTCTCGCCCGCGCTGACTTGTCCCTTTTCCGCACTCAAGCGGATCATGGCATACGGGCCATCTTCGGCCCTCGCAGCGGCAGATTGCCCGCATAACGGGGCGGCAAGGCAGGCAATCAGAGCAAGAGATGGCAGGAATCGCAAGTACTTGGTCAAAACAATACTCCTCGGGTTTTCGTGGAATAATGTAAACCATTCCATCCGCAGGTCCACTAGGGCTTTCCATGATAATTTATTCTGTCAAATCAAGCGTTGGATAGGGGCGTATCTTCTTGGATATCTTGTTGTCCCATCCCGCGCAAACCCTTGACTCTGTGCCCCTGTCATGGGGAAATAGGGCCTGTTTCCAATAAAATGATATATAAGCAGGGATAGTTAAACATTATGAATGGACAGGCAACCATGAGCATCCAGACTTTGGGCGAAGATATGCCGGACGCTGACCACCCTTTATGGACCCCCTCGGAAGACCGTCAAAAGAATTCCCAAATCTATCACTTTGCACGTCAGGTCGAAAAAACAACCGGCCAAACTTTACCCGATTATGATTCCCTGTGGCGCTGGTCAATTGACCGCCCTGATCAATTTTGGGATATGCTCTGGGATTTCTGCGGCGTGATTGGTGAAAAAGGCGCAATCGTTCTTGAGAATGGCACGAAAATGCCGGGGGCTAAATTTTTCCCGCAAGCGCGTTTGAACTTTGCCGAAAACCTGTTACGGCGCCGTGATGACGGTATTGCCATCATCTTCCGTAACGAGCGCGAAGAAGAACACTCCTACAGCTATGCCGATATATACGATCAGGTAAGCCGCTGGGCGCAAGCGCTCAAGGCGCTGGGCGTGGGCGAAGGCGACCGTGTGGCGGCCTTTATGCCCAATATGCCGGAAACCATGATTGCCATGCTGGCAACAGCCTCTTTGGGTGCGATCTGGTCATCGGCATCCCCCGATTTTGGCTCGCAAGGGTTACTCGATCGTTTCGGTCAGGTTGAGCCCAAAGTTTTTATTGCGGTTGATGGCTATTATTATAACGGCAAAACACTTGATTGCCTGCAAAAGGTCAAGGATGTCCAGCCTGCCCTTAAAGGTCTGGTCAAAACAGTTATTGTGCCGTTTACCAATCCGCATCCCGATATCAGTTTCTTGCAAGAGGCCGTGACGCTTGGTGATCTGATTGCCCCGTTTCCGGCGGGTGAGGTTGTTTTCAATCGCGTAGCCTTCAATCATCCTTTGTTCATTATGTTCTCAAGCGGTACGACAGGGATTCCCAAATGTATTGTCCACGGACATGGCGGAACCTTGCTGCAACATTTGAAGGAACATCGCCTGCAATGTGATGTGCGCAAGAATGACAAGGTATTTTATTTCACGACTTGCGGCTGGATGATGTGGAATTGGCTGGTCAGTGGTTTGGCAAGTGAAGCCACATTACTTTTGTTCGATGGTTCGCCTTTTTATCCGCATGGCCGCGTGCTGTGGGATTTCACGGTCAAGCATAATTGCACGCTCTTTGGTACAGCTGCCAAATATATCGATGCGTTGAAAGCCAATAATATCCGTCCGATAGATCATTATGACCTCTCAAGCTTGAAAACAATGACTTCGACCGGTTCGCCACTGGTGCATGAAAGCTTTGATTTTGTCTATAGCGCGATCAAGAAAGATTTGCATCTGGCTTCGATTTCCGGCGGGACCGATATTGTATCGTGTTTCGTGCTGGGTAATCCGCTTTCGCCCGTATGGCGCGGCGAGATTCAAGGCGCCGGTCTCGGGATGGCGGTTGATGCTTTCGATGATAACGGCCAGCCGATTGCAGCCGGTGCGGGTAGTGGCGAACTGGTTTGTACCAAACCGTTCCCGTGTATGCCTGTGGGTTTCTGGAATGATGAAGACGGTTCCAAATACAGCAAAGCGTATTTCGAGCGCTTTGATAATATCTGGTGTCATGGTGACTGGATCGAACGTACGGCGCATGGCGGTTTTATTATTCATGGCCGTTCCGATGCAACCTTGAATCCGGGTGGTGTGCGTATTGGTACCGCCGAAATCTATCGTCAGGTCGAGCAAATTCCCGAAGTCTTCGAATCCATCGCGGTGGGGCAGGACTGGGATAATGATGTGCGGGTGATTTTGTTCGTGCGCATGAAAGAAGATCAAAGCCTGAATGATGAAATCCGTGACCGGATCAAAAAACAGATCCGTGTGGGCGCTTCGCCACGCCATGTGCCGGCCAAGATTATTCAGGTTACGGATATCCCCCGGACCAAATCAAACAAGATTGTCGAGCTTGCCGTACGGGAGGTTATTCATGGCCGCCCCGTAAAAAACGTGGAAGCTCTCGCCAATCCCGAGGCTTTGAGCCTTTACAAGAACTTGGCCGAGCTGTCTTCTTGATTTTTATGGCGTAGTTTTTCCATTTCTTTTATACCGGAAAGGGAAGTCGGCAAGAGCTTCCTTTTGCCGGTATGAAGGTGTGTAATGAGTGACCAGTCTTCCTTGAAACTTAGACGTATTGTCGAAAATCTCTCCCTCAATCAAGGGGCGGAAATTGTCCGCTATGGCCGCCGTAAAAGCGGTGTCTTGTCCTTGGGGCAGGGCGAGGGCGATATGCCGACACCGGACTTTATCGTGCGCGCGGTCGAAGCTGCTTTGCAAAAGGGCAAGACGTTCTACGGCCCTGTGCTGGGTCATGAAGAATTGCGTCAGGAAATTGCAAGTTATTATAATCGCCTGCACGGGATTGATCTTCCTTCCCATCGCGTGTTCGTGACAGGTTCAGGCACAACCGCCATGCATCTGGCGCTGACGGCGTTGCTCGAGGATGATGAAGAAGCGGTCGCGGTCACACCGATTTGGAAAAACCTGCTGGGCGCGGTCGAACTCTCCGAAGCGACCTACAAGGAAGTGCCTCTGCAATATCAGGACGGGAGTTGGCATCTTGATCTCAATCTGCTGTTTGATTCCTGCGGGCCACGGACCAAGGTAATTTTGATTACTTCGCCGTCCAATCCGACCGGATGGGTCATGAGCCGCGAAGAAATGAAGGCTGTGCTTGAATTTGCAAGGGCGCGTGACATCTGGATTCTCTCTGATGAAGTTTATGCCCGCACGACCTATGATATTTCCCACGCACCGAGTTTCCTCGAAGTGGCTGAGCCTGATGACAAGCTCTTTATTGTCAACAGCTTTTCCAAAAACTGGGCGATGACGGGCTGGCGTCTGGGCTGGCTGGTGGGGCCTGCGGCGGCTGAAAGTCATATTCGCGATATCGCGATCTACGATAATATGGGGCCGCCCAGCTTTACGCAGTTTGGTGGTGTCGAGGCCCTGCGGCATGGCGAACCTTTCATTGCCGAGCAAATGGCACTCTGGCGGCGTAACCGCGATATTGTTGATCAGGCTTTCCGTTCAACCAACCGCATCCAGACGCAAAAACCGGATTCAACATTCTATAGTTTCTTTCAAGTTGAAGGCGAACCGGATTGCTTGGCCTTTGCCCGCCGTTTGATTGATGAGGTATCATTATCGGTTGCACCCGGATGTGCGTTTGGTAAGGTAGGGCAGGGTTATATTCGTATGTGCTTTGCCGTATCGCAGCCCCGTCTGGAAGATGCGCTGGATAGGCTCCAGCAGGCCCTGAAGTAAGGATAAAAGGATCAATGCGCGGTTTTTTTGGTGTCGGTGTCGAAGGCATCAGCAAAGAAGGCAATGTTGGCAATTTGCTCCGCACGACCCATGCGTTTGGCGGCAGCTTCTTTTTCACGATTACCCCGGGCCTAAATGTCGGGGCAATGCGCGTCTCCGATACATCGGGGGCTTTTGATCATGTCCCTTATTACGAATGGAATAATGTATCTGATTTGCTCTTACCGGCAGGCTGTACGCTGGTCGGGATCGAACTGACAGAAGAATCGATTGAACTGCCCAGTTTCCGCCACCCGACACGGGCTGCCTATGTCTTGGGACCTGAAATGGGCAGTCTTTCACCGGAACTGACGGCCAAATGCGAATTCATTGTCAAAATCCCGATGAAATTTTGCGTCAATGTTGGTGTTGCGGGCGCGATCGTCCTTTACGATCGTCTGATCTCCAATAACCGTTTCCCCGATAGGCCCGTTAAAATGGGGGGGCCGGAAACCGGACGCTGGAAACCGGTGGGCTCGCAGCGCCTGCGTCCCTTTTCGCGCAAAAAATGAAAATACATAATATATTTTAAACCTAAGCCGCTCTTGAAATGCGGCCTTATACAGGGGATAATCTCCTGCGGATCGTTTCGTTTCCCAAACGGGATGCCCGTTTTTTGTAGTTCTTCTATCTTCCGCCGTTCCTTTCACGGAACCCCTTCAATCACAGGGACATTCCCATGACAATCGTACGCCTTTCTTTGCTGACTCTTCTGCTCTCCCTTTCTGTTCTGATTTCAGGGGGTGCGCATGCAGCCGAACCTGAATTGCTGGGCAATTTCGGCAAATGGCAGGCATGGAAGATGGATGATACGGGCGGTCCTGTTTGCTACATGCTGGCCAGCCCCGATAAAGATAGTGGTGCCTATAAATCGCGCGGCAAAATCTATGCTCTGATTACCCATCGTCCGGGCGAGGGTAGCAAAAACGTCTTCAGCTACATCGCAGGTTATACCTACAAATCAGGAAGCGGTGTGAAGCTCCAGATTGGTGACAAAACCTTCCCGCTGTTTACACATGAGGATACGGCATGGGCGCAAGATGCGACCTTTGACAATGCCATTGCCGAAGCTATTCGTAAGGGTTCAAGCATGGTTGTAACAGGCACATCGTCACGCGGCACATTGACCACCGATACTTTCAGTTTGAAGGGCTCGGGTGGTGCCCATGACGCGATCAATAGCGCCTGTGGTTTGTGATATTAATAACTGAACGTTCGGGAGAACATAGAATGAAGCATATCGAAGTTTCGCGCAAAATTGTTCTATCCAAAGAGGTTTCATCCGATGATTTGAAGAAAGCCTTTCTTGAGCGTCTGGAACGTGCAGTCGAAATCGAGAATATTAAAGGCGGGGCAGAGCATTTCCATGTATCGGGCACGACAGGTGCACCCGTCAGTATGACGCGCTCGGCGCGTCTGGATCTGGATGTGACGATTGCAATGGATCAGGGTACGGCGCGTATCCTGATAGACGGTTATGTCAGAACGGCGATGTCCCTGACCATGCTTTATGGGGCGTTATTTTTTGTCTTGTTGTGTGTGGGATTGTTGCCCGGTTTTGTGGACACCAGCATCGATGGCGATGCGGCGGATGCTCTGGTTTTCGTTTTGATCGGGATGTTTTTGGTTTATGACATTAACCGCCGTCTGGAAGAGCCACGGGAATATCTGAACCAAACTCTGGATTCTCTTAACACACTCTTTAGCTAATTTTTCATAACCATAAATATCCTCCGGATTTATTTTGGTTTATGGAAAGTCTAGGTTGCTAGACTAAAGAGCATGTGCTACCCATGTCCATCCCGCGTACAATAGCAGGGCCGTTTTTTGAGACGGCATTTATCCCAAAAAATTGTATGATTACGGGGTGCTGGAGTAACAACGAAGTAACTGATGAATGTTTCATCATAAAGTTTCAGAAAAAATTTTCAACGAAGGCCATGCTTTAATGCATCGTATGGGCCTCCGTGTTCGCCAACGTGACGTGCTGACAAGGGAAGGGCGTTTGCGCGCCCGCTATGTGTTGGCTGGCGGTGTATCCGCCTGTATTATGATGGCAAGTCTGGGCGGCGTGGCTGCGTCGGTTCTCTCTTCCTCTATTCCCTCCTCATCACAGCAGGCCATGCAAATGGCGGCTCTGGCTCCGGCTGCGGGTCCGGCTTCAGCCGCCTCGGCTCTGATTATTGAGGATGGTGCCCACGATCCCGTCGCGGTTGAGCGTCTGGCTGCTGCCCAGAAAAGACTGCAACGCTATAAACGTGCCGACCAGACAGATACGGTCGAGCACGCATCCCAGGAATATCAGTCATTGGCCCAAGCCCAGACCGAAGAGCTTCCTGCAACCCGTGAAGATGTTATTGAAATCGGCAAGGGTGATACGCTGGGTGGCATCTTGCAAAAGAAAGCCGGCTTGTCCGGCGCCGAAGCCTACAACGCCGTGCAAGCCATGCGCGAGTTTTATGATCCGCGCCATTTGAAGCCCGGCCAGAAACTGATGGTCCGTTATGACCGCGATCAGGAACAAGGCGGCTACCAGTTTGCTTCCTTGCGTATGGATATTGATCCGGTGAAATCGGTAAGCCTCGAGAAAACCGGAGCCGAAAGCTTTTCTTCTGCCATGCAGGAGAAAGAAGTGAAGAAGGCTGTGGTTGCCCGCCGTGCGGAAATCGAGACTTCCTTGTATGGTTCGGCATTGAAGGCCGATTTCCCGCGCTCTGTTGTCGCGGATGCCATTCGCATCTATTCCTATGATGTTGACTTCCAGCGCGATATTCGCCGCGGCGACAGTATTGAAGCCCTCTATGAACGTTATGAAACTGAAGACGGCCATGTCGTAAAATCGGGCGATGTTCTGATGGCGCGCATCAATGTGGGCGGTATCATCAAAACAGCCTACCGTTATGAATCAAAAGACGGCACAAGTGATTATTATACTGAAGACGGCAAAAGCCTGCGTAAGGCGATTATGATGACGCCGATTGATGGTGCCCGCATTTCTTCCGGTTTTGGTATGCGTAAACATCCGGTGCTGGGTTATAGCAAGATGCACAAAGGTGTCGATTTCGCTGCGCCCACGGGTACACCGATTTTTGCTGCCGGTGATGGTGTGATTGAAAAGGCCAGCCGTTTTAGTTCCTATGGTAACTATGTCAAAATCCGTCATACAGGCGGCATGAAGACTGCTTACGCCCATATGAGCCGTTACGGCAAAGGGATTACGCCCGGTGTGCGTGTCAAGCAAGGCCAGATCATTGGTTATGTGGGAACTACAGGCCGTTCAACCGGACCTCACCTGCACTTCGAAGTCATGGTTGATGGTGTACAAGTGAACCCGCGTAATATTAAGGCTCAAAACGGTGAGCCTTTGAAAGGTGCCGAACTGGCCGCGTTCAAAGAGCAGGTCCGCCGTATCGAAAGCCAATATAAAAACCTGACGCGCACCATGGAAATGGCGAGCGCTGACCGTATTCCGGCCGTTAACTGAGCTTTTTTCTTTTAATAACCTTTATTGAAATCGATCAGGCCCGCAGGCTGTTCGCCGCGCTCTATCATATCGATGGCTTGTCGCAGCGCTTGCACCCCCGTCGTGGGGATTGTGACTGCAGCAATATGTGGCGTCATCAGGATACGTGGATGGTTCCAGAACGGATGGGTGACGGGTAAAGGTTCTTGCCTGTAAACATCAAGGGCGGCATAGGATAGATGGCCGCTATCAAGCAGACTGATCAAATCATCATCAACCAGTTCCTTGCCGCGTGCCGAATTAATCAGACAGGCGCCAACAGGAAGGACAGACAAAGTCTCCTTGTTCAGGATATCGGTTGTTTGTGGCGTGAGTGGTAACAAGCAGACCAGTATATCCGTTCCTGCCAGAAACTCTTTCAATTGTTCCTGCCCATGGAAGGTTTCAATCCCTTTATGCGTTTGGGGACGGCGGCTCCACCCCCTGATACAAAAGCCAAAAGGCCTGATCATCTCAATGCAGCTATGGGCAAGGTTGCCGAGACCGAGAAAACCTACCGATCTCTCGTGTGCTGTCTTAGGGATATCATGAATCCAGTTTTGTGTCTTTTGAGCCTGATGCCAGCGATCATGCTCACGGTGGAATCTCAGGACGAAGCTTGCGACATATTCGGCCATACCATGATTAAGGCCGGGCTCAATCATGCGTACCAGTTGTGCACCTTCGGGGAAATCCGGATGGCCGATAAAGCGGTCAACGCCCGTGCTTAAGGGCAGAACAGCTTTCAGATTGGGCCATGCCTTGCGGTCACCCTCGAATAGTTTCCAGCCAACCAGATAATGAATATCGGCAGGGTCGCCGATATCGGGCGCAATACGCAAATCATAACCGGAAAACTCTTTCTGCAGGGCGGGAATCCAGTCGCGAGTGTCATAGTCAAACACGGGACGAAAAAGAATGGCCATGATTACTTGTCTTCCCTGGCAGAAGGTTTCTTGCGAGCACTGATATAGGCACTTAAGGATAGAATCACCAACACTCCCGCCATACCAAACCAGAAAATTGCATATTGCAGATGATTGTTGCGCGGCATGGTGCGGGTGGGTGCCATGATGGGCCATATGCCGCTATAGGGTGGCTGCTGTGTCTCGGCATAAAACACAACAGCTGGAAAGCTTGGCATATTGACCGCCATCGCAATCGCTTGCGAGTCAACACTGTACCAGACATGGTCTTGCGGATTATTTTCCGGGGTAAAGTGATTGGCTTTGTCGGGCAGACGCGCAATCCCTGTCAGTGTGAGAACGCCTTCTGTCTGGCCTTCGATGCGGGAGAGGGGGTTAGCTTTCTCAAGCGGGACCCATCCGCGATTGACCAGTACACGGCCATTACCGCCGACAATACTAAACGGCGTAATGACATGATAACCCGGTTGGTCGTCATGGGTACGGGGACCGATCAGGATTTCAAGGTCATGGTGAAAACGGCCCCGCAAGCTGCCATACATAAGGGCGGGCGATTGCCGGGCGATTTCATTAAGTGCAAGTTCATCCAGCGGATTGGCCAGAGGATCTCTCGCGTATTCTTTTTCGAACTTGGCAATCAGGTCTGTTTTCCATGCCAGCCTTTGCATCTGCCAGTGTCCTAGTCCGCAGAGCACCACGAGTGTGCAAAAGACCATCAGAAGGCCGCCTATAAAAAGCGCCCTCTTCATTCCCAGCTCTCCGGTCTGTGCTTGAATTGCAGGGCGATGATATAGGCCTTGATGGGGCGTAGTGATCCCAGAGTAAGCCCGAGGGCTACAATCCCCCAGACAATAACGTGCAGCCATAAAGGTGGGCTAATCGCCCATTCCAGCAACAGGGCCGCGGGGACCAGCAAGAAGCCAAGGATAAAAATCAGGAAGACCGCAGGGCCATCAGCACTATCGGATTTGGACAGCTTTAATCCGCAAGAGGAGCAGGATTCATTCAGATTGATATTGAGGAAGCCTTCGCGGTAGAGCGGTCCTATACCGCAGCGAGGACACCGGCAGGACCATGCCTGCCGGATCAGGTTTACGTCGGGGACAGGGCTTGAGTCTGTCATGACCCTGCCTTTCCCTTAATGCGGCAGCGGTGTGCCTGTACCGATGGTGTTACCCCACCAATAGATGGCAACAAACAGGAACAACCATACAACGTCAACGAAGTGCCAGTACCAGGCGGCAGCTTCAAAGCCGAAATGACGTTCTTGTGTGAAGTGGCCTTTACGGGCACGCATCCAGCATACAAACAGGAAGACCGTTCCCACAAAAACGTGGAAACCGTGGAAACCCGTCGCCATGAAGAATGTTGATGGATAGATGCCATCTGTGAAATGCAGGTGGGCATGGGCATATTCGTAAACCTGGAAGCACAGGAAGACAACGCCCAGCCCCACAGTGATGCCGAGAGCCTTGATAGCGTTCTTCTGATCACCCTCGAGGATGGCATGGTGCGCCCATGTCACTGTGCAGCCTGACAGCAGCAGGATCATGGTCATCATGAACGGCAGATCAAACGGATCAATGATATGAAACTGTGGAGGGGGCCATACGCCTTGTGTGTATTCAAGGCGCAGGAACAGGCTCTCTTGGCCGGCGTAGAAGCTGGCATCGAAGAAGGCCCAGAAGAAAGCAACGAAGAACATGACTTCGGAAGCGATGAACAACGACATGCCGTAGCGAAGGCCGATCTCGGCAATCTTTGTATGGGCGCGTTCAACAACAGACTCATGAACGATATCTTTCCACCAGAAGAACATCACAGCCAGAACGGAGAGAAGGCCCAGGAATACGCCTTTCAATCCCACATTGATGCCCATGATCGAAACCTCGTGCATGAACATGACCATGCCTGCGGCCAGAAGGCCACCAGCAGCCGCACCACAAAGCGGCCAGATACTGGGGCGAACCATGTGATAAGGGTGCGGTTTGCCTGTTGTTGTGAATTCGATTTTTTCGGACATGATATTCCTTACGCAAAACAAGGGATTAGTTAGAGTCTGCCGCCTCTTCTTTAGCAGAACCGGACTGATTGTAAAAGGCTTCTAATGCCTGTTCAAGCGCGGCGCTGTCCAAAGGGTAAAAAGTATAGGACAGGGTGATGGTGGTCACATCTTCCATATCCTTGTCATTGGCAAAGGCAGGATCAATAAAAAACATAACCGGCATATCGACCGATTGGCCTGCATTCAGGATTTGCTCGCCAAAGCAAAAACACTCAATCTTACGGAAATATTTGCCAGCCTTGGCGGGTGTCACGTTATAAAGGGCTGTGCCCCCTGTTGTGCGGCCTGTCCAGTTACGGGCATGAAAAGTAATCAGGGTCTGCTGACCCACCATTGTTTTTACATAACTTTTATCAGCTTTGAAATCCCATGGCAGGTCATGGCCTGTATCGGTATTAAAGCGAATCGTCAGTTCGCGATCAATGATTTGATCGGGCGCCTGTGTGGCGGTCATGGTTGTGCCACCGAAACCCGTTACGCGGCAGAACAGATCGTACAAGGGGACGGCGGCAAATGAGAGACCGACCATACCTACCACTATCCCAAGGACAAGCAGTCCGGCACGACGGTTGCGTTGTTGTAGATCGGGTGGTGAACTCATGTCTTATAGCCTGTTATTCGGCAAGGCTTGCTTCCGGCTCATGCCAGTTGGAAAGGTCACAGCCTTCAGCCAGATAGCGTGCCTTGGCTTCATCCATCTTGCCTTGATGTATCGCCCCTTGCGATTTGTAGTTGGCAGCGGTTTGCATAGACTCTTGCTGATAGGCCTGACCGGCAGCCAGATATTTTGCCGCCGTTTTATCGGCTTCATCCTGA
Organism: Micavibrio sp.; assembly: GCA_046294845.1. Lineage (GTDB taxonomy): Bacteria > Pseudomonadota > Alphaproteobacteria > Micavibrionales > Micavibrionaceae > Micavibrio_C. Next base: position 81,783 of record JBKBNU010000001.1, on the reverse strand, counting down.
TAGGCAACACCTTCTTCATGAAGCCGGTTAGCATAAGCAATCGTGCGCTCTTGATATTCTTCGGCTTCTTTTTGCAGTTTTGCCGTATAAGCGCGGGTTCTTTCAGCGTAATCCTGACGTTCCGGCATAAACATGGTTACGCCGCTGGCCTTGCAAGGGGGGATGGGCTCGATAGCCAGCACGGAGGTGGACAAGCTGCCGCAAGTGGCGGCACCCAACAGACAAGTCAGTACAAGACGAGGGATCATCTGTGACATTCTTTTAGCCTCCGCTCATTTTGACGACAGCAATACCGGCAATCATAAGGGACCAGCCTAAAACCAGACCTAAAATCATCAGGTTCTTGGAACGTTTTTTCTTATGGATTTCACTAAGCGGCATCGATCATCAGGGCCAGAAAAAGGGCAAACAGGTAAAATACGGAATAGCCGAACATCAGGCGGGCGCTTTTCAGGGTCGGGTCTTTCATGACTTTAAGCGCCGTGAAGACAAAGAACCCGCTGAGCAGCAACGCGCTGATGCCATAGAGCCATCCGCTGTAGCCCAGCATAAAGGGGGTTAGGGTCACAGGCAAGAGCAGCAGGGTATAAACCAGCATTTGCTTCTTGGTGGAATCAGGTCCTGCCACAGCGGGCAACATCGGGATACCGGCTTTTTTGTAATCTTCGCAGGCAAATAAGGACAGGGCCCAGAAGTGGGGCGGGGTCCACAAGAAGATGATGGTAAAAAGCAGGATCGGCATCAGGGTCACATCACCCGTGACGCAGGCCCATCCGATCATAGGGGGAAAAGCGCCGGCAGCACCGCCAATCACGATATTTTGCGGCGTATGGCGCTTTAGCCACATTGTGTAAATAACGGCATAGAAAAAGGTCGCAAAGGCAAGAATACCGGCGGCCACCCAGTTCAAGGCCACGCCCATGGTCAAGACGGCGGCCACCGTCATAAACAGGGCAAAAGACAGGGCCTCGCTTGGCTCTACCCGTCCGGCAGGCACAGGGCGGCTTTGTGTGCGCTTCATGACCTGATCGATATCGCGGTCGTACCACATGTTGATGGCGCCAGCGGCCCCAGCTCCCAAAGCCAGAGTTATTATGGAAACAATAATCAGGAGGGGATGCATTTTGTCAAAGCCGGGGGCAACCCACATCCCTGCAAAACCGCTGAAAACCACCAGACTCATCACGCGGGGCTTCAGAAGTGCCCAAAAATCGCTGACACGGCTCTCGCGGGCGTGTGACAGCGGCGGGTTTTCTACATCATAAACAGGCGTAAAGTCGGTCATGGCAGAGTTTTAGCCCGAATCGTTATCAGGATGCAAATACCTTGGTAGTGTTCCTATTCTTAATTTTAAGGAACCTGCGGGGTCGGAATATTCCCTTGTCCGGCTAACGCTAAACCTTGATCGCGATAGTTCAGAATTTCCTGATGTGTAGGCAATAACTGCGGATCCGTTCCTTGCGGGACAATCATACTGACAGAAGGATTGCTGGCCAGCGTTTTCCGTGCAACCCGCTCGATATCTGCCAAGGTGATGCTATTGATTTTGGCGGTGATATCAGCAGCGGTTTCCGGTTTACCCGCAGCCAGCGTCTGGCGGCCATAGCTATCGCAGGCGTCGCGGTTCTTCTCTACTTTGGCCAAGGCGGCAATTTCCATACGGGCCTTGACCTTGTCGAGTTCGCCTTGTGTTAAGGTATCGGGTAATTTCCTGAGTTCGCTCAAAATGATTTGGGCGGCTGTTTTGGCCTTCGCAGGTTCCACCGATACACCCGAGTACAGGAAGCCGCAATTTCTGTAGCCCACATGGCCTGCGCCAGCGCTATCGCTCAAGCCCGTGTTCACAATAGCTTTACTCAGGCGAGAGCTCGCACCCCCACCCAGAATCATAGACATAGCCTGATAGGATGGAAAATCAGGGTGTGTAGAGGGGACACCTTCAAAACCTATATACATTTCACAAAGTTCTGCCGATTCCATTTCTTGGTAAGCTGTACCCCCATGATAGGTTTGTGCAGGCAGATCGGGTATGGCCCTAAAAGGCATGGACCCGAATTTTTGCTCGATCAATTTTACAAAATCTTTGTGTTTGATAGGGCCTGCTGCCGAGAAGACGACGTTATTGGGTACATAATATTCATCGCGATAGGCAGAGAGCTTCTGTACCGTCATGGCCCGTAATGTATCTTCTGTCCCTAGTACAGGTAAACCGTGCGGCTGCTGCGGATACATTTGTTCCGCAAGGATGTAGAAAAGACGTCTGCCAATATCGTCGTTGGCACGCTTGATTTCTTCAATAACGACATCGCGCTCGCCTTTTGCCTTCACGGTCGTACCATCAGGCTGCGTGACTGTCTTTCCGTCAAATTCATCATGGGCAATATTGGCTTTGAAAACCATTTCTCCGCAGATATCGACAACTTGCGAGATATCTTTGGGTAACAGGTTATAAAAATAGTAGGCCGTCTGGTCGTTGCTGGTATAGGCGTTCAGCGATCCACCGAGATCTGATTCGATTGTTTTATCGATTGTTCCGGGGCCATAACTGGGGGTTCCTTTAAACATCATATGTTCATTCATATGTGTTGCACCGTTGATATCCGGGGTCTCATGGTCGGAACCTGCACCTACCCATGCACCACATGATAATGTGCCAGGGCGTTCTGCAGTTACCACAATCATGCCGTTTGGCAGGGTTGTTACTTCAGGATCTGCCTTGGTTGCCTTTTTCGCTTTAGCGGCTCCTTTGAAAACGGGCGTTAAAGAGGGTGATATGGCTGCCGTAACGGCGGGGACGTTCACAGATTGTGTCTGTTTCAGGATCAGTTTCTTGATTTCATCCGGTGTGGGCATTGTATCTTGCGGGCCAATAGCACCCAGTGCGTACTCGCCTGTTTTTAAGCTATCAAGCAAAGTGGTGCGGATATCATCGGATGTAACCTTTTGAAGGGCGGATTCAAATTCCTCCAAAGGCACTACTCTTCCATACGTCATAATCTGGGAGGCGTTTCCTCCGCATACAGCACCGGCACTTTCTTGTGCTGCCTGTTTTTCCCTGATCAACCGTTCGCAGGCGGTTTTCATTTCTGCATCTGTGAAACCTTTTTGCAGAACTTCACCCAGAAGATTTAAAGATACATTGATCAATTCGCCGGCATTGCCTTTGCCGGTACCGGCTCTAATGCTGAACAGGCCTGTATCGTCCAGTGGTGAGTAGCTAGCACCGACACTATAAACCAGACCTCTCTTTTCACGTACTTCAACAAAAAGAGGTGATGACATTCCGCCATCGATCAATTCTTGCAACAGGGCCATATGATAGCGTCGAGGATCATTGATACTAGGCGCTTTGAAACCAAAGACCAGATTAAGCTGGTTGTTATTGTTGGCTTCACGGTAATCACCACCTCTAAAAGCAAGTGACGGTGTAGCAGGGGTGGCCGCAACCGCTTTCAAATCGCCAAAATAACGTTTGGCCAGCTTCTCCGCTGTTTTGGCGGTAATATCTCCGGCAAAAGAAATAATGATATTCTCTGGTTTTGAAAGAAGCTCGGCATGCTTTTGTTTGATTTGTTGAGGTGTAAAGCTGTTCACCAAATCTTTTGTGCCGGCGGGGGGCGTTGCAGCGCTCTGTCCTTCGAAGGCGACCTTCATATACTCTTGTGATGCCCTGACGGCAGGGTTTTGATTTTCTCCGTCAATTCCGATGCATATACGCTCTTTGGTCTTGCGGATTTCTTCAGGGTCATAGGCAGGATTGCGGATGACATCCGTCAGGACCGAAAAAATGAATTCGGTATCACGTGTCAGAGCTGATGCGGTAAAGCTTGTATTCCTGCGCGTGGTATCGCTACCGAATGTACCGCCTCTGGATTCGATGTCTTCGAAAATCTGTTCCATGGAACGGGATGTTGTGCCACCCCAAGCGGCTTCCTGTGTAAGGTTGGTCAGACCTGCTTCATCCAGTCCCTCATGCAGTGAACCGGATTTGATATTAACTATCATGCTGACCTTGCCTGATTGCGGGCGTGGTTCGCATACACATGTAATGCCATTTTTAAGATGGAAGACTTTAGTCATCGCTTTTCCCTGCTTTTTGAATATTTATTGTTATTCAGGCCTAGCATGCACCCGCGCTTCTGTCAAATAAGATGCCGGATAAAAAAGTCCCCCTCAACAGTTTCTGCGAGGGGGACTTTTTATTGTATATCAGTCGCTTAATTCATTTTAGGCTGAATTTCAAACTGGTGGAACGGTGGCGGTGAAGACACGGTCCATTCCAGCGTCATGGTTTGCGGCTGGACATCCCAGTAATTGTCGCCAACCTTGCGGCCGAAGAACAGCGTGTAGAACACGATGAATACGAACAGCAAGGTGCTGGCACCGGCGATGTAGGCGCCATAGGACGATATCTCGTTCCAGCCTGCCATCGCATCCGGATAATCCGGATAGCGGCGTGGCATACCGGCCAGACCCAGGAAGTGCTGCGGGAAGAAGATCAGGTTCACGCCGACAAAGGTCGTGAAGAAATGGATCTTTCCCAGAAGCTCCGGATATTGGCGGCCCGACATTTTACCGATCCAGTAATAGAAACCGGCAAACAGGGCAAACACGGCACCCAGCGACAGCACGTAGTGGAAGTGGGCAACCACATAATATGTATCATGCAGGGCAAGATCCATACCGGCGTTGGCCAGAACCACACCTGTCACACCACCAACCGTGAACAGGAAGATAAAACCGATCGCCCAGAGCATCGGTGTGGTGAAACGGATGGAACCGCCCCACATTGTCGCCACCCAGGAGAAGATTTTCACACCTGTTGGAACAGCAATGATCAAAGTAGCTGAAGTGAAGTAGGCACGTGTATCAACGTCCATACCGACGGTGAACATATGGTGTGCCCAGACGATAAAGCCGACGACACCGATCGCCACCATGGCATAGGCCATCCCCAGATAACCGAAAACCGGCTTGCGGGAGAAGGTTGCCACGATATGGCTGATGATACCGAAGGCCGGCAGAATCATGATGTACACTTCGGGGTGACCGAAGAACCAGAACAGGTGTTGGTACAAGATGGGGTCGCCGCCTTTATCCGGAACAAAGAAGCCCGTGCCGAAGTTACGGTCGGTCAGCAGCATGGTAATCGCGCCGCCCAGAACCGGCAGGGACAGAACCAGCAGGAAGGCTGTCACCAGCATAGCCCATACAAACAACGGCATTTTGTGCAGTGTCATGCCAGGCGCACGCATATTGAAGATAGTGGCGATAAAATTGGCAGCGCCCAAAATAGAGCTGGCACCGGCAAGGTGCAGGGCAAAAATCGCCAGATCAACGGAAGCGCCCGGATGGCCGACGACGCTTGAAAGCGGCGGATAAACTGTCCAGCCTGTGCCAGCGCCCGTGCCGACGAAAACCGAGGTCACCAGCAACAGGAAAGCCGCCACCGTTAGCCAGAAGGAAATATTGTTCAGGCGGGGGAAAGCCATATCAGGCGCCCCGATCATCAATGGCACAAACCAGTTGCCGAAACCGCCGATCAGACCGGGCATAACCACAAAGAACACCATGATCAGGCCATGAGCCGTGATCCATACGTTCCACATATGGCCGCCATCGACCAACTGCAGGCCGGGAGTTTGCAGTTCAGCACGCATCAGCATCGAGAATGTGCCACCAATCAAGCCAGCCAAAATCGAGAAGATGATATAAAGCGTTCCAATATCCTTATGGTTGGTTGAACAGAACCAACGCATGAAGAAGCCGGGTTTGTGATCATGGTGATCATCGTGATGGGCATGATCTGTGGCATGTGCGGTATTCATAGACTCTAGTCCTCTTTACTTGAACTTGATTTCAAACTTATTCGCTGGCGGCTGTACGGCCTTGGCTGGCCATAAAATCGTCATAGCTGATCATTTTTGTCTTGGCAGCTTCTGCCCAAGCGGCGAAGTCATCTTTCGGGACAACGCGGACTTCTATCGGCATAAACGCATGGTCTTTACCGCAAAGCTCCGAACATTGACCGTAATAGGTGCCTGTTTTGGTAACGCGCGCCCATGTCTGGTTCAGGCGGCCCGGTACGGCATCCACTTTCACGCCAAAGGCCGGCATGGCAAAGCTGTGCAGGACGTCACTTGCCGTCACAATGAATTGTACGGTTGTATCAACGGGGATAACCATCGGGTTATCGGCAGAAAGGAGGCGATGTTGACCTTTATCGGCGCTGATTTCGTTTGAAGGGATCATAACGGATTTAAAGCTCAGGCCTTCATAGTCGGGATATTCATAGTCCCAGTTCCATTGGTTGCCGATCACCTTTACGACCAGTTCCGGATTTTCAACGCGGTCTGTCAGGTACAGCAACTTCAGGGAAGGAATGGCCACAATGATCAGGATCAACACCGGTACAACTGTCCAGACGATTTCGAGCGGCACATGGTGTGTGACCGAAGAAGGGGTCGGGTTGGCGCGGGCATTGAAACGGATCATGACGTACAGCAACAGCAACATCACGAAGATGGTGATACCGGAAATAATCCAGAGCATCATGTTATGAAAAGAATGAATACGTTCGGCAACAGGCGTCACAGCTTCTTGCATACCTAACTGGTAAGGCTCGATGCCTGAAGCCAGAACCGGCCCTGCAAACAGCGTGAAGACAGCGGCCACAGCAGCCAGAACAAGCCAGAGATTTTCTTTTTTCATGGTATCAGTATCGCGAACGTTGGAACTTGTACAAAGGGCCTTCTGAAAGGCTTTATTTTCAGCACCTTGATACACCCAAAAACCCAATATGCGCAAGGGGGTAGCCCCTTTTCAGGGGGGGCTATGGGCGACTATTTATTTTTCATATTTACGAAATAACTTTATAGTCTTGGCTGGCTTAACATAAAGCAGGCAGCGGTTTCGCTTCTGAGTATATCCGGCCCCAAAGAAACCGGCTTTAAAAAGGCCCAGCGGCTAGGGTATGCGCGCTCTTCGGCGCTGAAACCGCCTTCAGGCCCGATTAAAAAGGCGAGCGGCCCCTGAATTTTGTCCAAAGCGGTGGCTAGAGGTTCCGCATCAGCTCTTTCCAGCGCGAGGAGAACAGCAAAATCCGTCCTCCAGCCTGAAAGCTTGTCTTTTAAGGGGGCAAGGGAGTGAAGGGTCGGGATATCCAGCCTTTCACATTGTTCGGCGGCTTCGATGATCTGGGTATTGATTCGCTCGGGGTTTAGGTCACGAACTTCTGTGTGTTGGGTCAGTACGGGATGAAGGTCCGTCGCCCCCAACTCGACCGCTTTTTCAACCAGCCAGTCCATGCGGGCCTTTTTAATCGGACTGAACAATAGATGGACAGGGCGGCGCGGGACAGGCTGTGCCCGCAACAAGGAAAGGGGCGTAAGCTGCGCATGTTTTTTATCAAGCTGCGTAATAGTGGCATGCCACTCGCCATCTCTGCCATTAAACAGACGCAGGGAATCATTAATGCCCATGCGCATAACGTTTTTCAGGTAATGGGCCTGCGCATCGGGCAGATCAATACTGGCCCCTGCCGATAAATTCGGGCTAACATACAAACGCGGTGATTTGGAATAATCCTGATTCATAAGGCATAAGATAACACCATGACCCATACCGATATCAACAGCAAAGGTTGGCTAAGCTATTTGCCGCCAAAGATGCAACCCTTGGCCTTGTTGATGCGCCTTGACCGGCCGATTGGTACATGGTTGCTTTTGCTGCCTGGCTGGTGGGCGATTGTTCTGGCGGCGGGCGGATTGAGCCGGATGAATATGGCTGACTGGAAGATATTTGCCTTGTTTGGTATCGGCGCGGTTATTATGCGCGGGGCAGGGTGCGTTATTAATGATTTGTGGGACCGTGATTTTGACAAGGCCGTCGAGCGGACCCGTAACCGCCCGTTGGCCTCGGGGGCGGTCAGCGTGCGCACGGCGCTTTTCTTTTTGGTCTTCTTATTATTTTTGGGATTGCTGATCCTTTTGCAGCTGAGTCTGGTGGCCATTTTGCTGGGTATTTTGACCTTGCCATTGATTGTGACCTATCCGCTGATGAAGCGTGTGACATGGTGGCCGCAATTTTTTCTGGGGCTTACCTTCAATTTCGGGGCGTTAATGGGATGGGCGGCTGTCACAGGTACAGTGGGTATACCGGCGCTGCTTTTATATATAGGCGGTATCTTCTGGGCCTTGGGTTATGACACGATCTATGCCCATCAGGATAAGGATGATGATGCGCTGATCGGTGTCAAATCAACTGCCCGCCGTCTGGGGCCACAAAGCTTGCGTTGGGTAACCGGCTTTTATACGGCTGCTTGGCTGATGATTGCGGCAGCCTTTATCATGGCCGGCAGCGGGCTGTCCGTTTTAGCTCTCGGGGGCATGGCCGCCCATTTTATCTGGCAGGTAAGGCGCTGGGATATGGATGATCCCGCCAGTTCTTTGCTGATATTCAAGTCAAACCGTAACGGGGGGCTGCTGGTTTTATTAGCAGCCGCCCTTTAACGACTATTCCTCGACCAATATTTGCAGTCTTTGTGTGGCAACGATCAGCATGGAGATATCCGGTGCAGATGTATTGCGAACCGCCATCAAAACCTGTTCGACATTGGCGATTTCCGGAGCATGCGTCTCCAGCCATTTTGTGAGCGGGCTATGTTTGCCGTTGCGGCCTTTCATTTCTTTAAGGACGCGCACAGCAATCTTGGCCTGCACATCATAAAGCTGGTCAACCACATTGCCGATCACTTCGGCATTCCAACGATCATCGGAGCGCAACGTACGGGCAATCGAACGCATCGGGCTGATGTGGAAATGCTCGCCGATTTCGAAATAGGCCAAAGCTGTCGGCACGATATCGGTTTTGCAGGTGGCGCTGATACGGATGACGTCACAGGCAGCCCCCATCATCGGAATGGTAGCAATCCGGCGGGCCATATCGCGGGGCAGGCCATCACGGACCAGTTCTTCGGTGCGGATATCCATGGCGATTGAACGGCCCGGCGTCATGACATCTTCCAGACGGTCGATATACTCGGCAATACCAATGCCAAACGAACTATCGCGTTTGATATCAGGTTTACGGCCCAGACGGGTAAGGAACCACAGGGTCTCGCGTTCGGCTGTTCGTGAAATCTCGCGCAAGGCTGAAAGCTGGGTCATCCCGGGTACTTTGCCATCAAGCGACTCGATGTCCTGCCATAGCTGGTTCAGGCCAAAAGCGTTCACAACAATGATCCATGCGCGGGCTACATCGGCGACAGTTTCCCCTGTGCGGTCAATCATATTGCGTACAAATGTCGGTCCCATACGGTTGATCATCTGGAATGACAGATTGGTCGCAATAATTTCACGGCGCAAGCGGTGGCGCAGAATTTCCGTGCGATAGGCTTTACGCAAAGGTTGGGGGAAGTAATTAACCAGCCAGTCCTGCATATCCTCATGATCGGGGATATCGGTCGCCAGCAATTCGCGTGTGAACTGGATCTTGGCATAGGCCTGCAACAGGCTGAGCTCAGGGCGTGTTAATCCTTTGCCATCTTTCTGGCGCTCCATCAGTTCAGGATCACCCGGCAAGCCTTCGAGCTTGCGGTCAAGACCCACCAAACGTTCCAGATCATGCATCAAATTGATATGGGCTGTGGCCTGTTCGGCAGCTTGCAGTTCCATCAGGCTCAAGCCTTGGGTTTGCTGGTAATTGTGGCGAAGTACCAGACCCGCGACCTCATCGGTCATACTGGCCAGAAGCTTGTTGCGCTTGGGTACGGTCATGCCGTGTTTGCCGGACATGATATCGGTCATCAGGATTTTGATGTTGACCTCATGATCTGAGGAGTCAACGCCGCCCGAGTTGTCAATGAAGTCGGCGTTCAGGCGTACGCCCTGTTTACTCAGTTCAATGCGCGCTGCTTGCGTCAGGGCAAGGTTGGCGCCTTCGCCGATTACCAATCCCTTGATATCGCTGGCGTTGACGCGCAAGGCATCATTGCTTTTATCGCCTACATCGGCCTGTGTTTCATGGGTAGCCTTGATATAAGTGCCAATCCCGCCAAACCACAAAAGATCGACAGATTTACGCAGCATTGCCTGAATAAGTTCGGGCGGTGATGCTTTGTCTTTATCAATATTGTAGAGTGCCTTGATTTCCGGTGTCAGGCTCAGACTTTTGTCGTTGCGGCTAAAGATACGGCCGCCTTTGGAAAGTTTCTTCTCGTCATATCCCTCCCAGCCTTTAACGTCATTGAACAAACGTTGGCGTTCCTTGAAGGTGCTGGCGGCATCGGGGTTCGGATCGATAAAGATGTGGGCGTGGTTGAAAGCCCCAATCAAACGGATATGCGGCGAGAGCAGCATGCCGTTACCGAATACATCACCCCCCATATCGCCCACACCTATGACGGTGAATTCTTCTTTCTGGATGTCACGGCCCATTTCACGGAAATGGCGCTTTACCGATTCCCACGCACCGCGTGCGGTAATCCCCATTTTCTTGTGATCGTAACCGGCAGAGCCGCCGGAAGCAAAAGCATCACCCAGCCAGTGGCCATATTCCAGTGACAGGCTGTTGGCAATATCCGAGAATGTGGCTGTCCCTTTGTCGGCAGCTACAACCAGATATGGGTCATCGCTGTCACGACGGACAACGTTCTGAGGGGGTATGATTTTGCCGAGCTTGTTATTGTCGGTTATATCAAGCAGGCCACGAATGAAAATTTTGTAACATTCGATGCCTTCTTGCAGATAAGCCGGACGGCCTCCTTCTTTAGGAGGATGTTTTACAACAAAACCGCCCTTGGCGCCCATTGGTACGATGACCGAGTTTTTAACCTGTTGCGTTTTCATCAATCCCAAAATTTCCGTACGGAAATCTTCATGACGGTCCGACCAGCGCAAGCCGCCACGGGAAATCCAGTCACTGCGCAGGTGAATTCCTTCAACGCGCGGCGAATAGACGTAGATTTCGCGGAAAGGTTTGGGATCGGGAAGATCGACAATCCTGGCGCTATCCAGTTTGAAAGACAGCCATGACTTGGGCTGGCCTTCGGCATCACGCTGCCAGAAATTGGTACGAAGCGTGGCGTTGACCAAGCCGGTGATACTGCGGATGATACGATCCTCATCCAATGAGTCAACGTGCTGAAGGGCATCTTCAATGGCTGCATTGATTGATTTTGCGCGGCTGGCACTTTCTTTTTGTCTGGCAGGATCAAAATACGCTTTGAAAAGATCAATGATCAGGCGACAAATGAACGGATGACGGGTGAGCGCAGTTTCAAGATAAAGCTTGCCAAACGGATTGGCGGTCTGGCGCAGATAGCGCACGTAAGAGCGCATGACCGTAATGTCCCGCCAGTCAAGGCCTGCGGTCAGGACCAATTGGTTCAGGCTGTCATTTTCGGCATCACCGTACCAGATACGGGTGAAGGCTTCTTCAAACTTGGCTTTGACATCTTTGCTCTTCTTGTCAAAGTCGGGGGCATGACCATTTTTGATCTGCAAATGGAAATCATGAATCCATACCTGATCGATTGAACCTTCCGGTTCGATTTCAAACGGCATCTCCGAGAATGTGCGCAGTCCCATATTTTCGAGCAATGGCAATACGTCGGATAAGGTTACAGGGATTCCCTTGTGGTAAATTTTCAGGCGCAGTTCCTGCGGGCCGCAGCTATAATCCTTGTATAGATCAAGTGCAAAACGGGTTCCCATCAAGGCTTCACCGATCTTGGTGATGTCGTGGATGGTTTGTTTGGGTTTGTATATCTCTTGATAGCCGATGGGGAAGGCATTTCCGAAACGTTGCACCACGGCGCTAATGGCCTGATCATCATCCATCTTGGCTTGCAGGGCTGTGGTCAGTTTCTCGCTCCACTGGCGGCCTGCTTCCTGTAGCTTGGCTTCAATGGCAGCTGTACGATAATCACTCAGCTGGCCTGCAGGAACGTTGATGATGTACATCACGCGGGCAAAAGGTGAATCGTCAACAGAAGCATAGAAATTGCTGCATGCGCCTTCCATTTCTTCTTCCAGAATATGCTGGAAGTTGACACGCAGGCGGGTGTCGTAACGATCACGCGGCACATAGACTAGACATGATATCGAACGCTCGAAGATATCCTTGCGGGTATAAAGAGCGATCCGTTGACGCTCTTGCAGGGTCAAAATGCTTTTGGCTGTTTTCAGCAGGCGCGGCAGTTTGATCTGGAATAGTTCGTCACGCGGGTATTTTTCAAGAATATGGCGCAGGGCTTTATAATCATGCGAGCCTTGGGTGTATCCTGATTCTTTCATGGTCACAGCGGCCTTGCGGCGCAGATAGGGAATATCTTCAATGCTGCGGGAATAGGTCACAGATGTGAAAAGACCGATAAACAGGAAGGCACCGGTAATATTGCCATTCTTGTCAAACTGGCGCACGACAATTGCATCAATCGGTACACCGCGATGGACGGTAGAACGCTTGCCGAGCTTGGTGATAATCAACGGGGGCAGGTTGCGATTTTCCAGCAGCAGGTCGGTAGGTAAGCCTTCATGATCGTCTTCATTGATAAAAGCCGGATCAAGACCATCCTTCAAAAGCCCCAAGCCCGAGCCAGCAATAATGCTGGCTTTGCCTTTTTGCATTTTATAGGCGCGGCAACCGAGCAATGTGAAATTGTCATTATAGAGATAATCAAGGAAAGCCGTGAATTCTTCGGGATCGTTTTCGGGCCATGTGCGCGGTGCAAGGCAAAGGGCAGCCTGCGATTCCTTTAGTTTCTCGCGCATGATATGCCAATCATCTGTCGAGAGTCTGACGTCGCGCAAGACGCGTTCAAGATCTTTCTTGAGAGTTACCATCATGGCTGCCGTCAGAACAGAGTCGAGTTCGATATGAACATGGGACTGGAGACCACGGGGACCTTGTAAAATAGGATGCAAAAGCAATGTAATCAATTTGCCATGACGGGCGATTTCGGCAGCGATAGAATCAATCAGGAACGGCATATCATCGTTCACAATATTGATTGTTGTCTTGCTGCGAACACCTGATCCGCTGGTGATGATCTTGATCAGCGGTTTGCCGCTCTTGCGTTGCTGCGACATTTCATCGTGCAGTTCCGCAATTTCTTTTTGTTCTGACGGGGAACGGCGATGGCGATCGGCGGCAGGTACATACTCAAAAAAACTTTTGGCAATAGATACCGGACGGTTGGTGTTTTTGGATGAAGTCTTGGCAGCGGCAGCAGTGGTTTTCGGCATGATAACCTTGCAGAAAGAGTGGACAACACGGGCACAAACCCTTCCCTGAAAAGGATAGGCCTGTTATGGGTGGGAATAAACCCCAAACTGGCAACAGAAACAAGAGTGAACCATGTGTGGCCGCTATGCAATTTTTGCTGCACCGCATCGGCTGGTCGATTTATTCGGCCTGACGCGCATCCCCAATTTTCCTGCCCGTTATAATGCTGCGCCGCTACAGGATTTGCCGATTATCATCCGTGGCCATGCCGGTATGGCCCGTTGGGGGCTTCTGCCCCCCTGGGCCACGCAGGACGACAAGGGCCTTTGCGCCAAAACCATCAATGCGCGCAGCGAGACAGTTTCCGAAAAACCGGCCTTTCAGGAAAGTTGGCAAAAAAAACGCCGTTGTCTGGTCCCTGTAAACGGTTTTTATGAGTGGCAGGGGGAAGGGGAAGAAAAGCAGGCTTATTATCTTAGTCATAAGACGGATGATGTTTTTGCTTTTGCGGGACTCTGGTCCAAAAAGGATGATCTGCTGACTTTTACGGTCCTGACCAAGGATGCCGATAGCGCGATAGCAGCTATTCATCACCGTATGCCTGTGATTTTAAGGTCCGCTCAGGCAGCCGCGTGGTTTGATGCCGATGAGAGCCAAGCCCAAGCCATGATTGAGCATGCAACCGGAGCGATGATGAATTATCGTCCTGTATCGGCGGCTGTTGGTAAGGTAGCCAATGATGCACCGGAGCTGATGGAGGAAGTTCCTATGATTGCCAGGCAAGCAACGCTTTTATAATGATGATGGGCATCACGCCGTAAGTCAGCAGCAGATTGACCTTGAACAAATGCTTGCGCAAAAATAATCCCGCTACAACCACTAACCCTCCGCAGCCAATCAGGGCTACGCCCGCGCTGGTAAACAGGTTGGCTGTTGCGATATCCGGTGTTTCCCCCTCGACAGCGCCGCCAAAGAAGGGACGCACCAACAGCAAGCCAATCCCGACGCCGGCATAGATAATGGCATTGCGCATGATGCGCTTGAATCTTTTCTCTTCTTTTTCTTCTTTGGCAGCTTCATCCCGCGATATCATGGGTAGGGATTTCCTTTTTAAGTTATTGTTCTGTATATAAAATTAAGCTTTTCTTGGCGGGACGCCGCCACGGGTGTTATAAACGCAATAGTAAATCCGAATAAACCAAACAGCAACGGGCAGGTAAAGAATGTCAAAAGAACATAAAGTCACAACGATCGCAGAAGCCAAAATACAAAGCCAGTCAGGCGCGATGACCCTTTCAGGGGCATGGGCACAAACACCGGCACAGGCAGCCGCCAATCAGGAATGCCAACACCCGCGCCAGTCGCGTGTGCAAGCGCATGAAGCTTTCGAGCCATACGGCCTCAATTAATTCTTGTCTTTTAAAAGGGATAGCCTTAGCGGGCTGTCCATCCGCCATCCACCGGCAATGATGTGCCGGTGATGTTGGAGGCTACATCACTGCATAAAAATACAGCGAGTGCCCCCAGCTGATCGACCTCGACAAATTTTTTGGTTGGCTGGGGCTGCATCATAATTTTCTCGACGACTTCTGCTTCCGATATGCCGTGGTGCTTGGCCTGATCGCGGATCTGGTTTTGTACCAGCGGCGTATTCACATAGCCGGGGCAAATCGCATTACAGGTAATATTGTCGGTAGCAACTTCCAGCGCTACGGTTTTGGTCATACCGACCAGGCCATGTTTTGCGGATATATAGGCACTTTTGTAAGGAGAGGCCACCAAACCATGGGCCGAAGCGATATTGATAATCCGGCCCCAACCCTTTTGTTTCATGCCGGGCAGGCAGGCTTTGGTCGTATGAAAGGCCGAAGTCAGATTGATCGCAATAATCGCATCCCATTTTTCCTCGGGAAATTCGTCTATCGGGCTTACAAACTGGATTCCGGCATTATTGACTAAAATATCCACGGCCCCAAACATCTCTACAGATTTGGCACACATATCCCTGATTTGTTCGGGTTTGGTCATGTCGGCTCCGTGATACAGGGCTTTGACCTTGAAACGGTTTTCGATGTCCTGCCGGATGGATTCAATCTCCTTGGCGTCGCCAAAACCATTGAGGATGACATTCGCGCCTGCGGCAGCCAGTGCCTGCGCTACGCCTAAGCCAATACCGCTTGTCGAGCCTGTGATAAGGGCAGTCTTTCCGGCTAATGTCATATTCTATCCTCCTTGGGAATCAGGACCTTAATAGAGAACAGCCCGTTGCCGGTGACAAGAGGTTTTTGTTTTGCATAATATAAAAGCCTTATGGTATGGTATCTGCCATGAGATTGATAACATTAGATAATCAGCCCAGCTTTGCAGCTGTCATAGATGGCAGGGGCGATTTGATGGCGGCCATGGCACGGGCCTGTCAGGCATTATATAAGCCGGAAAATCAGACGGTCGTGGTTGTTAGAAAATCCCTCTCCCTGACCGAGACCCACAAGCGGGCAGCTGCCAGCCTCTGCGGCAGAAGTGCCGCGGCCTATGCCTGTCTAGGGCATGACCGCTTTATGGAGGTCGGTTATGGTGGTAATGGTGTGGCCCCCAAAGATCGCGCAGCTCTTGATTCCGATGTCGGGTATGACTTCAGGGAGTTTATCGAGGCTGTGCATACGCATATTCCTGCCTTACGCCAGATGGAAATACGGGCAGATGACTTCTCCAACCATGAACCCCATATTGATTTCTCAGAGAATCCGGCCGGCGGTGTAACGGCTACGATGGCAGTTCAGGGCGGGGGGACCATTATAGCGGCCCTCACACGAGATATGCTTTACCGCACCCGCGATAATGAAACGGGAATTATGGGATGGCGGGTACGCCCACAGGTCAAGATTGATGCCCAAAATGGCTGGGCTGTGGCCAACGGTGATATCTGTCTTATGCGTAGCCGCGAATGGCCGGAAACACACTTGCCGACTTTGCACTGTTCTCCGTCACGGCGTTTACCGGGTGATGTTTCAGAACGCGTGGTGGCGGTGATGTTGCCTTGAGGGTCACGCCTCTTCGTTCGTGATTATGGCATTTTGCAGCGAACAAACCCGTGCGATTGATCTTTGGTCTTTGTTTCCCTAGTCTTCTTCCGACATAATTAAATAATCAAATATTACGGGAGCAATTCATGGCTGATCTTTTCGAGAACCCTTTGGGTACAAACGGTTTTGAGTTTGTTGAATATACGGGTGAGCCCGAGGCTTTGGACAAGCTCTTTCGTGATTTCGGTTTCACCCCCGTTGCCAAACATAAAAAGCGCGATGTGGTTTTGTACAAGCAAGGCGGCGTCAATTTTCTTTTGAACCGTGAAACATCCGGTCACGCGCTCGCCTTCCAGAAAATTCATAAATCGGGCGCAAGCGCGATGGGCTTTCGTGTTAAGAATGCGGCGCAAGCCTATAAGGATGCCCTGAAGCGCGGTGCCGAGGATGCCGGAAATCATGGGGGCTCCATGGGCCCGAGTGTCCCTGCGATCAAGGGTATTGGCGGTTGCCTGATCTATTTCATCGATAGTCCTGAATTATATCTGAACGATTTCGAGGCTATGGCCGATGTCGATCAAAATCCGGTTGGCGTAGGCTTCACCTATATCGACCACCTGACGCATAATGTTTTCCGCGGCAATATGGATGTCTGGGCTAAATTCTACGAAGATATTTTCAATTTCCGTGAAATTCGCTACTTCGATATCGAAGGAAAACTGACGGGCTTGAAATCACGCGCGATGACATCGCCTTGCGGCAAGATCCGCATTCCCTTGAACGAGTCATCCGATGACAAGTCGCAAATTGCCGAATTCCTGAACCGTTATAACGGCGAAGGGATCCAGCATATTGCGCTTGGTACGAATGATATTTTCAAAACAGTCGAAATGATGACCGCGCAAGGTGTTCCCTTCCAGAAAACACCTGATACCTATTATGAATTGCTGGATAAACGTGTGCCGGGTCATGGTGAAAATGTTGCCCGTTTGAAAGAATTACAAATCCTGATGGATGGGGCGCCTACGGAAGGACAGGGATTGCTGCTGCAAATCTTTACCAAGGATGCGATCGGTCCCATCTTCTTCGAAATTATCCAGCGTAAGGGTAATGAAGGATTTGGCGAAGGCAACTTCAAGGCTTTGTTTGAATCAATTGAACTCGACCAGATACGTCGCGGCGTATTGAAAGATGAAAAGGCATCGGCATAATTTATGAAACTGGCTTCTTATAAGGCAGGACGTGATGGGCAGCTTATGATCGTAAGCAACGATCTGAGCGCCTGCGTTCCGGCGCCCGCCCCCTACTTTACCATGCAAGAAGCCCTTGATGACTGGCATCATGCAGCACCTGTCCTTGAGAAATATGCCGATGATCTGAATGCGGGGAAAGCCCACAATGCGCAGAATTTTGATCAGGCTTTGTGTGCGTCCCCACTGCCGCGTGCCTACCAGATTGCCGATGGCAGTGCCTATCTCAACCATGTGGAACTGGTCAGAAAGGCACGGGGGGCCGAGATGCCGCCCGAATTCCTGCATGACCCTCTGATGTATCAGGCCGTATCCGATATTATTCGCGGACCGCGTGACGATATTCCTGTCCCGTCCGAAGATTTTGGTATCGATTTTGAAGCCGAAGTCGCCGTGATTGTCGATGATGTACCGATGGGTGTTGCAGCCGATCAGGCGGGCCACCATATCAAGCTTGTCATGCTGATGAATGATGTATCCTTACGGAATCTCATCCCGCAGGAACTTGCCAAGGGCTTTGGTTTTTTCCAGAGCAAACCCCCCAGTGCCTTTTCTCCTGTGGCGGTGACACCTGCTTCTTTGGGGACTTGCTGGAAGAATGGCAAGTTGCACAAGCCTGTTATCAGCATTCTGAACGGGCAAGAGGTGGGTAGGCCTGATGCGGGCGCCGATATGCAGTTTGATTTCGGCCAGCTGATTGCCCATGCCGCCCGTACGCGGCCCTTGGGGGCGGGGACGATTATCGGTTCGGGCACGGTTTCGAACCGTGATCGCGCCGCCGGTATCAGCTGCCTTGCTGAAATCAGAATGATTGAGAAGATCGATCAAGGCGAATTTAAGACGCCCTTCATGAAGTATGGTGATGTGATTGCGATTACAGCGCAAGACGAAGCAGGGCAGGATATATTCGGCCTGATCAAGCAGAAGGTGGTGAAGTCTTGATGAAACTCTATGGTTATTTCCGGTCTTCCACCGCTTACCGCACACGAATTGCCCTTAATTTAAAAGGGCTTTCCTATGAACAACAATCGGTAAGCTTGATTAAAGGCGAGCAGCATAGTGATGATTACAAGAGGCTTAACCCTATGCAGGCGGTACCGACACTGGTGCATGACGGCAAGGTTTTGACGCAGTCACTTGCTATCATGGAATATCTTGATGATATCAAGCCTGAACCGGCTCTGGTTTATGGGGATGCTTTGCAAAAAGCCTATATCCGGCAAATTTCATATATTATTTCTACCGATATCCACCCTGTTACCAACTTGCGCATTCTAAAAGCGCTTGCTGCCGATTTTGGTGCGGATGACCAGAAGAAAAATGAATGGTACGCGCGCTGGGCCCTGATGGGGATGCAGGCTGTCGAGGCTGTTTTGCGCGAAGGCGGGCGGGTAGGGGCTTACGCTTGCGGTGATAGGGTCAGCATGGCTGATCTTTGTATTGTGCCGCAAATGTATAATATGCGCCGTTACCAGTTGCCGCTTGCGGATTTGCCCCTTTGCTGCCGGATTGAAGAAAATTGCCGCCAGCTGGAGGCTTTCCGTCTGGCTGCCCCCGAAAATCAAGAAGACTCACCCCCTGATCTGGAGCGTATTCATGGCTGATGGACATGCTGTACTGAATGTAACCAACGCGGATGAATGCATCATCGATCAGGGCTGGCAGAACTATACCGCCGAAGACCACCGGACATGGGGTACGCTTTTCGATCGCCAGATGAAAACCCTCAAAGGCCATGTCTGTGAAGAATATCTGGAAGGGCTGAAGGTTTTGGGCATTACCGCTGATAATGTACCCGATTTTGAAGTTATGAACCGTAACCTGCGCAAGGCTACGGGATGGGAAGTGGTGGCTGTCCCGGGCCTTATTCCGTCGCGGCCTTTCTTTGACATGCTATCCGACCGTAAATTTCCGGCGGGGAATTTTATTCGTAAACCGGAACAGCTCGACTATCTGGAAGAACCCGATATTTTCCATGATGTGTTCGGTCATATCCCGCTCCTGACCAATCCCGCTTATGCCGATTATATGCATGCCTATGGCTGTGCCGGTGATAATGCCATCGCCCATAAGGGGGTTAAATATCTGGCACGCCTGAATTGGTGGACGATTGAATTCGGTCTGATAAAGAATGGGGCCGATATCAAAATTTTTGGGGCGGGTATTTGCTCTTCCTATGGCGAGTCACGTTACGTCGCCGAAGACCCTTCCGCGAACTTTGTCCAGTTCGATCTCGAACGTTGCATGCGGACGGGTTATTACATCGATGATTTTCAGGCAACCTATTTCGTTATTGATAGCTTCGAAGATCTTTTCAAGCAGGCGGTCGAAAGACCCTTCCTGCCTTTGTATGAATCCTTCCGCCAGCAACCGCAACTGACTCCGTTTGTGCTGGAAAGCACGGATAAGGTCCTGCGTCAGGGCACAGGGACTTACTGGAAAGATTTTTCCAAAACAAAGGAAAAGCTGAAGTAATTACTTTTTTCTAGTTTGCCGCCAGATCCAGTACCAACCTGTTATACGGGTTGTCACTTTCCGGACCGACTTTACCCTCATACGCAACAGTGACCGGTTTTTTCAGAACCATCACAACACGACTGCCGCCATCCCCTGTGGGCTGGCTTGACCATGAATCAACCACGGATGAGGAGGGGCCTTTGCCTTGTGCGGCAGTACTCCAACCCGTTCCCGGTAATTCGATGACCAGCAGATTTTCGCTGTTATCAAGATCCTTGGTGTAGGTCACAGGTTTGACCGCATCAAAGACGATACGGGTTTTTCCACCACTCCCCCCAAAGCGCAAGCCTGTAATCTGCTGACCTTCTGCCGCGGATACAGGAATCGGTGCAGCCTTTTCAGGCTCGGCCTTCACCATGGGTGAAGGCGCGGCCGAGGCTTCATGTAAGGCTGCCGATACGGTGCTGGGGGGGGATGAAACGGGAGGTGTCGCAGGCGCTTGGGAAGCAGCCGGTGCGGGCGCAGGAGAAGGCGCAGGCGCAGGTGTCGGCGTTGGCTCGGGAGTTGCAATCGGCTCCGGTTCTACAGGATCAAGCGGAAGGGCGGGTGCGGCAGGGGCCGGAGGTTCCCCGTCCAGCAGGGTTTCCAGTTGTCCTACAAGGTTCTGGATATCGTTTTCGACCGCGACCAGCCGGATCAGTGAAGGCAGGACAGATTCAAAGTCGCGCCGCAGCTCCAGTACAGCCGTCTCCAGACGATCAAAACGCTGTTTGTCGTTGTCAAGACGCTCGGTAAAGAGCTGTTCGTAGTTGATCCCTTTGACCTGAAGCTGCGGCAGGCCGTCTGCCCCGATCGGGCGGCCGGATTCGCCGGGCTTGGGTGGCCGCTGGTCGGAACCGGGCGGGCCGGTTCCGGGGATCAGGGGCGCTACGATGCTGGGATTGCTGGAGTTTTCGGACGTTGTCGAGGTTTCAGACAAGCCAGAGGTTGGACTACCCGCACCACCGCACCCGTTCAGGAGGGCAGATGTGCAAATGCACACGCACAGAACCAGCGTCTGTCGTGTGAAGTTCGATAACCATAGATGCGCGCCGGAGACAACCGGCATGGACGTCCAGTGGCTGGACTTCAAGGGATGGAAATCCTGAACTTAGTAGTTGAACCTCATGGTCTTTCGCCCCTTCTGGGCGAATCACCATATATCAAGGTTACGGCCTCGGAGTCAGGCGGTCAACTCTGATGACGAATCTATGGCCAAAAAGAAGGGGTTACCCGCCGATGGCGAAGGTCTTTTCATCGAATTTGATGCCATCGTCAGGCTCGATGCCTTCATAAACAATACGCACTTTACCGCCTGAAATCTGCGTTAGTCCCTTTTTGAGGGGCATGGTCACCTGCAGGCGATTGATCTCGTGGTAAACCTTTACGTTACTACGCATGGCAATTTCTTGTTCTTCACCACCCACAGGGGTCCAGTAAACGGTGATATTTCCATTCGTGCTGTATTTACCTGTGCGGGTCAGATCAAACTGGATTTTGGCTGGTTGTTTACCATCCGCTGATGCAGGCAGGAATTGTGGCGGGTTAATGGCGGCGGTTGAATCGTAAGGGCCGCCCTGACGGACAATTACCGGAATGGCAATGCCCACATTCATACCCATCTTCACGGTCATGCCTTCTGCATCCACGCTGCCCATACGTGTGTTGGCACGGGTGTTACCTTGACGCACCACATTCAGGTGGGCGCGGTATTCGCCATCAGGGAGGTCGGCAGGACGACGTAGGGAGATTCTGAGTTTTTGTTTTCCGTTAGGCGGTAAGGTGATTTGTTTGGGGCTGAACAGCAAGGCTGTTTCCGGATCAAGCTCGGGGTTCAAAGGACCATCAGTTGCCACATAGTTTCCGTCTTCTGTCATACGGCGGTTGAGCCATTCCAGTTTATAAGTCACGGGGGCTGTACGCGATGGGTTAAACAAGGTGATTTCCTGCATCCGGTCACGGTTTTCGAATGTCACACGCACGGGCATGATCATGGCCTGCGCAAACGCTTTGGGGGCAACAGGTAGACCGAGGGTGGTCAATACAAGCGCAGTCAGAAGGGTTTTGTGAACAAGGGTGATTTTTTTCATATTATTTACTCCTGTATTATGTTCAAGCCAAGCCGTTTTTATATTTTAGGGTATCCAGTCAAACGTGATGTTCAGATCATCCTGATAGGAACCGCTATCATAGCTTACACCGTTGCCCAAGGACCGCAAGGTCGCGCCGACATAGAATGTACCTTCGCCCGAACCATTCAGGGTGATGGGGTTGGGGCTGACCGTATAATTGATGATGGCAAAGACTTCGGTGCCGCCACCGCCATTGAGAGTAAGGCCTCCATTATCGACGGTGATGGTAACTTCGGTACCGGGGTCAAACCCCTCCAGAAAATACTCGCCACGCTCCGGTGAAATATCTATGACAAATTCTGGTGCCGCGCTGACCGAATTATCGACGGCGCTTACGGTCAGCTCATGGGCCGAGTCATTATCACGCAGGGAAAATTTTCCAAAAGTCAGGGCGGTCACTTCGGTCATCTGGGTTTGCGCCTGCGCGGAAAGGGGAAGGAATATGAAGGTACAGAGGAGAGCGATGCAAAAAAAACCTTTCATCATCAATACTCCAGCGTCACGTTAAACGATCCGACATAGTTGCCGGACTGGTAGGGTGTATCCGTGTTTTCGGTACGGATGGATACCCCTATATTGACGGTGGCTTCACCTGCGCCATTTGTGGTGACAAGACCCGGCGTGGCATCGCCATCGGGGTCGGCATCATCAACCGACCAAAGGGCGGCCTGATCGGCAGCATTATCAACAATACGGGAAACGATGAGGTCGGGCGGCGAGCCCGAGCATCCGGAAACACAGGTCATGTCAACCACGTTGCTGTAACGGATGGTCACCTGTTGGTTTGCCAGGCCGCCACTGATTTCCAGTTCCCCCGGTGTATTGCCCGCCCCGTTCGATATGATACGGGCGACGGGATCGCTGTTACCCGTAACGTCATCCAGTGCGCCATTCGCGCTCATGATCAATTCGCCGGTCTGGCCGCTGCGGGCTGTGACGGCAATCGTGCCGAAATCGACATCGGTGACATTCACGGCAAAATCATTATCCATCTCGGCGTCAGCGGCAATCATCACGGGTACACCGTTGCTCACGGCCACTTGAGCCATACTCGCGCAGGGGATGAGCATTACGGCAATAATCAAAAGGGGGATTGTCTTGCTGGCGTCCATATCAATAAACTAAAGCCCGCTTACCGATCTGGCAAGCGGGCTTTGTCAAAAGACTGGAAATTAGTAGAACAGTGTCACGTCGAAATCACCGGCACATGCACCAGATTCATATGGTGCGCCACTTGTTTCATCTGTACGCAGTTCCGCACCGATATAGATGTCCAGATCACCGGAAACATCCGTATCGGCAGCACCGATAACGGCGGCGGCATTACGTGCGGTGTTATCAGCACCGTCATCCAGATTCCATTCAGCAACTGTTGTTGCCTGATCTGTGAACAGGCGACCAATAAGTAGAGGAGGGCTTGTACCTTGGCAGGTCAATTCCTCATCACCAGCGGCTGTGCCCATGATAAATTGCAGACGAACTTCCTGATTCGGGAAGGCGCCAGATATGGCAATCAACCCCGGTGTACCGGCTTCATCATCGGATACCAGACGGGCAATACCATCCGTATCACTACAGCCAACGGCTGTGTTGTCTTCGTCGATGGTACCAGCGGCTACGGCATCCATGATCAAACAGCCATACTCGCCCACATTTGACGTCGCACCGATTGTTTCAAAGTCGACGTCTGTAACGGTTGTATCGAATTGGTTGTCGATGGTCGCACAAATATCCATTGTTTCAGGAACCTGTGCATCGAATGTTACGGCCTGAGTTACGGCGCACTGCGCTTTGGCTTCCTGGCCGGACATGGCAAAGCCCAGCGCTACTGCGCCGATCATCGCCATTTTTGCGAGGTTAGTAAGTTTCATAAGGTTTCTCCTTGTTTTGCCCTAGGGTTACTAATTTGGTTGATCCTTTGCGGGGATCGTTACCTGATCGTGCATGACACAACCAGGTGCATGCTTAGAAACCATTATCATACAATAAGTCTTAATTCATCCTTAATGTATTATAAATGCAGGATAATTTGTATTCTGACAATTCTGTGATCCTATGCTTTGGACATAAAAATAAGATTTTTTTGTAGCTGATAATTTTTGATAATCGCTGAGAAAATTATTGTGCAAAATGAAGCTAGCAATTTGATTCCTTTGCACTATGCGTGATGCGGGGTGTGTTTCGGTCTATTGACTACGTTTGTCGATCTCTCAAGAGGTATGTAACCCTGTTATCTTTGGATAGTGATCTTGTTTTATGAGGAATGAAATACGAAAGGAGTCTTGTTTTTGTTAAATTCAGACAGAGGAAAGTCTTTAAATTCGGCAAGTGATTCGTTTTATAAGCGCCTTGTCACATCATACGGGTCTGTTCTACAATATAATGTGAAATATCCACCTGATATTTCATCCCCGCCTTTTATAACCCTGCCTTCATTTTATTAACCATATGGTAACGGATTCGTTTTGGCGCCTGATACCCCCCGCACAGCTTTATGTAACTGGCGCGTGGCCCTGCTGACAGGGGCGGCCCTGTTTCTGTTTGCAAACGCGGGGCAAGCCGCCGAGCCGCCACAGGCCCAGCCGTCGCGGGCTGATCTTCTGAAACTGGCACGGCAATTTGTCGGTGATGTGGATTACGGTTTTGAACGGGCGGATGATTACCTTGATAAAGTGAATGGTCGTGAAAACCTGAAAGCCATTCCTGATGGGGAAATGCTGCTTTTGCAGGTCAGTGTGGGGGGGCGTAAAGGGATTATCTTTAATCAGCCGCTGGTGGCGATCAAACAGGGCGATGATGTTCTGGTTTCGTTGTTTGATTTTGTCAACGTGGCGCAGTTCGCGATCGATGTAAAGCCGCTCGAGAAAAAGGCTGAAGGCTGGTTTATTCGTCAAAATCGCAGATTTATGCTCGACGGGGCAGCGATGAAGATCGAGGCAGATGGTCAAACCTATAATCTGACCGAAGATGATATTCTGGTCGATGATGCCGATATCCTGATCAGTAGTGCCATGCTTTCCAAGGTTTTCGGTTTTAAAGGCGATGTCAGTTTACGTTACCAACGTCTGGATGTTGCGGTGACCGCCGATAAATGGCCAGCGGTTGAACGTATCGAGCGGGCCTTGCGCCGCAAGAACCAGAAACGCCCGCCCGTAGAGCAGCCTTTACAGGAAGAACCTTATCGTATGGTCAGTGTTCCGAATGTAGATTTCTCGACAAGTTATGATTTTTCCCGCGCGGGACAGTCAGGAGAAATCAAGCGCAGCCGTTCGCACAATGCGGTTATTGGTGGCGATCTTTTAGGGCATACGGTCAGGGCGGTGACTTCAGGTGACCAGATGCATGCTTTACAAACTTTAAGCGCAACTTTTAAGAAAGAGTCGGATCAACCGGAATTATTGGGCCGGATGAAAGCGCGTGAATATGAATTTGGCGATATATCGGCTGTCAACGTACCGGGGGCAGTTGGGAAAAAAAGCGGTGTTGGTTTCAGGGCAACCAACCGCAACCCGTATGAAACATCCGATGCCATCACGGAAATCGAAGGCGATATAGCCCCCGGCTGGGACGTAGAGCTTTATCGTGGGTCGCAATATCTGGATGTTATTTCGAATGCCGATGGTAAATTCCGCTTTCGTGATGTGCAATTATCGGCAGGTGAGAATAAATTCAGGCTTTTGAAATATGGACCTTTGGGGGAGATTGAGGAAGAGGAATTCACAATTTTTTCAACGCCACGTAAATTGACCGAAACCAAGGATCTGTATGAGGTTTCTGTGAACGCCTCGGATACCGTTCTCTGGAGTCGTCAAACACCTCATAGTCATGACAAATATGTACCGATCGTGGCAGGCACACTCGAACATCAGCTAACGATGGATACATCGGTCAAGGGTGGCGTTTTTACAGGACAGCAGGAAGGTCATCAAAAAACCTATTTTCATGGCGGCGGTGCGACTTATTGGGGTGGTACCATATTGAATGCGGGTACGACATTTGACTGGGATGGTGCTTTTACATCCAGTGTTACGGCAAGGCGTAATATTTTTGGGCAAGGTTTTAGTGCGGGTGCTTCATTCAAATCGGCGGATTACGGCCTCTATGGTGGCCAGAAAGCGCCATCGGAATATACGCTGGATATTCTTACCCGTGGTGCTTTGCCGACAATTTTTGATTTTAATCTGGGGAATTATACCGTTAGTACCAGTTATACCGAGAATGCCGATGACAGATCGATTCAGGAAAGTAAGCTCTCGTGGTCAGGTCAGTTGTCGCCTGTTTCTTTCAGTCATAATCTGACTCACAATCTGACCAAATCGCCGGAAAGTGAATCGGAAGAGTTGACAGGTAGATCGAGTTTTGGCGGACGCGTGGGAAGGACAAGATGGAGAGCTACAACCGAATATAAGATTCATCCTGAATGGCATATCGATACTTATAATCTCGATCTTTCGCGGCGATTGGCGGAAGATGTAAATGGACAACTTCTTTTTGAAAATATTCCCGATACCGATTTTACCCAGATGCAGGCCAAAGTCATATGGAATCACGACAACTTCGCTTTATCACCTTCGCTGGGGTACAACACAAATAGGGATATAACAGCCACAATTACTGCGAATGTTGGTCTGGCCTATGATGAGGATAATAACAAGATCGCTTTCTCCGGTAAGAAGATTTCCGATATGGGCGGGGTGTCGGCTTTTGTTTACCTCGATAAAGATGGTGACCGTATGTTCACCGAAGGGGATGAACCGATTCAGGATGCTTTGGTTGAGGCTATCCAGACAAGAAAAGGCGGCAATACCGATGAAGACGGACAAGCCTTTATTTATGAACTTCCCAGCGATGTCATCACCGATGTCAAACTGAACGAATATAGTTTGTTTGATCCGTTTTATGTTTCGGCCAATCCCGGTGTTTCGATCCGCCCGCGGGCCGGACATGATGCGCGAATTGAATTTCCGGTACATAATGGTGGCGAGCTTGATGGCACAATCTATGTACGGATGCCGAACGGCAAGGAACGCTCGGGTCGCAACCTGCGACTCCACCTTTTTGATATTAATGGCAATCTTGTAGGGAGTGCGGCCACATCCTTTGACGGGTTCTTCCTGTTCCAGAAAATCCATCCGGGCGATTACTGGCTAATGGTCGATGAAAAAGATGCCCGTAATTCGGGGCTGATCCGTCCGCTGCCGGAAAAACTCAGCTTCGGTTATGACGGCACCCTGCTTTACGGCCATAAAATCTTCATGCGGCAAGCTGATGAGGGCGAGGTTGATACGCCACTTGTAATCGGCGAAAATTATGAGTCCTACATCAATGAAAATCCGAGCGTGGATGTTGCCCTTATCCGCGAAAATCGCATAGTCTTCAATTTTGGCACATTTAGTTCGCGGGCAATGATGAGTCTTGTCTGGTACAAACTTAAATCCTTGTATGGAAATAATATCAGGGGTGCTGAATTGCTGGTTCCTCTTTCGCAAACCAATCCTGCGGGCGAAGATAACAAGCATGCCTTGAGGGCTACTATTCCGGATATGACTATGGCCAAAGCACATGCCTTGTGTAAGGCATTGATGGCCCGCAATACCTATTGCCGTGCTGAAATTCTTCCGTCGGGACTGGAAAAACAGGATCCTGCTACGATGAAGCTGACGGTTTGGGATGGTACAGGGCTATAACGCGAGAAAATTTTCATTTTTTGGATGGTGCTTTCATGAGGAATATGTTTCTGGGTCTGGGGTTCTTTCTGACATTCCTGATGAATGCAAGTGGTGCTTTTGCAGCAGAAGATATAGTTCATCCGGCTAACCTGACCGATCATCCTCTGGCGATTGTGTGCCTGATTGTATTTATCCTGACCTATGTCGCGGTGCTGTTCGAAGAATTTACACATATGCGTAAATCAAAACCCGTGATGCTGGGGGCGGGTATCATCTGGGTGTTGATTGCCCTGATGGTCGAGGATCGCGGTATCCCGCGTGATGATCTGCATGCTGCCGTGACCCATGATCTGAACGAATATGCGGGGCTGATGCTTTTCCTGCTGGTGGCGATGACGTTCATCAATGTGATGCAAGAGCGTAAGGTTTTTCTGGCGTTGCGGGCCAAGCTTGTCCGTATGGGCCTGAGCAAAAGGGCCTTGTTCTGGGCTACGGGGTGGCTTGCGTTTTTCATGTCGCCTCTGGCCGATAATATGACGACGGCGCTGGTCATGGGTACGGTCGTTATGGCTGTAGGGGGTCAGGATAGCCGTTTTATAAGTATTTCCTGTGTGAATATTGTATGTGCTGCCAACGCGGGTGGTGCTTTTAGCCCCTTTGGTGATATCACAACCCTGATGGTGTGGCAGGCAGGTCATATACCTTTCTTTGATTTTCTGGGTTTGTTTGTTCCCGCTGTAGTCAATTTCCTTGTCCCTGCTATCATCATGAGTTTCTTTGTCCCTCAAGGCCAGCCTGATCCTGTGAATGAAGTGGTCGAAATGAAACCGGGTGCTTTGCTTGTCATCGGATTGGGTATCTGGACGATTGCCATGGCCGTGACTTTCGAGCAGGTTTTAGGGTTGCCTGCTTTCCTCGGGATGATGACCGGGATGTCGATCCTCATGCTTAAAAGCTGGCATATGCAAAAATATAAAAATGATCGCCACTTCAATACGATCAATCAGGTAGCGAACGCCGAATGGGATACATTGCTGTTCTTCTTCGGGATTATTTTCGGGGTTGGGGGTCTTGCCTATATCGGTTATCTGGGATTTATGTCTGATCTTTTCTACAATAACCTTGGACCCAGCGTGACAAATATCGCTGTGGGTCTGGCTTCATCAATCTTTGATAATATTCCCATCATGTTTGCTGTGCTGAGCATGGATCCACATATGGATGAATTCCAATGGCTGCTGGTGACACTGACTGCCGGTGTGGGCGGTAGTATGTTGTCGATTGGCTCGGCTGCCGGTGTTGCCTTAATGGGCATAGGGCGTGGTCATTATACTTTCTTTTCCCATTTGAAATGGACGCCTGTTCTGTTCTTGGGCTTTGCGGCTTCAATTGGCGTGCACTTTCTTCTGAACGGCCCGTAATCAGAAAATGTAGTTATTTAGGGTGTCTGATTACCTTTTTCTGCACGGAAAGGTAGCATTATTCTCAAATTCAATACCGTCATATTCAAAAGGCATGATCTTTATAATGCATTAAGGCGCGTAGCCTAAACTGGAACTGGGCGCACGTATTTTCTGTGTAATGACTACAACTAAGAGTGAGTAAGCGAATTGACAAAGCAGCAAGAAGATCGGGGAGTTGGTTCGAAAAAATCATCAGGGCACGGAGATACAATTCTTGATCCCGACCTGACAATGGAATGTATGAATGTCACAATGGGTTATTATATCACCCTGCACAAGATTGTGACGCGCAAACTGTATCATGCTAGTCAGGCGACATTAAAACGTATTAAAGAAGTTGATGCCGAACTGAAAAACGGTGATCGTAACGATAGTGAAAAGCTTGAGCGGTACAAGGCCCTGAGTGGCCAGCTCCACAAACTTCACGAAGTTCTCAGCGAGACACAACTGACGGTAGAGGAGCTTGAGCATATTGATGCTGTCTTTATCTATCTACCCGGCAAGGTGAAGCAGTATTATGAGCACATGGTTAGTATTGACAAAGAACTGACCGAGATGATTCGTGAAATTTCCAGCGAGCAATATCAGGAAGCTTATAAAAGGGCTCTAAAAATTATCGAGATGGTTCAAGGTGGCAAAAACATCATGTCTGGCCGTCGTGTTAATGAAGAGCTCGGTGGTGTGGGTAAGGATAATTCTGTCCGGCCCATCACCGATGATATCAAGGATATCAGTGGACGTCTTGAAGGGGTCAAGGTTGCCGAAGATGGCAGTCTGATGAAGGATATCTAGCGCCCCTCAATCCCATACCAAGGTCTAGTTTTCATCCATACCAATGCGCCGTTACCTATCCATCGTAACTGCGGCGTTATCACGCTACATTCCTGTATTATGAAAGTAGGACTGCCGCATTATTTAATGCTGAGCCTGAAATTCAAGAGGATGTAGATGGATCAAGACGGCCCGGACGAAAAGATTATTCCTTTATACGAACATATCGCGCAGAGCGCTGACCGTAACAGACAGTTGCTCAATTCACAGGAGCGCGAACTTCACCGTATTCATGATCTGTTCAAGGATCATCACCGTGAGGATGAGCGTAAAACCATGCTTCTGCTGGAACTTAATCGGCAGCAACAGGAGTTTGGTGATATTCAAAGGCAAATGATCGAAATTCTGGCTGCTATCAGCCTAAGACTGGAACTTCAGGAAGCTATGCTCAAGGAAGTCTTCGAAACAAAGAAACTATTATCTGCGGGTTTATCTTTGGGAAATACTCTCAAAGAAGGGGCGCCCGAAGGGCTTTGATCCGAGTAGGCTTTTAAGGCTTATTGGCGGGGGCTGCCGGGCAGTGAAGGATGATCTCATTTCCTACACGCTCACGTTGGCATTTGGTTGTGGTAACAGTTTCTGATCTCTGCCCTGTCGTGAGCGAGAGTTTTGTTATATCGATATTCTTCTCTTTAAGCTGTTGGTCGACTTGTGCCTTGATCTCATCCGAAGACGCTGCATAAAGTTGGTAACCTACATACTGGCTATTAATCGTAGGTGCTGTCAGCAGGCCGATTAATGTCTCGGGTTTAACCGATATCTCTTGGCCATCCATGCGTTTGACCAGCTGCTTGCGGGCATCGGGGCTGAGTTCAAGGCTCAGCAACATCCCCAGCGCGTTTGCAACCGGATCGTTTGGTTTCTGCAGCAGGGTTTGCGCGCGGCTGATATCGGCTTCGCGGGTTTGGCGTTCTTTTTGATAGGCGGCACATTTTTCATCGAAGCCGACATTTCTGACGCCGACACCCAAAACGGAGACACCACCACCACCCATGCAGCTTTCGGGGGGAGGGTTTACAACGGTTGCGCAACCACCGAGGAAAATCACACCGCCAAGCGCGCCCGCAGTCGTTATTTGTCTGAAATAGGGTTTAAGAGACCAGTTCATATATGCACACCCGTCTTTTACGGTTTTAATTATGGCAGGCAGGTTACTCTGAATATATTATTATGTCAATAAAAACTATCATGAAAAACCCCCGGAACATGCTGGCCCGGGGGTTAATTCATAAAGTCTCTGTGAAAGATTAAGGCTTCAGGCCGTGGGCTTTCAGGGCCGCTTCTACTTGTGGACCACAGGTATCAACCGCAGGTTTGGGCGCTGCCGGTTTCGCGGCAGGCTTGCGTGCTGGGGTTGTTGTGGCTTTGGAGGCAGCAATATATTGCTCGATGATGGCTTTGCAATCAACGGCAGGTGCTGGAGCAGGCGGTGTTACCGTCACAACAGGCTGTTTGCGGATAACAACGTTAAAGCCGCCCAGCTTATGCCATTGGCCTTCTTTGACTTCAACCGGCTGGCCGTTTTGTGACATCTCGTTGATACGGCCTTCCAGAGCTGAAGAGGCGCCATCATAAGCAGCGCTGTTTTGGCGGGCTTGCTCGTGGGCCAAAGCCTGATTGATCGGATCGCCAGAGTTACGCAGAGCGAATTCACGATCAGCATCAGCAGCTTTCTCAAGGCGTTTCAGCTCATGATCGGCACATTTCTCGTTCCAGCCCGTGTTGAAGGCTACAGAACCACCAACGTTGGTGTCCAGTGTGCCAACACCCAAAGAGATCGATACACCTGTTTTACATGTACCATCACCGATAACAGCGGCGGCATCAGGGGCAGCACGGTTGGCGGCAGCTTTGTAAACACTGTTGAAGTTTACATTGTTGCCGGAGGCCTGGGACTGGGAACCGGAAATGGCATTGGAGTCATTGGTTGAATTATCAACGACATTTTGCTCTGTCTTTGATTTATCTACGATTGTGGTGTCGCCGGTATTCACTGTGGTGTCACCGGTTTTAACAACGGTATCACCGGTATTCACTGTTGTATCGCCTGTCTTGACGCCAACATGTGTATCACCTGTACGAACGCCAACATTCGTGTCGCCGGTTTTAACGCCTACATGTGTATCGCCTGTTTTTACAGTTGTTGTCTGGGTGTTATCACCTGTTTTTACGCCAACACCAACACCTACTGTTGTGTCCTGTTTTACACCTACATTTGTAGACTGGTTAACGCCTACGTTCTGATGAACGTTCTGGTGATTATTCTGATGAACATTCTGATTGACTGGTTGCGGCTGGGGTGTCGGTGTTGTGGGGCACTGACCATGCGGGTTTTCCGGAGTTTCCGGGCAAAGTTTTTTACCGCCTGTGGCATTGGCCACGCCGGGAACAGCCAGAGCTGTTGAAAGAGCAAGAATAGACAGAAGTTTTTTCATGGTTACGACACCCTTATTTGTTAGGTCAGTAGTCTAAAAATCCGAGCGGACAATGACTCAAGTCGCTTGTTTATGTCAAGAAAAAGAATCTGGCAAATTTCTTCTTAACTTATCTATCCCCAAAGCACTGAATATATAAAAGGCAAGTTCAGGATTAATTTTTTGCATAATTCTGAATTCTCGTGTAAGAATGCGCCCCGATGATTACGGATATGGATATTGTCATGACCAGCACGGGTCAGATTGTTCTGGTGGTTCCGGGTGTTATCCCCGCAGGACCGCTGGCGCTGGCCGTGCAGGGACAAGAGGTCAGTTTGGCTGCCGATAACGTTGTTTTCGTTACTGTGCCAGATGTAGACAGCCTGACAATCGAGAGTCTGGTGGCTTTGGACCATGTGGATTTGATTGCCGTGCCGGATGCCGACTACCCCCCTGCAGGGATAACCCACAGGGCCGTCGTCAAAAAGAATATTTAAGTGTGAATGCGGCGCATTTTTTAAGACCAGAGGATATGTGTACTATGAGATCTCTATCGGTTCCGTCTGTTGAACGTTCCCCAGATCCGGCGCAAAGCGCCACGATTGCTCCTCTGGGCCGCCGGGAAACCGATCCTGTTGCCGGCGCAAGGCGCAGGAATGCTGTGGCGGCCGTTCTGGGTATGGCCACGGGCGTGGGTTCTGTGATGGTCGTGAAATCGGCCGCTGCCGCTACGGCTGCGTGGGTGGGTGCACCTGCCATAGCCACGATAGCGATTACAGGTCTTGCGACTATGGCTGCTGCCGGTAGTGTTGATTACTTTATTAAACGTAAAGCCTTGAAGGCTGCGGGGCAGGATGTTCCGGCTTTTAGCTTCGCAGCGCTTGCAAAAAATATAATGACATCACGCGCGGCCCTGATGGGTGGCGGTATGACCGTGCTTGCGACTGTTGCTCCGGCAACCGCATTGATGGCTGTAGGCGGCTTTGTTGCGGGCTTGGGTGCAGGTCTCAATGATTATTTCGGTCAGCGTAAAGCTTTGAAAGCAGCGGGGCAGGATGTTCCGGCCTTCAGCTGGCGCGATATGCTCAAAACCGTCAATCATTCGAAAGGTGCCAAAATCGCTTTTGGTGTCAGTATGCTAACGGCTCTCGGCTTGTCTGCTGTTAGCGAGATGATGGCGACACCGCCTGCTGTTGATATGCCTGTAGCAGCGCCTAATGCTGCCTTGGCGCCGGCAAGTGATTTTGCCGCAGCGGCAACTCCCGAGGCAGCCGCCTCCGTCGAGCCCGCAGCTGGCGTTGAAGCGCCTGCTGAAGTAGCACCCGTAGCGGCTGTACCGGCGACACAGGACTACATTGCGGAATATACATTACAAAAAGGCGACAATCTTTGGCACGTGGCCAGCGATGTGCTGGGTTCCGATGCCACAGCCGGTGAAGTTCTGGCCAAGGTCAAAGAGATAGCTGCTCTCAACAACATTCCCGATCCGGACTTTGTAAGGGCAGGCGATGTCATTCAGCTGCCGGTGGCTGATGCCGATGCCGCAACGCTGGAGCGTTTGCAGGGTGAATTGCCCGGATTGCAGCTCAATACAGCAGATTCACTGGATACTACTTTGGCAGAAGCCCAAAAGAACTATGTACCGCAAGAGCGTGTGGTCGCACCGGTAGTCACCGAAGTACCTGCATCTGTCCCTGCGGCACCAGCAGAAATATCTGCCGCTGCTGCCCCTGTTGAGGCGGCACCTGCAAAGCCAGTCTCGATTGGCAGCTGTTATGTCACGGAAACACCAACGAACCTTAATTTTGATTGCCGCCTTGACCCGCAAGCGGTTGTACAGCCGGGCGCAGGTGTTGATTTCTATGCGGCGGCCCAAGGGGAACAACCTTTCCGTGTCAGCCTGTCGGCGGGTTCGGCACCGATGAACGCGCAGGAATTCCTGTCAAACTTCGCTGTACCGGAAGCTGAAGAAGCCTTCCGTAACGACCGTTTCGAGCCACGTCCTTAAGGGTATCTATTCAGCCAGAGCCTGAATGAGGGGCTGAAGCTCCTCTTCGTAGCGCTGCCAGCTTTTCACAGATGTTTTGTATACAGGTTTGATCACCTGCATTTTGCTCGCGGTCAATACTGTGCGTTTTTGTTCGTGCGGGCGCAGGCAGGCATCATCCCACGGCAGACCAATATAATCGATCATGCGGCGGGCAACGGCTTCTAGATTATTGACGGTTTCCTCGTACTCGACCTCGATGAAACGATCCGGCACAATTTGGCGCCAATAATCCATCAAATCTTCATAAAGTTTGTATTGGGCGGCCAATTCTTCAAGATTATACGACCAGTATTGCCCGCGGGCGAAAAGCTGCTTGTAGCAGGAAAGACAGGTATCAACAGGATCGCGGCGGCAATGGATGATCTTGGCATTCGGCAGGGTGCAGATAATCTCGCCAATCCGTGAATAATTGCCGGGCATTTTGTCGGTAATCCTCAGGGCAGCTTGTGCAGTTCCCTGATGTGGATCGCGGGCCTTGATCATATCGACATATATCTGTCCGAATTTGTCAGCGTTTTCGGGGTAGAGATATCCGGCTTTTTGCTCCGTCATCGCCAGATCCATCAACTCTCCTGCGCCAAAGACTTGCGGGTGTGATGATATGATCTGTTCGGTCAATGTTGTGCCGGAACGGGGCATGCCGACGATAAAGACGGGTACATCCGATGTGCATCCTTTACCTTCGAATTGCCTGATTGATTCCAAGGTGTAGGTGTTTTTAATGTGGGCGAAGCCTTCGGCGTTCATATCACGGCTATAGGATATGGTGCGGCGTTTGGTATCGTTACCCTTTTTCAGATAGATAAAAGACTGCTTGTAATCGCCAATATTTTCGTAGGCATTGGCAAGGGCAAAATAAAGGCTGATGCAATATTGGGTCCCTTTTTTCTCTGCTCCCTCTTCCAAGGCGCACAGATCACGGAAATCATCGCTGTCCGGTGTGAATTTGATAGCTTTGCCCAAGGAATAGAACAGTGTGGGCATATCCTTGCTAATCGCCAACCCCTGACGGATCATTTCAACCGATCCTTCGATGTCGCCTTCGGCTTGTGCGATTTCTGCCAGTGTGGCATAGGCAATTGCCAGATCGGGTTTCAGGTCAACAGCTTTCCTAATTGAATTTTGTGCCTCTTCAATCCGGTTGCTGAGGAAGTAGGTGACGCCCTGTCGCAGGTAGGCCTCCGGCATTTCCGGATTAAGCTCTACGGCTTTGTCGATGGCCGCCAGTGCGTCATCAATACGGTTGGCGCGTTCCATGACTGTGGCAAGCTTGAGATAAAAGCGCGGTGTATCGGGTTCAAGCGCCAAGGCTTCTTCCAATGCAACTTCTGCTTCGTCCATGCGGTCCGCAGCAAACAGCACATCGGCCAACTCGGCATAAGCCTGTGCCGATTTGGGTTTCAGCAAGACTGCTTTCTGGGCGTGTTCCTGCGCGTCTTCAATCTCCCCCAGTTCCAGTAAAGCCAGACAAAGATTACCATGCGCGTCGCCATAATCGGACTTGAAGGCAATCGCATAACGAATGGCCGTGGCAGCTTCTTCAAAACGGTGCTGATCAAGCAGCGCTACACCGAGATTATTCTGGGCTTCGGCATAATCAGGTTTTAAAGAAACAGCCTTGCGGAACAATTCTTCTGCTTCTTTTGATTTCCCGAGATCACGCAGAACATTACCGAGGTTATTCATGGCAAAGACCAGCTTGGGATCAAGGGCAAGGGCCTTGCGGCATGCTTCTTCCGCCTCGGTCAGTCGTCCGGCCTCACGCAGGGCATTGCCTATATTGTTCCAGGGCTGTGCAAATTGGGGATGTTGCCGTGCTACTTCGTGCCAGACTTCCAGCGCCTCTTCTCTTTTACCTTGTGCAATCAGGGCATTGCCGAGGTTAAGGCGGGCATCAGCCAAGGAGGGATCAAGGGCCAGAGCCTTGCGGCAGAGATTTTCCGATTCTTCGTAGGCGCCTGCCTGCCACAGCGCATGGGCTTTACTGCTCAGGGCATCAATAAAGTCTGGGTCGAGATCAAGAGCCTTATCCCATGCCTTCATGGCTTCCTGTATATGGCGGGTCTCTGCCATCATCACCGCATAATTGTTCCAGAAACGCGGTTCCTGACAGGTGCCCCCGCCGCTTTTATGGGCTTTGGCGATTTGTTGGGCAGCTTCATCCAGACGTCCGCGCTGATAACTGACGATTGCCAGATTATGCAGGGCTTCAAAATGGTCAGGAACGACTTTCAGAATATCGCGGTATGTACGATCAGCCAGCACCAGATTGTTCTGGCGGTGATATTGGGCGGCGATATTAAGGGCATCCTCTAAGGGGACTTCATTTGAAACTGACATGTTGAGAAGAATAAAGCCCGCAAACACATCTGACAACGGTGGGGCATCAAGGAATGGGGTATGATAAAACTTGACATTTAGGATATTATTCCTATAATATGAGACCATAAACACCCCAAAACCCCTCTTAGCGGGGCTATTTTTTTATTGCACGCCCGTCTGTAAAGGCGGGCTTTTTCATTTATTCATCAAAAAGGATTCCCATCATGCTCACTGATAATAGCTATGGCTTGCCGCGTCCCCGCCCCTTGATAATGACGACAGACGAGGTGTCCCCTTATCTTGATGGCGTGCTGGATAGTGTTGTCTTTGATCTGGATGCCACGATTGCTGACAGTTATGGCGGCAGCGGTGTGACATGGGCCAATCTGACAGCCACACCCGCCGATGGTTCCGCGCAAACGGCTTACGACTTTTTTCGTGGTGATGGATCGAGCGGCACAACCTATCCGACATTTAACGGCAGTGCTGGCGATCCGGCAGCTTACTGGTCGTTCGATGGCAACGATTATTTCAAACTTAAATCAGGGATTAACACGGCCTTTCTGAACAATCTGCACAAAACAACGGGAGGTGCCGATTTCTGGTATGCCCTGACAATGGGAGCAGTCGATTTTTCAGGGGGGAATGTGCCCTTATTTGGTACAAGATCAACCGTCAATAACGCCTCACATGGCATCGGATACGAGGTACAGACCAGTGAAAATATCCGTCTTGCCCAATCGAACGGTAGTGCCGGTTCACTATTGAATCTTGCGAGCATAGCGATTTCAGGCGATCATCTACTTATTGTGTCGTATTCGCATTCCACTAATCAAACAAAGTTCTGGATGGATTCAGCAACAGCGTTAACAAACGCCCAAACCTTTGTTACTTCGACCAGTAATCCTGGACAAGCTGCTGTCATAGGTGCCTATCCTGCGGCGTCCGCATTCCTGACCAACGGTACCAAGATATATTCAGCAGCCATGGGCAATGAATATCTGGATAATACCAAGGCTGCTGTCCTTATTGCGCACCTCAATGCGCGCCATGGCCGCACCTATGCGTAAGCCACCGTCTCCGAAGCGGGGATAGATTGCTAAATCCATCTGGTCGGCAGGGCCGAATTCATTATAATAGGCCCAGTTTATTTGATTAATGGTGCTTGCGGGCAATGAATATGACGTCTTCTCTTTTTTGGCCAGACGAGATTGAAAAAGAATATCAGGACTTGGTCCGTGATGTAAAATTTCATGACGATCTTTATCATGCCAAGGATAAGCCCGCTATTTCCGATGCCGAATATGATCGTCTGAAAAAACGGTTGTTGGAAATTATTGAACAATACCCTGCGATTGATACCTATAAGATGTTGTCCAAAGTGGGGGCTGCTCCTGCGGCAGGCTTTAAAAAAGTAAAGCATGGCGTGCCTATGCTCTCTCTTGGTAATGCCTTTGAAGATCAGGATGTTTATGATTTCATTGATCGTATGCGTCGCTTCCTCAATCTGGATGACAAGGCAGCGATTGAAATTTTGGCTGAACCAAAAATCGATGGTCTGTCCTGTGCCCTGCGTTATGAGGGCGGTCAGCTGGTGCAGGCCGCTACCCGTGGTGATGGCGCGGAAGGCGAGGATATTACACGTAACGTGATGACAATTGCCGACGTACCAAAGAAGTTACTCGGCAACCCGCCTGCTGTTCTGGAAGTACGCGGTGAAATCTATATGCGGCGTGACGAATTCGCGCAGATGAATGACCGTGAAGAAAAAGAGGGACGTGAGCCGTTTGCCAATCCCCGTAATGCTGCTGCTGGCAGTGTGCGGCAGCTGGATCCGGCTGTTACAGCACAAAGACCTTTACATTTTTTTGGTTATGCTCTGGGCGAGGTCAGTGCGCCTTTAGGGGAAAGCCAGTCAGCTATACGGGTGGCTTTGCAATCTTTTGGATTTGTCACGGCAGAACCTGTCAGATTGTGCCGGACAACAGAAGATATTTTGTCCTATTACCGCTTTGTTGAGCAAGAACGTCCCGATCTTGCTTATGAAATTGATGGCGTGGTTTACAAAGTTGATCGCCTTGATTGGCAGGAACGTCTGGGGTTTGTTTCCCGTGCGCCGCGTTGGGCCATAGCCCATAAATTCCCTGCCGAAAAGGCTGTGACGATTATCAATGCGATTGATATTCAGGTGGGGCGCACAGGAGCGTTGACCCCTGTTGCCCGTCTGGAACCGATTGCGGTCGGGGGCGTGGTGGTTTCAAATGCAACGCT
Organism: Micavibrio sp.; assembly: GCA_046294845.1. Lineage (GTDB taxonomy): Bacteria > Pseudomonadota > Alphaproteobacteria > Micavibrionales > Micavibrionaceae > Micavibrio_C. Next base: position 42,635 of record JBKBNU010000001.1, on the reverse strand, counting down.
TCATAATGCCGATGAAATCGAACGCAAGGATATACGCGTAGGTGATCATGTTGTGATCCAGCGTGCGGGCGATGTCATCCCGCAAGTAGTGGAAGTGTTACTGGATAAACGTCCGGCTGACCTTGTTCCCTATCAATTTCCCGATCATTGTCCTGTTTGCAAATCGCTGGCGGTACGGGCCGAAGGCGAAGTTGTCATGCGTTGCACAGGGGGATTGATTTGTGAAGCGCAGGCCGTCGAGCGCCTGAAGCATTTTGTCAGCCGCCTTGCTTTTGATATTGAAGGTCTGGGGGATAAAATCATACAGGAATTCTGGCAGGAAAAATTGATCCGCACGCCTGCAGATATTTTCAGGCTATCCCGGATCAATGCCACGTTGGCGGAGCCGCTACAGGAACGTGAAGGTTGGGGTGTCAAATCTGTCGAGAATTTATTCAAAGCGATTGAAGACCGCCGTAGTATTGGTTTCGAGCGTTTTATTTATGCTCTGGGTATCCGTCAGGTAGGGGAAGCGACAGCTAAAAAGCTGGCGCAGCATTATGCCTCACTCTCAGATTTACGTCAGGCGATGGCGCAAGCCGCTAATCCTGAAGGGCAAGCCTATCAGGATCTTTTGAATATTGAAGATATTGGGGCGAGTGTTGCCGCTGATATCATTGCTTTCTTTAATGAACCCCACAATCAGTCAATTCTGGATGATTTGGCAGCACAGTTGGTGATCAAGCCTTATGAACGGGTTGTGAATGCTTCTTCGCCTGTGACCGGTAAGGTTGTGGTCTTTACAGGGACCTTGACCCAGATGGGTCGAAACGAAGCCAAGGCACGTGCCGAACAATTGGGCGCCAAGGTTGCAAGCGCCGTATCCGGTAAGACGGATTACGTGATTGCGGGTGAGGATGCCGGATCAAAGCTTGCGAAGGCACGGGATCTGGGTGTAACCGTTCTCAGTGAGGCGGAATGGCTTAACCTTATCGGGGAATAGGCTGGCATTAAGCGTGATGAGGTGATTAGTTCCGTAAAGCGGCAACCTGCTTTTTGATTTCACGCAAGCGATCCATGGCTTCTTCGATTTCCCTTGGATAATCGCGGCGTTCCACGAATTCACCGCCGCCGGTGTTACGGGTCATGGCCAGCTCCAACGCACGGACCAAAGCTTCGGCGATGCTGACATCTTCCTGTTCGATGGCAAGTTCCAGCGCGTAGAGGATACGGTCGCTGAGGCGGACACGTTTGGCGTCAAATTCTTCACCAGCTGCTTTTTTCATAATCATTAAACCCTTGCTGTCAGGGCCTTATAATGCACCGTTCTTAGAACGGTTTCAACTGGCCACGCACTTGCGTGCGCGTCAATAAATCCTCGAAGGCCTGCAGGAAATGATTACGCATGGCATCTGATTCCATCAGTATCTCGTGGCGTGCGCCTTCAATTTCTATCAGGTGGGCATTCGGCAGGAGGCGGGCCGCCTTACGCGCGGCCTGATTGTCAATCAGTTTGTCCTGGGTCGCGAGCGCAATCAGGACAGGGGTTTTAATATTCTCGAGAATTTGGGGCTGGCGCAGATAGGCGCAAGACTTTTCGGCCTCATGTAGCCAGCGGAATGTAGGGCTTCCTACCTGCAAGGCCGGATTTTGCAAACACCAGCTATTATGTACGCTATCGCGTGCAGGGTCGGATGAGAAAATATTATGGCCGGGATTGTTGCGGGATTGCGCATTCCAGTCGCTGCCACCAAAAACATAACTGTTACCGGCTACTTCTGCCAACAGACCTGTAAGCAGGCCGCGCAGGGGGCGCGGTATTATCCGAATGTCACGAATTCCCAACATGGGCGATGTAAAGGCAGCACAGGCAAACATATCCGGATGGCGGTACAGGTAGCGTAACCCGATACTGCCGCCCATTGAGTGTCCTAAGAGGACCAGTGGAATGCGGCCCACATCCGGATGAACCGCTGAATGCTTGACGTACTCCATGATAAAGAAATGGAAGTCTGCGACGTCATCTTCAAAGCTGGTTGTATGGCGCTTGTGGGGGTTTTTCTTCAGGTGACGGTCTGATAGCCCCTGTCCCTGCCAGTCAATAACCCACATACTCAAGTTACGTTTAAGCAGATCATGGGCCAGCTCAAAATATTTCTCGCCGAACTCGCTTAAGCCCGGGGCAACAATGACAACAGCATCGGGGATGCGGCTCTCGGGTGCAACCGTCCCAAACCGGATTTTCCGGCCTTGCGGATTGGTAAACGTATGCCAGCGCCAGCCGGCAGGCATTTGGAAACGGGATTCAAGAGCAGGAGTTTGAGAAGATTCGGTCATCCGGCAATGATAGTATGGCTTTCTTTATGAGGCCAGAGCCAAAAATCAGGGATTCAGGGCATTTTGCACGGTGCGGTCAATCAGGGCCTTGCGGATAGTGTCTGTTTCAAACGGCATTTCATGTTTGGAATCGGCAAAATGAAAGTGACTGGCCTTGGGCATGGCTGCAAGGGCCTTGAAAACGGGCTGGTTATTGACAGTCTGGTCATTGCCAGCGGTAAAGATGGTAACGGGGCCAACTTGCTTGAGCCATTTCTTGCTGCGGGCCTGCACGATGGCCCTGCAAAAGTCCTGCACCCATCCAATCGTCGGATCTCCGGCTCTTAGCTCAGGGTGAATCCTTGTCAGCTCATCCTGAATTTTCATTCGTTGGGGGTGCGACGAATAAGCCTCTGGTGGGGGCAGTCCTGCCTGACCACGGGGGCGCCAATCGGTTCCATTCGGAACATAACATTCACGAATTTTGTCGGGCAGATACAGGGCCGCCAAAATAAACTCACGACCCCTGATCAATGGTTTATTGATCCCGAGCAAGGGAGCGGACAACACAGGCGGCGTGAAAAGGTCAGGACGTTTGTGATACGCCATCAATCCCAAAAGGCCGCCTGTCGAATGGCCCAGCATGGTAATCTTGCGGCTGTAAGGCACAATTGATTCCGCGAATGTAATGATGTCGTTGATATCTTTTTCTGCCCCTTGTGAATGCACCTTGTAGGGGTGATCAAGCAGACGGGGTGAACGGCCCTGTCCCAGACGATCAAACACACTAAAGCCCAGCGCATGACGGTTGAAATCACGGGCCAGTTCATATGTCTTTTCGGTAAATTCATTCAAGCCTTGCACATACATGACATGGCCGCGAATTTTTCCATCGGGAAGAGATAAAGCGTAATGCAGCTTCTCGCCTTGCGTGTTCTGAAAGCTGTCCGTGCACCAGCCCTTGGGCGGTGTTAGCAATCTCTCCTGCCATGCAGCGCTGATTTTGTTCATATCCAAGTTATACCGGCGAAAGCACTAATGATAAAGCTGTGTTTTCAGGGGGTTCTTCACGGGGTTTGCTCCCCGCCGGATGGCCTTGCGGGGCCACTTTATCAAGGAACTGCCTGACATTGGTAACCCACTCATGATAATTTTTATCGCGGTCATGCCACAAATTATGGTCGCCGAACGGCAATTTCACCAATTCCCCATTCTGGACAGTTCTGGCAACACGTTCATGGGCGTCTGTATCGACGAGCTCTTCATAAATGCCGACACTCCCTATCAGCATCGGCGTATGAATTTTGGCAAGAAATTTAGCACGCAGAGCAGGTATCAAAGTTTCATAAGCTGCACAAACCCATCCGAATGTCGGACGATCGCGATAACGCTCGGGATGCAAGTCCTTGATCATGTCTTTGACGGAACGGCGGTAATTAATTTCACCCAAAGATATATTGGTCAGGTTCTCACTGGTTTTTTTGATACGATCTAGCAAGCTTGAATAACCGGCTGCCGGCGTTTCCTTGTTCCTTAAACCTATGAGGCAGGCAATTTGAAAAATGCCGCGGATCAGCGGGCGGGCGCATACGGGTAAGCCCAGACGATAGATATCAAAGAGAGGCGAGCTCATAATGGCCGCTTTAAAGACATCGGGATTTTTCTTCAGATACAAAAGGCCACTATGACCACTCAGGGAATGCGCACTCATGATCATAGGTTTGGCTTGATCGTGCCGGACAACTTTTTTCACAAACACATCAAGATCATCAAGATGCAGGAATGTATCTTTAGGGCTGGGCTTGAAGTGCGGGTCTTTGCCTTCGGATAAACCGTAGCCGGACAGGTCATACGCCCAAACATCGAAACCTTGGGCCTGATACCATTTGATGGTTTCAAGATAGAGGTCCAGAGATTCACCGGCACCATGACGATGGATAACCGTGCCACGGGACACGCCCGCAGCAGGCGCACAGGCATAACGCAGTTTTTGGCCCCTGTTATTCTCGAAAAAGAGGTCCCCGCTCCAGCCTTGCGGAGGGGTGGCAGCCAAACTGAAATACTCACGCAGTCTTTGCTTATCCATAACGGAAAGAGCCCTGTTTTTATTATATTTTTTTATTCAGGAGCTTTCGCCCCCCTGTTTTATAGTCACTGACTATACCACAGAAGTTAATAAAAAATGAAATTTTGATCGTGCGGCGCACAATCAGGCGTTGAGATAGAAAGAGGGTGGGCTCGTATCTGTTTCATTTTTTGACAGCGGGGGCAGAAGCTTGCTAGGAAAAATACATAATTATGTAACAAGGGGCAGGTCATGGCGCGTTTTAACCAGAATATGGGTTTTACCAAAAAAGAGCTCGCGGGGCTGATGGGTATATTTGCTCTGGCAACGGCATCTGCTGTAGGCATCGCGGTCTTACGCGAACCCGAAAATCCTCAAGACTGGTTCCCTGTGACGGCGTCCGGTATGAAGGCCGATTACGATCAGCGTGTCGTGCCAGCCTTGCGCGATATCGCGCTTAGTATGTGCGGGAATGTCGATGCTGAAACCCACGGACTGCTGGCTGCAAAGTTTATTTATGACACCAATGCCGATGATGATGTGCGTGGCAAGCTCAAGGCCAAACATGTCGATCCGCAGCATGGCGCAGTAGAAAACAAGGATGGTGACGGGTATTTGCCGCTGGAAAAAGCTACGAAACTTGCCGATTACCTGATCAAGAATAATGTCATCACAATGGCCGAGCCTGATATCCATGAAGGAAAAATTCAGGCTGAATATATCTATAACGGTATGGGTGGCGGCTTTTTGACTTTTTATTACAAGGCTAATCCGCTGGGTTCGGAAAAAGAGTCGATTGACGTGCCGCAATCGCCCGCCGTTGTCGAGCTTCTTGAAAAACTGATGGATGGCAAGCTGACCGAGTTTGGAAAATACATGGTGACCAGGAACGATCAGGGGCAATGGCATCTGGCTGTTGAACCGCTTGTCATGGATGGTCCGGCAGCACCAGCGCGTCTGCGGCCGCAGAACTTCCCCAAGCCCCCTTCAAACTAAGGGCGCCTCGGGCGGTTAAAGTCCACCCATCTTGCAGATAATTTTCCATTCGGCAGCCGTCACAGGCGAAACCGAAAGGCGTGACTGACGGATCATTGCCATATCCTGCAATCCCTTGTGCGCTTTGATGTCGGCCAGTGATACGGGCGTTTTGAAGGCTTCGGTTGCCTTGACATCGACCAATACAAAACGTTCGTCCTTGGGGTCGGGGTAATGTTCCTTGACGATTTCCATGATGCCCACGATCTGAAGGCCTTTGGTGGAATGGTAGAAAAAGGCCTGATCGCCTTTCTTCATCGCTTTCATGTTATTGCGCGCCTGATAATTGCGCACGTCTGTCCACGGTGCGGTCTTGACGGCCTTTTGTTGGTCCCAAGACCAGACAAACGGTTCCGATTTCATCAGCCAGTAAGCCATATTCCTTGACCCTTTTTATATTGATTAAGCCTCTTCGTGGACGAGGGGGCGTTCCATCAGGAGTTTTACAGCACTATCGACATCCATCTCGCCTGCAAGACATTGATGGATGGCGGTGATCAAAGGCATCTCGACCTTATAGCGTAGGGCCAGTTTGGCGACCGCCTCTGCCGTAGGAACACCCTCAGTGATGCCTTGTCTGCTTTTCAGGATAGAGGACAGGCTTTGCCCCTGACCGAGAGCATGACCAAGGGAGAAATTACGGGATTTCATGGAAGAGCAGGTGAGCAGCAAATCGCCCAGCCCCGATAGGCCCATTAATGTTTCACGTTTGCCGCCCATGGCTTCGGCCAATTTGGCCATCTCATGAACGCCGCGTGTCACAACAGCCGCACGGGCATTTTCACCAAGGCCTTTACCGGCGACGATCCCGCAAATAATGGCAATGACGTTTTTAACCGCCCCGCCGACTTCGGTGCCGACTACATCATTATTGGTATAGATGCGAAAACGCGGGCTGGCGATCAGATCGCGTACAGGAAGCATCATGGTTTTATAAATACTTGCCATGGCTGCTGCTGCAGGCAGGCCACGGGCAATTTCATGGGCGAAATTCGGGCCGCTCAGAACGGCGATCATCGCAGCAGGCAGGACATCGCCCGCCACATCCGACATCAGCTTGCCGGTTTCAATTTCGATGCCCTTCGAGCACAGGACAATTTTTTTATCCGGCTCAATGAAGGGGGCGGCTTGCGTCAAAATGGACCGCATATGCTGGGCAGGGATAACCACCAGCAACACATCACTGGCGCAAGCACTCTTCAAATCACTGGTGGCCTTGACCGCAGGGTGCAGCTGGGTTTCCGGCAGGTAACGACGGTTATGGTGCGTGATATTGATATCGTCTGCCAAGGCAGGGTCACGTGCCCAAAGCATGACGTTGTGATTGTTCAGGGCCAAATTCTGGGCGAGAGCCGTGCCCCAGGCGCCGGCGCCTATAATACCGATTGTTGTCATTGCTCTTTCGATCCTTCCCCTTCTTGCAAAGGCCAGCGCGGGCGGGCCGCGATATCAAGCGGGCTGGTATGGCCACAACGTAAATGCTCGATACCGGCCCACGCAATCATCGCTGCATTATCAGAACACAGCTTGACCGGCGGAGCAACAAAGCGGAAGCCTTTTTCTTGCGCGAGGGCAGTCAGCGCCTCGCGGATACGCAAATTGGCGGCTACCCCGCCTGCGAGTACCAAGGCAGGGCTTGGGGTCTTGTATTGTTCTTGAAAGCGGGTGAGCGCCCTTTGCAAGCGGTCGTGCAGAACATCGCAAATCGCATCCTGAAAGGCATAGGCCAGATCATGCACGTCTTCTTTTTGCAGCGGGCCTTCTGGCAATTGATCGATATGCGCCCTGACGGCGGTTTTCAGTCCCGAGAATGAAAAATCCAGTTCGGGACGACCCTTTAAAGGGCGCGGCAAGGGAAAACGTTCCCGCGCGCGTGCCGGATTGGTGCATTGAAGGGCTGCCTTTTCAAGATGGGGGCCGCCCGGGTAGGGCAGGCCCATCAGTTTGGCCGATTTGTCAAAGCATTCGCCCAGAGCATCATCAATCGTTCCCCCCCAATGGCGATAAAGACCGACATCTTCAGCCACCAATATCTGGCTGTGACCACCTGATACCAAGAGCAGTAAATAAGGAAACGTCAGGTCATCTGTCAGGCGCGGGGTCAGGGCATGGGCTTCCAGATGGTTGATGCCTATAAACGGAATATCTTGGGAGGCAGCAATTGCTTTTCCCGCCATCATCCCCACCATGACCCCGCCAATCAGGCCAGGGCCGCAGGTGGCGGCGACACCATCCAGATCCTCAAAAGTGATGCCAGCATCCTCGACCGCGCCTTTGATCAGCTTGGGCAGGTAATCAAGATGGGCGCGGGCGGCTACTTCCGGCACAACACCACCGAAAACCCTGTGCTCCTCCAGTTGGCTCAGGACTAGATTGGACATAATATTACGATCGTCGCTGATAACAGCAACGGCGGTTTCATCACAACTGGTCTCAATCCCTAGGACAATCATCCGGTTTCCGTTCCTTTCCCGTGGGCAGGACTGTATAGTGGGAGGGCAGAAGATGGCAATTTATAAAATGTGAAACAAAGCTATCCGGGACAGGGAAATATAGTAATGATGACCGGCTTAAAGAAGGCGGCAGTTGCATCCACGCTTGTGTTCTTCATACATGGTTCGCAGGATACCAAGCGTTTTGCGCTGTTTATGCTGGTGGCTGCTGTTGTGCCCCCTCCTGCGGGCATTGTCACGGGGTTGATCGCCGTCGGATTTTATGAGGGGGCAAAGACGCTGCGGCGCAGTTTTATAAAGGCGCAGGGGTATAGTCTGGAGGAGGATTTGGAGGCGCTGGGTCATGTGAATGAATCCTACAGTCGGGGACGGCAAAAAGCCCTCTTGATTCCCTTGCCTCAGAAAACGGTTTCCCCGTCCTTTGAAATACGCTAAGTCTTGAGCCGGTTTTGATCCGCTTGAAGTAAGACTATTATGACCCAGAAAATCCGGATAGGAACACGCGGTTCCCGCCTGGCCATGGTCCAGACGCACATGGTGGCTGATGCCCTGAAAAAGGCACGCCCTGATTTGCATATCGAGATTGTCGAAATCCTGACATCGGGCGACTGGAAACCCGAGCATGGTGAAACACGCCTGTCCGAAGCGGCAGGGGGCAAGGGGCTTTTTGCCAAAGAGATCGAGCGGGCCCTGATCGAGGGTCAGATTGATTGCGGTGTACATTCCTTAAAGGACATGCCGTCCTTCCTGCCAGAGGGTCTCGAGATATCTCACGTGCTGGAACGGGAAGATCCGCGTGATGTTTTTGTGTCGGATCGTTACGGGTCATTGGCTGATTTGCCTGCGGGTGCGGTGGTTGGTACATCCGCCCTGCGTCGTCAGGCTTATGTGCTGAATAAACGCCCCGATTTGAAGGTTGTTCCGCTGCGCGGGAATGTTCCGACACGTATCGAAAAGATGAGAGGCGGACAGGTGGACGCACTAATTCTTGCATCTGCCGGTTTAACAAGACTGGGTTTGTCATCTGAAATAAAAGAATATTTTTCTCTGGAGTCTTTTTTGCCGGGTGCAGCCCAAGGGGTAATCGGTTTAGAGGTTCGTTGTGACGACCAACAGACGAAGAACCTGCTCCAGCCCCTAAATCATAACGAAACGCATATAACCGTATCGGCTGAACGGGCTGCTTTACAGACTTTGGACGGGTCATGCCGGACACCGATTGGCGCTTATGCGCGTCTTAGCGAAGGGCGCATGCATCTGGCTGTGAGTGTGCTTGACCCTGATGGTACAGAAATTTATGCCGATGAAATTGAGGGCAGCGTCACGACTTTGGATGATGCCTGTCGCTTGGGTCAGATTGTGGGCCTGCGTTTGAAGGCGCGCATTCCGGCGGGATTGTTGACCGCCTGATTGACACCTCAAACTATCTGCGCCGGAAGGGACATATATAAGATGAGCAAGACCGTCCTGATCACCCGCCCGCGTGAGGAATATGAAGCGACTGCGGCGATGGTACAGGCGCTGGGGTTCACCCCTGTTTCTTGCCCGATGCTGCTGGTCGAGGAACTATCTGCCGATTTTTCAGATATTGAACGTTTTCAAGGGCTGGTTTTTACCAGTGCGGGTGCGGTTGGTCCTTTCGCCAAAGCATGCTCCTGTCGTGATCTGCCGGTTTATACCGTGGGGGATGTCACTGCCGAACGGGTGCGGGCGCAGGGATTTGAAAAGGTCACCAGTGCTGGCGCTGATCTGAATGCCCTGGAGTCCTTGTTAAAGGAGCAGAATTTATCGCCCGATAAACCGCTTCTGCATATCAGTGGCGTTGATATTGTCCGTCCCCTGCAAGTATCCGGCCTGCTGATAGAAAGACGGATTGTTTACAAGACAGTTTTGGTAGAGCAGATACCTGACGAGATTCTGGAAAAAATGGTCGGTGAGCCGCCCTCAGCTGTCCTGTTTTATTCCGCCCGCACGGCCGAGGCCTTTGCAAAGGCTATGAAATTTAGCCGTAAGGAACATTACCTTATGACAACAAAAGCCTTGTGTCTGGCCGATTCAATGGTAGAGTCGCTGCGCTCTTTACCATGGCGGTCCCTACAGGTGGCTGCCACCCCTGACCGCGCAGGTATGCAGGCGCTCCTGTCCGCGCAAAAAGAAATGGAAGAAACGATGATGAATGCACTACCGGATAATGCCACGGGCCAAACAACCGATCAGGATGCGATTGAACCGGCAGAAGCTGTGATCGAAAGATTTGGCGGTATTCGTCCGATGGCCACGAAAATGAGCGTCCCTGTTACGACCGTTCAGGGCTGGAAGAAGCGCAACGTCATCCCCGGCAACCGCCGTGAAGACGTACTCGAAGCAGCACGGCAGAACAATATCGAGATTTCTGATATACTGAACAAAGCCGTGGCTAACCAGAATGCAGGGCAGAACACGGTTCAGGATAAAGCACAGACAGCACCTATGGCTGCCCCCATGCCTGCTGCGGCGGGTCAGGAAGGAATCAGTCTTGATGTGCTGAAACAACAAATGAAGCAGGTAGAAAGTAGTGCCGTGAAGAAGAGTGCCGCTATCACTGTAGGTCTGTTATCCGCTGTGGCTTTGGCTGCTGCTGTTTTGCTTGGTCCCGGCGCACAAAAAGCCCGCCATGCCGATCAAACAGCCGTACAAGAAGAGGTTCAGTCATTACGCGATGACGTGAACCGGATTGATTCAGATGTAACAGAGATCAAGGAAGCACAATTCTCTTTCAAGAAATTGATTCCCGAAGACCTTGATCAGACACTTTCAGATATCAAGCAGCAAGCAACCGATATGAAGCAAAGTGTTACAACGCTCAGTGCGCAGGTTGGCACTTTCAGTGAAGTCGCTCAAACCATGACCGGCGGTGTTCTGGGTGCTGAGGCGGGTGATCTGCAAGCCCGCATGGCAGCTTTGGAGTCACAGATACAGAGTCTGACAGGATCAAGCGACCTGAGCAGCGTTTTGCAAAAAATTGCCGAAATGCAGCAATCGGTGCAGGGGCAGGAGCTGCTTTCAACCTCGACCAGCCAGCTGGGTGATTTGCTGAAGAATTTGGGCGGTGATATGAGCCAGCTCGGTCCCCAGCTCGAGAATGCACAGACACAGAATAATGAACTGGGTCAGACCCTTGAGGGTGTTTCGCAGACTGACCTGAAGGCCGCTGCCATGCTGCTGGCCCTGACACAGTTCCGCTCTTCCCTGAAACGCAATGCATCGTTTGAAGAAGATTTGGCGTTGATGCGCTCTATGGTGGGTGAGGAAGATACCGAATTGCTCGCGGCACTCGATCGTTTGTCACCGCAAGCGAGCAAGGGTGTCCTGACCAGTCAGGGTTTATCGGACCAATTGAAAGGTCTGACAGGCGATATCGTTGTATCCTCTATCAAGGGTGAAGATGTTTCGGTCAAGGAAAAGGCTACGGCCCGCCTGAACGAGGTCTTCCAAATTCAAAAAGACGGTGAGCTCGTCACAGGTACGGATACCCAAGCTATTATTGCCCGTGCCCAGAAATTACTGGATGAAGGTCAGGTAGATCAGGCCGTTACAGAGCTGCAATCTTTGCAGGGACCCGCCCGTGAAACAGCGCAGCCCTTGATCGATGAAGCCCTGATGACATCATTGGCCGATCAGGTTTCTGTCATGCTGACAAACAAAGTTGCGGCTGAAATTCCGCCGCAAACCGCCCTGAGTCAGACCATTTCCAACCTGGGGAATATGGGCGGCAATATTGGAAGCAACGTGGGCGGATTACCGGCAGATATTATGGAAGGTCTCGATCCGCAGGCGCTGGGGCAATCACTTGGTCAGATGATCAAGGGCGGCCTGGGTTCCCAAAGCAGTGTGCCTTATACAGCGAGCGGTGCCCAGTTGGAAGGCTTGATGCAGACCCTGGAGTCGATCAAGCCCGCGCCGTTAGGCGATGGCGAACCGATTTTCATGCCCCAGCAATAAAAACAACCCTAAAAACCACATAAACAAACAGGTTTTTTGCGGCTGTCCTCTGGTGTATCGGCTGTCATGGTTGTATGATGGCCTTCGTCATCGGGAGGGAGTATCCTCATGTTTTTTCAGACCCTGTGGTTCATGATTAAAACAGCAGCGCTGGTCGCGGCGGGCGCATGGCTTTATGTTCGTCCCGGTTATATTGATCTTTCCTTTGATGGTTACAATATTCACGCGCAAGCGGGTCCGGCTTTTCTTGTTCTCTATATGGCTTTCCTGCTGGTGCTTTTCATGCACCGTGTTTATTTGATCCTCTCGGATATCCCGCGCGCATGGCGCCGCTATCATGAACGCAAACGCTATCAAAAGGGGTTGCAGGCTTTATCGCTTGGCATGGCGGCTGTAGCGGCAGGTGATTCCAAAATTGCCACCTATCAGGCCTTTCGGGCGCGCCAGCTTTTGCCGCGCGATAAAGGTATGGCACTCTTCCTTGATGCACAGGCGGCGCGTCTGCGTGGTGATCAGGATGCGGCGAGAGCACATTTTCAGGAACTGGTCGATCATCGCGATACAGCCTTCCTCGGTTTGCGGGGCCTGATGGTCACAGCAATGGAAGGCGGTGATCTTGAAAAGGCCTTGCAGCTTTCCCGTGATGCGCTGAAGCTTCATCCGAAACAGCCTTGGGTCTTGTTGCTGGTGTACCAGCTCAATATCCGTGCCCGCCAATGGGAAGAGGCCGAGAAAATTCTCAAACAGATCCAGCGCACCAAGGCGATGGATTACCAAAAGGCCCAATCCGATCTGCAAGCCTTGTACATACAGCAATCAGACGACGCCCATTATCGTGGTGAGCAGCAAAACGCCATACGTTTTGCCAAGAAAGCCCAAACGATTGACCCTTGTTTCGTACCGGCGGCTTTGCAGCTCGCGCGCCTTTACCGTGAGGAAGGTCATCGCCGTGCGGCTGTGAAAGTAGTCGAAGCGTGCTGGCGGGTTCATCCCCATGCGGAATTGGTCCCGATCTGGGACTCACTGACGCCCGAGAAAAAGAACAACGATATATCTTCGCGCCTGCGCTGGTATGAACGTCTGGTGGCGATCAAGCCTGACAGCATTGAAAGCCAGTTGGCTGTGGCCCGTGTAGCCATGGAAGACGGCTTATGGGGCGAGGCCCGTCAATATCTGGCGATGGCTGAGAAATTACAGCCCAATGCCCGCCTTTACCGTTTATGGGCCAAGTTTGCCGAGCGCCAGCAACAGCCGGAAGAATCCCGCCATTGGCTGGAAAAGGCTGCCGATGCCCGCCCAGACAAAGTCTGGGTCTGCCGTGAAACAGGACGGATTTATGATCACTGGTCTGCTGTGGCAGAACCGCATGGTGCTTTCAATTCGATTGTCTGGGAAGACCCGCAAGTGATTGCAGGAGCCAGCCGTTTGTCTTTGCCAGAGAGTACATTACTGGCCGAAGCGCCGTTGCGCCGCTCGGTCTAATAGTTACTTTGTATTAATCCAGTCTTCTTGATTTCAATATAGGCTTCAGTAATACGAAGCCCGCGAGGAATCCGCCAATATGCGCGGCCCATGCAATGCTGCTGTTACCGGGGCCGCCGATCAGTCCAAAGACAACGGAAATCACAATCCAGAGAAGGACGAAAGGCCAAATGCCGTAACGGTTACCTGCTCCCAATCCATTTTGTTGCTGCATCATGACAAGAACAGCAGCGAAGAGACCGCTTAGTCCTCCCGAAGCGCCAATGACAGGTGCTGTTGATGAAGGATCAAGAATAAACTGAGCCAGCGCTGCAAGCAGGTTACAGCACATAAAGAAAACCAGCAGGCGCTTGCCGCCCATCCATTTTTCTACCCCTGTGCCAAACGCCATCAACATCAGGCCGTTCAGGATCATATGCGTCCAGTTGCCATGCAGGAAGGTAAAGGTGAAGGGGCCTGCAAAAGCGGCCCATCCACCGGGTGCTGTACCACTATAATAGGCAGGTACAAATCCGAAATGTGTGAAAACCCAGAATTGTTGCGGTGGTGGCAAAATTACGTCTGTCAGTATATGAAGCGCCAGAAACGAGAGCAGCATAAATTTGGTAAAAGGCGGCAGATTGATCAAAGGTACATGATCCGTTCTGGCTGCGGCTTTTTTCTTCTCGGCGTCCATTTTAGCGCGCTCGGCTTTTGAGGGCAGGCGGATAATGTTGTCGTCTTGGGGATCTTCTGGCTGATTCATAGTGATTTTCGGTACATTTCTGAGTTGAAACGCAGCCTACAATAATTTGCGGGAAAGTCCACATGGTGATTGTGTGTTATGGATAAATATCATTTTCCAAAGTGTGACTGTGCGAGTGCAAAACGAGTGGGTTTCTCTCTTCTTTTGCCTCTGCTAAGGTGCAGGCCTTGTCATAGAAGAAGATTTTCCAAAATCTTCCGTCATCGAAGGAGTGTTTTGCCATGAGTTATGATTTTGCTACTGCCGCCAATTCCATGGAGGAATTCTGGATGCCATTTACGCCGCAGCGTAAGTTCAAAAAGGCACCGCGCATGGTAGTCAAAGCCAAGGGTATGTATTACTACGATCAGGACGGCAAGGAAATTCTCGATGCGGCTGCCGGTATGTGGTGCGTGAATGCCGGTCATGATCAACCACAGATCAAGGATGCAATCAACAAGCAACTCGAAATTCTCGATTACGCGCCGGCCTTCCAGTTTGGTCATCCGACAGCTTTTAAAGCAGCATCACGCCTGTGCACAGCGATGCCGCGTCCTTTTACGCATGTTTTCTTTAGTAATTCCGGTTCCGAAGCGGTCGATACAGCACTTAAAATTGCGCTTGCTTATCACCGTATCCGTGGCGAGGGAACACGCCGTGTGATTATTGGCCGTGAACGCGGTTATCATGGTGTGGGCTTTGGCGGGATTTCCGTGGGTGGTTTGCCCTATAACCGTGCAGCCTTTGGCCAGTTGCTGCCGATGGTTGATCATCTGCCGCATACACATAGCCTCGAACATAACGCCTTCCAGCGCGGTGAGCCTGATTGGGGTAAAGAGTTGGCCGATAATCTCGAACAACTGATTTACCTGCATGATCCTTCGAATGTGGCCGCTGTGATTGTTGAACCTGTGGCGGGATCGACAGGCGTTTTACCACCACCCAAAGGCTATCTGAAACGCCTGCGCGAGATTTGCGACAAGCATGGCGTCCTACTGATATTCGATGAGGTGGTCACAGGTTTTGGCCGTTTTGGTACGATTTCTTCGACCAGCCATTTCGATGTCATGCCCGATATTATTACGATGGCCAAGGGGATTACCAATGGTGTCGTCCCGATGGGTGCGACTTTTGTGACCTCGCCCATTTATGATGCTTTCATGGATGGTCCCGAACATGTGATTGAATTGATGCATGGCTATACCTATTCAGGGCACCCGCTGGCGGCAGCCGCTGTTATCGGTACTATGGATGCCATTCAGGATAATAAAATCTGGGAAAATGCTGCGAAGATGGCCAAGCCTTTCGAGGAAGCTGTCCATAGCCTGAAGGATGCACCGCATGTGGTGGATGTTCGTAACTGCGGTATTCTGGCGGGTATCCAACTTGCCGAATATAAAAAGGACCCGCAAGATCCGGGTTACTATCCGCGTGAAACATCATACGAATTGTTCCGTCGCGGGGTGATGCTTCGTTATACGGGTCCGAACCTGTATATTTCACCACCATTGATCCTTGATGAAAGCCATATTGATCGTATGGTCACAACCATTCGTGATGTGTTGAAGACACTCTAGGCTTCTATAGCTGGTATATAACAAAGGGGTGATCTTTTTTAAGGATCACCCCTTTGTACTCTCTCTCACAAAAGTTCAGGCTAAAATTTTCTGTCTATGATCATCCCATCAACGGTCGACCGAACATCGGCTCGTTTTTCGTACGATCATATTTGTAAACCTTGTCTTCGCCACCGCTTGGCTTCATGAAAGGCGGCGGTGTATATTTCGTGATGAACTTGCCAGCTTCGGCCAACAAATCTGTCGCCATGATTTTGGTTTGCTTGATTTGTTCAGCCAGTTTTTCCAGCACTTGGGCGTATGATTGCTTGGCAATTTCCTTGCCCATCACTACCATCTTTTTAACCTGACCCAGCTCGGGCACTTTGCCTTCCTGCGCCGTACTGAATGCAGAGACCATATCCCCCTGCAGTTTTTTCTTCATCTTGCGACCGCCACCACCACCGGCGCGCCCCTGACGGCCTTCTTCTTCCTCGTCGTCTTCGCGATCATCGTCATTGGCTGTGGCAATGTCGACATAGGTCTCGGCCTGAAAAGAAACCGGATATTTTTTAAGCTCGTTTGCGGGCAGGGTCCGTCCTGAAAGGCCGGCTTTCACCTCGATGCGCAACACATCTGAATGATGCCAGTCCAAAACCACACAATGGCTTTTGAACTCACCGGGCTGGCGCAGTTTTCTGACCAACCTTTTGCCGGGATAGACTTTTTCGTCTGTAATCCCGCAATGATCGAGAAACTCTTGAATATTGATTTTCATCACACCACTCCGTCTTCTTATCTGTTCTGTTTAAGTGTACTTTTTTGCTTTGTTCCATAACTCATTTTACGGAATTGTACCCATACTGCGCTCAAAAGTTTAATTAACGATTAAAAAAATCAGGGAAATGTTATATCTTGGGGAAGCCCTATTTCGGCCTTGTTTCAGGGGTTTAAAAGTATCTGAAATACCATAAGGAATCGCAAGAAAGCAGACAGCGCCGCTGTTTTTGTAATAAAATAGGAGTCAGAATTTTTGGGCAAATCTGGCAACAGTTTAAAAGGCAAGGATTAGGAATGATCAAAATGAAACAGTTCTGGTTGCTCAATCTGGCGGCATTGCTGGCTCTGGCGTTTGTCTTTGCGCCTGTGACTTCGGCCCATGCGGAAGGCAAGGGAGGGCTTTTCAAGTTTTTCAACAAGCCGAAGGGTGAGGATGATGCCGGTCCTGTTCATATGGATCCCAATATTTCGGGTCTGAATGGTACGCCCGAAAGCAAGCCGTTTGATATGGGACGTTCCCGTGGTGCGCAGGGGGCAACTGCTCGCTATGAAGATTCCAGTATTCACAAAGAAAGAGAGGCCGCCAATAAGGCCCTTCAGGATTGGAATACCAATGAATTGGCCAAAGCAAATGCCTCTACCGCGCAAGTGATGGAACAATTTAATGCGCAACTGGCTTATAACAAGCAAATGGCGCAACAGCAGCAGGCCCAATTGATCGCACAGGCCAAGAATAATGCCGCAAACAAAACGGCAGGTCAGGCACCAACAGGGGGGGTTAATCCCGCCATGCTGCAATCTATGAAGCAGTCCGTACTGCAGTCAGGCTATACAGGGGCACCGGGTTATACGCCTGCTGTCGCGGCATCAGGTAATACAGAGGTCAGCCCACCGCCAGCGGATAGCGCTGATCCGGCACCTGCCGCCAAGCCGGAAAAGTCACACAAGTCCTACAAGCTCTTTAATAAGCAGGAATAACACTTCCTGCTTATTGTCTTCGTCAAGTCCGGATTCAGAATATGCTGATGCTCTCCCCCTTTGACTGGGTTCTTCTGGTCGTATTTTTACTTTCCTTGGGTGGTATTGCCGGATTTCTTGCCGGCCTTTTGGGGATTGGCGGGGGCATGGTTCTGGTACCGGGCCTTTATTTCGGATTTCAGATGTGGGGTTTTGAATCACCATCCCTGATGCATATAGCGGTTGGTACGTCGTTAGCAGTTATCATCCCGACAGGTTTGTCGTCGGCACGCGCCCATTTCAAGCGCGGTGCTGTAAGACTTGATCTGGTTAAACGTCTTGGGCCATGGATTGTCATGGGCGTGGGGTTGGGTACACTGATCGCTTCAAGAATTGACGAGCAAGGTATGGTGACCTTCTTTGCTGTGGCGCTGTCCTGTCTGGCTTTGATCATGGTGCTTGATCTTTCCCGCTTTACCCCGCTAAAGGATATGCCGTCGCAACCATGGTCAGGTCTATCGGGTGTCGTGATTGGCATTGTTTCGAGTTTGATGGGCATTGGTGGTGCCACGATCAGTGTGCCATGGATGACGCTGTGCCGTGTACCAATCCATACAGCTGTAGGGACGGCGTCAGCTTTGGGTCTGGTGATTGCCATTCCGGCTGTGGCGGGTTTTATCATCATGGGATGGGGGCAAGCGGGCTTGCCGCCTTTTTCTCTCGGATATATCAACATGCTAGCGTGGCCTTTGATTATTCCGGCCAGTATTTTGGCAGCCCCTTGGGGCGCACGATTGGCCCATAGTGTATCGGTCAAAAAATTGCGGGCCTTCTTTGCCGCTTTCCTTGTTTTGCTAGCGGTCAGGATGCTTTGGGCAGCCTTCCATGGCTAGATTTCCGCTTTTCATTTTCGCTATTCTGATTTATGGCCTGTTGGGTACACCGACACCCGATCATTTTGGTATCGTGGAGATCATTGTGGGGGGATTGCTGCTATTTGTATGCGGTCCCGCGGGCGTAATGCAGGCAGCATCCTTTTATAAGGGGCAAGGATTATCACCCGTCTGGCTTGAGTCAGCCCGTTGGCTTATGCTCTGGGGATTGACGGTTCCCGTGCTTACAGGTTTTTTGCAAGGTCATGAACCGATCGCTATCGGACGTGACCTGATGGCCTTTCTTTTCTTTCTTTTACCGCTCTGGATTCCTTTCGCCCTGATGCCTGAAAGACGGCACAGGGAAATCTTGCTATGGGTTCTTTGTGCCTTGGGTCTTGTGTTTGTTTTACGGGTCATGGTTTCTTTCTGGGTTGCCCATCAGGGGCAGTCATTGCCTTTCGGTTTTGTGCCGGATCCCCATAACCTTGTGAATGCCCCCACGGTTTTGCTCGCGGCTTTGTGGTTCACGGGGCAGGGTGGGCGCCTTTTAATAGAAGCCCGAAAGGGGAGAGATGTTGCAGGGGCCACGTTTTTATTTCTGTTGGCCTTTGTCATTTTGGCAGGTATGGCGGCGATCGGCCAGCGGGCCCATATTGGCGCGTGGCTGGTTGCGCTTTTGTTTTGGCTGGGTCTTTTGGGGCTTAAAGCGCCCTTCCGGCTTGGACGTCCCCTGTTGTTAAGCGGTTTGGTCCTTTTATGTTTGTGGCCATGGGCTGCGGATATTGCCACCGGACTGCTCCAGAAAAATACACTGGTTGGCCTGAATAACCGCTGGGAGGAAGCAGCGGCCGTTTGGCAGAGTTTTGGCGGAAATCCTTGGACCATCCTGTTTGGACAGGGGTGGGGGGCCAGTTTTGTTTCGCCGGCAGTAGGTCCCTTCGCTGTGACCTATACTCACGCCCTCCCCACCTATTTTATTATGAAAACCGGAGTGGTTGGATTAATGCTGGCGCTTGCCTATCTGGTGGCTATTGCGGTCGGATTATGGCGGATTTCTTGGAGTTTTCCGGTTCTGGCGGTGGCTTTGGCTGCCCCCTTCCTGATCGATATATCGCTTTATGCCAGCTTCAAGACCCTCGATTTCGGTTTGCTCCTCCTCCTTATAAGTCTCTGGACAACCCGTACATACCCCGCCCTGAAAAGTTGCCAGAATGGGTCCGGCTGGTGTATGCAAGAAGACAATCCATAACGATGAAACAAGAGCTTACGGGATAATCCTGCCATAACAAGTATGGGCAGGGGCACCAGACGGGAACAAGTTTATGAAAAAACCGTCCGTGGTTATATTCAACCGCGTGTATCCTCCGGTCAGGGGGGCGACGGGTCGCGTGCTGCGCGATCTGGCGCGGGGATTCGTCAGGGATGGATGGTCTGTCACGATCGTGACCACAGGACAGCAGGCTTCAATCGAAAAAGATGGCGCGATCAAAGTCGTACGCGTGAAGGCCCCCGTAAAGAAAAAACTGGTCGGGGCGTATTTGAATGTTTGGTTGCGTATGTGGTGGGCCGGTATGGGTTTACCCAAGGCCGATCTGATTGTCACGATGACTGATCCCCCCTTGATGGTCGTTGCAGGCCGCATGATGGCGCGTGCGCATAAGTGCAAACATATTCACTGGTGTCAGGATTTATATCCCGATCTTCTTCCGGCGCTGGGCATCAAGGTGTCTGACCGCGTCATGAACTTCCTGAAAGTCCAGTCGCGCCGCGCGATGAAGGATGCCGACCGGATTGTGGTGATTGGCCGTTGCATGGCGCGCCATTTAATCCGCACAGGACTGGAAGCCCGCAAGATTACACTTATCCCGAATTGGCCCGATCTGGAATTGATGGCCCCCGATCCGCGCACGCGTCGCCCCTTGAATAGCACTGCTGTTTTCAGTGCTGCGAGTGAAGGTCGCCCTTTGCCTGAAAAAGCCAAGCCTTTTGAAGCTTTGTTTCAGGACAAGGAGCCGCGTTTCCGTGTGCTTTATTCGGGTACGATTGGCCGCGCCCATCCGGTACAAGCTATTCTGGAGGCCGCACAAATTCTATCTAAGGAGCATCCTGAAATCGAATTCGTATTTGTAGGGGACGGCCCTGTCTTTGACCGTCTGGCGCAAGAACGTGCGCGCCGAAGTCTTGATAATTTGCGTTTGATGCCTTACCAGCCTGCTGCCCGTTTACGCGAATTGATGGAAAGCGGTGATGTGCATCTGGTGTCTATGCGGGATGATGCCGCCGGTTATCTGGTGCCTTGCAAACTATATTCAGCTTTGGCAGTTGCCCGTCCTGTCATCTTTATCGGGCCGGAGACATCCGAGGTTGCCCGTGTGGTTGATGATTTTCAGGCAGGAACAATCGTGCCGCAGGGCGATGGCCGTAAACTCGCGCAGGCTATCTTGCGTTACCGCCTTGATGGCGACGAATGGTTTGCCGCCCATGAGGGCGCGCGTCGCGCGGGCCGTATCTTTGTTCCGCATGAGGCGATCAAGGCATGGATTGCCCGCGCCCGCGATGTATGCGGTTTGCCTCAGTCTGTGCAACGTCCGGCCCGTCGTCAGGCGGCAGCCAGTGCGGCTGCGGCAGGTTCTGCTGCAAAGTCCCCGTCAGGCAGGACTGTTCCCCCGCAATCATCGGCTCCCCGTTTTAGAAAGGCTGCCTGATGACAACTACGCGCGAACCTGCCTTTCATGAGCCAACATGGGCTGATTTGATGGCGTGGTTGTGGGAAGCGCGTCTATGGGTTGTTACAGGAATTGTCGCCGGTTTGGTGGCAGCGATTGTCTGGTTCCAACTGGCTATTCCGCAATATCGGGTGACCATGCTGGTGGGGCCAACTACCCGTACGGGTACACCCGATATTTCCTCTCTTTTTCCCGCGAATGCCAGCTACGCCATGGAATATGTGCTGCGCAGTTTTGGTCCCGCTGACTCATCCGACTTTATGCGTTTTGAAGCCATCTTGCGCGGACCCAGTGTTTCCGCGTTATTACTGGATTATCCTGCGCTTATCGATGCTATGGCCAAGGACCGCCGTTGGTCGGTTTTGGGGGATCGTGATTTATCATCAGCACCTTTGATAGCAGCTTATCTTGATAAGGCCGTGCGCATTGATCCGGTCGGGCATACGCCGATGCGTCGCGTGACCTATGATCACCACGATCCGGTTTTTGCACAGCGTTTTCTGACAACCCTTTATGTCAGTGCGGATACTATTATCCGGCAGGATATCCAGAAGAAAACCAGTGAGCGGATTACGTGGCTGCAACGGACACTGAACCAGACCCGTGATCCCGATCATCGCCGTATGCTAACCGAACTTCTGCGTGAGCAGGAGCAGGTCAGAATGCTCTTATCCCTGAACGAACCCTTTGCAGCGATCATGGCAGAACAACCGTCTTTATCCGCAAAACCCGTCTGGCCGGAACGTAAAATTATTTTCCCTGTGTTGGTACTGGCAGGCGCTTTCTGTGGTTTTATGCTTTTTAGACTCTCGGGGCGTTCGCGCTATAACCTGACAGCCCGTTTTTCCGGCGTATGAATATGATCCCCGCCACGGTTCTGGTTTGTACCCGCAACGAGGAAAAAAATATTGCGGCTTGTCTTTCATCCCTAAACCGTTTTGATCAAATCATTGTCATTGATTCCAACAGTACTGATGCAACTTGCGAAATCGCACGCAGCTATAATGCAGAGATTGTGAATTTCACATGGAATGGACAGTACCCCAAAAAGCGGCAATGGTGTCTTGATCATCTATCATGCCGCTATGACTGGGTTTTTTTTGTTGATGCCGATGAGATCGTTACAGAAAAACTTGCCGATGAAATTGCGCTGATTCTGGCGGGCTCTCCCGCCTGTGCAGGTTACTTTATCAAGGGCCTTTATGTCAGGCAGGGAAAAGTCCTTCGTCATGGTGTACCCAATAATAAAATCGTGCTGTTTGACCGGACACGCTTTTATTATCCGGTGGTGAATGATCTGGATTTTTCTGGCATGGGTGAAATGGAAGGCCATTACCAGCCTGTGGCAGGGGCAGGGCAAAAAATCGGACAGTTAAAAGAAGCGATGCTTCACTATGCCTACGACTCGGGCGAAAATTGGGAATTACGCCATCAACGCTATAGCGCATGGGAAAGGGCGATGAATGATCATCGGGCCTGGCCTGCCGATCCGCTTGCCATGAGGCAGTTTTTAAAATCGTTGTTTAGGTCCATACCGTGCCGCGATGTCGTGGCCTTTATTCATGCCTATTTTTTTAAAGCAGGATTTTTGGATGGTTTTGCCGGTTATCAACGGGCTTGCGACCGCGCCCGCTATTATCGCGCTATCAAGAACGACCCGCGCGTAAATACCCATAAAGCTTTGGTACGTGACGGCGCAGGCGATACGCCAATGTCTGGCGCGTCAGAATAACTATTTCGGCCAGAGGGCCGCTCATCTCCAGTTCACGGCGTATCAGAAACTGTTGCATCCGCCCTTTAGAGGCTTGCCTTTGTGAAATACCGCCTGTTTCAAAATGGCACAGGGGCACGGGCCAGTAAAAAATATCATGACATCTCCTCAGAAATTGCGCGGTGAATTTATAATCGGCGGCAATGTTGTAACGCTGGTCATATCTCAAATCATTGATCGTTTCGCGGCGATAGAAAATAGACTGGTGATGGGTGAAAAGGCCTTGATCAATGGTAACGGCAGGCCGTGCGGCCTTAATGATTTGCTGCCCTGCAATCGTTTCAAAGGCGTCACCATAGATAAGGTCGGGAGTTTGCGGACGGGCTTTGAGAATAAGAGCCAGCTTTTCAAGGGTACGAGGCAAGGCGAGTGTATCCCCCGCATTCAGGAATAGAACATAATCCCCCGTTGCCCGCTCCAGCCCCTTATTCATCGCATCGTAAATGCCGTGATCGGGTTCCGATATCCAATGCGCGTTGGTGGTTTTCAGATATTCAGGTGTGCCATCGGTCGAGGCACCGTCAATCACGATCCATTCAAACAGGTCAGGATTTTCCTGCGCCAGTGAGGTGGCCGTTTGCTTTAAACCCGCCAGATGATGGCGGGTGATGGTGATGATAGAAAAAATCCTAGTCATCCCTGATATCATCAAGGAAAATTCCCGTGACCGCGAGATTGGATAAAATCTGGCTGATGTCTTTGGCTGACTGGATGAAATCAAACGGTTTCGGATCACGCGGAACGACAATTGTTGATCCCGGCGGAATAAAGGTGGCCTTGTGGTTCCAGTTGCTGACCTGCAAAGGCTGGGCGCTGCCATCCGGATACAGCACAAAAGCGCGGTCATCATCGGCATTATAGGTATAACCGCCCGCCTCGACGATATAATCGCGGGCATCCTTGTTCTTGCGGAATTGAAGATTGGCAGGGGAAAGCACTTCGCCATTGACGCGCACAGTCAGGGGCCTTTTCGGTATATATATGCGGTCACCCTTTTCAAGCAGAATGTTTAACTCCGGCTCCTGTTTCAGCATACCGGGATCGGCTTCGACCGTGATACGGCCTACGGCTTCAACATTCTTAAGTTCGGTCGCCAGATCCTGTGCCATGGCAATTTGCGTGGCATCAGGCGGGGTTTCTTTATCCATGGATACAGCCAAAGCCCGCTCCAGTTCGCGGGCGGCTGCACGGAAGCGGGATTCTTCGGCACGGCGTTCGCTTTCGCGGCTGAAAATTGCGCCATCGGGATAGGCTTGCGCGGTCAGGCCACCGGCACGTTCCAGAAGATCGAGCAGGCTATCACCCGCTGCCAGATCATAACGGCCCGGATGTTTGACTTCGCCCGTTAGTAAAACACTGTTATCGGTAATGCGGTTATATTTTTGATTAATGCGGATGGCATCACCCGGATTGATCAGGATGGTTTCCGGATCAGCTTCATTTAGATTGAAAGATTGCCGGATAGGTTCTTTTTGCGGATCGTGCAAATTAAGAGCCGAAATCTCGATATTTTCTTTGCTGGCTTCAATGGTGAGGCCGCCTGCCGCCTGAATGATGCTTGAAAGCGGGGATTCCTCCGCGATCGGCCAAAGGCCCGGTTCGCGCACGGCACCTCTTATTTGGACCGCGTGTTCTTTCATGAAATAGCGCAGAGAGTCGTCGAGCATATCGGCTTCGTTTGATCCGGCCTCAATCAGGCGGGGTTTACTATTATCAAGATCAAGGCTGCCGATCTGGGCGCGGGAAAAGAGGTGAACAGTATCGCCATCTTGTAAGGGAGTATCATATTCGCCGTGCGCCACCAGCAAAGGTGAAAAATCGATCATCTCGACGCTTAAATTATCTTTGCTCTGGCGCTCGATCACGCCCATCAACGGATAGATATCACCGCTCAAACTTTGCGGGGAAGGAATAACGCCCGCCAGTGTTTTATGGTCTTCTAGTGCATAAATGCCTGGCTGGCGTGTAGCCCCCAGCAACTCGACTGTGCCTGTGCGTTGGCGTTGCGCCTGCGAAACCATCAGGATGGAGCCGTCATCAAAAAGCGGGGTATAGGGATTGCCGCTAACTTCCTTGACGTTTTCCAGCCCGTTCTTGCCCAGAGATAATCTCAGCAAGCGGTTGCTGCCCGGTGTTAGATAGCCACCCGCCATGGCAAGGGCCTCTTCAAGGGATAGCTTCTCGCTATTATCTATTTTGTTGTGCATCCCGCGTACGCGCGGCATGATTTCATAAATGCCGGGGCGCTTGACAGCGCCAGCGATCGCGACAGTCGGGCCAATCGGCGGTACGATCAGGCGATCACCATCGCGCAGTTGCAGGTCCATATTGGTACTGCCATGGATCAAAAGGCCATAAAGATCGATATAGGTACTGCGCCCGTCACGTACGAGTTTGATTTGACGCAAAGAGCCGCCTTTATCAATACCGCCTGCTTCATTCAGGGCATCCAAAACAGAATTGAAAACCGATAAGGTCTGACGCCCCGGTTTTTTTACGTGGCCCAGTATTAGAATATCAATCTGGTGCACAGCTTCGAGTGTTGCAAAGACCTGCATATTATGACGCTGGCCGATTTCGGCTTCGAGCGCGCGTCTGACTTGCGCCAGTGTCAGGCCTGCGGCGGCAATCGGTGCCATATCATCAATCAGAAGAAAACCCTGATTATCGACTTCGTATGATTTCTGGCTGTTAGTCTGCCCGCGCAAAGTAATGCTGAGGCGATCGCCGCTACTCAGGATAAAATCATCCTGCGCCATACCGCCGGGTAAACTTTTACGTTTATCATGATCGGGGGAGAGGAGGGTGTTGAAGTCTTGTGTGTTTGCTGTCGCAAACATCTCATAACCGAATTGCGAGAGTTCATCGATGACGCGCAATGAATAGGCTTGCTCCAGAAGCGATGCTTCTCTTTGTCTTTCCTGTTCTTCCAGCTGCATCAGAATGCGATGTGTATCTTGCGGTGTGAGAACAGGCCCGTCATTGCGGTGTTGTGTTGAAGAGCGCTGTGATTTCTTGCGCGGTTCCTCTTCAGGCATTGCATAGGGTGCGGCTACAAGTTCTGCTGATGACCCCCTAGTTGTTTCATAGGCGTCGGGCTGGCCGCTGGCATAATGCAGAAGCCATGGTTCGTAAGGACTATTCGCCGGCCAGGTTTGCGCGTGCGCCTGTATGCCGAACAGGCACACACCCATCAACGCGCTATAGGTCAATCTTGATAAGGCCAGACGCATGAATATCCGAAAGAAACAAAATGGCCCTGAACGGGCAGGAGGTCATAAAGGGACAGTAATTACGCGCACATATGTCTTTGCCAGAAAATTATACCCGCAAGGAAACGGCCCGTGAATCCCTTAAAAGCCGACTGTTCAGTCCTTTATAAAGAATTTATTAGGGAAAACAGCGTAGTATCGATATTTCCGCACTGCAAAAAATGGCGGATTTCCGTGAAAATTCGGAAAATCACCGGTGAAAAACAAAAAAATCTTAAAAAGATGTAAAATCTGTTTGACACCCACACGGCCTTTTTATATAAGGGCCGCCTTGGCAACGCCAACCGCTGGCAGCGCCGACTAAAAAGCCTCGTTTTTGAAAGAAAATTTGTGCATTTTAGTGCTTGACGAAGGAAGTGAGACTGAGTATAAAGCCTCCATCGTCGAACGAAGCGGTCGGGTTTGTCCCCGGCCTTTTTTTAGCGGTCAATTACGTCGGCTCTTTAGGGAAATGACTGATTGGTGTGTCTAAGCTTCGGCTTTGGACGAAGGTTCTTGAACATCGTGAAAGAAAGAAGAGATACGCAGGCAGCAGCGTTGTGACGTGTTGAACACACGAAACAAGAACTTGCTGATGTCTACGTATACTTACGTGACGCAATTTAAGTCAGTAGGTTCTTGTCAATTTTTGACTGTATCGCGTGAATTTATTCATAGCGATGCTGGAATCAAACTTGAGAGTTTGATCCTGGCTCAGAACGAACGCTGGCGGCAGGCCTAACACATGCAAGTCGAACGCTGTAGCAATACAGAGTGGCGCACGGGTGAGTAACGCGTGGGAACGTGCCCTTCAGTACGGAACAACGTCGGGAAACTGACGCTAATACCGTATAATGTCTTCGGACCAAAGATTTATCGCTGAAGGAGCGGCCCGCGTCTGATTAGCTAGTTGGTGAGGTAACGGCTCACCAAGGCTACGATCAGTAGCTGGTCTGAGAGGATGATCAGCCACACTGGGACTGAGACACGGCCCAGACTCCTACGGGAGGCAGCAGTGAGGAATATTGGACAATGGGCGAAAGCCTGATCCAGCCATGCCGCGTGAGTGATGAAGGCCTTCGGGTTGTAAAGCTCTTTCAGGTGCGACGATAATGACGGTAACACCAGAAGAAGCCCCGGCTAACTCCGTGCCAGCAGCCGCGGTAATACGGAGGGGGCGAGCGTTGTTCGGAATCACTGGGCGTAAAGCGTGCGTAGGCGGTTATACAAGTCAGAAGTGAAATCCCAGGGCTTAACCCTGGAATTGCTTTTGAGACTGTATGGCTAGAGATCTAGAGAGGTTGGGGGAATTCCGAGTGTAGAGGTGAAATTCGCAGATATTCGGAGGAACACCAGTGGCGTAGGCGCCCAACTGGCTAGATACTGACGCTGAGGCACGAAAGCGTGGGGAGCAAACAGGATTAGATACCCTGGTAGTCCACGCCGTAAACGATGTGTGCTAGTTGCTGGATCGCTTAGCGTTTCAGTGACGCAGCTAACGCATTAAGCACACCGCCTGGGGAGTACGGTCGCAAGATTAAAACTCAAAGGAATTGACGGGGACCCGCACAAGCGGTGGAGCATGTTCATTAATTCGACGCAACGCGAAGAACCTTACCTACACTTGACATGCCGGTTGAGATTTCCAGAGATGGATTTCGTCATTTAGTTGGACCGGACACAGGTGCTGCATGGCTGTCGTCAGCTCGTGTCGTGAGATGTTGGGTTAAGTCCCGCAACGAGCGCAACCCCTATCGTATGTTGCCAGCATTTAGTTGGGCACTCATGCGAGACCGCCGGTGTCAAGCCGGAGGAAGGTGGGGACGACGTCAAGTCATCATGGCCCTTACGTGTAGGGCTTGAAACGTGCTACAATGGCAGTGACAATGGGCCGCAAATTCGCAAGGATGAGCTAATCCCCAAAAGCTGTCTCAGTTCAGATTGTCCTCTGCAACTCGAGGGCATGAAGTTGGAATCGCTAGTAATCGTGGATCAGCATGCCACGGTGAATACGTTCCCGGGTCTTGTACACACCGCCCGTCACACCATGGGAGTTGGTTCTACCTGAAGGCGCTGCGCTAACCGCAAGGGGGCAGGCGACCACGGTAGGGTCAATGACTGGGGTGAAGTCGTAACAAGGTAGCCGTATCGGAAGGTGCGGCTGGATCACCTCCTTTCTAAGGATGTGTTTGGTGCGTCTCGCTCTCACGAGCGAAAAAACACGCTGCTGTCTTCGTATTTCTTCTTTCTCATATGTTCAAGGAACCGGGTTTTAGTCTTCAGAAGGCTACTCAAGGGCTAGTAGCTCAGTTGGTTAGAGCACACGCTTGATAAGCGTGGGGTCGGAGGTTCAAGTCCTCCCTGGCCCACCACTTTATTCTTTTGGGTTTTTTCTAAAGGGCCCTTAGCTCAGCTGGGAGAGCGCCTGATTTGCATTCAGGAGGTCAGGAGTTCGATCCTCCTAGGGTCCACCACCTTGAAAGTTAGTGATGAAAAGCTTACGGGCTTTTCGTTTCTGACTTTTGTCAGAGTTTCTTGAAAATCGTGAATATGTTTGAAAAATTGTCTGATCTCAAGAAAGCTGAGAAATCTCATGCTGCGACAGACTAACGCGTTTTCATAGGCGTGTTTGGTTCTGTACGTAGTAGAATTCAAGTGTCCAAAGGGCATTTGGTGGATGCCTTGGCAGTCAGAGGCGATGAAGGACGTGGTACGCTGCGAAAAGTCACGGGGAGCTGCGATCAAGCTTTGATCCGTGAATGTCCGAATGGGGAAACCCACCGCTTATGCGGTATCTTTAACTGAATACATAGGTTACTGAAGCGAACCTGGGGAATTGAAACATCTCAGTACCCAGAGGAAAAGAAATCAAACGAGACTCCGAAAGTAGTGGCGAGCGAAATCGGACCAGCCCAGTGGCTGGATGTAGAAAATTGGAAGTGTCTGGAAAGTCACGCCAAAGTAGGTGATAGCCCTGTACAAGTAAATCTGCATCTAGTCCTAGAGTAAGGCGGGACACGTGTAATCCTGTCTGAATATGGGGGGACCATCCTCCAAGGCTAAGTACTACTGACTGACCGATAGTGAACAAGTACCGTGAGGGAAAGGTGAAAAGAACCCCGATGAGGGGAGTGAAATAGACCTGAAACCGAATGCTTACAAACAGTCGAAGCACGCAAGTGTGACGGCATACCTTTTGTATAATGGATCAGAGAGTTAGTCTTGCATGCAAGCTTAAGCCGTTAGGTGTAGGCGTAGGGAAACCGAGTCTGAATAGGGCGACATAGTATGCAGGATTAGACCCGAAACCCGGTGATCTATGCATGGGCAGGTTGAAGTTGCGGTAACACGCAATGGAGGACCGAACCGGTGGCTGTTGAAAAAGCCTCGGATGACCTGTGCTTAGGGGTGAAAGGCCAATCAAACCGGGTAATAGCTGGTTCTCCGCGAAATCTATTTAGGTAGAGCGTTGTGCCATTTACTTCGGGGGGTAGAGCACTGGATGGACTAGGGGGGCGCGAGCCTTACCAAATCTAACCAAACTCCGAATACCCGAAAGTATTACCACAGCAGACAGACGGTCGGTGATAACGTCGATCGTCAAGAGGGATGAAAACCCAGACCTACAGCTAAGGTCCCCAAATCGTAGCTAAGTTGAAAAGGATGTAGGAATTCCATGACAACCAGGATGTTGGCTTAGAAGCAGCCATCATTTAAAGAAAGCGTAATAGCTCACTGGTCTAATTAAGAGTTCCCGCGCCGAAGATGTTACGGGGATTAAGTTACGTACCGAAGCTTAGGGTGCACACTTTTAGTGTGCGCGGTAGCGGAGCGTTCTCTAAGCCTGCGAAGGCGGACCTGTGAGGGCCGCTGGAGGTATGAGAAGTGAGAATTCTGATATGAGTAGCGACAAACAGTGTGAGAATCACTGTCGCCGAAAGTCCAAGGGTTCCTGCGCAAGGTTAATCCACGCAGGGTGAGCCGGCCCCTAAGGCGAGGCCGAAAGGCGTAGTCGATGGGAACCACGTTAATATTCGTGGGCCTGATGGAAGTGACGAAGGCCGAAAGCTGTCAATTCTTATTGGATTGAATTGGCAGCCTGGGACTTCCAGGAAATAACTCCATCGTATAGACCGTACCCCAAACCGACACAGGTGGACTGGTAGAGTATACCAAGGCGCTTGAGAGAACGATGTTGAAGGAACTCGGCAAATTACTTGCGTAACTTCGGGATAAGCAAGCCCCATTTTTGGGCAACCATTAATGGGGGGCACAAGCCAGGGGGTGGCGACTGTTTATCAAAAACACAGGGCTCTGCGAAATCGTAAGATGACGTATAGGGTCTGACGCCTGCCCGGTGCCGGAAGGTTAAGAGGAGATGTGCAAGCATTGAATCGAAGCCCCGGTAAACGGCGGCCGTAACTATAACGGTCCTAAGGTAGCGAAATTCCTTGTCGGGTAAGTTCCGACCTGCACGAATGGCGTAACGATCTCCCCACTGTCTCCAGCATCGACTCAGCGAAATTGAACTCCTCGTGAAGATGCGAGGTACCCGCGGTCAGACGGAAAGACCCTATGAACCTTTACTGTAGCTTTGCAGTGGCATTACGCTTGTTATGTGTAGCATAGGTGGGAGACTTTGAAGCCAGGGCGCTAGCCTTGGTGGAGTCAACATTGAAATACCACCCTTGACTTTCGTGATGTCTAACCTCGTCCCATTATCTGGGACAGGGACCCTGCATGGTAGGCAGTTTGACTGGGGCGGTCGCCTCCCAAATTGTAACGGAGGCGCGCGATGGTAAGCTCAGGTTGGTCGGAAATCAACCTACGAGTGCAATGGCAGAAGCTTGCCTGACTGCGAGACTGACAAGTCGAGCAGAGCCGAAAGGCGGTCATAGTGATCCGGTGGTTCCGTATGGAAGGGCCATCGCTCAACGAATAAAAGGTACTCTAGGGATAACAGGCTGATAGCGCCCAAGCGTCCACAGCGACGGCGCTGTTTGGCACCTCGATGTCGGCTCATCTCATCCTGGGGCTGGAGAAGGTCCCAAGGGTATGGCTGTTCGCCATTTAAAGAGGTACGTGAGCTGGGTTCAGAACGTCGTGAGACAGTTCGGTCCCTATCTGCCGTGGGTGTTGGAATATTGAGAGGATCTGTCCTTAGTACGAGAGGACCGGGATGGACGCACCTCTGGTGTACCGGTTGTCGCGCCAGCGGCAAGAGCCGGGTAGCTATGTGCGGAAGGGATAACTGCTGAATGCATCTAAGTAGGAAGCCCCCCTCAAAACTAGTATTCCCTATCAGAGCCGTGGAAGACCACCACGTTGATAGGACGGATGTGGAAGAGTGGTAACACTTGAAGCTAACCGTTACTAATTGCTCGATCGGCTTGAATTCTCTGCGTTCAGTATTAAACATGCTGACGTCAGTTGAAGCAGCAAAGATTTGCGAAGCTTGATATGAACCTTCAGACAATTTTTCAACAAACGGATTTGGATGATCTGGTGGCACTAGCGCAGATGAAACACCCCATCCCATTCCGAACTGGGCCGTGAAAAACTGCAGCGCCAATGGTACTATGTCTTAAGGCATGGGAGAGTCGGTCGTCGCCAGGTCTTCCAAGTCCGTTTGTTGGATAATCAAACATATAACGAAATTCTAAAGCCCCGATGGATCGCAAGATCTGTCGGGGTTTTGCTTTATGGCTCTGCTGATTTTTTACTTTGATTGTTAAGGGTGAGTTGTATGGTGTATTACCAGCAGCATAGCTAGCACCAATTCATAAAAACGATACGATTTGTCTTTATGCCAGCACGGCCTTCAGTATGAACACTGAGTGTTGTGTATTAACGAATGAGGGTTTTTTTAGTATTGATGTGTAGATGCAAAACGGTTCTATAAATGCCCATATAACAGAATGTTTTAGCTGTTGAATCTGATCTGTTTATTCAGGATTTTTATAAAAACGCAAAGGATCGTATTGAGGTTTTTAAGTGTCCTCAGCAGGGGAATTTCGTTAAGCGAACTGCTTTTTTTGCGGGGTCATAGCTGTAGGTCAGAACCACATCATTGCTGGCGGTAATTGCTGAAAGGGTGACTATGGTTGCAGGGCTATTGCTGCTGCCAGGTGTCACTGGTGCAACTTTGTGATCGGCAGAGAAGGCTGCCGCCAAAGCCTGATGATCCGGACGACGGCGCTCGCTGTCTTTAAAGCTATCGTTGTCACCAGCCTGCGCGGCAAAAACGGAAGCCACGCGGGGGATCAGTGGTAAATTTTTTATCTTGGTGACCATAGGCGCCATTGTGCCGTATATGGTACATTTATGCAAATTTGGTGCTAGCGCTTGCTCTTTTGCGTTCAAGGACATTTTCGTGTATTGATCGCCCTCTTTATGCCCCTCATGTCGTGTGATCAGATTGAGTAACGAAATCCTGTTTTTTGCCGTAATGCTCTTCGGTTTGTTGTCTATCCCCTTTGCGGTCTGGCGCGGGCAGGCCTGGGTACAGGGGTTGATCGTGATGATGGCAATTCTGCTGGGGATTACCGATGGCAAGGTGATCGAGGTCTTTGGTTTGCCGATTACTCTGGGGACAGCGCTCTATACCACGATTTTTCTGGCAACAGCGGTTCTAACCGAAAATTACGGGCGCAAGGTGGCAACGGATACCGCGCTTATGAGTGTGAGTGTCCTGATCCTCTTCCAGATATATTTGCAGGCTGTGCGGCTGGCTGATCCTGCCGCTGATGTGCAATCATTGTCGGATGCCATGGATATTGTCTTTACCATGTCGCTGCGGATTGTGGCGGCAGGGCTTGTTGTCTATTATCTGGCGCAGCGTCTGGATATTGCCCTTTATGATTATATGAAGGGGCGCAGTGGCGAAAAGATGCTGTGGTTGCGGAATAACGCCAGTACTTTGATCTCCCAGCTTTTTGATACTTTCGCTTTTGCCTTTCTTGCGTTTTACGGCGTTTTTGATGGGTGGCTGGCCTTGGCCGGCGTGGCCTATGGCGTCAAGGTACTGGTCATCGTCCTTGATACCCCGCTTGCCTATCTCAGCCGCTTTTTGGCCCGCTTGCCGGATCGCTCGGCGGCTCCGGGGTGATTTTCCCGCGTTTTATGCGAATTTCGGGCGGAAAAAATTACGCCCAGAGGCTTGCGTGCTTGTGAATATGTTTGCTTTTTTCTGCATTTGGTCGTATCTTCTACTTGCCTGAAAAGTCATCAGGGCTTTGATTGCCGTGCGTGTGCCCATAAAAGTATCCGCCCATTCCAGCCTGATAACTGGATGGGTTTTTTTAACAATTGTACATATGGAGTGCAGTATGGCCCAGCGCGGCAAAGTAAAGTGGTTCAACACCACAAAAGGTTTTGGTTTTATCACCCCCGATCAAGGTGGTAACGATGTTTTCGTTCACATCACAGCCGTACAAAAAGCCGGCCTGCAAACGCTGAACGAAGGCCAGGCGATTGAATTCGAACTGCAAGAAAACCGCGGTAAAATGGCTGCTGCTGAACTGCGTCTGGTTGATGACGCTGCCTAAGCGTCAAGCGCTGCTTCAATAAAGAATTTTTAAAACCCCGGCAGCCATTGCGCCGGGGTTTTTGTTTGCGTGTACGTTTCCATTCGCAGGAGGCGCGGTATCAATGTAATGAGGGCTCAAAAGTGGAGCGGTACATGTGAAGACCAAGGGCCAACTATCGCTGCGTGATGCAGGCAAAATAAAAGAGGGAAATATAAACAATAATAAGGTTGCTTTCTGGGGATAGGGGCGTTATAACCCCCTATCCTTGTTACATAAGATCAAGTGTAACGCTCCTTGATGGGCTTTTGTTTTCATAAAGACATCATGTTCTGGTTGACGCGGGATGGAGCAGCCCGGTAGCTCGTCAGGCTCATAACCTGAAGGTCGCAGGTTCAAATCCTGCTCCCGCAACCAATGAAAAGAAGATCAAGCCCTTGTTTTACAAGGGCTTTTTGCTTATTAGTCCCCTCTAATTTGCCGCCGAAAATGACCCCGTGATACCATGAAAGTAGTCGGACAAAACTTGTACAAATTGTACGGGTTCGCACAAACGGGGAGAGACCATGGAAAGACACAAGATTCTCGGCGATCAGGTTGCCCTTTACCGCCGTAGCGAAGGAGGTGCTTGGCACGCCTACACCTTCTTCAAAGGTCAAGACTTACGTAAAAGCACCAAAGAGAAAAGTCTAGCGCGTGCTAAGGACGTAGCCACCGACTGGTACAACGAACTCTGTGCCAGAGATCATTTAGGCGAACTGCACACGGGCAAGACCTTTGCCCAAGTCGCCAAGATGTTCGAAGAGGAATACGAGGCCACAACCAAAGGCCACCGCAGCCCCAAATGGGTGCAGAGCCATAAAGACCGTCTCAGACTTCATTTGCTCCCCTTCTTTGGAGAAATGCCCGTTAATCAAATTACAGCCGGAACGGTGCAGCAATATCGGGCGCACCGTTTGACCGAGCCAGAGCCACCTGAGGCTGAGGGTGAGGAAAAATCGAAAGACTGGAAGCCCCCAGCACGTAAAACCATTCATAATGAAATCGTGACTCTAAGCCTTACCTTAAAAACGGCACATCGGCATGGCTATATAAGCCAAGTGCCTGATCTATCCGATCCCTACAGGCGGCACACGAAGGTGAGCCACCGCCCTTGGTTTACCCCGAAGGAATATAAGCTGCTCTACGAAGCCACGCGTAGAAACGCAGCCAATCCCAAGAATCCTAGATATAAATGGTATGCTGAACAGCTCCATGATTTTGTGTTGCTCATGGCCAATACAGGCTTAAGGCCCGATGAGGTCAATCTTCTTGAATTCCGCGATGTTGAAATCGTCACCGATGAATGGAGCGGCGATAAAATTTTGGAAATCGAAGTGCGTGGCAAGCGCGGCGTTGGTTACTGTAAATCCATGACGGGGGCTGTTCGCCCGTTTGAACGTTTGCGCGACCGTCTGCGGCCAACGGAGGATGGAGAGCGACCAGTAAAGCCCACGGATAAGCTCTTTCCCAATGAGTTCAAAAAAATGTTCAACGGCATTTTAAACGAGAATAATTTGAAATTCGACCGCGATGGAAAGGCGCGGACGGCCTATTCCCTGCGTCACAGTTATATCTGTTTTCGTCTGCTAGAAGGGGCAGACATCTACCAGATCGCGAAGAACTGTCGCACGTCAGTCGAGATGATCGAAAAACACTATGCAGCGCACTTGAAAGATATGATTGATACATCGCTTATCAATGTCCGAAAAAGCAAACAAGCGCCCATGGTGCTTGGTATTGAGGAAGACTAAAGAAATCCGTCAGGCGCGAAAGGCGGCTTGAAGCGCCGTTAGGTCTTGCCCGCTGGGCAATAAAAGACCTAGACGGCTTTGAATAATTTCTGCGAAGGCAGAATTATTAAACTTATCAAGTTGATAAAGAATCCCTCAGGGGTTTCACCCCTTGCGCCGCAAGGGTCTCCCGATAAACGGAAAAAGCCGTATCCCCAACCTTCCTCCATTTCATTCCGTGCAGGCCGGGTGATACCCCACGGCTTTTGCCGCCCTTTGCGTTTGCTACCCCCACCCTCGGCGGGAGCCAAGGTTGCATTCACGCAACCCGAACCCATTAGAGGAGTTAAAAACATGACGACACTTTTTGCTCAGCCTTACGATATCAGCGCCAACGGTTTCTATTTCGAGACAACGGCAGAATATGAAGAGAGAGCAGGCAAGCTGTTAAATTCATATGGCGATCTGGTGGAGGAATTTGAAATCCAGTTTATTGATGGCGCAAGCCTCGATTGTGCGCTGTTTTCTGTTTTAGGCGTTCATCAGGGCAATTTTCCGGCATATCTGGAAGCCATAGAGGACTGGAGCGAAGATGACAAAATCAGGGTGATTATTACTGTAGGGGAGGCGGGTTATAATTTTGATTTAGGAAAGGATAATCCGGATCAGTGTGATGTTGATCTGTATGAATTGGACAGTCTGAAAGATCTTGCCGAACAATTTATAGAGGAGGGGTTATTTGGTGAAATTCCTGAAAATATCCAAAACTATCTGGATTATGATGCGATTGCCCGTGATCTGGGCATGGATTACAGCGAAATAACCATTGCCGGAACAAACTATATTTATCGCTGCGATTGATGGCATAAATCGCCAAAAGCAAAGCCGCTGGAAAAGGGCGGCTTTGCCCTTGGGCCACCTCTTGGGGTTTCACCCCGCCGGTTGCGTACCCACCCACCCGGCATCCCCGTTTAATTGAGGTTTTTATTCGTTGGGTTTATGTGACTGCCTTTCTTGCTCCAGTACCCTTCGGGCGCTTTCATCGCTCCACGGCAAGCGGTCAAATCCGGTGCGCTCTAAGGTCGTGCGCTTGCGTTTGATTTCTGTGCCTGCCTTATAGGTCTCAACAGGCTTCTTGGTGAGGGGTTTGCTCTGGCATTCCAGAACGGAGAACCAGACCCAGCCTTCGGCAACGTCTTCCTTTTTCACCTCGGCGGTAATGCTGCGTTCACCAATTTTCTTAGGCTTCGCATTTTTGCCGCGTTTGGCATTATCCCAGATCGGTTCATGCCAGCGGATCACATCAGCCACGATAAATCCAGATTTGCATTCTATCCAATTGCTCATCTTTTCTAATCTCTGAAGAGTTCAATCGTGCGCTGGCTATGTTCCCTGATCAGGGCTTTGACGCCATCCGCCACCGGATGGGGGATGGTGATGGTATCAAGGGCAGCAATGACCGCCGTTGCCAGCTCGGTCACACGTTTTTTAACAAGGGGTTTGGCAAGGCCGCATTCCTCGGCCATTTTTTCAAAATGGTGCGGATATATCTTGGAGGATTCGTATTCCCCGCCGATCTTCATGGCCATTTTCCGGCTGAGTTCGGGATAGAACGCCGTGCAAACAATATCATAAAGGGGGGCCAGACGAATGCTGGCCTGATTTAGAAGGCCGCCTTGATCAGCAGTCAGGGAGAAATTCTTGCCATGGGCATCATGGTTGCCGACAAGGAAATTGAAAATTATAGCATCCAAGAATCTTTGCAGGTCGATCACGGGTGTGGTTGATACATCCCTGAGCAGTTCAAAGCCGTTTTTAAGAGAAGGCCCGCCCTCGCGCTGATATTTGTTTTCGGAAACAATACCAAGTGCTTGACAAAAATCCTCCTGATGCATCCGCTGGATGGTGGGCAGGCCAGCAGGGGCTTCCATTGTTTTGCGGTCGTACCGTTCGATCAACAGGAAATCTGTCCCTCCGGCATGCCGTATCTCTACAGGAGCCACGGGAAGGCCGATGGCCGCCGCCAGCTTCATGCAGGTGGCTTCGTTGAAGACAACGCCCTCGAAATGGGCGATGGCGGGCTTTAAAATATGGGTACTGGGCGCACCGCCCAGCGGCACGGATATTTTGTTACCCGCGACATGTACGGCGATTTTATCCTGAGCGCCTGCTAGGGAAAGCCTGATACCGTCTTCACCGGCCATCAGGGGGCGGCGCGGTAATTCCTTTAATATGGCGGCCAGAGCGCTATCGGACAGGGGCCTGTATTGATAATCGGTCGCGGGCAATTTTTCGCCCGCCGGAATGAAGGTAACAGCCCCCGCGCATTCGCCGCCGATTTGTTCAATCATGGCGAAATCGTTGCGGGCGCTGATCCCGAGATTGCGGGCCACAAGATCCCTTTTTCTTTCTTCCGGTAAAATCCCGGCAAAGAAGCCACGGCATTCATTGCGACTGAAAGGCTCTTTTCTTAACGGCAGGGAATGCGAAAGCGGCAGGGCGTGCAGATGGCTGAGCCAGCTTTCGCCATAGCTGAAAACCATGTCTCCATGCTCGTTCTGGATCAGATGGCCGACAAAATGGCTGTGGAGGTAAACATCAAGAGTTTTGGTCATCGCGGCCCCCTTGGCTTGGCGGGGCGCTTAAAGAGAGCTTGATCCCAAGCGTATGCAAAACCGTTAGCACCTTGCCTATCTGGCAGGTCGGCTTTCCCTTTTCCAGTTCGATGATAAAGCGCAGGCCCGTGCCCGATGTCAGAGCCAAGTCTTTCTGGGTTACACCCATGGCCTTGCGCGTTTGTTTGACCAGTTGGCCGAGTTGTTCAGGTGTCAGTTTCATGGCTTATATAATATTCCCGTTCAGGAATATTATGCCAGATTCGGCGCAAAAGTAAAGAAATATTCCCGTTCGGTAAATATTTGGTGCTTTGGGGGCTATAAGCCACATATTATTCCCGCACGGGAATTTTATACGCTATCTCCGATAAAACGGATTTATACAATCTGGCGTATAAAAAAGACCAGAAGAGTGAAGGCGGGAAATTTTACAGGTTCGTCGAAGGCATAGAGATCAGAGTTTATGATCTTCAAAACAAGACGGGAGCGGGGGCTTGCACCCCTAACCCAAATTTAATCCCTTGGGAGCTAGGCTGAGAGATAAGAGGAGTTAATAGCGCACTTACGCAAACTGCGTTTGCAGCGCTAAAAAGCGGCACGGGGATGACTTCGTCATGGCGATCTATCATTGCTCGCTAAAAGTCTTTTCGAGGAGCGAAGGCCATTCGGCTGTTGCAGCCGCTGCCTATCGTTCCGGCTCAATCCTGATGGATGAGCGATCAGGCAAAACCCACCGCTACCACAAACGTACAGGCGTAGCAGATACGTTTATTCTCGTGCCGCCTTTTGCCCCGAAAAGCTTTTTGTCCCGTGCCGCTCTATGGAATGCGGCAGAGGCCAGCGAAACCCGCAAGAATGCCCGCGTGGCCCGCGAAGTCATTCTGGCCCTGCCGCACGAGCTTGATCTGTCCGCCCGTAAAACTCTCGCCCGTGATATGGCGGCCTATCTCGTTGAACGTTACCGTGTCGCGGTTGATGTTGCTTTGCATAGTCCGTATGGCAAGGATGGCCATGATCCCCGCAATCACCATGCCCATCTATTGTTCACAACCCGTGAGATCTCCAAAGATGGCCTTGGCAAGAAAACCCGTATCCTTGATGACAAGGAACACGGGCCGCAGGAGATCGAAGCCATTCGGGCAGTCTGGGAAGCCTTGGCGAATGCTGCCTTGGAACAGGCAGGCATAGAATCCCGCATCGACCGGCGCACCCTGATGGATCAGGGGATAGACCGTATCCCTGAAATCCATATCGGTCCCGAAGGCAAGGCCGGCGCCGCAGAACGGCAAAGCCGTTCTAGGGGTGAGGATCGAGAGGATGACAGCGAGGATGATGATAGCAGCAGTTCTTCATCCTCTGGCGGTTCTGCTAGCACTGGTGGCCAGAACCTTGGGCCTTCATTTACAGAGGAGGAAGACGGGGACACGGATGATGAGGGCCGCACTGATACCCAATCCGGCAAACAGGGCAGCGGCGATAGTAAATCCCCATCCCCTGCCGCCGCCAAGGAAACCCCGCAGGCTGAAAGCCTGTCTGATGAGCCAGAGGCCGATGAAAATCATCCAGTCCTGATGGAAGAAGATTTCATCCCTGAACAAGATGTACCAGAGAGGCTACCGGATAAGCCCAGAAAGCCCGACTATCCGGCTATCGAGCAGAAGCTCTCCGATCCGCCTTTGACCCGTGCCGAGCTGGTAGCCGAGATCAAGCGGATCAACAAGAACAGGGCAAAACACCCGCCAGAGCCATTACCGATACAAATAGCAAAACTGGAAGCAGAGGCCATCAGGCTTGATAGAAAGGTCAAACGCTATGAAAGGCTCTTAAACCAGACCTCCTTGCCGCAAGCCCTGATGCACCTGATTAAGGAGGCTGTTACATTCTCGAAGCTCTTTATAGCCGAGAGATTACAGGGCCAAGCCCGTACCAGCTTTAGCCAACAAGAACGGCATACAAGGGCGCAGCGCCAGATGGCCCGTTACGGCCAGAGCTACCGCCTTGGTATCCATGAACAGATGCAGGAGATGAAAGGTAATCTCCATAAACTCGAAACCACTACCACCCACTTGCGCCATTACAGGGCGCTGGTTGATAGGATCGAGCGCGAACTTAAAGCCCTGCCATCACTCTTGTTCCGGCAGGAGGCCGCACCGGCAGGCATGGCATCGCCACCAGCCAACCCTATCATTTTCAAAGAAAAGCGCATCACCAATGCGGAAGCGATTTTAAAGACAACGCTGAAAGCCGAATTATTAAGAGAACAAATCCCGTCAATCTTTAAACCAGAGCATTTAAAATCCGGCCCCTTGTGTGAGAGCTTTAAGGCCAGCAGCGCTATCATCGAAGTAGCGCAAATATCAGCACCCTTCAAAGCCGTCACAATAAAGACAGATAATCAGGCAGCAACTATAGCCACCCAACCTTCATGGAAGATCAAGGCTCCGCAAGAGATCAAAGGCATTACGGCCTACATCCAAGCCCGCTATGAAGAAAAAGCACAGCGTCAATCATGGTTCATTCCTGCCACAGATAAGCTTAAGGCCTTGCAGGAGAGCATCGACGCACAGCTATTAAATGCGAAAGAGCAGACTACCGCCAAACGGGAATCAAACGCAGAAAGCCTAGGCGCAGCAACCTCAACCCAAACTATCTTTAATGCCTATAGCCACAATGAACCCATCAACAGGCAAGCCTTAAACACTGAAGTGATCGACAAACTCAAGGCCGAAGCGCAAAAGCTGCGCGACATCGTGCCGGTGATATTTAGGAAAGAGTCCTATAAAGGTCACGAGATTGAATCATCAAGCCTCGCCACACCCGCATCAGCAGAACCCGAACGCCCCACAATGGCCAGCGCTTTTAATAAGGCATCAGGTACAAACACAGGGGAGCTGACAAGTAAGAAAATAAAGTCCGCGGATGAGCCTTATGGGCCTGCCTAAGTTACAATCGAATTGCTGATTGTCATTTTTGCTGCTATCGACGGTTATTTGCAAACATTATAATCATTGGATAGTTTTTTGTGGCATAACAATTTTGAGTATAAAAGTTTTATAGTCACAATGATTAAAATATGTAAATATAAAGTTGTACTATTAATTTTTTTATCTAAATACGCTTATGTATCTTGATGTTGTACTGCTGGCATGATCTTATCTTTATACGATTCGTGAGGTAAGAATGCGACTCTCTTCTTTTTTCTTTATCCTGCTTCTTATTTTCCAAACTTCTTCGGCGTCTTATGCCAATGAGCAAATCGCGGCTCTGCCAGAGGCGGTTATGCTTGATGGGCACGCTTATAAGAAAGAGCAAATTAATCAATCATTTTTAGATGCTGTGTTTGTGAAGGATGTACTTAATCAAACTGATGATGGCTTGAATTTAACGCTTTCACCTTTCAGTGAGGGAGTGGGCCCGCTTGAGGCGGAAAAAATAAGGAATAATTATCCGTGGTTATACAAACATATTTATCCAGATTCTCTTCCCCGTCTCTTGGTTGTTAATAAATGGGTGAAGCCTATTCGTATTGCATTGGGGATGCCAAATAATTTGCGCCCTTTGAAAGATAAGTATGAGGCCTTCTATATAGAAAAAAAGAGTGATGAATATTTCACATCTTTAATGCAGAGTGAGCTGATTAAAGATTTGGAAGGAGTCATTTCTGATTTTGCTCCGGACATAGAAAAATTAATTAACCTGCCCGTTAATTATGTTTCTCAGGACCAGAATGATCTATCCGCTGCTGCAGAGATTCGTATTGTTATAACAGATGATAATGTTCCCCCTGTTCACTATCGCCACAGACGAGAAGGTTTTTTGGGAGAGTCAGGTTGGGAAGTTACTTTATATAAATTTAGAAGCCCACTGGGCGAGGGGAATATAAAGACCGGGTTTGTCTTTGCGTCCGATTTTAAGAATCAAGTTGATGGCTACGTGCTTGTGAATGAGCGTAATGAGATTGAAATGTCGATTTGCTACATTAACAAACATAATGAAGCCAGGGAAATTGCCTTAATGTTGAAGGAATGTCTTGTGAGATCTTTAGGGTTGCTGGGGCCTGTGCGACCTTATGATCAAGAGGCATCACTTTCTCCTAGTTTGTTAACTTTATGGAGAGTGGGTGACGATTGGGCTCCCTTCAAATTGGAATTGCCGCCAGAAAAAGGCCTAAGTGACTTTGATCAATATTTGATTAGGACTCTATATAACCCAGCACTGAAGCCGGGAATGGATTATATCAAGGCGCAAGAAATTTTACTTGGTAAAAACTAATTTTTTAAGGGAAGGAACTGTCGTGTCTGATTATTCAGTAAGAATTGGCGATCTAATTTTTTTTGTTGAGGCTCCCGTAACTGACCATGGTACACAGCAGGATCGTGATGCTGTTTATCAAGAGCTGCAAAGGATGTCAAAAAATCCTGAATACCAGAAATTATATACCAATCTTGGTTATTATGCCGAAGGTATACCTAATAAGACTGTGGTCGTTAGAATTGATAATCAGTACGGGGTGCCTGCTGACACAAGTTTATGGAGTACTAATCCCAGTGTATCTCAGTCTAATGCAGGTACATATCGACCTGACCAAGCAATTATTACTGTGGATCCATCAGTAATTGAAAGGACCCAGTATCAGTCAGCTGATGGGGTATTGGTCAACCCCCATTTTGGAGTCCGGCTTTAGAGTGTAGTTTTTGTGGCTGATGGGGAATGAATAAAGGGGCTGGAGCGTAAGCGAAGGCCCCTTTATTCATGCTGGCCAGTGGTGCTG